>JAYQSL010000001.1:0-380523 GCA_038146865.1 Rhodospirillaceae bacterium
GATTTATCACCTTATTTCAAGCAGTTGGTTGTTTCACTGCTAAATAAGGTAGGTCGTATGGTAGACCAATTTAACCACCACCTGTATCGCAAACGTGGGTTTTATTACTTCTCAAGGCGTGTTCCGAAAACACTACTAGATCACTATCAAAAGTCACGGATCGTGATCGCACTTAGGACACGCCACTTTCGTAAAGCGTTGGCCCAAAGCCAGATGCTTGCCAAACGACTTGATGATCAGTGGTTTGAGTTACGGCTTACACAGTTAGGCTTGGGAACATCTTCGAGTCATCTGGGTTATCTAAATGGAAAGCAGGCGGAGGGGCCGAGGTTCTCTGAGGCAGTAGAGTTTTACTTACAATTAAAGGCTCACGATAAAGACGAGGTGTTCACTCGTACTGCGAAGAGAAACAGAGATTCTCTAATCTCAGTGTTAGGGGATAAGCCCGTTGAGCATTACACATCCAAAGATGCGGGGAAGCTTCGTGATGTTCTTTTAGAAAGAGGACTCTCTGTAAGTTCTGTAAGGCGTAACTTCGCGACAATCCGATCGATAGTTAATATCTCTTTCGCAGAACATGGGCTGGAGGGAAGCAATGCCTTTGCGAAAGTTGTTCTGCCAACGGCTAGACCCACAGCAAGACAACCTATTCCACTTGATGCAATAAAAGAGATGCAAGCAGAGTGTAAGAAGATAGATGATCAGGCACGTTGGTTAGTTGCTCTTATCAGTGATACGGGGCTCAGGCTCTCTGAAGCAACTGGTATTCTGGTATCAGATATCGTCTTAGATGATCCTTATCCCCATGTAATCATCCAGCCCCATCCTTGGAGACGCTTAAAGACAGAGGGCAGCGAGCGACGTGTTCCCCTTGTAGGAGCTGCCTTGTGGGCTGCTAGACGAGTCAAAGATAATGCACAACACTTTGCTTTTGATAAATACTGTTCAGGTAGTGGAACCAAGTCTAACTCAGCCAGTGCAGCTCTCAACAAATGGCTCAAGCCTCGTGTCCCCAAAGGCTGTGTTATCCATTCCTTCCGACATAGCTTCAGAGATCGGCTTAGAGCTATTGAATCTCCCTTAGAGATCACGGATCAGTTAGGTGGCTGGTCTTCACAAACCATCGGCCAATCTTACGGCAAAGGATATGGGTTGGATGTGCTCAGTAAATGGTTGTCCAAGATAGATTTGGCGGAAAGAATAACCTGAGATAAATGTGAGCCTCTCTCTTCGTTCATTGAACGCAAGGATAAAGCAATAAAGCAGGCTTGCCATTTGGCTCCTTCTTATAGGCAAGTATCAAGAATAGTTTTTCTGATTTTTGCTTGTCCTTTTCAGCTTTCAGCGTATTGTGCCCGAGCGCTCTCGCAGCCGTCTTCGATTGAGCGGCCTTTTTGGCCCCTAGACTGATTTCTTCTTCGACATCGCATCGTTTTAATAATCGCAGCTCTTTAGCTGCTAGTTTGTCGTGGAAGGAAAAAACATGACTAAAGGCACAGTTAAATGGTTCAACCCAAATAAGGGTTTTGGATTTATCGTTCGAGAAGATGGCGGAGAAGATGTGTTTGTTCACATCAGTGACGTTGAAAGAGCAGGTCTTGATACCCTATTGGAAGGACAGAAAGTTCAGTTTGAATTAAAACCCGGCCAGAAAGGCAAGTCTCAGGCTACGGGTCTCTCGAAAGTGTGAGCCTTTTTGAGTGGCCAAGAAACCGAGGTAAAACTCAAGACTTTCTGAACGTCTGCGAGGTTAAAATTGGCTAGGAAAACTAATTATAATGCGGAGCGGCGCGAGAAAGAAAAGAAACGTGCTTTTAAGAAGTCACAACGCCAAAAAGAAAAGCAGAAAAAATCTGACCAACGCAAAACGAGTCCCTCTGATGATACTTCGGAACGGGAGGCTTAAAGTTTCGCCGATCCTTGTTGCTTAAGATCTGTGGAGTGGCGTGTCCTAAGTGCGATCACGATCCGTGACTTTTGATAGTGATCTAGTAGTGTTTTCGGAACACGCCTTGAGAAGTAATAAAACCCACGTTTGCGATACAGGTGGTGGTTAAATTGGTCTACCATACGACCTACCTTATTTAGCAGTGAAACAACCAACTGCTTGAAATAAGGTGATAAATCACATGTGTTTCAGGTAAGGTGGCGCACCCGACAGGATTCGAACCTGTGACCTCTGCCTTCGGAGGGCATCTAGAGAGATTTACCAGTCTGAAGGCAATAAAATAAACGTGCAGTTACACTCGTTTCTTTATGAGAAGAATAATCTAAATGCTGTTTGCGACCAACCTAGAATCTTCCGTGTGACCATATTGTGACCGACGTTCAGTCAGGGTCTATAGATAATAAACCTTCCACTAAGTGCCCTGATTTAGTGTCCTGGGATGGTTATGGTGGATAGAGATGGGGCCCAGAATCGGGGTCCGAAAAACCCTTTTCTTCGCGCAGCATGCCGAGCGTGACGCAACTTTCCAGCCCAAGGTCTTTGACACCTTCGACCATCTTGCAGCCGGCATCGAGATCACGATCGGTTGGGCTGCGCCAGGCGGCACCCATGCAGAATCGGGTGGCACCACCGCGTTTGGCTTCGCGTGCCGCTCCCACGAAAGAGACACCTAATGGATGAAGTGTCCGGATTCCAAAGAAGTTGAAACAGAATTTGATAAACAGGGTCCAAATTATTTTGTGATTTCAGGCAGAGCGCACCGCTGGTTTTTTTTAATGTAAGGACGGTTGCAGGCCCAATCAGCGCCTGAGTATTTAATGTGAGCATTTCTAGGCACAATAATTTTGACACAAGTATCCGTAATTTTGCGATAGCCTCTGTTGCACCGCCAATATGGGGGGTAGGGATCACCGGTTAAAAATGCATTGCGGGGAACGACAACTTTAGAACAAGTTTTTTTAACTTTGCGATAGCCTCTATTGCACTCCCAGCCCTTGAACGAAAAACCTCCGATTAGATGAGCATTCTTTGGCACCACAACCCGAAGGCATTTATCTTGCTCCTTTAAATAACCTCGATCGCACTCCCAACCCGATTTCGATGAACCATCCCGTAAGTATCCATTCAAGGGGACCTTGATGGCATCGCATTTCTCTCCAGAAACGAAAAAGCCCCGATTACAGGACCAACTTTTCCCGGTATCGTCGAGATACCCATTCACTGGAACATTGATTTCAAGGCACAATCCATCTTCCTGACGGTACCCCCATTTACATTCCCAATTCTGCCCGTATTTTCTATTTGTCGAGAAGGAATTTAAGGGAGGTTTCTTTGCCCTACACCCGTTCTTATCGGAGGATTCTCCCAGAGAACACTCTAACCTCCCTGTGTATCCTTCGCCAATATTTGAAGCCAAGGTCTGGAACGGCATAGAACCTGCCGACACGTGCTGTTCAGACCACAATAAACCTAACAATAAAGTCGCTAATATCTGCCGCATCACGTAAATATCCGATTTTTTCGTGTTATCAAAACGGTTTCCTTATCATTTAGATAAATAAAAGGTCTGAGTCGGCGCTCAAGTGTGACGTGATTGTTGCCTATGAAGCTCTAACTCGTTTTCAGCGGCGACCCTATGATGTAGATCGATGTGAGACTCCAGTCTATATAGGTTTTCCCCTTCCGATTGCGGTAACAGGCGAATAATTTTAAATAGCCCGTAAGGAACCTGAGCAAGGCTGCCGCCATTAATGGTCTTTCGTACAAATTGCACAACTTGCCCAGCGACAAACCTGGGGTTGTTGATTTTTTTAATCATCGCCAGAGTCACCGCCTTTTCTATATCGATTTACTATCAAGCTGTCATAGCCAAAACACATCTTCTCTGTTGTTTGAGAAGACTACAGTCCCTGAACAACAGGATCAGAGTTTCCTTCCTCGACTTTGCGTTGGTCAGATTTTTTCTGCTTTTCTTTTTGGCGTTGTGACTTCTTAAAAGCACGTTTCTTTTCTTTCTCGCGCCGCTCCGCATTATAATTAGTTTTCCTAGCCAATTTTAACCTCGCAGACGTTCAGAAAGTCTTGAGTTTTACCTCGGTTTCTTGGCCACTCAAAAAGGCTCACACTTTCGAGAGACCCGTAGCCTGAGACTTGCCTTTCTGGCCGGGTTTTAATTCAAACTGAACTTTCTGTCCTTCCAATAGGGTATCAAGACCTGCTCTTTCAACGTCACTGATGTGAACAAACACATCTTCCCCGCCATCTTCTCGAACGATAAATCCAAAACCTCTCCGTAATTCAAACCATTTAACTGTACCTTGAATCATGTTCTTTCCTTCCACGACAAATTAGCAGCCGAAGAGCTGCGATTATTAGAATGATGCGATGTCGAAGAAGAAATCTGTGTAGCAACCCGAAGGGCTGATCAATCGAAAACGGCTGCGAGAGCGCTTCCATCACAATATGCTGAAAGCTCATCAAAGCAAGTAAAATCGGCAAAATTCTTTCCAAGTGCTCGTGCATACGAAATTCTAGCCACAAATCAGTTCTAATTTTTATCAATCGGACATAAAAAAAGACCGCATTGCGCGGTCTGTGTGTTTGTCTTTTCGGCTCATCTCCGAAGGTAGCTGAAGATAACAACAATGGGGACATAGACAAGTCGGGATCTATTTAATTAAAACTCTATTTAAGAATTTAAGTATTTCATCTCTAGCTTGATCACGAGCTGTATCATTCAATTGGAAACACATTTCCATCTCACCGAATTCCCTACTGCGGTAACTACGACAGGTTTTCTGATAGCTCCCCCGCAATCCCAGATCGAACGCGTGATATGCACCTTCAATTTTAACGAACGGAGTTCCTTGCTGTTCCCAACATGCATTAGCCGGTTCATCAAGCTCTCCTATGATAGTTATGTGCTCTGAGGTCCATTTCGGCTCACTCAGATCACTTACTTGGCAGGTATAAGTTGCCGGATAAAAATTAATGACACCGGAGACTCTTATTTGGGTTTCCGAATCCCGTTGAAGCGTCCCAGCTCTAATGGATATTGATGTCCCAGCAGAATGCCCCTGAAAAAATATATTTCTTTGGTCGATATTTTTAATTGTTGGAATGATTTTCAGAAGTGTATCAAAGTCTCTTTTTCTTGTTTCTTCGCCCTCTTGCCAATTAACGGGCCTGCAAGATCGCCAAGTAAAGGAATCAACGTATAAACTGGCAATCCCCAAATTTTCATACCAGTTTATCCAGTTTTTGAATCCTTTGTTTATTCTTCCAACCTTACCCCCGTGAGTTAATACAACTAGCGGGAATGGACCCTTTCCGTTCGGGTAGGTCAGACGGGTCGTATGTGAGTCCAGTGTTAAGTCCCCGACATCACAGTTAGCCCAAACCAGTGTACTCGAGCTCATGCTCCAAATACCAAAAGCAATGATAGCTGCACCCAATTTTTTCATTGCCTTCTTTCTCTATGGTTCTTGATATGTTCCTTTCAATGGAGGTTACACGATTTCCTGCCCTAAGGAACAAAAAAGACCACATCGTGTGGTCTATTGGATATCCCGAGTCGCGGAAATTGATATACTGCAGCGGCTGATCGATCTTGCTTTCCTTGATCAGCGCGATGGCGGCTTGCAGGTCGTCGCGTTTCTTGCCGCTGACGCGCAGCTCGTCGCCCTGGATCGCGACCTGCACCTTGACCTTAGAGCCCTTGATCGTCTTGACGATCTTCTGGGCGAGGTCGCGCTCGATGCCCTGCTTGACCAGCACCGTCTGGCGCAGTGAGTTGCCGAATGCCTTTTCCGGCTCCTTGAAATCTAGCACGCCGACATCGACCTTGCGTTTAGCCATATGGCCGCGCAGCAGCTCCTGCACTTGTTTTAGCTTCAGATCGTCTTCCGTTTTGATCAGCAAGGTCTCGTCATTGCGCTCAATCGTGCTGCTGCTGCCCTTGAAATCGTAGCGCGTACCGATTTCGCGCATGGCGCCCTGGACGGCGTTGTCGACCTCCGTCATTTCGGTGCGTGAGACGATATCGAAAGATGGCATGGCATTACTCCCCTGCGTGAGACGTGTGTGACGCGTTGCCGGATTATAAAGCAGGCGGCATGATAGTGCGCAAGACCAAACGGAAGACAGGATGACCGAAAGATATCTTCGCAATCGCTGGTATGTTGCCGCCTGGGCGCACGAGATCGATAGCGGCCCGCTGGCGCGGACCATCATGGATGAGCCGATCGTGCTGTTTCGCGGCGAAGGCGGCGCGCCGGCGGCGCTGGAGGACAGCTGCGCGCACCGCTTTATGCCGCTGTCGATGGGGAAAGTCGAAAACGGCTGTATCGAATGCCCCTATCACGGGCTGGTGTTCGATGCGACCGGCGCCTGCGTGTCGGTACCCGGCCAGACCAAGGTGCCGCCGGGCGCGGCGGTGCGACGTTACCCGGTAGTCGAGCGCTATCGCTGGATCTGGATCTGGATGGGCGATCCGGCGCTGGCCGATGACACGACGATTCCGGATTTTCACTGGAACGACGATCCCGCCTGGGTGGCGGTCGGCGATTATTTTTACGTCAAAGGCAACTACCGGCTACTGATCGACAATCTGCTGGATCTCAGCCATGTCGCCTATGTCCATGCCTCGACGCTGGGCACGGACGGGGTCGCCAATTTCCCGGTCAAGGTCACGCGCGAGGACGACAAGGTCCATGCCGTGCGCTGGATTTTCGATGAACCGGCGCCACCGCTGTTCAAGATGGTTGGCGGCTTTACTAGCAAGGTCGATCGCTGGCAGATGATCCATTATCAGGAACCGTCGCATTTCATGATCGATGTCGGCTGTGCCGAGGTCGGCACCGGCGCGATGGACGGCGACCGCAGCCACGGCGTGACCATGTTCTCCAACCATTCGCTGACGCCGGAAACCGCGACCAGCACACATTACTTCTGGCATCACGCCCGCAATTTCCGCCTCAACGAGCCCGAGCTGACGGAGACGCTGGCCAAGGCGACCAGTACCGCCTTCGGCGAAGACGTCGTCATCATCGAGGCCCAGCAGGACCGCATTAATCGCGCTTCTGCCGACAAGCCGATCATCGACATCAATGCCGATGCCGGCGTGCTTCAGGCCCGCCGCCTGCTCGATGCGCTGATCGCGTCGGAAAAATAAGGTTTCCCGGTCACCTTGCAGCCGTTCGGTACCATGCTTTTTTGAGAGATTTAGTGTAAGTGAGAGAAAAAATGATAAAGAAAATCTTTAATTGAGGACATACCCAAGACGCTTAGTGCGGTTACATTACGCTGGAACTAGCTGTTCCAGAACCCATTTTGCAACATCAAAGAGCGCATCATCTTCACCGTGACGCCCCATAATCTGGATTGCGACGGGCATATTGTTGGGGCCTCTATGCGTCGGCAGGGCATAGCTTGGGACATGCAGTAAATTCCACATGCCGATATGAGTATGATCCCCGGTACTGTTGCGATCCGGTGGGGCTTCGCCTGCTGTACAGGGCGCGATGATGGCGTCGAAGTTTTCAAATAATGCATCGAGATCACGGCGCCTATCTGCCCCGACCTTCATCGCATGTTTGTAGTCGTCGTACGTCCAGCCAAAACCCTTGGCGACACCCTTTTGAAGTTGCGGGCTCAGCAGATCGCGATGGCTGAACCACTCATGGGCTGTAGCCCGCGCCCGCTCATAGCTGGAAATCACATCGCGGGCCGCAACCAACTCATCAAAACTGTTTGGAAGAACAAGTTCGGTAACGATGGCGCCTTTTGCGGCCAGAACCTCCCAGGCAATTGCGATGGCTTCTTCGGTTTCAGGCTTCACGATATCCCAAAGATGAGTTTTGCAAATGGCAATTCGTGGCGCTGCGACAGGAAGTCGTTCGAGATTTACCGGCCGACCGATTAAGGAAGCGTGGATAAGCTCAACATCCTCCATGGCGCGGGTTAAAAAACCCAGCGTGTCCAATGATTGCGCGGCTGGCCAAACGCCGTGCAGACAATATGTATCGAAGGTCGGTTTAAACCCGATAACGCCGCAATGCGCCGCCGGCCGATGGATCGACCCCGCGGTTTGGGTCCCAAATGCTGCCGGCACCATGAAATCACCAACTGCCGCACCGGAACCGCTGCTCGACCCACCCGGGGTACAGTCGAGATTATGCGGGTTGGCGGTTCGCGGTGGCGCCATACCCGCAAACTCAACGGTCACAGTCTTGCCGAGGATGACGGCGCCTGCGGCCCGCAACAGTGCGACACAGGCCGCATCATATCCGGGCATATTCCCTTCATAGATTGGCGAACCCATCTCGGTCGGCATGTCATGGGTGGCAATGATATCTTTTACACCGAAGGGGACCCCGTGCAGCGGGCCCCTGCGTTCCTCAGCCAAGTCGCACGCTCGGGCCTGTGCCATCGCCAGCTCCGGATCAATAAAGGCCCAGGCTTGCACATCGCCATCGCGTGCCTCAATCCGATCAAGGCAATCACGGACGAGTTTTTCGGAGGTTATGTCACCACGTTCAATTGCGGCGGCGGCCTCAGCGAAGGAAAGTCTGTTCAACATGAAGCGACTCGACAACAAAAGCTGAACTTGGGCAAGCTTTCAACACAAAAAAGGCAATCCAGCTCGCGCCCGATTGGCTCAATGGCTGGCTGATCGGAAATCAGACATTATTTATGTGAGACAGAGATTCAGGTGCGGTGAGTGTGACGGGAAAGCAGAGAAACAAGTTCGCACAAGGCCTGTCTTATTCAATAGCGTGAGCGTATATCAAGAGATCTTCAGACAAGAAACAGAGGGAAAAACTAATGGCGATCAATATTGAAAAAGCAGTGGCTGGTATTTACGAAACCAATGAAGAATTCTTCAGCTGGATTGAGAAACGAATGGATCATTGGGTGGATAGCTACTTAGGTGGATTAAAACCTGATGATGCCAGCACGTTCAATAAAAAAGACGTCGATGCATTATACAAAATCCTCGACGAGGTAGATGAAGAAGAAACAATTCTTTATAGCGGAATCGAAAATCTCATTGATGAGATGAAAGAAACTTTGGGAAAAGAGAACTAATTTATTCTACCCACTTCTCTTTTACTTGTGCCAACCAAAATTATTTAGATGCCAAAAATTTTGTCTTCCTCGCACAGAAATTTTTACAAAAAAATGCTAGCCTCTGCTAATCACCTTAACTGCAGATAATCTTGGAGATTAAATTTGCCTTTTATAACTCGTAGAAAAGCAGTGACCCTAATGCTTGGTAGTGCAATCGTTTTTAAAACGCTCAAGACCGCGCCAGTCATGGCTGCAGGCTTTGACGGGAAAGTATTTAAATCGCCAACATGCGGATGTTGTACAGTCTGGGTAAAACAGCTGAAGCAGGCTGGTATTGATTTACAAATAACGGATTTAGAATCTCTCGAAATGATTAAAAGAATGTTCCAGGTGCCGGAGCAACTTCAATCCTGTCACTCGTCAATAATCAATGGTTACGTTATCGAGGGCCATGTTCCAGTAAAAGAAATAAAAAGATTATTGAACGAAAAACCGAAGGCAATCGGAATTGCAGTGCCTGGTATGCCCATAGGTTCCCCAGGAATGGAACAAGGCAATGTCAAAGAACCTTACGACGTCGTTATTTTTCAGAACGGCACGCAAAGTGTGTATGCCAGATATTAATTCAAGTTCGAACTGACTAACTTAACAATTTTCTATATCTTTATCATCGAGGCAGTAAATAGGACCGCGTTGTGCGATCTATTTATCCCTAAATTTTAGTAATTCAATCGCTGGACTGATTAGGGGTGCCATGGTTCAAGTGGCAACCCTGCATAGTTCTCCGCCACCAATCTGGAGCCGGCATCGGAATCGAAGACTGTATACAGCTCAGCAATTTGCCTTTTATGATCAAATGGATTGGCGTCGTAAAATCGATGAAGCATTGTCGTCATCCACCAGGAGAAATGCTCAGCGCGCCAGACACGCCTGAGACAAGTCTCGCTATATGAATTCAAGTAATCCCAATTCTTGTTTTGATAAAAGTCAATCAACCCTCGAGATAATACGCATACATCTGCTATCGCAAGGTTCATGCCTTTCGCTCCTGTTGGAGGCACAATATGGGCAGAGTCTCCGGCCAAATATAAATTTCCAAATTGCATAGGCTCTGACACCCAAGACCGCATAGGTGTGATTACCTTTTGTAAGATTTCTCCCTCGACAAGCCTCAAGCCGTCGTGCTGACCCAAACGGCCCCGCAGTTCCGACCAAATTCGATCCTCCGACCAATTTTCAAGACTGTCATCTGGACGCACCTGCAAATATGCACGCGTGACCTCTTCGCTTCGCATCGAAAATAACGCGAAACCAGTGGGACTGTGACAGTAAACTAATTCTTCAGAGGGCGGTGCGGCAGCAATTAATAAGCCGAGCCAACCGAACGGATATATACGATCAAAATCTTTTCTCAAATTCTTCGGAATAGATGGTCGACTTAAGCCATGAAAACCGTCACATCCAGCTAGAAAGTCACACTCTAGGATCTGCTCTTGTCCATTATGGGTAAAGGTGATTGACGGCTTACCCTCAAGGTTTGAAATTTGAGTTGCTTCTGCTTCATACAGAATCTCTCCGCCTGCTCTTTCTCTGATATCAGCCATATCCTTGACGATCAATTGCTGACCATAAATGGTGACCCGACGGCCGATTAACTCCTGCATGTTAATTCGACGTAGCACCCCATCAAATGTGAATTGTACTCCATCATGGGGGAGTGCAACCTTGTTTAGGTTTTTAGCAAGGCCGACCTCATTCAAAAGATCTACCGTGTTTTGCTCCATAAGCCCCGCCCTTATGCGGGTTGTGATATAGTCGTAAGAACGAGACTCCAGAACCACGGACTCTATCCCCTGCAGGTGAAGCAAGTGTGACAAGAGCAAACCTGCTGGACCTGCGCCTATAATGCCGACCTGGGTGCGCATAGACGGGCTCCTCACAAAAAACATAATGACGGACCGATAAGTATCCGATCACAAAAACCTAGATATAGGAATGCAAAAGTAAAGCTCAGTATGATTCAAGACCCGGTATTCTTTTCATTTCATAGATATAATAAGCCTGCCCATCATCGGCGAATCCCATTTATGAGTTATCTGTTGTTATTGTTGTTAGGAGTTTGCGGGAGGTTCGGGTCACCGTACGCTGCAGATGCTGTGCCTCTAAGCCTCGATGGGAAAAAGGATTTTCCATAGATAACCTGATTCCTGAGCTAAAATATCTTTGTAATTAGGCTAATAAAAAGAACGGTATCTGCGGTCTGTTTGTCTTTGTCCGAGGTTCATCGCTGACGACCTCTGAACTTCCGCGGAGCGCATATATCTTCTTATCAAGAATGCAGCGAGGTAGAGCCATAACGCCTGGGTACAAATAAAGATCTGGCGGAGCACTATGTTGAACATTCAAAATCAAACTCTTACCATAACGCCCAAACTAGAAAGGCCGCCATGAAGATCTCTGATCAAATAAACCGACTGTTTTCCGGATATTTTACGGTCCTCATTCTCGACAATGAAGTCACTCTCGATGCCTTTATCACCACCCCTCCACTCCGATGGGCAAGACTAATCAATCAGGACGGGCAATATGTAATCCCCGAGATTTACCCAACCGTTATGACCAAAGAAGAATCGGACCGGGAAGAAATGAATTGGGACAGGGTGGACATAGGGGTCCTTCGAACCAACCTTTCAGAACTAGATCACATTGTCGACTTGATCGCTATCGGCAATAATGCTGCCCAGGGATTACCTCTGGCAGAGTCATTGCCACCCGCTCTTAGACCAGAAAATTCTGCAGTGATTTACGGTACATCATTGCCAGAGCAATCGTTGTACCAAGGCATGGGCTATAAGACTTTCTGTCCGCGGACTGATCTATTGAAAACTGCCTCACAAAGGACCGAAAAAGAGATAGCTTTGTGCTTCATTAATACTATCGAACACAACGAACAAAACTATCACGCACCCTGGACCCCTCGGTAAATCTTGGTTACCTAAATCACAGGAAATATTTACCTCGAGTTGGTTGAGATTCGTTTGGGCTAGCAGATATCCGTACCACTAGTTTGCTTACCATCTCGGTATCTTCGAGAAGCGCTAATGCCGTTGATCCTCTGTCATGGTCTCTAGCTCTAAGACTCGGTAAGTCGAAGTCTCGTGGCCGTGCACTGATTTAGTCTATACAGGGAGCTTGCTCATGAGTGTTATAAAAAGCCTAGGATTTTTAGCCGTTACTTTCATCGCTTTAACTTCCGTTGCCACGGCGGAAGTTATCTATCACAAAAAATGGTACCCCAAGGGCGATGGGCCATTCCCTGCGGTCATCGTTTTGCATACTGCTGGCGGATTTAAACGGATTGGGCACCTTCCGCAGAGATATACCAACGCAGGTTATGCGGTTTATGCGCCAGATTATTATAGAAAATATGGGATTAAAGCTCGAACACGAATGACAGGTTTCAAGGAACACCGAGAAGAAATACAGAAGGACCTTGAAAAGCTTGTTTCACTGATAAAAAAAGACCCCAAGGTACAAAAAGAGAATCTATTCGCCGCTGGATATTCGGCGGGAGGTTTTTTTGTATGCTTTCTAGCTCACAAAAAACTTATTAATTCGGGGGTGTCACTCTACGGCGTTTGGAGAGCCAACTATGGCGACAATGATTATCCAGTCGCGTATTTTAAAAAGGATATGTCTCCAGTTCTTGCTCTTCACGGTGAGGAAGATGCCACACAAAAATTAAGATTTTTGGAGGAAGCCCTAGATCCAATAAATGATGCTGAAGGGCGGCTTACCACTCATTTGTATCCGAATGCGGATCACGGATGGGACCGCCGTAATAGCAAATTTTATGAGTACAATGAAGAAGTGGATAAGGACTCCACCCAGCGGACTTTAGCTTTTTTCGAAAAGTATCTGAAAAAGTAAAAACTCCGCGATTCGACCTAACCCTGGTGACCCCAAAGGGTAATGCACTTCAGACCGTCGAGCAGGGCGGTAGGTCTCTAAGTCTCCCTTATAAAAAGATGTTGTAGAAACCTGGTACGGCTGCGGTTTTACTGAAATCGCATCGTCTCGACATGAGCATTTGCAAATGGCCGTCTAACCGACTCTGGAGAAATTCCAGCTTTCAAGGCCGAGAGGACCCCCACCGCCTCTAAATAGTTATCAACGATGTGTAATTGACCTTTTTGCCAAGGCAACGCTTCCAACTGGTTTAAGAGAAAGTTTTTATTTTCACGAACAGCGATCACTGAGATACCCTGCTCCAATGCCGCAAGAGTGGGCAGCCCCACGCACTTATCTGGGATCACCAAGCAAGAAATATCTTGAGCGGAAATTACACTTTTATCGCCAAATAGAGTTTTATCCGCGCAAATACTGGGGCTTTTTTGAAGGCCTTTAAGCATGCATTGCAAGAATGTTAGAGAGGCCGCCTCTGCGGCTTTACGGGGATCAACGACACCCAAATCAAAATTCGCCACATCATGATTCTCCAACATTGGAGAATGTGCCGTAGGAAAATTATACATCATAGACAATGAATGGGTGAGCATAGCCTCCACCCCTCCCCAAGGGTTGGTCATATCCTTGGAGCTTTTGAAGTAAGCCTCATGATAATCTTGGGGTGTATCTATAACGGACGCGACGGCCAATGCATCAAAGTCCCCTCTGAACTTTTCAATAACCGTGATGAGGCGCTCTAATCCAACAACTTCGCCAATGGCAGTGCCTGAGCTAGAGAAAGAGCTCGTCATACATAAAGGCGGGTTCAACTTCACAATACCGGTACAATTTAATCCGTAAGTCGACCGAGCGGCATTAATTGAATTGATGTTGTCATTAGTAAACATTGATATCGGATGATCATCAATCACGACTAAGACCCTATTTGATCTCACGGGCACCAGGCCAATTTGGCCCATTAAAAGCCGAGTAATTGTGCTCCCTTCAACGTAAAGAGAATTAAGAGGCATTTCATTGAGTTCAGAAGCATTGACCACATTGGGGTGCAGGATCACCTGGTCACAAACCTCCGCCACTATTTTTACCGCCGGGGTCGCATCCCCAGCGTGACCCCCAATATCTGAACCAATGCCAGTAGGCACCAAGAAAATTGCATTAAAGTTTTCATTCCTCGCAACTTTCCGCGGAGAAAATTCAAAAAGATCGAGCGAGTTTTCACAAAATCTCTCTTCTGGGTTCTCTATCAGGCCAATCTCACATTTGTACCCCTGATCTGATAACTCAGTAATTGCAAACCGGACGGGGATATCGGCACCAAAAGAGAATGTATCTGGAGCACTTATGTGGGCTAATAAATCCGAATGACCCTTTTTGACAGGGATTACAAACTCTTTTTGTTTTAGCCGCATTATCAGTCCTAATTACGATCAATAAAGCGTGCCGAACAAGATGATGCTACAAACCACTTTTTGGAAAAATTCTCTGTCAGAATGGGGTCAAATTCCTTACACGAAAAGATATTAATATATACCGCCTCTAATTGGTCTAGGGTGTGGATCACTATGCTGCTAGTGAGGATGAATTGAACTGCCGAGGTTCCTTGGGTATGCGGTGAAGTCTGTCTCTCTTCCAAAGGCCGTCCGACATCATCCCAAAAATGAAGATCCTCTCTTTGCATGTCGATTAATTCACAGAGTTCTTCAAAATATGCCTTGATGCTGTCTCTAGTGAAGGTTTTGGGGTCACAGCCATGCATATCGAGAATTAATTCAACGCCATATCTTTCGCCTGACAACTATATCTCCCTATTAAGAAACTTAATCCGATGCGTTTAAATGTGGTCAGTCTAATATAATGTGTGGAACGAAGTTAGCTTCTGGGCCGGTAATCGGGAATTGATCTTCCCTTATGCCGAGACCGACTGCCCTGCTGGCAACAACCCAACAACCTAAAAGAGGAAACCTTTGATTAAATTCAGGCAATTGATGAAGTTCTTGTAGAATAAATGGGCCAGCCTCGTAGGGGCCGTCGCGTCGCTGGATCAGTTTACCATCTTTTTGTATTTCAACATTTGCACCCTGCCGACCAAGCAAGGGTTTCCGCACGACGTTATTGCCAAGTTCTTGCGCTCGGGGGTCATCTTCAAAATATGCGGGCAACAAATTAGGATGTCCTTCAAACATTTCCCATAAAACCGGAAGCAATCCTTTATTCGATAATATGCTTCGCCACGGAGGCTCAATAAATTTCGTACCACTGCCATATACCTTGGCACCAAATTCCTCGGAAAAAATCCACTCCCAGGGGTAAAGTTTAAAGAGAGTTTTAATTTGTTGGTCGGAACAGTCCAGAAAACGCCCTTCTGCGCTAATGCCGATATCATTGATGTCGATAAGATGAGTTTGAAGGCCTGCTTCCGACGCACATTCTGCCAGATATTCAATGGTTGTCCGATCATCTTCGATTTGCTCGCTGCTCGCCAAATGCAGATCATTGGTAGATCCAATATGACCAAACGCGCCCACTAAGCTTTCATGAATTTCATTAAATTGATCAGCACCAGTCGGCAAAGCCCCATCCTCAAGCATTTCCTCATACCACTCCCACTGGAAGATAGCGCTTTCATAAAGAGTGGTCGGTGTATCAGCATTGTATTCCAGTAACTTCGCGGGAACGACGCCATCATAAGAAAAATCCATGCGCCCATATAAATTTCGTTCTCCGTCGTGCCAGCTATCTGCAATCAAGTCCCAATATTGCCGGTCAACTTCGAGACGGCTCATGATGCTCTCATCAGACATAGCTCGGTCAATCACTTCAAAACACATCTTTTCAATTTCCTCTGAGGGACCAACGAGGCTATTTTCAATTTCTTGGGAAGTGAATTCGTAATAGTGGGTTTCATCCCAAAAGGGGATCGAGCCATCAGAGGAGAGACTTATTTCATGCTTTATTGCTGCCTCTTGAAGTGACAGTCTTTGTTTCGAGGCTATATTTTTCACCGAAATTAAGTAGCTGCCGACCCAAATCTACGCCCCGTAGAGCCGAACCCCCCACGGCTGCGGCTGGACATCTTGGGAGTGGGTCGACTAGCTGCCGATTTGGAGAGTTTTGTTTGTCCCGTCCTGGTTCCGGCACTTCTGTTATCTGCAGTTCTAAAAGTACCTGGGTCTCGGCGGGTTTTATATAGCGGCTGGGCAAACCCATACCCCCTACCGCTCATCATGGACCCCATCATGTATCCCATCATCATCGGCATAAACATTGAGGTTCCATTAGAGGATAATTGCCCCGACTTCTCACATTTATTGACGCCAAACTCAGCCTCGCATTGTGAGGCTGATTCGAACTTCGGAGCCACGGTCGCGTGCTGATTCTTAGCGAGTGTAAAGTTTTTCTCGCATTCGGATCGTGTCATATTAATATCCGCCACGCATTGTCCCAAGCTCTCATAAACTGCACCATCTACTTTGGCCTCTTCACATGCTGAGAGGACCAAAACTCCAGACGCGATCACCGCAGTCTTATAAACGTTTTTAAAATGGCTATACTTAGTAGACATCTAAAATTCCTAAGTCTTTATTCTTAACCTGTCATGCAAGCTGCATTCAACAAACCACCTGTTAAAGAAGCGCCGCCCAACCAAATTCCACTGGCTAGTTCGCCATTTTCAATCCGATCAGAAATCTTCGGGATGGGCAACCTAACCAAGAAAAAAATTAAAACCTGAACGATAATTGCCACCCCTCCCCAGAAAATACATTCAACTAATGATCCCGATTGCTGGATTATAGTAAATAGGGGAAGTGTAAAGCCCACCAGACTTCCAATCGCCGCAGCAGACGCAGCGGTGTTGTTATCTTTGATAAGAGCTAATTCATTGTGAGGAGTTACCCACATGTAGATAACGAGGTACGCCAGTATTAGAGCCAAAGAAGTCCCGAAATATGCGAGAAAAGATAGAACTAGATCAATCAATTCAGAGTAAATCACCTACCAACACCTTAAAGTTTGTGGGTTGTAGCTCAAAGAGAACCTCCTCCATTTTATAGAGTAAAGTTAGAATTAAAACAAAATTTAGATCTTGCTGATATCAGATCCGATAATGATAACTGCGGCAACCAACGGCCTAGGGAAGTGAATCCTGTATCCTTGTTAAAGCACGATCGACCCATGACTTAATAATAAGGAGTCTCCCTCGAGGTAATTCCTCACCGCCTTATATCTTTAATAATTAGGATTCTCGATCAAGATATCCCAAAAAAATATTCGCTCTCTTTTAGATGACTAAGAGCTCGCACTTTAAAACGTTAATTGACCTTCAAAATTAGATTTGCCCTCCTAATTTGACCAGACTGTCTTCCGGCCAATTATCCGAAAAGTTTTAGGGTGTTCATGCGAGCGTAAAAAAAAGCCCCAGTGTCCTGGGGCTTGAGTTTAGGGAGGTTTACTCGCGGTTCCGAAGTTCAACAGGGAGGTAGAGGCTTCGGGCCACCGCGAGAAGATCAAACGATCACTACTTTTACTGTTCTGTTAACAAGTTGGATCACAAAATTTTGATTTCCAAATAAAGAAATATGCATTTTACTTAAAGTCTAAAGCTACGAATCAGACAGGACCGAGAAGTCTGAGGAGAAGCACTTAGCCCTGTCTTCCTGCTCATCGGTCCCTAGCTAACTGCAAGATACATGAACCGCGATCGCTTATATTTCCTTATCCTAAATATTGGTCATTTTTTGGACCATCTATTTACCCTTATTTTTGCCACGGTTGCGGCGCTCGTATTATATCGTGAGTGGAATGTTGGTTATGCGGAACTAATCGCGTATGCAACACCGGGTTTCTTCGCCTTCGGCCTCTTTTCGTTGCCAGCAGGCTGGCTCGCGGACAGATGGAACCGTGACGGGATGATGGTCGTCTTTTTTCTCGGGATTGGACTCGCCTCCATCGCCACAAGTTTCGCCGAAACACCTATTCAGATGGGGATAGGATTATTTGGAATTGGTATTTTTGCCGCCATATATCATCCAGTGGGACTTGCCATCGTCACCACTAAATGGAGTAACACTGGAGTTCGGATCGCTGTAAATGGCGTATGGGGAAATCTAGGCGTTGCATCGGCAGCGCTTATTACTGGATATTTGATTGATAATGTTAACTGGCAAATGTCGTTTATTCTCCCCGGAATTCTCTCTATTGGCTTAGGTATCACCTACCTCGTTTTGCGCCGCGATGGGATCTGCACCCAAAACGGGACTTCCAAAAAAGCTCCAGATCACACTGTGGCAAACTCACCTCAATATAAAAGCCTTCTGATTAAAGTATCTATAATTGTCTTTCTCACTACTGCTGTATCTTCAATTATTTTTCAGTCCACAACGTTTGCATTACCAAAAATCTTTGAGGAGCGTTTACAGGACTTTATTGCTGGAGATAAAATTGCGACGACTATCGGAATTATGGCCTTTCTTGTTTTTGCGGCAGCCTCATTGGCGCAGTTAATTGTTGGATTCGTTTTGGATCGGTTTGGCCCACGTTCAGTCTTTATATTCCTTGCTGGTATCCAGGTCATCTTTTTCTCTATGATGCCAGGTTTATTCGGAGGCTTTGCACTATCAGTTTCACTAGGATTCATGCTTGGCGCGTTCGGACAAATCCCGATTAATGATTACATGATAGGAAAGACCGCCGCCGGCCCCTACAAAGCTCGAATTTTTGGTGTGCGTTACGTTGTCAGTTTTTCCGTCCTCGCGGCAACGCTGCCATTAATTGCTTTCATATATCATAACTGGGGTTTTGATACGCTTTTCCGCCTGCTGGCCGTCTCGGCTTCGATTATACTCTTAGCGGTGCTACTCCTACCCAAGACACTCCCTCAGCCGGAGACATCCCCGGTTCTCAAGAATTGAAGGTCTCTGGAACCCCAATTTTCTCCGAAAAACCGGTTGATATGTGACTACCAAATTACTTCTTAAAAGGCCGTAAACCACAATGAAATTCCGAGGTTTTAATTCATAGGCATAGATTAAAGGCAGATGTCGAAAAGACCCCGATACGAATGTCTGAGCAGTTCCCGAGGCCCTTCGTTTAAGGTTAAGAGACTAAATCACGGCCTGCGAATCCAGAACGAGTGAAGATGTCGCATTTTTCTAGCTTAAAAAGATTTTTATAATTAACTTTGTTATCAGGATGATTTTTAAAGGACTCTTGATCATGCCATACCCGAGTTTCAAAATTCTTTTTTGTTTTTCTGTTATGTTGTTGGCATTAATTGGCTCTCTTGCATTTGCCCATGACGGGGTGAAGAATAAAGACGTTCAGGCAAGAATGGTCCTGATGTCCAATATGGCGTCAAATATGAAAGTCATTGGTAAGATGGCTAGAAATCCTGCTGAATTTGACAGAAAAAGGGCAGAGGAAGCACTCTTAGAAATTGCTAGGCTCTCGGAGCAAACACCTGACGCTTTTAAAAAAGAAGCTAACGACCCAAAGTCTGAGGCAAAAGCCGAAATCTGGACTGATTTCGATAACTTCAAAAAACTCTCAGAAAATTTGATGGTTGACGCAAAAAGTTTAGCAGGCTCAGTTAAAATTTCTCAGAATTTACGCCCGGCCCTGATTAAACTCTCAAAATCGTGTAAGGGATGCCACTCTAAATTCAGAGAATAATTAACGTTTTGCCTCAATGGATTCATCCGCAACTATCAACAATCTCGTTTTCGGTCTTTTTGTTTTAGGTGCACTTAGCCTATTAAGTTTCATACCACCTGCTGATGCTCAGCAGAACAAAATGCGCGAGGTGCGAGGAGATCCGAAAAACGGGGCCTATGTGTTTAGGGCCGCTGGCTGCAATAGCTGCCACTTGGGAAAAGACAAAGGACTAAAAAATAACCTTTCAGGGGGCGAAGAATTCAAAACGCCCTTCGGTATATTTTATGCCCCGAATGTCTCAATGAGTGAGAAGTACGGTATTGGGAAATGGACTTACTCTGACTTTTATAGATCCCTAAAATCGGGAGTAAATCCTGAGGGTAAGCATTACTACCCTGCTTTTCCTTACACCTCTTACTCGAAAATTAAAGAGGAAGATATCGCTGATCTCTGGGCGTTTTGGCAAACTCTACCGGCAGTGGAAATCCCAAGCAAACCCCACGATATCAAATTTCCATTCAATTACCGATGGTCCCTGGGCATATGGAAAACATTGTTCTGGGATAAGAGGCATGTCGTCGGGGACGGCAGAGCACGATCCACATACCTTGTTGAAGCCTTGGGGCACTGCGCTGAATGCCACACCAGCAGGAATCAATTTGGCGCTCTAAACCGAGACAAATGGATGAGGGGCGGTTCAAACCCAAGCGGGAAGGGAAATATCCCGAGCATCCATCCAAAAGACTTAAAGTGGAGTAAAAAAGATATCATCGAATATCTGACGACAGGCCTAACTCCAGAGTTTGATGTAGCTGGCGGTCAGATGGTCTCGGTAATCAAAAACACTTCAAAACTTACTCTAGAGGATAAAACACTTATTGCAGAATATCTCTTCAATCTTCGATAACAAACTTTAGAGTCTGGAATTTAATTCGATAAAACACTATCGGCCTTCGGAAGACATTCACATGACATCTCGTAGAACTTTTCTTAAATCTTCCGCAGCAACTGCTCTGCTAAGTTTAACTTCATTTCCGGCAAAGCCACAGGAAAAACAAAGGACCTATTCACTTGTGGCAAGAGAGGCCGCGCATGCATTCGATGGGGCCACAAAATCTGATCTATGGCTTTATAATAGCCGCTGTCCAGGACCTACGATATCAGCGAAACAAGGCGACACGTTAACCATAAATTTCAAAAATTATTTGAAAGAGCCAACAACCATTCACTGGCATGGGATCCGAAACCTTAACTCGATGGATGGAGTCCCTGATTTAACTCAACCTCCAATTGAACCCGGGGAGAGCTTTGTTTACCAATTCCCGTTGAGAGATGCGGGAACCTTTTGGTACCACGCCCACAACAAAGCATGGGAACAGGTAGCAAGAGGATTATACGGTCCGTTAATTGTACAACCCTCAATCCCGGCACCAATGAACCGCGATATTGCGATCGTCGCCGATGATTGGTTGTTGAGAGAAGATTTACAGATTCATGAGAACACCTTGGGAAATCTGCATGACTGGTCGCATGCTGGTAGGCTCGGGAACAGCCTAACCATAAATGGTAGGTTTTTGCCGAAGATAAAAATTCCGCACAGCGGTCCAACCCGGCTGCGCGTGATAAACGCAGCCAATGCACGCCCTTTTGTCTTTAAGATCAAAGGCGATACGGAAATTAAAATTATAGCGGTAGATGGCTCACCCTGTTCCCATTTTGTACCAGAAAAAATCACGGTTGGTCCCGGACAAAGGGTAGATCTTTTTACTGAAGACTGCTCCAAACTCGAGGAGCTCCAGGAAGTCAGCACAGGTCAAGCTTATGTAGCCGCAAACTTTATAAGAGGCCCCGCTAACGCCGATAATAGGAAATGGAGCCAGAGTGAAACGCCTTATTACTCCTTTCCAAACATAAAAGATGCCAAGCTCATCTCGATCCGCATGCAAGGGGGAGCAATGGGAAACCTCGGAAGTGCCGAATTCGCTGGGCAAATCATTCCATTGCGGGAATTAGCAATGAAGGAGTCCAAACTTTGGGCTTTTAATGGAAAAATCGGTGGGTACACCCTAAATTTAGCTGAAGTTTCTGTTGGGGATACAGTCAAATTAGATGTTTGGAATGATAGTGCGTGGCCCCATGCGATGCATCTGCATGGGCATCATTTCTGGGTTGACTCTAAAGAATTCGGTTTGACGGCAAGACAAATGCTTCGCGATACATACCTGATGCAACCTGGTGAGCGTGCCACCCTAGTATTCATTGCCGATAATCCGGGTCAGTGGCTATTTCATTGCCACATGTTGGAACATCATGCGGCAGGAATGGGCGGAGTTATCTCTGTTAGAATTTAAGGCGTTTAAATATCAACCACAAAACTCTTTAACAACTTCGAGGGCTTTGGCCAAAGCCGCTCCGGGAGGCTCCCGATCGGCGGCGGCCATATTTTTGGAAACTAGATTTAAAGATTGCCGCCCAGCCATTGGTTTTTTTAAATCATCGACCTATTCCCATTCTTTTAGTTGACTTATGCCTGTCAAAGGCATTTTCACAGTGTATTGTTATTTGAGCAAAGGGCTAAAGCCGAGGCTATAAATAAACACTAAATGTAAGCGCACATTGTGCGACTGGTTTTGGGAAACAGGAAATATGGATCAAAAATATGTTTTGGCGCATTTCGAGGAACTTGAAGAGGAGTTAAGGGCCGCGGCTTACGATAAGGCGCAAAACCTTGCTTTAAAATTTCTCGAAATTGAAGAGGTCCAATTTTGGGAAGACATCCCAAAAGAGCAGAAAGAGAAATGGGCTACCTTTTGCAGAGCACTCGACGACAAAAAACTACTCACTTCGGGGTGCTGGTATCTGAACACTGTGATGCGAGGCGGAGAGGTGCAATAAACGCCTGATCTTGAAAAACTTGAATTCATGAGACCCTCCTCCGCCATTGAATTAAATCAAATTCAAAATCATCACGCTTTTAACCCCAAAAACTCCTGGTGAACGACTATGAGACTGAGATTTCCAATTGTTCTATCAGCGTTTCTGCTCATTCCTGAACCATCAGCAGCGCAGGAAGCGTCTTTTTTCAAAATGTTTGTTGACGGCGATAACCGTTGTTTCAAGAGCAACGGGATTCCAAACCATGAAGTTGGTGAGTTTCCCACCAGAGGTAATCCACACTCTATCTCTTCTCAAGCAATCGAGGTTTGTGTGCCCAGAAAACCAGTGAAGCATATTACCTCTCAAAAGATACGGGGGATTATTGGAATTGCTCTAAATGGAATCTTGTTTAGACCAAATACAGCAGGTTTTTGGGATCCATCAGCTCGTCGGCAGCACAGTCGTCACGGTGATCAAAATTGGAGTGTGGATATATTTGGACTACGGGGTAGGTTGGGCCTTGACTTCAATAATGCCCATGTAGGCCGAGGTGGCATGTATCATTATCATGGTATCCCTACGGGATTAATTAGAAAAATCAAAACAAGCCTGGTGGGCTATGCCGGAGATGGATTTGAAATTCATTACTTAGGAGATCAAGTTTCATCGGGTTGGAAACTCAAATCGGGTTTTAGAAAAGACGGACCTATGGGCACTTTCGATGGTATGTTTAACGAAGATTATCACTTCGTAGGCGGTAAAAATACGCTTGATAAATGTAATGGCGGCAATCTCAACGGTAGATATGTTTACTTTATAACAAATACTTACCCATTTGTTCCGCGATGTCTTTATGGAGAAGTCAGCGACGACTTTAATAGAAGCAGATAAAGGTGCCTTCCCAATGAATGAAAGCTTGATCCTCAATGTTGAATGCCTCGTGTGTGGAGAGGTAACAGCTCTCAACCTACTGCCAGATGGAACTACCGTCTGCTCATGTCCCTCCCACCGGAAATTCAAGAAAAACAAAATTGAAGATTTAGAGAAATGGTTGCCAATAGACTAAGGAACAAAACGAATAAGAGTTTGATATTTAGGCGCCCAATCCCCTTGTTCCTAGCATAGGAAAATAAGACACTGGAAAGTGAAAGTGTTCCCCCTCGAACATGGAGGTCCGATATGGAAGGCAGTTCGCAAACTAAATTTAATGTTTCAGGTGTTTTACTTGATCGCCCATTTAAAATTCGAAGGCTCGGGCATTTCGGTTTCAACGTTGATGATGTTGAGACTTGTCTTAAATTCTATGGTGACCTTCTTGGCTTTAGTATCTCTGATCCTATTGACTTTGGTGCAAGGATTAAAGACGAAAAGACTCGCGAAACGCTGGGTCCAGGCATCGGCTATTTCATGCGTCATGGATCAGACCATCATTCTTTTGTCCTTTTCCCAAAGCGAGTTCTTGATGAATTGGGTGGTCGATCGGGGCGGAAAGATGTCACGATTAATCAAATTACGTGGCAAGTTGGCAGTTTGCGAGAGGTGACAGGGGCCGAAACATGGCTGCGAGGACTAGAGAATCCGATCCGGCGTTCTGGTCGTGATACGCCTGGCTCGAACTGGCACGTTTATCCTTTTGATCCGGACGAAAACATTAATGAGCTTTATTACGGGATTGAACAAATTGGTTGGGACGGGCACTCGAAGCCTGCCGTATTTCGGAAAAGGGGGTTCCAACAGACACCAGACCTACCCCAGATCTCCGAATATGATGAAGTTCAAGCAGCCTTATCAGAAGGGGCCGATCTGCAGACTGGCACCCGACATACATGGAATATTGAGGCTAAATATGATGTTGGAGGTATCCTTTTACCCCGACCCTTTAAAGTGGTCAGGATAGGTCCAGTGCGGCTGTTTGTTGATGATCTTGACTCCTCAGTTCAGTTTTACCGTGATCGGTTGGGCATGAAAATTACCGAGAGAATCACCTGGAACGGGCATGATTGTGTTTTTTTGCGCGTGAACACAGAGCATCACTCCATGGCACTTTACCCAAAGAAGCTAAGATCCGAACTCGGTCTAAGCGATCATACCGCATGCATGTCTTTCGGATTGCAGCTGGGAGGCTATGATCAACTTAGGGACGGGATTAAGTTTCTTGAGGAGAATGATGTCCAAATAAGATATTTACCCCCAGAACTATTTCCAGGAACCGATTACAGCGCCTTTGCTCTAGATCCCGATGGCCATGCGATTCAGCTTTATTATTATATGGAACAAATAGGTTGGGATGGAAAACCACGAGCGGCCGAGGTTTTTTCAAAGGATCCTGAAGATTGGCCAGAGGCAGTTGAGGCGCGCACAGATAGCTTCAGCGGAGAGCCATATTTGGGGCCACTCGGTTAAAAAGAAGCAAGTTAGCCAAGGGGCTAGCCAATCCGATTATCTAGTCGGCTTAGATAATTATCACTAATTGAAGTTTCTAGAACCCAATCACAGGAGAGGTAAGAACTGGATTTTAGTGACCCTTCAGGCGTCATAGAGATGATGCCGGCCCTCACGATCGATGACGGGGATCATCTAGATGACATTAATAGCTCCGCTAGTGACAGGCTTTACCGAGAGCTTTTAGACGCCAATAATTGTAAGGTAGAGGCGTAATAAAACCGGCGGCAAGCATAAATGGTATCACCCACCAGGTAAGCATCGCGCCGCCAGTGAGTGCTACATCTGTAATATTCATTGCTAATTCCATCGATACCATAGACACCAATGACATCCCTATTGCCGTCTTAAAAGCAGCGCCAACTGCCATCTGTCTTATTAAAACTATTGTCTCCAACGCTATCGAAGTGAGTATTCCGTTGAGCATAGCTAATGACATTATGGTGAAAACCGACCAGTCGGGACCCCAGTGTTGAAAATATGCAATCGTACCAAAATCTCCTATTGAACAACCGATGAGGCACCACATCGTATTATAGCTAGACTTTTTCCAAGTGTGGCGGCATCTCCAATCTATCTGCAGCCTGCTTTTTAGCGCTATTGCCATCGCCTGGCTCCTCAATAATCGCTTTCTGAAATTTTTTGGTTTTCAGATGTCCGAATACCAAGACTATTTGAACTCGGAAACATTGAAAGAACAATTATCTTTTTTATTTATTCAACATAATTGCAAATTGGTATTCGAAAAACTTATTACAAATTTAAAGGTATTCGGCCCCCGTCACCTCTAATCACTGAACCGGTAATGTAGCTTGACTGATGGCTACATAAGAGCAAGGCGATATTTGCCATTTCCTCTACCCTTCCATCCCGACCCATAGGGGCCTCCTCGATCATTTTTTTCTTTATTTCCTCAGGGGTAACACCCGCACGCCTTGCACGCGATATATCACCTTCTCGGACCCTTTCAGTCTCAACTCGCCCAGGGACAAGGCAGTTCACAGTAATCCCATCTTTTGCGACCTCATTGGCCAGGGCTTTGGACCAGCCAACGAGTGCAAGACGCAGAGAGGTAGAAAGCACATTTGCTGTGGCAGCCATATATATATTCGATGAAGTCATCGACAAAACGCGACCCCAACCGGCTGTTTTCATGCCCGGTAGAGCCGCTGTCGTAGCTTTGATTGCCGCGAGGACAATAATTTCAAACCACTCTCGCCAAATACTGTCTTCCGCTTCGGAAGGAAGCAATCGGGGTGGACCCCCACAATTATTAAACTGGATATCTATCCCCCCAAATTTTTCTTGTGAGAAATTTATTAAATCGTCCAGTTCTCCCTCCTTGGCCAAATCGCATGCGAACCAATGCACACGGGTGCCAAACGTCTCCGAGATTAACCTCGCTTCCTGCTTTAAAATATCTGATCTTCGCGCAGTCAATATTATGTCCGCGCCCTCCGAGGCTAGGGCCCGTGCCACTCCATTGCCCATTCCGGCACTTGATCCCAGAACAAGTGCACGCTTTCCCCGTAATCCAATATCCATTTCATTCTTCTCTTTTAGTTAAAAATCCAGAAGCACTCATGGCGCGCCTAGGATGTTCGATGAAAAATTCATTCAGCATTAAAATAGTTGAAGCAGACGCTACTTTTTTGGGAATGTTTAAACTTCTATCCTTGGCCCCGCGGAATTCTTCTTACGGCTTCAGAAAATCGAGCCCGTATCTCTGGGCCATGCATGAGTTTATAATCCTTAGGGTAATTTTCGCCTTTCTCTACTTTTGACCAGACAAAAACCGGGCCCGTTGCCTGAAGAACACTCCCAATCTGCTGCTCAAAGTTGGGCAAACTGTCGAACTCGAAAACAGATTTGTAGCCGGCTGCTCGAGCCAAACCAGCATAATCGGTTTTACCACGACCGGGCGTGGAATGAGGACCATTCGCTTCATAAAGGCCATTGTCTGCAACAAAATGTACTAAGTTTTTTGGCGCCGAATCAGCAATAGTGACTAATGAACCAAGGTTCATGAGCAAGCTACCATCGCCGTCAAGACAAATAATTCTTTGATCCGGCCAACCCAATGCAAAGCCCAGAGCATGAGAAGAAGTCATACCCATTGCACCTGAGGAAATATAATTCAGTGGACTTTGTCTAATCGAGATCCAATCAAAAGCCGAACTATAAGCTGCAACGACGATCTGTTCGTTATCCACGTGGTTTGCAAGGCACCTTAACATTTCGTCACGCTTCATCACCATTTAGATAGGGCTCCTGCCTATTAAAAAAGTAACCGGGGTTGAATTTTTGTAAGCCTCTTCTATCGCAGGTACAATCTTTTTGACATCGTGATTGGACTCGATGAGAACATATTTCATCTCCATTGCCTCAAGGATTGGCTCCACAATCCGGATCCCATAATTATCGGACTCTTTGGGTGGCACTCCAGCCTTTTTTCCTAGTAGACCGACCATCATGCAGATAGGCATAGAATATTCCATCGCGATTGCTCTTACCGCATTCAGACTATCGAGCAGACCCGTATATTGGAAAAGGCACAAGGACCGGGTACCTGAGTAAGATAACCCCGCGCTAATCCCTATTGTCTCATCTTCTTTTGATACACGCACATGCCTAAAACTATGGTCCGCAGCAACTCGACGCAAAATTCCCTTTTCAGTAGTTCGATCAGGAACCGACAAAATATGGGATACGCCTGCCTCTCTGATCGCGTTAAGGATTTTCTCACCCGAAAGCTCTTCCTCAGACATCGTCACCCTCAAAGATAATCACTGGAGGAGTCTGAACGCATACGCCGTTTTTGCAAAGGGGAATACTTGCCGCTTACAGATTGAAAGCCTAGGGTTTAATCTAACAAGGAGTTTTAAAATGCCTGAATTTAAATCGGAAGTGCTTAAAAATCAGACCACCGTAAAACATTTAGACCTCGCCCCGGCGCAGGCGGTTAAACCATCTGGGACGCTTCATTTCACTATAAGTGTAGCTGACGTTGATGAAGCGGTGGAGTTTTATACCTCTGTGGTTGGCGCGACTTTTTGGAGACGAGCGACATACTCCGCTTTCATGTCGGTAGGAGATGACTTTTTTGTATTATCCGATATCGGCTATCATAGAAGACCAAATGATCCAGGCCATTGCCTTATACACAATGCCTTTATTGTTCAGGGAGAAAGTTTTGACCAAGCAGTAAATTTTGTGGAGTCAAAAGGGATTGAATTTGTCCGCTATGAAACTGCAGGTCACTCCTCCTTTGCTGGACGACATGCCTATTTTCAAGACCCCTGGGGCAATGGAATTGAGTTAATAGATCTGCAAGATATAGGCAAAAATATTCAGCCACCACACCCCGATTTCGATAAAAATCGCAGACGATTTAACTATTTTGGCAAAAATCAGTTCGAGGATTAGTTTCGGAGCAGACCATGAAAGAATTAATAATTAAACCGCTCTCTAATGCAATTGGGGCAGAAATTATTGGAGTTGATTTAAGCCTACCGCAAGATCCAGATACTATGCGAACCATCAATCAAGCATGGCTCGACCATCAGGTTATATTATTTCGTGATCAAAATATATCACTAGAAGACCAGAGAAGATTTGCTGAGTGGTTCGGAGAATTAGGAAATCGACGCCGCGGTGCCCGCAAAGATCGTCCCACTGAGGAAGAGGAACAAGGCCCTAATGTTATGCTTGTCACGAACGTTCGCGACAAAGAAGGTAACCCCATTGGATCCTTGCCAGATGGCGAGATGATGTTTCATTCGGATACGCCGTATTTTGAACATCCAGATAAGGCCACAATTCTTTACGCTTTAGAAATCCCCTCTTGGGGCGGTCATACAAAATTTTCCAACAGTTACAAAGCCGCTGAAACTCTTCCAAAAGAGATAAAGGACAAAATTAAAGGAAGAATAGGCCTCCAAGCTTACGCATATGGAACCGTGACAAAACAAGCCGCAGACCGATATGACAAAGGAGAGTTCCCTTTCTGGAAACATCCCATACTTCGCAAGAATCCGGACACAGGGCGAACGGCACTTTTTGTCAGCGAGCTAATGACTGAAGAGATTATAGGTTTGCCGGCAGACGAAAGTGCTGAGCTTCTAGAATTTCTATTCCAGCATCAAAGGAAACCCGAGTTTGTTTATGAGCATGTTTGGCGGGTTGGGGACTTACTTATGTGGGATAATCGATGTTCAGTGCATGCTAGAACTGATTTCCCCTCTGATGAACGGCGCATGCTCAGACGGCTAACAATCCAGGATTTCACGGGGGTCCAAGCCGGCGACCTACAGTAATTTTAATAAAGTCTTTTCCTAAATAATTTGAGAGAGCTCAGGAGCCTTTGCATGGGACCCTGACCCGAGTAATTTGTTTCGATGGGGTCCGAAATAAAATCAAGTACTTTCAGTGGCTATGTTCTCTTAGTTCTGGCTGTCATTTGCTGGGCGGGAAATGCTATTATCGGCCGCGCTGCCGCCGATCAGGACATACCGCCCTTAGCAATGAATTTTTGGCGTTGGGTTATGGCCCTTGCTTTTTTTATTCCCTTCTTTGGAAAACAAACATTAAATCTTTGGCCAGAAATTAGATCTAACATAAAATTTATTTTAGGCTTTGGATTGGTTTCCGTCGTCTCTTTTAACAGCACGTTTTACATAGCTCTCCAAAAGACCACGGCCCTTCAAGCAAGCTTGATACAATCAATATTACCGGTTCTAGTACTCTTGTTAGGTCTAATCATTCTAAAAACCCCTATAACGACCCGTCAGTGGTTAGGAGTAATCTTCTCAATATTGGGGGCATTTGTAATTGTTTTAAGGGGCGACCTCTCTGTATTGCAAACCCTCCAAATCAGGGAAGGGGATTGGTGGGCTTTGCTCGCCGTTTTCTTGTGGTCGATACAGGCATTTATTATACGGTGGAAACCCCAAACAATACCCATCATGCCGTTTATGACTGTTCTGAGCCTCGTCGGAGTATGCATCATGGCTCCCCTTTACGCTTGGGAGAGCGTTACTTATAAACCGATGCCCTTCAATGAGATAAGCATCTCGATGATCGTCTATGTCGGCATAATTGCATCTGTTGGGGGCACTACTATGTGGAATGAAGGGACATGGCGAGTAGGCGGGGCACAGGCTGGTTATTTTGGAAATTTATACCCTGTGTTCGCCGGTGCGCTGGCAATTTTTATACTTGGTGAAAAACCAGAATGGTATCATGGCGCTGGCGCAATTCTTGTTATAGCGGGTATATGGCTAGCAATCTTCGAGAGAGAACCAAAATAGAAAACAAGAAAAGAAATTCACATATTTGAAACGGGGCAAAACCTTGATGGTTGAAACATTTTCTTATTTTAGGAAAAAAACTGTTTGGCTCTATGTCGAATTTATCAAGAATGGAGAGATTGATGACCGAAAATGACAGAAAAAAAGCGGAGTTGCTGAGTACCGCCTGGAGATTCTTCAATTCTCGCAACATGGTTGATGGTTTTGGACATATCAGTGCCCGCATGGATGATCCAAACCAGATTCTTATTACTCCTCACAGCACACCCTCCAAGTGCTCACCGGAAGATTTTGTGGTAGTCGACCTAGATGGCAACCAAATAGGATCTGACGTCAGGCTCCCGGGTGAGTTGCCCATCCATACCGAGATTTTTAAAGCAAGGCCTGATGTAGGGGCTATCGCCCATTTCCACTGCCATCATGCTACCAGTTTTTCCATGTCCGAACACGATCTCGCCCCGACTTATTTTTTAGCATCAATTTTTTATGACGGGATCCCGGTGCACCCCGATCCAAACTTGGTTAGTGACAAAGCGAGGGGAGAAGCCCTGGTAAAGACTCTTGGTCAAAATCGGGCGGCTCTCATGCGTGCCCACGGATTTGTTATGACAGGCGCAGATATTTATGAGATGACAGCCGGAGTTTTCATTATCGAAGATAACGCCAAAAGAACCCAAATCGCGGCATCTATGGGGAAATATGACATAATGGGGGCGGAAGAAATGGAACAAATTGGTAAAGAAATTTTAGATCACAAAAACCCGATAATGAGAATCTGGACCCTTTGTGCTGAGGAGGCGAAAGCTTACGGTTCATAAATTACTCAAAAATTAAGATAAAATTTTAGAGATACATATTTAGAGAGAATAAAAATTATGCAAGTTAGAGTGGCTTTACCCGACCTGGTCTCAAACTCATATTTTCCCGCAATCGCTGCGGTTGAACTAGGTTTCTTTAAAGAGGAAGGGTTAGATGCGGTTCATGAGCTCATTTTTCCTGTTCCTGATTGTTTCAAAGCTCTAAGGGATGGAAAAACCGAATTTGTTGCCGGGTCAGCGCATGCGCCACTATGGGCATTTCCCCGCTGGAAAGGTGCAAAACTTCTTTGCTCACTCAGTCAGGGTATGTATTGGTTTTTAGTAGTCGGAAAAGATAGTCCTATACAAAGGGGCGACATTAACGGCTTAAAAGGGCTCAAAATTGGCGCTGCCCCCGGTGTGGATATCGGATTGAGGCAACTTTTTGCGGCGGCTGGCATTGACCCTCAAAAGGAGGAAATAGAAATCGGCCTGCCACCTGGCGGAGTTCCGAAGGGAACCAGCTTTGGTGTTGCCGCTGCAGAATGGTTGCGTGAAGGCATTATCGATGGTTTTTGGGCAAACGGTATGGGTACAGAGGTGGCAGTAACCGACGGAATCGCCAAGATCATTTTAGATGTGCGAAGAGGAGATGGTCCTGCCGATGGCTTCAGATTCACACAACCAGCATTAGTAGCTAGTGAGAAACTCGTCGTCGAACAACCTGAGGTTGCGCAGGCGGCGGTTCGAGCAATTGTAAAAACACAGAAAGCTCTGAGCGAAGACAGTGAACTTGCTACCCAGGTCGGAAGAAAAATCTTTCCTGATAAAGAGGCTGGGCTAATCGCAACTCTGATCGAAAGGGATCTACCCTATTACGATCCCCATATTCCCCAAGAGCTTATAGACGGCATGAATAGCTTTGCCTCTCGAGCGGGTCTTCTCGAGGGTGATCCGGTTCCATACGAGGAAATTGTTGCAACAGAATGTAAAAGCTTGTGGAGAATTTGATTAAGAAAGCGGTCTCATAATATATTTCTGATATGCAGGGCGTTCGGATAACCTGTCATACCACGCACGCAAATTTTTTAAATCTGGTCTATTTATTGGGATATTGAACCATCGGTAAGCACCGATACCCACAGAAATATCTCCAAAACTAAATTGATCGCCAGCGACATAGTTTCGACACTCGAGTGCTCGATCTAAAATTGAAATAGTATGGTTTAGCCTTTCAATCCCAAGGGCTAAGCTTTGATTATCTCTTTGCTCTGGACTTGTCCTAATCAAGGCATCATACACAGGCTTGAGAGCTGGTCCTAACGTCCCCAAATGCCAATCCATCCATTTATCACCTTGCGCCCTGATAATTGGGTTGTCAGGCCACAAGGTGCCCTTTCCATAACGCGAAGCTAGGTAGCGCGCACAGGCGGCGGACTCCCAGATTACCAAGTCACCCTCAACAAGCGTTGGAACACGCCCATTTGGGTTAAGTGCCAGATAATCTGGATCGTCAAGACCGCCAAAAGGTCCACCTTTTTCGATAAATTTAAACTTTAGGCCAAGCTCTCCACAAACCCACAAAGGCTTTTGGACGTTGGAAGATGCAGGGAAACCATAAATCGTTATCGTCATTAGTCTCCTCCTTTTTTATGTTGCCCGCCTATTTTGGATAAAATTAGGAAAGATTTCCCTAACGGCCTTTAAAGTCTGGCCTACGCTTCTCCATGAAAGCAGTTCGACCTTCCTTATAATCCTCCGAATTCATGCAAATATCGACCGCCTCATCGCACAGTTCGAGATCGCGTTCGCCCTCCGGCTTCAAAGTTTCCGCAACAATTAATTTAGCCATGGCTATTGTTAGGGGCGCATTCTCGGCGATATTTGCAGCCAGACTGGCCACTGTCTCCTCAAGAGCTTCCGGCTCGACCACTTGATTAATCAGACCCATCGATAGAGCTTCAGAAGCATTATATTGTCTCGCGGTAAAGAAAACTTCCTTCGTTCTCGAAGGTCCAATTAAATCGACGATTCGTTTCATATTACGATATGGGTAGCCCAGCCCGAGGCGAGCCGCGGGCACGCCAAATACTGATGTGCTGGTTGCTATGCGAATATCGGCCTGCAACGCCGTCCCCAAGCCACCGCCCATGCAAAAACCTTGAATCATTGCGATCAAGGGTTTTCGGATGTTGTCATAAGCAGCATTAACACGTGATGACAATTCTTCGTAAACCTTTATTTGTTGAGGTGTTGAGCGCAACGCAGCAAACTCTGATATGTCTGAGCCCGATACAAATGCTTTGTCCCCAGCCCCCCGCATCACAATAACACGGACATCCTTATCATTCTCGAAATCATCAATGATCTCCAAGATCGCTTCCCTCATCGCAAACCCTATTGCATTTCGACGTTCTGGATTATTGAAAGTCATCCAGCCAATACCATCTGCTTTTTCAGCGATCATTTTTTCCGTGGGAAGAGTGAGCCTAGTCATAATTTTTCCTCTAATTAGCTAAGAGTTTGCCCTGAGCAAATGAAGCACCACAACTATTGTAAAAGCAAGAAGAGCGGAAAGACGAAATATCGAAAGGGTCGAGCTAAAAACGGAATAGCGGTAAATTCATCATCAACAAGTTCTGAAATTCAGAAGGATGGAGAATGATATTCACCACTGAATAATCATTTGGAAAGAACCCAAATATCTCCGATAACTGCCTCCCCATATTCGGTGCGTAAAGTTTCACTTCGAACCGAGATATTTCTGAGATTAACGGAATTCGCTACTCTCGTTATATAATTTCTTGCGTGCGTATAACGTCCCGATTGGGTCAAGGAAAAATCTGCACCTATTTCATCAGCCTCAACCGAAAATAAAAAAATACCTTTCTCTCTTAGAATTCTCCCAACAAGCTTGAAGAGCAGAGCTAGGTCCCCGAAATAACATAAAGTGTCTGCGGCAATGACAACATCATACTGTGCCTCGGTGGTTTCAAAGTGATGAGTAAGTTCCTCCTCAAAAAGATTGTCATAAACCTCAAGCTTGCGAGAAAAACTTAGCATCTCTCGAGATATATCCACGCCGTCAAGACGTGCAGCGTAAGGTTTTAATTTAGGGCCACAAAGCCCAGTGCCACATCCTGCATCAAGTATTGAGAGAAATCCTGTAGGAGAGCCGACTTGAGTTTTCAACGTATTAACAAGAATATCTGGAGCTTTGTAATCCAACTCCTCCAACAATTGTTTATCAAAGTCCTCTGCAAACCTATCGAAATGGGCTTTAACATAATCATCGCTGGCCCTTAATGGAGCGCGGCCTTCCCCCAGCGCTGCCAGCATATGAAGTGCCTCTGGCTCGTTGGGCTCATAACTTAGGTACCTTTTATACCAAGCTATTGCTTCCCCAATCTGACCCAAAGAGTGAAAACATTCGGCAATACCCCACACCGCATTAGGCTGTTTTTGATCATGCTCAAAGATGTCCTGATACACTTTTAGTGCAACTGCATAATCTCCTTCCGTAAAAGCTTCCTCAGCCTGTTCATACTTTTTTTCATTTTCCACAGGAATGTGCTCACCCAAAAGCTAAAGGAACCAATTACCGACACACATCCGCCGGTTTATAAAGGAATAGTTTTAGACTTAAAGCCCTAAAAAAAACTCATTTATAATTCCAGTTCATTATTTTTTTAAATAATAATGATGAAATAACCTAGAACATTAGTGAAACATTTTTTTATTTATCTATAATATTTTTCCCGGCGAAGTTATACCGAATTGAAGTCAAGGACCGCAAAATTAATGGCTGAAATGCTAAATCTAGAACAACCTCTCTCAAAATTCATAGGGGAGCATAAAAAACAAAACCATTTAAGAACACCAAAAACGATAGAGGTAACGCGCGGGATCTGCCGATGTTTTGAGAACATGGGATATGCGCCTTTGGTGGAGTTTCGTCTTCCAAACAAGCGCCGTGTCGATGTAATTGGACTAGGCCCAAGCGGGGATTTCATAATTGTAGAAGTGAAAGTATCAGTCGCTGATTATAAAGGTGACCAAAAATGGCCTGACTATTTAGCTTATTGCGATCAATTTTATTTTGGGGTTCCCCCTGACTTTCCAAATGAAATTCTGACGCCAAACTTTGGATTAATAACCGCTGATAAGTTCGGTGGGGTAATCTGTAGAGAGGCACCAACAAACCAAATGACCACCAAACGCAGGAAATACCAACAAATAAAATTTGCCCTTACTGCGGCACACCGGCTGCAAAGATTAATTGACCCAGAGATTTAGCCTTAATTTTTAAGCATTTTTTGAACAGTCGAGGTTGTACTTTGCCCTTCAACTAATTCTATTAACCGAACTTCACCGTTGTAATCTTTGAGAATTTCAGCACCGACCACCTGATCCCGAGCATAATCAGCTCCCTTGGTCAAAACTTCCGGTTTCATTGCTTTGATAAGTTCTATTGGGGTGTCGCCATCAAAGATAATGACCAAGTCAACACTTGACAAAGAAGCTAAGACTTTTGCTCTCGCATTATGTTCCTGAATAGGCCTTAAGGGGCCCTTTAATCTTTTAACAGAATCATCCGAATTTAAGCCTACGACAAGACGGTCGGCTAAATCCCGAGATTTTTCTAACATGCTAATATGTCCCGGATGAATTAGGTCAAAACAACCATTCGTAAAACAAATACGCTCTCCCTTATGTCGCCAGCTTTTCAACCTCTCCATGGCTTGATTTAAAGTTAAAATCTTACCGTGAGCCTCAACCCAACTTTTCTTCTGGCCTAAGGCATGGACAATATCTTCCGGCCAAACCACAGCAGTCCCGACCTTGCTCACAACAATCCCCGCAGCAATATTAGCTAGTGTAATCGCCTTATCGATAGAAATATGGGCGGCCAGTGCCGCAGCGATACATGCAATGACCGTATCGCCTGCCCCGGATACATCAAATACTTCCTTTGCTTCTGCAGGAAAATGCTTTGAGCCTGAGGTTTGAACAAGGGTCATACCTTCACCCCCTCGAGTGACCAAAACATTTTCGATATTAAAAGTCGTTTGGAGATAGCGAGCCGCTGCAATTACCTGATCTTCACTCTTTACTGGCATGCCCGTTGCCACACTTAACTCCGTCGAATTTGGAGTAATCCAATTTGCGCCCTGGTAACAGCTATAGTCTTCTCCCTTCGGGTCAACAATCACAAGTACTTTATGCTCACAGGCATAAGAAATAAGATCGATAAGAGATTTCCTGGAGAGTGTTCCTTTATCGTAATCGGAAAGAACCAGCCCAGAGCAATCCGACAAGGCGCCCTTGATCGCGCCGTTTAATTCGGCCTCGGCATTTTCATTCAAAGGATGAAAACTTTCTTTGTCGACCCTCAATAATTGTTGCGTCCCACTAATAAACCTCTCCTTGATGGTGGAAGACCTGGATTCGTCAACGAGCACAGTTGCAGATACGTTTTTTAGCTCTTCAAGAAGATCTCTAATCTGTTGACCTGCTGCATCAGCACCTACCACACCAAAAAATGAGATATTTGCTCCAAGAGCTGATAAATTGCGAACTACATTGCCCGCACCACCAAGCATGGTATCCGTGTCTGATGTCAGAAAAACTGGAACCGGCGCCTCCGGTGAGATACGAGAGGCCGAGCCGTACACAAACTGATCCAGCATAATATCACCCACGCATAACAGTTTAGCGCAAGATAATTTCTCAATATCATTCTTAGAAAGGCTCATCTGGTTCACCACCACTAAACTGGATCATGTTTCCAAGGTTTAAAATGTTTGCTCAGCTTTAGTCCCTGTTTCTGATATGATGACCCGGCTGCTGCGCCATAGAGCAAATCCGGCGTCGAGGAGAGGCGCTCGTATTTGAGTCTTCCTACAAGCTGGCCATGGCTTATCATAAAGGGCACCCCGTACGACCTTACCTCCAGAACCGCTCGGGTGCCTCCGGCTTTTCCTGTTTCGTGCCCAAACCCTGGATCAAAAAATCCAGCATAATGAGCCCTAAACTCCCCGGTAAATGCATCATATGGAACCATTTCGGCAGCGTACTCGTTCGGTACAGACACTGCCTCACGAGACGCAAGAATGTAAAATTCATCGGGATCTAATATTATCGACCTGTGATCGTTTTTATTGATTGCCTCCCAGAAATCACTTGGCGTATAAAAATTCACTCTTTCCAGATCGATCAACGGTGCATGTCGCTTAGCCTTGTAACCGACTAATGAAGACCCATTAATTCCTTCAAGGTCTACGGACAACGGAACTCCCCGAGAGAGAGTGCGGTTTTCTGCCTGAGAAAGAGTCCGATCTAGAACGGCTTTAGTACGCAAAAGTCTCTCTAGCGCCGCTCCCTCAACTCTCTCCTCCACACCAGTAAGACGTAGCTGGTTCAGCCTTGCTCCCGCTCGGACGATAACCCCAAACGTCCTAGGAAAAATCTCAAGATAAAGCGGCCCTTTATACCCTTGAGCTACTACGTCAAAATCCTCAGCCCTATCAGTAATAAGTCTGGTAAAAACATCCACCCTTCCTGTAGAGCTTTTAGGATTTGAAACACCCCTTAGGAAATCAGGTAGATCCAAACTTTCGACCAACTGCACGATATAAACCGATCCGCGTTCAAGTAGTGCCCCTTCAGAGAGGTCTATTTCATGGAGTCCCAATTCGGTTAAACGATCTTGAATTCTACATTTAGGCCCCGGCAGAAAGCTTGCCCTTACACGCCACGCTTTCTTTCCTAGGCGAAGATCCAAGCTTGCCGGTTGAATTTGCGATTCTTCAATAGCCGGATTTCCCTTGATGGCACCCATCTCTGTCATCTTGACTAAGGCTTGGTGCGGCAGGATACCGTTCTGGCTCTCACCATTTACTATCGGTTCTAATTTGCCCATGATTTTAACTAACTTATTTTTAAGACCAAGATCTTAGCGCTATTCAAATTTTACAGTCACAAACACTGTATCTTCTTTTCCTTACTAAAGAAATCTTGGTCGAACAGACACTAGCAATCTATCTTTTGGTTCAGTAAAGCCCGTGCTGCCTGGTCAAAACTATTATAACGCAGTTTGGAAATTGGGATATTTTCGGCAATCTCACTTGCAATAGCCCTATAACGCTCTGGATCCACGTTTGATAATTGACAATTTTCCATTATGAGCTCATTTGCGCGATCGGCATTTAAAATTGAAATATCACTCTCATCACAATCTGACCTTTGAAGTTCAAAAATTGAAGTCACTGTGGCCTGCTCATTAAAGCCTGCGCATTCGCTATCCCATAGCTTTAGAAAGGCTCTTTTGGAATTTTTAATTTCTGTAAAACTGCTTACAAAATCTTCAAAAACAGCGTGTGGGTCGTCTTCCAGAGGCAGTGAAACTGATGGGGTGTTCCCAGGAGACACAGCCGATACCAAACTCGACGAGTCTGATCTCAAAAAGATTTTGTTGTCACTGAATAGTCGGAGCCCTTTCGCGGCGAGACGCAGTGCCAACTGATGCTCGCTTTGACCCCGGGGGGCGAGAAATACTGCAATACCATTTGCAAAAACTGTGGCGCTACCCCGCAAATAAATCACGTCACCCTTCAGATAAGCATAGGTTGCAATTAAAATGTCAGCTAATTCTCTAGCAGCTTCAAATTCGGACTTGAAGGCGGACCTTTTTTCTACAGATACTTTTTGATGAATGATAATATCATCATCAGCTCCACCCAGGATTTCTATATTGACTTTAGCCTGGGGATTAAATTCACAGTGTTTAAAGGGCCATCCGTTTAAGAAAAATGGCAGATAAATGAGAAGTCTTTCCGCTCCGCTGACTAAAATTGGACATTGTTCCGGTCCAAAGGTCCAATGTTCTGGTCGTTCCTGCACTATTTTCTATTTGTTCTTCTTAAAAATCAGCAACTAATTCCGTCAAAGATTTACCTCCCTAGGGGCTCGTTTAGCAAGAATACGTTGTAAGGTCCGTCTGTGCATATTCAATTTGCGGGCGGTTTCAGATACATTACGATTGCATTGCTCATAAACGCGCTGAATATGCTCCCACCTTACTCGATCCGCCGACATCGGATTCTTTGGAGGGGGAGGCAATCTATCTCCTTTTACTAACAAGGCTGCCTCTACCTGGTCCGCATCAATGGGCTTAGCGAGATAATCAACCGCTCCAGCTTTTACTGCAGCCACAGCCGTCGCGATATTACCATAGCCAGTGAGAATAATTACACGCGCTCCCTCTACATGCTCTTGAATACAAGCAACCAAATCTAGCCCACTTCCATCCTTTAGGCGCAAATCAAACACGGCAAAGCCGGGGTTGGTTTTCATTATCATTTCTATACCAGATTGCACTGAATCAGCCGTATCTACTTCAAACCCTCGTCCTCGCATCGCCTTGGCCAGCCGCTCTCGGAAGGGCGCATCATCGTCCACGATAAGAAGGTTTCTATTAGCGACATTCTCGGACCCCTTCGAGAAATTCATCAAAATTGTCCGTGAGCGAGAGTGGTACCGATGTTTTCAAGAAATTCTTGTCGCCAAGTTATAGTAACCTGAGCACCACCGGAGGGGCTATTGCGATACGAGAGCGAAGCCCCGGTCCGTTCTAAAAGGGTCTGTGCAATAAATATTCCTAATCCCATTTGCCCTCCTGCCTGATTACGACCAGAAATATAAGGCTCACCTGCACGGTCTATTATAAATTGCGGGAAGCCAGGTCCATCATCGTATATTCGGACAGTCACTCTCTCACGATCCCATAATGTCTCTATAGTTACTTGCTTTTTAGCAAATTGGATTGCGTTCTGTACAAGGTTGCCAAGACCATGCAGAATTTCTGGTGCCGGCTTGATTTGGGGCTCACGAATATCACGGTTTTCAGGAGGTAAAATCAAGAAGCACAATTCTATCTCTTCTCTCCGATGGAGGTTGCTAGATTGCTCAACAACTGCGCTAAGTGGTACTTTTGAGAAAGCGACCCGGTCAAACTCAGGCTTCCTAGCCAAAGCTGCTAGAATATCTCGACACCGGTGTATTTCACTAACGAGTAATTCGATATCCTCGGAAAAAGGGCTATCTTTAGGAAGCTCGCGCGCAATTTCATTAACAGCGACATCGATTGTACCCAGTGGACTCCCTAACTCATGGGCTGCGGCGGCTGCGATCATCCCCACCGCTGACACCTGCTGCTCTCTTGCCAATGCCATCTGTGTCGCGTTGAGAGCCTGAGAAAGCTGCCTCGCTTCCGTCGCCACACGATAGGTATAGATAGCAAAAAACAGAACCCCAATTCCCAACGATACCCAGACACCTAACATGTAAATGGGCGGGAACGGCTCGATAGTTCCCACCCAAGGTAATGGAAGGTGCCAAATCGTGAGTATTGTTACGGCCGAAATCGCCAAACCGCTGAGAAGAATAACGCTGCCACGCGATAAAATTGCTGCCGACACCGTGACTGGAGCCAACAATAGGAACGCGAAGGGATTTTGCAATCCGCCAGTGAGATACAGCAATACGGATAGTTGGATTAAATCAAATCCAAAGATCGCTGCCACATTTGGTTCACCAATGTTGCCTCGCCCGGCCCGGCTGATGAATATGATGTTCGCAAAAGCCGAGACTCCGACCGTTAGAAGCGCCAACTCAAGAGGCAAGTCAAATTTAAAGACATAGTGAACCACCAACAAAGTGACTGTTTGGCCAGCGATCGCAACCCAGCGAATAACCCCGAGCGTCCGGAGCTGTGCACGGCCTAAACCGCCTAGTCCCGTCAAAATATTATTTTTTTCTACGTTACGCACAAGAATGCTTTTCTGATATTAAATCAGTAGCACCCAACCACAACAAATGATCAAATGTCCAGGTCTTGCTATTAATCAAAGATGCTCATCACGATATCCAAATAAATGTCTTCGTTAGCAGTAAAAGTATCTAAACTATCCAAGATTTATGGCAATACGACTGCCGTACAGGACCTATCATTCGAAATTGAAACCGGTTCCATTACGGCTTTACTCGGCGGTAACGGTGCCGGAAAAACCACGATCATTTCAATGCTTCTCGGTTTATTGACCCCAACCAGCGGAACTATCCATCTTTTAGGAAAACAAATGCCAGAGCAAAGGCAGACGGTAACCCCCAAGATGAATTTCGGTTCTCCTTATGTCGACTTGCCGAAGCGCTTGACCGTACGACAAAATTTGGATGTATTCGCCAGCCTCTATGGCCTTCGAGAGCCGAAGCGTCGTATTGAGCAACTTTGCGATGAGCTTCATCTCGAGAACATTATTGATCGCCCGACCGGAAAATTATCCTCGGGTCAAGCGACTAGGGTTGGTCTAGCAAAGGCGCTAATAAATGCACCATGCCTCTTATTACTTGACGAACCAACAGCATCCTTAGATCCCGATACAGCAGACTGGGTTAGAGAATATCTCAAAGCCTACCGTGACCTGACTGGAGCAACCATCATTCTTGCTTCGCACAATATGACCGAGGTCGAACGAGTATGTGAAAATGTTTTGATGCTCAAATCTGGTTCTATGATTGACCATGGAAGTCCATTTAGCCTCATAGAAAAATACAGCCGTCAAAACCTAGAACAAGTCTTTCTAGAAATTGCTAGATCGCCGGATGGGGCACAATAAATGAATGAAGATAAAAGCATACCAAGAATCCCTCGGCTAGCGGCCCCGAAAGCGGAGCAAAGAGCAGACAGGAGCTTTTCACCTTTAAGGGTCGCGGCAATGATTAGGCGATACTTATACCTTTTGCAAAGCGGATGGGTCCGGATCATTGAACTAGCATACTGGCCAATTATGCAAATGATTTTGTGGGGTTTTATGACCGAATTTCTATTAAATTCGTCCTCAGTCATCCTCAGAGCCGGGGGGGTACTAATTGCTGCGGTACTACTCTGGGACGTGTTATTCCGTAGCAATATCGGAGTTGCTGTTTCGTTTTTAGAGGAAATGTGGTCTAGAAATTTAGCTCAGTTGTGCGCAAGCCCGTTAAGAACCCACGAGTGGGCCGCAGCACTGATCATAATCAGTCTTTTGAGGACCTTGATAGGGGTGCTTCCAGCAGCTTTATTAGCAATTCCACTTTACCAATTTTCAATATTTGAAATGGGTTTTACACTTGTGGCTTTTTTTTCAAATCTCTTGATCTTCGGTGCAGCCGTTGGGTTGGGCGTCTCAGCGCTTGTCTTACGATACGGACTTGGAGCAGAGAGCCTTGCTTGGGTGGGAATTTTTCTTATCGCGCCGATTAGCGGTATCTATTATCCGATCTCTACTTTGCCAGATTGGCTACAGTTTTTAGCGCACGCTTTACCCTCCTCACATGTTTTTGAAGGGATGAGAATAGCGCTCGCAGAGAACAGATTCGATCTAGGCCTTTTTTATAATGCACTAATGCTTAATGCAGTCTTTTTAGCTGCCGGGTTTTTTATATTCCTGGGTACCTTTCGAATTGCACGTCGGCAGGGTCTACTCTTACAAATCGGTGAATGATGTTTTCTAAATAAAACTTGCTTCTGACAGTCCATATTTTACTTTGATCATCTCCGATCACCAAGTGCCACTGAAAACGTATCCGATAGACGTTAGATGCGAGTGCAGGTAATTCCAACAATCCAGATCAAACAACAGGGCTATTAAAAAATTTAGTGCCTTTTCAGTATTAATGTATCCGCAACCGGAACAACTAGGTTCTCGTAAAAACTACCTATACTTTAGAATAATTAATAAGCGCAGAAATCAAATGACTTCCTCTGATCAGCACGCCAGCCAAGTAAGTAGGTCATTCAGAGGTTCGGGGGGTATGCCAATTTAGTGGTGGCATTATGAACGTTAACCGAGAATAAATATTCGTGGCCTCATTTGTAAATTATTGGAGTTTGGGGAGAGGCAGATTATATTTAGTAAGTAATAAATTTGATAGGAAAGCCCAACCTCCTCATGAGCGTTAAAATCCTGCGTTACCTAGCTATTTTTATTTCTTTGGGCATTGTAGGTGTCCTGATCGCCACCCAATTCGGTTTTTTGAAAGTTGGGAACCTAACTCGTGGGAGTACTGGGATTGCAAAAATTGGTGGCCCCTTCCAGCTTACCGATCATTACGATCAGCTCCGAACAGATGCCGATTTCCAGGGCCGGCTGATGCTTATCTATTTTGGCTATACGTCCTGTCCTGATGTCTGCCCTACCGGTTTGCAGGTTATGAGCTCGGCCCTTGAGGAGATCGACAGTACAAACAAATTAATCCAACCTTTATTCATAACTGTAGACCCGAAACGAGATACATCTTCCCATCTCAAGGAGTATCTCTCAAATTTTCATCCATCCATTCTAGGCATGACTGGTACAACCTCTCAAATCAAGAATGCTGCCAAATCCTTTCGTGTTTATTTTAGAAAAAATGATGAAGAAAAAAATAAACCGACTAACAATTATTTGATCGATCACTCCTCAATTATTTTTTTGATGGACAGGCAAGGAAGTTACCTCACCCATTTTTCCCATCAAACCCAACCATCCAAATTAGCAGCGGTGCTTCGAGAACACATAAGAGCCTCCAATGGCAAATAAAAAGTTAAATTTCTGGCAAACAAAAACACTTCCACAAATGTCGCAAGACGAATGGGAGTCACTGTGTGACGGCTGTGGCCGCTGTTGTTTAGTCAAGCTCGAGGACGAGGAAACCGGCGATATAGCTCTAACGGACATTGCTTGCCGACTTCTGGATAATCAAAGATGCAAATGCAAGAAATATGACACTAGACACGAAATAGTGCCGGATTGTGTGCGCCTAACACCCAAAAATATCTCTCAATTAAAATGGATGCCTAAAAGTTGTGCCTACAGACTTTTAGCCGAAGGAAAAGATTTAGCGTGGTGGCATCCTCTCATCTCCGGCAACAAAGAAACAGTGCATCAAGCCGGTATATCGATTCAGGGAAAAACCGTTTCGGAAGACGACAACCTCCAACCTGAAGATCGGATCGTCTCGTGGTTTGATTAAGGTCTAAGGCTCTTTATGCCGAGTGTTAACCAGGGCCACACCGATTAAAATTAATGTGATTGCGCCCCAAACCCAATGACTAGGTAATTCGCCAAAGATCAGCCAGCCAAAAAAGACTCCAAAGCCAAGTGCCAAGTTGCTTGATTGGCTCATGAAAGTTGGTCCAGCAATTCGGATTAATTCAAAAATCATAAAGAAATTCAGAGCCGCAAGAATTGCGTGTGTCAGCATGGCCATTGTCGGCACATCGAAATTGGTAAAGATAAAATCCCATTCGCCCCATAGAAGGGCGATGAAAAATGATGAAAAAGAGGCGGCCAGGAGAGTACCACCAGCGATCATCATTGAATCTACGTTCTTAGGACGAGATTTCTCCGACAGCAATACATAACCCAACGCATGCAAAAGGGGGGCTCCAAAACAAATAAAGACATATGGGGTAAGAGAAGCATCAGGGAGACTTGCACGAGGAATTACAATCAGCATTACCCCAATTACCCCAAGAATTATCCCTACCACGCGGAGCCAAATAAACGATTCGACCCTCAATAATAGGCTTATCGAATAAGTGAAAATTGGAGTGAACGCCATTATTACAGCTGCCACACCGACAGGGAGCTTACCCTGAGCCGCATAGAAAAAAATGTTGGCGATGGAAAACCTTATAAGCCCTATCTTGAAATAGTAAGAGAGGTGTTCACGGGATAAAGAGAACTTTTTCCTCCTGATAAGGCAAACACTCACTAAAAGTCCACCCGAAATTAGGGTAAACCAAAATACATAATTTACTGGGTGAATACCCCCGGAAACTGCAAGCTTAATCAGAGAGAAAAACAGGCCCCAAAGGATACCCACAGACATAAGCAAGAAAAGCGGCATCGCAAGAGAAGTGAGACCTTTAGAGGGAAAATTGAACATCATTTCTCGCCGAAATATGGATTTTTTATACAGAAAAACCGGCTACGTATAATCACCGGGAGACTCCCTCTTTCATAAGGTCCCGCCAGATTTTTGCGGGAATAGATCCACCTGTTAACCTTTTCATTGGCCGGCCCTTGTCATTTCCGACCCATACACCGGTAGTCAACCCATCAGCAAAGCCAAGAAACCAGGCATCCCTAAAGTCTTGACTGGTCCCTGTTTTCCCAGCAGCCCGTCTTGATATTTGCGCTGCTCTTCCGGTGCCGAAACAACCGTTTTACGCAACATTGTCACCATGCGATCGACCACCTGCGTCTCAAGAAGACGCCCTACTGACCCCACACGTCGATACAAAATGCTGCCTTGAGTATCTCGTATCTCAGTAATACCGTAAGGCCATGCGTTTAATCCCTGATTTGCCAATACGGCATAAGCAGAGGTTAGTTCCAACAAAGTGACTTCGTTTACTCCCAAGGCGAGGCTCGGATGGGATTTAAGCGGAGTGGTTATCCCCAATCTTTGAGCCATCGCTATAACTTTTTCCCGCCCAATGGTCTCGGAAAGCTTCACCGCAACAGAATTTAATGAACCAGACACGGCGTCTATCAAAGTGACGTCGCCTCTGAACTTTCCATCATAATTTCTTGGCTCCCATCCGTCGATTTTTATAGGACCATCCTGTAAAACGTCTTCGGGCTCAAAACCTTCCTCCAGAGCGGCTAAATATACAAAAACCTTGAAAGCGGATCCTGGCTGCCGGAGGGCCTGCGTCACCCGATTGAATTGAGAGGTTTTATAATTGACTCCTCCAACGAGAGCTCGGATTGCACCCCCTTTATCCAAAGTTACCAATGCCGCTTGTGTTCCCCCCCTTGTCAGGACCGTTCTGTCTAAATTTTTTCTGACAGCCCTTCCTGCAATCGACTGGAGTTGGGGATCTAAGGTCGTGCGAACAATCAGATCACTATCTGGACGACCAATAAAACCAGATGTTCTGTCAACCACCCAATCAACAAAATATCTAAATTGAGACCCTTTTTGAGGCACCAAGGCCAATGATTGTCTTTTAACCAAGGCTGCATAAGATGGAGATATAAAACCTTGCGTCACCATATTTTTGATAACTTGGTCTCCACGCCGAATCGCCGCTGCCTTATCCCTAATCGGAGAATAACGGGAGGGCGCCTTTAGAAGGCCAGCCAAAACCGAGGCTTGCCGAAAATTTATGGCTGATGCCGGAATGCCAAAATAACGCCGAGAAGCTGCAGAGACTCCATAGGTACCGGAACCAAGATACATTCTGTTTAGATAAATAGTGAAAAGCTGCTTTTTATCGAATTTTGCCTCTAGCCAAAAGGCTAATAAAGCCTCTTGGATTTTCCGCTTAAAAGATCTTTCCCTAGTCAAAAATAAATTTTTTGCTATCTGTTGGGTAAGAGTGCTACCCCCCTGTCGAATGCCCCTGGCCCTAAAATTAACCCAAGCAGCACGAATTATCCCAACTAAATCGATGCCCGAATGGTCAAAAAATCTTCGATCTTCAGTTGCTAAAATCGCCTGAACGAGAAAAGGGGGAACGTCGTCAAAATCAACTCTCTCTGCGTACAGATCCCCATAAGCCGCAAGAACAGTGCCATCTTTGCCGAGAATTGTGATACTTGGCGACCGAGACGGCGACAGAGCAGCATCAGGTTTTGGTAGTGTCCACGCACACCAAATCACGACCAGGAAAATCGCCAAGATCGCCCATATTCCGGCCAAAAAAAAGCCGCGAATTAGATTTAAGCCCATCAATTCTTAAAATGCGCCATAATTAGGAGAACGTCTCAGCTAGATATCTAAGTTTACAACCTTCAGAGCATTTGAATGGATAAAATCCCTTCTGGGCTCAACAACATCTCCCATCAGGGTAGAAAAAACTTCTTCCGCGTCATCCCGGTGGTCGATACGCACTTGAAGCAAGGATCGATCGTCTGGGTTTAGCGTCGTTTCCCATAATTGATCAGGGTTCATTTCTCCTAATCCTTTATAACGCTGCACTGATATCCCCTTTCGACCCGCACGCAAAATGGCTTCTGCTAGGCTCAGGGGTCCAATTATTCGCTCCGAGGCCTCCTTTATATTTAACACAGCTGGGCGGCCATAGATCTCTTGTAATCTAGGAGTCATTTCATCCAATCGGCGCGCCTCAAAACTTGAGACCAAAGTCCCATCAATCACATGAGTTTCTTTCACACCCCTTAAAGTTCTTGAAAACTCTAGTCCCCCCCCATCAATAATCTGAACCGCCCAACCTCGCTCAGACTCCAACGACAAACCATCAAGCCTCCGAGCCAGTGCATTCGCTACTTGACTTGCCGTGTCACTATCCTCTAGCAAACTCTGGTTGAATGTACCCAAAATAGCGGCCTGCTCGGCTACCATCGGATTAGATAGTCTTTGTAAGATAGGTTTCATAAGATCTCGGGCACGAATAGCTTCCCGTACAGTTTCATGAAGATCGGATCCAGCGATCTCCGCCCCATCGCCGACTTCCAAGATGCAATCACGGACGCCAACTTGAATGAGATAATCTTCCATCCGAGAATCATCTTTGAGATAAACTTCCTCATTACCCCTTTTTGCCCGATAAAGGGGCGGTTGGGCGATATAGAGATACCCTCGTTCAACCACCTCAGGCATTTGACGAAAAAAGAATGTTAATAGAAGAGTTCTTATATGACTGCCATCTACGTCAGCATCAGTCATGATAATAATTTTATGATAACGAATTTTTTCAATATCAAAATCTTCGCGGCCGATACCCGTCCCAAGTGCCGCTATTAGTGTACCGATCTCTGCAGAGGAAAGCATTTTATCGAAGCGGGCTCTCTCAACGTTTAGAATCTTTCCTCTGAGGGGAAGAATTGCCTGAGTGCGGCGGTCACGCCCCTGTTTGGCCGAACCTCCCGCGCTATCACCTTCCACAATAAATAACTCTGCTTGGGTTGCATCTCGTTCCTGACAATCAGCAAGCTTTCCAGGGAGCGAGGAGATATCCAAAGCCCCTTTGCGACGTGTTAATTCCCGTGCCTTACGGGCTGCTTCACGGGCCGCCGCCGCTTCAACTACCTTCGCAACAATCTTTTTTGCGTCTCCCGGATGCTCTTCGAACCATTGGCTCAGCTTTTCACCAACGAGGCTCTCAACTGCGGGACGAACCTCAGATGAAACCAATTTATCTTTTGTTTGAGACGAAAATTTTGGATCTGGTACCATAACCGAGAGAACCGCTGTCATCCCTTCACGCATGTCCTCCCCTGTAAGATTGACCTTCTCTTTCCGAGCCACTCCTGACTCATTTGCATATGAGTTAATCGTCCGAGTCAAAGCTGCTCTAAACCCCGCTAAGTGCGTGCCACCATCACTCTGAGGAATTGTATTGGTAAAACAAAGAACCGACTCATGGTAGCTATCTGACCATTCTAACGACACTTCAACAGTGACTCCCTCTTGTTCACCCTTGATCGAAATCGGGGTTTCAAAAAATGACGTCTTGCCGCGATTTAAGTAGTTTACAAATTCTTGGAGCCCTCCTTGATAACACATCTCAATAGAACGGGGCTCGACCCCCCTTAAATCATTGATGACCAGCGCGATCCCCGAATTTAGGAAAGCTAGTTCCCGCAAACGATGCTCCAATTTTGTAAAGTCAAACTCTACCTTTGAGAAAATTTCCGGAGATGCAGAAAACGTAACTTGGCTTCCGGTTGCACCATCCCAATTCCCAAGGCGCTCAAGTGGAGCCTGCGCAACTCCATTCTCGAACCTCATACCCCACTCAGCACCACCCCGCCAGATCCGCAACTCTAACCAATCGGATAAGGCATTGACCACGGAAACTCCTACCCCGTGCAAACCCCCGGATACTTTATAAGAACTTTGATCAAACTTTCCACCAGCATGCAGGTGGGTCATTATTACCTCCGCGGCAGAAACACCCTCCTCTTCATGGACATCGGTAGGAATGCCGCGTCCATTATCTTTAATGGATACTGAACCATCGCCATTTAATGTGACCTCTACTCGATCACAGACTCCTGCCAGCGCCTCATCGATAGCGTTATCCACTACCTCATAGACCATATGATGCAGACCGGACCCGTCGTCAGTATCGCCGATATACATGCCAGGACGCTTTCGAACAGCATCGAGCCCTCTTAAAACCTGTATTGAGTCAGCGCCATATTCGTTTTCAGAGCCTTTCTGCTCTGGCTCAACAGGTAAGTCTGGTGTTGGTGTTGTCATTCGATATCACGCCTCTTTAGTGAGCTGGCTCTAATGAAGCACCAGTCACAACAAAATGCTGAGCGAAATCCCTCAGCGATGAAAACAAATTGCACTCTGTTCCTGTCATCCATGCTTGCGTCCCCAAACCAAGGAGCTCCTCGAAAAGTCCTTCCCTATGCTTATGGTCCAGATGCGCTATGACCTCGTCTAGAAGGAGAATTGGGGGAAAACCTTTTTCTAAAGTTTGAAGCCTGGCATAAGCGAGTGTAATGCTTAGTAGTAATGCCTTCTGCTCTCCAGTTGAACACTCTCGGGCTGGAGTCTCTCGCTCTATGAATTGAACTTCCAGATCAGATTTATGTGGACCAATTGCCGCCCCTCTGGATATTGAGTCCTCAACCCGACTTTTCTGAAGAAGAGCCAGGAATTTCTCCTCTGCATCAATAGCCGGCATGTCTCTCAACCAAAAATCTACCGTTCCAGCAAGCTCTAGACGGGCAGCAGGAAATAACCCGATTCCAAGAGCACACGCCCGATTCAGGCGCTGAGCCATTTCCATACGAGCAGCTACTATGGCCATGCCGCTTTCGACCATTTTTACTTCCAGAGCATTAAGCCAGTCATAATCAGGTTTACGATTATCCCGGCGCGCGTCCGACAACACTCGGGCTCGACCTCGTAACACTTTATCATAAGCATTCAAACGCACAGAGTGCTCCGGGTCATTTGCTATGATCATCCTGTCTAAGAAACGACGCCGACCCCCTGCGCCATCATTAAAAAGGCGCTGCATGTCAGGCGTTATCCATAAGATTGCCATTCTCTCTGATAGACAGGCCTGGCTCTGTCTCTCCACACCGTTGATTCTAATTGCCCGTTTGCCCTCCCCATCAGCTTTGGAAACAAGACCCGTGCCAATCTTGAAACACCCAACGGAGTCCTCAACTACCGCCGCAACGGCCCAATCACGTGCCGGAAGTCCTATTTCAACCCCTCTTAAACGACGGGACGGCTCCGAGAGTCTCGCATGACGTAGCCCCCTACCCGGGGCTAGAAAGGAGAGGGCTTCTAAAAGATTTGTTTTTCCAGCCCCATTTGGGCCAGTCAAAACTACTGGCGAGGCATGGGTCTCAAGCTGGATGGACTCATAGCAACGAAAATCCTTAAGGGTGAGCCTTTTAATAGCTATAAAATCCTCCCGAGGCTCACGCTCAGGAATTAATTTCTCAAGATTATTCAGGGCTCATCCCCAGACCCTAAACTCGCATAGGCATAAGGACATAAAGGGCATCCGACTCTTCGACCTCACGCACCACCGTCGGCGATGCACCATCAGACAACTCAAAGCGCGCAAAATCACCATTAATTTGCTGGGTAATATCTATTAAATATCTCGAATTAAAACCAATCTCTAACTCGTCATCTGAGTATTCGACTTGCAACTCTTCGGTCGCACTACCCGACTCAGGACTGGTCGCTGAGAGAACAAGACTGTCATTTGATAATTTCAGCTTGATAGCCCTCGATTTCTCAGTCGATATTGTAGATACCAGGTCCACTGCGCGTTCAAATCGCTTACGATCAACAGCCATAACTTTTTCATTACCATCCGGTATGACTCGGTCATAATCAGGGAAAGTCCCATCAATAAGTTTGGACGAGAGATCGATTCCATCGACAGCAAATTGTATTCTTGTGTCGGATAGTTTTATCGAAACATCACCAGTCACCTCATCCAACAACTTGCGGAGTTCATTAACGGTTTTTCGTGGTACAATGACCCCGGGCATATTTTCTGCATTAGTTGGTAATGGTATCTCCATTAAAGCAAGCCGATGTCCATCCGTAGCCACTGACCGCAATACCTGGCCCTTTGAGCCAGCTGTCGCATGCAAATAAATTCCATTAAGGTAATATCTGGTTTCCTCGGTGGAAATAGCAAACCTTGTTCGATCAATTAGGGACCGAAGCAAACCAGCACTCATAGAAAATTCTGTTGGCAAATCTTCCTGGGAAACTGTTGGAAAATCTTCACTTGGTAACGTGGAAAGCTTAAGAGTTGAGCGGCCAGACCGAAGCTCGATTTGTCCGCTCTCTGACGCCCCACCCAACTCGATTTGAGCCCCATCCTCTAGTTTTCGTACAATATCGAAAAGTGTGTGGGCGGAAACAGTTACCGCCCCAGCTTGAGACACATCCGCAGGAACCTTCTCGATGATCCCGATATCCATATCGGTTGCGGTAATCTCCACTAACCCATTCTCTTCCGCTCTAAGTAAGACATTTGCGAGAATGGGGATCGTGTTCCTACGCTCGACAATACTTTGCGCATGGCTAATAGATTTAAGCAGCACTTCGCGGTTAATAATAAATTTCATGATGCCTGCAACTTACCCGCCAATTTAATATCCCATCTTAGGCACCGTTTGAACAGGGCATAAAAACAGCACGCTAATATATCACCCAACGTAACTCCTCAGATTATACTCTATTTTATAGCATCAGGGAAGGAATCAACCAATAATCACGCTCAATTCTCAAGCAGTCGTCGTAACATATCGATATCTTCATCAAAGCTCGGATCAACCCCTCGCAATTCTTCTACTTTTTTTACGGCGTGCATAACAGTCGTGTGATCCCGTCCACCGAATTTTCGCCCGATCTCAGGGAGCGATCTAGCCGTTAACTGCTTTGATAGATACATAGCTACTTGCCTGGGTCTTGCGACTACACGAGCGCGACGCGCCGAACACATATCCGCAGCACGAATATTGAAATGCTCCGACACACGTTTTTGTATTTCCTCTATTGTAAGGCGCCTACTATTGGCCCTTAAAAGGTCTGCTAAGACTTCCTGACATGATTCCAAAGAAATTTCACCGCCAACCAGAGAAGAATGCACGACCACTCTATTGAGGGCTCCTTCAAGCTCTCGGACATTGGATTTTATGCGATGTGATAAAAATTCCTTCACCTTGGGCGGGATTTGGGTACCAAGCCTCGCTGCTTTTGCTTCGATGATCTTCAAGCGTAAATCCCGAGAAGTCGCATGAATATCCGCCACAAGCCCGCAACCAAGCCGCGATCGAAGCCTCTCCTCCATACCGTCAAGATCCGACGGTGGCTTATCTGCTGCAATGACTACCTGTCTCTTGTTGTCTACTAGATCATTAAAGGTGTGGAAAAACTCTTCCTGTGTTGCATCCTTCCCATTAATGAACTGCAAATCATCTATCATAAGGAGATCTACCGAACGAAAATTCTCCTTAAAGGAAACAGTATCTTTCACTCGCAAAGCTCGAACAAAATGGTACATGAATTTTTCAGCAGTCAGATAAACCACCTTTTTTTCTGGGAATTTATCTCGCGTATGAATTGCAATTGCATGCATCAGATGGGTTTTTCCTAGACCAACGCCTCCATAAAGGAATAAGGGATTGAAGGGCGCGCTTTCTGAGTCAGCGATCCTTCGCGCTGCGGCATAAGCAAGCTCGTTAGACTTACCGACAATATAGTCAGAAAATTTGAAACGAGTGTCCAAAGGCGAACAGAGGTCAGACGATTTAACAACCTCAGCTAACTTACCAGAGCCCCGGGCCGGAAATTGTTTACGATCCCTATCAATCGATCGAATTATTTTCGATTGCGCGCCCAAATCGACCCTTATTTCAACAGATTTTACAGTCGAGTTTTGGCTGATCCAAAGTTGCCTGAGACGGTCACCATAATGGCTGATAACCCAGTCCCTCATGAATTGAGTTGGAACCGAGATTTCTACCCTACCGTCATCAACTGAAAGAAGTTTTAACGGTTTTAGCCAACTTCGATACGCAGCCTCACCCACCTCAGAACGCAGTATACCCCGCACTCTAGCCCACTCTTGGGTGGTCACAGGATCTAAGTTTTGTACAACCATGTATCCACCCTCTCCCAATTAGGCTCAGTTTAATTTGTTAAATAGTTCTTCTGATAACGCAGAATAATTATCGATGAACTTCCTGGCTGGATTGGATAAAAAACCCTGCCTGAAAGACAATTAGAACCACCCACCTTGAAAGAGAAAATTCGTTACTGCCGCTTAACATTACATTAAAGTAAAAAAATATTTTTTACTTATATTTTGATAAACGATTACTTCCCCGCCAAATAAAAGGTGGCCCTTTTTATTCGATTACCCCCGCACCGAAAGACCATTTGCGTTAAAGTATAATGGTGCTTGAGTGTCTGCAACGGTTGCGAGGTTAAAAAAAGATAAATTTTTTTGTTGACAAGATACGCAAGATAAAATTGTCCTGAGTCTTCAGGGGTTGCCCCGAAAACCTTATTTTTTATCGTACATCAAGACGACAAAGGCCCCAAAAATGGAACAAAAAACCCGCCTTCTCTGGAGGCGGGTCACGAGAGCCTTAACAACAATTAAATGGGGTTTAGTTTAGGGCCTGGATCCGAGCAGACATTCGAGAAATCTTCCTCGCAGCGGTATTTTTATGAATTATCCCTCGGGTAACACCACGCATTATTTCGGGCTGGGCTAATTTCAAGGCCAACTCAGCGCCCGATTTATCCCCAGCCTGCAGAGCAAGATCAATTTTCTTAATAAATGTTCTAATGCGACTTTTTCGCGCCCGGTTTACCTCGGTCTTACGAGCTGCCTGGCGCATCCTTTTCTTTGCCGACTCAATATTAGGCATTTTTCATTTCCCATATTCTTGAAGTGTGGTTTTTAAGGCCGGCCCGGAACGGCGTCAAGCATTAATATCAGCAAGTAACTTCTGTAATTCTCGCTAGTTGAAGTTTGGTTTACGTTTCTCCACGAATGCCGCCATACCCTCAGTTTGATCAGGGGTGCCAAACAGAGATTGAAAAAGTCGTCTCTCGTAGCGAATACCCTCGGTTAAATTAGTTTCAAAAGCCCTGTTCACTTGATCTTTCACCATCATGGCTGCAGGTAACGACATCTCAGATATAGATTGCGCCGTTTTGATTGCTTCTTCCACGAGTTGATCAGCAGGAATGACCCGTGATACCAGACCAGCGCGTTCAGCCTCTTCCGCATTCATCATCCGACCTGTGAGGCACATTTCCATTGCTTTGGCTTTCCCAATAGCTTTTGTGAGTCTCTGGCTTCCTCCAGCGCCTGGTGTAACCCCAATTTTTATCTCAGGTTGACCAAACTTGGCATTATCAGCAGCCAGAATAAAATCACACATCATGGCGATTTCACAGCCCCCGCCCAAGGCGAAACCAGCTACGGCCGCAATAGTGGGTTTCCGACAGAGCGCGACTCGTTCCCAACCCACAGTTATGAAATCATCAACAAAAGTATCTGGGTAGGCTCTGGATTGCATTTCCTTAATATCTGCACCAGCAGCAAACGCTTTTTCCGATCCAGTAAGCACGAGAACCCTTATCTTATCATCAGCCTCTAATAAATTTAACCCTTCGGAGAGTTCAGATATTAAAGTATCAGAGAGAGCATTAAGGGCTTCCGGCCGATTAAATTTAATCAAACCGACTTTGCCAATCTTCTCTAGAATGATTGTTTCGAAATTCATCACAACTCCGTTTTTTTAATGTCTCTGCTCATTTGGAAATGTATGAAGGAAAGAAACTTCAGTGTTTTCCCCTATATTTACTACCTCTATCACTAATTTTTCTGATCCACGACCCCAACTCCAGGAAGCATTTTGATCTGACGCTAAGCCCTTATTTTTTTTGGATATCAAGTTCCAACCAAAGCGTGGCAAAATATTGGAATAAAACTGTCGAATAGAGCCGATCGTAACAGGTCCATGAGCCTGCACTTCGGTTATACGGCCTCTATTAGAGTCAAATACTGAAGCAGAAAGAACTCTTTCTTTCAGCCCACTCAAGAGCGGAACATCATCAATAACGGACAAAAATTTATTTTCTGCACCGGAGCTAATCGGGTGCGTCACTAAAAAAAAGACAATTAGAAAATTGAAAAAAATCACTCGCATGACGGCGTTCTAAAACATTTTTAGCAGGTGCGGAACACCTAAGAGACTATGTTTGGCATGAGGGGCAAAAGAAACTAGACCGACCCGATTGTTGGATCCGGACCAACTGTCGGTTACAAGACGGGCAGGGCTCATTCTCTCTCCCATAAACCTTAAAACTATGTTGAAAATAGCCTAAGGAGCCGCTAGGGCTCAGGTGGTCTCGAAGGGTGGAGCCTCCCGCCGCGATGGCATCGTTCAAGACGAGCTTTATTGCCTCCGCAAGGCTCTTAGCCCTTATCCCACTGACCGTAGAGGCTTCTCGACTGGGCAACAACCTTGCCATCCAAAGAGCCTCGCACGCATAGATATTTCCCAGACCGGCAATTACATGCTGATTTAGGAGGGCGCTCTTTATGGAGGTTTTTTTTCCCATTAATAAACGCGCGACGCACCGACCGTCAAAGGCATCTGTCAATGGCTCCACCCCTAATCTCGCTAACAGTGGGTGATCTTCAAGCCCATCAGCTTTACAGAGATCAACTAAACCAAAACGCCTAGGATCGGAGAACCTAATTACTGTTGAATTGCCCATTTTAAAGGTGATGTGTTCATGCTTGGATTGTGGTCGAATATCGCTATTTTTTTTATCGACAAGCATTCTGCCAGACATGCCGAGATGGGCCAAAATTACGTGTCCATTATCAAGAAAAAATTCCAGGTACTTCGCCCTTCGTCTGATCTCGGTCACCACGCTTCCTTGTGCTGCATGCCTTAAGCCTTTTGGCACTTGGCGCCTCAAATCAATTCTATGAATCCCGACATCGACGATGGTTATCCCTTCCATTACCTCAGCCAGGCCGCGCCGCACGGTCTCTACTTCTGGAAGCTCTGGCATTGATTTCAGTCCTTTTAAAATCTTATTGGCCCTATCCGTTTGCTACCAATATCAAAAGCTAGCGCGCACATGGGGGCTAAGCTATGTTAACCTGATGTCGAGAGGAACCAAAATATCAGACAAAAGGCGAGACTTCGGTTTTGAGGAAGTATCCCTTGAAGAACACAGAAGCCGGGTTGGGACCTTGTTTAACTCTGTATCGAACAAGTATGACCTGATGAATGACCTGATGAGCTTAGGTCTGCACAGATACTGGAAAAATATTTTTGTCGAACGGATCAACCCAAAACCTGAAATGAGGATATTAGATATTGCAGCGGGAACCGCGGATATCTCTCTCCAAATTTTAGAAAGATTAAAAAAATCTGAAAAGTACCGCGCCCCCCTGCATCCGATAACATTATGTGATCCAAGCCTATCTATGATAGAAAAGGGCCGGAACCGGGCAATAGATAAGGGCTATCTTAATGAATTTAGCTACGTTGTGGCGCCAGCGGAGAATTTACCATTTGACCCCCGCTGCTTCGATCTAATCGCCATTTCTTTTGGCCTCCGGAACGTCTCAGATCGACCCAAAGCCATTAGAAATTTCTTCCAGTCATTAGATTTCGGAGGGCACTTTATGTGCCTCGAGTTCTCTCCTTCGGTGTCGAGGGTAATAGAACCCCTTTATGAAGCTTATTCCATGAGAGTTATACCTTGGCTTGGTCAAAAAATTACCAACGACGGTGATGCATACCGCTACTTAGCAGAGAGCATCAGGCAATTTCCTGCCGCCGAGATATTAGCGGAAGAACTTGAGGAGCAGGGATTCCAAAATGTTACTTGGAGGAGTTTGAGTGGAGGAATTGTGAATATCCACTCCGCCTGGCGACTATAAAGATGATAAACACTTTGAGGAGTATAAGGCGTCTAACCCAAATAACGCGGACATTGGCGCGATATAACTTATTAACGCTTCTTAGTAATGCTGGCATAAGTGCCAACATGTTAAAAATAATACATTTCTTGGCGATGATACGCCAAAATCCAGCAAAAGATTTTTTGTCAAAAACGCGAGGAGAGCGTCTGGCTGTAGCTCTTACAGCGCTCGGCCCAGTCTTTATAAAAATTGGTCAAGCCTTATCTGTGCGCCGAGATATAATTGGGGATGATATCGCTCGTGATCTATCATTACTCCGTGATCGATTGCCACCATTTCCAACAGAACTTGCGAAAATGACTATTGAGTCAGAGTTAGGGAAAACCTCTCGATTCTCTATACTCCAAATTTGATGACAAACCTGCGGCCGCAGCGTCAATTGCCCAAGTCCATTTTGCAATTACCCTTGAGGGGGATCCCGTAGCAGTAAAAGTCCTGCGACCGGGTATAGAGCAAGCATTTGCTCGGGAATTAGATTTTATTTATTGGACTATGGATATTTTAGAGAAATGCTTCCCAAAAATTCGTCGTTTGAAACTTAAAGAAGCTATCAATGTAATTTCCGACACTATAGCTCAAGAATTGGACTTACGACTTGAAGCCGCCGCTGGAGATGAATTGAGGACTAATTTTGCACATGATCAGACATTTAAAGTCCCTAAAATGGACTGGAAACGCACTAACCGCAGGGTATTGACCGTTGAGAGGGTCGATGGTTTTTCCATAACCAATGGATCCGAGTTACGAGAACAGGGATACGATACCGGCAAGATAGTAACAGATTTGGCAAGAGTGGTCTTCCTGCAAGTCTTTCGCGACGGTTTCTTTCATGCCGATCTACATCCGGGTAACATCTTCATCACGAGCGACCTCTCCATCCGCCCCGTTGACTTTGGAATTATGGGTCGTATTGATCGACCTACCCGATTATACCTTGCAGAAATATTAATGGGGTTTCTAAATCGAAATTACGAACAAGTATCGAGAGCGCATTTTAAAGCCGGCTACGTTCCCTCAAATCAGTCCGAAGCAGCTTTTGCGCAAGCGGCCAGAGCAATAGCCGAACCCATTTTAGAACTGCCACTTAAAGATATTTCTCTCGCTCAACTCTTGGCACAGCTTTTTAGAGTTACCGAACGTTTTAAAATGGAAACCCAGCCCCAATTGCTTTTATTACAAAAGACCATGCTGGTAGCAGAGGGCGTAGGAAGAGACCTTCACCCAGAAACAAACATGTGGGAACTAGCGCGGCCCTTGATAACGCAATGGGTCAACGAAAATATGTCTCCTGAAACACAGGCAGCGGATCTGGCTGCTGACGCGAGAAAAATCATTGAAAATCTCCCCAATATTATTTCGAAAATGGCAGAGAATAGTGGACCCAAGCAGTTGAATGAGCTTAAGCTCCATGAAGATACGATCAATATCTTAACGAAAAAAAACTCAAAACAATGGGTGTTTTATACTTCAATTGTCATAGTGTTGTTTGCATTAGCCATCTCTTAGGACGGTCTAAAGAATTATAATTCTTGTAAAAATTTTCCTTTAGAGCCTATTTCTCTAATAAGAGCTGCTTGCCAGCGATCCATATTCGAAGTTTTGGAGAATGTTATATTATAGTAGTTTTGCAAATTTCTTGCCGTTAATGGGTATAAGCTTTATTTTCGGCTGAGTTCTTTTAGACCATGAGCCAAGGCATGCTTGAAGGCAAACGGATTCTATTAATAATCTCTGGAGGCATCGCAGCCTATAAGAGCCTCGAGCTGATCCGACTGATACGGCAAGAGGGTGCCAGCGTGCGTTGCATACTCACCAAGGCTGCAACCCAATTTGTTACACCCCTGTCAGTTGCTGCTCTCACTGGCGAAAAAGTTTACGACGATTTATTTTCTCTAACCGGCGAGAGTGAGATGGGCCACATACAGCTATCCCGAGACGCCGACTTGTTAGTTGTTTGCCCGGCTACCGCGAATATTCTGGCGCGAATAGCTCATGGCATTTGTGATGATCTAGCCACTACTGCGCTTCTCGCTACGGATAAACCTGTTATGACCGTGCCAGCGATGAACGTAAAAATGTGGCAGAATCCAGCCACCTGCGCAAACATCGAATTATTGAGGGGGCGCGGTATAATTCTTCTGGGGCCCATAGACGGTGATATGGCGTGCGGTGAATTCGGACCGGGACGCATGGTTGAGCCAGAGTCTATATTGGCTGCGATCTGTGAGCACTTTAAAGAAACAGCTCTGCTCTCAGGAAAGCGCGCACTAGTCACGAGCGGGCCGACTTTTGAAGCCATTGATCCCGTCAGATACTTGGGTAACCGGTCGTCGGGAAAGCAAGGCCATGCAATAGCTTCAGAAATTTCTCGCCTTGGAGCCGAGACCGTACTAGTAACAGGGCCCACCGCACTTAAGGCTCCAGCGGGAGTCTCGGTAGTCCATGTAGAAACAGCTTGCGAAATGTACGAGGCTTGTAAAGCTGCCTTGCCGGCGGATATCGCGGTATGTGCCGCAGCAGTTGCGGATTGGCGACCAGAAAAAACTAATGACAAAAAGATTAAGAAGAATGGAGAGCCCCCAGTCATTTCAATGATTGAAAACCCAGATATCCTCAAGTTTTTAGGGAATAATAGGCTCAACCGGCCGGCTCTTTTAATAGGCTTTGCTGCAGAAACCGGGGACGTTGTGGAAAAGGCCCAGAGGAAACTGGCAAAAAAAAATTGCGATTGGCTACTCGCAAATGATGTTTCTGTTGGTACGAACGTATTTGGAGGAGAATCTAATACCATTCACTTCATTAGCAGAGCAGGGACAGAACCTTGGCCAAAGATGACGAAAAAAGAAGTGGCTTCGCGCATAGCGCTGCGAATTAGCGATCACTTTCGAGAGGGCCCCGTAAACAATGGTTAAACCAAAGCTGTTAATAAGACGAATGGAAAATAATCCAGATTTACCGTTGCCCGAATATGAAACAAAATCCGCTGCGGGACTAGATCTACCGGCCGCGGTTTCGCAAGATCTGACGCTGGACCCGGGAGGGCATGCGTTGATCCCAACAGGGCTGTCGGTGGCCTTGCCCGCTGGTTTTGAAGCACAGATCCGACCCCGCTCAGGGCTAGCTGCTAAGAACGGAATAACCGTTCTCAATTCACCAGGTACAATCGATGCTGATTACCGAGGTGAAATTAACGTCATATTGATCAATTTGGGCCAAGAACCATTTACGATCTCGCGAGGAATGAGAGTAGCACAAATGATAATCGCCCCAGTTACTCAGATAGATATCCTTGAAGTAGAAAAACTCGATGAAACTGCGCGCGGTACTGGCGGATTTGGATCCACCGGAATCTAGGCTCCATAAAGATGGAATATAGTGAGGAACAACTCCAAAGATATGCGCGGCATATCGTGTTACCTGAAGTAGGCGGCGTCGGTCAAACCAAACTCATAAAATCTAAAGTGCTTGTCGTTGGAGCCGGTGGTCTCGGGGCGCCGATTCTTCTTTATCTTGCCGCCGCTGGCGTTGGCACTATAGGAGTTGTTGATGACGATGTCGTAGAACTTTCTAACCTCCAACGCCAAATTATTCACTCGTCATCTCGTATAGGACAAGCAAAGGTAGAAAGCGCTTCACATATTTTAAAAGACATAAATCCTGAAGCCAGGATTATAACCCACAATTGTCGCCTAAATGGAGAAAATGGAAAGCAGTTAATTTCAGATTACGATATCATTGCTGATGGTTCTGATAATTTTGCCACGCGATTTCTTTTGGCAGATATCGCACACCTAACTGGCAAAACTCTTGTATCTGCTGCGATACTAAGATTTGAGGGTCAAATATCGACCTTTAAGTCACACTTAGGAGAACCATATCCATGTTACCGCTGCCTTTTCCCTGAGGCCCCAGCCGACGGCCTCGTGCCAAGCTGTTCAGAGGGTGGAGTCCTTGGAGCTGTTGCTGGCATAATGGGATCCTTGCAAGCTATCGAAATTATCAAAGAAATAATAGGAATTGGAGAGAGCCTGGCAGGCCAACTCCTTCTCTTCAATGCGCTTGAAACTACATTCAGTAAAATAAAGCTGTCGAAGGATCCTGAATGCGAACTCTGTGGAAATAAATCAAGAAACAACGATTTTTCTCGCTAATGCGCACCGCTAAAAACACAAAACGGCCATTATCGCTTATAATTCAGTCAAGTGAATTTAGTCGTATTCACTATGGATTGATTATGGCCGCAGCGGCCACCGCCACGGATCGACCTATCACTCTGTTCTTTACCATGGGTGCGGTACGCGCATTAACTCCGCTTTGGGGAAAGGAAGAAGATATCTCGGTTGCGAAAAAGGGACTAGCAACATTCGGTGAACTTATGGCAGCAATTATCGAAATCGGGGCGGATTTCAAAGTTTGCGAGACTAGCCTTACATCAGAGGGTTTGACGCTAAATGACTTAAGAGCAGATATTGAGCTCAGGATTGCAGGGGTTGTCACTATTTTAGCTGAAGCAGATAAAGAAGGCTCTCACCTAGTTTTTATCTAATCGATAAAAATAAAGGTGATCATTAAAGACAACTGAAGACACTAAAAATCTTTTCCATTGCGGAGACCATCAGGCAGAGGTTGACCTTTCGCGAAGGCTATAATGTTCTCAATAACTCTTCTGCCCATGGCATTCCGCGCTTCATGCGTGGCTGATCCTAGATGCGGCAAAGTTAATACATTATCAAGCTGAAGAAGTTTAGAGTGTATTTTTGGTTCATTTTCATAGACATCCAGTCCAGCCCCAGCCAACTTTCCCGCCTCAATCAAATCTGCCAGCGCCTCCTCATCAATGATCCCTCCTCTCGCAGTGTTTACTACTACGACATGAGGCCTTAATCGACTCAGACGCTCCAAGTTTAGAAGGTTTTTAGTCTCGTTCGAGAGTGGACAATGGACGGTTAGGAAATCTATTTCACCTAGCATATCATCGAGGCTCGACCACCACTCCGCATTAAGCTTTTCCTCGATTGAACGCTCCAAGCGATTGCGATTGTGATAATGCACTTTTACACCAAAGCCTGCGGCTCGTCGGGCCACCGCCTGGCCAATACGACCCATTCCAATTATCCCGAGATTTTTTCCGTAAAAACTGGTCCCAAGCATAAAAGTGGGCTCCCACCCTGACCATCGACCCATGCGCGTCACTCTTTCCCCCTCTATTAGTCGCCTCGGCAACGACAATAAAAAAGCGAATGCTAAATCGGCAGTATCCTCGGTAAGAACCCCAGGTGTATTTGAAATTGCGATGCCGCGCTTTTCTGCTGCAGCACAGTCGATATGATCAACACCAGCACCAAAATTTGCGATTAGCCTCACTGAGGTGGGCAGTTTAACAATCACAGAATAATCCAAATCATCTGTGATTGTGGGTACTAAAACGTCTGCACCTTCGGAGTGTTTTAAGATTTCTTTTGTCGATAAAGGTGTTTTCGATCGGTTAAACCGGGTTTGAAAAAGCTGTTCCAGCTCCGCCTCGACTTTTGACGGCAAACTTTGCGTAACCGCAACAATTGGTTTTCTCATTGAAGATCTCTAATACATTTGCCAAGTGGAGGGATATATTTGTAGTCTGGGCTGATCAACCATTGTCCTGAGCAAAACTCAGGCAAATTCAATACTACTATTTATGAACCCACCCTATCAGAATGACCGCGAAATCCAAGCTACAACAAAACATCTTTGCGACGGCCATAATCATCGTTTTAATTTTCATCTTTGGAGCACAGACGGCTTGCCTTGGGCAAAGCATAGGGAAAGTTACTGGCCTAAAACTACCTCGGTTTGTATCCTTAAAGGCCGACAAAGCACACCTTAGAACCGGACCTGGGCGTCGTTTTCCCATAGAGTGGGTTCTGATCTATCAAAATATGCCCCTGGAAGTCGTGGATGAATATACTAACTGGCGGAAAATCAGGGACTGGGAAGGTTCAGTAGGCTGGTTGCATAGGCGACTTATATCTGGAAAACGCTGGATAATTGTCAAAGAACCGACCATTCTATATGACGATCCAACACCAGGGTCTCCACCCCTAGCCAAATTAACAAGGAAGGTAATAGGAACTTTAGAAAAATGCTCAGGTGGCTGGTGCAAAGGAGTTTTTTCTGGAGTTACCGGCTGGGTTAGCCAGCAAAAAATCTGGGGGGTGCATAAAGGCCCTTCCCTTTATTGAATTCGAGTCAATTTCGCGAACGGGGCAAACCCCTTTATTCCCCTGCATAAAGTTAAATTGATGAATAAAGCCATCAGAATTCTGTCTAATCGAGATGCTATTCTTATAGGTCGGACTAGTTAAAGTCCTTGGAAAGCGCCGCGATGGTTGTCGCTGAAAGGCCCGCCATATGGCGATAATTCGGATGCTCAATGGATATTCTGACATCTGAGTTAGATGCTGCAAATAAATCAATTTGAGCGTCTGTAAAAGAAAAATGGACAAACTGCACTGAAGAGGCCTTCCCTTGCGCATTTGTTCTATCAACATCTTCCTCGGCAACCCCGCGGATTTTCTCCCCGTTAACATGGAAAGTAAGAGTTTCTTCGATGCCCCCCAGCCCTGCTAGTACCTTTTGGCGCCGGTTCGGGTCCGGTATTTCTATCATCATCGTAGCAACCAATTCCTTACCCTTTGGAACTAGAGGATTATAGGCGGCTAACTCATCCGGAATTTGCTCTTCTCCCCCTTTTTCAATATGCAACATTTCCTGGATCTGAAACCACATTGTGTCCCAACTTTCAAAATAAAAAGTGGCATCAGGACCAACCGCAACACGGCGCTCAGCCTTTAGCGCCGAAATGCGTTTAGCATGTTGCTTACGCTCTGTTGAATATGTCTCCCTGGACAGAATATCATCACGGGTAATCTCAGCTTTAAACATCAAATGTCTCTTATCAAACCTTAATTCCATAAGCTTTAGCCATAAGTTCTACTGGATGGGGCACGGTCTCAGGAAGCCGACTTGCTCCGTCCTCTCCCACAACATCTTGCATAGTTTGCAAGATATGAACGCCGGCGAGAGGGCATTCCGACACTACGGCTTTTAACCCTCCCTGCACTGCCTGCTTAGCGGCAGGCTTTCCCACCTTCAATGCAGTGTCATAATTTTCCTTCATCATGCCCCAAGAGCCACCGTGCCCAGAGCAACGCTCTATCACTGAGACTTTGGTATCTGGAAGGCTACGAAGCATTTCAGCTGCCTTGGGCCCAATATTCTGTGCCCTCGCGTGACATGCCAGGTGCACCGCTATCCCTCCATCAAAACCCTCGAGACCCTCGGCCAAACCCTCGGTCTTTGCGATATCAACTATGTATTCGGTAATGTCGCTTGTTGCTTCAGAAAGCCTTCGAACCGCCTGGTTATCCGGCAGCAAAAGGGGCCACTCAAACTTTAACATCAATGTGCAACTTGGGACTAACGCGATTACGTCATAACCCTTTTCGACCCAGGGCAAGAGCTCTGCTGAGACCAACTCTGCATTTTCAGCAACCGCCTCGAGATCTCCATGCTCCAGCTTTGGCATCCCACAACAACGTGGATGCACTACCTCTGTCTCAACCCCGTTTCTAGCAAGAACTGCCCTTGCGGCTGCTCCAATCTGGGGATTGTTATAATTTACGAAACATGTCGAATAAATTACTGCCTTCCGGCCAAAACCAGGCGCATCTTGATTAATCGGCAGGCTCTCACTTTTCGCGCGCGCCGTGAATGTTTTTCCGTGAAATTTTGGCAGCTCTGCACGGGAATCTATCCCCGCCACACTTTGTAGGAGAGCCCTAGATGCCTTATTTGCGGACCCGGTTGCCCAATTCGTAACTGGAGCAACAGCCCCGGCCAGCTTGCCATTGCGATCTGTCTCGGAAATCTGCTTTTGAACAAAAGAAGTCTTTTGTTTCTTATTCTCAACAGCTCGATACCTAAGCATCAAGTGCGGAAAATCTAAATTAAATTCGTGAGGGGGAACATACGGACACTTCGTCATGAAACACATGTCACAAAGGGTGCACGCGTCGACCACAGGTTTGAAGCCCTGGGAGTCAACAGAGTCCAACTCTCCGGTTTTCGAATCATCAATGAGATCAAAAAGTTTTGGAAAAGAATCGCAGAGGTTAAAGCAACGCCTACACCCATGACAGATGTCAAAAACTCGACGAAGTTCTTGGTCTAATTTTCCTTCGTCATAGAAATCAGGATCATTCCAATTGATGGGGTGGCGCGTTGGTGCTTCAAGACTACCTTCAGTCATTTTAAATCCACTTGATAGAAGTTTCCCTTCGCGACAAAGGGCCTATAAAAGTAATTTTAGGTGTGGCGCGAGATAAATATCTCCCGCCACACCAGGCAGTTAGAGATCATCCAGAGCCTTCTGGAACCGACCCGCGTGCGATCGCTCAGCCTTGGCTAATGTTTCAAACCAAGTTGCGATTTCATCAAAGCCTTCTTCCCTCGCTTCCTTTGCCATTCCCGGATACATATCTGTATACTCATGGGTTTCACCAGCCACTGAAGCCTTAAGATTACTGGCTGTATCACCGATCGGTTCACCTGTTGCCGGATCACCGACTTCCTCAAGATACTCGAGATGCCCGTGGGCGTGACCTGTTTCTCCTTCCGCGGTTGATCGGAAAACAGCTGCCACGTCATTGTAACCCTCTACATCGGCTTTCTGAGCGAAATAAAGGTAGCGGCGATTTGCTTGCGACTCTCCCGCAAATGCCGCTTTTAAATTTTCTTCAGTTTTTGTTCCCTTAAGACCTGCCATCGTTATCTCCTTTGTGTTGGCTGCCATCTAAAAAACATGTCTAAGTTAAACCCCTCAGGGCCACGCCGGCGTTTCTACGCCTCCGTCACCCAGATATAGAAATCATCGAATTTTTTTCAACATCTTTTTTGTGTAAAAACATAAAGATATGATCTTTTTTAGAATCGTTATAAAATAAAAAATGTTAAGCCTTGACTACCCGCACAACCACATCAACTCCAGAAATGAGCAAACCTTCAGGCGGCGCCGGGACATTTTGAATTAAAATTTCATCCTCAGAAATATCGTAAAGTGAACCAGTATCTTCATCAAAAAAATGATGATGGGGATTCGTATTGCTGTCGAAGAATGTCTTTCCTGATTCTACCACGACTTCTCTCAACAGCCCTGCTGATGTAAATTTATGCAGGTTGTTGTAAACCGTAGACAATGAAACTCTCAACCCCTCGTTGACCAACTCGGCATGCAAGTCTTCTGGCGTAAAATGGTGATTTCCTCTCTCAAATAGAGCCCGGCCTATGACGAGCCGCTGTCTTGTGGGCCGCAAACCCGCACTCGTGAGCAAGTTTTTGATGCCGTCAAATGATCGTTGTGTCATTCTTTATATATAGGGAGCCTGAAAACGATTTGTATAAGCGCTCAGAAAATTTTTAACCCTTCCTTTGTTTCAAAAGATCGGGGACACCAATAACATTAAAACCTGAGTCGACATGCATTACCTCACCAGATACACCCGCCGATAAATCACTCAGCAAATATATCCCTGCCCCGCCAACATCGTCGAGATTCGTATTGCGACGAAGCGGCGAGTATTCACCATTCCACTTGTAAACTTCTCTTGCCCCGCCAACAGCACTACCAGCCAACGTTCTCATGGGCCCAGCGGATATTGCATTCACTCTAATCGACTTACTACCTAGGTCTGCAGCGAGATATTTTACGCTTGCCTCTAAGGCAGCCTTGGCAACGCCCATAATATTGTAATTTGGCATCACGCGCTCAGCCCCAGAGTAGGTGAGAGTAAGAAGACTGCCCCCAGGATTCATGATTGCAGCTGCTCGCCGAGCGATAGCGGTAAATGAGAAACAAGAAATATCAAGAGTTTTTAGAAAATTTTCGCGAGAAGTATCCGCGTAACAACCCGTTAATTCTGCTTTATCTGAATAAGCAACTGAATGAACAACGAAGTCTATGGATCCCCACACCTCCGATAATTTGGAAAAAACAGAGTCGAGACTTGCATCATCAACCACATCACACGGAAGAATAATTTTTGCACCCACAGATTCGGCCAACGGTCGAACCCGTCTCTCAAAGGAAGCTGTTTGATAAGTAAAAGCTAGATCAGCTCCAAACTTCGATGCTGCGGCAGCTATACCCCAAGCAATTGAATGGTCATTCGCCACTCCAACGATTAGTCCTTTTTTTCCTTCGAGAAGGCTCACGGCGAAACCGACTTGAATACCAATGATGCATTTGTGCCACCAAAACCAAAGCTATTTGAGAGAACGCAGTTTAGTTCTCTGTCTTCCTGCACTTCTGTAACCAAAGGCATGTCGGCCAGGGCTTCATCCGGATTTTCAACATTCGCAGACGCTGCGATGAACCCCCCTTCCATCATTAGCAATGAATAGATTGCTTCTTGAACACCAGCTGCCCCCAGGGAATGGCCAGTAAGAGACTTAGTAGAAGCAAACGCAGGTACTTTATTGCTTTTACCAAAAACCTCTTTGATTGCGGCCAACTCTTTAACATCGCCGACAGGGGTGCTAGTGCCATGGGTGTTTATGTAGTCCACTGGCCCTTCGATATTTGCAAGCGCCATTTGCATGCAACGAACTGCGCCCTCACCAGAGGGCTGAACCATGTCATGACCATCTGAAGTTGCGCCATAACCCGCAAATTCTCCATAGATTTTAGCTCCTCGGGCTCTAGCATGCTCTAGTTCCTCTAGGACAATGACCCCACCGCCCCCAGCTATCACAAACCCATCCCGGTTTGCATCAAATGGTCGAGAAGCTACCTGCGGAGATTTGTTGAACTTAGAAGACAAAGCTCCCATCGCATCGAAAAGAAGCGTCATAGTCCAGTCCAACTCTTCGCCTCCCCCCGCAAATACAATGTCTTGTTTTCCCATTTGGATTAGTTCTGCCCCATTTCCGATGCAATGGGCGGAGGTGGCGCAGGCAGAGCTAATCGAATAGTTCACCCCTTTGATAGAACAGGCGGTCGCGATAGTTGCAGAGTTTGTACTCGACATAGTGCGGGGCACCATGAAGGGTCCCACTTTTTTAGCACTTTTTTCACGAGCTGTATCAAACGCCATCAGCAAATTTTTTGTCGAGGGCCCTCCTGAGCCCATTATGAGTCCAGTACGTGGATTGGAAATATCTTCAGGCTGTAGACCCGAGTCGGAAATAGCCTCCTGCATCGCGATATAATTATAAGCGGCCCCATCTCCCATAAATCTGCGAGACTTGCGATCCATTTTCTCATCAATATCAATCTTAGGCGCCCCGTGGACATGGCTTCTAAACCCGCGTTCTTCATACTCATCTGAATACACAATGCCAGATTTTCCAGCGCGCAGTGCTGCTGCGACACTTTCTTTATTGTCGCCAATACTGCTGACTATCCCTATGCCGGTAACGACTACTCTCTTCATCTAGTCCTCACTCATCCAAAGCCTCAGTAAAAAGACCAACCTTTAAATCCCTCGCCTCGTAAGCGATTTCACCATCAACATCCAAACTACCCTCTGCTATGGCAATCGAAAATCCGCGTCGAATTAGCCTCTTAATCTCGACCCGATAGGTTAAAAGAGAAGCATCAGGAGTTACCTGATTATTAAATTTTAGTTCCCCCAAACCGAGCGCTCGACCTCTTCCCGGAGCACCTATCCACCCCAAGAAGAACCCCGTTAATTGCCAAAGTGCGTCCAAACCGAGACAACCTGGCATCACTGGGTCACCTTCAAAATGACAATCAAAAAACCAATTGCTCCGTTTGACATCCATTTCAGCGACCACTTCACCCTTGCCAAAGCGCCCATCCTCTTCACCAATGCTTATAATCCGGTCAAACATCAACATAGGCGGAAGAGGCAATTGGGCATTTCCGGCGCCAAATAGACGCCCGTGACCACATTCCAGTAAATCTTCATACGAAAAGCTATGTCTATCTTTAAAACTCATTTGAGATCCGATCTCATCACTATCTAATATTCGCACACCTGAGAGAGATAGAAGATTTTTTAATCAACTGCCCCAAAATAGCCCCTTATATAAATAGTTATATGAAACGATCCTCGAATGACCAGTCCCTGGCAAAAATTTATAACGGATTTCTCAAAAATTTAGAGAAATGATATCTGGAAAACACGATAGATTTATAATCATAGTTTAGAAACATGAGATAAAGAGACGAAACCAGCTTTTAAGAGTTTAGTGTCAATCTGATGATTCCTGCTCTGCTGCCTGAGATTCTGGCGTCTTTTCATTTTTTTCAGGAATGATCTCCAAACCTGTGTTCTGATCCACTACCTTCATGGACAATTTAACCTTACCCCTGTCATCAATGGCGAGGACCTTGACTTTCACCTCATCACCCTCATTTACGACGTCGGTAACCTTGTTTACCCTGCGAGGCTCCAACTCACTTATATGAACTAGTCCATCTCTTGCGCCCAGGAAATTAACAAAAGCGCCAAAATCGACCACTTTAACCACCTTGCCGTTGTAGATACAACCAACTTCAGGTTCGGCAACAATGCCCTTGATCCACTCAAGCGCGGCCTCGCCGGCAGCCCCGTCTACCGCTGCTACTTTAATGGTCCCGTCATCATCGATATCAATTTTCGCACCGGTAGTCTCACAAATTTCTCTGATAACTTTGCCACCAGTGCCAATGACATCTCGAATTTTATCCTTAGGAATAGTAAGAGTGGTAATCCTCGGAGCCAACAAACTAACATCCTGGCGAGCCGCCGCCATCCCTTTGGACATTTCTGCAAGTATGTGAAGCCGTCCTTCTTTCGCTTGGTTGAGGGCGGTTTCCATAATTTCTTCCGTAATACCGGTTATTTTGATGTCCATTTGGAGTGAAGTGACCCCATCAGCTGTACCGGCAACCTTGAAGTCCATATCTCCAAGATGATCTTCATCGCCAAGGATATCAGAAAGAACTGCATATCCGCTATCCTCCTTGATAAGACCCATTGCAATCCCAGCAACGGGTTTTTTAATGGGCACGCCGGCATCCATTAGAGATAGAGATGAACCACAGACCGTTGCCATGGAGGATGAGCCATTTGATTCAGTTATTTCAGATACAACCCGCATTGTATAAGGGAATTCATCCATGTCGGGAAGTACTGCTCGAACTGCGCGCCACGCGAGTTTTCCGTGTCCTATCTCACGTCTACCAGGTGACCGAAGGAAACCAGCCTCACCAACCGAGTAGGGCGGAAAATTATAGTGCAGCATAAACCGTTCGCGATATTCACCCTCAAGAGCATCAATTATCTGTTCATCCTGACCAGTGCCCAAAGTTGCCACGCATAAAGACTGTGTCTCACCCCGGGTAAATAACGCGCTCCCATGGGCTCGTGGGAGAACACCTACTTCGACAGAAATCGGCCGGACCGTCTTTGTGTCCCGACCATCGATCCTCCCACCGGTGGCAAGAATGGAGCCTCGGACAATATCTTTTTCCAAATCCTTCAAGAGCCCTGCTGCTATTTGGATATCAAAATCAGGATCCTCATCCACAAGAGCTGCCAAAACTTTTTCCTTAGCAGCAGCGATCATTTCCACTCGATTTTGCTTTACGGTCTCACCATAAGCTGATCGAAGGTCCGCTTCTCCCAATTCATTAATTTTTAATCTGAGCGCCTGCTTCTCGGGCGGTGCCTCCGGAACCGCCCAGGGTTCCTTAGCACATTGCTCTGCAAGTTCTATTATAGCTTTAATTACTGGTTGAAACTCTTTCTGGGCGAACATAACTGCACCCAACATAATCTCTTCAGAAAGTTGGTCGGCCTCTGATTCGACCATTAGGACCGCATCATTGGTCCCAGATACAACCATATCCAATTTAGAATTGCTAAGCTCCTCAGGCGAAGGGTTTAGCACATAAGAATCATCGATGTAGGCGACCCGTGCAGCGCCGATCGGCCCCAAAAAAGGTATACCCGAAATAGTCAAGGCCGCTGAAGCACCCACCATGGCCACAATATCGGGATCATTCTCCAAATCATGGCTTAATACCGTGCAGATAACCTGGGTCTCGTTTTGAAAGCCCTTGGCGAAAAGTGGCCGAATAGGACGATCAATCAGCCGCGATACAAGTGTTTCTTTCTCACTAGGGCGGCCCTCTCTTTTAAAAAATCCTCCGGGTATTTTTCCAGCTGCGTATGTTTTTTCCTGATAATTTACGGTAAGGGGAAAGAAATCGACACCAGGTTTAGGCGCTTTTTGTGCCACAGCAGTAGCCAATACGACGGTATCGCCATACGTTACCATGACTGCTCCGTCCGCTTGCCGTGCGATCTTACCAGTTTCCATTATAAGCGGCCGTCCGCCCCACTCTATCTCTTTACGATAAACTTCAAACATTTCTCTATTCTTTCCTTACCTACAAAGGGAAAAGTTCCACCCACGTTGATGTGTCGGCAACGCCATCCCCTTAAATAATTCTAAAACTGTGCTGTCCTAAGATTGTGACGCAGATATCCTTGGTTCTTTGTCGACAGCTGAACAATAACATTGGGTCGCTTATCAGCGCCTAAGCCCAAGACTTTTAATGAGTTCTTGGTAGCGATCTTCATTCTTGCGCTTTAAATAATCTAGAAGCCTACGTCGTTGGCCAACCATTACCAACAACCCCCTACGTGAATGAAAGTCTTTCCTATGCTCTTTTAGATGCTCGGTCAGGTTTTTTATCCTTTCGGTAAGGATTGATACCTGCACCTCGGGAGACCCGGTATCCCCATCTGCCCGACCATATTCTTTTATCAATTCAGCTTTTTTTTCATGAGTAATCGACATCGATATCTCCTAAGTTAGCTGGTTCAAGACCCTGATGGGACAAACCAATCCGTTTCTAATCCTGGCCAACGCCAATAAACGGCCATTTGCCATTGCGCAGACCACACTGTCAGCCCTCTCGATTCTATTCGTTTCGGGTGGCATATTTTGCCCTACCTCGCTTAGTAGCACGGACCCACCATGACGGACCCGTTCAGCTTGGCTGGAACTCAAAAACAGCGCCGGGATGTCGTCCAGCGCTGCCTCAATTGGCAGCAAGCAATCGAAAGCCGCCGCAATATGCACTAAGGAATTAAAATTATCCAGCGAAATCGTATGAGTTTTGTCAAATGGTCCGGTCTGTGTACGATCAAGCCTAGACACATACCCCAAAGTACCCAACCCCCTGGCTATATCACGGCCAAGGCTCCGAATATAAGTTCCTTTCCCGCATAAAACTCTGAAGGTTGCGCTTTCGAGTCCGGAAACCTCTAAAAGGTCCAGTTTATGGATAACTACCGGCCTTGCTTTTAACTCCAGATTAACACCTGCCCTGGCGAGTGCGTATGCACGTTGTCCATTTACCTTTATGGCTGAAAATTTAGGCGGAGTTTGCTCAATCTCACCGGAAAATTCGCCTATGATAGCCTCAATATCCGCCTCTTTAGGCCTGTATGAACTGCGGCCCGTAACAACTCCCTCAGCATCATCAGTGGAACGTTCTTCTCCCCATTGGACAGTAAATTCATATGTTTTTGGGCCTTCCATTACCAGCGGTATAATTTTGGTGGCTTCACCAAATGCTACCGGGAGCACACCACTGGCCAATGGATCCAGCGTCCCCGAATGCCCGCACTTCTTAGCGTCTAACCCACGTCGAAGCAAACTAACGACTTGAGTTGAGGTAACACTTACTGGTTTATCAACAATAATCCATCCGTTAACAGACTTACCATTGCGCCGGCTCACTCCTCAAAGCCTTTGGAGGCCAAAAGATCACGGGCCACCCTCGGAGACCTCAGCAATTGCTCGATCTTTTCCCCTTGATCAAATAAATCATCCGACTCAAAAACAAGTTTAGGCAGATAGCGCATTTCTATCTGTTTCCCGAGTTGCCTCCTTATAAAAGCGGCCGCCCTGTTCAACGCTTGGGCAATCACCAGGGTATCTTGCCCTCCCAAAGGTGTTATAAAAATCCGAGCATTTCTTAAATCTGGAGTCATACGAACTTCCGAGACGGTTATAGAAACCCCCTCGAGTTCGGGATCATGGAGCCCCCCCCGGGCCAGTATCGAAACGATTGCATGACGCACCATCTCACCAACCCTCAATTGCCGCTGGCTGAGTTTTTCCGCGGCTGGTGGTCTGGAACGAACTTTACGAGACATCTTGTTAGCGCTTATTTACTCGGACGGTCGGCTTACCTGATTACAGGTGTCTCACGATCTCTTCAACGTCAAAACATTCTATCACATCACCAGTTTTGAGATCTTGATAATTTTCAAAAGACATGCCGCACTCAGTGCCTTCTCTAACTTCCCGAGCATCTTCTTTAAACCTTTTGAGCGTGGACAGTGCACCCTCATGGATGACAACGTCATCGCGAAGCAATCTCACCCCGGATCCCCTTTTGACCAGACCCTGAGTAACCTTGCAACCCGCCACTTTCCCCATCTTGCTGATATTAAATACCTCTAGGATCTCCGCATAACCAAGGAAGGTCTCTCTCTTCTCTGGGGCCAAGAGGCCGCTAAGCAGATCCTTGATATCGTCTGTTAAGTCATAGATCACCGAGTAATAGCGAATATCCAATTTTTCGCGACCGGCAGCATCGCGCGCCTGAGCATTTGCACGCACATTGAACCCAACCACGAAACCCTCTGAGGCCTTGGCTAAACCAACATCAGACTCACTGATACCCCCAACGCCGGAATGTAATATTTGAACCTTTACCTCATCTGTGCTCAACTTTTCTAGTGCATTGACAATAGCCTCCACCGACCCGTGGGTATCGGCCTTCACAACCAATGGGAGGTTTTGCGCCTGGCCAGCTTCAATTTGGCTAAATATGTTTTCTATAGTTCCTTTACTTGCAATTTGTGTTCGCTGTAGACGCTTCTTTCTTTGGCGAAACTCTGAGACTTCCCGAGCCCGCGCCTCAGTCTCAACAACTGAAAAATCCTCTCCCGCTGCAGGCGCACCGGAAAGGCCCATAATTTCCACTGGCTGGGCAGGAATCGCAAATTCAACTTTTTCGCCGTCATGGTCATTGATTGCGCGGACTCGGCCCCATTCTCCCCCCGCAACGATGATATCACCAATGCGCAGGGTTCCCCGTTGGACGAGAACGGTAGCTACAGCACCCCGGCCAGTTTCAAGATTAGCTTCAATAACAACTCCTTCAGCGGAACGATCGGCGTTGGATTTAAGTTCGAGTATCTCAGCTTGAAGCTGTATTACCTCGGTAAGCTTATCTAGGTTAGTTCCCTCTGTCGCGGAAACCTCGACCGACAACACATCACCACCCACATCCTCAAGCAAAACTTCGTGTTGAAGCAGCTCATTTCTGACCCTTTGCGGGTCTGCCTCGGGTTTGTCCATCTTGTTTATAGCAACAATTATAGGGACTTCCGCGGCCTTAGCATGATGAATCGCCTCTACCGTTTGCGGCATGATCCCATCGTCAGCGGCCACGACCAGAATGACAATATCTGTTACGTTAGCCCCCCGAGCGCGCATAGAGGTAAAAGCTGCGTGACCGGGCGTATCAATGAAGGTTACCTTATCACCGCTTTGGTTCTCAATCTGATAAGCACCTATATGTTGGGTAATGCCTCCAGCCTCACGGTCAACCACGTTAGTCTTCCTTAAGGCGTCTAGTAATGATGTTTTGCCATGATCCACGTGACCCATGACGGTAACAACAGGTGATCTCGGAGAGAGCAACTCTTCAGCGTCCTCCTCGCCTTTAAGTCCGATTTCAACATCAGAATCACTCACCCGTCTAGCTTTGTGGCCGAACTCATCGATTACGAGTTCCGCAGTGTCAGCATCTATCAGTTGTTGGGGGGTCGCCATGACCCCAAGTTTTAAGAGAGCGCGGATAACATCGACTCCTCTCTCTGCCATCCGATTTGCCAAGTCCTGAACTAGAATAGTCTCAGGCAGCGTTACTTCTCGGCTAGTCTTCTGTGTTTCAATTGGCTGAGTTTGTTGGACCTTTCGCGATCTTTCCCTTTGTCTTTTAACGGACGCCAAGCTACGTGTCCGCTCTTCATCATTAAGTGCCTGACTAACCGTGAGCTTGCCGCTGCTTCTTCGGCGTGGTTCACCGCGTCTTGCCGCCGGTCTATTAACCTCATTTCGATTTTGCTTTTGGGTTTGATCTGCATCAAGCTTGCGGCGCGAAACAGGAGTAATCGGTTGACCCTGCGAGGCCTTCTCGGCCCTGGCTTCTAGCTTTGCTGCCTGCTCGGCTGCGCGTTCTGCCGCCTCCTCATCCTGACGCCGCCGCAATTCTTCTTCCTGCCTCCGACGCTCTTGCTCATCTCTACGATTTTTTTCTTCCTGATCACGTTTCCGGCTCTCTTCTTCGAGAATAGCCGCTTGGCGGCGTGCTTCAGCCTCAGCAGCATTTTTCTCTATCAACTCATTGGCCGCTTCGCTTTGTTTGGCAGTTTCAAGCGCTCGCCGACGAGCCGCTGCCTCTTCTTCGGTGAGGGTCTTCAAAACAGCGGGCTTACGCGATTGAATACCTTGTTTTTGAGGCTCAGGAACTTCCGGTGCGGTATTTATTTTCTCAGCAGACACCGGAACTCGGGTCTTTCCTACGCTCCGCTTTCGCCTCACCTCCACTGCGACCGATTTAGTGCGGCCATGAGAAAAACTTTGTCTTACTTGTCCCGCGTCAACCGTTTTTTTTAACTCCAGACGCGGGCGAGTGCTAAGAACCCGTTTGGGCTGTTCGTCCTTTTTTGAATTCTGCTCTGTCATTTTACTATCGCCTCTAAGCCTATCTTTGCCCGTTGTCTAGGGCCACAAGCCTGGTTCTAAAACCTGCCAGCCTAGCCGCCTCATCTCTCAATTTTTTAGCAATCATCGCGTCTGTTATAGCCACAAATACAACACCATCTCTTCCAAACACTTTCCCAAGTTCGCCTTGGCCAAAGATATCTATCGCGGCTAAATCTCGTCTTCCCGACAAAAGCCGCTTTCTACTCCCCGTTGACGCCCCCGAGGCCACAATTACGAGAACTTCCTTCCCAGAGGCAATCGATGCACGTGTTTTTTCATAGCCGCCTACCGCATGGCCTGCCCTTCGAGCCAGCCCCACTATATTCAAACAACTCTCCAAGAGCGACAACTCCACAATATCAGCCAAGTCCGCCGGAGCGGAAACCGAACGTTTTGCAGCTTTATCAAATTTTCGCCCTGCACGAGCCTCATTGACTATATCCCTAGCAGCAAGTGTCCACAATCCACGGCCCGGCAACCGTTTTGATATGTCAGGTACGATAACATCATCAGGCCCCACAACAAAGCGAATGAGTTTTGTAATTGGTTCAATCCGCCCACTAACAATACAACGTCTTAAAATACCACCGCTGTTTATCGAATTCTTTGAAATTTTCTGAGTGGAGGCCATACTTTTTGTCCTGCATCCACGGTCCTTTGCTCGGGATTAAGCTTCAGGAGGTTGGGTGTCCGGAGCGACATCAGAAGCGTCATCAAACCAGTGTGCCCGCGCCGCCATTATTATACTATTCGCCTCATCTTCATTCAGACCAAATTCGCGCAAAATACCATCTTCCCCAGATATCAATTCATCAGCAGAAAGATCACCCAGATCATCCAGAGTTTTGATATCTTCCTTACCCAGAACCACCAACATAGAAGCGGAAAGGCCTTCGATCTGGGCAACGTCATCTGAAACGCCAAGTTCCTTTCGAGTCTCCTCCGCTTGCAACTCTCGATCCGCGATGTATTGCTCCGCGCGATCTCTCAATTCAGTCACGAGATCGTCATCTAAACCTTCTATGCCGAGCAAATCCTCTACCGGAACGTAGGCTATCTCCTCTATAGAGGTGAAGCCTTCTGTGACCAGAAGGTGCGAAAGCACGTCATCCACACCTAAGGCGTCGATAAATAATTGCGTTCTAACCCTAAACTCCTCCTGACGACGCTCAGACTCTTCTTCTTCGGTTAGAATTACGATATCCCAACCACTAAGTTGAGAGGCAAGCCTTACATTCTGGCCACGACGACCAATCGCAAGACTTAGTTGATCATCTGGGACAACAATTTCAATCTGACCAGCATCTTCGTCTAAAACAACTCTTGCCACCTCTGCTGGGGCCAACGCGTTAACGACGAAACTCGCTGGATCCTCTGACCACTGAATAATATCTATTTTCTCGCCTTGTAGTTCTCCAACTACAGCCTGCACTCGGCTACCACGCATCCCCACGCAAGCACCTACAGGGTCTATGCCGGAATCATTTGAGATCACCGCGATCTTCGCTCTGCTGCCAGGATCCCGAGCCACTGAACGCAATTCGATAATACCGTCATAGATCTCAGGCACCTCTTGGGCAAATAGACCTGCCATAAATTGGGGATGCGTACGAGACATGAAAATCTGCGGGCCTCGAGCTTCCTCCCTTACGTCGTAAATATAACCTCTCAATCGATCGCCTGGCCTGAAACTCTCGCGGGGGATTACTTCGTCTCGACGCAACACCGCCTCAGCCCGGCCGAGATCTACTGTGACATTCCCAAACTCTATTCTTTTCACAATACCATTAACGATTTCGCCAACCCGATCTTTGTATTCGTTGTATTGTCGAGATCGCTCCGCTTCCCTTACCTTCTGAACAATTACTTGTTTAGCTGTTTGGGCCGCAATCCTGCCAAAATCAATCGGAGGCAGGGGTTCAGTTAAAAAGTCTCCAACATCGGCATCGGGGTTGAGACTTTTGGCATCTGAGATAGATATCTGAGTGGCTTCATTCTCGATAACCTCCACAACCTCCAGGTAACGCGCTAGCTTTATCTCACCACTTTTACGATCAATCTGTGCGCGCACATCATTCTCGAGACCGAAACGAGTCCTGGCTGCCTTCTGGATTGCCTGTTCCATAGCATCGACAACCTCTTCTTTCTCTATCCCTTTATCTCGAGCCACATCCTCTGCAACCCTCAGGAGTTCAAGCTGATCAAAACCAAAACCGCCAATCGCGTCATTTTCAAAATTGTTATCCACTTTATTTACCCTCTAATGCGGCAGCCGCTTTCCAAGAACGTTGCGTTGCCTTGATCAAGTCATCGGTTAAAACCAGTGACGCAGCATAAATATCTGAAATTTCTATCTGCTGACGCACACCGTTGCAGAGAAGCCCAACGAGCCCCTCCTCGATCCCAAGCAAAGAACCAACAAAGTAAGATTTTCCACCAATTGGCTCCGACGTCTTCAACTCAACTTCAAACCCAGCAAACCTCTCAAAATCGGACTCTTTAACTAGGGGCCGATCAATGCCCGGAGAGCTGACCTCAAGATCGTAGGGACCCGTTATTGGATCATCCAATTCCAGCAAGGCTGAGATAATTTTACTAACGTGAGCACAATCATCCACCGAAATCGCTCGTTGGTCCAACCGCTCAATCATTATTTGCAGACGTTGTTCATTCGCGCTGTCAATCGCCACTCGCACCAATTCGTAGCCTGCTTCTGTTAACGAAGGAGCTATCAACCCCTCTATCAGATATTCTTTTTCTCCAACACTCACTTGGATTTAAACGCCTCTGTTATTCATCCACAAAAAAGGCGGGCCCATGGCCCACCCATTAAAAACATGACTGTTTAAAAACAGCCATCAGGAATGTGGTTAGGTTATATCCTGACTCGAGACAGTTCTGCAAGGGTTTAGAATGATTGTTGTTTCTGAGAAAGATCGCACCGCTCAAAGCTAAAGTAAGCACATGATCTTCCGGCAGCCTTCGCCTTTAATTCATAACGCGTTTCTGGCCAATCTGGAGGGCGCCGCCTCCAATCTCTAGGTTGTCTCGCAGCCCATCTGAAAGAGCCGTTAGAGAGAACCACACTTAAGATCTCATATTGATAATCACTAATATCAGATGCAATTCGCAAAATCCCGTTTGGTTTTATCACTCGGCCGAGATCTCGTAATAGAGATGGACTAATAATTCGCCTCTTTTTATGTCGGCTTTTGGGCCATGGATCGGGAAAAAGGATAAAAAATTTTTCCACAGTTTGGTCTGGTAGATGATCGATTAATAATCGCCCATCCTCACTCCATAAACATATATTTTGAATAGAGTCTTCGCTGATCCGGGAAACTAGACCGGCGACACCGTTTACGAAAACTTCGCTGCCAATGAACTCTACGTCTGGGTTATTTTTCGCCTGCCAGAGGAGATGCTCCCCAGCTCCAAACCCAATTTCCACCCAAAGCGGGGCCTCTGTTGTCGCTTTTATTTTTACTTCAGCTGGACTTATCTCCAGCGCGGGCTGTAACCTCTCAAACAACTCTTTACGGTGTGAACGCAAGGGCCTCCCCTTACGGCGCCCATAAATTTTTTCAGAATAATTTAAATTAGCTTGCCGTCCTAAAAACTTTTTTGGCATTAATTGACCATGCGCCTAGAAAGCGGATTTGAGCTCTTCCGTTAGTGTGGTGGCCTCCCAAGAAAAAGCGCCGTCTTCCCCTACCGCCCTACCAAAATGGCCATATGAGCTGGTTTTCTCATATATAGGCTTATTTAGTCCGAGTGTCTCTCGAATGCCCCTCGGACTGAGATCAACCAATTCTTGCAGAACATTCGACAATTTATGCTCATCAACCAGACCAGTGCCCTGTGTGTTAACATAAACAGATAGAGGCTTTGAAATTCCTATCGCGTAAGCAAGCTGGATTAAGCAGCGCTCCGCTAAACCGGCAGCGACCACATTCTTCGCAAGAAATCTCGCGGCATAGGCTGCTGAACGATCCACTTTGGTTGGGTCCTTGCCAGAGAAAGCTCCCCCTCCATGAGGAGCCGCCCCCCCATAGGTGTCCACGATAATCTTCCGCCCAGTCAGTCCGCAATCCCCATCGGGCCCGCCTACCACAAAACGCCCAGTGGGATTTACATAAAATTCCTCCTCTGGGCACATCCAACCCTCGGGCAAAACTGATTCAACATGAGGACGTACCAAATCGCGAATATCACTTTGGCTCAATTCCTCAGAATGCTGCGTCGAGACCACAATAGAAGACGCCCCTACAGGTTTTTGATTCTCATAACGTAAAGTCACTTGACTTTTAGAATCTGGTTCTATTCCTTCCGCTTCCCCCGAATGACGCGCCGCCGCAAGAGACCTTAAAATTTCATGTGCGAAAAAAATTGGAGCGGGCATTAACACCTCTGTCTCTGTGCACGCGTACCCAAACATCAACCCCTGATCTCCTGCCCCTTCATCCTTATTGCCCACGGCATCCACCCCTTGAGCGATATCCGCAGATTGCTGATGAAGCAAAATATCGATGTTAACCGTTTCCCAATTGAAGCCTACCTGAGCATAACCAATATCCTTGATTGCCTTACGCACCAGCTTTTCGAGCAACGGTGAGTCCACTGATTCTGGCCCCCTGACCTCACCTGCCAGGACAACTTTATTGGTGGTGCAAAGAGTCTCACAAGCCACTCGAGAATAAGGTTCAACGGACAGGAAAGCGTCGACGACGCAATCAGATATTCTATCACTCACTTTATCAGGGTGACCTTCTGATACTGATTCACTCGTAAATAGATAAGAATTAACGCTCAAGTCAGGATTCCTTTATTAAAATTAACGCTATCAAACATCTAAACTGCACCATGCAGATGTATACCTCTTTAGAAGCCTTTGTTCCAGGTTAGAACAGTCAGATGGAAAATAGAATGTTAGGTCGGTTTAATTTTTTGCGGCCTCTCGATGGCGCCGCTTTATAGATTAAAAAATTAAGTCACTGACTGTTTCGGGGTAACAATTTTCCAAAATGCCCGAAAAGGATTGCGGTTAATAAAATTAAACAGATTACGAGAATAACCGCCCACTCTCCAACTTGCGCGTAGATGGTAGCAGGCAGCGGTGATGGCAATTTTACATCGATACTGCCAGAGACCCCTACCCCCAGACTATCAATTACGCGCCCCCACGGATCAATTACACCAGAAATCCCGGTATTCGCCGCACGCACAACGGGCAAACCTAGCTCGACTGCGCGCATCTGAGCCAGCGCAAAATGTTGACGAGGACCAGCGCTGTCAAGGAACCAGGCATCATTAGTGATATTTACAACCCAATCAGCCCTAGATGCCGCAGCGACCTCATGAGAAAAAATGATCTCATAACAAATCAGCGGAAGAACTTTTTGGATGCCTAAGAGATCAATGGGAGCTGGTTTTGAACCCGGACTAAAATCAGTACGCCCACGTGTGATTTTCGAAATGCCCAAAAAATCTCTATACGGAACATATTCGCCAAAGGGAACCAGATGATGCTTATCATATTTTGCCCTTATCTCACCACTCGCATCTACGACCAGAAGGCTATTAAAAAGTTTAAATGGGTTCCCAGAACCCCCGATGCTTGTCAAAGAACCCGCCCAAAGTAATCCGCCCAAAGGGATTGTATTGCCAAGTATACGGCTTAAATTTGCATTTGGCGGCAACAAAAAAGGTATGGCCGTCTCCGGCCAGATGATGTGTTTGACGCCAGCATTACCAACGCCCTTGGAGAGTTTGACCAGTTTGTCTAAATGCTGATTTCGTAGCCTTGGATTCCACTTTAAATCCTGAGGTATGTTCGGTTGCACAATCCGCAATCGCAAATCACCTTGTCCTGGTTCTGTCGCCTCGAAAAGACGAACAAATCCAAAAATCCAACAAGCCGCAATCAAACCCAAAAAGACAAAGGAAATACCTAAGGCATGGCGCTTAGACTTTAAAACAAAAGTTACTGGCCAGAGGAAAATCAATACCGTCAAGAAGCCCAGTCCGTAGAGCCCGATCACACTAAGCCCTTGCAAAAAGACAGGATCCCAACTCCAGATGACTGCAATCGGATTCCATGGAAAACCCGTCAATAGGTGGGCACGGGCCCACTCGCATAAAGTCCATGAAGCAGCCAACGCCAGCAACCTCGAGAGGCCTTGCTTTGCAAAATAAGACACGCCTGCCGCAATCCCAATAGAACAAGCAAGGACCGCAGGGATCAGCAATAGAGCCAATGGAATCATCCAGGCAAACTTTTCGCTCTCCACAAGCAATGATAAGCTAATCCAGTAAAGCCCGGCCAAAAAGTACCCAAATCCGAACCACCATCCATCCGCGATAGCGGCCCTGAGTGATCTTGCCCCGTTTATCAAAAAGAACAAAATGGGAAAGCTTACCCACAATAAAGGTAATAAAAACAAAGGCGGCAAAGAAGTGGCGGCTAGAATTCCAGCCAGAAATCCAAGGAGGCCCCTGCGCCAGCCCCTCAGCTCCCCTATCGCAGCCGCAGCTCTAACTAACCTGAGCGGTAATCTATAATATAAAGCTCTCAATCTAACTGATTATCATCAGGAATGACCGGGATTGCGACTCTCATCCTCCGTATCCTTCGAGGATCCGCATCGAGGATTTCAAATTCGACTCCCGAGCTATGAGTAATAACTTCCCCCTTTGCAGGCACGCGACCGGCCAAGAAAAATACCAACCCACCCAGTGTATCAATATCCTCCTCTCGCTCTTCCGAAACTAAAAATTCTCCGATACGTGCTTCGAATTCAGGTATATTCGTTCTAGCGTTTACATCAAAAAGGCCGGGTCGTATTTCAATGAAACCAGCGCCATGATCTTCATCGTGTTCATCCTGAATCTCGCCCACAATCTCTTCGACCAAGTCCTCAATCGTCGCCAGACCATCAATACCCCCAAATTCATCTACAACAAGGGCCATATGGACCCTCCGCACGCGCATTTGCAGTAACAGTTCTAGAATAGGTGTGGAAGGAGCCACAAAGAGAACGGGCCGCACTAAATCCTCAAGTTGACTCGGTTCTTCTCTGCTCCAACCTTGCAACACATCCTTGATGTGAACCATCCCAGATATATTGTCGAGGGTTTCACGATATATCGGGATTCTCGAGTGTGCTTCATCACTCATCACACTGACTAAATCCGAGAGCGAGGTTGTTATCTCCAACGCGACAATATCAGCTCGTGGAACCATAATGTCATAAACAGTTAGCCCATGCAGGTTCAAAATATTCCTGAGCAACCTGAGTTCATCGGAGGACGCGGGAAGCTCTCCAGCAACCTCCTGCTCTTCGATCAGTTCTTCGATGGTATCACGCAAATCTCCTCCATTCGAACGTGAACGGGGGAAGATCCGCCTCCACCAAGTTACTAGGCTCCGATTTCCAGGACTTTCATCCTGATATTCCTGGGGGCTCTCGAAGCCCGATTTTGTTGAACCTGCCATCAGATAAACTCAGAAAGAGGCATAGTAGCCCTGGTGCAGTAGGGATCACTGACCCCCAGGTTTGCTAAAACCGCAGTTTCCTTTGCCTCCATGATTTTGGCTTCCTTCTCATCTAGGTGATCATAGCCTAAGAGATGGAAGACCCCATGCACTATCAAATGGGATAGATGATCATGAAGAGAAACACCATCTAATTCAGCATCCCGGCTTGCTTCACCAAATGCCACTACTACATCGCCCAATAACCGCGACAATTCTCCGAGTGGTTCGGATTCTTGATTAGGGAATGCCAAAACATCCGTTGCAGAATCGATCCCTCGCCATTCCCGATTGAGATTTTTAACCATTTTATTATCTGTTAAGACAATGCTAATTTCACAGGCTGTATTGTCTAAATCCTCAAAAGCTATGACTGCGGCGGCTGCCTGACTGCAACAGGTCTCTGCGCAAGGTAATACCCGGGTCCATTCATAATCCTCGACTTTAACAAAGGTTTTCTTGTCGAAAAATTCCATATCAGGCTGATCTCAGGTCTCGCTTATGACCTGACGCCGGTCATCTGCGTCATAGGCTCTTACAACCTCCGTGACTAAAGAGTGACGAACAATGTCCTGTTCACCGAATCTGACAACTTGAACGCCCGAAATATTTCTCAATGTTTCAACGGCATTTATCAGGCCCGATACCGCTCCTCTTGGCAAGTCAACCTGGCTTGGATCCCCCGTAATCGCCATCCGGGAGCCCTCCCCCAGTCGGGTTAAAAACATTTTCATCTGCGTGCGTGTTGCATTTTGGGCCTCGTCCAAAATGATAAAGGCATGCGCCAATGTTCGGCCCCTCATGAACGCGAGGGGGGCCACTTCGATTTCACCAGAGGCGATGCGTTTCACCACCTGCTCTGCAGGCATCATATCGTGCAAGGAGTCATATAGCGGGGCAAGATAAGGATCTATTTTATCTCTCATATCGCCAGGCAAAAAACCTAGCCTTTCCCCCGCCTCCACAGCGGGCCGCGACAATACTATCCGATCTACTTTTCCTTCCAATAATTGTGCCACGGCATTAGCCACAGCTAAATAGGTCTTACCAGTACCCGCTGGTCCAATTCCAAAAACCATCTCCGATTTTTGGAGCGCCCGAATGTAGGTCACTTGTCCTGGAGAACGGGCCTTTATGTGTCGCTTCGAAGTGATGAGGGTCGCCTCAGTTCGATTTTTAGACGTGCCTGGGGCAGACTTTAAATCTAAATTTGCGATACGCAGCGCAGCGTCGACTTCAGAGAAATCGACGGGCAGTCCCTCTTTCGACCGTGCATAAAGCGTATTCATGGCAGATCGAGCTATACAGATCGCTCTTTCGTCGCCAGACAGAGAAACTCTATTACCGCGGGAAGAAATACGAACCCCAAGGGTTTCTTCGATCCTGACAAGATTTCTGTCATGTTCGCCAAACAGGACTTGCAGTAATTTATTATCCTCAAATTGCAAAGTCAGGGGTGGATCGATTGAGCTGTTATCTCCGCCAGACCTCAAACTTTAACCTCCGGAGGCTTTGCCCCCTTTTCTTGAACTAATTCACCGGTTAATGAATTTTGATTAGCTTTTGTAATTCTGACCAACACAATCTTACCCAACAAAGAAAATAGTTCTTTCTCAGGGACTCTAACGTGAACCGATTGATTATGGGGACTTCGTCCTGCCAGCTGGCCTGACAATCGTCCGGTACGGTCAAGCAAAACTTTAGATAAAGAACCGACAAATTTTTCGTTGAAACTTTTTTGATGTTGGCCGAGTAAATCTTGCAATCGTGCTATCCGCTCTGTTTTTGATTGCTCTGACACCTGATCCTGATCATCAGCAGCAGGCGTCCCCGGTCTCGCGCTGTACTTGAACGAATAGGCTTGCGCAAAACCAACTCTGTCAGCCAATTTCAGTGTTTTTAAAAAATCTGCTTCTGTTTCACCGGGGTGACCAACAATAAAGTCTGATGAAATCGCGATATCAGGACGTACCTCTCTTATTTTAGAGATAATTTTTTCATAATGCTCAACATTATGACGTCTATTCATTCGATCCAGAACTCGATCGGAGCCCGATTGGACGGGCAAATGCAAATAAGGCATGAGGCTAGCCACCTCGCCAAATGCATTTATTAATGCGTCAGACATATCCAAGGGATGAGAGGTAGTAAACCTGATACGATCAAGGCCCTCTATTTCATCCAGGATTTAATAAGGCCGCCTAGACCTCCTGCACAACCGTTATAAGCGTTTACGTTTTGTCCCAATAACGTGATTTCTTTAGTGCCCCCTTCAACTAAGGTCCTTGCCTCTTTAATTATTGCCGATGCTGGGCGAGAATATTCTGAACCCCTCGTATAGGGCACTACACAAAAAGAACAAAACTTATCACATCCCTCTTGGATCGTTAGAAAAGAAGATGCCTTATGAGATAAGGGCGATGGCCAATTTTCGAACTTTGTTTCGACTGGAAAATCTGTGTCGATAGCCCGATTATGGTCGAGATTCTCTCTTAATAACTTTGGCAACCGATGCAAAGCTTGAGGACCCAAAACAAAATCGACGTTCTTTGCCCTATCAAGAATTTCTTCACCCTCCGCCTGAGCAACGCAACCGGCCACGACGACCTTGGCTCGACGATTAGCCCTCAATCGACCTAGCTCTGAATACATCTTTTCAGACGCTTTTTCACGGATATGGCAAGTATTGAGTATTATAACATCTGCGTTCTCAGGTTCATTTTGTTGCTCGAAACCCTCTGCAGACAACGAATCAAGCATCCTCTGAGAGTCATAGACATTCATCTGACAGCCGAAGCTTTTAATAAAAACAGTTTTAGGCAAGTGTTATATCGCTGGAGAAAATTCTATGGTAATGAGGACAACTCATCAGCACGCTAAATTGGGGACATGGAAAGTTTGTCGAACACTACCACCCAATACTAAAGTGTCAAGAATTTGCATTCAATCTCCGAGACAAACGCCCATCCTGCCAAGGAACAATCTCTACCCCCGACCTCTGAATTAATAGTATTAAATAGTCAATTAGTCGGACAACAGACTTCAGAACTTCTAGTATGTCTTGTAATCTGATAATGAGAAGATAAGCATTAATGAGACAAATTGTTAGGACATGCAGCCCAAAACACCCCAAAATCAGTTAACCGATCACGAATTAGATATCACCCGCGACGTATGTCCCATGACCTTTGTCCGGACTAGATTGATGATCGAGAAAATGGAGCAAGGAGAAATTTTAGCAATTCGACTTTGTGGCGATGAGCCTCTCAAAAACGTTCCTGACTCTCTAGTTGAGCTAGGACACAGGATCCTATCCCTTGAACCAGAAGACAAGAAAAACGGGAAAAACACACAAGTATTAAGGGTGCAGAAAAAATAAAAGCCTCAAATATCTAATGGCATGAATTTAGCCAGATCTGCTCGCATAGTATTAGCATCAGTGCGCGTACCATCCTTGTTTTCATAATAATTTGGCCTAACCCCAACCTTTTTCAAACCATGTGCTTTATAAAGTCGAGCAGCTGCGTCGTTATCAATAGCCACCTCTAAAAAAAACCATCGCGCCTTTTCAAATGAAGCCCGTGCCATTGCACTTCTTATTAGTGTTGTAGCAATTCCTTGTTTTCTATAATCCCGAGCCACTCCCAATGATAATAGCTCGCACTGATCGGCCGCCATACGACACAGAGCAAATCCGGTAATTGAGTCCGATCGTGGAGACCGTGCGACAAGACCAAAACTACCTGGCATTTTGAGAATCTTTTTAAGCGTTAGCTCATCCCAGTGGTCCGAAAAACACTGTGCATGAATTCGGGCTACAACAGAGAGTTGTTGAAGCGAGATTTGTTCTACACCGTAACTCGGAACTGCGTAGTATTGGTTCAACTGTTTATCCAATTAAATTAATCCGTGCGCTTAGGGGCTAATGTTACCTGAGGAGGATTAATATAGAGCGCGCTTAAGTTCGTCTGCGCCTGACTTGTATCTCTCTTGGCGGCCAGTTCCGCGATTAGGGCTACACAGGATTTTCGAGAGTCGGGAATAATTTGAGTCTGCTTTTTTAGATCATTACTCAGTTGGATTTGCATTGCCCCGTCACCGGTAATTATTGACCGGGAATTAGCTAAGGTTCTCAAAATAGAGCTCTCGTCAGACGATACAGGACGGCCGACAGTTTCTAAAAACCCTGATCGCAGCTTAAATTTCTGTAAAAAGAAATTTGAACGCCTGGAATTTAAAATCACACACAAATTTGTTATGTCATTGCTCCCGATCTTTCGCACGCAGGCGAGTGCGGCCGCATAAAAAGTGGTCACGCCATAAAGATCGCAGTTCAATCCAAGAGATAGGCCCCTTGCGGCAGAGAGCCCAACGCGCAAGCCGGTAAAAGACCCCGGACCAGTCGCAACTCCAACTACATCAATATTTTTGTATGTTAGTCCTGTCTCCAAAAGAGCACGATCTATCATTGGCATAAGCTTTTCCGCGTAGCCACGATTCATGTTTTGTGCACCAGAAAATTTCAAAACGTCATCTGCCCACAGCGCCACAGCGCATGAGGAACCCGTTGTATCAATACCAAGACTTAGCATGACATCTTCAAGTTAAATTTATATTAGACGATTTTTTACCCTCATATACAATGCGGTTATGACACTACAAGAAATAAATGCATGTGATTTTGGCGTTGGCATCGAATTGGCTTACGCCACCCACCAAAACTTTACCGGTCAGCCAGTTTATCTCCATCCGTTTTGTTACCTTCACCAAGATGCACTAACCGCTCTGGGAAGAGCCCGTGATGCTGCAAGTTTTATTGGTTTAAAAATTTTAATATACGATGCCTTTCGCCCTACCGAGGCTCAGCAGAAACTCTGGGACCACACACCAGATGAAAATTTTTTGGCACACCCCCAAAAGGGCTCACCACATTCCCGCGGTGTAGCAATAGATTTGACACTTGCCGATGCCTCGGGAGTGCCATTGGATATGGGATCTAAGTTCGATACGTTCGATAAAATATCCTATCATGGATCCATAGAAATTTCTGAAAAGGCACGACAGAATAGACTAACTCTTTTAGGACTGATGACTGAGTCGGGTTGGGATTTTTATAGAAATGAGTGGTGGCATTACCAGCTATTCTCACCGAAGGACTATCCGTTGATAAGTGATGAATCTTTGCCGAACAAAATGATGAGTTGAAAGTTTTCGCTTGTCACCATTATCAAAACAGAAAAAAGAAAACCCTTTTCAAGTTTTTGTGGCTGACGAATAATTCCCATAGGGACATAAGCTAAGGCATGGACGTAATGATAAAAAAAACCAAGCTTCTTTTATCAAAAATCGGACTTGGCATATGCTGTCTCCTCGCAGGTATAGAGACGGCATGCGCAGCCTCATCAGCGGTAGTCCTCATGTATCACAGATTCGGTGAGAACCAGTACCCATCTACCAATATACGAATAAATCAATTTGAGGCGCATCTCAAAACCCTAACGAGCGGAGAGTTTTCCTTAAAATCCCTGACAGAAATCACCGCGGCCCTTCGAAATGGCAATCCACTACCTGATAAAACAGTTGGAATTTCGATTGATGATGCGTTTCTGTCTGTATATCAAAAAGCATGGCCAAGACTGAGGAAAGCCAAAGTCCCCTTCACCCTATTTATCGCCACCGACGCTATCGACAGAAACCTGCCCGGATACATGAACTGGAACCAAATTCGTGCCTTGCTAAAAGAAGGGGTTGAAATAGGCAATCAGACCGCCTCTCATCCACATATGCCATTGTTGTCAAAGTCTAAACTGGAGAATGAGTTAAAAAAATCCACCAAACGGTTTGAGGAGGAATTAGGTTTCGCGCCCAAAATAATTGCGTATCCATACGGAGAATACAGTTTAGCGGTGGCTAAGGTAGTGAAAGCTGCGGGATTTAGTGTAGGCTTTGGTCAACATTCGGGCGTAATCCATCCCAACAGTGATTTTTTTTATTTACCAAGATTTGCCTTCAACGAGACCTTTGGCGGGGTAAGTCGACTAAAGTTAGCAGCAAGGGCATTACCACTTCACGCTCTTGATATTACCCCCGCCGACCCGTTACTGACGCCTAACGTGAATCCGCCTCCGTTCGGCTTTACTATAGGCAATCAAACTATCAAAAATTTGGACGCATTAAACTGCTACGCGCCGGATGGCAAGAGATTAAGGATTGAGAGGCTTGGTCAAACAAGGATCGAAATCCGAATGAATAATAAATTCCCAGCTGGCCGATCTAGGATCAATTGCACTTTATTGGATAAGAGCGGACGATGGCGATGGTTTGGCAGACAATTTTTTGTTCCAAAATAAGACACTTATATTATACAGGCTCACGCGCCAGATGAGAAAGGCATCAGGCTCTCGAGAGGAGGAAACAACCTCGCGCCATCAAATTGCTCTAATTGGTTTACCTTTATGATTTTTTCGATGGTGCGAACATATCCCTCACCTCTTTCGGAGTAATTTTCCAATTTGCTGATCAATTTTAAACCGCCGACAACACTTCCTGTCAGCCGCATGTTCCTTCGGGCGGCTCGAAACTCGACATACGCGGAGTGGGTATTCAAATTGAATGCATAAGCCCAGACGCCATCAAGAAGATTATTAAAAGATCGAACAAGAAACCTTTCTCCCCTCGGACGCAGTCTCGGTTTCATGCCATTCGTCCCAGCCCAGATCCTTTGACCGAACAAAGCGTTCCCCTCACGGGCAAACCTGGATGTCCCCCATCCACTTTCCTCAGCAGATTGGGCAAGAACCATTGACGTAGGCAAAATATCCACCCTTTCCAGGATGGCATCAAAGAAAGCAGCGTTGTATAACGACCCCAACTCGGAAAGCCCGTAGTTTTCCTGGATAGTGGCCAACCACTGCATTTCATCTCCATCAAGTTCGACCCCTTGGGATATTTTCTCCCATAAAGACATGACCTTCTCCCGATCTAATAGGATCTTCTCGTTAACCTCGAGAATTAAGGGAAGAGCAGCTTGAATAAATAAGGCTTTTCTTGATCTGGGGCGATCAATCCGATGGATGTCCTTTGGAAGCGAAGACAAAAGTAACCGCGGCACTAGCCCATGCGCACGAATGCTCTCTATGTCGAAACCAATGGACCGATAATAATTTTTTAAATTTAGAGCACGGGTTTCCCCTTTTTTAGGTAAAATTTTTTGCTCCATGGTCGAGGTTTTCCCAACGTATGAAGCCATTTGCGCCGCCTGATCATTTTGTGTCTCATTGGCCGATGCATTGGGCAATAGAAACACCACAAAGGGCAAGCCATATGCGAAGACTCCCCTAACGCATTTCAACCATTTAGCCGAAACTACATGGCCAGGTAAATTTTGGCTCTTACAAAATATAGTGCGTTCCCCCAGTATTCCTTCATCCGTCGCACATTTATTCAAACTGGTAAAGAGAATTGCCAACCAGGAGATACTAAATTTCGCATGAGTTCCGGTATTAGCGATTGCAAACAATAGGGCCTGAAGGCCGAACGGTTCCCAGATCTAAATGCCGGCAAACCTGGTCCCAGTCTTCAAAAACCCAACAATATCATATACATCCATAAGAACCGGTCGAGCTATAGTCTCTGCTCGCTCAGCTCCTTCACGTAAAACTCGATCGATTTCGCCAGGCTCTCGCATCAAGCGGCGCGTTTCATCGCCTAAAGGCCCCAAAGTCTCAACTGCAACTTCCGCGAGCCGAGCCTTGAATTCCGAAAACGGTCGCCCTCCGAATTCGGCGAATACTTCGGATTTTGAGAGATCTCCCAGGGCTGAGTAAATCTCTATTAAGTTAAAGGCCTCAGGACGACTGGAAGATGTACCAAGCGGCTTGGACCCATCAGGAACTGGTTCTGAATCGGTTTTTGCTCGACGGATCTTTTTAACTATTGTGTCTAATTCATCAGTAATATTGATACGAGAATTATCCGACGGGTCAGACTTACTCATTTTGCTGCGTCCATCCCTCAAACTCATAACGCGAGCAGCTGAGTCAAAAATTAGCGGTTCAACTATCGGAAAAAACTCAGTTTCAAAGTCATGATTGAACTTTTGGGCTATATCGCGCGTCAACTCCAGATGTTGTTTTTGATCTTCACCAACCGGAACATGGGTGGCGCAATATGCCAGAATGTCAGCCGCCATTAACGACGGGTACACATACAACCCTACACTCGCATTCTCTCTGTTTTTGCCTGCCTTCTCTTTGAATTGTGTCATGCGATTCAACCAACCCACTCTCGCCACACAATTAAAAATCCACGCTAATTCAGCATGAACAGGCACAGCACTCTGATTGAAAATAATGCTCCTTAACGGATCAACCCCCGCTGCAAGATAGGCCGCTGCGACCTCTCTGGTATTTTGACGAAGCTCTGAAGGACTTTGCCATGCTGTAATTGCATGAAGATCTACTACACAATAAATGCATTCATAGTTATCTTGAAGCCGAACGAAATTTTTTATCGCGCCCAGATAATTCCCAAGGTGTAAATTTCCGGTAGGTTGAACGCCTGAAAAAACACGAGACACAATAGGTCCTCCTTTAATATGGGAGCGAGGCCTTATGGCTCCATTTGTTTCTGGGGTCAAGATTAACGCTTTTAGCCTTTTTTCAGGTCTCTAAATTTTGAGACCGATACCACACCTGTTAAAACCGCAATGAGGCCGTAAGAGAACATGCACGCAATGATAAGGATTCCCAGAGCGACACATCTCTCAAGAAAGGTATCAGAGAACATGTCACTCATTACCCAGCGCCCGAAAAACAAGACGACCAACATTCCAGCAGAGGAAAGGGAAATTCCCAAAAGACCCCAACCCAATCTTGCCTCAAATTTCAAAAACTTCCGCCTCGTCAGAGCTGCCCATAGCAAAGCAACACTCGCCCAAGCGGAGATGGAAGTAGCCAGGGCAATCCCCACATGGTCAAAAAATTGTACGAATATGATACTTAAAACAAGGTTGGCAATCACACAAACACCTGCAATTTTAACAGGTGTTACTGTATCTCCCCGGGCAAAAAACCCGGGTGCGAGCACTTTGATCAAGAAATAAGCAGGCAATCCGGGCGCATAAGCCGATAAGGCTAACGCGGTGGCCTTCGAGGCAGCAACATCAAAGGCTCCTCGCTGAAACAAAAGTTCAACAATCGGACTGGATAAAAACAACAAGCCCAATCCAGCAGGAACTGAAAAAACTAGGCCTAATTCAACAGATCTATTCATTGTCTCTGCTGCGGATACGTTATCACCTTGGCTGATTTGACGGGTCAGGACAGGCAAAATCACCGTGCCGATAGCAACCCCTATTACGCCAAGTGGCAACTGCGTTAGTCTGTCCGCGTAAAAAAGAAAGGAAACTGACCCTATGGGCAAGAACGAAGCGATAAAAATTCCGAGTAAAGAATTAATTTGAATAATGCCAGCGCCGATAGCACCCGGAACAATCAATCTGAATAGACGCTTAATTTGAGGCGTTAACTTGGGCCGGCGCAATAAAAACACCATGTCTATTTGTCGACAGGCAATTATAAGCCATAAAAACTGTATAACTCCTGCGAGGGCGACCCCCCAGGCTAGACCGTGCCCGGGCGTTTCGAACAGCGGTGATAGAATAAGAAGACCGCCAATCAGACAAATATTGAATATTATCGGCGTAGATGCAGCTGCGGCAAATTTATTAAACGAATTTAAAACTCCTCCGAGCAGGGCGACCAAGGAGACAAAAAGCAGATAAGGAAAAGTAATCCTAGTCAGATCAATAGCTAAATTAAACCTAGCAGGGTCGTCAGCAAATCCTGGAGCAAAAGCATACATCAAGAAAGGCATGGCAATTTGTATCAATGATATGAAGCCTAAAAGCGTGAGGATCATTACAGAGAGCACTGAAGATGCAAATTCTCGGGCGCTAGATTTTCCATCCTTAGAAACTACACGACCAAATAAGGGAATAAATGCTGCGTTAAATGCCCCTTCCGCTGTTAAACTCCGAAAAAAATTTGGGAGCTTTAAGGCTACAAAAAAAGCATCCGCCACCGGACCGGCCCCCAATAAAGCCGCGATCAAAATATCTCTCAGGAACCCAAGAATGCGGCTTAACATCGTCAACATGCTAACCGTGGCGATATTTTTAAAAAAATTCATTAATACTAATCGTCTCTTTCTTAGCTGTTACAGACACGCGTGATGCTTTTCTTACCCTCACAGCCAAGCTGTCCCACTGGAACTAAATTATTTCAGTTACAATTGATCATGGTGGCCAGACTTGATCGCGAGGGTTTCTTGGATGCCATTTTTAACTTGCTCTAATTTGCGCTCATTAGTGATTTGCATTCCGTAGACGTCCTTGACGTAAAAAATATCAACCACTCTCTCGCCATATGTTGTAACTAAGGCACTTGAGATTTGCAGCCCCAAGTCAGCAAGTTTCCGTGTGACATCATGCAAAAAGCCTGGGCGATCGCTACCGTTGATTTCTACAACTGAATGCGTTCTGCTAGCGCTGTTATTTACTAAAACCCTTGGAGCCACCAAAAAAACATTTTCTCGGCCACCAAAATTTGACTTTTCCCTCAGGTTTGCACCGGGGCTCCACTCTCCCCTCAACGCTGACTCTATTTTTTCAATTAAACGTTTAAGATCACTCTCACCCGAGAACGCTCCACCACTTGTTTCCTGTATCGTAAAAATATCGAGAGCCATCCCGTTTGCCATTGTAAAAATCTTGGCCCCAACGATGTTCCCTCCGAGGACAGCAATCGCCCCTGCGATTGTAGAAAAAAGTCCGGGATGATCTGGGGTATGAATTGTAATCTCCGTTACATTATTGATACCAGCTGCATTCGCTGAAATTTTTATCGGTTCACCATCGTGGATGGCCGCTGAAATAAGATCGGCATTGCGGCGATGGGCATCAGCATCTAACGAAAGCCAATAGGAAGGATAACCAAGGGCAAGCACTTCTTCAATTTTGGCATCCTCCCAACCATCGCAACGCAAACTGCCCGCGAGGGCTCCGCGCGCATTCTCCACCCTGACATTGGTTCCCGAAGATTCGTGACCTCCAGAAAGGTATGATTCGGCTGCATAGTAAAGCTCTCGCAGCAGTGACGCTTTCCAGTTATTCCAAACATTAGGCCCAACCGCCCTAATATCTGCGACCGTTAAACAAAGTAAAAGTCTCAGACGCTCTAACGACTGCACTTGTTCAACAAAGTCCACGATTGTCTTTGGGTCAATCAAATCCCGATGGAAGGCTATGTGACTCATCAGCAAATGATATCGAACTAACCATTCCACTGTCTCCGTCTCCTCCGAGGTTAAACCCAGCCTGGGACAAATTTGTCGAGACACTTCGGCGCCCAAAACTGAATGATCCCCTCCCCGTCCTTTCGCGATATCGTGAAAAAGCATCGCAACGAAAAGTGCGCGTCTCGAGACCACTCTTTGCATCGCTTCAGTCGCAACGGGCATATCTTCTTTGTACTTCCCTTGCTCTATTCCCTGCAAAATGCCAATAGCAAATATGGTGTGCTCATCAACCGTGTACACATGGTACATATCGTGTTGCATCTGAGCGACTACCCGCCCGAAGTCGGGCAAGAAGCGTCCAAAAACTCCCGCCTCATTTAATCGCCTTAAGGTAATCTCAGAGCCGCTCTCGGCGGTGAGCATATCGATAAAGTATTTATTGGCTTCTTCATCCTCTCTTATTCGATCGACAGCTCTCAAATGCCGTGTAATGAGCCTTAAAGCACGAGGGTGGATATCTCGTTTGTGCTTTTGCGCTACTCGAAACAACCTAAGGATTTTTATCGGCTCGTTGATGAGCTCGGCACCAGAGGACACCGTAAGTCGGCCACTCTCAATCTTAAAGCCATCGATTTCTCGGCGAAAGAAATCTCTGGCTCTGAAGGGGAAGGCATTCCAGCGCTTTTGTTCAGCTTCAAGCGCTGCACAGAATATTCTTGTAAGATCTCCAACTTCTTTCGCGGTCAAATAGTAATGCTTCATGAACCTCTCAACGCCAAGCGTTCCTGCATGGTCCCGATAGCCCATCCTTCGACCAATTTCTGCCTGAACATCAAAAGTCAAGCGATCTTCACCTCGCCCTGCGATATAGTGAAGATGAGATCTTATGGTCCAAAGAAAGTTTTGTGCTTTGGAAAACCGTTTTACCTCATTAGCATTTAGCACTCCTTCGTTAAGCAACTCTCCTACAGACTCGACTTGATAGAGGTATTTGGCTATCCAAAATAACGTATGAAGATCTCTGAGCCCCCCCTTGCCCTCTTTGATATTTGGTTCCAAAACATATCTCGAGTCTCCCATACGAACATGCCGCTTATCGCGTTCATCCAATTTTGCCTCTGCAAATTTTGGCCCTGATTCTGCAACTACATTTTTTTTAAATGTGCGTCGCATCTCATTAAATAGTTTTTTGTTTCCCCAAAGAAAGCGTGACTCAAGCAGTGCCGTGCGTATGGTGATGTCTTCCTGGGAAAGTCTTAGAACTTCTTGGACATTTCTGGTCGCATGCCCAACCTTAAGACCCAAATCCCACAAGAGATACAATGTTGACTCAATGATTTGCTCTACCCGCGGCGTGAGCCGATATGGAAGCAAAAACATTAAATCAACATCTGAAAAGGGGGCCAATTCGCCTCTTCCATACCCCCCGGTACAGACAACGCAAATCCGTTCTCCAGATGTTGGCTCAGCGGTGGGATATATTTTTTTAGTCGTAATTGTGAGAGCAAACTGCAAGAGCTGATCGATCAAATAAGAGTTGGAACAAACGTTAGTCTCACCGGTTTCATCTTCTTCCTCAAACCGACGCTTTATTTCCTCTCGCCCGCTCGGTCAATGCACCTTTGCAAATCTCAAATAACCGTCCACGTGCATCTCCAGCTTCTTGCCCCTCTGACCAGCCCTGATCGAAAGACAGAAACAAGCGATCAACGTTTATGATCTCTTTAGGTTTAACTAGGGTAGGCATTTATTTGCCAACATATAGTTTTCGTCCGCTGCTATGTTGAATATTGTATCGTAGTACCGGATAAAATGTCCTGAGTAATCGGTAAGAAAAATTAATTTTATCTCAATATTTTTCTAATGCGATAAACAAGCTCGAGAGCCTCGAGCGGCGAAAGCAGATCAGGTTCAATACTATTCAGAATTTCTTCAATCTCGGTATTTTTTTTTGTTTCTAACGTCTTCTTCTCAATAGTTTGATTAAATAATGGTAGTTCCTCAGTGAGCTTTGTCAGAGAATTAGCCTGAGGATCTGACTCCAAGACCGCAAGAACTTCCTGCGCTCGGTTTACAACACTGGTCGGCAATCCTGCTAATTTTCCAACATGTATGCCATATGACCGATCAGAACAACCAGAGATTACTTCATGAAGAAACACGACTTCCTGCTTCCATTCCTTTACCCTCATCGTGTGACACTCCAAAGCAGAAAGCTGGTCCATTAGTGCGGTGAGTTCATGATAATGAGTTGCAAAAATTGCTCGACATTTAGTGACGTTATGAATGTGTTCTAACACTGCCCAGGCAATCGATAGGCCATCGAAGGTCGCGGTCCCCCGACCAATCTCGTCTAAAATAACAAGAGAATTTTTAGTGGCCTGATTTAAGATCGTGGAGGTCTCTATCATCTCCATCATAAAGGTAGAGCGTCCTCTCGCTAGATCATCCGCAGCACCTACGCGACTAAATACCCGATCAACAATTCCTATATCTGCTCTCTCTGCAGGCACAAAAGATCCAGCCTGAGCTAATATCACTATTATTGCGTTCTGGCGGAGAAAGGTGCTTTTTCCCGCCATATTTGGACCAGTTAAAAGCCACAGCCTCCTCTGTTCATTTAAAACGCAATCGTTAGGAATAAAACTATTCTGACCATTGGCCTCAAGAACGTGTTCAACTACCGGATGACGGCCCCCTTTGACAGAGAAGGTAGTATCAGCTGAGAGATTTGGCCGGATAAAATTTTTTGAAGTGGCTAAAGACGCAAGGGAAAAAACAACATCTATGCAAGCAAGTGCCCCAGCTGCACGACTAATCTCTTCTGCATGATCCATGACATTTTTTACGAGCTTTTTAAAAATACTTTGCTCTAGAGAGCAAGCCTCATCTGCGGCCCTAGAAATCTTTGTGTCGAGATCAGATAATTCTGGTGTCGTAAATCGGATTACATTAGCTAAAGATTGTCGATGAATGAACTTACTCTCGGACGATTTGAGTATTTTGTCCGCGTTAAATGATGTGACTTCTACAAAGTATCCAATAGCATTGTTGTGCTTAATTTTTAGCGAATTAATGCCCGTGCTTTTGGCATAATCGACCTGCATTCCAATAATAAACTCTCGGCTCGAATCTCTAAGGTCCAGCAATTTATCTAGTTCTTGAGAGAAGCCTCTCGCAATAAAGCCGCCATCCCGATAACTAACGGGCAAACTATGCCCAAGGGCCCGGTTCAAAATATCAATAAGATTCTCAAAGCCGCCGAGCTTCTCAATCTCCGATTTCAATAAATCTGGTAAGGGGCTCGGGTAAACGGGTTCCACAAATAACTTTTGGATCGCGAGACTTTTTTCCAGACCATCACGTATTACTGCCAGGTCCCTGGGACCCCCGCGATCAAGAGCCAAACGTGACAAAGAACGTGCTATATCTGGACATCCCCTCAGCGATGAGGCTAGGGACTCGCGACAACCACTAGAAATCATTAACCACCCAACCGCATCGTGGCGGTCAATGATTTTTGATAAATCGGCAAGAGGAGCACTTACCCACTCGCTAAGAAGCCTACCTCCAGCTCCCGTAAGGGTATAATCGATAATGGACAATAAAGAACCTTTGCGCTCGCCCGATAATGTTCTGGTAATTTCCAAATTACGCCGCGTCGCTGAGTCTATTTCCATGATCGTCCTATTGGAAAATCGCATGAGCGGATTAAGACGAGGCAATCGACCCTTCTGAGTGATATTGGTGTATTCCAAAAGGGCCCCAGCAGCAGATATTTCCGCCCGGCTAAACTCCCCAAATACTTCCAAAGACTCTACCTTGTACGCAGCCTGGAGCCTTAGCCTCCCAGCCTCGCTGTCAAATTGGGCGTTGGGTAGTGGCGTGATTACGTCCTTAAACTCCAACAAAAAATCCTGCTCAGATTTTTGATCTAAAAGTGTCTGAGAAACAATAAGCTCGCCTGGCTCCACTCTTGCGAGCGCAGATAATACATTAATCTCCTCGTCCGCCTGAACATGGAAAACCCCTGTTGAGATATCCAACCAGGCCAATCCAAATACTCCTCGGACAAGACTTAAAGCAGCGAGAAAATTATTTTGATCTGACGCTAGAAGTTCGTCCTCTGTGAGGGTGCCTGGTGTTACGATGCGAACAACATCGCGCGCGACAACAGCTTTAGATCCACGTTTCTTTGCTTGGGCAGGGTCCTCAATTTGCTCGCATATCGCTACGCGATATCCTCTTCTTATCAGTCGAGCCAAATAGGAGCCAGAAGCATGGACCGGGACCCCGCACATTGGTATGTCAACTCCCTCATGCTTGCCTCTTTTGGTCAGGGCTATATCCAACGCCGATGATGCTTTAATGGCATCATCGAAAAAGAGTTCATAAAAATCTCCCATGCGATAGAAAAGCAAACAATCAGGATGAGACGCTTTTATAGCTAAAAATTGTCTCATCATTGGCGTAACAGTGTTATTGGGCGTTACTTTTGATCCTCTCCTGGAAGCATTTAAAGATGTCTGAGTCATCAATATAGACTATCACCCACAAGCATAGGTCGTCATCATTTTGCATAACCAGAAGACTAAGATTTGACAGAGGCTCTTGCGTTTCTGACAGCTAGACAGCAAAGTCGAGGCAAAATTACATTTGAAATAAAGACCATGGTAGATAGTGAACAAAATAATCCTGAAAAACAGGAACCAAAAGTCAAACCAGACAGCGAGACCGGACAACTCTCTGACTTGGATAAAGAAGCATTGGCCCTTCACGCTACCTATCCCAGTGGCAAACTATCGATCGAAACTTCGAAGCCAATAAAAACCCAATATGATTTATCCCTGGCATATTCGCCGGGCGTTGCGGCACCATGTATGGAAATCGCAAAAAATCCGCCTTCCGTGTACGACTACACGAACAAGGGAAATATGGTCGCTGTGATTTCAAATGGAACTGCAGTATTGGGGCTCGGTAATTTGGGCGCCCTAGGTGCAAAGCCCGTAATGGAGGGCAAATGTGCTTTGTTCAAATGTTTTGCAGACGTAAATGCCATAGATATTGAAATCGACACCCCCGATGTGGATGAATTCGTTAATTGCGTTCGCTATTTAGGGCCAGGATTTGGCGGCATTAATTTAGAGGACATTGCCGCACCTGCCTGTTTTATAATTGAAGAGCGTTTAAACGAACTGTTAGACATTCCCGTATTTCACGATGACCAGCACGGGACTGCTGTAATCGCCACAGCGGGCCTTTTAAACGCGATAAAAATAACGGGCAGGGAGATCAGTTCAGTAAAAATCGTCGTCAATGGGGCTGGAGCAGCTTCGTTAGCTTGTCTCGATCTTTTCGTGGCATTGGGAATGCGACGGGAAAATATCATTCTTTGCGATTCACAGGGCGTTATTTTTCACGACCGTCCGGCGGGAATGAATCCTTGGAAATCTGCCTATGCTGCAAAAACAAATTTGAGGACCTTGGAAGAAGCACTGGAGGGAGCGGATGTTTTCCTTGGTGTATCAGTTGCTGGCACTGTTACCCAAAAAATGGTCAAATCGATGGCAGACTCTCCAATAATTTTTGCCCTTGCTAATCCGGATCCCGAAATTTCTCCAGAAGAGGTCCTTTCAGTTCGAGATGATGCAATAATCGCGACCGGCCGCTCAGATTACCCCAATCAAATAAATAATGTACTCGGGTTCCCGTATATTTTTCGTGGCGCGCTTGATGTTAGAGCGACATGCATCAACAATGAAATGAAAATTGCTGCCGCTATGGCCTTAGCAGAATTAGCTGAACTTGAAGTCCCAGATGAAGTCACCAAGGCGTACCTTGGACGCCGCCTTAGTTTCGGAAAAAACTATCTTATCCCGACTCCATTTGATCCGCGCCTTATCACAACAGTGCCTTTAGCTGTTGCTGAAGCCGCCTTAAATACCGGGGTTGCAAGGATAAAGAGAAATAATTTGGGAGACTACCAGAAATCTCTTGCCGAAAGATCACTCTCCATAACTAGATACGAGTGAGACTTTCTCATAACAAACAACTAAAAATATAGCAGAATTTTACGAAACAGGTTTCAATCTTCATCCGCCATAGACATCGGATATTATTGGGTAGCGGCAAGGACCTAACCTCAACGTATCGCAGAGAAAACCGGCAAATATACAATCGAATGCCGTCTTATTGCCTTACCTATTTCCATAGTAAGGACCAGGGCCCCGCAATAAATAAACCTCTGATTCATTGAACATTAAGATTACTTACGATCATTAGATCCAACAGGATAGCGTCGAATCCAAATCAATAAAATTATTCCAGGGACCGCCAGGACGCTAGTAGAAAGAAAAAACAAAACCCAACCAAGCTCTTCTGCAATAGCTCCAGAAGGGGCTGCCAATATGGTGCGCCCCAACGCCATAAAAGATGTAAGAAGCGCAAATTGAGTACCTGTAAATGATTTATGGCAGAGACCCGATAAGTACGCTACCAGGGCTGTGGAACCCAAACCTCCCGCAAAATTATCGAAGCCTACTGCGACGCCAAGCAAATACACATCGGGTCCCGTTTTGGCGAGAAGAGCGAAGAAGATATTTGTGGCCGCCTGAAAAATACCGCCTATCAATAGTGCTGGCCAAACACCCAACCACGTAACCATAAGCCCTCCTGCAGCGATGCCGAAGACAGTCGCAGCCACTCCAAAAACCTTAGTAACTGATGCAATTTCCAGCGGGGCGAATCCCAATTGATCATAGAAGGGATTTGCCATAGCCCCAGCTATAGCATCTCCATATTTATAAAAGATAATAAACACTAAAACAAAGATGATCCCTGGTCGGCTCAATAATTCTGAAAAAGGCCGAAAGACGTTATTTTTGAAGTTTTTCAGAATGATGGCGCGGTTCTTTTCCGTTGATCTCGGTTGTGCCCTCGTCGGTAATTTTGGTTCGGGAGCTATTATTGCGGCCACAACACCAATCGCAACCAGGGCCGCCATGATGATATAAACCCAAAACCAACTGAGAATAGCTGAAAGCGCGATGGCACCGGCACCAGATACCAATAACCCCGCCCGGTATCCTATTTGCGTGCTCGCAGCCCCAGCACCTTGCTCTCTCTCTTCGAGAATTTCGATCCTGTAGGCATCGATGATTATATCTTGGCTTGCTGAGAGGAAGGCCATAATTATAGCAGCAGAAGCCAGATAAGCTAAATTCTCGCGCGGATCACAGGATCCCAGTGTGATAATTGAAAGGATAAGAAGCAACTGGATCAACAACAACCAACTTCGTCGGCGACCCAGCCTTTTGGTAAAGATTGGTAAGCTCACAAGATCAAAAACAGGGGCCCATAAAAACTTAAGGGAATAAGGCGCGGACACAGCGACTAAGGCGCCGATCGCGCCTAACGGAACGCCTTCCCCTGACAACCAGTAGGATAAAGTCGAAAAGCCAAGCAGCAATGGAAGGCCACTTGAAAAACCCATCAACAAAATGACTATTTGCCTTCTATCAGCAAACACAAGAATGAAAGCCTCCCAATGTGAAAAGAGAGGAATTATAGGCCTTTGTCTAATAATAATTGGGCCAGGGAGACCTCTGGACGTGCACCAAAATGACCTATGATTTCTGCTGCCGCCAACGCCCCGATCTTACCAGAGTCCTCGATTGAGCGGCCGTTTGTAATGCCAAATAAGAACCCCGCTGCAAAAAGGTCGCCTGCTCCTGTCGTATCTAGCACCTCTGAAAATAAGGCGGGTTTGATATCTACGATATCCGCACCGGAAACTATACAAGCACCTCGAGCACCTCTGGTTAAAACAGCTATCTGACAATGGGAGCGAACAGCTGAAATTGCATCCTCAAAGCTTGTAGTTTCATAAAGCGCGCTTATCTCGCCCTCATTTGCAAACAAAATATCAACGTAGCCTTCGACAAGATCTAAAAATTCTGCACGATGCCTATCCACGCAAAAACTATCAGAGAGAGACAGGGCAACCTGTCTTTCTGCAAGGTGTGCCGCTTCGGCTGCAAAGAAAAAAGCCTGTTTAGCTTCCGGCGGATCGAAAAGATAACCTTCCAAATAAGTGATTTGTGAAGTTCTAATCGCATCGACATCAACGTCCTCAGTCGATAAAAACGATGAAATCCCGAGATAGGTGGACATAGTGCGTTCCGCATCAGGCGTGACAATTACCAAGCACCTCGCAGTGGACGGCCCCTCGGTTGCAGCTTGGGTCTTATAATCAACGCCAGTTTTTCGGATATCTCTTCGAAAGGTTTCACCCAGTGGATCATTTCTCACTTTTCCGATATAGGCAGCCCTACCGCCCAGAGAGGCAATGCCAGCCAGCGTATTCGCGGCAGACCCCCCAGAAACTTCTAAGTTCGGTGTTAGTGCGTCGTAGATTGCAGCTGCTTGATCCAGATCCACTAATTTCATCATGCCCTTTTCCAAATCGGCTGATTTCAAAAAGGCCTCATCTGCGGTAAAAATGACATCAACAATAGCATTACCTATGCCGATTACATCATTGGACGTACTGGACATTTAAAATCCCTTCTTCAGAAAACTTTTCCCTCTCTCCCATAAATTCTGATATAATTCTAGTCTGCGTCTGACCTGAAACTGCGATTAATTGAATGTGACGGTGTAAAGGAATTAGGCCAATGATAGCCGCACTCATCAAGTCAATTCAAAGTGCTTTCCACCCAGAATTTTTCCGCATCATCTTTAAAGCATTCCTGGGTAGTTTAGTCCTATTCGGCTTGCTCCTCACACTTACTTGGTACGGTCTCACTTTGATTAAACTCTTCGATATAGCTTGGCTCGAGACTCTATTGGACTCTATCAGTTGGTTAGGGATCGTAATCGTGTCGTGGTTCTTATTTCCCGGAACAGTGATTATGGTGATGGGTTTTTTTATCGAAGACTTAGTAATGGAGGTGGAGAAGAAATACTATCCTGACTTAGACGAGAATTCCATCAAACCCCAGGGCAGTTTTATATGGTCCGGCTTTAAGTTCGGTCTGTTAACTTTATTAATAAACCTTGCCGCTCTGCCAATCCTATTAATATTTTTATTTCTTCCTCCTCTAAATATTTTTGTTTTCACAGCCGTAAATGGTTACCTTCTGGGGAGAGAGTATTTTGAATTGGTCTCATGCCGTCGATTACGGATGGAACACATTAGAAACCTCTGGAAACGCAATAGGGTCCAATTAATATTTTCTGGGATGGTTATTGCTTTTTTGTATAGTATCCCGGTAATAAATTTTCTAATGCCAGCTGTAGGGGTAGCCTTCATGGTTCACAATTTTCATCGTATTCGGCAAAAAGAAATAAATTAAGTTATTTTTAATTTAAGTAAGGACACAAGCAATGAAATCTCCAGGGCGGACAGTGCCAAAAAAAAGTAGAGAGGATGCGAAAAAACTTAGGTTGAAAGGCGGAATCCCGGATGACGTCCCACCTGCCATGCCGATCAGACCTCCACCGATTTTACCAAAAAACTCAACAGGGTTTTCCAGCCTCCTACAAGGCGAGCGCAAATTAGGTGGGGATACCAACGGCAAAAAGTTACTCATAGGCAGAGATATTTCTCTTAACGGCACTATCAGTTCCTGTGAGAAACTTGTAGTTGAGGGGACGGTGGAGACGAATATATCTGAATGCAGAGAATTGGAAATTTCTAGCGGCGGTCTGTTTAAGGGAGAAGCCAAAATTGAGATAGCGGAAATCGCGGGAGAGTTCGTCGGAAGTTTATCAGCGGATCTTTTGATACTCAGAAAAAGCGGCCGTGTATCAGGCCACCTCACTTATGGCCAACTAGAAGTTGAGCGCGGAGGAGAAATCACAGGGGACATATCTAAAATTGAAGGGAACACAGAATCATAAGGTTTTCTTTAGTTATAGCTGCTCTTGTTATGCAGGTTGGGTGTGTATCGACCCCCGTGGGACCAGATCCGAGTCCAGACGCAGCGGAAAGAAAGATAGAAAAGGTATCTCCCCGCCCGAATGTGACAAGTCAAACAATTAGTAAATTACGAGCACCCAAAAACCTGGAGCGCCCACAATTCGGTCCCTATTGGGTCGCGGAGCGGAAAATATTCAAAAACTATTCGGTACGCCAGATTTCGTCCGCCGAGATTTTGGCACTCAATTTTGGAGGTATAAAGGGGAGAACTGCTTGCTCAATCTAGCGATTTACCCGCAAGCGGACGGAGTTAGCTACCGTGTTGTTCACCAAGAGACAATTGATGAAAATGGTAACCTGGTCGAAACACCCCTTTGCATAAAGCAACTTCTTATAAAAGCTCAAAAACTTAAGAGTTAGGTGTTGATTTTTTTTTATATTGGCAAATATCTACGTTATCACAAGAGCCACAAATGGGCTTTCTTGCTTTGCAAGTGTAGCGGCCAAATAAAATCAGCCAATGATGAGCATGATAAAGGTAATTTTTTGGCGTTCGCCGAAGTAAAGCCTTTTCCACCGCATCAACATTTTTCCCGGGCGCCAAACCCGTCCTATTTGCAACTCGGAATATATGCGTATCAACAGCCATCGTAGGTCTTCCGAAGGCGATATTTAAGACGACATTAGCAGTCTTTCTTCCGACGCCCGGAAGAGCAACGAGTGCACCCCTATCATCGGGCACCTCACTACCATGTTCCTTTATAAGTTTTTGGCTAAGAGAAATTATATTTTTGGCCTTAGTCCGATACAGGCCAATTGTCTTGATATGTTTTATCAAAGCAAGTTCCCCCAAAGCGACCATTTGCTCGGGTGTACGAACAATTTCAAATAACTTACGAGTTGCTCGATTCACTCCAATATCTGTCGCCTGAGCAGACAACACAACCGCGACAAGAAGTGTATAGGTGTTTATGAAAATCAGCTCGCCCTTTGGTTCAGGGTCGGCCTCAGCTAGTCGTCGATAAAAAAGTTCGACATCTTTTAATTTCATACTCATATAATTTTTATATCCACAAGTGTGCGATTATTAGAAAATTAGAATTAGCTTAGGGAATAAGAGAAACCTCCTCATGATATGAAAAAAATTAGTCAAGATAACGGCAGTATTTCAACCGGCTCCAAAACTCGATTTTACAAAGTGATCCGACCCAACCAAAGCCTCAACGACCGCACCTTTTTTTGGGTCATCGGTGGATTTGGGCTCGCAAGCTTCGGACTGGGGATCGGCTTCATAATCGTGGGGGCGTGGCCGGTATTTGGTTTTTTTGGTGTTGACATACTCTTGGTCTACATTGCCTTTCGCCGCATCTACCGATCTGGCGAGAAATATGAAACGCTGCATCTTAGCAGAACTCTTCTTCAAGTGGAGCAGATAAGTTCCAAAGGCAACCGCGTGGCTAAATGCTTTAACCCTTACTGGGTAATAATAGAATTTCACCAAGGGTCTCGAACGCGCGATAGTCTCTGCTTGCGATCTCACGGGGAATCTCTGGAGATAGCCAGCTTTTTGAGTGCGGATAGAAAAAAGGAATTAGCCAATCAACTTCACTCAGAGATTAAAAAACTTAAGAGCGAATAGAAGCAGCTGTTATGACGGCAATTTCCTAAGCTAACTCAGTCAAACCAAGTACATCTGCCATAGTATAAACTCCGGGTGCTTGATCTTGAGCCCATCTCGCAGCTCTAACCGCCCCTCTCGAAAAAATCGCCCGACTAGAGGCCTTATGGCTGAGTTCCAACCTCTCTCCCTCTGCCGCGAAAACAACAGTATGATCGCCAGTTACATCGCCGCCTCTCAACGTGGCGAACCCAATGTCCCCAGAATTTCTCTGGCCCGTTTGTCCTTCACGCGATAGTACCGCTTTTGTTGAAAAATCGACCTTGCGCCCCTCAGCAGCTGCCCTCCCCAATCCAAGCGCAGTTCCGCTGGGCGCGTCGACTTTATTTCTGTGGTGCATCTCTAAGATTTCGATATCAAAATCTTCGTCCAAAATTGACGCGACTTGGCGCGTGATTGCAAATAAAATATTTACGGCAACACTCATATTAGGGGCGTACACAAGGCGGGCCCGTTCCCCCGCTTCCGCTAGTATTTTCTCTTCCGATACTGAGAGACCGGTAGTCCCTATTACATGAACTCGGCCCCGGTCCGCGGCCGTTAAAGCGTTCTTAACCGAAGACTCTGGTGAGGAAAATTCAATGACAGATTCCACGGTATCAAATACGTTTTCCGGGGAGTCGCCAATTTCTATGCCCGAGCGACCAACGCCCGCCACTTCTCCGGCGTCTTGACCAATAACCTCGGAACCAGGACGGTCACACGCAGCTTCCAACACGACCCCATCGATATGCTTTATTTGTTGGATTACCGCTTGGCCCATACGGCCGCCGGCTCCAATAACACCCAATTTTAAATCAGCCATTATACCTCGAAAAATCCAACCTTCTTTTAGAAATTATTTACTAACCCAAACAGAACAAAATAACCATCAAGAAGGCCAGATCAGTCAGTTAAATCATCCCAGAGCTCTTTAGCCCTAGAAAAAAATCCTTCTGATTCTGGGCTAGTGGATTTGCCGCCTCGATTTTGTTTGAGTCCTAAAGAATCCTCAAATGCCTGCAGTTTTTCTCGTTGATCGCGATTTAAGTTAACAGGTGTTTCGACTTGTATTTCGATGTACATATCACCGCGCCGCTTATCATTTAATATTGACATTCCCTTGCCGCGCAGCCTCAGACGATGGCCAGTTTGGGTCCCTGCCGGGATACTTACCTTAGCCCGCCCTCCATCAATTGATGGAACCTCGACATTTCCTCCCAGCGCCGCGGTAGTCATTCGGATAGGAACTCGGCTATACGTATTACTTCCATCTCTCTGAAACAGGGCATGCGACAAAATATTCACATGAATATAGAGATCTCCCGCTGGGGCTCCCCTCATCCCGGCCTCGCCCTCTCCAGACAGCCTAATGCGCATGCCGTCCTCAACCCCTGACGGTACGTTGACTGAAAGAGTTTTTTCTTTGCGAACCGCACCTATGCCATTACATGAATTACAGGGATCGGAAATTGTTTGGCCATTCCCTTGGCATGTGGGGCAAGTTCTTTCTACCGTAAAAAAGCCCTGACTTGCCCGGACCTTTCCATGGCCCTTACAGGTGGGACAACTGGTGGGTTGTGAACCAGGGGCAGCCCCGGAGCCCTGACAGCCATCGCACGATACAGCCGTCGGCACACGAATACGGGTTTCTTTACCCTTGAAGGCCTCTTCAAGAGATATTTCTAGATTGTAACGTAGGTCATTACCCCGATTGGAACTATTATTACCTCGTCGACGACCCCCAAAATCGCCAAACATTTCCTCAAAAATGTCAGCAAAACCGCCCGAGCTAAAGCCTCCAAATCCTCCCTGACCCTGCCCCGCAGTCCCATCAAAAGCTGCGTGCCCGAACTGATCATAAGCAGCCCTTTTTTCCTTATCTTTGAGAATATCATAGGCCTCGTTGATCTCTTTGAATTTCTGTTCAGCATTTGCGTCACCCGAATTTCTATCCGGATGAAATTGCATCGCAAGCTTTCTGAACGCTTGTTTGATTTCAGCGTCGTCGGCTTGCTTGCTTACGCCGAGAACCTCGTAGAAATCTTGTTGGGCCATTTGGGCAATACCGCTCTAAAGTCTGTAAACCTAATAAACAAAATTAGGTGTTAGGCTTATCTTTATTATCTTCTTCTACAACCTCTTCAAAATCAGCATCAACCACGCCGTCTTCTGGCCCTCCTTCACCTGAAGCCGCACCCGGTTCGGGCGACCCTTCAGGCTGCGCATACATTGCCTCACCAAGCTTCATTGCAGATTGAGCTAATGCCTCGGTTTTGGCCTTTATCAGATCTCCGTCATCACCACCAAGGGCTTCTTTGAGGGCAGCAATGTCGGCTTCTATCTGTATCTTGTCCTGTTCAGAAATTTTTTCCGCATTTTCAGAAATGCTCTTCTCGGTGCTGTACAATAGGCTATCAGCCTGGTTCCGAACTTCTACCTGTTCTTTACGCTTGCGATCTTCTTCTGCATGGCTCTCGGCTTCTTTCACCATCTTTTCGATTTCATCTTCGGATAGACCACTTGAAGCCTGAATTCGAATTTGCTGTTCTTTGTTGGTAGCCTTATCCTTAGCACTGACATTGACAATGCCATTGGCATCAATGTCAAAGGTAACTTCTATCTGCGGAACGCCGCGTGGAGCCCCCGGAATGCCAACCAAATCAAACTGCCCAAGAATCTTGTTATCTGCAGCCATCTCACGTTCTCCTTGGAAAACTCGAATTGTAACAGCAGACTGATTATCCTCGGCAGTAGAGAATACCTGACTCTTTTTGGTTGGAATGGTGGTGTTACGATCAATAAGGCGTGTGAACACTCCACCCAGAGTCTCGATTCCTAGCGAGAGTGGCGTCACATCAAGAAGAAGTACATCTTTAACATCCCCGGTAAGCACGCCCGCCTGGATCGCAGCTCCCAGCGCGACGACTTCATCTGGATTAACGCCCCGATGAGGTTCCCGACCAAAGAAAGACTGAACCGCTTCAATAACTTTTGGCATCCGGGTCATTCCACCCACCAATATTACCTCATCTATCTCACCCGCAGTCAGGCCAGCATCTTTTATCGCGGCCTTACAAGGCTCGATGGTTCTTTGGATCAAATTATCAACCAGCGCCTCAAGTTTGGCCCGTGTTAATTTAATGTTTAGGTGTTTAGGGCCAGAAGCATCGGCAGAAATAAAAGGAAGATTAACCTCAGTTTGTACGGAACTAGATAATTCTATTTTTGCTTTTTCGGCCGCCTCTTTTAATCTTTGGAGGGCAAGTTTATCCCCTCTCAGATCTATTCCCTGATCTTTTTTGAATTCCTCTGCTAAGTATTCAATTATCCGTCCATCAAAGTCTTCGCCACCAAGGAAGGTATCCCCATTCGTTGACTTTACTTCAAAAACCCCATCACCGATCTCTAGGACAGAAATATCAAACGTCCCCCCTCCAAGATCGTAAACCGCGATGGTACCATTAGTTTTTTTATCAAGCCCATAGGCAAGCGAAGCCGCAGTCGGCTCGTTAATAATTCGTAAAACCTCTAAGCCTGCAATCTTGCCAGCATCTTTGGTTGCCTGGCGTTGAGAATCATTGAAATAAGCAGGAACAGTAATTACCGCTTGAGTTACCTCTTCACCCAGGTGAGCCTCAGCTGTTTCCTTCATTTTCATCAATATAAATGCCGAAATTTCGCTGGGACTATATTTTTTAGAATGCGCCTCAATATAAGCGTCCCCATTATCAGCTTTGACTATTGAATAGGGGACGAGATCCGAGTCCTTTTGAGTCATCGGATCATCGAAGGTGCGCCCAATCAAACGTTTCACAGCAAATAAAGTGTTTTCAGGGTTAGTAACTGCCTGCCGTTTGGCAGATTGGCCAACCAGTCGCTCGCCATCCTGCGAAAATGCAACCATCGAAGGGGTGGTCCGAGCACCTTCTGAATTTTCAATAACCCTTGGCTCGCTGCCCTCCATAACGGCAACACAAGAATTCGTGGTGCCAAGATCGATCCCTATAACCTTGCTCATAAAATCCCTCTTTTTCTAATTTTTCCCCAGTGAGTGGAGAACTATCTCTACCTATTGTTGGATGATCTATAACCCTAGAGCAAAGGCAACTCTGGTTTCCGATTTCCAAATATTTGTTGGATATGGGGATCCAACAAGCTTAGCGCAATCAAAATTTAAAAATTTTTGATATTTCACCGCCTGGTTTTCGGGTGAAATAATTGAGAACGCCTGTTCTAGCCAGGAAACCCTGACAAAAAACTAACGAAATATGATGTTTACCAGGCAGCATCTTTTTAACGCCCACTATGTATCGGCTTTTTTCGAAACGCCGACTCTGGCCGGGCGCAGCAGTCGATCATGGATCATATACCCTTCCTCCATAACCTCGACTATAATGCCTGGCTCCGTATCTGGACTAGGAACTTCAAACAAAGCCTCATGGCGCTCATGATCGAATTGCTCACCTTTCGAGACTATGCGCGATACACCGTGACGCTCCAACGAATTAATTAATTCCTTCTCTGTGAGCCTAACACCTTCGAGAAGCGCCTTTATGGAGTCACTCTGGTCCTCAACAGAACCAGACAATGCGTCGAGAGCTCTGGAAAGGTTATCGGAAACAGCCAACATATCGCGAGCAAAATTTGTGGCGGCATATTTAAGTGCGTCTTCTCTTTCGCGGCGACCGCGCCGAATTAAATTTTCATTTTCTGCTAATGCCCGAAGCAATCGATCCCTCAGGTCAGAAATTTCTTCTTCCGGGCTTTTTTCTTCCCCTGGGTTCGGAACCTTTTCATCCTGGCTAGCCTCGGGAGCCTTTCCATCGTTTTCCTCTATCGGAGGCGCTTCGTCCTGAAAAGAGGCCTCTTCAGGATTTTCATTCTCTTTTTCGTCAGTCACAGGGTTTTCTTCCATTTTTCCTATCCGATAACTCGTCCCACTACTTGTGCCGTGTAATCTACGATGGGGATAATCCGGGAATAGTTGATGCGGGTCGGCCCAACAACCCCGATCGCCCCCATAATCTCTCCACTGGTTCCACTTATAGGAGCCGTAACGATAGCACAACCAGTTAAGTCAAATAGCTCATTTTGCGAGCCGATAAAAATCTGAACGCCGTCCCCAGCCTTTGTTAAATCAAGCAAAAGATCTATCAGCTCCTGCCGATCCAAAGCGTCAAATAATGACCTTACCTGTTCCAACTCGGCGACCACGCTGACGTTATCTAATAGGCGGGCATGCCCCTTAATAATCAGGGAGCTCCCAGACCCTCCATCACGGCTCTCGTCAACTTTAGTCGCTAATCCAGCCTCCACCAACTTGCAAGTTAAAGCATCTAATTCTGCCCGATGCTCATTAATTTCCTTTTGAATTACCACCCGCGCTTCATCCAGGGTTCTCCCTGTTAACCGAGCATTCAAATAATTTGCTGCCTGTGTCAAAGCGGAAAGAGGGGTGCCCGTTGGTAGGTCTATCAGTCGATTTTCTACAAAACCATCGTCGCCCACCATAACCACGAGAGCCTTGCCGCCGCCAATTCCAACGAACTCAATATGTTTCAAACCACGATCACTCTTTGGCGCAACTACTAATCCGGTGCACTTTGCCAGACCGGAAATTGCGGTAGTCGCCTCTTCAAGCGCCTCTTTGGTACTCAACCCTACAGCCGCACATTTTTGTTCTATGCTAATCCTGTCATCATCAGACAAACTTCCAATTTCCATCAACCCGTCAACAAACAAACGTAAACCAAGGTCAGTGGGCAATCTGCCTCCTGAAGTATGACGAGAGTAAAGCAGCCCCATTTCTTCGAGATCTGCCATGACATTCCTGACAGACGCTGGAGAAATGGTCTCCTCCAAGCGGCGAGCCAAGATACGTGAACCCATCGGATCGCCAGTCTCTAAATATGCGCTCACTATCGTGCTAAAAACTGCTCGAGATCGATCATTCAATTCTGCAATTATGCTTTGACGTGGTGGCTGCATACTTTACATCCATTTCGTGACTATCTAATAAGACTAATCTTTAAAATCAATGCTCTCGATAAAAATGATAACGGTGACTGAACGCCAAAAATTATGGATTATAGCGTTTAGATCCTAGATATGATCGAGATCTAACACTCGTCAAGGAGGAAAAATTGACCCGCCCATCTGGCCGAGCCGAAAACGAAATGCGGAAAGTGATATTAGAGAGAGATTATAACCCCTACGCAGAGGGATCTTGTCTTGCGAAATTCGGAAACACCCATGTGCTTTGCTGCGCTTCGATTGAAGAACAAGTTCCACCATGGATGAGAAATAGCGGAAAAGGCTGGATTACCGCAGAATACGGTATGTTGCCGCGCTCAACTCACACTCGAACACGACGCGAGGCCACCACCGGAAAGCAAGGCGGTCGTACGCAAGAAATCCAGAGGCTAATAGGGCGTTCTTTACGCGCAGTAACAGATCTTGAAGCTTTGGGAGAACGTCAAGTAAGAATTGATTGCGACGTAATTCAAGCTGACGGGGGAACCAGAACAGCCGCGATTACAGGTAGCTGGGTTGCGCTAAATATTGCATTAGAAGGGCTTATAACAGGCGGGGCTTTGAAAAAAAACCCATTGATGGATTCGGTCGCAGCCGTCTCATGTGGAATTAGTGATGGAGCGAGCGTGCTGGATCTTGATTACAGCGAAGATTCAAGAGCTGATGCCGATGCCAATTTCGTACTTTCAGGGGCTAATATGATCATCGAGGTCCAGGGAACCGCCGAAAACGAGCCATTCAGTCGTTCCCAATTTAACGATTTATTAGATTTAGCCTTCAAGGGTTGTGAAGAGCTAAAGTTGCTTCAACAAGCTGCAATCTTCAGGACCTAACATGTGATGACCTCGAGACAATTTGACAGCGATACCCTTGTAGTTGCGAGCCACAATGAGGGAAAAGTTAGAGAGATTGAAGCTCTGCTGAAACATCTTAACATCCATGTTGTTTCCGCTAAAAATTTGGGGCTGGCAGAACCGGAAGAGACTGGTGCTTCTTTTCGGGAAAATGCTGAGCTGAAAGCAGGACTGGCCTCTCGGGCATCAAATTTACCCGCACTTGCAGACGATTCTGGTCTGGCCATTGAGGCTTTAGGGGGTGAACCCGGTATATTTTCAGCCCGGTGGGGAGGGGAGAGCCGCGATTTTAGTTTAGCAATGGAGAAGGTCGAAAAACGTCTCGCGGGAGAAAAAAATAGGAAAGCTGCATTCATTTGCGCACTTTCTTTGAGCTGGCCAGATGGCCATTTCGAGACCTTTGAGGGAAGGGTGCATGGGACAGTCTGTTGGCCTCCAAGAGGCGATAGGGGTTTTGGTTATGACCCAATTTTTATAGCCTCTGGAATGGAATCCACATTTGCTGAGATTGACCCAGCACTAAAACACTCAATAAGCCACAGAGCAGATGCCTTCCGACAGCTAAGCGAAGCCTGTTTTTCTTCATGAGTCTTGAGCCGCTGGCCGTATATATTCATTGGCCATTTTGTCTATCTAAATGTCCTTATTGCGATTTCAACTCACACGTTAGAAATACCATTGATATAGAACGTTGGCGCAAAAGTTTTTTGGCAGAACTAGATTACTTTGCAGAAATGATCGAGGGCAAAAAAGTCTCTTCTATATTTTTTGGCGGCGGCACACCCTCTCTAATGCCGCCGGATCTTGTAGCCAAATTAATAGAGCATGTGGACGTTAAGTGGGGGATATTATCAGACTGCGAAATTACTCTAGAGGCTAATCCCACTTCTGCGGAGACTAAAAACTTCAAGTTACTGGCCCAGGCGGGAGTAAACCGGCTTTCAGTCGGAGTGCAGGCCCTGAAAGACGAAGACCTAGCTTTTCTCGGCAGAGAGCATTCTAGCATGGAGGCTCTCTCTGCGGTTGATGCGGCATGCAAAGCTGTGGACCGGGTATCTCTAGATTTAATTTATGCCCGGCCCAATCAGACACTAAAAAGTTGGGAGCAAGAATTATTAGTCGGCCTTTCAACGGGAGTAAATCATATTTCTCTCTATCAATTGACACTCGAGAAAGGCACTAAATTTTTTTCCGCGCATCGTAAAGGTGAGTTTAAATTACCCGACGACAAACTGGCGGTTGCCCTCTTCATGACAACCAGGGATCTGTGCCATAGCAAAGGCTTCCCTGCCTACGAGGTCTCTAACCATGCAAAGCATGGACAAGAGTCCCGTCATAATCTCGCGTATTGGCGAGGACAAAATTATCTGGGTATTGGACCTGGGGCCCATGGCCGCATAAGAATTAATGGGGCTCTCCATTCGACAGAGCAAATCTCCAGTCCCGAGAAATGGCTCAGAGCTGTGGAGAACCAGGGTCACGCCACCCGTAAAATGGAAAGTCTGCCTACGAAAGTTCAAATCGAGGAACTTTTGATGATGGGACTGCGCCTGACCAATGGTCTAGATCGACGGTCATTTCGCGAAAATACGGGGGTGAAACTAGAAGATGCAATTTCAGAAGAAAAGCTCACCTACCTGCAACACTTGGAATTAATTGAGCTAGATACAGATGGCCTGCGCGCCACAGAAAGTGGGCTTTTAAAGTTAAACTCGGTAATAACTAGCCTCATAGTCTAGGTATGCTAATTAATCTCTCGAGAAAAAAAAGTCCGCCTAGCTCGGCTAATTTCCAATACACCATTATCACTAACCTCGAAGATCGAGTAATTCCGTTCCACAAGCCCATTGTTTTTAAATCGGAATAATCCAGCACTTCCAAGAAACCCTCTTGAATTTGTCAGGGCCTCCATATCCAGAGGCGATGAAGAATCGCGGCCTAAAAACACAGCGACTGCCATTGCATCATAGGCCAATGGTCCAAGCGGATGCGCTCCACTCCCATAAGTCTTCTCATATTTTTGTTTGAAGATCTTCAGCCCCATCGGAGCTGGGGCCACGTACCAAGCGCGTTTCAAAGCTGGTTCCCGGATTAGCGACCTCTCACTCCAATCCATAATCCCAAGTATCCGTACTTTGCGAATATCTATGTCATAGTAGGGTAGCAAAGCCGCTAATGCAGTAAGGGCCCTTCCTTTTTCTATTAATAAAACCGCATCAAAGTCTACGGCTCCAAATGTTTCTAAATCATTTAACCGTTTTAATATGCGGGTTGACTTAGGATCTTTCATATTTCGTAAGGAGAGCTTTCGCCTTTCCAGGGCGTTTTTGCGAGCGTTATATCTTCCTAATCTTTTTACCGCCCGAACCATGGTCTCTTGCTGGCCTCTGGAATACCGCTCTATCCTAACAACTGTCCCACCGACCTTGGCTACTGCCTCTTTAAGTGCTTCCCCGATAAAATCACCGTAACCATCATCCGGCAATAGCGCTGCAAATCGTTTAAGCCGCTGCGCTGCTGCAAAAGAAACAACACGTTGAACACGGTGGGAGGGGAAAAAACCCATCACAAAGGCGTTGGAAGCTGATGCGTTCAGATCATTTGAAAGAGATATAGATATCAAGCTTTCTCCGATCTTCTCAGACGCCACGGCTGAGGAGGGGGCCGCAAACACCGGCCCAACCAAAATTTTCGCCCCAGCCTTGATCGCTGATCTCACAGAACTGCGAGCTCCATCAATAGTCCCCATTGTATCAAAAATAAGGAGCGCTTGATTTTTTGTACCAAGCTCAAAAAATGAGAGCTCCATGCCTTTAAGCAGAGACTTTCCGAGCTTGTTATATTTTCCGCTTAAAGGCAGCAAAACACCTATTTTGAATTTATTGCCCGTGGTTATTTTATAACTTTTCCTTGGTTCCCGAAGGTCTTCATTAACCAAAACCTGTTTTTTGACTTCCGGTTTTAGGTCAATCGCGCCCACTTCGGTTTGTGGGCCGAATTCAGGCCGATCCAGCTTGAAAAGGAGAGGTGAATTTGATTTATTCTCTTGGCAGGCTGCTAAAATCGCTACTAGAGATATTAATGATAAAATTCCGAATTTATTCTGAGTGCCTGCCAAGATGAGGAGCCTGTATAAGTTTTGACAACGGACGGGTCACAATACTGCGACGACCCTACCTTGGCCGCTATCAATGGTAAACTGGAAAGCGCTGTTGTCGTTCCTGGCCTGCACATTGTTTCAACACCAATCGGTAATCTAGCCGATATTTCCTTGCGAGCTCTCGCTACCCTTCGAGCCTCTGATTTAATAATATGCGAGGACACACGTGTAACGGCAAAAATCAAATCCGTTTTTGCCATAACTACTCCTTTGTTGTGCTATAACGACCACAACGCTCCGAAGACATTGCCAAGAATAATGGACTTCCTAAAGAACGGAAAAACAATTTCTCTGGTGTCAGATGCAGGTACTCCCACAATATCGGACCCCGGCTACAAATTGGTAAATTCTGCGATACAGGAAAGAATCTTTGTTACCAGTGTCCCGGGTGCTAGTGCTATGCTCGCCGCACTGCCGGCCTCAGGCCTTCCAACCGACAAGTTTCTATTTATTGGCTTTCTGCCTGTCAAAAAAATGGCAAAACAAAATTTTTTAAGGGATTTAAAAGAATTTAAAGCAACTCTAATATTTTATGAGTCTGCAAGAAGGCTATCTTCAACGGTCCAAACAATGGCTGATATTTTAGCCCCTCGCTCTGCAGTGATCGCCAGGGAGCTAACAAAAAAATACGAGGAATTTATAAGAGGTGATTTATCTGCCCTCGCCTTAAAAACCACGGAGCAAATCGAAAGAAAAGGCGAATTTGTTATTTTGGTAGGGCCGCCCCAATCAGAGAGCCAACCAAATAAGGATGCCGTCGATCAAATGTTACTTGAAGCCTTATCTGATAAAACGCTACGAGACGCCGTGAATATAGTCGTAAAAGAGACAGGCGCTAAGCGCAAAGATGTTTATCTCCGGGCTCTTAATTTAAAGGAAAAAGCCGGAAACAAGGGTTAAACAGGGGACTCGATACGATTAAAAAATAGTTTTTCGACTTCACGATAAATTTATGCTCATTTTGGATAACGGGGGCGAATACCTTAATGAAGGTATTATTAAAAAAATTTAGTTATCGTTATTATTCATCGACGCAATTTAAATTCTATTGGTAATTTGGATAAAATTAAAAAAGATCGCTGGCCTGACCGCAAAAAAGTTTGTAGTGCAACACTTTTGATTTTTACAGCACTGCAGTTTTCGGGAACCACCGGTTGCACCAATGTGATCTTAGGAGCCGGCACCGCTGCGGTTACAGCCTCTCAAGAGGAAAGAGGCCTTACCATCGTAGCGAACGATTTAGCAATTCAAGCTAATGTAAACGCACTTTTCCTCAAACAAAATTTTAATTCATGGCCCGCGATAACGGTTTCGGTTTTTGATGGCAGAGTTCTCTTGACGGGCGCAGTTAACGACCCAGCAGATCGTGCGAAAGCCCAAAACATTGCCCAAAAGGGCAGGGGAGTCAGGCAAGTTTTGAATGAAATTCAGGTGACTAAAACTGCTCGCAACTGGCTTAAAGATAGAATGATCACGCTCGCATTGCGAGAGAAGCTGATACGAGATAAATCAATTTTTTCAATTAACTATTCTATAGACGCCGTAAATGGAGTGCTATATTTGATGGGATTTGCTCAAACATCTGCTGAACTGGCAAGAGTCCGGTCCCATTCTAGAAATACTAAGAATGTTCGCAGTGTGGTTGACCATGTAACTGTAAAAAATTAGCTCCGCAATCATTTACGACACAGGGGCGCGGGGAAGAGTTAACTAAAAAAGTTAAGAAAAAACATTTTGAACATGAAAGATTAGGTCTTAACCCGGATTTTTTGATTTAAAACCTTATAATTTTTCAGGATATTTTTTTGGGGGAACTCGATCTTTCCTAGAACGCCTTGGACTAAATTATTAGTGGATTTGAGACCCGGAAATCCTTTTTTTCTCTAGAGAAAACACCCAAATTCAATTAAAAACGGGTTATTCTAGGAGTTTCAGATGAGCCTCAAAATCGCTATTCAAATGGACCCGGTCGGCACAATAAATGTGACGACGGACAGCACCTTTATGCTTGCATTAGAAGCAAAGTTTAGGGGCCACGTCCTCTATCATTATTTGCCATCAGAATTGTATCTCGAAGATGGCAGACTTTATGCGTACGCCAATGAAATAGTCGAAGTGAACCAGGATCAAAATAGCCCTTTTAGGCTAAGCAAGCCTATTCAAATAAATCTCCGAGAAATGGACATAATTTTGATGAGGCAGGACCCGCCATTCGATATGTCTTACCTAACCGCCACCTACTTATTAGAACATGTCGCACCTGAAGTCCTTGTCTTAAATGATCCTGTAAATGTACGAAATTCGCCAGAGAAACTCCTCGTTACTCATTTTTCAGGGGTAGCGCCACCCACTCTTATCTCCGCCAATAGAGAACAAATTTCCAATTTTAGGGAAAAACACAAGGATATAATCATTAAACCCCTTTATGGAAATGGCGGAGCGGAAGTGTTCCATCTAAAACCCGAAGATGAAAATTTAGGCTCTCTACTCGACATGTTTTTTGCGAAATATCGCGAACCAATAATTACCCAAAAATACCTACCAGAGATCAGAAACGGGGACAAAAGGATAATACTGGTTGATGGAGAACCAGTAGGAGGAGTAATGAGAGTCCCAGTTGAAGGTGACTCTCGTGCAAACTTTCATGCAGGGGGTGGGGCCCAAAAGACCACATTGACCGATAGAGAAAGAGAGATTTGCTCCATGATCGGGCCAACATTATCAAAATTAGGTCTTTTATTTGTTGGAATCGACGTTATCGGGGATTATCTAACTGAAATTAATGTGACCAGCCCAACCGGCATTCAGGAAATAAATCGGCTGGACAGCATCCATATTGAAAAGCTTTTATGGGACGCTATTGAGGCTCAATTAGATGCGCGACAATCAGCATATTGACCAAACTTTTGAGTGTAAAACCAGTCTTCTTTGAAGCGCACGTAAAACATCCTAATCATCTATATAAAATTTTACGTATTACATTTAGGTTTGATTAATTTCGATCGCGAGCACCGCAGCGCCCATTCAAGATGGGGCCAAGCGGTCCTCCACCGAGAATATGTACATGAAAATGGGGCACCTCTTGGTGAGCATCATCACCACAATTACTCACGATTCTAAACCCCCGCTCCATCAAAGAGCCAAGCCTAGCTGCTTCTCCAACGGCTGCCCAAAACCCCTCTATCTCCGAAGCAGAGGCATCCTCGATGAAATCTTTGATAGAGATATACGGGCCTTTCGGAATAACTAGAATATGCACGGGGGCTTGAGGATTAATATCTAAAAAGGCTAACGCATGATCATTCTCGTAGACAGTCTCACAAGCGATTTCACCACGTAAAATACGAGCGAATATATTCTGTTCATCATATCCTACCATGGAAATTACTACTTAACCTCCGCCCGCCCCGCTTTTTCGAGGATCCCGGAGACCCCCTCTCTGCGAGCGAGCTCATTCCATACCTGATTGGGAGAAATTTCATTTGCGGTCCACAAAACCAATAAATGATAGAGTAAATCCGCGCTTTCACTTACAAGTTCTTTTTTATCCTGCGAGAATGACGAGACCACGCATTCGATAGCCTCCTCACCAACTTTTCTGGCTATTCGCGAGGGACCGTCATTAAGAAGTTTTGCCGTATAAGATGTTTGAGGGTCTGCGTTTTTCCGACCATTAATCACATCGGCTAATTGATCCAATATAACAGCCGTAGAATCTTGATGATTATGCATTCACTCCCCCTTACCCCCGGGCTTTTACTAATTATAAAACTAAACACTCCAATCAATCATTCATTTTTAGATGCACGGCCGAATGTCAATTCCTTTGTCAGCAAGGTAGGCTTTAGCCTCGCCAATCGTAAACTCCCCAAAATGAAAAATACTGGCCGCAAGTACGGCTGAAGCGTGTCCTTCTCGAATACCATCGACAAGATGATCGAGATTCCCAACACCACCAGACGCAATAACCGGGATCCCCACATTATCCGCCATACCCCTGGTGAGATCCAAATCAAACCCAGAGCGTGTCCCATCTTTATCCATGGAGGTAACCAAGAGCTCCCCAGCTCCATTTTTTTCCATCAAGACCCCCCAGTCTAATGCATCAATACCGGTAGGCTCTCGCCCACCATGGGTGAAAATCTCCCATTTCCCAGGTGCCACCATTTTTGCATCAATAGCGACGACTATGCACTGCGAACCAAACTTATTAGATGCCTCTCTAACAAATTCTGGGTTATAAACCGCGGCGGTATTTATAGAGACTTTATCGGCGCCAGCCAGAAGTAGTCTTCGAATATCATCGACAGTACGAATACCCCCCCCAACAGTCAAAGGCATAAAACACTTTTCAGCAGTCCGTGCCACCACATCTAGGAGGGTATCGCGGTTATCCGATGAAGCTGTGATATCCAAGAAACACAATTCATCAGCTCCCGCCCGATCATAAAAACTGGCCTGAGCGACCGGATCGCCTGCGTCGATTAAATCGATAAAGTTTACGCCTTTTACTGTGCGGCCATCTTTAACATCCAAACAAGGAATTATTCTCTTTTTTAACAACAGGTTAACCCCTCAAAACCGATAAAGCTTGAGTGGGGTCAACGCGACCATCGTATAACGCTCTACCGCAAATCACGCCCTCGACACCGGAGGACTCACTAGCCTTAAGAGCAATCAAATCATCTATGGAGGCGACTCCCCCTGAAGCTATTACAGGAGTGGTAAGCGCGAAAGCCAGGTCAACTGTCGATTCTACATTTACTCCCGCCATGGCTCCGTCTCGATTAATGTCTGTATAGAGGATTGCAGCCGCTCCACTGTCTTCAAATCTGAGAGCTAAATCGAGGGCGCGGACTCCGGAGTCTTTGGTCCACCCTTCAATCGAAACATTGCCGTCTCGAGAGTCAATAGCGACGACAATCTGGCCGGGATAATCCGCACATGCCTGGTGCACAAAATCAGGGTCAGCAAGAGCCGCAGTTCCAAGAACAGCCCGTTGAACCCCAGCCTCCAACCATCGGTCAAGCGCCTCTCTTGTTCGTATCCCACCGCCCAACTGCACCGGCATTTCGGTAGCTTTGATCACTTCGGTTACGGCCTCAACATTCACAGACCGTCCCTCGACTGCGCCGTTTAAGTCCACAAGATGAAGCCAATCAAACCCTTGCTTTTGAAACTCCCGTGCCTGGTCCGCTGGGTTAATATTGAAGATTGTGGCTTGGTTGAGATTTCCTCTCAATAATCTAACACAGACCCCGTCCTTGAGATCAATAGCTGGGAACAATATCATTTTAATTTCTCTCGACTCCTGAGCCGGTTGGTTTTCCTTTTTGGGTGCACCTTGAGCCGCTTAGTATAATAGAATCCCACAACCGGTTCTCCGCCCACTATTGCATAGTTTTGGTTCTCACCCCAGCGAGTGTAGTCAAGCGACTCATAAAGGCTTACAGCTGCCGTTTGCGTCGCCCGAACATCTAGATTTATAAAAATAATACCTTGTTTTCTTGCAAAAAGTTCACACGCCCGCACCAAACCGCGAGCCAGGCCGCGGCCACGCGCCCATGGCGCCACAAAAATATTTGAGATATTACCAGTGTGTCGCTGCGCCTCATTATTTCTTGGAAATCGCGAGAGAATTGCGGATCCCGCCAACCTAGCATCCACCCGAGCCACAAAAAGGGTTTTATCGGGAACCAACAAAACGCCTTTCCAGAAGGCCTCAAGGGTTTTTCTCGGGGGCGGCTTCAACCAACCAAAGCCACCACCATCTATTATTGCGGTCTCAGCAGCCTCACAAAGATCAGCTAATTCTATCTCGCTCAAAGCATCTGGTTGCTCTATACTAGTGGGTGGCGCAGGTTTAGCCATAATTATCAATTACGGCTGCCAGCAAATAAAGTTGGCTAAAACTTTCAGACCCTCATCCTGACTCTTATCGGGATGAAATTGAACTCCGATCAAATTATCTCTCCCAACTGCGGCCGAGACCAACCCACCGTAATCAACGTGAGCGATTACCTCATTTTGATCAACGGGAGTATAGGCGAAAGAGTGCACAAAATACATGTGAGGAACTTCTGGGAGCCCTGCAAACACCGGGTGTTTTTGATGAAAAGTCAAATTATTCCAGCCCATATGAGGTATCTTGAAATTGGTATCTGATGGCTGCAATCGTTTAACTGATCCCGGAAACCAGCCGAGCCCCGACCGCTCGCCATGCTCCAGCCCTCTGGCCGCCATTAACTGCATGCCGACGCAGATCCCCATAAAAGGGATCGCCCTTTGGATTACGGCAGCTTCGAGACATTCCAACATCCCATCGAGAGCCGCCAGACCCTCCATGCAATCTCCAAAAGCCCCCTGACCGGGCAAGATAATCCTATCAGCCCCTCTCAAATCGACCCCTACAGAGCTCACTTTTACTTCAGCGTTTCTGTTAACCGCATTCGCAGCAGTCTCGACCGCCTTGGCTGCAGACCGCAAATTTCCAGAACCATAATCAATAACAATTATCTTCATCGAGCTGATACTTTTTTAACGATTTCCTTTTGGGATCCTTCAAAAATAGTTTGGTCTCTCCATCTCAGCAATGCGGCCTCTATGGAAACGCCTGAAACTATTGCTTCTATTTTTAATCCACGCGCTTCCAGAGCAGCGCGGCGGAAATCTTGCCCAGTAAATCCTATAAAAAGCGAAAGAAAAAACTGACTAATCAAAGAAAATTCCATAGGCCATTGAAAATAACTCTGAGAACACCACAGAATTATTTCTAAAAGAATTATTCCTAATGATGCGATCCAACACCGATGATAAATGGTCCAAAAAAAAAGTCCAAAGAATGCACCGAAAGAGAAAGTCTCAGGCACGAGCTCGGGATGTCCATTCAGTTCCGATGCTTCTCTTAGATGGACAGTAAAAGTTTTCATGCTTAATTTTTTAAATCGTCACTTAGGCGTCGCCAAGTAAGCCCTTGGTAGACGGGATTTCCTCGACCATTCTTGGATCTATGGTCAGCGCGGCCCTCAACGACCTGGCCAGACCTTTATAACAAGACTCCACAATATGGTGATTATTCTGACCATACAGAGTCTCCACATGAAGAGTAATGCCGGAAGCCTGGGCAAACGCCTGAAACCACTCTTTAAACAGTTCAGTATCCATATCTCCTAATTTTGGGCGGCTAAAATTGACATGCCAAATTAGGTAAGGCCGACCCGAGACATCTAAAGCGACCCTTGTCAGAGTTTCGTCCATCGGCACATAAGCGGTCCCATAACGGCAAATGCCCCGTTTATCGCCGGTCGCTTGAGCGATGGCCTGACCCAAAACTATCCCCGTGTCCTCAACGGTATGATGAAAATCAACATGCAAATCACCCGAGGCTCTGAGGAACAAGTCAATAAGACTATGTCGCGCCAATTGCTCCAGCATGTGATCGAGAAATCCTATTCCAGTTTGAATATCAAAAACACCTGTCCCATCAAGCTTTACCCCGACCTCAATTTTGGTCTCTCGCGTTTCACGCGTTATTTCTGCCTCACGCATGGTGATACCCCTTTTTTTATGGGGGCTTTTTAACTTATTTCATCGGTACTTTGAAGCATATTTCAGCTAAGCTTAACTTAAAGACCTCAAAACCTCTCAAAAAGAAAGCCTAACTGCTATGTGGAACATATGCGTTGAGTATGTTCAGACAAATTTGTTCCACCCTGTTGGAGAAGGTGGAAACTACATGCTAAAAAGCGATTGATTTCTTCTTTAATTTGCTTAGACGCGAGCACCTTGAAAAAAATAAGCATGTAACCCGGAGGTACTTTGAACAATACAGATAACAATACCTGGCATGGAACCACTATCCTGTCGGTTCGAAAAGCGAACAAAGTTGTCTTAGCAGGAGACGGGCAAGTTACCCTCGGAGCCACGGTTATAAAAGGAACAGCTCGAAAAGTCCGAAAGATCGGGGACGGGTCTATCGTAGCCGGATTTGCGGGGGCTACGGCAGATGCTTTCACTCTTTTTGAGCGATTAGAAGGCAAGTTGGAAGAACATCCTGGCCAATTACGACGCGCTTGCGTCGAATTGGCGAAAGATTGGAGAACTGACCGTTACCTCCGACGTCTTGAAGCGATGATGGCAGTGATCGATAAAGCTGAGTCACTTGTGCTTACCGGAACGGGCGATGTGCTAGAACCAGACGATGGAATTATCGGTATCGGATCAGGTGGTTCTTATGCTCTTGCCGCCGCAAGAGCCATAATTGATGTTGAAGCATTTGACGCAGAAGCCATTGCTCGAAAGGCTATGGGAATAGCGGCCGAGATATGCGTATATACCAATACCAACTTAACAATCGAGAGTATCGACACAAGTGTCTAGTTTTAGCCCTAGAGAGATTGTTTCTGAACTTAACAGATATATCGTCGGACAAGATGACGCCAAAAGAGCAGTAGCTGTTGCCCTAAGAAACCGTTGGCGCCGTCAACAATTAGAAGATGATTTAAAGGAAGAGGTTCTCCCAAAAAATATCTTAATGATTGGCCCAACAGGGGTTGGCAAAACCGAAATCGCGCGGCGCCTTGCTAGGCTAGCCCAAGCGCCATTTATTAAAGTAGAAGCAACCAAATTTACTGAGGTTGGATATGTGGGCCGCGATGTTGAACAAATTATTCGAGACCTTTTAGAAAACGCAATACATGAAACCAGAGAACGGCAACGCAAAGCAGTTGTAGCGAAGGCAGAATTAGCCGCAGAAGAACGAGTTATAACCGCACTTGTAGGAGAAAATGCAAGTTCCGAAACCCGGCAAAAATTCAGAAAAATGCTACGTGAAGGTGCCCTAGATGACCGGGAAATAGAGATCGAGACTTCCGCACCCGCAGGATCATCAATGCCTACTTTTGAAATTCCAGGGATGCCGGGGGCCCAAATGGGAATGCTGGATCTCAGCGACATGTTAGGAAAAGCATTCGGGGGGCAAAAAACTAAAAGGAAAATGACAGTTGGCGAGTCATACGAGGTTTTAATCGCGGATGAGAGCGATAATTTACTCGAAGAGGAAAACATTGTCAGAAACGCTATCGAGGCAGTGGAGCAAAATGGAATTGTATTTCTCGATGAAATCGACAAAATCTGTGCAAGATCAGATCGCCATGGAGCTGATGTTAGTCGCGAGGGAGTGCAGAGGGATCTACTGCCTTTAATAGAAGGAACAACCGTGTCAACCAAACATGGGCCCGTAAAAACCGACCACGTCCTTTTCCTGGCATCTGGCGCATTTCATCTATCCAAACCATCCGATCTTCTGCCTGAGCTGCAGGGTCGTCTCCCGATTAGGGTAGAATTAAAGGCCCTTAGCGTGGATGATTTACAATCTATTTTAACCGAGCCCGAGGCCAGTCTAGTCAGACAATACAAAGCTTTGCTCGCAACCGAAGATGTTACTCTGGAATTTAGTGACTCCGCTATCCGGGAAATAGCCAGTGTCGCAGCTGAAATTAATCAGTCGGTGGAAAATATCGGCGCTCGGCGCCTTCAAACTATCTTAGAGAAACTACTGGAAGACATAAGCTTTACAGCTACAGATAGAGCTGGTGAGGTCGTTACTATTAGCCCTGAAGAAGTAAGAAATACAGTAGGAAATCTCGCTAAAAATGCTGATCTCAACAAGTTCATTCTCTAGGGTCTTTTTCGGCGAATGAGAATATAAAAAGCTCCCCCGCCACCGTCCCTTGGTTGAGCCTCAGAAAAGCCCAAAATATATGGTCGCAACTCCTGACAATTTAACCAATTAGAAAATTGCTTGCGCAAAACGCCGCCGCCCTGTTTCACATTCCCCTTGCCTGTGATTGCGAGGATGCAACGAAACCCCCGCGTATGCGCCTCGGTTACGAAGTGCACCAGAGCAATAAAAGCTTCGGATTGCGACATTCCATGTAAATCTAATCGGCTCTCTGGCCTTAAGTGACCCCGCTTCAAACGCAACATAGTTTTTCTATCAACGTCTACAGGAAAACCAGCTGAAAGATAAGAATGAGAACGCTCACCTCGTTTTTCTATCAACGGCTTCTTGATGTCTCGGGGCCGGCTCTGCGGCAGGACGCCGGCGATATGAACATGCTTAGCATTCCGCGACGGTTTTTTTTCTACATTTTCCATCGCAGCTTCAAAAAGTTTTTCTTCCTCGACAGTCAACTTTTTGGGGTAGAATTTATTCATTGGGGACACCATTAAGACCCTGTTTGAAAATTAAAATTGCCCTTCGGAAGTAATATAAATAGATCGCCTGTTTGTTTCATTCTTCCGGCAATATCAGCCGCCGGGCTACCCGTACCAAAAAATATATCTGCCCGAATTGGCCCTTTAATAGCTGCCCCGGTGTCTTGAGCTATCATGAGTCTTTGCAACGGTTTTTTGGTTTCTGGTACTGACGTACTGATCCACACTGGAGCGCCAAGGGGGATAAAGTTTGGGTCAATCGCTATGCTGGATCTAGGGGTTAATTTGACACCTAACGCCCCCAAAACCCCGGGCCCAGGCAATTCTCTGAAGAAAATATACCGTGCGTTGTGATTTAATAATTCTCTAACCTTGCTCGGATTAGCAGCCAACCAACTCCTTATTGACTGCATGGAAAGATTTTCTTTTTCGATGAGGCCTTTTTTAATTAGTACTTGCCCTATCGCGGTATAGGGGTGCCCATTATTGGCAGCATAGCCAATTTGCATGGTTTGACTATGTGGCAGTAATACCCTCCCAGACCCCTGTATTTGGAGAAAAAAAATGTCGGTAAGATTATCACCCCACGCTAAAACTTCCGTACTCTTTAGCAATTCATGATTTTCGATTTGTTCGCGAGTTAAGTAAGGTCTTAATGACCCATTCTTTTCTCTCCCAAATATTTTTCGTCTTGGTAAACGACGGTCAAAATGCTTGAGAGACACGCCAATCAAGTCTTTTGGACGAGCATAAATTGGATATTTAAATTTATCAGTCCTTATCCGCGATCCTTTGAGTTCTATTTCATAATATCCCGTGAATAACCCCGTATGAGCTGTTGAGCTCACTTTCCAGGGCACAAAATTTTTCATGAAAAAATCTCGGGCGTCCTCGTCAGTCCGCAACTCTATCTTTGAGGATCTATGGCACAACTGGTCCCATTCTTTTTGATCAAAACTTTCTAGCTTCTGAACATTATTGAAAGTACGACCCGATACTAAGCTACAACTCGCCGAGAAAGACTTTAGCGCTATTCGCAATTCCTTTTTCGACCAACCGGGTATTTCTTGATATCCAACAGGAGTGTAGGAAACAGTACTGCTCGGAGGAAGAGAACCGCAGGATGTGAGAAGTAGCCCCGCCCCCACGGAAACCAATCTATACCAGCGTAGTAACTTATGATCCCTCAGGAGTCCGTGTCTCCACAAGTGTCCAATTGGGATCCCTAGCTTGTGTATTTCTTGCAAAAATCCAAATGTCACTGATCTTTTCTATCTGATTAGGGTCTCCAGATACAATATTATCATCTTTATCACGGGTAATGTTCACTTGCTCAGAGTCAAATCGCATCGTGATAAAAGCCATCCGACCGTCGACTCGAGCGTCGATCACTTCAGCGGCCTTTATACCAATAAGCGTAAAGTCTAGTTTCTCGCCTGCTTCATTGCGTTGTTTTATAGCAGCCGAGAAATCATCGAATACTTCATCGTTTAATAGGGTGCGGAGGGTTTCTTCATTACCTTCAGCATAGGCTTGGACGACCAACTCAAACGCTCCCCTCGCCCCTTCTTCAAATTCGCTCGAATCAAAGTTTGGATCCGCAATCTTAACTTCTGTCAGAGCCGCAGCAAGCGGATTATCAGGGGTTACCTCCGAATGGACACCCGCAGGGTGAGAAGCTTCGTTTTTTGAATTAGGGAATTCCACCAGGTTATCATCAGACGCTGGCTTCTCTTCATTTCGGGAAGAATATTCTTCCGTCGGTGGTCTCTGATGGCCTGTTTTTTTACCCAAAACACTCCTAAGTCGCAAAACCAAAAAGGCCGCGATCATTGCAAAAAGAATGATATCGAGCGCTTGAAATCCGTCGCCCATGCTCTCTCCAAATCCGAAATTCTATCCCAAAAATATTCTTTGCGTTATAAATCAATCAGCTGACTAGTCGCTCTTTCTACACCAAAAGGTAAGTTTTCAATAGGTAAATCTCAAGTATGAAGCATCTAATTTATACGATTTTGGTAATAATCCCCCTTATGGAGATAGCTGTTTTCATTGAGTTTTCAGAAGCCTTTGGGACCTGGACCACGATTATATTAATACTTGTAACTGCACTGATCGGCGGCAAGTTATTCCGATCCCAAGGTCTGCAAACTTTACAAAGTGCCATAGCGAGTACAGAAAAAAATGTGTTTCCTGCACAAGAGCTCTATTCTGGTGCTTGTATTCTGTTAGCAGGTCTTTTGCTCATTACACCAGGAATTCTTACTGATCTCCTCGGTTTAGCACTATTTTTCCCCCCTTGCCGTCGCCATATAGGACTGAAAATTTTGCGGTTTTTAAACGGCCGCTTCAATTTTCAACGCCACGCAGACGTAAACAATAATACAGAGGACAAGTACCAGTCCGGTCAAACAATAGAAACTAATTATCGAGAGGTTATCGAGGAGGACCCTCCACATAAGCCCTAGAAACCATCTAAAAAAAGAGTATCAAACAGTCACTTGTTTGCTTTTTCGATACGTGTTAGCGACCAAGTGCCCAGATAATTAAAGGATTTTTAATGGCAGACGAACAAGCAAATGGAAGCCTAACCACGTCCGAAAACGAAGATGATGCTTCTCTAGCACCAGAAATAACCATAGAAGCTCAATACACCAAGGACCTATCTTTTGAGAACCCTTCGGCGCCAGGAACCAACACTGAGGTTCCTGACATTAGTGTCGACGTGACTACAGGTGTCCGACCGATAGGGGATGATTACCATGAGACTACATTGCAATTTAAAGCTGAGGCGAAAACTGGGGAAGAAGTAATATTTATTGTAGAACTTACCTACGGAGCCGTTATGAAAGTCACGGGCGTTCCGCAAGAAGCAATAGGCGCAGTCCTGCTCACAGAAGGGGCCCGGCTCATTTTTCCTTTCGCCCGTAATATCATTGCAGATGTCACGCGGGATGGGGGCTTCCCCCCACTATTCTTGCAGCCAATTGATTTTATCGAACTATACAACAGACAACATCATCCAGAGGGGTAGTTTGAGGTCCCTCAGCCCTACCGGTCCCACAGCGGGTTTTCAAGTTTTTTAACGAGTGCGGAGTGAGCGATAAGTTCTTCTTCAGTAGGAGAATGCGCTCTAGGAGGTCTCTTGACAGAGTGCAACTCGATCTCCGGCTTAGAATTAATCGTCGTTCTCTCTGTTAACCCCAATCCTGGCTGTTTTCCACCTCGCAATTCAAGATAAACCTCCGCCAAGAGTTCTGCATCTAGCAATGCGCCGTGTTTGCTTCGGCGAGAGTTATCGATGGAAAATCTTCGACAAAGCGCATCTAAACTGGCAGGAGCGCCAGGGTATCTTGATCTGGCCAGACTCACGGTATCAATAGCCTGACTATTAGGTATGTTACACTTTCCCAAAGCTTCTAATTCATTATTAATGAAACCAAGGTCGAAAGCGGAATTATGAATTACCAAGGGCGAGGAACCGACAAATTCTAAAAATGACGACGCCACCTCCGAAAATACTGGTTTATCTGCCAAAAACTCCGCGGTTAATCCATGAACTGCTTCCGCCTCGGCCGGCATATCTCTTTCGGGGTTGATGTAACAATGGAAAACTTCACCGGTTGCCACATGATTTTCTAACTCCACACAACCAATTTCGACCAGTCTATCACCATTTTTCGGCGATAAACCGGTCGTTTCCGTGTCCAGCACCACTTCACGCATTTTCTATTAGCCGCGTAGCTCCAGCCATCCCGGTCTCCAAATTTTAGGTTTCGATTGGTTTAAGAAAAAAACAATTGTTGATAATGCATTAAAAGTATGGCGTCTTCCAATACCGGTATTGATAATAAAATCAGCCTTCTTCCGTTTGAGCTGATCACTCATTTGGTTTGATCTTATATTATTATATCGTTCTTCCGTCATCCCAGACCGGGTCATTACCCGCTGTTTTTGAAGAAACTCTGGGGCTGTCACGACAGCAATTACGTCGCACCGCTTATCGGCACCGTTTTCAAACAGAAGGGGTATATCAAGCGCAGCTATAGAATAGCGATTTCTAGAACAATCTCGCAAAAATTTCTCCTGCGCTTCCCACACCATAGGATGGATTATTTCCTCTAATTTACGTAACAAGCTCGTGTCTTTTAAAACCAATTTACCAAGGATTTGCCGATCTATTTTTCCGCATTTAATCGTGTCAGGAAAAATTTTCTTTATCTGGCCTGTAGCGGCACCATTTGGAGCCATAAATTGATGCGTTAGGGCGTCGGCGTCACACACGGGCACCCCGAGCCGCGAAAGCATATTACTAGCAGTGCTCTTGCCCATACCAATCGATCCTGTTAACCCTAAAATGATCATTTTAAGTCCCCAACCAATGCAGCGTTAATGGTTTTTCTGAGGTCGTTGGTTATCTTTGGTTCAATATCAAACCAAGCTTTGAAACCGGGTCGTGCCTGATGCAAAAGCATTTCCAGACCATTTATAATCGGGTTACCGCGAGCTTTAGCTCGTTTTAGCAAATTCGTCATAAGCGGTGTATAGACAATGTCATTTACCACTGCTGACTTCGGTAGAAGATCTAGATCAAGGTCTAACGGAGGTTGTCCTACCATCCCACAACTGGTTGTATTTACCAGCAGCGAGATATCAGCGAGAGCTTTATTGCGGTCGCTCCATCGCCAAAATTTGCAGCCAGAGCCCAACTCTAGAGCTAATTTTTCCGCTCGGCTATCGGTGCGGTTGGTTATTCTAATTTCTTGCGCACCCCAATTTTTTAAAGCATGCAAAACTGCCTTGGAAGCCCCACCGGATCCAATTACTACCGCGTTTTTACCAAATAGGTTCCATCCTGCGTTTGTATTAGTTTCGATAGCCGCTCTAAATCCAAAACTATCGGTATTGTATCCAACCGTTGTGCCCCCAGTTCGGAAGACTATCGTATTTACAGCTCCTATTTCTCGAGCGGTTTCATCGATTTTATCCAGGATAGAAAGACATGCTTCCTTGTGGGGTATAGTCAAATTTACACCGGTTAAACCTAAGTTTTTACACGCGTCTATCGACTCTGTTAAATCGCCCGGAGAAATTTCAAGTGGAATATAAGAGCCCCGCTTATTGTATTTTTTTATCCAAAAGTTATGGATTAGCGGAGACAGAGAGTGTGATACGGGCCATCCTAGAATTCCCGTTAATTTATAGTCGTTCCTATCGGTCACAAGGTTATCAAGCCACGGGTCCTGAAATATTTTAATAGTAGAATTATTGGTAATCCCAACACGGTAAAAAAGTCTCCCTCTATTTTATCTATAAGGTGAATACCATATCCCTCCACTTTATAGCCTCCTGGACCATTAAATAATTCCTTTTCAGATTTAACTAGGTAGTGTTCAAGAAACTGATCGGTAAAATCACTAAATTGAATTGATGCCTTATCCGTTTGGTGCCAGACCCTTTGGCCACCCTCAGCTACGCACACTGAGCTTATTAGATTATGAGAACTATTGCGTAGATTAAGAAGTTGTTCTCGAGCTTGGTCCTTAGTCTTAGGTTTACTTAAAATAGTACCGTTCAGTTCTAAAACTTGATCTCCACCAATCACAATACATTCCGGATGTTTTTGACTTATTTTACAAGCCTTCCTTTCTGCTAAAAAGGTTGCCACCTCTTGGGGGTGCGCTTTAGCCGCAACGAGCGACCTTTTAATCTCTTCTTCATCGATGTGAGCCGGAAAAGATTCAAAAACTAACCCCGCGTTTTCCAGCAATTTTCTGCGGGTAACACTCTCTGAGGCTAAGATAAGTTTCACTTTTTCCATGCCATTTCTGTCCTCTGTCCAATCTAAAAAACGGAAATATGCAAACGAAAACCTTATCCGTTCTCTCAATGAGAACCGAACATTTACTGTCGGGCTTAATCAAATTTTTATTAACAATTCTAAATTGGCTAGCTATCTCAAAAATCTCTATTACTTCTAATAATAGGGGAAAACCCTAAGTCCCTCAAAGAATTTCAAATTATAACCGCGTGATTAAATTATCATCTCTAAATCTTCCAGATGTGCAAAAAAGAAATCCTTCTGGGGATAAAATTTTATTACCGCTATTGAGACACTGTGGAAAAAATTGCTCACATATTTAATTATTGTTTCTTAATTATAAGCTCAAAGAATTGTTAATTTTTTCTTATGAAGAATATCCACTAAAGACATCTTATTTTATTAATTGTTGTTAATCCTCAGTTTTCACAGGTCCAACAACTAAAACAATTTATTATAATATATATTTTTTATTGAACGTTTTAATTAAGAAGACTCGCCATGAAGGACCCACTAAGCCCGAAAAAAAGATTTCTCAACGCTTTGAATAGGATTGGTGTTGATAGGCCTCCTATTTGGCTCATGCGACAAGCTGGCCGTTATCTCCCTGAATATCGAAAAATTCGCGGAGAGGTAACCGGGTTCCTAGACCTTTGCTATAATCCAAATTTAGCGGCAGAAGTTACCATGCAGCCAATTCGGAAATTTCAATTGGACGCTGCTATTATATTTTCTGATATACTCGTGATTCCCCATGCAGCAGGAAGTGAACTAACATTTGTAGAAAACCAAGGCCCAATATTAACACCCTTAAAAAATAAAAATGATATTTCAGCCTTAGATTTCACGAATATCACTGAACGGTTAACCCCTGTTTATGAAGCAATAAAAATTACCCGCAGTCAGCTCGGAGAAAAAACTGCCCTTATAGGGTTCAGCGGCGCACCGTGGACACTTTCTTCCTATATGATTGAGGGAGGAAGCAGTAGAGAGTTCCTAAAGCTTAGGAAGTTGGCTGCAGAGCAACCTGAGATATTACAGAGCCTGTTTGACGGCTTAGAAACAGCAATTGCCGCGCATCTAATTGCCCAGATAGAATCTGGGGCAGACGCGGTTCAAATTTTTGATAGCTGGGCTGGTATTTTAAATACTCTTGATTTTGATCGCTGGTGTTTAGACCCAGTATTAAGAATTTGTGAAAGGATAAAAAACATTTATCCTCAAACGCCCATTATTGTATTCCCGAGGTTAGCAGGTATCAGATATTTAAATTTCCTCAAAAGCCCAGCAGTCGACGCTGTTAGTATAGACCAAACTGTCCCGTTAAATTGGGCAAGAAAATACCTTTCTTCTAGTTTGGCAATTCAAGGCAATCTTGACCCAATGTGTTTATTAGTTGGCGGAGATAGATTGAAATCTGACGTTTATAAAATAATGGAAGTTTTCGGAGATCAGCCAGGGTTTATCTTTAATCTAGGTCACGGAGTCATAAAAGATACAAATCCAGAGAATGTAGAGACTTTGTGTAAGCTTATTCGCTCTTGGCCAGGGGGTGGTTGATGAGTGAAAAAAAGAAGATTGCTATTATTCTTGTTCAATTTAGGTGGTCCTGACAGTTTAGCGGCAGTGAAACCTTTTTTGTTCAATCTTTTTAATGATCCCTACATAATCCGAGCACCTAAATACGTAAGATTATTAATAGCAAAATATATATCTTGGCGGAGAGAAGCGACAGCCCAAGACATATATCGACAGATTGGCGGAAAGTCGCCAATTCTCGAGCAAACTCGAGACCAAGCTTACGAATTAGAAAGATTTCTAAATGACCAGAATAAAAACAACTATAAGGTTTTTGTCGCAATGCGATACTGGCACCCCTTTATCGAGGAGGTGTTAGAAGAGGTTGGTAGTTTTAGTGCCGATGAAACTCTCTTGCTGCCCTTATATCCCCAATTTTCAACGACTACTACGGGTTCTTTTTATGCTGCTTGGAAAAAAGCTTTTCATGGCGCCATCAAGTCAGGTTAAAGCAATTTGCTGTTATCCTACTAATCCCGGGTTTATAGAGGCGTTAGCCAAAAAGCTTTTGGCAACCTATCAGGAGATAGGAAGAGAAACACGAATTTTATTTTCTGCACATGGGCTACCTAAGAAAATCGTCGACGCAGGTGATCCCTATAAATTGCAGGTAGAATTAACAGTCAAAGAAATTTTGCAGAGAGCAGAACTGGAAGATGCGGATTATGTAATTTGCTATCAAAGTCGAGTCGGACCGGTTGAATGGTTGAAGCCTTATACGGATGAGGAGATAAAAAGAGCAGGGTTAGATAAAAAGTCGGTAATAATAGTGCCAGTCGCTTTTGTTTCAGAACACTCAGAGACACTCGTTGAATTGGATATTGAATATAAACACTTAGCACAAACCGTCGGCATTGAGACCTATAAACGCATAGAAACCGTCCAAACAGATGGTCATTTTATAAGTGGATTAGCTGATATGGTTGTTCGTAGTGTTGAAGGTGAGGAAAACCTTATTACTGATTGTAAACAATTACCATGTGATAACTCTCGGATAGATTGTCCGCTCAGAGGTGGCTGCCAGTTGTTCGAGAAAAGTTGATGAGTTTTTTATCAGAACACTATCTCCTAATTAAGGGTCTTCACGTAATATCAATCATTGCTTGGATGGCCGGGCTTTTATATCTGCCCAGACTTTTTGTTTATCATGCGTCTGCTGAGATTGGTTCAGATCTATCAGAGACTCTGAAAAAAATGGAATATCGTTTACTGACATATATAATGAACCCTGCAATGGGCGCTAGTTTATTGTTTGGAGTATTATTATTTATTACACCGGGGATCATTGATTGGTCGGCTTGGTGGGTAAAGGGTAAAATTCTAGCTCTTGTGCTTTTGGTGGTGGTTCACGTCAATTTTTCGAGGTGGCAAAAGATCTTTTATAAAGATCTTAATCAAAGGTCGGAGAAATTTTTCCGAATTTATAATGAGGTACCGACTTTGTTGATGATCGGTATTGTCTTCTTAGTAGTAATCAAACCAGGTCAATAAGATCTTAATAAAAGTTATTGACAGTCATTGATGTAGCGAGTAAACGCTTAATAAGTTTACGTACCTGCTCTTTTAAGAGTCCCTCCTAAAAAAACATCCTTAAAATCTATACATCTTCCTAAAATGTCCTCCTGTTTGTATATAAAAATTCAGAAAAATTTTTCTATCTAGAGATTTAGAAATGCATCTACAAGAACTAAAACAAAAATCACCCGGTGACCTATTAGCGTATGCAGAAGAACTAGAAATTGAAAATGCGTCTAGTCTTCGCAAACAAGAAATGATGTTTGCAATTCTCAAACACTTAGCTGACAACGAAGTTGCTATATATGGGGATGGGGTTCTGGAAGTACTCCAGGATGGGTTTGGATTTCTTAGAGCTCCTGAAGCTAATTATTTGCCCGGGCCGGACGATATTTATGTATCCCCCAGCCAAATTAGGCACTTTGGATTGAGGACGGGTGACACTGTAGAAGGCCAAATAAGGTCACCCAAAAACGGGGAACGATATTTTGCCTTGCTTAAGGTCAATCAGATAAATTTTGAGGACCCCGAAAAAGTGAGGCACCGAATTAATTTTGACAACCTCACGCCATTATATCCAGAGTCAAAGTTTATACTTGATGCTGATAATCCAAAAGTGAAAGATTTAACGCCCCGAGTCGTGGATATTGTATCACCCATAGGAAAGGGTCAAAGGTCCCTTATTGTTGCCCCCCCACGCACCGGAAAAACCATGATGCTGCAAACCATAGCGCATTCAATAACTGAGAATAATCCGGAAGTTTACCTGCTGGTCCTCCTCATTGATGAAAGGCCAGAAGAAGTAACCGATATGCAACGCTCGGTTAATGGAGAGGTCGTTAGTTCGACTTTTGATGAACCGGCAACTCGTCATGTGCAGGTTGCAGAGATGGTAATTGAGAAAGCGAAACGTTTAGTGGAGCACGGCCGAGATGTAGTCATTCTCCTGGACTCGATCACAAGATTGGCGCGTGCCTATAACACAGTCGTGCCGAGCTCTGGTAAGGTGCTGACAGGAGGGGTGGACTCAAACGCATTGCAGCGACCGAAACGTTTTTTTGGAGCAGCACGCAATATTGAGGAAGGTGGGTCAATGACGATAGTCGCAACAGCCTTAATAGATACAGGTTCACGAATGGATGAGGTTATCTTTGAGGAATTTAAAGGAACTGGTAATTCCGAAATTGTCCTGGACCGTAAGCTTGCTGACAAGCGAACCTTCCCCGCAATGGATATTACAAAATCTGGAACTCGGAAGGAAGAACTCCTTGTAGACAAAGGCACCCTGGCAAAAATGTGGGTTTTGCGTCGAATTTTATCTCCGATGGGGACTGGGGACGCCATGGAATTTCTAATTGAAAAACTGAAAACGACAAAAAATAATGCAGACTTTTTCGAGTCTATGAATCAATAAAGAAAGAACGGCGTCACGGTATCAGCAAAGTGGATCCGGTTGTTTTTCTTGCTTCTAAATCAGCATGGGCTCTGCTAGCGTCTTTAAGATCGTAGGTTTGTTTGATAGATATTTTTATCGCCCCTTTTCTAACCATTGAAAATAACTCTCTCGCAAGCTTTATGTAATCATCAGGTGTGCTGATGTAATGATTAAGCAAAGGACGGGTCATAAATAGCGATCCCTTTTGCATCAGCATTAGTGGTGCAAAAGCGGGCACAGGCCCAGAAGCATTACCGTAGGTAACCCATAAGCCCCGGGGTTTCAGACAATCCAATGAACCGGGAAAGGTAGCATCCCCGACGGAGTCATATACAACTGGGAGCTTTCTTTTTTTGGTTAGCCGATTAACGGCTTCAACAAAGTCTTGCTTTTTATAATTTATAACATGATCAGCACCATGTGATTTAACGAGCTTTGCTTTAGCTGCGGTACCTACGGTACCAATAACAGTGGCCCCAAGGGCTTTTGCCCATTGGGTTAAGATGAGCCCGACCCCTCCAGCTGCAGCGTGGATTAGGACGGTTTCGCCCTCTTTTATTTTATAAACACGTCTCGCAAGCATTGCCGCAGTAAGGCCCTTCAGCATCATACTCGCCGCTGTTTGATCCGTGATATCTTTAGGGAGTTTGAGGATTCGATCAGCAGGAAAAGTCCTGGCTTCTGCATATGCGCCCATCGGTTCTGAGACACAAGCAACCCTATCTCCGAGTTTGTAACCGGACACCCCCCGACCTAATTTACTAATAAATCCAACGCTCTCTACCCCGGGAATAAAGGGTGTCTGGAGTGGGTATAGACCTTTCCGGTGGTATGTATCGATAAAATTTAAACCAACCGCTGTTGTTTCTACGGTCACCTCTCCAGTTTTGGGTTCTGGTGTCTCTATGGGTTGCCAGCGGAGCGCAGAGGGGCCTCCTGGTTTTTTTACAACTATCGCGTGGGTCATGTGTTATTCTCTTAAGCCAGGTTAACCTTGAAAAAATTAGCAGTCCGCTGATCAGCTAACGTAGCAGCATTCTCGTCGAAATTACTGCCACCTTTTCGAGCGAAGGCGTGATCCGCTTTTGGATATTTGTGAAGAATTATATTAGGATTCCTGCCAAAGGCCTCTGCGATTTTTTCTTGTGACTCCGGTGGACAAAACCCGTCTAACTCAGCCAAATGAAATAATGTCGGGTTTTTTACATTTGGAGCATAAGATAAGGCGTCGTCAATTTGAACGGGGTAATATCCTACGGTAGCATCCGAGCCTGATTGGCAGGCGAGGGCATAAGATAAACTTCCCCCTAAACAATAACCAACACAACCGACTTTTCCGCTGCAATTTTCCATGTCGCGGATTTTGGTGATAGCCGCCAATAGATCTCCAACCCCCTTCTCAAAATCAGGCATAAAGGCATTCATTAATTCGAACGCCCTGTTCCAATCTCCTTGGGATTGATCTGTCAATTCGACGTTTGGCTGGATTCTCCAGAATAAATCCGGACATATAGCAATATATCCTTGCGCGGCGAATGTATCGCAGAGGTCTCTCATAACTTGGTTGACCCCAAAAATTTCTTGAATCACCAACAACCCGGGACCGGTTCTGGAAGCGGGAGCGCTCATGTAAGCATCAAAAATTCCATCTGGTCCGGAAATTTTTATATTTGGCATATTATTTGTCTTACATCTTGTGTTTTAAATTTATCCCGACTTCAGTTTATTTAGTTAGAACTAATTTGTCATGCAGACATGCTTTTGTTTCCAGCGATAACAAGAGTCTTTTTGTTTCCACGCCTCTTCCACCAGAATAACCGGTCAGATTTCCGGATTTGGCTATAATTCGGTGGCAAGGGATAATAACGGGAATGGGATTTTTTCCGCATGCAGTTCCAACGGCTCGGGGGGATGAGGATAACTTGAGGGCAAGCTCGCCATATGAGGCAGTTTGGCCGAACGCTATCCGATCTATTTCGCGCCAAACGCTCAATTGAAAGTCAGAGCCACACGGTTTTTTGGGTAGCTCGAAGTTTTTTCTTGTACCTTTTAGGTATTCTTCGACTTGCTTTTTAGCGCTAATAAGAAGAGACGATACATCTCTATTTTCCCATTGCCCCCAACATAAACTTGTTATTGCCCCGCATTGCTCGTGAATGGTGAGGGGGCCAATAGGGGATTTGAAGCTTATCGAGGACATCTCTATATCATAAGGGCGGAGGAGTCCTTAGGAAATAGCTCAAAAAATGAAGCATTGGAGGAGGTTCGGGTTTGGCGTTAGATACTATATTTGCACTTTCTAGTGGGGCGGGGGTTTCAGGGGTTGCAATTATTCGCCTTTCCGGCGAACAGGCCTTTAAGACGGTTGCTGATCTCACACAATCCAGTTTGTCGTCGCCCCGAAGTGCTGTCTTGAGAAAATTTTTCGCAAAATCCGGAAAGATTCTAGATGAGGGGCTGGTTATTAGGTTTCCTTCGCCCGCTTCTTTTACAGGGGAAGATGTAGCGGAGCTTCATGTTCATGGTGGGATTGCCACTGTGGATGCCATGTTGAACGCTCTGGCAGCTTTTGATGGGTTAAGATTAGCTGAGCCTGGGGAGTTCACCCGACGAGCCTTTGAAAATGGCAAGCTTGATTTAACATCTGTAGAGGCTTTATCTGATTTGATTGCTGCCGAAACGGAAGCTCAAAGGTTACAGGCGCTTCGCCAACTAGGTGGGGACTTTGGAAAACAATGCGATTTATGGCGCGATGAGTTAATCGGTGTTTTAGCAAACTTAGAGGCTTGGATAGATTTTCCCGAAGAAGATTTACCTGGCGATCTGTTAAAAGAAACAAAACACAAGATCTTGTGTTTTTTAAATCTTATTAGTCAATATATTGATCAAAATAAAGTTGGGGAGAGAATTCGGTCGGGTTTTTCAATAGCAATTATAGGTCCGCCAAATGCGGGTAAATCAAGTCTTTTAAACTTTTTTGCCGGCAGGGACGCGGCTATCGTCTCGAATGAGGCGGGAACCACACGAGATGTTGTTGAAGTTAAGTGTTCTATAGGGGGGTTGCCAGTCACGTTTTCAGATACTGCGGGGTTACGGCAAAGCATGGATCAGGTCGAAGAAGAGGGCGTTAAAAGGGCGTTAGCTGTCTCAGCCGAGGCAGATCTTCAGATTCTGGTAAGAGCACCAGATTGCTCTGAGTTGGATGATCCCAAATTTCGGGGGGTGGCTGGTGATGGAAGGCCTCCTTGTTTAAAGCTTTGGAATAAATCGGATTTAGGGGTGTCTCCGGTTTCTCAACACCTGAGCATATCATTAAAAACCGGTATGAATTGTGATAAATTGGTTGAAGAATTAGAGGACCATTTACAGAGGATGTTGCCTCGAGAAGGTTCTGCCCCTCTGACGAGGCGGCGGCACCGGGAGGCCTTGGAAAATTGTTTGGCGCATCTAGAGAGGGCGGGAGAAGGTTCGGAAATAGAATTGATTGCTGAAGATATCAGAATGTCTGCTCGGGCCTTGGGCAAGATCACAGGGCGTGTTGATGTGGAGGATATTTTAGATCGATTATTTAATGAATTTTGTATTGGGAAATAGGTGGTTTCACGTGAAACACTCTAATTTCGATCAGATAAGTTGTTTTGCCATTTTATGGAATGGTGTAGAAGACTGTTCATGATTGATTTCGACGTTATTGTAATTGGAGGAGGGCACGCTGGCTGTGAGGCGGCGTCGGCCGCGGCGCGGGTCGGCGCCAAGACACTTTTGCTCACTCATAAAGTTGAAACTATTGGAGAGATGTCTTGTAATCCCGCCATCGGTGGCCTTGCCAAAGGCCATATGGTGCGAGAGATCGATGCTCTTGATGGAGTCATGGGTCGGGTTATTGATCGTTCCGGAATCCAATTTCGAGTATTGAATGCTAGCAAAGGGGCGGCTGTTCGGGGGCCTCGGGCGCAGGCCGACCGAAAACTATATCGCGAGGCCATGCAAGATGCCCTTCGCCACCAGGAAAACCTTGAAATAAGGGAAGCGGCGGTGGGCGACCTTTTGGTCGAGAATAATCGTGTAAATGGAGTTATCACAGAATGTGGGGAGGAGTTTACTGCTGGAGCGGTGATCTTAACCACAGGGACATTTTTGAGGGGGCTCATACATATCGGGGAGGAGAAAAGGCCGGCCGGCCGGTTTGGGGAGGCTCCGAGTAGCGGATTATCTCAGACTTTGGCGAGATTTAAATTTTCCCTGGGTAGATTGAAGACAGGTACACCACCAAGGCTTGATGGCAGGACGATAAACTGGTCGGTCTTAACCGAGCAAAAGGGGGATGATCCCCCTATGCCGTTCTCTTTTCTAAATAAGGAAATAACTGTTCCCCAAATTTCTTGTTTTATCACCGGGACCACTTCGGCGAGCCATGAGCTTATCAGAGAGAACTTAGATCGGGCCCCAATTTATAGCGGCCAAATAGAATCAACGGGCCCAAGATATTGTCCTTCGATAGAAGACAAGGTTGTCCGGTTTGCGGATAAGCTAAGACATCAGATTTTTTTAGAGCCAGAGGGGCTAGACGATAACACGGTTTATCCGAATGGGATCTCAACAAGCTTGCCTCAAGAGGTGCAGCTTGAATTGTTAAAAACTATCCCGGGGCTTGAACGCGCAAAGATGCTCCGCCCAGGTTATGCCATAGAGTATGACTATGTTGATCCCAGGGAGCTTCATGAGAGCCTGGAGACAAAAAAATTGTCTCGGCTTTTTCTGGCTGGACAGATTAATGGCACCACTGGTTACGAAGAGGCGGCAGGACAAGGTGTGGTGGCTGGAATTAATGCCGCTCTTAGGTGTGTTGGAAAGGATCGGTTTATTCTCGACCGCGCAGACAGCTATATCGGTGTTATGATAGACGATTTAGTTTCTAAGGGAGTTTCAGAACCCTACAGAATGTTTACCTCGCGGGCGGAGTATCGGTTGGTTCTGCGCGCGGATAATGCGGATCAAAGGCTTACGCCTCTTGGTCAGAGCGTGGGTTGTGTGTCTGGGGAGCGTCGGGTCGCATTCGAATCTAAACTGAAAGAGCTAGAACAGGCGCGCTCTTTACTTGGTGCCCTAACTGTAAGTCCATCAGTGCTTAAAAAAAGGGGGATATCAGTGGCACAAGACGGAGTTACCAGAAGTGCGAAGAGACTATTATCTTACCCCGAAATCACCTTTAAGAGATTGGAAAAATTATGGCCAGAATTGTCCGCCTTTAGCTTGGAGGTTCAAGAACAGATGGAAATTGAAGGGCGCTATGACGCTTATCTTGATCGTCAAGCGGCCGATATTGAGGCTTTTCGGAAGGACGAGGCCCTTAAAATTCCAGCAGATACTGACTTTTTTCAAATTGGGGGTCTATCAAACGAGGTAAGAGAAAAATTGTCCAAGAGAAGGCCGCCCACTTTAGGGGCAGCATCCCGGATGTCAGGAGTAACGCCAGCGGCGCTAACCGCTTTACTTAGGCATGTCCGCAGACCAGCAGGATTTTCTGGGTGATATCTGGATATCAGGAGCCCCTGACCCGACCAGAATTTCAAAGGATATTGGGTGTTTCACGTGAAACATTAGAGAAACTAGATTTTTTGGTGGCTTTTTTAAAAGAGCGACAGAGAACCGTGAATTTGGTTGGCCGGTCTACTCTTCCTGATGTTTGGCGGCGGCACATTCTGGATTCTGCTCAGGTTCTTGATTTGGTGCCGGGCGATTGTTCCACGGTCACCGACCTTGGGAGTGGCGCAGGGTTTCCCGGCCTTGTTCTTGCAATAATGGGTGATTTTAAGGTCCATTTAGTGGAGTCCATTGGTAAAAAGGCCCAGTTTTTACGGGAGGTTTCTGCTGAATTGGATTTGGACACGCATATCCACCAGGAGAGAATTGAAGAATTAGAACCTTGGGTAACCCAAATAGTTACGGCGAGAGCCCTTGCGCCGCTTGATTCGCTGTTGAAATATGCATCAAGGTTTTCCGCTCAGCCGGGCGGTAGACCTCCGATTTGTCTATTCTTGAAAGGCAAGCAACATAGAAAAGAATTAGAGCATGCGGCGTCATATTGGGATTTGGATTATAACATTCAGAGAAGTCTGACTGACCCTGAGGGGGTAATATTGTTGGTAAAGAAGTTTTTCAAACATGGAAAATAATATTGGCGGTCTCCAACACGGGCAAGTTGGCGTTAAGCGACCAAGGATTTTGGCCATAGCCAACCAAAAGGGTGGTGTTGGAAAAACCACCACAGCTGTCAATCTTTCCACTGCTTTAGCGGCGGTTGGGAGAAATGTATTGATGGTTGATTTAGATCCCCAAGGTAACGGCTCAATCGGTTTTGGAGTTGATAGAGCCCAGGTCCAAATTGGCAGTTACGAAGTTTTAATTGGAGAGGTGCTGATCGGCTCGGCTATAAAAGATACGGGTATTCCGGGGCTATTTTTGGTCCCCGCATCCGAGGATTTGTCCGGTGCGGAAATAGAGTTGGTTGATGCTGTTAGAAGAGAATATCGTTTGAAGGACGCGTTTTCGTCTCTTGGGGAGGATTTGGACTATGTTATCATCGATTGTCCGCCAACCCTTGGTCTTATAACACTCAATGCGTTAACTGCAGCAGACGGTATTCTAGTACCACTTCAATGTGAATATTTAGCGCTAGAAGGTCTCAGCCAGCTCGTTCAGACCATCGAAAGGGTCAAGAATACATTTAATTCTTCTCTTGCTTTGCAGGGCATAGTCCTGACTATGTTTGATTCGCGCAATAATCTTAGTGGTTTGGTATCGAATGATGTTCGGGAATTTTTTGGTGATACGGTTTACAAAACGGTTATCCCCAGAAATGTAAGGGTTTCAGAGGCTCCATCGCATGGGAAACCCGTTCTGCTTTATGATTTAAACTGCCCGGGTGCGCAGGCCTATGTGCATCTTGCAGGCGAAGTTTTGCGTCGCGAGGAAGGTCTACAAAATGAGTGAAGGGGATTTTAAACCAAAAAAATTGGGACGCGGGTTATCCGCTCTGTTAGGAGAAAAACCTCCCCAACAAGTTGGGTCGGAAGAAAGCGTCGGAACTCCAAGTAGCGTCCCCATCGAGTTCCTAGAACCCGGCGAATTTCAGCCCCGTAGATTGTTTGATGAACAAGAAATTAAATCACTGGCAGCCTCAATAAGCGAGAGGGGTATTTTGCAACCCATCTTGGTCCGTCCTAAGGGAGAAAGGTCATACGAAATTATCGCTGGGGAACGCCGTTGGAGGGCGGCTCAAATAGCCAGGCTTCGGGAAGTCCCTATCCTCGTAAGAGACCTCCCAAATGAGGTTGTTTTGGAGGCTGCTCTTGTAGAAAATATCCAGCGATCAGATCTTGGGCCCTTGGAGGAGGCAGACGGCTACAAGCGGTTGTTAGATGAATTTGGCTACACGCAGGAAAAATTGGCCAAAGTAATTGGAAAGAGTAGGCCCCATATTGCCAATACCCTGCGTCTTATTTCGTTACCAGAGCCGGTTAAAATGCTTTTGGATGAAGGTAAACTAACTGCCGGCCATGCACGCTCTTTGATAGGATTACCAAACGCTGTCGAGCTTGCCCGGGAGATTGCTGAGAAGGGTTTATCGGTGCGTCAAGCCGAGGCTCTGGCTTCGAAAAATAGCCAAAACACCCCTTATGGCGCTGTTTCAAAAGGGAAGCCAAATTCTAAAGACCCTAACACAGTTGCTCTGGAGCAATCCCTCACCAATCTGCTTGGTTTGAAGGTCTTAATCGAGGATAATGGAGAGCGGGGAAAGCTGTCTATTTCTTATAATTCACTGGAACAATTGGACTCTGTCCTGCAGCGTCTCAAAAGAGCCCCTTAAATCTAGCGGGCACGGCCGCCTCCTAGAGCGCAAATTCTGAGCACGGCTTGCCTGCAAATTAAATCAGTGGGTTGGCCACTTGATTTGCATTGGCTTTCTGTTTCAGTTAGGAGGTTTAAGGCAATACCAATTCTATCAAACGTCCAGGCCTGCACCTGTCTTTGAAATTTATCTACTTGCTTAAAAAAGACCGGTGGTCTTAACGCTTTTGAAGCCTGGCTGGGGGTCGCGCCTTCAGCAATAAGCCCCTTGGTCTGATGTAAGCGTGAAAAATGTCTAATCAGCGCTCGAATAATCCCAATTTCATTTGTTCCTTCGAGAAGGGCCCGATCTAAAAGCTTACCTGTTTGACTAGGGTGACCGCTTGCCGCTGCAAAGACCAAATCATCTAATGTGGCCTCAGAAGAGTCACCGATACATAAGCGGGCTTCCTCGAGTGATATTTCTCCCTGCTCTCCTTTAAATACGGCAAGTTTCTCCAACTCAGAGCGGGTAATGAGGCGGTCGCTTCCAAGTTGTGTTTTTAGGTAACTAAGAGCATCTCTCGAAACGCTTATCTTTCCAGCCCCAAATGTTTCTGAAATGACTTTTTCTAGCGTCTGATCGTCATCGAGATAACAGGGAACCGCCGCTGCGTTATCCGATTTCTCAAAGGCAAGACGTAATTTTGAGCGTGGCCCGAGGTTCCCCGCCTCTATGACGATTAGCGTATCGCCAGGTTTCGTGTCCAGGATTGGAAGAATGTAGGTCGTTTGGGTATCGGTTGCCCCCCGAACATAGATACCTCTCTTGTCGCCCATTAGGGAGAGGGATGAACCCTCATCTACAAGTCTAGCGGGATCGTCCTTCAGGTCGGCCGCTAAAATTTCTACATTATTGAAGGGATCATCTATTGATCCAACAAAATTTTTGATTAACCGTTGGGCCCTCTCTCTTACCAACCCCCCATCCGGACCATAAATTAAAACATTTTGAACCAGGGGGTCCAGGGACTTTATAAATTGATCTGCCCGTGCAGTCGCTATTTTCAATTTTTCGCGTTCTGCTTGAAGAGTTGTGGGTATCGGATCGCAAGCATTATTCGGTTCCTAAGTTCGTTAGCAATGATGCCGAGGGATCGATCACGAGCATCATTCTCTGCAATTAATATTGCGTATTGGGATCCTAACTCATTGAAACTATTGACAGAAAAGATACTGCCTTGAAAGACGCCGCCAGTATCTTTGCCTAGTTCTTCAAGCTTAAAGGTTGCTGTTATGGTAAGTTCCCGTCGTGTAGTTGTGGCATCCTGTTTAACCGCTAGTCGCCTTTTGGCTTCTTCTAATTGGATGCTGAGCTGCCATCGGGGATTTTCAGGTGCGATGCGTTGACCAAAACTCTGTTTTAATAGAGTCCTGAGTTGTTGCCCCGGGCGGTTATCGATTCTGTCAATCTTGATAAGTTTAAGAAATCGCGCGTCACCTGCGTTCGACTCCCCGTATAGGGGCACGAATTTACAACCCACAGATAGAGAAGACATGGCTATGAGTAATAAAATCACAAAAGCGGACCAAGAGGACCGCAGATTTCTAGGAATGAACGACATTTAATATTTTGTTTGGGACGTAGATTATGCGCTGAATAGATTTCCCTTCTAACGCGGCCATAATCGTCGGCTCTTCGAAAGCAAGTTTTTCAGCTTCGCTTTGGTCGGCATCACGTCGGATGTTAATTGTCCCTCTGAGTTTCCCCCTTACTTGAACAGCTAATGTTATCATGCGGTCGACAAGAAGTTCCGGATCTGCTTCGGGCCAGGGTTGTGCCGCCACCAGACCCTCTTTTCCGATTTTTTGCCACATTTCTTCTGCCAAGTGAGGTGCCATGGGGCTAATCATCAGGATGATAAACTCGATTGCCTCCCGAAGGGCCGGGAAATTTCTAGGATCCTTTTCATCAAGCTCAGATAATTGGTTAACAAGCTGATAGATTCTGGCCACTGATCGGTTGAACCTGAAATTTTCAAGATCTTCGGTAATACCGGCTATTGTTTTGTGTAGAACCTGACGAAACTCTTTGGACGCGTCTCGTTCCTGAGCTGAGGCGTGGTCTGCTGCGCTATCCCTTGGATATCGTTCCGTTAACCGCCAAAGCCTATTCATAAACCGCCATGCCCCAGATATCCCGGAGTCGGTCCATTCTAGATCTCGATCAGGCGGGCTATCCGAGAGCATAAACCACCTCGCAGTATCGGCGCCATAGCTATTGATGATGTCTTCTGGGTCCACGACGTTCTTTTTGGATTTGCTCATTTTCTCGGAGCGTCCGACGGAGACAGGCAATTTTTCCTCTATTGTGACGAATTTGTCATTGGCGTCTTCCACAATTTCGTCGGGAGATAGCCAATCGCCATTGGGTGAGCGGTAGGTTTCGTGACACACCATGCCCTGGGTGAATAAACCGTCAAATGGTTCATTCAGCTGCGCCCAACCAGATCTTTTCATCGCCCGGGAAAAAAACCGAGAATAGAGCAGATGTAGTATAGCGTGTTCTATACCCCCAATGTATTGATCTACTGGTAGCCAATAATCCGCCTCAGAACGATCGACAGGTAGAGCGGCGTGCGGAGAACAGAAGCGGGCGTAATACCAAGAGGAGTCCACAAATGTATCCATTGTATCAGTTTCTCGCTCAGCTGGTTTGCCGCACTCTGGGCAATCAACGTGTTTCCAAGTGGGATGCTTGTCCAAAGGGTTACCCGAGGGATCAATTGTCACGTCATCGGGTAAAATTATAGGAAGGTCTTCTTTGGGTACGGGTACTATCCCGCACGTCTGGCAATGTATTACCGGTATGGGACAGCCCCAATATCGCTGTCGCGATATACCCCAATCTCGGAGGCGGAAATTGGTCTCTCGGTTGCCGATCCCCAAATTCTCCAATCTTTGCGCGACTTCAGCCTTGGCCTCCTCTATACCCAGGCCATTCAGGAACTCGGAATTTATACACGTCCCGGTTTCTGTGTATGCCTCTTGCTCGATTTTAAAAGTCTTTGCTTCAGTGTTGGGAGGTAAAATTACCGGAGTTACTTCCAGCCCATATTTTTGGGCAAAATCCAAGTCGCGTTGATCATGCGCGGGACAGCCGAAAATAGCGCCGGTTCCGTATTCCATCAGGACAAAATTGGCAACGTAAAGTGGTAAAGTTTTCTCTTTTATGAATGGATGGAGAACCTTTAGACCCGTATCAAACCCTTGTTTTTCGGCTTGCTCTAAAACGGCTTCGCTTGTTCCAAGTCTATGACATTCGTCAATGAAATCTTTTAATAGCGATGATTGGGTTGCTAGTTGTGTGGCTATCGGATGGTCGGCGGAAATCGCGCAAAAACTCGCCCCAAATAATGTGTCTGGGCGCGTGGTAAACACCTCTAACTTTTCTTCTAGCCCCTCTAAATCAAAACGGATGCGCATACCTTCGGAGCGTCCAATCCAGTTCTCCTGCATGATACGGACCCGCGCCGGCCAACGTTCTAGTGTTTGAAGATCTTCGAGGAGGCTTTCTGCGTAATCAGTGATTTTGAAAAACCATTGGGAGAGCTCTCTTTTCTCCACTTCTGCACCGGAGCGCCAACCGCGACCCTCGATCACCTGTTCATTGGCGAGAACAGTATTGTCGACGGGGTCCCAATTTACCCAACTTTTGCGCCGGTAAACTAAACCTGCTTCTAGGAAGTCTAAAAACATGGACTGCCCGTGGGTGTAGTAAGAAGGATCGCAGGTAGCAATTTCTCTGGACCAATCTATCGAAAGCCCCATCATTTTAAGTTGGTCGCGCATGGTGTCGATATTTTGAAACGTCCATTCTGCGGGATGGACTTTCTTCTCCATCGCCGCATTTTCTGCCGGCATTCCAAACGCGTCCCAACCCATGGGGTGGAGCACATTAAATCCGCGAGCCCGTTTAAAGCGGGCCACGACGTCGCCCATAGTATAATTTCGAACATGTCCCATGTGGATCCGACCTGAAGGATAAGGGAACATCTCCAAGACATAATATTTCGGGAGAGTTTTATCTAATGATGCCTCGAAGCATTTCTCAGCTTCCCATGCCCGCTGCCAGCGCGCTTCGGCTTCTCTGAAATTGTATCGACTATGCTCGGAATTTTCGGTCATTTAATTTCGATGATTGATTTTTCGGTTTGGCTCAACTCGAGCGTTCTTATTTTCAATAATCTCTCTTTGAGGCAATACGCAATTCTCTCGCGCGGTACAGAATTTTGTTTTCCAACTTAATCGCAGTTTCTTTAGCTACCGGTGCTGTACGCCATACGCCTTGCTTAAGGGTCTCTCTGAACACTGATACTCGAATTCCATCGGAGCGCAGTTGTCGTGTGAGGATATATACCGTTACTTTAAGACGTTCATTTGGTGTTTCCGGGGGCACATACCAGTCGGTAATAATGACGCCCCCAAACGGATCGGCTGATTTTAAGGGCATGAAGGAAATTGTATCCAAAGAGGCCCGCCACAGGAGAGCACTGACTTCAATGCCCGGCCCAGACGAGCGTTTTTGTTTTTTATCATCCCCGAAAAGAAAGTCTCAAAGAGGTCTTGCCAAAGGCAGATCCGAAGAATCTTCTTTTTCCGCCTTTCTAACTTCTTTTCGTTCAATTCTTTATCCGGCGCCCAGGTTACCAGGATTACATCGAAATCTCCCAGTATTCGTATTCAAGCCCATTGGTACGCAACCGGATAAAGAGTCAATGAAACAGCCAAAATTCAGCAAAATTTGATCAAGAACGTTTTTTCACTATGTTTTCCCTAAAGTAATGACTAAAAGTTCGACTGCGGCAAAAATATCGCTGTTTGGTTCGATCTGCCAACTATTTGTTCTATCCGATCGAAATTTAAAAACCGAAGCCAACCTCCGTGCCAATTTTTGCAAAAATACAATTATAAAATTAAAACCTTTAAACTCTAAAAAAATCAGGTTGAAAACCCCAGGTTTTTTGATAGAACAAGAGATGATATCAAATGTGTCACAGTGATAAAAAAGAGGTATAAATAAATGAAAACTTCAAAACTTCTTTCGACGACACCATGCTTGTGTCGGCTGCAGCGTTGATCGCCGCTGCACCAGCATCTGCGGCAAAGTTAAAGCTTGGCGGTTACTACGAGCAGTGGTTCGGTTGGGGGCAGACGGTACAGCTGCTCCAAATGAGCAATTTCGACGTCAAAAATGACGCTGAAATTTATTTTTCTTTCAAAGAAAAGCTCAGCAATGGAATGACCGTTGGTGGTCGCTTTGAAATGGAAGCCGGTAATGGTAACGATGGTCAGTCAGCGAATGGGTTTGACGAGACTTCAGTTTATCTCTCTGGTTCGTTTGGTAAAATCCAAATCGGTAACAATGACGTTGCAGCAGCTGGTGCTGGCGGCGTAAAGTTGTTGGTCCTGTTGGCATCATCAAAAGTGATGAGGTGACTGGATTCGGCCTCTGGACACAACTCAACATGATTTTGACAATGATCTAGGTATGGGTGACGCGCAGTTGATTCACTACACCACGCCAAAGATTAATGGTCTTCAGCTTTCCGCATCTTATGTACACGCCTGATAGCTCAGATGGCACAAATAGTGACATGGATGATCTCTGAAACCTCAGGGTTTAAAGAAGGTGTTTCTGGCCTCATTAAATACAGCGGTAAATTTGGTGGATCCAAAGTCACTCTTGCTTTGGGTCGTTCCACCGTTGACAACAGCGGCTACGACAGAGAAGGCACCAATGCTAGCTTGAAGCTTGTACAAGGGCCATTCACAGTCACTGCTACCGTTGCAGATGAAGACATTTCCGCAACCCGGACTGATAAATTCACGGGCGCCGGTCTGATCTATAAGCTTGATAAAGCCAACAAGGTCAGTGCTGGTTACGGAAAAGGTAAGCGCACCAACACCGGTGGTTCTGATCTTGAGCAGACAGTCTACACATTCGGTGCCGAGCGCAATCTCGGCAAAGGTGTAAGCGTATCTGCTTCCGTCTTTAACAATGAGACCCAGAACCAATCTGGTACGAACGTTGATGACACTGGCTTCGCAGCTGGGATCAGGTTAAATTCTAAGAATTTTTATAATTCCTAGAGAAGGGTTGGGGGGCGTTTGCCCCCCAATTTTTTTGTCAATTTCATATAGGTTTTTTTAGTCTTTATCAGATTGGATTGAGACTTTTTCTGCCTTATATCTGAAATTTTCTAGATTTTCTTTGAACTGCTTTTTAAAGTCTGGATCCCTGGACAAATCTGTGACTTGTTTAGCCCACTTGCGGAGATAAAAATCTGAAGGATCTTGATCCCTTAAAACGCTCCGGATTGGGGTGCGGAAGAATTTTTCTCGCATCGCCATTTCAAAGGCTAATGAAATAACGTCCATTCCTATCATCTCAACCAACCCGAAGGAAAGGTGAAGCGATTTGCCTTCAAGGCATGTGGCGTGGTGGAAGTAGCCCGAGGGGATATAGACAAGATCACCCGGTTCAAAGATAAAGTCTAAAAGAGGTGCGGGGCGTTCTTGAGCTGGGTTCATCTGTTTCCGGCTCAAAAAATATGGGTGATTGATCGGATATTCAATTTTTGGTCAAATATCTGCCAGTGTTTATGACCCTCTACTTGGATGGCTAGGACATCGTGGACGTCGTAGTGGACTGGGAAGGCCTGGTGACCTCTTTGAGAAAAATAGACATTGCAATCAATTTTCCCCGAGGTCCAGGCTCCGAAGATTTCTCTGATCTCCATAATACCCTGTGACAGCTCGCATACATCGTTTAGGACGACCGAGCTGCCCTGGCTCAGCGCGTCTTGGAGCTTGGAGGCATTGAGAAGATGTTTTGCCCCTTTCGCTGTTTGTTGGATTTGAAAAAGAGAATTTGGCGGGATCTGTTTATTGTCGATTAAAACTTGAAGTTTTTCTGTTCCAGATGCCTGTTTGATTAATGAGTGATTCAAATTCTTTAACCGAAAAATAATGGTTGATGTCAGAGATTGCATTCTTGCCAAGCCAAGGTTTTCGATTAGCTCGCGCTTCTTTCAGTTCATCCAAAAGAGTCTGATTTTTGATAAGATTATCCACTCTGACCGTGCACCTTTGTTGGGATTTGCACCCTATTCTAGCTTAAAATCAAAAGCGCGACTATTTCTATAGTCACAAATGATTTTTTGGTAAGTTAACCGAGCGCTTCTTTAAAAGGAGTTTTTCTCTTGGAAGATATTCAAACGGCACCACCTCCATGTGAAATTCCTAATCGGATTGCAAGAATATCAGAACAGATTGCTTCTATTGCTGTTAAGGCGGGAAGAGATCCTAAGGCAATAAGTCTAATGGCTGTATCCAAATATCACCCTGCTCAAGCGGTCAGGGAGGCTTTGAGCTGTGGTCATAGGTTATTCGGAGAAAACAGGGTCCAAGAGGCAGTCCAAAAATATCCTGAGCTGAAGGCTATTTATCCGGAGTTAACTATCCATCTAATAGGCCCACTTCAGACCAACAAGGTTCGTGAGGCAGTCGCTCTATTTGATGTGATTGAAACGCTTGATCGTCCTAAGCTCGCTCAAGCGCTTGCGAAAGAACGCGATCGGATCGGGCGATGTCCCGAGGTTTTTGTTCAGATCAATACGGGTCAGGAGCCACAAAAATCAGGGATAGACCCCCTATTGGCAGATGAATTCATAGAAAAAGTAAGGGACGAGTTTCAATTGCCTCTTACGGGTTTAATGTGTATCCCCCCAGCTGATGAAGAGCCGGCAATGCATTTTGCTTTACTTGCGGAGTGTGCGCGGCGTCATGGAATAACTAAATTAAGTATGGGCATGAGTGCTGACTTTGAAAAGGCAATTTGCTTGGGGGCGACAGAGATACGGTTAGGCACTTCTATCTTCGGGCCAAGACCAGCTAAATAAGAGAGCCCATATACTCATTAGGCCGGGGGGACAATTAATTTGAGGACCGAAACTGCCAACGACTGGGTGCCGAGTATCCTCTTAATTTCCCAGGATCTCGATTTATCTGAAATTCTCTCTGAGCAGATAGAACGTCAACTCGGAGCGGAGGTATGCGACGGTGTTATCCAAAGATGCCGTGCAAGAGAGGATACGCCGAGCTGCTTTTGACATTATTTTAATTGACGAGGCGATTGAAGAAATTGGGATAAGGGACTTTTGTGATTCGCTTTACCGATCCAATCAAGTTCATTCGATTATTCTGCTCGCGTCGGCGGCGCCGGACAGTCGAATCACGGTTCCCTTAGAGAGTGTTGTAGATGGTCATATTAGAAAGCCTTTCAAGTTGGCGTCGCTTATTGTCCTAATTAAGTCTCGGCTGAATCGCTTCTCGGTAACCCATACCCCAACCTTTCAAATTGGACGGTTTGACTATTTTGCGTCTCGTTGGGTTTTGGTTGAGAGATCAACGAACCAGATTATTCGATTAACAGAGAAGGAAGCTGAAATTTTGCAATACCTTGCAAATTCTTCAAGCGCTGTCGTTAGTCGTGATGAACTATTAATTGAGGTTTGGGGGTACAATTCTGGGGTAACCACACATACTGTTGAAACCCATATTTATCGACTTCGACAAAAGCTAGAGATAGATCCGACGAATGCTCAGTGTCTTGTAACAGCACCCGGCGGCTATCAACTCATAAATTCATAAAAATTTAGGCGAGAATGCGCATTTTATTCCGAAGTGTGCCGATGCCATCGATTTCTGTTTCGCAAATATCGCCGTCAGTCATATAGCTTTTTGGATCCATACCCATGCCGACTCCTGGGGGAGTCCCTGTTGCAATAAGGTCTCCCGGTATCAAGGTCATGTATTGAGAGAGGTAAGAGACGAGGTATGCGACGGAGAAGATCATATTTCGCGTATTAGACTCCTGGCGGATCTCGCCATTTAAACGAAGTCTGAGATCAATATTCTGTGGATCAGATATCTCTTCACGCGTGACGATCATTGGGCCCCAAGGGCAAAATGTATCGAGAGATTTGCCGAGGTCCCATTGTCCAGCCCCACCCCCGAGTTGGAGATCGCGCGCAGAGACGTCGTTAACTACCGAGTAGCCAAAAACATGCTCCAAAGCTTGCTCTTGAGACACTCGGGAGGTCTCCTTGCCTATAATTACCCCCAATTCTACCTCATAATCGACCTCGGTGGTCACCTCAGTGCGCCAACAAACGTTATCGTTGGGTCCAGTGATAGTGTTTGTGTGTTTGGTAAATACAACAGGTTTTTCTGGGACCGCTAGACCAGACTCATGGCAATGATCAATATAGTTAAGCCCAATCGCGACAATTTTGGCAGGTTTTTTAATCGGCGCACAAAGCTGTACATCCTGTAATCTTAGGCTCTTTCGGTTCTCTTGCGTGAGGGCTTGATTAACTTTGTGGAGTCCCTCCTCGCCTGCTTCGACTAGGGGTAATAGGTCGTCCGGATTATTAAAGAGGTCCCCGATATCAATGATTTCATCGCCTTGGACCGCTCCAATGCTCGTTTTTTCCTCTTTTTTGTAGGTAATGAATTTTGACATTTTGTTTTCCTATCTTTTAACAGGTGATTTGGAAATAGAACCACGATATGCATCGAAGATTTCTTGCTAGCAGCTGTTACTTTTTAGAATTTTTCTCTCCTAGGGTCGCTCTTATATAAAAAATCAACTTAGAGATATTTGATTCTTTTGATTAGCAATCTCACCAAACCTTATTTTTCAAGGCTGACATTAAATCTATCTATCTCCACACCCTCAATTTTGTCGTAGGTGAAAATATGAACACTAGCCCAATCCATTGCAAAGGGCGGGGGGCCAATCATCTCCCATCCTGTTGCAAGTGAGAGAGCAGCACGGATGATACCTTGGTGTGCGACAGCCCCGAAGGGCTCCCCCAGGGTTGCGATACTTTCAATCCATCTCGAAACTCTGGCACGCACCTCTCGAGGGGATTCGCCTCCTGGGGGGCGCATATCAATGCCTTGCGTTGACCTGGTTCGGAACGAGTCGCCAAATTCCGCTTCGATTTCAGCTCTTGTCTTGCCCTCCCAGTCTCCCCAATGCATTTCGACAATATCGGGGGCGGGGTCGGTTTTCAGCCCTAAGATGGCCGCTGTTTGCTGCGCTCTCGTCATCGGGCTTGCATACCATTTCCAAGTGGTAAATTCGGTTGGAACCTGCCAACACCCCACTTTCGTTTTTCCTTCCTTGCTCAATGGAATGTCACTTTGACCTTGCAGCCTATGTTGCTCGTTCCATTCTGTAGGGCCATGACGAATAAGTGCGAACGGTGTCAAAAAGAGGCCCTCCCTTAAAAAAATCTAACGGGAGGATTACCTTTTTTTGAAAACGAATGCAATTAACGTTGGTTCGGTTTGAAAGATAGAAAGTGCGATTGGGGTGTCGCTGTAATTACCGGCACCCCAATGCAGACCTCTTTTTTATTTCTATTACGCCGCTTCAATGATACGGGTTTTCGGGCTACTGCTTATCTCTATCTTTCTTGGCTTGAGTTCTTCGGGAATTTCACGAACTAACTCGACATTCAGCAATCCGTTGGAGAGATTAGCACCCGTAATTTTAATGTGGTCTGCCAGTTGAAAGCTGCGTTTAAAAGCGCGTCCCGCAATACCTCGGTGAAGGAATATATTCTCACTATTTTCTTCATTAGGTTTGACGCGCCCCTCTATAACGAGATTGCCGTCGTGGCTAATAATTTCGAGTTCTTCTTCTGAAAAACCCGCTACCGCGAGCGTTATGCAGTAAGCGTTCTCACCAGTCTTTTGTATATTGTAGGGTGGGTACGACTCCGTGACATCATTCTGGCGCATAGCTGCATCCATGATGTTGGTCAGGCGATCGAAGCCAATTGTTGATCGAAACAATGGTGAAAAGTCATATGTACGCATGAGATATCCTCCTTAAAGCAATATCGTTTATGCCTGCCTATATTCGGCCAGGCTGGTTAAGTTAATATAGGACCCATTCAGGCGTCCTAATTTATAAGTGGGGAAGGGTAGTTGCGTTTCAAGAGTTGGCCAAAAAATATAGAAAATTTATTCCTCTATATCGACCACCACCGGAACATGATCAGACGGCTTCTGCCAACCCCGTGCCTCCATGAAAACTTGGGTTGCCGTGAGATTGGCGCCAAGGTCTTGTGTGACCCAAATATGATCTAGTCGCCTCCCTCGATTGCTCCCTGGCCATGTTCTATTTCGATAGCTCCACCATGAAAAAAGGCGTTCGTCTTTCGGTACAAATTTTCTAACGGCATCAATCCAATCATGCGATTGCATTACATTATCTAGTGCTTCGACTTCCACTGGGGTGTGACTTACGACATCTAAAAGCTGTTTATGGGACCATACATCTGTCTCGAGCGGTGCAATATTTAAATCGCCAACGAGAATGCGCTTAGCGGGCACTATCGATGGGAACCATTCTTTCATTTCTTTTAGAAAATCAAGCTTATGTTTGAACTTTGCGTTTGTGTTCGGATCTGGTGTGTCCCCCCCGGCTGGAACATAAAAATTATGCAGTTCTGTGCCGCCTGGGAGTTCTACTGAAATATGCCGACAGTCATCCTTGCCACACCAGTTTTTAGTGTGCGAAGCACTTAGAGGGATTTTTGATAGTATTGCAACCCCGTTATAGCTCTTCATTCCCGTGAAATGGAGGTGAGGAAAACCGATATTTCTAACTTCCTCCTCAGGGAACAAGTCGTCCGGTACTTTTGTTTCCTGTAAACAGACAACATCCGGATTAAGCCGTTCGCAAACGCGTTGTAAGTGCGGCAATCTAATGCGAAGAGAGTTTATGTTCCACGTTAATATGCGCATCTGAGATCTATTATAACAGTTTTCTCGAATACAGGACTTATAATTTTGGTTTTTTGCTGAAATCTCAAAGTTTTGGGGTGCCACATAAATAAAAGTTTTTGTTTCAGTTGGCCAATAAAATTGGAACAATCACCGGGAATTGTTTGCCGCAAGATTGCCACCTATGAGTATCAAGGCGTATCAGATCCGTTCTGAGACAACGGCTAATTGTGTCACCTGGTCCACAGAGCAAATGTGCTTTTGTCCCCCTTGCTCCTGCTAAGTGAATGAGTGTTGTGCACACGTTCACGACGCAGCCCAAATTTTCTGTGAGGGATGGTTTTTAATGGATATGGATATTGAAGGTTCAGAATTTAAGGTTGCTGTCCAAGATCTTGGTTCCGATTAAAGATAGTATCACACATGTTGCGCCGATCAGTTGCAAGGGGCTTAGGATTTGCCCTAGCACAATAAAGCCGAGTGCAATGCTCCCTATGGGTTCTAAATTCATTATTACAGAGGCACGGACCGCGCCAATGCATGAAATCCCATAAAAAAATGCAGTGACACCAATCATGTAAAAAATAGGCACGCTAAAATAACTGACCCAACCCCAGGTGTTTTGAGGAAGGCCTGCGTCCCCAACGATGATAAATGCAATTACAAAAATCAGCGCGGAGGCGATATGCATATGAAGTGTAACGGATAGGGAGTTTTGCGGGGTGAGAACGCGTGAGCTCAACAGGGCGTTAGCGGCCATCAAGAGAGATGCTGCCGCAGCAAAGAGCAGTCCAAAAAGGTTCGAGTTGTCACCTGTTACTTCCAGGGCGATAACTAAGCCCGTAAATCCGCCAATCAATCCCAGTAAAAGCCCCCTGGTCAGCCTTTCTTGGCCGGTAATCCAAGCATAAAGCCCGGTAAGAAGGGGATAAAAATAGAAAACCAGGATTGCGAAGCCGACTGCAATTTTATCAAAAGCCGATAAAAGGCAGTATGCCATTAGACCGTTTAATACACCGAGACCGAGAGCAAAATTTCTATCATGCCTGGGGAGGGCAATTTGGCGGCCGCACCATGTCATAAATAGGAACAAGGCAATGAGGGTGATGATCATTCTACCCGTGATTAAAGACAAGGGGCTTGCCCCTGCCTCAAAGGAGACAGCCGCAAATACATTGTTTCCTGCTAAAGAGAGAGCCCCGATCGCAACAATCAGGTATCCAAAAAATGAGTCGGCCTGTTTCATTTACTAAACTGTGATCTATACCGAAAAATTCGGTTTTTTATGCTGCGAGCGATCAAATATCCTATGTTGTCTCTTCTGAGTGTTTGCGGGCCGCATTTCCGAAAGCTCGAAAAAGCTTATCTGAGAGCTCGTGATAATGAGGGTGATATTCGGCATGCCATTGGACCCCTACCGTAAAGGTTCCAGAGTCATTGAGCGATATACCTTCAACGACACCGTCTTCAGAGACCGCGTCAACTGTGACTCCAGGAGCGACCTTGTCCACCCCTTGGGCATGAAGCGAGTTGGTCATGACTTGCGAATCGCCTAAAAGCTTGTGAAAGATTCCATTTTCAACCAAGTCAACACGGTGGCGAAGGGCAAATCGCTCTTCTCGGGTTGGAAGAGCCCGATTCATCCTATGGTCATTTTTACCAGGGAGTTCATGTATTCGATAATGCAGGGATCCGCCAAGGGCTACATTTATTTCCTGATGGCCCCTGCAAATTCCAAAAACTGGAATGGTATTGTCAACACACCCTCGAATTAGTGGTAAAACAGTATTGTCGCGCTCAGGGTCGATTTTTTCATCGGGAGGGAAAGGGGGGCCTCCGTAATGATGGGGTTCAATATTGGCCGCACCTCCCGTTAGCAGCAAGCCATCGATTATACCCAGGACGTCACGGATAAAACCCTTTTCGCGTAAGGCCGGGATCATCAGAGGCACACCTCCGCATAATTCAATGGCAGTTAGAGCATACTTATGGGAGGCTGAGTGATTTCCCGACGACATCTCATTTGGTTGGATAAAATTAGCGGGAATACCGATTACTGGTTTTGCCTGTGAGGACACCATACTACATCGCTATCATGCCTGACGGCCGCTAGCAAGATAGACATTTAGTCAAAGGCCCACTCCGGCGGGGAATACGTTAATCGGGTTTGATCGATGGGAATATTTATCGAAATGTTATCAAGTAAGACTGTGGTCTTTATTCCTTGAGGGTCGGTTACGACCCAGGAAATTAATAATAGAGGTCTCTTGGAGAAAACAAGGGTTATATTGCCGTCGTCTGAGTTTCCTTCGGGCCGGAGTGTGAGATGGAAGTTCGCGTTATCTTCACCAATTGATATACGTGCTTCTTCCATTAGGTTGATTTTTTTCTGGAGCAAGACCCTCGCTGGTGTGACCTTTAAGGGTATTTGGTTCACTTCTTTAAGGTTTTTATCAATATAAATAAGCCAGGTGCCATCTGAAAAAATCTGGAGCCCATCCGGATCTTGGTATTCAATTAACATCTTTCCCGGCCTGAAAATTAAAACTTCTCCAATTGCGTTTGATCCGGTGGAGGTGGTTTGTGTAAATTTTGCCCGAAATGTTTTCAGTTGGTTGAGCCAGCCTTGAGCCGACTGGATTAGGGATAGCTGGTATGGGGTAGGATTAGATCCGAGTGCTGTGGTGTGTGGCCCAATCGCAAATAAAAAAATCCCTGTCACCAGAGCAGTTTTTAGAAAATTAAAAAGTTGTCTGGGTTTTTGGTTTTTTATCACTGCGAGCGATCATCGATGTTGCGAGCAAGAACCTGTCTCTTGCCCACATGGTTTGCACTCGATATGACGCCCTCCTCTTCCATTCTGTCGATTAATCGAGCAGCTCGATTATATCCAATTTGAAGCCTTCGTTGAATGTAACTTGTCGAGGCTTTTCGATCCCTGCAGACAATGGCGACGGCTTGGTCATACAGGGTATCTTCTTGTCCTTTACCGCTGGGGTCATCTCCTACTGGCCCACTGAAACCTGTCATGGAGGTAAAATTCGACTCGGTTTCTTCGGATGTTACCGCTTCGAGATAATCGGGTTTGGCTTGAGCTTTTATATGCGTCACGACAGCTTCGACTTCTTCATCCGTCACTAGCGGTCCGTGCACTCTGGTTAATTTAGCACCGCCGCCCATGTATAGCATGTCGCCTTGGCCCAAAAGCTGCTCCGCACCAGCCTCCCCGAGAATAGTCCGGCTATCGATTTTTGAAGTTACTTGAAAGCTAATCCGGGTCGGAAAGTTAGCTTTTATCGTTCCGGTTATTACGTCTACCGACGGACGTTGCGTGGCCATAATTAAGTGGATCCCGGCGGCTCGTGCCATTTGTGCGATCCTTTGAACCGAGGCTTCGACTTCTTTCCCCGCTACAAGCATTAGATCTGCCATTTCATCTACTACGACGATTATGTAGGGCAAGGGATCCATGTCGAGGGGTTGATCCTCGTAGAGCGGCTCGCCAGTTTCTGGGTCAAACCCGGTGTGAACATTGCGCGTTAGCGTCTCTCCTTTTTTCTTGGCTTCTTCGATCCTGGCATTAAAGCTCGCAATGTTTCTTACCCCAATCGTAGACATTGCGCGGTATCGGTCTTCCATCTCTCGGACTGTCCATCTTAGCGCGACAACTGCCTTTTTGGGATCGGTAACAACTGGAGATAAAAGATGCGGGATCCCGTCATAAACTGAGAGCTCTAGCATTTTAGGGTCAATCATCACAAAGCGGCATTTTTCTGGTGGAAGCCGATATAAGATTGATAAGATCATGGTATTTATAGCCACTGACTTTCCAGATCCAGTGGTTCCCGCGATTAACAAGTGCGGCATGCGGGCTAAGTCTGAAATCACCGGGCTTCCCCCTATGTCCTTGCCCAGGGCCAAGGTAAGTTGTAGTCCTGGTTTTTCATAATCTTTAGAAGCAAGAATTTCCCTCAGCGATACTATTTCGCGGTGGGCATTGGGTAGCTCTATCCCTATTACATTTTTTCCAGGTATCACCGCAACTCGAACGGATATTGCAGCCATCGACCGAGCTATGTCATCGGCAAGGCCAATTACGCGGGATGACTTAACTCCCGGTGCAGGCTCAAATTCGTATAGAGTGACGACTGGTCCAGGGCGAACTCTTGTTACTTCACCTAGAACGCCATAATCGGACAGGACCGATTCCAGCAGCCTGGCATTTTTAGACAACGCTTCGTCATCCGCTAAATCCGGATCCAAGTTGCTGTATGACCTCAATAATTCCAGAGGCGGCAGATCAAAACCTTCAACTAAGCCTAGGTCTAATTTTCGTTGGCGAGCTTGGATTGCACGCTTGCCAGATTTTGGCTTGCGGTTTCTGGGCTCTATTATGGTCTGCTCAGATTCAATTGGCTGCGGCAATTTTGTTTGCTTTTCCCCCTCGGGTCTTACAAGTGTGGGACCAAAACCGTCATCGATCATTAATGATGGTTCTCTGCGTTTTGATAGGTCAGGGCCGCGACGGCGGGTCGGACGAGATTTCAATTTAAGCAGAGTTCGATAAATAATCAGGAGGAAATTGGTCGTAATCGCAATGTGGCGACGCATGTTTATCGCTAAGTTTCTTAGTCCTGTTACCGTTGCACCGCTGGCTCCAACAAAACATGCACTTCCTATGAGAGCGGCAGTGGCCCCAACCAGAGCTGCATTAACCTCAAAATATTTCAACAGAAATTCATTGCTGCGCAGAAGCAAAAAATCTCCAACTGCCCCACCGTATCCGGAAGCAAGGGGCCAGCTCTCAAATTTTGGAATACTCGCTGCTCCCATAGAGAGCGTAATTAAGCCAATAATCAGACAAGTGATCCTCAACCAAATTCGACCTAAACCGATATGCCGCAGTAATTTCCAACCAAAAACTGCAATCGTAAATATGAATATAAAAATGGCGAGTCCTATTGTTTGGAGAGAAAGATCGGCAAATGTTGCACCAAAATTGCCCAAAGAATTCTTAGGTTCAAAAGGGTTGGCCGTATTCATGGAGGGATCAATAGGATTGAAACTGATTAGCGCCAGGAACATAGCGCCGCTAAGGCCCAAGAAAATGAGTCCCAAAAGTTCTTTGCATCTTCGTTTAAAAAAATTGATTACCCCTGGCGGAAAAACAGTCCGATGCCCAAGGTTTTTTGAATTTGTCGCCATACTTGCGTTTTCCTTTAAAGAGTATCAATTAGGCGTTTAAGGGCCTCTTCAGTTGTGTCTTTATCGTGAACCAATGCGCAACGTATGAATGGAGAACCAGGATTTTTTCCTAATATATTTTCCTTAGATAAGTATTTTCCAGGAATTGTTCGAATTGCGGCTCTTCGCCATAGTTCCAAGGCTGCCTCCTCCCCGTCACCAACATTTAACCAAAGGTAAAATCCGCCCTCTGGGCGATAATAGCCATGTGAATTTCCAAGGATCTGGTCTGCGAGGTCAAATTTTTGTCTGTAAAGAGCTTGGTTTTTAATAACGTGGGTCTCGTCTCTCCAAAGAGCCGCGGCGGCGGCGAGGAGTGGGTAAGGTGGAGGTGCGCCCCCGTAATCGCGAACTGTTTTGAAAGCCTTTATAAGTTTGGGGTCCCCTGCAACAAAGCCAGAGCGGAGCCCTGGCACGTTAGATCGTTTAGAGAGAGAATTAAAAACTAGAACATTCTCCATAGAGTTTCCGAGGGCTGCGCAGGCCTCCAGGCCGCCAGGAGGGGCATCTCGATGGAAGATCTCGCTGTAACACTCATCAAAAAGGACGATGAAGTTTTTTTCCCGAGCTAAATTGATAATGTTTTTTAGGGTTTCCAGAGGCGCGACCATTCCCTGGGGGTTGGCAGGAGAGCAATAATAGGCGAGCGCAGTTCTCTCCAACAATTCAGTTGATTGAGATTGGAAGTCGGGCAGAAAGCCAGTCTCTGAGGTAGCGTCAACAAAAATAGGCTCTGCTCCAGCCAAGGTGGCAGCCCCCAAGTAAACTTGATAAAATGGATTAGGCATTAAGACAGCTGGTTTTTGCCCTTTGATCTCTTCCGGTATCGCTGCCAAAGCGATCATAAATAAAGCCTCACGCGTGCCAGAGACAGGTATAACGCAGTTTTCTGGATCCAGCATGGTTGGAGGCAAGTCGTAGCGCATTTCCAGCCAGGAGACGACGGCACTCCTAAAGTCGGGAGTACCTTGAACTAAAGGATATTTTCCCCAAAGCTCAAAATTCTCATTGATTATTTCTCGAACCATTCTTGGAGGCGGATGTTGTGGTTCTCCCACGGAAAGCGAGATGGGTGTCAAGCTTGGGGCCGGCTGATATGGGTCAAGCAATGTTCGAAGCTTGTCAAAGGGGTAACCCCCTATTTCCTCTAACCTATTATTAATCATACGCGCGCATTTTTATAAGATATCTTTTCCTGGAAGTTAATTCTTTCCAGACAATTATATTCGTTAGCCCGACAATCGAATCGGTACAATAAACGTTTGTTGTTAAACGTTAAGAGTTTTTTTATCACAGCTTTTTTAAAATTAGGGAAATTTTTCGCCTAACCCCAATTGGCCGTGTTATGAGTAAGATTAAAAAAAGCCGGGATCGCGTTGAACGCAGATCCCGGCAGTTATTGGACAGCGTTTTCGCTGCCGCAGGGAGAGGTAAAAGGCCTGCCAATAATGACAGGCCATACAAGTTATTGAATTGTTTCACCGTGAAGGCCGACATCGAGGCCGTCACGCTCAACTTCTTCAGATACTCTTAATCCGATCACCATATCGATGACCTTCAATATTATGAAGCTCGCAACCGCGCACCAAATAATGGTGGCCACAATGCCCCAAGCTTGTGTTACTACCTGGCCGGCATTACCTTCCAAAAGACCTTTGGTGCCACCGATCGCTTCGCTGGCAAAAACCCCTGTTAATAATGCACCCACGATGCCCCCAATTCCATGAATTCCAAACACGTCCAGAGAATCGTCATATCCACAGGCTCGTTTGAGCCAGGTTGCGCCCCAGAAACAAATGATCCCTGACGCAATGCCGATGCACAGGGCGCCTACAGGATTAACGAAGCCCGCGGCTGGGGTTATGGCAACGAGCCCTGCTATAGCTCCTGAGATTATCCCCAAGACACTTGGTTTTCCTCTGAGGGTCCACTCAGTAAACATCCAGGCTAAACCGGCCGCGGCTGTGGCTATCTGGGTGACTGCCATTGCCATGGCAGCGCTACCGTTTGCTGCAACTGCTGAGCCCGCATTGAAGCCAAACCAGCCGACCCAGAGCATTGCTGCCCCGATGACGGATAGAACGAGGTTATGTGGCGCCAAATTTTCTGTTCCAATTCCTGCCCTTTTACCAAGGACGATCGCGGCCACAAGGCCAGCTATGCCTGCGTTGATATGCACCACTGTGCCCCCAGCAAAGTCTAAAACTCCGTCCTTGCTAAGGAAGCCACCTCCCCACACCCAATGGGTAACTGGGGCGTAGACGACCAACATCCAAATCCCAGTAAACCATAAACAAGCGCTAAATTTCATGCGGTCGACAAATGCCCCGACAATTAAGGCTGGCGTGATAATTGCGAAAGTCATTTGAAAGACCATAAAAAGCGCATCTGGTATCGTACCGTTAAGGGCGCCGACCGTCATGCCGGATAGGAACATTTTATCCAGACCGCCAACGAAGGCATTTCCTTCCGCAAATGCTAGGCTGAATCCGATCACCATCCAAAGGACACTCATCAGACAGGTGATTGCGAAGCATTGCATTAAAACGGAAAGTACATTTTTCTTTCGCACCATTCCTGCATAAAATAATGCTAGGCCCGGGATCGTCATCATTAGAACCAGGGCTGTTGATGTCAGCATCCACGCTGTGTCACCTGTATCTAGCTTAGGTGTTGCTGCTATTGATGGGCTGCTTACCAGCATTATGGTGGTTGTAGCCGCTAAAGTTTTTACTGAGTTACAGAGCGTTTTCATTTTTTTCTCCCGTGCGGATCCGCACTGCGCTTTCAAGATTAAATACAAAGATTTTGCCGTCTCCGATTTGGTCGGTGCCAGCTGACTTGCAAATTGCTTCGACGACCGCCTCTTCCCTTTCATCAGTTACGGCAACTTCTATTTTTACCTTGGGAACAAAGCTTATTTCATACTCTGCGCCTCGATAAATTTCTCTTTGGCCCTTTTGACGCCCAAACCCCTTAACTTCACTAACTGTTAAGCCTTCGATTCCCAGGGATGTGAGAGCCTCTCGAACCTCTTCCAACTTAAAAGGTTTGATTATTGCTTCAATTAATTTCATTTCCTGTTCCTTTAAAATGACCGTGAGACAGTGAAATCACTGCTTTACCCTTGCCATCTGCTTCGGGAGATATATCGGTATCTGTGTAAGCGACTGACAGATCAAAGCCGGCGAGACTGGAACCTAGGCTCAAGTTCCACTCGGTGTAATCGGGCGAGCCAAAGGTATTATTGTCCTCAACATTTTGGCGCGCGATATAACCAGACAGGGTCATATCTTTTATCGGTATATCCAAGGCGCCTTTCCAGTAATACGCCTCTCCGCTTTTGCCGAAGTTTTCAGGAGAGTAGTTTAGAGAGGCCGTTACAGCAGCTGCACCAAAATCATAGCTGATAGCGGCTTGTGCTTCCCAGAAATCATAATTCAAACTGCTCGCAGCCCCGGGGTAGGTGTAATAAATAAAGCCCGCATCTAATGTGATCCCGGTATCTCCCAAGCCTGTCCTGATACCACCATAGTAATCCGCCTCTAGAGAGGCGCCGTCGGTACTGCCGCTTTCATTAAAGTCAACACTCGAGCCCCAGATTCCGGCATAAATGCTCAGCCCTTTCGATGCTTCGATTTCATAATCAAAACCACCTTGGATGGCTGGCGCATCATCATTCTGTGATATTCCGCGGAAAAAATATTCAGAAACTATTCCGACATTTGCGGAGAAATTTGGTTTTCTCGGCCCCACTTGAGGACACAGGCATAAATGCCCCTAATAGTATCGCACCCGCGGCAAAAGAATTTATTATTTTACTATTACTCATTTCGCACTCCAATAGAACAAACATTCTCCGAAACCTCGGAGATGTCACACAACTAGAGCAAGAGCCGTGCCAACTGGCGGATTTAGGAAAAAACCTAATTATTTCAATAGCATATTGAAGGTTCCGCAATTTTTTTAAGGGGATCTTTGGTAGCTAGGCATCGCCGGCATGCCTAATTAATCGGCAGTTTATCTAATTGCCCATTTTATAGGCAATTAGATAAATGTCAGAGCTGGACTTTTTAAGTAAATGTGCGACATAGTAATTAATGAACGGAAAACACTCTGATGAAATCGTTATCGCTGGGGCTGGTCTCGCCGGAATGCCACTGGCCTGTACACTGGGTCAGGCCGGCGTTTCCGTTGCCTTAGTGGAGGCCAAGCCTCTGAGCCAACTCATTTCTTCTAAATTTGATGGTCGAACAACAGCGGTCGCGAGGTCCTCAAAACAGATGTTAGGGGTTTTGGGTATCTGGGATGCCATAGAAGCTTGGGCCCAGCCTATTTTAGATATCCGGGTTGCGGATGGAGGGTCGCCGTTTTTTGTTCACTACACGCATGAGGATGTTGGCAGCGAGGCCCTCGGCTGGATTGTAGAGAATAGGGTACTTCGCACGGCGATGCTTGAGCGACTGAAAACATTGGGAAATGTAAAACTCTTGGATGAATTGGAGGTTTCCGACGTGAATGCAGATCGGGGATTCTGCAGCGTGGAGCTCTCTGATGGGAGTATACTAAAAACTCGACTTCTTGTTGGGGCGGACGGTCGTAATTCGTTAACACGCAGGCTTTCCGGGATCGAGACAAAGCAGTGGTCTTACAACCAACACGCAATAGTTTGCACTGTGAGGCATGATCTTCCACATCGTGGTATTGCTCACGAACACTTTCTGCCTTCGGGTCCTTTTGCCATATTACCCATGCTTGAGAACCGGTCTTCAATCGTTTGGACTGAACACAGCTCTTTAGCGCCACATATGATGCAACTAGATCGGGCAAATTTCTTGGAGGAACTTCAAAAGAGATTTGGCCAATTCTTAGGGCCGCTGGAATTGGAAGGGCCGATCGGATCCTACCCGTTGGGATCAATGACAGCATCTTCTTATATCGGCCCGCGCGTTGCTCTTGTTGCAGAGGCAGCGCATACAATTCACCCTATTGCTGGACAGGGTATTAACATTGGCTGGCGTGACGTGGCGGCTTTATCAGAGGTGGTCATTAACAGCCTTCGGTTGGGCCTTGATCCAGGATCTGAGAGCACCTTGCAGAAGTATCAACAATGGCGACGGCCTGATAATATCTCTATGACGATGACGACCGATATCCTAAATCGGCTTTTTTCCAACAGGGTGCCCCCGTTAGTTGCCGCACGAAATCTCGGTTTAGGCCTGGTGCAGCGTCTTCCAGGAGTAAAGAAAATTTTAATGAGGCATGCGATGGGCGAGTTGGGAAAATTACCTCGCCTGATCCAAGGTTTAAAAATATAGTCTTATGGGTCTCGGGAAAGACCTCTTTTTTCCAGTTCCTCGAGATAGTTATTCCAAATTTGGTCATGGTCTCGTCCCAATTGAAAAAGATAAGACCAAGAGTAGATGCCGGTGTCATGAAGATCGTCAAAGATAAGTCTAATCGCGTAATTCCCGACAGGTTCTATTTGCATTATGGCGACATGTTTTCGTCCAGAGATAATTTTTTTCTGGGACGGGTTATGGCCCTGCACTTCCGCTGACGGACTCTCTACCCGCAAAAATTCTGCTGTTAGTTCAAATTCTGGCTTCCCTTGGAATTTGATAGAAAGGGTTTTTTTATCCTTTCTCAGTCTAATACTCTCAGGTGCGGGGCCAATCAAACTTCAGACCTTTCGAGTTATTCGGCCTGATCAATCTGCCGAGCTTCATCGCTCAGCATAATTGGGATCCCGTCTCTAATGGGGTATGCTAGTCCGGCTTGTTCAGCAATTAATTCTTGGGCGGCTTCGTCATAACTTAGCTTCTCTCCCGTTAGCGGGCAGACCAGTATTTCTAGAAGTTTAGGATCTGGTTTGTTGGAAATTCGGGTCATGATCGTCTCCGTTTATTAATGGCTGATTTCAGTTTGGCCTCCAACACTTAAGCCGGCCATTTCCATCATTGCCAATAATAGGTCGACCCGATCTTCATTGGAATTTGCCTCGAGTAGAGCCTGCCTCTCGGCCGGGCTAAAAGGAATGCTCATGGCTAGTGAGGTAACCAATCGGGTTAAGTCGGCTTTTTCTATATTTGCCCAGTCCACTTCTATTTGTCGGGAATTGAAATACTTTTTTAACTTTTCTAAAAATTCTGATCGATTAATGGAAAGAGGTGTTTCTGCTTCATTCTGGTCTCGAGCAAAACCGCTATAGTCAGGTTTAACCCTTCTATACCCATCGCGCGGTGCTTCCTCTCCTAGAATTTTATACCGAGTAATACCGTAAAGAGTAATAAGAAATCTGCCGTCGGAGGTTTCAGTGAAATTGATAATCCTGCCAGCACATCCAATCGTGTATGTCTCGGGTTCTTCTGATAAGTCGGCCGGTGCTGAACCATTATTATCCGCTTCATCTGGAATGCGCGGCTGCACCATACCAATGAGTCGTGTCTGCGTCTGGAGCGCATCTTGAACCATTGCTAAGTAGCGAGGCTCAAAAATATTTAACGGCAGCTGGCCTCCAGGCAGCAAAAGAGTACCGGTTAAGGGAAAAATTGGTAAAATTGAGGGCAATTTTTCCGGATCTATGTGATAACTTGTCATAGCAAATAATTACGAAAATAGAATTGAAGATAGTTTTCGTCGTCCAGCAATTGTTAAATCGTCAACCGGGCCCATGGCTTCGAAAAATTCTAGTAATTGCTTTCTGGCTGCTTCTTCGTTCCATTTTCGATCTCGCCGAATGGACTCGAGTAATTCGTTTACCGCCTCTTCTTTTTGTCCATGCCCAAACAACGCCACGGCCAATTCTAGTCTAGCCTGGTGGTCAGCCGAATTGTTGTCGACCTTTGCCTTTAGTGCCGCTAGATCACCGGCTTCCCCCGCTCTTTCTGCGAGAGCAAGGGCAGAGATCAATGATGCCGCTTCGGGACTTTTTTTCGCCTCATCGCCAAGCTCATTAATTAGGTTTTGCGCACGTTCTAACTGCCCGCTATCAAGTGCCAGTCTGGCAAGGCTAATTTTGGCTTCCGCATTATCCGGTGCGTGCTGTAAAATTTGTTCCAACAGCGCTTCAGCCTGAGCATTATCTCCCGCTTCGATAAGCGCTTTTGCTTGCTCGAGGGCTTCATCAATCGGTGAAGTTTGCGTGCTCCCTGCTGCATCGGTTAGTTTTTTGACAAATTCTTTTAACTGGCTTTCAGGAAGTGCTCCTTGAAAACCGTCAACTGGGCGACCCTGATAAAAAGCATAAACAGCGGGGATAGATTGGACTCTTAATTGCTGCGCAATTTGGGGATTCTGATCAATGTCAATTTTCACTAATTTGACTGCCCCAGCAGCTTCGGAAACCACTTTCTCTAATGTCGGGCCCAATTGTTTACATGGTCCGCACCAAGGTGCCCAAAAATCGACAATAATTGGAATTTCTTTTGAAGCCTCGATGACGTCAGCGACAAATTCGGTGTCGCTACTATCTTTAATCAGCCCTTCCGGTTGGGCGGATCCATTTTGGTTTGAACCAACAAGTGTTTCCATGACTACCCCGACTACTTAGTATGTAACATCCCTCCCAAGATGGCGACTAAATCAAATAAAAACAAGGCTGTGAAAATTACTTAGCTGTAAGAGGACCCAAATCTAATATGATAGGCGGGTGCTCGTAAAAATCCAGAAACCTTAAAAGGTCATGTGGTTTCAAGTTAACAGTGCAGTTGTTTACTAATGGGTGATAATTGACTGATGCTGCAGCCATCATGTCCGCATCAAGAACTACCCGTACTTTCTGCTCTGCTATGTTTTTATCATTTATGATAGAAAATGGGGTGACTGCTCCAGGATAAATGCCGAGCGTAGCCGCCAAAGTTTCGGGGCTTGCAAAAGATAAGCGGCTGGTATTCAGCGTTTCGGCAAAGACTTTGATGTTAATTCGGCGCCATTCAAGGCAAATTAATAACCATAGAGTTCCCTTCTTGTTTCGGAGAAATAGGCTTTTGCAATGGGCCCCTGAAATTTCACCACGAAGTTCCTTCGCTTCATCTACTGTGTAAACAGGAGGGTGTTTTTTGATAGAATATGGTATTTCCAACTGTCCAAGCGCTTGGTACAGAGTTTCCGGTGTGGCCATTCCAGGTGGCGTTTTCGTCGCATCAAAAATGTGCATAGCTATTGGTTCTATCCTTTATTCATTAAAAGCAAAGGGCTTGCAATGCGCGTGACTATAGTTATGATCCCGCTTCCTTTGTTGACGCAAGCCACTTTGGAGTTCAGTGTTTGGATACGCGGGCGTAGCTCAGGGGTAGAGCGCAACCTTGCCAAGGTTGATGTCGTGAGTTCGAATCTCATCGCCCGCTCCATTCATGGAGCATGAGTAGTTTCGTGGTATCGGTCAGAGCGACGGCTTTTCTGTCTTTCCCGCATTGTGTCCAGAGACACTACTTAATTTTCCTTCAGCATAATGACTAGTTGAATCCTGTTTTTGCCAACTTTCTGCCTTCTCAGCGGTTTGGGGATTAAACTTATGTTTTTTACGCCATCATTTTGATGAAATTGTTGATTTTTTCTTCTTCTTTCTGGGACCCTTATGAGAGGATGGGATATATCCCAACTTTTTTTATTTGTTTAAAAAATGGGACATTGCTCTAATGTTGACAGCCATAAGGATGATCTGGGGGAAGTGAGAATTAAATTATATGCCTGAAAATTCGCAAATCCTGAATCTAATTGAATTATTTTGTCAGGAAAAAGAAATCGCAGAGTCAACATTTGGCTTAAGAGCTGTTAATGATGGAAAGTTTGTTGGTAGGCTGCGCGCGGGAAAGGGGATTACGTTATCAACGCTTAAGACGATAGAGAAATTTTTCATCGATAATAAATTTGAAATTGATAAATCCTTAACCCAACCACAAACTACTCTCGATTCTGCTAAGAGCGGTCACTCTGCGACCAACAATACGGAGCCCCATTTCCGTTTTTACGATAATCGTCAGAAGTATTTATTATTTGTAAATACATGTTCTGAGAAATGGGCGGTTGCCAATCGAGTGGGTCAAGAGCTTTCTCGATTAAAGATTCGTTCACCTGCATTGCGTGTGTTTGATGCCGGGGTCGGGGATGGTACTGTTCTAAGCCGGGTGATGCGCCACATGCACAAGTTGCATCCCAATGTCCCCTTCTATGTCGTGGGCAAAGAAATTAGCTTGGAAGATGTCCGATTGACCCTTGAGAAATTGCCGGATCGTTTTAATGAGCATCCCGCTAGTGTAGTTATTATTACGAACATGCTTTACTCTGAAGCGCCTCAACTTTTTCCCCGTGATAAAGAGAACCAATCCCAATTGAACTGGGGGGAGGTTGCTCTGGAGGGGAATTCTGCTCATGAATTTGAAGAGCAAATCTCTAATTTAGATGATCGTATAACTTATGGATGGCAAGTTCGGACCAGTCAAAAAACTGGCAACCCAGTTTATGTTCGTCCGTCAGTTTTGGTCCTTTATAGGAAGGACCACAGCTTATTAATGGATAACATAATACCGAGGGTCGGCTCAGTGATGACGGATTATAATTTGGTCATCGCATCACAACCCTTTAGGCTTCGTGCAAGTTTGGACTTAAAAATCAAAAAGATTTTAGCACCCCTTGTGCGTTCATTGGCTCCAGGTGGACGCCTGGTCGCAATTCAATCTCATGGGGGTGACCCTGGAGCCGAGATAATCAATCGCGTGTGGGCTGATGAGCGGCCGTTTATTCATAACAGGCAAATTTTGCTTGAAGGTCTTAGGAAGGAGATAGGCTTGGGGAGCGCTGGTTTCAATTTCGGGGCCGGCTCTGACAGGAATTCCTTATTTCGATATGTGATGCATACCTTACCAAGCGAGATTGGAGCCTCGATAGGCACATCGACATTGATGGCCGCTTGGAACGCTGCGGTTTATGTGGCGCAAATCGAGGATAAAAGGTTAGAAATGACTATGAGTTCAAATGATTATCTGGAACATACAGCAGCCTCTCTCCGAAAACACAACGGGCTTTGGTTTAATGACGAGTCGTTTGTTGTATCGCGGCGAGGGCGCCCATGAGTAGGTTGGCCGAAAAATTGCGGTCGAAAAAATTTGCAATTACCGCAGAGATTACGCCACCGCTTTCTTCTGACCCTGAAGATTTATTATCGAAGGCGTCGGTTTTAAAAGGTTATGTTGATGCGGTTAATGTAACCGATGGCGCTAGTGCTCGAGCTCATATGTCAAGTCTCGCGGCCGGCACCCTGCTTTTGAGTGCAGGAATTGAACCGGTTCTTCAGTTCACTTGTCGTGACCGGAATCGGATAGCTTTGCAATCCGATTTGTTGGGAGCCGGGGCTCTGGGGATTGAGAATCTGCTAATACTTCGCGGTGATAATCCATCGTCAGGTGACCAACCTGATGCCAAGCCCGTTTTTGATTATGAAAGTCTGGATTTAATAGAGTGCGCAGGTCTGATGCAGAAATCTGGAACTCTGCCCTCGGGCCGTGAAATCAAAAACGCCCCGAGTTTCTTTATAGGTTGTGCCGATACAGTGCTGGATGCCAGTGACCCAAGACGGAACCCATCACCTCTGATTGCAAAAATTGATTCCGGAGTAAAGTTTATTCAGACCCAATTTTGCTTCGACATCAATCTGGTTAGGCAATATGCGCGGGGTTTATTAGACTCTGGTATAGCCGATAGAGCGCAGGTCTTGATCGGAATTGGCCCCCTGTCATCGGCAAAATCAGCGAGATGGATGCGTGAAAATTTATGGGGCACAACAATTCCGGAAAGTTTAATTGATCGACTGGACTGTTCGGCTGATCAAAGTAGGGAAGGTGCTGCTATTTGTGGTGAGCTCATGGCTCAATATTCTGAAATTGAAGGTATAGCTGGTGTGCATTTGATGGCCCCCGGCGGTATCTCAAACGTTCCCTTAGCGATCGAGAGTTCAGGGCTTAGGCTCGGATAACAGCAACTAGTCGACAACGGATTTGGCAGCCTCTATAGCGTTTCTGGCGATGACTGACCTTTTTTGTTGTTTATGCGGCGCTGATTAAACGCTCATTAGCTGATCTATAGTACTTATTATCGAGAATTTCTCGCATCTGTTCAAAATCCAGTCTATCCGCTTTAAACGGCAGTCCTTGGTTTCCCAACACGCTTAAATATTCAAAGAATGCGGCCTCTATCTTGTTAAATGTAATATGGCTCTTGCCGCCAGATCCTTGATATGATTCGTAAACCCAATCCATAAATTCAATATCAGCGAGATGATCCTTTGGAATGGGCTTAAAATTTTGAAAATGTTGTCGTCGCCCTTTGTTATTTTGCCTCTGGTATTTTGTGAGACCTGTCTTTTTTTTGTTTGTTTCCTGAGCAAACATTTTTATCCTTTCTTAAAAGTGAGCATTGAACGCTTCGTCCCCATTTTTTCTGGGCATGCGCTATATATTGTAGTTCTTTTGCTGCAAAAAACGGGGTATAAGAGAGGTATAGGGGGGCGTTTTAGTTGGCTTATACCAAATTACGAGACCTAGTTTTTTTAGCGATAGAACTTCAATCAACCTCCATTGGGCTCACAATTGATCAGATGGCTAAAAGAACGGAGAGATCGCGAGCGACGATAGAGCGTATGCTTGCGGGATTAAGCGAGTTGGGGCTCGAAGTTGAGCAGTCTCGTCTTGAAGCTGATCATCATTTGGTAAAGCGTTGGAAGCTTGCTGAAGGTTCACTCCTTCTGAACTACTAAGTCTTGAACCTACCGAAAGGGCCTCTTTGGAGAGGCTCAAGCATAGTAACGTCGATGAGACAACGCGTTTGGCAATCTCAAAAACCCTAGCTGGCAGCTCATCTTTAGCGAAAAACCTAGCTGTTGATCAAGCTGAGTTGATCTCACGGACGGCCCATATTGGTCAGGTCGGTCCCAAAATTACCATTAACGCAGATGTGATGAGGGTCTTGGAGGTATGCATTCAGGGATTTGAGGAGATAAGAATTTTATATCGAGCGAATGGAAAACCACGGGCTGCCTGGAGAAGAGTCCAGCCTCAGGGGCTCCTATTCTCAAGATTCGGTTATCTTGTGGCGTCCATCGATGGGGGCCCGTCACGCACATTTAGGTTGGATCTGATACAAAAAGCTGAGGCGGCAGGATCATACTTTGAAAATCGGGACGGTTGGGATTTTAAAACCTGGGCGAGTGAGAGCTTTGGTATTTTTCATGGAGATGAGATTTTCGATGTTAAGCTTCGATTCACAGGGGAGGCCGCAAAAAGAGCAGAGCGTATTATTTTTCATTCCACCCAGCGTAGCGAGTGGGTCGGTAATGATAGCTTAGTCGTCTATCTGCAATGTGCAGGGCATAGAGAGCTCATTCACGAACTTTGTCACCCAGATTGGCTTGGAGCAGTATTTATCGAAGAGCCATACGAGCTAAGAACGGAAATGAGAAATTATCTAGAACAAGTCCTTGAAAATCTCTGATTGATCGGAATTTAAGTAAAGGCTTTGTTTGCTTCCAATCGTGAAGCGCAAATCTATTGATCGTTAACAAGATTTTAAAAGGAACTCTGGATTGAGTTATCGTTATTAAAACATGTTGCTGATCGCGTTTATTTGATCTAGAGCCGCATCTAAATATTCACTAGTTTTTCCCTACAACGGGTATGCCTCCGTCCTCGTCGTAAGATCTCCGAGAGTACATGCAGGCTGGTAGGCGTGGCCACTCTTCCATCTTTAGCCATAGTCGGAGCATTTGACGCTTTTTCTCATTGCTTTCAAAATCAACGTAATCGCGCCTCCCATGGAGCAGTAGTCTGTTGTTAAGGTATTGGATATCCCCTTTCTCCAAATCCATCTCGAACAAAATATTTTTCCGACTGGCAACTTCGTTTAGAACTTCTAGGGCTTCAATTTGCTTATCTGATAAATCTTCAACTTGTTCTTTAATTGCACGGTTTATGCTGAAAGAAACATACATACATTCTAAACGGCCCTCACATTCCCCAAAAATGGGTACAGGGTTTTCACTTATCGGATTTCCCCCTGTGCCTTGGATTTCTGAATGAAAGTAGTGATATCCCCGCAGAAGTGGGTTTATCAGCTCCGGCCTCTCCTTAAGAATAGTATTGTAGATTGCGATTGACGACGCCACGAGGCTCTCACCCCCTGATCGTGCTTTCCTTAGGCAAAGAAGGGCTACGACATCGACAGGGTCTACATGCATTATCAGGGCGCCCGGGGAGCGATATGGCCGGCGCGTATCTCCGGTGTGGCTCATATCCATCACTTTTCCAATTTTATCACCGCGGTATGATTGGGAGACTCCCAAACCAATATGTGCTCCGATCCCCCAATGGATCAGGGCAAGATCATCATCACTATAGTCGTCGACAGGAATTCCTTTAATAAGACAGAGGCCTCTGCCCTGATAGAGCTGCTGGCGCATGGTTTTAAAATCATCGCTCAAGCTTGGTAATTTAAATAAAGTTTTTGTGATTTTCTCTAGATCTATGTTTAGCGCCTTTACCGATCTTACAGCTTCATTGATTTCGGCTATAGAGCGCCGAGAGAGATTCCAAGTCCAGTCTTCTGATTTGGCTAAATCAACAGGCGTCCAGATCCAGGGGCCTGTCTCAAGAGAGGGTAATTTTGTCATCATAGAGCCGTGAAATATTTTAAATAAATGGGTGTGCTGAGGTTACGTGTATCATTCGTCGGTATTATTTAGAAATGCCTTTGTAATTTTGCGCTCCTCTACCCACGGCCCTGTGTCTTCACGATATTGCGCCATGTACTCGGTCGCCATGTGGTTTTGGAGTGCTTCTACGTCATCATAAACTTCGTAAAGCCGAATATTTTGGGGAGCGCTCTCTTCGACAGATATGTCGAAACAGCGACATTCGGGCTCATTTGAAAGAACATTTTTTCTGTGTTCTTGTGCGCGTCTCAAGAATTGTTTTTCGGTTCCTATCTTAACTTTGATTTCAACGTGTAGAACTAATGCCGTCACCAGTAACTCCATTTCTTTTTCTAATGTTTTAAAATTAAAAGACCACCATTTTTATAAGCATGCTAATACTAGCGGATCCTAAATAAAACGGATTTTACAGGCGAGTTATTGATAGATAACAATATGCTTTTAAGTTTTAGCTATCCTTTATTTATTAGGATTGGTTATCAAGGATATGGTCAAACTGAGATAGTGGATGATTGCGTGAGTGTTTGGAGTCGATGAGTTCTGACCTAATAGAAACAGAGGTGATTATTATTGGGGCAGGCCCAACAGGGTTGGCAACAGCTAATTATCTCGGTCTTTTCGGTATTCAGGTTATCCTGGTTGAACGTAACAACTCGACGGTTGCAGAGCCCCGCGCTGTTTCTATAGATGATGAGTCGCTTCGCTCGATGCAGACATTGGGAATCAGTGATCAGGTGGTCTGTCGAACACTGCCCGGTTACGGTGCGCGATATTATACTCCAGGGCAGAGAGAATTTGCTCGTATCAAACCGACAACGTTGGAATATGGGCATCCGCGGAGATCCGCTTTTCATCAACCGGAACTGGAGGCTGAGCTTCTAAAGGGTTTATCCCGATTTCCCAATGTGAAACTTCTATTTCAGCATAGTTTTTGCGGTTTAGAGCAAGATTCTAACAAAGTTTATGTTACCCTGAGTGATCCCAATGGGATTTCTATAAAAATCTGTGCCGCGTTTCTTGCTGGATGCGATGGCGGTAGATCGTCAGTTAGGCAGGCGATAGGAGCGCGACTTACCGGATCAAGCTTTGAGGAGCGTTGGTTGGTCTTGGACACTGTTAATGATCAGGACCCAACACCGGACTCGGTAGCCTACTGCGATCATCGTCGTCCGGCCATAACACTACCTGGATTTGGTAGGACGAGGCGCTGGGAGTTTTTGGTTTATCCTGGTGAGGACGCCAATCAGTTTCTTCAAGAAACTACCATTCAGAATTTATTGCGTCCTTACATTGGCGACCGTTCGGTCGAGGTTGTTCGAAAACTCGTTTACACTTTTCAGGCGAGGGTTGCTGATAAGTGGCGTGAAGGAAGGGTCTTTCTTTTGGGCGATTCTGCTCATTTGACTCCCCCATACGCTGGCCAGGGATTGAATAGTGGGCAGAGGGATGCCGCTAATTTTGCATGGAAGGTGGCTGGGGTCATTAGGAATAAATTTACCATATTTCTAATGGACACCTATCAGAGGGAGCGCAGGGACCATGCATGGGCTTTGATTAAAATGGCAATTCAAATCGGTTGGGTAATGGTACCTCGCAACTGGATCCACACATATGGGCAAGCTGCTTTCTTTAAATTAGCCGGCTTAATTCCTAAATTTCGCGATTATATCATGGGTCTTAAATTTAAACCCGTTCCAAGATTCCGAGATGGTTTTCTTTGTCCAGACGAATTTTCTGGAAAAAATACGTTAGTCGGCAAGATGCTTCCACAACCCATGGTTCAATCAATCGACGGCAGAAGGATAGGCTTAGATGAATTATTAGGTCCTGGTTTCGCACTTTTGCTTGTGGCACCTGAGACCAAGGATGGAATACCAAAATCTGTTTTGGATAATTTCTCCTGGCTCGAGCCATCAGAGGTTACATTGTCAAGAGACGATGCTGGACATTTGGCATTCCGTCCTTATTGGGGAAAAATCTTGCTGGTACGCCCAGATAGATATGTAGCAGCCGCATTTGATCCAAATGCTATAGACTCACAAGCGAGGATTTTGGCTATTCTAAGCTCCTATTCCTCTCTCAGAAATTGATCAACTAGAGAGTCGCTGTAGGCGGTATCTGCGATGCGTGAGACGGATTGTAAATTTCTTGCACCAGAACCCAAATAAAACCTCTCATACTGTTCATTGCGAGCTGCCATTTGGGTGCCTAAAAAGTCCCAACCGAGACGAAAAATTTTAGCCCTTTCCTTTGCATCAATGCCGTCGGCTCCGCCCATAAACTCCTTAATTAGACCTCCCATTTCTTCATCGTGAAGCTGATCAGCTCTGGGTGCAGCAAGCATATAATGGGAACCAATTAGCTTTAGAATTTCTGAAACCCTTGGGAACCAGGAGGGTAGCATCGATCGGAGAGCGAATAACGGTTCTACCGATGGCGTCCAAAACCCCTCACCCTGGTCAAACGCCTTTGCCTCAGCTGCGGCGACCGCTGCTTGGGCGAATTCGCTGTAGCACCAAATTTCTCCTAACATCTGTTTGGTCGCAAGACTTTGATCATTGACGGCAGCCGCCATACGTCGACCCAAAGCCCACGCGAATTTCAGTTTTACGCAAGCCCGGATCATTGTTTGTTGCATAATATTTGGCATCCAGGTCTTGGTCATTACCGTGTTATAGACATTAATATTGCCATCAATAAAAACTCGTTCGTGAGGAATTTCTACGTTATCAAAAATCACAAAGGCGTCCTGTTCGTCGAACCGACCTGAGAAAGGGTGATCAAAATCTTGCCTTGGTGTTGACATGCTATCGCGGCATAGAAACTTCAATCCAGGAGTGGAAAGTGGTATCGAGAAGGCTAGCATATATTTTTCCGATCCCTCGGGCATTGGTGTTCGCGGGTAGACGGCAATCTCATCCGCAAAAGGCGCTAAAGTTGCAAGCGCTTTGGAACCTCGGACTAAGATCCCGTGTTCAGTATTCTCTACCTTGTGGAGAGTAATTGCATCGTCTGCTCGAGGCGCATCTCCCTGTGACTTGTCACTACCGGGAGATACGATTGCGTGGGTGAGGCACCAGTCGTGCTCCATCAATTGTTGTTGGTAAAGACTTAACCTCTCGGCCCCTGCTTCATTGCCATTGCTCGCCCAAGCAGATTTATCCCCCACAAACCCGGCGAATGTGACATTCAGGTAATCCGGGGTGCGACCCATAAGACCTACTGTTAACTCGGCAATCTTTTCTAGACAGGCATGCCTTTTAAAGAGGTCCTCTCTGGATCTGGGTATCATGTGAGAGCGGCTTATTTTCTTCTTTGTTTGCGGGTTGTCGCCCAAACATATTTCCGAATTTTCCAACTGAAGATCATATACTGCCGCTAAAGTCTGAGCCGCACCTTTAAGGGCCGGGTGGTCGACGACATCAGAAACGCGACTGCCATCCATCCATATATTCCGGTTGTCTCGTAGTCCCGCTAGATAAGTTTTTCCGCTTCTGGCAGCCATGTTTTTTAATCCTGATTTTTCTATTTTATTGAGTAACCCCTTAACTCACTTGATGGAAGGAGATTTATGCTGAGATGCAATCAGATTTTTTAGAAAAAGGGTTTGTAGCCGGGGTTGTTATAAATATTCGAAGGTTTCGCATTTTTACTTGGCAATCTTATCTCGATTTAGGGCAGCATTATAGCGCCGCCATTGATTGCGATACTTTGCCCAGTTACGAATGAGGCCTCTTTACTCAGAAGCATCATAACCATACCAGCGATATCGCTTGGGTGGCCAACCCGGCCCAAAGGGACATTGGTCCCTCTTTCGCGCAATTTTTCCAATGTCACCCCGGGGGCTTCTAATGGTTGCCGTGTCTCCGAGACACCGGGAATGATAGCGTTTACACGTATCCCGTATTGTGCCCACTCGAGCGCCAGGGTTTTGGTCATTGCAATGATTCCAGCTTTGGATGCCGCATAATGTATCCCATTTCTTGCGCCCTCAATTGCCCGTCCGGAGGCCAGATTTAAAACCACACCTCGTTGTGCTTTCCGCATTTGAGGCGCGAACGCTTGGGATGCTAAGAATGAACCAGTTAAATTTACTGCTATCGTCCGATTCCACATATCGAGAGGGACATCAATTGCTGCCGACCTTGGATGGATGCCGGCGTTGTTTACCACAGCATACACAGAACTAAATTGATCTAGTACCCTCTCGGCGGCTGTTTTGATGTCATCGGGGTTGCCCATATCGCAATTGAAAAACGCTGCTTCAGCGCCGGCCTCTCTGCAAACGGTTGCTGCCCGGTTACCCTCTTCCTCAATAACATCCCAAAGTGCCAATTTTGCGCCATAGCTTGCAAGCCGTTGGGCTATTGCTCGTCCAAAACCTCGTGCTGCGCCTGTAACGACAACGGTATCACCAGGTTTCAAGCCGTCACGTATTATATTTTTTTCACCCGCTTCGATTTCTTGGTCTAGTTGAATCGAGTTTAGATCAGTCATGGCGCCCTTCTCGTTTTATACTGTGAAATTTTCTTTTATCCGACTTTATGACCGAGTACCTTAGTCGAAGGGAGTCTGGTATCAATCCTGCACCTAAAATCGCTTTCTGCCACAACTTGCAGACCATTCAAAAAGGGCCCTAATCAATAATTTCGGCAAAAGCCTTGCCAGGTTAAGTAAGCATCTCATTCATTAACAATATCGTTGCCACACCAATAAACCCAAAAATAAAAACAAATTTTACATTACTGCCATATGCCAGCTGTTCAAGCGGTACCCGAAACATCGTTGAAGCAGCTGCAACAGATACGGCAGAGAGTCCTATCATCGATGCGAAGGCCCAGCCAAGCAAGCCGGTTTGCATTAACACCAGCTGATCGATCCCAAAAGATGGGTTAGTAAAGGCGACTAATACAATCGTTAACGTCACGATTTGATGGATTCCGATAAAGGCAAGCAGGGTCATAAACGCGACGCCAAAAGAGATGATAGCGTAGGGCGCTAAGGACAGATTGTTCATCCAATTTCCGTTCTCCTCTGTTTCTAATAAAAATTGGAGCAACCGACCAAGTGCAAAAGAAGTGGTTAAAAGAACAATTTCGCCCTGGATGGTGCCTAAGCCTTCTCCAGCTTCTTTTAGGCTCCTCAAAAGCTTTTCCAAACCCATAAAAGCCAGTCCGGTTACACAAAGTGCTGGGACCCCAAGCACCAAACATTGGAGGGTGCTGAGAGTGGTGAATCCATTTAGGGCCAGCACGACCAGCGCCGTTAACGTTACCGGGGGAAGCACTGGATAAAACGAAATTATTGCTCTTAAAAGCGCGCGCAGCCCCACTCGGGGTGTATACAGTATTTGGGCTGTGATAAGCCCAAGTGTAGCTAGAGACAGACCCGATAAAATAATCTGCCATAAAGGAACATTGGGTAAGTGTTCAGATGATATGGCCATTGCCACCCAAAAAGGGGACCAAAGACAAGCCAAACACATTCCTCTTTGGCAGGCTTCCGCAGCATTCTTTCTGCTTTCGAGAGACGCCTTCTCTCCGACAATCGGTGCAAAGATAGCCATCACTCCGACAATAAGCGTAGAGCCTAGAAAAAATGTTCCGACTAATAAACCACTATCTCGTTCTGCTCCGCTCAATCTCTCTACTGAGAGACTGGCCCGTTGGATTTCTGGGCGCGCATCGGCGGTGGAACGAAGCAGTGAAAGAGTGCCAAAGAATGCAGAGAACAAGGTCGCCTTTTCAATGCCTGACCAAGCCCAATGCCACCCATCGGTTGCAGTTGCGATTGCTATGGTAATAACGCCTAGAATGAGACACAAGATTTTAAGTGACCTTCTGATGAACCATACAACCAGGGATATATAGGCGATCAGGATTAAGCCATTAAGCATTTTTAGAATGGGAAGATCGACGAAAATTGATACTAGGGATAAAAACCAAATTATGCCCAAAAGGATATTGCTTGGCGTTTTGATATCTTCGGCGCGCATTCGGTGGCTCTGATGAAAGAATTTATTTTGGTAGAGAACACGGGATACCACAATATAGATTAAATTCTTTTTATGGCGACCCACTCAAATCTGTTCAGGTAAAGTGTACAAGCCTAAAAAAAAGTGTGGTTAAACTTTTTTTCTGGAAAAGTGTTGATTAGAATTTGTGGAGTTATGGAATGATGAATGAAAAGCCCATTCCGTCAGGATCGACAGTTTTGGAAAATTGGCGCGAAGAGCTCAGTGTTTCATTAATTAGAGTTTTTGGAAAAAACAAAGGAAGGAAGTACTCAGATCTTTATAATGAGGCTTTTCCTCCGGGTTTCGAGCGAAATTTCTCTCCCAGCAAAGCCGCTCAAGATATTCGGAATATAGAGAAACTTAGAGAAGTCGCGGGGATTGCCGTAAATCTTTACAGGGACTCGTCGAGAGGAATAACCGAGTTTCGGCTTAGGCTTTATCATGTTGGTTCACCGGTCGCACTCTCAGATATTTTGCCTGTGTTAGAAAATATGGGTTTAAGGGTTATTGAAGAGGTCCCCTATAACATTCGTGCGCAGGATCCTTTGGATCCCGTTTGGCTTCATGATTTTGGACTTACTAGTAAAACAGGATCAAGCGTCTCTCTCGATGCTACGGCTAAAGAGTGTTTTGAAGAAGCCCTTCAACATGTTTGGTGCGGGGATACGGAAGACGATGGCTTAAATGCACTAAGTTTGGAAGGGAAGTTAACCTGGCGACAGATATTTCTCTTGCGCGCTTATTGCAAATATTTGATGCAAATAGGTATTTCATTCAGTCAGTCCTATATTGAAGAGGCGCTGGTTCAAAATAGCTTGATAACCCGGGATCTTATCTTTCTTTTTGAGTCACTTTTTGACCCTAAAAAATCCAGACGGAAATCAGATATAGATTCAAAAAATATCAGGGCAAGGCTCTCGGCAGCAATGGAAGCTGTGCCATCGCTAGATCAGGATAGAATTCTGAGAAGGCTACTGAATTTAATAGATTCGACATTGCGCACCAATTTTTATCAGTTCGGTGAAGATAATGAGCCCAAACCGTATATTGCTCTCAAACTCAAAAGCTCCCAAATCTCAGAATTGCCACAACCTAGACCTTATCGGGAGATTTTTGTTCACGCGCCAATGGTGGATGCAATCCATCTTCGGGGCGGCAAAGTAGCAAGAGGCGGATTACGATGGTCAGACCGAAGAGAGGATTTTCGGTCGGAAATTCTAGGATTGATGAAATCTCAAATGACTAAGAATTCGGTTATTGTGCCGGTTGGCGCAAAAGGGGGGTTCATTGTCAAAAGAGAAATCATTAGAGGTCACTCATTGGACCTCAGAAGAGAGGCAGTCAAATGTTATAAGATTTTTATCTCCGGCCTCCTGGATCTCACAGATAATATTGAAAGAGATAAAATCATTCCTCCAAAAAATGTTGTGAGGCGCGATGGAGACGATCCGTATTTGGTCGTAGCCGCTGACAAAGGTACCGCTACATTTTCCGATATCGCCAATGAATTATCCGTTAGTTATAATTATTGGCTTGGAGATGCATTTGCCTCCGGGGGAAGCTGTGGTTATGACCACAAGGCGATGGGCATCACCGCAAAAGGCGCCTGGGAGTCTGTAAAAAGGCACTTTCGTGAAATTGGCATTGATGTCATGGCTGAAGAGTTCACCTGTATAGGTGTGGGGGATATGTCCGGCGATGTTTTTGGTAATGGACTCATATATTCACCTTATACAAAATTATTGGCGGCATTTAATCATCAGCACATTTTTATCGATCCGAATCCTAATCCGAAGGTTTCTTTTGAGGAGCGGTTGCGACTTTTCGAAAGCGGTTGCTCCAGCTGGAGTGATTATGACCCCAATCTAATTTCCGCGGGAGGCGGTGTATTCGGACGCGACCTTAAGTCGATATCGGTTTCCCCTGAAATGCGAACAGTATTTGCTCTGGGAAAGGTCAAATCAGTAACGCCAGACGAACTTATTACTCACATTCTTAGAGCAAAAGTGAATCTCTTGTGGTTCGGAGGTATCGGAACTTATGTCAAATCTTCAACAGAAAGCAATCTTGAAGTGGGTGATAGAGGTAATGATGCTTTGCGGATTGATGCGAAGCAGCTTGGTGCCGACGTTGTAGGTGAGGGCGCAAATCTTGGTATAACCCAGCTCGGTCGCGTTGAGTTTGCGGTGGCGGGGGGGAAAATAAATACTGATTTTATTGATAATTCAGCCGGCGTTGACTGTTCCGACCACGAAGTAAATATAAAGATCCTTCTAGATGCCGCTGTATCGGTCGGGAAGCTCTCCATCAAAGCTCGGAATCGTCTCCTCAGACGGATGTCTGATGAAGTTACGAATTTGGTTTTGATGGATAATTATCGCCAATCGATGGCGCTAACAAATGCTGAAGTCCAAAGTGTTAGTAAGTCTCTAGAGCACAAGCGACTGATCCGGACTCTGACCAAGACCGGATTTCTTAACAGAAAAGCCGAATTTTTGCCTGAGGATGCCGAAATGGATCAACGTCGCTCAGCAGGAAAGGGCCTTTGTAGACCTGAATTGGCGGTTCTTCTAACGTATTCAAAGAATGCGTTATTTAAAGAAATTCTAGACAGTAATTTGCCGGAGGATCCGTATCTGGCATCCGGTTTGCCACTTTATTTTCCCATTCCCATACAAAAGCGATTTCCTGACTTAATCGATAACCATCCTTTAAAACGCGAGCTGATCGCCACCTACGTAGCAAATACTTTGATCAATAGGGCTGGTCCCAGTTTCATACAAACAATAAAAACAAAAACTGGTGCGACGTCGGAGGAAATAGCTCGATCTTATTTAATATGTCGACAGGTGTTTGAGGTTTCGAAGTTTTGGGACGGGGTCGAATCTCTGGATAATTCTGTGTCAGCTGAAATTCAGGTTGCCATGCATTTAGAGATAATGAGTTTGTTAGAAAAAGGTACTCAATGGTTTGCAAAAAATAGCAATCCCGCGGAGCCAATTGAAGATATAGTAGCTAGGTACCGAGAGCCTGTACGGCAATTGTCTCGACAATTACGACAAATTATCCCCAAGGATACGATTGCAGCCGTTACAAGAAAAACTCGACTATTTATTGAGAAAGGAACACCTATAGATCTGGCAGAAAATATATCAGGTCTCGAATTTCTTTCTGAAGCTTGTGAGGTTGTTGATGCTGCTTACGCGACCCGCAGTGATACAATATCAGTCGCGCGGGTATATTATCATCTTGGTTCTAGATTGGGCTTTGTGTGGTTGGTCAAAGCTGCCCAAAAATTGGCCGACGGCGATGATTGGCGCGATGCCGCTATTGGTGGTTTGGTTCAAGACTTGCTGGGTTCCCAAGCCGCATTGACTACTCAGGTTATTGAAAAATTTGGGGCGTCAGAAAATTCAGACAGGTTGATCGATCAGTGGATTTCAGAAAATCGAGAGAGCTACACGGGTATACGTGCCTTAATGCGGGAACTCAGGTCATCCAAGGGTATTGATATGGCGATGTTGGTTGTCGGACTTCGCCGGATACGCGATACCCTGGGTCTCTGATGTTACTCCGGGGGCAGTTCAAAGTTTAAGGAAGCATTGGTCGATGCTTAGATTTTGGGAGAGATAACACCTCATGCATTACGAATACTCAGCGTTACCAGATAGAGAAGATATCAAATGGCCGGGCGGCAAACAGCTTGCGGTGATTATCACGATTAATTTGGAATATTGGTGGTTAACGCGCGAACAAAAAGAGCCACTTTATCCGGGGGGTCCTGCAAGCATACCCTTTCCTTTGCCAGGTGATATTCCCGATTATGTTAATTGGACATGGCGTGAATACGGCCAACGAGTTGGTGTTTGGCGTGTCTTTAAGGCTTTAGACTCCGCGGGTATACCTGCCTCATGCACCATGAATGCGATGATGGGATTGGAGCGGCGTCGGGTGATCGATGCGGTAAATGAGCGGGGTTGGGAGTTGGTGCCACATAATTGGGCGCAAAATGATATTCTAACCAACTATGCTCATGACCCTCAGCAAGAGCGGGATGTCATTTGCCGTGTTTTAGATGTTTACGAGAAAACCGTAGGGCGTCCTGCTCGGGGCTGGCTCTCCTCCTCTTTGAGACCGACAGCAGAAACCGTCAACATATTAGCTGAAAATGGATTGAGCTTCTTTTGCGATTTTTTAAATGATGATCAACCATACCTTCTCCGGACAAGGTCTAATCCACTGGTTGCTATACCATATTCAAATGATATCAATGATTTCAATATGTTTGCCCGAGGGGGGATGACGCTGGATCAAGGCCTGCTGGCATTAAAAGAGCAATTTGACGTCCTATATGAAGAAGGTCGAGAAAGTATGAGACTTTTTAACTTTGGCCTTCATCCGCATGTGATAGGCCAGCCATATAGGATCAGGGCGCTTACGCAGTTTCTTGAGTATGTAAAAGATTTCGAAGGCGTTTGGTTTCCCAGTAGAGAGCAAATTGCAGATTGGTATTTAGAAAACCACGCTTCTCATATCAGGCCGCCGGACAATTAACATTTTGCCTATTATGAGCTTCGAGTGCCATCGAAGTTCGGTCGTTTTCCGATTTCCACTGTTCCATCTTGAAGATTGTATCGCCCTCTGGGTATTTTAGATAAGTCACATCCAGTAATCCGAATGAAACATGCACCCCCTGGGTAAGAAATTGAGTGAATATCACCTTCTCGAAATATGCCAGCCATCCCGCCCTCTAACCGATATGTTTTGATTGCCTTCATCGTGCCCTTGGAAGGGTCTTCTGGGTTTTCCTCTCTTTCCCATTCAGTCATTTCTGTCCACCCTAAAGCCTGGCCATAAATCGCCCAACTGTTGCCGTGGTCATGCGGGCCGCCTTTTATAGGTTTGTCCATCGCATAGGAAATAATCTGAAATCCAAGAGAGGGGTCCTCGAATAAAAGGGTGGTCCCTGGAATTGGGCTGTCGCCGAAATTCTCATTGATGAAATCCTTATCTTTCAGCAGATACTCGAGTTCGTGTCTTACATCGTCAAGGGCGGCATGTTCGGACTTATTTCCCAGAATTTGTCTAGCGCTTAATATAAATTTTTCTAGTTCTGTAGTCATGAGGTAGGTCTCATACGAATTTTTCTTTTTCTTTCTGGGTCGTAGGCATAACGCTCTATTAGATCTAGATTAGTTCCGGTAACGCGCACCCATCTCGCCGCTGCGGGGTGTGCAGTCGAATGGATAATTCCGGTATCGAAAAGGGCCGCCTTTCCAGGGGTAAGAGGGAAGGTTTCGCGTTCAGAAATTTGGGCTAAATCAGGATCCAATCCATCGTCTGTTCGATCCCAAACGGTCATGTTAGTCAGGCCCGTTGCTTGCCCATAGACTGCCCAACTTTGGCCGTGATCGTGCGGCTTGCCCTTCCTATTACCCTCATCGGTTCCGTGGGCATTAACATAAAAACCTGTTTCGGGATCGTGAAAAAGAACCTTCTTTCCCCTATTTTGGGTTTCTAAAAATTCCGCAATGAAGGCCTCATTTTTCAATAACTTTTCTAGATGGGCTCTGATCGCTTCTCGGCCACCGCTGCCAGGGTCCAATAGCAAAGAAGCTTTGCTGTCCATACAAAAATTTTCAAGTGAATAGGTCATAGCTCTCTCCAATGGTTACCGAATATCAACTACCCGTTTGGTTTTTCAAAATATATCGAGGAATGTGAAAAATTACGACAATGGATCCGAATAAACCAGTCCGCCGAAGAATAACTCCGCGAGTAGCGTGGTGCATGTTTGATTGGGCGAACTCGGCATTCCCGACTGTAATTGTTACCTTTGTATTTGGTACTTACTTCGCTACTAGCGTTGCTTCAAATTCCGTTGAGGGAGCAAGTCTATGGGGCAGTGCTCTGGCATTTAGTGGTGTAATTGTCGCAATTTTTGGTCCGCTAATGGGTTCAATCGCTGATCGAATGATGCGGCGCAAGATATGGCTCGCGGCTTTTTCGATTATTTGCATTATCTCAACTGGTTGTCTTTGGTTTTGTTTGCCTTATCCGGAAAAATAACTTCGTTTCTGGGTCCTGCAGTTATGGCATTCGTAACCCTATCCTTTGACTCGCAGCGTGCAGGCATGGCCACCATATTAATTTTTTCTTGGTTGGGCTAGTTATTTTGACCCGCGTTAAAATCCCAGACCTCTAATGCCGAAAATGTCGAATGCCCGTTAGAACCATGGCTAAGTCGTGGCTATCAGCAGCAGCGATTACTTCATCGTCTCGTATAGATCCCCCCGGTTGGATGACGGCAGTTACCCCAGCCTCAGCGGCAGCCAACAGACCATCAGCGAAAGGAAAAAAAGCATCCGAGGCGACCACTGATCCGGTCACTAGGGGTTCCGATTGTCCGTCTTTCTGGGCAGCGTCCGCGGATTTGCGGATGGCAATTCTGCATGAGTCCACGCGGCTCATTTGACCCGCGCCAATACCAACAGTGGCCTTGTTTTTCGCGTAGACAATTGCGTTCGATTTAACATGCTTACATACTGAAAATGCGAATAATAAATCTTTCAGTTCACTCTGGGTTGGGGAGCGTCTCGTCGCGGTGACAAGATCTGCAGCTTCTACGCGAGCATTGTCGCGATCCTGGAGCAAAAACCCGCCTGAAAGAGGTTTGAGTATGACGCCACTAGCTGCAGGGTCTGGCATCGAACCAGTTTCCAAGACTCTCAGGCTTTTTTTCTTTTCTAGGACTTTTCGCGCATCCGGATCGATATTTGGGGCTATGATTACCTCTAGAAATAGCTCTGACATTTCCTCTGCCGTGGCGCTATCCAGAGTTCTATTAATAGCGATAATTCCCCCAAAGGCACTTATTGGGTCACAGCGTAGCGCTAGCCGAAAAGCTTCGACTATCGAAGATGCTTCTGCGACGCCGCACGGATTTGCGTGTTTAATAATCGCGACTGCGGGGTCATTAAATTCCGCGACCAATTCGAATGCGGCATCAGTATCATTGAGGTTATTGTAACTCAGTTCTTTGCCTTGTATCTGTTGCGCAGATCCCACTCCCGGATTGGGGCTCCCATATCGGTAAAAGGCTCCTCTTTGATGTGGATTTTCTCCGTATCTAAGTTTTTGCGAGAGTTTTCCGCCCAATGAGAAATGGGGTGTGAATTTTTCTCCGGTTTGCCGGGAGAACCAACTTGAAATCGCGGAGTCATAAGCACCGGTTCTGGCGTAGGCCGCGGCTGCGAGACGACGTCGCGTCTCAAGGGTCGTATCTCCATTATGGCCACGCATCTCTTCCATAATGGAATCATAATCCTCTGGGCTAGTGACCACTGTCACACTTTCGTGATTTTTTGCCGCTGCTCTGATTAGGGCAGGTCCGCCAATATCAATATTTTCTATGCAGTTCTCGAAATCTGCGCCACTATCGACAGTCGCCTCGAAGGGATAGAGATTTACGATTAAGAGGTCGATCGGGGCAATGTCATGTTTATCCATTGCCTCCTTGTGGGCCTTTAAGTCTCGCCTTCCAAGTAGACCTCCATGTATCTTTGGATGAAGTGTTTTTACGCGGCCTTCGAGAATTTCAGGAAATCCCGTATGGTCACTCACGTCTTTAACGGTCACCCCCGCCTCTCTGAGAGTTTGCGCTGATCCTCCCGTCGAGAGAATTTCGATATTATGCCGCTGAAGAAATTGACCAAAATTTACAAGTCCGGTTTTATCGGACACAGAAATCAATGCGCGGGAAATACTCATATAACTTTCTCTAATTTAGTTTTTGGGCGATAGATTTTTCTCGTTTTTTGGCAGGACACCGTTCAGAAGAGCGGTGCAAAGAAATATTGTAGCTACCCACCAACTTTGCCAAATTCCATAAGCAACGCAACTGATTGAGAACGTTGCCATTAAAAATGCAAGTCCAACTGCTCTTTCTGGCCATGGATTAAGGGATCTCAACCGAGCCCCGATTGAAAGAATTAGTAAAATCATAATACAGGCGCCAATTACTCCTAATTCCAGCCAAATCTCTAAAACCCCATTATGGGGGTGCAATTTGAGCAGACTACCGAACTCTGATGTATCTTTTTTATCCGCTATAAATCTTGATGAGTTGAACCCCCAACCTGTTATTGGTCTCTCTAGTATTTTGTTTGCAGTAAAATCCCAAATCAGAATTCTGTGTTGAGAGTTTTCTGGCAGCTGGGCGACTGCTAAGGAAGAATTATTGAATAAAGCGACCTTCAGGGGCTCCGGGCCAGGAATGGTCTTATGTATAAATGGTGCGCTTGCAATATATGCCGTTAAAAGTCCGATGGCCCCATAAAAGGTTACTTTAGGCATAACCCTACAGCATGCGATAGTAGCCATTGCTACCCCAAAGCCCAATAAGGCAGCGCTACTCTCAGTGAACATCGCAGTAATACAATATAAAACACATATCAGGAGGACCAATAAGGGTTGCCTATGAGCTGCAAGAAAAGCGGGTAATAATATCAGCACCAGGATTGTTGCCCCCCGGTTCATTCTCCACACTTCATCTCCGGGCACCCCATTGTGAGGAGTGATAAGAGGAAGCAAGTCACCCCTCTCGCGAAAAATACCAATTAATAAAATACCTAAGCATAAGAAATAACTTGTTAATAAAAGTTTCCGCAGAGTTGCTCTGCCATCAGCTGTCACGGTCGAAGCACTTGCCAGCAATACCATCCCAAGAAGAATGCTGGCTAAAAGCTTTGGCAATTTTTCTGCTCCAGAGGCGGGGTAGACTGACCATATCAGGCTCATTGCGATCCAGATCAATAAGATAAAAAAAAGCCTGGCTTCTTGAATAAGAATTACATTTTTGAGAATAGTTGTACCAAGAATAGCAAGGCTGATAATCGCAAATAAGCCAGCAATTGGGGCGACTGAAAGAGGGAAAAAGGGAGCCACCGATGCTGCGCATGCGCATGCTATTCCTAAGGTTTTTGCGTTCCCGGATGCTCTTTGCAAACTTTTTAGTACTCGTATTTAATTTAAGCCAATACTGGCCTTTCTTGTTCTGACCAAGTATGTATCACCAAAATTCAAATCTGAAAAATAGAACCATAAATTTAAGGCCTCCAGGCTTATTGCCTGTTAACTTCATTATAAAGTGGGAAAAGTTCAAATAATAATAGATGCTACTTTGATTCTGAAAAGCTGTTCAAAGACGAGCAACCATCCATTTTATAATAGTTTCCCCGTCATTAGTGCCGGCGGAAACGACAATCTGTAAAGTACGTTTTATTCTGTCCCCAGCACCAAGATAAACACTGTCCTGTAGATTGATCACTCCCCCCTTGGCCTGAAAACGCCACCCCTCGCCACTTGGTAACCTCAGCAGAACAGCTTGGCCACCTTTGATCAGGGAGGCCCTCACTGCAGGATGAAGATGGAATCGTGATGCAAATTTTCGGCCTGCCTTGCCAAGGAGCACGTCTTCTCCTCGGAGGGAGCTGCCCGCCCCATCAAGGTGTAACCTTCGGCGATGAATCATACCAAATGTGGGTTTGTAGCCATCATGTTCCGCGAGAACCCAAATTTGTCCGTCCCGCTCTTGACGTTGGTAAGAAACTTGTTGGGGACGATTGCCAAAACCACCTGATTCTAAAACTTCTGCTGAGTTAATGTTTTCTAATGTAACAGTAGAGTGTGCCGCGGTGGTCCTTTGCGCTAGCCTCCAATCCCTACTATCCCCTAAGTGGGCGCCGCAATTAACTATCAAGCGTTCTTTGCCAATACTTAATTCAAAACTCAGAGCTCCCGCATGAGCTATGAGATCAGGGCCTGGAGGAGGAGATTTACCTGTATCCATCAAAACCAATGCTCTATTTGCGACAAGTCGCTCAAAACCAGCTGCGGTGGCAGAAAAAATTGGTTTGGCAGGGGCCTCAGCTCTCTCCAGAACTACATCGATTAGCCAGTCTTCGCCCTCTATTCCACCGTTAAAAAGTGCGAGCATTCCATCGCCATGACGAAAGAAACGCAAAATTGGAGCCATACGTTCAATAGCACTTTTGAGTTCAGGCGGTGGCAAGTCATTTTTTGATCGGTATGCGGCCCGGATATCTATTAAATCTTTTAAAAGATTAAGTTGTTGTGATGGATTTCTCTCATAAGAGCACCCATCCTCTAAAAGCTGTTTTCTAATTTCGGTTACTAATTTCCTTTCGAAGTTTTCTTTGATTCTTGGATTGGTGTATTGTCAAGTCGGCCAGAATAAGTCCTTTTAGGGCCGAAACTCTCTCGGCGCCGGGCAAGGTATTGCTAGATACCCTACCAAGGTGCCGGGCTTGGCGGTGAAGACTATTAATAAATGCGCTTTTGAAGCTGGCTTCGGAACCACTCAGAATAAACTCAGAATGTCTGATCCAATTAGCTATTCTCGTGCCTAAGGCGTTTGGACGCCAACTAATTTGGTTCCAGCGGCCGTCCGTTTTCATCCACTCGCGGATTAAGTATCTTGCTCTTTCTCTCGCGCTATCGGTTCCCAGGGCTTGTAAGTCATTGAGCCATTCGAAATGGGATACTCTGCTTTTCCAACGCGCTGAACTTTCCTCTGCACACCACGGATTATTGGTCTCAAAAATGGTTTTTCCGGCAAGTTCAAAGTCACCGTCTATTATGGTTGCGCCTCTTCCGGCATCCCCCGGCCATAGATCAATCTTCGGTGGCAGGAAACCCCCTTTAATGTGCGAACCCCTATTTAATGTTAGGTCATAAAGACCCATTCGAAAGAATGGATTTAGAAGGGAGAATATCATTCGAGTTGGCGAAATTCTCAAAGCTCGCGACCAAAGGCCTCCCATTAACCAATGTGGCCGCATTTATTTTTCCGTACGGACCTGTTTTTTCAAAAAAAAATGAGTGATATGCAATATGCTATGCACCTCTTAATTGGGAAATATTATCCCTATAACAGTCTGGACCACCCCTGAAAGTGGCCGTCCCGGCTACTATTACATCTGCCCCTGCCCCAGTGATTTGGGCCACATTTTTTCTATTTACTCCTCCATCTACTTCTAAATGGATCGGTCGCTCACTAGCAACTATCATATTTTTTACAGTTCTAATCTTCTCAATTTGATTCTCAATAAAACTCTGCCCCCCGAATCCCGGGTTGACTGTCATAACCAATATTAGGTCAACACTATCCATCACAAAACGGAGTGTTTCTGCTGACGTAGATGGGTTGATCGAGACCCCCGCCTTTTTTCCCAGAGATTTGATCAATTGAAGAGATCGATGAAGGTGTGGCCCCGCTTCTTGGTGAATGGTGATCAAATCTGCGCCAGCTTCGGCAAACCTTGGAATCAAATTATCTACCGGAGTAGCCATGAGATGCACGTCAAATGGCAAATTAGTCACTGGACGCAGGGCACTGACGACATCGGGTCCGATAGTAATGTTGGGAACAAAATGCCCGTCCATTATATCGATATGGATCCAGTCAGCACCAGATTCATCGAGTGCCTTTATTTCGGATCCCAGTTTTGCAAAATCGGCTGATAATAGTGATGGGGCAATTCGAATAACAGGTCCAGTCATACTCGCTTCCCTACACAAGAATAGACCTTGCACGAGGCCGTTTCTCCGAAAAATATTTTGATTTTTTTCTCTTTTCGCATCCCTGTAATTTTATTAGGTGGATTATATTGCTTGACTATATAGCCAATACGCTCTGGCGTGAAACAGGTTTCAGTCGAAATAGTTTAATCACCTTTTTTAAGCCGTTCTAGGCTAACCAGGTGTTACTGGAGCAAGGCTTCGACATGCTGCTTCAGAGCCATAATAATATTTCCTCAATTTCGCTTGAGTGCGCACATATAAAATCCATCCATGCCGCCCAGATTACTCCGATCAGAGGGCAGGGTCCGAGCGCCTAAGTCCCTTTGGATTAGCGTGTCTTTAAAAAGCCCTTCTTGATTGACCGCAATTGGTTTTATACCCAAATTTTTTTTGAGAAGCCTCTCAATGACCTTTTCTCCTTCTTCAATTTGTAGTGAACACACGCTGTAAATAAGCAGACCCCCAGAATTGAGTTTATTCACAGCCTCTGTTGCCAGCTCTAGTTGAATTTCTGCCATCCTTTCAACTATGCTTTGATTTTTGGTATACGGTATATCGGGGTTTCGCCTAATCGTACCTGTGGCGGAGCATGGCGCATCTAATAAGATTGCGTCGGGTGACTCCGGAGGAACGAAACGCCTAGCATCTGCGATTACTGGCTTTATATTGTATCCGAGCCTTTTTAAATTTTGTTTGAGAATTAACGTTCGTTTATTGGATTTATCGACTGAGGTGACTAGGGCGCCCGCCGCCAATAGCTGAGCCGTCTTTCCGCCTGGGGCTGCACACAAATCGATGACACTTGGTTTTTTTCCACTATTCCCAACCAAAGATAATAACAATCTTGCTGGGAGTGATGCAGCAAAATCTTGGACCCACCAGCTTCCATTTGCATAACCAGGAAGTTCTTTTATGTCGTTCACTTTCGTGAGACGGATTGTTTTGTCATCAAAGACCTTGGCCCCAAGGGTTTGAGCCCAATATCTGGGCTCTCCACTAACAGTTATATCTAATGGAGGTTCCTGTGCATGGATTGCAGCGATTGCTCGAGCCGCCTCTTCCCCATATGCGTTAATCCAACTATTCCACAACCACTTAGGCGTATTTAATCTGATATCGATTCCTCGAAGGCGTGAGGCGCCATCGTCCGCAATCCTTCTCAAGACAGCATTAACCAGACCTTGATGGCCTGGGAACCGACGGCACATAATAACGGCAATGTTTACAACTGCATGTGCCGGGGATTTTAAAAAAATCAGCTGAGCTGCGCCCAGGAGAAGAATTTCTTGGACAGTGTTCAATTTTTTTGGAAGCGGCGTCTTAAGATATGTTTTGACTAAAGCATTTAGCTGGCCTCGTCTGCGTAGACTGGTGGCAACTAAAAGGTGAACAAAAGCCCGATCACGAGGTTCAAGCATTAAAAAATTTGGGTTTCTTTCCAACGTATCCTTGAGAGTTTCGTTGTTTTTTAAAACAGACTCTAGGACGGAGAGCGAAATTTGCCGCGTTTTTAGACCGGATTCCGGGTTTTCATTCATCTTGTTTATGGTCTAACTTCGGGCGTTAATTTGAAAAAATATCCCATCAATACCGAGGCTTCGCTTGTTTCCTCGCAAGAATTCTTAGTTCTCTTATACGATTCTCCGTATTGGGGTGAGTTGAAAAGAGGTTATCAATAGATTTTCCGTGTAGTGGGTTAATTATAAACATGTGTGCAGTGGCGGGGTTTGCCTCAGCAGGCTGGTTATCAATCGCGCTAGCGGCTTTATCCAATTTTGCCAGCGCAGATGCCAGCCACAAAGGATGGCCACAAATCTCTGCCCCAATTTTGTCTGCTCCATATTCTCTCCCTCGAGATATCGACATTTGAATCAATGCGGCTCCGATCGGGGCAAAAACCATTACCAGTATTACCCCTAAGAGTCCCAGTGGGTTAGCTCGTGAACCGGAGCTAAAAAAGAAAGCGAAATTTGCTAACATTGAAATCGCACCGGCGAGAGTTGCGGTGAGAGTCATAAGCAATGTGTCCCGGTTTTTAATATGGGCTAGTTCGTGCGCCATGACCCCGGCGATCTCGTCACTATTTAACAAATTCAGGAGCCCTGTGGTAGCAGCAACGGCTGAATTTTGCGGGTTTCGTCCCGTGGCAAAGGCATTTGGTTGATTGCTATCGATTATGTATACCTTGGGCATCGGGATGTTCGCTTTTTGAGCAAGCTGTCTTACTAATCGGTAGTAATGGGGAGCTTCGTTCTCCCTAATAGCTCTCGCATTATACATGGAGAGGACCATTTTATCCGAGTTCCAATAGGCAAGACCATTCATCGCAAGTGCCAGGAAAAAAGCAATTACAATACCTATCTCGCCTCCAAGGAAGAAGCCGAGAACGAGAAAAAAGCAAGTTAAGGTTGAAAGCAGGATCCCTGTGCGAAGGTAATTCATTTTAGCATCGTTTAAATAAAAATTTTCCCCAAGTGGGAATTTATATTGACCGACGAAAGATATTTTAAATCTGTGCCCTTGCAAAATCCAAAATTGGACTTAGTTACAAGAGATGGAAAAAGAATACGAAAAAACCAATGAGCCTAGTTCATCTGATGAAAAAAAGGCCCCGAAAACAAACAGAGAGATAGGCGGGAGAAAAGGCCTGGATCCCACCCGCTACGGAGACTGGGAAAAGAATGGGCGGTGCATTGATTTTTAGTCCGATTTTGATACCCCACTTTACTTTCAGAATAGCGTGATTCGTTAGCGGTTTTCGCTAAGCTCTTCGACCACTGATGGGTCTGCAAGAGTTGTTGTGTCTCCGAGATCTCCAAATTCTTCAGCCGCAATTTTTCTTAAAATCCGTCGCATGATTTTTCCGGATCTCGTTTTTGGAAGGCCAGGAGCCCATTGAATAATATCCGGACTGGCAATGGGTCCTATGCGCGAGCGCACCCATTGTTTTAGTTCGCTTCTCAAGTCTTCTGACGGTTCTTCTCCTGCCATCAGTGTTACGTATGCGTATATGCCTTGTCCTTTGATCTCATGGGGAAAACCTACAACTGCCGATTCAGCTACCTTATGGTGTGCCACGAGTGCGCTCTCGACTTCCGCAGTGCCAATTCTGTGTCCCGAAACATTAATTACGTCATCAACTCTTCCCGTTATCCAATAATAGCCATCTTCATCTCTGCGACATCCATCGCCAGTAAAATAATTGCCTTTGTATGTAGAGAAGTAGGTCTCAACGAAACGTTCATGATCACGAAAGACAGTGCGCATCTGCCCGGGCCAACTGTCTTGGATTATCAGGTTACCCTCTGCGGCACCATCTAGAACCTTGCCGTCGGCATCAACCAGGGCTGGTTTAATGCCAAAAAAGGGTCTGGTAGCCGATCCAGGTTTAAGGTCTGTTGCCCCGGGCAACGGGGTAATTAATATCCCACCGGTCTCTGTCTGCCACCATGTGTCAACAATTGGGCAACGTCCCTCGCCTACTATTTCGTGATACCATTTCCAAGCTTCTGGATTGATCGGTTCACCTACTGTGCCCAGAAGCCTAATGGATGCTCGGCTTGTAGCATTGACCGGATTATTACCTTCCCGCATCAAGGCCCTTAAAGCCGTGGGAGCAGTGTAGAAAATATTCACCTTATGCTTATCGCAAACTTGCCAAAAACGCGAGGAATTAGGGTAAGTGGGTACACCCTCAAACATGACAGTGGTAGCGCCATTTGCCAGAGGGCCATAGAGGATATACGAGTGTCCTGTGATCCAGCCGACGTCAGCTGTACACCAGTAGATGTCGCCATCGTGATAATCAAAGACATATTGGTGGGTCATAGAGGCGTAAACCATGTACCCCCCTGTGGTATGAAGCACGCCCTTTGGTTTGCCGGTGGAACCTGATGTGTAGAGGATGAATAATGGATCTTCAGCGTTCATTTCCTCGGGCGGGCAGTCCGGTGAGGCATCTTTTATAATGTCGTGCCACCAAACGTCTCGGCCTTCCCTCCAGGCAATATTGTTGCCCGTGCGCTTCACGACAATGCAGTGTTTAACTCCGGGGCATTGTTCGAGGGCTTCATCTATATTGGCCTTCAACGGGATGGCGCGACCTCCTCGCAAACCTTCGTCAGATGTAATGACGAATTCAGAGTCACAGTCTTGGATCCGACCTGCAATTGCCTCGGGTGAAAAGCCTCCGAAGATCACTGAATGAATGGCACCTATTCGCGCACAGGCTAGGACCGCGACTGCAATTTCAGGAATCATGGGCAAGTAAATTGTTACCCTATCACCTTTTTTCACGCCGAGATTCTTAAGAGAGTTTGCGAATTTGCAGACCTGATGGTGCAATTCTCGGTAGGTCAGCGTGCTATCTTGGTCAACCTCATCTCCCTCCCAGATGATGGCTATTTGATCTCCCTTGGTCGATAAATGTCTGTCGACGCAATTTACCGAGGCATTGAGGGTGCCGTCATGGTACCAGCGAATATGGATGTCATCGTGAGCATAGGAGACGTCTTTTACCTTGGTGTAAGGTTTTATCCAGTCAATTCTTTTACCCTGCTCTCCCCAAAACATATCAGGGTTTTCGATGGAGGCCTCATACAACTCCAGGTATTTATCATTATCAATCCAGGCATTTCTAGCCCAGTCTGTGGGGACCGGATAAAGATCGTTCTCGGACATTGCACAACCCTCATGTTAAATTTTAGACTTTATTTTATGATGATAAAAACTATGGCTAATCGATTAAAGCAATGCAAGTTAGCCTTTTCTCGGTCGTAATTTTGCGTCAAAGCGAGTTGTTTTTATAACATGATCAAGTTTTTTGCAGTTCGAGGCAAAGCTGCGAGTGGATTAGATTTCGAAGAGCCCTCGCCTACCGAGGTAATTAGATGGTAGTTGCCTACCGGGATGCTATGAGGGCCCTAACTTTATCCAGTCCTCTTGAACATAAACAGATACAGGCGCAAGCCTCATTCCTTGGCAAGGCCCCCAAGTGCAAATGCCATCCTCTATGTTAAATAATGCGCCGTGGGTGGCGCACATGATTGCGTCTTCTTCAAATGTTAAAAAGGCGTCTGGTTTCCAATCGAGTGGTGTTCCTTGATGGGGACAAAGATTGATGTAACCAAAAACTTCATTGCCGACGCGTACAATAAAGATTCTCGGACGGCGTCCCACCTTAAATCCTTTGGATCCAGGATCAGGTATATCGCTCAATAAGCAGAGAGACGTCCCTGGACCGTTATCCTGAACTTGCGGGTCGTCACCATAATTACGCATGAGCTTAGGGGTCGATCCCGCACATTTGACATAAAATCGTCCACTCGTCCGCTCCAACCGGGACGACAGATAGTCTAGACTGCTTTACCAGGGCTAGGTTTGATAGTTTTGGTTCTGCCTTTATTTCCGATAAAGTTACAGGGGTTTTGACCGGATAAAGAGCCCTAACATCGACCATCCCAAACCGACCAGTTTTGTCGGTGTGATCGGGATAATGTTCTTTGACAACCTCAACGACCCCTACGATACGCTTTTCATTGACGGAGTGATAAAAGAAACCTCTATCCCCTGTCTTCATCGCTTTCATGTTATTGTTGGCTTGATAATTCCTTACACCGTCCCAATGCTCGACCCCTTTCTTGGTTTGATCCTCCCAAGACCAAGCACCGGGCTCAGATTTAAACAGCCAATATTGCATTTTTTCTCCTAAAAATTTTTTGCATTAACGCCGATCATCAGTTTCCGGCCTAAACTGCCTCGCGAGCAATGATTCGATTACCTCTTCGACCTGGGCGCCGTGATTGACTACCGCATTGATACTCTCAGATATCGGCATATTAATTCTGAGCTTAGCGGCAAGAGTCGAGACAGCAGCGGCAGAAAATACACCCTCCGCAACCGAGCTTCTCTCGCCTGTGATGGTTTCTAAATTTTTCCCTTTGCCAAGTGCTATCCCAAGAGAATAATTACGCGATTGAGGGCTGGTGCAGGTTAACGTTAAATCACCTAAACCGCTTAACCCCATAATTGTTTCGGCCTTTCCTCCTTTCGCTAAATTTAGCCGAGCCATCTCAGCTAATCCTCTTGTTATTAGCGCTGCTCGAGCATTTTCTCCGAACTTCTTTCCCTCAGCAATGCCGCAAGCGATCGCCAGAACATTTTTTACTGCCCCTCCAATTTCAGCTCCTACTACATCGTCGCTTTGATAGGGTCGAAATGTCTTAGTGCCAATTGCTTTGACGATGGCGTCGCCAAAATCAGGGTCTTTGACCGCTAGTGTAATCGCTGTGGGTAAGCCAGCGGCAACCTCGCTCGCAAATGTTGGGCCAGACAGGATGGCAATATTCCTTCCGCCCAGGGTCTCTGAGGTAACCTCAGACATCAGAGCCCCGGTGTCTTGTTCGATTCCTTTCGAGCAGATGACTATTGGCACATCTCCACTCAAAAATGGTGCGAGCCGCTCCGTAACACCTCTTAAAAATTGCGCAGGTGTCACTAAAAATATAACATCAGAATCGACAGCTTCCTCAAGAACAGAAGTTGCCCTAATTCCTGGATTCAGTGGTATGTTGGGCAAAAAAAGTTGGTTTTCATGGTGCTGGTTTATTGAGTTAGCGACAGTTGATTCGTGTGCCCATAAAACGGTGTGATTGCCCGCTCCTGCGATTGCATGGGCGAGCGCTGTTCCCCATGCACCGGCTCCAATAATTCCGATACTTTCAATATTCATTGCGACTTAATCTCATCCATAAGACTCAAATCCGGATACTTTTGGCTTAAGGTTAATCCTAAACGTCGATAATCAAAATTAAAATTTACAATCAACCTCTGATCTCAGGGCTCAGAGATCAAAAATGTATGTTTTTACCAGGCATTATTTAACGAGATAATTCGCTCAATGGCCATCTAGGGCGGGGCTTAAAATCAAGGCCATCAGTTAAACCCATTCTTAGCCGCTCTATTCCAAGCCACGCAATCATGGCGCCATTATCTGTGCATAAACCAGCTGGAGGGGCAATGAAAGGAAGTCCTTGGTCCAGCGCCGTTTCTTCTAATGCTTTGCGGATGGGGGCATTAGCGGCGACGCCTCCAGCAACCACCAAAGATCCTCCGGTTCCCTGCTTTTCTCTAAAGATCTCGATAGCATTAACCGTTCGGTCCCTTATTACGTCAACGGCTGCTTGTTGAAACTCTGCGCACAGATCTGCTTTATCTTTCTCAGATATTGTTCCAGGGGAAAATTTCTCTATTTGGTGTCGCACAGCGGTTTTTAGGCCGGAAAAAGAAAAATCCGCCCCAGATCGTCCCCGTAAAGGACGGGGTAACATAAATCTGCCGATTAAACCTTTTTTTGCCATCTTCTCTACAGCGGGGCCGCCAGGAAATCCAAGGCCCAACATTTTTGCAGTTTTATCAAAGGCTTCCCCCAGTGCATCGTCCATAGTACTTCCGATAAGCTCATACTCGGCAAGACCTCTAACTTGGATGAATTGAGTGTGGCCGCCTGAAACGAGGAGTAAGAGATAGGGAAACTCAACATTATTTGTAAGGCGAGCTGTCAGGGCATGGGCTTCAAGATGGTTTGCGGCTACGAAGGGTAAATTCAGAGCAGCAGCTATTCCCTTACCAGCCATAGCACCAACTAAAACACCTCCAATAAGGCCTGGTCCGCAGGTTGCTGCTACGCCGTCAAGTTGATCAAAAGCTGTATTCGCACTCTCAATCGCCTGTCTGATAACCCAATCGATCGCGTCCATATGCGCTCGAGCGGCAATTTCTGGAACTACACCTCCGAAAGGGGCGTGTTGTTCTATCTGCGAATAAACTATGTTTGATCGAATTTTTCTATCGCTGCTGACGATGGACGCGGCCGTTTCATCGCAACTGGTTTCTATGCCTAAAATAATCATGTCACTTCGTAATCTCAGTGATATCCCCAGCAGTTCTAGAAGGTGCTAGCCTATCTTATCAATACGCGCTAGAGACAGTTAAGATGAATTTTGAGTCAGAACCATACAATTTGCGGTTGGCGACAAGGAGCAGTCCACTTGCCCTTGCCCAAGCCGAGCAAACTGTCAGAGAGCTTACTACTGCTCATTCTGGTCTCGCAAAAAAATTAGACGTGAAAATAAAAAATTACCGTACCACTGGAGATAGAATAGAATCGGGAAAATTGTCAGCCATTGGCGGGAAGGGTTTGTTTACTAAGGAGATCGAGCAGGCACTCATAAGCAATGACGCAGATTTGGCAGTTCATTCTTTAAAAGATATGCCCACAGAGTTGCCTGAGGGTTTAGTCATCGCAGCTTACCTGTCTAGGGCCGATTTTCGTGAGGCTTTAATCGGGGGTTATACTTCTTTGAATGATCTACCCCTCGGAGCAAAAGTAGGTACAGCCTCTCTGAGGCGTCAGGCTATACTCAAAAATATTCGTCCCGATCTGGTTATCCAAACATTAAGAGGCAACGTAGATACTCGATTGAGGCGAGTCTCTAATGGAGACTTTGACGCTACTCTGCTCGCAGTAGCAGGTCTTAAGAGATTGGGTCGGGTAGATGCTGCTTCCGCAATACTTTCCCCTGACCAAATTTTACCGGCGGCTTGCCAGGGAATTATCGCTGTCGAATGCCGCGAGGATGATAGTCGGCTCAGGGAAATTTTGTCCTGTGTCGATCATCGTGACACGCGCATTGCGGCAACTGTAGAGCGGGCATTTTTGTCAGAATTAGATGGGTCCTGCAGAATGCCAATCGCAGCACTCGCCTTGGTGCAAAATGATTTGGTGAGTTTGCGAGGTTTGATCGCCCGACCCGATGGGAGCGAATTACTGGAGTTGCAGCAGTCAGCGAGGTGCTCTGAAGGCAAGAGACTTGGAATTGAGTTGGCTAGACAATTACTAGACCAAGCAAAGCCGGGCTTTTTTTCTGATTGAGGACATGAAAATTATGCCTAGTGTAATGATAACTAGACCAAAAGGCCCAGCCAGAGCTTTGGCAGATAGACTTACGGATTTGGGCTATTTGCCAATTTGCGAACCGCTCCTGAGAATCCAACTTGACCCCAAACCGATTGATTGTTCTGGTGTTCAGGCAGTGGTTTTTACCAGCGCAAATGCTGTAGCCTCTTTTTGCAAGACAAACACTGAACATGGATTTACAGCTTTTGCAGTAGGGCATGCGACAGCTTCAGAGGCGCGACGTAATAAGTTCTCTGTCGTCTATCAAGGAACAAAGGGTGCCAAAGCGCTGGTTGATGAGATTTTAGATAAATGTTCCCCAGAAATGGGAGAAATTTTGCATGTTTCGGGTGAGGAGGTGAAAATTAATGTAGCAGCGGCTCTTCAAGAATTTGGTTTTAAGGCTCGACGCGAAGTAGTCTATCGCGCAGAACCAGTCGAAAGATTTTCTGGGTCGGGCTTTGGGGCACTAAGAAAGGGAACAATTGATGCAGTCATTTTTTTTTCGCCTCGGACCGGCCAAACTTTTGTTAATTTGATCCAAAATGCTCAAATGGAGGGAGTATGCAGGACTCTGCGCGCCGTTTGTTTTTCCAGGCCGGTGGCGGCCGAGCTCAATTGTTTGGCTTGGAAGGATGTGATCATAGCGAGAGAGCCAAGCACCGACTCATTGGTGGCCGCATTGAGGAAATGTTTCAATTAAGAATAGGGCAGAGAACCTATGTCTGGAATTAAAGATGTCTCGGCTGATCTAGGGCATGCTGATGACCTCGGAAACACGAAAGCCGATGAGGAATTAGGGGTGGGGAAAAAAGAGCCAAGGTCTACCCATAGTGATAATTCTCATAAGCGCTTTGCTCTGTTGAGAGGCGGGCTAAAGTCTCTCGTCGCCGTGACCACTTTTTTTGCTATTGCATGGCTCACATGGCCCTTTTGGGGAGGTTATACTCCAAATTGGGTTCAGGAATTTGTTTCTCCTGTTATGGGGTTAGGGCGGGCCGAGGCTCCAAGCCGTGAAATTGACCTCATGGGGACCCGGATTGATATCCTTGAGCGCAAGCTTGATCGAATACAAAGTCAACTTTTAAACCTCACCAAAAACCCCGTAAGCTCTGCAATCGACAATAAAGTAGACAGAGTGATTTCAGACTTGAAAGGGCACAGAGAAGAGCACGCCAATCTGGGTGACACCATGACGGCGAAGTCCTTGTCAAAACGTCTCGAAGTTGTCGAGAATCAGATGAGCAAATTGGGGGAGATCAAAAAATTTCGAAATGGGGCTCTAAATTTCGAAGATCGCCTTACTATGATAGAGAATGAAATCAGAACAATTACCGATCTCGGGCCAGGGGCAGGAAAAGCGTTATCTGAAAGTGGTGCAAATGTTCTCAACGGCCGAGGAACAATGCAAAGAATGGCGGTTGTTGAAGAAAAGACAAGGGAATTTGACAGAGACTTTTCTAAATTAACCAGCAGAATCTTGGAGCTTGAGAAACACAAAGCTGCGTATTCCGAATCGTCTTTTGTGAACCGGGCCGATGGCTTATTGATGTTTGCGATTGGCAATTTAAAATCCGTTGCATTGACAGGTGATAAATTCACTAAGGAGTGGGAAACTACTCACTTCCTGGCATCTGAGAATCCCCTTGTGCAAGAGGGCTTGGTTTCAATCAAATCCCTCGCGGAATCCGGTGTTGCCTCAATGCGGGGATTGCAGATGGAACTGACTTTTCTGGCTGATCGGGCGACAAAGATTAGCCCCCCGGAAGATAAACCAAGTTGGATAAATCGAGTCCTGGGTAGGATAAGTTCCTTGGTTACCGTGCGGCGAATAGGTCCAAATGCTGCTGCAGGCAAGGATAATGTTGGTCTTATGGCCCAGGCGGAAATTTCCCTCTCGGAGGGAGACCTTAGGGGGGCAATAAATGCGATATCTGTCTTGTCGGGCAAACAGAGCGAGCTATTCACGCCGTGGTTGGCAAAGGCTCGGAAACGCTACCAAGTCGAAGACACACTGGATAAAGCAACATCGGTTTTGTTTTCGAAACAAAAATCGCCAGCTAATAAATGATCCGAACTTTTTTTATTCTCGCAGTCACCCTTTTTGCGGTTCTCATAGCGATTGAGGTCGCTGATATCCCAGGAGAAGTCTCATTTATTTGGGAGGGGTGGAGGGTGGTGGCTCCCGCTCCCATCTTGATTCTTTTGGCTTTCATTTTCGGGTTAGTCCTAATTCTTATCTTTTCACTTTGGCGCGGACTGTGGATTACTCCAACAAGACTTATGGCGGCCTACAAGCAGTCCAGACAGGAACGCGGTTACAGGGCATTGACTCAGGGAATGGTCGCTGTTGCTGCGGGGGACGCAAATGAGGCTAAACGACAGGCAAAACGCGCAGAAGCACTCCTAGATGCTCCTCCACTTACGATGTTATTGGCGGCACAGGCCGCCCAGCTCCAAGGAGAGGAAGAGGCTGCAACAGCTTATTTTAGGGATATGTTAAAAAGTGAAGAGACCGCATTTTTGGGCCTGCGAGGTTTATTAATTCAGGCTCAAAAATCTGGAAATAACGATGAAGCCTTGCTTTTGGTGGAGCGAGCGCACCGACTTAAGCCGAAGACAAGTTGGGTGTTGAATACAATGTATGATTTGCACACCAGTGGGCATAAATGGGTGGAAGCCGCTCGTGCCCTGGATGGCCTTGTAAAGATTGGTATCGTCGAACGTAAAGTGGCAAATCGCCGAAAAGCGGCAATGGAACTCATACAAATCGCTGAGGCAAAGGCACGGGGTGATGAGCATGCAAGGCTTGTTGGCAGTAGGTTGGCTCACAAGTTGTCTCGAGATTGGGTTCCCAGTTCTATAGGCCTGGCAGAAACCTTGGCCGATCTAAATAAGACGCGTCAGGCTCGTAGGTTGATTGAAAAGAGTTGGGTTAAAACTCCCCACCCGCGTTTGCTTGAGATTTATGGTAGGTGTTTATTTGAAGACAATCCGATTCAACGCTTGAATAGGATCGAAAGGCTTGTAGCAAAAAACCCCTCTCATCCCGAAAGCCGTGTTGCGTTGGCCGAGGCAATGATAGAGGCGAACCTATGGGGTCCTGCCAGGACCCATTTGATGGCGCTTCTTGAAAAAGGTGAGACCATTAATTTGTGCAGGCTCATGGCCAAACTTGAAGAGGGAGAGAATAAAGACTCGGACTCCTCTAATGATTGGTTGAGACGTATCCCAAGCGCTATCCCAGATGCCAAATGGTGTTGTGGAGATTGCGATTATGAGTCAATGGACTTTTTGCCTAATTGCCCTGGCTGCGGATCTCTTGGATCCTTTGAATGGCGTAAGGGAGGTAAATCTTCGAAACTAGCTCAGCAAGATAAAGAAAATTCAGATCAACAAGCGTAGAATTATCCCAGATGCCAAATGGTGTTGTGGAGATTGCGATTATGAGTCAATGGACTTTTTGCCTAATTGCCCTGGCTGCGGATCTCTTGGATCCTTTGAATGGCGTAAGGGAGGTAAATCTTCGAAACTAGCTCAGCAAGATAAAGAAAATTCAGATCAAACTGGGCAAGCTATTTCTGGCGCATAGGTCAGAAAGTGGTGCCGCAACGGTGACTTGAACACCGGACCCCCGCATTACGAATGCGATGCTCTACCAGCTGAGCTATTGCGGCACTTCCTTTTAACTAATCTAAAATTAGGTGTTTATAAAGTCGAAAATCAATACGGTTTGGATATCGTATTGACTTGATTTAAGAGATCCTCGGCACAGAAAATCATCTCATCAAGAGAGGCTTTATTGACTTAAATTTGAGTTTGGTTGAACGATAGAAAAATCTGAGTTTAGATTCTTTGGCGATATTTAAGGGGAAAGCTCGATGAGCAAAACATATAGTAATCTTATTGAGGCTTTCGGTATTGCCATTACAGCCCATCTTAAACCATACCGAAGGGCTAATGCGCGCGCCCATGCATCGGAAAAGCTTGTGCAGCGGTGGGTTGTTAACTTGGGCTTTGAGGGTCAGTTATATTTTGAGTGTCCCACTGGTAGATCATTGCATGATTTGAAAACACCTTACAACGACGAACCTGAGACAATTAAATGGCTTAATGCAATGCCGGAAAGAGCTAGTTTCTGGGATGTAGGTGCTAACATCGGGCTCTATACTTTATACGCGGCGAAGACAAAGGAAGCTAAAGTTCTCGCATTTGAGCCTTCTTCTGAAAGTTACGCGGCACTGATGAATAACATAAAACTTAATTCTTTCGAGGACCAAATAATTCCACTTTGTTTTGCTTTAAATGAGAAAGAACTACTGAGCCGGCTTTATATGAAATCAACAGAGGCTGGCGCATCAATGCATTCTTTTGATAGCGAATATTCAGCCGGAGGGAAAATAAATGTGGGTTTTGCGCAACCGACGATTGGGTTTTCTGCCGATTTCTTGCACGCCACTTTTGATTTGCCTCCTCCAGAATTTGTTAAGATTGATGTTGATGGTAATGAGGCACGAATCTTGAGAGGAGGACGGGAAATATTTATGGAACACACAAGGTCCCTGATAATTGAAGTGGAGTCTTTCGTAGATAAAAGCCTAAAAACCGAGGTTATAAATGAATTAGACACTATGGGATTTCGCGAAGTTAAAGACTTTTGTCCAAATGCACGACGCAATAGCGTGTTTGAGAACAGAAAATATTCTGAGGGCCCTAATTAATCTAGTTCTTGATCGGTTCTTTGTAAGGAAAAAGATAAAATTTTGGCAAAATACTTCACTTTTGCTCCCGAAGCATTCAAGATTCTAGAGACCTCGACTTGGAAGAAACAAGACGCTTCAGCGCTAATCAAAACCCGCTGGGAGTGGGGGGTGGGAGGTCTTACGGTGCCTGATGAGGACCCCGCCTTTGATCTGGCGCGTGTCGAGAGAAATGAAAATGATGAGTGGAAAACTTGGTCGGATGGGTTTGAATTGGAAGGAGCCCAGACGTGGATCGAGACTGAGGATGCGGTCCTTTCAGAGGCTTTTATAAGCCATGACATTGATGGGACGGCAACTTTAAAAATTCTGGGGTGGCAGGAAATCTCTACGGAGTTATCCATTTTGGGCCCAATCAGGCTAGTTGAAATGAAAACATAGGCTTTTAACAAGCTTAAAATCTTACATTTTTTGTGAACGAAATACCGTTTCCGGCGGCACCTGATTTTTTTATTTTTAGCCTGTGATCTGAAGATAGAAGTAATCAGTAAAAACGTCGGCTTCAATAGACTGGAATGGGTCCAGTGTGGATGCCTAAGGAGAAAAGAGATGTTGTCGCTGAAGAAATTTGTAGCAGTGATGGCTATTGCCGTAGTTATGCCTTCCATTGCTTTCGCGGGAGGACATAGTCAAAAGAAAGATATCGTATCAATTGCCGCCGGCAACAGTGCATTCAGTACACTGGTGGCGGCAGTAAAAGCTGCTGACTTGGTTGATGTTCTTAAATCGGAAGGGCCCTTCACAGTTTTTGCCCCAACCAATGAGGCCTTTGCCGCTTTGCCAAAAGGGACTGTCGAAACTCTTCTTAAACCAGAAAACAAAGGGAAGCTTGCTTCTATTCTAAAGCATCATGTTTTGGCCGGCGATATCCGAGCGTCATCCATAATGGGTAAAAAGTTGAATCCTAAAACAGTAAACGGGACGTCAATCAAAATTGATGCGACAAAGGGCGTGCTTATCGGCAATGCGAAAGTAGTAAAAGCCGATTTAATTGCTAGTAACGGGGTTATTCACGTGATCGATAAGGTTTTGATACCCTGATAAGACTCTCTAGAGTGGCTTTCCCGAGGGCTTAATAGTTTAGCCCTCGGGTTAGGGCTATGGTGTTTAATAGCATTTTACTAATCTCAACAATCAGGCTTTCTTGGAGATAACGATCACTTTTAAAGAGAGCACTGCGACCGACTCCAGGCTAAATATGTCGGTCACCTTTTTAAGTTGCTATTTTTATCCAATTTTCTCTTTTGATATTATTGATTTTCCAAATATCTTTTTGGAATCCTCCCCAAAGATCAAGGTTCTTTGTTTCATTTTCTGCAACGGCTTTGACGACGTAGGGATAGTCTGTTCCAAATAAAATCTTCTGTGGGTCCGCTATTTCGCTCAGGGCCGTCAAAGGCACGTTATTTGCCGAGAGGGCGGTATCAAACCAAAATCTTTTCAATAGAGAGAGAGCCCCTTCTGGATAATTTTCTGCCAGAGGTGTTCGTTTATCAAAGATTGCCAGCCGATGGGCCAGGAAAGGGAGCGTTCCTCCCGCATGACTTAAAATAAAACGAATTTTGGGGAAGCGTGTCAGAACCCCATGCATAATCAAGTTTGTAGCGACCCGAGTTGTCTCAAACGGGTAGTCAATCAACATCCTGGGGATATCCCATCCACTAGCTTCTGTGCCTGGAGGGTAGCACGGATGAATAAATACTATGGCTTCTCGATGATTCAGTTCTTCATATATCGGGTTAAAGTCGGGATGTCCGATATAACGTTCGTCAACGCTTGTGAGCAGGCAGATCCCGTCCAGATCAAGTTGATCAAATGCTCTTGAAATTTCATTTAGAGTTGAGTCGATGTGCGGCAGAGGCATTGCTGCGAATCCCCCAAACCTATCCGGATATTTACTTGATAGTTCCGATAGATAATCATTAGCTTGATTAACAAGGAGATTAGTTTGTTCCTGGTCCCCGAACCAAAAACCTGGTGATGTGTATGAGAGTATGGCCTTCTCGATTTGCAGACGGTTCATCAGCGTAAGCGAGCTTTCGGGGCTCCATTGCGGAAAACCTCTGTAAGCTGAACCTGTAATTCCCGCTGCGATTTGTGCTTCGACGTAAAACTTCGGCAACAAATGGTGGTGAACATCAATTCGTTGCATTGGGATCCTCTATTGTTTGGTTAAGTTCATGACGGGCTATTATTCAAATTTTATTAATCCCACCCTTGCTTTAGCGGTTAAGCCGAAACTACCAAAAATTACATCCTGTTCACATACGATTTTAGATTAAAATTGGAATAGGCAATTCAGTCTGGATTGATTTAGGCGGGTAAGGGGCCATGGGTTGTTAAGAAAGAGTTCAAATTTTCGCGGACCCAAGCATTCTGCGTGAAGCGGCCTGACTAAAATTGGCAAAGCTAGCGGGCGGGCTTCATAAGGACTATGAATTATAAGGACTTTTGCGGTCGTAGGGGGTGGCAAGTTGGAACAAATTGAACGGCAACAAAATATTACAAAAGGAATAGCATTATTTATTTTTGGTCTCGCTTTCTTTGTAGTAGGAGAGGCCCTGGTAAAATTACTGCACGATTCTTATGGAACCACCCAAATAGTTTGGTCGCGGTATTTTTTTCATTTTGCGTTGACCTGCCTTTTTCTATCTCGGGGAAATATCCTTGCTCAGGCCCGATCTACTCGGCCATGGCTTCATGCCTCTCGGTCAATATTGATGCTGGTGGCGACAGCATGTTTTTTTGCTGCCTTAGAATTTTTGCCACTTGCTGATGCAATCGCGGTCGCCTTTTTGGCGCCCCTGTTGGTTACCGCATTTTCGATTCCGTTACTCAAGGAAACGGTTGGCTGGCGCCGATGGTTAGCGGTGTTTATTGGTTTTGGCGGTGTAATGATTATTATAAGGCCGGGTGCGGATGGTACTCATTGGGCAATGTTTTTGCCCCTAATATCTGCTGTTTGTTATGCAATTTATCAAATTTTGACGCGGATCGCATCAAGGGTTGATCACGCGAATACAAGCCTAATTTGGACATCAATTATCGGTGTCTCTGTCACTTCGTTTTTGGTGCCCTTTTTTTGGGTTACTCCAGATTTTTTGGGGTGGACTTACATGTTTGCCTTGGGGGCATGTTACGGGGTTGGTCACTACTTATTGATAAGGAGTTTAGAAATTGCCCCGGCCTCAGTCGTGTCTCCATTCCTCTACACTCAAGTGGTATTTGCTGCAATTCTGGGCCTATTGATCTTTAACGAATTTCCTGATTCTTGGACGTTATTGGGTTTGATAATCGTGGTCTTAAGCGGCTTATATATTTGGCAACGAGAATTAAAAATCGCAAACAATACTGATCGAAATTAATGTTTTTGGCTTTTCAAGGGACTGGGGGCTCTACTGTGCTGGCGCTGACATACTCATCTGGCCACGAAAAATCATAGCCCAAGTTTCTCGCTGCGTGTCTCATAAAATAAGGGTTATACAGGCCAGCTCTGCCCATTAAGCAAATATCGGCCGCACCTTCCTCAATGATTTTGTTCATTGCGTCGGTGTCCTGTACACCGCCCACCGCCATTGTTGGTATGTTTGCCCCCTCACGAATTTTTCTCGCAAATGGCACTTGAAAAAGTTTGGGTTCGATGTCCGGCCTGCCCCCATGTGTAACCATTCCAGATGAGACATCCAGGATATCAAGGCCTTCCGCCTTGAACATCTTCCCAATCTCGACCGCGTCTTCAATAGTATTTCCGGGGCTTTCCCAATCTATCGCTGAAATACGGCTAGAGATCGGTTTGTTTTCCGGCCAAACCTCTCTAACAGCTCTAAATATCTGGATTGGCAATTCCATCCGAGCCTCTAGTGATCCGCCAAATTCATCATTGCGCTTATTTGATAGGGGCGAAATAAAAGAGCTAATGAGATATCCATGAGCAAAGTGCAGTTCAATTATATCAAACGCCGCCGCGTCTGCGCGTTTCGCGGCTTCAACATATTTATGGATTAGTGTTGGAACATCTTCAGGAGATAGTGCTCGCGGAGTCTTATACCTTTCAACAAATGGGATTGCGGATGCGGCAATGGTTGGGAACCCACCGGCGCCCTCTTGGCCCTCTGGTGTGCCTCGAAGCCACCGAACCCCTGTGTCCGCTTTCCTGCCCGCGTGACCGAGCTGTATAGCGAGCGCTGACTCGCTGCGACCATGAACAAAATCTGCAACCTTTTTCCAAGGCTCTATGTGAGAGTCTAACCAGAGGCCTGCATCTCGTGTGGAGATCCTGCCTTCAGGGGACACTGCGGCCATCTCCGCGAAAACTAAACCGAATCCGCCTATCGCCCGGCTCCCAAGGTGGACGGTGTGAAAGTCGTTGGCGTGACCCTCGCGTGCCTGATACATGCAAAGAGGAGAGAGACCAACTCTGTTAGGAATTTTCAGATCGCGCAATTGAAGCGGACGAAAAATGGGGGGGACTTGATTATTTTTTCCCATATTTATGCCTATGCAAATTATTTCTGATCTCGGGCCAAGTCGATCTGCAAAGAGTATAATTTCATATTACGGATTTGGGTTGAACGCCTTGGCCGCGGGATATTGTTTGGGCCAGCCTTCGTCATGTTCTAAAGCCCTAGCCGCATGGTGTGTCCAAAATGGGTCGTATAGATGCCCTTTGCCAATAGCGCATATATCGGCCCTTCCCGAGGTGATAACATCATTTGCTTGAGTTGCAGTGGCGATATTTCCAACCGTGATGGTTGGAATATCGATATGTTTTTTTATCTCCTCGGAGAAAGGAGTTTGAAATAATCCCTGTACATCTGGGCGGCGAACGTGAGTTATGTTTCCAGAGGATACATCCAAAATATCAAGTCCTGCCTCTCGAAATAGTTCTGCTACTATAATCCCATCTGAAATTTCATTTCCTCCCTCTATCCAATCAATAGCGGAAATTCTTGCGGAAATAGGTTTATTTTCTGGCCAGACGGCGCGGACCGCATGAAAGACCTCTAGCGGGAATTTCATGCGTCCTTTTATATCCCCCCCATAAGAGTCTGTGCGTTGGTTTGACAGCGGGGAAATGAAGGTTGAGAGCAGATATCCATGTCCACAATGCAATTCGATCATATCGAACCCCGCCTGATCAGCGCGCTTTGCGGCGGATACAAAATCATCTCTGACTTTTGCGATGTCGGCTTGGTTCATTTCTCTAGGAGTGTTGCTGTTAGGGCCAAAGGGGATGGCGCTTGGGGCCACCATCTCCCAATGTAATTCTTTTGCAAGGGGAGTGCCCCTTTCCCAAGTTAATGGGTCGCAGCCTTTTCGACCCGCGTGGCCGAGCTGCATTGCTATCTTCGCGTCAGTATGCCCATGAACGAAGTCAACCACGCGTTTCCATGGTTCGATGTGCTTGTCATCCCAAATGCCAGCGTCGCCGAGAGAAATCCTGCCTTCAGGGGATATTTGGGTCATTTCTGTACAAACAAGACCGGCTCCTCCCAATGCACGGGATCCAATATGCACCACATGAAAGTCATTTGGGGTTCCATCCAGATCTTGAGCAGAATACATACACATAGGCGACATCATCACTCTATTTTTCACTGTCATATTTCGCAGCGTTAGAGGCGAAAAAAGCGCCGGATTTTCTGTTTGTTCAGTCATGTATGTCTCCAATGGAAAATAGAATATGGCGCCGAGGACTTTACCTTTGAGATCTGCGCAAGCAAAGGGAAATGCATAAATACTGATCGGATTTTAGATCATCTGAGCGCCATTATTCGATCCTGTAGGCGCAAGCTAGTTTGGTGACAGCGTAGCGTGCCCCGAGTTATTATTGTCTTAATTCTTTTGGTTTAAAAAGTTGATCCATGGGTGGCATTTCATTAGATAGCCGTAACTTAAGCCCCACTTTACTAGCTGTCGGGTTTATGTTGCTCGCTGCCGCTTGCCTGGCGGCGATGCATGGCTTTGTGCGAATGGCGACCACAAGCTTTGAGATGCACCCTTTCGTGGTTGCGTTTTTCAGAAACCTCATCGGATTTTTCGTTCTTGTTCCAATATTGGTAAAGGGCGGGTCCGAAATGTTTATGATTACGCGACCGGGCATGCATTTGCTTCGGGGGTTCTTAAACGCGGGGTCCATGCTGATGTGGTTTTATGCGTTGTCTTTGATTGTGCTTGCGGATGCTACGGCTTTGACACTCACTGGGCCCATGTTTGTCGCGCTTTTCGCAATACTCTTCCTAGGCGAAAGAGTCGGATTATGGCGTTGGGGAGCGATTTTGATTTGCGCGCTGGGCGCATTTTGTGTTGTCCGGCCGGGCTTTCAGGAAGTGAGCTTAGGAGCGATTTTAACAATTGGCTGTGTCTGCCTTGCGAGTCTCTCAAAAATTTGTGCTAAAAAACTGACGGCATCAGATAACCCAGCGACAGTGGCCGCTTCTGTCCAATTTCTGATGATGGTCATTACACTAGTGCCAGCCCTATTCTTCTGGGATTGGCCTACCCTTCCCGAATTTGGACTACTGTTGCTTATCGGAACCCTGGGCGGTTTTGGCCACTATAGTTTTACTCGCGCTTATGCAATTGCAGATATTAGTTTTGCGGAGCCTGTTGTTTTTACCAGAATGATTTGGGCTACCGCTTTTGGCTATTTTGTATTTGCGGAGGTACCTGACTTCTGGACCTGGATTGGCGCGTTGCTAATAGTTTGCGCAACCAGCACGCTTGCTCATAGAGAGCGAATTAATAAGGGGCAGTCTGATGGTTGAGGCCTTGTCTTAGCTGTGTTCTCATCTCTTTATGAAAAAAGGTAAATCGGACTTCGGTGGAAAAGGTTATCCGGACCTTCACGATCATTTGGCCATTTTGGAAAATCGTGGGTTACTTTATCGGATAAAGCATCCAATAAATAAAGATACAGAGCTTATGCCCCTCGTTCGGTGGCAGTTCCGAGGCGGGATAAGAGAGTCTGATCGGAAAGCTTTTATTTTTGAGAATGTTACAGGAGCCGGCGGCAGGAAATTCGATACTCCCCTGGCGGTGGGGGTCTTAGCGGCCAGTAAACAGATTTATTCTATTGGCATGGGGGTGTCGGTAGATGAAATAGGTCGGCACTGGGAAAAGGCCCTTCATCAACCGATCTTGCCGACTCAAATCGAAAATGCTCCTTGTCAGGAAATTATTCTGATGGGTTCAGAGCTACGGGGTGTTGGAAACGGGCTCGACGCCCTGCCCGTCCCCTTGTCCACTCCGGGTTTTGATGCGGCCCCATATTTTACAGCAACAAGCTGCATAACGGTCGATCCTGACAGTGGAGTCCAGAACATTGGGACCTACAGAGGCGCGGTGAAAGCCCCTGATCGATTGGGCCTCAAGCTTTTTGTTAATCTTCGTCAAGGTGGTCACGAACATTGGTTTAAATATCAAGCACAGGGTAAAAAGATGCCAATCGCAATGGTCGTGGGGTGTCCACCAGCGGTTGCCTACGTGAGCCCACAAAAAATTCGAGCGGGCTTAGATGAGATGGGGGTTGCGGGTGCATTAGCAGGCGCACCGATCCGGGTAACTAAAGCCGTGACTTCTGACATATTGGTGCCGGCTGAGGCGGAGTTTGTGATAGAGGGTTTGGTAGATACAGAGTTCATGGAACCCGAAGGTCCATTTGGCGAAAGCCACGGCCACATAAATTTGGAAGAATATAATTTCATCGTAGAGGTAACCGCGATTACGCGACGCAACGATGCCGTCATGACAAGTATTATAAGTCAAGTTACTCCATCAGAATCAAGTGTTATTAAACGTGTCGCGATGGAACCAAAATTCCTGAGCCATCTTCGTGACGGTCTCGGGATAAAAGGTATAAGGGCGGTTTCAATGCATGAGCCTCTCACTAATATTCGTCGAGTTGTTTTTCTCGTATTCGATCGGGGGGTTGCCTCAACCGAAATATGGCGAGCCATGTATGGCGCGTCCTCTCTTGATTCAGCAATAGGAAAGTATGTAATCGCGGTTAACGAGGATATTGACCCAGAAAATGGAGACGCCGTTTTCTGGGCGCTTGCCTATCGTTCCAATCCAGCGCTCGACGTTCAAATCTTGTCCCATCGGGATAGAGGTCATGGGCCTGCGCTTGAGCGAGGGAACGGGGAAGATGCCACTATTTTAATTGATGCGACGTTAAAATCAGATATGCCACCCCTCGCCCTTCCCAAACGAGAATTCATGGAGAATGCGAGAGCATTATGGGAAAGACTTGGGCTGCCTCCATTGCAACCGGAAAGCCCTTGGTACGGTTACTCTCTGGGCGACTGGACGGACGAATGGGATAAAATGGCATTGCGTGCAACCCAAGGTAAATATCTTGAAAATGGATTGCGTTCGGCTCAATTAAGACGGTCGGATGTTGCGCCCAACACTTCTATGCGTGATGTTACAAATAATTTTGGAAAAAGAGGTTTGCCCCGGCAAAATTAGAATATGGCCGATAGCGTTCAAGAATTGAAACAAGCCCTCAATATTTCGGGCGATGCAATGGTAGATAAACCAGACGGTTCCGTGAGGCTGGTGGGTTCAAAATGCAGCGCTTGCGGTGATTGGATTTTTCCCCCTACGCCTGTTTGTCCCGAATGTATGTCAGAGTCTTTGGAAAGGCGGGAGTTGTCCGAGATAGGTTGCCTTTACAGTTGGTCTGTGGTGCGTATTGCGCCCAAAAATTGGAAGACTCCTTTTATAGCTGGCTACGTTGATTTCCCAGAAAAGGTCCGGATCTTTGCCCATATGGTCGATATCGATCCGGAATGCCTCTCTTTTGATATGAAACTCAGAGTTTGTAAGGCAGTGGTTGGACAGGATGCAGATGGGACACAGATTGAAAGTTACTCATTTGTGCCGGTAGAGGGGAGGAATTAATGCGTCGCGTGGCGATATTAGGCGCAGGAATGGTGCCTTTTGGAAAATATCCTGAAAAAACGCTTTCAGAAATTGCCTGGCCTGCGGTTAAGGCAGCTATCGAAGACTCGAATATTCCCAAAAAAGCTATAGAGGCTGCATATTGCGGAACAGCGTTGGGTGGTATGATGGCCGGGCAGCGAATTTTAAAAACCCTTGGTATCACCGGCCTTCCGATCATAAACATAGAAAATGCCTGTTCAAGCTCATCGACAGCCTTTAGGGAAGCATGGATCGCTGTTGCTGCGGGTGTCTATGATGTTGTCGTTGTTATCGGTGTCGAGAAACTGACCAAATTCGGAGGTGGAACGCTTCCTCTCGAAAAAGAAGACTTTGAGGTGGCGCATGGGCTTGTCATGCCAGCTTTGTACGCAATGCGCGCCAGGCGTTATATGCATGAATTCGGCCTCACCGAGGATCACCTGGCCAAGGTTTCAGTCAAGGCACGCAATCATGGAAAACATAATCCTGATGCCCAATTGCGCGAGCCTACAACGGTAGAAGAAGTAAACGGATCAAGGCCGGTGGCTGATCCACTGAAATTATTTCATTGCTGTCCCTCCGGGGATGGGGCGGCAGCAGTTTTAATGTGTGCCGCAGACGTAGCATCGAAATATGGTGGTGTGCCTATCAACGTTGTAGGTTCTGAAATTAATTCGGGGAAATATATGACGGGATTTCGAGACATGACCTCGCCCGAGATCACTGTTCGCGGTGCAGCTCAATTATATGAAGAAGCAGGCATAGGCCCCGAGGATATCGATCTTGCGGAAGTTCATGATGCTTTCTCGATTGCCGAGCTCCTTTATTATGAAGCCCTTGGTTTTTGTCCGAGGGGTGAGGCTGGGCGCCTTATTGATGAAGGAGAGACATCAGTGGGGGGACGTATTCCCGTTAATCCCTCTGGAGGTTTATTGGCAAAAGGACATCCGATTGGCGCAACTGGTGTTGCTCAAATTGTCGAGATTGTGCGTCAGCTGAGAGGTCAATGTGGCGATCGGCAGGTAGAGGGTGCAAAGGTTGGGTTGACCCACTGCACCGGCGGCGGGGTTTCCGGCTTTGATCACGGAGTTTGCTCAATTCATCTGTTTTCACGATAGGGTAAGCCGATGGGAGCAAAATTCTTTGGTGCGCGTGTAAAACGTCTAGAGGACGCCTCTCTTTTGACCGGGCAGGGAGAGTATCTTGATGATATTTCTGTGGAAGGTTGCCTGCATGCGGTCTTCGTTCGGAGCCCATTTTCTCATGCGAAGTTCACAAATATAAAAAAGGAGGCTGCGTCGTCGTTGTCGGGGGTTAAGGCGGTATTAACTTTGGAAGACTTGCCAAAGGAGGCCCAGGACAACAGATTGATTTTATTGCTACCAAACCCCGCTATCAAACAACCAATAATGCCTCATCTTCTCGCTAAAGATGAGGTCACGTTTTGCGGTCAACCTGTTGCTGTAGTAATCGCTGAAACCCGCCACCTCGCTGAGGATGCGGCGAGCTTAGTTGATATTGATTGGGAACCTTTGCCATCTGCCTCAGACGTAAGAGAGGCCCTCGCTGAAAGTGCAAGTGTCGTCCATCAGGGCTCTCCCGATAACGTGGCAGCTTTTTTTAAAAATGAGTATGGCGATGTTGATGCTGCGTTTTCTGTCGCGCACCGCATTGTCTCCGCATCGATCAAACACCACAGAGGTGGCGGACATTCTATGGAAGCCCGCGGTGTATTAGCGGTTCATAGTGAGGATGAGGGCAGAACCCAAATCTGGTCTTCGACACAGACGCCTCACCAAGTAAAGCGATGTATAATTGGGATTTTGGGTTGGAATGAAAATGAGCTTGATGTAATTGCGCCAGATGTTGGCGGGGGCTTTGGCCCCAAGGCTTTGTTCTACGGTGAGGAGGCCGTTATTCCGTTATGCTCTCGGTTGTTAGGAAGTCCTGTCAAATGGGTCGAGGATCGACGTGAGCACTTTCTGTGTGCTAGCCAGGAGCGCGATCAGTATTGGGATGTTGAGGCAGCATTCGATCAGGAAGGCAATATACTGGGTGTAAGAGGTAATATGATCCACGATACTGGGTCATATATACCTTGGGGAATTGTCTCGCCACTAATTTCAGCGACGACGGTTCCCGGCCCCTATATCGTTCCTAATTATCGAATGGAAACTACCGTTGGTTTTACTAACAAGATCCATGTGACTCCGGTTCGGGGTGCAGGTCGTCCTCAGGCGGTCTTAGCAATGGAACGTCTAATGGATCGAGGGGCTGAAGCTCTGGGCCTTGATCCTGCGGAATTAAGGCGGCGTAATCTCATCCCCGCTGATCAGATGCCTTACAAGGTTGGGTTGGTGTTTAGGGATGGAAAGCCAGTGACTTATGACTCGGGCGATTATCCGCGATGTCAAACAGAGGCATTAGAGAAGATTAATTATAGAGACTTCCCAAATCGGAAGAAAAAGGCCTTGGCAGAGGGTCGTTATATTGGGATTGGAATAGGGAATTATGTAGAAGGAACCGGCTTAGGACCGTTTGAGGGCGCAACCGTTAGAATTGGCCCTAGCGGAAGCATATTTGTAATGTCGGGGGCGGCGCCACAGGGGCAGGGTCACAAAACAACTATGGCACAAATAGCCGCCGAAAAATTTGGTGTGGGCTTGGAAGATGTAGAGGTGGTACTTGCTGATACCTCCCGGATCGCCCATGGGGTCGGGACTTTCGCCAGTAGGATTGCGGCGAATGCGATGCCTTCGGTTCATTTGGCGGCTCTAGAGGTCCGCGCGAAAGCAATCAAGGCTGCCTCACAGTTGCTAGAGGCTGCCGAGGAAGATATCGAGATAGAAGGGGGAAAGGTCTTTGTTAGGGGTGTCCCAGAGATGTCTATTACATTAGCGCAGCTTGCACATCAGGTAGCTGGTGCCCCGGGGTTTGCCCTGCCCGAGGGGATAGATCCCGGGCTTGAGGCCACCCACTATTTTTCTCCGTCGCAATCAGCTTATTGCAATGGTTGTCATGTAGCAGAGGTAGAAGTCGACATTGATACAGGCCAGGTAACTATTCTCAAATATGTAATCACTCACGATGCAGGCAATTTGATCAACCCATTAATTGTGGATGGGCAGGTTCAAGGAGGCTTGGCCCACGGTGTAGGTAATGCGCTTTTTGAGGAACTACACTTCGATGATGATGCGATGCCTCTTACTACTAACTTTGGCGAGTATCTGCTTCCCGCAGCGGGAGACGTTCCAAATGCCGAGTGTATACATATTGAGTCCCCATCGCCGTTAAACCCTCTTGGTGTAAAGGGAGCGGGAGAAGGAGGGACAATACCTGCAGCGGCAGCAATTTTGGCAGCGGTGGAAAATGCTCTGAATTCTTTCCATGTCCGGCTCACAGATATTCCGATACGCCCTGATCTTATTGTATCAGAAATTTCTAAAAGTAGGATTTTATGACCGCCGATCCAAAAATGAGACCTGGTCCCCTCAATGGGATCAGAGTGCTAGACCTTACCCAATTCCTCGCGGGACCCTTCGCAACCCAAATACTGGGAGATCTTGGCGCAGAGGTGATCAAGCTAGAATCGCCGACTGGAGATTGGGCGAGAAGTTTACCCCCACATTTCGTTGGCGAAGATAGCTGTTATTACCTCTCAATTAATCGGAGCAAAAAAGCTATCGCGGTTGACATGAAGCAACCAGAGGGGCTCGATTTAGTCAAAAACCTCGCCGGGAAGAGCGATATTTTGTTTGAAAATTTCCGTCCCGGTGTTTTAGATCGACTGGGTTTGAGTTGGGATGCATTGTCGGCAGAATATCCAAAATTAATTTGGGCATCAATTAGCGGCTTCGGTCAGAGCGGTCCCTACAGAGATAGACCGGCATACGATATGATTGTTCAAGCAATGTCAGGTGGGATGAGCATGACCGGGGAGAGGGATGGCGTATCTGTAAGGGCTGGTATCCCCCTTGGAGATCTCTCGGCCGGGATGTATGCAACCATCGGCGCCTTGGCGGCTTTAGAGGAGCGGCGAACTACAGGCAAGGGAAAGTTTATCGATATCTCTATGCTTGACTGCCAGGTCGCGATGACTTGCTACCAAGCAGCGTACTATCTTCAGTCCGGGCAAAATCCTGGAAGGCAGGGAAGAAGCCATGCCTCCATCCCAACTTATCGATCCTTCCCCGCTGCGAATAATACGGAGCTAGTTATCACGGCAAATACCGAAAGAATGTGGCAAGGGCTTTGTTCAGCTCTTGGCCTTGAGGCTTTAACCAAAGACGCCCGTTTCTTAAAAAATGAAGATCGTTTTGCCAACCGAGAAGAGCTTTGGCCTTTGCTCGAGGAAGCCTTTTCTGCCAAAGAAGCAAAAGAATGGGTGCCTTTATTGCTTGAACAGGGAGTTCCGGTTGGCGAGGTTAATCAGCTATCCGATACGTTTAACGATCAGCAGGTCCTTCATCGAGAGATGCTGTTACCGATCGAGGGGTCAGGTGGGCGGAAGGTCAAGGTGGCAGGAAATCCATTAAAATTTTTAGATCAACCAGAGGGTCAATATGTCTTCCCTCCGGCTTTAGGGGAGGATACCCATGACGTGGTCTGTAACCTATTAGAAATTTCAGAGAGTGATTTCCGAGCCCTAAAAGACAAGGGCGTTGTCACAGAATTTGTAGGTGGAGACACGGAGAAATAGAAAAATGACTCAGGGTTTTAAATTTGAAAAAGAAGGGGCAATCGGAAGGTTGTCTCTCGCCCGCCCGGAAAAGGGAAACATGCTAACGCTTGATATGGCAAAAGCGCTTGCGGCCATCATTAGGGAAGCAGGATCAGATCCCCTTATAAATGTCATCGGCCTTTTTGGAGAAGGAGAGGACTTTTGTAAGGGCCGAGATCCTGATGGAGCTCCCGAGGGAAAGCCGACGACAGCGTCAGAAATGCGAGTGGCCTTGGTTGAACCCTTGCTTGGGGTTTACGCTGCAATACGCGAAGCTGAAATACCTATTGTAACGGCGGTTCGGGGTATGGTTTCTGGCTTGGGTTGCGGGATTACGGCTATAAGTGACATGACTATTGCTGCAGACAATGCGAAGTTCGTTACGCCCGAAATGCGGGCAAACTTGCCGCCAACACTCGCTATGCTTGCACATCTTGATCGCGTTCCACCTAAAGCGCTTCTACACATGGTGTATTCAACAAACCTTATAGATGCAGAGCGTGCGCTATCTATTGGTTTGGTCAGTGATGTTGTACCAAACCCAGATCTTGACGAGGAGATGGAGAGATTGCTTCGTACAATTGCTGATTATGAGCGACCTTCTGTTGTAACTTGTAAGCAGTATTTACAACGCGCCATAAAAGCTGATTATCAAACTGCCAATGATCTTGCAGGGAATATGTTGGCGGTTGTGCTTTCGTCGCGCGGATAAATAAGATCTTTTTTCTATCAAGCTTCAATTAGGGCTGATCAAGATTTATGATTTTCCCCCATATTTGCCCGGTTTCCAAAGCTCATCGGAATTACCAAAATCGTTGGCTAGGCGAGCCATAACAAAGAGCAAGTCAGAAAGTCTATTCAAATATATTATGGCCGTTTGATTTATTGCTTCTTGAGATGCAAGGCTGACGGCCGACCTCTCGGCTCGACGTACAATAGTGCGTGCCAGGTGGAACCATGTTGCGCTCTCTAAACCGCCGGGCAAAACAAATGATGTTAGGGGTTTCAATCGGCTATTAATCTCATCGATTTCTTGTTCCAATCTTTCTGTCTGTTGTTTTTGGATCCGCAGAGAACCGTCTTCCCGATCGGCTCCTGGAGTTGCCAAATCGGCACCCAAATCAAAGAGATCGTTTTGGATTCTGAGTAGGACCTCCCCTAAGTTTCGTGGATCATCGCCAAGAGATATTTTAGCTATACCTAATATGGCGTTAGCCTCGTCTATATCGCCGATTGCATTTAATCTCTGCGAACTTTTGTCGACCCGGCTCCCGTCTACTAGAGACGTCTGGCCATTATCGCCACCACGAGTATAAATCTTATCTAATTTGACCATGCAACTGCCTATTTCCGCATTGTTAGAAGTGAGCCATTAACCGAATAGTGACTGAGTTCCGAGAGAAAGCTTGCGCCAAGTAGAGAAAAGGGCAAAGGGGTTTCATTGACTGAGCCGCGAACGTCGCGGACGACTATCTTGCCTATTTTGATTTCCTTGATCCAGATTGGGGCGGCGCGTCCCAGCCCATTCGCAGTTTGTATCGTCTGGGAGAACTCCAGTTCATCAGGGTTAAGTCCTATAAGTAATGCATCTCTTAGCGAGAGAGCCACATGGCTCGCTCCTGTATCGAATAATAATGGGATTTCTTTACCATTTATTTGCGCGTCTATAATAAATTGACTTCCGCGGGCTTTGACCAAGGCCTCTTGAGGGCCGGCTTCGATAACGCTTCCTGGAGCTAATTCGGCTTTTATGCGTTGCCAGCTCTCCAAAAATAAATCTTTGTAGCTGTATCCCAAAATTAGTATTAGTCCGACTAGCACCCAAATGGTTCCTGCTCTGATCATCTCCCATAGTTTCGGCAATTTTCCTCTAACCAAAACAGCAGAGCCTACCAAGGCCAATAATAATAGGCTATGCACTAGGCCTATCTGGGTGTCTCGATCCTCTAGAGATTGGGGGTTTAGGCCGGAGAGCAGATATATGAGGAGTGCAGTCAGACCGATACCAATAAATGAATAGATCCAGACCCTTTTCATCTAATTTGCCTCAAGTATCCAAAACGGACTCATGAAAGAGCTTTTCACAATTAAAAGCCGTTTCGATTAATCTCTGGTCGTGCGAATAATTGATAAATTGGTCAAGATTCTTCTTGTTTGCGGCCAGTCCGTCAGTCCAAGGGTTAGTGCCCAGCGCCTCTTTCTGCTGTTCCAAGGCATTCCTTGCCCAGACTAGTAAAGAATAATTCGAATCATCATAGAAAGATTGCGCCAGTTCATACGCATCCCTGAACAATTTGAGTATTTGGTGGGGTAATTCAGGGTATTTTTCTGCTAATTCACGTCTCATCACCATTAGGTGCATTATTGGGTAATAGCCATATTTATGAAAGTATGAGGCATCTGCTCTCCCATCAGCAGGAAATAATCTTCGGTATTTGCGTGGTTCTGCAAGCATAGAGCGTCTAGGTTGAGGAGACATCAGGGCATCAATTTCACCCTCCATTAACATCACACCTATGTCTTTATTCTCTGGCATGACGGTTACACTCATATCATCATCAAAATTGACTGGAATTGGCTCCTCGCGCATACAAACCCATTCGCTCTGACGCCAATCGAAGCCATATTCAATTTTTAAATCGCCTTTGGCGAGGACAGAAAGCGTGGTTTGCCATGCGTGTAGACCGATTTTCTTCCCTGTTAAGTCTCCGGGTTTTTCAATGCCCGAATTTGGATTGGTATAAATTTGTCCAAAACTAAAGAAGCGGCGAGGAAAAATTGGGAGCCCGACAAATGGCAAATCAGGATTGCGCGAAACCGCCATTATCCAACCGGATAGCCCCATCTCTCCAATATCATATTCCTCCCCGAATAAAATACGGTCATGTCGATCCGCCCCGTCTCGGAATGGCAAGCTTTCCCCAACTTCATAAGCCTTTAGCTCAAAACCATCGGGAGGCGCGATGGTTTGGTTAAAGAAGGGTATGTGCCTGTCATAGCGATTTAATGCGATGCTTAATTCCATTTTTCTCTCCTTCAGCATGTTGCGGCCCCAGGTGTGACGCGCACCCACACTATCTGGTAGCATTGGGGTATTAGTTGTCCGAGAGCACTACTTTTGTCTGTCTTATTAGAAATCGCAACAATCATTGCCCCACTTTTTGTGATTGCGGGGATTGGATTTGCTTGGGGCAGATCAGGAATGCCATTCGACACCAATATGATTGGGGGTTTGGTGGTGAATTTTGCCGTTCCCTGTCTGATATTTTCCACGCTTACTCGCTTGGAGGTAGATATTTCGGATTTTGGGGCTGCTGCTGGCGTGTTCTCTCTCGCGGTGGGGGCCAATATCGTAGCCTCAGCGATACTTTTAAGGTTGATGAGGCGAGACATCGGCGCATTTCTGCCAGCTACAGTTTTTGCCAATAACGGGAATATGGGGTTGCCACTTTGTCTTTTTGCTTTTGGTGAAGAGGGTTTGGCCTTGGGGATAAGCATCTTTGTCGTGTCGGCGTCCGCAAATTTTTTATTGGGTGTTTCATTTGTTTCGGGGAAATTATCTCTGAGAGAGACGATCAAGGCACCCCATTTGTATGTGGTTATGGCAGCCCTTGGTTTTCTATTTGCTGAGGTGCAGCCACCGGCTTGGCTGGCCAACACCACATATATCATTGGTGGCATGTCCATCCCGCTTATGCTGATAGCACTGGGAGTCTCACTCGCAAGATTGACCGTCAGCTCATTCGGGCAAAGCTTCATTCTCGGATTGTATCGATTAGGGTTTGGTTTGGGTATTGGATTGATACTTTCTTGGTTCTTTGAACTGGAGGGTGTCGCACGGGGAGTGCTGATTTTACAATGCGCGATGCCATCGGCTGTTCTCAACTACATTATTGCGGCACGTTATGACAGAAAACCCGATGAGATCGCTGGATTAGTTGTAGGATCTACTTTTGTGTCCCTTGCTACTTTACCATTGCTCCTTCTAGTTGCCATGCAAGGACCAGGCTGATGTCCCTGTTTGCACAACTTTCCGCGATTATTTGTCCAATTTTTATATGCGCTGCAATTGGTTTCTTTTGGAAAAAGACAGGGCAAGGTTTAGATCCCGATCTAGTGACAACTCTGGTTTATAAGATTTCCGTGCCGTGCCTAATAATCGCGACCTTCTCAAAGGTTGTGGTTACACCTCAGGCTTTAGCTTCTTTAGGGCTCGCGTCAATTTTCCTGCTCATTCTGAACGGCATTTTGGGCGCGCTTCTCCTTCGAATTTTCAGACTTCCATTTCCATCTTATTTGCCTGCTATGACTTTCTCTTTAGTTGGCAGCATGGGTCTTCCTGTTTGTCTCTTTGCATATGGGGAGGAAGGGTTGGCTCATGGTCTTGTAGTATTCACCATTACTTCTATTGGAACCTTTACTGTGGGTGCGGCGCTTGCTGCTGGAAAAGTTTCGGTGGATAAGCTGTTAAAAGAACCTGCAATTTGGGCTGCACTCGCGGCTATTTTAATGATCTGGACCGGATGGAAGCTGCCTGTCTGGATGTCAAACACAAGTTGGCTCCTCGGTGGCATAGCCATACCGCTTCAACTTATTTCTCTGGGGGCCTCGCTCGCTCAGTTTGAGGTTAGTTCTCTGGGTAGAGCTTTTAGTCTCACGATCGTAAAGTTAGGCCTTGGTTTTGGGCTTGGTTTCTCCCTGGCGGAACTTTTTGGGCTATCGGGGATCCCTCGTGCCGTATTAATCCTCCAGGCGATTATGCCAGTCGCGGTCTCAAATTACATGTTCGCAGTTATTTATAAGCGCGAACCAACAGAAGTCGCTGCTATGGTGATTGTGTCAACCGCTATAGCAGCTATTTCACTCCCTTTAATTTTGGCCTGGTTGTTGACGGGGGGCTAATTTAATCCCCTGGCAAGATCGGAATTAGTAGATGTGAATCATATTCGCCGCCACAGTGGATAAGATGGTGGCCGGCATTAACACTATCCGGCTCGTGGTTAAATCTTGAGTGCCCTTTTAAAATATCGTGCCCTTGTATGATTAGCTGAAGCGCCTCTCCTGCCAAAAAACCTGTCGCGGATGGAAGAATTTCAATTTCCACAGCCACAATCTCGCCTGGCGATAGCTTTTCTTCTCGCTCGTGAGTATGCCATGGACGACTCTCGGTGGATAAAGCCTCATCTTGAGCTCGATGAGAAGCTCGCAGCCACCCGCTAGCAACCATGCCGACTTCGCAATGTTGAAAATCTAGGAAATGAATTTCTTTGCCAGTCGCGTCGAGCTTTTTCAGGGCGGCATGCAGATCCATGTCATCTGACCCTTCGGCCTGAACCCATAACTTTAGTTTCATACTCCCGGCGAGGTCGGTCTTTTGTGAAAACACATGAGTTAACTCTATTCGATCCCTCTCTCCGTCAGTTTGGATCGCCGAGTATCTTGATGAAGAAACTCTCTCCGGTGGGGTGTAATCCATGCGTTGATCTGGAGGATTGAGATATAGGGGTTGATAATGGGTTCCGGGAATAGGCCAGTCGTCAAAATTTCGAACCCGTCCTTGATAGAAACGGTCACGAATTTCAATCCGTACGCGAGGTAAGTCCCGAATGCCGCTATCCTCTCCCTTTAGGAAGCAGTCGAAAAAACGACGCTGCCGTTCAAGGGATTCTCTCGTGTAATAGGTTTCCCATTCTTTGCGGCCATGACCCTCGAGCCATTTTTCTTCTGACTTAATTCGGGTAAAGCCCTCAATTGACCCACGGGTGTGAAGTCCTTGAGTTGCCCACCCAGCGGTGATGTAAGCTGGAACAGTTATATTCTCTAGCTTTACCCGTTTTTCTTCCCAAAATGCATCACACAGCGGGTGTGCTTTTTGAAGCTCTAAGATCTTTTCTGGCTCGGCGTCTCTGGCTATGAAACCGGTCTGGGAATTCATTCTACGGCTCCAGATTTCATGGAAAAAACCATGGTCGGGGATGCCTCCATGGAATGCATGTTCTCTATACCAGTCGTTGAAACCTTCCCAGGGCATGATGGCTTTTAGGGAGGGTGGATTGGTCGCCGCACCCAGCCATTGGCTGGCTGCCAGGTAAGAAACTCCATTAGACCCAACATTGCCGTCGCACCACTCTTGAGCCGCAACCCACTCGACGCAGTCATAAAAATCCTCCGCCATTTGTGGAGACATATGCTCGAATGATTTCCCCCCCGACTTATTTGTCCCCCGACAATCTATGTTTACAAAGGCATAACCGTGGGGCACCCAGAAAGCGGGGTCTGGGGTTTCCCACCCCGTGAGCTCTGAAAAGGGCAAGACTCCTACATTTTTTATGCGAAGGAATTGTTGATCGGGCGGCATGGAGTCTTTCCCATAGGGCGCCATACAGATAATAGCCGGATATTTCCCATCTCCGGTGGGTCTGAATACATTTGTCATAAGAGTGACACCGTCACGCATTTCTGCCTTAACATCTCTCTCAAAAAGGATCTCAGATTGAGCGTCGTGACCATGCATTGACCTTGTCCTTAGATCCTCCACTAAATAAATTCCTGGTTCCTTAGTCATTTTCGCCTCCCATTTTTTATTTACACATTAAAAACTGATTGGAGCTCAGTCGAGGGGACTCTTGTGTGTTTGAGAGCTGATGCCTAAGATTTAAAGAATTTTCATTAGTAGAAGGTAAAGCAATGACCTTTACAGGATTGTTCAGTACTACCTACGCTGCCCCAGATATGAAGGAGGCGAAGAGGTTCTTTGGCGATTGGGGACTTAAAAAGATCGCCGAGCGGCGCGATGGGGTGATTTTTGAGACCTCCCTTGGATGCCAGGTTATTATTCGCCCCCCAGGCAGTCCTCTCTTGCCGGTAGCCGCGAGAGAGGGGATGAATTTCCGGGAAATGGTTTGGGGCGTTTCCTCTAAAACTCATTTGGCAAAGATCAAACAAGAATTATCTCGCGATCGAAAAGTTGATGTTTACGCCGATGGATCTATCCACACCTATGATCCGGCGGGGATCGGTCTCGGTTTTCGTGTATGGAATCCTCCAAAGGCTAATAAAAATACAAGCCGGGCCTCTATAAATTCTTATGACAAAACTGAGCGGGTCAATGAAATTGGAGCTGTATACCAACAAGCGCTTCCCCTTAGAATGGGGCACATCGGATTCCTCGTGCCTGATCTAAAAGAGGAAGAAAAATTTTATCGGGAGCGCCTAGGTTTTTGGCTGTCGGATAGATATGTTGGTGGGGCTGCTTTTTTTCTACGCTGCGCTGCCAAATCGCAGCATCACAATCTATTTATGATATGGAGCGAGTCTGGAGCGTTGAGGCACCATCACACAGCATACGAAGTACGAGATTTTCATGAAGTCTTTGGCGGTGGTGTTGCCTTTGATCGGAAGGGGTGGGAAACAGAGGTTGGACCTGGTCGGCATCCAATCTCATCAGCTTATTTTTGGTATTTTAAGAATCCTTGTGAGGGTGCAGTAGAATATTATACGGACTCAGATTATCTCACCGAAGAATGGAAACCGCACAATTATAGGGTCAATAGGTTTTCAGAATGGCATCTTGTAGATGGGATTCCACTTCCCGAGGAGCAACGAATTCGGCCGTCCATGTCTGCAGCGGGGAAATATTAGTTCTGTCTTTGTGTTCGCTTTGGGATTCTTAACCTGGTAAGAAACAGATTGATGTCATCCTTGGTGCGCCCTCACCGGCACCTCCATTGAGCCGATATCCTCAAAAAACAAGGTCATTACATCTCCGGGGACTACTCTTGAGACTCCGGCACATGTTCCAGACATGATGATGTCGCCGGGGTAAAGCGAATAAAATTTTGATGCCCATGCGATTTGCCCGGGTAAATCAAGGATCAAATTTTTAGTGTTGTTTTTCTGTCTGATTTCACCACCTACAGAAAGGTGAAAATCCAAATTACCCGGCTCAGCAATTTGGTCGCGGGTAACCATCCAGGGCCCAAGAATTGCGTAAGTGTCCACTGATTTTCTGAAAGATCGATCCTCTGGGCCTCTGACAACCATGTCCATGGCGATGGCGTAACCCGCTACATGATCCATTGCCTCCTCATAGCTGATGTCGCTGCCTTTTTTACCAATTATCACGCCAAGCTCTGCTTCATGATCGGTTCGTCTCTCCGGAAAACGCACGGCGACTCCCTCTGAGGGGCCAATCAATGCAGAGTTTGCCTTCAGAAATAATCCTTGGTCCTCCATCTTGCGTCTCGGATTTCCTTGGGAAATTCCATGGTCAGCCGTCGCCTCAAGGGCGTGTTCTTCGTAATTTTGGGGTACACCAATAATTTTAGTCGGGTTAGCGACTGGGCTCAGATAATACGCCTCTGAAAGTGGCACTGTCTCTGCTGAGTCGGCCTCTTTATCCATTACCGGGAGTAAGGTTTCAAGGTTGGCGATCATTTGATCGCCGAGGGGAAAAGGGTATCGATAGTTGGGTAATATATTCAACGCTTTCGTGACGTCGTGAATATTTTTGTCCCTTACAACTCCGATCCGATTTGGACCTAGGGTTTCGTGATTAAAACGGCAAATTTTCATGATTCAAAGCCCTGTTTACAGTTAATTTATTTGCGCCACCCTAGGGGCGGATTGTGCACCGCGTATAAGCTTTCCTGGTAAGGCCTTAGTCGGCTCTCCTTCACGCCAAGTAATCTGACCTGTCTTGATCGTTGCTACATAGCCCTCAGCTTTTTGGACTAAGCGTTTGGCTCCCAGAGGCAAATCATGGCGCATTACAGGTTTTTTTATCGTCAACCGCTCGTGGTCAATAACGTTGACGTCCGCTTTGTAACCTGGCGCTAATATGCCACGGTCCAGAAGGCCTACGGCTGCAGCAGCATCTCCGGTCATACGTTTTATTAACCAACTTGTATCAAGGGCTCCTTCTTTTCGATCTCGCGCCCAGTATGTGAGGAGGAAAGTAGAATAGCTTACGTCACAGATATGCCCCATATGAGCTCCTCCGTCTGAGAGAGAGACGACTGCCCGAGGGTGCTCCATCAGCTCCTTGCACGCGTTGAGCGTATAGTCCGCGTAATTGTTATTGGGACTGAATATCATCTGCCATCCGTCATCCTCCAAAAGGAGATCATAGGTCACTTCATCGACTGATTTTCCAGTTCGATCTGCCACGGCCTGAATTGACGTGTGTTTCGGTGGAGCATAATCGGGCGGATCTCCGAACGGAAATTGCCATTGAAAATTTCTCACCCTTCTGATCTGTTGTTCAATATGATGCTCAGGTCTCTCATTCAGGATCTGCCTCTTGAATTCAGGGTTGCGCATAATCTTCACGCGCTCTTCGATGGTTTTATGAGCGATTTTTTTATATGAAGGGTGGTAGACAAGGCCGTGTCTTCCAAGATCTAGGCCAAATAACGTCCCTATTGGACGTGGTGCTACTTGCGCTCTCATATCAAGCCCGTCTGCTACAGCCTCATCTATCATTCGCATAAAATCGCGCCATCCATCTGGATCACGGTTTTGCTGAAGAATTGTTATAGATAGAGGGCGGGCTGCAGCTTCCATCATGCCCCGCATCATTTTGTATTCCTTCGGTCGCCGCTCAGGGGTCAAATCCGAGATCATCTGCATCACGCCTGTCCCAGCAGTTCGCAGAGCGCGAGCAATTCCTGCCAATTCGTCGGGGTCCACGTCATAGCAGGGGATTAACTCACCCGCTAAGGTGCGATGATTTTGGGTTCGTGATGTGGTAAATCCCAATGCCCCCGCTCGAATTCCTTCTTCGGTAAGTCGGCACATCTCTTCGATATCTTCGTTAGTGGCCTTTTCCCTTTTTAAGGCCCTTTCACCCATTACATAAACGCGGACGGCCGCGTGCGGAAACTGTGCACAAATGTCCATGTCATGCGGTCGTTTATCAAGCGCGCATAAAAAATCATTGTAAGTTTCCCATTCCCAATCCATTCCCTCTCGAAGCACTGGTCCTGGTATATCCTCAACGCCCTCCATGAGTTCAATCAAAATATCTTTCTGGCCCGGTCGAAGCGGCGCGAAGCCAACGCCGCAATTTCCCATAACAGTAGTGGTTGCTCCGTGCCAGCCTGAGGATAGCAATCTATCTTCAAAGAATGCCTGGCCATCGTAATGAGAATGAATATCCACCCATCCAGGCGCAACAAGGAGGCCTCGAGCATCCAGTTCCTCCCGGCCTCTCTCCGAGATTTTGCCGATTTTACTAATGACACCATCGTCTATAGCTATGTCAGCTTGATAGAGCGGACTGCCTCTTCCGTCAGCAATATTTCCTTTTCGAATTACTAAATCGTGTGACACGCCATTGCCCTCATAATTTTATTTGGGGAGTGTGTCCTCCACTCGTTTTGTTGGCAAGGCTGTAAATAGTTTAACTGTTACGTTTTGGTTGGACTTGTTAGACTAGACTATGAGTTAATAGCTGCTCCCAAATCTTATGACTAATCTTCTATCTGATATTCGAATACTCGATTTAACCAACGTCTTGGCAGGGCCATTTTGTTGTCACCAACTAGTGCATTTTGGCGCTGAGGTGATCAAAATTGAACCGCCGGAACGGGGAGATTTGGCGCGGCAGCTGGGAGCTGACACAGAGCTTAATTCAAAAAATATGGGCGTTTCTTTTTTGGCCCAAAACGCTGGAAAAAAATCCGTTACGCTAAACTTAAAAGACCCACGTGGACGAAGCCTTTTCCTTGAACTTGTTAAAACGGCAGATGTAGTAGTGGAAAATTTCCGACCTGGCGTAATGAATAGATTGGACCTCTCATGGGATACCCTGAAGAATACTAATCAAAATCTTGTGTATTGCGCTATTTCTGGGTTTGGGCAGGATGGGCCATGGGCAGAAAAGCCTGCTTATGACCAAATTGTCCAAGGATTGTCAGGTGTCATGGCAATTACAGGGGATAAGGCCTCAGCCCCCTTGCGGGTGGGTTATCCAATAGGGGATACGATTGGGGGATTGACGGCTGCAATGGCCATTTGTGCTGCACTCAACAAAAAAAAAGCTACTTTAATCGATGTGTCTATGCTGGAGTCGATCTTAGTAACGACAGGTTGGGTAATATCCAATTGGTTGATAGCAGGTGAACAACCTCTGCCTCACGGAAATGAAAATCCAACCTCGGCCCCCTCCGGGACCTTTCAAGCGGGTGATCGACTGTTGAATATTGCGGCGAATAAAGAAGAACAATGGAGAACTCTCGCTCTTCACATTGACCGAGAGGACCTTCTTAAGCACCCTGACTATTCGAGCAGAGATGCGCGCAAGAGACATCGAAAAGCATTGAAGTTTGAAATTGAGTCAGCGATAAAAAATCGGAAGGCTGCAGAGCTTGCGGATGAATTAACCTCCTTAGGTGTGCCGGCCGGCGTTGTTATGACAATACCAGATATTTTGAAGGAGCCGGTAATATCGGCTCGTGGCCTTCTGGCAGATTTTCAAGATGTGCCGGGGGTAGGGCGTGATATTCAAACAGTTCGCACGGGAGTGAAAGTGAATTCGGAGGCTCCCGCAGTAGAGAGCCCACCCCCTCAATTGGGGGCGCATAACGCAGAGGTATTGGGGAAGCTCGGGATTGACGATCTGCTTCTTAAGGAGCTCTCTGAAAATGGTGTCATATGAACGAGAAAAAAATGGCGAAGAAGACTGTTAAAAAAAAGAGAGTCCGTGAGTTAGATCCTGATGTCGTTGAATGGTGGACCACATCGATTATCGATATGGAGCCTAATCGAATTAAAATTAGAGGTCATGACATAGAAAAACTCATTGGCGCTATGAGTTTTCCTCAGATGGTTTGGTTGATGGCGACAGGAGAATTAATAACCGGTTGGCGGGAAATGTTACTTGAGTCAGCATTAGTAGCCGCCGTTGACCATGGACCTCAAGCACCAGCCGTCGCGGCTGCCAGGATGGCTATAAGCTGTGGTGTTGGGATCAATAATGCCATGGCTTCCGGGGTCAATATGCTGGGCGATATTCATGGTGGTGCTGGCCAACAGGCTGTCGAACTTTTTGGAGATATTTCCGACCGGTTAGATCGGGGAGTTGAGCCAAATCAGGCGGTTCTTGATGCACTAGATAACTGGCGTGAAAAGCGAGGGAGTTTCATTCCCGGCTATGGTCATAGATTTCATAAAGAACAAGACCCTCGATCACCGCGGTTATTGGAATTGGTCGACAGAGCCGTTGAGGAAGAAGCTATTTCGGGTAAGTTCTCAGCGATAGCCCTTGCGGTTGAAGATGCGTTAGCTGCTGAAAAAGGTGTTAAGTTGCCCATAAATATTGATGGTGCCACCGCAGTGATTTTTGCCGAAATTGGTTGCTCCCCTATTTTAGCGCGTGGTTTATTTTGTCTGTCTCGTTCGGTGGGTATTTTATCGCATGCGTATGAACAGGCAGAAGAGGGAACAAGAAATAAGGGCCCTACTCCGCCAAGGTATGGCTGGAATTACGAGGGGTAGGAGAGAGAGTTTCCTATAGAATTTGACAAGTTTTGACAGGAATTGTGTGTCTATCAGCGGGGAAACTGTTCTTAGTGGGCGACGCTGCCTCCATCTACACAGAGTAATTGCCCCGTGACGAAGTCGCTCTCGCTTCCGGCTAAAAAAATTGCTGCTCCGATTAGATCATCTGGAGTTTGCCACCTCGGAATGCACCGCGTAGCCATGTTGTTATCTAAATCCTGGTCACTGAACCTCGGGTTCTCAGTAACCGCCTCTGACGCCGTAAGACCTGGGGCTATTGCATTAACGCAAATATTATCGTCCCCACATTCTTTTGCCATCACGCGGGTCATGGCGATAATGGCGCCTTTTGTGACTACGTAGTGCATGTAACCAGGGGTCCCCTTAAACACCGTCCCGGAGGCAATATTTATTATCTTTCCGTACCCCCTTTCCCGCATAAAGGGTGTGACAGCTTTTGTTGTTTGCCAAACACCTCGAACATTCACTCGTAAAGCCGAGTCGAATTCTTCAATGTCTATATCCTCGAATTTTGAATGGTTTAGCACTCCAAAAAGGGCGGCATTGTTCATCAATGCGTCAATTTGACCCCATCTGTTTATGACCTCTGCTACCATTTTCTGATTTTGGTTGTCATCGGTTTGGTCACATTTGATACCGATTATATCTGCGCCTGTCGTTTTTATGTCTTCGACTATTGAGGATGTGTCCAGTACATCTGTAACGCAAACCTTTGCACCCTCAGCCGCGTACCCGCGCGCGTAAGCTGCCCCTATCCCCTGGGCCCCACCAGTAACAATTACCACACGGCCATCAAGTTGACCCATTGATTCCTCCGTTTTTGATGCCAAAGATTAGGGTTTACCTATAATAACCTCAAGAGGCTTTATTTCGTATTCAGTTTGATATGCTGTTTTAGTGGTTGCGGAAAGTTGCTTATTTGGCATTGTCCAATCATTTCTAAGTCGGGATATCAATAGACCTCGAACTTGATTTTCTTCTGTGGTGGCGCTTCTATTGTCTCCATTGTTAATTTCTAAAAGGTATAGAAATATGTTTCCCCGTAATTTTTGGTATGTCGCCGCATGGGATCACGAAGTTCGGAGACAAGAGTTGTTTCGAAGAACGATCTGCAACGAGCCTATCGTTTTTTACAGAAAAGATGATGGTTCCCCGGTCGCATTGGAAGATCGTTGTTGTCACCGTCACATGCCTTTATCTGATGGCGTACTTAAGGGTAACAATGTTGAATGTTTATATCACGGCTTAGTCTATGAGCCCTCTGGCGAATGCGTCCATATTCCCAGTCAAGAGAGGGTGCCCCCTGGAACGGGCGTTAAGTCATATCCTGTAGTCGAACGTTACCAGTGGATTTGGATTTGGATGGGGGACCCTCAGCTTGCAAATCCAGATGACATTGAGGATTTCCATTGGATGGATGATCCAAATTGGCGTGCAAAGGGAACTCGGTTGCAACTGGATGGTAACTTCATGTTATTAGTCGATAATCTATTGGACCTCACCCATTTGCAATTTGTTCACCCGACAACTTTGGGGACTAACGCAATTGCTAAAGAACCAATTAAGACTGAACGAGAAGACAATTTGGTGAGGGTCACAAGGTGGATACCCAATTCTCCGCCACCACCATTCTTCCAAAGAGCAGGTGGTTTTTCGGCAGATCTGTTGATTGATCGTTGGCAGGTGATCGAGTACACGCCCCCGGCGTTTGTAAGGTTAGATGTTGGGGGTGCCCCAACTGGCACAGCCTCAATTGAGGGAGATCGGTCAAGCGGCATTTCTATGCGAAATTTAAACGCAATTACGCCAGAGACAGAGACTACAACGCATTACTTCTGGGCCCAGGCGCATAATTTTAATATTGATGATCCTAGCGTGACAGAGTTGTTATATCGTCAGGTCTGGACTGCTTTCCAGGAGGATTTGTTTGTCATAAAAAGGCAGCAAGCAAATATTGAGGCTTTTGATGAGGCTCTTCCCTTGCAAAAAGATTTTAATCAGGATGCAGGAGGCAACCAGGCAAGAAGGATTTTGGAACGTGTGCTAGCAGAAGAGGCTGGGCAAGCAGTGGCTGCAGAATAATAATGATGGCTTGCGGAAGGCTAGCTCCCCAGCGCCTGGTGCCGATTTCAAGTTCCTTTAAATTGTTTTGAGGGGTCTTTATCGAATAAAAAACGGCGTCCCTACGGACGCCGTTTTAGTGTGTTTGTAATTTTTTATCTTCTGTCCCCGAACAGCTGAAGCAGCATTACAAATAGGTTTATAAAGTCTAGGTAAAGTCTCAGGGCTCCTGAAATCGCTAGCTTCCCCTGTGTTTCCTCGTCGTAATGCTCTGCATATTCGTTTTTCACATTTTGCGTGTCGTAGGCTGTGAGGCCAGCAAAGACCAAAACACCGATTACCGAGATCGCAAATTGAAGAGCGGAGCTCGCCATAAACATATTTACAATGCTGGCTATGATTATGCCAATTAAACCCATGATCAGGAAAGTTCCAAAGCCGGACAGATCTTTTTTAGTCGTGTATCCATAAAGGCTAAGTCCCGCGAAAGCTGCAGCCGAGATAAAGAAAACTCGCGCTATGCTGGTTCCCGTAAACTGGAGAAAAATTGTTGAAAGTGAAGCCCCCATGGCTGCTGCAAAAAGCCAAAACACTGCTTGAGCAGTCGCTGAACTCATCTTATGCAAACCAAAACTTAGGACCAACACGAAAGCCAGTGGTGCCAACATCACGATCCACTTGAACCCGGATGCAAACATTGTTTGACCAAAGCTCGTAAGGCCTACAATTTGACCCGCGTCATTGGTAACCATTGCCATTTGTGCGATCACTACAGCTATAATGCCTGTGAGGGCAACACCTGAAGCCATATAGTTGTATACCCGCAACATATGGGCTCGGAGCCCAGCGTCAAACTCTGCCCGATCAATTGTACGTGTCTGATAAGCAGTTCTTTCGTTTCCAAAAGCCATTTCATGCCTCTTCCAAGCGTTAAAAAAGTCCCCTTAATATGGGGGCGATAGAGTATAAAATCAAGCACTTCAGTCGTTGCGTAATAATGGCGCGGCCTTGCGGCCCAAGGCTTGCCATGTGCCTATGAGCCCACCGATAAGGATGAGAATTGCAGCACATGACACTGTGCCAAAGACTGCCCCCCAGGCTGGTAACCAATCCGAACGCATGACCTGGGTAATAATCGCCCACCCGGCGGCGGATCCAATAAACGCAGCTATGGAAGCAGTCGCAACAGCTAGAAGTCCATATTCCAACAAAAATGACAGAGAAACTTGGCGTCTCTGGGCACCTAAGACCTTGAGGATTACAGCATCATAAATACGTCTGTGATGGGTCGCGGCAATCGCACCGCCTAAAACCAAAATTCCTGATATTAGCGTAATGATAGCGGCTGCACGGATTGACCATCCAATCTTTACCATAAGATTTGACAGTGTATCCAAAACATCTCGAACCCTCACAGCAGAGACATTTCTAAACTTACTTGTCACAATTTTCTCGATATCTGTGTTTTGACCTTTGGCCATTCTAACCGCCGCAATATGGGTTTGCGGTGCGTTCTCTATAAATCCCGGAGAGAAAATAATTACAAAATTTATCCCAAGGTTGTCCCATTGAATTTTTCTGAGCGAGCTGATGGTAGCGGTGACAGGGCGCCCCAGGATATCGATAGTTAGTGTATCGCCTACCCCAATACCCATAGCCTCTGCTGCTTCCGCGTCAAAGCTTATTAGTGGTGGTCCATCATAGTCCGAAGGCCACCACTCACCTGACACTATAGAGGTGTTCATTGGAGGTTGGCGCGCCCAGGTTAAACCGCGATCATTCCTTAAAACCCATCTCTTATTGGCTGCCACCTTAACCTTCCGTGAGTCTAACCCATTTACTTTTAAGATCCGACCCCGGAGCATGGGCACCCGGTCCAGAATATCAACAGACCCAGATGATTTTATAATCGAGTCGAAATCTCGGATTTGATTTGGTTGAATGTCGATAAAATAATAATCCGGTGCTCGTTCAGGCAGACTTGTCTTAAGTTGTCTTGTTATATTTGTCTCAACTACCATGACCGCGACTAAAACTGTTAAGCCAAGGCCAACCGATAGAACAACATTGCTAGTTTGAGCACCAGGCCGGTGAAGATTTGCGATTGCCAGCCTGATTTCAGTTTTTCGGCATCCATTAAATTTGGATGCTCCCCATTCCACTACCTTGCCAGCCCATAAAAATATAAGGAAACTGGCGCTTGAGCCTAATATGAACCAGCTCGCGATTGTCTTATCTTGGGCCGTGATAATCGCTAAAGCCGAAAGCGCTATGATCGCAACGATTAGAGCAAAGATTATTTTTTTATTGGGGAAGCGAACGCGTCTAAAAATAGAACGAAAGAGAGCTCCTGGCGGTGTCTCACAAGCGCGTGCCAGTGGCCAGAGAAAAAATGAAAAAGCTGTAAGGAATCCAAAAATAGTAGCCCAAAAAAGCGGTTGAGGATAAATACCCGCATCAAAAGGTACTGGCAAAATACTAGACAAGGTATTCGCAAAAAGCAGAGGTATCGCCGCTCCAAATGCGATCCCAAGAATGGTGGCAATGGATGTCATAAAAAATAATTCAATTGTGTAGAAATAGAAAATCAGCCGTTGCGATGCCCCTAAGCATTTTAGGGTAGCAATAGAATTAGTCTTCGCTGCCATGTAGCTGCGTGTCGCATTGCTCACCCCTACGCCACCAATGAGCAAAGCTGTAAGGGCTACAAGGGTTACAAACTGGGTCGTCCTCCTTAAAACGCGTTCGACACCCACGGTAGCCCGTGTTCTATCCCGAATGCGCCATCCCGCATCCGGAAAGGTTTGTTCCAGGTTCTTACGAAAAACAGCAATATCAGTCCCCAACGGTAGCCTTAGGCGATAATCATAAGTGACTTGGGCCCCTCTTTTGACGAGCCCTGTTGTTTGAAGGCTGTCCTGTGAAACCAAGAAGCGGGGCCCAAGAGTAATGCCCCGAACCCCCCCCATCGGGTCTGGCTCTTTCTCCAAGATGGCTCTAATTTGAAAAACAGTATCTCCGACAGTTACGTAATCGTTTAGTTTTAGATCTAGGCGATCCATTATTATTGAATTTACTGCGGCACCCCAAGCATCTGCTCTTAGAGCAAACAGTTCTTTTGTTAACAAATCTGGCTTGAGTTTCAGAGAGCCATAAAGTGGATAGGCATTGTCTACCGCTTTTAAATTAATCAGTGTTCGTTTCTCGGCTGCGCTAAAAGCCATTGAACGCATTGATACTATGCTTGATAGGTCGCCCTTCTCTTCCAGCCATTGTCTTTGTGTCTGTGAGATTGAGCGGTGGGCTAATCTTAATGAAATATCGCCGCCCAAAAGTTTTTGCCCGTCATTTTTCAAACCGACGACAATCGCCTGGGACATAGATCCGACGAGGGCAATTGACCCAACGCCAATTGCCAAGCACGCGATGAATACCTTGAAACCCTTGAAGCCGCCTCTGATGTCTCTGGACGCGAACTTTGCCGCTAGCTTTATATTCGAGGTGTTCATGGCGAGCTGCTATCATAGGCAATTTGACCATCCCTAAGACTAATTTGGCGATCAGACTTGGCGGCTATCTGGGGGTCATGAGTAATCAGAACTAAGCTTGTATTGTGTTCCGAAGAGAGATTGAAAAGTAGGTCGATTATCATGCTCCCTGTCTCTTGATCCAAATTACCTGTTGGCTCATCGGCAAGCAGGATTTTGGCGCCGCTTGAAAAAGCGCGCGCAAGGGCCACGCGTTGTTGCTCTCCTCCTGAAAGCTGTCCCGGATAATGTTCAATGCGATGCTTCAAGCCGACCGACTCTAAACTAGCTCTTGCTCTCTCAAATGCGTCTTCGGCACCAGCAATTTCCGCGGGGACTGCCACATTTTCAAGTGCGCTCATCGTTGGGATAAGGTGAAAATTCTGAAAAATGATCCCTATGTTTTCTCGACGGAAAATAGCGAGCCCATCTTCCCCCAATTTTGATAGATCTTGTCCGTTAACTTCAACTTTTCCAGAAGTCGCTTTTTCCAGGCCGGCGATTATCATCATCATAGAGGTTTTTCCCGAGCCAGAGGGACCCACCACACTGGTTGTTTCTCCTGGGGAGATATGGAGATCCATCCCTTTGAGAATGTTCACCATTCCCGTTGGGCCATTCAAAACTAAATGGACATCCTCCAATAAAATCATGTGCCTTCTTCCTCTTTTGTCGGTTAAAACAATACGAAATGGTATCTCAACCCACTAGAGTAGGAGATATGCGTTTATTATGCGCAAAATCAAACATTTCTTGTTGTTGTTTGGCATTCTTTTATGGCCTGCACAAAACACTTTTGCAGTTGCTCAGGGTGCCCCCACCAAAATCCTAGTTTTGGGTGACAGCCTGACTGCGGGTTATGGGCTTAGCCCAGAAGAAGCATTTCCGGCCCAACTTCAAAGGAAATTAGTTCGGGTTGGGCGGCAGGTTCAAGTTCTCAATCGCGGAGTCTCTGGTGATACAAGTGCTGGAGGGCGCGCAAGGCTTAACTGGGTATTAGGAGATAAGCCGGATGCTGTAATCATAGAGCTTGGTGCTAATGACGGCTTACGAGGCTTGGGACCTACTCAATTAAGAGACAACTTAGATGCTATCATAACGATTTTGAAAGCACGAAAAATCGCTATCCTATTAACTGGCATGCGTGCACCGCCTAATTTTGGTGCAAAATACAGTGCTCAATTTGATGCGGTCTATCCGAGTTTAGCAAAAAAGCATAGCTTGCCTCTATATCCCTTTTTTCTTGAGGGAGTTGTCTCAGAACCAGGCTTAAACCAAAAAGATGGAATTCATCCCAACTCTCGTGGTGTCGGGAAAATAGTTGACCAGATTACGCCTTATGTGTTGCGTTTAATTGATGGTTTAGCAAACAAATAGATGGAGATCGGAATTTCGAATTTTCGGGTAGTACATGCCTCCGGCGGCGATTGGAGGGATTTGACCGAAGCGTGTATTAACCAGCTAGGTGATACCCAGTCAGGAGAGAATATTGGGTTTGTTTATGTCACGGATGCCCTTGATAAAAATGTCAGGGCTATAGTGGATCGTCTAAGAGGACAGACAGGTATCTCTCAATGGGTTGGCACGGTCGGGTTCGGAATATGTGTTTCTGGGATAGAATTGTTCGATACGCCCTCTATTGCGATCATGTTAGGTCGTCTTCCGCCGGATAGTTTCCGGGTTTTGCCATCGATTACACCGAATAAAAATGAGCTCCCTAAAGAGATTGTCGCGTGGTCAAAAAATCATAACCCCACACTTGGTATTATTCATGCTGATCCCAGATCCCCTGGCATTGAGGAAACGCTGGGTATGCTTCAAGAAAACACAGGCTGTTTTTTGGTCGGTGGGATGACTTCCTCGAGAGGGGCTCATGAGCAGATTTCTAATGATATTCTGGATGGCGGCGTGTCAGGCATTTTGTTCGGATCAGAGATTGCTGCCCATACCGGCCTCACCCAAGGTTGCAGTCCCATAGGCGACATTCATCTCGTTACGGCAGCTGAAGAAAATGTCATTTATTCTTTGGATAATCGCCCCGCTTTTGAGGTATTTAAAGCTGATATTGGTGATTTGTTGTCACGGGACCTCTCTAGGGTCATGGGTTATGTCCACGTTGCAATGCCAATTGAAGGCTCAGATAAAGGAGATTACCTTGTTAGAAATTTGATAGGGATTTCACCTGATGATGAGTCAATTGCTGTTGGTCATACCTGAAGCCTGGAGATCGAGTAATGTTTGTGAGACGCGATGGCGCCAGCGCAATCGCAGATCTAAAGCGCATGGTCTCAGATTTAAAGCTTCGTGCCTCGGGGGCGCCGAAAGCTGCTTTTTATTTCTCATGCGTTGCGAGGGGCCCTAATCTTTTCGGGAGAGGATCAGTAGAATTGAAAACTATCCAAGGAATTCTAGGAGAGCGTTCACTGATAGGCTTTTTTGCAAATGGAGAAATTTCTAACAACAGACTTTACGGCTATACCGGGGTCTTGACCCTGATTGGATAACAAAGCCCGCTTAACCTTGGCAGAAATTGTTAAATGGGGCTATCGGAAGTCCTTGCTCTCTCAAATATCGGTGTAAATTCTATTTCTCACAAACGCCCATTATTTATCAGTCCTGGATACGCTTCTCGTCACTTTGCAAAAAAGAGCATTACAAGATAAAAAAGAAAAAATTTTTAATTTTATAAATAAAAATCCTATTTGACAAAAATAATTCTCGTAAATAAATTTTATAAAAAAATAATTCTCTTGGGGAGAGCAAAATGGACAAGATTGATTTAGAAATTTTGGAGCGTTTGCAAGATGATGCGACGCTTCCAGTCAGTGAAATCGCTGCCCAAGTGGGTCTCTCGACTTCCCCATGCTGGAACAGAATACAACGTCTTGAAGCGACTGGGGTAATTCAAAAAAGAGTGGCTTTGCTTGATTCCAAAGAACTAAACGTGGGGGTTACTGCTTTTGTCTCTATTCGAACGAGTAATCACTCGGCGACCTGGTTTAAGCAATTCTCCGAAGCAGTTAAGTCATTTAAAGAAGTGGTAGAATTCTATCGAATGAGTGGCGATGTTGATTACCTTCTTCGGGTCGTTGTTCCAGATATAGCCGCATATGATGACTTTTATAAACGGTTGATAGCACAGGTCGATTTGCAAGATGTGAGCTCTAGCTTTGCGATGGAAGAGCTTAAATTTACCACAGCCTTGCCGCTTGATTATGTAGACGGTGGACGAACGGCTAATCGGAGACCGCGATCTGCATTGTGAAGGGCGCGGCGCAGCTCATCAAGGAGCCCAGCGCATCCTGCTTCGATCAGATCCATAGAAAAAAAGAAATCTTCAATGTTGCCATAGAATGGGTCGGGCACCTCTCGAAAACCAACCTGCGGCGCAAATTGCAGGATTGGATAAATATCGGCTGAAACCTTAGTTGGCAGATTTTGCTGCAGGAATCGAAAATGGGTATCATCCAACGCTAAAATAACATCAGACAGTTCCAAGTCATTTTGGGTTATTTGCCGGGCTCGTTGATGTGAAATATCAAATCCACGGATCTTTGCCACTTGTTGCGCCCTCTCATCAGGTGCTTCTCCCTCGTGGATTTTAAGTATCCCCGCGGAACTTACTTCAATTCTGTCGGTCATTTGGGAAGCTTCTAGCATCGCACGAAATGCGCCTTCTGCTAGTGGCGAACGACATATATTACCAGTGCACAAAAAAAGAATTTTTATCCGGTTCGTCTTTTGGGTCATTATCAACGCACTTGAAAGCTTAGGTTATCTATTAACTAAAGTTGCGTCCTTCCCAAGTACGATAACAAAGCGTATGAAAAATCAAACTTGGGATTTGGTCGGCTCAAATCACTATTAATTTTTGGGGTTCAATAGCAAGTACCTACTTGTAAAATTTAACATAGAAAATGAAATAATATGCACTCGATAAAGCGTCTGACGTCGACATTCTCTGACCTGCCCGGAAATACTCGCGGGATTTTTTGGATGTTATTCGCTGCCGCATTTTATGCGGCCACATATGCAACGGTCAGATATTTATCAAAAGAGGGTTTCGAAACTTTTCAGATTGTTTTCTTCCGCTCATTCCTCGGAATAATTTTCCTTTTGCCCTGGCTCTTCAAAAGCGGGATACAGGTTATGAAAACTACAAAGGTCGGCACATATTCCATTCGAACGGGCCTGAATTTTGGGGGGATGGTGCTACTGATGTGGGCTCTGGGCAACCTTGAACTGCAGACAGTGACTGGGCTTATGTTTACTACGCCACTTTTTACAGTCTTGTTCGTCGCAATAATTCTTGGCGAACATGTTGGCTTGCGCAGGGGGGCGGCGTTAGTAATCGGTTTTGTCGGGGCGATGGTGATTATTCGGCCTGGTTATGTCGAACTTTCTTGGCCGATGATTGGTGTTTTGCTGACAAGTGCGGCCTATGCTCTTGTAAATGTTACCACTAAGACCCTATCTGTAACTGATAGCAGCAGTAAGATTGTGCTTTATGTTTTTTTGGGTATGACAGTTTTAAGTTTGGGGCCTGCTATTTATACTTGGAACACAATTGCTGTATCTCATGTGCCATGGATCCTTGGCTTAGGTCTGCTCTCATTGTTAGCGGTTCAGGGTGTAACTCGGGCGCTTGCAGCTGGAGAAGCGGCAGTTGTTATGCCCTTCAATTTTATGAAATTACCTTTTGCGGCTGTTTTAGGCGTTTTTCTTTTCGCAGAACTTCCCGATCTTATGACGGGTGTGGGCGCCCTAATAATCTTTGCGAGTACCTATTACATAGCCCGTCGCGAGGCTTACTTGCGAGCTCAAAAGACCGAAAAGTAGAGATCGGGTCTTACCTAGGCTTTGGGTTCGTTCGCGCCTCGTCTCGAGCAATAAAAAGAGCCGCTCCAACGATGATTGTTGCCCCTACAATCGTCCAGAGGTCCGGAGTTTCGCTGAATATAAAATACCCAAATACCGCGGCATAGATGAGCCTGATATATTCGCTAGGCCCGACGGCGCTTGCTTCGCCCACAGAGAATGCCTTCACATAGCATGTCATTCCCATGGTTGTGATGACTCCGATTGTGATTAACAGGAACCACTCAAATCCAATGGGTGTCTTCCATACCCAAATCACGGTAAAGAGCCCGATCACAAGACCTCCGGCGTGATAGTAAAAAAGTATACGTGCAGTTGGTTCTGTGCGCGCGAGGACACGTATCAGAACATTTCCAAATGCGAAGGTTAGGGCTGAGAGAATTGCTAGAAAAGCCACTGGATCAACCGCCCCTGTTCCAGGGCGTATCATCACTAAAACGCCAATAAACCCCACCGCCGTCGCTACCCAGCGCGCTTTTCTAACCACCTCTGATAGAATTATGACCGCTACAATTGTTGTGAAGAGCGGTTTTGAAAAACTAAGGGCCGTGGCATCGGCCAGTGGCATATATATTATGGCGACAAAGATGCATAGCTGAGCAATGTACGCGAGCCCAAGTCGGAGAAAATGAAGCCCAAATATTTTTGTTCTCATTCCGCTAGTGCCGAGGCGGATGAAGACTGGTAATAAGATTATTGTCCCAATAAAATAGCGAAAAAATGCTAACTCAAGTGGGTGAAAACTTTGTCCTAAATGCTTCACCACAACATCTACAGTTGAAAATAGGAAAGTTCCTGTAACTAGCCATATAATTCCCCGTAAATTTGGGGGTAACTTATCCCAAATCCCGGAACGAAAGATGTTGATCTTAGGTTGGGGCAAATTGAAAAATCCTGGTTAGTGGATTGGGTTGGCGAAGCTGGTTTTTTGGTTATCGAAGGCTGGTTGGAACGGCAGCAGAGTCGCGTTAGTATACAAGTAATATACAGCCAGCAAAACCTGGGTTTTTACATAAATTGGGGCAAGGCCATGGCCATTAAAGTCGAAAAATTATCGGATGCGTGCGGTGCAGAGATAAAAGGTGTCGATCTACGAGAAAAGTTGAGCGATGCGGATAAGGAAGCGATTGAGGATGCGTTTCACGAGAACGTGGTTGTGGTGTTTCGAGATCAAGATCTCGATGATGAAGATCAACTTGCCTTCGCCAATCAATTGGGCGGCCTTGGCGAACGTCGTCAATCTCCAAATGGTCACACTCCTGGCGGGAGTTATGACACCCCCTTTATGTTGGTGACAAACATCAAAGATGAAAAGACCGGTGAACCCATTGGGGCGTTTGGAGATGGAGAAATGTGGTTTCACCATGATACCAGTTATTATCCTAACCCACATAAAGCAACACTGCTTTACTCGGTGACCCTGCCGAGTTGGGGAGGTCAGACCTGTTTTGCAAATATGTACAAGGCTTATGAAAATTTGCCTGAAGAACTGAGAACTCGACTAGAAGGAAGAAAGGTTCTCCAGATTCATGATTATAAGCGTCGAGAGAGGATCGATATTTATAACACTGACATATCTGGAATGTTGCAATGCGAACAACCCCTTTTTGTCACGCATCCGGTAACGGGCAGGAAAGCTCTTTATATTAGTAGGTTGATGAGCGCGAGGATCGAAGGTTTGGCTCCTCAGGAAAATGAGGATGTTTTGAACCAGCTATTTGATATAGCTGAGGACCCAAGCATCGTCTTCGAACACGAATGGAGACTGGGTGATCTCGTAATGTGGGATAATTATGCCTCGATACACAAGCGTAAAGATTTCCCGAGGGAACAGCCACGCCTTATGCGAAGACTGACTTTGGCAGGTTATGGTCCCTTAAACTAGGTATTTTGAGTTTCTTTGGACTCGCCTTTTACCATCCATAGTATTGCAAGGCATATTATGGTGCCGCCTACCCAGGTCCAGATGTCCGGAAATTCATTGAATAGCAGGAAACCGATCACCGCGGCAAAAATCAAACGCGAAAAATCAAAAGGTACCACGACGGTAGCGTCGGCAGCAGCATAGGCTCGAGTGAGGCAACGTTGGGTCGCGGTCCCGAAAAGCCCGACGCCAACAAGCAGTGCAAGCTGCTCTAAACTGGGTGTTACCCATACAAAAAGTGCTGGCACCATTGAGCAGGGAGTGAAGACGACCATTTGCCAGATAACAATCGTATCAGGCTTCTCAGTTCGGGCTAAAGATTTCAGGATGATGGAGAGGACGGCCATGGTTAGGGCTGCTGAAAGCGCTAAAAGGACTCCGGTTGAAAGTTCTGTTGTCCCCGGCCTGATAATAATAACGGCGCCAATAAAGCCAATGAAAGCAGAGCTCCACCGCCTTCCTTTCGAGGCCTCGTGGAGGATAAGAACAGCCAAAACGGATGCAAAGATAGGTCGAGAAGCGATGATTGCAGCCACCTCCCCCATTGGAGCAAGTTGGATAGCAGAAAAGAGCAAATAAATTATGGCAAGTCCTGTTAATCCTCGGATTAAATGCATTCCCACGCGGTTTGTTTTGAGCCCGTTTAGGCCAACGCCTAAAAGCCATGGAATAAGAAAAATGGAACCAAAGACACTTCTAAAAAATACAATTTCAAAAGTGTGAATTTCGCCTGAAAAATGACGAGCTATTGCTGCCATTCCACACCAACTTGCGGTGCTTCCCATCATCCAAAGCGCACCCCGCCAAGGGTCAGGAAGGGTAAAGGTCACTTACCTTTACCCTTAGGCTCGTTGGTTTGGGTCAGCTCAGAGTTTTGGGCTTCACGGTGAGCCATATAAACTGTAGCACCAAAAATGATTGTACCTCCAATCCAAGTCCAAAGATCAGGAAATTCAGAAAAAAGGACCAAACCAAAGAATGCAGCCATGGGCAGGCGGGTATATTCAAAAGGGAGCACTACCGTTAAGTCTGCGGCTTTATAGGCTCTTGTCATTGCACGCTGCGCAACCATTGCTCCGAAACCCATTATTAAGAGCGCTCCGAATTGTTCAAGGGTCGGTGTCACCCAGACAAAAAGTGCTGGTATAATGGATAAAGCAGAGAAGATGATTACTTGCCAGGCTGCAATTGCATCAGGTTGGTCTGTCTTTGTTAGGGTTTTTATCATGAGCGAGGTAACCACCATGGCAAATACAGCTCCAAACGCAAGAAATTGTCCGGGGGATACGGCGCTTATTCCTGGTCGTACAATAATGTAGGCTCCGATGAGCCCGATTGTAATCGAAACCCAGCGGTGTGACTTTGAGGGCTCTCCCATTATGAGGATTACACACGCTGATGCGACTAATGGGCGAAGGAAGGTGATCGCTGCGACCTCTCCCGTGGGGATATAGAATAATGCACCGAACATAAGGTAGAGTGCGATTAATCCAGACACTCCCCGTATGAAGTGGAGGCCTATCTTTTCAGTTTTTAGTGCCTTGAGTCCCGAACGCGTTAGCCATGGGATAAAGAACACTAGTGCAAAAAAACTTCTGAAAAAACTTATTTCAAAAACATGGAGGTCATCTTTGAGGCCCCTAGCCACCGATACCATGGTAGCCCATCCTACTGCGCTTAAGATCATCCATAAGGCCCCAGTCGTCCCTGGAGAATTAATTTTGTGCTTGAAAAGGTCGCTCTTAAACATTTCAACCAATCACGGGTTTTTTCGTTAAATAAATTTAACAGGTTTGGTATTAGTTTCTCAAAGTGCCTCGCAACTTTGATGGGGTGGGAAGGCTAATTGTGACTTGCCGTTTTCTTGTCTATGATATTGCAAGGTTTTATATATTTTTTGCCACAAGCCAAGAGGGACCAGACGAGGCCAATGCAAAAAAATGCTGGTACTCTTGATGACCTGCGGGATGTGATCGAGCGAGGGAGTCAAGGCGTTATATTTACAGGGGCAGGAGTAAGTACAGAGTCTGGCATTCCCGACTTTCGAAGCCCTGGAGGGGTCTGGACTAAATATAAGCCAATCCAATTCAAAGAATTCATTGCTTCCGAAGAGGCTAGAAGAGAGTCCTGGAGACGGAAGTTTGATGACTCTTATGGGTTCGAGGGGGCAACTCCAAATAGAGGTCACCGAGCTATTGCCAAATTAGTCGCCGATGGAAAAATTTCTTCGGTAATTACGCAAAATACCGATGGTTTGCATCAAGAATCGGGAATTTCTCAAGGGAGGGTTATCGAGCTTCACGGAAATAGTACATACGCTAAATGTCTTGATTGCGGTCATAGGCATGAGCTTGCCGAGATTCGAGAATACTTTATTAGAGATGAGAGGCTCCCTATATGCGAGGTTTGTGGAGGGATCGTTAAAGCAGCCACCATATCTTTTGGTCAACCGATGCCAGAGCAACCAATGCGGCGTGCTCAAGAGGCAGCGCTCGGATGTGATTTTTTTATCGCAGTGGGATCATCGTTACAGGTATATCCAGCGGCTGGGTTTCCAGAAATAGCGGCAAAAAACGGATCAATTCTGGCTATTCTTAATCGTGAAGAGACCCCTTTGGATCCAATTGCTGATTTAGTAATACATCGAGAGATTGGGCCTTCTCTTGGAGAGGTCGCAAATGTTAATTGAAAATCTGATTGCTGCATGAGGTGGATCTTTGAGGGGATATTTTGGCATTGGGGTGGAAGGGCTCAGCAAACCTTTGAATGCGGGAAATCTCTATCGTTCTGCCCACGCTTTCGGTGCTAGTTTTGTTTTTACGATCGGCGCTGCTTACAAGGCCGACATTCGAAAGTCAGATACTTCTGCTTCTGATGGTCAGGTTCCATTCTATGAATTTGAGGAACTTGATGCGGTTCGGCTTCCGAAAGGGTGTTCGCTGGTCGGAGTGGAGATAACAGATGAGGCTGTGGCGCTGCCCAGTTTTTGTCATCCTCGGTGCGCGGCCTATATCTTGGGTATGGAACGGGGCAGTTTGTCACCTGCTGTGACTCAATGCTGCGATCACGTTGTTAAGATTCCAACTAATTTTTCGCTGAATGTTGCAACTGCCGGAGCAATAGTAATGTATGATCGGCTAATATCATTGCAGCGATATGCCGCTCGTCCAGTAACACCCTTGGGTCCAATAGAACCGCTTCCTGATCATGTTTTTGGGGAACCATTAAGACGTCGCCGAGATCAGCCTCAAGAGAGTTAAAAAATTATGAACCTTTCAAGAATAATTTTCGCAATGGGTGCCTTAATTTTATTTGCTGGTTTGACGTGTCCCCAATTGACGTTTGCCGCACCAAAAATAGTGCACAAAGGGGGGAATTGGATTAGCTCAGTATTACAGACTAAAAAGGGCAAGATATGTTTTGTGCATGGGGAGCCGAGCAAGTCCTCGGGTAAATATAAGCGGCGCGGGCGAACTTATCTCCAAGTTACCCACCGCCCTAAAGAAAAAATTTTCGATGAGTTTTCTATTACAGCAGGTTACCCCTACAAAAAAGAAAGTGAAATTACCGCAGAAATCGATGGACAAAAGCGAAAACTATTTACCAGCGGTGGCTCCGCTTGGTCGTATTCTGCCAAGGAGGATCGGGCTTTAGTAAAAGCTATGCGAGGGGGTCGTCAGTTGGTGATCAGAGGCGTGTCGGCGCTTGGTACAGTAACAACTGATAGATACTCACTAATTGGTTTTACTACGGCTTATATTGCTTCAAAAAACGCATGCGGTGTGAAGTAGTGCTATCGGGAATGAAGAAAGTTTTCGAGAAGACTATTTGGTAGCATTTTTGAAATAAGGAATTAGAAAATGGCTGATGGTTTCAATCCTCGACGGGCCTATGAATTGGAGGGTCGTGTTATTATCGTTACAGGGGGGGGCACTGGTATTGGTATGGTCTACAGCCGAAAGCTGGCTGAGGCCGGAGCAAAAGTTGTCCTTGCTGACATAGCAGCTGAGGAGGCAGAAAAGGTCGCGGATGAAATTAGGGAGTCCGGGGGCGATGCCCTTTCCATAACCACTGATGTCAAAGACGAGGTCATGGTGGAAAAAATGGTTAGCCTAACAATAGAAAAATATGGTCAAGTTAATGGTCTTATTAATAACGCCTCTATGATGAGTGTCTTGCCGAGGGGAGATTGGTTCAATATTCCGCCAGATGAGTGGGACTCAGTAATGCAGGTGAATTTGAAAGGAATTTTCCTCTGTTGCCGAGCGGTTTATCCCCATATGAGAAACCAAGGTGGCGGGAGGATCGTGAATATTTCCTCTAGTCGTATTTGGGAGGGTCAGCCAAATCGGTTGCATTACACGACCTCGAAGGCTGGAGTTATCGGTTTAACAAGAGCGCTCGCGCGGGAGGTTGGGGGTGATAATATTGGCGTTAATGCTGTTACTCCTGGTTTCACGTTGAGTGCTACACAAATTGCGAGCTCATCCTCTAATTACATGGCTGGGCGTGATGAAGGTAAATGTTTTAAACGACCCCAGGTGCCTGATGATTTGGTCGGAACGGTTCTATTTTTACTCTCGGATGCATCAGCTTACATGACTGGCCAGACATTAAATGTTGATGGTGGTCAAAACATGCACTAAGACCAAGCGACGCAGCCGTCGGCAGGGACTTTACCCCGTCTCAATGTTCAGGAAAAATTGATGTCTAAATCTGATGCCGTTCCAGCGGATATGAAACGCAACGTATTTTTGCTTGCGACTTGCCAAGCTTTATTCAACACCTCGACGGGGGTGCTCCTGGCGATCGCTGCCTTGGTTGGGTATAAATTGGCTGTCGATAAAAGCGTCGCAACTCTGCCTCAAGCTATTCAGTGGCTATCGACGGCAGCTTTTGCTATTCCCGTTGCAATCATGATGCGTCGCTTAGGGCGAAGGGTGGGTTTTTCGGTCAGTGCGATGTTTGGGATAGCCGGAGCGCTTGTTGCAGCCTTAGCAATTTTCCAACATTCCTATTGGCTATTTGTTTGCGCAACTTTGCTGTTTGGTGGCTTTACATCCGCCAGCCAACACTACCGTTTTGCTGCAGCTGAGGTTTCGAGCCTTAGTTTTCGAGGAAAAGCCATCTCTTTGGTTATTGGTGGCGGTGTGGTTGCAGCTTTTGTAGGGCCGGAAATTTCTAAATGGACATATAATTTAGCGGGCAGTTGGATGGATGGTGGGAGTTTTTCAGCGGCGATTGCCTTCATTTGTGGGCCAGGCGTCCTTTCCCTCCCGGATCGGGTGCCTGATCAGCCATATCAGTATGCGGCAACATTTTTGGTGCTCGCAATGATCCCGGTTTTATTGATCGTTGTGGTTCGGTTTATAAAGTTTCCGCAGGTCAGTGAAGAAGAATTTTCGGAGCCCCCGAGGGCTTTGGGACAAATCCTGGTCCAGCCATGTTTCATAGTAGCTGTTATGTGTGCCGTGATAGGTTGGGGTATCATGGTATTAATGATGACCGCCACACCGATCGCCATGAAGGCGCAATTCGGCCACCATGAAGTTGATGCAATGTTTGTGGTGCAGTGGCATATGGTTGGAATGTTTGCACCCTCATTCATAACCGGCAGTCTTATTGCGCGATTTGGATTGTTAAATGTCTTACTTGCGGGTTTGCTGCTCAGTGCGTGCTCAGCAATAGTCGGTGCTTTAGGGGGAAGTGTTTCGCATTTTTGGTTGGCCAATGTGTTGGTTGGAATGGGCTGGAATTTTCTTTTCGTCGGGGGCACGGCCCTTCTGACTTATACTTATACGCCTTCTGAAAGGGCGAAGGCCCAGGGGGTAAATGACTTTTTGGTTTTTGGCGCAGTGGCGATATTTTCCGGGACGTCAGGTTGGATCCAATCGGTATTGGGGTGGAACACAGTTTGTTATTTGGTATTGCCATTTATCACCGCGGTTTTTCTTTCAGTGTGCTGGTTAAAATTATATCCGTCTGCGGTTCCCGCAGGGCTCCGGAACCCAGCCTCCAGGGGAGAAGAAAGTTGATTACGGATACAGTATCCATTTTCGAAGATGGGGACATTATTTTAAAACCCCAAAGCGACCTATCGGTTAAGAATGAAAAAATAAATTTAATTGGTCTAAGCCGATCAGAACTGGAGGCGGTGGTTTTATCTTTGGGTCTAGAGAAGTTTAGAACCAAGCAGATATGGCACTGGATATATCATCGGGGTGCCCAGGACTTTGATGAGATGACTTCCCTGGGTAAGGGAACGAGGGCCGAGCTAAAGGCTAACTGCGAACTTATCCGCCCAAAAGTGGTCCGAGAACAGCTTTCAGAAGATGCCACCCGAAAATGGCTTTTAAATCCCCCCGGCGGTGGTGAGATCGAGACGGTCTTTATTCCAGAGGAAGATAGAGGGGCGCTGTGTATTTCATCGCAAGTTGGCTGCGCCTTGAGTTGCAAATTTTGTCACACTGGGACCCAGCCACTGATCAGAAATCTTGTTCCCGCTGACATAGTCGGGCAGATGTTGATAGCTAGAGACACCTATGAAGAATGGCCGTCCTCTGAGGGAAGAAATCTTCTTTCGAATATTGTCATGATGGGGATGGGGGAGCCTTTATTAAATTTTGAAAATGTCAAAAAAGCTTTGCATATAATTATGGATCCCGAGGGGATAGCCGTCTCCAAGCGTCGTATCACGCTCTCTACCGCTGGATATGTTCCGCTTATGAAGCGGTGTGGTGATGAAATTGGTGTTAATTTAGCAGTTTCATTGCACGCGGTTAGTGACGATATACGCGATGAAATTGTGCCACTGAACCGAAAGTTTCCGATTAAAGAATTGCTTGATGCTTGTCGCTCTTACCCTGGAGCGCATAACGCAAGACGAATAACTTTTGAATATGTCATGCTTAAGGGTGTAAATGACTCTGAGGCTGATGCGAAGGAGCTTTGTCGCTTGATCTCCGGTATTCCCGCTAAGGTGAATCTCATTCCTTTTAATAGTTGGCCGGGTGCCCCTTTTGAATGTTCAAGTGAGAAGACCATTCAAAAATTTGCTAACGTCGTAAATAATGCCGGATATTCCTCACCAGTGCGTCGTCCCCGAGGTCGCGACATTCTCGCGGCTTGTGGTCAACTGAAGTCAGACACTATAAGAAAAAAAATGCGCTAGGTTCAGTTTGCTCTTTCTGCCCTTGATGGAGAAGTGGCTTTCCATATACTGCGCCGACCCAGATCCCTCTAAAAAATCAGGAGAGTCGTATATGACAGGACCCGATAAAAAAGGCGTCAAAAAGGTTGTTCTGGCGTATTCAGGTGGTCTTGATACGTCTGTGATTCTTCGTTGGTTGCAAGAGGAATATGGTTGCGAGGTTGTCACGTTCACTGCGGATTTAGGCCAGGGTGAGGAAGTAGAGCCGGCAAGAGTAAAAGCACAGGCTGCTGGGGTTAAAGATATCTATATAGAGGACCTGCGCGAAGAATTTGTTCGTGATTATGTGTTTCCTATGTTTCGAGCAAATGCTCTTTATGAGGGCGTATATCTTTTGGGGACCTCAATCGCGAGGCCTTTGATAGCAAAACGTCAGATAGAAATTGCAAAAGAAACAGGCGCTGATGCTGTGAGTCATGGGGCCACAGGAAAAGGAAATGATCAGGTTCGGTTTGAATTGGGTTATTACGCTCTCAATCCTGATATTAAAGTGATTGCCCCTTGGCGAGAATGGGACCTGAATGGTCGAAAAGAATTGTTAGAGTACGCACGATCCCACCAAATATCTATTCCGAGAGACAAAGAGGATGAGCCTCCATACTCAACTGATGCAAATCTCCTACATATCTCGTACGAAGGTCGAGCTCTTGAAGATCCGTGGATAGCACCCGATGAAGCAATGTTTACTCGTTCTGTGTCACCTGAGGCGGCCCCGGATGAGCCCCAAACTATTGAAATAGAATTTCGATCAGGAGATCCAGTGGCGATTGATGGAGAAGTCTTGTCTCCCGCATCCCTTCTCATGAAATTAAATAAATTGGGTGGTGCTAATGGTATTGGACGGCTTGATCTGGTCGAGAACCGGTATGTCGGAATGAAATCTCGCGGCGTATACGAGACCCCAGGTGGGACAATACTTTCAATAGCACGTCGAGGGGTGGAAAGCATTACACTGGATCGTGGGGCGGCACATCTTAAGGATGAACTGATGCCGCGGTATGCAGAACTGATTTACAATGGATTTTGGTTTTCTCCGGAAAGGGAAATGATCCAATCTGCGATTGATCAGTCGCAAAAAAATGTAAACGGGACTGTTAGGGTTAAGTTATTTAAGGGTGCTGCCACGGTTATAGGGCGTAGGTCTCCGGATAGCCTCTACTCCGAAGCTCACGTTACCTTTGAGGCAGATAGTGTTTATGATCAGCGTGACGCACAGGGTTTTATAAAACTTAACGCTCTGCGACTGAGGCTAAGCGAGGCAGCCCGGCGGCGAAGTAGTTAGAGTAATAACCTCTCTCAAGCACAGTAAAGTTTACCCGGATTTAGTGGGGCTTAGCATAAATGCCTACTCTATCTTCCTATCTGCGTAGGTTAGCCTTTTGATGGTTACTCGGGCTGGTGCGGGCATGTTATGCGTTGGCATTATTCTTAAAGATGGTCCAGTTAGTCTTGCTTTAGCTGAGGTTTATGCGGCAATGAGCTTACCGATTGGAAATACTAGATTTATTTTTAAAGGCAGGATGTGGTGCTGAATTACAGATGAGAATGACCGAATTCAGCCCAACAACGCAGGGCATATTCTGGATGTTGGCCCAAACTGTCTCTATGTGTGGAATGATGGCCTGTGTCCGTCAGCTTAGTTTTGAGGGATTTGAGGGTCCCCAGCTCGTATTCTTTCGGGCGGCAGCGGGATTGATCTTCCTAGCACCATGGCTGATTCAAACAGTTTACCGAGAGCCCAAAACTTTAGTGCCAAGCGAATGGCGCTACCTTTTGCTGAGGGGAGGGATAGGACTTTTGGGAGTACTCGGCTGGTTTATCGCGCTAACAGGTTTAACGATAAGTGACGTTGTCGCAATCCAATTTACGCATCCACTTTTTGTGGTAATTGGCGCCGCAATCGTGCTCGGTGAGCGTGTTGATGCTCGGCGGTGGATTGCGCTAGCTATTGGTTTTGGGGGCGCATTGATCGTAATCAGGCCCGGGGTAATACCATTTGAACCCCTTATACTTTGCGTTTTAATTTCTGCTGTTTCTAATGCCGCGGTTCAGCTAATGACAAAGCATTTCTCTTTGCGGGTTAGCGGTTCGGTTATGATATTCTATATGAACGCGGTTATGGCTTGCGGTGCACTGGTCATTTCGTGGTCTAGTTGGGTTTGGCCTGACTGGTCGCATATGGTCTGGATTTTGGCGATGGGCGCATTAGGTACGGTTGCCCATATTTTTCTGGCCCGTGGAATGACATTTGCCGATGCGAGTATTTTGGGACCGGTCGATTTCTTACGTTTGCCAATAGCGTCGGCTTTGGGTTGGGTCCTTTTTGGTGAAGTATCGGATCTCTGGGTTTGGCTTGGAGCAACGGTAATACTTTCCGCTATCATTATGATCTCAAAGCGAGAGGTTCAAGACTTCCGAAGGGACACATAATTTTGCCTTGGAGAAATGTTCTGGGTCATTGAAATTTAGCACCTTGACGTCTGGTATTGGTTAGGAGACCTTTATTGATAGTTTCAAATAGATAAAAGGTTTAATTTTCAAAATGTCCGAGTACCTCTATATTTCTGCTGATAATCACCTAGACACCCACTGGTGCCCTAAGAACCTGTGGCAAGAAAGGTTGCCGAAGAAATTTAAAGAAGTCGGGCCCAAGGTAGTTGAGGGTGAGAATGGTTCTCAATGGACCTGGGAAGGTAAGCTTTGGGATAAATCGGCGGATGGCTCGAATAGTTCCCAATTCTTGAAACCATTTCGTGATCAAGGCGTTGATTTGCCGGATGGGGCCCTTCCTCCGGCTGACCCCAAAATACTGCTAAATCACATGGATCAGTCAAAAGTTTGGTCAAGTATTATCTTTGCGAGTGTTCGAAAGTGGAATGTTTCTGATCCCGAGTTGCTATTTGCAGTTTATCGCGCTTTTAATGATTACGCGATGGAAGTTAACAAAATTGACCCGGATCGCATTTTTCTTCTACCTGCTCTGCCTACCAAATATCCAGAGGAATGCGTTCGGGAGCTTGATCGAATGATACAGGCTGGGGCAAAGGCAGTTGAATTTCCTCCTTTTGATGTCGCGCAACCAGTTTATGATGAAGTATGGGAACCGATTTGGGCAAGGGCAGCAGAGGCAAGGGTGCCGTTGTGTATTCATATTGGGGGCGCTGCAGATTCTCCTTTGCCGCCCTACCATCGAGGCGCGCAGATCGCCTTTTTGGCAACTGCTCCTTTTAATCTGTGTAACACATGGGCGCAGCTAACTTTTTGTGGAGCATTTGAACGCCATCCAAATCTGAAGGTTCTATTCTCAGAGTGTCGTATCGGATGGGTTCCATTCGCCGTCCAATGGGCTGACCGTCAGGTGAAAGAACGCGCGCCGGATCCGTCAGCTCCTCTCTCGATGCTTCCAAGTGAATATGCGGCTCGTAATTGTGGATTTACCTTTGAGGAGGATTACATTGGGTGTGAAATGATGAAGCAGGATTGGTGCGAGCTTGGTGATTACGCAATCTGGGGGTCAGACTATCCTCACCCGCAGGGCACTTGGCCCGACGTTTCCATACCAATTGATAAAATGTTTGAGGGCATTGATCCTAAAATTAAGCAGAGGGTGGTTTGGGATCATGCGGCAGAAATGTTTAGGATTAATGGTCCAAATTAATCTCTCGTTTAAAAATTGATTCATTAAGAGGAGTTATGGGTTAACAAGTCTTAACTCAAAGCAGGGCGGCAAAAAATTAGGAGACATATCATATGGCCAAAGGAAAGCTGCGTCATTTGGCAATATCCTGTGAAGACCTTGAGGCAACCGCCGAGTTTTACTCAAATACGTTTGGTCTCAGAAGGGTTGGATCGGCGAAAGGCCCTACAGCCGATGGTATTTACCTCAGTGACGGAACAGTAAATTTAGCTCTCCTTCGGTATAAAGAAGACGAACCTATGGGCGAGGGTAAGGATAGGAATTGGTTTGGGCCTCATCATATTGGTTTCTGGGTAGATGACTCTGAGAAGACCTCTAAGGAAATTAGCGAGGCGGGTGGTAAATGGTTTATGGGGGAAATGGCCGTCGATAACGCTTTTTATGAAGTCAAATATACTGATCCTGACGGTATAATTTTTGACATTACACATAATGGCTGGGGTGGGGCTAAAAAAGATGGCCCCTAAATCATAAATCGAGGTTAATGTCTCAATGCAATTTGGCGATTACAGGCAGTTAAAGTATTTTGTAGCAGGCAGGCAATAGTCATTGGCCCTACGCCCCCTGGAACCGGAGTGATAGCACCTGCCGCTTGAACCGCCTCCTCATAATCGATATCCCCTACCAACCGATAGGTTCCGGTCCCGTCGTTTTTTGAGACGCGATTAATGCCCACGTCGATTAAAGTTGCTCCTGGTTTAATCCAATCACCTTTAACAAGTTTCGGGATACCTACGGCTGCGACAACAATATCAGCATGCCGGCATTTTTGAGCTAGATCTCGGGTACGCGAATGAGCGATCGTAACTGTACAATTTTCGGCTAAAAGGAGCTGAGCCATTGGTTTCCCCACAATATTTGATCGTCCGATGACTAAGGCCTCCATGCCAGTAAGGTCTCCAATCTGGTCTTTTAACAGCATAGTGCAGCCCATTGGGGTGCAGGGTACTACCCCATCTTCTCCATTGGATAAAGCAGCAACATTCATGGGGTGAAAACCATCTACATCTTTCTCTGCGCTAATAGCGCTTATTACGGCTTCCGGTTTTATTTGTTTTGGTAGCGGGAGCTGTACCAAGATTCCGTGGACGGTGGGGTCATGGTTTAATTCTTCTATGATTGATATAAGTTCACCTTCGCTGGTTTCCGCGGGAAGCTTCCGTCCCACTGATGCCATACCAACTTCCTCAGTTTGTTTCTCTTTATTTCTGACATACACCTTACTTGCGGGATCATCGCCAACAAGAACTGCTGCAAGTCCAGGCTGGACATTATAGTTGGCTTTGAGTTGGGAGACTTGCTTGGCAACTCGTTTGCGAAGCTCCGCGGCGGCGGCTTTTCCATCGATGATCTTAGCTGTCATGGGTCTTCCCTAACTCACCAGAGCTCGGTGCATATTGGCAAGCACCATTTGAATAAAAATTAGTCCGAGAATTAGGATTACCGGTGATATGTCAATACCGCCTAAATTAGGCAAAAAACGCTTTATTCTTCGCAAAGCAGGTTCTGTAATCCTGTATAGAAAATCTAGAATTAAATAGACGAGCTGATTGGAGGTATTAATGACATTAAAGGCAACGAGCCAGCTTAAGATCGCACCGATTATAACCAACCAGATATATAGGTCGATCGCAATCATTAGAACTCGAAAAAGGGGGTCAATTATTATCATTTAATTCTGATCTTATTGGTGCGGTTGAATGAAAAATTGAAAGAGAACTTGCAGATAACGTAAACCCACTCGAAACAGGGTTCAAGCCGGCGGAAAGAGGTTATTCTTCAAACGTTTTTCTTGACAAATTTTGCCACCCTGCGCAGATTGCGCGCTCATATAAAAGGGGCCGTAGCTCAGTTGGGAGAGCGCAGCGTTCGCAATGCTGAGGTCAGGGGTTCGACTCCCCTCGGCTCCACCAGACCACTAATTAGTTAGGTTTTCAACGCAATCTGGTATCTTGAGAGAGATCAGGTTATCAATCCTTCTAAGCGAAAATATTTGGATGTAAAAATTTGAGCCAAAAGCGAATCCCTATAACCCTAGCAGAGTTGGCGGCGGCAATAGGTGCACGTGTATTAGGAGATGGCTCCATACAAGCCAATCGTTTAGTCCATCCATCCGATGCAACGCATGTCAGTGATCTTGCTCTGGCGATGGAGTCCAGTTTTTTGGAGTTACTCAATGACAGCGCCGCGGGTGCTGCTGTTGTTTCAGAAGAGCCGGGGAAACCGCTTCCCCAACAAGGTTTTTTAGTCGTTGATAGGTCTCGCTATGCGCTGGCAAAACTTACAGAGATTTTTTCGGAACCTGCGGTAAGGCATCCTGCTATCCACCCAAACGCAGTTATCGATCCAACTGCAGAAATTGGATCTGACGTGTCGGTTGGGCCCTTCTCAAGCATCGGGCCAGGGGCAAAGATTGGGGCCAGGACTGTTCTTCTAGAAAATGTGACTATTGGAACGGGTACTATATTAGGTGCAGATTGTCTTATCAGAGCCGGCACGCGGATTGGTCATCGTGTCACGCTCGGTGAGAGAGTTATTTGCCAACCAAACGTTGTTATTGGGGCTGATGGCTTCAGCTATGTCACGCCGGATCCAGGTAGTGTTGAGACAGCTAAGGCAAGCGGTAGAATTGGAAAGGTCAATTCTCAAATTGTTCGAATTAATTCTTTGGGAACGGTTATTATTGGTGACGATGTTGAGCTTGGGGCAGGTGTAACTATTGATAGAGGTACCGTATCAGCTACACGAATAGGAAAATCCACCAAACTAGATAATCAAGTTCAGGTCGGCCATAACGTGGTTATAGGAGAAAATTGTATGATTTGTGGTCAGGCGGGCATAGCTGGCAGTGCGGTCATTGGGGATAGAGTTGTATTAGCTGGCCAAGTTGGCATCGCCGATCATGTCACTGTCGGCTCCGACTCTATTGTGACGGCCAAATCTGGTGTTGCTCGGAATATCAAGCCAAAATCAGTGGTCGCGGGTTATCCGGCACGTGATAAAGCCGAAGCCTATAAAGAAATAGCAACTCTGCGGCGCCTAGGAAAGTTGGTAGAAGAGTTTAAAAAATTTAAAAGTAGGTTGAGTGAAATGGAAAAGAGGACTGATAGAACATTAGAAAACAAAAATTAATTTTATGGTCATCATTAAATTATAGAAAACTTATAAGACAATATGTTCTAAGCTCGATACCGTCGTTGAAAAAATTAACGGCAAGCCGCACAAATAGATTTATTACTTTTTGTCCTTTAAAATGCGTTAATCGGATCCAGTTTTAATTAAAGGCTAAATCCAGAAAGTTTGGGCAGGAAAGATGGAAAAGATAGAAATTCAATTCACCCTATTTTCTGCTTTTTACGCCCCTCTAATCGCTGTCATGGAAGCAGGATTCCTTGAAGAAGAAGGTATTGATGCGACATGGTCGATTTCGCCACCTGGGGTGTCTGCAATAGAGGCTCTTAAGGCTGGGACCGCTCATGTAATTCAGACTGCTCCGAGCCAAGCCTTCAGCGAGCTTTCAGCCGGGAAAAAACCCTCGGCTGTGCACTTTGCTCAAATTAATGAGATGGATGGTTTTTTCATTTCTGGTCGGATCGATGATCCAGAATTTAATTGGAAAAAATTAGAGGGTGCGGAGGTTATATCGTTTGGCGGGGGGCAACCGAGGGCCATGTTTGAGTATGCCTGCTTTGAGGCTGGAGTGGACATCTCTAAGATCAATTTTGTGACCCCGGGCAGTGTCTCTGAGATGGATCTCGCATTTCGGAAAGGGGTTGGTTCATATATTCAACAGCAAGGACCTTACCCGCAACAGTTGGAGGAAGATGGGCTCGGTCACATCCTTGCACAATCAGGCCCGTTAATTGGCCCGAACGCGTTTTCAAGCGTCGCTGCGACCCGGGAATGGTTATCAACCGAAACGGCAAAGCGTTTCACGCGGGCCTATGCGAAAACTAGAATTTGGATCGGTGAGACTGCACCGGAAGACATCGCGCATTGCTTGAGCCCATATTTTCCAGATACTAGCCTTTCGGCCCTTAAGAAATGTATCTCAACTTACCAACAACTTGGCTGTTGGACACCCCACATTGAGATTACGCCAAAGGCCCTTGATAGAGTTTATGATGTATTTGAGAGATTTGGTGCACTGAATAAAAGGTTTGATTGGGGTTTGGTTTGTGCAGATCCTCCAGTTTGAACAATAATTTGAGCGTCTGGACCAATTCCAATTCCCGCACATCTCATAAAGAGATTATTCTTTCTTGATGGCTTCTCTGGGGCGGCTGAGCATCTCTCTCAAACTTTCTTGGGGGATCCCTGCCCTATTCGCAACTTGCTTAATCTGAGTCTCCAGTGCTTGTCGCCAGGGAGCGTTCGGCTTCGTCTCAGCGAGCAAAGAAATCCATACTCGTAATGCTACATCAAGATCTCCGGCTTGCGAAGCGGCTAAACCTGCATAATAACGGGCCAAAGGTTGACCGCTATCCAGGGCAAGGGCTTTGCCTAGAGCTTGTCGGGCAGCCTGCTTAACAGATCCTTTATCATGTAATATCAGTGCTTCCGCGTATTTGGCGTAAGATTCAGGATTGTCGGGGTCAAGAGATAAAGTTTTCTCCCATGCTTCTGCTGAATTTGCGTAATCCTTGAGCAAGAAGAGCGCTTGGGCATAGGTACTCCAGGCTAGCGGGTCGTCGGGTTGCTTCTCTAATTTTTCAGCTAATTTATTAACCAACTGTTCTATTTCGATAGATTGCTTGGCGATGTTTTTGTAGTGGCCCTGATCTTTGGATATAATGTGTGGCGCGCCTAAAGTTAAATACAATCCTAAAGCCGCAGTAGGTATGGCGGTAGCCAGATAGAACGCTGTAAATTTTCCGCTTTTTTCTGCTCCTTCCTGTCTCGATTTAACGTTGGTTGTTGCAAGTAATCTGCGCGCAATTTCCGCTCTCGCCGACTCAGCCGCTTCCACTTGCAGTTGGCCTTGCTCCACCTCTATCTCTAATTGATCCAGTTGATTGATATATATTTGGCGTGAGAAATTATCCCGTTGGGATAGTTTCTTTGAGCTGTCTCTGAAAAGGGGAATTATCACGATAAAAGTGAGGATTAAAGCGATAAGGCCAATTATAACCCAGAGGGTCACGATCTATTTCCCTTCCAAATTTCCGCGAGCTTTTCTTTTTCTGCATCGGAAAGCAGGGTTTCTGCAGCAGCTGATTTCCTTTTCCGAAAATAAATATAAATGCTCATTCCGCCAGCCAATAAAATTAGCACGGGGCTGAACCACAAAATAAGGGTTTTTTGGTTGATGGGAGGTTTAAGCAGGACAAAGTCACCGTATCGCGCGACTATATCTGAAATAATCTGTTCGTTGCTTTTTCCGGACACAATCTGGTTGCGAACCATTATACGGAGGTCTTTAGCTAACGCTGCATCAGAATCATCAATAGATTGATTTTGACAAACAAGGCAACGTAAATTTTTACTTATAGATCTAGCTCTAGCCTCCAGGGCGGGGTCTTTTAAAATTTCGCCGGGTTCTAACGCAAGCACCTCTGTTGTGAGAAAAAAAACCGTTAATAATAATCGTAGCAAGCTTCTCATTATTGAAGCCTCCTAATTAGAGGTAGTATTTTGTTATGCAGGTCATCTTCATTGAGCGGACCTACATGTCTATATTTGATGCGTCCACGTTTATTGACAACAAAGGTTTCAGGATACCCATAAACGCCCCAGTCGATTGCGGTTTGCCCTGTCCGGTCTGCACCAACGGCCCTGAATGGATTCCCTAAATTTTTCAAGAATCTTGTTGCAGCCTCTGGTGTATCTTTGTAGTTAATGCCAAATATGGGAATTCCTGTATCAGCGATTTTCATCAATACTTTGTGTTCTAAGCGGCATGGTGGACACCAGCTTGCCCAAACATTGACCAAACTTACTCGTCCTCCCAAATCTTTTTCTGATAATCCAACTCCTTCCCCCAAGATTGGCGGCAGGTTAAAAGTTGGGACCGGTTTATCAATTAATGCCGACGGCAGCTCGTCCAGAGACTTTTGCCCAGACCCCAATTGCCAGAGATAAAATCCAAGGAGGATGCTTAATGCCAGCAGGCAAATCAGTGGCAGTGATAAGATGAAACGTATTTTATTTCGCCGCATTTGAAATTGGTTTGGAGGCCAATTTGGGAGCACCGACACGCAAACGTCGATCTGTGAGAGATATAAGCCCTCCTATAGCCATAAATATTGCTCCTGCCCAAATCCAAGAGACCAGAGGGTTAAAGTAGAAACGGGTACTCCATGCCCCCTTACCTGATGCTTCACCAAGAACACCGTAAAGATCACCCTTTAGAGTCGTGAAAATAGCTGCTTCTGTAGTTTCACTGCGCTCGGCCTCGTAACGCCGTTTCTCTGGTTTTAAAATGGTAATTACATCACCACCCATATTAACCTCGAATTGGCCTTGTATCCCGCTATAATTTGGACCTTTGATCTGAGATGTTCCCAAAAAAGTAATTTTGTAGTCTTCGACCAATATTATTTCGCCTGGTTTCATCAATTGTATCATTTCAATTTTCCAAGCTGAAGAAGCTGTTACACCAATTACGAATATTCCCAATGCACTGTGGGCGATAGCCATACCCCAGGCTGCTCGTGGCATACCAAAGGCTCTTTTTAGTGATTCCATAAGGGACACCTTAAAGAGACCTATTCGCTCCGATAGCTCGACAGCACTTCCTATTATCAACCACGCAGCCACGCCCAAGGCCATAGCCGAGAGTATTGCTTTTGTTCCTTGGAGCCATAAAACCATCAAAGTGACGATCACGGCGGTGAGGGCGACGAACCGCAAGCGTTGCAGAACACCTAACAGATCAGCGCGTTTCCAGGTCATCATTGCAGCAATAGTGCAACAAAGAAGAACGGGAACCATTAGAGGCACGAATGTGGCATTGAAGAACGGAGCGCCAACTGAGACCTTTCCACCACCAATGGCGTCTAGAATTAATGGGTAGAGGGTTCCCAGCAACACTACTGCAGCGCCGGTTGTTAACAGAAGATTGTTTAAAACTAGCGCCCCTTCTCTTGATATAGGTGAGAACAGACCTCCCCCCTTCAAAACCGGTCCACGCATAGCATATAAAAATAACGAGCCCCCAGTGATTAGGACAAAAAGTAATAAAATAAATATCCCCCTCTCTGGATCTGTTGCGAAGGCATGTACTGAGGTGAGAATGCCAGAGCGAACCAAGAAGGTGCCTAGTAGAGCGCTGGAAAATGTCAAAATGGCCAAGAAAATGGTCCAACTTTTTAGGGCATCACGTTTTTCGACTACAATTGCTGAATGCAGTAGGGCAGTGCCGAGGAGCCAAGGTATAAATGACGCATTTTCAACGGGATCCCAAAACCACCAGCCCCCCCAACCTAGCTCGTAATAGGCCCACCAGCTTCCCAACGCAATGCCAATTGTCAGGGAGCACCAGGCTGCCAAAGTCCATGGCCTGACCCAACGCGCCCATGGAGGATCAACCCGGCCCTCAATAAGTGCGGCTACAGCGAAGGAAAATGCGACTGAAAACCCAACATATCCGAGGTATAAGAATGGGGGATGAAATGCGAGACCAGGATCTTGCAAAATGGGATTAAGTCCGTTCCCCTGAGCTGGGGCAGGATCTAATCTATTGAAGGGGTTTGAGGTTAATAAAATAAATCCTATAAACGCACCTCCGATTAAGCCTTGAATAGCTAGAACTCGCGCTTTCAGGGTCTCAGGTAAATTGTTACCAAATATAGCAACGGCAATTCCAAATAAGGCTAAAATTGTAACCCAAAGTAGCATGGAACCTTCGTGACTGCCCCAAACCCCGGTTATCTTGTAAATTAATGGTTTCAGAGTATGAGAATTCAGCGCGACATTTACGACCGAAAAGTCTGAAATGAGAAAGGAATACATCAGGCAAAGGAAGCTTACTAAAACGGCAAAAAATTGGGCATGTGCTGATGAGGTGGCCAATGCCATCAAGCCATAATTACTTCTAGAAGCCCCAAAAAGCGGGAAGGTTCCTTGGACTAAAGCAATCACCAGTCCAAGAATAAGGGCAAAGTGTCCTGCTTCAGCGATCATGGTTTTTCGGAACCTTTCCATACACCATTCTTCCGAAGAGCTTCAGCAACCTCTGGGGGCATATAATTTTCATCATGTTTAGCGAGTACCTTATCGGCCTCGAAAATTCCGTTTGTGTTGAAATGCCCTTCCCCAACTACGCCCTGTCCCTCCCGAAATAAATCAGGAAGAACTCCTTTGTGAATCGCGGTGACCTCATTTTTTTTATCGGTTATTACAAATTTGCTGGTTATGCCGTCATCCTCAAGCAAGTAACTGCCTTGCTTTACTAGACCACCAACCCTCAAACGCTGGCCCATTGGCGGTTTTTTCACCAAGAGTTCTGTGGGGCTGTAAAAATATACGATATTATCTTTCAATGCTGCTAGAACGAGTGCTACTGAAATCCCCAGAGGCACCAATACCATCAAAATAAAGCTTAATCTTCTGCTCTTTGGCCCCATACTTTACTTACCCGCCTTTTCAGTCTTTGAATTTCGCTTCTAGGGCGGAGATTTCTTCTTTTCGTTTTTCTAGGCTCTTTTTGCTCTGAAACCAAATACCGATCAATCCTGCCCCAACAACCAGGTAACAAGGCCATACAAACCAGCCGTAACCGCCCATGCTGAAATACTCAAAAATTTCAGGCATCACTGGGCTCTCTTCCCAAACTGGCGATGCAGGGCCTCAAGACGTTTTGAGGCAAGAATAGTCTCAATCCTGATTAGCAATACATAGAAAAAAAAGCATATAAAACTGAAAGCGATCAAAAATAGTGGGGTTAACATAGAAAAATGTATCGATGGACCGCTCATCTTTATAACACTGGCCGGTTGGTGAAGCGTATTCCACCAGTCCACCGAAAATTTAATGATTGGAAGATTTATCAGTCCGAATATTGCCAAAATTGCCGCGGATTTCTCGCACCGTATCGGATCATCAAAAGCTTTGTGCAGGGTCATTACGCCCAGATAGAGAAAAAATAGAATTAATACAGAAGTTAAGCGGGCGTCCCAGACCCACCACGTGCCCCACATTGGTTTTCCCCAGAGCGATCCAGTAATCAGACATAACAGCGTAAAGCAGGCGCCAATCGGTGCTGCCGACTGGGCAATAACATATGCTAGGGGATGTCGCCATATCAGGCCAATTAGACTGAATGTGGCTAAAAATAAGAAGACAAACATTGCCATCCATGCGCACGGGACATGCACATACATGATACGCACTGTATCGCCCTGCTGGTAATCTGCTGGTGAGCTCAAAAGAGCAAACCATAGGCCAGAGAGTAAGAAGCAAAGTGTAAAGCAACCAATCCAGGGCTTCATTTTTAAGGACAATCGGCTAAAACGCACGGGATTTGCCAAAAAGTTAAACATGTCGCTATTTTTGGTCCTTGGAATTTTTCTCGCCTTCACTTCCAAAACTAGGGTGGGTGGGAGAGATTTTCAAAGCGTTATTCTGTATTCCTTGCAATTTTGAATACCTTTTAATTAAGGGCCTGTTTGATTGTGATGCTGGTAATTGAGGGTGCAACAGCCAGGGTCGCCATCAATACGCCACCCAACAGAAGTAGAGACGGGGCCACTGGGGTGCCCAAGATGGCGGCATTGGCGGCTGCAGTCCCGAATATCAAAACAGGGATAAGAAGTGGGAGCGCCAATAACGGTAATAAAACGCCCCTTCGCCTGGCCCCTAAAGAAAGCGCAGCACTCACGCCTCCTATCATGCTGAGCGCTGGTGTTCCTAGTGCAATACTTGAAATAAGGACAGGGTAAGAAGACAGAGGAATACCGTAAAAGATACCAATCACGGGCGAAAAAAATAGAATGGGTAATCCTGAAGTTAACCAGTGAGCAGAAAGCTTTGCAAATACGATTATAATAAAGGGGTGAGGAGAAAGTCGCTAATTGCTCCAGTGATCCATCCTCGAAATCTGCATTAAAAAGCCTATCAATTGTTAACATTGAGGATAGGAGAGCGGATACCCAGATTACGCCAGGACCGATCTGCGCTAGAAGCCTCTGGTCAGGACCCAAAGCGAGTGGAAATAGAATGGCCACCAGTAAGAAAAAAATAACTGTCAGGCACAAGTCGCTTCCCCGTCTAAATACTAAAATCAATTCTCTGTGAATGGTCGACTTAAAAGCTATTATCAAAATCGTCCCCCTGATGCCTTCTCAAATCGAGCAATCTTTCTGGACCAATATCAATTGGAGCATTAGTTGCAATAACTGCCATACCCCCCTGACGTCGATGCTGATTAATTGAATTGATAAGAATGACAATTGCTTCATCATCAAGCGCGATAGTTGGCTCATCAAGTAGCCACATCAGGCTGTCAGCTGCTAAAAGTCGAGCTAGAGCAACACGCCGCCTTTGCCCAGTAGATAACTCTCCAACCGGAGTGTCCCGCAGATCTGATAGTCCGTAAGTCGAGAGTGCCTCGTTCACCAATTCTTTACTCTGAGTGGTGCCCCTAATCGCAATCCACAGCTGGAGATTCTCGGAGACCGTTAATACAGATTTTAATGCGTCGGCGTGACCGACATATGCCATCCTCTGGCAATGTCTCTCTGGAAAGCAAGATATATCCCCATCATCCCAGTGAATGGAACCCGTTACGGGTCGTGATAGACCAGTCATCAATCGCAGAAGGCTGGTTTTTCCTGCCCCATTTTTGCCTGTTATCAAGAGGGCTTCTCCAGACCTTACCTCGAAGTGAAGTCTGCTGAAAATTTCTCGCCCACTCCTGTTACAGGTAAGATTTTCCCCCACAAATTTCATACAGCCGATCATAACAGAGGTAGTGGCCTCAATCGAGACGTTGTTTCCGATCAGAAACAATGCCTGAAACTGGTTGTTGCAGCGTTTTAATTTAAAATTCAAACATCAAGCATTGAAAGAGCTCTCATTCTCCTCAAAAAAAATTAATATAGTTATTATAGCTCCATTTAAATGATTTTGGGCTAGTGCTTGTGGAAGGTGATTGAAAAGCGTAGTTTCTGCTCAAAATTGTGCTCCGCTATTTTAGTTAGCAGGGTCAAGAAATTAAATTAAGAAAAGGAGACCAACGGTGGCTTTATCTGGCAATGATACGCTGTCTGTGCGTCGCACTCTTACTGCTGGCGGCAAGGACTTTGATTACTTTAGCCTTCGGGCGGCTGAGGAGGCCGGGGTCGGGCAAATCTCTCGTCTTCCCTATTCGATGAAGGTTTTATTGGAAAATCTTCTCCGCTATGAGGATGGGCGGTCGGTCACAATTGAGGATGTCAAGGCGGCTGCAAATTGGAATGGGAACCCAAATAATAGTGAAATTGCCTTTCGGCCGGCTCGTGTTTTGCTCCAGGATTTGACTGGTGTCCCAGCGGTGGTGGATTTGGCTGCCATGCGTGAGGCAATGGAAGAGCTAGGCGGGGATCCGCAAAAAATTAATCCATTGTCCGCGGTTGATTTAGTAATCGATCATTCGGTTATGGTTGATAACTTTGGTGACACAGGTTCTTTTGAAAAGAACGTTGAAATAGAATTTCAGCGTAATACCGAGCGTTATGAATTTCTAAGATGGGGGTCGACTGCATTCCGTAACTTCAGGGTTGTTCCCCCGGGTACAGGAATATGCCACCAGGTAAATTTGGAATATCTTGCTCAAGTCATTTGGTCTGGTGTTGATGAGGATGGTCGGCGGATGGCTTATCCAGACACATTGGTTGGCACTGATAGTCACACCACTATGGTCAATGGTCTTGCAGTGCTGGGTTGGGGCTGCGGTGGTATTGAAGCTGAGGCAGGAATGCTCGGACAACCTATCTCTATGTTACTTCCAGAGGTAATTGGTTTCAAACTTACCGGAGAGCTTCGAGAGGGCACAACAGCCACAGATCTTGTTTTGACAGTAACGCAGATGCTTCGTGCAAAAGGCGTGGTCTCTAAATTTGTGGAATTTTTTGGTCCTGGTTTAGATAATTTATCTTTGCCTGATCGCGCAACCATTGGAAATATGGCGCCTGAATACGGAGCAACATGCGGATTTTTCCCGATTGATAAAGAGACGATTCGTTATCTTCGGCTAAGTGGTCGCGACGAAGCTCTGATCGAATTGGTCGAGACCTATGCAAGGGTGCAGGGAATGTGGCGTGAAGCGGGCAGTCCAGATCCGATTTTTACAGATACCATGGAATTGGATATCTCCACAGTCGAGCCGTCACTCGCTGGGCCTCGGCGTCCTCAGGATCGGGTTCTTTTATCGGAAATGTCACAAAGCTTTAAAGAGGCGTTGCCTAGCTGGGAGTCGAGTAAGGGTCCCACGAAAGTTGAAGGCATGGATCACGAGCTCTCAGACGGTGACGTAGTTATTGCGGCCATTACGAGTTGCACAAATACCTCGAATCCATCGGTGCTTGTCGCTGCTGGGCTTTTAGCTCGAAATGCGGTCGCAAAAGGGCTAGCAAAAAAGCCTTGGGTAAAGACGTCTTTGGCGCCTGGTAGTCAAGTTGTGACAGATTATTTGGCCGCAGCGGGATTACAGGACGACTTAGATGCTCTTGGCTTTAACCTTGTTGGCTATGGTTGCACTACATGTATTGGGAATTCTGGACCCTTGCCACTGGAGGTCGGTGATGCAATTGATGCCGGTGATCTGGTGGTTGGCGCTGTACTCTCGGGTAATAGAAATTTTGAGGGTCGTGTGCACCAACAGGTCAAGGCAAATTATCTAGCCTCGCCGCCTCTTTGTGTTGCTTATGCTCTCGCGGGGTCGCTAAAATTTGATCTTACAAACGACCCCCTAGGGCATGATGATCAAGGAAATGCGGTTTATTTGAGGGATATCTGGCCCTCGAATGAGGAAATTCAGCAGACGATTGCGAAGGCGGTTACCCCTGAGCAATTTAGAAGTCGGTATGGCAATGTTCAGGAGGGCCCAGAAGCCTGGCGCACAATGAAAGTACCGGAGGGGGAGATTTATGAGTGGAATGAGGGGTCGACTTATGTTCGATATCCAACCTACTTAAAGAATGTTCCAGCAGAACCAAACGCAATTTCGGATATTGTCGGGGCGAGACCCCTTCTCATTCTCGGGGATTCGGTAACCACTGATCATATTTCGCCTGCTGGAGGGTTTGGTAGAGCGGTGCCAGCAGCTGAATATTTGCTTGAAAGGCAAATACGTCCAGAAGAATTCAACTCATATGGTGCGCGACGCGGTAATCATGAAGTTATGATGAGGGGCACTTTCGCCAATATACGGATACGAAATGAGATAGTACCCGGGATAGAGGGCGGTTACACTAAGCACATGCCCGATGGAGAAGAAATGTCGGTGTTTGATGCATCCATGAGATATCAAGATGAGGGTGTTCCCTTGGTTGTGTTTGGGGGCAAAGATTATGGCATGGGGTCTTCTCGGGACTGGGCTGCGAAGGGTCCAAATCTTTTGGGTATCAAGGCAGCTATAGTGGAGAGCTTCGAGAGAATTCATCGCTCAAATCTGATAGGGATGGGGGTCCTGCCACTGGTTTTTAAAGAGGGCGAAAATCGCAAATCATTGAACCTAAATGAGGATGTGACGATTGACATCGTTGGCATTGCGGGAGGAATTACGCCTGGAATGGACGTAAAATGCTTGGTTCATAGGCCTGATGGTTCCAATACAGAATTTACCGCGAAATGTCGGATAGATACTCTCGATGAGGTAGAGTACTACCGCCATGGCGGCATTCTGCATTATGTCCTCAGAAATATACGAGACCAAGCTGCCTAGGGCCTAATCAACAGTCGGAAGACTAGCTGCGCGCGGCTGCTAATGTGTTCTGAGGCAAAGGGTGGGATAGCTTAAGCGTGTGTTTGATTTTTCAGTTGCCCTTAGGATGGGAGACACCTCTCCATTAGCAAACTAATTCTGCGGCTAAATGCTGTAGGATCCGGCAGCGGCTCTCCCTCGAGAATTCTGGCCTGATCGAGCAATAGCCACGCTGCCTCAGAAACCAGATTGCCGGTTCCCTTGTCGCCTATCGCCCCTGACAATGAGGTAATTACCGGATGTTTCGGGTTGATTTCTAGGACCCGAGTTACCTGGTCCTGAATTTGCTGATGTTGTCTTAATATTCTTTCCAGGTTTATATCAATATCTCCTTCGTCCGCTATGAGGCATACCGGGCTCTCAGTAAGGCGGCTGGAAATACGCACATCCTTTACGGCATCTCCTAGCTCTAATTTGATCATCGAGATCAGGCTTGCGATTTCCGCGGAAGGTTCATCTGATATGTTCTCCGCATCGCTATTTGAGCTAGTATCTGAGTCTTTTTCTTTTATTTCAGAGAAGTCTGTTCCCCCGCGGGTGGCAGATTTAAAACTCTTTCCATTCCAGTCTCCCACAGCGGGCAACCAAAAATCATCTACAGGATCGGTCAGCAAGAGCACTTCGATTTCTCTTGATCTAAAACCTTCTAGCTGCGGGCTGCGGGATAAGGCCTCGTCAGAGTCGCCGGTGATATAGTAGATAGAATCCTGGCCCTCTTTCATGCGCGACACGTATTCGTCTAAGGTGCAAAGGCCTTCCCCTTGAGTAGATCTGAACCGTGCAAATTTGAGTATTTTGTCACGATTCTCTGGGTCCTCGTATATCCCCTCCTTAATGACTGCACCAAAGTTTGACCAAAATTCGTCAAAAGACTCTGTGTCCTCTTCCGCCTTTTTCTCCAATTCAGCTAAAACACGAGAAACCAGTGCTTTCCGGATTCTGCTTACCAAAGGGTTGGTTTGAAGTAATTCTCGGCTGACATTCAGAGGAATATCTTCAGAGTCGATCAGACCCCGCAAGAAACGAAGCCATCCTGGCACTAACTCTTCGCATTTATCCGTTATGTAAACTCGTTTTACATACAGCTTCACGCGGTGTGTCCGCTCCGCAGTGAAAAGATCATAAGGCCTGGAGTTCGGAATAAATATCAGTCCTGTATATTCCATTACGCCTTCCGCACGCCAATGCAAAGTCATCCAGGGTTCGTCAAACGCATGACTAATATGACGATAGAACTCCGTGTATTGGTCATTAGTTATTTCATTTCGTGGCCGAGACCATAATGCCGATCCTTTATTGATGACCTCGACTTCTTGACCACTATTCAATTCAATTGGCAGCGAGATGTGATCAGAATAGGTCGTCACGATCTGTCTTAATCGGGACTGTTCAAGAAACTCCTTTGCGTCTTCCTTAAGAAAGAGGGTGATTTTGGTGCCTCGAGTATCTTTTTCTGTTTCCGATATCGTAAATTCACCCGCACCATCCGATTTCCATAGCCAACCTGAGCTTTCCCCTGCTCTCCGGCTAACAACTTCTACCTTTTCTGAAACCATGAACACAGAATAGAAACCCACACCGAACTGTCCGATCAGTGCTACATCTTTTTTCTGATCTCCAGAGAGTTGTTCTAAAAAACTACTTGATCCTGAGCGAGCTATTGTTCCCAGATCTGCGATTAGTGCTTCTCGGTTCATTCCGATGCCGTTGTCTTCAATGCTTAGCGCTTGGTCTTCTTGGTGGGCTGTGATGGTGACTTTGTAATCCGACCCTTCTGATATCAATTCTTGATCGGTAATAGACGCATAACGCAAACGATCGCAAGCATCAGAGGCGTTAGAAATTAACTCTCTTAAAAAAATCTCTTTGTTACTGTATAAAGAGTTGGCAACGATTTGGAGAATGCGCCCTACTTCGGTCTCAAAGCTCAGTGTTTCTTCTGACATTAATCTTGCCTTCTAATCACCTAAATCCGCTTTTATATGAGTTTCTTGGATCCCTTATGCAAGCCCTTATTTTGTAATAGGTCACTTTAACTACGGGTTATATTGCACACTACTTGACTTGAAATATTTTATTTTGGGGGTCAAATTCTGGGATGGTTCAAATAAAAACAGACCCGGGCCTTACAGCTATTCTTGGCCCAACTAATACAGGTAAGACCTTTTATGCAATTGAACGGATGCTGAGTTATCGCTCCGGGATCATTGGGTTTCCCCTAAGGCTTCTCGCAAGAGAAAATTATGACAAAGTCTGTAGTCGAGTTGGTTCTCGGAATGTCGCACTTCTAACAGGCGAAGAAAAAATTACACCGAAAACAGCCCGTTATTTAATTTGTACAGTTGAGTCGATGCCTCTCGATTGGCCCGCAGACTTCATTGCTATAGATGAAATACAGTTCTGCGCGGATCCAGAACGGGGTTACATTTATTCAAATAGGTTGTTTAGGGCTAGAGGGCTACGAGAGACAATGTTCCTTGGTGCGGAGACAATTCGCCCGGTCTTGGAGAAGCTTATTCCAGAGATAAAAATTGAGACACGCAGTCGCTTTTCAAAATTGAGTTGGGCTGGCGTGAAAAAACTTTCGCGTATTCCAAAACGATCGGCTGTCGTGGCGTTTTCAACAAATGATGTTTATGCGATCGCTGAGGGCATAAGGCGGGGCCGCGGAGGAGCGGCGGTTGTATTGGGTGCGTTGAGCCCCCGAGCGAGGAATGCGCAAGTAGCAATGTATGAAGCCGGTGAGGTTGATTATCTAGTCGCTACGGACGCAATCGGCATGGGTTTAAACATGGATATCGAACATGTTTTATTTTCATCGCTAAAAAAATTTGACGGCAGTAAATTTCGAACATTGGATATGCAAGAAATTGCCCAGATCGCTGGTCGTGCGGGTCGACATACCAGAGATGGTACCTTTGGTTCTCTCCCAGAAGTCGGCGAATTTGAGCCAGATTTAATTAGTGCAATTGAAACGCATAATTTTCCATCGATCCGACAAATTTGGTGGCGGAATGCCAATCTGGAATTTAGGTCTCTGCGAGATCTTCTTGTTAGTTTGGAGGATGTCCCACAAAGCGGCATCTTAATAAAAAAAAGAAATGCGGAAGATCACCGCGCGCTTCGAAAAATGGCAAATCTAAATGATATAACGAGACTTGCTTCAGGGCGGCAGCGCCTGAGATTACTCTGGGAGGTTTGTCAGATTCCAGATTTTCGGAAGACTTTGGCCGACGCTCACATCAATCTTCTGAAAAGAATTTATCTATACCTTTGTGGTCCATCGGGCTCGCTACCAATAGATTGGGTTTGCCGGCAACTTGAGCAAGTCGACCGGGTTGATGGAGATATAGACACGCTTATGGCTCGTATTGCGCATAGCAGGACCTGGACTTACATCCTCCACAGATCCGGATGGATCCAGGATCCAGAAAATTGGCGTGAAAGGTCAAGAACTATTGAGGATCGACTCTCAGATGCCCTCCATGCAAGGTTACGAGAACGTTTTGTGGACCGTAAGGGCGCGTTTTTAGTTCAAATTCAGAACAAAACTAAACTCCCTGTGACCGTGGGCGAAGATGGTGCTGTATCGGCAGCTGGGGAAATCCTGGGTTACCTGCACGGGCTTAAATTCAAGCCTGACAAAACTAATAAGGCCGAGTTTCGCAATCTTGCAGTTTCTGCTGCGAGGCGCGGGTTATCAAGCGAGATCAACTGTCGAGTAAATCGAATTTTGGATGTTGGGGAGAATGATCTTACGCTGACGAGCAATGGTTCTGTCTGTTGGTTGGGGGCCTCTGTTGCAGTCTTAACGTCAGGTGCAGATATCTTGTCTCCGAATCTGAGGCTCGAGGCGGACGATTTGATAACAGTACAGCAGAGAGAAAGCCTTGAGGCCAAATTAAAATTTTGGCTTAAAACCCATATCGGCTCTGTTCTGAAAATGTTAATTGCTTTGCGAGATGCTGAGCTCGCTGGGGCTTCTCGGGGAATAGCTTTTCAATTATCTGAAGCCCTTGGTGCACTTCCCCGATCGCAGATTAGCAGGCAATTAAAAATTCTGACTGCCATTGATAAAAAAAAGCTTCGGGCTCTTGGGCTCAGAATTGGATTGAAACATGTGTACTTGCCTGCCCTTCAAAAGGCACAGCCATTGGAAGTTAAGTCGGCGCTTTGGGCCGCATGGCAGCAAAGACGTGATGTGGCTCCGCCAGTTCCTGGAAAAGTTGCGGCCCAGACCCAGCCCGGGGTACCAATCGATTACTATAAGAAGCTGGGTTTTTTTCCCGCTGGAAATCGCGTGGTCAGGGTAGATGTTCTGGATAAGTTATCAATAAAGTTACTAGGTTTATCTAAGCAGGGCACTTTTAAGCTGCCGACAGGTTTTTCCTCCACTTTGGGCTTGAGCAATGCCGAGATGACGAAAGTGATAAAGGATTTGGGTTATAGACTCAATTCGCAAAAGACTGGTTTTGATTTTTCCCCAACTAAAACTCGGAAGCAAAGACGATCGAATGCAACGTCCAGACGAACGGTTGATACTTCCTCGCCCTTTTCTGTTCTTAGCCAATTTCGAGCATAGGGACATGTCAGAAAAAATAAGGTTGGACAAATGGCTCTGGCATGCCAGGTTTTTCAAGACACGAGGACTGGCGACCCGCTTTTGCTTAGGGGGAAGCATTAGGATTGACGGAGATAGAATTCAAAAACCCCACTTTGGTGTCCGCGTGGGCCATATTTTAACGTTTCGTTACAGGGATATGGTAAAAGTTGTCAAAATACGCGCACTAGGGCTTAGAAGGGGGCCGGTGGCAGAGGCTTCGGGGTTGTATGAGGATTTGTCAGATGAGGGTCGCATCCCGCGCCTTAAGTAAATCTGATTGTATCAAAAAGGATTATAAATGATTGGAAGACTAAAAGCTCTTTTTTCCTCACAGGAATTGGACGCTTCACCAGAACAGATTTTAGATGAAAAAACCGTTGCTTGCGCAGCTCTACTCGTCGAAGCAGCTATGGTCGACGGCAACTTTTCTGATGAAGAAAGACAAATCATTACCGCGTTAGTTGAGGACAGATTCCTAGATGATCCTGCGTTATCCGAGGTTTTAATATCCACCGCAGAGGCAAAGGCAAGACGATCTGTAGAGTTATATTCTGTCACAAAGATTATCTCACAATCTTTTTCTTATGATGAACGAATGGATATCCTTCAATCCATTTGGGAGGTTGTCTTGTCTGATGGAAGAGTTGATGATTTTGAAGACCAATTAATGAGGCGTTTGAGTGGGCTGATTCATATATCTGATCGTGATCGAGCCTTTACTCGGCAGAAAGCCGAAAAAGTGCTGGCCCAGGATTCGGATTTAAATGCTTAATCAATCCTTTTTCTCTATTTTTCAAAAGAACCATTTTGCTGGCTTGCATAGCTCTCTGTGAAATAGTAAAGACATTCCCAATCCTGTGTTTAAGATCGTCGATGGTTTAACCTTTTGGCGCTAAGTTCGAATCGGAGTTTATTATGACCTATGTCGTCACAGAGAACTGCATTAGATGCAAGTTTATGGATTGTGTGGAAGTGTGCCCTGTAGATTGCTTCTATGAGGGAGAAAATATGTTGGTTATTCACCCTGATGAATGCATCGATTGCGGGGTGTGCGAGCCGGAATGTCCTGCAGAAGCAATACATCCCGATACGGACGACGAAGCGGAAAAATTTTTAGAGGTAAATGCAAAGTTTTCTGAAGAGTGGCCAAATATCACTCGCAAAGGCGAACCACCGGCCGACGCGGACGATTGGAAGGATATTGCCAATAAATTTGAAGATCACTTCAGCGAGAATCCTGGCTCGCAGGATTAAGCACTCTGAAGGCTCAATCTCTTTAAGAGCGCCAAGAATAATGTATTATTGGTCCTTTTCTGTTATAAGGATTGTATCGGCAGTATAACTTCGATTTGATTCGAAGACTTCAGGCTTATCAAAAGGGGGTATTGCCCTAGCGGCACTTATATTTGACTCTTAGTAACGCCAAAAATAATCGCGAGAGGACAAAATGGCTAAAGCAAAAGCGAAGTCAGCAAAGCTTCCTTTTTCAATAAAAGACTATGTTGTATATCCCACTCATGGAGTCGGACAAATTATCGATATATCGTCCGAGGAAATAGCTGGCTTCTCACTCCAACTATATGTCATTCATTTCACTGCCGAAAAAATGACACTCAGGGTTCCCGTTGGAAAAGCTGAGGAGTCGGGTTTAAGACAGATTAGTTCAAAGGATAAGATGCAGAATGCAATTACGACGCTTAAGGGAAAAGCTCGGGCGAAGAGAACGATGTGGAGTAGGCGAGCCCAAGAGTATGAGGCTAAAATAAACAGTGGCGATCCGGTCGCTATTGCAGAAGTTGTTAGAGATCTCTATCGCAAACCGGATCAGCCAGATCAGTCGTATAGTGAACGTCAGATGTATGAGGCGGCTCTCAGCCGGCTAGCGTTGGAAGTCTCATTGGTAGATAAAATCGAACCCGGAGCAGCTACAGAGAAGCTTGAGACCCTACTTTTGAAAGCCGCCTAACAGGGCTGTTATGAATCTGCGTAAAGTTCGTGTCAGTGGTTTAATATTTTAAATTCGGAATTCTATACCCGCTTGTTTTCGATGGGAGTCAAACTAGTCGTCGCTGAAAGGCATCTTTTGGAAACCCGATTATCTCAAAAGATTATCGGAGTTTTTTCTAATTAATCTGCGATAATTTTATATTTTCTTCCTGATACAAGAGCATCCCTCACGCCGAGCCCATTTATTACTCGGAAATGCTCTTCTCGGTGAAGGGTGTCCACCTGCATTTTTCTTGCAAATGACTCGACCGTATCTTCTGAATTTGCTGTGCGTATTCTTATACGCAGGGGTTTGAGAGAATTGGCCTCCTGTTTCGATAAAATTTTGAAACTATGGGTGACACGTCGAAACGCCAACGAATGCTGTTTGATTCTTCCGGGCTCTGTGTAAAAAGCAAATCGGTAGACCGTTTGCAAATCTTTTCTTATTGCGACCATCCTTAGGTCGCGCGTTCCTCGCGTGGTCCTTACTCGTGCTTCGGCTGTAGCGGCCGCGAGGCCATTAACATCGATATTTTCGATGTTCTCGAGGCTGATGCCTTTGCCCCAAACCTCTTGTAAATAAAAAGAAATTGGCCCGTCAGCCGTCTCCTTTGCCTGATCGAAAATGATAGTTTCTTTGTTCGGGCCTTTGGCAATAACCGACGTGGGTGAATTGAAAAGACTGTAATTTTCCGGCACCTGAAATTGGAATCGCAACTTCGGGTGGGCGAAAGAACGGCCTCTTACAAATCCTTGTTCGGGATCATCCCCGAATAACATGCCATCAATTTTATCAAGATAGACATTTTGGTCTGCTGTTGAGTTAACTTTTTGGTATTTTTGGGCTTCTATTTCTGCGATGGCTAGCCGTTCTGCGGGGATTGGGTGGGTACCAAAGTAGTCAAAATGATCTACAGAATCAGGGGACTTTCCCTCCCGCTTCGCATTGAGTTGGGCATTGGCACGCAGTTTGGCTAAAAAGTTAGGAATCGCTTTTGAATCAAAGCCTGCACGAGACAGATAGCGAAAACTTAGGGTATCAGCGTCAATTTCATCTTCTCTGGACCAGGCGCCCAATAAGCCTGAAGCAATTATATTACCAAATTGTGCTACTTCTTTTCCGGCGGCAATTCCGACTCCCGTGAGAACCGCGTTGGCTAAAACTTGTTTCCCTTGCCGTTGGGCATGATGCAGCCCACTAACATGCCCTAGCTCATGCGCCAGCACCGCGGCCATTTCCGACTCGTTGCCGGCTAAGGCTAGAAGACCCCGGCTTATATAAATGTAGCCACCTGGCAGAGCGAAAGCATTTACCACCCCAGAGTTCAGAATTGTAAATTTATAATCGAATTGTCTGCGTTCTACGGTTTGCGCCAACAAGTTTCCCACGCTGCTGACGTAGGACTTTAATACGTTGTCTTTATACTCACCTCCAAACAACTTTAGCATTTGAGGGTGATTTTTTCGGCCTAATGTTATTTCATCCTGCTCTGTCATCCCGCCAGTGAACACGCGAGTTCCGGTGGTAGGGTTAGTAGTCATACAGCCCTGTAAGTTGAGGATCACCCCAACAGACAACAAAAATTTAAATATATTTGAACGCATGATGCTGTAGGATTCTAATATCCTGTTCTCGTATTGCTGAATATCTCATAGCTTATTTCTATGGGCCTTTTTCTGACAAGGGGTTCTCCTTTAAAAGCATTTCAAGGATTGTTTAAAGTAAATTTTCGATTGCCTTTGCGATCAATTTCCCCCTTCTGTATGGTTAATAAGCTATGATCAATATTGTGTTTCACAGGTGCAGTGGCCCAAATGGTTAGAGAACAGCTTTTCCCACCGCTCGATCCTTTCGAGAAAGGAATGCTGCCCCTGACTTCACCTCACGTAATGTATTGGGAGCAGTCCGGTAACCCCAATGGGGTTCCCGCTCTCTTCCTTCACGGCGGTCCAGGTGCAGGCGCCACGCCTGTTCACAGACGTTTCTTCGATCCAGATTTTTATCGTATCATTATATTTGACCAGCGCGGAGCTGGAAGATCTGAACCCCAGGGGTGCCTCCAGGACAATACCACGACAGAATTAATCGCAGACATTGAAAAGTTGCGAGAATATTTAGGAATTGAAAAGTGGCTAGTATTTGGTGGGTCATGGGGCAGTACTTTGGCGTTGGCCTACGGTGAGGCTCACCCGAATCGCTGTCTGGGTTTTGTGCTAAGGGGTATTTTTCTTGGTGCCAAAGAAGAGCTAGACTGGTTTCTATACGGGATGAAGACGGTTTATCCAGAAAATTGGCGGCGCCTGGTTGCACTGCTCAGTGATTCAGAACGAGAGGATATTTTAAACTCGTATCATAGAAGGCTCCTCGACCCTGATGACTCTATTCGATTACCCGCTGCTCGGGCCTGGAGTGCTTATGAGGGAGCATGTTCCACCCTGATTCCTTCCCCAGAAACCGTTGCGGCTTTTAGCAGTGATCGTCTCGCATCAGCACTTGCCAGTATCGAAGCGCATTACTTTGTCAATGATCTGTTCATGGAGGAGGGCAGCATACTTGAGAATGTAGATCGTATTCGGGGAATACCAGGGGTGATCATCCAAGGAAGGTTTGACATGGTGTGTCCAATAGTTACCGCAGATGCACTCCATCGAGCGTGGCCCGAAGCGGAATATGTGGTCGTTCCAGATGCAGGGCATTCTGCTATGGAGCCTGGGATAAGGGCCGCGCTGGTTAGAGCAACTGAGACATTTAAAGATTAACGACTAGTATTATGACGTTCCTAAAAAAACAATCAAAAATGGCAGAGCAGTGTAACCTGGCAGAAACTATGTATTGTTTTGGTTTATGGGCATTAGGGGTTCTCGCCTCGGCGCTGCTTTTACTTTGGAGCTCTAGTACATGGGCTGGTCCAAAGCACTATGATATTCGTCTTTTTATACATCAGGCTCATCCATTCGATAGATTTTCTAGTTCAGGTTCACATACTGAAAAGCTCACACCTCTGAGAGAGTGGGGATTCTTATCTGATACAAGGCCCGAGAGTGTGCGGCCCTCTAAAGCTATAAAAGCTGGAAATTCCAGTCGGGGAATGCCATCAGATCGCAGTCCAAAAAAACTAGGAAAAAGAATAAATGCCTATAGAGCTGTTGTTCAACCTGGTTCCACCGTCGAGGCTGGAGCGCCCCGTTTCCAGTTTGGGGTTGGTTATTTTGATGTAACTGATGATTGGGACGCAGTTGAGTTTCGTGCAGAGTGGCATGGAAGAGAAGTTTACAAAAAATTACGGCCGCTGGGTGGGATCATGGCCACCTCAAATGGGGCCCATTACGGATACGCCGGCCTAGTTGCCGATTTTGATCTTGGCAATAGATTTGTTTTTTCGCCCTCATTTGCCCCTGGGATCTACGTTAAGCGGGGATCTGCAAAAAAGCTCGGTTACTGGATTGAGTTTCGTTCTATGGCCGAATTGTCTTACAAGCTTGATAGCGGTGCTAGATATGGTCTCGCAATTTATCACCTCTCAAATGCCAGCCTCGATGACTTTAATCCAGGGACAGAAGTGATCTCTTTGTCGTATACCGTACCACTGAATTGACTCTCATTTTGTGGGGTTATTGGGGATCAGTGTCCCGAACTTAGAGGTAACAGTTTATGACTACATTTAAGGAAGATAGCAGACTTAGAGATATCAAAAGTTCTGGGTGCCTACGATTAGGGCTGTTTTTACCTCAATATGCAGAGGAGGATGGTGGTGGTCTGAGGCCTATTGGCGCCGGAGTGGTTGCGGAAGCCGTCTTAACCAAATTCGTCACCGAATTGGGTGTTAGACTTGATATTTCTCGACAGCCAACTCCGCATGGGGCTGTTGAGGCCCTCAATAACGGCGTGTTTGATACTATCATTCTTGGAATAAACGGAGGCCGGGAGCAATTAATTGATTTTGCGCCAACTTTGTTTCGTTTTGATTTCGCTTACATGGTTAGTTCTGCTTCTGAAATAAATCACACCTCTGAAGTAGATAGGTCTGGTGTGAAAATAGCGGTTCCCATAGGACACGCATCTTGGATGGAGCTCAAAAAGATTATTCAGCATGCCGAAATCATTGCTACCGAGCTTCCAGTCCAAGCATTTGAAATGTTGCGTGATGGTTCTGCGGATGTTTTCGCCTTGCCGAGGGAACAGTTAATAGATTTTTCTAATAACTATTCCGGTGCGCGCATACTTAAAGAGGGTTTTGGGTACAATGATGTTGGTTTGGCTGTTGCTAAGGGGCGGACAGAATTGTGTCATGCGCTGAGTGAATACACTGAATTGGCGAAAAAATCCGGTCTTGTTCAGGACATCCTTAATCAAAAGGGGTTAAGCGATAGGGGCTTTACGGTTCCTCTTTGAAATCAGGAATTTTGTCGAGATTTTCGCAAATAACCAAAATTTTTCGTTTACTTGTTTACGAACAAGTTTACCTCGGACTTTAGCGTATTAGAGCAGAAATCTCGCGTGGCCGGAAACGAATAGACGCTTACTCCCAAAAAAAAATCGAACGTTTCCAAAATTTAAGGGAACTGATAATAAGGCTCTATGGTGGTCCCGTAGCTCAGCAGGATAGAGCATCAGATTCCTAATCTGAGGGTCAGAGGTTCGAATCCTCTCGGGATCACCAAAACTTAGCAATAATTAGAGCCAAAACCATGAAGCCGTTGGCCGACTGTGTGAGGCTTTGAATCCAGAGAGAGACATAAAAGATGAAAGGCATTTGGTCCGGGAAGAGACTGATTAGTGTTGCGCAACCTAATCATTTTGGGAAAAAGATTATTTGCACAGCATTTTTGGCAACTTTTTTTTCAACGGGCTTCGCGTTCGGTGAAACAAAATATGAATCGGCTCGCAGTAGGGGCAAGGACACCAAATTTGCCTATGAAGTATTTTTGCCGGAAACCGCAAGGGGGCCACTCCCTGTCATAATTTCTATTCATGGCAGCAATAGAGACGGCCGGGATTTGAGTGATGGAGAGGCCAAGACTGATGAATTCACCAATCGCTTGATTGACGCCGGTACGGAAAAGGGTTTTGCGATAGTTGCTATAGATGCTTTTTTTGGTACGGATCTAGAGCCACACCAAAAAAAGAAATTCCCACAGGCCTTTCGGTTTGCCATGTTTTTAAAATCGAAGTTGTCAAAACAGGACCTTTATGATCCCAATAATTTCTTTTTAACCGGGTTTAGTTATGGCGGCGGGGCCACTCTATCTTTAACTGATGCACGTGTTCGGTATAAGAATGGGATCCCCTGGAAGGCTATTGCACCGACGGCGCCTAGCTGTCAGGTGATGAGTGAGCCTATTAAGGTGCCCTACCCCATTTTAATGATAAAGGGAGAATTCGATCACTATGCGGTAAGAGCATGCAAGCTTCAGGCACGCCTTTTGGCTGAGAAAGGCACAAAGGTTAGTTTGGAGGTCATTCCCGGTGTTAATCATTTCTTTAGTACCCCGGAGGGCGAGAATGAAGTGGTAGCTCGCAATGGGTGTCCTGATAATCCCTTGATTAGATATCCAGATGGGACCTTTAGGTTTTATGACGGCAGCGGCGAAACGATGAGAAGACGAGAGGCACGGCATCTTTGTTTCACAAATAAAGGCATCGCCGGAAAGGATAGGCTTAAAACTGATCTTGTTGTGAGTCGCGTTTTAGATTTCTTCACGAATAACTTATCCAAATAAAACGGTTGTTGGAGGCTACAGGTATAAAAAGGCTCCTGTAAAAGATATCGAGGGTTTTGATGTGATAAAAAATTTAATTCTTGAATTTGAAAGGGCATTGTCATCGAGGGACAGTCATCAAAGTCCCTCGCCAATTGTGGATTTAGAGTTTATAAACGACAGACTTGTGGATAAGGGCGCATAGCTCAGCTGGATAGAGCAACAGCCTTCGAAGCTGTGGGTCGGGAGTTCGAATCTCTCTGCGCTCGCCATTCTCAATGAAGGTCCGGATAAAAAAATTTAGAATCTCGACGACGGAAATGTTGGAGGAAAGTATTATCAGTTTTGCGTCTGGCGGTTCTAATCTTTTGAGGTTTTAGCTCAACCCTGAAGGAGGTAATAATGAAATGGACGGCGAGGCGAGAAGCTTATCGAGCTCTGCTGGAAAGCGGAAATTGCTATCATCCGGGATCGGTATTTGATCCAATTTCTGCCCGAATAGCAGAGGATTTGGGTTTCGAATGTGGTATGTTTGCAGGCTCGGTGGCATCCCAAACAGTTTTGGGAGGTCCAGACATTATCCTTATCACCCTCAGTGAATTTGCAGAGCAAATTCATCGAATCAATAGAGCACTCTCTTCAATGCCTCTAATGGTAGATGCCGATCATGGTTATGGTAACGCCCTGAATGTTCGACGCACAGTCGAGGAGCTTGAGACGATCGGGGTTTCAGGTCTAACCATTGAAGACACTGACCTGCCTAAACGCTATGGAATTGGTGGGCCGCCTGGCCTTATTAGCATTGAGGAAGGAGTTGCAAAGATCCGCTCGGCTTTGGATGCGCGTAATGACACGGGGCTTGCGATTATTGCACGAACGGGGGCAGCTCAAATCACAGATATAAATGACGCGATCGAGCGAGCAAAAAGATATGAGGCCGTTGGCGCTGATGCCATGTTTTTTTCGGGTATCAAGACTGGGGAAGAGATAAGGGCTGTGGCTTCATCAGTTTCAATCCCAATAATGTTGGGTGGGAGCGGGTCCGCGCCCCTCAAAACCGAAGAACTGGGCCGTCTCGGCGTCCGAATTTCTTTACAAGGGCACTATCCTTTTATGGCTGCGGTTCAGGCAACCTATGAAACCCTAAGCGCTTTGCGAACTGGCACTCCGCCGGAAAACCTAGAGAGATGCGCCGATAGCACCATTATCAAAGAGTTAATGCGGGACTCAGATTATAAAAAATGGACTAAACTTGGCCTTGATCGTTAAAGACATTGGATCAGCTAACAAAGTTTTTTTAAATTTTAGCGGAAAGGCTATGATTTGGTTTTCATATCCAGTCCTCGGCCGATCGAATATAATGTTAGCCCCACAGTTTTTTTGTGGCCATCTGAGCTCCCTCTGACATCGCTGAGAACTTTGCCCATACGATGCTGGGATGCACCTCTGGTTCAGCCATGGCTTGGGTTCCAAAGCCACAGTCTCCTCCGGCCATAACATTTTCTCGCCCGACTACCTCGGCAAATCGGATTAGCCGTTGGCATATGAGTTCGGGATGTTCAACGAGCAATGATGAGTGGGTAATAACACCTGGTATGACCATTTTTCCTTCAGGGAGCTTGAGGTCTTCCCAGAGGGCCCACTCGTGCTCGTGTCTGGGATTTCCGTGCTCAAATGAGAAAGCCGAAGCATTAATTTTTAGAACGATATCCATATAATCTTTCATTTCCATATCGTGCACTCTCGGACCCATATTGATCCCGTAGCAAGTATGATACCGGATGCTATCCTCTGAAATTCCTCTCAGGGAATAATTGATAGCTTCAACTTGAAGTGCCGCCCATTTCCGACAATCCTCGATCGATAGTTGAGGGTTCTTTACATAGTAATTAATCAATCTTGGATCATCTATTTGTAAGAGAAAACCAGCATCCACAATGGCGCGATATTCTTCATTTAGCGCGTCGGCGACAGCTGTTAGAAATTCTTCTTCAGTTGAATAATATTCGTTAAGTTGATTGCCGACGACGTCGCTCGGTGAAATGGCCGGCATGAAAACTTCCTCTGCCCCGTGTTTTGCTGCCGCCTTTTTTAAATTTTCTATGTCGCGATTAAGTTGATCATGGCCCACGTATTTTATGGCGGAGCTACATACCATTTGCATGGTACTTGGAGTTGGGGGTCGCTCGCCCGCTAACTTCTCTCCTGAATAAAATTCAGGAAATTCTTTAGATTCTCGTGACTCCGCCCAAGGGGAGGGTCTAGATCTTCCAGTTTCCTCTAGTCCACCAAGGCGCTCGTGGGCGTATACAGCGAACCCTCTCTTTGAAAACTCTCCGTCATCGATTGCATCGACGCCAAGATCAATTTGTTTTTTGACGACTTCATCAACCGCGTCAGCCAGTGCTTTATCGTAGATGCCCTCATCAATTTCTTGCCCTTGATTTTGTGCAACCATCAGATCGATTAATTGGGAGGGTCGTGGAAGGCTTCCCACGTGGGTTATCCGAATGCGTTCTGTGCTACGAATCATAACTTGCCTCGTCGGTTCAGGTTAATATCTGTACTCTGATTAACAGGAATCAATCTTCTCGAAAACCGGGTATGACATCGACGCAATTCTGCGGCATAAATGCTATCAAAATAGGGAGTTAAAAATGACTGCTAGAACTAAGCCACCTTTTAGAGCAGACATCGTGGGCAGTTTTCTGCGCCCGGAAAAATTAAAGGAAGCCCGAAGACGGGCAGGAATGGAATTAGACTCTACAGCTGATAAAGAGGGTGATGGACCGCTTTCTCAGCAAGAGCTAAGGACTGTAGAGAACGAATGCATAAGCGAGATTATTAAATTTCAAGAAAGCATAGGTCTCAAAGCAGTTAGCGATGGAGAGTTTAGGCGGGGTAGCTGGGCTTATGATTTTGTTGGTAAGGTCGATGGTATTGAATTAAAGCGCCCCGAGGCTTCAGCAGATGCTACGTTTTCGTCGGGTTTTCAGCCACCGGTTGCACATGCTGTAAGTAAAGTCAGACAGCCTAAAGGTGGTATCTTTATTGAAGATTGGAAGTTTGCTGACAGTCTCACCAGCTTACCGGTCAAAGCGACGATGCCCTCGCCCACTATTATGTTTGTGCGCGGAGGGCGAGGGGCTGTTGATGAAACAGTATATCCCGATCTTGAGGAGTTTTTTGAGGACTTAACTGGTGTCTACAGAGACGAAATATCCGATTTGGTCAACTTAGGCGCGACCTACATTCAGATCGATAATACTGATGCCGCGCTGCTTTGTGATCCTAAATTCCAAGAGGCCTCTCGCAGAAAAGGTTTGGAGCCTTCTGAACAGATTAAGCTTCAGGGGAAATTAGTATCGATGGCAACCCGGGATCGTCCGGATCACGTGGCTGTAACAATGCATTTATGTCGAGGAAATTCCGCGGGCGCTTGGTTAGCGGAAGGATCTTATGATTTTGTAGCTGAGTCACTTTTCAACGACTTTGATGTCGATGGATATTTCCTCGAATACGATAGCGAGCGTGCGGGTGATTTCACGCCACTGAGATTTGCTAAAGACGATAGCATCATCGTGCTAGGGCTCATAACCACTAAGACGCCAGAAAATGATGATAGGGATACCCTTATGAGGCGGATTGATGAGGCAAGTAAATACGTAAACATTGAGAATTTATGTTTGAGTCCACAATGTGGTTTTGCAAGTGCAGCGAAGGGAAACCCGGTTTCTTTTGATGATCAAAAAAGAAAACTTGAATTGACTCTTAGTGTCGCAGATGAGGTCTGGGGTTCCGAGTAATGCCAGATATCCCTGAAAATATCCCTAACACAATAGTCGGGTCTTATGTCCAACCAGATTGGCTAATAGATAGGGAGAAGTTTCATTCTCTTGCTCCCCCAAGAGTGAGAGCTAGGAGTATTTGGAAAATCGAAGACGATTACATAGAGCAAGCACAGGATGCTGCGACCTTGGCTGCGGTGCATGATTTTGAGCAAGCTGGATTGGACATTTTAGGTGATGGAGAAATTCGTCGGGAGAGCTATTCTAATCGATTTGCGACAGAGCTTGGTGGCGTGGACGTGGAAAATCCTGGCGTGGTGCGTGGTCGCTCGGGTAATCCGTTAAGTGTTCCTCGGGTGGTAGGCCCGATATGCCGAGATAAATCTGTCCAGGCGAGAGATGTTGCGTTCTTGAGATCAATAACTGAAAAGCCAATAAAAGCGACTGTGCCAGGTCCCTTTACATTGGCTGCACAGGTTGTCGATGAATATTACCGAGATCAGGAAGCTTGCGCGATGGCCTTCGCCAGTGCTGTAAATGCCGAAATTCGCGATTTATTTTCTGCAGGTGCTGATATCGTCCAGCTTGATGAACCTTGGATGGAAGCATGGCCCGATAAGGCCGATGATTTTGCCGTCAAGGTGGTTAATAGAGCACTGGATGAAATTGCAGGAGTCACCGCGATACACCTCTGTTTTGGATATGCCTTCTCAGTTAAAAATAAACCCAGTGGGTACTCTTTTCTGGAAGCTCTAGACGACGCTTCAGTGGATATAATTTCTATTGAGGCAGCACAACCAAAACTTGATCTGTCCATCCTGCAGCGTCTCCCCTCCAAAAGGATTATGCTTGGTGTTTTAGATCTTGGGGACACGGAGATAGAAAGTCCTGAATTAATTGCAGAGCGTATACGAAGGGCGCTTAAGGTGGTTCCATCGAACAAGTTATTGGTAGCCCCTGATTGTGGCATGAAGTACATGCCCCACGATATTGCGTTTGCAAAATTAAAATCGATGGTGGAGGGGACGCGAATTGTAAGAAATGAGCTTGGAATATAAAAATGAATGAGGACATCTATCTTAAGGCGCCAGATGGGCATGAATTTAGCGCTTATCTATCCCGACCCACAGGTCCAATTTTGGGTGGCATTGTGGTTGCAATGGAGATGTATGGGGTCAATAACTATTTGAGGGGAGTATGTGATCGCTTTTCCTCAGAGGGTTACATTTGTATTGCTCCGGCTTTTTTTGACAGACATGAAAAGTTTTTGAATCTTCCCTATGACGAAAATGGAAGCAAGCGCGGGAAGGAGCTCTCTCGGGCTAACAACTTTGATCTGACACTTGAAGACGCGCACACAGCACGTGATTTTATCAAGACAGATGCCGGCAAGGTTGCAATTTTGGGGTATTGTTTTGGTGGTACGGTGAGCTGGCTAGGTTCTTGCCGAGGGGACTTTGATGCCTCTGTACCCTATTATGGGTCGAATATGTGCGATTATCCTGATGAGCCGGCAAGATGTCCGACGCTCTGTCACGTGGGGGATTTGGATACCGCTGTTCCTCCGGACCAAGTGTCGATGTTTCAGAAAAAGAGACCAGAGGTTAATTGGTGCGTATACAACGGAGCCCGGCATGGATTTGATAATTGGACTAGGCATGAGCGTTACCATCAAGAGGCAGCGGATTTGGCTAGAGCGAGAACGTTAGAATTTCTTGCTAGGGAGTTAGCATAGGATCTCTTAAAGCCCATGCAGATTTAAGAGAATGACTTTTTTGTGACAGTGAATTTTTTTTGCAGTTAATTGAGGGCTCGTTTTTTTTCGGAGGTCATAAGAATTTCTGGCAAAAAATTGAAAATTGGTGGTGGGCTTTCCCGCGCACTGTCCAATCGAAATTTCGGTATTTACACTGCTGGTAACGCGCCCTCTTTAATTGGAATTTGGGCGCAAAGGCTCGCTTCAGGTTGGCTTATGTGGGAAATGACTAAATCGCCTGCAATGCTGGGCTGGCTTGGCTTTGTAGATCTGATCCCGTTTGTCATAGTTTCTCCCTTTGCTGGTCTAATTACTGATCGCTTCGACAAAATTTTGCTTGCTCGAATTATTAAATTTCTTGCCATGTCCGTCGGGGTGGCTCTAATGACATTGACTTTTATGGGTAGTATTTCGCCTGGTCTAATTCTACTGCTTGGGTTCCTTACGGGTGTGACGGATGGTTTATTTCAGCCGGTCAGAACCTCTTTAGCATCGGTAATGGTCCCGAGGGATACCTTGGCCTCCGCTGTTGCTATAAACTCCCTGGTGTTTAACCTTGCAAGGTTCATTGGTCCTGCTGCGGCTGGCTTAATTCTGGCTCTTGTGGGAGCAGAAGACATTTCTACTGCGTCAGATGCCACCTCACCTGTTAAAACGGCCGATCAAGTTATAGAAGTTGGATGGGTTTTCCTCTTTGCGGTTCTGTCTTATCTATTTTTCCTAACAGCTCTTTTTTTTGTGAAAATCAGTGATGACGCACCAACCAAAATTACCCGGCCACGCATCGGGGAAGAGCTGCTAGAGGGAGTCCGTTATTCTCTAGCGCATCCGGCCATTGGACCACTTTTCATGATGGTTGGCGCTGTAGCGATTTTTATTCGTCCTGTAATGGAATTGCTTCCTGGTTTTGCTGATGATGTTTTTGGCCAAGGAAAACAGGGCTACGTGACCTTAGTCTCAATGATCGGGCTCGGGGCGATGTTTTCAGGATTTTGGATTGGTTGGCGAGGTCGGATAGAGGGTTTGTTGAAAATTGGCCTATCCTCGGTAGCAATAATGGGTGCTTCGGTTGTTTTGTTCTCCCTGACTAAAAGTTTTAACATTGCAATTGGCTGCATGATTGTTTTTGGGGGATCACAAATGCTGATCGGAACGGCATTTCAGACTATGGTTCAAAGCTCAGCGGATCCCGGATTGCGCGGTCGAGTGATGTCAATTTTTGGGCTTCTTTGGGTTGGGTCAATTGCTTTCGGTGCAGCTGCGATTGGCCTATTTGGAGAGATTTTTGGTTTGCCGATGCCAACCGCGGTATTTGCCCTAGTGGGGATTGCGATCTGTGCTTACGGATTACGTTATTTTCTGCAGATCAAGACGTCAGTGGAGCAATAAAGTTTAACAAAGTTGGTAAGGCGACAAAGGCAAAGCGGCGCCTTATTATTAGCTAATGTTCAAAATTCTTATGGGGTGTTTTATCCGTGGGCAGTGAAACCAGAAGGCCCGGTGGGTTAAAGCGTGCCTTTTCCCATCGTAATTTTTTAATCTATTTTCTTGGTAATTTTCCATCGCAAATTGGGGTATGGGCTCAGAGGACAGCGCTCGGTTGGCTAGCTTGGAAAATGACTGACTCCGCGTTTTATGTCGGTCTTCTGGGATTTGCGGATTTAATTCCCATCATTCTCTTGTCTCCCTTCTCTGGGTATCTCACTGATCGGTTCGACCGATTAGTGCTTGGCAAGATAATTACCATCGCAAATATTTTCGTTACCGGAGCTTTGGCAATTCTTGGTTTTGCCGATTTGTTAACCATCGAGCTTTTGGTTTTATTTGCTTTTCTAACTGGAGTTGACCATGCGATGTTCCAGCCGGTCAGAAGCACTCTAATGGGGGTTCTTACCTCGAAGGAGGACTTAAGTGCTGCAATAGCTATCAATGGATTTTCCTGGAATAGTGCCAGGTTCATAGGACCGGCTGTGGCTGGTGTCGCTCTGCAATTTACCCAAGAAACTACAATATTTGCTGCAAACGCAGTGCTCTATTTATGGTTCTTGATTTCATTCTGGTTATTGAACGTCCCCAAACATCGAGCGAGTAAACCTGTTGGAAATGATAGTGCTATTGGTCAAATTATTGCTGGATACCGATATATCTATAATCACGGTTTGATAGGGCCGCTCCTGGCGATCCTCGCCTGCGCGTCACTGCTGACGCGACCGCTTGTTGAGTTACTTCCTGTGGCCTCAGGTGCAATGTTTGATCGAGGTGTAGACGGCTTGGCAATGCTAACTTCCGCCATGGGGATAGGTGCCATGTGCGCGGGGTACTGGATAGCGCAGCGTGGTCGCTTGGAGGGAATGGCGAAAATTACTGCCAACACCCTGCTCGCCACCCTAGTGGTCTTGCTAGTTTTTGCAACCACAACGAATTTTTACGTGGCTGTCGGCTGCATGTGGTGTATCGGATTCCAGTACTCAACTTACGCAACTTGTATCCAGACGATGATACAAACAGTGGCTGAAGATCATATGCGAGGTCGTGTTCTTGCCCTGTACGGGATGATTTGGATCGGGTTTGCAGGAATCGGAGCGCTAATTGTTGGGGGGCTCGCCGATCTTTTGGGCCTTCGGGTCCCATTGGCCGCCGCAGGCATACTTTGCCTTGGGGTTTGGTATTGGGCTTCAAAAAGGTTAAAGAAAATAGATGAGGAATTGAAAAACCTTGGCCACATAGGATCTTAGCCTGAAGGTCTCTCGCAAATTTTCTTGTTGATTGCGCCCACCATTCGGCGTCTGCACTGGGGCTTGACTGCAGTATTTTTTATTAGTCGAGCTGCTTATTGGGGTGTGCAAATCGAATAGGTCTATTAATTTAAAGTCGGGAAAATAAAACTCGGAAAAGAGAAATCAATGACTGAACCCCTGTTGCCCTTAATTGTTGAGCCCCGCGATTTATATGCTTCACTCGACTCACACAATTTATTGCTACTTGATCTAAATGTTCCTGAAGTCTATTCGGCAGGTCATATATCTGGAGCGGTCAACTTTCCGTTTTCCACCCTTTTAGGACCCAAACCTCCGGCTATGGGCTTAATCGCGCCCGAGGCTCAATTATCTGATGTCTTTTCAGCTATGGGGATCACCCCAGATCGGCATGTTGTAGCCTATGATTCAGAAGGGACAGGTAAAGCGTGCCGTCTCTTATGGACTCTAGATGTTGTCGGGCATACAAAATTTTCTTTGCTAAATGGCGGTCTCCCGGCCTGGTGTGCAGAGGGGCTGCCAGTCGAACAAACTCCCTGTGACCCAATTTCTTCAGAGTATAAAGTATCCTTTTCTCCAAAGGGGATTGCTGACAGTCGATATATTTTGGCAAATTTAGATAATGAGGACGTTGTTGTCCTCGATTGTCGTAGTCAGGCTGAGTACGCAGGCCTTGATTTACGTTCAGCGCGAGGAGGACATATTCCAGGCGCCGTAAACATGGATTGGGTTCTCGCTATGGATCCCAATAATTCGGGGCGTCTAAAGCCTTCTGAGGAATTGAAAAATACCCTTAAAAATCTTGGGATCACAGAAGATAAAGAAGTCATTGTTCACTGCCAAACTCACCATAGATCCTCTCATACTTATATTGTGTTGAAGCATTTAGGATTTGAAAAAATTCGTGGCTACGATGGGTCGTGGTCTGATTGGGGCAATGATCCGAATTTGCCCATTGAAAACTAAATCATGGATATGGAGGTTAAGTTGGGGTCCCAAACTAATTTGGCGCTAGTGAATTTAGTCTGATGAGAACCACAAAACGCCTCGATCCAAGAAAATTTATTGATCCGCTTTTTACGGTTGCGGGTGAAGAGAGAGCTTGCGTGCAACCCTCAAGACTCAAAACGCTTTGGGTGAATACCGGTACACTCTGTAATATTACTTGCGCTAACTGTTACATTGAAAGCAGTCCTCGCAATGATAGGTTGGTTTACCTCAAGGCATCAGAAGTTAGGGCGGTTCTTGAAGAGATTGAAAAAGGAGACTTTGGTACCACTGAGATCGGTTTTACTGGCGGGGAACCTTTTTTAAATCCAGAAATAACAGCGATGCTTGAGGACTGTCTCTCAAGAAAATTTCAGGTTCTGATCCTGACCAACGCGATGAAGCCAATGCAGAATAAAAGAGATCAATTGCTTGGCTTGAATCATTGGTTCGGTGATCGGTTGAAACTCCGTGTTTCAATTGACCACTATGATCAGGCAACTCATGAGGCTGAGCGTGGAATAGGTTCGTGGGCATCGATGCTTGAGGGTATCAAGTTCTTATCTGACAATAATTTTCAATTTGATATTGCAGGTCGCACGCGATGGAACCAGGACGAAAATGAATTGCGCGAGGGATTTTCTCAGATGTTTGATGAACAGGGGATTAAAATCGACGCGCACGACCCTGTTGCTTTAACTTTGTTTCCCGAAATGGACCAAGGGATTGATGTTCCAGAGATAACCTCGGCCTGTTGGGATATTTTGGGTGTAGATCCGGGAAGCCTAATGTGTGCGACATCGCGAATGTTGGTTAAACGCAAAGGAGCATCCAAACCCTCGCTGGTGGCTTGTACTTTACTTCCCTATGATAAGCAGTTTGAAATGGGAGAAACAGTTGAGGAGTCTTGGAGAGAAGTCTCATTAAACCACCCTCACTGTGCCAAATTTTGTGTTCTGGGTGGAGGTTCCTGCAGCGCCGGTTAAGCAAGCGAGTCTGTCAATGATAGGAGGCCGTGTTGACGAAATCGTCTATGAAGCAATTCACATTTAATTTTATTGATCAAAACGAAAAAGCTATAGCTTGCGTCTCCGACTCCATTTTTTATTTTGGCGAGCTAGGTATGCAGGAGCATGAGAGTGCCGGGCTGCTATGTGACCTCTTAGAAGAGGAGAATTTTAGGGTTGAGCGCGGGATATCAGGATTTCCCACGGGGTTTTGTGCAACCTATGGGACTGGCTCCCCAGTAATTGCTATACACACAGAATATGATGCCAATCCTAATAATTCGCAGGTCAGTGGTGTCTGCGAACCCACTCACATTACACCTTTCGCACCCGGACATTGTGAAGGTCACAATTGTAATGCGGCGGTCCTAGTGGCTGGAGCCATAGCGGCAGCGAGAGCGATGTCTGAATATAATTTGCCGGGTACCATCAAGGTCTTCGGAGCCCCAGGAGAAGAACAACTGATTTCACGACCCTACTATGTTCGTGACGGGTGGTTCGATGATGTCGATGTCGCACTTCATGATCATTTAGGGGGTGATTTAGGGACAGTGTATGGGCTCACTCATTCCGCTGCTATTAGCGCCTACTTTCGTTTTTTTGGTCAAACGTCCCACGCCTCGGTAACGCCTTGGAATGGACGCGATGCGCTGGATGCTGTCGTTTTGATGGATATGGGTATGGCTCAATTTCGTGAGCATATGAAGCCTGAGTGGCGCGCACATCGAGTGATTAAAGAAGGAGGAGATCAACCTAATACTATACCCGCCAAAACCATGGTCTGGTGGACTTTCCGAGCACCTGATGCTGAAGGCGCTAAAATTGTATTTGAGCAGGGTCAAAAAATAGCAGAGGGAGCGGCGATGATGACGAATACCGAAGTTCGTTGTGAGATCATGAGCGCCGTTTGGCCAGTTAGAACCAATCAGGGTCTCGCAGAGGTAATAAAGTCCAATATGGATATGATCGGTGCTCCAGACTGGACAAAGAAGGAACATGATTTTGCGAGGACCATCCAAAAAGAAATTGGGGCTGAACCTTTGGGACTACTAAATGAGGTTAGACCCCTCAATGGACCTTCCAAACAACGAGCACCCTCGAATGATTGTGGTGATATCTCATGGAAAGTACCCATGGGACGTATTGGTTTTCCGTCTAATATTCCCGGTGTTGCTTTCCATCATTGGACTGGGGGTGCCGCACTTACAACATCCATCGCTCACAAAGGTGCTTTTGTGGGTGCGAAAGTCCTTGCTGCAACCGTATTAGACCTGCTTACCGTTCCTGAATTGGTTGAAAGGGCAAAGGCAACATTTGCTGATGAAATAGCAGGAGTTGAATATCAGCCACTAATCCCTGAGGGCCAAAAACCTCCTATTGATTTAAATCGCGAGACGATGGAGGCGTTTCGACCTTCGATGAGAGCGCATTACCTGACTGAGCGGCCTGTCTTTATTTGATAACGCGCGCCTCATCAAAGTTGCCAACGAGTCTTGCTAATACTCTACAATAGCAATCCTAAATTTTGATATGAGAGACTTATTCGAATTTTGGAATTCGTCTGTGCTGAGTGGCCCTCTCATAGGCGTATGCGAATCTTAACATGTTGTGATCATCGTAGGCTCGCCCGAGAAAAGTGATGCCAACGGGGAGACCCGCGGATGTGTATCCAGCGGGCACAACAACTGAAGCCACGTAAATCAGGAAAGTATTAATATGAGGCGCACCAGCCTGATCTTTATACGGTGGACGAATTCCCTCTTCGATAAGGGTTGGTTCATGTTCGACGGCTTTGTGAACAATGGCGTCTAATCTATGTTCTGCCATGACGTTGAGTAAATTTGTCGTGAGGCGCTCTCGGGCAGTGTGATAACGGTCTCGATCTTCAGCGGTCGAGGAAAACTCCCAGCGGGCTCTGGTGTTGGGGCGTAGTTCACTCCATTTGGGGGAAGCCATAGCATTTTCTCGAGTTCCATAAGGGGCATTGGGGCGGCCTTCTAGCCATCGCTCAAACGACTCATCCTCTTCGCTGACGTTTCGGGTCCTTGTCGCCAAGCACTCTTGGAGTTCGGGAATTTCAATCGGATCAATTACCTCTGCCCCTGCACCCACTAGTTCTTCAACAGCCTTATCGAATACCTCTGTGACGCGGCCAAAATCTTCCGCGTCAGGGTTTGCCTTAAAACCCATAGAAGTTCGTATTACTCCGATGCGGGCCCCTGCTAGCGCGTTCTTATCGAGAACCTCGCTATAACTGCGTGGTACGTTTCCTATTCCTCGAGCAGTCACGGGATCTTTGGGGTCATAGCCTACAATTACGTCCATTATTTTCGCGGCATCTTCAACTGTTCGACACATTGGTCCCAGTGATCCATTTACCATTGGCCATCCAGCATACACGCCGTGTCTGGAGACTAATCCAGCTGTTGGCCTGAGGCCGCAAATCCCGTTCCAAATCGAAGGTCTGCGAATGCTAGCAAAACCCTCTTGTCCAATCCCTGCTGTGCAGAGGTTCGCAGATACTGCAGCCCCAGTACCTCCCGAAGATCCACCTGCAGTTCGAAGGGGGTCGTAAACGTTTTTGGTCGAGCCAAAAAGTGTTCCATGGGTATCACCGGCACCTAACTCCCCCAAAGTTGCTTTCCCAATAATAATTGCACCAGCTGCCTTTAACTTGGCGGCGACGGTGCAATCCCTTCCTGGTTCGTATCCCTCAAATAAAACAGAACCCAGGGTGGTCGGCATCCCGTCTACATCTCCCTGATCTTTGAAGATTATCGGAATTCCATGAAGTGGTCCTACTGGACCGGTTTCTAAGTAGACTTTATCAAGCTTATCTGCTTCTTCTAGAGCTTTGGGGTTGGTACAAATAAATGCATTCAAAGTTGGCCCTGACCGATCGATTTGATCGATGCGGGCTAGGTAACTTTCTACAAGCTTTCTACATGTGAGAGATCCGTTTTCGAAGGCAGCGTGGATATCTGCTATTGTGGTATCTATAATATCGAAAGGCATCATTATTCCTTTTTGTTGTTCTTTAATAAAATTCCCAAGAAAGTGTTTCCTGGGTTTAAGAGCTTTTGATCTTGATCCCATCTAAAATAAGATCGTTTTTTTAATGTTATTCGATTATCGTTCCCTCCAGACCTGTATTATTGGTTGGACCTTCATATGCCTCTCACTCTGGGTAAGTGCATTAAATGCCAAGGGCTAGGTAATTCACCTACCGGAATTTCGATGAGTGTCGGTCCATTATGATCAAAGCCTTTCTTGAGTGCTTCCGCCAACTCTTCTGGTGCATTAATTCTGAAAGCCTGCGCCCCGAAACTTTCCGCATATTTTACGAAGTCAGGGTTATGAAGTTCAGTTCCGATGACCCTGCCGCCATATGAATGGATTTGGCTCCGTTTGACATTGCCGTAGGCCCCATCATTAAAGACCAAAGTAACGGTGGCTATATTATGCTGGACCGCTGTAGCCAGTTCATTGCTCCCAAAAAGAAAACCCCCGTCCCCGGTGATGGAGACCACGTGATTTTCCGGGTTCCCTATTTTGACACCCAATGAAGTCGGAAAACCATATCCGAGTGTCCCGGAAAAACCGGGAGAAACATAAGTTCGCGGCTTAAAAAATGGCATCCCTATTCGGGCCATATAAGCCATCTGGGTTGACTCACCGACAACAAAACCGTCCTCCGGAAGCTCAGATCTGAGAACAGAGATAAATCCCCATTGAGGAGACAGTTTCTCAAACTCTGTTTGAAGTTCCCCCTTGGCAACCGCGAGTTCGTCTTTTCGGGAGTTTCGCTTCATATTATGTTTGGCGATGGCGTTTGCTAAGGCCGCCAAACCCTCACGAGCATCGGCCACAATGCCGACCATTGGTTTGCCACTACGATTTATCTCACTGGCGTCGATGTCCATTCTTATTAAATTAAAACCAGGTTCCACGCCCCAACCATAATATTGCTCGTACATCCTGGTTCCGACGGCAAGAACGGCGTCGCAGTCGGCATATAATCGATGGCCCACTGCTTCGGGAACTGCAAGATGGTGGTCAGGATGGATTGCCCCCTTACCATTTCGGGACATGCTCACAGGAGCTTCGAGCATTTCCGCCACTGCTTGAAGCTCCTCGCAGGCATCAAAAACACCTCTGCCTACTAAAATCATTGGTGCTTTTGCCGCGCCTAAAATTTTTGCGGCCTGTTCGATCATGTCAGGGTCAGGTTTAGGTGGACTCGGTGGGGCGATTGGTCCTCGGAGATTTACTTCGGATACCTCTTTAAGAATGTCCGGGGCACATTCAATGGCTACTGGCCGTCTTCGGCCCGACAACATTGCCCCAAAGGCCTGTTCAATTATACGGGGTGCCTCGGAGGGATGCTCTATGCGGTCGGCCCATTTGGTGAGCTTTCGCATGACGCCAAGCTGATCATCAATTTCGTGATGTGCACCTAATTTTCGGCCGATCCGATCACTTGGGACTTGACCTGATACACATAAAACTGGCGCGTTGCAGGCATATGCAGTGTTTAGAGCTGCGGAAGCATTCAAAAAGCCTGGTCCTGGCACTACGGCGTACGCGCTTGGTTTCCCTGTGGAGACTGCATAACCGAAAGCCATATAGGCACCACCCTGTTCATGCCGATTATGGATGAAACGTATGGCATTACTCTCATCGTGAAGTGCGTTAAAAAAATGGTCTAGTTGAACGCCAGGGATACCAAACATTGTATCAATGCCGTAGCCACGGAGAGATTTAACTATGGCGGCACCGCCACTCATGCGTGTCATTGAACGTCTCCCTGTATCAATTTTTTATAGATACATTATGGACCAGCGAGTTGAAGCGTCTACCTGTCCTGCTCCAGGTTTTTTTAATAAGTAAATTTCTGATTGGGTAATCATCATTCATGGAGTATCACGAGACCAAGCTATAAGGCTTAAGAGTTACGCATTTGTTCTAGAGCTTCTAAAAATGTAAACGGAGCGGATTATGTCGATTATATTTAAATTTTCCGTGTTTCTTTCTTGGTTCTTTTTTGTGTCTCAGGCAGCTTTTGCTGCCTGTATGCTAGGAATTTCTGAAAAGCCTAAAGGCTTCAACTTCGTATCCGCTAAGAAGCTCCCAGCCGAGGGATCAGTCCTAATACATTATGTGGGGCATAGTAGTTTTTTAATTGTCTCTCCCAAAGGAGTAAGCGCTGTAACTGATTATAACGGTGTCCATAGCCCCGGCTTTGTTCCAGAGATTGTTACAATGAATAACTCTCATGAAACGCATTACACTGATTTTCCAGAACCTCAGATAGTTCATGTTTTACGTGGTTGGAGCAGAAAGATTGGGGCGGGGCCGGTTCAACACAGGGTAAAACTTCGTGATATGGCAGTGTGGAATGTGCCTACCAACCTGGGGGTATACGGAGATCCAAAGGGGAATCGGAACTCTATTTTTGTCTTTCAAGTGGGTAGTTTTTGTATCGCACATCTTGGTCACTTGGACCATTTGTTGTCCCGTGACCAGCTTTTAGGGGTCGGTCGGATTGATATTTTGTTTGTTCCAATAGATGGGTCTAGCACCCTAAGTCATCCAAATGCCTTGGCTGTAATCAAGCAAATTGAGCCTAAATTGGTAGTGCCGATGCATTTTCGATTTTTAGGGGCACCCGAGTCCTTCATGGCAACAGTAGCCCCGTTTTGGAAAATTAGCTCTCTTGAAAGTAGTGATATTATTCTTTCTAGGCGCAATTTGCCCAGACGGACTGAGGTTATCTTTTTAAAACCCGGCGGTCCCTTAAAATAAAGATGCCGCCAGCAATAGATGGGATATGTCTTTGTGCTGCTACGGAGATGTATGAAATTTCTATAATCAATACAAACCAGGAATGTAAGGCTGGTCGAATGAATCCCGATCTGGCCAAACATTGCGAGGGGCTCAAAGGGTGCTAGTCTTTGGTTGATATTTTAAGATTCACGTAAAGCTGATGAGAAGTGATGGAACGTTCCTTTAAAAAAGAGGTGGAGCAACTCAGGCTTGGTGAGGGGGGTCGCTTTCATGGTGAGGGGATCCTGGCTGTCACGAAGGCGCTACTGCAATCTGGCGTCTCATACGTGGGCGGCTACCAGGGAGCGCCGGTTTCGCATTTGATGGATGTTCTATCAGACGCAAAGCCCATGTTGGATGAGCTAGGTGTTCACTTTGAAGTTTGTGCGAATGAGGCCGCCGCTGCCGCCATGCTAGCCGCATCTGTTCATTATCCGATGCGTGGGGCAGTGACCTGGAAATCGATCGTTGGAACAAATGTTGCCTCCGATGCACTGTCTAACCTCTCATCCGCTGGTGTTGTTGGGGGGGCACTCATTATTTTGGGTGAAGATTACGGGGAGGGTGCAAGTATTATTCAGGAGCGGACTCATGCATTTGCGATGAAGTCAGCAGTTTGTTTATTAGATCCTCGGCCTGACCAGCCAACCATCGTTCAGCTTGTTGAAAAGGGTTTCTCGCTTTCAGAGGCCTCAAATATGCCTGTTATGATGGAGTTACGCATCCGAGCCTGTCATATTTTTGGGCACTTTAATACGAAAGATAACCAAGCACCTAAAATATCTCATAAGGCGCCGCTCACATCGCCAACATTTGATTTTTCAAAAGTATGTCTGCCGCCAGCCACATATGAGCAGGAAAAGCTCAAAGTGGATCAGCGGCTACCTGCCGCGATTTCTTTTATAAAAGATAACAAATTAAATGAATTTTTTGAGGGAGATGTCACGGAAATCGGTATTGTTGTTCAAGGTGGCATATATAACACGCTGTTGCGATCACTTTATCAATTTGGTCTAGCTGATATTTTCGGTAATAGTCGACTGCCGATTTATGTCCTCAATGTGACATACCCCCTTGTGCCCGACGAGATCACCGAGTTTTGTAGGGACAAAGAAGCAGTTTTAATGATTGAAGAAGGTCAGCCGGATTATCTCGAACAATCAGTTGGGGCGATCTTGCGGAGAGCTGAAATCAGTGCCGCTCTCCACGGTAAGGATGTATTACCAATGGCCGGAGAATATACCTCTGCGGTAATCTTAAAAGCTCTTGCGGACTTTTTCGAAAAAATAGGAACCTCTACTCTGCAAATGGGGCCAGCGGTTGATCAAGTTAGAGCTCTTTTGGAATCTCGGGATGAAGAGGCAAGAGATCTTTTACCAAATTTGCCAGTGCGGACACCCAGCTTCTGTACAGGTTGTCCGGAGCGACCAATTTTCAGCGCACTCAACATATTGAAAGAAGAGTTGGGCCCCACTCATGTGAGTGCGGATATAGGTTGTCATACTTTTGCCGCCTTGCCGCCATTCAACGTCGGGCAAACTGTGATGGGTTATGGTCTTGGATTGGCGAGTGCCGCCGGGGTCGCGCCTAATTTTGATCGTCGGGTTGTAAGTATAATGGGCGATGGCGGGTTTTGGCACAACGGTTTGACCAGTGGAGTTGTAGCGGCTCAGGCAAACCAGAGTGATGAGGTGTTGTTAGTCGTAAATAATGGTTACACCTCTGCTACTGGCTGGCAACTCTTACCGTCCAGTAACCATCACCGACTTGGAAATCAGCGCAGGATATCTATTCAAACAGTTCTTCGGGGTCTGGGTATCAAATGGCTCAGAACTGTCCGTACTTACTCAATTGATAAAATGATTTCCGCTCTTCGAGAAGCAATGACAACCAGCAAAGGAGGGCTGAAGGTCATCGTTGCTGATGGAGAATGCCAGCTGGCTAGACAGCGAAGAATTCGGCCTTTAATTGCTTCAAAGCTTGCCCAAGGTAAAAGGGTGGTGAAGTCACGATTCGGTATCGATGACGATATTTGCACTGGAGACCATGCTTGTATAAGGCTATCTGGATGCCCATCTCTTACCATTAAGCCAACACCCGACCCTCTTCGGGATCATCCTGTGGCCCACGTAAATAACGATTGCGTCGGATGCGGCGTATGCGGAGAGGTAAGTCATGCGGCGGTTCTGTGCCCTTCCTTTTATGAAGCCAAGATAGTTCAAAATCCGACGCTTTTAGATATTGTTTTATTCAAAATACGTAAGTCGGTAATAGCGATCATGGCGCCCCGCCAGTCCCTGACCGAGGCTCGGGATGCCTGAGAAATTTCCGGATCGCCCTATAACTCTCATGATCTCAGCGATTGGCGGTGAAGGTGGCGGGGTCCTAGCCAATTGGATCGTTGCAGCGGCGCGGCACTCAGAATTAGAGGTGCAAGCCACCTCCATTCCCGGTGTGGCGCAAAGAACCGGCGCAACCGTTTATTACCTGGAAATTTACCCGGTGCCACAAAATCAATTACAAGGTAAGCGGCCAATCTTGGGGATTTATCCAGGTATAGGTGATATCGATATAATGATCTCCAGCGAGTTCGCCGAGGTTGGTCGCGCAATTGCAAATGGCTTTATTACGCCTGACAGAACTATTCTCATAGCCTCTGCCCATAGGGTGTTTGCCATAAATGAAAAGTCTGATCCTGCCGATGGCAGGATGGATGACACGCTCGTCATAAATGCCGTTAATCAGCGCGCAGCAAAAGTAATAGTGGACGACCTAAATGGTCTTGCCGAAAAATCAGGGGTGAGTCTGAATGCTGTTCTCCTAGGTGTATTAGCTGGCGAGGTTGATTTTATCTCGCGCTCTTCTTTCGAGGCTGCAATTCAAGAGAGTGGGATTTCTACCGAGAGAAATTTAAAAGGTTTTGAATTAGGTTTTTCCCATAAGTTTAGGAATCTTTCAGAAGTATTTTCTGAGAATCCTAAGAATGAAAAACGTTATGCTCGTCGCATAGAAAAAGTATCTAAAAATCTTGGCTGCCTGTCCCTGCCTCAGTCGGTACAATCAGTCGCGATGGAGGGTTTCCACAGGCTCTCCGCCTATCAAAGTAAAACTTATGCAACACTCTACATAGATCGGCTGGTGGATCTTTTTAGGTCTGAGCAAGCATGTGGCGGTAACGGTTCAATTACACTAGAAACAGCGCGGCATCTGGCGGTTCGGATGTCCTATGAGGATATTATTCGAGTTGCTCAGTTGAAGATCGACCCGGCTAGGATGGTCAGAATACGAAAAGAGGTGCGGGCAGGATCAGGTGAGCCCGTGGAAGTGTACGACTATTTTAAGCCGGGGCTTGAAGAGTTAGGGGATATTTTACCTAGATGTATCGGACGACATTTATTGTTTCTTGCACGCAAGTGGAACCTTGTTGATAAAACAAAATTAGGGATCCGTTTTCGTAGCACCACTATTCTGGGTTTTATGGTGCTTCGGATTCTTGCTGGGATGCGCTGGCTGCGCCCTAAAAGTTATGGTTACTCTCGAAGGCAAGAAAATATTTTGCAATATCTGTCGGACGTAAAGAACGCTTGTCCAATTTCAACGGATTTTGCTTGGGAGGTTGCGGCCTGCGGGGCGTTGGAAAAGGGATATGGGAGCACAGCAAAACGTACTGGGGGGAAAATTGGGGACCTGCGTACCGCAATTATTGAGCCGGTATTTGAGGGAAAGATGAGCGCGGTTAAAGGGTGTGATGCGCTTGCCAATGCTCGAGTAGTGGCAACAAAGGATGCCGACGGTAACAGGCTAGGAGAGCTTTTGAGGGATATTGTCGCGGCCTCTTAGGTAGACCCCTTCAAAGTTTATCGATTACAAAGGCTAATCGATGAAGAATTCAATCTCAGCTCTTCTGCGAGACTCCAATGATAAGATTTTAATTTGGATAAATTGATATTTTAGACTCGCAGCGCTTAGATCAAAAGTCAAAAAAAGACCAAATTGAATGGGCGTGATTCCGTCATGCGGATTTTTTCCCGTGCGGGGCTGGCAGCAGGAGTAAGTCTTTTACCATATTAAAAGGAGCCAATATGCAAGAGAAAAAAGCTTTTTTAGTAAGCGATACAGCGTCTGTCTCAGTTCGCCATGGGTCCCCTTATCCTTCTTCCTTTGCTGAACCCTGCCGTTCAAGGGTTAAGAAAGCGCTCGGCGACGCCGTGGGTATCAGCCAGTTTGGTGTCAACTTAGTCGAGCTTCCTCCCGGGACTTGGTCATCGCAAAGGCACTGGCATGAGAACGAGGATGAGTTCATTTTAGTTATTTCGGGAGAAGTCGTCTTGCTTAGCGATGATGGTGAAGAGACTTTGTCTAAGGGACAAATTGTTGGATTTCCCTCTAAAATTGATAACGGCCATCATCTGATTAATAGGTCTTCAGAACCAGCGAGTTATATTGAGGTAGGCTCGCGTTCCGCCTCAGAAACTGTCCAATACCCCGATATCAATATGAAGATGGAGCGGCAGTTGGGTCAGAAATCCGTATTCATGGATAGACAGGACAATTTATTGTGACAATTTGTCTGAGGTATATTTTTTGGCGTTGTTTCCGTCATGCAAGAAACTAGGTTAATCTGGGCAATAAACCCAGACTGAGTTAGGTCTAGTTAAGGAGGATGAAATGGAATTCGGCATGCAATTTTTTCCGTGCGTTGAGCCGGAAGAAAAGTCGGCCAGTCAGTATTTTGGCGAATGTCTTGAGTTGGTAGGCCTTGCAGATCGATACGGTTATTCGCACATCCGAACAGTTGAACATTATTTCCATCCATATGGTGGGTACAGCCCAAACCCAATAGTGTTTTTGAGCGCTGCAGCTCAGATTTCCAAGAAGGCGCGGATCGTTACCGGGGCTGTGCTCCCAGTCTTCAACAACCCATTGAAGTTAGCCGGAGAAATCGCCATGTTGGACGGCCTCTCCGACGGCAGGTTAGAAGTGGGTATCGCAAGAGCCTTCGTACCAGAGGAGTTTCGCCACTTCAAAGTAGAGCTCAATGAGAGTGTTGCGCGCTTTGATGAGGGGGTAGAACAACTCATTCTGCTTCTGGAAAATGAGAACGTTAGCCACCTTGGCCGCTTTCATGATTTTGAAAACGTCACCTCTCTGCCTCGTCCCGTTCAAAAGCCTCGGCCTCAGTTTTGGACAGCCGCGTTTGCTACGCCAGACTCTTTTGAAAAAGCAGGTCGGGCCGGTAACTGGATAATGGGGATACCCATCGCGGGCGGTCAGATGGCGGAATTGCTTGGTATCTACAGGGAAGCCTGGAAATCTGCAGGTCACAAGCACGAGCCACGGTGCATGCTGGCATTTCATATGTTGTGTCATGAGAATAGGGAAGAAGCGAAAGATCTTGCCCGTGCCCCGATCAAAAAATATTTTGACATGCTCGTTGACTCTGCGAGCAGTTGGATAGGAGGAGAGACATCCGATGATTATAAGGGTTATGGCAAGCTCATAGAGGCCCTGAAAAAGGAAGATCTAGATAGTCAGATGGAAAAATGTTCGGCCTGGGTTGGAACGCCTAAAGATATTGTTGAAATTGCCCATGAATATGATCGTCAATGCGGTGGATTTGATGACGCGTCATTGCAAATTAATTTCACTACGTTACCTCATGCGGCGGCGAAAAAGTCTGTCCAATTATTTGGAGAAAAGGTTGTAAGTCAGTTTTGAGTGTTTCCTTGGTAAGAGACCAATAGTTAAAGCTTTCCAGATGCCTTTAAGCGTTTAACCTCGCGGCGGTCCAGCAAAATTTTATCTGGGATCCCTTCTTCATAGAGTGCAAGCATCTTATCCGGATCAAAATTTCCTTCGGCCATCAGGCCAAATTCGTCGGTAAACTGATGGTGTTTTTTGTAAGCTTTGGTGTCTATTGGGGCGAAATTGTCTACCATAGTCTCGATCTCATTTCCGTCTGGGTCTCGATAGTAGATCGAGGTGGCATTGCCGTGGTTGACAACCCAGTGCGGTTTTGAACCCCATTCCTTCATCCTTTTGTATATGAATAAAATCTCCCCAAGGCTTCGATAGCCAAAAGCCAGATGCGAGTATCCTAAAAATTTGTCCCTTTTGGGTCCCCAACCTTCCTTCTTTACGATTGTAATTCGGTGATCATATTCGTCGTACGCAATAAAGGTCATTGGGTACTCCCTTTGCGTCGCGATTACTTCAGCATCAAAGAACGCGCAATAAAAATCGATCATTCTTTCATAGTTCTGATCGGTAAATATGTGAACATGGCCAATGAACGCTGGCGATGGCATTTTTGTAATTGTTCCGGGCAGATCTTCTCGGATTGGGGCCGTTTCAGTCGGAATTTCCCCTGGCGTCGGAGTCTTAGCGGCGTTTGCTGGAATAAACTTGTTCATTGCATGGACCTTTTTTCACTCAATTTTAGCGGTTTTATTTGGGGATATTCAGATTGCTCAGTTCTGCCGATTGTTGCATTATCTGCAGAAATTCTAAAGGAGACACTTCCATGTCTGAAAGAGGGTTGCATTCTCGTCCTGAAGTCACGCCTGAGAGAGCAGAGTTTTATGAAAAAATCGATCCCCTAGCTGTTGCACCACTATGGGAGAGGTTATTCACTTTCATGTCAAAGGAGCCAAAGATGCGGGCGGCCCCCTATCTCTGGCGCTATTCAGCAATTCGTCCCAGTCTCATGGAAACAGCAGACCTGATCACCGCGGAGGAAGCAGAACGCCGTGTTCTAATCCTAGAGAATCCCAGTTTGAAAGGTGAAACAGCTGCGGCTGACTCGTTATTTGCGGGCTTGCAGCTAATCATGCCGGGAGAGGTGGCTGGCACCCATCGTCACTCGCCTTCCGCGTTGAGGTTCATCATAGAGGGAGATGGTGCCTATACAGCTATAAATGGAGAGAAGGCACCTATGAGTGTCGGAGACTTAATACTCACACCATCGATGGTATGGCATGATCACGGCAATGTCGGTTCCGATCCTGTTGTATGGCTGGATGGGCTCGATATCCCGCTGATACGCGCCTTAGGCACGATGTTTACCGACCTCTACAATGGTGGAGAACTCCATCCGGAGGGACGGCCCGATTACGATAATATTGCTCGGTTTGGAGCGAATATGAGGCCCATGAATTATCAAGCCGAGGGCCTTCACTCGCCTGTGTTTCATTATCCTTATGATGTTTCTAAGAAAGCTTTGATCAACCTGAAAAAATCCAATGAGCTTGACCCCTGTCATGGTATCAAGCTTCAGTATATTAACCCCAATACCGGCGAACCAGTGATGGCTACAATAGATTGTTATTTACAGCTTCTGCCGGGAGGATTTTCCACGCAAGATTACCAGAGCACCGGCACCTGGATATATTCTGTCGTTGAGGGTACTGGCAAGACTATCATCGGCGACTCAATATTTGAATGGGGCCCTAGGGATCATTTTGTTGTACCCGGGTGGCTACCCCATCATCACGAGGCGGATTCCGATGATGCCATACTTTTTAGTTTTTCTGATAAAGGTACACAAGAGAAGTTAGGTTTATACAGGGAACGTCGCGGTAACGTTACGCACTGATATAATCCTAAGACATTGGCAAAAGAGAGGCCGTCAGATGGCGGCCTCTCTTTTTGCATTCTTATTTTACGCGACCATCCACATGAATTGTTTTTCCTGGGCCTACACCATCACGCTCGGGCTCTAAATTCACCCTTTCATTTTTCACATCATTCGCAAGTCCCGTTACCTGGAGTAGTTCGAGATCTTGCTCGCCTGTGCTCGCGAACCAATAGGCATTATTTCTTGGCATTATAAGTCCTTCATGAGGGCCATACACGCCCATCACCTGATCTTTCTCAGGTCCATAAAATGTCACTTCTCCTTTCAACACCATCCAGAAACTATCCATCCCGGTATGGGAATGAAGATTGTTATCTCCCTCGCCCGATTTAACACACTGAACAACACCCCTGATAAGATCTGTTTGACCCAGAGTTACGAAGACCTTCCCTTTATCTATATTGGGGTTTTCATGTTTAAAAGGAGCAGGGGGACGAAGCCTACCCCCACGCTGTGCTTTTTTTCGTGTTACTGTAGTTTGTTCTATTGCAACTTCAGCCATAACGACCTCCCATTGATATTGCCCGAAAACCCTACGCCCGGTGCGTCCTTGTGAAAAGGGGAATAAATTTTGGAAATTCTATCTTGCAAAATATATTAGAGTGTCTCCGCTGCTTAAACAGCTAAGACACTCTTCTATCTCAACTTTAAAGTCTCGAACCTTGTTGCTCTCAAACGCGTTTTCACACTGTGATGTGTGAATTCTTACGCTATTGTGCAGGTTAGTTCTGTGACCCCTTCAACAGACACAACCATGGTATCACCGCTAATGACAGGGCCAACGCCTGCTGGCGTTCCCGTCATGATCAGATCACCTGCTTCGAGCGTTACCAAGCCGGACAAATATGAAATACTCTCTGGAACATTCCAGATCATATCTTTAATATCAGCATCTTGTTTGGTCTCCCCATTTACCGCTAGGTGAATACGGCCTTGCTAGGATGACCTATCTTGGTTACTGGTAAAATTTCAGAGCAAGGCGCAGAGTTGTCAAAACCCTTTCCCATATCCCATGGGCGCCCCATTTCCCTGGCCGCGATCTGAACGTCTCGACGAGTCATATCGAGACCAACCCCATACCCGTAAATGCAGTTATTGGCATCCGCGACGCTGATGTTACTTGCAGATCCGCCAATTGCGACTACCAGTTCGCCTTCGTAATGGTAATTTTTTGTTTGGGGTGGATAGGGAATTTTTGCCCCATTCTGGACTATTGCATCGGTGGGTTTCATAAAGAAGAAAGGCGGGTCTCGCTCGTCCATACCCATTTCTCTGGCGTGTTCCGCATAGTTTCTACCAATGCAATAGATACGCCGAACCGGGAACCGGTCTTCGCTGTCCACTACCGGTAGACTGGTTAGTTCCCATGAAGGGATAACATAGCTCATCAGTAACTCCTGAAAAATTTAAGAACTTTTACCTTTTAAGAATTTGGCTCACGTTTGGTCTTTCTGCAAGCCACACAAAACTTGACGGATATATATTATCACTTGTCTACTAAGCTATAGTTCATATCCATTTAACTTTTTGGATCAGACAAATGAATTTTCCCAATCGGCCAGTGGATGCAATAGAAGGTTGGCATGCGCACATCTACTATGATCCAGGCGAGACAAAGGCATTAGCCGCAATTCTTCGGCAGAAAATTGAAAATGAATTTCCAAATGTTAGGGTGGGACGTTGGCATGATGACGCTGTTGGCCCGCACCTTATTGCAATGTATCAGGTCGCGTTTGAAACCCATCAATTTGATAAAATCGTTCAGTGGTTATCGGTCAACCGAGACGGTTTAGATGTTTTGGTTCATCCGCAGACCGAAAATGCCTGGAATGATCACCTTATATTTGGGTTCTGGTTAGGTAACAAGTTGCCTTTGAATGAGGACCGACTTCGAGAAACAGCCGTTCGAGCCGATAGAAACTAGAAAATTTATACTACTTTCTGTGAGCTGTGAGGTGATGGAGTGATCAGATTTAGACCGAAGATAAGGAGGGTTTGCGTGTCCAGAGATCCAACTATCTACCAGAAAATATCCAACTATGAAGTTTCAGATTTTTAGTGACATACTTGCTGCTATTGGCTCATCCAATTAAAACGGAAGCATGACGTTTCCATTGGATTCTATTAACGAGGCGCTCGACAGGTTGGCGGCGCATGAATTTTATCGAGACCGGGTTCCTCGAGAGGTCTCTGGTCCGGATCATTTTTCTTCTTCTGTTCCGTTGATGACCCGAGACGAACTGGTGGCAGAAATGCAAAAACCTGGTTACGGAGCCTTTGGTGGCACAAATCCGGTGCGGATAAATCTGAGCCCCATGGGAGATGGACTCGTGCCTATTTTACAGTCCAAGCGTGATCTGGACCGGTTGGTTACTGCGGCTCGCTCCCATCTTGACGCCTGCGGTGTGGAACCTGGCGATGTTTGCGCTGTTTTTTTTGGCTATCATCTATTTGTTGCTGGATTATTTTATCAAAGTCAGATGGAAGCTCACGGGGTTTCCTGCATTCCCCTAGGTCCGGGAGAGACATCGAGAGCTGTGGAACTTTGCAAGGCCAACAATGTTAACATCCTGGCTGGCAATCCCAGTTTTGTGCTTAGGCTGATTGAGGAAGGGTTGCCAGCTCCAAAAGTCTTCTTTGCGGGTGGCGAAATCTTTACCGGTAACCCAAAACTTTATGCATCTGTTGCCGATGCTATGCCCGGGACCATGTTAGTTGACAGTTTTTCGTTGTCAGAATTTATCCCTGTGGCGCGAACATTCCCGGGGGGTATCGGTGTTCACATATTCGATGAACTTGTATTCCCAGAGGTGATAGATCCAGAAAGTCTCCGTCCCGTTGCCGATGGTGAGAGGGGCGAGTTGGTTCTCACGCATATCCGCAAAGAGTCCCAGCCACTTCTTCGTTATCGAACTGGGGATCTCACGGTCAAAATTGAGACACCTTCAATTTTCGGTCGAACCCAATGTCTGCCCCGCGTTGTATTTGGTCGAACCGATGAGATGGTAAAAGTGAAGGGTGTGAAAATATTTCCCTCTGAAGTCAAATCTTGTTTGGCGGGCATTGATGGTATCAAAAATAATTATCGGTTGATCATCTCAACCCGTGAAAGTGGATTAGATAGTATAAAATTACTGATACATGGCACCTCCAATCAAGCTAGTTTGGAACAAATACATAACAGATTTAAGACACAGACATTAGTTACACCAGATATCCTAGACATCTCCGAGGAGTGGGAAGAAGGACCGATCCTAATAGACCAGAGAAAAAAGTCTTATGGCTGATCCTTGGCGTCTTCTGGTGGATACCAATTCTTACGCAGATTTTTCTGTATCAATTTCGCCTGCGATTGAGCGTGCCGTAGTAGAGGGTAGTTCACCGCCGACCGTTTTTTTGAATATATTTGACTCGGATTCCGTGACCATTGGAATTAACGAAGATCCTGAGCAAACACTGGATTTAAACCTATGCGCTTCTGAGGGCGTTTATTTCCGCCGTCGGCCAAGTGGAGGAGGCGCGGTCTACGCCGGTGCAGGGTCAGCTTTTCTGGTTTATTTTTTACCGACAACTCACTCAAAGGTTCCCCAAACAAGCGCTGAAGCTTTCCCGCAGATACTCGGTGCAATGGCTGAAACTCTGAGCAAGCGCTACGGATTTCCAGCGTCTTACAGGCCCCTGAATGACATTGAAGTAGAGGGTAGGAAGCTTATTCCGACCTCTTTAAAAATAGAAAACGGCGTGATGACTTTTCGGATAGTTGTTAATATCACACCGATAGACACTTCGTTAGCAGGTAAGTTGCTTCCTATGCCGCCCGAGAAGGTCGCTGATAAAGAATTAAAAGATTTGAGCTCAAGATTCACGTATTTAGAAAAAGAGGCAGGCCGGAGTTTTGATGTTCGAGAGTTAGAATCGATGACCCGAGACGTTGTGATGTCCTCGTTTGGAGAAGGACTGACCCTGGGACGGACGACGAAGCTCGAACAAGGGTATGCTGGACAGTTTCGTGCATTGTATGAGTCGGAGGAGTGGCTGTTCGCGAAATCAGAACGCACCCTCCTTCAGCCCATTCTGAGGAACGGTGATACAGTGGGCTATGGTCGATCGAAAGCTGTTGGCGGTTTGATCCGGGCCACTCTTGCTTTGCGCGAAAATAAAATAATTAAAGCGATTATCAATGGGGATTGGCATCCAAGGCCTCTCGAGTCAGTCTCTTGGTTAGAGGAGCAGCTCATCGGGGTCGAAGCGGAGTTTGAGGTAATACGCGCTAAAATCCAGCAATTTCTTGCTGATGATGAGGTTGAATTCGCTGGTGTTAAAATCGAAGATTTGATGTCCGCAATAAAGGTAGCGCTGGAGACTCAAGATGTGCGGTGAGCGATGGCCCACATAATTTCAGAATTTGTTCAAAAGGGCATTATCAGGTTAGCAATAAATCTCCCAGAAAAACGAAATGCAATCGGTCCAGATGTCAGGGATGAATTTTTAGAAGCGATTTCTTCCTGTCTTTTCGACGAAAAGGTTTTAGCAATCGTGTTGGGAAGCGAGGGGGGGCACTTTTGTTCCGGCGGTGATATTGACTCGATGTTCGGCATAAATGCGGAGACCGGTCGGAGACGCATGCAGGGAAATCACAAGCTAGTCAGGACAATTGCTGAGGCCGAAAAACCTATTGTTTCAGCTGTTGAGGGTTTCGCCATGGGAGCTGGCGCAGGGATATGTCTTTTAACAGACACGATTGTAATTGCCGATAATGCCAAAATTGGTTTCCCTTTTTTTAAAGTCGGCCTTACCCCAGATTACGGGATTTTGTTTACTCTTCCCCGAAGAGTGGGGTGGGCTCGTGCTCGCCAAATTCTGTTGAGAGGGACAACATGGACGGGTGTTGATGCCGTGAATAATGGGTTGGCGGATGAAGTTGTTGAGGCGGGTACAGCTGAGAGGCACGCGGTAGAAATCGCCAGTGAAATGGCTTCTGCACCGCCGCATGCTTTTGCCTTAACTAAACGGCACCTGGCCATGGAACCCCAGTGTCTGGATGCGGCGCTAGAATTAGAAACATTGTCACAATCTATAGCTTTTGTTGGCCCTGAGTTGGTGGAAGGACGAGCGGCTTTTCTTCAGAAACGAAGACCAGATTTCCAAAGAGGAAAAAAATAGAATGGTGGATGTTGCTGTTATTGGAGTGGGGCAAACTCGGTACGGGATGTTCCCAGAGAAAAATTTAAAAGAACTTTTTCATGAGGCGGCTATAGCGGCCTTAACCGATGTTGATAAGGGGCTAGATCCGAAAGATGTTGACGAGGCATTTGTCGGAACACTCTCTACAGGTGGCGCGCAACTTGGTAACTTTGCGCCACTGATGATGGAAGCATGCGGCATGGTTGGTGCAGGTGCTCGACATATTGAGAATGCTTGCGCATCCTCTGGTTTCGCAGTGCGAGATGCAGTATCTGCGATAGCCTCGGGCAGAGCAAAAGTAGCGGTGGCGGCGGGGATCGAAAAAATGTCGGATTTGCCGAGAGAGAGAAATCGGCTCTGGCTTGGAATTTCAGGTGATGTGGAGTGGGAACGGCTGGCTGGAACTAATTTTGCTGGAATATATGCCATGATGGCGCGTCGACATATGCATGATTTTGGCACAAAAAAAGAACATATAACTATGGCGGCAGTGAAAAACAGAAATAATGCTGTGGCCAATCCAAAAGCCCAGTTCAGGGCACCTTTGACCCTGGAACAGGGGATGGCCACCCCAAATTTGGCCAGTCCACTCACATTTGCTGATTCTTGTGGAATTACCGATGGAGCCTCCATGGCGATTCTTTGCCGCGCGGACATGGCAAAAGATTTTACAGATCAACCAGTTTTGGTAATCGGTTCTGGTGCCGGCAGTGATTATGTCGCAATTCATGATCGGCCATCAATGACAATGTTGAAGGGAGCATTTGAAGCAGGTAAAGAGGCTTACGCGATGGCAGGAATTACTTCCGATGATATTGATTTTGCCGAAGTTCATGATTGTTTCGCTATCGCGGAGCTTTTAGCTTACGAGGATCTAGGTTTCTGCCCTAGGGGTAAGTCGGGACCTTATATCGAGAGCGGTGCAACGCTTCGTGATGGTGCAAGGCCTGTTAACAATTCTGGTGGTTTGATTGCTAAAGGCCATCCGATAGGATCTACAGGGACTGGCCAAGTATATGAGGTTGTGAACCAATTACGAGGGCGGGCTGATACTCAAGAAAGGCAATTGTCAGGAGCCCGTTACGGACTAACCCATAATGTTGGTGGCTCCGGTGCTGCGGTCGCAGTGCATATTTTTAAGGCGGTAGAATAAATATGGTGGGAATTATTTCATATGGGGCTTCCTTACCCGCCTTGAGGCTTCCTGCGACGGCATACAAGGAGGCTTGGGGCGCTTGTGGGGCCCGTGGCATGGTTCAGAAGGCTTTCTGTGCTTATGATGAAGACGCTGTGACGCTGGGAATTGATGCTGCCCGATCTGCTCTCGGGCGACTCGGAAAAAATCAACCTGCAATTGATGCGCTTTTTTTTGGGGTTACCGCTCCGCCATTTGATGAAAAGCCCTCTGCAGCCACCATAGCTACGGCACTTTTTGATTATAAAAATATCCGGGTGACGGAGATTAGCGGCTCACCGCAGGCGGGTATGCAGGCAATAACCTCCGCTATCGAGTATTGTCAGTCTGATAAGGGTAGATTCGCTTTAGCGGTTGCGGCAGATGCGCCAATCGCACCGCCCGATGCGAGTTTTGAGCATGCTTTAGGGGCAGCAGGTGCAGCTTTCGTGATTGGTCCTAATGGGCCAGTTGCTGAATTCTTGGGATGTTTTAGCGTGACGCATGAAACCTTTGGCTCTCGCTTCCGTCGTCGAGGCGAGGAAATGGTTTCGGATCTCGAACTTCGAACACGAGACAATTTGATAAGTATTGAAGAGCTTGGCAAGCTGACTGCAATTAGCGATGTTCCCAAAAGAATGGCCCTAGGTGTGGATGCAGGACTTAGGCGGAGCGTTGGTCGTTTGCTTGGAAACTCTGAGGCAATTGTCGATAAGATTTGGACGGAGATTGGTGATGCGGCGGCGGCGGCGGCCCCGTGCGCTTTGGTTGCAACGCTTGATAATATGAGAGCCAATCAAACGGTTTTGGCGGTAGGCGTGGGTGCGGGTGCTACTGCGGTTGCCTTCAGGGCAGGAGGTGGGCTTTCTGCGAACCGTCGCAAAGGTAAGAAATTTTCAGAATTAATCGAATGCGGGAGAGTCGTGAACTACATTGACTACCTTAAGCATAAGCGGTTGCTTAGTGCTAGGACTGGAGGAAAAGGATGACATCCTACATTTCTCTTCCGACTTACTCATCAAATATAGATGAGCGGCTGCGAATGATAGCGGGGAAATGCAATCAATGCGGGACTTTGGCTTATCCCCAGAGGCCGATTTGTATCAAGTGCGGTCAGGACAAATTTGAACGAGTGCCTTTGTCAGGCGAGGGTAAAATTTACACATACTCGGTTGTAAACGGAGGCGGTGCGCCCAGTGAATTTGACGAGGAACAGACTATGACCGGCGATGTTTATTGTGGAATTGTAGAGCTAAAGGAAGGTCCTCGTGTCATGGTGCGCTTCACTGACATTAATCCTGAGCAGCTCAAAATAGGAATGAAAGTAAAGGCCGTAGTCCGTCGTTTGTATGATCAAGAGGGCTTCTTACGTTATGGAGCCAAATTTACTCAAGTGGCCTAGCGAATGTGATTTTAACTGAGGCGTCTCGCTATCTTGATAATTTGAATAGAATGGTAATTAAGGGATAGTGGAGAGGGCGAACATGATAAGAAGTCCCCGTTCAGAAAAGTATACCGTTGGCGTGGTTGGCGCCGGAGTAATGGGACGGGGTATCGCCCAGATAATGGCGACAGCTGGTGTATCAGTTTTGCTATTTGATACTCGAAAAGGGGCGGCGTCCGAGGCTTCTAAATTCGCTGCAAAAATGATCACGAGGGCGGTAGAAAAAGGTAGTATATCTGAGGGGGATGCGAGTTTAGCCATTCGTCGCATCTTGGTTGTTGATAGAATGGAGGCGATGAATGGCTGCGACGCGGTTATAGAGGCTGTCGTTGAAGATCTTGCAATTAAGAAAAAAGTTTTCTCTTCTATAGAAAAATGTGTTCCTGCAGATTGCATTTTAGCAAGTAATACATCTTCTCTTTCCGTGACAGCCATAGCAGCAGACCTCAATCACCCGGGACGATTTGCAGGGTTTCATTTTTTTAACCCTGTACCACTAATGAAGGTGGTTGAAGTGATCAGTGGCTTGGAAACCTCTGACAAGACTGGTGAGATATTAAATGCGCTTGCTCAGCGTGTAGGTCATGAGCCAGTTAACGCCAAGGATACTCCGGGTTTCCTGGTCAATCATGCGGGGCGCGGATTGTATACAGAGGGAATACGGATTGTCAGTGAGGGGATAGCGCGGTTTTCTGAAGTTGATGATTTGCTTCGAGAAGGTGGTCCAGGGTTCCGAATGGGACCATTCGAATTAATGGATACGACCGGATTGGATGTATCTCACCCTGTAATGGAGTCAATCTATAATCAGTTTTATCAAGAGCCCAGGTTTCGGCCGGGGACCCTTATCCGTAATCGTGTAGCCGCAGGACTATTTGGTCGTAAAACGGGCAGAGGTTTCTATCGCTATGAGGATAATTTAAAGAAAGTTACTTCTCCGGCACCTGTCCCCAATGATCTTCCAAAATCGGTATGGATTGAAAATCGTAACGAAGAAAGCCGCAGTTTGCTTGTTGATGCACTTTCGAAACATGTGGCTATCGATGATAGCAAAAGACCATCTAGTAATAGTCTTTGCATTTTTATTCCCTTTGGGGCCGATGTAACCAGTTGTGCGGTTCATGCTGGTGTCGAGGCAGAAAGAAGTTTCGCTGTCGATATGCTTTTTGGTCTTGAAGGTCGTCGCACTTTGATGGTTTCTCCAGTCACGGACCTCGCCCTTGCAGACCAGATGCATGCAGCCCTAGCGTCTGATGGTCATGCCGTAACGATGATCAATGATAGCCCTGGCTTTGTTGTACAGAGAACGATAGCAATGGTTGTAAATATTGCGTGCGATATCGCGCAACAGCGTATTGCATCACCAGTAGATATTGATAAAGCTGTGTGCCTGGGGCTAGGTTATCCCGTCGGGCCATTAACAATGGGAGATCAAGTCGGCGCCTCACGGTTACTGGAAATACTTGATTCTATGCTTGAATTCTACGGTGATCCCCGCTACCGACCTAGCCCATGGCTAAAGCGTCGGGCAATGTTAGGCGCTTCACTGCTGACAAATGAGCGATAATCTGTTGATAAGGACTTCATCGGACTCCCCTAAACCCGGCGATTCGCGTAACCTTCGCCTGTGTAAATGGCAGAGTAGCGGGGGTTACTAAGCCTTCTTGTATGATGTGTATTGTTTTTAAAGCACTCGCTTGAGTCGAGAAGCGGAGGCTTGTTTTAGCTAGAAGAGATTTTTTCAGTGACTGTAAACCATTCCCATTTAGCAAACGCGATACGAGTTCTTTCAATGGATGCGGTACAAGCTGCTAATTCGGGTCATCCAGGTGCCCCGATGGGGCTCGCAGATGTCGCTACTGTACTATTCACCAAATATCTCAAATTTGACGCTGCACAGCCCCATTGGCCTGATCGAGATCGCTTCGTCCTGTCTGGGGGACATGGCTCCATGTTGCAGTATGCGGTTATGCATCTTTGTGGATTCAGTGATATTACAATCGATGAAATAAAGAATTTTCGTCAATTAGGTGCGAAAACAGCAGGTCATCCTGAATATGGTTTGGCGGCTGGTATTGAGACAACCACGGGTCCTCTAGGCCAGGGTCTGGCTAATGGGGTTGGGATGGCAATCGGGGAGAAGTTGCTCTCCGAAAGGTTCGGAAATGACCTTGTCGACCATCGAACATGGGTGATGTGCGGCGATGGTGATTTGATGGAGGGCATTAGTCATGAAGCTGCTTCTCTCGCCGGACATCTTGAGCTATCAAAGCTTGTGGTTTTCTATGATGACAATCATATTTCCATCGACGGTGATACCAACCTCTCTTTCTCAGATGATGTGCTAAAGCGTTTTTCTGCTTACGGCTGGCAAACTGCGCAGGCAGATGGTCATGATCCGGACTCTATTGCTCACGCAATAGATAGTGTTTTACCGGTTGATGCGCCGGCCCTAATAGCCTGCCGCACAACAATCGGTTTCGGTTCCCCCAATAAGGGCGGAACTGCGGGGTCACATGGAGCGCCTCTCGGAGAGGAGGAGATCGCTGCGACAAGAGAGGCGCTAGGCTGGTCATATCCACCATTCGAGATCCCTGAAGATGTCGCTGATATTTGGTCCGAAGCAGGTTCTCGAGGGCACGCTAAACGAGAAGCTTGGGAGGCGCGACTATCGAACTTAGATGATGAGACAGAGACAGAATTTAGGCGAGTCATTTCCGGAGATCTTCCCAAGGCGTGGCGTGATTCTATCTTTGAAATAAAAAAAGCATTCGGACTGGAGAAGCCTGAAAAAGCTACCAGGGAGACTTCAGGACGGGTCATTGAGTCGCTGTTAGAGGCTATACCGGAGATTATTGGTGGATCCGCTGATCTTACCGGATCAAACAATACGCGCGCCCCGAATATGGGGGCAATAAGTGCTAAAGATTTCTCTGGGCGTTACCTGCATTATGGGGTTCGGGAACAGGGAATGTCAGCTGCTATGAATGGCATGGCTCTTCATGGTGGAATAATTCCATATAGTGGAACTTTTCTTATTTTTAGCGATTATGCACGGCCTGCGATGCGTCTCTCTGCATTAATGAAGCAGCGTGTGATTTACGTGATGACACACGACTCCATAGGCTTGGGAGAAGATGGCCCAACTCATCAACCGATTGAGCAGCTTGCATCTCTTAGGGCTATGCCAAATTTGTTAGTTATGCGGCCTGCTGACCCAGTCGAAGTTGCAGAATGTTGGGAAATTGCGATACAGGAATCCGACACACCCTCGGTGCTTGCCCTGACAAGGCAAAAAGTTCCTTTCCTACGGCAAGATGCCGAACGGGAAAACCTCTGCGCTAAGGGAGCGTATGAAATTTCTCCGTCTTCAGGGAAACCCGTCGCCGTTTTATTGGCTACCGGATCTGAGGTGTCATTGGCAATTGAGGCGCAGAAGAAGTTATGGGCAGATAAGATAGACGTTTCTGTTGTGTCAGTTCCCTGTATGGAACTTTTTGAGTCGCAGACCAATGACTACAGAGAGAGTATTTTGGGAAGAGATCTTTTAAAGATAGGCATTGAGGCAGGGGTTAAGCAGAGCTGGGAGAATTTAATTGGTGCAAATGGGCATTTTATAGGTATGTCTAGTTTCGGGGCCTCCGCGCCTTCCAGTGCTTTATATAATCACTTTGGTATTACAGTTGATGCCGTGGTAGATGCGGTTAGGGCTCATATATAATTTTTGTTAAGGAGGGATTTATGGCTGTAAAAGTTGCGATTAATGGATTTGGCCGGATCGGGCGATTGGTGCTCCGTGCTGCGATGGAGTCTGGTCGTAAAGATATTGACTTTGTAGCCATCAATGACTTGGGCAGTGTTGAGGCTAATGCCCATTTATTGAGATACGATACAATGCATGGGGTATTTCCATCCAAAGTTAAGGTCACAAAGACCGGTATTGATTGCGGTCGCGGCGTAATCAAGGTTTTTGCTGAGAGAGATCCAGCTAATTTGCCCTGGGATAAGCTCGATATCGACGTGGTAATGGAATGCACCGGAATTTTTACTAAAAGAGAGCAAGTGCAATCTCACATTGATGCTGGGGCTAAAAAAGTTTTGATATCGGCTCCAGCAACTGGAGAGGATATTACCGTTGTCTATGGTGTAAATGATAAGAAGTTAAAAAAGTCTCACAAAGTAGTGTCAAATGCCTCTTGCACCACTAACTGTCTGGCGCCGGTTGCTGCCGTCCTTAATAAAGCGATCGGAATTCAGCAAGGATATATGACAACTGTCCATGCCTATACGGGCGATCAAAGCTTACAGGACACCTTGCATAGTGATCTACGGCGAGCCCGAGCAGCAAGTTATTCAATGATACCTACAGGCACTGGCGCCGCTAAAGCAGTGGGTCTTGTTTTGCCTGAACTGAACGGTAAGTTAGACGGGACCGCGATCAGGGTGCCAACCGCCAACGTGTCCATCGTTGATTTGAAATTTACTTCAAAACGCAAAACCACTGCGGAAGAGATAAATGCTGCAATAGCTAAGGCCGCTAAAAGCGGGCCGCTGAAAGATGTCTTGACGGTCAACAATGAGCCCCTGGTTTCGAGTGATTTCAATCACAATCCGTCGAGCTCAATTTTTGATGCCACTCAGACTCAGGTGGTTGAAGGCAAACTTTGTCGGATTGCTTCATGGTACGATAATGAGTGGGGCTTCTCCAATCGGATGAGTGATACCGCAGTTGCTATGGGAAAGCTCGGGTGATTTAGGAAATAATTTTTTGATGACATACCATACGCTTGATAGCCTGCCATTACTCCAAAGCAGGCAAGAGGGTTTGCGGGTTCTGCTTAGAGTTGATCTGAATGTACCTGTTCGCGATGGAAAAGTGACCGACTCTACACGAATTGAACGATTGGTCCCGACAATCAAAGAACTTACAAATATGGGGTGCAAAGTAGTTTTGCTCTCGCACTTTGGTCGGCCTAATGGAGTGTTCAGAGAGGAAATGTCGCTTGAACCCTTAGTGTCGGCCATCTCAAATAAATTGAATAGTGAGTTAACTTTCGCAAAGGATTGTATCGGGCGAGATACGTTAAATGCAGTTAATTCGCTCGCACCTGGAGATATAATTCTACTTGAAAATCTACGTTTCCATTCTGGGGAGGAGTCCAATGACCAGGATTTTGTGAGGGCTCTTGCTGATTTGGGCGATCTTTTTGTGAATGATGCTTTCTCTGCAGCGCATAGGGCGCATGCTTCCACGGCTGGCCTTGCGCGATGTCTGCCCTCGGCTGCGGGAAGGCTAATGCAGGCTGAGCTCGAGGCGCTAGATGCTGCGTTGGGTAACCCGTTGAGACCTGTCGCTGCCATTGTTGGTGGCGCTAAAGTTTCCACCAAACTGGACCTGCTAACGAATCTTGTTAAAAAAGTCGATCGTCTGGCGATTGGTGGAGCTATGGCTAATACATTTTTGTACGCACTAGGGACCGATATCGGAGCCTCTTTGTGTGAGAAAGAGTTGGCCGATACCGCTCGGTTAGTTTTGGCTGCAGCGGATGAGGCTGGGTCCGAAATTATTCTGCCTTCTGATGTTGTGATTGCATCAGAATTTAAAGAGGGTGCCCAATGCCAGACTGTTAAAATAGCCGCGGTACCTGAGGATATGATGATCCTAGATATTGGCGAAGCTTCGGCCATAGCATTGTCGGAAAGCCTAAAAGAATGCAGAACGTTACTTTGGAATGGGCCGATGGGGGCATTTGAAATATCGCCCTTTGATAAGGGGACCAATATGGTCGCAAGGGCTGCTGCCAAACTGACACAATCTAACGATCTGTTAACAATCGCTGGAGGTGGTGACACTGTCGCAGCGTTATCTGCTGCGGGGGCCGTAAGTGATTTTTCCTATGTTTCTACAGCAGGTGGAGCATTCTTGGAATGGTTAGAAGGACGAGAGCTGCCGGGAGTTGTCGCTCTCAATTGCTGAGCGTTTGGGCTTTTTACCGAGGCGATGTTGGCGACGGCTTATAAAATTTTCGATCTGAGCGGGGGTCATCGGTTCTCGAAACATCTCGTTCCTCATCCACACCCGTTGTAAGCTAACATCAATTACTGCATCTTTCATTTTTGCGAGGGACTGTTTATTTGAAATTAATTTGGAAGCGATTTCGGCCTGCTCTAAGTAATGATCTTTTTCATCTTTCCAAATAACATTCATAGCCTTCGCTGTCATTTCTTTGATTTTATCTCCTTTGAGGTTCTTGCCTACTCGGAACAAGGCTGTTCCGCCTCCTTCCGTGAAACCAACGGCAGCTTTTCCAATTGCCCCTCCGCGCCGGACATATCTTCGTCGGAGGTCGCCTAATTTTTTTTCTTCGGGCAGTTGTTTTAGGTCTCTCTTAGAGAGCTTGCGCCCTTGAACCATTTCAAGAATGTCGGCCAAAAGGACAAAGTGGCTATATTCCGATACTAGCTGTTCTAGGAGGAATAGGTAATCATGCCTATCGATTGTCTTTCCTACTTTGGGATACATGTCGACGGCCTTTGATAGCTCACGGTGCAGACCATTAAAAAATCCATCCACCGGATTAAGTTCTTTCCATAGTTGGGCCCGGAGATAAAAGGCGTGATCCTCTTTTTGAGCTGTTTTGAAGAAGCGGCGAGCTATTTCCGCCTCTGCATCCCAATAAGGCTGTGCGGTATTTATTAAGTCTTGTTTTACGCTAACCAATGCTTTCCCTCGCTATTCTCGATGCTAATTCTTAGATTTTAGAAAGACGATTTGCAACTGCTGGCACAATGAGCAGCCATAAGATAGATTGCGAAAAAATATTTATTGAGTATTGGGTATGTTACGACTTTCGACGGACGTTTTTGTAATTGGAGCTGGCGGTGCTGGCATGTATGCCGCAGTTTCCGCTGCACGGTCTGGGGCGGAAGTTATCTTAGCGGACAAAAGCCTTATAAGCCGGGGCGGCGCTACCATCATGGCTCAAATGACTGTCGCTGCGGCCGTGGGGCACCGCGAGGCAGATCATTGGACTCATCATCTTGCAGATACGCTAGAGGCAGGACATGGGCTGTGTAATGAGAGGCTTGCCAGAGTTCTCTGTGAGGAAGCTCCAAAGAGAATAATGGAGATGGAAGAGTGGAAAGTCGGATGGGCCCGTGACGAAACTGGACGCATGGCTCAGGTGATGGCGCCCGGGCACCAAGTGCATAGATGTGTATACGCCGATTTTCTCAACACTGGTCCTGCGGTAGCACGGGCTTTGCGCGGGGAAGTTGCTCAAAGAGATGGGATTACACGAGCAAGCGGGCTAAACGTCCTAGACATTGTAGTTCGGGACGGCTCTGCGATAGGCGCTGTGGCTTTAGACGTAGAGAGTGGCGAGACAGTTCTAATAAGCGCGGGAGCGGTAGTTATTGCGGCCGGTGGTTTAACCCGGCTCTATCGTCGTAATAGTGCATCTGTAAACATGGCAGGTGAGTCTTATGCAATGGCACTGCGTGCTGGAGCTGAGCTAGTAGATATGGAATTTGTCCAGTTTTTTCCGATAGGGCACCTCGCACCTCGGATGGTCGGGATGGATCCTATCATGTGGGATCCCTTTCGATACAAGCTGGGTGGGCGTTTGTTAAACGGAAATTTTGACGAATTTATCCACAACTATGGTGGGTCAGATGAGGGCGTGTATACCGCACGGAGGGACCTTGCCTCCTATGCGATCTATAAAGAAAAAGAGGCAGGTCGTGCGTCGCCGCATGGAGGGGCATGGCTCAGCTTTGAGCATATTCCTGAGGCAACTCTGAAAGATAGCTTCGGCCCGGTAATCGGGAGATTGGCTAAAAATAACATCGACTTAACGAAACAGGCTATCGAAGTATCTCCTATAGCTCACTATCATATGGGTGGAATTAAGGTTGATGAAGAGATGGCTACTTGCGTGCCGGGCCTATTTGGAGCGGGAGAAGCAGTAGGTGGGGCTAACGGAGCTACTCGATTATCTGGAAATGCTATTACGGAAGCCTTTGTTTTTGGAGAACGCGCGGGGAAATTTGCTGCGGCCGCGGCGAAAGGAGCAAGGCGCGGTGTAGTTGAAGAGAGAGATGCAAATGCGCTCGTAGAAGAAGTTCGGGGTCAACTTAAGAGTAATCTTGATGCCTCAGGCGGAGCGGCATCTGTATTTGAAGAACTCCAAGGCGTTATGGAAGATCATATTGGCTTAATCCGAAATGGCAAAAATATGCGTTTAGGGCTCGATAGAATTCGGGACATGATCGCGAATGACCTCTGCCAAATAAACGTCTCGGACAAAGGTCCATTCAACCAGTCTATGCAAGATTGGCTTGAACTCAGAAATGCTTTGCAATGTGCAGAAGCAGTGGCCCTTGCAGCGTTAAATCGGCCCGAGAGCCGGGGCGCTCATCAACGCGAGGATATCCCAGAGGCAAAGCCAGAGTTAGAAAAAAATCAAGTTTTGAAATTGCGTGGGGGCGATTTGGAGATTGAATGGGCCGACGTAATTCGGTCAGATTGGGTCTTAGAAGATAAGGTGCTTGCGACGATATGAATGAAAAAAAGACAACATCAGTTAGCATCGTTCGTGGATGCGCAGATGAAAAGCCCTATGAAGAAAATTTTGAAGTGCCTTTTGAGGATGGAGCATCGGTTCTGGATGCTTTGACCTGGATCCGAAGTCACAAAGACTCTTCTCTCGCTTTTCGGTATAGCTGTGTGAGCGCCAATGCTTGCAAAGAATGCATGGTTTTGGTTAACGATAAAGTTGACTACGCTTGCACGGCGCGCCTTGATCCGAACGGGGTAAAGGTAGGACCGCTTAAAAATAAAAGACTAATTCGTGATCTTGTTACTGATATCGTTCCTCCAAAAGAACGAATTTTTGATCCGAATTAGAGAGATAAAAATATTATGCAGCTTTGGAATGCGAAATCAGCTCGATTATCCTTTGGGGTGTAATTGGGGCTTGATTTATCCGAACTCCAAGGGGTTCCAGAGCATTCTCCACAGCTGAGGCGACGGCAGCCGCTACAGGTACAGTTGACCCCTCCCCTACACCCTTTACGCCCAGTGGATTAAGAGGTGACGGACTCTCTAAAAATTCAACTTTGAATCCGGGCATTTCGGGCGCTGTGGGAAGGAGATATTCGCCGAAGTTTGTTGTTAATGGTTGGGCTTCATCATCATAAGCCATCCATTCGAAGAGCGCATTGCCTATACCGTGCGCAGCGCCTCCTTGTATCTGCCCCTCGACCACCATCGGATTCATCAGGTTGCCGGAGTCATGAACAATCACATAGCGCTCAAACTTTACGGCGCCGGTTTCAATATCAACCTCTACTTCACAGCAGTGGGCGCTGTAGCAATAGGCCAAAGGGTCTGTGAGGAAGCGTTGCGTTGATTCCATTCCTGGATCCACACCGCCTGGAAGAACATAGCCGGGCGTCCCCGCAACTGCATTTGCCACCTTTCCTAGAGGTAACCGGATATCGGTGCCGCGGACGACGATTTCACCGCTTTCAATTTCAAGATCTTGTTCTGATGCTTCAAGTAATTGAGCGGCTACAGTTAGCACTTTTTTTCGGACTTCTTGGGCAGCAATATGTGCTGAAGATCCTGCGGTAATGGCCTGACGACTCCCAAAACCGCCCATACCCATCGGTATTGATTGGGTGTCTCCAGCAATTACTTCAATATTGTTTAGATCCCCCCCAAGATGTTCTGCCACAATTTGCGCCATCATGGTGTGTGTACTTTGCCCCATCGGGGCGGCCCCCGTATAAACTGAAATTTTACCAGAGGTCCCGACCCGGACTGTAGCCATTTCAAAGGGGCCTCGACCTGTTCCTTTGACGCCGAGAGACATTCCAATGCCGATATGCCGGCCCTTTGATCTCGCTGTTTCCTGGCGTTCCTTAAAATTTGAGTACTCGCAGGCATCCAGAGCCATATTCATCGCCTTAGGAAAATCGCCCGAATCGTACTCTATATTAACGCCAGCTCTTGTTTTTAGCGGCTTTTTGTAGGGCATTTCTTCGCCTTTAATCATGTTTTTCAGCCGTAAATCTGCCCTATCGATTCCCATCTCTTTGGCGGCTCGGTCGACTAGCCTTTCCATTACGTATGTACCTTGGGGGTGGCTGGCGCCCCTTACCGGCGCACAGGGAACCTTGTTTGTGAATACCAAAGATTGCTGCATTCGATAATTTGGCACTTTATAAGGGCCTGGGATTGTCGCCGCGGCATTGTAGGGCAGAGTGATGCCTTGTGCTGTGTAGGCACCATGATCATGGATAAGGTGTCCGCGCACTCCGAGGATCATTCCCTCTTGGTCTAGTGCGATTTCGGCTTTCCAATATTGATCTCGTTCTTGGACCGCTGCAACAAAATGCTCGCGTCTATCTTCTGCCCACTTGACTGCCCGCCCGCATAATTTTGAGGCTAAAGCCACTACCAATTCCTCGGAATAGAACAGAAATTTCGGCCCAAATCCACCTCCAACGTCGGGTGTAATAACTCGTACTTGGTTCTCATTAAGTCCCAGAACCTTGACGATATAGCTGTGCGCTAGATTTGGCATTTGTGTCGAGGACCAAAGAGTAATTGTGTCTGATACGGGATCGTATCGCCCAACAGCGCCCCGACATTCAATTGGATGTGCAGTGCCCCGATGTTGCCATATCTCTTCGGAGAAGCTGAAGGGGGCAGTCTCAAAAATTTTGTCGACTTCCCCATACTCCTGGACCATCTCCATCATCAAATTGCTGGTGGCATCGCGATATGCGGTGGGCGCACCATTTTCGAGGGCGGCTTTGCAATCTCCTGCTGCGGGGAGCGGTTCCCATTCTGTTTCAACCAATGCCGCGGCGTCTTCCGCGACATGGCGCGTTTCGGCTAAAACAATCGCCACACATTCGCCTGAATACATTGCCTCATCCTTAACTAGGACGGCAGGTCCAGCATTTTCAGCATTGGGGACACCGGAGGGGAATTCAACCGGGAGCTTATCTTGCACCATATGCGGTCGTATATCGGTAAAGTCGTAAACAGCAAGTACCCCCTCTATCTCTAGAGCAGCTGATTTGTCTATAGATTTTAAAATTGCGTGTGGGTAAGGACTGCGAACAAAAGCAGCATGAGCCATCTGAGGAAGTCTAATATCATCGGTGTATCTACCATGACCTCTCAGTAGATTTGGATCTTCGAGGCGGGCGATACGCTGACCCAAGACTTTCCCATCCATTTTTTATTCCCCTTTTCGTTGTTGTTTACAATAACCATGGGGTAGCAGCCCGGCAAATCAAGGCAGTTGGTTTGTTAGAAATCAGGTTTCTTTTGAAAGCCCCATTAAACCTTCAGAGAAGTCTTTAGCACTAAACGGGCGCAAGTCATCCTCTCCCTCCCCGACCCCTATAGCATGAACGGGTAGACCATACTTTTCTGCTACTGCGACTAAAACCCCTCCACGAGCGGTGCCATCAAGTTTTGTCATAACTATCCCTGATACCTCAGCAATCTTTTTAAATGTTTCCACCTGAGAGTGGGCATTTTGGCCCACGGTGGCATCTAGCACCAGGAGACAGCTGTGGGGAGCAGTTTGGTCTATCTTCCGAAGAACTCTGATCATTTTCTGAACCTCTGCCATCAGGTCCTCACGATTTTGCAATCTTCCGGCTGTATCAATCAATAAAACGTCTGCACCATTTGTCCGCGCAAGCTCTAATGCTTCGAACGCGACCCCAGCTGCATCTGAACCGGTATCTTTTGCCACTGTCGGGCACCCAGTTCGTTCCCCCCAAATTTTTAGTTGTTCAACGGCTGCCGCTCGGAAAGTGTCTCCGGCAGCCAATACCACCGACTTTCCCTCTCCCACATATGCTTTGGCTAGTTTTCCAATGGTCGTTGTTTTTCCGCAACCATTGACTCCTACTACCAAAATAACGTGAGGTTTATTTTCCCCCTGCGGCTGCAAAGGAATTGCAACGGGTTCTAGGATATTTTTGAGGCGAAAAGCGAGATGCTCCCTCACCTCTTTTTCAGTCACGTCACGATCAAATTTTTCTGCCTCAAGTGAGGAAATCAGTTTTGCTGCGGTGGTTACACCAAGATCAGCTGTGATAAGGGTTTCTTCTAGAGCCTGAAGTGCTTTTTTATCGAGCTTTCGACCAGATACAGCTTGTGCTATCCCTGACGTGAGCCGAGATGTTGTCCTAGATAGTCCGGTTTTAAGGCTAGAGAACCAACCTTCACTCATAAGATACCCTCGCCGATCCAATAATTGCCATCTCGTGCGATAATCCGTGTGTTAACTATTTCGCCAGTTTTGTAAGTCTTGTTCATTATTACCGGCAAGAACCTCTCACAATGCCCTCTTTCACCATTCTCTATGAGAACCTTTGCTTTGGAGCCGATCCCCTCATCTAGAATCGATTGGAGCTGGGCAACACCATCCGACCTGAGGACTTTGGCTCGTCTTTTGCGCTCTTGATTTGGCACCTGGGGCATCTTTTGAGCCGGTGTTCCATCCCTTTGAGAGTAGGGAAAGACATGAAGTTGTGTGATTTTAGCTTCTCGCACAAGAGTCCTGGTATCTTCAAACATTTCTTCATTCTCTGTTGGAAAGCCCACAATTAGATCTGCCCCGAATGTTACCTCTGGACGTTTTTCACGAAGCTTTTCGCAAACTTTAATGACATCTTCACGTTGATGGCGTCTTTTCATGCGCTTTAAAATAATGTTGTTACCGGATTGGATGCTAAGGTGAACCGACGGAAGGAGCCTCGGCTCGTCCCCAAATAGTGAAATTAAGGAATCATCCATCTCCATTGGATCAAGCGAGGAAAGCCTGAGCCTTTCGAGCTCAGGCACTAGTTTCAGGATTTTCCTAACCAATGCAGTCAGATTTAGGCTCCCTGGAAGTCCTTTTCCATAATCAGTGAGATCAACCCCAGTGAGGACGACCTCTTTGAAACCCTTTTTAACGAGAGCATTGATCTGGTTGACGATTTCGCCTGCCGGTACAGAACGACTTGGACCGCGGCCGAAAGGTATCACACAAAAAGTGCAGCGATGATCGCAACCTTGCTGAACTTCAATGAATGCGCGAGATCGACCGTCAAACCCCTGTATCAAATGCCCCGCCGTTTCACGCACTGACATAATATCATTTACTTGGATTTTTGCTTCAGCTAGGTGACCAGATAAATCTAACCAAAAATTTGGATCCAGCTTTTCTGCATTGCCGACAACCGCGTCAACATCCTGCATTTTTGCAAAACGCTCAGGATTAATTTGTGCCGAACAACCAGTGACGACCAATCGGCTTTCAGGGTACTCACGTTTTGCGCGATAAATTTTTTGACGCGTCTGACGCTCGGCCTCCTGGGTTACAGCACAACTATTTATCACAATGATATTTTCTAATTTGGCTTTATGAATGTGCCCTTTAATAACCTCTGACTCAAAAGCATTAAGCCTGCAGCCCATCGTGACGACTTTGCATTCACTCACTAGTCTAGGCCCTTGTTCAGTGCCAAAAGGTCTAACTTTCCATGAAAGCTTATTTGAGCCGGACCGGTCATCCATACATGATCGTCTTGAAGCCAATCAATCTGCAAAGTTCCGCCGTCTAATTTTACAGAAGCCGAGCGCTCGGTTAGCCCTAACCTGGCCCCGGCAACCGCTGCTGCGCAGGCCCCCGTGCCGCACGCCTTTGTAATCCCTGCGCCCCGCTCCCAAACCCGTAATCGGATTTTGTTATCATCTAATTGCTCCGCGAAGCCAATGTTAGCGTGTTCTGGGAAAAGAGGATGTTTCTCCAAGAGAGGTCCCAGGGCGGGTAGATCTATGGCTTCGGTATTAGTTACAAAAAAAACGCAGTGTGGATTTCCCATATTCACCGCCGTTGGTTTCTCAAAGCCTTCGACAGCGATTGGTAAATGCAATGTATCGTGCTTTTCAGATAAAGGAATGTCTTGCCAATAAAATTTAGGAGGGCCCATATCGACAGTTATTTGTCCGTTTTCATTGGCTGTGGCGCGCAACCTACCGCCTAAGGTCTCGATAATGACGGAGTCTTTCTCTGCTTCGCTAAACAGGAGTTTTGCTACACATCTCGTGGCATTGCCGCAGGCCTCGACCTCTCCGCCGTTTGCGTTATGAATTCTCATGAAAACGTCCGAGGTTGCTGAGGATTCTATAAGAATCAGTTGATCGCAGCCGACCCCAGTATGGCGGTCCGAGATCAATCGAACTGTCTCAGAGGTCAACTGCACAGGTGCAGCACGACAATCGATAATTACGAAGTCGTTGCCAAGGCCATGCATTTTTATAAATGCAGTATCACTCATAACGATATATAAAGTTTCATAATCCGCTATATAGGGCGTTCGGATACCCCCCGTCCATGTTTTTTGAGATAAAGTAATGACAACAGTAATTCATTTATTTCACCGTGACTTACGGTTGGAGGACAATGTCGCTCTGCAGAAGGCTGTTGAGTTCGGTGATGCGGTTGTTCCTCTTTATATCCATGATACCGAAGTTCTTGGTGGTGTGGCCGAGGGCCAGGCTTCATTATGGTGGTTGCATCACAGTTTAACCGAATTGGATAATGGGCTCAGGGAACACGGTAGCCGTCTTATTCTTAGGCGAGGATCTCGCTTGCAAGAGCTCCTGCGTATTATCGAAGAAACAGGAGCCGAAGCAATTTTTTTTAATCGGCGCTATGTTCCATGGCTGGATAATCAGGACAGCACGATAGCGAGAGAATTGAGCATACCTTACAAGCGCTTTCGAGGATATCTACTTTTTGAACCGGAAGCGATTAAGACAAAGACAGGCACTCCATTTCGGGTGTTCACCCCATTCTATAAGGCTTGTCTTGCAGGCATGACCCCATACCCCCCTGCCCCGAAACCTTTTAAAATTCCCTCTCCTAGCAAATGGCCACAAAGTAATTCCCTTAGTGATTTGGCCTTTCTGCCTTCTGGTCCGGATTGGTCTTCCGGGTTGCGTGAAAATTGGAACCCCGGCGAAGCTGGAGCAAAAGAGAGAATTCAGAGTTTTTCGAAAGTATTAGGAAACTATCAAAATGACAGAGATCGGCCTGATCTAACTGGCACCTCAAGGTTATCGCCGCATCTTCATTTTGGGGAAATTAGTCCGCGGTCGTGCTGGAATTATTTCCTTGATAAACAGGAAAGCGAAGGGAAAACAGCTTTTTTACGTGAATTAATTTGGCGAGAATTTTCTTATCATTTACTGGTTCAATACCCCGATATGGCGCTAGAACCCCTGCAAAAAAAGTTCAAAAAATTTCCATGGAATGAGGATAAAACAATGCTCTCCGCTTGGGAGAGAGGGGAGACAGGGTATCCAATAGTCGATGCAGGAATGAGGCAGATGTGGGAGACGGGCTGGATGCACAATCGGGTGAGGATGGTTGTAGCTTCGTTTTTGATTAAGCACCTTTTACTAGACTGGCGAAGTGGGCATGACTGGTTCTGGGATACCTTAGTAGATGCTGATCCTGCTAATAATGCAGCTAGCTGGCAGTGGGTCGCGGGCTGCGGGGCAGATGCAGCCCCATTCTTTCGGATCTTCAATCCGATGACTCAGGGGTCAAAATTTGACCCAAAAGGTGATTACGTTCGTAGGTGGATTCCAGAAATTGGCCAACTTCCGTCTAAGTATATTCACCAACCATGGTTAGCTCCTAAAATGGTGCTAGAGACTGCAGGAATTAAGTTAGGTCTAGATTATCCGCGGCCCATTGTTGATCATAAAATAGCTCGAGAGAGGGCTTTGGACTCTCTCGCCTCGATTAAAGGTGCCTAGTGGATCCTTCTTTTAATAGTCTGGCATTTCTTTAATTTTCTTCTCAACTGCATCGGACTGTGCAATCTGCCGACCAGTGGTGCAAAAAAATGCCGTGAGTGGTTTAGCCTCGTTGCCCCAAATAAACTCTGTCCTTGACTAGACCCGATCTTTTCGCCAGATTGCGCGCGCCTAAGGCAAATTTTTGATTTCAACGCTCATGGGTGAACGCTGGTCCGCGAGTTTCGCGCGCCGGCGATATTTGGTTTGAGATCAAGGGGCATGGAACATTGAGACTCTGGTCGGGACTAGTTTCTGGTTTGTTTTGTTTAAGGTCTTTGTAGTTGGGAGTTGAAGGCAATTTTTAATCTTCTTAGTGAACGACTGACCAAAATATTTGACGGGCTCAAAAAAAGAGGGGCCTTGTCGGAAGCTGACGTTGACGCAGCCCTGAGAGAAGTTCGCATTGCGCTGCTTGAAGCGGACGTTGCGCTCTCTGTCGTGAGAGATTTTATAGACCTTGTGCGGGAGCGTGCGGTAGGTGAGGAAGTAACTAGAAGCGTCACGCCAGGTCAAATGGTGGTCAAGATTGTAAACGATCACCTTGTCGAGATGCTTGGAGGCGGTTCGAGCGATCTTAATCTGTCAGTAAGCCCCCCTGCGGCTGTTATGATGGTGGGTTTGCAAGGTTCTGGTAAAACGACGACAACTGCCAAAGTTGCCGTTTTTCTCAGGGATCGCCATCGGAAAAAAAGCCTGATGGCCTCACTTGATATAAGACGACCTGCCGCCCAGCAGCAGCTTGCGGTTTTGGGAAAAGAAAATGGTATAGAGACACTTCCTATTGTTCCATTTGAAACTCCTGAAATGATTACGAAGCGGGCTTTTGACGTTGCCCGCAAAGAAGGCTTCGACATTATTCTCTTAGATACCGCTGGTCGTTTGCATGTTGATGAGGAGTTAATGGGGGAAGCTGAGGCCATTTATAAAATGGCAAATCCTTCTGAAACCCTTTTCGTTGCCGATTCTCTGACCGGTCAAGATGCGGTTAATGCTGCTAAATCTTTCAATGAAAGACTGAAAGTTACCGGTATTGTGCTCACCCGAATTGATGGAGATGCACGGGGAGGGGCTGCTCTCTCCATAAAGGCAGTCACGGGGCAACCTATTAAATTGCTGGGAACCGGAGAAAAAATCGATGCCCTTGAAGTCTTCCACCCTGACCGGATCGCGTCACGAATCCTCGGCATGGGAGATGTGGTGTCTTTGGTGGAAAAGGCGCAAGAGACAGTAGCAGAAGAAGAGGCTGAGGAATTAGCCAGAAAGGTCCAAAAAGGGCAATTCGACTTGGATGATATGGCTAAGCAGTTGCGCCAAGTGCGGAAGATGGGCGGTATGGGTGGTATTCTTGGAATGTTACCTGGGGTCGGAAAGGTAAAGAGCCAACTTAAGAATGCCAATATTGATGACAGGTCTTTGGCAAGGCAGGAAGCGATCATTCTCTCCATGACACCTGCGGAACGGAAGAATCCGAAGTTGTTTAATGGGTCACGGCGGAGACGCATCGCCTCCGGTGCTGGAACCACAGTACAAGAGGTGAACCGCGTCTTAAAACAGTTTCAAGAAATGAGCCGCGCAATGAAGCGGATGAGTAAACTAGGTAATAAAGGGATGATGAGGGGAATGCCGCCCGGGATGATGCCTAGGCTTTGATTAAATCGAATCGAAATCAGGAAATAAAAATTTAACTATTATAAGGAAAAATTATGGCTTTAAAAATTCGTATGTCTCGAGGTGGCGCAAAGCGTCGACCCTATTATCGGATCGTTGTCGCTGACTCTCGAAAACCTCGTGATGGTCGTTTCATTGAGCGTGTAGGTACCTATGACCCGATGCTGGATCGCGATAATCCTGAGAGAGTTAAGCTAAACGAGGAGAGGATTAAGCATTGGTTGTCGCAAGGGGCACAACCCTCAGATAGGGTTGCCCGTTTTCTTGGCGCAGCCAAACTGGCTCCCATTCCCTCTGTGCCTGAGCAAACTAAAAAGAATCAACCTAAAGCAAAGGCTCAAGAGAGGTTAAGGGAGGCGGAAGAGGCAAGGCAAGCTGCGGAAGAAGCAGCGAAGGCCGCCGCAGAAGAGGCTGCTTCCGAGTCAGTGGCTGATGTGGCCGCTGAAGATCAGGATGGGGAGCCGTCAGAATCGGCTGAAGGATCAGCCGAAGAGGTGGTCGCGGACTCAGATGAGAAAGAAAACAAGGAAGAATAAAGTATTTTTTGAGATATTTGTCGGTGGCTCGGAATAGAGAAAGATCCATGGTGCGTATTGGTCATATTGCAGGTGCAAGCGGTGTCAAAGGAGATTTGAGAATCTCTAGTTACACCGAGCACCCCATGGACGTTTGCGCTTATGGTCCGGTGGAAGACAAAGAGGGCAAGGAAAAGTTTGTTCTTAAACCAAAGAGAATAGCCAAAGGACATGTCATAGCTCATGCCGATGGCATAGATAATCGAGATGCGGCTGAGAGACTGAGGGGGACTGAGCTGTTCGTTACCCGTGAGGCATTGCCCCCGCCGGGTGAAGAAGAGTTTTATTACAATGACCTGATTGATGTTCCCGTTTATGCCGTGAATGGTGATATCCTTGGGTCAGTAATTGCGGTGCATGATTTTGGGGCAGGCACGATCTTGGAGGTTAACGCGAAAAAAGGAAAAACCGTCCTTGTGCCATTTACTAAGGATGTGGTCCCGGTTGTTGATTTATCGGCGAAAAGAATAGAAATAGACCCGCCCGAGGGTTTGTTCGGACCAATGGCGGAGCAAACAGCTAGCGAAGGGAATGGCTGAGATGGCTTCCGCGACTGATTTGTGGACTGCTCGTGTTTACACAATCTTCCCTGAAATGTTTCCGGGGCCACTTGAGTTTTCTCTTGCTGGAGCCGGTCTTAAGCGAAGTATTTGGACAATCGAAACGGTAGACATTAGAGCTCACGCGAGCGATAAACACAGGACTGTTGATGGTGCGCCTTATGGTGGAGGCCCAGGAATGGTGATGCGAGCGGACGTCATTGACTCTGCTCTAGAGTCGGCCAACCCAAGGACGCAGCCTGTATACCTTACGCCGAGAGGGCGCCCTCTCACTCAGAAGGATATAAGACGGCTTGCGGCACAAGAGGAATTAAATATTTTGTGTGGCAGATTCGAGGGTGTTGATGAACGTGTTTTAGAGGCGCGGAACTTTGATCAAGTTTGTATGGGAGATTTCATCATGTCTGGAGGGGAGCCAGCGGCAATAGCTCTCATCGACGCTTGTGTTCGCCTTTTGCCAGGTATTATGGGAAATAGAGAGTCTGTGTTAGAGGAGAGTTTTGAAGGGGGGCTGCTGGAATACCCCCAATATACGCGACCGGAGGTTTGGAAAGGTCGTCGGGTCCCGAAGCATTTGCTGAGTGGACATCACGAGAAGATTAATAAGTGGCGGCGTGAGGCAGCTGCTAAGACTACACGTGAGCAGCGTCCAGATTTGTGGGTGCTGAATCGAGATTGCAACATGGCGGTGAAGGACTGAAACCATGAATATTATCGAACAAATAGAACAAGAAGAAATAATTCGTCAAACGGATAAGAGAGAGGTGCCTACTTTTGGACCGGGTGACACTCTGAGAGTATCCGTCAGGGTTGTTGAAGGAACTCGGGAGCGTATTCAGGTGTTTGAAGGGGTCTGCATAGCTCGAAAAAATTCTGGCGTGAACTCTGCTTTTACCGTGAGAAAGATTTCTTATGGCGAGGGTGTTGAGAGGGTTTTCCCGCTTTATTCTCCTCGCATTGAGAAAATAGAGGTTGTTAGGCGTGGGGCGGTCAGAAGGGCCAAGCTCTATTATTTGCGCGGGCTGCGGGGCAAAAAGGCGCGCATAGCTGAAAAAGTGGAGCGCAGAGTGGGAAGCAAGGTTGTTGAAGAAACCAAAGCCGTCCAGGACGTTACTAATCAAACTGAATCGACTGGCCCAGAAGAGAACGTGGTAGCGGCGCAGGTAGAGGAAAAAAACGATAAAGCCTAAGGGTCACTGTAATTGGTGACTTTTTTAGTTGGGTAAAGGAGTGAGAAGTATGACCAAACCCAGAACGTTATTCGACAAGATCTGGGAAGACCACCTCATTGATGTGCAGGATGACGGTACTTGTCTGATTTATATTGATCGACAGCTTATTCATGAAATCACCAGCGCGCAGGCATTTGATGGCTTGAGGATGTCAAAACGGCAAGCACGGAGGCCTGAAGCTAATATATGCGTGCCGGACCATAACGTTCCTACTACCCCTGGTCGCGGTGGGACAGATGAAATTGATGATGAAGAGTCCCGTGTCCAGCTAGAAGTGTTGGAAAAGAACGCTATGGAATTCAATCTTCCCTATATCCCAATCAATGATATCAACCAGGGGATTGTGCACGTTATAGGACCCGAGCAGGGTTTTACGCAGCCAGGAGTTACCCTGGTTTGTGGAGACTCTCACACCGCTACACATGGGGCTTTCGGCGCATTGGCTTTTGGTGTGGGCACTTCAGAAGTAGAACATGTTTTAGCGACACAGACCTTAATTCAAAGGCCCGCGAAAAACATGAGGATCACCGTAAATGGTCGTCTACCAGCAGGCTGCACGGCAAAAGACCTTATTCTAGCCATCATCGGTAAAATTGGTACTGCCGGCGGCACTGGTTATGTAATCGAATATGCCGGTCCGGCGATAAAAGACCTCTCTATGGAAGGTAGAATGACCGTTTGCAATATGACTATTGAAGCGGGGGCCAGAGCTGGTTTGGTAGCACCTGATGAGAAAACATTTGAGTATTTAAAGGGTCGTCCTCAGTCCCCCAAAGGAGGCCAATGGGAACAAGCCGTGGAATATTGGAAAACGCTGCCATCTGATCCCGGCGCTACCTACGACGAGGAAGTAATCCTCGATATTTCAGAAATTGTCCCGCAAGTAACTTGGGGTACCAGCCCGCAAGATGAAGTGGGTATTAATGGTGTGGTTCCAGATCCCAATCAGGAATCTGATCCGATGCGGCGTGCTTCGATGGAGAGGTCACTCGAATATATGGGCCTGACTGCAGGAACTCCCATGAAAGATATTACTGTCGATAAAGTATTTATTGGCTCTTGCACCAATTCCAGAATAGAGGATATGCGGGCCGCGGCGGCAGTGGCAAAAGGTCGAAAGGTGGCGTCATCCGTATACGCGATGGTCGTTCCCGGTTCAGGCCACGTGAAAGCACAAGCAGAAGAGGAAGGTCTCGATAAAATCTTTACCGAAGCAGGTTTTGATTGGCGCGAGCCTGGTTGCTCTATGTGCCTTGCGATGAATGGAGACATGTTGTTGCCAGGGGAAAGATCAGCTTCTACCTCAAATCGTAATTTTGAGGGGAGACAAGGACCTGGTGGGCGGACACATCTGGTTAGTCCGCCAATGGCAGCCGCTGCTGCCATTGCAGGCCATTTGACTGATGTCCGTGATTTAATCGAGGAATAGAAATGGAAAAGTTCGATACGATGACCGGTGTTGCGGCACCATTCCCCATAGTAAATTGTGACACAGATAAAATCATTCCTGCACGTTTTTTGAAAACGTTAACGCGAACTGGCTTGGGTAAGAGCCTGTTTGATGCTATGCGATATGATCCGAAATCAGGAGAAGAAAATCCAGACTTCGTATTGAACAAGCAAGCTTACCGGAACGCTGAAATCCTTGTGGCAGGAGAAAATTTTGGTTGTGGATCTTCTCGTGAGCATGCCCCCTGGGCCCTTTTAGATTTTGGTATCAGATGCGTAATTGCTCCTAGTTTTGCTGACATCTTCTTTAACAATTCTTTCAAAAATGGAATTCTATTGATTACGCTGCCTCAGGAAGAGATCGACAAATTAATGCAAGATGCAGAAAACGGTGCAAATGCGCGCTTGACCGTGGATCTTCAGGCCCAAGAAATTACTCGACCTGATGGATCCAAAGTGTCATTTGAGGTCGATCCGTTCAAAAAACATTGTTTGCTCAATGGTCTCGATGATATAGGGCTGACGATGCAGAAAGTTGAGAAAATCGACAACTTTGAAGGAAAACAGAAAGCTGCAACTCCTTGGCTTTACAGATAAAACTCAATCAGCAGTCGGCCTCAATTTATAGAAGCTTTGCTTAAGTTTCGCGGGCGTTGCGGGAGATAATTCGGTTAGGGATGACTTTTTTAAACTTATAAACCCGATCGCTTTTTCCAATACTCCCATGCGCGTTCTCCCCCGATAGACCCTTGTTTCCGAGAAGTTGCTCTCTCTATTTCTCCGTCAGTAAGGAACTTTGGTTCGCCCATCTGCATAGCTTTTGTTAAAATTCGGGCATTGACTAACAGATAAATTGCTGTCCGGACCGTTTCTTTAAGATCGGCGCCAGTCACGATGCAACCGTGGCCCCTCATGAGCGCGATATTTTCATTGCCCATAAAATTTGCAAGATCCCGGCCCTGCTCGATATTCAAAACCAGCAGGTTCGTATCTCCAAAATGATCATTGATATCCCACGTCCGCACTTCTTTACCAATCGACGAAGCAACGTGGCAGCAGGCACCTAACTTTGCCTTAGTGATGCTGAATGGAATCAAATCTTCCGCGTGATTATGAATAACTGCATGGATATTTGGATTTTTTTCGTATGCCGCGCCATGGATAAAACGCTCCGCGTAGGGGGAAAACCCTTTTAAATCAACGGGTGTGCCATCCAGGTGAAACTCCAGGATGTCCTCCGATTGGACTAATTCTGGTGCGCATGAGCGTGACAATAGAAAACTTTCAGGATTCAGGGGGTGACGGACGCTAACATGGCCAAATGCGTCAACAACCCCTTCGTAGGCTAGGATATGATTAGCAGTTACAAGGTCAGCTATGCTTTCTTTTAACTTCATTCTGGACTCGCTTTATTTATCTAGAGTGATTATTGCGGTTGCAACACGGTAACCGTTTCCCTATCGGGACAATTACGTTAAACCCACATTATTTTAAAGATCCAGAGCTGATGGAGAGCTGATATGGTCGCAAACAAAAATATTCTTATGCTTCCAGGAGATGGGATTGGTCCTGAAGTAATGGGCGAGGTCCGACGGGTTATGGCTTGGATGGAACAAGCTGGAGTTGTCAGCTTTGAGATAGAGGAGGACCTTATAGGGGGATGCTCCATAGATGCCTATGGAGAGCCTCTCAGGACAGAGACCATAGAGAAAGCCAAGCAGGCAGATGCAGTATTATTGGGGGCAGTCGGGGGGCCGAAATGGGATAACGTAGATTTTGATATTCGTCCTGAGGCAGGGCTTCTGGCGATTAGAAAAGAACTTGGATTATTTGCGAATTTAAGACCTGCAATTGTTTTCGATGCTTTGGCGGATGCATCAAGTTTGAAACATGAAGTTGTTTCAGGTCTCGACATATTGATCGTACGAGAATTAACGGGGGGAATATATTTTGGCGAACCCCGAGGGGTCGAGGATATGCCGGGCGGCGGAAGAAGGGGTTTTAACACCCTGTTATACACCACCCCTGAGGTTGAACGGATCGCTCGTGTTGGTTTTGAGCTTGCTTTAAAACGGGATAAGCGACTTTGTTCGATTGATAAAGCAAATGTGCTGGAAAGCACTCGCATGTGGAGAGAAGAGGTCATTAGGGTAGCTCAGGATTATCCGGATGTGGATTTATCTCATATGCTTGTAGATAATGCCGCAATGCAGCTGGTTAGGGCCCCAAAGCAGTTTGATGTCATTGTAACAACCAATATGTTTGGAGACATTCTCTCAGATGCTGCATCTATGGCGACGGGCTCTTTGGGCATGCTTCCTTCCGCTTCGCTTGGTGCTTTGGACGCTGAAGGGAATCGAAATGCTCTTTACGAACCAGTCCACGGTACGGCGCCTGATATTGCAGGGCAAGGTAAAGCGAATCCGTTAGCTATGTTGTTGAGTTTGGCGATGATGCTTCGTTATTCCTTTGACATGGGTGAAGATGCTGAGCGGTTGGAAAAAGCGGTGGAGAACGTTCTAAACTCTGGGCTTCGCACCGGAGATATTATGAGTGATGGTGGAAAATTGGTGGGAACCGTTGATATGGGAGACGCGGTCATTGCGGAACTCTCCGAAATGTGAAAACGGAAAAAGCGTAAGAGTCTATTAAATAGCTTGCCTACAGATTTATTCGGCATGCTAATCATTAGAGCCTTGAGAGCAAAATGCTTTGTTCTTTTGGAAACCAGGGCTCAGAACTAAGTTTCTGTGCTAAGTTAGGTGGGATTATACGGACCCATTAGAGAGATATGTCATGGGATATAGAGTTGCGGTTGTCGGGGCGACAGGAAATGTAGGACGAGAGATTTTGCAAACGCTCTACGAACGGGCCTTTCCAGTGGATGAAGTCGTCGCCCTTGCTTCCGAAAGGTCGGCAGGGAGGGAGGTTTCGTTTGGAGAGGAAGAAATTCTCAGAGTGCAGTCACTCGCGGACTTTGACTTTAAAGGTTTCGATATTGGCCTTTTTTCGCCCGGTGCCAAAGTTTCCGCAAAATATGCACCTAAGGCTGCAGCAGCAGGGTGCGTAGTAATAGATAATACTTCGGAATTTCGAATGGAACCTGATGTGCCGTTGGTGGTTCCCGAAGTCAACCCGCAGGCAATAGCCCAACATTCTAAACGTAACATAATTGCTAACCCTAATTGTTCCACTATCCAGATGGTTATGGCCCTTAAGCCTCTTCATGATGCTGCGAAGATTAAGCGTGTAGTGGTGTCGACCTACCAATCGACCTCTGGAGCAGGCAAAGCCGCGATGGATGAGCTTTTTACCCAGACCAGGGGCGTTTTTGTCAACGATCCAGTTGTCAAAGAACAATTTACAAAACAAATCGCATTTAACGTTATTCCTCACATTGATGTATTTATGGATGATGGATCCACAAAAGAGGAGTGGAAGATGGTCGTGGAAACACGAAAGATTCTGGACCCGGATATAGATGTTTTTGCAACTTGTGTTCGTGTTCCTGTTTTCATTGGGCACGGAGAGGCAGTTTCAGTCGAGATGGTGAATGAATTGACAGTAGCTCAGGCACGGGGACTGATGCGGGCAATGCCAGGTGTAACCGTAATTGATCATAGAGCTGATGAAGGCTATGTCACTCCTGTAGAATCTGTCGGTGATGACATGGTTTATGTTAGTCGAATTCGCAAGGACCCCACCGTGAGACACGGTCTGGGATTTTGGGTCGTAGCAGATAATTTGAGAAAGGGTGCCGCCCTAAATGCGGTACAAATTGCTGAGCACCTTTTAGGCATCCAGCCTATTGAGGATCAAGATGAAAATGAGGATATCGTTTTGCAGGTCCCTTTGGATAGCCAATAAACCCAAACAATCTTATCCACTCAAATTCAAAATTGCTCTATCAGGGTGACCTAGTATTTTATTAGGCTTGAATATTTTGCTGCGCCTGGAATTATTTTTCGAAACAATACCCGAGGATGTTATTGGCGGCTAACAGGAATAAAAGGAATAAAAGGAATATTTTATGATTCGACCGAGAAGAAGCGCTCTATATATGCCAGGCGCGAATGAGAGAGCCCTCGTTAAAGGCCGGGAACTGGGGGCTGACGTCTTAATAATGGATTTGGAGGATGGGGTAGCCCCTGAGGCAAAGACGGAGGCGCGTTCGAGGATTGTCTCAATCGTAAAAGAGGGTGGCTATGGTCATCGAGAAATTTGTGTTCGGGTAAACGGCAAAGGGACAATTTGGTATGAGGAAGATATTTCAACGATATCTCGTTCTGGCGTTGACGCGATTGTGCTCCCGAAAGTTGAAGATCCGAGATTTGTTGTTGATACAGCCGAGTTAATGGATAAAAACGGAGCTCCTGAAGGTATGAAGATTTGGTGTATGTTAGAGAATGCCCGGGGTATTCTCAATGCAGAGAAAATTGGAGGTGCTCATAGCAGGGTGGCTGCTCTGACACTTGGAGGTGCTGATTTAACGAAGGATCTAAGAGCTCGCCATACCTCGGATAGGTTGCCCTTAATTACCTCCATACAACTGTGTATTCTTGCGGCTCGTGCCAACGGTCTCTACGCGCTCGATAGTCCGTTTTTTGATTTATCCGATGACGATGGTTTTTACCAGTCATGTTGCCAAGGACGTGACTTTGGTTTTGATGGAAAAACTTTGATTCACCCCAAAACCATTGATACTGCAAACAAAGTATTTGGACCCACAATCGAGGAGTTAGAGTGGGCCGCGCGAATTTCGAAGGCCCACGATTTGGCGCTGGCGGAAGGTAAGGGCGTGACACTTGTTGATGGAAAATTAGTTGAGGGGCTGCATGTCGCTGAGGCACAAAGATTGGTTGAATTAGACAGGTTAATAAAGCACCGAGAAAATATCCAATAAATCACAAGATCATTTCATTCGCTTCTGCATTATTTGTGAAGTTTTGCGCCAGTTTCCATGAAAAGGTTTGATTGGGCCGGAATCCCACTTTTCCCCTAAGAAACAGCCCCGATGGCGTGTTCCACAGATCAATCCAAATGTTTTTTAGGCTCGTATATGTTGTAAAAGACAAAGCTTTTGACAGGCTTACCTCGGTAAATGAGTAAAAAAAATTAGGGAGGATAGACGGCTGGTAATTGTAGAGCAGGAGGGGCAGACGCGCTTCCCTTTCATGGGTTCATTTGACGAAATCTTTTCGAGGGGCTAAACGAGAAACCAACTCTGACGAGTTGAGTAAAGAATTACAACTAGATACAGGATTATTAATATGACTACGGGTCAGCGCCCGCTATCTCCCCACCTACAGATTTACAAGCCAGAATTTACCTCAGCCTTATCCATCTTCCATAGAATTACTGGGGTGGGTCTCGCGTTAGGCACCTTACTCTTAGTTTGTTGGTTATTTACTTTGGCCGGAACGGGGGACGCTTTCGTCAAAATGCAGACATTTTGGGCGTCTGTTTTTGGTAGGGTTATTCTGTTCGCATGGTCGTACGCCCTATTCTATCATTTGTGCAACGGGGTTAGACATTTGTTTTGGGACGCTGGTATTGGTTTTGATATAGCGGCAGCGCGAAGGTCGGCGATAGTCGTCGTGGTCCTCTCGCTCCTCATGACTCTCGGTGCTTGGGCGTGGGGCCTTTCACTTTTGGGAGGTTCGTGATGAGTCTTCGGACAGATCTAGCCAAAGTTAGGGGCCTCGGTAGCGCTAAAGAGGGATCCGCGCACTGGTGGTCGCAGCGCGTAACTGCTGTCGCTCTGGTTCCCCTTATTTTTTGGTTTGTAGCATCAATCATATCTCTAGTGGGAGCCCAACAGGACGTTGTTCAAGCTTGGGTGGCTACTCCTTGGGTGTCAGTGCTGCTTATTTTGCTTTGCGTCGCTATGTTTCATCACTTGCAACTGGGTATGCAGGTAATTTTGGAGGATTACATTCACGTTGAGTGGCTCAAGATTGCCTCTGTGATGCTTATCAAGTTTTTAGCTGTGGCGTTTTTGTTAGCAAGTATTTTTGCAATTCTTAAAGTTGCGTTTCTGGGGTAAAGCGGAATGTCTAAAGCGTATGAAGTTATTGATCACACTTACGACGTGGTTGTCGTCGGCGCTGGTGGTGCAGGTTTGAGGGCAACATTTGGACTTGCGTTAAAGGGTTTAAAAACCGCCTGTATCACGAAGGTATTCCCTACGCGTTCCCACACTGTGGCGGCGCAGGGGGGGATTTCCGCCGCGTTAGGTAACATGGGTAAGGATGATTGGCGGTGGCATTTTTATGATACCGTTAAAGGAGCAGACTGGCTCGGGGACCAAGATGCAATTGAGTATATGTGCCGTGAGGCAATGCCATCAGTAATTGAATTAGAACACTATGGAGTTCCTTTTTCCCGAACTGAAAGCGGTCACATTTATCAGAGGCCTTTCGGAGGAATGACGACGGAGTATGGAGAAGGGCCGCCGGCGCATAGGACTTGTGCTGCCGCGGATCGAACTGGTCACGCGATATTACATACTCTTTATCAGCAATCGCTGAAAAATCAGGCTGAATTTTTCATCGAATATTTTGCTCTCGATCTCATCAAAGATGTTGACGGAAAAATCTCTGGGGTTATGGCGTGGAATTTGGATGATGGGACCATCCACCGTTTTAAAGCGCAAATGGTTATAATAGCCACGGGCGGCTACGGAAGATGTTATTTTTCTTGTACAGGAGCGCATACTCAGACCGGGGACGGGAATGCTATGGTTCTGAGGGCAGGGCTCCCACTTCAAGATATGGAATTTATACAATTCCACCCGACTGGCATTTATGGCGCAGGGGCGCTTATCACCGAAGGGGTTAGGGGAGAAGGTGGCTACCTCACCAATTCTGAGGGTGAACGGTTTATGGAGCGGTACGCGCCCCATGCCAAAGATCTAGCCTCGCGAGATGTTGTCTCCAGGTCGATGACAATAGAAATGAATGAAGGTCGTGGCTGCGGTGAATCCAAAGATTTTATCCATCTGCACATTGAACATCTTGAGCCGGACGTAATTGCGCAACGGCTTCCGGGTATTTCTGAGACTGCAAAAATATTTGCGGGAGTAGATGTTTCGAGGGAACCCATCCCTGTCCTTCCAACCGTTCACTACAATATGGGCGGTGTTCCGACTAATTATTTGGGAGAGGCAGTTCAACCAGTTGACGGAGATCCAGATGTTATTATCCCAGGGCTCATGGCAGTTGGAGAAGCGGCGTGCGTTTCGGTGCATGGGGCTAATCGATTGGGTTCAAATTCATTACTTGACCTCGTCGTCTTTGGACGTGCCGCCGCAGATCGCTGCGCTGAAATATTAATGCCAGGAGCGAAGCAGCAAGATTTGCCTGGTGATGCTGGCGACTCTGCTCTTGATTGGCTCGACTCTAGGCGACATGCAAAGGGATCATATTCTACTGCAGAGCTCCGTGGAGAAATGCAGCGTACGATGCAAGCTCACTGTGCTGTGTTCCGTACGGAGGAGTTGATGACTGAGGGCGTCAATAAAATGGCGGATATTTGGTCGAAAATGGATGATCTAAAGATTTCTGACAGTGGGATGATTTGGAATTCGGACCTCGTAGAAACGCTAGAATTTGATAATTTGATGGCACAGGCTTTGGTTAGTATCCATGGGGCGCTAGAACGTAAGGAGAGCAGAGGCGGGCATGCGCGGGAAGACTTTCCTGATCGGGATGATGCCAATTGGATGAAACATACTGTGGCTTGGCTTAATGAAGACGGCACCAGTAGGTTCGACTTTAGACCAGTTCACAATTACACACTCTCAGATGATGTGGACGCTGTTCCGCCGAAGGCCAGGACATACTAGGCCATATGTAATCAGAATAGGATAACAAACAAATGGTTGAATTTTCTCTGCCTTCAAACTCAAAGGTAAAAGAGGGTAAGAAGTATAAGGCACCGGAAGGAGCCGAAAATATCAAAAAGTTCCAGATTTATCGGTGGGATCCCGATGATCAGGAAAATCCAAGGGTCGATACATTTGAAGTCGATCTGGAGGATTGTGGGCCCATGGTTTTGGATGCGTTAATTAAAATAAAAAACGAGATAGATCCCTCACTCACTTTTCGTCGTTCCTGCCGGGAAGGTGTTTGTGGATCTTGCGCGATGAACGTCGATGGCACTAACACCCTTTCTTGCATCAAGGATATCGGGGAAATTGATGGAGATGTGAAGGTTTATCCTTTGCCTCATATGCCTGTAATTAAAGACTTAGTGCCAGATCTCAAACAGGCTTACGCTCAATACGCTTCAATAGAGCCTTGGTTAAAGACAAAAACTCCGCCCCCTCCTGATCGCGAACGTCTACAAAGTCCAGAAGAGCGCGAGAAGCTGGATGGATTATGGGAGTGTGTTCTTTGCTTCTGTTGTTCGACATCTTGTCCAAGTTACTGGTGGAATGGAGACCGTTACTTGGGCCCAGCAGCATTGTTGCAAGCCTATCGCTGGATAGCAGACTCTCGTGACGAGGAAACTGGAGAGAGGCTGGATAATCTTGAAGATCCGTTTAGGCTCTATCGCTGCCATACAATTATGAACTGTACTAAGACATGCCCCAAACATCTCAATCCTGCTAAGGCTATAGGGGAGATCAAACAGGCAATCGTCCAGAGAAAATAAGCTTTTAGTCGTTTTAAGTTCTTCTCGAAGAAGAATTGTTTTCTTAGGAGATTAATCGGCTGAGTAAATTCCTCTTATGCTTGCTCTGACCTTAGATTCAGGTTAGTTACCCTGTCGATATCAAGTATCTTGTCAAAGAAGTTCAATCTCTTGGGGCTTTGACAATCTTTTGGTTGTTAAGAAAATTTAAGGAGCACTCATGGCACGCAGTAAGATCGCCCTTGTAGGCGCCGGTAACATTGGCGGAACCCTGGCCCATTTAGCCGGATTAAAGGAACTCGGAGACGTTGTTCTATTTGACATAGTTAAAGGCGTTCCCTCAGGAAAGGCGCTGGATTTGGTCGAGTCTTCTCCTATTGAAGGTTTCGACTCAAATATGAAAGGTGCATCAAGTTACTCAGCAATAAAAGGCGCAGACGTGGTAATTGTGACCGCTGGTATTCCCAGAAAGCCGGGGATGAGCCGTGACGATTTAATCGGAACCAACGCAAAAGTAATGCAGGCTGTGGGGGAAGGTATTAAGAAGAACTGCCCAGAGGCATTTGTTATTTGTATCACCAATCCACTCGATGCCATGGTTTGGGCTCTTCGTGAGGCAAGCGGTCTTCCAAAGAAGCGCGTTGTAGGTATGGCAGGAATTCTTGACTCCGGGCGATTTAGATACTTTCTGGCCGAAGAGATGGGGGTATCTGTTCAGGACGTAACGGCGTTTGTTCTCGGCGGGCATGGCGATACTATGGTTCCATTGCCTAGATATTCCACTGTAGCGGGGATCCCTCTACCAGATCTTATTAAAATGGGTTGGCTCACCAACGATAGACTTAAAAAGATTGTTCAACGGACGAGAGATGGAGGAGCTGAGATCGTCCAGCTTTTGGGCAATGGATCCGCATTTTATGCTCCCGCTTCATCAGCAATCCAAATGGCAGAGTCTTATCTCAAAGACCAAAAGCGAGTTCTTCCATGCGCTGCGATGTTGAACGGTGAGTATGGAGTGAAAGGGCTTTATATTGGGGTTCCGGTGGTAATAGGAGCTGGTGGTGTGGAGAAAGTGGTTGAAATAAATCTCAATAAATCTGAACAGGCAGCCTTTGATAAATCCGTTGGTGCCGTCAAAGAGCTGGTTGATGTTGTTAAAAAAATGAAAAGAGGGAAAGCTAATTAATAAACTTTTTCTTATTTTTCTTTGAGTGACGAAAAGACAGTAAATTTCTATGAATATTCACGAATATCAGGCTAAGGATCTGCTCCGCAAGTTTGGAGTTTCTGTACCCCGCGGGGGAGTTGCTTACACCGCTGACGAGGCGGTTAAAGTTGCGGAGGAATTGGGTGGGCCCGTATGGGTTGTGAAATCTCAGATTCACGCGGGTGGTCGGGGTAAAGCAGGCGGGGTTAAGCTGGCCAAATCAATTGACGAGGTTAAGAAATTCTCTAGTGAAATGATTGGTATGAACCTTGTGACCCATCAAACGGGGCCTGAAGGAAAAGAGGTGACCAGAGTCTACGTTGAAGAGGGTTGCGATATCAAAAGAGAATTATATCTGGGAATTTTGGTAGATCGCACTTCAAGCCGTATCACCATCATGGCTTCTACCGAGGGTGGTATGGACATTGAGGAAGTGGCCGCCAATTCTCCAGAAAAAATACTTAAACTGTCGGTTGATCCAGTTACAGGTCTCCAAGCGCATCATTCCCGACGAATTGGGTATGGGCTTGGACTAGAGGGTGGTCAGGTCAAGTCCTGCATCCGGTTCCTCGACGGAATGTACAGAGCTTTTACCGAACTAGACGCCTCCGTAGTAGAGATCAATCCGCTGGTGGTCACTGGCGAGGGAGATGTAGTCGCGCTCGATGCAAAAATGAATTTTGATGATAATGCTTTATTTCGGCATGAGAATATCGCGGAACTGCGAGATGAGACAGAAGAGGACCCTACAGAGCTAGAAGCTACTAAATATGACCTTAACTATGTAAAACTTGATGGGAATATTGGTTGCATGGTTAATGGGGCAGGTCTCGCGATGGCAACCATGGATATTATTAAATATTATGGCGGAGAGCCTGCAAACTTCTTGGATGTTGGCGGTGGGGCTACACGAGATAGAGTTACAGCGGCTTTCAAACTGATTTTATCGGATCCCAACGTAGAGGCGCTACTGGTGAATATATTTGGGGGGATTATGCGATGCGATGTGATTGCGGAAGGCGTGGTCGCAGCTGCTAGGGAAGTGAGTTTATCTGTGCCGTTGTGCGTCAGGTTGGCAGGCACAAACGTGGAACTAGGCAAAAGAATATTAGAAGAGTCAGGGCTCCCTATTATTGCCGCAGACGACTTAGCTGATGCCGCAGAAAAAGCGGTGATGGCTGCGAGGGAGGCTGCGTAATGGCTGTACTGGTCGACAAAAACACCAAAGTGATTTGTCAGGGGTTCACAGGTTCTCAAGGCACATTTCATTCGGAGCAGGCAATAGCCTACGGGACAAACATGGTTGGGGGAGTTACCCCGGGCAAAGGTGGAGGAAGTCACCTTGACCTTCCTATATTTGATACGGTTGCTCATGCAGTAGAACAGACGAGTGCTGATGCGACGGTTATTTATGTTCCCCCTCCGTTTGCAGCTGATGCTATATTAGAGGCAATTGACGCAGACCTCAGTCTTATCGTCTGTATAACCGAGGGAATTCCGGTTCTCGACATGGTCAGAGTGAAAAGAGCTCTTGCAGGTTCTAAATCGCGTCTTATCGGTCCAAATTGTCCGGGTATTATCACTCCAGATGAGTGTAAAATTGGTATTATGCCTGGAAATATACACCAGCGCGGTAAGATCGGAATTGTTTCTAGGTCTGGGACTCTGACCTATGAGGCGGTGGCACAGACGACCACGGCGGGACTTGGGCAGACTACATGCATAGGCATCGGTGGTGACCCTGTGAACGGCACGAATTTTATTGATGCACTGGAATTATTTCTTGATGATGAAGAAACTGAGGCAATCGTGATGATCGGGGAAATCGGAGGGTCAGCAGAAGAAGACGCGGCCGATTTTTACAAAAGAGCGAAAAACCAAAAGCCCATGGTAGGTTTTATTGCGGGTGCGACGGCTCCACCCGGCCGACGCATGGGGCATGCAGGTGCTATAATAGCCGGGGGAAAAGGTGGTGCTGAAGACAAGATAGAGGCGATGAGAATCGCTGGCATATCTGTTTCTGAGTCACCCGCCGCACTGGGCCAGACCATGCTGGACCTATTAAACAATTAAGTATTCGAATATTAATCAAAAAATATGGTAAGATTTTTGTAATCGACACCCTATCTAAGAGTAAGTAGCAAACTTTCCTCTAAAGAACCTAGCGATGTCTCTCGATAAATCAATCAGCACCTCTTTCCTGGCAGGTACAAATACTGCTTTCCTTGAGGAGCTCTATCTTAGGTTTTTGAAGGACCCCAAGTCGTTGGATGAAGCCTGGCGGGGTTTTTTCTCTGATTTAAATGACAAGGCACCAGAGGTTTCTCGCGCGATTCTTGGCGCTAGTTGGGCCCCTAGGCAAGATCGGACTTTGGGGAGGGTTAATGGACTTAGTGATGATATTCCCAATATTACTGGTTCTGATCTGACGGATGCCGAACAAGCACCCGATTTTAAGCGCGCTATAACAGACTCTATTAGAGCTTTGATGCTTGTCCGCTCCTATCGTGTGAGGGGACATTTGGCTGCTAACCTAGATCCACTTGGAATTCACAAACAAGAGGATCATCCCGAATTAAATTATAAAGCCTACGGCTTCAAGCAAGAAGATTTGGGTCGACGAATATATATCGACAATGTTCTCGGGTTAGAAAACCCCACCCTTAAGGAAATTTTGACCAGACTACAGGAGACTTATTGCGGAACTGTGGGTGTAGAGTTTATGCACATCCAGGAACCTAATCAAAAGCAATGGATACAGGAGCGTATAGAGGGTATTCATAACAAGACAGCATTTAGTCCGCTTGGCAAAGAAACCCTTCTGGTTCGTTTGACCGAAGCAGAGACATTCGAAAATTTTCTAAATACCAAATATCCTGGCACAAAAAGGTTTGGACTTGATGGAGGGGAGAGCCTCATTCCCGCCCTCGAACAGGTCCTGAAAAGAGGCAGTCAGTTGGGTGTCCGCGAGGTCGTTCTCGGTATGCCTCATAGGGGCCGTCTTTCGGTATTAGCACACGTAATGCGCAAGCCATACGCGGCTATAATTTCTGAGTTCCAAGGCAATTCAAGTCTGCCAGAGGGAGTTCAGGGGTCTGGTGATGTAAAGTACCACTTGGGCACCTCTGCCGACATTGGTTATGATGATAAAACTATTCACCTTTCCCTTTCGCCCAACCCGTCCCATTTGGAAGCCGTTGACCCGGTAATTGCAGGTCGAGTTAGAGCTAAACAACGACAGCTGAATGATACTGAGCGGAGAGAAGTGCTCGGAATAGTTATGCACGGTGACGCAGCCTTTGCTGGGCAGGGATTGGTTGCGGAATGTTTGGATATTGCAGATGTAAAAGGCTACCGAACTGGAGGCACTATTCACTTCATAGTGAACAACCAGATTGGTTTTACCACGAACCCAATGGATTCGAGGTCGACGCCCTACCCTTCAGACATAGCAAAGGGTGCGCAGGCACCTGTTTTCCATGTGAATGGAGACGATGTTGAAGCAACGGTGCATGTGGCCAGAATTGCGACCGAATTTCGTCAAGAATTTAGGAAGGACGTCGTAATTGATATGTGGTGTTACAGGCGTTTTGGGCACAATGAAGGCGATGAGCCCGCGTTCACGCAGCCCTTGATGTACTCGCAAATTGCTCGGCAGCCTAGCACTAGACGTCTCTATGTTGATCAGCTTGTTCGCGAACGCGCCATGACTCTCGATCGGGCAAAAGAAATCGTTAATGATGTGCGTGGCCGTTTGGAGAGAGATTTTGATGCAGCTGCCACCTACAAACCGAATAAGGCGGATTGGCTTGACGGCAAGTGGGCACATTTGAATACGGCCCCCACATTGGAGGAACGCCGAGGAGACACAGCGTTATCGCTCAATAATTTAGAACGTTTGGGTAACGCAATCGTCAATATTCCAGAGGACTTCAATATTCATCCGCGGCTCAAACGGATCATGGGCGCAAGACGCAAGATGGTCGAGACGGGTAATAATATTGATTGGTCCATGGGAGAGGCATTAGCGTTTGGCTCGCTGGCAGACGAAGGTTACTTAGTGCGCCTCTCTGGGCAAGACGTTCAACGGGGGACTTTCTCACAACGTCATGCCCATCTAATAGATCAAAAGACAGAACGACATTACATCCCATTGATGAATATCAGCAAAAATCAGGGGCGCTTCGTGGCTCATAACAGTCCGCTTTCTGAAGCTGCTATCCTTGGCTTTGAATACGGTTACAGCTTGGTAGAACCGGATGCACTCGTTTGCTGGGAAGCGCAATTCGGCGATTTTTCGAATGGCGCCCAGGTCATCATTGATCAATTCATTTCATCTGCCGAACGAAAATGGTTGCGTATGTCGGGCATCGTCATGTTGCTTCCTCACGGCTATGAGGGGCAGGGCCCGGAGCATTCCTCGGCTCGGCTCGAACGCTATCTTCAACTTTGCGGTGAGGACAACATGCAAGTTTGTATGCCGTCCACTCCAGCTAGCTATTTTCACCTACTGCGCCGGCAATTGCATCGCAGTTTCCGGAAACCACTAATTATTATGACGCCGAAGTCTTTATTGCGGAATAAATTATGCGTTTCGTCTTTATCGGATATGGGACCAGGGACCAGTTTCAAACGAGTTATACCTGACACAGACGAGGGTGTATCGGGGTCTAGTGTTAAACGTGTGATATTGTGCTCCGGTAAAGTTTATTATGACTTATTTGAGGAAAGACGATCCCGTGACATTAAGAATATTGCCTTGGTTCGGTTGGAACAAATTTATCCTTTCCCAAATATATCTCTTCGGGCAGAGCTCCAGAAGTATCCTGGTGCGGAAGTTGTATGGTGTCAGGAGGAGCCCCAAAATATGGGTGCGTGGACATTTGTTGATCGCCGGATAGAAGCCTTGCTCAGTGAGTTGGGCGGAGAAGTCACACGTCCAAGGTATATCGGAAGAGGTGAAGCAGCCTCGCCAGCGACAGGGTCTGCAAAGAACCACGTTGAGCAACAGAAACAATTAGTCGACGAGGCGCTGTTGCCGGTTTGAAACATAGAATCCTTTTTGAGCAGGAATTTGCATAATGGATATTGTTGTACCCCAATTGGGAGAGTCAGTTTCGGAAGCCACTGTGGCAAAGTGGTACAAGAAAGTCGGGGATGTTGTTAAGGCCGATGAACCGATTGTCGAGTTAGAAACTGATAAAGTAACGTTGGAAATTAATTCTCCGGGAAACGGAAAACTCTATGGGATAGCCTATGACGTTGGCGATGAAGTTGGTGTAGGAACTGTCCTGGGAGCTATCGAAGAAGCTGAAGCAACTCAGAGCGTCATAAATGCTGAAGTCTCTGACGAGGGGGTGGTTTCCGCGGCCCCTGCTGCGAGCGCGGATAGAGATTTGCCTCAAAATCATCTTTCACCAGCCGTGCGCAAACTCATTGCCGATAATAATCTCGACTTGGGATCAATCGAGGGCACTGGAAGGGGGGGGAGGCTCACCAAGTCTGATGTCGTGTCATATATGGAAAATCTTGATACCGACGCCGGCAGTCAAGTTGACACACAGGCCGAGCCCATAGAACAAAAAAGTAAGTCAACTAATCGCAATGAGGAGAGGGTTCGATTGAGCCGCCTCAGAAAAAGAATTGCCGAACGTCTTAAGGAAGCCCAGAATACCGCGGCAATCTTAACAACTTTTAACGAAGTTGATATGACCGCGGTTTTGGATGCGAGATCGCGGTACAAAGAGCAATTTGAAAAGAAACATGGCGTCAGACTGGGCTTTATGTCTTTTTTTGCTAAGGCTTGCATTATTGCTTTAGGCGAAATTCCTGCGGTTAATGCGATGATTGATGGTGATGAGATTGTTTATCGTCAGTATGTCGATATGGGCATTGCAGTGGGAACTGATCAGGGTCTAGTGGTTCCTGTTATTAGAGATGCACAAGATCGATCTTTTTCGGATATAGAAAAGTCTGTTGGTGAGTTAGGTAAAAAGGCCCGTTCTGGTGAATTAAGTGTTGACGATCTCACGGGTGGGTCGTTTACGATCACTAATGGCGGAGTTTATGGCTCTTTACTCTCGACCCCTATTATCAATCCGCCTCAATCAGCAATCTTGGGAATGCACAAAATACAAGAACGACCTATTGCTATAAATGGAGAAGTCTTGGTGCGGCCCATGATGTATTTAGCGTTATCTTATGACCATCGAATTATAGATGGCGCGGAGGCTGTGACTTTCCTAGTTAGGGTGAAAGAGTGCATCGAGGAACCGGATCGCATTCTCTTCGATGTTTAATCTTAAGGAAATCATTTTGATCGGATTTTAGATGGTTGATAACAGTTTCGATTTGGTGGTCATTGGTTCTGGACCGGGAGGTTATGTGGCTGCGATCCGCGCGGCGCAACTCGGACTCAAGGTAGCTTGCGTTGATAAAAGGGGTAAAGCGGGTGGGACCTGTTTGAATGTTGGATGTATACCTTCCAAGGCATTGCTGCAATCTTCTGAAAAATATTATGAGGCGAAATATCACCTGGCCGAGCATGGGGTGAAAGCGGATACGGTTACCTTGGATTTAGAGGCTATGCTTGGTCGCAAAGATGACGTTGTTAAGGGACTAAATCAGGGTGTCTCCCTACTTTTTAGGAAGAATAAAGTTGAAGAAATTCATGGCACAGCTCGTCTGTTAGGAAACGGTAAGGTTAAGGTAACCGACAGCGATGCAGAGCGGGTCCTGAGTGCAAAAAACATCCTAATTGCTACGGGATCTGAGCCAATGTCATTACCGGGCGTAGTCGTTAATGAGGACAACGTGGTTAGCTCTTCCGGTGCTTTAAGCCTGAGTAAAGTGCCAGAACACCTGGTCGTGATAGGAGCAGGATATATTGGATTGGAGATGGCTTCTGTCTGGCGCCGCCTTGGCGCTGAAGTTACGGTGGTTGAATTTCTTGATCGCATCACACCAAACATGGACGCAGAGACATCAGCGGTATTGCAGCAATCCCTTGAGAAGCAGGGGATAAAGTTTCGCCTAAACACCCGAGTAGTTGGAACAGCCGAGCGAGGTTCTGAAACGATTGTCTCTTTAGAACCAAAAAACGGTAGTAGAGTTGAGGAAATAGGCTGCGAAGTTGTTCTTCTCGCAATAGGCCGTCAACCGTTCACAACAGGACTTGGACTTGAAGAGGTCGGGGTCAGGGTAAGTGCTAGAGGTTTTATAGAGGTCGATGATAAATTTGAAACTTCAGTTTCAGGAATTTTTGCTATCGGTGATGTGATTCCCGGCCCAATGCTTGCCCATAAGGCTGAAGAGGAAGCGGTAGTCGCTGTAGAGATGATGGTAGGGCAGTCGGGACATGTTAATTACAAATGTATTCCCTCGGTAATTTATACTGCGCCAGAAGTCGCTTCAGTGGGTTTGTCTGAGGAAGAATTAAAAGCATCGGGGATTGGGTATCGTTCAGGAAAATTTCCTTTCTTGGCTAATTCACGCGCGCGATCTTCTGGCCTGGATCAAGTTGGTTTTGTTAAAATTTTGGTTGATGAGAAAGTGGATACCATAGTTGGGGCCCATATCATTGGGCCAGACGCCGGCACCTTGATTGCAGAGTTATCCTTGGCGATGGAATTTTCCGCTAGCGCAGAGGATGTAGCGCGGACGTGTCATGCCCATCCTACGCTCAATGAGGCGATTAAAGAGGCTGCTCTTGCTGCTTATAGTCAGCCTATTCATTTGTGATCAAATTTGGCCAAACCCCGTCGTTGATTAGGAAGATCGACCAACCTTGATCAAGTTAAAATTTTATTGGACAGGTTTAATGATTTATGAGGAAGGGTCTTAGACATTACCTGATCGTTATTTCAGGCTGGGCCTTTATTTTTTTGGGTTTCTTGGGGCTCTTTTTGCCGATTCTACAGGGGGTTCTTTTCCTTTGTATCGGGTTGGTCCTGTTATCTCGTCGTTCGCCGCGCGTTCGATTGCTTATAATGAAGACTGGCAGTCGCTACCCTAAGTTTAGGTTAGGTATCAGTGTGGGGAGGGCAAAGGCAAAGAGGTGGTTGGCCCTGATAGCCTCCAAATTCGGTAATAATTAGTTTTTGGGGAATTTGGGATTAGTTAAATACGAGTCTGCAATTCCAAATGATGTATGTGTCCTGATTGAAATGTCTATTATTTGATTTCAAGCTGCCATTACTGCGTGCTCATCGCTTACAGTAACCCGTCTCAGGAGCCTACGTTGTTCTTTCGGAAAGTCAGTTCGGGCATGTAGTAAGCAGCGATTATCCCAAATTATCATATCGCCGACTTTCCAAATGTGCTCGTATATAAATCTGTCTTCTGCTTGCAAAGAATATATTAAAGAAAGAATATTTTTGCTCTCTTCCTCGTCCATGCCAATTATTTCTTCGGTCATAAGAGGGCAAACATAAGTTGCGGTTTTACCCGTTTCTGGATGTTTGCGAAGAACAGGGTGAGGGTGGTGTGGTACACTCTCTCGATCATACTTATCAAAGGTCTTTACCGTGGTTCCAAATTCGTAGCAGTTCATTGCTGTTTTTCCCTGCAGCTCTGATTTGAGATTATCGGGTAATGCCTCGTAGACAGCATATTGATTAGAGAACTTTGTATTGCCTCCGACTGATGGTACTTCCACAGAATATAGTGTAGTGGCTTTGTGAGGGGTCGCCAGATAAGGCGTGTCTGTGTGCCACATCATTTCACCATCGGGATGGGCACCTATAACCTTTCCATCTTCCACAACATTTGAGATCAACATGATTTCATCGCTCGCATGTTTGGGATGCTGACGATCCTTAGGACGATTATAAGAGCCCACTTCTCCGAAAATACTGCACACCCGCCTTTGATCAGTGGGGGTTATTTCTTGGTTTCTGAAAAATATGACCTGATGTTCAAGGAAGGCGCGATAAATAGTCTCTGCGTCTCTGTCAGGCACCGGTCTGCTGATGTCGATATTGGCTATTTCTGCGCCACACGCCTGTCCCGATGGGATTACATCTACGGCCATTTTAATTCCTCCTGACTATGCTCACCAAATAAATCAGAGTTGATTATATTGGGCAATCCACCCCCCCTCAAATTTATAAGGCAACACTCATTGGACGATCCCCCTGGACGGTAATCCTGCGAAGAAGACGACGTTGATTTCTTGGAAAATCTCTCCGCGCGTGAAGAGAGCACCTGTTGTCCCATATGACCAAATCGCCTACCTGCCAGCGATGTTCATAACAAAAGCGGGTCTCGCGTTGCATCGCGAAGATTTGGTCCAAATATGCGCTACTTTTTCCATCACTTAGACCGATGATTTTCTCTGTCATCAGCTCGTTGACAAAGACACTTTTCTTCCCGGTTTCTTCATGGGTACGAAAAACTGGATGGTTAGCGGACCGCATTTCTGGATCGTTATATTCCGCTTTATTCTTCACTGTGGTCCCAAATTCATATGCCGTGTATGCCTGGCGTATTTTGAGCTCTTGCTTCAGCTTTTCAGGGAGAGCCTTATAAACAGCATATTGATTGCTGAAAATGGTCTCCCCTCCATCAGAGGGGATTTCTATCGCGTATAGCGTAGTCGCCTTGTGTATTTTGGTATCATAGGCTGTGTCGGTGTGAAACATCATTTCCCCATCTGGGAGCGCGCCAATTGGCTGACCATTTTCGCGAATGTTGCTCACGAACATCACTGCATCATGGCGATCTTTCATGATGTCGTTTCTGAGGCTACTGGGACGCATATAGTCTCCCGCGGACCCAAAATATTCGGTAAAGCGCAGGTGATCTTTTTCTTCGAGATTCTGACCCCGAAAGAATATTACAAGGTGCTCCAGCCATGCATTGTATATGTACTGAGCCAGTTCTTCGGATAAAGACTCTCTGAGATCAATGCCTCTGATTTCGGCCCCGCACCCAGACCCAGTCGGTATCACCTCAACTCGCATGGAAGAATTTTAAAGGGGAGCCTGCAAAAGTTCTAGTTTTTTTATTTCTCCGGCGGGCGATAGGGTTGAATGATTATGCAAAGAATTTCGCTTTTGATAGGTTCGCTACAAATCTTCAACTCCATCGACCTTCATTAGCCCATGACAAAAAAATCAGTCTAGCGTCTAGCTTATTATGATCGCGGGTGAGATTTTTGATACACTGAAAAAAGACGATTTGCATCAACTTTTGTATATCTTTGTGTTGTCGATAGGGAGCTATGGCCCAACAACTCCTGGATGGTTCGCAAATCTCCCCCAGCGCTGAGTAGGTGAGTGGCAAAAGAGTGTCGCAAAGCATGGGGTGTTGCTGTTTCAGGTAATCCGAGTGTTTTTCTTAACTCCCTCATTCGGCGCTGGACTACACCTGGATTAAGGCGTTTGCCCCTTAATCCGAGGAAGAGCGCATCATTAGGTGAGTATCGGAACGGACGCAGGTTTAGATAGTTCTCTATTGCCTCTCGGACAGAGGACAAAACGGGCACGAGACGCTGTTTGTTCCCTTTTCCAGTTACCCTTATCGTCTCTAAATCTTTGATATCGCCGTCGTTTAAGCTCAAGCCCTCTGCTATACGCAGACCGCAGCCATAAAGGAGCGTGAATAAAGCCAAATCTCTGGCTATAAGCCACGGCTCACCCTGTGTCTCTCTGATCTTCGTCAATAAATCCTTGGCTTGGGAAGAGTCTAACGGCTTTGGAATAAGCTTTTTTGGCCTGGGGGACCTAATGGTCTTAATCACAGCGTTGGATATACCCCTGGTTTTATTAAGAAACCTGTAAAAGTTTCTGATTGTTGATATGGATCTGGCGATGGAGCTCTGGCTTAGTCCCTGTCTTGACCGTTGAGCAAGAAAGCCTCGGTAATCTCGAGCATCAAGGCTTTCTAGATTTGAAAGCGACGGAACAGCGCCGAGATGTTCAGCCATAAAAATAAAAAAAGCGGCTAGATCCCGGCAATAGGCATCAAGGGTGTTAGGAGAAACACGTTTTTCGTGTTCCATCCACCGCAGCCAATCGGCTATCGCCTCTTGGCAATCAGTTGTTCCGCGAAATGCTATTGGCTTTTTGATTTTACCCACTTTGATAGGCAAACCTCTAAAATATCTGCAAAAAAATTCAAGAGTTCTGTTCCTTGGTTAGGATGGAAAGTAGTGGGGTTAATGGACCCCAGTGCCATAAAACACGGGCATTGGTCTTTACCGTGGCCTAAACTAAGAAATGCGCATGATTTCACTTCAAAACCAAGTGAGTCAAAAACGTCAATATTTTGAGAGACATTGGCGCACAAAACTATGCGCTGATGATTTTTAAAAAGCTTTGGCAACTCATTAAAACAAAGCGTTGCAACCTCGACGCCAAATATAGTGGGTAATTTCTCGCTAATAAGGTTTAAAAAAGACTCATAAGAGTTAGCTTTAAGCATCATCAGGCTGGCTTTTAGGATCCTATCCTGGATTATATTATTTTCCTTTGCCGCCTGAATAAGCCTATCTTCCCTGGCCTGTTTTCCTGCGATCTCAGCTCGTAATCTTTTTAAAATATAATCTCTAATGTCGGCGAATTTCTCCCCTGATTGCGAGGTCGACGAGAGAATTTCTTCCAATTCGCAAAAATATTCATGAAAAAAACTAGGATTATTATTTAGCCAGGCAACTATCTCTCGTGGGCCCAAGTCTCGCTTTTTCTTGGCATTAATCTCTGGATCTCTGGGCTTCATTTTAAATTCCACAAGCCTAAAATTCTTCTTAATTTGCGGAAATCTCATCTACAGATTGGAGGTTACCGCGCTGTAGCGTAAAGTCTAAATCATGCTTGCCAAAGACTCCACCGGGGATTCGACTCTTGGGAAAAGAGTGAAAGTTCTTATCCCACTTCCGCTCGCATCCGCATATGACTACCTGGTGCCAGATACTCTGTCTGCCCAGTTGGGCACTTTTGTTGTTGTTCCCCTGGGAAATAGGGAAGTGATAGGAGTTATTTGGGGGGAAGCGGAAAGTAATCTCGAAGAGAAAAAACTCAAAGTGATTTCTCAAAAAATAGATCTTGCGCCCATGAGTGATGAAATGATCCGTTTTATTGATTGGACTGCGAATTACACGATGAGCAAGCCCGGTGCAGTTTTGCGGATGGCGATGAGTGTTCCGTCCGTTTTTGCGGCATCCCCAAAAAACATTGCCTATGTAATTTCTAAAGACCCCAAGGACAGGTCTGCAAAGGTTACGGAAGCCCGAAAAAAAGTCTTTAGTGCTTTGGCCGATGGGGTTCCCCGTAAGATGGCTGAATTGGTAAAATCTGCCAAAGTTAGCCCAAGTGTGATCCGGGTTATGTCAGAGTTGAAATTGCTGTCTGCTATTACTGTGGAACGCGATCAGAAAATTACAGACATTGAACCCGCGGGTGATGCACCCATTCTTTCCGATGCCCAAATGGTAGCAGCGACTGCGCTGAACAGAGCCGTAATTAAATCAGTCAAACAAGCAGAGCCTCGCTCAAACGTGTTGGTGCTTGATGGTGTGACAGGATCAGGCAAAACCGAAACGTATTTTGAAGCAATAAGCGCTACACTCGAAAAGGGACGACAAGTATTGGTCTTGTTACCTGAAATTGCGCTTACTACACAGTGGCTTTCAAGATTTGAGACCCGATTCGGAAGCCCACCCCTGCAATGGCATTCCGAATTATCAAAGCCAATCCGTCGCAGCCGCTGGTTGGCCGCCAATTCAGGGGTTATTCATGTATTTGTTGGTGCCAGATCGGCCCTATACTTACCCTTTTCAAACCTCGGGTTGATAATTGTTGATGAAGAGCACGACGCCTCCTTCAAGCAAGAGGATGGGGTGATTTATAATGCCCGTGATATGGCAGTGGTTCGGGGGCGTACAGCTGGAGTTCCGGTGATTCTAGCAACTGCTACACCGTCTTTGGAGACGGTCTTTAATATTCAAAACGGACGATACCAGAAATTGAGCCTGCCAGAGCGACATGGTGGCGCATCTCTTCCCAAAGTGTTTGTGGTTGATATGAAAGCTGAGTCGCTAGGAACCGACAATTACATCTCAGCGGAATTAGAAAAACGGGTGGCAGACACTTTTAACGCAAATCAACAATCTATGTTGTTCTTAAATCGCAGGGGCTACGCACCCTTAACTTTATGCCGAAATTGTGGTCATCGTATCACTTGTTCCCACTGCACGGCATGGCTGGTGGAACATCGGTTAAAAGGAAAGTTGGAGTGTCATCATTGTGGGTCTTCCCGGTTTCTACCAAAAGAGTGTCCGAATTGTTCCGCCAGAGAGTCCCTAGTTCCCATAGGACCAGGCGTTGAAAGGCTTGCAGAAGAGGTAGTGAGGAAATTCCCTTCAGCCCGCGTAGAGATTATGACGAGCGATACGATTCGTTCTCCATCGACTGCATCCTGCTTCATAAACAGAATGCAAAAATCGGAGATAGATATCCTTATTGGCACCCAAATAGTGGCCAAGGGCCATCATTTTCCAAATCTTACCCTAGTAGGGGTAGTTGATGCAGATCTAGGACTTTCGGGCGGAGATCTTAGGGCATCTGAAAGGGTTTATCAGACTTTACAACAAGTTGCTGGACGGGCCGGTCGGGCTGATAGAGAGGGCTCTGTCATCCTACAAACATACCAGCCCGAAAATCCTATTATACAAGCGATGGTTTCGGGCGATCGAGATCGTTTCCTCGATTTGGAGGGAAAAGCACGTGAACATTATGAAATGCCACCGTACGGCCGATTAGCGGCATTAATCATCTCTGGTGAAAACATTTCTCGGGTAGAAGAGGCTGTTAATGGAATAGGAAAGGCTAGACCGACCATACCGGGTCTTCAGGTTCTTGGACCCGCGGAGGCCCCATTGTCAATTTTAAGGGGACGTCATCGCAGACGGTTCTTAATCAAGGCTCGGCCCGGTGTTCGAATTCAACCGGTTATACAAGCGTGGCTTTCAAGGTCTCGGATCCAAAGTGGGGTTAGAGTGCAAATCGATATTGACCCCTACAGTTTTATGTAATTTGACCATCTTGTTTTAGGATTTGTCTTAAGTTTTTTCTCGGATCAGAAACCCACTGGCCTTGTCAGACTATTTGAGCTGTTCTTAACCGAACTGTTCTGACTTTGATAAATAAAGGACTGGGTTGCAAGCCTCTTTTGAGTGTGTTAGCAAACCTCACTCTTATGCAAAAGATCGAGGATTGAATAAGTTATCTTCCCTCGGTTTACGCGTAAAAGCTGAAATATTTCAGTGGGTTATTGGTTTCAACCGGTGTGAATTCGAAGGCAAAACACGTGGCGTCAGACCTTTCCGGGATAACAGGTGTTGCGAGCAGGTATGCAACGGCATTGTTCGAGCTGTCTTTAGATAATGGCGAGTTGGAGACGGCAAACGCCGATCTCTCCAAGTTTAAGATTTTGATTGAAGAGTCGGAAGAGTTAAGGAACTTTATTAAAAGCCCTGTATTCACCCGAGAGGACCAGTCCAAGGTAATTAACCAAATTGCAACTAAGATTGGCCTGTCCAAAAACGTTACTAATTTTTTGAAGTTAGTCGCGAGTAAAAATCGCCTATTCGCACTGGATGGTATGATTTCTGCCTGGGAGACGATGTTTGCCGCCCATTCTGGAGAAGTCAGCGCGGAAATTATTTCTGCCACTGGTTTAAGTAAAGAACAACGGGATGCCCTAGCGACTTGTCTTGAAGAGTCGATAGGGTCCACGGTAAAGATTGAGGAGTCTGTAGACCCAGCCCTTTTAGGGGGCCTTATAGTTAAGGTTGGTTCTAAAATGATTGACTCTTCATTGAAGACAAAACTGCAACGACTACAACTAGTTATGAAGGGGGCCGCGTGATGGATATCCACGCCTCGGAAATATCTTCCATTCTAAAGGAACAAATTGCTAATTTTGGTAGTGAAGCTGAAGTGGCGGAGGTAGGCAGGGTTCTGTCAGTTGGTGATGGGATTGCCCGTGTCTACGGCTTGGATAATGTCCAGGCTGGCGAGATGGTAGAATTCCCAGGTGGCATTGTCGGAATGGCTCTTAACTTAGAATCCGATAACGTCGGTATTGTTATATTTGGCGATGACCGGACAATCCACGAAGGCGATACTGTTAAGCGCACGGGTAATATAGTCGACGTCCCTGTTGGCCAAGAACTTTTAGGTCGTGTTGTTGATGGATTAGGCAATCCAATTGACGGCAAAGGGCCGATAGAAGGCTCTGAGCGCCGGCGCGTGGACGTAAAGGCTCCTGGTATAATTCCCAGACAATCGGTCAATGAACCTGTTCAGACGGGATTAAAAGCAATTGATAGTTTGATTCCGGTTGGACGCGGGCAAAGGGAGCTTATCATTGGTGACCGTCAAACCGGGAAGACCGCTGTCGCAATTGATACCATGATAAATCAGCGAGAGATTAATGCCGGAGATGATGAAGAAAAGAAACTGTACTGCATTTATGTGGCAGTGGGTCAAAAACGCTCTACGGTAGCCCAGATCGTCAAAGCGTTAGAAGATAATGGAGCCATGCAGTACTCCATCGTGGTCGCGGCCACTGCTTCGGACCCTGCGCCTCTGCAATATTTGGCACCTTATGTAGGTTGCACGATGGGTGAGTGGTTTAGGGATAATGGCAAGCATGCTCTGATAACCTACGATGACCTATCTAAACAGGCGGTCGCGTATCGTCAGATGTCTTTATTGCTTCGTCGGCCACCCGGGAGAGAGGCATTTCCAGGTGATGTTTTCTATCTGCATTCCCGGCTCCTGGAACGAGCTGCCAAGTTAAATAAGGACAATGGGGGCGGTTCCCTCACGGCATTGCCAATCATTGAAACCCAGGCGGGAGACGTATCGGCATATATTCCAACAAATGTTATCTCAATAACCGACGGACAAATTTTTCTGGAAACAGATTTATTTTATGCTGGAATTAGACCCGCAGTTAATGTTGGTATCTCGGTTAGTCGGGTTGGCTCAGCCGCTCAAACAAAGGCGATGAAATCGGTTGCGGGGTCAATAAAATTGGAGCTGGCGCAGTACCGAGAAATGGCGGCGTTTGCCCAATTTGCATCAGATCTTGACGCTTCAACGCAACAACTTCTCAATCGTGGAGCACGTCTCACAGAGCTCTTAAAGCAGGCTCAATATTCGCCCATGCCAGTTGAGGAACAAGTTGTTTCAATCTTTGCTGGGGTGAACGGATATCTCGATAAAATTCCCGTGAATTCCGTAACAAAATTTGAGCAGGGATTGCTCTCGGACATCAGAAGTCGTCACAGCGATATATTATCGGGAATCCGAGACACCGGGCAATTAAGCGATGATCTGCTTGCCAAATTGAAGGCTGCTGCTGATGATTATGCCAAAAACTTTATTGCGGATTAAAAGAGCAATAGTTTTTGAGGTTATGATTTAAGGAGCGTCACCGCGAATGCCCAATTTAAAAGACCTCAGGGTTAGAATTGATAGCGTTAAATCAACGCAAAAAATCACGTCGGCTATGAAAATGGTAGCAGCGGCAAAATTACGCCGTGCCCAGGAGCAAGCAGAGGCAGCGAGGCCCTTTTCCGATAGGATGGACCGAATGATGTCTTCATTATCGGTCGGTGTTTCTGAAGGAGGGTCGGGGCCTGAACTCCTCGTCGGGAATGGAAAAAGTGATACTCACCTTATTTTAGTGATGTCATCCGATCGGGGGTTATGTGGTGGCTTCAACACGAATATCGTCAGGGAAGTCGTTCGCCGGATAGAGAGGCTCCTCAGTGAGGATAAAAAAGTTAAACTGTTGTGTGTTGGTCGCAAAGCAAGGGATGTTTTGAGGCGAAGATATGGAGATCTTATTCTAGCGTCCTTTGAAGATGTGGGTAGGCGTAATTTATCTTACGCTGATGCTCTTAAAATCGGTGAAAAGGTTTTGGACCTTTTTGACCAGGGGGAGTTCGACGTCTGCACAGTTGTGTATAATAAGTTTCAGTCTGCGATCAGTCAGACTGTGACCGCGCAACAGCTTATCCCCTATGGAAAGTCAGATAAAGATAACGAGCTAGAGGAAGATACAGGGTCAAACTCCTCTGGTTCTGTGTATGAATTTGAACCTGATGAGAATGAAATTCTCGCTGAACTTCTGCCAAAGAACATTTCTGTGCAGATTTTTCGAGGGCTATTAGAGAGTGCTGCATCTGAACACGGGGCACGAATGACAGCCATGGATAACGCTACTCGTAACGCGGGTGAGATGATAGACGGCTTGACGTTGACCTATAATCGCACTCGTCAGGCAGTAATTACTAGTGAATTAATCGAAATTATCTCTGGGGCGGAAGCGCTCTAGGTATATAGAAGCGGACATAGAGGAACGGTTATGGCTGAAAGCACTAACAATACTGGAAAAATAAGTCAGGTTATGGGCGCTGTTGTTGATGTCCAATTTGAGGCGGGCGCCCTGCCCGAAATCCTTAATGCTTTGCACTGCAAACATGAAGGAGGCAATTTAGTGCTTGAGGTGGCTCAGCACCTCGGTGAAGCAACCGTTCGAACAATTGCCATGGATGCGACCGAGGGTCTCGTGAGGGGGCAAGAAGTTGTTGATACTGGAGAGCCAATTTCAGTCCCTGTTGGGCCGGAAACATTGGGTAGGATAGTCAATGTAGTGGGAGAGCCTGTTGATGAGCGTGGTCCCCTAGAGACCTCCCAACGTTTGCCAATCCATCGACCGGCGCCGGAGTTCATCGAACAATCCACAGAAACCGAAGTCTTGGTCACTGGGATCAAAGTCATAGATTTGCTTGCTCCCTATGCTCGTGGCGGAAAAGTGGGCCTTTTTGGGGGCGCAGGCGTAGGAAAAACTGTTCTTATTATGGAATTGATCAACAATATCGCGAAGGCCCATGGTGGATATTCTGTTTTTGCAGGGGTCGGAGAACGCACTCGTGAAGGAAACGATCTTTATCACGAAATGATTGAGTCCGGCGTGATTAATCTTGATGGTGAATCTAAAGCGGCGTTGGTCTATGGCCAGATGAATGAACCACCAGGCGCAAGGGCGAGGGTTGCATTAACCGGCCTTACTCAGGCTGAGTATTTCCGCGATGCTGAAGGCCAGGATGTTTTGCTATTTGTGGATAATATATTCAGATTCACTCAGGCCGGTTCAGAAGTGTCGGCCCTTCTTGGACGGATCCCCTCTGCCGTTGGCTATCAGCCTACTTTGGCTACTGACATGGGGGCGCTTCAAGAGAGAATTACCACTACAACAAAAGGGTCAATAACTTCAGTTCAGGCCATTTACGTGCCTGCTGATGATCTGACAGATCCGGCCCCGGCCACATCTTTTGCGCACCTTGATGCAACGACAGTGTTATCTCGCCAAATTGCGGAGCTTGGTATATATCCAGCTGTGGACCCATTGGACTCCACCTCTCGCATTCTCGACCCTCGCATTTTGGGAGAAGAGCATTACGCCGTCGCCCGCCAGGTTCAAGAGGTCTTACAAAAATACAAAAGTTTGCAAGATATAATTGCAATTCTGGGTATGGATGAGTTGTCCGAAGAGGATAAATTAGTAGTGGCCCGTGCCCGTAAGATACAGAGGTTCCTCTCTCAGCCATTCCACGTTGCCGAGGTCTTTACAGGTTTCTCCGGAGTGCTCGTAAGCTTAGAGGAGACCATTCGGGGCTTTAAAGGGCTCGTGGAAGGTGATTACGATGAATTGCCGGAGGCAGCTTTTTACATGGTGGGTACCATCGAGGATGCTGTAGAAAAAGCCGGCAAAATGGCGGCTGATGCAGCCTAATAAAAAAGGGACCAACTGGGATGAATGATAAAGTTGATTTTGAGTTGGTTTCGCCAGAAAAGTTGCTGATGTCTACTCAGGCGTCGATGGTTGTGATCCCAGGGACAGAGGGCGACTTTGGGATTCTTGCTGGACACGCTGATATTATCTCAAATATTCGCGCCGGAATTGTTGATGTTTATCGGGATGAGATAATAGATCGACGCGTATTTGTTTCCGGGGGTGTTGCGGAAGTCTCAGAGGACCGATGCACCATTCTTGCCGACGAGGCCATTTTCCTAGAGGAAGTTGACAGAAAAACCGCAGAAGATCGTCTTTCAGGGGCTCAGAGAACATTAGATGAATCTCAAGATGAAGCTTCACGCGTTATCGCAGAACGGCAAGTAGCGATTGCAAGGTCGCTTCTTGATGCAGTTACTGATTAAATCGAAATTGAATGAGTAAAATTAGGCTCTCTTGACTGGAGAGAGCGGGCGCTTAACTTGTATCAACTATCTTAATTTAGTCGGTCACAATCGGCTTTGGAGGCAATATGGCTTTGGTCAAATTATTTCGGTTATGGCTAGTTACGCTGGCGTTATTTACACCTACAACGGTTATGGCTCAGGAAACGGCAAAAATGTCTGGTGGAGACACAGCCTGGATTATAGTTGCAACTGCGTTGGTGCTCCTGATGACCATGCCCGGGCTTGCGCTGTTTTATGGAGGACTTGTTCGCGCGAGAGCGGTTCTATCGGTATTGATGCACTGCGCCGCAATTTGTTGCTTGGCCTCGATTCTCTGGATGACAATAGGGTATAGCCTTGCATTTAGCGATGGTGGTTCCGTGAACAGCTTCATTGGTGGATTTGATAAAGCTTTTTTGACTGGTATCGGCACAGACACCCTTAGTGGAAGTATTCCAGAAATTGTATTCGTAATTTTTCAAATGACATTCGCTGTCATAACGCCCGCTCTGATTGTGGGAGCTTATCCTGAGAGGGTTAATTTTCCAGCGGTTCTGTTATTTAGTGGTTTATGGCTCTTGCTTGTTTACGTTCCCGTCTGCCATTGGATTTGGGGTGGTGGTTGGTTAGCCAAAATGGGGGTGATGGATTTTGCGGGCGGTTTGGTCGTGCATTTGACTGCGGGGGTGTCTGCTTTGGTAATCGCTGTGATGGTTGGAGCTCGACGCGGGTTTCCGCGTGAAGTCGTGCCACCACATAATCCCGGCCTAGTTATGATAGGTGCAGCCTTACTGTGGGTTGGCTGGTTTGGTTTTAATGGGGGTAGCACATTAGCAGCGAATGGAGGGGCCGGTATGGCGATTTTGGTCACGCACATTTCTGCCGCTGCAGCTTCGTTAGCATGGATGACAATTGAGTGGATTAAACATGGTAAACCTAGCTTGGTTGGCTTTGTTACCGGCACTATCGCAGGCCTTGCAACGATTACACCTGCCTCTGGTTTTGTTGGACCTGTGGGAGGGCTGATTTTAGGTCTTCTAGCCGCACCAATTTGCTATGCTTTTGTAAACTTAATTAAACAAAAATTAAATATTGATGACTCGCTTGATGTTTTTGCTGTCCATGGCGTAGGTGGTTTAACAGGAACACTTTTGACAGCTTTCTTGGCTGTTCCCGCTCTTGGTGGGCTTGGGCTTGCGCAAGGCGTTACTGTAGCAGGACAGTTCCAAACACAACTTATTGGAGCTGTTGCAGTTGCTGCCTGGTCAATTGTTTTGAGTGTCGCGATTCTTGCCATCATTAGGCTGTTTACACCCTTGCGTGTAAGTGAGGAAGATGAAACAGAGGGATTGGATGTTACATCCCACGGGGAACGCGGATATAATTTGTAAAAATATTGTGGCCTAAAATGGAGATAATCCAATGAAGATGATAGTGGCAGTAGTCAAGCCGTCAAAATTAGAAGAGGTTAGAAGTGCGCTCTCCCCTCTAGGCATTACGGGTATGACTGTAAGTGAGGTCAAAGGCTTCGGCCGACAGGGGGGGCATACAGAAATTTATAGGGGTGCGGAATATGAGATTAACTTTGTGCCCAAGATTAAAATAGAAGTAGCTGTGAGTGACAACCAAGTCGATCAGGTGGTTGAAGCGATGCGCGTAGCAGCCAACACAGACCGTATCGGAGATGGGAAAATATTTGTTTTGGATTTATCTCGGGCAGTGAGAATTCGGACCGGGGAAACCGATGACGAGGCGCTTTAAAGTTGCAACTGATGGCTCTCTTGTTCCGATAAGAGTCAGTTTTTAAACATAACCTATTCAGGTGTTAGATAGTTTTTCCAGAAACTTTAGTTGTATTTTTCGCCAAACCGAGAAAATATAGTTTCAGTTGTTTGGACCTTTGATCTCAAGCAGCCCTAAGCTGATCACGAGTGTGGATAAACTCAGAAACTACGGTCCGATATAGGTTGCGCTTAAAAGAAACAATAAGATCCGGCAAATTTTCAAGTTCTTCCCATCGCCATGCGCGAAATTCCGGATGTTTTGTTTTAACATTAATATCGGCGTCTAATCCGTTAAATAAAAAGGCAGTCGCTCTAACCTGCTGCCCAATCCATTTATTTTCCATCCAGTTCTGCCGTGAAGCTGGAGGCAAATCATATTTTATCCACCTTTTTGATATTTTAAGTAAGGTTGCGTTATCCGTTCCGATCTCTTCTTTCATCTCTCTCTTCGCGGCCTCCGAGGCGGTCTCCCCGATTTCAATTCCACCTTGAGGAAGTTGCCAATTGGGCTTGTTAATGTCAGTTCGTTCCCCGACTAGAACTTGTCCATCTTGATTGAGCAGAATTATTAGGACGCAGGGGCGATAAGATTGGTCACTCATTAATACTATCTGGTATCACAGTTTAGCCAGTGCGGAAATCGGAGCTAAAGAGAACCCCCGCGAGTCGAGATTTTTTGTCCATGCCACTAACAATTCCAATGTTACTGGATAAAAGAAACCCATTACTATGACTTCACCTTGGCTTTGAGCGATCTGTTCAGCTTCTTCGAGTTTTTTTCTTATAGCTGTTCTCGACGCTAAGTTATCTATGAAGATCTTATTTGCGGCAAATGGAAGTTTAAATTTATTAGATATTTCTCTAGATAATTTTCCCTCGGTTGGACGGCTTTCTAGGAATAACAGTCCTTTTTCCTTTAGGATTTGGAATAGTTTCTGTAAATCTGCCGCTTCAAATTTTGACCCTGGAGGAAAGTAGTTGGTTACTCCAATATAGTTCCTCTCTCGGCTTAGGACCGAGGACAATACATTAAGGGTGCTATTAGACTCAAAATTGACTGGTTCCTGTGGCTCAGTTTGTTTTAAAACCTGTTTTTTTATTCGCGCTGGCGTAATCATTATCAATACTTCATGGCTGGCGGCACGGGCAATGTCTATCCAATCTCCCAACCGGGAGGTATATGGTGAAAAAGCCAGCGTAACTGCACCGGGCAGCCCCTGTATTGCACTTCTCGTCGCTGCTGCACTAGTCCCGAGCCCATATATCACTACACCTATACGGGGATTTTTCTTCTGATTTTGATAAGGCCGAGCTAATTTTTTCCATGGTTTCTGCCTTTCGTCATCTTCCCAAGTTCCCAAAGAACTCACCTCAATATTAGTCGTTGGGGTATTTCGTTTATTTTTGATTGCTGGTTGAGAGGACTTTATTGGAGGTATCGTTCTATTATTAGATCTAACCATTTCTTTTGGGTTAGCTATCTGTGTTTGAGGCGTATTGGTGGCTTTAACTGAGGTATGCGGGACCGGGCCCTTGTTAGCCACTTTGGGTATTTCTTTGGGACTTAAAATGTTAAGGCCCTCAGGAATGGGATTGATGAGTTTGTAATTCGATTTGGCTGTTGTTATAGGTTTCGCAATTTCTATGGGGTGTTCCGCTGTATTGTCGACAGTGATTTGAACCTCGGCATCAACAGATTTGTCAATTTTAATGTTAGTCCCAGAGAGAAAATAACCCCCGGTAATATTGATCAGGGCTAAAAGAAATAGCAATAAGCAAAGCGTATAAAGTTTTATTCTGGTCAGCGGTGGTTTCTCCGTGAAATTCTATTTTTTATGGTCCCGCCTCTGAGAATGCCATTTTATACTTCGAGCAGACTTTTATTTTTTTTCTTTGGAGCCGTATAGTGCTATGCCCCTCAGAAGGTCCAACGCTCGCGCTAGTTGATAGTCGAATCTCTCAGACCCGTCCTTTGCTCCCTTGAGTTCTTTTGGTTTCTCAGGATTTGCAGAATCATCATTTTTCTTTTTAGGGCCATCGGGGTTTTTTAGTGCGCCCTTGAGGTCAGCTTCTCTTCGCTTGTTTGAGTTTTCCACTTCCGATAATTTTGCTTGAACAACTTTGATGTCTGGTTCTATTCCTTTTGCCTGAATAGATCGGCCTGAAGGTGTAAAATATTGTGCAGTAGTAAGTCGAATCGCCCCTTGGCCGGATAAGGGAATTATGGTTTGGACCGACCCTTTTCCAAATGACTGGGTCCCTAAAATAATTGCGCGCCGATGATCCTGCAGGGCTCCGGCCACGATCTCAGACGCAGATGCCGAACCTCCGTTAAGCAATACTATAATCGGCTTGCCAGATATTAAATCACCTTTTTGGGCATTGAATCTTTGAACATCCTCTGCGCGCCTTGCGCGGGTCGATACTATTTCTCCGCGATCCAGAAAAGCATCAGAAACTTTTATGGCTTGGTCCAAAAGGCCACCAGGGTTATTTCTTAAATCCAGAACCAGGCCAAGCATTTTTGTTTTCAGTTTTTCCTTCAGTTTATTGACCGCTCTTACCAGTCCTTTTTCTGTTTGTTCGCTAAATGAGGTAATTCGAATATACCCAATGTTCTTTTCGGTTCGCCATCTGACTGATTGAATTTTTATAGCTGCCCTTGTTAAGGTTACAGAAAAGGGTTCTCTTCCCTCCCGTCGTATTGTTAAACGAATGTCGGTATCAATTTTACCCCGCATTTTTTCAACTGCTTCAGCCAGGGTGAGCCCCTGAACAGCTTGGTCATTAAGATGCGTGATGAAATCGCCAGCTTTGATACCAGCCCTGAATGCGGGGGTATCATCAATAGGGGAAACAACTTTAACGTAACCGCCTTCCATGGTGACTTCGATCCCAAGCCCTCCAAATTCTCCGCGGGTTTGTACTTGCATATCTTTAAAATTATCGGGTCCCATGTAGCTAGAGTGTGGATCTAATGATGAGAGCATTCCGTTTATTGCAGCTTCAATCAATTTCTTGTCGCTTACTTCTTTTACGTAATCAGCCCGCACTCGCTCGAAGACATCACCTAGCAAATCAAGCTGTCTATAGGTTTCCGAACTGTTATTTTGTCCGAGAGTAGCGCTCGGGAGCGTTACAATTAGGATCAAGGAGATCATTGAAAGGAATTTCTTTAACATCTTTTCTCTACTAATTGGGCCCAGATACAAGCCACGGTGAAGGATCCACGGTTTTTCCATTTCGGCGAAGTTCCAAATAAAGCGTCGGATCACGATTTTTCTTTGTGTCCATTGTTGCAACGTGCTGCCCGGCGGAAACTAGGGTGCCTAATTTAGCATCAATGCGTCCCATCCCGGCCATCAACAGATGATATTCATTACTACACTCAATTATCAAGAGTTTACCCAGTCCTTTAAAAGTTCCGGCAAAAACAATTTTTCCGGCTCTTGGCGCAAAGATCTCAGAGCTGGGGGAGGTTTTATAGGAAATTCCAAGAGCCTTTTTTTCTTCCGATAGCTTTTGCCCGTAAAGGACAGCTAATTTTCCATTCACGACAACAGTTGGTTTTAACTTTAATGGAATTGGGCCGGATGAAATTAGATTTTGTGTGATATTTTTTGATGGCTTATTTTTTTTCCCAGATGCTAGAGAAGAAAAATTTGGGCCTGAGTTTTCGTTTTCATCTGAGGAAGTGATTAAGTTATGCCTCGTTATATTAAAATTCCTCAAGTCTTGCGTTTTGATATCTTGGATACGTGTAAGTTTTTTCGTGATTGTGGCAATCGATCCCTGGAGGAAATGGGCACCCTTGATTAGCTTCTCATAATTTGGTTCGAATTGTGGGCGAGCCCCGATAATCAGGAACGCTATCTTCTGAAAATTGGCTGTCAGGATTACTAGTTGTTCATAAAGTCTTAAGAATTCTTGGCTGCCTGGCTCTAGTTTTTCTTGGATAACCGTATTTTTTTCTCCGAGGTTAATCTCGTTTGGATTTAATGGTCGGACTTGGGTGTTTTGCTCAAAAAATTTATTTGCTCGCACCTCACTTTTTGGTCCATTAAAAAGAAGCCCGATGCAAATAAAAGCGCTGAAAAATAGCGCGCAACCATTGTCTTTGATAAGACGAGTTCCTATGTCAGCACCCTCCTAATCATAGTGCTTTTTTTAATAAAGAATTCCCGGTCATTAGAGACGGTTTTTTAATATCCATTAGCTCTAGCAGTGTTGGCGCAACGTCGGCTAACCTACCATCGGCAAGCCCTTCGACACTGCTGGGCCCGTTAACAAGTATGGAGGGAACTGGGTTGGTTGTATGTGAAGTAAATGGTGCCCCGGTCTCTGGGTCCAACATTGTTTCCGCGTTCCCATGATCGGCTGTTACAAGCATGGTGCCATTAACAGTCTCAATGGCCGCACATATTTTCAATAGACAACTATCCACCGTTTCTATCGCCTTAATAGCAGCCTCTAGGTTTCCCGTGTGGCCAACCATGTCGGGATTGGCAAAGTTGACAAAGATAAAGCCATACTTTTTTGATAAAATCTTTTCAATCAGAATGTCAGTTAATTCTGTTGCAGACATCTCTGGTTTTTCATCGTAGGTCTTTACTTTCGGAGAAGGAACCAAAATTCTGTCTTCTCCGGCAAAGGGTTCCTCCTTCCCGCCATTGAAAAAGAATGTGACGTGTGCATATTTTTCGGTTTCTGCGATACGAAGTTGTGGAATACCATTTTTTGCGAGTACATCACCCATAATGTCTGTTAATTTTTCAGGTGGAAAAAGTGCTGTCATGAACTGATTTAAGCTTTTCGAATATTCGACAAGCCCTGTAGCGCTGGAGAAACAGGGTTTTGGGCCTGTTTCAAAGCCGTCAAAGCTCGGGTTTAATAACGCGTCCAAAATTTCTCTGGCGCGGTCAGCACGAAAATTGGCCATGAGTACCCCATCTCCGTCCCGCATTCCCTGATATGCTCCAATTACTGTCGGTAAGACGAATTCATCGCTCGTTCCAGCCTTGTAAGCTGCCGTGATCGCTGCACTCGGTGAAAGGGCTTTTTCTCCTTCAGCCTTCACTAGGCATTTATAAGCGAGTTCAATGCGTTCCCAGCGGCTATCTCTATCCATTGAGTAGAAACGGCCAGATATAGATCCAATTTTAATATCCTTTATGTTGGAGAGATCCCTCTCAAATTCATTCATAAATACATCGGCGCTTTGCGGTGGGGTGTCCCTACCATCTAAAAATGCATGAATTGTGACAGGCACATTAGCGCTAGAAATTACCTGTGCGAGAGCTACAATTTGATTTTGATGAGAGTGCACACCTCCGTTTGACACCAGTCCCATAAGGTGACACGTGCCGCCATTATCTCGGATGCTTGCAATGAAATCTTTAAGCAAAGGGATCTGATTAAGTCTTTGGCCCTCTATCGCTGCGTCTATGCGCCGAGTGTCTTGGTTTACTATCCTTCCAGCGCCTATGTTCAAATGACCAACTTCGGAATTACCCATTTGAGGCTCTGGTAGGCCCACATCAAGCCCAGAGGTTTTTAATAGACTGTTAGGGCACTCCCTCAGCATTGCGTCAAAAGTTGGAGTCTGGGCTAAAGCTATGGCGTTTGAGTCTTTCTGAGGGCGTGAGCCCCAGCCATCTAGAACACAGAGAATAGTAGGTGCTTTATTTTGGTTACCCATGCTTAATAAACCTCTTTATTCGTGACCCATTTGTCGCATTAAAGGGATAGGATACATTTTGGAATGATCATAGAAAAGACAAGCGCCAATGTCCTTTAACCACGGTGGTAAGGATGGCCAGCGAGAATTTGTTGCGCTCTGTAAAGCTGCTCCAATAGCATTGCCCTCACCAAGGCGTGAGGCCAGGTCATACGGCCGAGTGATAATTTTCGGCTTACGTTCTGCAATACTTCTCCAGAGAGGCCATCCGCACCTCCGATGATATATGTAAGATCTCGGCCCTCCTTTATTGCCGAGCGCATTGTCTCTGCGAACCCGAGGCTTGTTTCTTGCGCCCCCCCTTCATCTAGCGCAATTAATATTGTGCCTTTCAGACAGGATTCCAGAATTAGTGAACCCTCCCGTTTCTTAAGAATATTGGTCGGGAAATTTCGTTTTTCCTCTACCTCCTTTATTATTGGCGATGGGTGCATTCTCTTTAAATACCGATCACAGATGTCCTGCTCTGGAGAATTTTTAAGCTTGCCGACAGCTACGATCCTAACTTGCAACGGGAGCCTGCTTGGTCATTCTAAGAGATTCTCACCTTCATCAGGCGAGGCCATATAGGCCTCCCACATTTTTTCCAAATTATAGAATTCTCTTACCTCTGGTCGAAATAAATGCAAGATGATATCGCCCGCGTCGATGAGTATCCAATCACCATTTTTTGCCCCTTCAGGCTTTGTTCCAGATATCCCAACGTTTTTTAGGGTTCTCATCACATAGTTTGACAGAGTAATAACTTGTCGGCTGGATTGACCCGATGCCAAGACCATGAAGTCCCCAATGGTTGATTTGTCTTTTAGGTTTATGGTTCTGATGTCAACCGCTTTCCGGTCTTCCAACAGACTTAGGATAATGGATAGAAGTTTCTCAGAATTAGGAATTTCTTTAGTTTGAGTGATGTCTTTTGTAGTGTTTGAAGTCTTGATCAATATGACCCTCTTTAGGAAAAGCAGAAGTTATAGGTACTCGCCTTGCGACCGTATTTGGGTACTTGAGGCGGGGTGTCTTGGTATGTTGAGATAAATCCACGCAGGTGGTTTATGACCTGACAGTTGATGGGATCTCCTTCGTTTCAATCTATTCTGACCGTAAACATAAGCAGCCTTTGAAGCTAGAGCACGGGTCGCGTATGGTGCGCGATCAAATACGGCTATAGGTATGCTGTTTATCAGTTCCCTCCAATTATGCCATTGCGAAATTTGACTCAGGTTATCCGCTCCCATCAACCACACCATTTGGTGATCTGGCAAGGCTTCCTTCAAATTTCTGATTGTGTCAAACGAGAATCTGGTCCGAAAATGCGTTTCGATCGTGGTTACTTTTATTCTTTTCTCTGAAGCAACTAACTCATTTGCCTTAGCTACTCTGGTTGCAAATTGCTCCATTCCGCATTTGTTTTTTAATGGGTTTTGTGGTGATACAATCCACCAGATATAGTCTAATGACAGTTCCCTGAGCGCGTGGTTGCTTATATGAATGTGGCCTTGATGGGGTGGGTTAAATGAACCCCCAAGAAGACCAATCCTCTTGCCACCTTTTGCCAGGTCTTGAAATAAAGCAGCTCTTTCTAGACCTATCGGTTTTGTCACGGTCTTGTTTGTCCTTCTCCGCGGACAATGTATTTGAACGTGGTTAATTGCTCTAGCCCGACTGGTCCTCTCGCGTGAAGCCTACCAGTAGAAATGCCAATCTCGGCACCCATACCGAACTCTCCACCATCAGCAAATTGTGTTGACGCATTATGCAAGACGATTGCGGAATCGACCTTTCTCAAAAATAGGTTTGCAGCGTTTTTATCTGCCGTGATTATTGAGTCTGTATGATGTGACCCAAAATGATTAATGTGATCGATGGCCGCTTCAATGTTATCAATCTGCTTAATTGAAACTATAGCGTCTAGATATTCCTCGCCCCAGTCCTCATCTTTTGCTGGGATAACTCGGGGATCTAATTCACATGTCTCGGGATCCCCCCTCAATTCACATCCGGCATCAGCCAAAGCGTCGAGGATAGGTGGCAAAAGTGCTGCGCTTGCTTCTTTATCCACTATAATACTCTCGGCCGCTCCACAAATGCCAACTCGACGCATTTTGGAATTGAATACAACAGATTTTGCAGTTTCCGCGTCTGCCGCGCGATGCAAATAGACATGACAATTACCATCTAAATGAGCAATTACTGGGACACGGCTCTCGCTTTGAACCCTAGAAATTAGGGATTTGCCGCCTCTAGGAACAATAATATCGAAAAGGTCCGGCATGGTTAGCATTGCGCCTACCGCGGCTCGGTCCACAGTAGGAATTCCCTGAATGGCGTCTTCTGGAAGAGAAGCCTTACGTAGTCCCTCGTGTAAACATTCTAAAATCGACTTTGACGAATTGAAGCTCTCTGAGCCACCCCTCAGAATGGCGGCATTACCTGATTTTAAGCATAGAGCACCGGCATCTGCTGTGACGTTTGGTCGGGACTCATATATTATTCCGATAACCCCAAGGGGGACTCTAACTCTTTGAATATTGAGTCCATTGGGCCTTTCCCACTCGCCTATAATACTCCCGATTGGGTCTTCTAATTCGGCAATTGCCTCTATCCCACAAGCCATGGATTCGATCCGATCTTCTGTGAGCAGAAGCCGGTCCATCATTGCGCCGCTATAACCTCTATTTTCTGTCGCTAAAATATCATTTTGATTTGCCGCTAAGATTTTTTGCTTATTTGATCTAATGGATGCCGCAGCATATTTTAATGCTGAGTCTTTGGTGGCCCGATCTGAGAGACCAACCACTGAGAGGGCAGTTTTTGCGCGTTCCCCAATGGTTCGAACCATATTGGTGCAGTCCTGATTTTCATGGGAACCGGTCATTTATTTCTCATTTTTATTATCATCAATAAAACTCTCTAATCTTCTAAAACAAGATCGTCACGATGAATTATTTCATCGCGGCCCTGGTACCCTAATAACCCTTCTATGTCTCCTGATTTTCGTCCAGCAATCATCCGTGCGTCCGCTGCCGAGTAAGCGCAGATACCACATCCTAAGCGTTTCCCTTTGAGGTCGCTAACGACTACAGTGTCACCTCTCTCAAAAGATCCTTCAACATTATTAATCCCTGCCGGCAGCAGAGATCCCCCTGTTCTCAAAGCTTTTACCGCCCCTTCATCGATAGTGAGGACACCGGCATGAGAAACCGCTCCCGCTATCCAACGTTTCCGAGCGTTGCTGGATGACTCAATTGGGATAAATCGAGTAAAGCGCCCGTCTAATCCTAATCGACCTAAACTATGTTTTGGACGGCCATCTGCAATAATGACCTGGCATCCCGCTCTGGTAGCAATTTCAGCTGCAGCAAGTTTTGTCACCATGCCGCCAGAAGAATTTCCGGGTGCTGCTTCGGAAGCCATATTTTTGATATCTTCGGTTATTTCAGAGACTTCATCTATAAATTCTGCGGTTGGATCTTTTCTGGGATCAGCAGTGTATAACCCATCAATGTCAGAGAGTAAGATAAGAGTGTCAGCTGCTATCATTTGTGCGACACGCGCTGCTAGGCGATCGTTGTCACCGAACCGGATCTCTTCGGTTGTGACGGTATCATTTTCGTTGATGATGGGGATGGAACCCAGTCCCAAAAGAGTTTCTATCGTATTTCTAGCATTCAAATGACGACGTCGTTGCTCTGTATCGCTTGGGGTCAACAATATTTGTGCGAGCACTATCTCATGGGCAACGAATTTTTCTTGCCAAATATTTGTTAATCGAATTTGGCCCGCAGCTGCCGCTGCTTGTTTTTCCTCTAATCGAAGCGTTTTGGTGCCTAGCTTAAGCACTGATCTCCCCGCGCCAATTGCCCCGGAGGAGACAATCACAATTTCAACTCCATCCCGTTTCAGATCTGCGATATCCGCACAAAGCGTTTCTATCCAATTATTTTTAATTTTATGCGAGGTATCGTCTATCAAAAGGGCCGAACCTACCTTGATGACAAGCCTCCTCGTATCTTGAAGGATCATGGTTGGTATCCTGCTTTGCAATCTGACTTTTTAATATCCGTCCGATGCCGTGCTATTTCAATCCAGAGTTTTGATAGGACCTCATGGGTTCCTTCTCTTGATACTCCAGATATCACAAAAACATCGGAACCTGAGATGATTTCAAGGTTCCGCCGTTTTAGCTCCATTTCAGCGGATCCAATTGCATCACTTTTATTGAGGGCGATTATCTCTGGTTTTTCAGCCAATCCATTGCCATAAGATTTGAGCTCTTCGCGGATCGTGCGCCATCGGTCGGTGATGTCATCTTCCATACCATCGATGATATGTAAAAGAACGGCGCAGCGTTCCACGTGTCCTAAAAAACGGTCACCTAGCCCGGCACCTGCGTGAGCCCCCTTTATAAGTCCGGGGATGTCAGCTAGCACGAATTCCACATCGTCATAGCGAATCACGCCTAAACCCGGTGTTAGAGTTGTAAAGGGGTAATCGGCTATCTTTGGTTTGGCGCGACTGACTGCCGAGAGGAATGTCGATTTTCCGGCGTTGGGAAGGCCAATCAAGCCTGCATCGGCTATAAGTTTCAGCCTCAGCCAAAGCCAATACTCTTCTCCGGCCTCGCCCGGATCTGCACGCCGCGGTGCTTGATTCCGAGAGGATTTAAAGTGTGTGTTTCCTCGGCCACCGTGCCCCCCACGACATAAAATGGTTCGGGGAGTTTGACTTGTTATGTCAGCAATTAGGGTCTCTTGATCTTCTTCATAGATCTGAGTGCCTTCGGGAACCTTTATAATCAAAACATTTCCTGACGCACCTGTGCGATTCCGCCCCATACCGTTTTCGCCACGAGGGGCCTTGAAATGTTGCTTGTACCGAAAATCAATTAAAGTATTTAAGCCCTCTGCAAGCTCAAAAACGATATCACCGCCTCGCCCTCCATCTCCACCGTCTGGGCCGCCAAATTCAACGTACTTCTCTCTTCGAAAGCTTACACAACCGTTCCCCCCATCGCCGGAACGGACAAATATTTTGGCTTGGTCAAGAAATTTCATAGACTAGGTCCCTCGCATTTGCTGCGCCTAGTAGACCTTGAGAGCTTGAAACTAACGGAGCGATCTTAAGTTTCTGGTTTGCCCTACCCTAAATTTGAAAAAACATTCTAGGCGGCGGTTTCGACAGAGACGTATACCCTTCCGCCTGCCCGACGTCCGAACGAGACTTTTCCCTCTGTCTTCGCAAATATCGTATGGTCTTTGCCTATTCCCACATTCTCGCCTGGATGATACTTCGTACCGCGCTGGCGAATAATAATATTCCCTGGAATAACAGCCTGACCTCCGGATTTTTTCACTCCAAGCCGACGCCCTTCGGAGTCACGACCATTACGCGAACTACCACCTGCTTTTTTATGCGCCATTATCTATACTCCTATTTCGGCGGTGCTTTTTTTGCCGCTTTCTTCGCTACTTTCTTAGCTGACTTCTTCGCCGCTTTTTTAGCTGTTTTTTTTGCCGCTTTCTTTGCGGGCGCTGCGGTGCTTTGGTCAGGTGTTTGAACCTCACCTTTTGGGGTGTCCGTCTGGTTTTCTAGCTTATTTTCGGCCGTTTTAGAGGCCTTGCGGCCTTTTGGTAAGATGTCCGTTATTTTTAAAACGGTCTGGTCTTGCCGATGTCCTTTCAACCTGTGGAAGTCTTTTCGGCGAAGTTTCCTGTAAACTAGTACCTTTTTGCCCCTGGTCTGATTGACTACTGTTGCGGAAACTCGCGCGCCCTCTACGAGCGGAGTGCCGATTTCAGTATTCCCGTCACCTCCTAGAGCTAGTACTTGATCTAACTCCACGTCGGAACCAGGCTCGGCGACTAATTTTTCGACGATAATGACGTCATCTTTGGTGACGCGGTATTGCTTACCGCCGGTCTTAACGACTGCGTACATAATTCCTCAACACAAAAAGCTCCATACTAACCATTTTGATGATCGTAATGGCAGTGATGGATGAAAAGTCCGCGCAATATAAACAGGGGAGCTATTCTGTCAAGACATACAATCACAGTGTTATGTCTAAAATACAGCAAAATTTTATCAGGATTTGTCACTTTTAATAGGTTTTATGGTGGCAAGATCCAGGATCGAAAACCCAGTCCTTCATCGACAGTTGGGGATGATTTTTCTCCAATTAACCAAAAAAGCCATGCTTCGATTGATTGACCGCTGCTATTTGTGTCGCTAAAACCGCCAACGGAGAGTTGCCGGAGTGGTCGAACGGGGCGGTCTCGAAAACCGCCGCAAAAATACCAAGTTATTGAAAAATAATAATAAAAACAAAAACAGGCACCTACTTACTACCTACTTACTTTTTGGATTAAGTTAGTTTATAGTCTCAGCTCACAGAGAGCTGATTGAGACGGCGATTATGGCGCGAACTACACGGATGAACCCTTATGATGTGAGGGAAATCCCAGGGTATCCTAGAGCCCTGAAGCTGTTTCGCATTCCAGCCTCAAAATATTGGTATGTAAGGCTTTATATGAAAGGTGGTCCCAGCTCAGGGATTAAAAAATCTACGAGGTGCGAAAAATACACGGAAGCTGTAGCTTTCGCCAAAGATTGGTACGAAGAGCGTTTATTAGAAAGACGCCAGTTTAGGGTAAAAGGAAGAGAAAACTTCGCTTATTTCGCTGATAAACTGGCGGAAAGCCAAGAAAGGCTGATTAGGCGAGGCGAGTTGGTTCCTAAAATGAAGGCGGATGACAGCGCGAAGTTAAAAACTGATGTCTTACCAGCCTTCGGCGATAAACACGTCAAAGCAGTAGATTATAACCTGGTTGATAACTTCATAGACGAACTGAAGAGTGAAAGAGACTTATCAGCGTCTACCCTTAAGAAATATATCGTTCTAATCCGAAAAGTTCTAAAGGAAGCCGAGAGAGACGGTGTTATCTCAAGCATTCCCTCTCTTCCAACTGTAAAGAGTGCTAACCATCCTCGCCCTTGGTTCAACTTCGCTGAATATCGTCAGCTATTAGCTACCTGTCGTACACTTAGAGATAATCCGCCAGCCGACCTAAAGTTTGATTTTGGCGAAATGTACGACTTTATCGTGTTTATGGTTCATAGCTTCCTTCGCCCCAGTGAATGGAAATATCTCCAAAACAGACACATTCAAGTACTCGACGAAAAAGCCAAGGCTCCCCAGCTCATATTATCTGTTCCCAATCCTAAGGTGCGGAGCTCCAAAGGTTTCTCCGACAGCGTAACCACCGATGTGGCGGCGGATATCTATTTCAAAAATATTCTGAGACGACATGATGGGAAAAATGACTTTCTTTTCTTCAATGATTTAAGAGATAGGGAAAGCTATGTGATGGATAGGGTGTCTCGCATTTTCCGTATTATCTGCGATACAGCTGATTTATCAGAGGATAGGTACGGTCAGAAACACACTCTTTATAGTCTCCGTCATTCAGCGTTGTGTTTTCAGATTATAAAAACTCAGGGAACCGATTTATTCGCTTTAGCGAAAAACGCTCGCACCAGTGTCGACATGTTGGAGAAATTCTATCTCTCTCATCTCACACCCCAACTACCAGAATTTGCGAAACAACTTCAAACCAGCTGGGCTAAAGAAATCGCTTAATCTTGCGTTGCGCTAATAAACTGTTGGCGATAAAACCGATGGTGGAGAGGTGCCAGAGTGGTCGAATGGGGTGGTCTCGAAAACCATTGTGCGTGTAAGCGTACCCAGGGTTCGAATCCCTGTCTCTCCGCCATTTCCTCGCTTTTTCGGAATAATTGTCACTGACAATTTTTTTATTTTTTTTCGTAAAACCCCGAGTAACGCGACTAAATACCTTTGTAATACAAACCAGTCATAAGGTTAGCGTTCCGGTTATTTTGCGCTGTCGAAGCCTCACCAGTATGAGGGCAGGCAATCGGGTTTACTGGTTATCCGCTTCTATAGACTACCCCATCGCAGGGTGGGATGCCTTAACGGGGAACTGGAGACCAGTTCTACCTTCTATAGTCGGAATGGTGGTCATCAATATTGCGAATACTAACGTATCGAACACACTGGGCGGGTAAGCAGGTTCTGCCGAGAACTGTAAGTCAGCACTAGCAAAGGTGAGGTTCGCCGATAGTTTAGTTTGTGACGGGCAAGCGAGCATCACTCAGATTAAATCGTCTTATGAAACTATTCGCCTGAAAGGTTTCTTAAAAGTCGCTGTAGGTTGGGTAAGGAGCAGAGCCCAAAGACGAGAGTGAAAATAAACCCTACCGAAGCTGCGCTGAGAACTCAGGTTCAAGTCAGACACTTCGTTCCTTAAAAGAGGGCGAAGTGCGCCTCAAATCTTGGTTCAAGTTTGATTAT
>JAYQSL010000002.1:0-776616 GCA_038146865.1 Rhodospirillaceae bacterium
CTGTGGAATAACCTTAATCTTCTCCCAAGAACCAACTCGCTTGCGGTTGCCCTCTAAACGACCGTTAGGCTGACAGGAAAGATAAGTCTTCCAGGCCGTGTTGTAGATAGAGTCCTTGCGGATAATAAAGGTCTCCCAAGAACCACACTTTTTGCGGTTGGCGTTCACAACCTTCTGGTTCTTCTCAACAACAACATACTGACCCTTCGCCGCTCGTATACATACAGGCTTGTTCATAAGACCACGTATATTACCAGCAGCACGGGGTGGGCGAGGCTTTCGAGCCTGGCCGCCCTTCTTAGGTTCTATTCGGAAGCGTTCCCATCCACCCACCTTGGCACGGTTGGCATTCATGTTCTTGCCACCAGCACCCTCAGCAACAAGATACTTCTTGCCATGAGCCATGCAACGGAAGGCAAAGGTCCCACCTTTCTGTGGAATAACCCTAATCTTCTCCCAAGAACCAACTCGCTTGCGGTTACCCTCTAAACGACCGTTAGGCTGACAGGAAAGATAAGTCTTCCAGGCCGTGTTGTAGATAGAGTCCTTCGGATAATAAAGGTCTCCCAAGAACCACACTTCCGACGGTTCGCATTCACAACCTTCTGGTTCTTCTCAACAACAACATACTGACCCTTCGCCGCTCGTATACATACAGGCTTGTTCATAAGACCACGTAAATTACCAGCAGCACGGGGTGGGCGAGGCTTTCGAGCCTGGCCGCCCCCTCGATAAATATCGTCGTTGGAATTCGTTCCATAAGGTACTCCTCCTGGACCAACACTTATAGACGTCAATCTACCATTTACTTGGGTCCAGCTATTTCCATCTCGGCGATAAATGTTCTGATTTTTGTTGACGCCCCAGACTTTTCCTCTGGGGCCGACACCGATATCTTTGAGTTTTCCGGGAATTTTTTGCCACTTGTTACCGGTCCATCTAAAGATATCATCTGATCTATTGATGACCCAAGCATTGCCCCTTGGCCCAACGTCAACCCGAACAGCCGCTCCTGGCATTTTCTGCCAATTCTTGCCCGTCCAACGGTATATTTGCTGGGACTTATTAACGCCCCAAACAACCCCGTTTGCACCAACACCGATATCTTTGAGTTTTCCGGGAATTTTTTGCCACTTGTTACCGGTCCATCTAAAGATATCATCTGATCTATTGATGACCCAAGCATTGCCCCTTGGGCCGACGTCAACCCGAACAGCCGCTCCTGGCATTTTCTGCCAATTCTTGCCCGTCCAACGGTATATTTGCTGGGACTTATTAACGCCCCAAACAACCCCGTTTGCACCAACACCGATGTCCCTCAATTTTCCAGGTAGTCTCTGCCACTTAACCTTGTTACGAGCAGCACGGGGTGGTTTTAAATTTGCTAACTTTGGAGGCTTGTTGGCTGGTTTAATGTTTGGCAGGTTGCCTGCCTGTTTGCCCGTCACCAGATTGAAATTTACCTGTGCTTTCCCGTAGGCTGCTGTAACGGTTGCTTTTCCATCTGCGTAATAGGTGCGGCCCTTTGATTGTGCGATACCCTTGTTATTCGTATAGGCAATTTCATCAAATTGACACGCCATGCTGCCTGGACTTTTACACTTAAAAGTCACTCTTGCCTTATTCAGCGGTTTTCCTTTGTTTGTGACTTTGACCACTAGTGGCTTGAAGTAGGCAAAAGTGATCTTTGAAGCACCTGTTCGCTCTCTTGCTTTAGTTTGATTATTACCTGAAACAATTTCCATTTTTGCACCGGCAATGGCTTTGGGAGGCGGTGCTTTTTTCTCAACTGTAAAAGGAACAGAAACATTTTTGGCTCCTTTAGTAGATACCTTGAAGGACATCTTTCCAGATCCGTAATAAACTCTAAATGCTGGAGACTTAACAATCCCCTTGGCATTCGACGTGCCAACATAGGTCTTGTCTCGGCCCATTTGGCAGGCGACAGACCTTGGTGTGACGCAATCAAAATAAACCTTCGCTCCTTTAACAGGTTGTTTACCCTTTAGAATTTGTACAGTGATCGCTCCAAATCTCGCTTGCCCACCTTTAGGGGAGTCTCCTTTGAGTTGAGATTTCTGATTGTTGCCGCCCGTAACTTTAATCGTATTAGATGAAGCTGAGGCCTTTTGGGGTTGCGTCACCAGATTGAAATTTACCTGTGCTTTCCCGTAGGCTGCTGTAACGGTTGCTTTTCCATCTGCGTAATAGGTGCGGCCCTTTGATTGTGCGATACCCTTGTTATTGGTGTAGGCAATTTCATCAAATTGACACGCCATGCTGCCTGGACTTTTACACTTAAAAGTCACTCTTGCCTTATTCAGAGGTTTTCCTTTGTTTGTGACTTTGACCACTAGTGGCTTGAAGTAGGCAAAAGTGATCTTTGAAGCACCTGTTCGCTCTCTTGCTTTAGTTTGATTATTACCTGAAACAATTTCCATTTTTGCACCGGCAATGGCTTTGGGAGGCGGTGCTTTTTTCTCAACTGTAAAAGGAACAGAAACATTTTTGGCTCCTTTAGTAGATACCTTGAAGGACATCTTTCCAGATCCGTAATAAACTCTAAATGCTGGAGACTTAACAATCCCTTTGGCATTTGACGTGCCAACATAGGTCTTGTCTCGGCCCATTTGGCAGGCGACAGACCTTGGTGTTACGCAATCAAAATAAACCTTCGCTCCTTTAACAGGTTGTTTACCCTTTAGAATTTCTACAGTGATCGCTCCAAATCTCGCTTGCCCACCTTTAGGGGAGTCTCCTTTGAGTTGAGATTTCTGATTGTTGCCGCCCGTAACTTTAATCGTATTAGATGAAGCTGAGGCTACTCCAAACACAAATATGCTAGTCAAAATGAAAGCTATAAACTTTGTTACATGATGTGCTTTATTCACAGCATTTCCCCCCGTTTACGTGATTGTCTTCTACTTTCTTGTCTGTCAGCTTGGCCTGGATGGTAACAGACAAACGATTAATGTCTAAATTTACTAAATTTTAGGCGTCCGAAAGCAGCGTTTAAATGCGGGTTGGATGTTTTGAAGGTCATAGAGGGCACCTCGAGAGGAGCCTCGCAATCTTGGCAGATGGATAAGAGGGCGCGGACCATGCTTAAAGGTGAATTTGATTTTGGCTTTGCTGTTGATTGGATGAGAAAAGATTTGGGGTTCTGTCTGGATGAAGCCAAAAAAAATGGCGCTTCCCTGCCGATAACTGCTCTAGTTGATGAATTTTATGCCGATATTCAGAAAAAAGGCGGAGGCCGCTGGGATACCTCTAGTTTAATTGAGAACTTAAGAAAAAATTGATTTGATGACGGTGATCAAACGGCTTGTTTGTCCTTAGTCATCAAAAAAATAAAGAGTCCTGATCTCAATGCTCTCTCGAGGGGTTGCCGTCGGAGACGTCTCGGGGGGCTGAAATGAGCCATGGGCAGTCCATTTCGCAGTGCCATCATCTAACGAGTCGAAACATTTTAGTATTACGACTTCTTCGGTCGTCATTTTTGGGAAATAAAACCATTCTTGATTAGCATTGTACGAGAGATGGAGGACACCACCAATACGATCCTGATATCGTCTTTCTGCAGGGATTAAATTCTTGTCCTCCAGCGAGTCCCAGCCACAAATCGCGAGTGGGGCGGTTTCTACGGGTCCTTTTATTGGACGCCAAACATTTATTGAACCATATCTTTTCTGCAGCCTGATTTCGGCTTCTTCTTTGGGGAGAAGGTCTTTCACCCGTTGGGCTGCCGAACGAATGGTAAAATCATTGTGCATATTTCGGACAGGATTGCGCACCTTTTTTGCATCCGCGGTGGTTGGGTCATCTACTCGAATAGTGTGATCAAAGACCAGGACTTTCGTTGCTCCAGTCACGTTCCTGACAAGGGTTTCCATTTCAGGATAGTAAATATTTTTTACCTGCTCCTCGTCGTAAAAATCAGTAATTTTTGTATCAAATTCGGTTAGGAAGAATCCTTGCTTATCAAGTTTTAATTCGTCTCGGATGGGACGTGCATCCCTGACGACAATTTGGTGATCTTCGTACTTACCAGACCGGCGATCCGACCCACCCCCAGGCTCCTTAACGATAGAGACCGGTGTTTCACCATTATCGATACTAAATTGAACAGTCGCGTAGACCTCATCTAGGGCAGGGGCGTTATCAAGGAGTGCAGACATAATTTTTCTCTATCAGCTGGCTGTATGAAAATTAATTTAGAATAATTTTAGTCAAAAACTGACCTGTTATCCATGACCAATCATAGCCTCTGCCTTTTCAAAATCGAAAGGTTCAGGATCTATATCCCCATTATAAATCTCTTCCACTCTTTGGTCAGTCAGAGGAAAACTAAATTCCTCGTTTCTCATTTTGACACGAGCACGTAGTTGTTTTTGAACAAGATCAGTCATCAGCTCAAACTCTTGGTCCGATAGTGGTTCATCATTTAAACCAACAATACCTCCAATCATATGTCCAAATTCATCCTCGTAGATTTCACGGCACGCATGCGCAATTCTCTCGTCAGCTCCTCCACGGCCTTCAAGTCTCATACCTTCGCGAAATAGTGTGCAATAGCCACCTTCGGTAAAATGGCTTGCGCGGACACCGATACTCCCGTGGGTATGGTTCTGTTGGATTCTCATGTCTGTTAGGACCTTATCCCATTCCCATGTTTGAAGCTCTTGGGGGTTTAGGGGTGGGTCGTCATCTGATTTTATGGAGTCGTAGACGTCAGCAAACAAGCAATAATGCCCAAACTCATCGTGGATTGTATCGATGAGCCCCAATATGTGGTGACGGTCGACTCCATTATCGATTTTAGGGAATGATTCAATTATTTCCGTGAGGGGGCCGAGAAAGATGCCCAAGTCTTTATGTTCCCCAAGACCCTTACCATTAAACTCTTTGAAGCACTGTCTTCTTAACCAAAGCAAATCAGTCTCTCGATTTCGGATCGATGAGTCCCAATAGGTTCGAACCACCTCAGCCTCGCCAGCCCAAAGTGGCGCTGAAACCGATATGAGTTTTGTGAGGTTTTCGTTTAAAGCCATTTTTTAATCCTCCCAAGTTCGCTCTGGTATCTATGAGCGCAGGCGATTATACTTTTGAAAATTGCTAATTCAAAATAGAGGATTTCCGATGGATAGCGGTATAGAGCAAGCCCGTATTAATCCTGTTAATGAGATAACAGCAAAAACAGACACGAGAGATATTCTTCAAAACGCTCGTAAGCAGGGGCAGGTCCGTGAATTTGAAGATGTCTTTATCGTTGATATCGACTCGCATCATAATGAGACGGAGTCCTGGCGCGAGCTTCTGGAATACATTGAGGATGACGTCTTGCGCTGGCAGGCGAGAGATCATTTGGTCAATCGCACTGGTTCTCCGCCCTATGGTATCAATGGTGAACATGCACTTCGGTATCAGGATTGTGGAGGGAGAATTATCCACCAAGGCCTACGCGGTGAAGAAGTGGAAGAGACTGATGTCCACCGTGATGTTGTGTTAGCACAAAGAGCCTACCAATCGATGATGGTTGACTACACAGTTGTCTTCCCGACGCCTATGTTGAACCTTGGTACGCATCCCCAATTTAACATGGAGTCAACTCTCGGCACTGCCTATAATCGTTGGTTTACTGAGAGGATCTTAGCGGCTGATGATAAACTCGGTTCCATGATCTACCTCCCTTTTAATGATGTGGAAGCGTCAATTAAAACGGTAGAAGAGTTTGGAGATAATCCAAATGTTGTCGGGTTCATGATTACCTCGGTCCGTTTTAAACCTGTTCATCACAATCGTTATATGAAGCTTTATTCCATGATTGAAGAAACGGGCAAGCCTCTTGGTTTTCACGCGGGTTATCATTGGAATGATGAATGGATGACCCAGATTAACCGTTTCGGCGCCATGCATGCTCTCAGTTTTACATGGTGCAATGTTGTTCACATGACGAACTGGGTTTGGAATGGGATGTGTGAAAAGTTTCCCAAACTCAAAGTGATCTGGATTGAGTCTGGTCTGGCTTGGGTCCCCTGGTTAATGCAGCGACTGGATCATACCTATTTGATGCGGACGTCCGAGGCGCCCCTTCTTAAAAAGGTACCTAGCGAATATATGCGAGAAATGTATTACACCTCACAACCGTTAGAAACTGATCATCCTAAGGCCGTGGACCTCACTTTTGAAATGATCGATGCGCCGAATACATTGATGTACGCATCTGATTGGCCTCATTGGGATTTTGATGCTCCCAGTGTTATTTGGGATTTGCCATTTCTAGATGAGGGCGCCAAACGAAATATTTTGGGTCTGACGGCTGCAAATATTTTCAATCTAAATGTTCCAGAGAGTAAGAGAGGACTGGCGACTGCTGCAGAGTAGTTTCTGAGTAACTTCTTACAACCTACTGGTCGATAGACCGCGTTACGTGCTGTCTGTTAGCCCGCATTAGATTAGTTTCGAATACCTCGCGTGTGAGCGAAGGATTGTGAAAATTAGCACGGTTTTCAAAAGTTTTCTTAGAGGTTGACATTTGCAATGGGAATGCTGGTTAAAGGCGAATGGATTGATGATGATGAAAAATATCGAAATTCGGAAAGCGGTGCGTTTGTAAGACCAGAATCCATTTTCCGAGATTGGATCACGGCAGATGGAAGTTCAGGTTTTAAGGCAGAGCCGGACCGATATCATCTTTTTCTGGCACCGAATTGTCCATGGGCCCATAGAACCGAAATTATTAGAGAGTTGAAAGGGCTTAATAATACGATTTCGGTTTCTCTCGCTGATTTACCTAGAAAAAAAAGTTGGGCTTACAGTCAGGGGATTGGGGACGGGCTTGATCCTGTGGACGGGGTCTTTGAGCTTTATCAAGTTTACCAGGCGGCTGTGCCAGATTACTCCGGAAGAGTAACAGTTCCAACTTTATGGGATAAACAGCGGAAAACAATCGTCAATAATGAATCCTCAGAAATCATTCGCATGCTCAATAGCGAGTTTGACACTTGGGGACGCTCAGATTTGAACTTTTATCCCCCAGATCTACGATCTGAAATCGACGATTTTAACGCGAAGATCTATTCCTCTGTAAATAACGGGGTTTACCGTTGCGGATTTGCCAAAACGCAAGAGGCTTATGCTGAGGCATATGATGCTTTATTTGAAAGCCTTGAGTGGTTAGAGAAACATCTTGAGAATAGCCGTTTTTTGTGTGGTCATCGACAAACCGAGGCAGATTGGCGTTTGTACACCACGTTAATCAGGTTTGATTTTGTTTATCATGGCCACTTTAAATGTAACAAGTTCAGGATCCGAGATCGATCTACTCTGTGGAATTATTTGAAGGATCTCTACCAAACACCTGGCATTGCAAAAATCACGGACATAGAAGGGATCAAAAGTGGGTATTACGGAAGTATGAAAAACGTAAACCCCTTCGGGATTATTCCGCTTGGGCCCGAGGATATAAATTTAGATGAGCCGCATAACAGAGATAAAATTATTTGATTAAGGGGCCTTGGCTCCTTTGCGAGCTGCGAGGTTTTGTCGATCAACCGATGTCCCTTTTATTGAGGCGTAGATCTCGACCCCGGGCTGAAGAGAAAGCCGGTCAATTGACAGCCTCGTCACGCGGACCCAAATCGGAACTCCGATATCTATGAGAGTATCCGCGTGCGGAGCGTTTCGGTGTGTCGGTTGAGCAATCTCTTTTACCTTGCCCCTAAACACATTCAATTCACTTGTCTTATCAGGAAGGGTAGAAGAGAGGGAAACATCTCGCGCCCTGATCCTTATTCTTAATCGAGTGTCTTTTTCTGCTTCTAAAAAAGGTACCTGAAGGATTCCGCCAGCAAATTTTAGTTTTGTTAATCCGTAGTGGCGATCGTGCTCTAAGACTTGTGCATTGATCACAGACCCAGCTTCATATCGTCCAGTTAGAGGCCTTAGATCTAAACGTCCAGTTAGTTCTTCGACGGTTCCATCAGCTGCGATTGAGCCATCCTCGATAATGAGCAGACGGTCCGCAAGACGAATAATCTCCTCCATAGAGTGAGTGATATATAAGATTGGTATTTGGAATTCATCCCGAAGCCTTTCTATTAAAGGCAAGATTTCTTGTTTTCTTGTTTGATCTAAGGAAGATAGTGGTTCATCCATTACTAAAATGTTTGGATGAGACAGAATGGCCCTTCCCAATTGTACCCTCTGAGCTTCGCCACCCGAAAGACTCCCCGGTCTTCGATCAAGAAGATTTGTTAGACCTAAAACTTCAACGACTTCTTCAATGCTTAGAGGTCTTGATTTTGGTGTTTTAGAGCGGTTGCTAAATAACAAGTTATCCTTAACGGTCATGTGCGGAAATAAGCGAGCCTCCTGGAAGACATAGCCAATACCGCGATTTTCGGGTTTTAAATCAATACCTTTTTGGGAACAAAAAATAAGTTGGTTATCAATTTTTATAAAACCTTCATCTGGTTTTAAGAGGCCTGAGATCATATTTGCCAGCGAGGTTTTTCCGGCTCCCGAACGCCCGTATAGCGCCGTAATACCGGTTTCTTCAGAACTGAAACTTAAATCAAGAAGAGAATTTTTAAATCGTTTTCTCAGCGATAGTGAGATCATTTTTGATCTCCAAGCCTAGCTTTTGCTTTGCGGGTTATGATTTCCGAAATGGCGAGAGCAATTAGAGCGATTAATATCGAAATAACAACCAGCCTAAATGCTGCGGCTTCACCGTCGGGGGTCTGCGTTAAAGTATAAACGGCCAGCGGTAACGTGCGGGTTTCGCCGGGGATATTGGAAACAAATGTAATTGTTGCACCAAACTCACCAAGGCACCTGGCAAAAGCGAGGATGGTACCCGTCATTATTCCAGGCATTGCCAAAGGAATTGAGATATGAAAAAGCATCCTGAATGGACTTGCACCAAGTGTTCGAGCTGCTAATTCAAGTCTTTGATCAATCATCTCAAATGCCAGTCTCATGGCTCTTACCATCAGAGGGGAACGCCATAATTGCCGCTGCAACAGATGCGCCTATCCATGTAAAGCCTATTTCGATACCAGCCTGTGAGAGTATCCTGCCGATCGTTCCATTCGGATTTAGAGTTACGAGAAGCAGGTAGCCAACTACAACCGGTGGCAGCACAAGGGGAAGATGGACAAGACCATCAACCAGCATTTTACCAGGAAACTCATATCTTGCTAAGATCCAGGCGACTATTAGGCCAATGGGTAGGCTACAAGCTGTAGCCCAAAAGGAAACTTTCAGACTTAGGAGTAAAACGTTAAGTTCTTCGGGCGAAAGCATCAGAATTTGAGTGATAGCATGAAACCATTTTCCTGCCAGCTTTTCATTACACCTTTAGAATAGAGGTAATCAATTAATGCTTGTTTCCGGGGTGTGCTGTAAGATTTTGTGGTTGCAATCCAGTACCTTACGCGACCTTTTTCTTTATCCGAAAACTGATAGATAATTTTAATGTTTTTGCGTTTAAGGGCATCAGACTCATAAATTATCGCCATCGGAACCGCTGCTAAATCTAGGAGCCTTGTGGTCGCTAGCGCATTCGGCATTGGCGTAAAACGATCTCGATACTGATCCCACAATCTAAATTTAGTTAGGCTTAACCTGGTATATTGGCCGAGCGGTACATGTCCTGGATCGCCAATGCCAATTCGATCTTTTGGTTTCAAAGACGTAAAAAAATCTGCCGGACTTTTACCTGAGATATATTTTGCAGAGTCATGCCGGGCCAGAACCAAACGGTTTGAAATGTACTCTCTGACCGACTCTGCTTGTATCCGCCTCTTTTTTATCAACCAGTTAATCCATGCACGATTGGCTGATATAAAAATATTTGCTGGTGCTCCCCGATCTATTTGACGTGCCAATGATCCCGATGAAGCAAAGGAAATTTTAACAGTTTCATTTTTTGTTTTGTTATAACGGTTGATTATCTGCGTTAGGGAAGGGGCTAGACTAGAAGCAGAAAATATTAGGTTTTTTGATGTTTTTATATCTGCATTAACCTTGTTGTCTGGAAGGAAAAATCCTGCCGATATCACAATAAGTATTTTTATAAAAACGGTCATTATTTTTTTGTTCAGTGCGCACGTGAAAGGAAGTAAAACTTTACTTAAACTTTCGAGCGTTTGTTATAAGTCTCTCAAGTTGCTTTTCAATTTCCGCCTGAGAGAGCCGGTCAACAATAAAGACCATTTTTGTATCTCTGTTTTGATCAGGCCAAGCCGGAAGTTTCGCTGGGGGATGAAAAATATGTTGCACGCCATGGATGGCGATCGGTTGCTCTTCTCCCTCAATATTAACAATGCCCTTGATGCGCAGTATTTTCTCCCCGTGATTATCTATAATCGTTTGGATCCAGGCAATGAAGACGGGCCATGAGATCGGGTCCTGATACTCTAAACACCATGCATTGATATTCTCATCATGACGGTTTTTATCGTGGGTTCTATGATCGTGACCGTGATCGTGTTTATCGTGGTATGACTCAGCTTTGAGCCAATTTTGCACATCATAGGTTTTTTTTGATGGGTTAAAGAGGCCGCAGTCAAATAACTTATCGGGGTGAATATTGCCACTCTCGGTTTCAAAGGTCGGCGCGGCAGGATTTAAATTATGCAAAGCCTCTTTGCAGAGGGATATTTGACCAGTGGTGGCCATGTCTGTCTTCGTGATGACTAATCTGTCGGCTACTGCCGCTTGCCGTTTGCACTCTTCGTGCCTTATCAATTGTCCCGGTGCATGCAAGGCATCAATAGTGGCTATAATACCATCGAGGCTATAGCGGTGCGCGATGACTGGATCATTAACAAGTGTCTGGATAACTGGTGCAGGATCGGCAAGGCCGGTACTTTCAATTAAGACACGCTGAAACGGTTTGATTTCTTTATTAACCCTTTTCAGGAAGATTTCTCGCAATGCTCGCGTCAGATCTCCCTGCACCGTGCAGCACAAACACCCAGTGGTCAGTTCGATCATATCTGGATCCACTGTTTCCACTAATGAATGATCAATTCCAATATCACCAAACTCATTTATCAAAACAGCAGTTTCTGCCATCGCTTCATGGCGCAATAGGGCGTTAAGTAATGTGGTTTTTCCGCTGCCAAGAAATCCGGTTAATAGCGATACCTGGATAGGAGTTTCTTCGTTCATTTTGGATAAAGCTTGTTTGGATTTATCTCTACATCGGCAATTGATTTCAAACCGTCATTTCGTACAGCTCTGAAAAAGCAGTTCCTCCGCCCGGTATGACAAGCAACTCCCTCTTGGTCTACGAGAAGGAGTATCGTGTCACCATCACAATCAATACGTAATTCGATGAGCTTTTGTACCTGTCCTGATGTTTCCCCTTTCCGCCAGAGTTTTCCTCGTGAACGAGACCAGTAGCAGACCCGCCCGGAGGCCAATGTTTCCGAAACAGACTCTTTATTCATCCAAGCCAGCATCAGATTTTCTCCGGTGTCGTGCTGTTGCGCGATGGCTGGAACTAAACCGGCTCCGTCGAATTTTATAAGTTCGAGAGCTTCTGAAATCACATTTTCAGGGATGTTTTCGGTCATAACACTATTTGTGCGCATTAAGGCGTACAAACCCCTCATCTAAATCAGCAATTAGATCTTCTGTATCTTCTAAGCCCGCATGAATTCTTAGAGTAGGCCCCGCGTTCTCCCAACGGTCTTTGGTTGCCACTCGAATGGCGGCGGGATTGGTATGCAGAATAAGACTTTCAAAACCGCCCCAACTCGCTCCCATCCCAAAATACTTAAGGTCGTCAAGCATCGCGGCGATTGCTTCTTCAGAAAAGTTTTTCTTCAATTCAACCCCGAATAAACCGCAGGCTCCAGAAAAGTCTCGTTTCCATAGGTCATGAGTGGGGTGATTGGGAAGGCCTGGGTGCATAACTGTTTCGACTTCGGGTCGATCCTGAAGCCAATTTGCTATTTTAAGGCCATTTTCATTGTGTTGCCGCATTCGTAAACCAATAGTCCTTAAGCCTCGCGTGGCCAGGTAAACATCATCTGGACCCGAGTTGGCACCAAGAGAAGAAGCCGATTGTCGGACACGCTGCCAATGTTCATTGGTGGTTGTTATTACACCCATCATGACATCGGAATGACCCACGATATATTTTGTGGCAGCAATAGCTGAGACGTCCACGCCATGTTCGAAGGGTTTGAAAAAGACACCGCTTGACCATGTGTCATCCATTATGACGACGCAGTCATTCTCGTGAGCGACATCAGCTATGGCTCGGATATCTTGTACTTCAAATGTCAGCGATCCTGGAGATTCTGTATAAACAATCTTTGTATTGTCCTTGATTAAATCACCTATGCCTGCTCCAATCGATGGAGAGTAATAAGTTGTTTCAACACCGAACCGAGCTAAGAAATTATTACAGAAGTTTCGGGCTGGCCCATATACAGAATCGACCATTAGTACATGGTCCCCTGACTCTAAGAAGGCCAGCATTGCTGCATTAATTGCGGCAAGCCCCGAGCCCATAGCGACCGCTCGATCTCCTCCAAGAAGTGCGGATACCGCTATCTCGAAAGCATCATGTGTGGGTGTTCCTTGGCGTCCATAAGTGTAGTTGCCAATCTCCCACCGCTTCGTTCGTTTTTCTTTATGTTCTGCAACGGTTGAGGAAAGGATCGTAGAGGCGTGGTATACCGGAGGGTTAACGAAACCATGATTATTTTTGGGATCTCGCCCGGCTGTAGTGATTAATGTGTCTTCTTTCATAATCTTTTCCATACTTATCAATCGATCTTGTGAATTTTTTCTCTAATTACCTTATCCTATTTCGATGGGCATACTGTCCGTGCTTCCCCATTCAGACCAAGAACCGTCGTAGACGGCTATAGTTTTTTTACCAATTATTTCTAGGCCTAAAGCCAATACACAGGCAGTTACGCCAGACCCGCAGCTGGTGATAACAGGCTTATCGGGATCAATCAAAACTTCATCAAATAAGGCTTTAAGCTGTTCTTTGCCGAGTAATGTTTGATCATCCGGATTTAATATTTTATCAAAAGGTACGCTTATACTTCCTGGAATATGACCACTTCGACAGTTGGGACGAGGTTCAGGTTCCTCTCCGCGAAAACGTCCGGCGCTTCTCGCATCAATCACTAAAGCTGTTTTCTTCGAGATATTATTAAAAATGTCTTTCATTTCGTAAAACATCTCGGAGTTCAATTTTGGTTCAAACTGCGCGGGCTTTAACGCAAATGTTTCATTAGATGTTGGTCTATTTTCTGCTTTCCATTTTGGAAATCCACCGTCAAGCACAGCGCACTTGTCATGACCAAAGCTTTTAAGCATCCACCAGGGGCGAGCTGCGGAGAATAAACCCATCCCATCATAGATGATGATAAAATGTTCGCTCCCTAAGCCCATTTTTTCCATGTGAGACTTAAAAGCCTGAGCATCGGGGATCGTGTGCGGCAGCCCACTGGAAAGATCGGCTATCTCGTCAATATCCCAAAAGATCGCCCCAGGAATATGCTCCTTGTTATATTCAGAGGCGCCATTCCGCTTGTGCACCGGGAGGTACCAGGACGCATCAACAATCCTCAGATTATCATCGGAGATATGCTCAAAAAGCCAATCAGTAGAGACGATGGATCCAGACATGCTGATTAAACCTTTTTAGTTAAAATTTCTGTCCTTAAAGATAATGACACGGTTTTTGAACTGCCAATACCCGTCTGAGCTGTTTCTGGTCCCTAACACTTTAGCTGGGATTAAGAGACAGTTTAAATTCATTCTCTACGATCTTGTACATTCGGTTTGTCGTGATACCGTTGAAAATAAACTGGTTTATAAGAATTAGGGAGAAGAGCGATGCACCCGGTCAGGTTGTTTTGTTGGCATTTTATGGCCTATCCGCATTTGCCAGAAGATTTTGATGATAATCATACCTCAGGTTGGGTTACGGTTCCCAACAAACTCTGGGACCGAGAAAAGAGTAGGGGGCTCTATCAGACATATATAGACCAACTCGCTTACGGTGATGAATTGGGATTTGATGGACTGGTTCTCAATGAACATCATCAGAACATTTATGGCTTGATGGCATCGCCTAATTTGATCGCATCTGCGCTTACACAAAAAACCGAAAAAGCAAAAATAGTTGTTCTAGCAGATTTGCCTCCGTTGTACCTAAATCCATTACGAGTAGCCGAAGAATTCGCGATGCTTGATAACATGAGTAATGGTCGACTCATTGCGGGGTTTGCTGTTGGTGGCGGACCCGAGTCATTTAACTACAATGTTCCCTCACCGCATGGGCGTCGAAGGTTGTGGGAAGCAATTGACCTCGTTGTGAGATCCTGGACTGATGATGGTCCTTTTCATCATGAAGGTCCATGTTATCCCCTTCGTTATGTAAATTTATGGCCCAAACCGCTTCAAACCCCTCATCCGCAGGTTTGGGTTCCGGGTTCTAGAAGTATTGAATCCATGGAAGAAGTGGCAAAACGGGGTTATTGCTATTTCTTATCGTCTCGATCCCATGGCGATGGAACCAAAGCTGCTGCGCTTGAGTTTGCTCAGGTAATGGAAAAGCACAACAAGACATACACTCCTTTCAATATGGGGGTATTACTGTCCGTTTATGTTTCTGAAAGTGATGAGCAGGCAAAAGCTGAAGCAGAAAAGCCTGTTTGGTATTTCCTTAGAAATTGTCTCAAAGGTCATTTGCGTCAGAAAGGCAAGTCGATGACTTTCGGTCCAGGTGTGCCGTCTCAATCGCTTAGATCCTGGGAAGCATTTCTGCATGCACCTCGTTCAAGTGGAAAGATGTTAGGAGATGCAGACAGTTGGGACGAACTTGAAGCTCGGAATTCCATAATTGTTGGAAGTCCTGCAACCGTTAGAGAAAAACTTTGGGGCTTCATAGAGCAAGCACAGGTCGGAAACCTACTGATCCAATTCCACTTTGGAAACATGGAGGATAAATTGGCGCGCAAGTCCATGCGGTTATTTGCTGAAGAGGTGGCGCCTGCCCTGCGAAGGGACTCTGGGATCTTATTTGATCAAGAATTCCCAGTTTTAAGAGACCTTGAATTAGAAGAGGCGCTCTGATGTCAATGAAAGACATTCAAATACGTGGGAACAAGGTTCAGTTCTACGAAGCAGGAAGTGGTACGCCTTTGGTGTATCTCCACGGAATAGCTGATACTCATGGACTGCTTGAACCTGCGACAGACTTGCTGGAGAAATTATCAACAAATTTTCGGGTAATAGCGCCCGCTCATCCAGGATGTGCAGGTACCGCCGAGGATCAAGCCTTGGAGTCAATTGATGACTTGGTTTTTCATACTTTGGAGGTGCTCGACGCTTTTGATTTAGATACATATCTTCTAGTCGGAAATTGCATTGGAGGTTGGTTGGCTGCTGAAATAGCAGTACGGCATCCAGAAAAAATCCAAAAATTAGCTTTGATAAGCCCCAGTGGACTGCAGGTTTCGGGTTCTCTGACGGGCGATTTATTTATGGCTATTCAGCCCCTGGATGGAACCGTCGTTGAAGCGCGAGATATGATTTTTGCGGATGGCTCCTCCAACCTTGCGAATAGTGTTTTGGCTGATCAGACAACTGAGATCAAAGAGGGTCTGATGCGGTATCAAGTTTTTCGGTTTTCTGCCCGTATCGGTTTTAAACCGCCCTATTTCTACCATGATAAGCTGAGGGAACGGCTTTATCGTTTCTCTGCTCCAGCAAAGATTATTACGGGTAAACAGAATGCTTTCGTTCCAGTTGACCACGCTGAGGCTTACGAGAAAGGATTTTCTAACAGTGAGTTGGTTCTAATCAATGGATGTGGGCACGCCGTCCATCTTGAAGATCCTAATAGGACTGCTTCTGAATTGACTGATTTTTTATCTTAAAAGAGGGTGAAATGGTCGAATATATCGAGCCAGGTAGTTGGAATAGTCGTGCTGTTATTCACAACGGTGTCGTCTATTTGTCCGGGTTAGTCGCCGACGATAAAACGTTGTCGATGGCAGGGCAGACCGAGCAAGTCCTCAAGAAGATTGATAACGTCTTGAAAGAAGCAGGGTCCAATAAATCCAAAATTCTGTCCGCTGTTGTGTATCTTGCTGACATGGATTTAAAAGATGAAATGAATGAGGTTTGGATGAGCTGGATTGATCCAGGCCATCTTCCCGCAAGGGCTGCAGTGGGGGTGGATTTAACTCCCGGTACTCTTGTTGAGATTATGGTTCAGGCAGCTATTTAAACCAATTGATTTAACTATATTTCTATTCCTATTTTATTTTTTACGGCGACTTCATAGGCGAGTTTAGCCAACGCCATGAAACCAACTCCTTGATCGGAATTTTGTTTGTACAAAGTGATTTGTTCTGACGAGGATCGGCCTTTTTTGCTTCCCGTAATAATTTCTCCGATTTCGGTAAGATCCTTCCAGTCAATTATTCCTCTCTGAACAGGTTCAAAGAGATCGCCATGCTCATCAATTCTTGATTGTTCGGCCATATTTACGACAATGATATCAGCTTTTTTCACAACTAAATCATCGATTTCACGCCGTCGGCTTGAGAGGCCAGCTTGTTCTTTTACGCCTTTATTAGAGTTAACGATGGAGGTGATGTGCTGGCCGGGTTCCAGCCATTCTCCAAGCAGTGCGGGAGAGTTACTCCCAGTCGCACAACAGATGAGATCAGAGCCCCGCACGGCTTGCTCTGGAGTTTCACAAAGTGTTAGCTCGATATCCGTATAGCTCTGCATCGTTTTAAGAAACTGTTCTCTGTTCTCTTGGGATCTTGAGTAAATTTTGGCTTGTTCAAGGTTTCTGATGGTCCCTAGCGCCATTAGATGCCGGCGGGCTTGTCTTCCTGTTCCTAATAAAGTCAATATCTTACAGTCATTTCTTGCGATTAGATCTGTTCCTACCGCGCTTGTGATTGCGGTTTCCGTTGCGAAATGATTTTCTGCATTATCAAAAGGAAATAACGGTAATGATCCGACAATGATTGACTGCAATTCTGCCGTCTCGCTATCATAAGCTACATAAACCCGTTTTCCTGCCTTGGTGTATTGTTGTGAGTTATTTTGGAAGCTAAATCGCTCCTTGTGGATAAAAACGCCTGCTGTTCCTAGGTTTACACACCCACCAGGGTGGATTGTAAGGCGACGATCTTCATGCTGCATTCTCACTCGGGGTGAGGAGTAATGAGGCGCAAGCTGATAATCTCTAAAGCCTTCACGAACTGCATCGATGGCGCTTTTGATATCCAGAAGACCTTGCAGTTCCTCAGACTTTATTAGAAGGGCCATTTTTTATATTCAAGTAAATTTATATTAAGATCTAAAAAACCATTGAAAATATTACCAATAACGGCCTGACGCACCAATCATACTGTTGATTATTCCGATATAGAGGTTGACTGTTACAATGATCCTAATTGCATTCAATTGTATGCCTGCGCTTGGGATATCTTCTGCGTCTAGCGCTTTTTTAAATCGGGCATAAGGTGCAAACCAAAGATGAAGAAACAAGAGGATCATTACCAATCCAAGCATATGCATGATGTGATAGGGGATTGGGAGGTTGGCCATCCCTCCATACACTTCAAAGATCAGATAGTAACCAGTTAATGGCAGAGCTATTATCGATAACCATACCCATGGGAAAAATCGTTTAAATCCACGGTCCCAAAGCGCTATTCGTTCTGGCGGATCTAACGGTCCCGCGGCAAGCCGCATCACATATACAGCAAAAAACATTCCCCCTACCCAAATCAGTGCGAAAATCAGGTGTAAAGCGACTGCAAGAGCTATCATTTGCTTTCCTCTCTGGATCGAACCTTGACTGCTTGATCCTAAATGACTGGTCTACTAGTTTCTTGACTAATGTTTGACCAAATCCCTGGTCTCCTGACAAGAGTAAGAGGAAAAATGAAGTTTTCTGGCACTGAAAGTTATGTCACCACCGACGATTTAAATATGGCAGTAAATGCCGCAATTTCTTTGGAACGTCCGCTTCTTATCAAAGGAGAGCCTGGCACAGGAAAGACATTGTTGGCACAGGAAGTTGCCAGATCCCTAGAGATGCCGATCTTTGAATGGCATATTAAATCGACCACAAAGGCAAGGCATGGGCTTTACGAGTACGATGCGGTCTCAAGACTTCGGGACTCCCAGCTCGGGGAAGAGGGCGTTGGGAACATAAGGAATTACATTGAGCAGGGCCCGCTGTGGAGGGCGTTTGAGGAAGAGGCCCGTTCGGTAGTTTTAATAGATGAGATCGATAAGGCTGATATCGAATTTCCAAATGATTTGCTTCAAGAGCTAGATCGAATGGAGTTTTATGTTCACGAATTACAAGAGACGATAGCTGCTAAAACACGGCCCGTGATCATTATAACTTCCAATAATGAAAAAGAGTTACCTGACGCCTTCTTAAGGCGCTGTTTCTTTCATTACATTCGTTTTCCAGAGACAGAAACCATGGAAGAGATCATTAAGGTTCATTTTCCAGATATAAAGCAAAATCTTCTGAAAGCGGCATTAAATACCTTTTATGATCTGAGAGAGGTCAAGGGTATAAAGAAAAAGCCGTCCACCTCAGAGTTGTTGGATTGGATTAAGCTGTTGTTAGTAGAAGATATATCGCCTGAGGCAATCCAAGCAGATGCATCAAAGGCAATCCCTCAGCTCTACGGCGCTCTTCTAAAAAATGAACAAGACGTACATATGTTTGAAAGGCTCGCTTTTATGTCTCGTCGTTCGCAATAAATTTTGTTTATGTGATGTTTGTAGAGTTTTTCAATGAACTAAAAGGAGCGAGAGTACCGGTCACAATCCGAGAATATCTCATGCTTCTTGAGGCGATGGAGAAGGGGGTTGCAGGCTCCTCCGTCGATGATTTTTATTTTCTAGCTAGATCTGCATTGGTCAAAGATGAAAAATATTTTGATCGGTTTGATCAAGTTTTTGGTTCTTTTTTTCACGGCCTACTCAAAAATAGTGCGGAGCTTTTTAAGTCTGAGGTCCCGGAGAGTTGGTTGAATGGTCTCGCCAAACAACTCTTCGATGAGGAAGAGCTGCAAAAATTGGAGAAACTCGACTTTAAAACGTTATTAGAAAAATTGCGGGAACGTCTAGAGGAGCAGGATAGTGCCCATTCGGGCGGAAACAAATGGATAGGCACCGGCGGCACTTCTCCTTTTGGAAACAATGGTATGAACCCTGCTGGTATAAGGATTGGAGGCGAAGGTGGCGGCGGGAGTGCAACCAAGGTCTGGAAGAAGCGACAATTCCGAAACCTCTCAGATAATGTAGAAGTTGGGACACGTAATATAAAGATCGCTCTGCGTCGTTTAAGGAAATTTGTCAGAGAGGGAGCGCACGATGAATTCGACTTGGAACAGACGATCAGTGAAACCGCAAAAAATGCAGGCCTGCTTGATATAAAAATGCGCGCTGAAAGGCGGAATAAGGTTAAAGTTCTTTTGTTTATCGATGTGGGTGGCACAATGGATCCTCATCTCCGGGTCAGTGAGGAGTTATTCTCTGCGGCTAGGAGTGAATTTAAGCATTTAGAATATTATTATTTCCACAATTTCATCTATGAGCGTGTCTGGAGGGATAATAGGAGGGGTTATAATGAGGCCACCTCCACTTGGGATGTGCTCAATAAATATGGTTCTGATTACAAGGTAATTTTCGTTGGTGATGCAACGATGAGTCCCTACGAAGTGACTGAGGCTGGAGGGTCGGTAGAACACTGGAACGAGGAGTCTGGGATCGTATGGATGAACAGGCTTAGAGAACATTTTTCTAATCTCGTTTGGTTAAATCCCGAACCCGTCGACCGCTGGAGGCAAATCGTGTCCACGCAGGTAATTTGGCGTTTGCTAGAAGGGCAAATGTATCCAATGACTTTAGACGGCCTCGATAAGGCGATGGATAGTCTTAGGAAAAGTTCATCGAATAACAGCTCAAGAATTTGATTTGGTAAGGAGTCTTCGAATGCCGATTATCAGTTTAGATCAACTCGAAAAAGAACCGTTTCACGACGGCGCTTTCTACCAAACAATGGTCGGTGATGATCAGGGGACTAGCCAAATTCGCCTTGGTATTCAAACCTCTCCGCCAGGTTTTTCAACTGGAGATCACTCTCATCCTTATTGGGAATATGTCACGGTATTGGAAGGAGAGGGGATGGCTTGGATTGATGGAGAAAATCAAAATCAAGAAAAAAAGATCTGCGCTGGAGATACAATGTCTTTTCCTCCCAATGTCTTGCATCGATTTAGGGCAACTGGGAACATTGCTTTAAAGACATATGGTATTCATGTATCACCTAATCGTATTATCATAAGGAACTGAAAAATATATAATAATTAAATTTTTTGTGGATTTTGAGCGCCACAATTTTTGCAATTACCATCGGCGATTTTAGAATAATATTCTTCAAAAACAGGGGGAAGGTCGTCCACAATGCTTTTGATGATAACGTCTTTTTTCCAAGTTTTGGTTCCGCAGTTTGCGCAATACCATTCGAACGAGTCCTTCACCCCTTCGGGTCTTATACGCTCAATTACCATGCCGATGCTCTCCGGGTCCGGCCTTTGGGGAGAGTGAGGGACCCTCGGAGGAAGCATAAAGATGTTACCCTCAGGAATAGGGACATCGACCAGTTGATGGTTTTGCACTGTTTTTAGGACTATGTCTCCTTTTAACTGGTAAAAAAACTCTTCATATGGGTCGACGTGATAATCGGTTCTCACATTTGGTCCGCCGACAATCATGACGATGAAATCATCATCTGCGAAAATGGTTTGGTTTAAGACAGGAGGGCGGAGAAGCGCTCGATTATTCTCCACCCACTGCCACAAATTAAATGAAGAAAGCATATATTGTTTTCCTTAGAGATAGACTTAAAAAAACTATCTAAGTTACTAAACTGAATAGTAAAAATCGTCTGGTATTTTGCTGATTATATCGTCTATATTTCGTCCACTCATCAATTCGTTATCTGTTCTTTGTTCCATTAAGTGGTATGATCCGTCTTTATGACGCTCAATTCGGTAGGCGGCATAAGGCGTCTGGCTTCGGGTTCCAGAATAGATCATGTACTGATCAAGCCCAGCTTCCTGTTTCCGCTCACACCTAAACCATCGGTAGAGAAGTGTTTGCTTCTCGCCCAGAGACTTAATCTTGGAAATATCAGATTGAGTAAAACTAGATAAATCAAGAGAAATTACGTTATCTGCACCCATTTCTTTTCTTTACTTCTATTAATCCTAACGAGGGGCCTACGGATCGTATCTTAGTCCGGCCGCTTCAATTCCAGCAATTGCGCATTTCTCATCGTTTTCGCCTGTGTCTCCGCTGATACCCACTGCACCAATGATCTCATTATCCTTATCTCTTATTAACAAACCTCCCGGGCTCGCGAGCATTTGACCCTCACATAACATTGAGAGCGACGTAAAAAAGGGTGTGTTCGCGCTAAAGCGATCTACGATTTTTCTACTCGAGATCCCCATTCCTAAAGTGCCCCAAGCCTTACCCTGTGCTATTTGTGGGCGTAACAGCGAGGATTTATCCTCTCTTTTAAATGCGACCAGGTGTCCTCCGGCATCGAGCACCGCGACGGTCAATGGTGCGAGCCCCAGTCGGTGGCGGGCTTCTATCGATTTTTCAATAATTATATCTGCTTGCTCTAGAGTTATTGCCGCCATTATCTATTTCCTCTTTTGAATTGCCTTTTCGAGCATCATTTTCCGTGAGAAACTTGATTAAGACAACTAAACTCGGGGAGATTTTTATATGCATGCCGTTGGATTAGCTGAGCTTGAGGTAGGTAATGTGCAATCTCAAGTGAGTGAAGCAGAGTGGCAGGCGCGATGCGAATTAGCGGCTGCCCATTGGTTAGTCTCTAAATTTGTATTCGTTGATATGACTTATAACCATGTTTCCGTTCGGGTTCCTGGAGAACCAAATCACTTTTTGGTGAAAGCAGATAATTTATTCATGGAACAAGTGACGGCATCCAACTTGGTTAAATATGATACCGAGGGTAATCAAGTTTTAGAGTCTAACTATAAGGCAAGTCCGGCGGCGTATAATCTCCATGCTGCTGTACTTCGCACAAGGCCTGAAATAATGGCTGCGGTTCATACGCACTCTCCAGCTAATTTAGCCGTGTCGGCACAGAAAAAGGGCCTCATGGCCTTAACACAACAGGCGGCGCGTTTTTATAAACGTGTTGCTTACTATGCGAATGAGTATGACGACACTACCTATGATGGGGCAGGTATGCTGGCAAAAACGCTTGGCGATCATTGGGTAATGCTTCTCCAAAACCATGGAGCGTTGGTGTGCGGTTCCTCTCTAGCTGAGGCTTATATCTATCATCACTTTTTTGAACTCGCTTGTCGCGCTCAAATTGGGGCACTATCGGGTGGTGGAGAAGTGGTTGAAATTGATGACAAGGCGGCTACTGCGCGTGCCGAAAAATTTGGCAGGATCGGCCAATACAATTCTGACAGCCGGGATTGGCAGGCGAGTATGGCGTTAGTTGAGAAAAGTTATCCGGAGTATAAAACGTAATTTACTCGAGACGAAGAGGGGCTGCCGCCCTGATTACTCCAACGACCTCTTTTGATCTTGAAAAAAGTGGTGGTTCAAGAATATTAAGAAGTTGTCCCATTGCCTTTTCGGTTAGGACTTCAAATCGCCTGAGGACTTGCATAATTGCGGCCTCGGCAGCTCTTCTCGATCCATCATCAATTTTTAAGGCAACACCCAGCCCTAAATTTGGAAATGAAGCGGTGTAGACCCCCTCAGCACCAGTTTTTACAATTGCGTGTCCTCTGCATGCTTGGAGAATTCGGGTATCAAAACGACCTTTACCTCCAATTAAATAGGGCTCATCAAACATTGCTCTAATGATACGCTTACAGGCACTTTGCCGTTCATCCGGTTGATCATGTGGCTCAACGAGCCTCGCCATAGATAAGGCTATGTTTTCTAGAGGAATGGCAAACACGGGAATACCGCATCCATCTATACCTTTGGGAGAGGGGAGGAGGTCGAGACCAGTCATTTGCTCGACTATCCCCAGAAGTCTCTGTTGAACAGGATGATCTAAGCGGTGATAGCCAAAGGTCGGATATTCCAGGTGCTTGGCAACAGTAAGTAGTGCTAGGTGTTTACCCGAACAATTATCAAGAAGCTTTGATGGACCATGACCGCTTTCGAAAAGAGATTTTTTTTCATAATCGCTCCATGGGAGGGAAGGGCCACAGACGAGGTCCTCAACACTCAAGCCAATTTTATCAAGCCAATTCGCTAATATTTCTCTATGGGTTTCGGAACCGCTATGACTCGCACATGCCAGTGCGATTTGGGCTAAACCCAAGCCAAATGCCTTAGCTGCCCCTGTTTCTAAAAGCATTAATGCCTGAATTGGTTTGATTGCAGATCTGGGGAAAACCGGATCTTTTGTGTTGCCAACAGAAAATATGACTTTGCCTTCTGCATTTACTACAGAAACGGCTCCTGCGTGGCGGCTCTCTACAAGATCCCCCCGAACAACTTCTATCAAAATTGGATTGGAGCTGGTTTCGTTTATTTCAGTCTGACCAGATAGGTGATCGGACATTTTGGGTCACTGTACCCTTTTTACACCAAGCTTTTTATGAACCCCTTTGAGAAAGCTTATGGCTTCTTTGTTAAACCGAGCCGAATGCTCAATGTGGGGGCAATGGGCAGCCTTATCATAAACTGACACTTTGCTTCCTTTTATTCTCTTGCCGAGTTCTCTCGCATAACCAGGAAGCCTCAGGCCATCCTGTTTCCCAGCGATTAAAAGGGTTGGTACAGAAATATTCTCATAGGGGGTATTGTCGGCTCCGCCGAACTGGCCACCCGACGATTTTATCGTTGGCCTTTTAAAGCGGACAGCAGCTGCGCATTCCCAAGCCCCAGGCATCGTCGCAAATTTTTGTCTCTTTCGGATATAGCTAGGATTATCGACCCATTTCTTCTTGTTGTAAAAGAGCCCGTCTAAAAGGTCCCGCATGGATTTTGGAGACCCATCATATGCTAGAAGTTTTGCTCGATCTTCTGATGCGGGTGCAAAGCCTCCACCTGAAGAGGCAACGAGAGATCTAATTGGAAAGATTGGTGGAGGGGCCGCGGCTATTCGAATTAGATTACTTCCACCCATTGAGTTTCCAACAAAATCCGCTTCATGAATATCCATGATTTCAAAAAAACGACGCATGTGCCCAAACACACGGCTCCGTCCTTCCGCAAAATCGAATACCTTATCAGTCCGACCAAATCCCAGCCAATCAGGGGCCACAACCCGAAAATGCCTGGCAAAGGCTGGCAGATTGAATTCCCAAGATAATTCGGCACAGCCCCCGAATTCGCCAGAGTGAAGAAAAACTACCGTTGGCCCTTCGCCGCCTTCAAGGTAGTGCGTTTTAATTCCATCTACATTGATAAAACGGCGGCGAATAATTGTTTGGGCCATAAGCTGTCTCTTTTGTTAAGCGGCTTTCGCTTTCTTCGTCTGTTTTTTAAACCAAGAATCTCTCGCTGCGGCAAGAGCGTCTGTACGACCATTGAATTTGGACGCTTTCACCGGCGTTCCGCGCTCTTTGAGTGGACCGAGACTAGAGCTCACTGTTCCCAAGTCTTTGATTTGTGGAACCACTTCCTCGGCAAAGAGCTTCATACTTTTAGCCGTGTGCTTAAAGGGCATGTCCCCGGAATGAAGCATTCCGATTAAATGACCAAAGCCACCAACTTTTTTATACAAGCTCTTTAATTGCTTAGCGACAGAGTCTGGTGTGCCATAGACTGCGACACCATTTTCTCGGAAGTATTCCATTCCCTTTGTTCGTATCGCATCGGTTCTACCTCCACTGAAACGACCAGAGAGGAAGTTCGCGTAAAGAGGGGTCTCGACGTATCCGGGAGGCGCTCTAAATTGAGGCTCCGCTTTGTTGTTCGTGACGTACCAAAACACTTCTTGTACGTACTTGAGGGCTTCCTCTTCAGTTTCCCCAACAGCCAACAAAGGCATAAAGGCAAAGAGGTCGTCTGCCGGGGTAGGTAGGCCTTTCTTCTTTAAGTTGGCTCGCACACCGTCAAACATCTTCCGCATGCCATCTGCTGGTGTAAGGAACATAGTAAAAGTAAATCCACTTTCGACGGCTCTCGTCGCGTGGTTTACGTCGCTGCCACCTGTCATCCAGATTGGAGGATGAGGATCTTGATAGATACGAGGCCAGACATTAACCTGCCTTTTGTGGATCCAACGGCCTTCATAGTTAAAGGGTCCATCGTGCGTTGACCAAGCCTTTTGCATAAGTTGAACAGATTCCCAAAGTCTGGAACTAGTTTCTGTTGGATTGCAATTGGATCCAAATAACTCGTAGGGAACACCACGAACAAAACCGCATTCGAGCCTTCCATGCGAAATGTTGTCAATCATGGCCATTTCTTCGGCACAACGGATTGGATCGCGAAGGTTGGCCGCAGGATTTCCAAGGATACAGATGCGAGCGTTTTTGGTTTCACGCGCTGCGATCGCAACTGACAAAGGCGCCGCAGAGTTTATACAGGTTGCGGTTTGATGATGCTCGTTGATCATACAGTTTAAACCGAGTTCATCTGCTAGTTTGTGTTGATCAAGATAAGAGTGATAGAGGTCAGCGCCAATTTTAGGGTCGAATACTGAACTCGGTAAGTTCACTCTCATGGAAGTGAACTCATCATCGGGAGGAAGATACGGCCAGGGAAACTCGGTGAAGTGATAAAATTCCATATTACTCTCTCCTTAACGCAAAAATTGTTCTAAAATAGGGTCGAAAGAATCGGGTTTTTCGACATGAGGAAAATGGCCAGCTCCGGGAACCGAGACAAACTCGCTTTTGGGTAAAAGTTTAGCGTAGGCACGCCCGTATTTTGGTTTTGCTAGCCCATCCCTGGCGCCCCAGACAAACTGAGTTTTCGCGGTCACCCTGTGCAATCTGTATTTCAAAGTTGGATTATGAAAATAAGGATCCCATGCCAATTTCGCGGTTGTTTCCTTAGCTCTCGCGAGTACGAAGGCCTCCTCCTCTGAGAGTTCTTTTGGAATCATTGGATCATTTTTCGGATTGCTGAATTTGAACCCTTGTACGGTTGCTGTTGGGTGGTAGTAGATATCTTCAATATCGCGGTCATAAGCCCCACCAATTTTTACCCCCAGAGGGCAGACTAAACTCATTTTACTAATCCGAGAGCAGTCTTTTGACGCAATTTCATTCGCAAGCCATCCGCCCATCGAAAAACCAACGACCCGGACCTTTTCAAGTTTAAGTTTCTGCATCAAGTCTAGGTAGGCGTATGAGAGATCGTCCACTGTCCTAACTGTTTCTGGAAGATCCGTCTTTCCGTATCCCGGCATCCATGGAACAATAACTTTGTATTTCTGAGCTAGTTTTTGAATTAGTGGGAGATCAAGTTCATAGTAATCTTCACTATGAAGCCAGAGCACCGGAGCGCCGGAGCCAAACTGTTGAACGAATAGATCTGCAATTGGTAGTTTGAGTGTTCGAGAAGTTCCTCGAATAGCTTGCACTGTTTTGGACGCCATATTTACTCCACACAAAAGGTTTGAGAAGTTATATAATCGATGTCACCCAAAGAAAACCCTGTTTAATCCTCAAACCAAACCTATGTACGACAATTTTAGCTAAATTGGATCATTTTTATGACTAGTAAGAAAAAGACGGCAAAAAATCCCTCCACAGTCGCGAGACCGCTAAAAAATTATTACTCCAATGCCGTTAGGTCAGAGGCCGGTCCGCTATTGTGGATTTCCGGTCAGGTCGCTCTGGATAAAGAAGGAAAGCTTGTTGGTGAGGGAGATTTAAGAAAACAAGCGGTGCAAGTCCTCGAAAATATAAAAGCCATACTATTAGATAGCGGTGCCGCCATGTCTGATATCGTTAAGGTCACCGTTTACGTGACGGATATTCGTGCATTTAACGATATCGCGGATATACGAGAAAAATATTTCCCGGAAGACGGTCCGGCCAGTGTAATCTGCGAGGTTTCCTCTCTGGCGTGGCCGGAATTTATGATAGAAATCGAGGCCGTTGCCATTGTTGAGTGAACATCGTCAGTAAAGACAATCACCTTAAAATCTAGCGGCCCATATGGGCCCTCGGTTCTTGCCTCTCCTCTGGAGACATAAAAGGCAGATGGTGATTGTCCTTGGCGATTGGCGTTACATTTGAGTGCACCAGCTCCCACGTCTCCGCTCGGTCATGAGAAAGGTAGATTTCTCCCGTAGCGGTTCCTAAAAAGAAGGTCATGCCACCGTCCCAGATGTGCTGGGTCATGGCTTGAATTGATCCAACCATTGGGAGTGGCAGGCCGTGCACGCTCTCTTCCCAGCTAATTCCATTATCAGTACTTTTCATAACGCAGGAGTGAGACAAACCATTTTTAAACCAATCATTAGGATTGAGAGTCGATCCCCCTTGATAAATTGTTTGGCTGTCTTGCGGGTCGATGAAGGCAAAGTCGCAATAACCAATTCGCTCTCCACGTTTCATAAGGTGAGCGTAGGTGATCCCTCCGTCATCAGTCCGATATATTCCGACCCCTGAACACAGCCACATTTTTTGTGTATCAGCCTTATCAATGATGAGACGATGAGGGTCCCGATAATTAGCATCCTCGGGGCGGGCATAACCGGTTAAATCAACAAAGCTTGAGCCATCATCAATGGTTTTTAAAAATGCACCTTGTTCCACCAAAACAAAAAAAGTCTCTTTTTCATCTGGATGCATTACGATCTGTTTTATATGCGGAATGTGTGGTGGAGGCGGAAATGTCCATTTTTCAGTGTCGGCCACATTATAGATCGAAGTATTGACAGACCAGCTTTCCCCTAAGTCATCACTTCGATAAAGGGCTGGGGGCGAGGTTCCAGCGAATAAAGTCGCTTTATTGCCTATGTTTCTGACTGCGAGAGCATAAATGTGGGGGCGATCAATTCCGTTTGTAAGCTGGCGCCATGACTCGCCCTTACCGTCATCATTCACCCATAAACCTCCACCAGCATGACACCCAGCGAAAATCTTTCCTGAAACCGGTTCGTGAATAATTTGTCCTACATGTCTCTCTGACAGAGATCTATTCGTAATTTTCCAGTCGTTTCCGATCTTTTCGAGTTTTGCTACTCCTTCGAGGGTTCCGACCAATATTTCATCCGGAGTTGAAGTTCCAAAAGTATGTTGTTGGCCACCTGGTGAGAGTAACGTCTGAATGGTACCCATATTGTCCTCCGGTTAACCCGTCTTATGCAGCATTGGTCTCAGAAGTTTGCAGGAGTAGTGTGTATTTTAGCATGTCATCATACATCAAGTGTTGAACATCGAGCATTTGCTTCGCCGTTTTAATGACGAGCTGTCTCTCCTTGTCAGTCGTTGCATACTGATCCAGCAATTTTTTTCCGACATCGGAGTGTTCTTCGTCCGCGCTATCATGAATAACCCAATAGGCTACGGCTTCATCATCTAATCCAAATTTTTCCTGTAATTTATGCGCGATTTGAATGTAAAGCCCTGGAATAGCGGCTTCGCCGGCTAGCATGTGTGCAGCAACCCCTTCTAAAAAGGTTTTTCGACAGATATTGGTAAAGTAGGCCTGAAATGCAATCACGCCTGGACAGTAAGGAGGGTCGTACATTTCCTCTGGCTTTAAGCCCAAGCCTTTCGCAAAATTAAGATAAAGCTTGTGATGGGAGACACCATCAGAAAAAAGTCGGCCTGTCGCTTCCTCATAAGCGACTTCTGCAATCATTTCTCGCCACTCTGGGTCGGGACAAATCGTATACAAATTTCCGTGATAATTGTGATTGTGAAGAGGTATCCCACCGTGTTGTTTGCAAAGGTAGCGTGTTTGCTCGAGATCCCATCTCCCTTCAACCATACCTGTCCAAAGGGGATGACCATACATCGGTTGATCTCGATGCATCTTTGCGATTGAGTCCAGCACTTCTTGGTTTGTGATTCCCATGATCGTTCTCCCTTTTAATGCTATTTGAGTATTTACCAGAGCATCAAACCTGTCTAGCAAGGTTCAAATTATCAGTATCAGTCGCCTTTAAGAGGATAGAAATGGAATTACACGGAAGTTGTCTTTGCGGAAGCGCAAGTTTTGTCTGTAAGGGTAAACCTGTGATGATGGGTTGTTGTCACTGCTCAGACTGTCAAAAAGCCAGTGGATCAGCTTTTTCGCCTCTGCTGATCTATTCAAAAGACAAATTTGAACTTTTGCGCGGAAGTCTGAAAGAATTTTGTCAAAATGGAGGAAGTGGGAAAGAAGTCAAACGTTCATTTTGTGAAAATTGTGGATCCTTGCTGACTACTTGGTATGAGGTGACACCTGATTTTATGGTGATTATGGCGGGTTGTATTGATAATAAAGAAGAATTTAAGCCCGCCTGGGACATATACACAAACGACGCGCAATCATGGGTAGAGTTTGGCAAAGGCCATAAAGTTTATCCAATGGGATATGGGAGTGAATGAGCTATGCCCTACGCAAACAATCGAGGGGTTTCTATATTTTATGAGGTGGCAGGGGAGGGGATGCCTTTTGTCATGCTTCATGCCAATCCCTGTGATCACAGAATGTGGATGTTCCAGGCGGCTAGATTTTCAAATGATTTCAAAGTCATTGCTCCTGATATGAGGGCTTATGGAAGGACCGATAAGCCGATAGACCCTTATGCGTTCTCGGCGCTTGTCGATGATGTTTTAGCTGTTTGTGAAAAAGAGAATGTAGAAAGCGGAATTTTAGCGGGCGCGAGCATGGGATCCAAAATAGCGTTTCAGCTCTTGTCGCAAACACGCGGATTATTTCAGGCAAACATACAGGTTGGTGGAAATGCATTTCGAGGTTCCTCATATGACGGCAGAATTGAGGGATATGAAGCCGCTGGCGATAATGTCTGGGCCTACCGTGAGAACCACTTAAAAGAATTATTTGCGCCGGGTTTCACAGAAACAGACCAGGGTAAATATCTAGCTTCTGTAATTTTAAATGACTCAGACCGATTGTCGGGTTCTGCGATTGCCACTCTGTTTCACAGTTTTGATGACGTGGATCTGGTTTCTGATTTGCATAAAATAGAAATTCCAACGCTTATCGTGAATGGGGAATTTGATAATTCTCTTAAGGGCGGAAAAATGACCTCGGAGAGAATCCAGAGAGCAACACACGAGATAATTGAGGATGCGGGCCATCTTTGTATCCTCGAGAAACCGGATCATTTTGATCGTTTAGTCTCTAACTTTTTATCACAGAATAATTTACTCTAGGAACTAATCCCTCTCGGATAAGCGGTCGAGTTTTTCCTGCATCCGTTGCATTTCTTTTCTAAGTTGGTTGATTTCAGAAGCCTCAGAGGTTGAGGGTGGTTTTCTTTTATCCTCCGCGGAAGGCACTCCAAACATGGAAGCAATCGATTCTTGAAATTTGTTAAAGTTTTCTATGCCCGCTTTGCTTAGAGCTTCAAATTGATCCGCATTTTGATTAAAGCTGGCGATCGAATTTCTGAGGAATTCATTATAATTATTTGAAAGCCCTTTTTCATAGAAAGCGATAATTTGTCTCAGAATATCATCAGGCAGTAGGTTCTCTCCTTTGCCCTCCTGATCGGCGATAATCTGGGCCAATATCGAGCTTGTAATATCCTCGCCGGATTTTGCGTCTTTAACCGAAAAATTTTCGTTTCGTGTGACCATACCTCGCAGGTCTTCGAGCGTTACAAATTCACCACTTGCCGTATTGTATAGACGACGGTTAGCGTATTTTTTTATGATTATTGGGTCGCTTGTTTTTTCCACGATCTTTGCCCTTCTTGTAGGAAGAATTTTGCGTTGCAAAAAAATACTTGACCAAATAAATAAAGCAAGCCATATATATTTTGCGTTGCAAAATCTTATTAGGAGCGGGATATGACCTCTAAAACACAAAAGAAACCAGGTGCTTCAGCGGCCAAGGCAGCAGATGCTGTGATTGATGCAGGGCGCAAGGTATTAGAAGACGTGGTAGAGACAGGAACTAAAACAGCTACCAATTTCTTCGAACAAGCTAACAGTATGAATTCCGAGAATATGCAGAAGACCGCTGAGGTTTATGAAGAACTCACCAAATTTAACCAGGAAAGCATGCAGGCTTTCAATAGTATGGCCGGCGCATTGGCGGAAGGGGCAGAGAGCTATAGTCAGAGGTTAATGGATAGTTTCAAAGCAGCAAACAAGTTCAACATGCAATATCTCGAAAAGCTGTCGATGGCGAAGTCCGCTCAGGACCTCGCTGCAATTCAATTGGAAACTTCCACTGAAATTTTCGAGAGATCTGTTAGTGAGGCAATAGATCTTAATCAGGTAGCCGCGGATACGATTAATAAATCTGCTGCACCACTCAAGGATCGGGCGGAAACTTTGATGGCTGCGTATATGAAGGGGGCTGCTTAGTTTTCAGGGTATTGATGAAAGGCGGGGTTAAACTCCGCCTTTCTATGTCAGCATTAGTTCTGCTTCGCCTTCCACTACGATTTTTTCACCAACCGCACATGTTGTTGACATCGTAACGCGTTTTCTTTCTGTGTTAATGTCCTTGATTGTGGCCGTGGTAATTACTTTGTCTCCAATTTTCACGGGCGCTTTGAACCTCAGGCTTTGAGAGATGTAAATTGCCCCATACCCTGGTAGCTTTGTTCCAACGGTTGTTGAAATAAACGATGCCGCTAGCATCCCATGGGCGATCCGGCCTTTAAAAATAGTTGTTTTGGCAAAGTCTTCATTGAGGTGCACTGGATTATCATCCCCCGAAATCTTTGCAAAATCTTCTATATCTTTCTCTGTGACAATTCTCTCATAGGTATCGGATTGCCCGATCTGAAGTTCTTCAATTGATGCCATCATAATTCCATTTAAAATAATTTTAGGATTTTACTTTTACGTATGAACCGGGGGCTGGTTCTAAAACGCTCAAACCACCACTACCCGGGATTCGAGCTTCAACTTTGGGACCCGAGTTTTTAGCATTCCATCGATGCCAGCTAGGCCACCAGGACCCTTGAACCTCCTTCGCATCTTCTAACCAAGCGTCGGCATTTGCATATTTTTTTCGACGATTATTTTGCCAAAATTGATATTTTTCTTTTGATGGGTGATTGACGATACCCGCAATGTGTCCTGAGCCGGCTAGAGCAAAAGTCTTCGGACCGCTGAAAATATTCATTGCTTTAAAAACAGACGAGTAGGGTGCGATATGATCTTCTCTCGTAGCTTGAAAAAAGGAGGGTGTTTTTACTAATGAAAGGTCGATCGGGACACCATTTACCGTGTACGCGCCTGGTTGAGCTAGAAGATTTTCTTGATACATATTCCGAAGATATTCGATGATCATTTTAGCTGGAAACCGAGTAGAGTCAGCGTTCCAGTACAACAAATCAAAAGCTTGTGGTTGTTTTCCCATCAAATAATTATTAATCACGAATGACCAAATAAGGTCATTTGGGCGGAGCATGTTGAAGATCCATGCCATTGCAGAACCATCAAGGTATCCCTGCCTTTCGACTTGTGCTTCTATTAGATCAATCTGTTGTTTATCGGTGAAAACACGCAATTCTCCTGCTTCAGTGAAGTCTATTTGAGCGGCAAGAAAAGTTGCGCCTTTGATTCTATCAATTTTTTTCTGAGCTAAGTAACCGAGCGTGATTGATAAGAGCGTTCCTCCAATGCAGTATCCAATAGCGTTTACCTCTTTTTCTCCCGTTGCCGTCTCCACTGCATCTATCGCTTGGAGTATTCCCTCTTGCATGTAATCTGATAGAGCTTTGTCTCGCATACTCTCATCGGGGTTAACCCAAGAAATGAGAAACACCGTGTATCCTTGCTCAGTCAGCCAACCGACAAAAGAATTTTCGGGTTGGAGATCTAAAATATAAAATTTATTGATCCATGGGGGGATGATTAATAGTGGTCTTTTGAAAACTTTATCTGTTTTCGGGGTATATTGTATCAGCTGGAATATATCGTTCTGAAATATTACTGACCCTTCGCTAACGGCAATGTTTTGTCCAACCTCAAAGAAATTCATATCCGTTTGACGGATAGAGGGTGCACCAGCGCTATTGGCCATATCTTGCGCCAAATTTTGAAGACCCCTGGCAAGATTTTCTCCCTTTGACTCGTTGATTTCTCTTAATACCGAAGGATTGGTCAAAGCGAAGTTTGAAGGAGCCCAAGCATCAATAAGCTGCCTTGCGTAGAAATCAATTTTCATCGCCAAATCAGCATCTGCGCCCTCTATAGACGAGGTCATGCTCATCAACCATCTCGCATTTAAAAGATAGGATTCTTTTAAAAAGTTAAAGATAGGATTTTCGGACCACTCGGGATCCTTGAAGCGTCGATCAGGTATTGTATTTTTACGTGAAGTGGGCTGCTGATTTTTCAGCAGAGCTTCTGTCGTATTCATCCATAACGCTTGATAACCTGCCCATAGCTCTTGTTGGGCCTCTAGTGCTTTTTGAGGCGGGATACGGGCGGCCAATAGATTATCGAGCCCGGATCCACCTTCTTTTGAACTCTCCTGCAATGCTTCATTTGCTGTATTTATTGTCTTTGAGAAGCCTTGGCTTGCGTCCGACATGCTCTGAAACCAATCTTTCATCATGCTCTGGGTCGTTTCACCCATGGCCATCAACGATTTGGTGTAGAGCTCCATGGGACTAAAATCTTGTTTTTTCTTCATGGAGTCATTTTCTTTGCTGATCGAGAGAGATCTCTATTTGGTCAAAAACATATTTAGTTTATCATCAACACCCCGATGCAGACTTAGGCTGCGAGCGAGGAGACCTCACCATCATAAAGGTCTTTTTCAAAAACGTTTAGTTCTAAACACGTTGCAAACTCTTTTTTTGTCGCCTCATCTCTGAGCTTTACAGAGATGGAATTGCCGTCATTTTGACTAATTGATTTAAGTTTTAAATTGGAGATCCCATACCAAGCTAACCGTTTTTTGATAACGGTCAGAATGTGCTCTTCAGTTTCCGAATTTGAACAAACCGTTTGTAATGCTATCGACCTAGACATGATTCTCTTAATCTTCGTTTGTTAAAAAACAGTCGCATTTGGGACCATGAACACATTTTCAAGACCCATGCCAAAATCAGAAACTCGCGTAAAAAACTTCAAACAGCGGTATTGCTAGGTCTTTTTGCTCTCGGGTGAGAAGAATCCAGTTTTTTAGTCAGAGAATTAGTTTTTTTGTGCTGCTTCTTTGAGCAGCTGCACAAAATCTTGTCAGTTGAAAAAAGAGGGAGCGAAACTATCGCTCCCTCTTTGTAATTGGCTCCCCGGGCCGGACTCGAACCAGCGACCCAGCGGTTAACAGCCGCTTGCTCTACCAACTGAGCTACCGAGGATCAGATCTTTCCCTATATACCAAAGCGCTTGATAAAACGCCAACCCCTTATTTTTATATAAAGCGCTTAAAAATTTGACTTATTTAAAGCGAACGTGTGAGCATCGAAGAATCACCGAAATTGTATTTAGTTTCGTTTAGTTAAAAGAAGGTGGGTCAAATGGAAGATTTGCTCCAGGCATCAGTTAGTTCTGCTGCGAGAGCGACGGAAACGGGGTACTCGGAAGAGGTCTCTCGTGAAATTGTTGATATCTGCGGTGACTCGGGGATCAGTTTGGTCGCAAGTCTGCCCGATGATTGGATCGCTCAAACCATCGCTGGTTTTGAACAGGATAAACGTTTTACGCACATTCCAGTTAATCGAGAGGAATCTGCGCTCGCATTGTGTTCTGGTGCGTTTCTTAGCGGAACGGGGGCTATGGCTTTAATGGGTGCCTCTGGGCTGATGACGCTGGTTTATGCGATCACAAAAATTAATTACACGTATGAAATTCCAATTTTCATATTGGTTACACAAAGGGGATCTTTGGATGATGGGGCTAAGTTCCATGTTTCAAATGGGCTTTATTTTGATGACGTCGTCAAATCGATAGATCTTCCATGCACCATAATAGAGTCGCGGGCTCAATTGCCAAAAATTGCTGAGGCCTATCATCACTCGCGAAAAATTAGCCGTCCGACTATTGCAGTGCTTCCTAAAAAGTTGCTGCTTGGTCGAATTTAAGGGGGTGTGCCAATGAATTATCAAGAATGTCTTGCTTGGATAGCAGACAAGTGGACAGACGAGTTGGTGGTTACATCTGCAGGAACAAGTTCGGAAATTTGGTTTGAAGAGACAGGAGATACTGAAAGAGTTTTTTATTTAGAGGCCTCCATGAGCCTCTCCAGTTGTTTTGCTGCCGGTATCGCGTTCGGTGTGCCCAACAAAAATGTTTGGGCTTTCAGTGGCGATGGGGCGTTTGTGATGAATGCCGGTATGCTAACAGTTGAAAGGCAAATGAACCTGCCTAACCTCAAACATTTTATGGTTTCCAATCGAGTGTATGGCTCGACGTCGAATGTGCCTCTCCCGGGGAGAGCAGATAATGATTATGCCGCGATTGCGAGGGGCTTCGGTATCGATAGAGTTTATAGTTTTGGCGGTATGAATGAGCTGCAGGCAAAGTTTGAGGAGGCTGTCCTTGAGCCGGGATATAGTTTTATTCATTTAGAGGTGGATCCGCTTGATCATAGAGGAAAATCTCCGCCGATGGATGGTCCCGAGGTTAAGTTTAGGTTTGGACGACATGTTGAGAAAGTTACTGGAAAGAATATTTTCAGTGCGCCATTGCCCTAGCTGCCCGAATGATCTTTTCTGATTCAGAAAATGACTGAGACGCTCACGATAACCAAACCGGATGATTGGCATCTTCACTTGAGAGATGGAGATCTAATGCGCGCGGTGCTGCCTTACACTGCGGCACAGTTCGCTAGAGCGATTATCATGCCAAATTTAGTTCCCCCAGTTGTCACAACGGAGGATGCAAAATCTTATCGGGATCGTATTTTCTCTTCGATTCCTGAGAATGTAGATTTTACGCCCCTTATGACTGGCTATCTCACAGATAATACTGATCCAGAGGATTTAAGAGCTGGGATATCGGAGAAAGTATTTGTCGGGGTCAAGATGTATCCGGCAAATGCTACGACAAACTCCGCTCACGGGGTTACAGACTGGCGCAAGACTGAGAGAGTTTTAGCGGTCCTCGAAGAGACAAACACTCCTCTATTAGTGCATGGAGAGGTAACCGATCAGGATGTGGATATCTTCGATAGAGAAAAGGTTTTTATTGATGAGATTTTGTTACCATTAAGTAAAAAATTTTCAACATTAAAGATAGTTTTAGAACATGTTACAACAAAAGATGGTGTGGATTTTGTCAAAGAAGGTGGCAAAAACATAGCGGCTACGATTACGCCACATCACCTGGTCATAAATCGAAATGAAATTTTCAGAGGGGGTATACGACCCCATCTTTATTGCCTTCCGATCGCAAAAAGAGAAAAACATCGTTTGGCGCTTAGAGCAGCGGCGGTGTCTGGAAAAGAGTGTTTCTTCTTGGGAACCGATTCTGCTCCCCACCCAATCTCATCGAAGGAGTCCGAATGTGGTTGTGCAGGAATATTTAATGCTCCTACGGCACTTGAAATTTATGCCCAAGTTTTTGATGAAGAAAATGCATTGGATCGGTTTGAAAAATTTGCATCTTTCAACGGCCCCAATTTCTATAATTTACCGGTAAATGACCACAAAATTACTCTCAGTAAGCAAGGGTCGGAATCACCCGACCTGATAGAAATCTCATCGACGGGAGATCAATTGATGCCATTTTTGAGTGGCAAAGAACTCCCCTGGAAAGTGATTTAGAAGCTAGGTTTGTAGGGAATGCTTCGAGTAGATATAAAGTACAAATATTTTACATTTTAGGAGAGCAGAGATGGCTGTAGGGGGCGCGTTTCCAGATCGCAAAACAATATCAGAACTAACCGCAAAGATGCTGCTTGAAGTTGATGCGGTTGTTTTTAATGCGGAAAAGCCATTTATTTTTACGTCTGGTTGGGCAAGTCCAGTTTATATCGACTGTCGTCGTTTAATTTCATTTCCGCGCTTACGACAGACCATCATTGATTTCGGAGCGTCGGTAATACTTCGAGAAGCTGGGTTTGAAGCTTTTGATGCGGTAGCGGGAGGGGAAACTGCGGGTATTCCTTTTGCCGCATGGATGGCAGATCGCCTGATGCTCCCCATGCAATATGTTAGGAAGCAGCCAAAAGGCTTTGGGCGTGATGCTCAAATAGAAGGCCACCTTGAAGAAGGGCAACGAATTCTATTGGTAGAAGACCTAACGACGGATGGTCGAAGTAAGATAAATTTTTGTGAGGCATTGAGGACTGCAGGGGCGGAAGTAAACCATGTATTCGTGGTGTTTCACTATGGAATTTTCCCTGATGAAGAAATCTTTAAGGGTATGAAGGTTTCAATGCACTCACTTGCGAATTGGTTTGATGTCCTGGACGCTGCTAAAAATGGTGGTTTCTTTGACACCAAAACATTGGATGAAGTCGAAAAATATTTAAATGATCCAGTTTCTTGGTCCCGAGAGCATGGCGGTGTGTCTGAGTTGCCTGGCAACTGATAGCTGATTGATTTTAAATGTGATTGGGGATTAACTTCTAAGGATCTGTGTAGCTCACGGCTTTAGCAGCATCGAAAGATGTGCCTCATAAAAATGGAGGCCCGGGCCGGATTCGAACCGGCGTACAAGGATTTGCAGTCCTCTGGATAGCCGCTCTCCCACCGGGCCTAGAACGGATCACTTTTCATAGGGGCCAAAAGGAGTGGGGTCAAGCGTGACGGAATTGTATTGCTGGCTCCGTGGTAGTAATATTAGTCAGTTATAGCGGAATTAAAGGGGTTATTCGTTGGAAGACTCAAAAATTGCTCTTTGGAATATGGTTGATTGTCAGCTTAGGCCTAATCTGGTCAGCGATCCTGAGGTTATAGAGGCCTTTTTAAAGGTACCAAGAGATCGTTTTGTCCCAGAAGATCGAAGAAGCATTGCCTATGCTGATCGAAACATTGATATTGGCGATGGGCGCGTTTTGATGGCGCCAATGTTTTTCGGAAAAGTTTTACAACATTGTGCGATTTCTCCTACAGAGATTGTCTTGGATGTAGCATGTGGGCGTGGTTATGGCTGTGCTGTCCTGTCTAGTCTCGCGGGAACAGTTATAGGTCTGGAAGGCTCACCCTCTCTGGTGTCTGAGGCCAGTGCGCTGCTCACAGATTTGTCTTTGGACAATGCTATAGTCGTCTCTGGTGACCTCAGAAACGGTTTAGAAGAAGAGGGACCCTATGATGTCATTATAGTAGAGGGATCAGTTGGAGTTTTTCCTGATCAGTACGAGAAACAGTTGGCCTCGGGCGGTCGCCTGGTTTTATTCGAACGGCTTGAAAATGGAAATGGTCAGGCAGTTGTTTATTTAAAACATGGGAATACACTCTCTCGGCGTATTTTATTCGATGCCATTTTACCCGTTTTACCAGAATTTGTAGCAGAACCTGGTTTTGTTTTTTAGACTTTGGAGGTTGAATCCATGAGGGCTGTTTTCAAAATATTCGGCCGTTTTTTTCTCGGTTTGGCGGGTCTCTCTCTTTGGTTGAGTCCTGCTAGCTCTCAAAGTTTCAAAGAAGCTCTGGCCAAAGCCTATAGCACCAATCCAACTCTAGCGGCTGCCAGGGCACAATTGCGGGCAACCGACGAGGGGGTCTCCCAAGCCCTTGGTGGTTTTCGTCCTTCGATTACAGCATCTTATGAGGCAGGCAAGGATTGGAGAGATTTATCTGGTGATTCTGTAAGCGGTAGTCGCAATAGAAATCTCACGCCACGAACTGCGAAAGCTAGCATCGTCCAAAAGATTTATGATGGTGGACAAAGGGAGGCTGGCCTTGAGGGCGCGGAGGCTGATGTGCTTGCTCAAAGAGCGCGTCTTTTAAGCGCCGAGCAGACCATTCTTTTCAACGCAGCAAAAGCTTATATCGATGTCTACAGGGATCAGGCTGTCCTCAAACTTAATCAAAATAATGAAACTGTTTTGAAAAGGCAGTTTGAAGCGACTAAAGATCGATTTGAAGTTGGTGAAGTAACGCGGACCGATGTTTCCCTTGCAGAGGCTCGTTATACAGGCTCTGTGGCGGATCGAATAAGTGCTGAAGGTTTGTTAGCTAATTCCCGGGCCGCGTATAAAAATGCAATTGGTGATCTTCCCAGAAGATTAGAAAAAGTAACTCCTCTGAGTAATATGCCTGTCTCGCAGGAAGTTGCGATCGAAATAGCCAAAAATAATAACCCTTCAATAATAACCGCGCGTCACAAAGAACGGTCTGCAAAAGCTGCAGTTAAAAAATCATCAGGCGCTTTTCTTCCAACAGTAACAGTGGAGGGAGCCTTAAGTAGGAGTGAGGAGGCTAGTTCAAGAGACACGAGGACTGATAGTGCAGAAATTTTTGCGACCATAAAAATTCCCCTTTATCAAAAAGGTGTGGCCAGCTCAGAAACAAGAGAATCAAAATACATTTTAGGGCAGAGGCGCTTCGAATTAGACGTCGCCATTCGAAAGGTTTTGGAGGACACCAGCAGAGCTTGGGAAAGTTTAGTAACATCTAAGGCTAGGATTTCTGCGCTTGGAGCTGAAATACGTGCTTCGACTATAGCGCTGGAAGGAGTCAGACAGGAGGCTCAAGTGGGATCTCGAACAATATTGGATGTCTTAGATGCGGAGCAAGACTTACTAAATGCTCGCGTGAAATTGGTAAGAGCTGAACAATCAGAGGTTTTGGCTAGTATGGATTTGAAGAGATCACTGGGTAGTCTCACAGCTTCTAGCCTCAACTTGCCAGTAAAGGTCTATAACCCTATCCAGGCCTACGAACGGACTAAAAAAAGGTTTTGGGGCAAATCCGTCGATTGAGTTTAGGCCTTGTCAACAATAATAGAGGTTTAAGCTATCAAAACATTAGTTTTTTGTAGTACGTTTGGGGCTGTGTGATCGGAGTAAACGACGATGAGTCAACCCAAAAAAGAGGGTGATAGCGAACCCTCCATGGAAGAGATCCTAGCTTCTATTCGGAAGATAATTTCTGAAGATCAGCAGGAGGACAGCATTGAAAAGAGTAATTCCTCAAACGAGAGACCAGACTCAGCTGGCAACGCGTCTGACTCAGAGGAATTTAATCCAGATGATGTTTTGGAGCTTACTGATGTAGTAACGGACTCATCTGATGATGAAGCCGGTCGCAGAAATCCCTCTCCCCTGCCTAAGGAGTCAGGAGAGGAGCTCTCGCAAGTTAACGTCTCTATAGCTGACAGGATTGAAAGCGGGGATGACTTAGTTGATGTTGAGTCGGCCCGATCTGCAACCTCTTCGCTTTCTTTACTCGCTGATGCGGTTTCTAATGAAAAAGCGAGCTTGTCGATCGGAAATGGAAACCAGACCATAGAAGATTTGATGAAAGAGGTTATGAGACCAATGGTAAAAGATTGGTTGGATAAAAACTTGCCCGATCTTGTTGAAAGACTTGTGAAAATCGAGATCAAGCGGATAACAAGAGACCTCTAAAACGGCATCACAACTGATATTTAACTTATTAAACTTGACGGTTAGACGATCAAAAGTTTTAACGACGTTAAGGCGCCTTAAAATGCGCACGTATTACTAATCAACAGAAGCCACGTGAGAAATATGGACAAGTCTTATAACCCAGCCGAAGTTGAGGCTAAGCTCTATAAAATGTGGGAGGAGTCTGGCGCCTTTTCCTGCGGGCTTACTCGAAAAAGTGATAATGCTGATGAGCCTTTTACGATAGTTATACCTCCTCCCAATGTGACGGGAAGCCTGCATATTGGACACGCATTAAATAACACACTCCAAGATATTTTAGCTCGTTATCATCGAATGAATGGGAAAGATGTTCTATGGCAGCCGGGAATGGATCATGCAGGGATCGCAACTCAAATGGTTGTGGAGCGACAGCTCGCCGACAAAAACATAAGTTTAGCTCGAGGAAATCAAGCGCCAGATCCAAACAATAATCTTATAGGCCGTGATGAATTCATCTCGAAGGTTTGGGAATGGAAAGCGGAGTCTGGGGGAACAATTCTAAACCAGTTGAGACGTTTAGGTGCTTCCTGTGATTGGTCGCGCGAACGGTTCACTATGGACGAAGGGTTGTCTGATGCAGTTCGTAGAGTTTTTGTAAGTCTTTTTCGAGAAGGGCTTATCTATCGTGACAAGAGATTGGTGAACTGGGATCCAAAATTTCATACGGCAATTTCGGATCTTGAGGTAGAGCAAAGAGAAGTGGTCGGAAGTATGTGGTATTTCCGTTATCCACTTGAAGATAATCCGGCAGAATTTATAACTGTTGCGACCACCAGGCCCGAAACTATGCTTGGCGACACGGCCGTTGCAGTTCATCCTGATGATGAACGCTACAAGGAGCTTATTGGCAGGTTTGTATTGCTACCAATTGCTAACCGTCCAATCCCGATCATCGCTGATGAATATAGTGACCCAGAGAAGGGTAGTGGGGCAGTAAAAATTACGCCTGCCCATGATTTTAATGATTTTGAGGTTGGAAAACGACATAGCCTCGATATGATCAATGTCTTGGATCCGTCTGCTCATATGAATGAGAACGTTCCTGAGAAATTTATTGGCCTCGAGAGGTTTGAAGCAAGGGCACAAATCATAAAAGAAATGGAGGGATTAGATCTTCTTGAGAAAATAGAAGAAAACCCAATGACAGTTCCTTATGGAGACAGATCTGGGGTCGTGATTGAACCCAGACTGACCGACCAGTGGTTCGTAGATGCAGAAACCCTTGCCGCGGCTGCGATCAAGGCGGTTGAAGACAGCGAGACTAAATTTGTTCCTAAGCATTGGGAAAATACCTACTACGAATGGATGCGTAACATTCAACCTTGGTGCATCTCTCGACAAATTTGGTGGGGGCATAGGATTCCCGCTTGGTATGGTCCTGATGGAGAGGTTTTTGTTTCAGAGTCTAAAGAAGACGCCGAAGACATGGCCCTAAAGCATTATGGTAAAGCGACCGTTCTTGACCAAGATGAAGATGTTTTGGATACCTGGTTCTCTTCTGCTTTGTGGCCTTTTTCAACCCTCGGTTGGCCAGAAGAGGATGACGCACTATCTAAATATTACCCGACTAATGTTCTTGTGACCGGCTTCGATATTATCTTTTTTTGGGTCGCGCGCATGATGATGATGGGTCTAAAATTTCAGCAGCAGCCCCCCTTTGAAACAGTATACATTCATGCTTTGGTACGAGACGAACACGGTCAAAAAATGTCTAAGAGTAAGGGAAACGTTCTTGATCCCTTGGATTTAATTGATACCTATGGGGCCGACTCTTTGCGGTTTACCCTCGCGGCACTTGCGGCGCAGGGACGGGATATAAAGCTCTCTTCAGCAAGAATCGAAGGTTACCGAAACTTTATAACCAAACTTTGGAATGCGGCCAGATATGCTGAATTGAATGAATGCCGTTTAGCTGATGGGTTCAAGCCGGAATTCTGTAAAGGAAAACTAAATCAGTGGATTATTTCTTCGGTTAAAGAAACAGAAGAAAAGGTTCGAGGTGCCCTTGAGGCTTATAGATTTAATGATGCAGCTAATTCCATTTATGCATTCACGTGGCATACATTTTGTGATTGGTATCTTGAGTTTTCGAAGCCAGTTCTTACTGGGGATGACGAAGAAGCGGCAGAAGAAGTTCGACAGACTTCTGCCTGGGTAATAAAAAATATCCTTACTTTATTGCACCCATTTGCGCCATTTGTGACTGAAGAAATTTGGCAGAATATAGGTTATGGAGAACAAGAAACCATACTTATGCAAAGCAGCTGGCCTTCTTTGACTTCAATAGAGAGTGTAGACCAAGCCACCGCTGAAATGGAATGGGTGATTGAAATTATTTCAGAAATACGCGCCACCAGATCTGAGATGAACGTCCCAGCCGGAGCCAAAATCGCATTTTTTTATTCGCAGCTTGAAGCCGGCACCCTCAAAAGACTCTCGGATCATGGCCAGTTAATTCAAAGGCTGGGTCGACTTGAGAGGATAGAAGCGGTGGATCAGTCACCAAAAAATACCTTGCAACTGGTAGTGGGAACAGAAACCTTTTTTCTCGCGGTGGGTGATGCAATCAATGTAAATCAAGAAAAGGCCAGGCTTCAAAAGGATATTCAAAAGGCCGATAACGAAATAGTGAAATTGGAAAAGAAACTATCCAATCAGAATTTTATATCAAAGGCTCCGGAAGAAGTTGTATCAGAAAATCGGGATCGACTTGAAGTTGAAATAAGTTCAAGGAATAAGCTGCAATCTGCCCTAGAAAGGCTCGAGGCTTTTTGATTTTTTGCTGATAATTAAGGTGTTTTTAATCATAAGCCTTCCTTGATCGCCTATCGCTAAACAACAGTTTTCATCAACGGGTAATTTAACTTATTTTTATTCCCATCGCGGATCAAAAACAATCTAGGGAGAAAGCCCAATGACCATTCGGATTGGAACTAGTGAGGAGGGTGGTACCTTTAACTTGCAGGGGAAAGCGCTAGGAGAAATTTTACAGTCAAGTTTCGATGTGGAAGTTCTTCCTGTGGAAGGCTCGAGTGTGGCCAACGCAAAACGCTTGCATGCTGGAGAGTTAGAACTCGGTTTTTCGGCTTCTAACTGGGTGGGGCGAGCCATGAGGGGTGAGGAGCCATTTGACGAGCCAATTGATATTAGGATGGTCGCTCCGGCCAATGTTGGTCCGATGTTTTTCATTGTAAGGGCAGACTCTGATTTAACCGAGTTTGATGACATGCGGGGAAAACGGGTATCGGTCAATATTAGAGAAAGTGGAATGTACCAACATGTTCGAACCATATTCTCAATCCTTGGAATTTCTTTTGATGATTTTGAGCCGGTTCATTTGAGTTTTGAGGAGGGTGGTCTTGCTCTAGAAAGAGGAGAAATAGATGCTCAATGGCAATGCCCCATTCCAAACCCAGTGATGACTGATATTGCGGATCGATTTGATGTGAGGGTCCTAGAGTATGGGGGCGGGCAACTTGAAAAAGTTATCAAGGAGGCTGGATTTTATCGTAGGGCAACAATGAAAAAAGGGGCTTTTAGAGGTTTGAAAACCGATACTCAGCAAGTAGGGGTCCTTAATGTCATTACAACGCATGCCAGGGTTGAGGAGGAAGTCGTCAGAGAAATCGTTTCTAATATGCTGCAGGGAGCTGAATTGCTCTCAGAAGCTCTTCCTCTTTATCATGGCTTAAACTTGTTATTTGAAGAGTTAAAAATAAACGGCTCAAGCACCTTTGAGCCTGATGGAGTCCCGCTGCATCCTGGAGCCAGGAGTGCATACCAAAGTGCCGGACTTTTAAAATGAGGGGGCATCATGCCTGAAATATCTATTGGCACAAATATCGTCGGCAGCACGTTTTTCGAACAAGGTAATGTGATCGCAGATACATTCAAAACTCATGGAGTCTTTGAACAAATCCATGTTCTGAACACAGATGTTACCCGACAAGAAGGTGCTGGCAGACTTATAACGGGTGACATTGAATTTGGACTTTGCGCCTCTAATTGGGTGCCGCGACTGGCAGAAGGGGCACCTCCGTTTTCGCGAAGTTATGATGTGCGTATGGTAGCACCTTTAAATGTAGGAGCGCCCTTTTTTGTCGTGCGTGAAGATAGTGAAATCAATACCTTTAACGATATCTTCGGAAAACGTGTCGCTGTAGGCCCCCGTGACGGTGGGATGACCCAACATATGAAGCTCATTCTACAGGCACTGGGCTACTCGTTTGATGACATCGACCCCGTTTATGTCGAATTTGATAAAGGTACAGAGGGACTTTTAACTGGTGATGTTGACGTTATGTGGCAGGTACCGGTTCCGAATCATATAATGACTGGGATTGAGAAAAGACTCAGCGTTAGAGTGGTTGAATATGGTCCTGGACAACTATCTTCTATTTTACAAGCCGTTCCTTTATATCGACACGCGATTATAGAAAAAGATCTCATTAAAGGGCTCAAATCGGACACAGAGCAGATAGGTGTTCTTAACGTTATCATAACAAACGCTGACGTCGCGACCGAAACTGTTTTCCAATTCGTGTCTGCTTATATTAAGGCTGCCGAGGAATTGGGAAACAAGCTTGAGGTTTTTCGAAAATTAAAATCTTTAATTGAGGAAATTGAAGGCCGAGGCCCCCAGGTTTTTGAACCTGGCGGCGTTCAGTTCCATCCCGGCGCTTGGGCCGCCTATAAACAGGCCGGCCTGTTGACATAATCACTGTCATTAGCGACAAAAATCGACAGTTTATACATGCACTAATTCTGATTTTGAGGAAAAAATTATGGCTAAAGCCAAAAATAAAGCTGGAAAAACCAGGTCAATTCCAAAAAAACGTCTGCCCAGCAGGCACGTAACTGAAGGACCGTCTCGTGCCCCTCACCGGAGTTATCTGTATGCCATGGGTCTTACGGAAAAGGAAATCCATCAACCACTGGTTGGCGTAGCGACATGTTGGAATGAAGCGGCCCCGTGCAATATAGCCCTGTCTCGTCAGGCTCAAGCTGCAAAGAAAGGAGTATCTGAGGCTGGAGGAACTCCCAGAGAATTTGCCACCATCACGGTTACAGATGGAATCGCGATGGGGCATGAAGGAATGAAATCTTCATTGGTTTCAAGAGATTTAATTGCGGATTCTGTTGAGCTTACCATGCGAGGTCATTGTTATGACGCTCTTGTGGGATTAGCGGGCTGCGACAAGTCTCTTCCGGGAATGATGATGTCAATGATACGCTTAAACGTCCCAAGCGTTTTCGTTTATGGCGGCACAATTTTGCCAGGTCGGTTTCAAGGTCGAGATGTGACAGTCGTTGATGTCTTTGAAGGAGTGGGGATGCACGCATCTGGGAAAATGTCAGACTCCGAGCTTCTTGAATTGGAGAGTGTTGCATGCCCCTGCGCGGGATCGTGTGGAGGCCAATTCACCGCCAACACAATGGCTTGCGTGTCTGAGGCTATAGGCTTGGCTCTTCCTGCATCGTCTGGGGCACCAGCATCTTATGAGTCTCGTGATGCTTTTGTTGAAGATGCCGGAAGAGCCGTAATGCACGCTCTTGCTAAGAATATTCGACCTCGTGATATTTGTACTCGTGAGGCCTTTGATAATGCAGCCACAGTAGTTGCGGCGACGGGAGGTTCAACCAACGCCGCACTACATCTTCCCGCCATGGCCCATGAGGCGGGAATTAAGTACACCCTTCAAGATGTCGCACGTATCTTTAAGAAAACCCCCTACATCGCTGATTTAATGCCGGGAGGAAAATATACTGCGACCGATATGTATAAAGTCGGTGGCGTTTCGATAGTAATCAAAGAACTGCTGGATAATGGTCTGTTAAATGGTGATTGCCTTACAGTTACCGGAAAAACATTAAAACAAAATGTGCGCGGCGTGAAATTTCCGAAGAACCAAGATGTTGTGTATCGGATAAAAGACGCAATTACTCCAACGGGCGGAGTGGTGGGGCTAAAGGGAAGCCTGGCACCTGATGGCGCTATTGTTAAAGTCGCTGGAATGCAAAGTTTGGTATTTAGAGGCCCTGCTAGAGTATTTGATTGTGAGGAGGACGCATTTGAGGCCGTGGTAAGTGATAAAGTTAAAGAAGGTGACGTCATAATCATTCGCTATGAAGGACCCAAAGGGGGGCCCGGAATGCGAGAAATGCTCTCCACTACCGCCGCTTTGTATGGAAAGGGGATGGGAGAAAAAGTGGCATTGATAACCGACGGAAGATTTTCTGGAGGTACGAGAGGTTTTTGTATTGGTCACGTGGGTCCAGAGGCCGCTGTTGGAGGACCGATCGGCTTACTCAAAAATGGTGACATTATTACGATTGATGCGAACAAAGGTCGTCTGGATGTTGAACTTTCCAAGGGCGAGTTAGAAAAAAGAAAAAAGCGCTGGAGACCCAGGAAGACTAATCATAATAGCGGCGCAATATGGCGTTATGCACAAACCGTCGGCCCTGCATCTGGTGGAGCTGTGGTCCATCCAGGTGCGAAGGGAGAGACTCATACCTATGCCGATATTTAGGGATTCAGTCGAAAACAGTATCTATGTAATGGTCTGAGTTGATACGAGCTTCAATTACTTGAGGGCCTTCGGTCTTTAGGGCAAATGATAAAGCAGTCTCAAGTTCTTCTGGAGTTTTTACTCCAACTGCGGGGACTCCAAAGTAGTGCTCGGGTGGGTTTTCGTAATTAATCTCTCCTAAGGGCGTCCCATAAATATCCAATTGACGTCTTATTTGTTTTACTCGGATAAGCCCTAACCATCGATCGTCTAAAACAACCACCGGCAAGTTAATACCTACACGTTTCGCGGTTGCGAGTTCACCACATGTCATCTGGAAACAGCCATCTCCGATGAGACAAACGACAGGTTTTTCAGGTTGCGCAAGTTTCGCTGCAATTGCCCCGGGAAGACCGAAACCCATTGAAGACCAACCATTTGTGATCAGAAACTCTTTTGGATGATGCGATGCCCATTGGCTTGCGATTTGGTGGGTGTGCGCGCCGACATCAAACGACAGGATGCCATTTCGCGGTAAAACATTACGAACAACATCTATCGCCTCGTGAGCTTGAAACCCATCGCCTTTGGGTCGCAGGGCTTTTTGAAATTCTTTTCTATGGGTCTCTAATTCTGTGCTGTCCCAATCGTTCGAATTTGCGGCAGGGATCGGAAGCAAATTGAGAAGATTACCGCAAATATCACCTGTTATTTCACTGCTCACTTTCACAGACTTATCAACATCCACAGGCTCTATGTCGATTTGGAGTATTGGGATCCCGTCTATCCAGGCTTCATATTCAACCTCTATGGTGTCATAACCTAAGCCAATGATTAAATCTGCCTTATTACAAAAACTTCTCTGTAGCTGACGTCTGGCTCTCTCTATGCAACCTAATGCTAGGGGGTGATCATCGTCAATTAGCCCCTTAGCCATGGTGGTTGTCATAAATGGAAGTTTCCATTTTTCTATAAATTTCAGAAGTATTTTGGTATCTTTCATGCGCATTGCATTAGATCCAATAATCGCAATCGGACGCCTCGATGATGCAAGCAACTCTTGGGCCTGTTTTATCGAGCTGTCAGAAGCCTTCTTTAAAGAAGTTATAGGGAAGCGCTCGAGGTTTGATGGTTTGACTGGCGCCAGGGCCACGTCCTCGGGAAGATCTATATGAACTGGACCCATCGGTTCCGTTAAAGCCAATGAAATACTTTTCTGAATGGTTTCTTCTACATTATCGAAATCAAGTGCAAAGCTTGCTTTTGTTATCGGTTTGAAAAGCTGATGATGATCAATCCACATCTGAATCCGTCGTCCTAGAAGATTTTGGTTCAGGTTGCAGGTAATGGCGATCATAGGAGATCTATCAAGCCAAGCATTCCCGACCCCCGTGGTAAGGTTAGTGGCACCCGGCCCGAGAGTTGCTAAACAAAAACCCGGAACACCAGTCTGACGTCCCATAACGTCCGCTGCGAATGCGGCGCTGCCCTCATGCGCTGTTAAAACAAATTCAATGCCGCCGCTTCGCATAGACTCCATAAGTGGCAAGACGTTTCCACTTGGTATTCCAAAGCCATGGGTTACGCCTGCTTTTTTAAGTGTCGCGACAATCAAATCAGCATTATTCATGAACCGTCTTCTCTAGCGTCTGGTTTTATACCAAGTAAAAATTTTGGTAAGGATCCAGCTTAAAATTGAACCGAAAATTATAAAGGCAACTACTCCAATTGCCAAAACACGAAGATCTTTAATGCCGCCATTAACGTAGGCTATAGCCGCCCAGATAAATGCGAACAATACTGCTCCTGTTACATAGCGTGGTATTTGCATTCAATTTACCTCCTCAAGTTCACACCAAACAGGCGTATGATCTGACGGTTTTTCCTTGCCACGAGGTGTTTTATCGATTCCTGATGCAACTAATCGATCAGATGCTTCTGGGGATAAGAATAGATGATCGATTAATAGACCAAAATCTTTTTGCCAGGCGCCTCCCGTGTAATCCCAATAGGAATATTGACCGGGACCAGGGTTTAGAGCTCGGAGAGCATTAGTAAAACCAATATTTGTGAGTGCTCGAAGGTATTCACGAGACTCGCTTGCGGCATAGGGCATCATTTTCCCAACGCTGCGGATCGTATACGTCTATATCGGTAGGACAGACGTTAAAGTCACCTCCGAGCACCAACGGCTCCTCTTGGTTGAAAAGTTGTCTAGCATGATGAATTAGACGCTTCATCCAAGAGAGCTTGTATTCAAATTTTTCGCCAGGGGCTGGATTTCCATTGGGCAGATAAATCGAAGCAACCCTAATCCCTCCAGTAAAGCATTCTAAATATCTTGCTTGATCGTCTTTATCATCACCAGGCAATCCGACAACGACATCTTCGATAGGAAATTTTGAAAAAATAGCTACGCCATTATAGGTTTTTTGGCCATGAATAGCGATGTTGTAGCCGAGGTCCTCAATTTCTTCCCTTGGGAAAACTTCGTCTACGACCTTGATTTCTTGAACCAAGAGGATTTCGGGCTTGCTGTCATGGAGCCATTCAGTAACGCGGGGCAAACGGGCTCTGATAGAGTTGACATTCCATGTAGCGATTTTCATTTAATGAACTTTAGCCGTTAAAAAGGTCACAGTTTGTGTAACGCGATTTAGGATCTCAGCCAATGGAAAAGGAGACACCGCAGCCACAAGTGGAGGCCGCATTAGGATTACGAAGGGTAAAATATGAGCCTATCAGCTCTTCCGCAAAATGAAGCTCGCTACCAACTACCAAATCCCAGGACATTGGATCAATAAGAACTTCAACTTCACCACCGCGAATAATATGGTCATCGCTGTTTACGGTATCGTCAAAAGAAAAACCATACTGAAACCCCGAGCAACCTCCTCCTGACACGGAAACCCTAAATTTCAGACCTGCGAATTCGCCTGAACTGGTCATGTTGGATAGGCGGCGAATGGCACTATCACTTATTGTAACAGTATCCGCCTGATCTTGATTCATAATTAGTGTCCAAACTATCTGTGTTTGCTAGATATGGTAGTAATATTTGGGTTAAACAAGGTCAAGAAAACAATCTTATTCAATTGTAACTCTCTTTGTCCCGCTATAGGTTCTCCGCATGCGGTTTTCCGGTCCTAATTTCTTTGGTGAGCGCGCTCCTTGGAGCAGCAATCCAATAAACTCAAAGGGAAGGTTCTTTGAAGAGTCAGAAAGCACGACCCGCTCCGCATTCCAGCGGGACAGAGATAGGATTATACACTCCAGTGCTTTCAGGCGATTAAAACATAAGACACAGGTCTTTGTTTATCATGAGGGGGACCATTTCCGCACGAGATTAACGCATAGCATTGAAGTTGCTCAAATAGCACGGTCTTTATCTCGCTTTTTACGCCTTGATGAGGATTTGGCTGAGGCTTTAGCGCTTGCTCATGACCTTGGGCATACTCCATTTGGACACGCGGGTGAGGAAGCATTAGATGAAGTAATGAGACCTTGGGGCGGGTTCGATCACAACGGGCAGGGACTCCGGATCGTTACTAGTCTCGAATCACGCTATGCTCAATTTGATGGATTAAATTTAACTTGGGAGGCTTTGGAGGGACTGGTTAAACACAATGGACCGCTGATTAAAAATCCGGGAGAATATCAAGCGCTTCCTTGGTCCATTAGAGAATATGAGTATTTTGAGAGGCTTGAACTGCACACAAATGCTGGCATTGAGGCTCAGGTGGCCGCACTTTCAGATGATATTGCCTACAATACTCACGATATTGATGACGGCCTGAGGGCTGGGCTTTTTTCCATAGAGGATTTACTCGAAGTAAAATTAGTTGGCCCAGTGATAAGAGAGGTTTTAGAGCTCTATCCAGAGATTGAACAATCCCGCCTTATTCACGAGAGTACCCGCCGTATGATTGATCGAATGACCCGGTCATTAATAGAAGAAACCCAAAAGCGGCTCGATAAACACAGGCCTGAAACGGTTGAAGACGTCCGCAACATGCCTGAGCCAGTAGTTGCATTGTCAGAGTGCATGAGAAAAGCTAATAAGCACTTGAAATCGTTTCTTTTTGATCGAATGTATCGGCATTATCGTGTAAATCGGATGACCTCTAATGCGGCGCGGGTCATTAAGGACCTCTTTACCGTTTTTATGGAAGAGCCAGAATGTCTTCCAAAAAACTGGCGAACTACTTTTGCAAAGATGACGGAGACCAGAAATAGAGCAAGAGTTGTCTCAGATTACATTTCCGGTATGACAGATAGATATGCTTTAGACGAACATCGCAGATTGTACAGTTCCTATGAAAAAAATGAATATTTACAATAATTTAAATAAAATAATACAGAAAATTGTTAAAGAAGAAATTCCGTTAGGTGCCGATGTCAATGGTGAGTTGTTGGATCGAATAAATGTTGAACCCCCGAAAGATCCCACCCACGGCGATTTTTCTTCAAATGCTGCTTTAGTCCTTTCGAAGACTTTTAAGTCCTCACCGAGAGAATTAGCACTAGAGATTGGGACAGCCCTAAAAGATCAGCCAGGCATTGAAAATGTTGAGATTGCGGGTCCAGGTTTTATCAATATATGGATGACGGAGGAGTTTTGGCGGGAACGACTTATAGAAATTCTATCAACAGGAGAATCCTATGGAGATAGTGATCTTGGTAACCAACAAACCATCAACATAGAATTCGTTTCGGCGAACCCTACGGGCCCGATGCATGTCGGGCACGGGAGGGGCGCGGTTTTGGGTGACGCAATAGGAAATCTTCTAGAAAAGATAGGTTTTCGAGTCTTACGTGAATACTACATCAATGATGCAGGCGCACAGGTTGATACTCTGGCGCGGTCAGTTTTTCTTCGATATAGAGAAGCTTTAGGTCAAAGAATTGACGTAATTCCTGAAGGTTTATACCCCGGTGAGTACTTAATAGAAACGGGCAGAAAAATCGCCGATAGGGACGGCGATCAATGGACCTATAAACATGAAAGCGAGTGGTTAGATCATTTCAAAAGATATGCAATATCGGAAATGATGGACTTAATAAAATCTGATTTAAGCGCACTTGGGGTAACCCATGAGGTGTTTGTGTCAGAGAAGGCACTCATTGATTCTGGAGCCATTGAAACCGTCCTAGAGCAATTAAAGGCCCGCGAGTTGGTCTATACCGGAACATTAGAACCGCCAAAAGGGAAAGTTCCTGAGGACTGGGAAGAACGACCACAATTGCTTTTCGCAGCAACTAAGTTCAACGATGAAATTGATAGGCCTTTGCAAAAATCTGATGGGAGCAATACGTATTTCGCATCCGATATTGCTTACCACAAAGATAAATTCGATCGAGGTTTTAATCGAATGATCGATGTGTGGGGCGCAGACCATAAGGGTTACGTTGCTAGGATGAAAGCAGCAGTTGAAGCCGTAACTGATGCTAATGCGGTCTTGGAAGTGAGTTTATGCAACTTGGTGAACCTTCTCGATGATGGCGAGCCGGTTAAAATGTCGAAGCGGGCAGGGACTTTTGTTACCTTAAGAGAAGTGATTGATTTAGTAGGAAAAGACGTAGTCCGATTTATGATGCTTACTCGCAATAACGAAGCTTTATTGGACTTTGACGTATCTAAGGTTACCGAGCAAAGCAAGGACAACCCTGTCTTTTACGTGCAATACGCGCACGCGCGTATCTGCTCGGTTATTAGAAACGTAAGGGCGGAATTCAAAGATTTAGACGTGGACGATCTTGCTTTGGCCGAAGCCGATTTTGATGAATTAGACAATAATTCTGGTTTGGGGCTTGTCCAATTACTTACCAATTGGCCTCGAATTGTAGAAGGCGCGGCATTATCAAGAGAACCGCACAGAGTTGCTTTTTACCTAAATGAATTAGCCGCCGCTTTTCACGCTTTTTGGAATAAGGGTAATGATGATGAATCATTGCGATTTATTGTTTCTTCCTCTCCCAAAAAGACGTTAGCACGGGTTGCCTTGGCACGGTCTGTTGCAATTATTATTGAGTCGGGGCTTAAAATTATAGGAGTAAAACCGGCAGAGGAAATGCGGTAATGGTTGATCCAATTGACCAGAACAGTGATAGGACTGGAGAATTTTCAGAAACCACAACGCAGCCGCGTTGGGTCCAAAGGTTATTGATTGTCCTAATTTCTCTTGCTGCGTTGGGTGGCTTTGCTATGGTCATCGTTTACTCATTTGATCGTGGAAAACAGGTTGGGGCGGCCGATCAAGTCCCTATCATAATCGCTGATGAGGGACCTACCAGAGTAAAGCCAGATGACCCGGGAGGAATGAAAATTCCTTTCAGAGATAAAGAGGTTTATGGAGAGTTTAACCCCTCGGAAAAAATCATAAAAAAGCCAAGATTGTCGCCGCCGGAAGAGAAACTTATATTAAAGCCTCTGAAGCCTGATTCCAGAGATGGAGAGAGCACTAAAAAGGTTCCCAATCCCCTGTTAAGGGAGACGCTTCCGAAAGAAAAAAAAATAGAGAAATTGTGGGAAAACAAACCGCAAAAATCGGTTTCCAGACCAGATAAAGGTGCAAAGAATAAGGGATTGCAGCAGGAGTCTATCAATACAAAGTCAGTTTTAGTGGGTCGAACACAATCGCAGAAAAGTCAGGGAGAGAAACCAAAAAGGGAAAACTCCGACAAAAAACCATTGCCCCCGTCGCTTCAAAAAAAACCTGAGATCAATGAAAAAAGTAAAGATCGGAGCAATGAGCGATCTGAGTACAAAATTCAAATTGCTTCTTTTCGCTCCAAAGCTTCAGCTGAACGAGCCTGGTTGAGGATTTCAGAAGGCAACAAGGATCTCTTGGGGCAACTCAAACCGAATATTGTACGAGCAACGGTTAAAAATCGAGGTACTTGGTATAGACTTCAAGCGCTGCCGATCAAAGATTTACCATCTGCTAGAGCTGTTTGTTCAGAACTTAAAAAACGTAAAATTGGATGCTTAGTTGTCAGGCGTTAATTGGGAAACTCATAGAGCAATCATCGTTGGCCTAAGTGGGTTATCCCTAACACCCGAAGAAATTGCGTTTTTAGAAGAGTTTAACCCATTTGGTTTTATTCTGTTTGGGAGAAACTGCCAGACACCTGATCAATTGAAAGAATTGGTTGATGCAATACGACGTATTCCTGGGCAAGCGAATGCTCCGATACTCATAGACCAAGAAGGAGGGCGGGTCTCTCGGCTAAAAGAACCGGGCTGGAGGCATCCACCTGCAGCTAGGCTATTTGGAAAGCTCTCAGAGCAGACGTTGGATCTAGGGTTGAGGGCAGCGTATCTTAATGCTCGGATCATTTCATCGGATCTGACAAAAGCCGGCATTAATGTTGATTGCGCGCCTGTGTTGGATGTTTTGACTACCGGAACGCACAAAATAATTGGTGACCGAAGTTATTCTTTTGATGCAAATTTAGTTGCAAAAATTGGAGACTCTGTTTGTCGTGGTTTTATGGACGGAGGAATTATCCCCGTTATCAAGCATATCCCGGGCCACGGCAGAGCGGCAGTAGATAGTCACCTCGAGTTACCCAAGGTAGCAGAGAAACTAAAAAGCTTGAGAGATCGAGATTTCATCCCATTTCGTGGAATGTCGGGGGGGGTATGGGCCATGACGGCCCACATATTGTTCGAGGCAATTGACGCCGAATTTCCGGTCACCCACTCCAAAACAATTATTAGAGACATTATAAGAGGTGAGATCGGTTTCTCGGGTCTACTCGTGTCTGATGACATAGGAATGGGTGCGCTCAAAGGAAGTCTGTCAGAAAGGGTTCTTAAAGCTTTCGATGCTGGCTGCGACGTTGTTCTGCATTGTTCTGGTGATGTTTCGGAAATGAAGGAGATAGCCCCGGTCGTACCTTTGCTTGGCTCAAATGCTGTTGACAGAATAAAGCGGAGCTTCTCGGCATTGAGCGCGGGCTCAGATAGAGAAAATAGTTTCTCTATTACTCGCGCCGACGAGGAGTTAAAAGAGATATTACAAGAATTAAGCTAGCTTGAAATCATTAGCGAAAAAAGTATTGAGTTATTGGAGGGAAGTTTAAGGCGCGTTAATTTCCCATTCTGATAAACGACCGACAGTCTCGGTCACAGCTCTCTTCCTCTTTTAACGATTCGTGTAAGCGGTAGTATAATAGTGGATTGTTGGTTTGATCTGTACTCTTGTTCAAATATTTCAAGAAGACGGTAAAGACTTCTTGGGAAAGTAGAAAAACAACATAGTTTTTAGCAAGTCTTTTTGAGGACCCAAATCTGTATATGGCAACTCCCCCTGATTTTGAAGAAGATAAGGTTAAAGACCGGGCAGGCGAGGGTGCTCTGGTCGTTGACCTAGAAGGGTTTGAAGGTCCGATTGATATGTTGTTGACCCTAGCTAGAGAGCAAAAGGTTGACCTACTCAGCATATCAATTCTTGAACTTGCGGACCAATATTTGTCCTTTATCTCCGAAGCACGACGCTTAAAACTGGAGGTGGCGGCTGATTACCTCGTAATGGCGGCTTGGCTTGCCTACCTTAAATCACGTTTGCTTCTTCCAGCTGAAGAGACAGAAGATGAGCCGTCCGGGTCTGAAATGGCAGAAGCATTGGCATTTCAACTTCGACGGTTGGAGGCAATGCAGAACTCCGGGGGGAAGGTAATGGCCCTTCCTAGACTTGGAAGAGATGTGTTTTCCCGTGGAGCACCCGAAGGCGTAAAAATATTAAAAACCCCGGTATATGATCTCTCTTTGTATGAGCTATTAAAATCATATGGAGATCAATATAGCCGGGCTAAAGAAGGCCAGTTATTAGAAATAGCGCCTACTGAATTCTATTCCGTCGACGACGCTCTGGACCGACTTCAATTAATGCTTGGAAAAACACCAGATTGGACGATTCTCATCAGTTTTTTGCCTGAAGACATCTCCGAACCACTCGTCTGGCGATCAGCCTTGGCTTCAACTTTTGCAGCAAGTTTAGAGCTCGCAAAGTCTGGGCAAATAGAAATTCAGCAAGGACAAACCTTTGGACCGATGTATTTAAGATCTAAAGTAGAGTAAAGGAATAATTATGGACGGATCGCTGACGCCAAGTGATATTATAGCTAATAAACATGAAAAATTTAACAATATGAGCAGTGACCTTCGTGTTTTGGAAGCCCTGCTTTTCGCGGCGACTGAACCAGTTACGGAAAAATCGTTGCAAGAGCGCCTCCAACCAGGCGCTGACCTCGAGGATCTGCTCAATGTGCTTGCCAAGCATTATGAAGGTAGGGGCATAAATTTAATTCGAGTAGGAGGAAAGTGGGCATTTCGAACGGCTCCGGATCTTTCAGGTAAGTTAGAGATGGAAGTTCAGGTCGCCCGGAAGCTGAGTAGAGCAGCAGTCGAAACGCTCTCGATCATTGCCTACCATCAACCAATCACTCGAGCAGAGATAGAGGAAATCCGGGGAGTAGCTCTAAGTAAAGGAACTCTGGATCTCTTGCTGGAAATTGGTTGGATTAAACCAGTGGGGCGGCGTCGGACGCCTGGTAAACCTGTTACTTGGGGTACTAGTCCTGAATTTTTAAACCACTTTAGTCTCAATGAAATCGCTGATCTGCCTGGTGTAGATGAGTTAAAAGCGGCGGGATTATTGGACAAACGACCAGCGAAAACTATATTTGGAGAGATAGCCGCTCATTCTGATGAAGGTCAATTGTCTATTGAAACCGAGGACGAAGAGAGCACAGAGCCCCTTAATCCAACGGATTAATATAACCAATGTCTCAAATTGATCTATCTCATGAGCACTCAACAAAAGCAATTCGCGAGAGATTAGAAGCCGGTTCTAGCCCAAGTTATCTAAGGGATTGGATTTATGGCGGAATTGATGGTGGTATAACTACTTTTGCCATTGTATCGGGGGTTATCGGCGCTAATTTTTCAACAAATGTTATCCTAATCCTAGGTGCAGCAAATATACTTGCTGATGGTTTTTCTATGGCAGCCAGTAACTACACTGGTACAAAAGCGGAAAACGACGAATTTGAAAGAATTCGAGCATACGAAGAAAGGCAGCTAGAAAAGGACCCCGAAGGAGAAAGAAGGGAAATCGAGGAAATTTACCGCAATAAAGGCTTTTCTGGCGATGATTTGGAGAGAGCAACCTCAATTATAACCGCGGATCGCAAACTTTGGATTGAAACCATGATGGTTGAGGAATACGGTCTTCCCACCGTCGAGAGGTCTCCCTATAAAGCGGCATTAGGAACTTTTTTTGCCTTCTTAGCCTGCGGTCTGGTCCCCTTAATTCCTTTTTTGTTGAGCCCTTGGTTGCTTGATCGGACATCTGCATCGATCATTTGCGTTGTAATTACGGCGGCAACGTTTTTTCTTATTGGCTCAGCTAAATCCAAGTGGTCTCTTGCTAGCTGGTGGAAGTCAGGTTTAGAAACCTTTGCCATTGGGATGGGCGCCGCAGGAATAGCCTTTTTAATCGGCTTTTTGCTTCGGGATTTCGCCGGATAGACTTTTTACCTGTTCGTAACGTAAGTATTTTTAGGGTGTTGAGAGGAATTTTTCTTTGATTCCCATGAACAGTGTTCTTTAAGTTTGCATGCCAACCATTCCAGTAATATGACTATGGAGTGGACCCAGTTAAAAATGATACCGAAATTCATTTTTTTTTGGTTGTTTTGATTTGAGTGTTTGAGAGGAGTTGAGTTTAGATGGGAACTTTTAGTATTTGGCACTGGGTTATTGTGCTAGTTGTAGTGCTAGTTCTCTTTGGCGGAAGGGGCAAATTATCTCAGTTAATGGGAGATATGGCGAAAGGCATAACGGCTTTCAAGAAAGGCCTAAAAGACGAGCAATCAAATGATAGTGAGGCGAAAGTAATTGAGCGTTCTTCAGAACAAGATACTGTAGACGTTAGTTCAACATCGAATAAAGATACCGCTGCAAAAAGCTAGTCGGTTTGATCTAGAGGAACAAAGCCAGTGTTTGATATTGGCGGTTGGGAATTTCTTTTAATCATTATGCTCGCCCTTTTGATAATTGGGCCGAAGGATCTCCCGCTGGCTATTAGAACAATTACTCAATGGATTCGGAAGGCTCGATCTCTAGCTCAAGAATTTCAGTATAATCTCGACGATATAGCTACTCAGGCAGAAATCGATAAAGTCAAAACCGATCTAGTTGCCGATACTGGTTTCTCGGATATGAAAACTGAGTTAGAGGAATCATTAAGGGCTGAGATAGATCCTCAAGGTGATCTCGACGCCTCCATCAAATCCCTTCGCAACTCCGTTGATAACCAAGAAATTTTGGAAATTGACTCCTCCGAAGACAATATGAGTTCTGAAACAAACAGTTCTGACGAGGCTGGACAAAGAGATGTTGAGCTCGATCCAACTGGGAAAAGAAACTCTTGATTTTCTTTTCTAAACAAAAAAAGGCCTCTAATTCTGATAATCTTGAGCAAGAAGAGGGTAAGATGCCTCTTTTATCTCACCTTATTGAATTACGGCGACGGTTGTTATTTAGCGTCGCTGCATTTCTAGTCCTCTTTTTTATTTTTATACCCGCGGCTCCCTATGTTTACGGTTTTTTAATGGAGCCTCTTTATGAGATTTTGAGAGACCGGCCGAATGCAAGAATGATCTTCACCGGTCTCCCTGAACAATTTTTAACTGAAATAAAAATAGCATTTTTTCTTGCTCTAGCTGTCTCAACACCAATTCTGTTATCCCAAATCTGGAAGTTTGTTGCACCAGGATTGTATAAAAATGAGAGAAAAGCTTTTCTTCCATTTTTAATTTCAACCCCTGTTCTTTTTTGTTCAGGCGCAGCACTTGTTTACTATTTAATCCTACCGATGGCCTGGCAATTTTTTATCGGTTTTGAGATGCCAGCGACTGATGATTCTCTCGCAATAGAACTAGAACCGAAAGTGAATGAGTACTTATCTCTGGTGCTTTTATTGATGTTTGCGTTTGGTTTAGGATTCCAATTGCCAGTGCTTTTGATACTCTTGGCTAAAGTTGGGATTATCACAGCAGATGGGTTGGCTGAGAAACGGCGCTATGCGATCGTTGGTGTTTTTATATTCGCCGCAATTATAACACCTCCTGATGTTATAAGTCAGATAGGACTGGCTGTTCCCCTCATTCTTCTCTACGAGGTCTCCATTTTTGCTGCTAGACTGATTGAAAAAAAGGCGAAAAAACTCGCATCTGACGAAGAGCCCGATGGCGTTCAAGACAGTTAGGTGTAAAAGAAACTAACCCAAAGTATTTCGGATGTTGCTATCGGATCATGTTGGACATTAGGTGGATAAGGGAAAACCCCTCAAAATTTGATGAAGCCCTTGAAAAAAGAGGAATTACACCAACGGCGGAGGAGCTTATTGACCTCGACCAGGCTAGGCGGAACTATCAGACAAAAACGCAGGCTATTCAAACGAGACGCAACGAAGCTTCAAAAGAAATTGGGAAGCTAAAGGGGGCTGGTGAGAATGCTGATGCCTTAATTCAAGAAGTAAGCGAACTCAGAGAGACTCTTCAAAACTTAGAGTCCCAGGAGAAACAAGCTTCTGAAGATTTAATCCAGAGATTGGCTTCCATCCCTAATATCCCTGCTGATGATGTCCCGATTGGAAGAGACGAAGAAGATAATTTAGAGATTAGAAAGTTTGGCACGCCCAGATCATTTTCTTTTGAGCCATTGGATCATGTTTCTATTGGAGAAAAATTGGATGGAATGGACTTTGAGGCTGCTGCTAAACTCTCAGGGTCACGTTTTGTGGTTCTAAGGGGAAACCTAGCGAGACTAGAACGTGCGCTGGCCACGTTTATGTTAGATCTCCATACCCAAGAGTTTGGATACACCGAAGTTTCTCCTCCAGTTTTGGTAAGGGATAATGCCGTTTATGGAACAGGGCAGCTTCCAAAATTCTCTGAGGATTTGTTTCGTACGGAAAATGGATTTTGGCTGATACCAACAGCGGAAGTGCCGCTTACAAATCTTGTAGCAGATAAAATTCTTGAAGAGAAAGATTTGCCGATAAGGCTTACAGCTTACACCAATTGTTTTCGTTCCGAAGCCGGAGCGGCTGGCAGGGATACACGAGGGATGTTGCGGCAGCATCAATTCAATAAGGTAGAGCTGGTGAGCATAGTGCATCCAAAAGAGTCAGAGGCCGAGCATCAGCGGATGACGGAGGCTGCTGAGGAAGTTCTCAGGAAACTTGAATTACCTTATAGGGTAATGCTCTTGTGCTCGGGAGATATGGGTTTCTCTGCGCGAAGAACCTATGATCTTGAGGTCTGGTTGCCTGGTCAAAACAAATACAGAGAAATTTCCTCTTGTTCGACTTGCGGGGACTTTCAATCCAGAAGAATGCAGTCGCGGTTTAGACCTGAATCCAAGAAAGGGATAAATTTTCTTCATACTCTAAACGGTTCTGGAATTGCGGTCGGACGGGCCTTGATTGCGGTCCTCGAAAATTATCAAAATGAAGATGGGTCGGTCTCAGTTCCAGAAGTGCTCAGAAAGTATATGGGTGGTATCAATAAATTAGAACCTAATGCCTCTTGATCCCACCCTAATTCGTTTACTGATGCACCTGCGTCAGAACGGCATTACTAATAAAGATGTTTTGGCCGCTATCGAGAGAGTGCCTCGCGAACTTTTTATCCCAGAGTCATTCCAAGATCAGGCATATGAGGACATAGCCCTTCCGATTGGCTTTGGGCAAACAATTAGTCAACCAACAGTCGTTGGCTTCATGTCAGAGAGGTTAATGCCAAACAAAAAAGCAAAGGTGCTTGAAGTGGGGACTGGATCTGGCTATCAAGCTGCAATTCTATCTAAACTTTTTCGAAGAGTTTACACGATAGAACGTCATCGTGATTTGCTAAAATCAGCGGAAAAGAAATTTAAGGAACTAAGGCTAAATAACATAGTTCCTCTTTGGGCAGACGGAGTGATGGGGTGGCCGGAACAATCGCCTTTTGATCGGATTATTTTGACAGCGGGATTGGAGAGGGTTCCTCCAGTTCTTTTTGATCAGCTTGCAATTGGGGGGTATTTAATAGCACCAGTGGGTAAAGCAGGAGCTGATCAAAAATTATTATGTTATAAAAAAGACGATGAAGGTATCTGCAGTGATGAACTTTGGCCTGTTCGCTTCGTTCCTGTGATTCCTGGAACTGCAAACGATACGGAATAGCAAACGGTTCCATGACGTTTCAGCTAAGTAAGTTTAATTTTTCTATTATTTTTATGTTGGTCTGCTTGTTTTTGAACGGTTGTGGTCAATATCGCCTTCCAGAAGGCCCCATAAAAATTCCCTCTAATGCTAATAAAAGATCTGCTCTTAGCTCTGATTTAAGCTTGCAAAAGGTCAAAGTTAAACGGGGTGATAGTCTGTATAAGATCGCTAAGCGGTTTAGGGTTTCTCTCCGAGAATTAATAGAATTAAACAAAATTGGTGCTCCGTATATTATTTATCCGGGCGTTGATTTAAAACTGCCCGAAAACGCTGTCTATACGGTGAAAAAGAACCAGAATATTTATGAGATTGCTCAGGAGCTTAACGTAAACCCAAATAGACTAGTAAGAAAAAACGAGCTGTTTCCCCCGTATAAATTGAAAAAGGGACAGGTTTTAAAAATTCCTTCGAGGAATTTCGGTTCTGGAGGAAATAATAGGAGGGACTCTTTTCAAAAAACGCATGGACGGGTTACGAGTAAAGTTACGAGAAATAGAAACTCATGGGGAAAACCTCAGGTTAAAAGGCTCCCCAGCCCTTCAGCAAGGACCGATGAGAGGTTTTTATGGCCCGTTCGGGGTAAGGTTGTAATCGGGTTTGGTGCAAGAGAAGGTGGCCTGAGGAATGATGGAATAAATATAAGGGCGCCTGATGGATCACCAATAAGGGCGGCAGAAAATGGAGTGGTTGCTTATTCCGGTAATCAATTGAGAGGTTTTGGCAATTTACTTTTGATAAAACATGCTGGAGGTTGGATGTCTGCTTATGCTCATGCGTCTCTACTATTAGTTCAAAGAGGGGACACCGTTCGTCGGGGCCAAGTTATCGCCCGTGTTGGGAAAACAGGAAATGTCGCCAATCCGCAACTTCATTTTGAGCTTCGAAGAAATAATGAGCCGGTTGATCCGAGAGAGTATTTGGCGCGTCTCGCAGAGAATTATAACCTAAATATCAAGACTTTTGCCCTGCTCTCCAGCGATGTCTTGAATAAATTGCCAGGCTACTCGCCCAGAGCGAGCGCCTCTAGTAACTGACCATTCTATAGCCTTGGAATGGAGTTCTTTTCTATTTTCCAAAAGCTCAAAGTGCTCCGCATAAGCGTCAATAATTTTTAAAAATGTTTCTTGATCGCAATTATGAAACCCAAGCCAAAGCCCAAATCGATCTGACAGAGAGATCCGTTCTTCAGCCGTTTCCCGAGAATTGATAGCGTCATCTCCAGTTTGCTCTGATATTTCTCGAGACATCAAATGCCGTCGATTCGAGGTGGCATAAAAAATTACATTTTGAGGTCTACCCTCTATTCCTCCCTCGAGAAGGGTCTTTAAGGACTTATAGCTCTCATCAGCTGCTTCAAATGACAAATCGTCACAGAATAAAATAAAGCGACGTTTTGTATCTTTTTTAAGAATTGGTAGCAGCCTAGTTAATGTTGATATGTCCTCTCTGTGGATTTCAACGAGGCTTAAACAGGGATATTCAACTAAAAGTGTACCATGGACCGCTTTTACTAGAGAACTTTTACCTGTTCCCCTCGCACCCCAGAGTAAAGCATTATTGGCCGGAAAGCCGAGCGCAAACCTTTTCGTATTGTCAAAAAGCGTGGACATTGAGCGATCAATACCTTTTAAAAGCTTGATATCTAGTCTGTTCACTCGCTCTACAGGACTAAGAAAGCCTCCTTCGGGATTCCAAATGAATGCGGTAGCTGTATCATTTGTTTCGGCGGATCGGGGCTGAGGAGCTAAAATTTCAAGGGAATTGGCAATCCTCTCAAGGGCAACGAGTATTTTCGATTCTATCATTTCTCTCACTAAATCTGCTCGACAAAACGAATTTACTGTGTTGAGTAGCCCAATAATTGTTGAGAAGGAAGCAATAAGAGCCTCATTTTACGCCGTCTGTGTTTGCAAGACGGGGTGAGGGAGGTATATTCCGCAGCCTTGGGTAAAAATAAAGGAGTAACCGATGTTAATTTCGCCTGCCCACGCCCAGAGTCTTGGTGGATCTGGAGCCCTCGAGTCTCTTCTACCTCTCGTTCTAATTTTTGTTGTGTTTTATTTTTTGCTAATTCGCCCACAGCAGAAAAAACAAAAGCAGCACCGAGAAATGTTGCAGGCGCTAAGACGAGGAGATCGTGTTGTTACTGCTGGCGGAATTATTGGACAAATCACCAAAGTTAATAGCGAAACTGAGTTAACTTTAGAAATTGCCGATGGTGTAAGAGTGAAGGTGGCCCGCGGCATGATCAGTGACGTCTTAGCTAAAACGGAAGACCAAGAAGACGAAGAAGATAATGAAAAGGAACCAGAAAGCGCCGATAAAGATAAAAAGAGCTAGAGTCTAATCTTCAATTAAATCAAAAGATTGAAAGGCAACCCATGGTTAGATTTCCCACTTGGAAGATCATATTGGTCTTTATTGTTGCCTTTTTTGGCTTGGCTTTCGCTGTTCCTAACATCCTCCCCTCCGGGGTCTTAAAACAAATTCCAAATTGGCTCCCTCACAAGCACATGAACCTCGGGCTTGATTTGAGGGGCGGTGCTCACTTGCTATTAGAAGCTGAGATTAACGTGGCTGTCAGAGAGTCCTTGGGCAGTTTGCGACAAGGGGTAAGAGATGAATTTCGACAAAAGCCGAGAATACTCCATCGAAATCTCAAGGTAGATGGAAATGGTATAACCGTAGAAATCGTCAAGGATACCGACATTGAAGAGGCGAGCAAGCGGCTGAGGCGAGTGGGTCAGGGAATGAACCTTGATAGCAATGGTAAAGTGTTAGCTTTATCCATGACAGAGACCCAGCTCCGAGAACGCAGAAATGCTGTCATGGAGCAGGCAATGGAAATCGTCAGGCGGCGCCTAGATGAAACTGGATTGTCAGAGCCTAGTATTCAGCGCCAAGGCAGTAATCGGATCCTTGTTCAGGCCCCAGGGTTTTCTGATACGACTGAGCTTAAAAAGGTTCTGGGACAAACTGCTAAAATGACTTTTCACCTATTAGCGCCAGAAGTCGCAACAACAAATGCGAAAGAAAGACCTGGTCCGGGAATATTGCTTATTCCAGGAGCCCAAAAAGAACAAAATGATAATGGTGAGCGTTTATATTACTTGGTAAAAAAACGCGTCGAGGTCTCCGGAGAGAATTTAGTTGATGCTCAGCCAAGCGTTGATCAAAATAATAGGAATGTTGTTAGTTTTCGTTTTGACGCGGTTGGGGCGAGAAAATTTGGCAACGTCACTCGCCGAAACGTAAATAAACCATTCGCCATTGTCCTTGATGGCGAGGTGATTACAGCTCCTGTGATCCAAGAGCCGATTTTGGGCGGAAATGGACAAATTTCTGGGACATTTACTCCTCAAGAGTCAAAGAGATTGGCTCTCCTCTTAAGATCGGGAGCTCTACCGGTGCCGCTCGAGATAATAGAGGAACGGACAGTGGGCCCAGGTCTGGGTGCAGACTCAATAGCTGCGGGAAAAATAGCAAGTATCTTTGGACTAGTTGCGGTGATCGTTTTTATGGCCTTGGCTTATGGGCTTTTTGGTCTAATGGCTGTCGTTGCACTGGTTTTGAACCTTATTTTAATTGCAGCTGCATTATCCATGTTACAAGCCACCTTAACTCTTCCAGGTATCGCTGGGATCGTCTTAACAATTGGTATGGCAGTTGATGCAAACGTCTTAGTTTTTGAACGCATACGTGAGGAAGTGAGGTCAGGAAGGACACCTATATCCGCGGTTGATAGTGGTTACCAAAGAGCATTTTCGACGATTATTGATGCAAACCTTACAACTTTTATTGCGGCCCTCCTGTTGTACATGTTCGGATCGGGTCCCGTGAAAGGCTTCGCCGTGACGCTTGGTATTGGGATTTGCACCTCGATGTTCTCAGCAATAATGGTAACTAGACTGATGGTGGTTACTTGGCTCCGTCAAAAACGTCCAAATTCTTTGCCTTTGTGATCGGGAGTTAGAATTATGCGCCTTGTCAGTCTAGTCCCTGTGGGAACAAAAGTTAATTTCCTTCGTTTTCGGCAAATTGGTATGGGGCTCTCTTTGTTATTGTGTTTGGCCTCTGCCATTCTTTTCACGACTAAAGGCCTTAATTATGGGATTGATTTTCAAGGAGGAATCCTGGTTGAGGTGAGAACCTCGGGGCCGGCAAATATCGGCCAAATTAGAGGTCAAATCTCTGCATTGGGTCTTGGAAATATTGAAATTCAAGAATTTGGACAGTCTACGGATGTTCTTATTAGGATTGAGAGGCAGCCTGGAGGAGCCAAAGAACAAAATCAAGCGGTTGAAAAAGTAAAAAGCACCCTCGGAAGTGACGTTGATTATCGTCGCATTGAGTTTGTAGGCCCGAAGGTTTCCGGAGAGCTAGTGGAAGCAGGTGTAACGGCGGTCCTTTTGGCTTTGGCCGCCATGCTTTTATACATTTGGTTTCGCTTTGAATGGCAATTTGGAGTAGGGGCTGTGGTTGCTCTTGTCCACGATGTTCTTCTAACCATTGGTATTTTTTGCTTACTTGGTTTGGAATTCAATCTTTCAACCGTTGCAGCGATACTTACGATTGCCGGGTATTCCATCAATGATACAGTGGTTGTCTATGATCGCGTCCGCGAGAATCTTCGTAAATACAAGGTTATGGATCTTACAGACTTATTAAACCTCAGCCTAAACGATACGCTTTCTCGGACTTTATTGACGAGTATTACAACTTTGTTAGCGCTTTTTATCCTGTATTTTTTTGGCGGAGAGGTCCTCAAAGGTTTTAGTTTCGCAATGATCTGGGGTGTTCTAGTCGGTACCTATTCATCGCTGATGGTAGCCACACCGTTGCTAATTCAAATGAGGCTCAGACGCTCAGCTTTTAGTGACGACGATGGTGAAGAGGCTACCTCGTAGTTCCCCTTTTTTGTTTACTGATGGCCGATATCACCCCACCTATTCCAGATGGAAAGCAACTCATAGACCGATATGGTGATCAACAGTTTTTAATAAGCGGTAAAACTTACTATTCCCTTGTTTTAGTTTGTGAAACAAATACATACGAGCTCCCCTCTAATAATTTAGAAAACCTTCTGTCCGAAAACTCAGAACTTATTTTAAGTAAGGTGGGAGCAGACCGTCCCGGATGTATTTTGATTATTGGCACAGGTGATCAAACTGTTTGGCCTAAGAAGGAGACGCTAACCCCGTTTAAAGAGGCTGGTTTGATTGTTGAAGTCATGAATACCGGGGCTGCTTGCAGAACCTTCAATGTTCTCCAAAGTGAAAGTCGGGATGTATCGGCGCTTCTGCTTCCCGTCGCATAAAAAAAAGGGGGGCAAGAAGCCCCCCGGTAAAAAACTGAAGTCGATCTCTATACGATATTTTGAGCAGCTACCATTGCAAAAAGCATCGGGATCGAGAGCATTGTATTTGTTCTTGAGAATAGCATTGCAGTTCTAGCAGCCTTTGGTGCCGCTCCTTCTTCAGAAGAAACTATACCAAGGGCTATTTTTTGGTTTGGCCAAATAACAAACCAAACATTGAACCACATAATGGTTCCCAGCCACATGCCGATACCAATGGTCGTTGCCTTCGCACCGCCACCCGTGAGACCTAAAGCATATGCTTCAACCAGGTAACCATTCATCCACGCCAGAATAAGCCCCGTTATGATGGTTGACATGGCTCCCCAGCGGAACCAAAAAAGTGCTGCGGGAGCAATAACCTTACTAATCGCAGGTTTTTGCTCATCAGGTATATTGGGCATGTTGGGTATTTGCACAAAATTGAAATACCAAAGGATACCGATCCACATGACACCCGAAAGTACATGGAGCCAGCGGAAGAAAAATGCCCACCATTCATGGGTGTTCGAATACCCTTCTCCATGAGCACCCATGAGGATAAGCACTAAAACTATTGCGAGAACGATCCCCGCAATAATTGTGTTTTTAAGATCAGTTAAAATACTCGCCATTGATTACTCCCTGAATAGTAGCGAACTCTTCAGTGTTAAACACTTTCTTGACTTTAGCAGGATCTCTGAATCGTAGTAACCCCAATTGAAATATCATGAGAAAGGAAGTTTACCTGAGAGTTTTAGCAATCAAACCTGCGGCCTCCCTTCCTGATTGGATGCTTCCCTCGATAGTCGCGGGGAGATCCGTTTGTGTCCAATCCCCAATGATAAACAAATTCCGGATATTAGTTCTTAGACCTTGTCTATTGGCTACGCCATTTGGTGTTTGGGATATTGTAGCTTCCCGTTCCTTGATGACTCTGAAAGGAGGTACCGCTTTGGATTTTAAATTGAATGTTTCCTTAATTTCCGCCCAAATTTCTTTTCCGATTTCTTCATTATCCTTAAGACTTAATTGAAAAGCATCACTGACGGTAACTGACAACACATTATCTTTAAAAAAAACCCATTGGGCTTTAGAGCCAATAAGGCCAATAAACCTTGAGTTTTGACTTTCTAAAGGCATTTTATTCATCTTGAAATGAATATTTACTATTGCGCTGAATTCCTCGGAAGCTTTGATTTCGGAGTGCAGTTGCTTAGCTATTTTTGGGGGTACGGCCAAAACTACGAAATCACCCGGGTCCAACGGTAAATCATCTCGCCTAAACCCAAGCCCGATTAAAAGTTGTCCTTCAACCTCAAACTTTTTAACGGGTGCGTTAAAGTTAACTTTTACGTTTTTCGATTCTAAAAACTTCAATGCAGGATCAATTAGCACTTTCGACAGGCTATCTTTAAACACCCAAGGCCGGCAATCAGCTTCACCTCTTAGAAAACTCATTTTGATAAACTTCCATAAGAGCGTGGCAGAAGCATTATTTGCATTGGTGTTTAATACTGCGTGGCAAAGAGGTTGCCATAGTCTTTCATACAAAACTCCAGATGAATTAACTCGATCGCCTACTGCATCGGTATCTAAAGATCTCCAAAGCCTCAATAAATCGAAATAGTCATATAATTTTGTTTGCGGAACTCTATTTTTAGCGAACAAGGCTAATCCCGGAAAATATCTTGGGCCAGGGGACACAATCCACCTTTTACCCGTGGCCGGCTCAATAAATTTGAAACTAGCAGGAGATATTTCCTCTAACTTTTCAAAAGAGCCTATCAGTTTTAGGTACTCAAGCGTTGAGTAATTATTGCTAAATAAAAGATGGTTGCCATTATCAATTTCGCAATCCAAGCGTTTGTCATAAAAGGATCTGCATCTGCCGCCGGCAAACGGAGCCCTCTCATATATAGCCATCGTTATTCCAAGCTTAGAAAGCTCCGTGGCACATGATAATCCAGCGAGTCCAGCTCCGATAATATGAACTTTTGACATTAAAAAAACGGAGTGCTTCGAAAAAGCCCTGCTATTACCGCAAAGCTTTTTTGTATTGATGTGAGCTTGACGTCGTTGGCAATCGGATCTTTCTTTCTTAGATTATGATTTAGGTACTTTGCAATAAATAAAATAGTTAAAGAATTAAGTCTAAGTCTATAATTTTTAATAAAAAATAAACCTGAATACGCGCCCTCAACCAGTTCTCGATTACGCTCTAATAACCGGAAGATTACTCTTCTCATTTCCGGGGTTAAAAACTTGCTATCTAGGCTCTCAATATCCGCGCCCTCTTTTGTTATCCAGTCTAATGGAATGTAAACACGATCCAGGTCTATTAAATCTTTTTTACAGTCCTGGAGGTGGTTAATAATTTGAAGGGATATACAAAGCCGATCAGTATGGCGTCTTAAATCAGGGGACTCGCCGTGTAGTTCGAGGAGATAGTGGCCGACCGGAGCAGCGGAATATCTGCAGTAATTTACTAACTCCGACCAATTTCTGTAACGAGACTTATTTACATCCAATTTAAACGCCTGAAGTAAATTTAAGGCGTGTTCAATCGAAACATTTGTTTCACAAACGCTCTCTAAATGTTCATACGCTTCCAAAAATACCGTTTTGTCTTTTGTCGAGCCATTCAAAATAGCTTCAAAGAGTTCTAATTTCTCCATTTTTTCTTTTGGTGTAAGAACAGGGTGATCAGCGATATCATCTGCCGTTCGCACGCAACGATAAAAGGTTTCAATATGGGGACGATAGATGGGAGTAGTCAGAAGAGTAGCAACCGGAAAGTTTTCGTCCTTGCTCGTTTTGGTTGCTTTATTTTTCATTACAAAGAAAGTCTCCAGGTGTAATTACGAGCGATGTATGAAAGAGCGCTTAGAAATTAAATTTTATTATTTAATAATGTCCATTGAAAAATGTTTTTCAAACCCCAAAGTCGTGGCTGAAAGTGTTCGAAAATAGCGCTGCAATCGAGTTTTGCCGAACTCTAGTGAAGAAAGACGAACCAGAGAGGTATTTTATCAGTCTTTTTGGACCAAAGGATGTTCAAGCTTCTCTCTGGAGCATTTTTGCCTTTAATTCAGAACTCTCGAGAATTAAAAATTCAGTAACCGAACCAATGATAGGGCGAATCCGGCTCCAGTGGTGGCGCGAATCTCTTGAAAAACTTCAAGAGAACAACGGAGGAGGTCATTACATTCTTCAGGCATTGCAAACCCTGCTCGTACAAAATGTGATACAATTAAGTGACCTAATGTCGCTTGTTGATGCTCGCGAGATCGAATTTGAAGAAACATCTAATCGCAACATAGAAGAAATTCTGAAATACACTGAGTCTACCCATGGTCTATTGACAGAATTAAGTGCAAAAATATCCAGCTGTCGTTCAGATGATATTAATTGGGCAAGAAAAATCGGCACCTCCTGGGGGTTAATTGAGATTGCAGCCAACAAGAATGCCAAATTTAATACAACAAACTTCAATAAAACGGGGATATCTAATTCGACCGGTTTGGATGAAAACCCTGTACTCAAGACCGAAGAAATTTTGACACACGCCTCAAACTCTTTGGAAGGATTTCGACCAAACTTTAGAGATCAAAAAAGTAGAGTTTTTAATCTCATGTTGCCAAACATAAAAAGTGATATAGCCAGTTTAAAAAGAACATATGTCAAAAACTATGTTCGCTCAGATCACAGAATTTTCGCGAGGCAGCTCCGTATTTGTCGGGCCGCATGGCTAGGGTTTTAATGGAATAGCTGCCTGCAGTTTGTTTTTCCAATCAGAAAAATGTTTCCTCGCTCTGTCGGAATATGCCTTTTTTCTGTCTCTTTTTTTAAAATGCTGATCAAGTGGGGGAAAGAGCCCAAAATTTACATTCATTGGTTGATAATCATCTGCCCTTGCATCCCCCGTGATATGCGCGAGGAGAGATCCAAGAGAAGTCTCAAGAGGAGGGATTGGTATGTCAACTTCTCGTATGTCTGATAAACAAAACAAACCCGCCAGCAAACCCACTGATGCACTTTCTATATAGCCTTCGCAGCCTGTCATCTGACCAGCAAACCTGGCTCGAGGCTCTTTCTTAAAACGTAATCTTCTATCCAACAATTTTGGTGAGTTGATAAAAGTATTTCTGTGTATTCCCCCCAACCTAGCAAATTCAGCATTTTCTAGTCCGGGAATCATTCTAAAAATACGAGTTTGTTCTTGATACTTAAGTTTTGTTTGAAAGCCCACCATATTAAACAAGGTGCCCAAAACGTTATCTTGCCTGAGCTGTACGATTGCAAAAGGCTTGGTATGTGGGTTGTTGGGGTTAGTTAATCCAACCGGTTTCATAGGTCCAAAAGCAAGTGTTTTGGTGCCACGAGAAGCCATAACTTCGATGGGCAAACACCCCTCAAAATACGGCGTGTCCTTCTCCCAATCTTTAAATTCCGTTTTTTCTGCTATTAAAAGTTCATCTATAAATGCGTAATACTGGTCCTCTGTCATTGGACAATTGATGTAATCGGACCCGGTTCCTTTGTCGTATCTGGATTGAAACCAGGCTATTGAAAAATCAATAGAGTCTTTGTGAATGATTGGTGCAATTGCGTCGAAAAATGCCAGGGACTCCTTGCCGCTTAAAGTTGCAATCTCCGTCGCTAAACCTTGAGAGGTTAGGGGACCGGTTGCGATAATAGATTGGTTCCAATCTTCTCTGATTAAAGAACTGACTTCCTCCCTCTTAATTTGAAAAAGGGGATGATTCAAAAGGGTTTGTTCCACTGAATTTGAAAATTGGTCTCTATCAACCGCGAGTGCACCACCAGCTGGAACGCTAGTTTGATCCGCACATTTCATAACTAGGGAATTTAGATTTCGCATCTCCTCGTGAAGCAACCCAATGGCACTTCTTTCCGGGTCATCTGACCGAAATGAATTTGAGCATACAAGTTCTGCTAGACTATCGGTTTGGTGAGCTGGCGTTGATACAGTTGGTCTCATTTCGTATAGGACAACTGGCACCCCATTTGACACTAATTGCCAAGCCGCCTCGCAACCAGCCAGCCCACCTCCTACAATATGAACAGGATCCGTCATTTCAATTTGGCCTAGCTATCATTGCTTCGATTTAGTACAGCCTGAAGGTATTGGCCGGTATGACTTTTTGAAACCTTAATAATTTTTTCTGGTGTGCCCGTAGCAACGATTTTTCCACCTTTTGTTCCGCCTTCCGGTCCAAGGTCAATAATCCAATCAGCAGTTTTAATAACTTCTAAATTATGTTCGATCACAACTACTGTATTTCCTGTATCAACCAAGGCTTGAAGAACTTCCAAAAGTTTTTTCACATCTTCGAAATGGAGACCCGTAGTGGGCTCATCAAGAATATAAAGGGTCTTTCCCGTTGATCGTTTTGAAAGCTCTTTAGACAACTTTACCCGTTGAGCCTCTCCTCCAGATAGGGTCGTCGCTGCTTGTCCAATACGAATATATCCAAGACCCACACGTTGAAGCATCGCTAATTTGTCGCGGATTGAAGGGATTGCCTTAAAAAACTCCACACCATCATCGACAGTCATGGCAAGAACATCTGCAATCGATTTGTTCCGAAACTCTACCTCTAAAGTTTCGCGATTATATCTCTTGCCTTTACATACATCACATTCGACATAAATGTCGGGAAGAAAATGCATTTCTATTTTGATTACTCCGTCTCCCTGGCAAGCCTCACAACGCCCTCCTTTTACATTGAAAGAAAAGCGGCCTGGCTTGTATCCTCGGGCTCCAGACTCCGGAAGACCCGCGAACCACTCTCTAATTGGAGTAAAGGCACCAGTATAGGTGGCTGGGTTAGATCGTGGGGTCCTTCCAATTGGCGACTGATCTATATCGACCACCTTATCAAGATGTTCTAAGCCATTGATTTCTTTAAATGGACTTGGGACAAGACGCGATCCGTTAAGTCTTCGAGCTACTGCTCGGTAGAGAGTATCAATAACAAACGTTGATTTCCCGCTCCCTGAAACACCTGTGACACAAGTAAGAGTTCCTAAAGGAATCCTGGTGGAAATCCTTTTCAAGTTATTCCCTCTCGCACCTTCTACAAATAAGAATTGGTTTGGTTTGCCTTTCCGTCTTTTTGTGGGGATAGAAATTTTACGGTGACCGGTTAGGTATTGCGCAGTCAGACTGGTGTTCCGGGAAATAACCTCAGAGGGGCGTCCTTGTTCAACAATTTGTCCCCCGTGAACACCAGCCGCAGGCCCAAGGTCTAGAAGATAGTCTGCCGTTCGAATTGCATCTTCATCATGCTCAACTACTACCACCGTATTTCCTAGATCTCTTAGTCGTTTTAGGGTCTCTAGTAACCTCGCATTATCTCTTTGGTGTAACCCAATCGAAGGTTCATCAAGCACATATAAAACGCCGGTTAGACCGGACCCTATTTGAGAGGCCAATCGAATTCTCTGACTTTCTCCTCCGGACAATGTTCCCGACGCCCTGGACAAGGTCAGGTACTCCAGTCCAACATCGATTAGAAAGCCCAGTCGATCATTGATCTCTTTTAGAATTCTTGCGGCTATCTCACCTTGTTGATTACTGAGGGTGTCAGGCAACTCTTCAAACCATGTGCGAGCCTCTAAAATCGATTTCTCAGTTACTTCACTGATATTTAGTTCATTAAGCTTAACTGCCAATGCCTCTGGCCTCAGCCTTAAACCTCTGCATACATCGCATGGAGCTTTGCTTTGATATTTTGCCAAATCCTCCCTAATCCATGAAGATTCAGTCTCCCTTAAGCGTCGTTCCATATTTGGAATAACGCCTTCAAAAGCGCGCTTGATAGAGTAATTCTTATCCCCATCATTATATGTAATCTCTATCTCTTCCTCATCACTTCCTTGTAATATGGTTTTTTGGATTAATGGTTCGAGTTTTTTGAAGGGAGTTTCAAAATCAACATTAAAATGCTTTGCTATCGCAACAAGGGTCTGTTTGTAGTAGGGCGAGGAGCTATCAGACCAAGGCGCCACAGCACCCTGAGCTAGTGATCGATCTGGATCAGGAATTACTAGATCGGGATCAATAAAAAGACTGGTTCCAAGCCCGTCACATTTCTGGCAAGCCCCTGATGGGTTATTGAATGAAAATAATCTTGGTTCAATTTCCTCAATCGTAAAGCCAGAAATAGGACAGGCAAACTTAGCAGAAAAGATTTGACGTTCTTGTGTGTCTGCATTCTCTGTAACAGCTATGCCATCAGCAAGGTCAAGTGCGGTTTCAAGAGAGTCCGCCAATCTGGTGTTTATTTCTTTTCTTAAAACAAGCCGATCAACAACCACATCGATATCATGCTTGAAGTTTTTCTTTAGCGATGGTGCTTCGCTAATTTCATAGATTTCGCCATCAATCTTTACTCTTTGAAATCCACGTTTTTGAAGATCTAGGAGTTCTCGACGGTATTCACCTTTTCGACCCCTTACTATAGGGGCCATAAGATAGAGACGCGTTCCTTCTTCCATCTCCATAATCCTGTCAACCATCTGTGACACAGTTTGGCTCACAATGGGAAGCCCAGTTGTCGGGGAGTATGGCACTCCAGTTCTGGCAAACAACAATCGCATGTAATCGTATATTTCAGTGACGGTGCCTACCGTTGAACGTGGGTTTCGGGAGGTTGTTTTCTGCTCAATTGAGATTGCAGGAGAGAGCCCTTCGATGGAGTCGACGTCCGGCTTTTGCATCATTTCCAAAAATTGTCTGGCGTATGCAGATAGGGACTCGACGTATCGACGTTGTCCCTCGGCGTATATGGTATCAAAAGCCAGAGAGGATTTTCCTGATCCAGAGACACCTGTAAATACGATTAACTCATCGCGTGGAATTTCGACGTCAACGTTTTTTAGATTATGCTCCCGTGCGCCACGGACTTTTATCAAACCTGACATAGATCTAGTGAATATAGTTTGAGTTCATAAGTATCCGTTTCCTATACGAACCGTTGATACACCCAGACCAGATAAAAATTATAACAAATCTGAGAGAACATCGAACCATTGCGTGGAGAACCTTGCGCGCTGATAATACATAAAAAAAATAGGGGATTGAAGATGCGCGTAGCCATATTAGATGATTATCAGGGTGTTGCCACCGGTAGATCCGATTGGGCGATCGTCGACAGTGAGATTGAGTTGGTCGTTTTTGATGATCATCTTTTTGATGAGCAGGAAATTGCTGAGAGATTAAAAGATTTCGAGATTATTTGTGCGATGCGCGAACGAACACCATTTCCTCGTTCTCAGCTCGAGCTCCTTCCAAATCTAAAGTTGTTGATTACAAGTGGAATGCGCAATCGCGGTATTGACTCTAACGCGGCCTCAGAATTGGGAATTACCGTTTGCGGGACCCCAAGTGTTGGACGCCCCACAGCCGATTTGGCTTGGGGATTAATTTTAGGCTTAGCTCGGCAAATACCAATGGAGGACCGCCGCGTTCGGAGTGGTGGATGGCAAAAGTCAATTGGAGTTGGGCTCCAGGGAAAGACCCTTGGTCTTGCCGGTGTTGGGAATTTAGGGAGTAGCATGGTTCCAATAGCTAAGGCTTTTGGAATGAAGGTTATTGGGTGGAGTCAGAATTTAAAGGTTGAGAAATGTACTGAGTTAGATATTGAAAAAGTGACTAAAGAAGATCTTCTTTCTAGATCAGACTTTATTTCTATCCACCTGATTTTAAGTGAGCGCACTCGAGGCATTTTTGGCGCAACGGAGCTCTCAAAAATGAAGTCCACTGCCTATATCGTTAACACCTCTCGAGGACCAATTATCGATGAAGATGCTCTGGTTTCCGCTTTGGAACACGGAGTAATAGCAGGGGCCGGGATAGATGTGTTTTCAGTCGAGCCGTTGCCAGAAAGACACCCATTGCGAAATTTGGAAAACTTAATTGTAACCCCTCATCTTGGATACGTTGAGGCATCAAATTATGACGCTTACTTTAAAGGTTATGCTGAGGCGATTAGAGCTTATATCGATGGCAAACCTGTTAATGTAATTTCGGGTTAGAGTAAGGAGACCGATAACTTTTTATTTTTTAGCTTGTCTTTCCATCCGGCTCTAGAACACCGGTTCTTTCCAAGACCCTTCTAAAAGCATGGGATACAAATGGGTGAACCCCCAACTGAATGAACTTTATTTGGTTGAGTTCGATAAGAGCATTTTTTTCTTCATGGGAAAGCCCATCAATGCTGTCTGCAAATTTTTGTGGATCCGCGAGATAACTCTTCCTCTGAATTTCATCATTAGTAAGCTTATGCAAGGTCTCTGATAATAGCACTCTATCCGGGTGGATCGGTGGGTAGTGGGGTTTGAAATCACCCTTTTTCTTTGAAGCCGTCCATGCGATCGTGCCATAATTATGGTGCCAGGTTGGTTCAAAACCTACCACATCGGGTTTTCCAGCGTCCAATGCGCCGAACGCTACACCCCAACATCGCAATTCTATATTGCCTGTATCATCGAGAGTTTTTTCATCGAGTGACAATAAATGTCTGGTGTTTCCTTGACCCAAAATGTCCATGAGTTCACGATCAAACTCTGTGCAAGGCCCAGGGTCCTTGTATCTTGAAGTGCCAGGGAAGTGTGATAGCCCTCCACTGCAAACGATTACACCTGAGAGACCCTGTGCTTCCAGTCCTTGTCGTATAAATTTCCCAAACGCAAAGCATCTCTCCATCGAAGGTTGAGGAGGAACGTAAGCGTTTACAAAAATTGGTATTACAGGGATGTCTATATCTGCGAAATCCAGGGGAATTCCAAAGGCGTAATCAAGTTTTGCCGTGCTCGTAAAAGCCGGATCAAAACCCACCTCTTGTAGGTATCTTGTTAGTTGAAGAGCTGCCTCTCCCGCAACAGGATAAGAATAATTTCGTCCCGCGAATGAACCAGATGCAAACTTCCCTATATGAACAGTAAATCCGGCTGTGCAATGCAAAAGAAACTGGTTTGCGTGATCGTTAGCAATCACGATACAAACATCGGGATTAAGCTTTTTTAGCTTTGAACCTATTTCACCAACCATTTTCTTTACCCGGGAGACCACTTTCGGATCCTCTGTCTCAGGAACGGTCCAAAGCTGAGGGGCATGTGTAGTGCAGACACCTCCTAATATTCCAAATTTTGACATTACTTTTCTCTCAGCCTCAATCGGAAAATAGTTGAATAAAACAACTTAACTCTAAACAGCATGAAGTCTGTGCAAGGTGACATAATCCGTTATGATGTCGTCAAAATTTGAATTTGCAAGTTACTGGATGGAGGGCAGCATGGCTGGTAGCGTTAATAAAGTAATCCTGGTTGGTAATTTGGGAAGAGATCCGGAAGTAAGACAAACTCAGGATGGAAAGCCGATTGTAAACCTATCAGTTGCTACCTCTGAAAGCTGGCGTGATCGCTCCACTGGAGAGAGACGGGAAAAGACCGAATGGCATCGTGTGGTAATTTTTAATGACAGGCTAGCGGATGTCGCCCAGAAGTTCTTAAGGAAAGGCTCTAAAGTATATTTGGAAGGTCAGCTTCAGACCAGAAAATGGCAGGATCAATCGGGACAAGATCGATACAGCACCGAAGTGGTTCTCGGACAATTCCGAGGGGAGTTAACTATGTTAGACGGCCGTTCTGATAGCTCCATGAACTCAGGTTTTGGGGAGATGCCCGATCAATCCTCGGGAGATAGTTTCGCGCAAGAGGCGTTGCCTGCGAGTGCTGACCTCGATGACGAAATACCGTTTTAAGGATTAGTAAGCGACTCACGATCTTCGTTCTTCGCCCCATTTAGCAAAATAGTCCAAAAAAATATTGGAAAATCAATTATTTAGACTCCTATATCTCCCATTGGATTGGTTGTTCGGACGCTAATAATTTGTTACCATTACATTAATTTTGAATAAGTAGCTGATCATGTCTTAACCTGACGTGTGAGCGATAGAGAGCGCTACCTTTTGTGACCGACGAGACCTTAGTACCACCTTTAGATATCACTCCTGTTTCAATCGAAGATGAGATGAAGTCTTCATACCTCGATTATGCGATGAGCGTAATCGTGAGTCGAGCATTGCCAGACGTTCGAGATGGTCTCAAGCCGGTCCACAGACGCATCCTTTTCGCGATGAATGAAGAAGGCTATGAGTGGAACAGAGCACACCGTAAATCTGCCAGGGTCGTCGGTGATGTTATGGGAAAATATCATCCCCACGGTGACGCCGCGATATACGACACAATGGTTCGTATGGCCCAAGATTTTTCGATGCGGTTACCACTAGTCGATGGCCAAGGGAACTTTGGTTCTATGGATGGCGATCGTGCGGCGGCTATGCGTTACACAGAGGTCCGTATGGATCGAGCCGCAACTCAGCTACTTGAGGACATTGACCGGGATACGGTTGATTTTCAACCAAACTATGATGAGACAGTAAATGAACCGGTAGTCTTACCAGCCCGTTTTCCAAACTTACTCGTGAACGGGGCAGGGGGAATAGCGGTTGGGATGGCAACCAATATTCCAACCCACAACCTTGGTGAGGTAATAGACGCAACTTTAGCTGTCCTTGAGCGGCCCGATATCTCAATCGATGATCTACTGGAGGTCATCCCTGGCCCAGATTTCCCGACCGGCGGATTAATAATGGGAAGAAGTGGGATCGTTCAGGCATTTAAGACCGGAAGAGGGTCTGTGGTGATGCGGGGCCGCAGCCATATAGAGGAGCCGCGTAAGGATCGAGAATCTATAGTCGTTACAGAGATTCCCTATCAGGTAAATAAGGCGAGAATGATCGAGCGAATTGCAGAGTTGGTTCGCGAAAAAAGAATTGAAGGTATCTCTGATATTCGAGACGAATCTGATCGAGATGGTGTAAGGGTCGTCATTGAAGTCAAGCGAGACGCTCAGGCAGATATCGTTCTAAATCAGCTTTACCGTTATTCCCCACTCCAGACGAGTTTTGGAGTCAATATGCTTGCTTTGAAGGCCGGCCGGCCTGAGCAAATGAATATTAAGCAGGTGCTTGAGGCGTTTATTGAATTTCGTGAAGAGGTCATTACGCGTCGAACAATATATGAGCTTGGAAAAGCGAGAGATCGTGCGCATGTTTTGGTAGGCCTTGCAATTGCCGTTGCAAATATTGACGAAGTAATCAGCTTAATTCGGGGAGCTAAGGATCCAGTGTCAGCTCGAGCAGCCCTGATGGAGAGAGCATGGCCAGCGGCTGAGGTTACAGAGCTAATAAAACTTATAGATGATCCCGAGCATCCTATTATTGATGACACGTATAGTCTGTCAGAGACCCAAGCCAGAGCAATTCTGGACCTACGTTTACAACGTTTGACAGGGTTAGAACGGGATAAGATCGCTGATGAGCTGAATGACCTCTCAGGTAAGATAAGCGAATATCTAGATATTCTTGCTTCAAAAGAGAGAGTCCGAGGGATACTCGCCGACGAGTTGCGTGAGGTAAGAGAAAACTTCGCTAATGATCGTCGAACAACAATTGAAGACGCAGAATTAGATACCGATATTGAAGATTTGATTCAACGGGAAGACATGATCGTGACCGTGACACACGGCGGCTATGTAAAACGGGTCCCGCTATCTACTTATAGAGCACAGAAAAGGGGTGGTAAGGGTAGGACAGGGATGTCCACCAGGGACGAGGACTTCGTTTCAAAGGTCTATGTAGTAAATACCCATACGCCGGTTCTCTTCTTCTCTTCTAAGGGAATGGTTTACAAGATGAAGGTATATCGCCTTCCCGTGGGAACTCCCCAAGCAAGAGGAAAAGCCCTTGTTAACTTGTTACCTCTAGATGAAGACGAAAAAATTACGACATTAATGCCACTTCCAGAGGATGAGAAGGATTGGAATGATCTCGATATCATGTTCGCGACGGCATTAGGCAACGTAAGACGGAATAAATTAAGTGATTTTACCAATGTCATGGCAAACGGCAAAATAGCCATGAAACTTAAGGATAATGACAGTTTAATTGGTGTTCTTTCGTGTAATGAAAACCAAGACGTACTTTTGGCCACTCAAAATGGCCGCTGTATCCGTTTTCCAGTGACTGCGGTTAGAGTTTTTGCGGGAAGAAGTTCCTCAGGGGTCAGGGGAATGCGCATTCAGGCTAATGATCAGGTTATTTCACTCTCCATATTGAAACACACTGAGTTTTCTGTCGAAGAACGTAACGCCTATTTAAGAAGAATGAGGGCAGAAAGACTATCTTCTGTCGATGATGAAAATAGCTCCATCGAAGAGGATGATACTTCAAATACTGAACAAGTTCTTTCGGAAGAAAGATACTCTGAATTAGCCGGAAATGATGAGTTAATTTTAACCATAGCGGCCAATGGTTACGGCAAACGAACCTCAGCTTATGAATATACGATCAGGAATCGGGGTGGTCAGGGAATCACGAACATTGCCTTAGATAGTGGCGGACGGGCTGATAACTCCGTTGTAGCCTCATTTCCGGTCATAAATGATGAACAACTTGTTATCGTCAGTGATCAAGGGCAAATGATCCGTACTTCTGTTGAAGATATAAGAATAGCCGGTCGATCCACTAGGGGCGTCATCGTATTCAGAGTTGGTGATAAAGAAAAAGTGGTGTCGGTTAGCGCTCTAAGTGACAATAATGAAGGAGACCAAGAAGCGGAAACTACTGAGCCCCAAGACCAGCCTGAGAGCACAAGCAATGAGTAATAATATAATAGCCCTTTATCCAGGCACGTTCGATCCGGTGACCAATGGCCACCTGGATATCATTCAAAGGGCAGCTCGAATGTTTGATTGTTTGGTTGTTGGTGTAGCCATGAATGCAGGCAAAAGTCCGCTCTTTACCATAGAAGACCGTGTCTCAATGATAAGATCAGAACTTGCGGAACTAGAACAGGACCCAGAAAAAATTATTGTCGAGGGTTTTGACTCTCTTTTAGTTAGCTTTGCCAAAGAGAAAAAAGCCACAGTAATTATACGAGGATTGAGGGCTGTATCTGATTTTGACTATGAATTTCAAATGGCTAGCATGAATGCTCAAATTGCTCCGGATATAGAAACAGTCTGTTTGATGGCCTCTGACAAACATCAATTTATAGCTTCGAGTCTTGTAAAAGAAATTGCAAAATTAAATGGGGATGTTTCTAAATTCGTTTCACCAGGAGTACTGGAGAAATTAAAGGAAAAAGTAATATAACGTCGAACAGATTAATTTTATTTTGGGTTTTTGATAGTTTTAATAAACATCTATTGACGTAATTTCACCCCATATTTATTGTGCAGCAAAAATCGGGCGCCCGTAGCTCAGCCCGGTAGAGCAGCGGACTTTTAATCCGTTGGTCGTAGGTTCGAATCCTACCGGGCGCACCACTTCTTATCCAAAAACATCGGCGGAGCGTTTCGATAGTGGCTTGCGCCTATTTCGCTTCCTATTTTATCAAATAATCATCTGATTATGGCTCTCAAAATTCTGATCCACCTGAAGATCTAAAAATATCCTCAGGAGACTTTGCAATTTTAAGAAAGATTCAGCTAAGCTTGGAAATTTAAAAGAAGTTTTTTCAATTGCGATCGGAGTTCTAATGGATAACGTGGAATTGGAGATCTTAGATCTTATTAACGATCCTGTAATAATCATAGACTCTAAAAGAACGCTTCGCTTTATCAACCAGGCGGGGAAAACGATCTTTCCTGGTAAGAAACCTGATGACGACTTGGTTTCGGCTATTAGAGATCCCGGGGCATTAAAAGCCGTGGATCAAATTCTAAAAGATGAAGAGCGCGAGGTTAGAGGTCGCCTCACTTTGAGCGCTCCCGTTGAACAACATTTTGATTTCAAGGTTTCCTTATTGCCTGACAGCGTAGGTCAATTAGGTAAAGCCATTATGCTTTTACATGATATTACAAGAGTTTTAGACGCAGAAGAGTTTCGTTCCGCATTCATAGGGGATTTATCCCACGAACTACGTTCGCCATTGTCCTCTTTAACAGGTTTTATTGAAACTTTACAAGGGCCAGCGAGAGATGATGAAAATGCAAGGGCTCATTTTTTACAATTAATGGAAAATGAAGCATTTCGGATGAAAAATTTAATAGATGACCTGTTGTCTCTATCCCAATTGGAAGCTGAAGAGCATATTCGACCCTCTGAAAGAGTTGATCTATTTAGCCTCGCCTTCTTCTGTAATACTTATTGGGAAACAAAAAGCCTTAAAGAGAAATATGGAAATCAGACTGAACACAGAAAATGGGGTTCCGTCTGTCTTAGGTGATGGTGATGAGCTGAGAAGAGTAATCAGGAACCTTGTCGATAATGCTATCTCTTACGGGGAAGAAGGTTCAATTATTGAAGTTTCAATCAATACGATTGACCTTGTTTATCCTGCTAATGTGCCTGGAGTTTCTTTATCTGTTCATAACAAAGGTGCAGTAATAGAACAGACCGATATTCCCAGGCTAACAGAACGCTTTTATAGAACGGACAAGGCCCGCTCCCGAGAAACCGGAGGAACAGGGTTAGGATTAGCAATTGTAAAACATGCGATAAATCGACATCGTGGTGACCTGAAAATTGAAAGTGATGAAATAAAGGGAACGACTTTTACTTTTTCCATTCCTGCTTCTACTCAATAAATCTAAAAAAGCGATCCTCTACTTTGTAACAAAACTGTAACCCAACGGTAACAATTTAGACTTCCTTTCTCAGTAGAAGGTATTTGCGCTCAGTGGGGGCGCCGATTTTACTGATAGAGGACTGTTTAATGCAAAAAAAGACCATTCTGCTGGCGGGTTTGATGCTTTCGCTAGCGTCAAGCGCTAATGCTAGAGACCAAATTAGAATTGTTGGTTCTTCAACCGTGTTTCCATTTTCTTCTGCGGTAGCAGAAACTTTTGGAAAATCTACTAGTTTCAAAACCCCTATTGTTGAGAGCACCGGTTCCGGTGGCGGTTTAAAACTTTTCTGCAGTGGCATTGGGGTGAAGCACCCAGATATCACAAATGCGTCACGACGGATCAAGTCTTCAGAGGTTAAACGTTGCGCAAAGAATGGCGTAAAAGATATTGTGGAGATGAAGGTTGGTTATGACGGAATTGTTATAGCAAACTCTAAAAAATCTCCTCAGATGAAACTTACGAGAAAACAAGTTTGGCTTGCTCTTGCCAAAGATGTTCCTTCTTCTGATGGAAAAATGGTTCCAAACCCCTACAAGACTTGGGCAGACATTGACTCATCATTACCTAATAACCGTATAGAGGTTTTAGGCCCTCCTCCCACGTCTGGCACACGAGATGCTTTTGTTGAGCTGGCTATGGAGGGTGGATGCAAGAAGTTTTCCGCCATCAAGGCAATGAGAAAAACTAACAAAAAGAAATATAAGGCTATTTGTCACTCTATTAGAGAAGATGGAGCATTTATTGAAGCCGGTGAGAATGACAATCTCATAGTTCAGAAGCTAAATGCTAATCCGAAAGCATTTGGTATTTTTGGGTATAGCTTCCTAGATCAGAATTCTGACAGTCTCCAAGGCAGTTTGATGGACGGCGTAGCCCCTGAATTTGAATTGATTGCTAACGGAAAATATCCAGTTTCCAGAGCGCTGTTTTTCTATGTAAAGAAAGCTCACGTGGGTGTTGTTCCTGGAATTCAGGAATTCCTTAATGCGTTTGCCAGCGACAAGGCTTGGGGCCCAGAAGGTTATTTGGCGGAAAAAGGACTAATCCCAATGCAAGATGCAGAGAGGAAGGCCTGGGCCAACACTGCGCAAAACCTCAACAATCTCTCTATGTAGACTGTTAAGTAGCCTTAAAGAAATGTATTAAACAGCTATGAGGCTTTTAACCCACAAAATGGCACTGGCGCTGATGTTCACCGCCAGTGCCATAGCGGTTTTTGTAACGATCGGCATATTTGCTTCGTTGTTATTTGAAACTTTTCGTTTTTTTCAAAAAGTACCGTTTTTTGACTTTTTGTTTGGCCTTAATTGGAGCCCGCAAACGGCACTAAGAGCGGACCAAGTCGGGGCATCAGGTGCATTCGGAGTTGCGCCACTCATTTTGGGGACCTTGTTAATAAGTTTTATCGCGATGGTCGTAGCCACGCCACTCGGTTTATTCTCAGCGATATACTTATCTGAATACGCCGCCCCAAAGGTGAGAGATACAATCAAACCAACGTTAGAAGTTTTAGCGGGAATTCCCACAGTAGTTTATGGATTTTTTGCTGCAATTCTTCTCGCGCCTCTTTTTAGGAATATGGGGGAATTTGGGGGCTTTTACGTCTCCTCAGAGAGTGCAATGGCGGCTGGGGTCGCAATGGGGATTATGATTCTTCCTCTTGTGTCCTCACTCACGGATGACTGTATGACAGCAGTCCCTTTAGCTCTGAGAGAAGCCTCTTACGGGCTTGGAGCAACTCAGGCGGAGACCATACAAAAAGTAATTTTACCAGCAGCACTTCCAGGAATTGCGGGTAGTCTTTTACTGGCAACATCACGTGCGATCGGGGAGACCATGATCGTTGTTATGGCCGCTGGTTTAGCGGCAAATCTTACGGTCAATCCCTTTGAGGCTGTGACAACAGTTACGGTTCAAATAGTAACGCTACTGACGGGCGATCAGGAATTTGATAGCGCAAAAACCCTCGCGGCTTTTGCTCTCGGTATCTCATTATTTTTAGTGACATTAGTCCTTAATGTTATTGCCTTAAAAATTGTCCGCGCCTACAGAGAAAAATATGATTGAGAAAATGACTATTTCTGACACGGCTACAAAGGTCGAGAAAAGCCTGAAGAAACGCAGAAGAGCGCAATGGCGTCACAGGCAATATGGAATATTAGCGATTTCACTCGGTATGTTCGCACTCTTGGCATTACTGGTCTCCGTACTCGGTCGAGGCCTCCCAGCATTCCAGCAAGCAGTATTAAATTTAGAAATTAAAACTGACGCTGCTTCCCTGGGTGTCGAGTCATTGGAGGACAAAAAATTATTCAATACTGCAAATTTTCAATTACCGATTAGACTTGCATTAAGAGGCTTGTTTCCGCAGGCCCGTTCCCGATTTGAAAGACGGTCTCTAAATAAATTGGTCTCAACTGGCGCGGGTTTTAAATTAAGAGAAATTCTAAAAAGCAATCCAAGTCTTCTTGGGAAAACCTTCAAAGTTGAAGTTCCTGCATCGGATGACGTGAGTGCTTATATAAAGGGTACTGTAAAGTCTAACTCAGATGGCAAAGCAGGTAAGCTAAACCGCCAGCAAGTCAAATGGACGGATACGCTCCTTGAACAGGGAAGTCTGAAGCTCGTTTTTAACAGTTCTTTTTTTCGAACTGCCGATTCAAGGGAACCGGAATTAGCGGGGATTTTGGGAGCAATTGTAGGGTCTGCATTATCCTTATTAGTATGTTTGGTAATATCATTCCCAATCGGCGTGTTAGCTGCCATTCATTTGGAAGAGTTTGCTAGGCCCAGTAAAATTACTGATTTTATTGAAGTAAATATTAATAACCTAGCGGCTGTTCCTTCAATCGTTTTCGGGCTCCTTGGTTTAGCTGTTTTTTTGAATTGGTTTGGGATGCCGAGATCCGCGCCGTTAGTTGGAGGATTAGTCCTCTCGCTGATGACCCTGCCAACAATCATTATTGCCGCGAGAGCAGCCTTGAAATCGGTACCTGTTTCTATCAGAGATGCCGCTCTTGCAGTTGGAGCCAGTCCGTTACAGGCGTGTTTCCATCATGTCGTTCCTCTGGCAATGCCAGGTATGCTGACCGGAAGTATTTTAGGAATGGCACGAGCCCTCGGGGAAACAGCGCCACTTTTGATGATTGGAATGGTCGCGTTTATCGCCGATGTTCCCTCGGGGATTACAGATCCGGCCACAGCGTTGCCAGTCCAGGTGTATCTTTGGGCAGATAGTCCGGAGCGGGCTTTTGCAGAGAAAACAGCAGCCGCAATATTGGTGCTTTTAGTATTCCTTTTAATCATGAATCTAACAGCCATCATATTAAGGAAGAAATTTGAGGTACGATATTAACCGTTTATGGAGGTGCATCGCGCCGCACTATAGGCGAGCGAGATGATAATTAATTATGAATACTAATGAAAAGAACCTGGTCTCTGGCGTAAGGATTTCCAAACCCAATAGAGAAGAACAGAGAGCCGTCAAGGTATCTGCTCAAGCTGTAAATGTTCACTATGGAGATAAACAAGCCCTCACAAACGTTTCCCTTAATATCTACAAAGGTATGGTTACTTCCTTAATTGGACCTTCGGGCTGCGGAAAATCGACCTTTTTAAGGTGCTTGAACCGTATGAATGATGTCATTGACGGCTGCCGTGTCTCGGGAGAAATACTTCTTGATGGAGAAGATATATATGACCGGCATATGGATGTTGTAAGTCTCCGCGCCAGGGTTGGAATGGTTTTTCAAAAGCCAAATCCGTTTCCAAAATCGATCTATGATAACGTTGCTTACGGTCCCCGCATCCATCATCTGACATCCTCAAAAGAGGAACTAGACGAAGTAGTGAGAACCTCTTTGCAAAGAGCAGGTTTACTCGATGAGGTAAGAGATCGAATGGAGGCCCCAGGAACAGCTCTTTCTGGTGGGCAACAACAAAGATTATGCATCGCAAGGGCGATAGCAGTGGATCCTGAAATTGTGCTTATGGATGAACCATGTTCGGCCCTTGATCCCATTGCTACAGCCAGGATTGAAGAACTGATTGATGAGCTTAGCGAAAATTATACGATCATCATTGTTACCCATTCGATGCAGCAGGCGGCAAGAGTATCAGACGTCACTGCATTCTTTCACCTGGGAGAGATAGTCGAAGTCGGTGACACCGAAGAAATCTTTCGTGCACCTTCAGATGAGAGGACCAAAGCTTATATCACTGGAAGGATTGGATAAGGAGCGGAGTATGAATACCACGCACATCGTCAAATCTTACGAGGAAGAATTATCAAAATTAGATAACTTAGTTGCGGAGATGGGTGGTCTCGTCGAACTGCAGCTCGCTCAGGCGACAAAGGCTTTAGTTACGCGAGATTTAGCAGGTGCAGAGGAAGTTGTGTCTAGAGATGTCGAGGTTGATCAGCTCGAGCGCAACATCGACGATCTAGCATTACGTATTATGGTTCTTCGCCAACCTCTCGCTGATGATTTGCGGAGTGTTATATGCGCATTAAAAACAGCCAGTGATCTTGAGAGAATAGGGGACTACGTCAGGAATATCGCGAATAGGACGACTGTTTTAACAAAATTTCACTCAGTTTCAGAGACTTCCCATATGATCGAGAGGATGGCTAAAATTGTCCAAACGATGATTAAAAATGTTTTAGATGCTTATATCTCCCGAAATGCAGAGCTTGCTAATCAGGTAAGAGAGAAGGATCAAGAAGTTGATCAGCTCCATAATAGCTTGTTCAGGGAACTTCTAACCTACATGGCAGAAGATCATCGAGCCATCACGTCGTGTACTCATATGCTCTTCATTGCCAAGAATATTGAAAGAATTGGAGACCATGTTACCGACGTTGCTGAGCATGTCCATATGATGGTCGTTGGCGAGCCCGTGGAGCCGGGAAGACCTAAATATGACAAAACGAGTACCACAGCGATTGAAGGCTCAACAGCATAAAAGGCTGGTAAAATGAAATCTCATATACTGGTGGTCGAGGATGAAAAGCCTCAGATAGAGCTTTTGAAGTATAACCTTGAGCATGCAGGATTTTCAGTAACTTTTTCCCAAGATGGTGATGAGGCTATCTCAGCTGTAGAGTTTGAAGAACCTGATCTAGTCGTTCTGGATTGGATGCTTCCTGGTATTTCCGGAATAGAAATTTGTCGCCAACTTCGTGCCAAAGCCGAATTTCGAGTGTTACCGATAATTATGGTTACTGCGAAAGGGGAAGAAGCGGATAGGGTCCGAGGTCTGGAGACTGGGGCAGATGATTACCTGGTAAAGCCATACTCGCCAGCTGAATTAATTGCTCGCATTAAAGGGTTGTTGCGTCGTTCTAATCCAGCAACCGTGTCAGAATTATTAGAGTTTGAGGATATCACCGTAAATCTTTCGGAACATAAAGTAAAAAGGAATGGAATAGCGGTTAAGCTCTCACCCACTGAATATAAATTGTTAGTGACTATGATAGAGAGGCCGGGTCGCGTTTTTACACGCGAAAATCTTCTAGACCGTGTTTGGGGCCGTGAAATTTATGTTGAAAATAGAAGTGTCGATGTGGCAATTAGACGCCTAAGAAGTGCCTTAAACAAACACTCTGAGAAAAACTTAATTAGAACTGTCAGAGGCGCAGGATACGCTCTCGATCTAGAGGCGGAACCCTAGAGCATTTCCCTTCCATATTTTTAAGAAAATATTATTCGATAATGCCGCAGTACTAAGCGTTAACAGTCTTGTTTTCGTTTTATCAAATAAAGAGAAATCATGTGCGGCACGGTCAATGCTGCAAGGCCAATAAAAATTGTTTGGGTAACTCTATTCTCGAAAGAGCCGCCTCCGATTGTCGAGTAATAAATAAATAACAAAATAAATGCCAGCAGTGTGTTAAATAGAATCCGCGTTAAAATTTCTGACCTTGAAGCCGTTGTTAGCTTGCTGAAAGCCCAATGAAAATGATGGACGCTATGAAAAAAGGTGAAGTAAACCGCAAAGTAAAATAATGGCTTAAGAAAATACCCAAGGGTAACGATAATTAACAATTCCAATAATCCTTTGTTATTGATTTGCGAAACCGATCCCAAGCACAAAATTATTGAAATAGCACCAACTAGTTTTAGACCTAGAACAAATAAATCTGCGGGTAACCCTAGCAACAGCAATGAGAGTATCTCTGATGTTGCGTTTGGATGGAACCATGCTGGCACTGCGAGAATTATCAACCCAAAGCGTAATTCATATATGGAGTCGTTATGGTCTTGAGAAAAATGCTGAGCAGAAATCAGTAGAAAAATGATAAGTGAAATCGTTGGAAAGTAGATCCAGACTGCCACTACTGTAATCGCCAATAAAATGTAACCCACATAAAATAGTGCAAGATCGGCTCTGCTCTTTAACAGACCAGCTTGCCGGGCTAACAAATCATCAAGTGATCCATGGCTGATGCCTATCAACAAGACGATAAAAACCAACGGATAAAATACTTGTTCAAGCATAGAGGATTAGCGAACTAAGAGCGATCTGAGAAAAGGGAATTTGGGAACCGCGGCAATAACGGATAGAAAATTATTAATTTTCACCTCTGTCATAAATTCCGCGAAACAATCACCCGACATAGAGTTTGCCATCGAGAAGATAATATTTGGGATTGTTTTTACATCATTTTCTATTATCCGGAGAAAGATATCGTCAGTAGTTTTCTCTAACAGTTTCTTAACAAAAAGTTTTTTACTATCATTTTCCACTAGCGATTCCGCACATAACTTTGCCCAAGTTTGCACTGCTAAGAAAGAATAGCCACTGCTGTTTCGGGCCATATCACCTCTAGCTCCAATAGGAAACCCCAGGTTATCGGGAGGAGCGGCCTTCAATCCCATTGGAATATAACCACCTTCTTCTCCTGTAATCTCCGCTTCTACACCATATTGCGTTATAAATGATTCAATGATGCCAATTAGCCTTTTCTTGGGAACTCTTTTGGTTCCAAAAGCCGTTGCCTCAAGAATTAAACGCTGCTCATCTAATGGTAACAGATAGTTGAAAAGAAAATCTTCGCCGTCAGTTCTCATATCTCCCATTAAAATAGCGGCACTTGGGTCAAGTTTATGTCCTTTTTTGCAAAACAATTCGAGCCCGTAAATACTCTGAAAAACTCTGAATGAGCTGCTGAGCGGAGGCCGTGAGTCGAAGACATGATATGCTTTCGGCATCCTATCCAACTTTTGTGGAATTATTTTAATTGAAGGATTTTTTTTTATCTTATCCATACAATCTTCAAAGAATCTTTGACCTCTAAGAAGATTATATTCCCAAGACTCACCATAATGAGAAATGCTCTCTGTTTTGGTAGAGAACACCCAACTATCAAATGATTTAGTCCTGAGCTGCTCTAAAGACTCTTCTTTTCTTTCCCAATAACAGAAGGTCTGATTGATCGTACAGGAGGTATTAGGTTCACTAATTACCACATTTCCCGGTAATTTTTTATATTCTGCTAGCTTTGCAGCAAGGCTAAGCCCTGCCATTCCCCCACCAATAATATGGATCCAATCCATAGACTATTTTCTTTGATTATCGGCACCGGGGAGGGTGCAAAAAGAAGTATGCAGCGTCTGGGCATGCGTTCCAGAGTAAAAATGGTTATCTCTAATGAAGATAAAATTGAACAAGCCGAGGAAGCAATCTAAACTTTTTTCTAAAAGGCTGACAAAACATCGTCCTTGCCAGATATCAAATTGACGCCTTTCTAACTTAAGTCCTATTCGGCGATAAACTCTTCCTGCCACAAAGACCACAAACCGAATTCTTAAAGGAAGGAAGGCTAGGCCGCGAAACCCTGATTTATAATAAATATCTGCCAATCTAAGCAGTTTTGATACCGCATCCTTAATTTTTTTGATCTCGTGAGGGGCAGGGGTGATCAAAGTTTTGGATGAAACACCCATCATATATTCTGTAGGAATATACTTCCGACCTAATTTAGCATCTTCAACGACATCTCTTGCAATATTTGTAAGTTGCATAGCGATACCAAGATCAATTGCATGGGCTTTCGCTTGATCATCTTTGATCTCAAATAGATCGCAAAACATAAGGCCGACAGTTCCTGCTACCAAATAACAATAAGTCAGTAATTCATCTTCGGTAACGATATCCACCCTTTCCGTATCAAGGACTAATCCTTTCACTAGATTAGCAAGATGTTCCGTATTTATTCCTAAACTCTCTAAATCTATATTTATGTATTTTTGAGAGTTAGAGCTTTCGAAACGTAAGGCTTTTTCGATTCTCTCAAGATTAACGCGTGATCTTTCCAAATCTGAAGAGAGATCGGCTAAGTCATCCAATTCTCTACAAACCGAATAGAGGGCGGCCACCTTCGTTAAAGCCGCTTGACCTAAAAATCGACCAGCAAAATAAAAGCTTTTGCTGTTTTTTCTCAGGGTTTCGACAGACATTTCTAACTTATCAATTTCTCAACAACTTTCGCGGAATTTAAGACCCCGGGGACGCCAGCACCTGGGTGTGTACCTGCCCCCACTAAAAAGAGGTTCTCGAATGACTCTGACAAATTGTGAAATCTAAACCAAGCTGATTGTTTGAATGTAGGCGCGATTGAAAATCCCGCTCCATCAACACTGAGATAATCTTCCTTAAAGTCTTCTGGGGTCATGATCTTCAGATTTTTAATTACTGATTTTAGGCCAGGCATTTCATTTTCATTAAGTGCATCAATTATTTTATCAGCGAGTAGGGGGGCCTGTGTCTTCCAATTGATGTTTGCTTGGAGATTAGGCACAGGAGCTAACACGTAAAAACTATCGTGTCCTTCTGGTGCAAAACTAGGATCTGTTGCAGTGGGTCTATGGATATACAAAGAAAAATCTTTCGGTAAAATTTGATGATCAAATATATCCCGCAAGAGACCAGAAAACCTCTCCCCCATCCAAATAGAATGATGTGGAATTTGATCGAATTTTTGTGATGTGCCAAAAAAATAACAAATAGGCCCATGGATCTTTTATAGGTCATTTTAAATTTGACCTGCAGGGAGGAGTGATCAAGAAGGTCCCGATATAAGTAAAGAGGGTCTCCGTTAAATATATATTGATTGGCCTCAATCTCTTGGTTGTCCTCTGTGACAACAGACTGGATCCGATTGCCAATAGTCTTGAACTTTGAAATCGATGTGTTGCAGACGACCTTTATATTCTGGCGTTTCATTAATTCTTCTAAGGCCGAAATTACAGCGCCCATTCCTCCCATAGCAAAATGCACTCCATGGGCCCGTTCAAGGTAATGGATCAGAGAATAAATACATGTTGTATCTAAAGGGTTTCCTCCGAGCAGGAGAGGCTGGATAGACAAAGCACGTCTTAAATTTTGATTCTTAATATATTTTCCAACCAGCTGCCATACGGACCGATCTGCTCTCAATCTGAGCATCGTGGGGATTGCTTTTGCAAGGGTAGATAGCCTGTGAAATGGCGTATCAGCGAGATCTTCATAAGCGGTCTTATAGAGGGCCTTAGAGTGTTTTAACAGGCGGTTGTATCCGGCTAAATCCGTTGGAGAGTACCTTTTAATTTCAGAAATAATTTTTTCCGGATTTCCCCCGTAATCAAAAATAGAGGCGTCTCTGAAATAAAAACGATACCAAGGATCAAGTTCAACAAACTTGACCGAATCTTCTCTTTTTTCTCCGAATAAGCTCGAATAACTCATCGAATAAAAAGGGAGCTGTTATCACTGTGGGCCCGGTATCGTGTCTGTAGGGGCCAAGTTTTAGGGATTGGGCTCTACCCCCCAGATTAGGTAACCTTTCAAATAGGCTTACATTGTATCCAGCAGCCCGCGCTCTCAACGCAGCGGCTATTCCGCCTAAACCACCGCCAATAACCGCGAGTTTATCAGACATCAGGATCTAGAATGTTCTTCGATCCGTTTTAGTATATGGTTTTTGAATAATTTCTGACCACCGTGAGTATAATCAGGTAGCTTTTGAAACAAGATATCAATTTTTGAAAACACTTGTTCGAGAAGTCTCAGCAAGTGAAGATTTATGCTCCATTTTTTTAAATTGATAGGGTGTTGCAGTGCTGAGCCCGTCCAATTTTAAATTATCGCTATACTGATCTTCGTGATCGTCAACTAATTGATATGCCAGCCCGAAAAGGGCCGCGATTTCTTCGCATAGTGCCAAAGTTTTCTCTGTTTCTCCCTGCAAAGACATCACTATCAAAAAGGGGAGCGCAAAGAGTGTTCCGCTTTTAGCTCCACAAATTTCTTCATACCGGTCAAATAAAATAGTACTCTTGGAATTTTCCAAATCGGCTTGCTGGCCGAAAACAGTTTTACTAATTGACCCTGAAATAATGTCTCCCAGATCGCTCTTAAATCCTTCAGACCGCTCAACATCAGAGATAAAACCGTAAGCTTTGGTAATCAAAATCAAGGATAAGTTTATCGCAACACCCTCCCCATATTCTTTCCAGATCGAGGGTTTCCCTCTTCTAAATCCGTCACGATCCTGAATATCGTCCAATAGAAGAGAGCTTTGGTGGAGGATTTCTGTTGCGGCGGCTATTCGATATTGAATATCTTGTGACAGCCCTGCCTCTTTCGCGACTGAGATGGCTATATTTGCTCTAAGACGCGAACCACCTGAATAAATATGATGCTGCCAGGCCCGCGCAAGAGTGCCGGTTACCTCAGATAAAGATCCATTAAAAAAATCATTAAAATCACCCGCTATCTCAGTGGAACAGATTTCTTCCAAAGCGACAGAGGCGGGTAGGGACATTAAAATAGGCTAAACAATTAGGAACTAGATTACTCTGGGCGAGCTCAGCCCGCCCAGAGTAGTCCAAATCAGTCTTCTTTAGATACGCTCGTCGCTGCGTACCAAATCAGAAGTCCAAATGCTATTTTGTTTACCACATCTGCAAGGTTGTAGACGATATTGAGTGCCTGACTTGCCTCAGGGGTCGTCGCACCGGTTGCTGTTACATAGACAAAATATCCAAGCACGTATCCTAACGGATAAATTGCCCAACCGATTGTTACAATCCATCTCATGGTCCTAAAGGCACTTTGGACTGCTGGTGGGGCCTGATCGGCTGCCATCTTTGAGGCTTCACCTGCAAAGATTTCATAGAGAATGAATGCCCAACCCAACATTCCGATGACAAAACCGACTGTCACATCTATGTAGCCCGCCTCTCCCAAAAAGCCGGGAACAAGCATAACCAGAGTACCAATCAGCAACCGCCAGAATATACCTGCTGGTGCGGCACCAATCGCTCTCAAGATTAAGTAAAACTCAATCATCAATAGGGGAACGGTTAGAAGCCAGTCAATATAACGATAAACAGTTGGGGTTTCTCCTGTCGTCACCCATACTTCCCGCATGTAGAAGTAGTGCACGGCTGCGATAAAAGTGACCAGTGCAGAAACGACAAGGGACGTCTTCCATTTAGCTGAAACACCCTGTGTCTCCCACAGGAAGAAAACAGTTGACGCCATCAAAGCCATAGAAATAAGCCAAAAAGAAATACCAACAAAATCATCTGACTTTAAATTCGCTGCAGCATGAGCCAACGTCGGCGCCAGAACTGCACCTCCTGATAAAGACGATATCAGTAGTTTTTTCGATAAAGACATAACTTCTCCTGTTACAATTTTAACTGTGCCTGCAATCGACCATATGCAGGATAACCTTTAATAATTAGCATATAAACCAAAATTTTGTAAGAATCAGTTGGACTAACGGAGTGCTCCAATTTTCTTAGATAAACGACAACTCATTACAAACTTATTATCTTTTTCGATGTTCTTGCTATTCCTCTTTGCAGGTCCAATTAGGCTTCCTGAGGATTATCATAACTTTGCAGATCAAAGGTCAGTCTTCCTTATCCCAAATTTTTTAGATGTCGTGAGCAATGTTCCATTTGCCGTATTGGGGATCTACGGTGTTTGTTTTTTAGCAAGAAATAAAAGAGGACCTAATCCCCGAAATTTCATAGCCAAATTACCATTCCTCGGATTCTTCCTCGCAATCATATTCGTAATGTTAGGATCCGGGTATTATCATTGGGCTCCTGCTGATGGCCCGCTTCTTTATGATAGAGTTCCAATCGTTATTGCCTTTATGTGCCTATTTTCGGGGTTCCTCTCGGACCGTTTAAACTCTGTTTCTTTCGTACTCTGGGGGATGCCCTGCCTGATTGTTCTCTCTCTCGGTAGTCTTGGATGGGACCTCTTTCATGCAGCAAAAGGTGGAGACCTCAGATTTTACCTGTTTGTACAGGTTTGCCCGATCGTAATACTTCCAATTATTTGCAGACTATATCCCCATGGTCGATTAACTACGGAAAAGCACCTTTGGCAAATGATTGGCTGGTACGTGCTAGCAAAATTTTTTGAATATTTTGACTCTCAAATATTTAGTTTGACGCTTGAGACACTCAGTGGCCACACACTCAAACATTTGGCGGCCTCGATGGCAGTACTCTCCGTCATTTGTATGCTCAAGGAAAAAATGAGAGAAGATCCCTAAAATAAAACTCAAAATAACCCACAAAAAAACGGGCCTTTGAAGGCCCGTTTTTTAGCATTGAGATATTGATTTTAGTTTATTTAGTTTCTCTAAGGTTCTATTTGGCACCTTTTCCCAGAACCACTGGATTAGTTTTGGCATTCATTTTCTTGCCACCTGAAACATCTAAACAATTAGAATGTCTTGCCTTGAGCCATACCAACGGAACCAAAGTCCCACCTTCCATTGTTGATTAACCATTAATCAAGACCATTGAAGAAGGTCCAACTCGCTTTCGGTTGCTCCCACCTCTGAATCGAGACCATTGGTTGCTGTGCTGAAGATAAGTCTTATTCTGTTAAAAACCATTGACCCTTTGTCCTACAGGCGGAAGAGTTTAAAAGTCTTTGATTGGCACCTTTATGCAACAAGGTATTTCTTGCCATGAGCCATGCAACGGAAGGCAAAGGTCCCACCTTTCTGTGGAATAACCTAATCTTCTCCCACCGACCACTGAATGAGCCCTCTTAGGTTCTTTTGCTACCGTTCCCGGTTCGCATTGATTCACAACCTTCTGGTTCTTTCTCTTTTGCTGACCGCCCGCTCGTCCAGGCCGTGTTGTACTGAGGCTTGTAAAGTCTAAGACCACGTAAATTACCAGCAGCACGGGGTGGGCGAGGCTTTCGAGCTTTCCCGCCCTTCTTAGGTTCTATTCTGAAGCGTTCCCATGAACCAACCCTAGGACGGTTGGCATTCATGTTCTTGCCACCGGCACCCTCAGCAACAAGGTATTTCTTGCCATGAGCCATGCAACGGAAGGCAAAGGTCCCACCTTTCTGTGGAATAACCTTAATCTTCTCCCAAGAACCAACACGCTTGCGGTTACCCTCTAAACGACCATTAGGCTGACAAGAGAGATAAGTCTTCCAGGCCGTGTTGTAGATAGAGTCCTTGCGGATAATAAAGGTCTCCCAAGAACCACACCTCTTACGGTTCGCATTCACAACCTTCTGGTTCTTCTCAACAACAACATACTGACCCTTCGCCGCTCGTATACATACAGGCTTGTTCATAAGACCACGTAAATTACCAGCAGCACGGGCCTTTCTTCCCTTTACCAGGGTTGTAGGCAAGCTTTGGAGCCTTTCGATTATTGTTGTCTGATACTGCCCGGCTTAAGTCTTTTCCTTTGCCCCCTGTGCTAACATTAAATTTCACCAAATTGGCAAAATCTTTACCCCAAGAGTAACCAGGCATCTTTACTGTTTTTCCAACAATCTTTTGTTTGGTACCGCCAACAGCCGCCTCAATTCCAGAACTGACTATGAAGTCGGCAGACGCTGTTTTACCCCTGATTTTCCAGTTTTTTACAGCAACGGTTATCCGTGCACCTGCTCTCGCAAGATTAAAGCTTTTAATGCCGTTGAATAATTTTGCTTCAGGAATGATCAAATTACAGCCGGAGGATTTCATCAGTTTCATCATTTCCCCAGCAGTAGCCGATCCGGCATAACCAGCCATCGCCTGGTTCATGTTTTTTGCCCCTGATTTCATGGCGGCAGACTTCGCTGCAGTTTTGGCCGCAGCTTTGGCTCCCCGGGTTACAATCGCCTCTAAAACATCAGTGGTGGTAATTGGCGGGAAAGCTGGCGTCTGAAAATTAACTCCAAACGTTTGGCTCCAGGAACTCTTTGCACCCTTTGTCAATTGGCAAGAAAGACCAACTTTCAAAGGTTTACCAAAGAAGTTCATTGTTACTGTCTGTCTTGCGTCCAGAGTCGCCCCAATTTTTCCATCTTTTTGATTGAGGTAAGTCACGATGCCTGTTGTTCCAGCTACCGTTGTTTTAAATTTTCCTGGACCAACGCAGGCCTTTTTCCCAAACATTTTGGCGCATGCTCTCATCTTCACTTCTGCATAGTTGCAATAAGATGCGTTTAATTTCCCAGGTCTTTTGGCTTTACACTTTCCAGATTTAGCAAATGGTTTTTCTTGCGAAAATCTAAAATCTTTTGCGGCGTCAACGACAGCATTTGCTCCAGCCGCTATAGCAGCCCCCGCAGCAACCCCCGCGCCAACGACAGCGCCAGCGCCAATTTTAGCACCTCGACTAATGGTTTTGGCACCTTTATCTATTGTTTTTCCGACTTTGTTAACGCCCTTTGAAACTCCCTTACCGACTTTCTTAACGCCTTTTGACACGCTTTTGCCGGCTTTCTTCAGGCCCTTACTAATCTTTTTGTGGAACGCTGCCATTTGAATTTCTGAGGCGTTTCGTTTTTTTACGAGAACATTTTCTGAATTCAGTGACTTGCCAGTCAAAACGTTAGCCGCACGGACATTGTCGGTGTAGCTAAAAAATGTACAAATAAACAGAAACGGAATAATCCAAATTAATTTTCGATATTTCATCTTAAAAAAAATCCCCCATTAAAACTCTCGATCACAATAGAGAATTCATTTAAGAAGGCAAATCTGCTTGGGGGAGCTAGAGACGGGCCTGACTTTGATTAAACGAAGCGAATTAGTTTTATCCTCTGCGTTAGGTAAACATTCCCTTAAACATAAAGAAGAAAGCTGCAGCCAGGATGCCTCCAGCGGGCAGTGTTACCACCCACGACATCACGATATTACCAATCACGCGTAAATTTAAAGCCGCAATTCCTTTAGCCAATCCCACGCCCATGACTGCACCCACAGCGATATGGGTTGTGGAAACGGGCATCGCCGTTTTGGATGCAAGAACCACCGTTATCGCTGCTGCGACTGTGGCGCAAAACCCACTCGTCGGCGTGAGCGCTGTAATGCGTTTCCCTATGGTTTGCATGACTCGGTATCCGTAAGTCGCGAGCCCCAAGACAATACTGATGCCTCCTAGACCTAGTATCCAGAAAGGCATCGATGACTTTTTCGCTATCTCTCCCCCTGATTCAATTACTCCATAGATCGCAGCCATTGGACCGACACCATTAGCCACGTCGTTTGACCCATGCGCAAAGGCCATTGCACAGGCTGTAAAAATAATCATGGGGGCGAAAATCTTTTCCACGGCAACTAGTGGCTCAGTGCTGGCTGTATTGCTATCAACGCTGACATTTGCAATCGCACGTTTTCCGATCAAGGCGACGATGACACCAACAAAAACCGCAGCTCCAACGCTTTCAAGCGTAGTCAAATCAACATTTAGATGTTTTAGGCCTTTAAAAACTGTGACTAGGCAAATAATAAAGCCCACTAAAAATAAGTAGAAAGGCGCGTATCTAACTGCACTCTCCAAAGGCTTGGCTGAGTTAATTATGAGTTTCTGAATACTTAACATTAGTAGGAAGGCTATTCCGCCTCCCAACGCCGGGGATACCACCCAACTTGCAGCTATCTTGCCAATTTTACCCCAACTAACAGCTTCAATACCAATTCCAGCTACAGCAAAACCTACAATTGCTCCAACGATTGAGTGCGTTGTTGAAACGGGCCACCCTTTGAAAGAGGCGATCGCCAACCAAGTCCCTGCAGCAACTAGTGCGGCCAGCATTCCGAAAACTAGGAGCTCTGGGCGATCTGCTACCTGAGCCGGGTCGATTATTCCTTTGCGGATCGTGCCGGTTACGTTGCCACCAGCCAAAGCAGCGCCAGCAAATTCAAAAATTGCAGCTACAATGATTGCAGTTTTAACTGTTAACGCCCCCGAACCAACAGATGTTCCGAGAGCGTTTGCGACATCGTTAGCTCCAATGCCCCAACACATAAAAACGCAAAATATCACCCCAAGTGCCAAAAGGGTTGGACCAAAAAGAGTTATTGTTTCCATTTACCCCTCAGACAAAAAAAGGAGACCAATTTGAAACTCGTTTATCTCGCCAATAATAATCGGTGGCGGTTCCCCGCCTTTTCAGCGTAATTAGCCAGGTCTCCGATCCAATGGATGACACGATCCCACATAACGGTAGAGACCGCTCCAAGCTCTTCCTCATGGGCGAAAAGTGTTTTCATCAGGTTAACAGCGTGCACGTCGGTATCTGTTTCGATTTTGTTTAACTCGTCGATCATATACATAATCTTGTCCGCCTCGGGACCACGAAAGCCCCCTCCAACAAGTTCGTCCATCTCTTCCATTATTTTTCCAAGTTGATTGCAAGCATCAACGCATCGATTCGCAAGAACCCTTACATTTTCGTACATGGAGTCGGGGAGTATCATCCCTCTCACCACCATCATTCCGGCTATGTCTTGCGCTGCATCAGCGATAGAGTCCTGAAGGTCCAATATCATCAATACCTCCCGTCGATCTACAGGCAGAAACATGGTGCGGGGCAGGTGTGATCTAAGCTCGTTTTTGAGATCATCAGCCTCACTCTCTAGTTTAAAGATTTCGTCTCTAATACGGCCGATTTCTGGGTCATCGCCTTTTTGTGCCGCAGCCAACAAAGCCGGCACCTCGTTAGCGCATTTAAGGACGACGGCGTAGTGCTCTTGCAAAGGTTTGAAGGGCGACTGCCCAAAGAGCTGCATCAAAGGATTAGTAAAAGCCACGATTACCTCCTATCCTACTGTGTCCGCTGAATAAAACGAATCACCGGAGGTCACAAGGATTTAATCGATATCTTTGAAGAGATTTACGAATCCTAAAAAAACAAAACAGAGGGTTACGAGAAAATTCCAAAAAGTAACACTTAACATTTAATATATTTTTCAATTCTCTATAAATATTTCTTCGATTAAATTGCGGAACCATGACAAAACAATGTCTAGTTTTGTTAGACAAATATATTTGTTCAGATAGAAAATAATTCTTTATTTTCATAGATATGTTGATGTTTATTAAGAGATTTAGAGAGGACTAGTTCCAGCCACTGTGGTGCGGTGAAGAAGCCTCCGAGAACCAGTCAAGTCATACGACTTCGCCTGATGTAGCACACTGATATTGTCAAAAAACAAAAGGTCTCCAGGTTCCCAATGATGGGTGTATGTGTACTTTTCTTTTGTGCACAATGATTCAAGCTCGTCTAATAGCTTTTTGGCATCTTTTTGCGACATTTTCTCTATTCCTGACGCATGTGAGCCAATAAATAGTGATTTAACACCATTTGGTCTTTCTACGACGAGGGGATGAGTTGCAGGCGGGGTTGCTGCGCGAACCTCGGGCGGCCGGGGTGGCAACCCATGTCTCCGACGTGTCTCCTCAAAGTCATGAATTACTTTAAGATTAACGATTTTCTGCTTGATTTCATTACTTAAACTTTTGAAGGCGAGGACTGTATCCGCAAACATCGTCTCCCCTCCTTCACCGGGGATCTCTATTGCGTATAAAGCGGACGCCAGAGAGGGAAACTGTCTGAATGAACTATCAATGTGCCAAGATGACGTTCCCAGGGTAAAAGATCTATGACCGGGATCATCTACTGGCTTTAAGTTATCTGTTTTTTTATCGATATTGGTTACACGTAAAACAGTTTTAAAACCATCTGCTCTATCTTTTGGGTCGGGAAAGTCTTCCAGTGGGCCAAACCGCTCACTAAAACGGACTTGCTCAGCCGCGCTCAAAGTTTGGTTTTTAAAAAGAAGCAAGCGATGCGCTTCAAATGCTTTCGATATGAAGGAAAAGTCTTTGTCGTCTAGTGGCTCTGATAAATCTATTCCGGTTATTTCCGCGCCAATTCCTTTTGTAAAAGGCTTTAAATTGTTTGGTCGAAGCATTTATTATTTTCCATTGGCTACAAAAAAATCTTTAGCGACTGTTTTGACCCTTTCATACTGACGATTCTGATCTAATTCAGGCTCATCGTCATCAAATTCTGAAAGACCGGATGCCCGACGTTCTTCACCCCATTTTCGAACATGATCGCGGATATCTTGTTCTGTTAATATAAACCTTAACAGTTCATTTTGAACTTCTAGGGGAGGGGGGCCATCATCCGGATCTGCTTCGGCCACATCTCGACACACGCATCTTAAATATTTTACGCCATCCAGAATAAGAGCCGCTTCTTCTTGGCTCCAGTTTTTATCGGGTTCAAAATTATTTCTTTGTAGAGCCTGTATTTGATTAAAGGTAACGGAACCAGGTTCTCCGATCCGAGGCATTTCTCTATTTTTAGATTTTTCTTGAACTCCAACGATCGATGCGGAGGGATCTCCTAGTGCTTGGCGTCTCCGGTGAATTTTCAAAAGAACCCAGGCGCCCCACACCAACGCGCCAATTACAAGCCCTGTTTCCAAATCCATGCGATCTCTTCTCGTAATTCAAGTTTGAATTAAACATGCGTGGACCGACGCTTCAAGAGACCTTCGAAAAGTAGCGTTTTCTGCAGAAATAGGCATGATTGGAAGGGAAGAAGGTAACTTGTTATATTTAACAATAAATATCAGGAAGCAATTTTCTTGAGATCATGAGCCTCCAGGGTTACTTTGCTGACTACTAATTCAGAGAGAGAAATGCTCAGAGCAGAGTATATTATACTAGGGGTAATGCTGTTGGCGGCTGGCATCGCATTTCCCGCATTTCGTGATGTTCAGCTCGTTCAAGATATTTTTACATCCTTTTGTAGTGGGCTCGGCATTCTCTAAACAAAAAGAGTTGCCGAAGGGTCTTAAAAAACAACAACGCTTCGGATAGATTTTCCTGCATGCATTAGATCGAACCCCTCATTGATAGATTCCAGTGAGAGTTTATGGGTTATCAAATCATCTATGTTAATCTTCCCCTCCATGTACCAATCAACAATTTTAGGTACTTGGGTGCGGCTTTTCGCTCCGCCAAAAGCGGTACCCTTCCAAACCCTTCCGGTCACAAGCTGAAAAGGCCGCGTACTAATCTCTTGTCCTGATCCAGCAACCCCAATGATCACGCTGACTCCCCAACCGCGATGACAGCATTCAAGCGCTTGACGCATCGTGTTGACGTTGCCAATACATTCAAAACTATAATCAGCTCCGCCATCAGTTAGATCTATCAAATAGGAGACAAGATCTGCTTCCAGCTCACTCGGATTCACGAAGTCAGTCATTCCAAATTTGGTCGCTAAATCTTTTTTGGAAGGATTTATATCGACACCAATAATCCGGTCGGCGCCAACCATTCGCGCTCCTTGAATTACATTCAGGCCAATACCGCCAAGACCAAAAACAACGACATTTGCTCCGGCCTCTACCTTGGCAGTGTTCACTACAGCTCCAATCCCTGTGGTAACCCCGCATCCAATGTAGCAAACCTTATCAAAAGGGGCGTCTTCCCTAATTTTAGCCAGAGCAATTTCCGGTACGACACTGTAGTTCGCAAAAGTCGACGTTCCCATATAATGGGAAATAGGCTCACCATTGATTGAAAATCGACTTGAACCGTCAGGCATAACGCCTTGACCCTGGGTCTCTCTAATTGCCGTGCAAAGATTAGTCTTACCAGAAAGGCAGGGTTTACATTGCCGGCATTCAGGAATGTATAGAGGTATAACGTGATCACCTTTTTTTAGCGATCTAACATCGGGCCCGCATTCCACTACAACGCCGGCTCCCTCATGGCCCAAAATTGATGGAAAAATACCTTCAGGGTCCTCTCCAGAGAGTGTAAAAGCATCCGTATGGCATATGCCGGTAGCTTTTAGTTCAACCAGAACTTCCCCTTGTCTTGGTCCTTCCAATTGCACAGTTTCTATCGAAAGAGGTTTTCCAGCCTCAAACGCCACCGCTGCTCGAACGTCCATGTTTTCTTCCCTAACTCAATTTAACTGTAAGTCTCACAGCTTTGTGTCTCTAACCAAATATATATGAACAGGCGATGATGGCGCCCGCAATACCTGCGGCGTCGGCGGTCAACGCGACGATAAGCGCATAGCGTAGCCGCTTTATCTGTACTGCACCAAAATACACGGCTAGGACATAAAAAGTTGTCTCGGTCGAGCCCTGAAGAGTGCTGACCAGATAACCTGTATAACTATCTGGGCCAATATTAGGATCATTTATTGTGGCAGCTACAATTCCATAAGCGCCCGATCCAGATAGGGGACGAAGAAGAGCCATTGGCAAAGCATCTCCCGGCAAACCCAAAGAATTTGTATAGTAACCCACCCAGCCAACAAATATATCAAGAGCGCCGCTGCTTCTGAGCATTCCAACTGCAACAAGGATTGCAATCAAATAGGGAATAATTCGGACGGCTACTTTAAAACCATCCTCGGCTCCTTCCACAAAACTCTCATAGATAGGTACCTTTTTTATCATCCCGTAAGTCAGAAAGCCCAGCATAAGGCTTGGAATGATCCAAGGAGCAATGCTCGTTCCAAAAATCACTGTGATTGGTATCAGAGCAATCAAGGCGAAAAGAGCCAAAGCCGAGATCCAAGCCGGATATCCGTCGCCACTCAAATCCACTGAGCTTTCCGGCTCCTCTGAAGTCTCTATTGATCCTTCTGGCCTATCAGCATAGTCGTGCTTTTGCCTATTCCATTTAGCGAGCATTTTTGCACTCACTATCGCGACCGCTGTGGAGAGCAATGTTGCAAAAAGGGTCGTTGGCAAAATACCTGCTGGATCATTTGAGCCAGCAGCGGCGCGGAGCGCTATAATACCTGTCGGCAATAGGGTCACACTAGAGGTGTTGATTGCCAAAAATAAAATCATGGGGTCGGTTGCTGTGCCCTTTATAGGATTAAGCTTATTGAGTTCTTGCATTGCTCTGATCCCAAACGGCGTAGCTGCATTTCCGAGACCCAAGGCATTGGCAGAGAGATTCATTATCATCGCGCCCATTGCAGGATGATTTTGCGGAATTTCTGGAAATAACCGAACCATAAGAGGCCGAAGGAGTTTCGCAAAAACCGCCAATAATCCGGCCTTTTCCGCGATCTTCATTAATCCTAAGAAGAGGGCCATAACCCCGATAAGACCAATTGCCAGAGTGACCGCACTCCCAGCGGTTTCAACCATTCCCAAACCGAGAAGATGCATCGGCGATTGCTCGAGTGCTCCTTTATCCCAGTGATATTGCCTCCAAGCCGTAAACCCGAAAGCTGAGAAAACAAGGAAAAAGAAAACATAGTTCATTCAGGTCTTACCCAAAACGCGGCGGGCGATCGGCTCTGTAAGCGATATTATTCCGGCTGCTAAAAACATCAAACAACCGGCCACAATCACAACCATTTCTGGCTTTCCTAAATCCATCAAAACCCCAAACAAAAACGGGGTTAGGGATGCCCCGACGTCTAAACCACAATAGACAAAACCAAAGACCCTGCCGGTAGCACCTTTTGGTGTAAGAGATCGAATGAAGAGGTCGCGATTTGGAAGCGCCATTCCAAAACTGCAGCCTGAAACAACTAAAAGCCCGATTAACATTGTTGGATTGACTGGCAACCATGGTATCATAACTATCAGCGCACCGGAGATTATAAAGGTCCAGGTGGCATTGCGATGATGATTTTTTGATTTATCCGCCCAGACTCCTCCAATCGCGATCCCGATTACTGCCGCGACACTGAACGAGGCGATTGCATTTCCAGAAAAAGCTATGGAAAGCTGCCAACCTTCATGCAAGGCAGTTGGTCCCATAGTTTTAAAACCGATTAGCCCCATTGCTAAAATAAAGAAAAAAAGAAAGCCCAGAAGAATTGTTGGTTGCAGTAAAATCATAATCCCAGAGCGAACAGATTGGTTCTCTCCATTTTTAGTTTTGGGATTTGAGGTCCCTCCTAACCGAAGGTCGGGCCTCCAAAAGACCAAGAAAATTGTGACGATAATCCCAATAACACCTGCGACAGCGACGGCTCCTCGCCAACCCATCAAATTCTCAATGAGCGGTAGCATCGCAGGAGCAACTGCAAACCCAATATAACCACCTATGCTATGAACACTATATGCTCGCCCCAGACGGCTCTCTGAAACCGCGCCATTTATCAAACTATAATCAGCAGGATGAAAAACACTATTACCAATACCCGCAAGTATCGATAACGCAATTAAGCTCCCATAGCTTGGCGCAACGCTGTACAAAAATACCGCCGCAGATAATAGGCCTAAGCCAACTATTAAAACCGGTCGGGGTCCTATTTTATCGACCACAAACCCTGCAGGGGTTTGACAAAGACCAGAGCTCGCAAAAAACAGTGAGGCTAGAAGACCAAGTTCCGAATAGCTTAATCCCAGGCCGCCCATATTGGGCTCCAGAGCCATTACCGGAAAAAGTGGTGCTAGAGTAAATTGATAGGCGTGGCTTAGGAGATGAACCACCCCAATAATACTGATGACCTGGAAATCCCTCCGTGAAATCAAATCCGTGGGCATTCTAGCTACCTTTTTGACGCTCTTTTATCGCCATAGACCGCGCTGCTAAAACAATAACAACGCCGATTAACATCACTAGCCCAACTCCTATAAAAACAAATTCAGGGAGTTGTTTCTGAAGCAAATAACCGAATATCACGCCAGAAATCGCCGATCCCACATCCATCCCAGAATATGTGAAGCCGAATACTTTCCCAGCCGCTCCAGCAGGCGTTATCGATCTTATAACCATATCCCTCATTGGCCCGGCTATCCCGTAGAGCAAGCCATAAATAACAAGTATCGGAATAAAGACATAAGGATCCGCCAGCTTGAAGGCTGGAAACAACTGCAAGAGCAGAGCACCGATTAGTACAACCAACGCCGTCATGTAATCATGGCGTGTTATTCGATCTGCTATAAAACCGCCCACCAGGACTCCAGCGATTGTGCCCGTCAACTGAAGTGAAATTGCCCCATTTGCGAGCTTAGATGAAATATCTATTAGTTGAATGAGCGCGCCGGCTCCTAAGGTCATCAGTCCAACTGAACCCATTGCCATAAACGCAAAAAATAAAAAGGCCATAACAAAACTAGGACGGGCTAGAGCCTTAATCTCATTTTTGATCGGCTCTGGTCTAATCCCTTTATCAATACCACAATCGCGCAAACAAGGCCGATTAACCCATAATAAAATGGTTACCGCCAAGCCCAAAGAACCGACCAACAAGACACTCTCACGCCAGCCAATCTCCGTTCCAAGTGCCAACATCAAGAACGGGGCAGAAGCGTATCCAATATAGCCCCCAAAATGATGCACGCTGAATGCTCTGCCCATCCTCGATGAGTCAACACTTCCGTTCAGAATGCTAAAATCTGCAGGGTGAAACACTGAATTTCCGATACCTGCGATAAAAGCAAGCAATAGCATTAGAGGGTAACTATCTGCCCACCAAAAACCCATCATAGCTAGAGACATGAGGAAAATGCCTCCAATTAGCATCGGACGCGCCCCAATTTTATCGACAAGAAACCCAGAAGGTGTTTGTGAAATGCCAGACGCGACAAATAATGTAGCTGACAACGTTCCCAATTCTGCCCAGTTTAACCCCTCCACCTTAAGCATCAGTGGAAAAAGTGCCGGCAAAGTTAGCTGATAGAAGTGGCTAAAAAAATGAGCCAGTCCAATAAGACTTATTACCTTTGTATCCGAACTCGAGATAGCCGTTACAGACTGCATGTTCTAGTCCTACTAACCAATAAATATTGTTCTAAGATATTATCATTTTGCTTGAGTCTGGCCAGTTCCCAACGAAGATCGGTTAACCTTAGGGGAAACGTTGGTTGACTCAAAAAAATGTCACGGTAACTCTGATCAATCATTGTGAGAAAGAGGAGATTGTATTTTGAAGATTGGGATTGCTGGTTTCGGCGCCATCGGAAAAGTTGTAGCCAAGGCTGTAGAAAGAGAGCTTGATGGAATGACCCTTGTAGGCATATCCGTTCGAGACGCTGAAAAGGCTAAACGCTCCATGACATTTCTTACACACGAGGTGCCAGTTTTGAGCCCAGACGAGCTGGCTGAAGCATCCGACGTCGTGGTGGAGTGCGTTCCTAAAGCTGCCTTCATGGACTTTGCCATACCTGCTTTAACGAGGGGCCGCCTCTTCGTTACAGTGAGTGGAGCCGGTATTCTTGCAAACCCCGACGTCGTTGAAATTGCTAAAAAAAATAATGGCAAGATTGTTTTAGCAACTGGGGCACTCCTTGGCCTTGATGCTGTTCGCGCCGCTGCCGAGGGACAAATAAATGAGATCCGGATGGTAACACGAAAGCCTCCCAACGCCCTAAAGGGGGCTCCTCATCTGATCGAAAACAAGATCTCTGTAGACGGTCTAAATGCTGCAAAAAAAGTCTTTGATGGCACTGCGGCTCAAGGCGCAATCGGTTTCCCAGCAAATGTAAATGTGGCAGCCGCACTTGGTCTAGCTGGGATAGGGGCTGACCAAACTAAGTTAGAGATTTGGGCGGACCCGCAATTGACCCGTAATACACACACAATAAAAGTTGACGCAGATAGCGCCCGATTTGAAATGACTATCGAAAATGTTCAAACAGAGGAAAATCCAGGCACGGGGAAAATTACGGCTCTGAGTGTCATTGCCTGCCTAAGAAGATTAATCAATCCAATAAGCGTTGGGACCTGAGAGGAATAAGAAATGGAATACAAAGCTCTGAAGTGGAACATTATTGGCAACCCTCTAAAACCTGAAGATAAAACTATCGGCATTATTACGATGAATAGGCCAGAAAACCTAAATGCGGTGGATGTCCGCATGAGGGTCGAACTGGATATTCTTTGCGATGAAATTCGTCATAATTCGCATATTCGGGTGGTAATTCTAACGGGCGAGGGAAGGGGGTTTTCAGCTGGCGGCGATTTAAAATCAGAAGCCGGTCCCGTAGGAGCGGGGATGAAGATTTTGATCTAGGAAACTTTGGTCCATATAAAGAGCTCGCGGGTTACTTCTTCAATGATTTGAGACACGAGGTGCTCCAACGAGCATTTAGAAAGTTAGAAGATCTCCCTCCAGTTGTGATCGCCGCGATAAACGGTCCTGCAGTAGGGATTGGTCTCGAGATGTGCACATTATGTGATATTCGTTACGCCTCAGAGCGAGCGAAGCTCGGAGAAGTAGCTGTTCCAGCCGGCTTTCTTCCTGAGTCTGGTGGGGCAAGAAATCTTCCAAAGCTAGTTGGCGTGGGCCGTGCAATGGAAATGATCCTAACCGGTCGAATTATTGAAGCTTCTGAGGCCGAAAAAATAGGCCTTGTCGATAAAGTTGTTCCTCATGAAAACCTTATGGAAGAAACCCTCAAGCTCGCGGGAGAAATAGCCAATAATCCGTATCTATCAGTTCGCCATGCCAAGGCACTCGTCAAATATTATTGGAACCAAAACCGAACCGAGGAAGGATGGTCGAGAGAGCTTGAGGGGATTAAAGAAATTACAAGAACAAAGGATTGCCAGGAAGGAATACGAGCATTTCTCTCTAAACGGAAACCAGAGTTTAGCGGCCCCTATTACGATCAAGATCCTTTCAAATCATGAATGCAGAGAAATTTCCAATCTGGCCTGGGTATCGAGAGATACCTGAAGAGACTAATCTTAGTTGGGAGGCCATTGACAGACAGATAAATTCAGGGCTCGGAGGTAAAATTGCATTCGTCTATGACGGCGGGAAAATCTCTTACTCAGAATTACTACAAGGGGTGTGTGCATTTTCTCGTATCCTTTTAGACATGAGGATTAAACCTGGTGAAAAAGTTCTCATCAGACTTAGAAATAGCCTAGAATGTGTTTTCGCTTTTTTCGGGACCATCCGAATTGGCGCTCAACCAGTACTGCAAAATTCACTATTGAGCCTTAACGAAGTTGAGTATGTTTTGGAACATTCAGGGGCCGTGGCCGCCGTATCTTCAAATGACGTTGCCGCCCCACTCAGAGACTTAAGAGGAAAAATCCCCAAAGGACTCATTGTTTCGAACGGCGCTTGGCCTGATGAGATAAGCTTTGAGCAGGCCTTGGCTGATAATATTGGAAATATTTTAGCGCCGCTCCAAGTTCGGTCAGATGTTCCAGCTTTTATGGTCTACACATCAGGAACGACGGGCAGACCAAAAGGAATAATTCATGCGCATCGGTGGATTATCGCGCAGGGCGATACAAATCGACTGCGGATTCCACCAAAGGAAGGTGATGTCGTGTTGGCGACCGGAGAATGGAGTTTTATCAGCGCTCTAGGACACAATGTTTGTTTTGCTCTGAGGAACGGAATTACCGCCGCCATTCTCAAAGAGAGACCAAATCCAAACAACATACTAGCTGCAATCGAAAAATTTAAGGTTACTCTGCTCTACTCGGTTGCGACAGTTTATAGACGTATTCTCTCAATGGAAGGCGTCGAAAATCAATATGATCTGAGGAGCCTTCGAGGCTGCAATGCAACGGGTGAAGCACTCGAAGCAGCTACTTATAATGAGTGGATTCAGAGGGTTGGTTGTCCAATTTGGGAACATTATGGGGTTTCAGAATTACAACTTGTGTTCGGTCAAAGCCCTCACTTACCCGTAAAACCTGGTTCTGTTGGAAAACCTCTCCCCGGAACAAGAGTTGAAGTTTTAGACGAAAACTACGAGGAAGTTCCTGTTGGAGAAATTGGACATCTTTTAATCGGTGCGGATAACCCCGGATTTTTTCTGGGCTACCACAAAGATGAAGAAAAAACAGAAGAAGTTCTGCATGACGGATGGTATCACACTGGAGATCTCGCGAGAAAAGACGAAGATGGATATATCTGGATCGCTGGTCGATCCGATGATTGCTTTAAAAGCAGAGGTATATTTATTTCACCTATTGAAATCGAAGAAGTGCTTCGAAAAAATAGTTCGATTGCAGAGGCATGCATTGTTCCGCATCCAGACAAAGAAATAGGAAATAAAATTAGGGCCATTCTCGTCTTACGCAATGGTATCGTAGGTAATGATAAGTTTGTAAATGAACTAAAGGACGACCTCAGAGCTAGCATAGCTCCCTACAAAGTGCCTCATATGATTGAATTTTTAGATGTTTTGCCCAAAAGTGCGGTCGGCAAGGTCTTGCGACGATCACTGATAAAAAAGGACAGTAAGAACCAATGACCGGTGACACAGACTCATACACGATCTACATTCCCGAAATTCCGGCTGAGGTCTGCGGTGATACCGTTGAATGCAAAGTCATTGGAAATATTCAGACACCCTATAAAAGCATGGATCAGTGTCCATCGAGACACAATCAGAATGAATTACAACCCTGTCAAATAAGTTTATGTCCTGAGTTCTCCAAGGGAATTGTTGGTATTAACGTCGGAGACCAGTTGCTCATTCTTTATTGGCTCCATTTAGCCAAAAGAGACATGGTACAGCTCCCAAAACGACCAGGAGGAAGGCCTAAGCCTATCGGAGTTTTTTCCACTCGAACGCCTCCGCGTCCAAATCCTATAGCTGCGGCGGTTGTAGAGGTTTTAGATACGCAAGCGTCCGGGCTTAAAGTCATAGGGTTAGATTGTTTGGATGGAACACCTTTGCTCGATATCAAAAAAGCCCGATTTTACAGACAAAGCTCAACCAATGCAGGTCTAAGCTAAAATGGTGCTTAAACCGATTTCTATAAAAATTTTTTCATCCACAATAATCGTTTAAAAAAACCTTTAATAAATCTCTTTGAAATAAATACACATAAAACTGGTGAATTTTAAAATTATATAGTTCACAGAGAACTGGCGAGAAACGGCCTTAATCCTGTCAATATTTATTCATTCGTTATTATTCAAAAAAGAATCAATAACTGTAGTACATTGATAATGTACCCTTTGCCCCCCCAATTTCCCTAAGGGTACGCAGTACCTCCCTGACTTGCCCCGGAGCAAAGTTCTCTGGGGCATTCTTTTGAAAAGGTCACTAGAAGCCTGTTAACTCAGTTGGAGGTATCTTCCTGGATCAGAAGGAGAAACATCAAAATAAGCGGTGAGGTGGCTTCGCATTTTGACAGAGACCCAACACCCCCACAGACATATTGCAGGCTCTCTAGAAAAACGCGCTTTATAGCTGACCACCTCACCACCACCTCCCCCCTGCGGCGGTGTTTGCATAGCTTAAACCCATTACTGTCTAATTTGGTAGTAAAAAATATTTATTTAATCGGTTTAGCGGCAGCCAATTAAATTTTTATATCTTCGGCCTTGAGCGAACAAAGTGTCGTGTCTCCATCTCCAAAACAACTTCATTATTTTGGTTATGCGTTTGGAATAAAAGAGAAATTAGGTTTTTATCATTTTTGTCTCTGGCAGGAGAAACGTCCGTGACTGAGGCCGCTACAGAGAGTTCATCTCCGGGTTTCACGGGTTTCTTCCAACGTAATTTGTTAAAACCGGGAGAACCCATGGCGCAGGCGTCAAAAATACCACTCTCTATAAATAGTCCAAACGAAATTGAACACGTATGAAAGCCTGCTGCTACAAGTTCACCAAACATATAATTTTTCGCTTCGTCGGGATCGGTATGATAGGGGAGGGGTGCGAAGTCCTTCCCGAATGCGATAATTTCCTTTGCAGAGATCTTCCTTGATTTTGTTCGAAAAACGCGTCCAATTGTAAAATCCTCAAACCAAATATCTTCGTAAATTTTCATGACTAATACATTTCGCTAGAATACCGTAGGGACAGGAGTTCCCAGGAATACTACTTTTGTAACAAACAACCAATAACCCATAAGCGATTAAAGCCTTTGGGACTCGGCTAAAAATTTTTTAAACATTTAAATGATGGTCAGACATCCACATGAACAAGATCGAACAACAGACAAAAGACAATTTATCTTCTGAGAGCAAGACCCCTCTGGTTACGTTCCGGGGACGTCTTAAAGCCTATTTTTTTGCAGGTGTGCTTGTTACCGCACCCCTCGGAATTACATTTTACGTCTCATGGATATTTATTAAATGGGTTGACTCAAAGGTCACCTCTCTACTTCCAACTGTTTATAACCCAGAGACTTATCTTCCCGTTTACATCCCAGGGATCGGACTAATTATCGTTTGTATAGCTCTTACCATTATTGGCGCGCTCACTGCTGGAATAATTGGGCGTTTTTGGTTTCGAACGAGCGAAAAAATCCTATCCCGTATGCCTGTTATAAGGAGCATACACAGTGCCATTAAACAAATTTTTGAAACTGTTCTTTCTAATCAGTCAAACGCTTTCAGAGAGGTGGTTTTATTTGAATATCCCCGCAGAGGATCGTGGGCTATGGGTTTCATTACCGGACAAACTCAAGGTGAGGTTCAAGACATAACTAAAGATGAAGTTGTAAATGTTTTTTTACCTACCACGCCTAATCCGACCTCCGGATACTTACTTTTTATACCCCGGAGGGAATTGGTTACGCTATCTATGTCAGTAGAGGAAGGGATAAAAATGGTGGTATCTGGCGGAATTGTGACGCCGCCGGATAAGCGCTCGCCAAGTGAAAAAGGCGAGAAGAAGGTTGCAAAAGCTGATGGAGATCAACAAACTATTCCAATCGCTTAGCACCTAACCTGACTGAAGAGTTTGTATTACAGCATCTTTTTCAAAAAGATATAATAAGGCTCGTAGAGCCTCCCCTCTCTTACTCTTCAGTTGAGGATCTTTCTCCATAATTAGCTTGCAATCGTCTCTAGCAGACTCAAGCAAATCTCTATGTTCCATCAGCTGTGCGACCCGATATTGCGGAAGTCCACTCTGTTTTGTCCCTAAAATTTCACCGGCGCCCCTCAACCGCAGATCCTCCTCTGCAATGACAAAACCATCGTCAGTATTTCTTAAAATTTCAAGCCGGGAGCGAGCTGTTTGACTTAGAGGTGATGCGTAAAGCAAGAGGCAGGAGGATGTTTTCTCACCGCGTCCCACTCGACCTCTTAACTGATGAAGTTGCGCAAGACCAAACCGCTCGGCATGCTCAATAACCATTATGGTTGCCTCCGGAACGTCGACGCCGACTTCAATTACCGTTGTCGAAACCATCAAATCGACCTGGCCCTCAGCAAATTTTGTCATAGCGAGGTCTTTTTCTTTCGGCTTCATCTGACCATGAAGAAGCGCTGTTTTTCCCGGAAAATGGCTATCCAACATTTTTTGACGATCAGTTGCTGCGGCTAAATCCAAAGCTTCGCTCTCATCGACAAGTGGACAGACCCAGAAAACTCGGGAACCCGAATTCATCGCAACTCTGAGTCGACTTATGATATGATCTAAGCGTTCCACCGGTAAAACCCGAGTTTCAATCGGCTTTCGGCCAGCAGGCTTTTCAGTCAATCTAGAAGAATCTAAATCGCTGTAGCAACTCATCATCAAAGAACGCGGAATGGGTGTCGCAGTCATCACTAGCATGTCTACGGGTGTTTTCCCTTTTGCGCCAAGGAGCAATCTCTGATGAACACCAAATCGATGTTGCTCATCGATAACCGAAAGGCCAAGGTCATCAAAAACGACATCTTCTTGAAACAAAGCATGCGTTCCAATCAGAATCTTAATTTTACTATTTTTCAAACCGGCTAAAATTTCATCACGAGCCTTACCCTTATCTCGCCCAGTTAATAAGGCCACCCTAATGCCAATATCTCCTGCAAGAGGTTCTATCGTTTTCATATGTTGACGTGCCAAAACCTCGGTGGGGGCCATAAACGCTGCCTGCGCACCACTTTCAAGCGCCTTTAGCATGGCAAGAAATGCGACAATCGTCTTGCCGCTTCCAACATCTCCTTGCAAAAGCCGCATCATTTTATGCGGCGCTTCCATATCAGTAAAAATTTCTTTAATCGCCTGATTTTGTGAATTCGTCAGGGAGAAAGGGAGGCCGGCGGAAGCTCTGTCGATTAGAGCGCCATCTCCATGAAATGCTCTTCCCGGAATAGATCGTTGAGATTTTCTTACTAAAGCAAGTGCGAGCTGATCTGCCAAAAACTCGTCATAGGCCAGGCGAGCCCTGGCCGGGGATTGCGGGTCATTATCTTTCTCTGACTCTGGATTATGAACCGTCATAAGAGATTGACGCCAAGACGGCCAATTGTTTTTTCTTAACCAAGAAATATCTTGCCATTCTTCGAGCTCAGGAATGAGACGCAACGCGCCTCCTATCGCCTTATTTAATGGCTTTGAAGTTAATCCTGCTGTTAGAGGGTAGGTTGGTTCTACCCGACGAATAGACTCAGCATCATCTTCTTTTACGATGTGATCTGGATGAGAAATCTGCTTTTTACCGTGAAAATATTCGACTTTTCCGCTTATTACTCTTGTTTCACCCTCTGGAAGAAGACCAACTAAATATTCCGACCTTGCATGGAAGAATACCAGTTCCAACTCACCCGTGGCATCCGAGCATATTACTCGATAAGGCTGCTGGCGGACTCTACTCGGCTTATGTTTCTCAACGAGCACAGTTAACGTGCATATTGATCGATCCCCAGCCTCCGCAATCTTAGGCGAATGCCGGCGATCAATCACACCGTTTGGAAGATGCCAGAGAAGGTCTACGATACTTGGACCTAAAAATCGTCTCAAAATGCTCCCAAGCTTAGGCCCAATCCCTGATAGCCTAGAAACGTCAGCAAATAGTGGAAAAAGAATCTGCGGTCGCATTTAGTCTATATCACGCCTTACCAACTTCTCTCTTTTACCCTATATCCTAACTCTCATTTGAGGACTGGCAATGATTAGTGAATCCCAACTAAAACGTCGCAAGCGACTACTTTATCAGAGCACCCATAGAGGTACTAAAGAAGCAGATCTAATCATAGGTGGGTTCGCCCAAAAACATTTGGCCAATTTGTCAGAGGAGCTCTTAAATAGTTTTGAGCAATTACTCTCCGTAAGTGACCCCGACCTTATGCTGTGGATAAATGGACAAGACACCCCTCCGAGAGCTTACCAAACAGAGCTTTGGTCCCTAATAATGCAATATAAGAATAATCGATAAGAAATTGTTTTTAAAAGAAATTAAAAACCCTTCGTAAAGGTCAGTCCTCTCTTGGAGGTGTGCCTAAGAGCATGGAACCTCTAATTGCCCTAGAGCTTGCCGAAAAGAATCCAGAAGCAATTGTCGTATTCGTTACACTTGATGACGCCGCGATATCAGAGGCAGTAGAGGCAATTTCATATTTTTCTCCTGGGATAAATATTTTGACTTTGCCCGCTTGGGATTGCGTTCCATACGATAGGGTTTCTCCCCGGTCCGATATCCTTGGAAAGAGGGTCGCTGCGCTATCTACGCTGAGCATGGCAAAGGTCACAGAACCAACAGTTTTGGTAACAAGTAACAATGCCTTTTTACAAAGAGTGCCGAATAGAGAACTTTTTTATAAAAATTCTTTAAAAATCTCCACGGGCTCTGAAATTAGTGTGGAGACCCTATCCAAATTCCTCGAGACAAATGGTTTTAATCGCACCGGCACGGTCAGAGAGGCCGGGGAATATGCATTCAGAGGCGGAATTATTGATATTTTTCCCGCCAACTCAGATAACCCCGTCAGATTTGATCTTTTTGGCGATGAAATAGAAGAAATCCGAGGATTTGATGCCCTTACTCAACAAAGTATAGAAACCAAAGACCACGTGGTCCTAACCCCTGTAAGCGAACTTTTTCTTGATCAGTCAAGCATCTCAAGGTTTCGAACCGGTTACCGCTCATTATTCGGAAACGTATCTGATGATCCCCTTTATGAGTCGATTTCAGCGGGACGACGAATAGCTGGTGCAGAGCACTGGCTCCCCTTGTTTTGTGATGGAATGCAAAAGATCACTGATTTTATTCCGGAACCAATTCTAGTCCTTGGCAACCAATTTAATGCGGGAGTTAAAGCACGCCTTGAAGCGATTGATGATTTTTATAACGCAAGAAAAAGCTTCTTTGATGGACCTGCTTCAAAAAAGGCTCTCAAGGATTCTTTACCTTATCGCCCAATACCGCCAGGGGATTTATATCTTACTGAAAAAGAAATAGACCACATCCTCGAGGACAAAGTGTCTATTCACCTCTCTCCGTTCTCATCCCCAAGTGATTTGAGTGCTCATAATTATGATATTGGCGCTCGACGTATGATAAGATTTGGTCGTGTTCAGAAGGACTCAGACAATAATGGTCCATCAGGTAATAATTTTGATGAAGCCAAAACATCAATAGATCAATTTATAGCCAAGGGCAGCCGCGTCATCATTTCATGTTACTCAAGTGGCTCTACAAACCGGATTAGCTCTTTATTTTTGGATCACGGCCTAAAAGCTCAATTCATTGCGAATAGCTGGCAAGAAGCTATTTCATCTCAAAAGGAACACGTAGCCTTCATCACACTGGGGCTTTCAGAGGGTTTTTCGACAAAAAATCTAGCGATATTGACCGAACAAGACATTCTTGGTGATCGGTTAATCCGCCAACGACCAAAGAAAAGCCGAGGTGATGCCTTCTTAGCGGATATCTCCGAGCTATCGGAGGGAGACATCGTAGTGCATATCGAGCATGGTCTAGGGAGATATGAGGGTTTAGAAAAAATTCTCGCTGCAGGAGCCCCCCATGATTGTCTAAAGGTTAGTTACCAAGGAGGCGACCGTCTCTTCGTACCTGTGGAAAATATAGAATTACTCTCTCGTTTTGGATCTTCCGATAGTGCGGTTGTACTCGACAAGCTCGGGGGAGCCGCATGGCAAGCAAGAAAATCTAAATTAAAAGAAAGACTTCGTGAAATAGCCGATCAATTGATTAAAACCGCGGCTGCTAGAACGCTTAGAGAAGGCCGAAAATTAAATGTTTCAGATCAAGTATTTCAAGAATTTTGTGCGAAGTTTCCCTTCAATGAGACAGACGATCAACTTAATGCAATCTCCGAAACAATAGCGGACCTGCAATCGGGTAGACCGATGGATCGTTTAATTTGCGGCGATGTTGGGTTTGGAAAAACAGAAGTGGCTCTAAGGGCGGCTTTTTCGGCAGTAATGGCTGGGGGGCAAGTAGCATTAATTGCCCCAACAACTTTATTGTCTCGTCAGCATTATCAATCGTTTACTGAACGATTAAGGGATTATCCCATTAATATAAAACAGCTATCCAGATTGGTAACAACAAAAGAGGCTAATGATATAAAGGAGGCTATCGCTGCAGGAAACATTGATATTGTAATCGGGACACATGCCTTATTGGGCAAAGGCATTGAATTCAACGACCTCGCACTGATGATCGTAGATGAGGAACAACATTTCGGCGTTAACCATAAAGAGCGGCTTAAGCAGCTACAGGAAAATGTTCACGTGTTGACTTTGTCTGCAACACCTATTCCTCGGACCCTTCAAATGGCTCTATCTGGCGTAAAAGATATGTCGATTATAGCCACACCGCCCGTCGATAGACTGGCTGTTAGAACATTCGTGATGCCGCAAGATCCAGTTATTCTGAAAGAGGCGATAATGCGAGAAAGATTTCGCGGCGGCCAAATATTTTACGTGTGCCCCAGAATTGCTGATTTAAACACGATAAAAAAACAGCTCGGCGAACTCGTTCCAGATGTTAAAATAAGGGTCGCTCACGGACAAATGCCAGTTGCTGAATTAGAAGAAGTCATGAATTCATTTTATGACGGCGAGATTGACCTACTTCTGTCAACGCAAATCGTAGAATCTGGTTTAGATATCCCTAATGCCAATACCTTAATTATACACCGAGCTGATAGGTTCGGTCTGGCACAATTGTATCAATTAAGGGGTCGTATAGGTCGTTCAAAAGTAAGAGCCTATTGTTATCTGACTATACCGAGCAAAGAGCCCCTGACCGAAAATGCCCAAAAGAGGCTAGAAGTCATGCAATCTTTAGACTCGCTCGGTGCAGGTTTCAGCCTTGCAAGTCACGATTTAGATATTCGGGGAGCAGGCAACTTATTGGGCGACGAGCAGTCAGGTCATATCAAGGAGGTGGGGGTAGAACTCTATCAACAAATGCTCGAGGAAGCTGTAGCAGCGGCACGTTCAGGAGAAGATCAGGATCCTCTTACCAGTGACACGTGGAGCCCAAGTATATCAATTGGCGCAACAGTGCTAATCCCCGAAAAATATATCACCGACCTTAGCGCACGCTTATCGATATACCGACGCGCTTCAGCCCTTGAGACACCAAGAGATATTGATTCTTTTAATGCAGAATTAATTGATCGTTTTGGCCCCCTTCCAAATGAAGTGGAAAGCCTATTAGAAGTCATTGCGATCAAACAGCTTTGTAAAAAGGCTGGGATTGAAAAATTAGATGCTGGTCCCAAAGGGGCTCTTATTAAATTTTATCAAGATCGCTTTGAACCGTTAGAACGGCTCATTGGCTTTATCCAGCAAGATCCCAACAATATCAGCTTAAGATCAGACCAGCAGCTTGTTGTAAAAAGAGAATGGTCTAATAACACAACACGAGCAAAGGGCGCGCGATCAATCGCTAAAACCCTTGCCGAGATGAAATCTTGATACTTTAGAAAGAGGATAGCTTTCGTCAAAAGCGAATGAGCAACTAGGTTTTGATACAATCAATATCCTGCTGAATCATTGATTACCCTGCGTTCGAATGATTTCTAATTCAGAACTCAATCCATTAATGGTTTCTGTCCAATCTCCCGCTTTACTCTGCTCGAGAATCTTTACCGAGGGGTACCACAGGCTGTTATGATAATCGTCGATATTTTCCCAATACCAAACCTTTCCTCTACCCCGGGGACATAGCTGAAAAGTTTTTTGACCGATGCCACCTGCTAAATGAGCCGTAACATTTGTTACAGTTACGATAAAATCGCATGCCGCAATAAGAGAGAGCAAAGAGTCGATATCGTGAAAATTATCGATATCAGAAAATTGATGGATTTCTATGCCGTGTTGTTCTCTAAGTTTAGATATTTCAGCAGACATATCCCCATATTGTAAATTTACAAATTTTAAATCCGGACTCGAGAGAAATGGCAGCATTGCATCAAAAGTAATAGATTTTTTCTCTCCTAAATAATCATCAGCTCGAATACTTTTCCATGCCAAGCCACAAACGAGCCTACCATCGCCAGCAACTCTCTCTCTCAGTTTTTTTGTCAAAATTTCATTATGCTTGAGAAAGGGATAATTATTCTTTGTAAAATCATTTTTTTCTTTCAAAAAAAACCGCCCGAGTGAGCCGATATTTAACTGAAAATCATAATTTTCCGCCCTAACTGGCATCTCTTTGTCTAAAAATTTAACTCTTTTAAAACTCCTCTTATAAATGGGGATTAGCCGTTTATCAGCGGTTACGAAAATATCCCCGTCCAAAAACTGTCGTTCAAAGTAATCGAGAAGGGAGCCGAATATAATTTCGTCTCCAATTCCTTGTTCTGCATGAATTAAAAGTTTTTGGCCTTTGCGAAGGTGTCCACCCCAAACCTGGTCCTTAGGAATTTGAACAAGATTTAGGGGACTTGTTGTCATTCCCCTATATTCATATTCAATCCAACCTTCTGAAAATCGATTTTGAGCTAGAAGAAAATGTCCAAAGTTATTATGTCCGTCAGGATAGCGGGGATCCAATTCAATCGCTCTTCGATAGCTCTCTTCGGCTTTAGTATCAGCTCCTAAATATCTGAGAGCAATTCCTCGACAACTATAAGCCTCTGGATAATCGGGTCTTAGTTCTATAGCTCTATCAAAATTCCATACGGCAAGATCCAATTGATCCAGCTCGTTAAGTATTTTACCGCGATTATAATATCCCTCCGGGTAATCACAGTTTAACTTGATCGCTTTATCCAGACTCGCTAATGCCTCAGACCTAAGGTTTAAATGAAAAAATGCAGTACCTCGGTTAGACCAAGCCTCGGGATTATCTTTCTCAAGGTCTATTGCTTGATCGGCCGCCTCAATTGCAAGTTCATATTTCTGCAACTTTATCCGAACCGCTGACAAATTAGTAAGCGTAGAAACTCTCCCAGGCACAAATTGAAGAGAATCTAAAAATGCAACCTCAGATTCCGGAAACCTTCCCTTTTGCATTTCATCCAAACCTAAGAGGAAAAGCTTTTTTCCGTTTTCTAGATCTAAAGCGGTGTTCGGCATTTTTTAGGGGTATTCCTTGGTTTGGCGCTCTTTATTCTGGTACCAACTGCTCAGATAACTCATCTTGTCGAACCAAATCAAAAATTTGAACAAAAACCTCGGGTAATTGGGCACCAGAGATCGCGTAACTATCATTGATAACAAACCAAGGAATGCCAGAAATATTAGATTGATTAAGTTCGCTGTCAGCCTGGTTCAGTCTTTCGTTTTTTGTCTCATGATTTGACAAAAACTCCATTTTTGACATTTCTAGCCCGGCTTTAGTTCCGATATCTAGAAGGGTCTTTGGGTTACCAATGTTTTTTCCAAGCAAAAAGTAAGCTTGGTAGATTAGCTCGACGACCTGAGATTGCACACCAGATCCTGAAGCCTGTTGTATGAGTTTATGTGACATCCAGGTGTTGGGTGTCGAAGAAATTTCTTCAAAATTGAAGCGAATATCCTCCTCAATTCCCAAGTCAGTAAGACGCTGCTCTATTCTCTTAACCCTCTCTACGCTTCCGAATTTCAGCGCCATATAATTATCTCGAGAGATACCATTTGGCGGCATATCGGGATTAAGTTGGTAGGGTTCCCAAGAAATATCTACCTCTTCTAATCCTCTCTTTTTGAGCGCCCGTTCAAATCTCCGTTTTCCTATAAAGCACCAGGGGCAGATTGTATCGGCAAAGATTTGAACCCGCACTTAATCACTCATTTAAAGATAAAAGATGAACACCAAAAAAAGAATTTTTATCAATCCAACTTCCCTCTACCGAATACCCGCCATCGGACGCGAGAGCATGCACCTCCTCGATTGAATACTTATAAGAATTTTCTGTATGAATTTTTTCTTTTGCCTCAAACCTTATCGTTTTACCCAGACAAACGAGAGACTGTTCTTCAGCACTAAGCAAATACATCTCAATCCGACCGATGTTCTGATTATAAACAGCTATATGCCGAAATTTTTCTGGGTCGATTGGAACATCTAATTCTTTAGCTGCTCGATGCAAAATATTCAGATTAAACTTAGCAGTCACTCCCTGGGAGTCATCATAGGCGGCCTCAAGTATTTCTTTGTCTTTTTTTAGATCGATGCCAATCAGCATCTGACTATTTGGTCCCAATAACTTTCCAGCCCGTTTGAGAAATTCGCCTGCTTCCTCTCTTGAAAAATTACCAATTGAAGAGCCAGGAAAGTAACCAACTCTGCGCGCAGTGGGAGACGGAAGCTCAGGCAAATTAAATTCTTTTGTGTAGTCCGCACAAATTGCCGATACTGGAATATCGCCGTATTCCCGAGACAACTGAGCGCATGACTCAATTAAATGTTCACGAGAAATATCTATAGCGGTATAAGCAACAATATTTTTGTTTTTATCAAAAAGGTGCCGAACTTTCTGACTGGAGCCGCTTCCGAATTCAATAAGATGTATTGCTTGTTCATAAGAATTTAGCATCGATCGGGCATAAGAGGCCATGATCTCGAGCTCAACCCTGGTCACATAATACTCTTCCAATTGACAAATTTGATCAAAAAGTTCGGAGCCGCGTTTGTCGTAAAAAAACTTACAGGGAAGGGTTTTGTTTTCTTTGGACAGTCCTTCCAGAAAAGCATCGGCAAAGTTCTCTATTTCCGGTTCGAGGTCATAAAAGAACTCTAAATTGTTTGAGCTTGCGATCTCTTTGGGCGAGTTAGAATTTTGAGTAATATTGCACTCCCGGTTGTTTCTTTATTCTCATAAAAATTTCTAGATTAACATTACTTTTTCACTCATGACGACCTTTGCGCCGTCGAAACGAAGGTAAACAAGGCAAAAGGCTACAAATATTCCACTAATCCAAAAAACCCAGATTGGCTGACCGAGATCAAGAAAATAACCAAAAATCAATGGAGCAACAGCGGCAGCTCCCATCATACCCGTAGATAAAAAACCCATAACTTTACCCATAGATCCATCAGGTGTGACCTGACGAACAAGCAGGTCTCTGCTTGGCAATAATAGACCCAAAAAAGTTCCCGCAAGAGTCATAATTGTAAACAGCATCACAGTGGTCATCGGAACAGTCCCTGAAACAATTATCAAAATTCCAGCACCCACTAAACTTACCGCTGCCAACCAAATCTTTGGTCCAATTTTATCGGCTAGAACGCCTCCCGCCGTTATGCCAATGGTGCTACCAATGATGAAGCCGGTAAGAGCTCCATTGGAATTAGCGAGGGACATACCATTCATGACTTCCATAGCAGCCACAAAAAAGGTTCGGATTCCCGTAAACCCCAAAGTTAGAAAAACGAAAAACAACATACACATAACAATCGGAAATGTGAGCAAAAGTCTTATTCCCTCGACCAAGCTCTCGGGATCATGTTTGTTACTATTGTTCTCCTCATTTTTTTTCATTTTAGCCGCTGCTCTTGCTTCCCTTCCATCCTCGAGGGCAGACCACTGAGTTAGCATAAAGAGCGCATAAGCAACGCCAACGAGTCCCACAGAGACGAAAGCCCCGCGCCAACCCCATAAGGCTGCCGCGCCAAGCATGGTCCCTGGGCAAATAACCCAGGCAAAATGACCGCTAAACAAATGGACCCCGAAAGCGCGTCCCATTCTGGAATTGTTTACCGATGCGGAGAGGATTGCATAATCAGCGGGATGGAAAACTGAGTTAGCCATCCCCGCGATCGAATACAACACCAGGAAATGCCAGAACTCTGACGCAAACCCGAGCCCTGCAATAGAGGCCCCCATAATAAACAGACCTAAAATAAGAGGCCCTCGGGCTCCATATTTGTCTACCAAAAATCCAAAAGGTGTTTGCACAGCAAAACTGGCAAAACTATATGCCGACAATATTGCAGCTAACATTGTATAGGTGAAATTTAGTTCTGCCGCTAACAAAGGCATGATAGGGCCAAAAACCATGAAATAGTAATGGCTGAACATATGCCCACCACTTATAACTGATGTGACCCTTATATCTCGTGCCAAGGAGGCCGAAGAGGTAGCCATTTCCGTTTGTTTTCCTATAAAATTTGTCCTCTAATTAATGGCTGAAATGCATCACCGCAAGGGCGAAGCCTTGCTGTAAAGGAAACACTACTGCAGACTTCGGATGTGAATGGGAGAAGACTCAATGTTTGATGGAAGTGTCTCGAATATCAATGATCTTATAGAACCGGGTAGGGTGCATCGTGACGTCTACACAGATCCAGATCTATTCGAATTGGAAATGGATCGAATTTTTGGACAAGCTTGGATTTACGTTGGCCATGATAGTCAAATCCCCAATACGGGAGATTTCATTACTACAGAAATCGGCCGCCAGCCCGTTATCCTCATTCGGCATAGCGATGGAAACCCAAAGCTACTCATAAATAGATGCTCTCATCGTGGCGCCAAGGTGCTCAATGAGACAACAGGAAATGCAAAAAGCCTTACATGCCTATACCATGGTTGGAGTTTCGGGACAGATGGTGCTTGTCTTGGGGTTTCAATGCCCGAGGGCTGTGCAGAGGGTTTTAACAAAAAAGACTTTGGTTTATCAGTCGCACCTAGATTGGGCGTTTACCGAGGCTTTATTTTCGCAAGCCTCGCAGAAAATGGACCAACTTTTGATGATTTTTTGGGTCCGATGACCGCCAATATTGACGACCTCGTTGATAGAGCACCTGATGGAGAAATTTCTCTAGATGCCGGCGTTCATCGCTATATCTTTCGCGGAAATTGGAAGCTCCAAGTGGAGAACGTCTTGGACTCCTATCATGTGCCATTTTCCCATGCATCAACAGTTAATAAAAAAGGTGAACAGTTTTCCAGGCGTGAGGGTGACAAAGGCGGTGCACAGGTCGTAGATCAAAAAAAGCAGAAAACAGCGGAAGCATGGCGCGGTCGGCGCTCTTATGTCGTTGAATTTGGTCATGGTTGGACCAGCAATACAGAACTAAAAGATAAGGATAGATCTAGTCCCGCCTGGAACGCATATAAGGAAGCACTATCCAGTAAAGTCGGTAAAAATAGGATGGAGGAAATTCTTAAACCTGAATTTCATAATACCCTTATTTATCCAAATACCTCCATCATGGGCCTTAATATCCATGTCCGGGTTATTAAACCAATTTCGGTAAATCTTACGGAAGTAAACGTCTATCCGGTAAGATTAAAGGGCGCTCCCGAGGAAATGAATTTTGGCAATATCAGACTTTTAAATGTTACCCATTCCGCCTCCTCCTTCGTTCAAACTGACGACCTGGAGGCTTTCCAACGGACCCAAAAAGGACTCCAAGGAAAGAAAAATGACTGGATTGATATCTCTCGTGGTCTCGGGGAAGAGCAGGCGGATCCGCATTATAACGCCACCTCAGAGTCGGCAATGCATGAGATGGCGGTAAGAGCTCAATATTCTGCTTGGCTAAATTATATGACCATGGATCGCTGACATGGATGGTACGATTTTTGATACACCAGACTCTCCCAGCTTAGGAGGCATTTCCTCTATCGATAGGAACCCTTTTGAATTATTTCTTTACTATGAGGCTCGCTTACTCGACCTGAGAAAATTCTGGGACTGGAAGGCTTTATTCACAGAAGATGGAGCGTATTGGGTGCCTGCATCAGCAAACCAAAAAGATCCTTTTAGTGCCGCTTCTCTATTTTATGACGATGCTCAACTGATGACTACACGTTTTGAAAGACTTGAGCATCCAAGAATACACGTCCAGTCGCCTCAGTCGCGAACGGCACATATGATCTCTAATGTGGTAATAGAAGAAGCCGATGAAAAGAAAGGAGAGTTCCTTATTAGCAGCTCAATGACAATGACTGAATATCGACAGGATATCCAGCGTGTTTTCGCTGGATATCAATACCACCGACTTATAAAGAATAATGATTCATTTTTAATAAGACTAAAACGTGTAGACCTTATAAATTGCGACTCCGCTTTCGAAGCTATGGCCTTGCCAATTTAATCATCATCACTTTACAAAAAAAATCAAGTAACATTCACGTCTGTCAGGTTCTCATAAAACTCTCGGCGAGACTCAACGTTTTCCAGCTCGTTCGATATGGAGGCGTGCCATAAATGACATAAAAGGGTGAACACCCAACTCAACGAATTTTCTATCCGAGAGTTCTATAAGCGCTTTTTTTTCAATTTTTTTTAAATCAAGTTCTTTGACGTAAGCATTCGGATCAGACGCGTAGAGATCACGCTCATGAGTATCATTCGCTAACCGATGCAATATTTTTGTTAGTTCAAGCCTTTCTGGCGAAATAAGCGGGTAGTGAGGCGTAAACTCTGCTTTCGTTGGTTTAGACCACCAAGCAAGCGTTGCGTAATTATGATGCCAACTTGGATCCAGCGATAACTTGTCGGGTTTTCTCTCTCCCAACAAGCCTGCACCGACACCCCAGCAGCGGAGTTCTATATTTCCAGTTTCATCAAGGCGCTTCTCATCAAGGGCTAATAAATAACGAAGATTTCCATCAGCCATTTCCCCTAAAACTTTTTTATCAAAATCTAGATCTGGTTCAGCATATCGCTCGGTACCCGGGAAATGGGACATCCCACCACTAACCATGACGAGCACTCGCAAACCTAGTGCCCGGAGCCCTCGACCCATGGCTTCTCCCAGCGCATAACAACGCTCCATCCTTGGTTGAGGTGGTACATAGGCATTAACAAAGAGAGGCAGAATCGGAATGTCTCCAACAGCCATAAATTCCATCGGTATCCCCAGAGAATATTCAACCTCGGCTGTGGTTGTGTGTGAAACATCAAAACCTTCAGTGTAAAGATACTTAATTAACTCAGTGGCCTCTTTGCTCGCTATTTGATACTCAAATTGCTTTCCAGCAAAAGAGCCTATTGCTTGTTTGCCTCGATGAATGACAAATGGTGGTACACAATGTAAGGGCAAACTGGTTGGCATGATCATTCGAAACCGTAACGATTAAGTCCGGTTTGAGCGCCGATAGCCTTTTACCATTTGCAATGGCTAACTTTTTAACTCTATTTACTGTCTGCTTATTTTCTGTTTTGGGAAGAGTAAAGAATTGAGGCGCGTGCGCCATAAAAACGCCACCGAGTACCGTTAAATCATCATTTTTTCGCACAAGAGAGTCCTCTAATGATCTGCCCGATACAAAATTTTATCATTGAGCCCTGTCAAATATTTTTCTCCTTCTTCGGTTAATGTTAACCCGAGAGGAAACATAGATCGAGCAAGCCCTTTTCGCTCTAAGGCTTTCCAAACAGATTGGTTGCGAAGTCCCGTTGCATCCTTTGCAAGAACGAGGGCGTCCCCGCAGTGGAAATGATTACCATGTGGGTTAGGCATATTTGTTAGGAGAACTTCATTGTTCTCATTCCGACTAGATGTTTCAGGCGCCTTTGCAAGCTGTTGAAAAATTGTGAGTGTTTTCAACTGTAACTTATTCAATTTAAGAGGATTAATTTTTGTTGGCATTGTGTATGATCCACTGAAAATTAAATATCGAATACTTATGAATGATCATTCAATAAAAATTTATCATATGTGTCGTAAAGAGGAATGGGAACAGGCACTCAAAAAAGGAAATTATAGCGGTTCTTCTCAAGACAGGAAGGATGGCTTCATCCACTTTTCTTCAAAAGAACAAATTGTAGCTAGTGCTGCTAAACATCGCGCGGGTCAATCTGATATTTTGCTTCTTACAGTTCACCAATGCTCTCTTGGAAACGCTTTAAAGTGGGAAAAGTCGAGAGGAGGGGACTTGTTCCCACATTTGTATGGAGATCTTCCTATTTCTTTAGTTAGTGATGTTATACCTCTGCCATTGGGGAAAGATGGCAAACATATATTCCCTGAGACATTTTAAAAGGTATGTCTCGGGTTACTCGCTTTGCACCTAGTCCAACAGGTCATCTTCATATAGGGCACGCATACTCGGCTATCTTTGCCCAAAACCTCGCAAAAAATACGAATGATCAATTTCTTTTGAGAATTGAGGATATCGATACCACCCGGTGCCGAAAAGAATTCGAGAAAGGTATTTTTGAAGATCTGAAATGGTTAGGATTAGATTGGCTTGAGCCAGTAAGAAGGCAATCGGAACATTTAGATGATTACTTACTTGCACTTTCAAAACTTGATGAGGAAAAGCTTATATACCCGTGCTTCTGTACTAGGGCAAAAATCAAGGAAGAAATTGAAAGGGCGGGAGTAGCGCCTCACAGTTATGGAGAAGCTGTTTATCCTGGAATCTGCAAAAAACTTACTACAGCGGAAAGAGAAGAACTCATAGAAAAGGGACAAGTTCCTGCACTAAGATTGGATATGACAGCGGCTTTTAGGCGTACAGGGGTTATAGAATGGAAGGATCATGAAAAGGGTAAAGTAAGGTCTGATCCCAGGATCCATGGTGATATTGTTCTTGCTCGCAAAGACATCAAAACAAGCTACCACCTATCAGCCACGATTGATGACCATATACAAGGTGTCACATTGGTAACTCGTGGCGAAGATCTCGAAGGAGTTACGGATATACACCGTTTACTTCAAGAAATTTTAAATTTGGAGGAGCCTGAATACCTTCATCATAAAATTTTAAAAGATAAACAAGGGAAAAAATTCTCCAAAAGAAGTCGTTCAACTTCAATTCAATCACTCCGTGCAGCTGGATATACACAAACAGAAATTACAAACATGATAAAATCGATGCTTTGAAAAACCATAAACATTCTTGGAAATTTTGAATTGTGGGGGAAACCTCTCCAATGAGAGAAATGTATTCGATATCTTTATGCAAGAAATGCTCTAAAAATCATCACAAATCCAAGCAGAAGGAGACCCGGCAAGTACCCATTTTCTGAAAACATCTAGCGACATTGCGTTTCTAATAGTTCTTCCGGCGACCATCCCGAGTATCGCTGTGACTGTCGCGATTATACCTGGCAAAATTATCGATGCCGGTAATTCCCCACGCGCATTAAGGCCGATCGCAAGGGCGCCCGAAGAAATCAATACGGTTAGTCCTAAAGCCTGAATAAGGGCGTCTTTTTCCGCAGTTTCATTTCTTGCCTTAGTTGGATCGAAGCCATTTTCTGAGGAAGGAGATTGGCCTTTAGAAAAATCAAGTGACTGCAAATAGGGGACGACAGGAACCACAAATATTGCCGTTGCTCCCGAGATGATCCCGGTAGTAAATCCAATGACCGGATTCCATTTTTTCTCTTTTTCAACGGGCACCGTAAATCTAAGACCAGTGAGGCCCGAAATAGCAAAAAGGGCTAGTACTCCTCCGAGAAGCGCGGTCACGATAGCTGTATTTACTCCACTGATTAAAATTGCGCCGACAAAAGACCCAAAGATTAGTGTAACCATAAGGGGCCAAAGCCGGTAAATAATTAGCTTCAAAGCAGTTCCAAAAAACGACTGCCATATGTTTGTTAAAATCACAGGAATTATTAAAATACCCGCCGCCTGTTCTACAGGAAGCCAAACTGCCATCAATCCGATGCTGACTGTTGGCAAACCCAACCCGATGCCTCCCTTCACAATCCCTGCCACAAAATAAATTGCGGCAATTACGAGAATCTCCCAAAGAAGGTATTGGTCCATCGAATTAACCTGAATCAATTTTTACCGGGCTGACTCTAACACGTAACCAAATAAAGGCCTCTTAATCGGAGCCCTCTGAGTTTTTAGATTAGCGACCCCTAAGCAACAAAATAAGGCAAGTCGTCCTTGTCAGAACATCCCAAGGTAACAATCCGTTCAGTAATTTTGACTGCTCTTTGATATTTAATTTCACATTCACTGTGAGGAAGCTCTGATAATGCAGGAGCAATCAAACAAACCCCATAGTTAGCGACCAGAGTGCCAACTTGTTTGCGTGTATCCAACCCATCCGCGAGCCAACTAAGTTCGAATTCTAGCTGCTTTTCAACGGTACGACCATTATCAATCAACTCCCGCCTAATTTCCGCTTCTGTCTTTAACGTCGTCTCCCAATACTCTGTCTCAGACCCTGCCGAGTCTGTTGTGGACTTATCAAAAGCCATACAGAATACAAGATATGCCTTCTCGTTCCCGTTTGCTTTACGCCAAGCGCTATTTCCCAGACTCTCCCATACGCGAACATTCAACTCTTGATAAATCTCAGGAACACGCGTGAAAAAGATTCGGTGCAGTTTGTTGTCATTAATGGAGAGGTCTAACCTCTGTTCTTTATAGACATCAATAGCTGCATATGTGCCGCAGATTGGGCACGCATCACCCTCATGCTCTCCTTTTTTATATATGTGTGAGCAGGGTCTACCTTTCCCAATTTCATTTTTGCACAACAGGTATGTCTCTGGTTCTTCTTCGTCATCCTGCTGTTGTCCGATCCAATTAAATCTATTTTGAAATTGCACAAAGGAACGAGGAGGGCTCCACAAGAGCCATTTTAGGTTTTCGACCGGGCCAAAAGTTGTCCAATTAGAGCTCACATCTATCACGACGCATTCTTTTTTCCCTGCAGAGGATCTCAAGCCCCTTCCGACTGATTGGCCCCATAAAACCTTGGATAAAGTTGGCCGCATGTGAACAATAATATTACAGTCTGGATTATCCCAACCCTCAGTGAGAACCCCGACAGAGACCAAGGCTTCGATTGCTCCAGTGTCATGATCAGTTAAAATTTGTCTTCTTTTCTTTAACGGTGTCCCCGCCGTTATTATATCCGCATTTATACCTATCTCCTGTAATCGCCTAACCGTGACTTCAGCGACGACAATATCGGGACAAAACCATGCAGAAATCGGCCGCCCATTAGTTCGATCCCGTTCCTCCAGATAAGCTCTAGTTGCGTAGTCTAACATGGACGATTTAATAATTTCGTCAGTCAGGCGTGCTACAGGATATTCACCCGAGCTTACATCGATATCATCAAGATTGAGGTCATGGACAAAATGCGGCCTATATCTTGGTTTTACTAATATACCCTCATTAATAAGGTCATTAATATCTGCACAATCTATAATTGCATCAAAGGCCAAATTAAGTTGATCTCTTTGATCTCCAGTTCTTCGTTCAGGTGATGCGGTCAATCCAAGAAAATGGGCCCCTTCTTTTGAATCATCGCGAAATTTATCGATAATCCTCTTATAACCCTTTCCATTCGGAGAAACTCTGTGCGCTTCATCCACAATAATCAGGTCAGCTTTCGTGATGGCATCAGCGACAACTTCTCGAGCCCGCATACTCGTCGACAGCAGAATATCGTAATCCGTAAACGCTTTTCCTTTGTCGGAAACCGCTAGCGTTCTAACTCTTCTTCCTTCGCTCAAAGCGCCTTCAAGTTGATCGAGAAGCACAAGTCGGTGACATAGCACTAATACTTTTTTATTCTCATAAAACCGGTCGATTATCTCCCTGGCGAGAACGGTTTTTCCTGCGCCAGTCGGAGCCTTAAGTATGAAGCGCTTGTAACTTGCAAGAATTGTCGGAAAATCATCGACGATTTTTTGCTGCCAACGCCTTAATTCCATTTACCCATCTTCTCTTGTTATCAAAACGCCATCGTTTATCCTGTTTTTGAAATCAACGCAAAGCTGCAAAAATTAGATAATTGAAAAAGGTGAAATGAATTAAATACCGACAGCCAAATAAATTCGTTATTTATGGATCAAAATAGCGAGTAAGCTTTGCACTATTAACGCCTTTTTCTAATTTCTCTCGGACGATCTAAAGACGAGTTAAAAGATATATTTTTGGAGATTACCGATGCTAGATGATAAAATTGCCTTTGTTACCGGTGGTGCCCAGGGAATAGGAAAGCACGCCTGTCTCACTTTAGCTAAAGCTGGTGCGAAAATCGCTGTCGTCGATATAAATACTAAAAATACTCTTTCGACCGCCTCAGAATTAGAGAAAATAACTGATGTCATTCCAATAACCGCAGACGTAAGAAATGAGCAAGAGGTCGAAGCGGCGATTCAGCAAACCTCCAATAAATTTGGGGGATTGGATATAGTAGTTAACAATGCTGGGATCGTTCCTCATTTTCGTTGGGGCTTACCCCGGTGGCCTAACATCGAGAATATGCCTGAGGATTTTTGGGACAAGGTTATCAGAACTAACCTTTATGGCACTTATCTAACTACAAAGCACGCCATTCCCCTCATGAGATCAAAACAAAGCGGGCACGTCATCAATTTATTTGGAGGGGGAGGCCCAAATCCGCCAGGCGCCTTAGCCTACATGGTAACAAAAAATGGTATACGCACTTTTAGTCGGTATATAGCTGAGGAGGTTCGCGCCGATAATATTTGCGTTGTTACATTTTCACCACGCTACGCAATTGCCACTGAAGATGCCTCGGATGAGGCGAAGCAAAGAATGCCAGCGCCAGACGTTCTAGAGCAAGCTTTTGTGCTCGTCTCAGAACTTGGAATGGAGTATAGCGGCAAATGCGTTGCGTATGAGAATCAGACAATCATTCTTGAGAACCCTATGGAAGGCTGACAACCAAATTCGATTTAGGATACGCACCTAACAGCTTTTATCGCAAAAAAAAAAATTATTGGTCTCATCAGGAGACAAAAATAAAGCACACTGGATATAAGCTTCATTTTCAAAGCATTTATATTTGAAGCCCCCAGTTGGACCTTCTAAACCTGCGTGTGCTTGGCCAAAGCAGCCCAAATCATCAAAGCTTAAAACCATCTTAATAAAAGATTCAGCGCACAAAATTTATCTGAGAAACTAAACAAATTCTTCTTCAGGACGTAACTGGACCTGCCGATAGTTTGTGTTTGAATTTTCGGCGTATTTTTAAAAAAAATTTTTTTAGCATTTGTTTGACAAGTTTTTAAGTTAGCAAACCATTTTTATAAAAGCATTCGTTAGTAAATTTTTAAAATTTACAGAGGAACCGGACACAGGCGTTCGGAACCGAAATGGCATCGGCCAAACCAGTTTTGGTTCACCGGTGCAACCAGAAAGAATGTATCTTAGGAGTTATAAAAATGGCTTTAGTAGTTGCAACCAATACGGCGGCGTTGATGTCTTCAGCATCAGCCAGTGCCGTAAACAAGGCGATGGAAACCTCGATGGAGCGTCTATCGAGCGGTCTTCGCATTAATACAGCTTCAGATGATGCCGCCGGTATGGCGATTTCCTCACGTCTGACCGCAGATATCAAAGGGATTAATCAAGCAATCCGGAACGCCGCAGATGGCCAAGCTCTTATTGATACCGCTGAGGGCGCTCAAATTGAAATTGGCAACATGCTTCAGCGTATGCGGGAGCTTTCCGTTCAGTCTGCAAACGACACCAACAGCGTGTCTGACCGCGCTAATCTCCAACTTGAGATTGATCAGCTTCTTGAGGAAGTAAACAGAATTGCAAAATCATCTTCATGGGCCGGACATTCCCTGCTGAATGGTACCAGCAGCGACCTGGCCAAAACCCATGGCGATACAGCGAACTTCACCTTCCAAATCGGCTCAGCAACAAACACGAGCGATAGGACAAATATCAAAATTGGTGCCACCTCGACTGCGGCGCTTGGTTTGACGGATGCCGATGTTGCCCCGACGGACACCTCTAATCTGGATGATCCCGGTCGGATCAGCATAGATGGCAATAAAATTGTAATCGCCGGCAACCTCGTCAATGGTGACAAGTATGAGTTTGCCCTCGATGACCAAGAAGTTGACGTTGTCTACAGCACCACAAACCAATACACCAATGACAAGTTTGGTTTGGCCAATCAGCTCAAAGACGATATTGACGCGTTGGTTGCTGCAGGAACGATTGCCCCCGATGTTGCAGCGACTGTTAACGCCGATGGTGACCTCGTCATTACCAAGACGACAGCTCCAACAGTAACCGCTGTTTCAACCACTGAAACGGGTGGTGGCGCTGCTGATAACCAAACATTGGCTTATAGCGGTAACACCTTAACGGTTGGTGGAACGCACGAAGCAACAGACATCTATAAACTCACCATCAACGGTACCGCTATTACATACACCTCGGCTGCCAATGACGGTTATGGGGTCTCATTAGCCGGTGTTGCAGCAGGCATTAAGGCACAGATTGAAAAGACAGCCGGCCTTGATGATGTGACTGTGGTTGATAATGGTGATGGAACCTTGTCCTTCACACAAACAGGGGCGCCAAGCTTAGAGGCTGCTGAAACCGTCCTCAATAACCAACAAGAAACGACCCTTAGCTATGGTGATAATGGTGTGTTGACTGTTGGCGGTGCGTTTAAAGACGGCAAAGAGATAAGCTTCCAGCTCTTCGGTAAAGAGATCAAAGTCACGACCTCTACCAACGATGGGTTTGAAGATTCCAAAGCCGGTATCGCAAACCAAATTGCCTCAGCCATCAATGATGCCAACATCTCTGGTATTACAGCCGTGAGAACAGCTAATGCTAACACGGTTACAATCACCGGTAAGGTTGTTGCTGAGGAAGGTAAGGTTGTAAACGGTTCCCAGTATATCAGAACCTCAGAAGGGGCCTCAGCAACCGGTACTGTAGCTATCTCTGCAAAGCATCGGGAAGTGATGCAGCGGCGAGCTATACGGCAGGCGATGCCTACACGTTCAAGGTTGCTGGTGAAGACTTCACCTTAGTTGTTGGAACAGATGGATATGCCGACGACAAGTATGGTGTTGCTCAGCAAATGAAAGACATGATCGATGCGCGTAACATCGGTGGTATCACAGTGGCTGTTAGCACCGGTACAACGGCACAAGTTGACATAACCAATGTTCTCACCGGCACAGTAACGTCTACTGGACACTCCACGGTCGTCACCGATGTGTTGGTTCGTGATGTTGCAGCTGCGAAGGCAGCTGACGCTGGTGGAGCAGATATTTCTGTAAACACGGCGGCAAAGTCTTTCGATGCCATCACGCGGATCGACAAGGCCCTTGAGACCTTGAACACCCAACGTGCTTCGCTGGGTGCGGTTTCTAACAGGCTGGAGTCAACCATCAGCAACTTGACGAACATCGTCACCAACATGTCCAGTGCGCAGTCTCGTATCCAGGATGCAGACTTCGCAAGTGAAAGTACAGCACTGGCTCGGGCGCAAATCCTTCAGCAGGCCTCCATGGCGATGCTTGCTCAAGCGAATGCTTCTAAGCAAACAGTGTTGGCGCTTCTCCAAGTTTAATAAGATAGCCTACCGGGTTGGGGGAGAACCTCCAACCTGGTTCGATACACTTATTAAAACAAATTAAGTTTTGTATTTATATATTGTTTTAAAATAATATTTTAAAAGACTTATATCAGCTGCAAAGCAATCAAAGAGACAATCAAGTAGCGCAGTGTCTTAGCAATTCCCACCAAAATTAAAAAGCTAAAAAACGGTTCTCGTAAAACCCCTGCCGCCACAGTTATCGGATCTCCGACTACTGGTGCCCAGCTTAAAAGCAGGCTCCAACGTCCGTATTTTCGATACCACTCCGATACAATATCTAATTGTTTGGGACTCGTTGGAAACCACTTATTATTTTGAAAGTGACCTATACCACGTCCGAGACACCAATTAATGGTCGCGCCTAGGGTATTTCCTATACTCGCGACGGCGATCAAAACCATTGTGTTATAACTGTTTGAAACCAATAACCCGGCCAGGCCCAGTTCAGACTGAGCAGGCAGAATGGTCGCAGCAAGAAACGCGGCGAGAAATAAACTAGCGTATATCCAAAACTCTGCCATTCTTAAAAACTTCTATAATTACTTGTTTCTGGCTCTTAGCCAAACAAGGCAATGACAAAACGAAAAGTAAAGATATCTACAGTTAACAAATAAGCGAAAACATGAACAACCTGGATCTCGGCACACCTCAAGCTTTTTTAGCGATTTTGGCTATTGCAGCTATCGTAATATTTTGTTTTTGGAAACCAGATTTTCCTCATCAACTCGCGCTCAAATTAGGCTTTAAAATTCCGACAGCCATTTACATTTTTCTTGTTGTGTACTGGTTATCGATACCGCTTATCCTCTACAGCTTGATGACTCTGATCTGGAAACATGGTTAACGGCTGGATCTGAAAATTCTCCGACACCACAAAATACTTGAAGCTCGGTTTAAAGGAATTGACTATGGCGGACGGGGTGGGATTCGAACCCACGAGACGCTTGCACGCCTGCTGGTTTTCAAGACCAGTGCCTTCAACCGCTCGGCCACCCGTCCGCTGACACAGAGATTTACGAGAAAATTTGATTTAAACCAAGAGTTAGCTGTTACCTAAGACGATTTTTTCTATTTCTCTCGCATTTCCAAATAAATCAGCGTCTTGTCCCTCAAAACCCATCACTTGCAAACCAAGAGGCAAATTTTCTGAAGTTAAAACAGGTAGGGATACCGTTGGTATACCCAATAGAGATGTGGGAACAGTGAACACTGGATTACCCGTGGACTCCAACCCCATAGGTGCAGCTCCCACTGCTGATAAGGTGATTGAACAGCTGAATTCTTGTTGAGCACTAGCAAAAACCTGGCGCGCTTCAAATCGTCTAGCCACTAAGCCTGCATATTCCTCCTGTGACATTTTATTGGCCTCTTCCAATCGTTCCAATGAGGGGTCCGAGAGTTTGGCAGCATCCATGTCTCGCGCATACGAATTCAGAGGCCATCTTCCTTCCCATGCGTTGATGCCCCGAGAAATCGCAACAGAGTCTAAAATCACCTCTTCAATGGCCTCAACTACTTTGCTATCCCGTCTGCTCACACACTCAATCCCAGCAGCCTCCAATTTGGACAAAACGTTTTCGAAAATCTGTCGAGTGTTTTCATCAACCAGCTCCCAGCCAGCTGTTTCTAAAACCATAATTTTGGAAGGGAGATTGGGGGAGGGGAGCTCTTCTGGTCCCATTACCCCAATATAACCTGCATCTCCTCCTGCCCGAGCCGTGATCGCGCGGATCACATTCCAAGTATCTGCCAAGGAAGCACCCAAGGCTCCAGTGCAACTTTGACTAAAGCCATCAAAGCTTCCGCCTCTATTAACACCACCAACACTCGGTTTGTAACCGACAGCACCACAAAAACTGGCGGGCCTTATGATCGACCCAATCACCTGTGAGCCTAAAGCAGCCGGCAACATACCGATGCCCACAGCGGCTGCAGATCCGCTGCTTGAGCCCCCTGGTGTTCGATCATGATCCCATGGATTTCTCGTGCCCCGAGGTTGGGTCGCAGCAAATTCAGTGGTTACTGTTTTCGATACGATGACCGCTCCCGCCTCTCTTAACGCGGCTACCGCTGCGCAGTCCCGTCCGCCTTTCCATCCCTTAAAAAGAGGGGAACCCTGCTCAGTAGGCATATTTGCGGTTTCCATGACATCCTTCACACCAACAGGCATGCCGTCGATTAATGAGAGAGGGTTTCCTGCTTGCCACCTCGCATCAGATTGTTCCGCTTCTCTTCGAGCACTCTCCAAATCAATTGAGACGAATGCTCCGACATCTTTCTCCAATAGTTCAATTTTTTCGATACATCGTTCAAGAAAATTGGAGGGTTTATCTGACCCCGAAGTAAAATTAGAACGTGCCGCGGCAAAGGAACAACGTTCCCGTAACGATTGTTCTATTGAAAACTTGATGGACATCTATTTCTCTCCTTCCAGCAGAAACTTCTACAAGGCAGCATATACCGCTGAATTTTTTTCTGTCTGCTACCACAAAAATCTTGCCACAAACGCGACACTTTTCTAGGCAACCAAAATTTCATCTTACCGAACTTAATAAGTGCAGCTCTAATGACTCATTTGTATTGCTTCCCAAACGCGTCGGGGCGTCGCCGGCATTTCTATATCTATAATTCCAAGTGGTTTTAGAGCATCAACTACAGCATTCATATAACAGCCCAACGCCGGTGTAGTTCCTGCTTCCCCGCCGGATTTTATACCAAGAGGATTTAATTGGGTGAGAACTTCATGCGTTCCGGAGCCAAAGAAGGGCACATCATCTGCTCTAGGCAAACAATAATCCATAAACGAGGCCGCAAGTGGCTGTGACGTTTTGCTGTCAAAAACGAAATCTTCCATCATAGCCTCACCTAGACCTTGAACGATGCCCCCATGGATCTGCCCTTCAACTATCATCGGATTTATAACCCGTCCAACATCATCCACGGCAAAATAAGTACATAGCTGTGTGCTACCGGTTTCGGGATCCACCTCGACTTCGCATATGTGAGACCCGCTTGGAAAAGCTGGAGTTTTCATCACGTTTTCAGCCGTTTCTGTAAGTCCACCAGCAAACTCAGAAGGCAACGGATCTATTTTTTCAATTTGTCGACTAAGTTCAAACCAATCCATGGCTCGATCGGTACCTTGGATTGAAAACACTCCATCATTGAACTTAATATCTTCAATAGCTGCTTCAAGAACCAAAGCCGCCGCAGCTTTTCCTTTTTGGATTAACTTTTCAGAGGCCATTACAATTACCGTTCCAGCCATCCTCATAGACCGGCCTGAATGTGACCCGCCTCCGACAGAAACGAAGTCAGTGTCTCCTTGGCGTAATATGACACTGTCAAAAGGAACCGATAGATAATCCGCGGCCACCTGACAGAAACTAGTCTCATGCCCCTGACCACTATCTTGCGTTCCAATCACCACCTCTATCTTCTCGGTCTCGCCATTGATCGTTATTTCCGATCGTTCAAGCGGGGCCCCTGACGAAGACTCCACATAACAAGCTACGCCTCTGCCTCGTAAAAGTCCGCGATCCTTACTTTTCCTAAGACGCTCTTGATAACCGTCCCAATCCGCTAATTTTTGTGCTTTGGTTAGACAGGTCTGCATCTCACCGCAGTCATAAAGCATCCCTAATTTATTGTCGTATGGAAAAGCACTGTCAGGGATCAGGTTCTGGCGCCTAAGTTCAATCTTATCAAAACCTAGTTTATCGGCTGCGATATCGATTAATCGCTCAAGCGCATAAATCACCTCAGGTCTTCCGGCACTGCGATATGGATTAGTTGGGGGTGAATGTGAGAAAACACCTCTTGCCCGAACTCTGGCACTCCCGAACAAATAAGGTCCCACCGCGATTTCAGCACCCTTCGAGAGAGGCGTAAAAGAAGAGGAAAACGCACCAATATTACTTATATTATTTGCTCGTAAGGCCATGAACTTACCGTCCGCGTTCAGAGCAATCTCCAACTCTGAAATAAGGTCTCGGCCCTGAAAATCACTGAGAAAATTCTCTGATCGTTCCGATAACCAATGAACCTTCTTACCAACCTTTCTCGCTGCCCACATTACGAGCGGAAATTCTGGGTAGAGCCTATTTCTTGTGCCGAAATTCCCTCCTACATCGGGGGTTATGACACGGATAAACTTGTCCTCTACGTCAAAAATTTGAATCAATTCTTTTTTGAACCTGACTGCACCCCCGCCACCCGCTATAAGCGTATAAACATGACTCTCAGGATTAAACTCTCCAATTGCCGCTCGAGGCTCCATAGGAACCCCCGTAACCCTCGCTATTCTAAAGCGATGCTTAACGACATATTCTGCGGTCTCAAACGCCTGACTGGCTGCTTGATCATCACCAAAAGCTGTATCTAGACAGACGTTTTTGCTTTCCGCCCAAACTTGCGGTGCATTTTCAGCAAATGCTTGTTCAGTTAGAGCGACAGCAGGAAGGGGCTTGTAATCGACCTCGATCGCCTCAGCGCCAATGCGCGCGGCTTCTTCTGTTTCTCCCAATACAATCGCTACAACTTCTCCGACATAGCGAACGCGATCCTTTGCAAAGGGAAATTGTCTTCCAATGAAAATCTTTTTCCAATCCTCCTCGGACATCCCAAGTCCATCACCGCCTGATGGTATTGGGCTATGAGGGATCGGGTTCAATCCATCCTTGAGCCAGTCGTCAATAGTGAGGACACCGACGACACCATTAACCTCTTGGGCATTAGCAACATTTATTGAATTTATCTCGGCATGTGGGTGAGGGGATCGAACCATCCATGCACGAACCGCGCCTCGTTCACCGAGGTCATCAGTGTAGCTCGCTTTTCCAGTAAGCCGCCTAAGATCCTCGCTCCGTAATACAGAAGAACCAATCGAACTAAAATTCACTGACGTCTCCCATTTTTTTAGTTTTTTAGTCATCAAGGGGCATAATTCATGTTCAGAGCATCCCGAGCCCGTTTTTCTTCATCCACAACCAACCCATGGCCTATCGTGATACGATTCATCATGCTGAAGCGGGCGCAAACGAGGATGGCTTCGTGAAAGCTTTGTTCATCCCAACCCGCGGCAAAGACTTCATCAGCATCTGATTGAGTTATTTGAGACGGCTTTAATGTAAGCTTCCTTATGAAGCGCAAAAGAGGCTTCATCTCTTGGCGTAGCGGAGCTCCCTCAAGGTCTTCAATGATTGGCTCAAAAATTTCTGCGGAAATGCCCTTATTAATGGCAACTCTTGAATGTCCTGCATAACAATATTCTGAGTCGTTGAGTTTCGACACATAGGCTGCAATCATCTCTTTCTCGCCGGCGCTCAACATAGAGTCAGTATGCATAAAAGATCTCGAGAAAATGGATAACCCTTCCCAAGCTTTTTTATTAAAGCGTTCCCATATCGCGCGGACGCCAGCATCTTCTGAAAGGGAGGGGAAAAATGGCATTTATTACTCTCCGAAGTAAATGAACTGTAATTTAGGGGATCAAAACAAGTTGATATAATCGGCTAAGCCTGGTTTCCCAGTCGCGTTCCAAGCTCGATTTTTTGAGCTTGTACGAAATCTGAGGCGGATATTTTATCTTTGGATTGATATCTAACCCGTTCAATTCTAACCCCGCCACTTCCACAAGCGACGGAGAAAGAGCTATCTAAAATCTCTGTCACTGACCCTGCCTCACCTGAAATTTGATCATCACGCTTACAATCAAATATTTGCAGAGCATCGCCAGCAAAATCGCACCAAGCGCCGGGAGAGGGATTGCAGCCACGAATTAGGTTATGAACTTCATTGACAGGTTTAGACCAATCTATTTGCGCATCATCTTTTTTACACCACGACTCATAGGTTTTTTTTGTATGATCTTGTTCAATCTTTGGGGCTCTACCCTCTCTGACCAAATTAACCGCCTCCAACATCGCCTCAATTCCTAGGGGAAACAGCTTATTAAAATAGACAGACCCCAAAGTATCCTCAGGCTCTATTTGCACAGTCTTTTGAAGCAAAATCGGACCTTCATCTAGTCCATCATCTGGCCAAAAAATTGAAAGACCGGTCTCAGAGCGTCCTTGGATGATGGGCCAATTAATTGAGCTTGGCCCCCGATGCAACGGCAGCAAGGAGGGGTGATATTGAATGGTTCCATGCTTCGGTATGTCTAAAAAAGTGGAAGGAACAAATTTAGTGACAAAAGCCATTACCCCCAAATCAGCCTTAATCGCCTCGCATTCGGCTGCCACTTCCTCGTTATTCCTGAAAGATTTGGGTTGATAAACCGGCAAATTTCGTTCTCTTGCTTCTGCGATCAAAGGGTCGACCCTTCCATCCTTATCCTCCGGGCCATAGACCGCTACCACATTCTCGCCTCGATCTAGCAACGCCTCAAGTACAGATTTTCCAAAAGCTTGCTGACCATGAACTAAAAGACGCATATCAAAACTCCTATTTTCCCGGGATTCTAACTTAAGCTATCGATTTTAGCGGCTAATATAAAATCATTCTCATGTAACCCCTGTATCTTATGAGTATAAATTTCAATATCCGCGTATCCCCAACCAAAGGTAATTTCAGGGTGATGTCCCTCGTCTTCAGCAAGCCGTCCCACCTCATTCACAAAAGCCAGTGCCGCGACAAAATCATCAAACGAGAAAGAACACCTCAGACGATCTCCGGTTTCAGAAAGGCTCCATTTCGGCGTTTCTTTCAAATAATTCTGCGCTTCAGCCAAAGTCAGAGGCGGAATTCCGCCCTGGCAAGGGACACATTTTTTAGATTCCAGTTCCATGATCTTCGCTCTTTTAATCTATTTTAAAAGTCTGCTGACACCAGCAATCACCTCAGTAGGTTTAATCATGAATTAGAATTCGAGATCAAACAATCCCGGGGTTGCCAGGCCAACCGCCAAAGGTACACTAATTCTTCACCTAACCGCAGGAGCCCCTTTCATGGAAAAGTTCGTGATGCCAGAGGATCATGATAATCCGGCAGTTTTTCTTCACTACACGCAAAAACAATTAGACTGGCAATATGAACATGCCCAACGGTTTCCTGATACGAGTGTTTTTCAAAAAGACAGGCTAGAGCGCAGCGAAGAAGCCCGTAAAAAATTTAAGGGTCTTCTTGATATTCCTTATGGTCCTACATTGGATGAAAAATTAGATATCTTTCCTGCTGAGACGGCAGACGCTCCCATCGCAATATTTATTCACGGAGGCGCTTGGCAAAGGGGCTCAAAGGAAAATTCAAGCTTTGGTGCAGAAGCATTTGTTCCCAAAGGGGTAACCTGGATTGCGACCCATTTTACAAACTGTCCACCGGCTACCCTTGATGAAATGGTAAGACAAAACCGGGCAGCAATAGCCTGGGTTTATAAAAATGCCAAAGATGTCTTTGGCGGCGATCCTGAACGGATCCATGTTCTTGGGCATTCATCCGGTGGTCACCTATCTGGAATGATGGCGGTAACTGATTGGGAAGGTTCCTATGGGCTGCCTAAAAACCTGATCAAAGGCAGTGTCTGTATGAGCGGCATGTATGACCTGGAGGCCGTTTATCTAAGCTATCGCAATCGATACATACAATTAACTGAAGAGTCATATAAACGCGTGAGCGCTATTCATCACATACCCTCAGGATATGCACCACCTTTGATTATAGGTTGCGGGGAGTTTGATACTGAAGAGTTCCACAGACAACCGGAAGTTTTTTTAAAGGCATGGAAACAAGCTGGGCACCAAGGACAATTTATTGAACTCTCGGGACGACATCATTTTAGTGTTAACAATGCATATTGCGAACCGGGACCGCTTCTCGACATGATCTTCAAGCAGATCGGGGTCTAATCGACTAATTGTACGTTTTTTTGCGCTTCTTGTTGCTGCCTCAACCACATTGACGCATAGACCCCGTTGGACTCCAGAAGCTGATCATGTCGACCTCTCTCGACGATCCTGCCGGCTTCTAAAACGATAATTTCATCTGCATCAATAATTGTAGAAAGTCGGTGCGCAATTACTAGGGTGGTACGCTCACATGAAATCTGATTGAGGGATTTTTGTATTTCTTTCTCAGTTATTGAATCTAATGACGAAGTTGCCTCATCAAACAAAAAGATCCGCGGATCTTTGAGGATTGTTCTTGCTATAGAGACCCGCTGCTTTTCTCCCCCTGAGAGTTTCAATCCCCTCTCTCCCACCATGGTCTGATATTGATCAGGTGTTGAAAGAATAAAATCGTGGATCGCGGCACTTTTTGCCGCCTTCACTACCGATTGTTCACTACAACCAGGAAGTCCATATTCAATATTGTAAGCAATCGTGTCATTGAATAACACCGTATCCTGGGGAACAATTCCAATCGCTTCTCTAACGCTTGCTTGCCTAACACTTCTTATATCCTGACCATCTATTTTTATCGCTCCACTCGAGACATCATAAAATCTAAAAAGAAGTCTGGAGATTGTGGTCTTTCCCGAACCAGAAGGACCTACAATCGCAGTCTTTGTCCCAGGTAATACACTAAATGAAATATCATGAAGGATTGGCCGACGTTTATCATAGCCAAAGCTTACGTTCTCAAAATTAATTTGGCCGGACCCGGCTTTTAGATCCCCTGCATTGGAATTATCCAAAACCTCGCAATCAATCTCCAGCAGCGAAAACATTGCTTCCATGTCAATAATCGATTGCTTAATTTCTCTATAAACAAATCCTAGAAAATTAAGCGGCAGATAAAGCTGTATTAGGTATGTATTAACTAAAACGAAATCACCTACACTTAGTTTTGATTGGGCCACGCCATTTCCAGCCATAATAAGAATTATGGTGAGACCGCCACCAATAATTAATGATTGCCCAATGTTCAAAAGTGATAGACTAGTCTTGCTCTTAACCGCCGCGGTTTCATAATTAGCCAGTGCTTTATCAAAGCGACCGGACTCATAGGCCTCGTTTCCAAAATACTTTACGGTTTCATAATTAATTAAACTATCGATAGCGCGAGTATTTGCGGTGTTATCCGTTTCGTTCATCCGACGCCTGAATTTAAGGCGCCACTCCGTAACAATCACCGTGAAACAAATGTAGGACGTTATTGTTCCGAAAGTAACAAAAGCATACCAAAAGTCGAACAAGCCCCAGAGTATACCGCAAACTAATAAAATCTCTAAAAGGGTAGGAATAATGTTAAACAACATGAAATTTAATAGGAAATCGATTCCTTTTGTTCCCCTCTCTATAGATCTCGATAAGCCGCCCGTTTGCCGCTCTAAATGAAACCTGAGGGATAATCGGTGAAGGTGCTTAAATGTCTGTAAAGCAACAGTGCGAATTGCTCTCTGACCAACCTTTGCAAAAATGGCATCACGAAGCTCGGCAAATGCTATCGTCAAAACGCGTAAAAGCCCGTATGCGAGCAAAAGACTGATGGGCAGAGCCAAAACAATATCGGTGGTACTTTTTGTTGCCAAAATGTCTACCGCCTGACTGAATAAAATCGGCACATAAACATTAGCTATTTTTGCAAGCGCAAGGCAAAAAAGGGCTCCAGCAACCCTTACTTTTATGTCATTCTGGCCCTCGGGCCACAAATATTTACTCAATGTCTTTAAGACCACCCACTGATCTCGAGCGGTGCCCCCTTGGAGCAGCTGTGGCTCAATCTTTTTGGACATCGTAATTACTGCTCAAACATTCTGACATTCATAACTATATAAGGATCTACCAACAGAAAAAAAACGCCTGAAACCATATATAACCCAACCTTAAACTGCAGACAGTTAGCAAACGTAAATTTTGCAGAGCCGCAAATAGCTTTGATTCAAGTTTTGTTTGTTCTTAAGGATGAAGATCAGACAATTTGAAGAAACTATCACAGACATTTGCCTATCCTCGATTGATTGATTCGAACGGCTATGGCAAAAATTTTTTTGACCAATTCAAGAACGTTCGAATGATCATCATTACTGCACCAATTCGGAGCCTGTTCATCTTCCAGCTCTCGCTGGTTTTTCTCTGCTCAGTCTGCATATCCCCCCACGCGCAAGCTATTCCCGAAGACCCTTTTTCTATTTGGTTGCAAGATGTTCGTCAGGAAGCAAAGACCAGAGGAATATCAGACAAAGTAATTGGCGAGGCTTTGGCAAACATCAAACCAATGCGTCGTATCATCGACCGTGACCGTAACCAAGCTGAGTTCAAATTGACCCTTAGCACCTATTCTAAAAGGGTCATTTCTCAGAAAAATATCAAAATTGGCAAGAATAAAGCGAAGCTATTGGCAGACACTCTAGAAGCGGTGGAAAAACGTTTTAAAGTTCAAAGACGATTTATTTTATCAATCTGGGGTATCGAGACCCGTTTTGGTCTGGTCCAAGCAAACGTGCCAGTCATCCCAGCTGTTGCCACTTTAGCCTTTGACAAGAGGCGTTCAAAATACTTCCGCGCTCAAGTGTTTGCCGTCCTTGAAATGCTCGAAAAAGGTTACATCGACCTTGAGAATCTCAAGGGATCTTGGGCGGGGGCCATGGGACAGCCTCAATTTATGCCTAGTAGCTACCTAGCGTATGCTGCAGACTTTGATGGAGATGGCAGAAGGGATATCTGGAACAACACGGGGGATGTCCTAGCCTCCATAGCTAACTATCTGTCGAAACATGGCTGGAATAACACAATGACTTGGGGCAGGGCAGTAAGCGTGCCTTCATCAACGCCGGATTGGAACTCACAGCTATCCCGAAGAGCGGCCCCGGGATGTCGGGCGCGAACCTCTAAAATGTTGCCTCTGCCCGAGTGGCAAGCTCTTGGTGTTCGCAAGATCAATGGAACTGATCTACCACCCCGAAATATAGCTGGTGCGCTAGTTTTCCCGGATGGAGCAAACGGTTCCGCCTTTATTACTTACAATAATTATTCGGCAATAATGGCTTATAATTGTGCGCATCATTATGCTATCACAGTCGGCCTTTTATCTGATAAAATTCAAGGCATAAATTAATTTAAATGTATTTTAAAAAGTCTCAAAGTCTCGCCTTTATATACCTCGCTGCAGCAGTCGCTTTGTCTGGTTGTGCTGGCCCGCAACTGGCCGTTCACACGATTAAAAAACTGACTATTGAGCGCGATGCGCAGGGATCCAAGGGATACTATAAGGTTGGAAAACCATATCAGATTAAAGGTTTATGGTATTATCCTAAAGTTGATTATAAATATCGTGAAACCGGCATAGCCTCCTGGTATGGACCCCAATTTCATGGGAAGCAAACAGCCAACGGTGAAATTTTTGACATGAATTTAGTTTCAGCGGCTCATAGGACTTTACCAATGCCGTCGATAGTCCGCGTTATAAATCTAAAAAATGGCCGCGCTTTGAAAATTCGGATCAATGACAGAGGCCCGTTTGCTCATGGACGAATTATCGACCTTTCAAGGAGAGCAGCGCAACTTCTTGGCTTTCTCAGACAGGGCACAGTTCCAGTACGAGTAGAGATCATAGAAGATGAGAGCAGATTTGCTGCAGTTAAAGCTCAAGGCCTTGTCTCTAGGGCGACCGCGGTGCCGAGCGGTGAAGTAATGATTACCTCGCTAGCCACTGATGATCGGCATAGCTCAACTCCTGATATCGCTAAGAAGAAAAAAATAGTTTCGAATAATGCGGGGATGCTGACAACGAATGAAACGATTTTAGAACAAACTCAAATTCCATCATCGCAAAAAATATTCATACAAGCGGGGGCCTTTATCAATAGGCACAGGGCCGATGTGTTGAAATATTTGTTAGAAAAATATGGTCAAACCTCTGTAGTAAATGCAAAAGTTGGTCAGCAACAATTTTATCGTGTTCGGATTGGCCCATTAGCATCCGTACAGGAAAGCGACAACATTCTCGAAAAAGTCGTACGAAAAGGTTATCCAAATGCTCAAGTCGTTATTGATTAATTCCAAATGACTTTGATTAACCCTCTGTAATTTGTATCAACTAAACGTCTGTAAAATGATTAACCCAATCAAAATCAACCAAGCTCTTCACCCGGCTATACTTCTGACATTTTGGTTTCTGATCCTTATTTGCAGCAATGCCTCTGGTTCTCAAACACTGGAAACCAAAGCCCGTCATGCGCTCATGATCGACATGGAGACTAACGCCGTAATTCTAGAAAAAGCTGCTGATGAGCCAATGCCTCCGGCTTCAATGAGCAAATTAATGACTATTTATATGGTCTTTGAGAAGTTGAAAGCAGGAAAACTCAATCTTAAAGACCGGTTTATCGTCAGCGAAAAAGCTTGGCGTAAGGGCGGCTCCAAGATGTTTGTCAGAGTTAACCGAAGAGTATCAGTAAAAGATTTGTTGAGAGGAATCATTGTTCAATCAGGAAATGACGCCTGTATAGTGATCGCCGAAGGCCTAGCCGGATCGGAGGAAGCATTTGCAGAAGAGATGAATGACAAGGCGGCTAAAATTGGACTTAAAAATAGCCAATTCAAAAACGCGACAGGTTGGCCCGCTGAGGGTCATTATATGTCTGCTCGGGATTTAGCGACTTTATCGTCTAAACTTATAAAAGATTTCCCAGACTATTATCCCATGTTCGCTGAAAAAAGTTTTCGTTACTCAAAAATAAAACAGGGCAATAGAAATCCCTTGTTATATCGAAGAGGGGGCGCAGATGGTCTTAAAACAGGGCACACTGAAGCATCAGGCTACGGACTGACAGCCTCTGCCCAGCGCGAGGGTAGGAGGCTTTTATTAGTGGTCAATGGCCTAAATAGCAGCAGAGAGCGCGCCTCTGAGGCCACCCGTCTTTTAGATTGGGGTTTTCGAACAACTAAAGTTTACAATCTCTTTAAAAAAGGTGACTCGGTAGGGAAGGCCGACACATGGCTTGGGAAAGAGGGAAAAGTTCCACTAATCGTAGATGACAATATTACCCTAACAATGCCCCGTCTTGCGCGAGCTAAGATGAAAGTGAAATTAGTTTTCAATAATCCGATACCCGCTCCAGTCTCAAAAGGCACTGTTGTTGGACGTATTTTGATAAACGCCCCCGGCATGGAGGAAATGCAGGTACCCGTGAAAACTGCTCTAGATATTGAAGAATTGGGATTTTTTGGCCGAATGAATGCGGCGATTAAATATCTTTTATTCGGTAAATTAGGATCGTGAGAGGTAAATTTATAACATTCGAGGGAGGAGAAGGGGCCGGCAAATCCACTCAAATTACATTTCTGAAGGAAACTTTGCTATCTTGGGGACACCGGGTGGTGCAAACTCGAGAACCTGGTGGGACCAAGAATTCCGAGAGTTTAAGAGAGCTTATACTTTATCCCCCCGAAGGGGTATGGTCATCAATGACTGAGCTCTTGCTGCACTTTGCATCTCGGCGTGAGCATATTGAAAATTTCATTGAACCGGCACTTCAAGACGGAAATTGGGTTTTATGCGACCGTTACATTGACTCGACAATTGCGTATCAAGGCTATGGAAAGGGGATAGACGTTACCCTAATCCAAAAGCTCCATGCCTTAATTCAACATGATCTGAACCCAGACTTAACATTCATATTCGATATCTCTGCTGAAGTTGGGTTAAGCCGAGCCCAAAAAAGAGGAACATCCGATACCTATGAAAATATGGATCTCTCGTTTCATCAAAATCTTAGAAAAGGTTTTATTGAAATCGCGCAAAATAATCCAAACAGGTGCTATATTATAGATGGCTCCGCAGCAATAGATGACGTCCGAGAAAATATTTTAAAAAAGACTAAACAACATTTTGATTTATGAACATCTATGCTTCTTGAGCCCAGAGAAAATTCAGAACTTTTCGGCCATCAAAGTGAAGAAGACAGGTTTGTTTCCGCTTGGAATTCTGGTCGCATTCCTCATGCCTGGTTACTCGGTGGAACTAGAGGTATTGGGAAAGCCTCGTTTGCATATCGCGCAGCCCGATTTGTGTTGTCGCAGCCCAACAATTCTCCACTCGATGAAACAGGCCTATTTTCTTTGCAAAAAGAACAAAACACGCTTTTCCTGTCTCCAGAAGATCCACTGTTTAGAAAAATAGCAAGCGGCGGGCATCCTGACCTTCTGACTCTTCAGCGAACAGTTTCCAAAAAAGACGGCCGATTGAGTTCATCAATTTCCGTAGAAGAGGTTAGATCTGCGGGAAATTTCCTCCGTCTCACGCCCGCTGAAGGGGGATGGCGTGTCTTGATCATTGATAGCGCAGATGACCTAAATTTGAACGCCGCCAACGCCTTACTGAAAATCCTCGAGGAACCATCCTTTAGAACTATAATTCTCCTCGTATCTCATCTTCCTTCGAGACTACTTCCAACAATACGTTCACGGTGTTGCCGCCTCAACTTTAAGCCTTTGTCTCCAGAGTATTTTACAACTGTCGTTAAAAAGCGGCTTCCTAATTTAAACAACCAACTCGTGGAAGAATTGTTTGAGTTATCCAGTGGAAGCCCCGGGAGTGCAGTCTTAATTCATGAACAGGGCGGACTCGTATACCTTCAAGAATTAATTACTGTCTTAAAAACTTTTCCAGCAAACCAATCGACGTCTTCGTTACACGGACTTGCGGATCAACTCGGGGTCAGTGGAGGAGAAGAGACATTCCGGATAACACTGGAGTTATTTTGCAGCTGGCTTTCCCGTCAAATAAGAGAAAAAGCCGGTAACGTTCCATTGGATAAAAATCAGAACGCAGGTTTAAAAATTATAGATGATACTAAACTTGATGTGCTTTTGGAGTTATGGGAGAAAATTAGCAAATTATCTGAACAAGCTCTTTACCAGAACTTAGATAGAAAGAGTGTATTATTATCTATTTTTAGTATGATCAATCGGGTCTCCAGTAATTAGTAGTTGACTAAAACCAAAGCAATGAAGCAACAAAAGCAATTTTATATTACGACACCCATATACTACGTGAATGATCTACCCCATATTGGCCACGCATACACGACGCTTGCCTGCGATGTAACTGCCCGATTTAAAAGGCTGGACGGATACGACGTTTTCTTTTTAACAGGGTACCGATGAGCATGGACAGAAGGTAGAAAAGTCGGCTGCTCTAGCGGGTGTTGAACCACAAGCCTTTACGGACCGGGTTTCTCAAAACTTCCTAGACCTCACAAAGGCCATGAACTTTTCTCAAAGCCAATTTATAAGAACAACAGAAACTCGACATAAAGAAGCATGCCAAGAAATCTGGCGAAGACTTCAGGATAATGGCCATATATATCTTGGCAAATATTCTGGTTGGTACGCCGTAAGAGATGAAGCTTTTTATGATGAGAGCGAACTTAAAACCGCTGAAGATGGCAAAAAAACTGCTCCCAGCGGAGCAGAGGTAGAATGGGTCGAAGAACCTAGCTATTTTTTTGATTTATCGAAATGGCAGGATAAACTGCTGGATTTTTACGAGAAAAACCCAGACTTTATAGCACCTCAATCTCGTCGCAACGAAGTTATCAGCTTTGTCTCGGGTGGTTTGAAGGACTTATCTATATCTCGGACAAGCTTTAAATGGGGTGTACCAGTTCCAAACGATCCCGAACATATTATGTATGTATGGCTCGATGCCCTAACCAATTATCTAACCGCAACGGGGTTCCCTGGGCCTTATAATGAAGGTTGCGCCGATTTTTGGCCCGCAGACCTGCATATGGTTGGAAAAGATATCTTGCGTTTTCACGCCGTTTATTGGCCTGCGTTTTTAATGGGGGCGGGCATCGAGCTCCCTAAACGCATTTTTGCTCACGGGTGGTGGACCAATGAAGGACAGAAAATATCTAAATCTCTTGGAAATATAATTGATCCTTATGAGATCTCAGAAAAGTATGGACTGGATCAAGTTCGGTTTTTCCTTTTACGAGAGGTTCCATTTGGTAATGACGGAGACTTTTCTCAAAATTCAATGATTAATCGAATAAATTCTGAACTAGCCAATGACCTCGGAAATTTGCTGCAAAGATCGCTCTCTATGGTGCAAAGGTATTTCGACGGGGTGATACCCGAGCCTGAAACAAATTTAGATGTCGATACGGTAATTTTAAACCAATCTGAGAACCTATTGGATGAGGTCAGGACGCACATTGATGCTCAAGCTTTTCATCAAGCTCTGGAGACAATTTGGGTGACGGTGCGCGCTGCAAATGCCTACGTCGATCATCAGGCTCCCTGGAAGCTAATTAAAGAAAACCCCGAAAGAGCGGGAACCGTCCTTTGGGTGCTTTTGAATGTATTGCGACAACTGGCTCTTATTCTTCAACCTTTTATGCCGGATGCATCGGCGAGAATGCTAGATCAGTTGAAAATCTCAGAAAATTATCGAGATTTCAGCCACTATGGCGGCAAGGCAAACCGCCCTGTCTCTGGCAGCTCTCTGCCAAAGCCGGAAGCAATTTTCCCCCGCCATTTTTCAGATAGTTCCACTGCTTAGATTATGTTGGTAGACAGCCATTGCCATTTAGATTTCGAGAGCTTTGAGGAAGACCGCGAGGAATGCATAGAAAGGGCGAGAAATAATGGCATCGACACCTTGCTTACTATCAGCACTCATGTGAGCAGGTTTGATACTGTTTTAAACCTCGCAAAGTCATCAACCAATCTTTTTTGTTCAGTAGGAATTCACCCTCATCATGTGTCAGAAGAGCCAAAAATAACCTCACAGGCATTAATTGAGCTTTCAAAGCAGCCAAAAGTAATCGGAATTGGTGAGACTGGACTGGATTACTATTACGACAACAGTCCTAGGGATCAACAGCGAGAAACCTTTTTAGAACATGTAAAAGCAGCACGTGAGACCAAACTTCCGCTCATTGTCCATACTCGTGATGCTGATCAACATATGGCCGAAATTTTGGAAAAAGAGATGGAATATGGACAATTTCCATGCGTTCTGCATTGTTTTTCCAGCGGCAAACAGTTGGCAGATATTGCCATCCGGCTCGGTTGTTTTATATCTATATCTGGGATTGTAACCTTTAAAAACGCAGAAGACTTAAGAAATATTGTTCGTCAACTCCCACTCGATCGAATATTGGTCGAGACAGATTCCCCATTTCTGGCTCCAGTTCCCCACCGTGGTAAGAGAAATGAACCATCTTTCCTTACTAATACCGTTGACCAGATCGCACAGTTAAAGGGAATTTCCTCAGAAAAGCTTGCGGATATAACCACACAAAACTTTTTCCGTCTCTTCTCTAAAGCGACTAGACCAGGGCGCTCCCAATGAAAATTACCATTCTTGGTTGCGGTCCTTCTAACGGCGTTCCAACAGTAACCGGGGAGTGGGGCGCCTGTAATCCCCAAAACCCCAAAAACACTCGCAGTCGTCCGTCAATTTTGATCCAATTGGAAGACATCAATATCCTTGTCGACACATCGCCGGACTTTAGGAATCAGGCTATTAACGCGGGCATTACCAGTTTAGACGCGATCTTGTTTACCCACGAACACGCAGACCACATTATGGGTATCGATGACCTTCGCAGCATAGCCAGAAAAATGGGACGGCAAATTGATGTTTTTGCAAGTAGCACAGTATTAAACCAATTAATAAAAAAATTTGGTTATCTTTTTGAAAATAATAGTAAAAATATACATGACTTATATCGTCCCATTTATCGACCTCATCCCATAACTAATCGATTTAAGATTAAAGACACTACTGTAATACCCTTCAAACAAGACCACGGAATCTGTGAGTCCTGGGGCTACAGGATAGAAAATTTTGCTTATTCGACAGATGTAGTCCGCCTCACTGATGACTCATTGGAGTTGCTCCATGGGCTAGATTGCTGGGTTGTAGACTGTTTACGGAAAAATCCTGCACATCCTACACATGCTCATTGGGACGTGACGAAAGAATGGATAGACAAGGTTAAACCAAAGAGAGTTTTCCTGACCCACATGAATTTTGAAACAGATTATGATGAGTTTTTGAATTTTCTGCCAGATGGCGTAGAGCCTGCATATGACGGCCTTGTTATTAACCTTTAGTTTTTCATAATATACATTATGCGACAATTGGAACTAGCTACCACTCATGACTTCCACTGCCCTAACAAAAACTAATACCGGGCCGATCCAACGCCTCTTGGGGGTTATGAGACGGCTTAGAGACAAAGACCACGGATGCCCTTGGGATATTCAACAAACCTATGCGACCATTGCACCATTTACGATTGAAGAAGCGTACGAGGTTTTAGACTCAATACAGAGAAACGATGCCCCAGGGTTAAAAGACGAACTCGGCGATCTCCTGTTCCAAGTCGTCTTTCTCTCTCAAATCGCCTCCGAAGATGGCAAATTTGATTTCGATCAGGTAGCCCATCACATAACGGAAAAAATGATTAGGCGACACCCCCATGTTTTTTCGAAGAGACAATATTTCTCGGAAATTGAACAAAATAAGAATTGGGAGGATATAAAACAGAGCGAAAGAGAGTTTAATGGAAACTCCCCAAGCTCCCTATCCGGAGTCGCCCTAGCCCTACCCGCTCTCATGAGGGCTCAAAAACTTCAAAAACGAGCATCCCGGCAGGGCTTTGATTGGGATGAGATAAACCAAGTCTTTGATAAGTTAGAAGAAGAAATAGATGAGTTACAGACTGCGTTAGACACTAAAAATGTGGATAACATTAAGGAGGAAATTGGCGATTTACTTTTTACATGTGTGAATATTGCGAGGCACGCTGGCATCGATGCCGAAGAAGCCCTAAGAGAAGGTAACGATAAATTTATTTCAAGGTTCTCAAAAGTTGAACACGCCGCCGAGGCTAAAGGTATAAAAATCCAAGAGCTATCCTCAAAAGAACTGGAGGAACTCTGGAAACTTGTTAAAACAACAGAAAAAAATAATTAAGCTATAAGAGCCTTGCTCTCAAAACATTTCCCACTTTTGAAAACACCTCATCTGACGAGGCAACCAAAATTCCCTCCTTAGCAGACTGCCAGGGTTTATAGTTACTTCCTCCAATTAATTCGCCGATAGCCCCCCCTGCTTCGCGTATGACTATGTTACCAGCGCAATGATCCCATGGTTTTGTTCGCCTATAGTGAGCAAAATCTAGTTTACCAAGGGCAATATCAACGTACTCTGCTCCACAACACCTATAGTTTGTTATACTTCTGAACTGATTCTCCAAGCCTGAGAGTTTCCTTATACGAGCTCCCAAGGATCCGGAAAGCAACAGTAAATCTGCGCTACCAGGGTCTTTAGTTTTTAATTTCTGTCCCTGCGACCAGGCCCCTTCCCCCTTAATTCCCCACAAATATAAATCAAAAGCCGGCATACCTAACCAACCGGCCACAATTTCCCCCTTCACACATAAACTTATCAAAATTGCAAATTTTCTATCGCCCCTAGCGTAATTCGAGGTCCCATCCAGCGGATCAACAACCCAAACTGCATGTTCATTCTCGAGATAATCTAAAATTCTCGGATTGCCCTCAGTTTCCTCCTCCCCAACTGTCAATGACCCTGGCACCATATCTATTAAACGCCTGATCAAGAATTTCTCGCTATCAAGGTCGACCTGAGTAACTAAAGAGTTATTTTCCTTTTGCCAAATCTGGTTTTTTCCTAATTTTCCGAAGCTTGGAAGTAAAATTCTTTCCGAACATTCTTTCATAAGGGCCACTATAGAATTAGGATCAGGAATGATCATTGTTCAACTTACATTGAGGGTAATGTGAAACAAATTGCGACAACCGATCAGAAGCCAAACTAACCTCTACAAAGGTAGAGCTATTCAAAACTTGACGAGTCATGACATTTCCATGTCGATGAAGCCAGGCTAGAGCGGCCCCTGCCGAATGCGGTATATCCACCTCATAAATTTTGTGGTCTTTATTCAATCGCCTCAACAACTCATGCTCTAGAGTAGCAACCCCCTCACCTGTCTTAGCAGAGACCCAGATCAAATCACTTTCTTCTTCCCACTCACTCCTGGTCGGATCCAAGTAAATCCACTTTATTTCGGACCTCAATTATTTCACTCAAGCGTTCCTCGGGAATGCCAAGATCTCTAAGAACCTCAATAACATCTTCTCTCTGTGCATTGGTTTCCGGATGAGAGATATCTCTTACGTGCACTATAAGATCTGCTTCTAAAACTTCCTCTAATGTTGCCCGGAAGGCTGCAATGAGTAGAGTGGGAAGTGAAGACACAAATCCAACCGTATCAGATAGAATTATTTTTTGATTGGTTTCTGTTAGCTCTAAAGCTCTCATTGTTGGATCAAGAGTCGCAAAAAGTTGATCCATTGAAAAAACTTCAGCACCGGAAAGGTAATTAAATAAAGTGGACTTGCCGGCATTAGTGTAGCCTACCAAAGCCACTATAGGGTAAGGGACTCTTTTTCGGGCCTTCCGATGCAAATCTCGCGTTCTTTTTACTCTCTCGAGATCTTTCTGGATACGCCCTATACGTGTATCAATTTGCCTCCTGTCCGATTCTATCTGAGTTTCACCTGGCCCTCCTAGGAATCCTACCCCACCCCTCTGACGCTCTAAATGAGTCCAACTGCGCACTAATCGGCTTCGCTGATAAGTCAGGTGCGCGAGTTCTACCTGAAGCCTTCCTTCTCTAGTTCTCGCCCTGCTGCCAAAAATCTCTAAGATCAAACCTGTTCGGTCGATCACTTTACAGTTCCAATGCCTCTCCAGGTTTCTTTGTTGGATAGGGGTTAATGCGCAATCAATAATCACAACTTCTATGTTTTTATCGCTGATCTGCGAGGAGCACGCATCCAATGCTCCGAGACCGAGCAATGTTGACGCCCTCGTCCGGTTCAACTTTATAATCTCGCTCGCGCAAACCCTCAAATTTATTGCTTCCGCGAGCCCCAAAGCTTCCTCTAAACGAGCCTCGGGGTTTCGATTGAATGATTCAGAATTTTTAAACGGATGAAGGACTAATGCTCTTTGTCCAATCGCAGACGATTTCGAGCCCTCCAAAGTCAACTACTCTGCTAATTCCTCACTGTCCAGCCGACCCACATCGAACTCTTGTAATTGAACAGGCCCTGAAGGCATAAGTGTTGAAATTGCGTGTTTATAAACCAATTGGGAGTGACCATCGCGTCTCAAAAGTATACAGAAATTATCAAACCATGTAATAACGCCTTGGAGTTTAACCCCATTGACTAGAAAAATGGTGACAGAAACCTTCTCTTTCCTCACCGCATTTAGGAATGTATCTTGTAAGTTCTGGCCTTTTTGCATTTCTCTGCTGCCTTTTTTTGACAATTATATCACAAGACGCGTGGAACCCGAATTGGAACCATGCAAATCTTAAAACTTAATAGTTATATGGTTTATAGTCGACGTGAAACAAGAGCCATAAACCCTTCCAGACTAGTAAAGGTCATTTCGGGTCCAAAGCCGGTGGTTCCTGCCTCGCCAAATGGGTCTTCAGAAATTAAAACGGAGACACAACCCGAAACATGGGCGCACTGAATATCCACATCTGTATCTCCCACAAACCAGACCTCACGCCCGGCTTTTATCCCGCTAGAGCAAAGGGCTAAATCCACCGGATCCCTGGCGGGCTTATCTCTTGCGGCATCTGAGGCACCAACAAGACTTCTAAAATACTTGTCCCAGCCCAAATACCTAACTTCACTTCTGAGGCTTCTACCGCTTTTGTTGCTAACCACGCCGAGAAAAATTTTTTTTCTTGATAAATATTCCAGCAAATCAGATGCACCCGCTTTTACCTCAAGCCTTTCCAAGTGAATCGCGTGAAAACATTTATAAAAAACATCACGAGCTTCTTCCCACCGGTCGCCGAATAATTCTGGGAATGCTTCACGTAAAGCTTTTCGAACGTTTTTCCTCGTCTCTTCAATCGTCCATTGGTTTTGTCCCATATGTTTAAGGGTAACGTTCATGGACTCATGGATAACGCCCCAGGTATCGACAAGTGTGTTATCCCAGTCGAATAGAATTGCTTTCGGCAGAGAGTGCAAGTCCCGGCTCATCTCAGGCAATCGCCAAGAATTCCGAGTACAATGAAATTAGCCTTAAGGTAATTTTACCCGTCGACCTATCAGCAATTTCTCGGTCATCAATCTTGATTACAGGCTTTACCCCGGCTGTCGTGCTTGTCATAAAGGCCTCAGACGCAGAATAAGCCTCTTCAACAGTAAATCCTCGTTCCAAAATATTGAAACCATCTCTCTGTGCGAGTTTCATGACGCGATTTCGGGTGACACCCGCTAAAATATCTTTCCCCAATCCTCGTGTAATCAGACGTCCTTTATAATCAACTATCCAGGCATTAGTCGAAGCTCCCTCTGTCACTTTACCCTCAGTATCGACAAACCATGCCTCATTAAATTCGTCCATCACCGCCTTTTGCTTTGCTAGGACATTAGGTAACAAGCTAATTGTCTTTATATCCGCTCTTCTCCAACGAATATCTGGGAGGGTACGCACGCTAACGCCCTTTATAGATTTCTCGATTGGGTAGGAAATACGATTGGCAACGACTACCAAGCTGGGCTTCGGTAAAATACGAGGAAATTCATGCGTTCTCTTAGCATTTCCGCGAGTGATCTGAAGATAGACGTTACCATACTGAATTCTATTGCGCCTTATCACCTCTGCAATGATGACCTTAATCACAGATCGATTCCAAGGAACTTCTATCGATAATTCCTTCAGCGACCTAAAGAGCCGCTCAAAATGAGCGACTTCGTCAATTAGGCTACCATTATGGAGTGCAAAAACCTCATACACGCCATCGGAGAATTGATATCCTCGATCCTCAAAACTGACAGACGCAATAGACCTGTCCAAGTAAGAACCATTTACATAAACGATGCTCAGTTAACAATCTCCGTCAGTCTCATTAGAAGAATTCGAGACGAACAGCAAACAATCTTTCTACTGCTTTAACTGCGTCGGCAGGGGCAAATAATACTACCTTATCTTTCACTTGCGTTACCGTATCACCCCTCGGCAAAATAACGTCATCTCCGCGCACCACGGCACCAATAATAATACCTTCCGGCAACTCAGCGTCTCGTATTTTTTTTCCTGCCAAGGGGGATGTCTCAAGAACTTCGCCTTCGATAACCTCTCCAAAGTCCGCACCTAAAGAATGCACCGCTTTGATCCGTCCTCTTCGCACGTGTTGCAAAATAGTGGAAGCCGTTATCGCTCGCGGACTGATCATTACATCAATGCCCAAACTTGAAGTCAGAGGCGCATAGGTTTGGTTATTGACCAAGGCGATTGAGCTTTTGCTTCCACTTCTTTTAGCCAGCAGTGATGCTAGTATGTTTGTTTCATCATCATTAGTAACGGCAATAATTGCCTCACTTTCACTGATCCGCGCTTCCGATAGAATCTCCGGATCAATCACATCTCCATGAATTACTACAGTTTCCTCCAACTGGTCTGCTACCAGATGTGCTCGAGCCTGATCGGACTCTATTATCCTTGAAGTAACTCCTGGGAATTCCCGCTCTATAAGCTCTCCAACGAATGTACCAATATGCCCTCCCCCAGCAACAACCACCCTCCTGAGTTGTGTATCCGCTATCCCGAAAACCCTCATGGCACGAGAGACATTTTCTTTATTAACCACAAAATAAACCTGATCTCCCGCTAAAATTTGGTCATCTGATCGCGGCACTAAACCAAGCCCGTCCCGTAAGATGCCAAAAACAACGATTTCCAGGTCAGGAAAAAGTTCCGTCAATTGACGCAAGGGAGTGTTTATTACGGGGCACGACTCTCCACAGAAAACACCAAGCATTTGCACTTTGCCCTCCCACAAGAGATACAGAATCGAAAGCTCCTGGAACTTGCAGGCATCGGGTAATTGCTCTTGCAACCTCCATCTCGGGAGAAATCACAACGTCAATAGGCATGTGATCTCGACTGAATAGATCAGACCAGATCGGATGCAAATAGCTTTGGTCCCGAATACGCGCAATCTTTAAGGGAACATTAAACATAGAGTGGGCAACCTGGCAGGCAACCATATTAACTTCGTCTAAATGGGTTACCGCCATCAACATATCAATATCTGCCGCTCCCGCTCGGTCAAGCGTATCAGGGTGCGACGCGTGGCCTACGATCGCTTGCACATCTAAAGAGTCTGATATTTGTTTCACCAACTCCGGAGAAGAGTCGATTACGACTATGTCATGGCCCTCTGATGAGAGTTGCTGGGCTATATGGAAGCCTACCTGTCCCGCCCCACCAATAATAATCTTCATAAAATGCCTCGCAAACTATGATTTTCTTTTGATACCATCAAATCTTAGGTAGAGCTTAACCAGTGATAATACCTAGTGACTTAAGTTTTCGATGCAAAGCAGACCTCTCCATGCCAACAAACCGAGCGGTTTTTGACACATTTCCATCAAAACGATCCACCTGGGATTTTAAATATTCTCTTTCAAACAACTCTCTTGCGTTGCGCAGCGGCATGCTCATAATTTCCGTATCTTTATCAAGGTTTACGGATTTTGGCGACTGAGACAAAACTTCAGGAGGCAGCATTTTTTTGGTAATTGTTTGGTCCATCGATCCATTCACCATAATGAGCAACCATTCTATAACATTTCTTAATTGACGAGCATTTCCAGGCCAATCATAGCCTCGCAATACCGCCATCGCGTCCTCTCCAATTTTTCGTGCCGGTATGCCGGTTTCCTCTGAGGCCCTATTCATAAAATATTCAGCCAAATGCGACACGTCTGTCGGACGCTGCTTCAATGGAAGAAGGTTAATGGGAACCACATTTAATCTATAAAACAAATCCTCTCTGAAGCTACCGAGATCTATCATTTCTAGCAAATTCTTGTTGGTAGTCGCTAAAACCCGAACATCTACATTTATGGAGGTAGTTCCCCCTACTCTATTAAATGTTTGCTCTTGCAGAACTCTAGCTATCTTGCCCTGCGTAACAAGAGGCATATCAGATACCTCATCAAGCAATAGGGTTCCTCCATTAGCCTGCTCGAAGATACCCTGCGAACTGCTATGCCCGTTAGTGTTTACTTCAACACCAAAGAGTTCTTCCTCCATCCTTTCGGGAGCCATCGTAGCACAATTCAGTACCACGAAAGATTTTCCTTGGCGCTTAGATTTATTATGGATTAGCCTCGCTACAACCTCTTTACCCACACCTGGTGGTCCAGAGATCAACAATCGGCTCTCCATTTGAGCAACCCTATCTATCAAGTTTCTAGTCTCATTTATCGCCGATGAGACCCCGACCAACTCAATGCTTGAGTCGCTTTTTCTTCGTAACTCCGCATTTTCTTTTCTTAGAGCTACCGCATCGAGAGCCCTCTCAATCATTACCAATATTCTATCAGTTTCAAAGGGTTTCTCTATAAAATCGTAAGCTCCGAGTTTTATGGTGTTTACGGCTGTTTCGATATCCCCATGACCACTAATCATAATGATAGGAAGATCCGGAGTAAGGTTATGCGTCTTCTTGAGGAGTTCAATCCCGTCTAACCCACTCCCCTCCAACCAAATATCCAATATCATTAAATCAAGGGCTTCACATTCAAGGACCTCAAGGGCTTCTTCGCTAGACGCGGCTTCAATTGGCTCATAACCCTCATCAGATAGAATTTCAGAGATCAGTCGTCTGATATCATTTTCATCATCAACAACCAGAATTTTGCTGGGCATCAAGCTAACCCTGTCCCGATGTTAAAGATCCCGAACCTAATGCTTCTTTATTAACCACCCTCGGAAGAATTAGCGAAACGCACGCTCCATTCTTCACCTTATTCGCGAGGATTACCTCTCCTCCATGATCGTCCATAATTTTTTTCACTATGGCCAACCCAAGTCCAGTTCCCTTATCCCTGGTTGTTACATAAGGATCAGTCAAATTACCCCTGTCATCGGGAAGCCCTTTTCCTGTATCAAAGACACTTATTTTGACATCATCAAATTCGTTAGTTTCCAGAAAAACTCCAATCTGGTGTTGTTCCTCATGCCGCTCACAAGCAGTAATGGAATCGACAGAATTCTGCAGTAGGTTGGTTAGAGCCTGCATGAGTTGATTTCTGTCACAAAAAAATACAAAGGAAGTATGGCTACTATGCATTTTAAATTGAATATGCTTGTGCGCAGTTCCGAAAAGCACCAAAGTCTCATTACAAAGCTTTACAATGTCCTCGTCTTTCATCACGGGGGCCGGCATCCTGGCGAAAGACGAAAACTCATCCACCAATCGTCCAATACCTCCAACCTGCCTTATGATGGTTTCCGTGCAATCCTCAAACGCCGCCAAATCAGCCTTGATTTGAGGAGTGTATTTTCGTCTCAAACGTTCGGCAGCAAGTTGGATCGGGGTTAAAGGATTTTTGATTTCATGAGCAATACGTCTTGCCACGTCTGCCCACGCCGCCTTCTTCTGGGCTTCCAGAAGTTCGCTAACATCGTCAAACGTCACCACATAACCTTGATCATTATCTTCTCCTACATCCGATGAAAACCTCACAAAAAAGGTTCGTTCTTGACCTCCGATTTTAATGCTAACTTCTTCATTTATTTGCTCCCCACCACTAATGTTAATTGCTTTATCAAAAAGTTTTCTGCACTCGGGGATATGATTCATTAGGGGATCCCCTATCACCGAATTGTGTTCGAAAAAAAACTGATCTTCGGCTGCCTTGTTTGTAACAGTAATAAGCCCTCCGCTATCTATCCCAACAATGCAAGAGGACACTCCAGACAAAACCGTTTCGATGAAATACCTTCGTTGCTCTAGTTGGCTATTAGCCTTAACGAGACTGGACCTTTGAGATAGTAATTGCTCTGTCATCCGATTAAATGCTCGGCTTAAAGTGCCAAGCTCATCCGGCGCCCTCTTCTCATCAACCCTAATTTCTAAATTCCCATCCCTAACGAGCTCCGCCGCGTCAACTAATTCACTGATAGGTCGAGCCAATCGAGCAGCGAAAAGAAGGCCGAGCCAAACAGCCACCAGCAGTATCATAAGCGAAACAAAAATAAACATAGCCGCTAAAGTAATTTCTATTTGAGACCGACGACCTTCTAAATCTTTGTAGCGTTCTACAGCTCGCCTGGTTCTATCGATACGAGACAAGACTCCTGGAGATACTTTTCTACTGACATCTAGATAGGCGTCCACAAATGCCTCTAGTTGAATCAAACCCCTTAAACTATCCCCTTCCGGAGTTCGAAAAATAATCAATCCTCCTGTCTCTCTAACCTCATTCATCGCCCAACTAGGTACTGGGTCTCCAAAGAGAACGAGACCGCTTCTACTCCAACTTGCGAATGATTTTCCATTGGCATTTATTATAGACGCCTCATGTAGCTCCCTTAACTCCGCCTCAGCGGCTAAAACCGACTGAATCTGTTCAGGGTTTTTCGATATCTTCTGCGCCATCCGCGAAAATTCATTTGCCAAGCCGAGAATATCATCTCTTAAGTAACGCCGATTTTCCTCAACGTAGGCGGAGGCGATTGCATTCGATTCATTTAATGCCGATCGTACTACATTATTGAACCATGATTCGACTCCTTGGGTAAAAACAACCGCTGAAGAAACGGCGACTATGATTGTTGGAGCTACGGCGACAAACCCAAAAAGGAGAACCAAGCGGGTATGCAATTTTGAACCCGCCGCTCCACGTCTTCTCTCGATCCAAAGCTTAACGATCCTAACTATAACTATGGTTGCTACAATTACGAAAAGTGCCGCGTCCAATTTTAAAAACAACACGATCGATTGCACTCTGGTTCCAAACGGCGCCCAACCGGTCCAGGCTGCATAAGTAGCTATACTTGATGCGAGAGCTGCCAGAATAAAAAACACAGAAAGCTTGCGACCAATCCCATTCTTTCTCGACAAAATTTGGAGATATCGACTAAAATCGCGGAAGGAGCGTAATTTAACCGGGGAGCTAATCATGATAAGCGGCCAAATTTTGGCCTTAGACCTTTTCACTCATCTCGACCTCTCATGAACTCAACATCGAGGTCTCTAATCTTTTTTCGGAGAGTGTTTCTATTTAGTCCGAGTAAATCAGAAGCTTTCAACTGGTTTCCTTTGGTAGCTCTCAACGTTATGGCGATGAGAGGCTTCTCAACCTCATCAATGATACGGCTATGCAAGCCCGGCTGTGGTAAATTTCCGCGGAGACTATCAAAATAATTAATTAGGTACCGTTCCACCAAAGAAGAGAGATTATCGACAGCTCCCTCATCATAGGGCTCATCAACCGGTGTGGAGATCTGATTTATTTCCTGCATAAGTATTGCTGCACTAATCACAGGTTCAGTGTACAATGCTGTGATCCGGTACATAAGGTTTTCTAATTCTCTCACATTTCCCGGCCATTGATGCTTGTCTAATACAATAAGACCATCGGCCCCTATCGTCTTTGAAGGCACATCAGAAACGGCCGCTTTATTCAGAAAATATCTTGCAAGATCAGGAATATCTTCTTTTCGATCCCTCAACGGTGGCAGCTTCATGGGAACAACGTTTAATCTATAAAACAAATCCTCTCTAAACGTCCCCTTTCTAACCAACTTTTCAAGATCTCGATGCGTCGCAGAGACAATTCGAACGTTGGCCTTGATCGGAGTCCGACCACCAACAGTAGTAAACTCTCCTTCCTGAAGCACTCTCAATAATCTAGTTTGTGCCTCAATAGGCATGTCTCCAATTTCATCCAAAAACAGAGTGCCATTCTGGGCCTGCTGAAATCTCCCTATTCCAGTGGTATGTGCGCCAGTAAAGGAACCTTTCTCGTATCCAAATAACTCAGCTTCAATTAGTTCTCTGGGGATTGCCGCCATATTTATGGCTATAAAGGGGCCACCCCGACGTTGTCCAAAATCATGCAGAGCCCGTGCTACTAGCTCCTTCCCAGTTCCAGACTCACCGAATACCATAACGGTCAGATCACTCGTCATTAAGCGTGCGACGGTTCTATATATCTCCTGCATCGCAGGAGACTTTCCTATTATCGGGAGTTTTTCCTCTTCTCCCAACTCACTTTGTACCTGTACCTTTTCAGGAGAAGAGAGCGCTCGTTCCAGGACCCCTAATAATTCGTTTAAATCAAAAGGTTTAGGAATATACTCATAAGCTCCCCTTTCCATGGCTTTTACAGCCGTCAAGAGAGTACTCTGGGCACTCATTACAATTATCTTAATATCCGATCGAATTTGGTGGATTTGCGGAACAAGGTCCAAACCATTCACATCAGGCATCCGGACGTCGGTAATAACGATGTCTCCTTCGCCTGCTTCTACCCAACTCCACAAAGTGCTTCCATTATCAGTAGCTCTGACCTCGTACCCCTCACTAGTCAAAGCACGATCAAGCACCATTCTTATCGCTCGATCATCGTCGGCTACAAGAACAACAGGACGGCTCACGTCGATATCCTTTTCGTATGACTGCGTATCGGAAGATAAATTCTAAACTCGGCACCCAAAGAACTGGAGTCACATTCTATCATTCCACCGTGATCGTCGACGGCTTTTGCTACAAATGCCAACCCAAGCCCAGTGCCTTCCGACTTTGTTGTGACAAATGGATCAAAAAGAGTTCTTGCAATACTCTCGGGCACCCCAGGACCATTATCCGCAATTGATATACATAACGGCAGATGCACGCGACCCAGACCCCCTGCCATAACCAAACTAACTCCCCGGCGATAAGCACTTTTTATAGTTATTTGACCACCTTTCCCATTTAGAGCTTCTGACGCATTTTTCACTAAATTGAGAAATACCTGGACTAAAACATCAAAGTTGCCATCTACCTCTGGTAGAGAGGGATCAAAGTCAGTGGCAAAGGTTACATTTTTTCCAAAGCCAACAGAGGCTGAGTCAATCGCTCTCTGCAAAACTTCATGGACGTTAAGCGACTTTCTTTCAGTAAAAGCGCCATCGGCAAAAACATCCATGCGGTCTACAAGTGAACAAACCCGGTCCGTCTCATCTTGTATTAACCTAGCCAACGATTGATCAGCGCCAGATACAGAGCGTTCCAGTAACTGTGCGGCCCCTCTAATACCTGAGAGTGGGTTCTTAACTTCATGTGCTAGCATAGACGCCATGGCCGAGACCGATCGCGCTGATTGCCTGTACTCATGCTGCCTCTCAAGGGATTTTGCAGCAAATTGTTGATGGATAGAAATGGTAATATCCCCATTCTCTGCGCTCATGGGAGACGCACTTACCATCAGGCCTCTTCCACCACCTCTGGGGATCTCCACATCTATACCATATTCAAAAGTGTTCATTCCGCCATTTCGAACATTATTTATTAGATCGAAAACGGGACTATCGAAGGGGATTAGTTCCTGAAGAGCTTTATCTAACAACCGACTGGCCCCTTGGTCGAAGAATTGCTCTGCGGCTCCATTCAAATAAGTTATCCTGTCGTTTTGATTCACGACAAAAATAGGAAATGGCAGAGAACCAAGGATAGATCCCGCCATTTCTAGATATGTTAATGTGGAATTCATAACGAGCCTTGTCCCTTGCGCCCATTCAGATCACGCATAGGCTTCTCTGTTACGTAGATCAGAATAGTAATTGTCTATAAGATCAAGCACCTTTGTAGGACTATCAATTGAATTCACTTTCGCTCTGAACTCAGCCGATTTCGCTAAACCCTTGGTGTACCAACCAAGATGTTTTCTCGCCATTCTCATACCTGAGACCTCGCCGTAATGCTGTAACATCGACTCGTAATGACCTCGCATCATCAAATGCTGATCCTTAAGTTCAGGTGCGACCCCGCGCTTCCCAAATTTTATGAATTCAATAACCTGACGCAAAAACCATGGTCTTCCGTATGCTCCCCTACCGATCATAACTCCATCAGCTTTAGATTTTTTTAATATCTCGGCAACGTCATCGAAAGTTGTTACGTCGCCATTTGCAATCACGGGTAAGTCTACCGCCTCTTTTACCAACGAGATAAATTCCCAGTCCGCATGACCTTTGTAGAATTGACAACGAGTCCGACCATGAACGGTAATCATTTGAATACCGACATCTCTAGCTAGCTGAGCCAGCCTAGGTGCATTTCTGCTTTTATCATCCCAGCCTGTCCTCATTTTTAGGGTAACGGGTATAGAAACCGCGTTGACCGTTGCCTCTAAGATCCGGACTGCCTTGTCTTCCTCCCGCATCAATGCCGATCCAGCATGGCCATTGACTACTTTTTTTACGGGACAACCCATGTTGATATCAATTATGGCAGCACCCCGATCCTCGTTTAACTTGGCTGCTTCAGCCATGACAGCAGGCTCACAGCCCGCAAGCTGGACCGCCATTGGAAATTCTTCTGCGCAGTTAGAGGCCATTTTCAGGGTTTTGCGGTTCGCTCGTATCATTGCTTGACTGGCAATCATTTCGGATACCACCAACCCCGCTCCCTCCTTCTTCACCAGACGTCGGAAGGGAAGATCAGATACACCAGACATAGGGGCTAAAATTACCGGGTCTTTTATTGTCACTCGGCCTATTTTTATAGCTTTCTTCAAACCCTGATACTCCCGATGCCTAATTTTGTGGCGAAGTTAAACCGCTTAAGATAAAAACAAAAGCAAAATTCTCTCTTTTAAGCTCTGATTTCATAAACGGTTACACTCCATTCCTCGAAAGAATCCGACCAAAGAAGGCTTACACTCTATCTATCTTAAGAGATCAGAACCATCTGCTAGATTTATTGAGATTTAAGAGAGATATTGCAAAAAAGCAGTAACATATCATCTAAAGTTCACTCAAAGATCATTGGCGAGCTTGGATTTTGCTGAGCGTTTGAAATGCTTGCTCTCACTTATTTCTAAAACAAACGCATTCCTCAAAAAGTTAAGAAGTCACAGGAGAGGGCACTTAACCCCAAGTTGACCTCTCAAAAATCATACCCCGTCGGCTCTAACCTTTAATGACAAGTCATAAAAGTCCCGGATAACGTGCAATTTTATCTTTATGAGGTAATTTAGCTCGAAGAGGTCTATAATAAAAATAGTTGGAGTTCGTTAAGCAGGTTTGAAATGACGCAATGTTTTGCTTTGGTCCTTGCAGCCGGTCATGGATCCCGTTTTGGTTCAGATATCCCAAAACAATACACTTTATTGGGAGGCAAACCTATTCTCCGTCATGCGTTAGAAGCCCTTGTCTTTCATCCTAAAATTGATCAGGTACGAGTTGTAATTCGTCCAGAAGATGAAAAACTATACAAAGCCCTAAGCCGCGATCTACCCCTTATGAGTCCGGTTATGGGAGGAGCTACGCGGCAAGATTCAACAAAAAATGGACTTGAGAGCTTTGAGAAAGCACCGCCACAAAAGATTTTAATACATGATGGCGCTCGTCCTTTCCCATCGGAGAGGTTAATTAAAGAAGTTATCGAAAAATTGGACAGCTTCGATGCAGTGATACCCGGCCTTCAGGTCCACGACGCGCTAAAGCGGATAAGCGAGACCAACTTATTAGAAGAGACAATAGATAGAAGAAATATTGTTAGGGCACAGACACCCCAGGGTTTTAGGTATCGAGCAATTAGCCGGGCACATGACCTTGCGGAAGAAAAACTTTTTTATGACGACTCGGAAATAGCAAAAAAGGCTGGACTTAGAGTATCGGTGGTTAAGGGTGACCCCAAAAATCTTAAAATCACTACGGCCGAGGACTTGATCCATGGATCCCACATCTTAGGGGAGGAAATCATGAGTTTCAGAACTGGTATCGGTTTTGATGTACATAAATTTGGACCTGGCGACCACATAGTTCTCGGAGGCGTTAAAATAGATCATAACCAGGCATTAATAGGTCATTCTGATGCAGATGTTCTGCTGCATGCAATAACAGATGCGATACTAGGATCTATTGCAGCTGGTGATATTGGAACTCATTTTCCGGATACGGATCCACAGTGGCAAAACGTAAAGAGTTCAATTTTTCTCAAAAGAGCTGGCGAATGCCTCTCAGAATTAGGTGGAAAAATCATTAACATAGATGCCACTATAATCTGTGAGAGACCCAAAATTAATCCCCACAGAAACGCTATTGCAGCTAACATAAGCAGTGTCTTAGGCCTTAACCCGGCCTGTGTTAGCATCAAGGCTACAACAACTGAACAGCTAGGGTTTACAGGTCGATCAGAGGGGATCGCATCCCAAGCAGTCGTATCTGTAAGCTTACCCCAGAACAACTAGCAAGAGACATTGTAATCCGCATGTCATTATATTCTGTCCTTGCAACTTGGTTTGGCGTAGGAAAACTTCGATATGCTCCGGGCTCTATGGGCTCGCTGAGTGCTCTCCCTTTGGCCTGGTGGTTAAGTAACTCGTATGGATCCCAGATCTTAATCAGCGTTTCTGTAATTTTATTTATTATTGGAGTCTGGGCGTCAGAAGCTTATGCCAACAACATTGGTCAACCCGACCCTGGCTCAGTTGTAATTGATGAAGTAGCAGGGCAGTTATTTACCCTGTGTTTTGTAACCGTCGACCTTTGGACTTTAGCTGCAGGTTTTGTTCTTTTCCGTTTCTTTGATATAGCTAAACCATGGCCGATTTACTGGATCGATAAAAAAGTAAAAGGCGGTTTTGGGATTATGCTAGATGATATTATCGCCGCAATTTTCGCGATTCCTATACTCTACTTATTTGAAATTTTTATCCTCCCGTGGAGATAAAGTTGGTCATTTCAAAATTCTTTAATCAAGCCTCAGAGATAATAGAACTCTGCAAGTCTAAATCAAAAAGGCTAACTACGATAGAATCTTGCACCGGTGGCCTTCTCTCTGCTGTATTAACCGCAGTTCCCGGCTCATCTGAAGTCTTTGATTGCGGTTTCGTCACATACAGCAATGAAGCAAAAAATAAACTTGTGAAAGTTCCATCAAAGACAATCATTAAATTTGGCGCCGTCAGCGATGAAGTCGCGATAGCCATGGCTCAAGGTGGTCTTCGTGAGGCTGGCGCTGATATCTCGGTTTCCATTACAGGTGTCGCCGGTCCCGGAGGAGGAACACAACAAAAACCCGTTGGTCTAGTTCATTTCGGTATTGCCACGAATTGGTCAGATGCCCAACCCAATCGCATTATCTTTTCTGGAACAAGAGATGAAATCAGGTATCAATCGGTAGAGCACGCACTCAAAATGGTTTACAAGGAGGTAGTGGATCTCCCATAAAGTTCTTCGGCACGCTTTTCGAAGGCAGCCACCATTTTTTTTACGGCGCCAAAAAAAAGCGGCTCCATGACTGCCCGTAAAATTTTTGATTTAAATTCAAAATCAATTTTAAATTTGATCGCGCAACCTTCTCTGCAATCAATAAACTCCCAACAGTTTTCTAAATTTCTGAAGGGCCCCTTTTCATAGGTCACCTGAATTCGTTCAGCCTTTGAAAGTTTTACTCTTGATACAAAACTCTCGCGCAAAGATTTAAAACCTATGACCAATTCCGCAAGAACTATCTGTTTTTCATTGTCTCTATTTATAATCCTAGCTCCAACACACCACGGTAGAAAATCTGGATAGCCCTCTATATTCGAAACTAGGTTAAACATTTGCTCTGCCGAATATGGGAGTATTTTTGTTTCTTGATGAGATGGCATCAGAAAAACTCAAGACAATTTTTCAATTCTTGCTTGTCGCAATAATGAAAAATCTCTATCCGCATGATATGATGACCGGGTTAATGGAGAAGATGCCACTAGAAGAAATTTTTTATTCCGGGCGATAGCCGCATAATCCTCGAATTCCGACGGCGTTATATACTTGCATACAGGATGGTGTTTGAGCGTCGGTTGTAGGTATTGGCCTATAGTTAGAAAGTCTACATCAGCTACTCTAAGATCATCCATTACCTGAACGATTTCCTCTTTCCCCTCTCCTAAACCCACCATCAAACCAGACTTTGTAAAAATCCCTGGTGCTAATCTTTTAACATTGTCAAGGAGACGCAGGGACTGATAATAGCGCGCTCCAGGTCTTACATTCGGGTATAGTCTAGGTACAGTCTCCAAATTGTGATTAAAAACGTCAGGCGGTTCCTCAATAATAAGTTCTAATGAATTATTTTTTCTCAGAAAATCAGGGGTAAGTATTTCGATAGTGGTACCAGGAGAGGAAGCTCTGATTGCTTTGATCGTTTGGGCAAAATGAGCGGCCCCGCCGTCTTCCAGATCATCCCGATCCACTGATGTTATAACCACATGTTGAAGCCCTAATTTTTTGACTGCCTCGGCAACCTTCCTTGGCTCACCTTTATCTAAATTACGGGGCAGACCTGTGGTCACGTTACAGAAGCTGCACGCTCTGGTACAAATCTCACCCATTATCATCATGGTCGCGTGTTTCTTTTGCCAACACTCTCCGATGTTTGGGCAAGAAGCCTCTTCACAAACCGTTACCAGCTTCAGTTCGCGCATCAACTGCTTAGTCGTTTCATAAATCGGCGACGTTGGTGCCTTGACCCTGATCCAGTCGGGTTTTTGAGGAGAAAAATTATCAGGTTTTTTAATTTTCTCAGGATGCCTAGGCCGCAAATTGGTATCTTGGGGCATTTTCAAATATGAATTGCCTTTCCGTAGGCATCTAAAACAGACTCGTGCATCGCCTCTGATAATGTCGGATGCGGAAAAATAGTATGCATTAGTTCTTCTTCTGTCATTTCACCCATTTTGGCAATGACGTACCCTTGAATTTGTTCCGTTACCTCTGGACCGATCATGTGAGCGCCCAATAGCTCTCCCGATTTAGAGTCAAAAATCGTTTTAACCAATCCCTCCGTTTCGCCCAACGCAATTGCTTTTCCATTACCAACCAGGGGAAACCTTCCTACCCTAATCTCGTATCCCAGCTCTAATGCCTTCTCTTCAGTTAAGCCCACGCTCGCTATTTGCGGTCGACAATAAGTGCATCCTGGGATCATTTCTTTTTTCATCGGATGTGGATTTAACCCTGCAATGTGTTCCACGCAGATGACAGCCTCATGACTTGCTTTATGAGCCAGCCAGGGCGCACCGGTTAAGTCTCCGATTGCATAAATACCGGGAACACCGGTCGCGCCCCATTCATCGATAACAACATGCGTCCCATCCAATTTAATAGCCTTGTTTTCCAATCCAATATCTTCAATATTTCCTACGATCCCGACCGCTAATATGACCCGTTCATAGACCTTTTCGATCTCTTCCCCCGAAGAAAGAGTAATCTCAGCTAAAACATTTTCTTTATTAGAAGTAAGAGCTCTTACAACTGATCCAGTGTGTACTTCTATTCCCCGCTTCTCAAAGGCATTGCGTGCAAATGTTGATATCTCTTGGTCTTCGGCCGGCAAAATTCGATTCAACGTTTCCGCTATCGTGACCTTGGCTCCCATATCGGCATAAAAACTGGCAAATTCCACGCCGATCGCACCAGACCCGATTACAAGCAGGGAACTCGGCATTGTTTGGGGGACCATAGCCTCCTTGTATGTCCAAATGAGTTCTCCATCTGGTTCCAACCCAGGAATAGTTCGAGCCCGCGCCCCTGTAGCTAAAATTATATTGTCGGCATTAAGTTCAATGGAGGCTTGACCTTCCACTTCAACCAGGACGGAGCCAGTACTCCCGAGCTTTCCCCTTCCTTCGATAACGGATATTTTATTTTTTTTGAGCAAGTGTCGGATGCCATTATTAAGCTGTTTGGCGACCTTACGAGATCGAGAGACCACCTTTTCAATATCAAATGAGAACCCATCACCACGGAGACCGAATTCCTCCAGAGAGCCCAGCATATCGTATACCTCTGCCGACCTTAAAAGGGCTTTTGTTGGAATACAGCCCCAATTTAAGCAGACGCCCCCGAGATGTTCGCTCTCCACCAGGGCCACCTTCATATTAAGCTGGCTTGCTCTAATCGCTGCTACATAACCGCCTGGGCCTCCACCGATCACGACCAAATCGAATTTTGTTTCTGCCATCTACTCTATCCGCGTAAAAACTAAATAATTTCGTCAAAAAAATGCCAAACTTCTATACTAGCTCATTAAGAGAAATGGTGGATACTCAATATATTTCTTAATCGCAGAGATAAGTTGTGCTCCAACAGCGCCATCAATGACCCTGTGATCGCAAGATAGGGTGCAACTCATTACGGTCGCAACGGCAAGATCGTTACCCTTCACCACGGGGCGTTTCTCTCCAGCTCCAACCGCAAGAATAGCGCCTTGAGGTTCATTAATAATCGCCTCAAAATGCTTTATCCCATACATCCCAAGATTAGAGATGCTGAATGATCCCCCTTGATATTCTTCTGGCCTGAGCTTTCCGGACCTAGCCTTACCAGCAAGAACCTTCATTTCCTCGGATATTTCGTGAAGAGATTTCCTGTCAGCATTTCTAATAATAGGGGTGATCAAACCGTTTTCTAATGCAACTGCCACGGAAATATCGGCTTTTTGATATTTCCTTACACTACCCTCTCCATCAAAGGATACATTCGCATCAGGAACATCTATCAAAGCGCGACCGCAGGCTTTGATGATAAAGTCGTTAACCGAGAGCTTTACGTCCCTAGAAGAGAACTCCTCATTCATCATCGCTCGTAACTTCAAAAGCTCATCTATTTCGCAGTCCACTGTAAGATAAAAATGGGGCACGTTTGATTTAGATGAAACCATGCGCTCTGCGATAACTTTTCTCATCCCTGACATCGGGATTAACTCTTCACCACTTAAAGCTGCGGCATTAGATGCCATGTCTTCAGTGTGACGTGGACCTTTTAAAACATCAGCCATTATTATTCGTCCATTGGGTCCACTACCTCTTATGAGGCCCAGGTCGACGTCCGACTCCGAAGCAATTTTTCGCGCGATAGGACTAACAAAAATCCGTTCAGAAGCACCTTTTTCTTGCTCGCTTGTTAATCCAGAAGATGCTGTTGCTTCAAGCTTATCAATATTTTGGAGAGCCATTACATCCGCCCTAATAACTTTACCCCTTGAGCCTGTTCCTTGAATAGCTCCGATATCCAAGCCCTGAGCAATTGCTTCTCGCTTAGCCAATGGTGTTGCCTTCGGACTTTTAGAAGAGCGCTTTTGGACATTGGAAGCTTCTGCTTCGTTTTTCTTTCTATCAAAATCCAAAGTCTGATCGGTTTTAAAATCCATGTCCAATGAATCCGGCGTTTCACCATCCTCAAGTAATACGCCAATAACCGTGTTAACAGCTACATTTTGAGTTTCCGAGGCCACTAAGATACGGCCCAATACACCTTCGTCCACCGCTTCGACTTCCATAGTCGCCTTATCTGTCTCAATTTCGGCTATGACATCCCCAGAAGTAACCTTGTCGCCTACCTCTTTAAGCCATTTGGCCAAAGTTCCTTCAGTCATTGTAGGCGACAAAGCTGGCATTAAAATTTCTATAGGCATTTGTGGAGCCCTAACTTTTATAACATACCGTTTTGACAGCCGAGTAAATATCCGCAACTTGAGGAAGCGCAAGAGCCTCAAGATTAGCTGCGTAGGGAAGCGGAACATCCTCTGCGGAAACGCGCTCTACTGGCGCATCAAGGTAATCAAATGCCTCTTCCATCACGACTGCCGAGATTTCCGAACCAATTCCCGCAAAAGACCAACCTTCCTCTGCAACAACAGCTCGATTAGTTTTTTTCACCGAGTTCAAGATCGTATCCTTGTCGAGAGGCCTTAACGTCCTGAGGTCGATTACCTCGGCATCAATTCCTTCGGCACTCAATTCTTCAGCCGCCGAGAGTGCCTTTCCCACCATTATTGAGAAAGCAATAATAGTCACATCATTGCCCTCCCTTACTACTTTCGCTTTTCCAATCGGCACAGTCCAATTAGGGTCTTCAGGGACCTCACAGCTTTCCCCATACAAAATCTCATTTTCGAGGAATATGACTGGATCTAAATCGCGGATCGCCGATTTCAATAGACCTTTTGCATCACCCGCATTAGATGGCGCAATCACCTTTAGCCCAGGAATATGGGCGTACCAACTCGCGTAACATTGAGAATGCTGCGCTGCTACACGAGCTGCAGCTCCATTGGGTCCTCGAAATACAATTGGACAGCCCATTTGTCCGCCGGACATATAGTTGGTTTTGGCTGCAGAGTTGATAATTTGATCCATTGCCTGCATCGCAAAATTAAATGTCATAAACTCGACAATTGGCTTTAATCCTCCAAATGCGGCTCCTACACCCAGACCGGTGAACCCATGTTCCGTAATTGGGGTATCGACTACCCTTCTATCACCGAACTCAGCCAACAATCCCTGACTAACCTTATAAGCACCTTCATACTGAGCAACTTCCTCTCCCATCAAAAATACAGCATCATCAATGCGCATTTCTTCAGCCATCGCATCTCTCAGAGCTTCCCGCATGGAAACAACAGTTGTACTTCCAGAATAGACTGTTTCAGTCCTAACAGAGCTCGTGCGCAGAGCATCGTTGCTCGCTATTTGGTCCCCCTTGAGACCAGTGTTAGAAGCACCGGCAGGCTCTTCATTTGCGTCCCCAGAAGGCCTCGTAGTTGAAGCCACATTTACTTCAATCGCATTAGCAGGATCGTCTCCTTCCTCTAATAGCACGGCTATTACTGTGTTTACCGGGACAGACTCGGTTCCTCCATCGATCAGAATTTTACCCAATACCCCCTCGTCAACCGCTTCGACTTCCATTGTCGCTTTATCTGTTTCAATTTCAGCGATGACATCACCTGCATCAACTCGCTCGCCCTCTGCCTTTAGCCATCGGGTCAGATTACCTTCAGTCATTGTCGGCGAAAGAGCCGGCATCAAAATGTTAACTGCCATTTTCGTTATTTCCCGTTCAATTTTCAGGCGCTTACATAGACATCACTATAGAGCTCTTTCGGCTCCGGCTCAGGACTTTGTTGGGCAAATTCCGCAGCATCGGCAACTATCGATCGAATTTCTCGATCCAGTTCTTTCAAAGATGTCTCCGTCGCCGCGTTTAATTTAATTAATCGTTCACCCAACATCTTGATTGGATCAGAGTTTGTACGAATATTATCGACTTCCTCCTTTGAACGATATCTAGCTGGGTCAGACATAGAGTGACCTCTATAACGGTAAGTTTGCATTTCCAGAATATAGGGCCCTTTTCCCGCTCGACACCACTCAGCGGCCTCTAAACCCGCTTGTTTTACAACTTCTACATCCATACCGTCGACTTGCCGTCCTGGAACATCGACGCTCTCACCCAACTTGTATAGGTCTGTCTCCGCGGAAGCACGCTCTACCGAGGTACCCATGCCATATTTATTATTTTCAATCACATAAATTACTGGCAATTTCCACAAAGCTGCCATGTTAAAACTTTCATGGACCTGTCCCTGATTTGCTGCACCATCTCCAAAATAGGTTACAGAAATTGCATTATTTTTTTTATATTTATGAGAAAAAGCTAGACCAGTTCCGATAGACACCTGGGCCCCCACAATACCATGCCCACCATAAAAATTTTTGTCTCGACTAAACATATGCATAGAGCCGCCTTTACCCTTGGAATAACCACCAATACGACCCGTCAGTTCTGCCATTACTCCGCGCGACTCCATGCCACAGGCGAGCATATGGCCATGATCTCTGTAGCTTGTTATCACGCTGTCATTCTCTTGAAGTGCCGCCTGCATACCGACGACTACCGCTTCCTGGCCAATGTAAAGATGACAAAAGCCTCCGATTAGACCCATCCCATAAAGCTGCCCTGCGCGTTCTTCAAAACGTCTTATCAAAAGCATATCGCGATAGAATTGGAGCAGCTGCTCCTGAGTACTTATACCGTTGGGAGGGGATTCTTTTTTTACATTTTTTGATTTCAAAGACCTTTTAGCCGCAGTTTTTTTTCCCTTTTTGCTCGGACCAGATGCCATTACGTCTCCCCCTCTGGACTTGCCAGTAGACTGCTCAAAAAATACTCAAAAACACTGTCCAAGGGTATACGAAAGGAATTTTCAAGCAATATTTCCCTGAGAAAGTTTATGTTTTTTTAAGGGTGTGTTTTGAAAGAAACGTAACTTTTTTTCTTTAAAAGTGACGTAATCGAAATAGCTAGTATTTCCTGCTCAAAAAAATTACAGCCTCGTCTTTTTTTGAAAAACCAGTCATGAGCCTAACTCTCTCATCTAAAAGGTCCTCGTTTAGGCTCTCAGAGCGCATTAATTTTATCTTATTCTCCCAAGCCAAGCGCTCTGCCAAGAGATTCTTATTTTCAACCTCTTTCTGAAGAATTTGCTGGTTTAATTGAACCCAGGCAAATAGGCCCCTCTCCCCTTGCACCATGTGGAATAGGAAGTACGCAACCAGTATGCCACCAAAGAATGAGCCCGCTACCTGCCTGCCCCTTCTTTTTAATTCAAGAAACAGATTCATCTCATGAACGAATCATAAATTACCAAAGCTCGTCAAGAAAATTAAAAAAATTATATATTTTCTATTTATTAACAAAGTTTCTTTTCGATACCCCTGCAAACTTGATAATATTCAAAAAGGTTTGGTTTTGGCTCGGGATTACTTTTTAGAGGCAAAAATAGTCGCCCCCGGATATATTGCTTGGCTATCCAGGTCTTCCTCTATCCGAAGCAGCTGGTTGTACTTAGCAATGCGATCAGACCTGCAAATTGAGCCGGTTTTAATTTGCCCACAGCCAGTCGCGACAGCGAGATCGGCAATTGTAGAGTCCTCGGTTTCTCCGGACCGATGCGACATTACCGATGAGAAAGATGCACGATGCGCCATTTCCACTGCAGCCAGTGTTTCGGAAAGCGTTCCAATTTGGTTGACCTTAACAAGAATAGAATTTCCGATATTTTCATCAATACCTCGAGCAAGCCGATCAGTGTTGGTCACGAATAAATCATCGCCCACTAGCTGAACTTTTTCTCCTAAAGCATCTGTCAACAATTTCCAGCCCTCCCAATCATCTTCAGCCATTCCATCCTCGATGCTTAGAATAGGATAGGAGGAGATTAATGACTGGTAGTACTCCACCAATTCTGAATTTTCAAAAACTCGCGACTCTCCATTAAGGTGATATTTTCCATCTCGGTAAAACTCACTGGATGCCGCATCAAGCGCTATAACCACATCGTTTCCAGGAGAAAAGCCCGACGCTTCTATTGCTTTGAGAATATATTCAAGCGCGGCATGAGTTCCAGAAATGTTGGGCGCGAAGCCGCCTTCATCTCCTACGTTTGTGCTCAATCCATCTTTTTGAAGTTCTGATTTGAGAGAATGAAAGATCTCTGCGCCACACCGCAATGCATCAGAAAAGGTCTCTGATCCCACAGGCATAATCATAAATTCCTGTATGTCGATCGGATTATCTGCGTGAGCACCGCCGTTAAGAATATTCATCATAGGAACAGGCATGATGTGAGCTGAGACCCCTCCTACGTAACGATAAAGCGGCAAACCAGACTCTTCCGCCGCTGCTTTTGCAACAGCCATACTGACCCCCAGGATGGCATTCGCTCCCAATCGAGCCTTATTCGAAGTTCCATCCAGAGCGATCATAATTTCATCAAGGCCTGGCTGGTCTTCTGCATCCATCCCGCAAAGAGCCTCAGCTAACTCTCCATTAACGGCATCTAACGCCCGCAAAACACCTTTCCCGCCAAAACGTTTTTCATCCCCATCCCGTAATTCAACGGCCTCATGCGCGCCTGTGGAGGCCCCTGAAGGAACTGCCGCACGACCAAAGGAACCTGTCTCAAGCAGAACATCTACCTCCACTGTTGGGTTTCCTCGCGAATCGAGGATTTCACGACCATGAATTGCTGTGATTGCGGTCATCTATACATCTCCAAATAAATCCAATTTTGTACGAATTATGTCAGGCCACATTTTTTGACAGTTCGTCAAAAGCCTGCAGAGTTTTTATCAGGGAAGGCATTTCTTTTAACGGAACCATATTGGGTCCGTCACTTGGCGCCTTGTCAGGGTCTTGATGGGTTTCCGCGAAGATCGCCGCTACGCCCACGGCAACAGCTGCCCTTGCTAGGACAGAAACATATTCCCTTTGCCCTCCACTAACTGTTCCTTGTCCACCAGGCTGTTGAACGGAATGCGTCGCATCAAAGACCACTGGAAGGCCAGTTTCTTTTAAAATTGGTAATGCACGCATATCAGAAACAAGCGTATTATACCCAAAGCTGGCTCCACGTTCACAAAGCATAATTTTATGATTTCCTGCAGCCTCAACCTTGGCCGCCACATTTTTCATATCCCAAGGCGCAAGAAACTGACCTTTCTTTATATTCAGCGCACAACCGGTGCCAGCCGCTTCAATTAACAAATCGGTTTGTCTGCACAGAAATGCGGGAATTTGAATGACATCGACCACCTCTCCGACGGGAGCACATTGTTCCACAGAATGGACGTCTGTTAGAACTGGACACCCATAAAGTTCTTTGACCTCGGATAAAATCGGCAAAGCTTGTTTTAAACCAAGCCCTCTCGGACTGTTGATAGAGGTCCTATTTGCCTTATCAAAAGACGTTTTATAGATGAATCCTATATGATTATTCTTACAAATCTCTGCCAAAGCATGCGACATCTCCAAAGCATGCTGGCGGCTCTCCAACACGCAAGGACCTGCAATCAGCGATAACGGCAAATCGTTACCGATTTCTAAAGTGCCAATTCTAATATGCCGTGAGTCAGTCATTTTTTGACCTCCGATACGAGACTTCAGAAATTCCTATACCAGCCGCGAGCGCTCTACAGCCGCTTTGATAAACGCCGTAAACAAAGGATGAGGTTCGAACGGCTTGGATCTAAGCTCAGGATGAAATTGTACACCAACAAACCAAGGGTGATCTTTTAACTCAACTATCTCCGGTAACTGGCCGTCAGGTGAGAGCCCCGAAAAAATCAAACCGCAATCTTCTAATCGCTGCTGATAATCAATATTAACTTCATAGCGGTGCCTGTGCCGCTCAACTATCTCTTCAATTCCATAAACCGATCGCACCAATGATCCTTCGATTAATGTGCAGGGGTATGCTCCTAACCGCATTGATCCGCCTAATTCGGTATCGTGATCCCGCCTCTCAAGTGTCGTCCCTTTTTTCCACTCTGTAAGCAAACCGACCACTTGATTTTTAACCGAACCAAATTCTGTCGACCCCGCACCATCAATAAACGCAAGATTGCGTGCTGCTTCAATCACCGCCATTTGCATGCCAAAACAAATCCCCAGATAGGGCACCCCTCGTTCCCTCGCAAACTTAACAGCTGCTATCTTGCCCTCTGCCCCCCGTTCTCCAAAGCCACCCGGTACTAAAATACCCTGTACATCCTCGAGGTAGTGAACAGCATCTTCACTCTCAAAAATTTCTGAGTCGATCCAATCCATGTTTACGCCGACATTGTTGGCGATACCTCCATGGTCTAATGCCTCGGCTAAGGACTTATACGCATCCGGTAACTCCGTATATTTTCCTACCACAGCTATCCTTACCCGACTTTCAGGGCTCTTTATGCGGGTGACGATTTCCTGCCAGCGATTAAGATTTAATTTTTTTGAGGTCCCAATTCCGAAATAATCACAAACCGCTTTATCAAAGCCTTGCTCATGATAGATCAGAGGAACCTCATAAATTGTTTCGACATCTGGAGCAGAAATTACTCGCTCAGGCTTAACGTTACAGAAAAGGGCAATTTTTCGGCGGGCATCTTCAGGAACCTCCCTGTCCGAACGGCAAAGCAGCACATCAGCAGTGATCCCCATGCTTTGCAGTTCTTTTACAGAGTGTTGGGTAGGTTTGGTCTTTAACTCCCCCGCAGCACTTAAATGAGGTAAAAGAGTTAAGTGCACAAATAGCGACCTATCCTTTCCAAGCTCATTAGCTTTTTGTCTAATAGCCTCCAAGAAAGGTAAACTTTCTATGTCCCCGACAGTTCCGCCAACTTCACAGAGAACAAAATCTTCATCGGAGAGATCTGCTGATATAAATTCCTTTATCGCGTCTGTGATATGAGGGATAACCTGAACGGTAGCCCCCAAATAGACACCTTTTCTCTCCCTTGAGATGACAGTCGAATAAATCTTTCCTGTGGTAACGTTATCGCTTCTTCGCGCTGATACGCCGGTAAACCTCTCATAATGACCCAGGTCCAGATCTGTCTCTGCACCATCATCAGTGACGAACACCTCTCCATGTTGAGTGGGGCTCATAGTCCCTGGATCAACATTTAAATAGGGGTCCAACTTTCTTAGCCGGACTTTGAAACCTCTTGCTTGAAGAAGTGCCCCAAGGGCTGCGGAGGAAATACCTTTACCTAGAGAGGAAACCACACCGCCAGTAATGAATACAAATCGCGTCATGGAACTGCATGATACACAAAAAATACGGGTTAGCCCATCCGGAAAGTCAAACCAGAAACAGCGCTTTACCCAAGGTGATTCGTTCGACCTCTATTTCCCAACTGGAACAGATGGCAGAGAGGATCCGGATGGCCCGGAGGGTTGATTAGTTTTCACTGGTTGATCGACAATAGAGCGTTTTTCTTGTCCGTTTCCAGCAATAATCGCTAAAATTAGGCTAGTCGAAATGAAACACGCCGCAAGAATACCAGTCCAACGGGTCAAAAGATTTCCGGCTCCTCGCGCGGATACCAACCCATCTGAGCTGCCGCCAATACCTAGCGCTCCACCCTCACTTCGTTGCAATAACACAAGTAACACGAGACCGAGCGCTAAAAACACGTGGATCAGAAGTAAAACCGTTTGCATTAATCACTCCTCTCGAAAATCAGAAACAATGATTTGTTTAAATCAATTCCGGACTTTTTGAGCTCTAGTTACTTTTTTTAGTAACCAAATTTCAACATAGATCTCCCGTGCAGGCGCAGATTGACCAAAAGTCATCTACTTTCAGACTCGCCCCACCGATTAAGCCTCCGTTTACATTCTCGATTGACAATATATCTTTGGCGTTTTGGGGGTTCATGGACCCGCCATAGAGGATGCGGACTTCCGAGGGGTTTTCCACTGATCTAGCTAGACATGTTCTTATTGTGAGGTGCGCTTCAGCAATCTCATCAAAGGTAGGAGTAAGCCCTGTTCCAATTGCCCATACTGGCTCATAAGCAATAGTTAGCTCCTGAGAACTTAACCTTTCCGGGACAGAGCCATTAATTTGTTCAGAGATCCGCGCCAAAGTCTCCCCGGAATTACGTTCTTCAGAAGTCTCGCCCACACAAATAATTACGTTTAACCCAGCGGAGATTGCTGCCAACGCTTTCTCTTTTATTAATGAATTGCCCTCACCGTACGCCGAACGTCTTTCTGAATGACCCAGAATAACATATTGACAACCGACATCTCTGAGCATGTCGCAGCTGATATCTCCCGTGTACGCTCCAGCTGATGCGGAGTGACAATCTTGAGCACCGAGATACAAATTCTCAGAGAGATTATCTCTTACCGTCGGTATGCTTATAAATGAAGGGCATAAAAGAACGTCGCACGTTTTTTCTTGTGCTTCCTGATATCTTTTTGATAACTCTGAAGCAAAACACTGCAGCCTCTTCCGTCATCAAGTTCATTTTCCAATTACCAGCTATAAGGGGGATCATTCTGATACCTAACGAAAAATACTTTTGGAAATAACACCTTGCAAAAAGCCAAGGGATACAGGTATCTAACACAACATATCTTCTAGACAAAGTTAACAAAAAACCAAGATGTATGATAATAAAGTCGTTTTTACGATGAGAAAGATCAGCGATCGGCTTTGGCCGCAGTTCAAAATTTTTACCGGGAAGAAAAACACATGATTGAAGCAATGCGATCTAAGGCGGCCTCCTGGATAGCCAAAATTTTGGCTCTATTTCTGATATTGTCTTTTGCTGTCTGGGGCATAGGAGACATGGTGCCAGGTCAGGGTGTGACGCAAACCGTAGCCACGCTTGATGACGTAAAAATAGAAAAAGACTTAATTGTCAACAAATTACAAAGTTCCGTTAACGTCATGAGGGCTGCGCTGGGGCCCCAGTTTGACAACCGACAAGCCGTCAAACTCGGTTTTTTAGAGAGAGCTCTCGACGAGATAATCGATGAAACTCTTCTTCAAAAAGAGCTTGACAATTTAAAACTGGAAGTCGGCGAAAGCACCATCCGCCGGGCTATTTATGACGACCCGAGATTTAAAGGGACTGGAGGATCTATTGATCGACAGGCATTCCAAAATTACCTCAGACAGGAAGGAATTTCAGAAAGCCAGTTCATTTCAATTCTTAGAAATCAAATTAGAAAAAACCAGTTGCTCTCAGCATACACCTCTGGAATTGAGGCACCGGACATCCTTGTTGAAAAGCTGAGCGAATATGGCAGTGAAAAACGAATTGCAGAAATAGTGACAATTCCCTATCGAAAAGCAAGATCTTTCAACCCTCCAGATCCCGAAACCCTGAAAAAATTCTATCAAGAAAATAAGATCCTTTTTCGGACACCAGAATACCGAGACATAACTGCGATATATCTTGATCCGAAAGAATTCGGAAAAAGCATTACTCCCCCTTCCGATAAAGTTAGAGAGAACTTTGAGGCCCTCAAAGCATCAGCATCTTTACCAGAGCGAAGAGACTTCTCCCAAATCCTTATTCTGTCCGACAAGAGCTTAAACCAAGTCCAAAATGGATTTAAAAAAGGAAAAACTTTCGAACAAGTGTCCAAAGACGCAACGGGAAAGCCCCCTCAGGCTCTGGGAGCACTATCGAAAAATGAAATGCTACCGACAATTGCTGAAGCGGCATTCAAACTAAAACTTAATGAAGTCACTAAGCCAATAAAAACCGCTCTTGGGTGGCATATACTTAGATTAAACAAAGTTGAGGCTGCCCGAATAGCAACGCTCGAGGATCTCCGACCTAAAATCATAGAGGAATTAAAAAGAGAGATTGCAACCGACGAAATCATCCAAATTACGGGTCGGATTGATGATAAAATTGCTGCGGGTTTGACGCTTGAAGATGCTGCAAGTGCCGTCGGCATAAACGTTGTAAAATTTAGCCGTGTTGACTCAGTAGGCAACACCATGGGCGGCGTCCGGGTAGCAGGTTTTCCAAAATCCCGGCGCTTCCTTGATCTCACAACACAACTGGAACCTGGAGAAAACTCGGCTATTGAAGAAGCGAACGATGGCAGTTATTTCGTCCTAAGAGTAGATAAGATATACGAGCCTAAAATCCCTGAAATAAAGGATGTTCAAGAACAAGCCATCTTTGCCTGGAAACAAAACCAGGTTCAAAAATATGCTTCAGAGCAAGCCACAAAATTATTAGCACTCGCTAAGGTAAAGGGATTGGATCAAGGTAGCAAAGGCGCAAAACCTCAAATTACGCAAGACCCAACCTTTTACTCGATCAAATCCAAGCCCGGAAACAAAAATTTCAGATGAATTGTCCTCGGCACTTTTCAAAGCAAAGGAAAATGAGTTGGTTATGGGGCCAAATATCGAGGCTTTTTCGGTTGCAAGGGTGCTCAAAATTATCAAGGTTGACGTCGACCGAAAGTCGGCAGACTTTGCCGCGACAAAAAAGTCAATCAGCCAAAGTATTTCCCAGGATTTGGTTCGGCAGCTCATCTCCGAGCTTAAAAAAAACTCCGACATAACAATTAATCGTCAGGTGTTGCAACGCATTAAAGAAGAGCAATTAGGTGGTTAATGTACACCTCACCGACATTTGAAGAATTTCTGAAAAAATACAATTCCGGTGTTTCTCAGGTTATAGCAACCAGTTTAACTGCGGATTTGGAGACACCAGTTTCAGCGATGATGAAACTGGCCAACAATGAACCAAACAGTTTCCTTCTGGAGTCGGTAGAAGGAGGAGCACATCGGGGACGGTATTCCATAATAGGGTTCGGGCCGGACATCATTTGGCAGTGTAATGGAAATATCGCTAATATTATCTCTATAGATGACTTTGGTAATTCCAAGACGTTAAAAAATGAAGAGCCGGCTCTAGAATCTCTTCAAAAACTAATAGAAGACTCACAAATCCCACTACCCGATGATTTACCCCCAATGGCAGCGGGCCTTGTTGGGTATCTCGGGTATAATACAGTCTCGTTAATGGAAGACATTCCCTCCTCTAAACCAGATCCAATCGGCACCCCTGATGGATTGTTTATAAGGCCAAGAATCATGGCCATTTTTGACCTCGTAAAGGATACATTGACAATCGTAACCCCTGTGCGACCTGTTCCGGATATAAGCGCGGAACAGGCCTGGGAATTGGCCAAAGATAGACTATCAACTTCGGTTAAAAATTTCGGGAAACCTCTCGACCGCCAAATATCCAAAGCGCCAGAAAAATCACCTTCTTTGAAACTTGACTCAAACACTTCCAAAGAAAATTTCATTAGAATGGTAGCAAAGGCAAAAGATTATATTCTGGCCGGCGATATTTTTCAGGTTGTTTTGTCTCAACGATTTAAAGTTCCTTTTAAGCTGCCTCCATTTGCCCTCTACCGTTCATTGAGGCGAACAAATCCCTCGCCTTTTTTATATTATCTAAATTTTGAAAATTTTTCAGTAGTAGGCTCCAGTCCCGAAATATTAGTGCGTATGAGAGATGGCAAAGTTACTATTCGTCCACTCGCAGGCACAAGAAAAAGAGGGACAACTCAGGCCGAAGATCAAAAACTTGAAAAAGAATTGCTAGGTGATCAAAAAGAACTTGCGGAACACCTAATGCTGCTTGATTTGGGTCGAAATGATGTAGGCCGGGTCGCTAAAATAGGAACGGTTAAGGTCACCGAAAAAATGGTGATCGAGAGGTATTCTCATGTGATGCACATCTCCTCAAATGTTCAAGGAGAAATAGACGCTAAGAGAGGAGCCATGGAAGCTCTTGCTGCTGGTTTCCCGGCAGGTACGGTCTCAGGTGCACCAAAAATTCGGGCGATGGAAATTATTGATGAACTCGAGGTAGAAAAACGCGGGATCTATGCTGGGACTGTCGGATACTTCTCAGCAAATGGAAGTATGGACACCTGTATATTGCTTAGAACCGCGATTCTGAAAGATGGTATTATGTACGTTCAAGCAGGAGCCGGAGTTGTAGCTGACAGTGTTGCAGAAGCGGAATACCAAGAGTGCCTAAACAAGGCCGCGGCAGTCATTCGATCAGCAGAGGAGGCTCACAAATATATCAATGAATGAGATTCCGATCTTTCATGGCCAGGCCGAGTAAAAACTATAATAAATTGATCAAAAATTCTCAGTTTTGAGATTTGGTCCAGGCATAATTTGAGTAATATCAGAACTGAAGCTACCCTCGCTGAGGTTTATTAAAGCCAATTAAACTTGGAAAAGATAAAGGCAATCGAGTAATAGAAAAATCAAAATTAAAAAGCCTCTAAATAAATGTGCTAGTGAGAAACTGGTGAAAGTTTAATCGCTCAGGATACTTAAAAAAAATTGAAGATCTGCCAACCATGCTTCTGATTATCGATAATTATGACAGTTTTACCTACAATCTCGTCCACTATCTTGGAGAACTTGGTGAAGACACAATTGTGAAAAGAAACGATTGTATTCGGGTAGAGGATGCACTGGAAATGGGGGCCAATGGCATCGTCTTGTCTCCTGGGCCTTGTACGCCTGACAAAGCGGGGATTTGTCTAGAACTAATAAAAAGGGCTTCAGGACAAGCTCCTATCCTGGGAGTTTGTCTTGGGCACCAATCAATAGCTCAGGCATTCGGAGCTAAGATCATACGCGCGAATACTCCAATGCATGGAAAGCCAAGTTTCATTACCCATAAAAATCGCGGAATCTTTCAAGGATTGCCGGCTAATTTTAAAGCGATTAGATATCATTCTTTAGTTGTAGACCCAACGACCCTACCAAAAACACTGGAGGTCTCGGCAGTATCGGAGAATAAAGTCATAATGGGGATTGCCCATACAAAACACCCCACATTTGGTGTACAGTTTCATCCAGAGAGTATAGACACTGAATCTGGCCATTTACTTCTCTCGAATTTTATAGCCGAGACCAAGAATTGGAGTATAAGCCGATGATCGCCAAAGATGATGGAATAAAACCGCTTCTGGCAAAAACCGCTGATGGCTTGCCACTCAGCAGTAAGGAGGCGGAAACTGCTTTTGAAATGATTATGTCCGGAAATGCGACCCCAGCGCAAATCGGCGCCTTTCTCATGGCTCTTAGGGTGCGCGGAGAGACAATTGATGAGATCTTCGCAGCAGCAAAAGTAATGCGCTTGAAGGCGACAAAGATTTCCGCTCCTGAAACTTCAATTGATATAGTTGGTACGGGGGGCGATGGATTCGGTACCCTTAATATTTCTACAGGAGCCGCTCTCGTGGTGGCTGCTTGTGGCGTACCGGTCGCCAAGCACGGGAACAGAGCTTTATCATCACGCTCCGGGGCGGCAGACGTTCTTACTGCACTTGGAGTAAATATTGAGTGCGAGATGCACCTTATAGAGGAGTCAATAAACCAAGCCGGTTTTGGTTTCATGATGGCACCCCGTCATCACAGTGCGACGCGCCACGTAGCAGGTCCCCGAGTCGAACTGGCAACAAGAACAATTTTCAATGTTCTGGGCCCCTTATCGAACCCAGCAGGAGTGAAGAGATTGCTGGTGGGTGTATTCGCCAAAAAATGGGTTGAACCAATGGCACATGTATTAGGGAAACTTGGCGCTGAAAAAGCTTGGGTAGTGCATGGTTCAGACGGCCTAGACGAAATGACCCTTAGTGGACCGACTTATGTCGCAGAGTATAAAAACGGATCAGTTAATACATTCGAATGTTCGCCCGGAGATGCCGGCTTAAGGGAGGCCCCTATTAAGAGTGTGCAGGGTGGAGATGCCGCCTATAACGCGGACGCATTGACAAAATTACTCAACGGGGAACACAGTCCTTACAGAGACATCGTTTGTTACACGGCAGCTGGAGCACTTATCGTGGCAGGGGTGGTCAACCAGCTCAGCGAGGGAGTGGAGATCGCTCAAAGAGCAATTGACGAGGGGCGCGCAAAGAAAATACTGCAACTTCTTGTCGAAATTACGAATAAAAGAGCGAGTGCATAACGAAAAAATGCCCAATGCTCTAACACAGATATGCGAAGAGAAAAAAGTATATGTTGAGTCGTGCAAATCTCGTATCCCTGTCTCTTCTTTACAAGAGATGGTCAAAAATGGACCAGAAACCAGGGGTTTTCTCAAAGCATTGTCTCACTCATCCAGAGATAGCTACGGATTAATTGCAGAAATTAAAAAAGCTTCCCCAAGCGCCGGTCTCATTAGGCAAGGTTTCGATCCTAAAGGTCTCGCCAAGGAATACCAACTAGGTGGGGCAACGTGCTTGTCAGTGCTTACTGACACCCCATTCTTTCAAGGAGAAGATGAACATTTAATCATAGCCAGGTCGGCGACGGATATCCCCGTCCTCAGAAAAGACTTTATTATTGACCCCTATCAAGTCATTGAAGCTCGCGCGATCGGGGCTGATTGTATCCTTTTGATAATGGCCCAGCTTGATATTGGCCTTGCCAGCGAATTGGAGGCGCTTGCGCTGGAACTCGGGATGGACGTACTGATCGAAATTCACTCTGCAGAGGAATTAAATCAGGCTATGAAACTGAAGTCGCGTCTAATAGGAATTAATAACCGCAACCTAAAAACACTCAAAACCGACATCCGCACTACGGTTCAATTGGCACCAATGGTGCCTTCAGATTACCTCCTAGTTTGCGAGAGCGGTCTTAAAACCGCTTCAGACCTTGCCTTAATGGCCAAATCAGGACCTCGTTGCTTTTTAATTGGTGAGGCACTTATGTCCCAGTCTGATGTGCAAGCCGCAGTGAAAAAGATTTTGGCTAATCCCTATAAAAATGGACAATAGCTTAATGATCCAAAAACTGACTCACATTGATGCGGATGGCGAGGCCAAAATGGTCGATGTCTCTGAGAAAAAAGAGACAGAAAGAGTAGCTATTGCCATTGGAAAAATTACGATGAAGCCTGAAACCCTTAATCTTATTCAACAAGGCAAAGTAAAAAAAGGCGATGCTCTCTCAGTCGCGCGGCTGGCCGGTATAATGGGGGCAAAAAAAACTTCAGATCTTATCCCTCTTTGTCATCCCTTGGCACTAAATGCGATAGAAGTAGAGCTCTCTCCAAAACTAACCGACAACTCGATCGAAATAAGAGCATCCTGCAAAGTAAAAGGGCGCACTGGAGTTGAGATGGAGGCACTGAGTGCCGTATCCATCGCGGCCCTTACAATCTATGACATGTGCAAAGCAGTTGATAGGGAAATGACCATAGGGAATATCCGTCTGATAAAAAAGACGGGGGGAAAATCTGGTTTTTTTAAAGCTGATGCCTGAACTTCTTCCAGTCAAACAGGCGAAAGACCGCATTTGTAATGCGATGCCTCTTTTACCCATTGAACAGATACCATTAACAAAGGCGGTTGGACGGGTGTTAGCAGCCGATGTCATATCTAGGCGCACTCAGCCCCCGTTTGCCGTTTCTGCAATGGATGGCTACGCCGTAAAATATAGAGATCTTGTAGCATTACCGAAACGGTTGAGCATTGTAGGTGAAGTGCCAGCAGGAAAGAAATTTGACGGGGCCATTTCGTCTGGGGAGGCCGTACGTATTTTTACCGGGGCTCGGATTCCTGAAGGCGCCGATACAATCGTTATCCAGGAAAATACCGTTCGCGACGGCAATTCTGTAGTGGTAAACCAAGGTGAAGTCGAACACGGAAAATTTATTAGACCCGCTGGCCTAGACTTTTCCTCAGGCGAGAAACTACTAGAGGCGCCGAAAAAACTAACCGCTCGCGATATTGGTCTTGCCGCAAGCATGAACGTCCCCTGGCTCAAAGTTAGAAAAAAACCAAACATCGCCCTATTGGCGACCGGCGACGAAATCGTGATGCCTGGCGACCCATGCAATGAAAATCAAATCGTTAGTTCAAATGTGATTGGGCTTCATGCATTGATTAAAAAGCACGGAGGACGCCCGATTGATCTCGGGATTGCGAGGGATGACGAGGATTCGCTTTTATCTCTCGCTAAAGGTGCCCTGAGCAGTGACTTACTAATAACCACTGGAGGTGCTTCTGTTGGGGACCACGATCTAGTAAAAAGTGTGTTAGCCGATATCGGTCTCGAAGTTGATTTTTGGCGGATAGCAATGAGGCCTGGAAAACCGCTTATTTTTGGAAAGATTGGCTCCATCCCCCTGTTGGGGCTTCCTGGTAATCCAGTATCCTCTATGGTTTGCGCTATAATTTTTCTCCTTCCTGCGATTGCGGCGATGCAAGGTTCGAGATTGACAACTTCATCAAGCAACTTTGCTTTGTTGGGCTCTGCCCTACCAGTCAACGATGAACGAGAGGATTATTTAAGGGCAACTTTGTCGGAAGATCCAAGTGGAGCATTAATCGCCACTCCGTTTAAGAAGCAAGATAGCTCGGTATTTTCAGGAATGAGTGCCGCTGATTGTCTGATTATCCGGCCGCCTTTTGCTCCTGCCGCAGACCAGGGAGAACAGGTCTCAATTATTCCTTTGGACTAGCCCCATTTTTGTAAAGGGAGTTTCTTGACTAAAAAAAAGAACTTTTGTAGAACAACTCGAATGTTTGCAATTTTGTTAAGAAGGTCCCATGCTTACACGTAAACAGCTGGAATTGCTTAAATATATAGACAGATTTATTGCATCATCTGATGTTTCACCCAGTTACGACGAAATGAAAGATGCGCTCGGCCTTAAATCGAAGTCAGGTATTCACAGGCTGATAACAAATTTAGAAGAACGGGGATACGTAAGGCGTCTGCCATATCGAGCTCGGGCACTTGAGATAATTAAGCTTCCTGAAAACTCACAACCAAATCCTAGACCGAACCGAGGCTTTCAACCCAATATAATTGATGGTGGCCTCTCTCATTCCAAAGTCAAGGAAGGCCCAGGGAAAGACACACAATTTAACCAGAATGTCACAATCCCTCTCTATGGAAAAATAGCCGCGGGGGCACCTATTGAAGCAGTCAAGGATCATACTGAGACTGTCACGGTACCCGTCAGCCTTCTTGGCAAGGGAACCTACTACGCATTAATGGTAGAGGGGGACTCAATGATTGACGCAGGAATTTTTGACGGAGATCTCGCGGTAATAGAGGCCACTGATTTAACTGAAAATGGAGAGATTGTGGTCGCCTTGGTAGGAGACGATGAGGTTACATTAAAACGAATACGCCGAAAGGGAGAGTCGATTGCACTAGAGCCAGCAAATAATGCATACGAGACCCGAATTTTTGGACCAGACCAAATCTCCATTCAAGGCAGATTAAAAGCCCTTATCCGCCAATACTAGCCCCGAACAAGAAGATGGTTGAAAAAACATTCGAGACGATTCCACTAGTTTTAGAAGAAAGTATCCAGAAAACTCGCATTTATTAGTCAAATCAAATATCTTTAGTTACATTTTTCCGATCAGAATTCAGTAAATTTTATCCACTAAAATTTTTCCGACGCAAATAATGACTAAGCCCATAATTACCCGTTTTGCGCCCTCTCCTACAGGATATCTTCACATAGGTGGAGCACGTACAGCACTTTTTAACATGTTATTCGCACGCCATTTCGATGGTTTATTCCTCCTAAGGATTGAAGACACAGATCATAAACGCTCCTCACAAAAAGCCATTGACGCCATCGTGGACGGACTAGATTGGTTGGGTCTGTCACCAGACAGAACGCCGATTTTTCAATCCATGAATTTAGCGCGCCACGCCGAAATTGCGAAAAAACTTCTGAATGAAGATAAAGCATATCTGTGTTTTTGTTCACCAGAAGAGCTCGCAGAGATGCGCCAAAAGGCTTTGGCCGAGAAACGCTCTCCCAAATACGATGGGAGGTGGCGAGATCGCGATCCAAAGGATGCTCCCGTTGGGGTCTCTCCCGTTATTCGTTTCAAAGCCCCACAGGACGGTCATCTAATAATTGACGATTTAGTTCAAGGAGAGATAAAAGTCGCCAATGAAGAACTAGACGATATGGTGCTATTACGCGCTGATGGTTCCCCCACTTATATGCTTTCTGTTGTCGTTGATGATCATGATATGCAAGTTACGCACGTCATTCGAGGAGATGATCACCTGACAAATGCCTTTCGACAAACCATACTGTTCAAAGCATTGGAATGGCAGCCGCCCAATTATGCCCACATCCCGCTTATTCATGGCCCAGACGGAAACAAGCTATCAAAAAGGCATGGCGCCCTTGGGATAGAGGCTTACAGAGATCTCGGGTATCTCCCCGAAGCCCTACTAAATTATTTAGCTCGATTGGGGTGGAGTCACGGAGATGATGAGGTTTTTTCCATTTCAGAGGCGATAAGTTGGTTTGATGGATCAAATATCAATAAGTCAGCAGCTCGATTAGACTTTAACAAACTCAACTCGATAAATACCCACTATATCAAAAATTTGGACTTCGAGCGATTTATGCAGTCCCTGACGCAAAGAACGGAGGTTCCACAGCATGTCATAGATCGCCTAAAACGTGGCCTTCCTGGTCTCCTGAACAGATCTAAGACTTTGAATGAATTAACCGAAAAGGCTGCTATTTATCTTGAAGACAGACCATTAAAATATACTGAGGAGTTACTGGCCCAAATCTCCGAAGAAGATAAACTAAATATGAAGGAACTATCATTATTTTTCATTGACTTAGATACATGGGATGAGGAATTAATTAAAGAAAAGGTCCACGTCTTTGTAGAACAAAAAGGTATAAAACTTGGGGAAATTGCCAAACCGCTTAGAGTAGCTCTTTCTGGGTCCATGTCTTCCCCCGGCGTTTTCGAATTGGCTTTTGCCTTCGGAAAAGAAGAAGTGTTGGCGAGAATCGAGGATTTTATCACATAAGCTCTCGGTAATTTGATTTAAAAGACTAATTCCGGTAATTTCCAGAAAATTCATTAAGCTGTAGGAATATTAGCGATGGTTGCATCATATTCACAGGCACCGGCGCAGGAAAGGTAACCTCTATGAGCCAGGATCAGGGTCAAGGCACTAATAAAAACGTAACAATTACAGACAATTCAACAGGAAAGCAGGCAACCTTTCCTCTCATCGCAGGAACTGATGGCCCTCCAGTCATAGATATTAGAAAACTTTACGCAGAACTGGGCTACTTCACTTATGATCCCGGTTTCATTGCTACTGGTTCATGTGAGTCAGATATTTCTTTCATAGATGGAGACCAGGGAATACTGCTCCATCGGGGATACCCAATAGAAGAGCTTGTTGAGCACTGTAATTTCTTAGAAGTTTGTTACCTGCTTTTAAACGGACAACTCCCAAACTCGCAAGAATATACAGAGTTTGATGGCGTAATCACTAATCATACTCTGCTTCACGAACAACTTCAGTACCTATATCGGGGGTTTAGACGAGACGCTCATCCTATGGCTATAATGTGCGGCGTTGTTGGTGCTCTCTCAGCATTCTATCACGATAGCACAGACATAAATGATCCACAGCAACGATTAATAGCATCCCACAGAATGATAGCCAAAATGCCTACCATAGCGGGGTGGGCATACAAATATTCGCTCGGTCAACCCTTTATGTACCCAAAAAACGACTTGGGCTATGCCGAGAACTTCCTTTGGATGTTATTCGGAAACCCATGCGAACCCTACGCAATCAACCCAGTGGTTGCGAAAGCAATGGATAGAATTTTAATATTACATGCCGATCACGAACAAAATGCGTCTACCTCCACAGTGAGATTAGCCGGTTCGAGCGGGGCCAATCCCTTTGCCTGCATTTCTGCAGGAATTGCAAGTCTCTGGGGCCCCGCTCACGGAGGCGCCAATGAAGCAGTTCTAAATATGCTCCGAGAAATCGGGAATAAATCAAATATTGATGAGTACATAAAAAAAGCTAAAGATCCCAATGATCCTTTCCGGTTAATGGGCTTTGGCCATCGGGTCTACAAGAATTTTGATCCTAGAGCTAAAATTATGCAGGAAACTTGCCACGAAGTATTAAATGAACTCGGTATTAAAAATGAGCCTCTCCTTGAACTTGCGGTGGAATTGGAACGTATCGCGCTTGAAGATGAGTATTTTGTTACCCGAAAGCTATATCCCAATGTTGACTTCTACTCTGGAATTATTTTCCAAGCTCTCGGCATTCCAACAACAATGTTCACTGTTTTGTTTGCCGTTGCCAGAACAGTCGGCTGGATATCTCAGTGGAAAGAGATGATCGAAGACCCCAACCAAAAAATCGGTCGCCCTCGTCAACTCTACACTGGTGAGGCACTCCGCTCAGTAATCCCTATGTCTAGCCGATGAAGAAGAAATTCTTGGCTCTGCATCGAAGCAATTTGTCAGAGATAGCCCAATAGAGTCCTCGCGGCGCTTTTACTTGGCAAATTTTCATTAGGCCGAAGCTTTTTCAGTTGTGACTCCGCGCTATCGATCTGCTTTTCCGCCACTTCTGAGTTGTCAATTAACGTAACCAGTTCCTCGAAAAGAGTATCCGGTCGACATTTCGACATTATTCTCTCAGGTATGATTTCGTCATCTGCCAATATATTACATAAATTAACAAAGCGAACTTTTACAAAAAGCCGCGCGACCACCTCGGTAAAAAAGTTAGCATGGTAACCAATTACCGACGGCACCCTCGCCTTTACTAGTTCTAACGCCACCGTACCGGAAGCGGCTAGTCCAAAATTACACCCAGCCATTGCTTCCCAACGATCTTTTTCTGAGGAGACAATTGTTACTGACATTTGATGTTTCTGACAGGCATCGGAAATTGATTTATGAAGAGAAGGTAAAGTTGGTATCACCACTTTTAAATTTGGATATTTTTGATCAAGTCTTTTTGCCACTTCTAAAAAAATGGATATATGATGCTTAAGCTCCCCGCTCCTACTCCCCGGAAAAACACCGAGCACTGTATCCCCTCGCCTAATTCCAAATCGCTCTCTGAAAGCGTCTCCTTTTCTTTCAGAAAAATCTCTTTCAAGGACGGGATGCCCTACAAAACTAGCGGGAAGTCCTTTTTCTTCAAATAATTTCGGCTCAAAAGGCAATAGGCACAAAAGATGATCTATTCGACCCAAAAATTTATTAACTCTTCTCGGCCGCCAAGCCCAAATCGATGGTGCCACATAATGTATCTTGGGAAATGTGGTCCCTTGTAATCTCTTTAGTACCGCAACGGTGAACCCAGGCGAGTCGATTGTCAGTAGTATATCTGGTTCAATTTTTTTTATTGCCTCAACAGTCTGATTAATTCTTTGATACAATCTCCTTGCATGGGGCAACAACTCAAAAATACCCATGAGAGAGATGTCTTCAATTGGAAACAAAGAATTAATGCCTTCTGACTCCATCTTCTCTCCACCAACTCCAGCAAAAGCAATATTCCCGTTTGTTTCGTCTTTCAAAGCGGCCATTATGCTCCCTCCTAAAAGGTCTCCAGAAGGCTCACCCGCTAATAAGAAAACAAGCGGCTTTGTTTTTTTCACTGCTCAATACCATAGACAAACAAACCTGATTCATTCGCAAGCGCTGTCAATGCTTCTTCGTCGAGTACCTAGTGTCTTGTTAGCCTCTATAACAACCCCCGAAAATCCATTTTTCACGAGTGCGGATACCGTATGTAATCCAATCGTTGGTAGGTCAATTCGTCTTTCCTGCTGGGGCTTACAAGTTTTCGCCAATATTGCCCCCTTCCCACTTCTTTGCAACGGACCACAGCGTCTTATTAAAGCGTCAGTTCCATCAATACCCTCCACTCCCAGCACTATTCCCTGCTGAACAACAGCCGATTGTCCAATGTCCAATTCCCCAATGCCCCGAGCTATTTTTATACCGTGCTTAATATCTTCCCATTGAACTTCTGTCGGCAAATGCTTTCCATATGGACCGGCTTTACAAAGAGAATTAGCAAGTAATTTCTCTGGACCATGAATGTGAAAGCCTTCTTCTTCTAGGGTTTTGACCAATGCAGAAAGAATAGAATCGTCTCCGAGCCACCGAAGCCCGAGCTTAATGGCTTTGCTCATTGCCCAGCTATCAAGCTTTAACTCTCTGAGACTGGGGCGTCTAACAGGCCCCGCAAAAACTAAATGCTCGATTCCTTCTCTTCGTAAAATATCAATTCCATACTTTACTTGACCCATCTTTATCCATTCACACGGATAATCTTGAATTTTGCGACTGGTGGACTGATTTTCGAGAGCAATGATAAAGACATCTTTTCCATCATTTTTACAGGCGTTAGCTATTTTCTCGGGCAGTGCCCCCCCACCCGCGATGATTCCTATTTTTTCAATTTTCATGAGAACTACGTGGCTGACAAATAGCTCTATTAGACTCCTCTCTTATGAAACTGACTATATCCATCACAGCTTGGCTTTCAGTATACATCTCAGTTACGTCTTCGAGCCGTTCAGAAATAGTCCCTTCCTCCGCGAAGAGCAGACGGTAAGCCTTTCTCAGGATAGCAATTTCCGCTCTGGAGAATCCTCTCCGTTTCAAACCAACGATATTTAAGCCCGCTAATCGAGCTCTGTTACCCAGCACTGAGCCGTACGGTATAACATCCTGCTCCACCCCCGACATACCACCTACCATGGCATGTCGGCCTATTCGAACAAACTGATGGACCGCTGATAGCCCTCCTAATACCGCAAACTCTTCGACCAAAACGTGGCCTGCTAATGTCGCATTATTAGCCAAAATCACGTTGTCTTTAACAACACAATCATGAGCAACATGAGAACCGACCATAAAAAGGCAATTATTTCCAACCGTTGTGACTAATCCACCTCCCTTGGTTCCCGGGCTCATAGTGACATGCTCTCGAATGATATTGTTTTTTCCAATAGTAAGGCTCGAGGCCTCTCCATCAAATTTGAGATCTTGAGGTATATTTCCTAGTGATGCGAATGGAAAGATTTCGGTATTCTCGCCAACTTGCGTGTCCCCCGCGATTACCACATGGGAATGAAGTTTAACATCATCGCCTAAGACGACATTTCTCCCCACAAAACAGAACGGCCCGATCTCAACATCTTTTCCAATTTGAGCCCCATCCTCTACCACTGAGCCAAAATGCACATTGGCCATCAGGCAATCCGATCTTCAGTCAACATTGCTGTAATTATAGCCTCAGCAACAATATTTTCATCGACCCTTGCCTCGGCTTTGAATTTCCAAACCCCTCCTCTTTTGGCCTTTTTTTCTACATTTATTAAAAGTGTATCCCCTGGCACGACTGGTTTTCTAAATCGCGCATTTTCAATCGACATAAAATACACCGCTCTCCCTTCCGCTTGCTTGCCCAGCGTAGACACCACCACAATTGCACTGGTTTGAGCCATTGCTTCGACTATCAGAACACCCGGCATTATTGGATGATTAGGGAAATGCCCTTGGAATTGAGATTCGTTTGCGGTCACATTCTTAATCCCTATCGCACTCTCATCAGGTATAATATTTGTGACACGGTCAATCATTAAAAAAGGGTAGCGATGTGGAAGCATTTCCATGATGCGCTTTGTATCTACTGTATCCGCGACCTCTTTATTTTCGAAATTAGACATGAACCTTAGCCTTCTTTTTATCTTTCAAAGTGCCAAACACGATCATAAATTGTATTTATAAAAGTAACAGTCGAGCTTTCTTATGAAGGATTTTTTCTGACAAATAAACTTAGGAGTTGAAAGAAGCCCATAAAGGGTCTTTTCCAAAAGACGTAAATAAACATACCGCTACTTTAACGTGCGGGTTTGGTTGCTTGCTCTGAAGGTAAGACCACTTTTACTGTTGGTAATCTCTTGTTTAATCTTCTCAGGACTTCATCGGTAATATCAAAGATTGGGTCAACGTAAATGGCGGATGTTCGGGGCAATATAAGTTGTATTTTTCTCTCTGCTGCTATTTTCACTGCCACCAACCTGAAAACTTGATTAACTTGTCCCATTGCAGCCCGTCCTGCAGCATCTAATCGCTTCCTAAAACTGCGGACATCAGATTGAAGCGCCGTAACTTTAGCCTGAAAGTCAAGGCGCCGCTGGCGGTACGCCTCAGGAGACAAAATTACTTTCTGCTCTTCAAGTGAGAGTTTTTCTGCTTTCAGTGCTTTTTCTCTATCTTTTATTTTACCCTGGATCTGCTCTCTAATCTTATTAATCTGAGGCTTAATTGCCTTCGTCGCCGACGACAAACGAAGCACCTTTTGTATATTGATGATAGCAAACCGTTCGAGGCTTGCGTTGGGGGCAGGATTTTTCCCGTTTGCATAAGAAAGATTAACGAAGAAACAGAGAATAAAGATGACTAAAGGATATCTCATATATTTTCTCTAAACCACTAAATTCAAAACCGTGTGCCAAGATCAAAACGAATTGTCTCTGTTTTATCAAAATTTTCTTTCAAAAAAGCTTTTGCAAAGTCGATTGTAAATGGACCAACTGGTGATTGCCAAGAAATTCCAAACCCAACAGCACCTCGTAAAGATGAAACGTTGTCAATTGTCCCGAGGCTAGTATCAGTTTTACCTATGGACCCAAAGTCGGAGAAAGCTCTGCCTTCAACCTGAAATTCATTTGGCAGGCCAATCGGAAACTTCAGTTGAGCTGAAGCGGTGTAAAACCACTCACCTCCGACCGCATCACCCGAACTACGATCCCTAGGCCCGACCCCTGCAGACTGGAAACCTCTTAAAGACCGCCCCCCCAGCACAAAGCGATCTATTATCCTCGCTTCATCGTCGATTGGCAAAAGAAGACCACCAGCCAAAGTAAGAGAAGAAACTAATTTCTCTCCTATCGGAAGATATGTGGTGGCCTTAAATGTATTTTTGAGGTGGCGAACTGAGCCTCCAATTCCAGCAAAAGATAGACCATAATTTGCCAGATTTCCCCTACGTGGATTGAGTTTATCATCGCGTGTATCATAAACCAAAGTTTGGGCTAAGGATGATAACGACGACTTTCCCTCTTGTTCTTTAACCGCCAGTGAGGCGTTGCTTGCAATATTTGTAACTTGATCAGAGCTCAATCTATACTCTAATTTTTGACTTAAGTTCTCCGTTAAATCATAGCCGACTCTTATCGCTGCCCCAGTTGATTTTCTGTCGAATGAGGACTCATCAGTCAACTCTCTGGTTGTCCTAAAAATATCAAAACCAGCGGAGAGTTTCCGATCTAAGAAATACGGTTCAGTAAATTTAAGATCTATCTGGCTACTCACTCCACTTAAACGAAAGTTCAGTGAGAGATCTTGACCTAAACCTAACAAATTTCTCTCACGCACCCCAATATCTGCAAGGAGACCGTCTCCTGAGGAGAACCCGGCTCCCAGCGACAACTCACCTGTGGATTGCTCCACCACTTCTATATCTATTACAGTCTTATCTTGAGTTCGGGCTGTGCCTGTTTTGAGTTCTACCGCTTTGAAAAAACCAAGCCCTCGTATATTTCGCCGCGCAAGTCTTAAAGTTTGCGAATTGAAAGCGTCACCCTCTGCCAAAGGGACCTCGCGCCTTATGACCTCATCCACTGTTCGGACATTTCCACCAATGTTTATGCGATCAACATATACCTTTTTTCCTTCTTGAATTTCAAAAGATAGGTCAATCAATTTTTTCGTCTGAGACTTTTTAAATTTTGGTCGAATTGAAGCAAAGGCAAAGCCCTGCTCCTTAAGAATTTCGTTAAAATTTTCGATAGTTTTTTCTATTTTCTCAGCATTGTAGATCTCACCTGGCACAAAAGTAGCTGCTTTTTGCAATTTCATATTTGAAATTTTTTTCATAAACGATTTTATTGAAAATTCTCCAAATCGATATTGCTCTCCTTCTTCTATGAGAAACGTAATGAAAAAACCTTTTTTGTCAGGGGCCAGTTCAGCAACAGCGGACCTCACGCGAAAATCGGCATAACCCTTGGACAAATAAAACCGTCTCAAAAGCTCTCTATCATAAGAAAGTCTATCAGGATCATAATTATCCTCACTGGTTAAAAATCTATACCACGCACTTTCCTTGGTCTGAATAACGGATCGAAGCTCTGAATTAGAATAAACTTTGTTACCTTGAAAAATGATACCCTTTATTTTTGTGACATCTCCCTCATCAATTTCAAAAACGAGGTCAACTCTGTTCTGGTCTAGTTTTATGACCTTTGGCTCAATTGAAACTCCAAAGCGACCCGAACGACGATATATATCAATCAATCTTTGGAGGTCATCTTGGACCTTAGAACGTGTGAAGACTATCCGCGGCTTTAGCTGAACTTCTGGAACCAAAACACTATCTTCTATTCGTTTGTTGCCTTCGAAGGAAATACGGTTGATGACAGGATTTTCGATAACGTTTACCAAAATTCTAGTCCCCACTTGCTTCAGCGAAACATCGGCAAATAAACCAGTGGCGAATATTTTTTTAAGAGATTGGTCAAGCTTTTGGGGTGTAATTTCATCGCCTGGTTTGATCAAAAGGTAAGATCGTACAGTGTCCAGCTCGATCCTCTGAGCCCCCTCTACATCGACCCCAGTCAATTTTATAGTGAAATTTGGTTGAACAGCTGCCACTTTGGTTATGCCATTTATACCAATCCCAAAGAAGACTATTAAAGACAAACAGCAACACAGGGATTTATACGCAGTAGCCAATTCTCAACAACCAATTATTCAAAAAATTTTCCGAGAGAGCTTTGTACCAAATCATTCCAGGTAACAAAAACAGTGAGAGTTAAAATTAACATCAGTCCAATATTAAGGCTCACAGTCATTGCCTTCTGTCCCACGGGTTTTCCTCTAACAGCTTCAACTAGATAAAACATAAGATGCCCGCCGTCCAACAGAGGAACAGGAAACAAATTAATTAGACCCAGATTTATTGACAATATTGCCGCAAATTGTATCAACATTACAAAGCCGGCTTGAGCCATTTCACCGGAAATTTGAGCAATTTTAATTGGGCCACCGAGTTCCTTTGCTGTTCTCTCTCCAACTATTATTTGTCCCACTGCCGCCAACATATCCTTGGACATTTTTGCGGTCTGAAAAGCAGCCTTGTAAAGAGCCGTGAACGGGTCGTAACGAACGAAAGTCAAATCACGTGTACCTCGGGCTACTCCTAACCTGCCGACCAGTTGGGACGTTCCAAACCTTGTTTCCTCTGCCGCATCTGGGATCACATTTAATCGAACAGTCTGATCTCCTCTCCTAACCAAAATGGAGAGTTCTCGATTTGGAGAAAGCTGAACAAGTCGTCTAAGATCTTCAAAACGATCTATTTGCTCTCCATCAACTTCTAAAAATACATCTCCGGGCTTCAGCCCTCCACGCTCAGCTGCGCTTCCCGGTTGGACAGTAGATATCGAAGGCGGCGTGTGCGGTTCGCCAAGAGCCACAAAAAGGCCAGCCAGTATCAGAATTGCGAAAAGAAAATTAGCAAGTGGCCCTGCAAAAACAATCCATGCCCTTTGCCTCAACGGTTTGTTATAGAATGACTGCTTGATATCCATCTCGCTGGACTGTTCAGCTGCGCGCCCGTCGGTTGGTGCCTGTTCGCCAAACATCTTAACGTACCCACCAAAGGGCACAGCACTAAATTTCCAACGAGTACCATTACTAGACGTTTTGCCAAAAATCTCCGGGCCAAAACCTATCGAAAATACCTCAACTCGAACGCCGCACTGACGGGCTGCGAGGTAGTGCCCCAACTCATGAATATATACAAGTACAGTCAAGACCGCCAAAAACGCGACCAAAGAGATAGAAAAATCGTAAATATATTCAATCATTTATTTTTTCTTTTTAATTTAATTACTTAATTATTAATTAGGTCGGTTGCTACCCTCCGGGCTTCGGAGTCAATCAAGTACAAATCTTCAATATTAGTGAACTCACGCCCTTCCAAGTGCTCCATCGTCTTAAAAACTAATTCGGGAATACCCAGAAACTGAAGTTTTCCCCGCAAAAAGCTATCAACAGCAATTTCATTGGCGGCGTTCAAAATAGCCGGCATAGCGCCACCACTTTTAAGCGCCTCTCTGGCCAAATTTATTGCCGGAAATCTTTCTGGATCAGGATCAAAAAATGTAAGCTTACCCAAATCCGCTAATCTTAATTCTTTATGGGGCCAAGGCATTCTATTTGGCCAACTCAGAGCAAATGAAATAGGGGTTCGCATATCGGGATTACCTAACTGCGCCAAAATTGATCCATCCACGAAGGAAACCAAACTGTGAATAATTGACTCTGGGTGAACAAGAACTTCTATCCTCTCCTCTTTTAATCCGAAAAGGTAATGTGCTTCAATGAGCTCTAATCCTTTGTTCATCATGGTCGCTGAATCGACTGAAATCTTGTTTCCCATACTCCAATTGGGATGCACTACCGCCTGCTCAGGTGTTACTGACTCCATATCCTTCAAAGTCATTTCCCAGAAAGGCCCACCGGAAGCGGTAAGAATTATTTTCTCAGTAAAATCAGGGTTTTCAAAATCAAAAACTTGGAAAATCGCATTATGTTCCGAGTCCACAGGCAACAAAGTTGCACCACTTTTTTCAATTTCAGAGAGCATAAGTTCACCTGCGCAAACCAAACACTCTTTATTTGCCAACCCAATACAAGCGCCGCGTTTCACTGCTGTCAAAGTCGGTTCCAAGCCTGCTGCCCCAACAATCCCAGCCATTACCAGATCAGATGAACGACTAGCAGCGTCCAGCAAACCCTGTTTACCCGATGCCACCTCGACTCGACATCCAGAGAGTGCCAATTTCAAATCTTTATAATAGGAGTCGTCTGCGACAACAGCCATGTCAGCATTCGTTCTTTTTACCTGCTCTGCCAGAAGGTCTACCGAACGATTTGCTGTTAGAGCTACAACGGAAAAACGATCTAAGTTTCTCTCTATCAGATCAATCGTATTGCACCCGATAGAGCCTGTAGAACCCAATAAAGACAGCGTTTTTTTGTTAAATTCCATTAAAGATTAGTTTTCACCTGAGCAGGCAAAATCCCTTTTCAAACCAACAAAAAAACCGTGAAAGCTGGAACCGTAAGCAGCAGGCCATCAACCCGATCAAGCAAGCCACCGTGCCCTGGCAGGAGGCTCCCAGTATCTTTTACCATAAATTTTCTCTTTGCCTTGGATATAAGCAAATCTCCAAACTGCGCAAGTAACGCCAATATAATACCTAGGCCAAGTAATTCAATCTTACTCGCAATCTCAAAATAAAGCCCAGCCAACGTGCACCATAGTGTTGAACAAAATACTCCACCAATTAGTCCAGACCAAGTTTTCCCCGGACTAACAGAAGGCGCCAACTTCGGCCCGCCGATTAACTTTCCAAAAAAGTATGCGCCAGAGTCGGTTGCCCAAACCAAAACGAATAACCACAACAAAAGAATGTTCCCATTACTCGGAAATGTTTGGAGCCAAAGCATACTCAAACCAATTGTACCAAAGCCGAAAAATGCGGCACCACTCGACAAGCGAAAATTTAGCTTGAGAACTCGGAAAAGCATCCAAACCGCACACGATCCCAAAACTATGCTTGCCCAAGCTAAACTCCAGATCTCGAGAGAAGCGAATAAGACGCTTGCGATCAAGAAAGCACAAAATGAACTCAAAAGACGGCTTTGATCGGGTTTTACCATCCGTCCCCATTCAAACCACATCATCGAAACCGCAAAACCAATTAAAATATTTAGATAAGGGAACCCGGCAATAATTAGAGCAATTATCACCGGCCCAAGTATAACCGCCGTGATACAACGCTTTTGGAGGTTCGAAAAATTATTATTCCCGTTAGACCCCAAACCGGCGGTCTCGGATTTGAAAGGCAGATAGGGCTTCTTCGAGGTCTGCCTTTGAAAAATCAGGCCAGCAAACATCCGTAAAATACAATTCCGTGTATGCTATTTGCCAAAGCAGAAAATTACTTATTCGATGCTCTCCGCCCATCCTGATAAGGAGGTCTGGATCAGGCGAACTATTAGTCTCGAGGTATTTAGAGAACGACGCCTCGTCTAGATCATCGATTTCCAACTTACCGTCTATAACTGACTTAACTATATTTTTAGTTGCTTTTATAATCTCATGCCTGGATCCATAGCTCAAAGCAATCGTCAAATGCAGCCTTTGATTGTTTTTTGTCTTGTTCTCTGCTTCAAGCATCAAATCATTTATATCTCTCGGAAATCTTAAAAGATCTCCAATAAACTTTATTCGAACCCCTTGTGAGTCCAATTCATCTAGGTCCTGCTTGAGGTGGAGTCTAAGAAGGCCCAACAAAGAAGATATTTCGGAACTTGTTCGGTTCCAATTTTCAGAAGAAAAACCAAAAAGAGTGAGATGGGCAATACCCAGTTCGATCGCGGTTTCTACTGCTCTTTTAACCGCTTTAGCGCCCTCTCGGTGACCAAAAATACCTTTTAGCCCCTTTCGTTTGGCCCATCTTCTGTTGCCGTCCATAATAATGGCAACATGGACAGGAGACTGATCTAAATGTGTTTTCTCAACAGATAATGACACCAGTTTTACACCTGCATTATTTCCTGTTTTTTTGAACTTAAAAGGTTATCTATATCTTTCACTTTTTGATCAGTAAGATTCTGCAAGTCACCTTCCCAAGCGCGTTGCTCATCTTGGGAAATCTCACCCGCTTTTTCTAACTTTTTAAGGGTCTCCATACCGTCACGCCGAATATTTCGCACCGAAACCTTTGACTGTTCGGCATACTTATCAGCTACTTTAGTGAGTTCTGCTCTTCTATCCTCTGTTAATTGAGGAATGGGAACTCTTATAACATTACCTTCACGCTGGGGATTTAATCCTAACCCGGAGTCAATAATGCTTTTTTCTACAGATGGCGCCAATCCTTGATCCCACACTTGAACCGTAACCATCCTCGCATCGGGAACACTAATGGTTCCAACTTGGTTCAAAGGCATACTTTGGCCGTAGGCATCTACATTGATCGGCTCTAGCAGCGCCGCTGAGGCCCGACCGGTCCTGAGACCTGCGAGTTCTCCTCGGAGTACTTCAAGGGCACCGTCCATACGACGTTCAAAATTAACTAAGTCGACGTCTTCCATGTATTAATCTTCATCAGAAATAACTGTGTAAGTACCAGAGTTTGATAGAACTCTAGAGAATTCACCTTCACTATGAAGCGAAAATACAAGAATCGGAATTTTATTTTCCCTACACAACGAAACCGCTGAAGCATCCATAACTCGGAGGTCTTTGGCCAGGACTTCTCTGTAACTAAGACGATCGTATCGGATTGCTCCACTCTCCTTCAGAGGATCAGCAGAATAAACACCGTCAACCTGTGTGGCCTTCAATAGCATTTCACAGTCCATTTCTACAGCGCGAAGCGCAGCAGCTGTATCAGTAGTAAAGTACGGACTGCCAGTTCCTGCCGCAAAAATTACGACACGCCCTTTCTCCATATGGCGTGCCGCTCGTCTTCGAATATAGGGTTCACAAACTGTTGCCATTGGAATCGCAGATAGGACACGAGTGTGTATCCCTGAGCTTTCAAGTGCGCCCTGAAGGGCAAGTGCATTGATCACTGTAGCCAACATTCCCATGTAGTCTGCGGTCCCTCTTTCTAGACCCTGACTTGCAGCCTCAACACCTCTAAAGATATTACCACCGCCAATTACGAGACATAACTGCACACCAAGGTTCTGAACGGCCTTGATTTCATCTGCGATACGGCTGATAGTTTGAGTGTCTAGTCCAAACTCCCTATCTCCCATCAGCCCTTCTCCCGAGAGCTTAAGAAGAACCCGACGTTTCTTTGCGGTTTTTATTTTTTCAGACATCGAAGTTTCCGCTAGCCTCCCAAAAACTCCGTTTATTTCAGCGTTTTAGGATTTTACAACAGCTGCTACCTCAGAAGCAAAATCTGTTTCCTCTTTTTCGATCCCTTCTCCTAAAACAAAACGCTCAAAGCTTTTAAGCTTGATAGGGACCCCTAGGTCTTTTTCAGCGTTTTCAATAACCTTTTTTATCTTTGTTTCACCATCGACCACAAAGACTTGTTCTTCAAATACCACTTCTTCAAAAAACTTTCTTAATCTTCCTTCCACCATCTTCTCGATGATTTCTTCCGGTTTTCCAGATTGCCGAGCCTGTTCCGCCAATACGGCCCGTTCCCGCTCAATGGACGAACTTTCTACATCCTCTACGGAACACCATTGTGGAGCAGCAGCAGCCACATGCATAGCTAACTGTTTGCCAAGAGATTCTAATTTTTCTACTTCACCCCCAGACTCTAGCGCCACCAAGGCTCCAATTTTACCCAATCCAGGTGCGACCGAATTGTGCACATAAGTTGACACCACTCCACTTCCAACCTTCAAAACGGAGGCCCGGCGGAGACTCATATTTTCTCCGATCGTAGCTACAAGATTTGTTAGCGTTTCCGCGACAGTCGATCCATTATCAAGACGAGCAGAGTTAAGATCCTCCATATCCGCGCCGGTTGATATCGCCATTTTAGCAACATTAGTCGCATAGTTTTGGAATTGATCATTTCGCGCGACAAAATCTGTTTCAGCGTTTATTTCTATTACCGCTCCGACGCCATTTTCGGCTATTGCTGCCACCAAGCCCTCAGCTGCTGTTCTGCCCGCTTTTTTTGCAGCCGCCGCCAAACCGGCTTTTCTAAGCCAATCTATGGCTAATTCCACGTCACCATTAACCTCGGAGAGAGCTTTTTTACAGTCCATCATTCCTGCGCCAGTTTTGGTTCGCAGATCTTTCACCATAGATGCGGTTATATCAGCCATAACATACTTCCGATTTATACTTTATAGATTGGAATAACGCAGAGATCTTTTCAGGAGTCTGCTGATTGTTCTTGCCCTGCTTCTTTCACCTCAGCATGAGCTTCTTCTGATCCCTCGGTTCCTTCAAACCCAGTTGGAACCTCCTCACTAGCATCCAGCGCTTCCCCCAAGTCTGCTCCAGATGTGATAGCCTCTTGCTGAAGACCGTCCAAAACAGCATCTGAAAATAAACTGCAATAAAGCGAAATTGATCTCATAGCGTCATCATTCCCAGGAATTGGGAATGTAATCCCCCTTGGATCACAATTAGAGTCAAGAACGGCAACAACTGGTATACCTAGTTTTTCAGCTTCTTTAATCGCAAGAGATTCCTTGTTCGTATCTATCACTATGATGATATCTGGCAAACCTCCCATATCTTTGATGCCACCCAAAGCACGCTCTAGCTTGTCTCTTTCGCGGGTCCGCATCAGTAATTCTTTCTTTGTAAGGCCTACCTCCTCTTGCGAGAGGGTTTCCTCATACTCTTTCAAACGCTTTATCGAGTCGGTTATTGTTCGCCAATTGGTAAGCATACCTCCCAGCCACCGGTGATTTACATAATACTGACCGCAACGCTCGGCTGCTTCAGTAATTTGTTTACTTGCCTGCCGTTTTGTTCCAACAAACAAGACCCGTCCCCCGCCAGCAACGGTATCCCTAATCGCCTGCAATGCGTTGTGCAACATTGGAACTGATTGCCGTAAATCAAGAATGTGTATCCCATTCCTTGCTCCAAAAATGAATGGTTCCATTCTTGGATTCCAACGACGCGTATGATGTCCAAAATGAACGCCTGCCTCCAAAAGCTGGCGCATTGTAAAGGTTGGCATAGCCATAAATATATTCCTCTTCTCCGGTTGGCCTCCACGAACCAAGGTGAGGGGTCTACCTCACACCGGAACGGATATCTTAATATTAGATAAACCGTCTGTCCGTGTGCAGATTTTTACAACGGCTAGATACCTTTATTGAAAAAAAAAAGCAAGGCTTAGCTCATTAAACTGAGTATTTTTAAAATTTTAAAGATCTCGTAAATCTATTACGCCTGCTACGTTGCCAATCTTAGAGCGCATGTTAGCTGAAATATGATATGCGCCCGGAAGCCCTATTTCCACAGTCTCGACCGAACTGATAGAAAGTGCCAAACGAATCTGAGATTTACCTGGTTTTCCATCCGCAATGGTGGTTTTTAAGTTTCCAAAGGCGCCCGCTTGGTCAATATGAACTTCTAAAATTCCTCCAGCCTTTGCCACAGCGTTGTCGAGATCCTCAACAGACGAAGCGGTCAACTTAAGAGCATCATTCTCATCTGCTCGTGCTTCACAAGTAACAAGTAACGGCCTACCGGCAACCAAAAGTTCTCTTGCTTGGCTCAGAACTTCTGAAAAGAGGACTACCTCAAACATCCCCCTCTGCCCAGAAAACTGAACAAAAGCAAATCTATGTCCTCTAGCTGAAGTTCTCTCTTGAACCCTTACCACTACCCCGGCAAGTTTTGGACGTGTGCCTGCAGAATTCTTTGTCAGCTGTTCGAGGGATCGAATCCCAAGACGCGAGAGAGATTTCCCATAAGCATCCAGAGGATGTGCAGACAGATAAAATCCAACTGCATCAAATTCTTGATCCAGCTTCTCCAAAACCGACCAATCCTCAATGTTTGGAAGAGTTTCTTCTAACGAAAAAGCTACTGCCTGTTCTTCAAACAGACTTTCTTGCCCGCTACCCCTCTCTTTTTCAGCCGCACCGGCCACTTTGACGATCTTATCCACCCCTTCAAACAGACTGCGCCGATTTACCATAAGGCTATCCAAAGCTCCTGCCTTGATTAGATTCTCTAACATCCTTTTATTAGCCGCGCGCGTACCAACCCTTTTTACAAATTCACTCAAAGACTCAAAGGACCCATTTTTCTCCCGTTCAAAAACTAACTCAGACATCGCCTGCGACCCCACATTCTTAATGGCCGCAAGTGCATAACGTATAGCTCCCTTTTCCGTGGAATTTCTGTATTCAACCCCAAAGGTAGCGTTAGAACGGTTGATATTTGGGGGAAGAAGTTGAATCCCGAGCCGCTGCAACTCTTGCCGAAATATGTTGATTTTGTCTGTATTCCCAAGATCAAGCGTCATAGATGCAGCAATAAACTCGACGGGATAATTAGCCTTAAGCCAAGCCGTTTGATAGGCGAGAAGCGCATATGCTGCTGCGTGAGATTTATTAAATCCATAACCAGCAAACTTATCGACTTGGTCAAATATTTGCTCTGCCCGCCCCTTTTCAACCCCTCTTTTAACTGCTCCTTCTACAAAATTGCTTCTTTGCGCATCCATTTCGGCCTTTATTTTTTTACCCATCGCACGCCGCAACAAATCTGCTCCCCCCAAAGAATAACCGGATAAGACTTGAGCGATTTGCATAACCTGCTCTTGATAAATCATTACACCGAATGTTTCCTCTAGGATTCCTTGTAGATCCGGATGCAAGTAATCAGGAGTTTCCTTACCATGTTTACAAGCAATGTAACGAGGTATGTTATCCATAGGGCCAGGGCGATAAAGAGCTACTAGGGCGATGATGTCTTCGAATTTATCCGGCTTGAGCTGTCTTAGGACATCTCTCATTCCCGCACTTTCAAGCTGAAAAACGCCAACGGTGTCACCGTGCCCGAGCATTTCATAGGTAAGTTCGTCATCAAGGTCTAAAGAGCTGATATCAACGGAAGTACCCGTGTCCTTTATAAGTTCAACAGTGCGTGCAATTACCGTAAGCGTCTTAAGACCTAAAAAATCAAATTTTACTAAACCTGCCAGTTCAGCATACTTCATCGAAAATTGTGTCGCAGCCATCTCGGAGCGCGGGTCTTTATACAACGGCACCAACATGTCGAGAGGGCGATCCCCAATCACAACACCCGCAGCATGAGTAGAGGCATGTCGATAAAGACCCTCTAACTTCATTCCGATGTCAAGCAAGCGCGCAACTTGCTCATCTTCATCCCTTAACCTTACTAATTCTGGCTCTTCTTCTAATGCCTGGGCTAAAGTCGGAGGCTTAGCAGGATTAAAGGGAACCAGCTTACAAATTTTATCAACATACCCATAAGGCATTGCAAGTACTCGTCCTACGTCACGTAGAACAGCGCGCGCCTGAAGCTTTCCGAAGGTTATAATTTGAGCGACCTTGTCGAAACCATATTTATCTTGCACGTAACGAATTACCTCGTCCCTCCGATCTTGACAAAAATCAATGTCAAAATCGGGCATCGATACTCTTTCCGGGTTTAAAAATCGTTCAAAAAGGAGGCCAAATCTCAGCGGATCTAAATCGGTAATTGTTAGAGCCCAAGCTACCACGGATCCCGCACCGGACCCACGCCCTGGCCCAACGGGAATATCTTGCGATTTAGCCCATTGAATGAAGTCAGCAACGATCAAAAAATAGCCAGGAAATCCCATTTGATTGATTACCGATAATTCAAAATTTAATCGGTCGCGGTATTTTTTTTGATCTTCGGCAGCAATACAGATTTCTTCCATCCGTATTAACAGACCAGCCTCCGCCTTCTGTTTAAGGGCTTCTGCCTCATCATTTGTATCCTCAATGGGAAAAGCCGGAAGTATTGGCGGCCTCTCATCCGGCATAAAATTACACCTTTGGGCGACAACTAGAGTATTATCCAAAGCTTCCGGCAGATCACTAAAGACACCTGTCATCTCCTCCGCACTCCGAAAGCAATGCATGGGGGTGACCCGACGTCTCTCAGGATTATCTATAATGGTTCCCTGTGCGATACACAAAAGTGCATCATGGGCTTCATACATGCCCGGTTCCGAAAAATAACAATTGTTTGTAGCGACAAGAGGCAGTTCTTTAGCATAGGCAAGATCAATTAGTTGCGTTTCTATTCTTTTTTCTTCCGCAAGCCCGTGACGTGACAGCTCTATATAAAAACGATCTACAAAAAAATTAGAGAGATGATCTGCTGCTTGATACGCTAAATCCAGCTGACCGGCGGCAAGAAGGCGCCCTACCAAACCAAGATGCCCTCCGCTAAGGGCGATGAGACCATCAGTTAATCCATTTAAGTCTTCAATTTGAATTCTGGGGTGCTCCCCTGACGGAGTCTCCAAATAGGCTTTACTCGCTAACCTCATCAAATTCAGGTAGCCAGTTTCGTTTTGTGCAAGAAGAACCAATAAATCATGATTGATTGTCCCTGGATTGATTTTCTTTGGACCTCTCCACCCATCATCAGTTGTCCTAGCCACCGATATCTCACATCCAATTATTGGCTGGACACCGACTTTTCTAGCAGCAAGAGAAAACTCCAGAGCGCCAAAAAGGTTTCCACTATCTGTAATAGCGACCGCAGGCATCTCATTCTCTGCAGCCAGCCCGACGAGGTCTGGAATTTTTAGAGCCCCTTCTGCAAGGGAGTAAGCGGAATGGTTTCTCAGATGAACAAAGTTCGCATGACTCATAGTAGTTTAGGGTCTCATAGTAACAGTTTAGTGTCACTAAGAACAAAATAAGAACACACTACATGCGCTGAAATAAAACTTCGTAGGCCACCATATTTAGGTCTCGAAATACCGCGGTCACAGAATTTTTCGTCAGAATTCCTTTGAGAACGAATCATCAACATTTTAAACTAGTTGTTTTTTTGATCTGAGACTCTTCCGCTGATATCCAAGTGATTTCAGCTATATACAATCTAACCCAGCCGGCCCTCATTAAGGGTCAAAACCCGATCCATTTTCTTTACCAATGCTGGATTATGGGTCGCGATCAAAAGACTGACTCCGAATGAACGGGTTATCTCTTGGAGGAGGTCGAAAACGCTAAAAGCGGTTTTTTCATCAAGATTACCCGTTGGCTCATCCGCCAAGACAACTGCCGGTTTGTTTGATAGAGCCCTCACAATCGCAACGCGTTGTTGTTCACCCCCCGACAATTCCGCGGGTAAATGACCAATTCTGTTTTCTAAACCGACTTTAGTAAGTAGCGCCTTTCCCCTAGCGGCTGCGTTTTTTTTAGGTACCCCAAAAGCCATTTGAGGTAACATAACATTTTCCAAAGCCGTAAATTCAGCAAGAAGATGATGGAATTGGTATACGAATCCGAGCTGTGTCTGGCGTAACTTGGTTCGGGAATTATCATCCCCGCTCCAGCATGAAACACCATTCAGATAAACATTTCCGCTATCCGGGCGTTCGAGCAACCCAGTAATTTGCAGTAGGGTTGATTTGCCTGAACCGGATGGCCCGGCAAGGCCTACCATTTCACCTCTGGACAAAGAAAAATCAACGCCTCGAAGAACGTTGATAATCTCATCACCTTGCTTAAAAGAACGATGCAGACCTTTTACTATAAGACAATCGGTTTCTTCACTCATACCTGAGAGCCTCAACCGGGTTCAAGCGGGCAGCCCTCCACGCCGGGTAAAAACTAGCAATAAAACTAATACCTAGAGTGACAAATGCGACTAAAACGACTTCAGTGGGATTTACCTCTGCAGGCAGTTTGGACAGAAAGTAAACTTCAGCTGAAAATAGATCTGTTCCCGATAAACCTTCGATCCATTTTCGGATAGTCTCTATGTTAAGAGAAAAGGCTAATCCCAGAACCAGGCCTGAGAATGTCCCGAGCACCCCAACAGACATCCCCGAGAGAAGAAAAATACGCCCGATGCTCCCTCTAGAAACCCCCATCGTCCTCAGGATCGCAATATCACGTCCCTTATCCTTCACTAGCATAATAAGGCCTGATATGATGTTGAAAGAAGCTACCAGAATAATCAAAGTTAAAATTAGAAACATCACATTTCTTTCAACTTTAAGGGCATTAAAAAAGCTGGCATTGACAACTTGCCAATCTAGGATCCGCAATGGGCTTTTTGTTAACGCCTGTATCTGGTTTTGAAGAATATTAATGCCCTCTGCATCGTTCAGCATTACTTCCAGTGAGGAGATCTCTCCTCGTTTATAATTAAATAATTCACGTGATGTTCGTAAAGGAATATATATAAAACTGGAGTCATACTCATACATGCCAATTTCGAATATCGCCTGCACACGAAATCTTTTAGTTCTTGGCAACGTTCCAAAAACAGTAGATCGCCCACCGGGCGCAACTAAAGAAAATTGATCACCTGGGACAAGACCATAACGAGAAGCAAACCTTGCTCCAACCAGTGCATCCCCGCCCTCACGAAACATTGTGAGAGAACCTTTTTTAATATTTTCCGCAAGTATATTATGACTCATTAGGTCTCGGGGTTCGATGCCCCTCACAACCGCGCCACGTGCTTCGCCCCTGACACTCGCCATAGCCTGCCCCTCAATCAATGGGGTCACTTTTGCAACGCCATCCAATTGAGAAATCTTATTTCCAAGCGAAAGATAGTTTTCCATGCCCCTATCAAAAGCTGAGGAAACATTGATGTGGCCATTCAATCCTAAAATACGTCCTAACAATTCTGCCCTAAAACCGTTCATAACAGACATAACAATAATCAGCGTAGCTACACCAAGTGCTATCCCCGTCAGAGAAAAACCAGCAATGACAGAAACGAAACCTTCTTTGCGGCGAGACCGCAAATAACGTATTGCGACCAAGCACTCAAAAGCCGAAAAAATCATCCGCTAATAATCCGATCTAATGCCGCTTCGATAGAGAGCTCTTCTCTGACACCAGTATCTCTGCGCTTAACCTCTATTAGTCCATTTTTTAGACCTCTTGGACCTACAATCAATTGCCAAGGAACTCCAATTAGATCCATATCGGCAAATTTTGTCCCCGCCCTCTCCGCTCTGTCGTCATAGATAATTTCAACGCCTTTTTGTCTGCATTTCGAGTAAATCTCTTCACAAGCGTTATCACAAATTTGTTCACCAGTTCTGAGGTTAATCATACCGATTTGGAAAGGAGCAACAGAGTCTGGCCAAATTATTCCCTTATCATCATGGGAAGCCTCGATTATTCCTCCGACGAGCCTCGAAACTCCAATGCCGTAGGATCCCATTTCAAGAGTAATTTGAGATCCATCAGCGCCAGTTACTTCCGCCCCCATCGCTTTAGAATACTTCGTTCCAAAATAAAATATGTGTCCGACCTCAATGCCCCTTGCCGAAATCAACTCATCTCCAAGCTCTTTCCCTATTGCAGGGTCATGCATTTCGTCTGTCGCGGCATACAAAGAGGTCCATTTTGATACCTGTTTTTCTAGCTCAGCGTCCTCCACCTGCTGCAGTTCCCGTTCGCCAAACTCCAAGAAACCTCTATGACAATAGACCTGGCTTTCCCCTGTATCCGCTAAAATGATGAATTCGTGACTAAGGTCACCGCCAATTGGACCAGTATCCGCTTTCATCGGAATTGCTTTCAAGCCCAGACGAGCAAAGGTTCTCAGATAACAAAGAAACATCTTATTATAAGACCTTCGAGCTGAGGTGTAATCTAGATCGAAGGAATAGGCGTCCTTCATCAAGAACTCACGACCTCTCATCACTCCAAATCTTGGACGCACTTCATCACGGAATTTCCACTGAATGTGATAAAGAATTTTTGGTAGGTCGCGATAGGATCTCACGTTATCCCGAAATATTTCAGTTATTTGTTCTTCATTTGTAGGCCCATAAAGAAACTCTCTGTCATGCCTATCCTTAATTCTAAGCATCTCTTCACCATAGCCGTCATATCGACCACTCTCTCGCCACAGCTCTGCAGACTGTATTGTCGGCATAAGCATTTCTTGACAGCCTGCGTAATCCTGTTCTTCTCTTACAATCTGTTCCACACGCTTTAGGACACGGTGCCCCAATGGCAACCAAGAATAAATTCCTGCACTCGCCTGTCGAACCATACCAGACCGCAACATAAGTTGATGGGAGACAATCTGAGCCTCCGAGGGATCTTCTTTTAATGTTGGTAAAAATAGGTTTGAACGGCGCATTTTTTATCTCGATGAAAGGACAAAATTTATGCAGGGTTAAGATGCCTTGCAGTCAGTCTAGTTTTAGATTGTTAAGGAGCCCAGTTCAAACGCAGAATAAACTTATCTCACTCCTTATTTTATTATCTGCAGGCTCATAAAAAAACACGTACGAGCAAAACAACTAAATTATCTCAGAAAATTACCCTGATTCGTCAGCCTATGCCAAAATGAGAAGCTTTTTTTAAGCTAAATAAATATCGGAACTAAAAGAAACGGAGGGATCCATGCTGGAAAATTTTTTCCGTCTGAAGGACCACAATACTACCGTAAAAACAGAGCTTTTTGCCGGTCTTACGACTTTTTTGACTATGGCCTACATCATTTTCGTAAATCCGGACATACTCGCTAAAGCAGGGATTGATAAAAACGCAGTCTTCGTTGCCACTTGCGTAGCGGCTGCTATAGGAACCCTGATCATGGGACTCTATGCCAACTACCCCATCGCTATGGCCCCTGGAATGGGCTTGAATGCTTTTTTTACCTTTGCCGTGGTAATGGGTATGGGGGTCAAGTGGCAAATCGCCCTCGCCGCTGTTTTTGTCTCAGGGATTTTGTTTTTTATTCTCAGTGTTTTACCCGTTAGGGCGTGGATAATTAATAGCATTCCCAGATCACAAAAACTTGCGATAGCTGCCGGGATTGGTCTTTTTTTAGGATTTATTGGATTAAAAACTGCGGGAGTCGTTGTCGACCATCCAGCAACTTTGGTCACTGTAGGAAAACTTACTAGCCTGCCCGTGATTCTCGCAATAATTGGTTTCGTCGTAATGGTTGCACTGGATTACAAACGAGTTCCTGGCGCAATTATTATAGGCATATTGGGAGTAGCCATTTTAGGCATGCTTCTTGGCGTCGCAAAACCGCCCGCTGCCATAGTCTCGATGCCTCCAGACCCATCGCCTACACTATTCCAGTTAGATTTATCCGGGTTTTTTCAACTTGCTGGGGCTACCATTGCAATCCTCCTTTTGAGTTTTCTTTTGGTCGACTTATTTGACACAGCAGGAACGTTAATTGCTGTTGCGCATCAAGCGAAAATGCTGGATGACCAAGGAAATTTACCCCGTTTAGGGCCTGCTTTGGTGGCAGATAGCTCTGCGACGGTCTTCGGATCCCTATTAGGCACCTCGACTACGACGAGCTACATCGAGAGTGCGTCGGGGGTAAGAGCGGGTGGACGAACTGGTCTAACCGCAGTTACCGTTGCCATCCTTTTCTTACTAGCTCTATTTTTCGCACCACTCGCGACTTCTATTCCAGGGTTTGCAACCGCACCTGCAATCGTATTTGTCGCTTGCCTCATGGCGCGGGGGTTAGCAGAAGTTGACTGGGAGGATGTAACCGAGTACGTCCCGGCAGTTATTACAGCACTGACGATGCCTCTGACCTTTTCAATCGCAACAGGAATTGGGCTAGGCTTTATTGCTTACGTTCTCATCAAGGCTATCTCCGGAAAGCTGAAAGACATATCTCCTGCGATGTGGATTGTCTCGGCTTGTTTCGTAATTTATTTCATTACGAAATAAATTTAAAATATCGTCTCAAGCTCTCATCCAAGGGGGCTTGAGACGACTAATCTCTGAAAATATCGGGCATGTTTCTCGATGAGCTCCTTTAAGGTAGCCTACGCTCATCAAAAATTCCCCCGTGATTTCTTTTCCGGTGAATTTAAAATTTTTCTTGAAAAGAGCGACCCAATCGTCGAGTTCCAGTGGATGATGGTGCTCCAACCATCCAGTAAAAGAACCAAATTTAGTGATAAAATCACAAATAATAGACGCATTGTATATTACTGAGTCAATTTTTAACTTATTCCTGATTATTTCTCTATTTCGAAGCAGCCTACCTTTATCCTCTGCTCCAAATGAGGAAACTAATCTTGGGTCGTAACCTTGGAATGCGCTCCAGAATGCCTGTCTCTTTTTTAAAACAGTGGCCCACGAGAGCCCTGCCTGATTTATCTCTAAGACAAGCCTCTCAAATAATAGATTATCATCAACGACCGGAAATCCATATTCCGTATCATGGTAGACCGAGTGAGTTTCATGCCCCGGCGCGGTATCACAATAGTGAGGCATTAAGCTTTTGGAGTACGAAAGGAAATAATATCTGCTTCAAGCACAAAAAACATGATTAACCAGAGAATCCCCGCTAGTATCGTTGCAGCTAGCGCTTTCATCCATATGCGAGGTTTTACCGGAGCACCAGGCTCGTGCCCTGCTTCCACCGCCTCTCCGGCCTCATGAGGTGGTCGAACCCCAATCGGTAGCGCCATGAAAAATATTAACCACCAAGCAATGACATATACCACTATCCCAGAAGTTATTCCCATTTTTCAACCTATGTTCTTATGACGTGGAGTTGGACGACAGGCCTTAAACCACATTCTTGCCTCAGAACTCTTCTGATTAGTCTGGAAGTTAGTTCTTTAACATTATCATTATTTTTCCGATTTTTTTGTCGTAAGGAATTAATTCCATCGCTCACATCTTCAACCAGTTCTTCCAAGATTTCCGAAGCAAGCTTCCCTTGACCCTCCAAAACGCCATGAAACGAGATTTCTGGATCAACAACGAGGTAACCCTTTTTATCGAGCACAATTGTCACCGCAACTAACCCCCCGTAGGTCATCCGCCGCCTTGTCTTTAATACCTCACTATCCACCGCTATCAAGTTTTTACCATCAACGGCGTATCTGCCATGTGGTACTTCATCAATAATCTCAGCCGGACCTGGACTCAGCTTTAACACACTACCATTTTGTACCACCACTGACTCCGGGATCCCCTGTTCTGTCGCAAATTTAATATGCTCTGTCAGGTGTCTCGTTTCCCCATGAATAGGAACAACTATTGGAGGCTTCACCCATCGATAAAGCTCAGCAACTTCGTCACGAGCTGGATGTCCTGAGACATGCACAAATTCATCCTTCTCGGTTATAATATTAATGCCCAGGCGCGATAGTTGGTTTTGAACACGGCCTATAGCGCGTTCATTGCCAGGGATTTCTTTTGAAGAAAAAATAACCGTATCACCTTTTTCAAGCACAATATCATTATGCGAGTCAGCAGCAATACGGGACAATGCCGCTCTGGGTTCTCCTTGGCTCCCAGTCGCTAAAATTAGCACTTTATCTCTTGGTAAAAACCCGATCTCCTCAGGTGATAAAAACTCCGGGATGCCATCAAGATAACCACATTTGCGAGCGTTTTCTGTCATGGTCCACAACGACCGACCAACAAGTCCGACCGATCTCCCGGCAGCCTCTGCCGCTTTAAAGCATGTCACTAAACGTGCGATGTTTGACGCAAAACAGGCAACAACCACTCGTTTTTCACAAGCTGAAATTAGCTCTACCAAGCTATCGCTGAGAACTCCTTCCGATCCTGAGTGTCCGGAAACCTGTATGTTTGTTGAGTCGCACATCATAGAAATGACACCATTGTCCCCGATTGATTTAAGCCTCAGCTGATCTGTTGTAGACCCGACGATAGGCGCTGGATCAATTTTCCAATCGGTTATGTGCAACACTGTTCCTGCTGGCGTTTTTAGGGCCACAGCTTGAGTTTCGGGGACAGAGTGGGCTAACGGAATAAAATCAAAACTGAACGGCCCTACCTTAGATTTACCCCCTGGATCAATCTCATTTAACGGAACTTTTGCCGCTAAACCCGCCTCTGATAATTTGCGTCTTAAATGACCAGCCGCAAATGGGGTCGCGTAAACGGGGCATTTCAAATACCGCCAAAGATGGGGAACGCCCCCTATATGATCTTCATGGGCATGCGTAATAATTATCCCGTGCAAATTCTCTATTTCTTCGTTAACAAAAGTAATATCCGGCACGAAAACCTCAACACCGGGATGCCTATCATCGGAAAATGTAACCCCACAATCAATCATTACCCAGTCATCGCCATACCCATATAGCGATAAGTTCATTCCTATTTCTCCCGCGCCTCCAAGAGGAACAAAGAGCAACTCTTTCTCAATCATTAATCACGAGCCTCGGTTTAGAAAACTAATGTATTTCAGACCACGAATAGTTAAATCTAAGTCTATTGCTTCGATTACATTAGTCGCTTCTGCAAACAAAGGTGCCAAACCACCCGTCGCAATTACTTTCGGCTTGTCACCAAACTCTTCGCTCATTCTAGCAATTATACCTTCAATAAGTCCGACGTAGCCCCAATAAACCCCTGATTGCATCGCGCTAACAGTGTCACGGCCGATCACCGAAATAGGCCGTTTAACGTTGATCCTGGGCAATTTAGCTGCCGCAAGGTCTAAGGCCTCAAGAGATAGGTTAATCCCAGGAGAAATCACACCACCCAAGTATGATCCGGATGAGTCTATCAAATCGAACGTCGTTGCCGTCCCAAAATCCACTATGATAAGTGGACCCTTGTATTTCTGATGAGCAGCTACTGCATTAACTAAGCGGTCAGCTCCCACCTGACGCGGATCATCCACTTTAACATCAATTCCAAGGTTAACACCGTGATCTCCGACAATAAGCGGGTCTGATTGAAAGTATTTCTTGCAGAGTTCTGTTAAGGAAAAAAGGGTTTCGGGTACCACACTAGCAATAATGGAATGATTTAATAAGGAAGGATCAATAGACCGAGACTGAAAGAGTTGCATTAACCATACACCGTACTCATCCGCGGTCCGCTTGACGTCGGTGGCTGCACGCCATTCACCGATACAAGCATCAGAGTCGAAAACGGCAAACACTGTATTGGTATTTCCTGAGTCGATTACCAGCAACATGTCTTTACTCAAATAAAACATCCCCGGCACTAATGGTCATTGACCGTCCATTAGATAGCTCCAGCAACATCCTGCCTTCTTTATCAATATCAATAAACTTACCATCTACTATTGTTTGTTCTGATATACGCACTCTAATGGTTTCTCCAATGCCTTTTCCCCAAGCTTTCCACTGATTAATAACCGGGGTGAGCCCAATAAGGCTCCATCGTTCAATCCAAACCCCGAGTTTCTGAGTAATAAGTTTAGACATTTTGATAGGCTTAATTGAAACGCCAAAATCCAATAAACAGGCTGACTCAAAGTTATCTGACTTCGGCGCATTCTCTAGGTTCAAACCAATTCCCAAGGCCGCTATTAATGGCCTTGAGGAAACTTCAATTAGCAGCCCCCCAAGTTTGCGGTTTCCTACCATCAGGTCATTCGGCCATTTGATCTCCGCACGGGTCTCTTGAGGCAACAATTCGTTGACCGCCTCAGCTACAGCCACGGCCCCTACAAAGGCGAGATCGCTCATCCTTTGCCTTTCTTCAATTTCAATGGTTGCGGTCATCATAAGATTTCCACAGCATGAGACCCACTCTCTCCCTGCTCTACCTTTCCCCATAGTTTGGCTGTAAGCAAGGATCACTTCTCCCGATTGATCAGAGTTTAAAAGGCGCCGAAGAGCTTCATTGTTAGTACTGTCCAGTTTGTTGAAAACTGACAGTTTCCAATTGTACACTAATCTATCCCGCGAAAAGAACCTTAGCTGCGGCAGAAGCACTTTGCACTATTGGTCCTGGGGCTAAGAAAAATAGAAGAACAAACCCACTGGAAAGAGTGAGTATAATTTTTAGTTCGATCGAAATCGGTCGTTCTAATTCATCTACGGGGTCATCAAAATACATCACTTTAATGATCCTTAAATAATAAAACGCTCCGATAACACTTGCTAAGACGCCAATAATAGCCAGGACGATTAAACCAGAATCTACTGCAGCTAAAAATATATATAGCTTTCCAAAGAAACCTGCTAACGGGGGAATCCCGGCCATTGAAAACATTAAAAGAGCCAAGGCAAGAGCAACCAATGGTTGATGTCTGGACAACCCCGCTAAATCGGAAATATTTTCGACCATCGCCGTGCCCTTCCTCATCGAAAGAACGCAACAAAAGGTTCCAATATTCATCGCAAGGTAAATAGCCATATAAATTAGGATACCCCTTACACCCTCTTCTGAACCAGCAGCAAGACCTATCAGGGCATAACCAATATGACCAATTGAGCTATAAGCTAAAAGCCGTTTTATGTTTGTTTGCCAAATTGCGGCAACAGCGCCCAGGACCATTGATGCGACTGAAATAAGAATAATGACTTGCTGCCACTCTGCTATCATCGCCCCAAATGGTTCTGTCATAACTCTGATAAATAGCGCAACCGCGGCTACCTTCGGTGCTACGGCAAAAAATGCTGTTACAGGGGTTGGAGCCCCTTCATAGACATCTGGCGTCCACATGTGAAATGGGACGGCGGACACTTTAAATGCAAGGCCGGCAATCAAGAAAATCAACCCAACGATAAGACCAATTGATGGAGATCCGGAATTTTCGATCACCGCTTGGATTGAGTCAAAGGAAGTTGTGCCCGAAAATCCATAGATTAATGACGCCCCATATAACAGCATTCCTGAGGACAGCGCTCCCAGCACAAAGTACTTTAAGCCTGCCTCGGAAGATCGAACTGAATCTCGTCTAAAAGCTGCAAGAACGTATAAAGAAAGGCTCTGTAATTCCAGCCCAATGTAAAGAGATATCAGATCATTAGCTGACACCATCATAAACATGCCAAGCGTTGCGAAGAGTATCAGAACTGGATACTCACAACGAGCCATATCCTCCCTCCGATTATATGATAGGGCCATTAAAACTGAGAGGCCAGAACCGACTAAAACTAGACATTTCATGAAACGGGCGAACTCATCGGTGACGAATTGACCTCCAAACGGTGTGCTTCGCCCTTCACCAAGAAGAGTCAAAGAGGCAGCAACAACAAATGCGACCACGGTCAACCAACTCACTGCTCTGTAAGCCGCATCGCCTCTGAAAACTCCATATAAGAGCAGGGACATGCCTGCGCAGGCCAAAAACAACTCAGGAATAACTGAAGCAATATTGGAAAGTTCCATAATCAAATCTTCCTTATTGCCCTGGTATTGCGACATTATTTAGAACTATGAGTGCCGATTGATATTGATTAATCAAGTTGGCCACCGACGCATCCATTATCTCAAGAAAAGGAGTTGGATAAATTCCCATCCATAGTGTCAAAAGGATCAGAGGAGCAAAAATCGCTACCTCTCTGATGTTCATATCAGTTATCAATTTGAGATCCTCACGAGTAAGGCTTCCAAAAACGACCCTTCTATAAAGCCAAAGCATATAGGCAGCCCCCAAAACAACGCCCAAAGATGCCAAAACCGCTACCGTAGTATTCACCTTAAATAGCCCAACGAGAACCAGGAATTCTCCGATAAACCCACCAGTGCCTGGCAATCCGACGCTCGCGAGCATAAAAAGCATAAATGTGAAGGCATATATCGGCATCCGTTCTACCAGCCCACCATATCTGTCTATCAATCGAGTGTGCATTCGATCGTAAACCACCCCAACACAGAGGAAGAGTGCTGCAGAGACAATCCCATGGCTGAGCATTTGATATATCGCACCCTGTATGCCTTGTATATTTAGCGCGAATATTCCGAGGGTAACAAATCCCATATGCGCGACCGATGAATAAGCAATCAGTTTCTTCATATCGATTTGCGCGAGCGCTACGAGTGATGTGTAAATGACTGCTATCACGCTTAATGAGAACATAAGAGGCGTAAAAAAGTCACTTGCTAATGGCATCATGGGCAACGAGAATCGAAGAAACCCATACCCCCCCATTTTCAACAACACCCCTGCTAATATCACCGACCCTGCCGTAGGAGCCTCAACATGGGCATCAGGGAGCCAGGTATGAACTGGCCACATTGGTATCTTGACCGCAAAACTTGCAAAAAAAGCGATCCAAAGCCAAAGCTGAAAATCTCGGGGCAGTGATGTCTTTAATAGTGTAGGAATATCCGTAACGCCTGTTTGCAAATAAATAAAAATAATTGCAATCAGCATTAATACCGAGCCGGTAAGGGTGTATAAGAAAAATTTAAAAGCGGCATATACCCTGCGCTGTCCGCCCCAAACACCAATAATTAAAAACATTGGTATCAAAACACCCTCGAAAAAAACGTAAAATAATACCATGTCGAGGGCACAGAACATGCCTATCATGAGTGTCTCAAGAACGAGAAAAGCGACCATATATTCTTTCACTCTCTCCCTAACCGCATCCCAACTCGCTAGCACACATATTGGGGTAAGAAGGGTGGAGAGCAGAACGAAGAGCACAGAAATTCCATCTACCCCGAGATGATAAAAAATATTAAAACTTTCTATCCAGGAGTATTTCTCAACAAACTGGAATTTTGGGGTACCTGTTTCAAAATTAAACCAAAGAAATAAAGATAAACCAAAGGTAAAAAGAGTAGTCCAAAGAGCCGCATTTCTGGCATTCCGTATCCCAGCATCATCTTGCCGTTGCAAAGCAATGAATAGTGCACCTACAAGTGGCAAAAATATAATTATCGAAAGGATGGGCAAATCTGCTGGCATCACTTACTCCCAAAGCCAAAAAGGAAGAGAGAAACCAACAGGGATACACCAACTAGCATCGCAAATGCGTAGTGAAAAATAAATCCAGTTTGAAACGCGCTAACACGGCGAGCAATATAGCGAACAGCACCCGCCAAACCATCCGGACCGAGACCATCGATTAGGGCTCCGTCGCCGTCTTTCCAAAGAGCACCACCCAAATATTTCGCTGGTCTAACAAATAAGCGGTCATATAGCTCATCAAAATACCATTTATTGAGTAAAAACCGATAAACCCTTGCAAACTTTTCTGCCAAAACCGCCGGTGTTTCGGGCCTAAACATATAAAACCAATAGGCTAGGGCAATACCGATAATTCCCATAAATACCGGGCCAACTTTTACCCAAATTGGAACATTTTGGGCATCTCGCAATGCCGAATGGTTATCTAGGACGAATATGGCCTCTCCCCAAAATTTGTCCATGTTACTCCCGACAAAATAATCATAACCGATCCAGCCAGCAAAAATTGCCCCCACAGCTAAAATCATGAGAGGAACAGTCATAATTTTTGGTGACTCATGAACATGGGCTAAAGTTTTTTCATCAGCTCTACTTGGCCCATGAAAAGTCATTATTAAAAGACGCCAACTGTAAAAAGCAGTTAACAGCGCTGCTAGCATCCCTAAAATAAAGGCGTAGTTACCAACACTGGTTTGTGAGGCAAAAGCCGCCTCAAGTACAATGTCTTTGGAATAGAACCCTGCGAAGAAGGGCACACCAGCCAATGCCAGGGAGCCGATCCACATCATAAAATATGTGATTTTTATTTCTCGCCATATACCGCCCATTTTGCGCATATCCTGTTCATCCGACATCGCATGAATAACGGAGCCAGCCCCAAGAAACAAAAGCGCTTTGAAGAATGCGTGAGTAAACAGATGGAAAATGCCAGCAGCATATGCAGAGACGCCGCACGCAAAAAACATGTACCCCAACTGAGAACAAGTGGAATAGGCTATCACACGTTTAATATCATTTTGACATAAACCAACGGTCGCTGCGAAAATAGCTGTAGAGGCCCCAACAACGGTAACTACTGCGAGTGCTGTCTCGGAATACTCAAACATCGGCGAGAGCCGCGCCACCATAAATACCCCGGCAGTGACCATCGTCGCTGCATGTATAAGAGCGGATACGGGCGTTGGCCCTTCCATCGCGTCTGGAAGCCACGTGTGGAGTCCCAGCTGAGCCGACTTACCCATTGCTCCAATGAAAAGAAGAAGACATAAAACTGTTATCGCATGATATTGACCACCGAGAAATTCCATCGTCGCTCCCGCTTTGGCGGGGGTTGCATCAAAAACAGCTTCAAAAGAAACAGTTCCGTAGAGGAGAAAGACGCCCATAATACCAAGAGCAAATCCAAAATCTCCTACTCTATTAACTAAAAACGCTTTTATAGCAGCGGCATTCGCCGAAGGCTTTCGATACCAAAAGCCAATCAGCAGGTAAGAGGCGAGGCCGACCCCTTCCCATCCAAAAAACAACTGTAAAAAGTTGTCAGATGTAACCAGCATAAGCATAAAAAAGGTAAAAAGACTAAGATACGAGAAGAATCTTGGATTATGCGGGTCATGATGCATGTAACCGATTGAGTAATAATGAACCAGCGTTGAAACCCCTGTAACAACGATCAACATCACTGCAGTAAGGGTATCAAACCGGAGTGCCCAATCGATCTGAAATTCTCCTGACACCACCCAGGTGAATAGTTGTACCGTCTGCTTTTGACCAAGGATGGCCACATCGTAAAAGATCAAAATAGCCAGAACGACCGAGAGGGTCATCGCGCCGCAAGTAACTAATTGGGCTCCACGCGCTTTCAATACTCGTCCGAAAAGACCAGCAACAGCAGCACCGATTAGTGGCAAGAATATGCAGAGTCCGTAAAACAAAGCTCTTAACCCTTCATAAGATTTATGTCTTCTACGGCTATAGTTCCGCGATTTCTGAAATATACGACGATCACCGCGAGACCAATGGCAGCCTCAGCAGCGGCAACGGTGAGCACTAACATAGCAAAAATTTGACCGGCCATATCTCCTAAAAACGCGGAAAAAGCTACCAGGTTAATATTGACCGCGAGTAATATTAGCTCGACCGACATTAGAATGATAATGACGTTTTTTCGATTAAGGAAAATGCCAAAAATACCAAGAGTAAAGAGAACCGCTGCTAATGAGAGGTAATGTCCAATCCCAATTTCAAGCATCGTTATACCCCACTGCCGGTCTGTACATCGTGTAACTCTATTGAGTCCTCAGGCCGCCTAGAAACTTGCTGAGATATTTTTTGTTTTTTGACGCCCTCTCTCGTCCGCAAAGTCAGAACAATCGCACCAATCATCGCAACAAGCAGAACCAAACCAGCACCCTGGAACAAATATATGTAGTCTGTGTAAAGGATTTTCCCAATCGCATGGGTATTAGTAAGCTGTTCTATGGGAGGCGATGGGAACCCCCTTACTTTTTCCATCTTTGGCGATAATAGCCAACTTCCAGCCACCATGACCAATTCTATGAACAGTATAAGCCCTATTAAACCACCTATCGGTAGATACTGCATAAACCCTTCTCTGAGCTGGGAAAACCCGATATCCAGCATCATCACTACGAATAAGAAAAGAACGGCGACTGCTCCCACGTACACCACCACCAAAATCATCGCTATGAATTCGGCCCCTATGAGGACAAATAGCCCAGCGGCGTTGAAGAAAGCGAGGATTAAAAATAAAACCGAGTGGACTGGATTACGAGCAGATATAACCATAACGGCAGAAGCTACGGTTACGGCAGCAAAACAATAAAAAGCAATGGCTGCGAGCATTAACGATCCTTACCTGCCACATGAAGTAGCAATATCATAACGTTTTTGTTCATCTGTAAGGCGCATCCGCTTGTAACCGCGCTGCGATCTCTGTTTCCCACATATCACCATTTGCCAGGAGCTTATCCTTATTATACATGAGCTCTTCCCTTGTTTCGCGAGCAAATTCGTAATTGGGCCCCTCTACTATCGCATCTACAGGACAGGCCTCCTCACAAAAACCACAATATATACATTTAACCATGTCTATATCGTAACGAGTAGTTCGCCTGCTCCCATCTGCTCGAGGTTCCGCTTCAATAGTGATTGCCTGAGGCGGACAAACGGCCTCGCAGAGTTTGCAAGCAATGCAGCGCTCTTCTCCATTCGGATAACGCCGTAAAGCATGCTCACCCCTGAAGCGTGGACTAAGAGGCCCCTTTTCAAAGGGGTAGTTCAACGTCACCTTTGGTTTAAACATGTACCGGAAGGTCATCGCCATGCCCTGAAGCAACTCTATAAGAAGAAGAGCCCTTCCAAAGCTTTTAAAAAATCCCATCTCGAACCTCGTATTGATTTGTCACGATGGCAACCGCCCGGTCCATAATAAAAACCCTGCAGTTATAACCACCCACAAAAGTGAGAAAGGCAAAAATACTTTCCAACCCAAACGCATTAACTGATCATAGCGGTACCGAGGAAAAGTTGCTCTCACCCACAGAAATACAAAAAGCAGAAAAGCTATTTTGAGAGCAAACCAAATTGGTCCAGGAATCCAGTTAAACGGAGCGATGTCGAAAGGCGGAAGCCATCCCCCTAAAAATAAGACGGCAGTCATTCCGCTCATCAGGATCATGTTGGCGTATTCCCCGAGAAAAAATAACGCAAATGTCATCGCAGAATATTCAACATTATATCCTGAGACCAGTTCAGCCTCGGCCTCTGGAAGATCGAAAGGCGCTCGATTTGTTTCGGCCAATGCAGAAACAAAAAAGATCACGAACATCGGTAAAAGCGGAATGCAGAACCAAAGACCGCGTTGCGCTTCAACCACGTCTGTCAAATTTAGCGACCCAACGCAAAGCAAGACTGTAATTATAACGAATCCGATGGACACTTCATAAGAAACCATTTGGGCAGCTGATCGAAGCGCTCCCAAAAAGGGATAAATAGAGTTGGATGCCCATCCCGCCATGATTATTCCGTAAACACCGAGAGAAGAGATCGCAAACAAATACAAAATACCAACATTAATATCAGCTAAAACCATACCCTTATCGAATGGTATGACCGCCCAGGCAACGAGAGCTAAGATAAATGTAATCATCGGAGCCGCCAGGAAGACTAGTGGGTTCGCTCCTGACGGAATAATTGTTTCCTTGAATAGAAGTTTCAGCCCATCCGCTAGAGGTTGCAACAAACCAAACGGGCCAACGACATTTGGACCTTTCCTCAATTGCATAGCCGCGATGACTTTTCTCTCTGCTAAGGGTGAGATATGCCACAGCCACCAGCAAAGGCACAATAATTGCCATAATTTGGCCGACGATTATGATTGTCGGAAGAAGGTATGTTTGCCAAAGGTCAGTCATCTGTTCCCGTCTTGCTATCTATATCGCAAATTTCTCGGGTGCACTCTGCCATGACTTCTGATGCACGACTAATTGGATCCGTCATATAAAAGTTTCTGACCGATGAATGTATATCTCCATTAGCTAGATTTCCTTCTAAGCCCCAGCTCCGCCATACCTCGCGCCCGACTGTGTCCAATCTCTCAAAAATTGGGTTCAGTTCAATCATGCGAGCTCGTACACCATCAACACTGTCGTAAGGTAAAGGATGCCCCAAGACCTCTGACAAAGCTCTGATGATCTTCCAATCCTCCCGCGCGTCGCCTGGAGGAAATACCGCTCTTGATGATCGCTGAACCCTGCCCTCTGTGTTGACGTAAGTAGCACTTTTCTCAGTGTAAGCTGCCCCTGGCAAAATAACGTCAGCGGCATGGGCACCAGCATCCCCATGATGCCCCTGGTAAATGACAAAAGCATTCTTTATCTCAGCCATGTCAATTTCATCGGCACCCAACAAATAGATGACTTCTGCATTTGCTATAATGTCCAGCACAGAGGTTTTCGGGTTGTCGGGGACGAAACCGAGGTCTAGCCCCCCCACTCGGCCAGCAGCAGCGTGAAGTACATTAAAACCGTTCCAGTTACCATGCACCATACCGGTTCTTTGGACAATTTTACACGCTATCGATGCGATCACATCCCCATCAGGCCGCGATAAAGCGCCCTGTCCCAAGATCAACATCGGCTTTTCCGCACTTTCCAGAACTTTACAGAAAGGATGGGTGCCCAAAGAAATATCTTCTAGAACTTTCGGTCCGGCACCCAAATAATCAACAGGATAGGTTAAGTCAGCGGGCGCTCCGATTGCACCCACCTTGAGACCCCTTTCGATCCACGCCTTGCGCAATCTTGCATTCAAAATTGGTGCCTCAATTCGTGGATTACTGCCAATCAAAAGACACGCGTCAGCCTCTTCAATTCCACTAATGGTGGTATTGAAAATGTAGCTGCCTCTATTACCCGAATCCAGAAAAGCTCCATCCTGTCGACAATCAAATTGATTAGAACCGAGAGCTAGCAGTAAATCTTTTAGAGACGTGACGGACTCACAATCTACCAGGTCTCCTGCTATTCCTACTATTTTTTGAGGATCTACAGACGCAACTTTTTCCGCGATGAGATTGAACGCATCTTTCCAATCCGCCTCCTGTAATTTCCCCTGCCTTCTTACGAAGGGGCGATCTAAACGCTGCCGTTTTAACCCGTCACAAGCATATCGAGTTTTGTCAGAAATCCATTCCTCATTGATTTCGTCATTTGTGAGGGGTAGCACTCTAAGAACTTCTCGGCCGCGGGAGTCAATGCGGATATTGCTGCCGACAGCATCCAATACATCAACACTTTCCGTCCTTGTTAACTCCCATGGTCTGGCATTAAACGCGTAAGGCCTCGACGTCAGGGCGCCCACCGGGCAAAGGTCAATAATATTTGCAGAAAGCTCTGAGGTTAGTGACTTTTCAACGTAAGTCGTGATTTCAACATTCTCACCGCGACCTGTCGCACCTAGCTCCTCTACTCCAGCCACCTCAGTAGCAAATCGAACACAACGGGTGCACTGGATGCAACGCGTCATATTGGTTTTAACAAGAGGCCCCATATATTTATCGGAGACCGCGCGCTTATTTTCGAGAAATCGAGAATTTCCAGCACCATATGCCATCGACTGATCTTGCAAATCACATTCACCGCCCTGATCACAAATTGGGCAATCTAAGGGATGATTTATCAGCAAAAACTCCATGACCCCTTCGCGAGCTTTCTTAACCATCGGCGAATTTGTCTTGATGTTCATGCCATTTCCGACTGGAAGTGCACAACTTGCGGCAGGTTTTGGTGGACCCGGTGCTACCTCGACCAAACACATTCGACAATTGCCTGCTACAGATAGCCTCTCATGATAGCAAAATCTCGGAATCTCTTTTCCTGCCAATTCGCATGCCTGCAGGACGGTGATCCCATCAGGAACTTCTAGGTCTTCTCCATCTATGTTTACTTTCGCCATCTATTATACTCTTTTAATCAGGCAGCTGCTGGTGTCACTTTATGTTTAGAGAGAATCCTTTCTTCAACCTCATTCCTAAAGTGTCTCATTAAACCCTGAATGGGCCACGCTGCAGCATCGCCCAAAGCACAGATTGTATGTCCTTCTATTTGCTTGGTAACTTCAAGAAGAGAGTCGATTTCATTTATTTCAGCATTACCAGTAACTAACCTCTCCATAACTCTCCACATCCAACCGGTACCCTCACGACATGGTGTACACTGACCACAACTTTCATGCTTATAAAACTTCGATAAGCGTGCAATGGCGGCTATTAAATCTGTGGATTTATCCATCACGATAACAGCGGCCGTTCCCAATCCAGACTGCTGTTCCCTGAGCGAGTCGTAATCCATTAAAACGTTATCACATATAGCCTTCGGTAACATTGGGACTGAGGATCCGCCCGGGATAATGGCTTTGAGATTTTCCCAGCCCCCTCGAACGCCTCCGGCGTGTCTCTCTATCAGCTCCCTCAAAGGGATGCTCATTTCTTCTTCTACGTTGCACGGATTATTAACATGACCGGAAATACAAAATACCTTCGTGCCAGTATTGTTTTCGCGTCCCAGCGCTGAAAACCAGCTCGCTCCACGACGCAGAATAGTGGGCACAACTGCGATCGTTTCAACGTTATTAACCGTAGTGGGACACCCATATAAGCCCATAGCTGCTGGAAAAGGCGGTTTCAATCGTGGCTGACCCTTTTTGCCTTCAAGACTTTCGATTAATGCCATCTCTTCGCCACAGATGTAAGCCCCGGCCCCCCTGTGCAAAAAAACGTCAAAATCAAATCCGGAACCGCAGGCGTTTTTTCCAATCAATCCAGATTCGTAAGCCTGGTCAATAGCAGCTTGCAAATGCTCGGCTTCACGATAAAACTCCCCACGGATATAGATGTAGGCTACATTAGCCCCCATACCTGCACCGGCCAAAAGACAACCCTCAACTAACTTGTGAGGCTCATTCCGCATCATATCGCGGTCCTTACACGTCCCGGGCTCCCCTTCATCAGCGTTAACTACGAGGTAATGGGGCCTGCCTGTTGGTTCTTTGGGCATAAATGACCATTTTAGACCGGTCGAAAACCCGGCACCCCCACGGCCCCTTAAACCCGAGGATTTTATCTCTTCACAGATCCAATCGCGTCCTTTGGAGATAAGGTCTTTTGTTCCGTCCCAATCACCGCGTGTCTTTGCAGCTTCGAGTTCCCAACCCTGATTTCCGTATAGATTTGTAAATATTCTATCTTGATCTTTCAGCATTGATGCTCCTCAGCGCTCGATATTTTCAGTCAACACTGTGGGTCCTCCTTTTGGTTCGGATCCCATTCGTCCATTCTGCGGACCAGGCGCAGGTTTCTCACCTTTTTTAAAACTATCTAGAACCGTTTTGGTCGAGAACTCATCGAGGTCCTCGTAGTAATCATCATCAATTTGGATCATTGGAGCGTTAACACACGCTCCCAAGCATTCCACCTCTAGTAGGGTAAACTTCCCATCAGAGCTGGTCCCACCGGGTTCAACTCCAAGTTCCGTCTTTATCGTATCTAAAACTTTTTCCGCCCCTCTCAGGGCACAGGGGGTGGTTGTGCAGACTTGTACAACATGCTCACCGACAGGCTGCAAATTGTACATCGTATAAAAGGTAGCGACTTCATAAACCCTGATCTTGGGCATACCCAGAATATCTGCCACGTGATCCATGGCGGCTCTAGGAAGCCATCCACCATTTTGACGCTGCGCCAGGTCTAAAAGAGGCATTACCGCACTAGCTTGCCGTCCCTCAGGATAGCGCGCGATGATTTTGTTCGCCTCCATAAGTATATCTTTATTGAATTCGAAACTGTCTGGCTGGGCTGTCTCGGTCATCGGTCAATTTCCCCGAACACAATATCCATTGAACCAACTATCGCGACTACGTCCGCTAACATGTGACCTTTACCCAAATAATCTGTCGCTTGTAAAAATGAGAAACCCGGGGCTTTAATTTTGCACCTGTAAGGCTTGTTACTTCCATCAGACACTAGATAAACCCCAAACTCGCCCTTCGGTGCTTCCACAGCTGTATAGGTTTCACCCTCAGGAACTTTATATCCTTCTGTGTAGAGCTTAAAGTGATGGATGAGCGCTTCCATCGACTGTTTCATATCTGCACGAGCGGGCGGGGCAATCTTCCGATCTTCGGTCTTCACAGGACCTTCTGGTATGTTATCCAGGCACTGTCTGACTATCTTGAGACTCTGTTTCATCTCTTCTAGGCGGACCATATATCGATCAAAGCAGTCACCGTTTTTTCCAACCGGAACTTCAAAGTCCATCTCTTCATAGACATCATAAGGCTGGGCTTTGCGAAGATCCCATGGGACCCCAGACGCTCTCAACATCGGACCAGAAAAACCCCAATCCATGGCTTCTTCCGAGGTAGCAATCCCGATATCTACAGTACGCTGAACAAAAATTCGATTTCCAGTAAGAAGATCCTGCACATCATCTAACATCGGCGGAAAACGATCACAAAACTGAGAAATATCCTCTAATAACTCAGCTGGGAGATCACGATTGACCCCGCCAGGTCGAAAATACGCAGAATGAATGCGGGCACCTGACGCCCTCTCATAAAATTCCATCAGCTTTTCGCGCTCTTCGAACCACCAGAGGAGAGGTGTCATTGCTCCCACATCTAATGCAAACGCAGAAATTGCCAGAAGATGGTTCAAAATGCGCGTAAGCTCCGCATACAAGACCCTAATGAACTGGCCGCGCCTTGGTACTTCGACTCCGAGAAGCTTTTCCGTTGCAAGAGCAAATGCATGCTCTTGACACATCGGAGAGACGTAATCCAGGCGATCAAAATATGGCACAGATTGAAGATAACTCTTGTGCTCGATGAGTTTTTCAGTCCCACGATGCAGCAATCCAATATGTGGATCGGCCCTCTCTACAATTTCTCCATCCATTTCTAGAACGAGTCGCAGGACTCCGTGTGCGGCCGGATGTTGCGGTCCAAAATTGAGAGTAAGGTTCTTTAAGTCATGAGCAGCCATGTTTCTTCCTCATTCCCCGTCAGAATCCGCTTTTTCATCACCCGGAAAGACATAATCCGCACCTTCCCAAGGACTTAGAAAATCAAAAGATCGGAAGGCTTGTGTCAATTTGACAGGCTCTCGAACAACCCTTTTCTCTGCCTCATCGTAACGAACTTGAATATGTCCACTCAGAGGAAAATCCTTACGCAGCGGGTGCCCATCAAACCCATAGTCTGTGAGTAATCGCCGCATATCCGGATGATCCGAAAACATGATGCCAAATAAATCGTAAGCCTCTCTCTCGAACCAAGATGCTGCGCTAAAAACTGAGGTGGCAGACGGAATGAAATCATTTTCATTGCAAGCCACCTTCACACGAACTCGGTGGTTATGGCGTAGACTCAAAAGATTATAAACAACTTCAAACCTTTTTTCTCGATCGGGGTAATCAACACCGCAGATATCGGATAGTATTTTGAAAAAACAGTTTGCATCATCCCTTAAAAAGGTCAGCAATGAAATAATCTCTTGGCTTGTACTGAAGAGGATCAATTCATCATGATCCTGAGTGATGCGGGTTACTGAGGCCGCCATCGACCCCTCTATATACTCTCCGAGCTCCTGTAGCGCTTGGTTCATTTTTTATTCAACTCTTCCGTATCCATCTAGCGAGAGATCGTGCTTGTTCGGCGCACCTTTTTTTGGAGCTGTAATACACCGTAAAGAAGGGCTTCGGCGGTCGGCGGACAGCCAGGAACATAGACATCCACGGGAACAATTCGATCACAACCTCGAACGACGGCGTAGGAATAATGATAAGGCCCCCCTCCGTTCGCGCAGGAACCCATGGATATAACCCATCTCGGTTCTGCCATTTGATCGTAAACCTTTCTCAGGGCCGGTGCCATTTTGTTAGTTAATGTTCCCGCAACAATCATTACGTCTGATTGCCTGGGACTAGGCCTAAATATTACCCCAAATCGGTCAAGGTCATATCGGCTAGCCGCCGAATGCATCATCTCAACCGCGCAGCAAGCCAAGCCAAAGGTCATAGGCCAAAGCGAACCTGATTGAGCCCAGCTAACTAACTTGTCCATCTGCGCTACAACAAAACCCTTATCAGCGATTTCATCATTAACCCTTCTGAGGATTTGCTCATTTCCGGGCATCGCTACTCCCATTCTAAAGCCCCTTTCTTCCACTCATAAATAAAGCCAACGGTAAGGACTCCTAGAAACACAATCATTGACCAAAATCCAAGTAAACCAATGCCTCCCAGTGAGATAGCCCAAGGGAATAAAAAGGCAACTTCTAAGTCAAAGATAATGAAGAGAATGGCTACCAAATAGAACCTGACGTCGAACTGTCTTCGTGCATCATTGAAGGGAGCAAACCCGCATTCATATGGCGAAACCTTTTCTGAATTTGGTTTTTGTCGAGCTACAATAAATGAAGCAACAATTATGACAAAGGCCAGGCCCGCCGCGATACCCATGAATACAAGGATAGGCAGATATTCACGTAACAACTCATCCATCCTGAAGCTCTCCCATGCTGTCGTACAGGGATTATCCTAAATTTTCGTTGACGTTGTTAGCAATCAGAGCATCAAAGCACAAGGGCAGAAAGCTGCATTACAACACCTCGATAACTTTTAATCTCTTAGTTTTGGTCTACGAAATCCAAATGAAAAACAGGTGACCATTTGACCCCTTGGCCACCGCTTTATAGAATCCACCTGTGGATGCAACTTCCGAAACAGGACGTCATTAGAAATGGAACAGAATAACCCCGACGGCAAAACCCCAGTATTCCTTCACGATAGCTATATTGCCTGGTGCAATGAACAACCAGTTCCAGTAGTAGAAGATTTCGGCATAGACATGATGAAAATAGAGACCCAACCATGGGATTTATTTGGAATGAATGGCGCCGCTTGTCTCATGAAAGGCCGTGACGACTTCGTATCTATTTTTTGTTTTGAACTTCCTGCTGGTTCAAAATCAAGACCTCTCCACCATCTTTACGAAGAGATCATCTTTGTCATGGATGGATATGGTTCAACCCAAATTGAGACACCCTCGGGAGAAAAGCACTCATTCGAATGGGGGCGCAACTCTCTGTTCTCCGTGCCTCTGAATGCCAAGTATCAACATTTTAATGGGTCCGGCACGGAACCTGCCAGATTGGCATCAATTCACGACATGCCATTTCTCATGAATCTATTTCGAAACCAAGACTTTATTTTCACAACAGAGCATGATTTTGTCGAACGACTTGGGCCTAACGGATATTTCCAGGGCGAAGGTCAAATGATCGAGATTCGGCCTGGTCGTCACCAGTGGGAAACCAATTTTGTCTCTGATATTACGAACTTTGAACTGAAAAGTTGGGCGGAACGTGGGAAAGGGTCCTCCTCGCTGAGGTGGGTTTTATCTGACTCTACGCTTGGATGCCATACTTCCCAAATCATTCCCGGAACTTACAAAAAGGCACACCGTCATACATGCGGCACGAACGTTTTCACGATTGATGGCCAAGGTTACTCAATGCTTTGGTACGAAGGTAAAGAAGATGAAATGGTGAGGGTCGATTGGGATCACGGGGTAATCGTGACCCCTCCCGAGCAAATGTTCCATCAACATTTTAACACTGGAAACACTCCCTCTCGCTACTTAGCTGTCCAATTTGGAACAGTTCGTTACCCCATGTTGTGGCAAAAAGTAAAAAAATGGACTTCCGGGAATGATACTTCTGTAAAAGATGGCGGCAATCAGATTGAATACGAGGATCAACCTGAACACCTGCACAAGGTCTGGCTAGAGGAAATGGACAAAAACGGTGTAGGGTCTGAAATGGGAGAAATTTTTGATGAGGCTTCCATTCGAGCCAATCAATAATCGTTAGCTTCCACTATTAAGCTTTTCGGTTTATACCGAACCCCAAATTGATCGAGACCAACTCAAGGATAAGAAGGAGATACTATGAGCGATGATGAAGCGGTAGTCAGAGGATCGGACCCGGTCTTTCTGCATGACAGCTTTCTTGCTTGGTGCAAAGAAGAGCCAGTTCCAGTGATTGAAGACTTTGGGATCGATCTTGCTCGGGTTCCAGTAGAACCCTGGGACAAATACGGCATGAATGGATCTATTTGCCTTGTTAAAGGAAGAGACGATTTCAACACGATCTTCACCTTCGAATTACCCCCAGGAAGCAAATCGAGGCCTTTAAATCATATTTACGAAGAAATCATATATGTGATCGATGGATACGGGTCGACCCAGGTACAAACACCAGATGGACAAAAGCATTCTTTTGAATGGGGCCGAAATTCGTTATTTTCTGTGCCCTTAAATTCTACCTACCAACATTTTAACGGATCGGGGAAAGAACCCGCCCGATTTGTCTCGTGCAATAACTTTCCTTTCTTGATGAATCTTTTCCGCAATGAAGAATTCTTGTTCAGTTGCGATCATCAATTCCCTGAAAGGTTAGGACCCAATGGATATTTTCAGGGCGAAGGCCAAATGGTTGAGTTGCGTCCTGGTCGCCATCAGTGGGAAACAAATTTTGTATCTGATATTACTAATTTTGAACTTCGGGGTTGGGCCGCCAGAGGTAAAGGCTCCTCTAGCCTGAGATGGATCCTCTCCGACGGCACAATGGGGTGTCATACCTCACAAATCATGCCTGGGATGTATAAAAAAGCACATCGGCATTTATGTGGCACCAATGTTTTTACTATTGATGGAGATGGTTACTCTCTGCTTTGGTGGGAAGGAAAAGAAGAAGAGGATATCGTCAGAGTCGACTGGGATCACGGCGTTGTTGTCACGCCCCCAGAAAACATGTTTCATCAACATTTTAATGTCGGCACAACTCCCTCGAGATATCTAGCAATCCAATTTGGTACCGTTCGCTACCCAATGACCTGGCAGAAAAAAGAAATTTGGGAAGGCAAGGTTGATACCTCGGTTGAAGAGGGCGGCAACCAAATAGAATATGAAAATCAGCACCCAATTATACATAGAATGTTCTTGGACGAACTCGATAAACGAGGGTTGGAGTCGGATATGGGCGACCTTTTTGATGAAGAAAAAATTCGGGCTGGCAACTAAACCCTAATTAAATAGAAAAAAGGCCGCCTTAGTTGCGGCCTTTTTTAATTGAACGACAGCTCGCTGCACTTTAAAAGTATAATCTCGGACAAATGGGAGTCATGATGCGTTTCTCAATCGCTACCGTATCTATCTCTGGGACGCTTCAGACCAAAATTGACGCCATTTCCCGAGCCGGTTTTTCTGGCATAGAAATTTTTGAAAATGACCTGATTGCTTATCCAGGCTCCCTCGCTGAACTGCGTCAAACTCTCGATGAAAAAAGTCTGCGGATAGAAGCTTACCAACCTTTCAGAGATTTCGAAGGAATGCCAGAAACGCATCGTTCCCAGACTTTTGATCGGGCAGAACGGAAATTTGACCTCATGGGTGAAATAGGGGCCGATCTCTTAATGGTATGCAGTAATGTTTCTCCTCTATCACTTGGTGGGATTAGTCGAGCTGCTGCCGACTTTTACGAGCTGGGTGATAGAGCTGCAAAGAGGGGGATAAAAATAGCCTTTGAAGCTCTCGGTTGGGGAAAACATATTAATGACTACAGAGATAGTTGGGAGGTCGTTCGTGAAGCAGACCATCCTTCCGTGGGAATTTGCCTTGATACTTTCCACATTTTCTCTCGGAACACCGAGCTCAATACTATTCTCAAAATTCCCGGAAAGAAAATTTTCCTAGTGCAAGTTGCGGACGCCCCGAAACTGTCTATGGACCCACTGTCTTGGAGCCGACATCACCGATGTTTTCCAGGCCAAGGAGAACTTGACCTAGATCAATTTATGAAGAATTTAGCAGAAACCGGCTACGATTCGGTGTTGTCCCTAGAGATATTCAATGACCAATTTCGTTCATCTGACACCTTTCGTCATGCCAATGATGCTTTTAGGTCCCTGGTTTATTTATACGGCGAAAGCTCCGAAGAGCCCTTATCTTTCTTGCCAAAGTTGAGAGGTAACAATCAACCAAACGAGATCGAATTTATTGAATTTGCGGTAAGCGATGAAGAGCACACATCTTTATCAAATTTTCTCAATCGCGTTGGTTTTATCCATTCGGCAGATCACAAAACGAAAAATGTAGAGCTTTGGCAACAAGGTTCTATAAAATTAGTCATCAACAGAAACAAAAATAGCTTTGCGCAAAAGTTCCATGCTGAGCACGGATTATCTGTTTGTGCATATGGCCTTCTTTGCCCAGATCGTTATCTGCAGTGAACAGAGCAAAAGCACTTCATTACGAAATCATCCACGCTGACCCACAATTCGATACACACGGCATCGCTGCCGTTTTAGGCCCCACCGGAACACTTCTTTACCTCGTAAACAGCGATGACTACCCATCCCATTGGGAGCGGGAATTTAATTTCTTTGGCAGGCACCCTAATCAAATGCTCAAAAAAGTGGACCATGTGGCTACCACAATGCCTGTTGATGAAGTCCTTGAGGCAAAACTTTTGTACCGATCCGTGTTCAATATGAATGCTTCCAATGCGGTTACCGTGCCTGATCCACTTGGCAATATAAATAGCCAAGTTATGGAGGTAGAGAATAAATCAATTGCAATGACTTTAAATTCAACCATCGCTGAAAATTCGTCAGTAGCAAAAATTCAATCACGCTATCGAGGCTCTGGGGTAAACCACATTGCATTTGAAACACCGGATATTTTTAAATTGGCTGATCATTTAATAGATGCGGAAGCTGAATTGATGCATGTCACGAACAATTACTATGACGATTTGATTGCCCGCTTTCAGCTAACAAAAGAAGAAATTGAAAAACTTCGATCTCGGCAAATTCTTTATGATGAAGATGAAAATGGAAGATTTTATCAACTCTTCACTAAGCTATTTAAGGGTCGATTTTGTTTTGAATTTATTCAGCGAAACGGATATCAGGGCTATGGTATGGCAAATGCCCATATCAGGTTAGCGATGCAAGCTTCCGAACTTGAGGAGTTAACCTCAAGCCAAAATTAGTTTGTTGGTTTTCTTAAAAAACAAAAAATCCTTAATTGCATCCAAACCTTTTTATCCGAAGACCTCCGTAAAATTTTGAGAGATACTTGGGGATTATTCAAAACGGTATGTCTCCAGCTATAGAGGTTCTATGCAGGTGTCGGACCCCGGGTGGGACAATACCACCACAGGCCAAATGTATTGTTGAACGATTATCCCAAAAAACTAGATCGCCCACCTCCCATTTGTGCCGGTAAATAAATTCAGGTTTCTTCTGATGTTCAAAAAGAAGATCTAAAAGGGGCTGTGCGACTTTGTCGTCCATACCATCAATGGCTACCGTAAACCTAGGGGATACAAAAAGTGCTTTTCGTCCTGTCTCTGGGTGGGTCCTTACCATCGGATGGAGAGTATCTGGAACCTCTATTTCGTAATAAGCATTCACATCTCGATCAAATTCTTTGGATATTCCCGCTCGGGGATTTCTACGTCGATCTCGAACATGAACGGCTTTTAACTTGTCAATTAACTCGCGTGTCTCGTGCGGAAGGGCGTTATAGGCTTCATACATATTGGCCCATGCAGTATCACCCCCGACAGGAGCCACCTCAAGCGCATGCAGCATTGACGCCATGCTAGGCTTTTCGGCATAGGTTAAATCTGAATGCCAATGCTCCCCTGCATAAGCCGCGGTTGCGCCCTGACTTTTTCCATCCACAATACGGTTAGAAAGCACCAAAACCTCGGGAAACTCCGGGTGTAAAAACTCACCAGAAATACGCCTAACGAGTGTTCCAAACTTTTTAGAAAACACCACCTGCTCGGCTGCATCCAGTTTCTGGTCTCGAATAACCAAAACCTGATACTGGTTTAAGGCATTTCGTAACTGCTTTAGAGATCTCGAACTGATATCCCTGACATCTATTCCCGAAATCTCTGCTCCGAGGGAAGCATTCAACCTTTCAATAACAATATCCATCTTAACATCAGTAAAAAATCACGTTTAATTGAGTCTAATAAAGATTATCTCCACCATTTACTACAATGCATTGTCCTGTAATAAAATCGCTCTCCGGTGAGGCAAGAAATACTACCGTGCCAACCAAATCATCCGGTGTCTGAACCCTTGCGAGAGCTCTTGTGCTTATGGTTCGAGCAAATCTTTCCTCACTGTAACCTGGCTCAGATTGCATCGCGTCAGTTGTGGTCAGTCCAGGAGCAACCGAATTTACACAAATCCCATACGCACCCAATTCCTTTGCGATCGCCCGCGTGAACGCAACCACTCCACCTTTGGAAGATACATAATGCGCGAAACGAGGAGTTCCTTTCATCATAGTATCTGAAGCTATATTTATAATTTTTCCGTAATTTTGGCGTCGCATTATTGGCGTCGCTGCTCTGCAACATAAAAAAACACCTTTTAAATTAACACCAAGAACTTTATCCCACTCTTCAACAGAGATTTCTTCAAATGGCTGCCTACTCAACCCTGCGAAAAACGCCGCATTATTGACAAGTATATCTATTTTTCCAAAGCGTTCGGTAACTGAGTCCACCATACCCTGAACACTGGCCTCGTCAGCCACATCACATCGATGAACCATATAGTCTGCGTCTGGAACTTCGGCTTTTAATGTTTCGACCGAACCATCGCAATCCTTTATATCCGTTAAAATTACGCTAGCCCCCTCAGCGGCGAGGCCGCGCACATAATAAGCGCCAATACCTTGCGCCGCTCCCGTAACAATCGCAATTTTACCAGAAAGTTTTTCTCCCATCCCGTTACCCTTTTGTTAACCGTTTAACGATAGCCCATTCTAATTTATCACCCTGCATTTTGCTAAATGCTTTAAACCCTTATACTAACAGCTTACAGAACTCTTGCAGACATATTTGGAGAAGAAAACATGACAACTTTAGGTTTTATTGGCACTGGCGGCATGGGTGTTGGTATGGCCGGCAATCTCTTGAAAGCTGGTTATAATCTAGTTGTAAATGACATACAGCGAGATCGATGTGAGGGTCTTGAAAAAGCCGGGGCCAACTATGCGGAAACCCCCAAAGCGGTTGCCGAGGCAAGCGAAATAGTGTTCTCAATGTTACCCAATAATCAAGCTGCTAAATCGGTAGCCACCGGTCCAAACGGGCTCCTAGAGAGAAGGAAGGTGCTAGGGTATGGATTGATTTCAGCTCCATCGACAAGGCGACAATCCTTAATGCCAATCAAGAACTCTCAAAAAAAGGGTGGATCTTAGTAGACGGAGCCGCCGGGGGAGTGGAGGAAGTCGCGGCAGCCGGCAATCTCCAAATTTGGGCTTCTGGAGAAAAATCATACTTTGAAAAATACAAAGAAATCATGGCTCCCATGGCAAAATCCGTAATGTATGTGGGGGAGCTGGGGAATGCCAAGCTTGTAAAAAATGCTATGGCGATGCTCGCAGCAATAAATCATATGGGATTGTTAGAGATATTTTCTTGGCTCAAAAAGGGTGGCTTAGACGCTCCAACTTTTGAAAAAATTATGGCAGACTCGATGTGGGATTGTGATGCCACCAGAAATATAATGGGAAAAGTGGTTCAAGGTGACTTTAAACCCAGAAAATCTTGGATGCCTAAAGATGTGGGTTTCGGGCTCGACATTGCAAGAGAGATGGAGGTGCCAATGCCGTTTGTTAGCCTAGCATCTCAAATGTTTGCAATTGCTCAAGCCACGGGGCATGATGGATGGGAAGCTACTGGTATTGCCGCCCACGTCTATGATGCGATAAACGGTATCAAAAACTAACTTTGACTAATAGTTATAGTCTTATTGTTTAGCCACATTGCAGCCAAAAATACTCCGCGCACATGATTTTAGCGGCTCGACACTCACGTTTGAAGGTAGGCATTCACTAGAGAAGAACTCGTCCCGCAGAGTGAAGTGGTAGCCATACAGATAGTTCAAGTTCTCGGAAAAATTGTATCTGTAAAGCGCGGGATCATCGGATCCCGGAAAACTTTCTCTGTAATAAGATCGTGAGAAAGACCAAAAGATTTTTCTAAACAGGCCGATAGCACTGATCTGTAATCAAGCGTCGCCATCAAGTCTCTCCCTTCATGTAAATCAGCTTTTTTCAAACCGGGCCAATCTGTTATAACCCTATCATTAAACCCACTCCCGCCTGCTAAAAGTCCTACTGACCCATATCCATGATCAGTTCCAAGCGACCCGTTCATCGCCACGGTTCTCCCGAATTCAGTAAGGGTAACTACAATCGTATTTTTCCAATCTTCCTCGAGACTCACCTGAAGAGTTTCAAAAATTTTATCCACTAACCTTAGTTGGGAGAAAAATAATCCGCTATCCGCACCCTGGTTTGCGTGCGTATCAAACCGCTTTACTCTTACTACCGCTGCCTTTGGCCCAGCAGCCTTTCGCATTTCTGAAGCGGCGTGTTTCGCGAGAGAGATCGGATCCCTTCTAGCTCCAAGGTTGTTTACATTTTTCTTGTAGGACAAAGATTGAAAAGTTTTTGACACTCTTCCGAACCTCACATCGGCTAAGTAACGAGCAATTATTGGATCCGGATCAAATGTCTTTTTTAATTTCGCCGGATAATAAGTGTTCGTACCCTTATTTCCCCTGAGCAAAAGTGGTAGATCCAAAGAGAGAGCTTCTCCCGATAAACCTAATAAATCTAATGCCCTTCCAAGCCACCCGGTTTTTACTGCGAAAGGGGTACTAATCCCGCTTTCCATAATGTTTTGCCCTTCAAAATGCGACCTTTTTCTGTATGGCATGTTGGTCGCATGGACTATAGACGCCATACCCGCTTTTAAGAACTTATTAAAATTTTGAAGGGCTGGATTAAGTGCAAAATACTTATCTATCTCTAACAAATTTTTAGGAACAAGTTCTCTTCTCTGATCAAATAACGCTGCGTCTCCAACAGGAGGAACCGCTGCTAAGCCATCCATACCCCCTTCCAAAACTATTACTACTATTTTTCCCGATTTAACGTCAGAAAACGCCGCTCGCGGCCAACCGGCCAAGGTCAAAGAACCGAGGGCTGAAGCTAAAAAATATCTTCTATCAACAACCAAAACTTACGCCCCCATAAACTCTGGAGAACATGTTAATAACGTAAATTTCTCAGTCTCATTTCGACCTTTCGAAACCAATTTTCTTGTTTGCTGTGTCATTTCGAACTTACTAATGATTTCATTGCTAGAGATGCTGGGGCTTCCATACGAAGACGCCAGATTTGAAATCCTCATGCGACGATCCATATGCTCAGAAGATATCCAATCTTCCTGATTAAGGGAGAATCCATCCGGCTGCCGTTTAGACCAGAAATTTTGTCCAATCTCGCGATATACTCGACTTCCACCAGCGTCAAAAAATGGATCCTCGCCAAGCTCCTCCCAGCCTGGGAAAATATTGGCATTAAATGTTCTCAAAATACTAAACATCCAGGTAATCGGCCACTGAAATTTCGGTTGATTATTGGACTTAAAAGCCCGCTCTATAACGACCTGGTGAACTGTTCCCAAGTCTCCGTTAGAGTCTTGCCAAGCTGACTCGATCGATTCAATGTCTTCATTCGAGGGATCTTCATTTATAAAATGGAAACATAGTTTTTTCGATAGATGCCTTATGGTGTGTTTATTCTTAGCGAGATCTTGAATTAGTTCTCTCAAATTTTCCTGACCTGACGAGAGGATGCTTGTCGAATAAGTCCTACCAAGAACCACTTTATCTCCTGGCTCATGATGCCAGTCTATAAATGGCTCAGATAAATCTGTTAGTCCTAATTGGACTAATCGTTTCCAAACTCTCTCGCCATTAAATATCCAACCCCACCCGGAGAGTATCTTCGCGGTATTTTTTACATCTGCCTCAGTATAATTAGCCGACGTTGACACTGAATGAAGCTCTAAAAGCTCTCTAGCAAGGTTATCATTTAGACCAACACGGATCTTTCGATCAGGGTTTAATTTAGCTCGGACACCCTTATCTGAGTTCTCCCCCACACTATAGACATTGTCCAAGTAGGTGAGCATAGCCGGATGCTTCGTTACGTTGTAAAGAAGATCGGTAAAAGTCCCTTTAATCCCATTTCCTATGACATTCCAATAGAGATCTCCTGTATAGAAACTTGTCCCCTTAGTATTGCCAACAGAAAAATGATTCCACCAAAAGGTCATAAAACGTTGTCTTACTGGATCATCTCCAAAGATTGCCTGGTGAGCAAAACGCAACTGATCAAAATGCCATAAATTACTTTCACGCCTGAGCCGTCTCAATAAGGTCGTCTTTTGTTCACCATTGAGATTTTGATTTCTCCTGATCTGTTCTCTTGTGCTTCGAAAAAGTCTTGCCTCTTTAACACGCTCTTCGAGGGTATAGGTTAGCTCTTCTGGCCATTTTTCAATCGGTGACCCAGACCTACTCCTCACCCCTATTTGTCTGGTCGAAGAATTAAGCTGCGTTAAAGCGCTTGTTATCGTCAACGCATCTTCATTTGGCTTCAGCCCGTAGCCAAGCCTCAGAGAAATATTCATCGCGCTCGCTGAATTAAGTTGCTAACCATCAAAGTAAATCTATCAATGAATTGTTTCTTTAAGTGATTGTTTCTGTATAAAAAATATCCACGCACGGAAAACATATAGATAAGATTAGCTCCGACAGACTCTTAAATGAATTACTCAAGTATTACTCTGTCAAAAAATAACCGTTTTTAATCGCCTCATACCAAATCTCTGCCACTGGGGGTATTAATCCCAAAGGCAATCCTTCTTCACCTTTTTCATAAAAATGAGTGCCGGTTGCCAACTTCGTAACACAAACTTTAGGAGCCGGCTTCATTGCTTTATACATTGGGATCACAACTTTTCTGTATACCTCCTCTGTGTGATCTCTGCTGTGTTTACAAATTGCCAGTAAAATCGGCGGCACAGGTTTCGTTTCAGGACCTGATAGCTCTCGGGTGTAGCCAATATACCTAGCTATTAATTCCTCCCTTTGTATTTCGTTCATTTTTAGTCGTTCAGCCGCAGCCAACGCCGCTTCTTGCAAGGTATTTTCTTGGGCGTAATGAATAGGATATTCAGCTTTAAATTGAGGTTCATGTTTCTCAGCATTCCAATCATCATGGACCTCCTCCATTAACCATGCCAACCGCATTAATGCATTGGGACCCTCTTTGCTCAAAGCTTCGGCGCCCCGGTAGCGAGCTATATCACGCCAAGTACGTACAATCAGATCATTAAATGGATTGGGCCAATCTATATTACCCATCTGCCGATACATGTATCCAAAGGGTGAATTCTCGATCCCCACAACTCCTGCAATATTCTCCACACGTTGGGTCAGCATATGAACAAACGGACCGCCCGTTGAATGTCCGTGAACGTATATAGAATAATCTTTTATCGGGAATTGACTGGCACATGCGTGCTTCATTGCCGTTTCAAAAGCGGCAGGCCAAGCTGCCATTCGATCAAAAAACCGAGTACCTTTTTTTGCTCGAGCAACGGGGCGGGTTCCATACCGAAGCCGAAGCGAACCATCATAAATGATATCATATTCACTTGGTTCAATTTTTTCTCCACGCAGCCAAATTGGCGTCCTTAAGGAACCGTCATCTAGAATGGTATCTTCTGGCCAATCGCGCGAGGGGTCGGGAAAATAAAACCTTCCTGGATAAGTCATGCACACTACCCGAAAGCCAAATTTTGTTGCCAACAAATGATTAAGTTTATGCATGGACCTGAAGTCACCCGATCCACCGTGTAAAATAAACATCCCTGCTTTGCGGCCGTCAGCGCCCACAACTATCTTTTTTGGATCCTCAGGCTCGTAAATAACCAGACCAATATCCCAATCCATACCAAGTTCATTTATCCTAAAGATATTTTCAGAGACCCTAATCTCCGATATCTCTTTTAGATAAGATTTTGTTTGATGATTTTATTAACTGCTCGACACCAAGTTGTACTGGTGCGCTCCATTCTGGTTTAGACACAGGTGCCCCTTATCTGAGTTAGACCTAATCCTAACCGGTTCCAGTTGAATTTGACTATGACCAATACGTTTTTTAGTTAACTTAGGCAGGAATAGAGGCCATTTATGTGTGAAGTCCCACCATTCCCTGTTGAAAAGGCGGAAATCGCAGCGAAGTTTTTATAGAAATTTAATTGTAATGGCGGGAGCGACGGGACTCGAACCCGCGACCTCTGGCGTGACAGGCCAGCGCTCTAACCAACTGAGCTACGCCCCCAAACAATCAAGAACTTTGTTTATTCTAGCCTGGTTCCACAGTCAATAAGATCTAATAAATTTACTTATGTAATCAGAACCCAAACCATAAAAGTTTTGCAATTCTCTGACGAAAAACATGCGCCCCTGTCGAGGCTTACAAATTACCAGTATAGCACCACAACTAAGCTATTACCGGCAAGAGCGTCTCAGCCATCGGCCAAATGACAAGAATAATAGGGATAATCTGCTTTAACAAGTATGGTGGGCGGTGACGGGATCGAACCGCCGACATCCACGGTGTAAACGTGGCGCTCTCCCAGCTGAGCTAACCGCCCTTATCCATGTCTTACTACAGCAATAAAAAAGATTCAAAAAATCGGCCGCCTATTTGACGGCCGACTTACATACCTCAATATTAATTGACCGCGTCTTTAAGCCCTTTACCAGCTTTGAACTTAGGCTGGTTAGACGCCGCGATCTGAATGGTTTCACCTGTCCGCGGGTTCCGACCGGTAGTGGCCTGGCGCCGACTTACGCTAAAAGTTCCGAAACCAATAAGGCGAACTTCTGTACCACCTTTTAATGACGAAGTAATTGAGTCAAAAACAGCATCAACTGCCTTTGCGGCATCAGCCTTTGATAGCCCGGCACCGGAAGCCACTGAAGCTACAAGATCATTCTTATTCACGATATTGCCCCCTTTTACCTTGGAAGTAATTAAAACATGCCCTATTAAAGGCGCTCAATGCCGCCGACCCAACACACCAGCGACTTTGTTGATTCTAGTGGTTGCCTCTCCCTGCAGTCAATCGACCAAGGAACGAATTTTGCCTGATTTCGACCCATTTTCCGCCAATTTTGCGACATTTTGCGAATCACTTCTTTGTCAAAAGCTAAACCTCACCACTAGGAAAAACTTAACTTAGTGTGTGACAACCCCTGAGACATCTTTTTCAGACGGCTCTCCGCCCGTTACACCGTCAACCTCTTCTTGCCACTCAATCGGCACAAGCTTTCGTGTGAGAGCTTGATCAAGCACTTCATCCACAGTTGATACAGGAACAATCTCCAGACCTTCTTTCACATTATCTGGGATTTCGGATAGATCCTTTTCGTTGTCTTTCGGTATTAATACAAGCTTAATACCTCCTCGAAGTGCCGCCAGCAGTTTCTCTTTCAGACCTCCAATCGGGAGCACCCTGCCCCGCAAGGTTATCTCCCCAGTCATCGCAATATCCTTGCGAATGGGTATACCCGTAAATGCTGAAACCATAGTTGTACACATCGCAACACCAGCTGAGGGTCCATCTTTGGGCGTCGCTCCCTCTGGGACATGAACATGTATGTCTTTTTTCTCGAATAGCTTTGGCTCAATTCCGAATTCAAAAGACCGAGAGCGAATGTAAGCTCGAGCTGCCTGCACCGACTCTTTCATCACGTCTCCCAGGGTACCGGTATGAGCAACGGCACCCTTACCTGGCATAACGACAGATTCTACCGAGAGTAACTCTCCACCCACCTCGGTCCACGCAAGACCAGTGCAAACACCGACCAGGTCCTCCTCCTCCGCCATTCCATATCGATACTTACGAACACCGGCATATTCCTCAAGGTTAGTGTCGCTAACTTCGATAGATGCAATTTCTCCAGATACGATGTTTTTCACAGCCTTGCGAACAAGATTTGCTATTTCTCTCTCTAGATTTCGGACCCCTGCCTCGCGGGTATAAAAGCGTATTAAATTTCTCAATCCACTATCGCTGATCGACCACTCTTTTTTCTTCAACCCGTGGGCCTCGAGCTGCTTATCAATCAAGTGACCCTTCGCTATCTCGACTTTTTCATCTTCGGTATAGCCAGGAATACGTATCACCTCCATCCTGTCCATTAGTGGACCGGGTATACGAAGTGTATTTGCAGTCGTAACGAACATTACGTCAGACAAATCGTAATCGACCTCTAAGTAGTGATCATTGAAAGAGTTGTTCTGTTCTGGATCCAAAACTTCTAAAAGTGCAGAGGAAGGATCGCCTCGCCAATCAGCACCAAGTTTATCTATTTCATCCAATAAAAATAGAGGATTTGAAGCTCCTGCTTTTTTCATTCCCTGAATGACTTTACCGGGCATTGACCCTATGTACGTTCTCCTGTGGCCTCTGACCTCAGCCTCATCTCGAACACCCCCCAGCGACATACGAACAAACTTCCTGCCGGTCGCACGGGCTATAGACTTGCCTAAGGAAGTTTTGCCTACACCCGGCGGCCCCACTAAACACAAGATAGGACCCCGCATTTTTTTTACGCGCTGCTGAACAGCCAAATATTCCAGGATCCTTTCTTTGACCTTTTCCAAACCGTAATGATCGGCATCTAGGACTTTCTCTGCATGTCCCAAATCTCGTTTAATTTTCGTCCTCTTTTTCCATGGAATTCCAAGCAACCAATCAAGATAGTTCCTCACAACAGTCGCTTCTGCGGACATCGGGCTCATTGCCTTCATCTTTTTAAGCTCTGCGGTGGCCTTCTCTCTTGCTTCCTTAGAAAGTTTTGTCTTCGTGATCTTTTCTTCTAATTCTGAGGCTTCATCCCTTCCGTCTTCGCCCTCCCCTAGCTCTTTTTGGATCGCCTTCATTTGTTCATTCAGGTAATACTCGCGCTGGGTCTTCTCCATTTGCCTCTTTACGCGATTCCGAATTTTCTTCTCTACTTGAAGAACACCAATTTCTGATTCCATAAATGAAAGGGTTTTTTCCAGCCTTTCGGTTATTGTCTCAAGTTCTAACAACTCTTGTTTTTCTTGGATTTTTAATGCCAGGTGCGATGCTACGGTATCGGCGAGTTTGCTTGGGTCCTCAATCTGGTTCAAGGAAACTAACACCTCAGGGGGTATTTTTTTGTTAAATTTAATATATTGCTCAAACTGATTAACAACCGAGCGAGCAAGCGCCACATGCTCTTTTTTATCTTCTTCTGCTTCAACCCGCTCCACAATATTTGCTTCGAAAAATTCTTCGTTTTCGCTAAACGAAACAATTGAAGCACGCCTGGTCCCCTCCACGAGAACTTTAACGGTGCCGTCGGGTAACTTTAAAAGCTGCAAAACAGTACCTACAGTTCCGACATTAAAGATATCCTCCGGTTGAGGGTCGTCGTCGCCTGCTTTTTTCTGTGTTACGAGCAAAATCTGTTTGTCATTGTCCATGACATTCTCTAACGCCCGAACCGACTTTTCTCTTCCAACGAACAAAGGCACAATCATGTGAGGGAACACCACAATATCCCGGAGGGGCAGAACTGGTAGGAGGTCTCCTGCTTCTACTTCAGTCATGTAAACATCCTTTTCGTACAGAGATCGAGCATAGATTTAAAATATTATTACTATTAGTAGATGGAGGTTGAGCCCAAGAAAATCAAGGTACTAATTAAGCACTTGATTCAACCTCATCACGACGTTCTGAGTATATGTACAAGGGTTCGCTGCGCCGATCGACCACTTCTCCGTTCACGGCCACCTCCTCGACCCCTTCAAATCCAGGCAAGTCATACATCGTGTCGAGGAGAATTGACTCCAAAATAGAGCGTAGCCCTCGTGCACCAGTTTTTCTTTCAATTGCCTTTTTGGCAATCGCTCTCAGCGCTTCGTCTGTGAATGTTAGCTTTACATCTTCCATTCCGAACAAAGTACTGTACTGCTTAACAAGAGCATTTTTAGGTTCAACCAAAATTTCGACTAGAGCTTCTTCATCAAGATCCTCAAGAGTAGCTATAACAGGTAGCCTACCAACAAATTCGGGGATAAGGCCAAAGCTAAGCAGGTCTTCAGGTTCTATCTCCCGCAATATTTCCCCTGTCTTTCGTGTGTCGGGCCCCTGCACATCGGCGCCGATCCCTATTGCACTGCCCTGGCCACGGGCCGAAATAATTTTCTCCAACCCCGCGAAAGCTCCACCTACAATGAAAAGGATATTGGTAGTATCGACCTGAAGAAATTCTTGCTGAGGATGCTTGCGTCCTCCCTGCGGTGGCACGCTAGCGACCGTTCCTTCCATGATTTTCAGCAAAGCTTGCTGCACACCCTCTCCCGACACATCGCGGGTGATGGAGGGATTATCCGATTTACGAGATATTTTATCCACCTCATCAATATACACAATGCCCCGCTGAGCCCGCTCGACATTATAATCCGCTGCCTGCAACAGCTTAAGGATAATATTTTCTACGTCCTCCCCAACGTATCCCGCCTCGGTAAGCGTCGTAGCATCAGCCATCGTAAAAGGAACATCTAGGATTCTTGCAAGAGTCTGGGCCAAAAGGGTTTTCCCGCACCCGGTCGGACCAATCAGTATTATATTGGATTTCGCGAGTTCAATTTCGTTCGATTTTGTCCCATGGGCGAGCCGTTTGTAGTGGTTATGCACGGCGACCGACAAAACTTTTTTCGCATATTGTTGCCCGATTACGTAGTCATCCAGAACCTTGCAAATGTCAGCCGGGGTCGGAACTCCGTCTGCTGATTTCACCAGCGCCGAGTTTTGCTCTTCGCGGATAATATCCATACACAGTTCTACACATTCATCACAGATGAATACAGTCGGGCCTGCAATCAGCTTCCGCACCTCGTGTTGGCTTTTTCCGCAAAATGAGCAGTAAAGAACACTTTTAGAGTCTCCGCTTCCAGATTTACTCATACATAACCCCTGGTAAAAAATAATCGAGGTTATGTTAACCAAGGTCCACCAACGCGTCTATTGCCAAAAGGCTAATATTTTAGCCATTTCCGGACCAATGTTTGGAGACGATTCCCTTTTTTAGGGTCCTCAGAACAAAATTTATAAGACGATTATTTGGGGAATGGCCTCTGAGTATTACTTTTAAGAAGAACCTTCTTTAGTATCCGGACGAGAGGTTACCACCTCATCAATGAGCCCGAATTCTCTCGCCGTTTCCGGTGACATAAACTTATCTCTTTCCATATTATCCTCTATTACGGAAAGATCCTGCCCGGTGTGTTCAACGTAAATTTGGTTTAACCGTTCTCTCAAATCCAGTATTTCTCTAGCATGAATTTCAATATCAGTTGCCTGACCCTGAAACCCGCCGGATGGCTGATGAATCATAATCCTTGAGTGCGGCAACGCATACCTCTTGCCCTTTGCTCCTGCCGTCAAAAGCAACGACCCCATTGATGCGGCTTGGCCGAAGCAAACCGTTGACACGTCAGGGCGGATGTACTGCATGGTATCGTAAATGGCTAATCCGGCAGTGACCACGCCCCCCGGGGAGTTTATGTAAAAAGAAATATCTTTGGATGGGTTATCTGCCTCTAAATAAAGTAGCTGAGCGCAGACCACGCTTGCCACTTCATCAAAAACGGGGCCGGTAAGAAAAATAATCCTCTCTTTTAATAAACGAGAGTATATATCATAAGCCCGCTCTCCTCGATTAGATTGCTCAACGACCATGGGAATAAGTGAACTCATGCTTACCTCAGCTAATTATATTCTATCGCCATTCATTATACATTTTCTTTTACTTCGACTGGTCAATCGGATTTTGGTTCATCGTCATCGGGTTGATCAAGCTTCATCAAGTCCTCCAACGAGACTTCATTATCCGTAACCTTCGCCAACTCAACTATAAAATCCACTACCTTTTCTTCAAAAATCGGCGCCTGCAGCTCGTTTTTAGCGGATTCATTTTTTTGGAAATACTCAAGAACTGCAGCTTCTTGCCCCGGAAAGCGTGCGGCCTCTGTATGCATCGCTCGATTGAGGTCATCCTGTGTAACCGTGATATTATTTTTACGCCCCACTTCTGCTAAGAATAACCCAAGTCTTACACGCCTTTCAGCGATAGCCCGATAATTCTCCTTGAGTTCATCTTCGCTTTTGTCTTTGTCTGCCTCTTCAAGAGAGCCTTTTTCTTTTGCTTCTGCAATTTGTTTCCAAATTGTATCAAATTCGCCATCAACCATACTTTGAGGTAATTCAAATTTGATCTCATCAGCCAGTTTATCGAGCAAAGCTCTTTTTAAACTGGCGCGCGTCAGCTGCCCATATTCTCTATCAAGTTGCTCCCGGATCCCGACCTTTAACGCGGCAAGGTCTTCAAACCCGGAAGCCTTAGCTAAATCGTCATTAATTTCTACCTGAGCTGCTTTTCTGACTTCTTTCACGCTAACGTCAAAAGTGACCTCTTTTCCTTTTAGGTCATCATTACCAAAATCTTCGGGCATAGTTATGATTATCTGTTTTTTTTCGCCAGCTTGTATCCCAATAAGCTGCTCCTCAAAACCAGGCAGAAAGCCCCCTTGGCCCAAGACAATCTCGAACCCTTCCATACTGCTACCGGGGAACTCTTTACCATCGACCGTTCCTTTGAAATCCATCAGGATTTGATCTTGATCTTCGGCGGAGCGGCCTTCCGCGGCTTCATATTCTTTTTTATTGGCAGCGAGCCTTTCCAGAGATTTTTCAATATCTTCATCAGTGACAGGAACCACTGGTCTCTCCAGTTCAACTTTAGAGAGGTCGAAATCATCGATATCTGGCATAAGTTCTACCGCCAGCTTGTATTCTAAATCTTGTCCCTCTTCGAAAGCCACAATCTCCACTTTCGGTTCACTTGCAGGACGGATTTCTCTCTCTTCGAGTGCTTTTTGCCAACTCTGCTGAATGGTTCTTTCAAGTACCTCTCCCCTAACCGCGTCCCCATATCGTTGACGAAGCACGCTGGTTGGCACCTTACCCGGTCGAAATCCAGGCAAATTCACAGACTGAGACAACTCTTTCAAACGCTCATTAGTCGAGTCCGTAATCTCTACAGCCGGAACCGTAACCGTAAATTCCCGATTTAGTCCCTCTGCACTGGTCTCTGTCACCTGCATAGTCATATCTTGCTCTCGTTCTCCGCGGCATCCGGATTTATAAAAGTTATCATCTATTTGGTACGGGCGGAGGGACTTGAACCCCCAAGGCTTTCGCCACCAGAACCTAAATCTGGCGTGTCTACCAGTTCCACCACGCCCGCTTAACAAACCACCGAAACTTAGATGGAACGCTATTCGGCTGCCTTATAGCATAAAAGTGCAGCAGGAAAAGAGATGAGTTCGATGATCGCTAAACTATCCGCCTAGCTATTTGGTCCGTCGACCCTTTCCGGATACTTTCTAGTGAAAATGTCTAACGCCAGGAGCCTTGTGTCTTTGCCAAACTCAGGCGGCCTTGACGCCGATGAAAAGGCTAATCGAAATCGAACATGCGGAATACCACGGTGATCTGTGCCGACAGAGTCAACATAGGCCGTTTCAACTAAGTTGTTCCTGGTCTTATTCGTTCCGACGCTGCGGAAAGTGCTACCCGAACGAAGGTACTCAAGGTTTCTTCCTCTCTTGAAAAAAGTACTTGCTGCAAAATTACGAACGGATCCGTGGCGCGCACCCGCCCTTTCAACTGCAGAATTTTGTCTCATGATCTTTCGTCCCCCCGAACGTGAGCTATTTAATTAAGATTATAAGGCCCAAGCTTCAACCCCTTGAAAATAGTTATTTTATCACGAGCCCCAACCACGATCCCGGCAATTTAACTTTGGTGGTATCAATTTTGCGATCTCCACGGGCAAGAAAGACGGTAAATCACTAGCAATTAGGCCAGGACCGATTTGATTCGCTGCTGCCCCATGAAGCCAAGCCGCTATGCAGGCTGCTTCAAATGATGGAACTCCCTGAGCAGCAATGGCACCAATCATCCCGGCCAATACATCGCCACTGCCTGCGGTGGCTAACCAAGGTGGAGCATTATCGTTGATGGCTGCTCGACCATCGGGCGAAGCAATTACCGTTTTAGCACCCTTTAATAAGACGGTTGCTCCTGAGACACGCGCTGCTTGGAGCGCTCGGGATACCTTACTTCCTTCAAAATTAAATATTCGTCCAAACTCTCCCTCGTGGGGTGTAAGCACGCCATTACCGGCCAAGGTTGCATTGAAAAGCTTCTTCGGCTCATTAGCGAAGTTAGAAATTGCGTCAGCGTCTAACACAACCGGAAGCCCCATTCGAACGCAATTTATTATCAATCGTCTTAATCTGGAACCAATTCCCAAACCCGGTCCAATCACAATAGCTGATACTTTTTTTGTTTTAAAATAATATTTTATCTGGCTAAAGTTATAAAATGATTTAATTATAAACTCAGGCCAATCTGTTGCGTAAATTGGCACCGCCTGTTGAGGGGAAGCAATAGTGACAAGCCCCGCCCCGGCCCGAATAGCCCCTCTCGCGGCAAGTCGAGCCGCTCCAGTCATTTCCCTTCCTCCAAAGATAGTTACGTGCCCGCGATCAAATTTATTGGTTAGAAAATCAGGACACGGAAAATCTGCCCCCCAACTTTTAGGTTTGTTATGGAATACTTTGCAATCAATGTTTGAAATTAAAGTTTCCGGGATGCCGATATCCTTAACAAACAAATTTCCTAATCTATCTGCTCCCGGATCTAAAAAATGTCCGAGTTTAGGACGGAAAAAGGTTACTGTAGAATGACAAGTTGGGGCAAAGCCCAAAATTTCGCCAGTGTCTCCGTTTACGCCGCTGGGTAAGTCTACAGCGACGATTGGAACCCCACTATTATCAGCAGCTTCCAGAACTTCTCTTACATTTCCAGACACTGGCCTCGAAATGCCAGCGCCAAATAACGCATCCACAATTAATGATGCGCCGTCCAGAAGGCTGGTATCTAGGGGACAAATATCACCAGACCAACGCTCTGCCATTTCCTTTACGTCACCAGTAAGCACTTTTGGACTATCGAAACCCAATAGTCCTACACGCACGCGCCAACCGGCTTCGGAAAGGAGACGCGCAACTACAAAACCGTCGCCTCCGTTGTTCCCCCTACCGCACATAACCGCGACTTCGCCCGGGTCCCAGTTATCGATGATATACATTGCTACCGTCCGACCAGCATTTTCCATAAGGGATAAGTTACTAATCCCCGCGTCAAAGGCTAAACCGTCAGCACGGTACATATCCCTGATTGAAAATATTTCTGAACCGAGAAGAGTTTGATCAAGCAACATTCCAATATCTTACTAGTAAAAAAGAAATAAAGCCGTGCAGCTTGACGCTCTACTCCTTCCCCTTGATGATCGCAAGAAAAAGTAGATTGAAGGACAGTACGAGAGGAATTTGATGAGCACCAGTGATTATAAAAATATAAAATTTCAAATCGAAGACGGAATTGCTCATCTAACTTTAGCGAGACACGACATAAGAAACGCCTTTTCTGAAATAGAATTTACAGAAGAGATTCTTGACGCTGTTAAAATCGCACAATATTCGACTGAGTCTCGAGTCTTCGTATTGTCGGCTGAGGGCAGCGCTTTTTCTGCCGGTGGCAACGTGAAGGATATGCGCGATAAAAAAGGCATCTTTGGTGGTGGACCTGCCGGGACACGCCGAGGCTACATGGAAGGAATTCAAAGGGTACCTAAAGCGCTTTACGGTCTTGATATACCTTCAATATCAGCGGTGCAGGGCCCCGCCATTGGAGCCGGCTGCGATCTTGCCCTTTTCTGCGACATTACAATTTGTTCTGCCAGTGCAAAGTTTGGTGAAACATTTATTAACGTGGGGATTATTCCCGGCGATGGCGGATCATGGATTTTACCCCGTCGTGTAGGATTACAGCGAGCTGCAGAACTTACATTTTCAGGCCGTGTGGTAGATGGCGCGGAAGCGGCTAAAATAGGGCTTGCATTAGAATGTGTTAAAGACGATCAACTTATGGATCGAGTGATGGAACTCGCACAATCGATAGCCGCCAGACCGCCAATAACGGCAAGAATGTTAAAAACCCTTTTCAGGCAGTCATTGAGCACGCACCTTCATGACTATTTGGATAATTGCGCCGCGGTCCAAGCCATATGCCATTCTACAGACGATCATCTTGAGGCAGTGAACTCGATCCTCGAAAAAAGATCTCCAACTTTTAAAGGCGTCTGAAACTCGGATCCACTAATCCATTTTGAGAAATTAGGCTACCTTTGAGTAGTTAAACTTTTTGAGTTGATCTTGAACGTCCTCCAAATGCATAACATCGGCATATTTATGATGCATATCAAACAAGTTCACTTTATGGATCAACTCACTCCTATCAAAAACGCACTCCTCAACGACCGAAATGTGCTTTCCGAGCATATGTCCTTCGAGAACCGAAGCACGAACACATCCTGAAGTGCTCTCCCCACAAACGATAAGACTATCAACTTTTCGTTCATTTAAGTGTGCTATCAGAGGCGTTCCGAAAAAAGAACTTGGTCGCTCCTTTCTAAGGACGACATCTTCAGGTTGAGGAGCAAATGCATCATTAACTTCACAATCATGGGCGGTTAACTCAATACCCCTTCGTTTTGTAGAATTTACTCTATGAGGCGAAAACTGAGCTGTAATATAAAAAATTGGTAAGCTCGCTACTCTGCAAGACTCAATAAGCTTTTGAGTGGGCTCGATAGCCCGATGCGCATAGATACCGCAACTATTTGGATAATCTTTATCCAATTCATGCGGCAGTTTTGGTCCGCCCTTATAGACCAAGTTGTAAAGATCAATGACGAGTAATCCGGGCCTCTGACCAACTACAGTCTCCCGCGCATAGGGCGCGTAGGTCTTAATATCTTTTTCTGGGATAACGTCTTTCCAACAATGATTTTCAAATTCTTCTTTCGTGGCCATCTAGAAATCCTCCACTAGCCCTGCGCTTCAAAGCCATGCTTGCATTAGTCTCTCGTATTTTCAACATGAACTAACAAATTCTATAAAGGTTCCCTCAATTGCTTAGGGTCAAAAAATCCATGAGAATTAATTTTTCGAAATTTTATGAGATAAAAAATCGCATGATTGTCTCTTGAAACAAAAGAACTTACGAACCTTATTTAATCTGTATCGGAGAGCAGCTGCTTTTTGGATCAATTAATTGGAACCGCTTCCCTGGTCAGATAGAAATTTTCATCTAAATTTCTAAAAAATTAATCAAGAGATACATGGAGAAATCAGATGGGCGAATATGCGCTAGGACAACCAGTGCCAAGATCTGAGGACCCGCGTCTGCTGACGGGCGGTGGGAATTACGTTGACGATGTTAATCTTCCAGGTATGGCCTATGGCTGGGTTGTTCGGTCCCCTTATGCTGCAGCAAAAATTTTAGCGATTGATATATCACAGGCAAAAGTGGCTCCTGGTGTCTTGACTGTTTTAACGGGCGAAGACTGGGCCGCTTCGGGCCTAGGAGATCTGCCGGTCGCTTCGGGCAGAAAGAGACCAGATGGAAGCCCGATGTTTACCCCTCCCTTACCTGCTTTGATAACCCAAAAAGTCCGCCGAGTCGGTGACTACGTTGCTTTCGTTGTTGCGGAAACCCTCGCGCAGGCCAAAGATGCTGCTGAGCTAATCAACGTTGATTACGAGATCATGCCCGCGGTCACAGATGCGGAAGAAGCTCTTAAAACTGACGCTCCCGCTGTTTGGGACGAATGCCCCGATAACATTTGTTTTCTGCATAAAGGCGGTGATGAAAATGCTGTGGCTGATGCCTTCCAAAAGGCTGATCATATAGTCAAACAAAAATACAAGATTAATAGAGTTATGGCGCTCCCCATGGAGCCTCGAGGTTGCACCGGGGACTATAACGCAACGGCTGACAGCTATACCCTTTATACAACTCTTCAGGGAGTCCATCCATACAGAGCTACCCTTGCAACCCGGATTTTAAAAGTACCCGAGAACAAGGTTCGAGTTGTCGCGTTAGACGTCGGCGGAAGTTTTGGAATGAAGTCGCCGATTTACAATGAAGGCCCCCTTTGCCTGTGGGCGTCAAAGCTAGTAGGGCGTCCAGTGAAATGGATGGGCGATCGGTCCGAGTCTTTTTTGTCGGATTATGCCGGTCGCGATAATATAACAACGGCAGAACTGGCCTTGGATAAACAGGGAAAATTCCTTGGCTTTCGGGTTAACACATTAGCGGGGCTCGGGGCCTATATTGGCGGCGCCACTCCAAACCCTGCGATCAATAACCTAGGAACGCTCGCAGGGGTCTATACGATCCCCGCCATTTGCGTGAGTGTTACCGGAGTTATGACAAACAATAATCCGGTCACCCCTTACCGCGGGGCCGGGAGGCCGGAGGCTGCTTTTGTAATCGAAAGAACCATAGATTTAGCCGCCGACGAACTTGGGATCGATCCTGCAGAGCTGAGAAGAATAAATACCATATCTGCCTCGCAAATGCCCTATAAGACTGCGCTCTACTTTACGTACGATTGTGGAGAATTTGAAAAAAATATGGACATCACGATGGAGATGGCGGATTGGCGGGGTTTTGAGGATAGGAGAAAAGAAGCCCACGAGAGAGGAAAAATTAGGGGTATCGGGATCTCCAATACTATAGAAAGAGCTGCCTCTCCGGGTATAGAGGCAGCAGAGATCCGTATCGGAAGGACTGGCACAGTAACATTGCAGTCCGGTTCATGCACTCAAGGGCAAGGTCATGAAACAGTTTACAAACAAATTGTGGCGGACAAACTCGGAATACGGCCAGAGGACATAGACTATGTGTGGGGTGATACTGATAAGGTGGCATTTGGGCATGGAACGGGTGGATCGCGCTCTGCTACTCTTGGCGGCTCCGCGGTTAACATGGCTACAGACAAAGTTATCGACAAAGCCAAAACTATTGCCGCACATCATTTAGAAGCGGCTATTGAAGATATCGAATTTATCAATGGGTCCTTTACAATTGCTGGCACCGATAAAACAATTTCTTTCAAAGATGTCGCCCGCGCCGCATTGGATCCAAAATCTATTCCCGAAGGAATGGAACCCGGTATAAATGAGCACGCGACCTATTCCGCAAATACCATGAATTATCCTAACGGGTGCCATATTTGCGAGGTCGAAATTGACCCGGAAACTGGCATTGTAGATATTAAAAAATATAGCGTGGTAGACGACGTCGGAACTGTGATGAATCCTTTGCTCCTAAAAGGACAAATTATGGGTGGAATAGGACAAGGAGTAGGTCAGGCACTGATTGAGGATGTCGCGTACGATCAACAAGGTCAATTAATTACCGGTAGTTTTATGGATTACGCTATGCCTCGGGCTGACAATATGAGTTTTATGGAAATTGAGTCCAATCCTGTTCCAACTTTAACAAATCCCTTGGGAGTTAAGGGTGCTGGAGAAGCAGGAAATGTTGGTGGGCTGCCAGCTGTGATGAACGCTGTTATTGATGGCCTCTCGGCGGTTGGAGTCCGGCATTTAGATATGCCCTGTACGCCAGAAAAGATTTGGAGAACGCTTCAATCACTATCTTCTCGCAATGCGGCTTGATCTATTTTTTGCCGCCGCTTTAACGATATCATCCCTTGGTGTTATTTCCACAGATCTGCGAGCAGAACAGGGAAATATTCCTGTTGATTTAGAACTCGCGTTTGTGGTCGACGCTTCTGGAAGCATCGACGACGACGAATTGTATCTACAAAGAAAAGGCTATGCGGATGCACTTGTTAACCCGAGAGTTATTTCCGCTATTACGAGTGGCTTTCTTCGATCCATCGCGATCGCATACATCGAATTTTCGGGGACAGGTTGCAGCCAAATCTCTGTTAATTGGACAAGAGTTTACAATCAAAGTTCGGCAAAAGAGTTTGGTAACAAAATTTTATCCCTGCCAAGAATTGACTGTTTCGGCGGGAATGCCATTGGCGAAGCTGTTGCACTCACAGTCGGTTCAATTGAGGACAATCAATTTGAAGGAACGAGGCGTGTCATCGATGTCTCGGGCGATGGGCCCAACACATTAGCGCCATCTATTGAGGTGGTCCGAGCTGAAGCAGTCAGCAAACAGATCACAATCAATGCACTCGCCATAGAGAGGCCCTCGATGCCAGACCTTCCCGAGTACTTTAAAAGGAGTGTTGCGGGAGGACCGGGTTCATTTGTGATGAAAGTTGAAAATCGTTCAGCATTCGCAAAAGCAATCCTGCGCAAAATCTTACGAGAGATTGCGGATATAAATGTCTTAGATAGCTCACAATCGACGCGTCTAAACTAAGCTGCTACCTGACGTTAAGAACCGAGGTGTCCGCAGCTCCCATGACCCTTGAAGCAATTCCACGTTTGAGCAGTCTTCGAAAAATTCCCATCCCAGAGTCGGCGACGGCGATTATAGAAAAATCCTTACCATGTTTTATGATTTCTTCCGCTGGGTCCCCTACCCCGATCAATTTTTTTGGGTTTTTAACCTCGATCTTCAAAAGCATTTCGACTGATTTCTCGAGAACTCTCTCTGCGGTAGATAGATCTTTAGGATCCCTAGCAATGCACAGTACTGTAACATCTTCATCTAAATGTTGTGCGAAAACAGCTTCCCTACGCATCGCCTCCAAAGAATGACGCGTGCCATCCACACAGATCAGATGACCTTTTTTCTGGTTCAGTCTTCTAGAACGCGCTAAAAGAACTGAGCATGGGGAGAGCATCATGACTTTTTGCGCAACACTGGCACTAAAAAATGCCCGAGTGGGACTATGCCAATGGCTTGGCTCACCCAAAATCATCAAATTATAGGGGCCTAGCTCATACTGATCGAGGATACCACTGGCAATATCCGGTGCGGTTTTGAGTTTCAGCACAATACTCTTACCAGTATCATGGTGATATTCTACTTTGTTATCTCCCAGGGGATCCCCCCATGAATCCGTATGGCTGGTGGTCGTCGTCCAATGGTCAGTTAGGCTTTCATCACCGGCCAGAATCGATAGTCCCTCTTTTAGATACCTAATACCCGGGAGCTCTATGCCCCAATCTAACATATTTTCGCGTGTAAACCGCGCCTGCAGCCCACCCGATCGTATATCCTGATCAATAGGTCGAACACAAAGTAAAATGATATCACAATCATTGGATGCAGCGATCCGAGATGCAAACCTTACCCCATCATAAGACGCCTCGGATCCATCAACGCAGACTAATATTCTAAAGCGTGATCGACGTTTGTCTAAGAGTTCCCTGCGGCTTTTGGAAGATGTAATATGCGGTCGAATTATAGCGCTTTTTAATGACATCCTCGGTTCAACTTTCCAGCAAAGGCCAATACAAAATTGCGGCTAAAATCATCACTAACGTAGACATAATCACCATCCTCCAACCGACCTTTAAAAAATCTGTTGTTTTTAAATAGCCCGATGCGTAGACGATAGTGCAAGCTGGCGTGCCGATAACTGTTAAGTATGCGAAGGCTGAGGACACTGCAGTAACAAAACCCAATATTATTGGACTCTCTCCCGCAACACTCGCCATTTTAAGTACGATCGGGCCAAGAACTGCTACCGCCGCCCCATTTGACATCGTATTAGTTACAAGTGTGGTAAGCGCTGAGACCGATACCCAAAGCCCAAGTCCCTGATCGCCTCCAAGGGGCTCTAACAAATTCAAAAAGCTAATCGCAACCCATTCTGCTGCCCCTGTGTCTTTCATTTGCAACCCGAGGGAGATTGCTGCGGCATACAGAAGGACCACACCCCAATTAACACCAGAGTTAATTTCCTCCCAGCGCACTAAACCCGAAATCAAGAAAATCGCTGCTCCCATCACGGCGACCGTGCCCAGCCCTATTTGTCCGGATAGGAAAATCCAGCTGAGCAGGATCATCACGAAAAACAAAATCGTAAGCCAGTCGTTGGGCCGCATGGGCCCTGCCTCACCTACCTGATGCCGCAACTTTACCACTGCCCTCGACATGTCCCGATAAGAGGGTCTAAAAGTCCAAAAAAGAATTAAAGTTACAAAGGGGAGTTGTATTAAAAAGATCGGATACGCGTAGGCAATCCAGGTCAAATAATCAATTAAGTATTTGTAGGTTTGTGGATTTGCAGGATCATAAAAGAACTCCTTCCAATACCCTATCATTATCGCGTTTCTTGCGCCCCCAGATGGTGTCCCGATTCCAGCTATCGAGCACCCATAACAAATCGAAAACAATAAAACCGCGGCCAGACGACGAACTTCTTTTGGATCATCAGAGGTGAGGCTTACCAAAGTAATACCAACCGGTAACATCATCGCCGCCACAGTGTGCTCCCCAACAAGGGAGGCCAGAACGCCTGACACTAAGGACACACCAAAACATATATGGGTCGTCTTTGTTCCCGTGAAGCGAACTATGAGCCACGCAATTCGGAGATCAAGCTTCTGTTTGACGACTGCTACGGCGAGCATCAAGGACCCCATGATGAATAACACTGAGTCCGTCATTAAACTTTTAGCAACAGTGTTAGAGTCTAGTCCGAGAAGTACAATTTGGCCCACAATAATTAGCAAGGCGACAGTGGGCAGCGGCACGGGTTCCGTCACAAACAAAATCACAGCTACGACTGACATCGTAAGAACAATTAGCCCCGCCCGCGACAATCCATCGGGTTGGGGGAGGCTAAGCATGACCGCTCCTATGGCCAAGGCTATAAAAAACCAACGCTTTTCCCAAAAATAATATAAATTTATGTTAGAGAGGAATAATATCCAATTTTGGTATCCACGGCGGCGCAACCGGGTTGACCAAAAAACTTCAGGATCATAGGCCTTAAGACTATCAGTAACTAAACTATTTGAACTCAATTTTGAACGACACACCCGTTGCCTTAACGACAACAACATAAAATTCGACGCTGCTGCGAATAATCACAACTCTTTACTTGCTCTTCAGAATTTTGCGATGGGCTGTTTTAGCTGAATTCACAGACGACTCAAACAAAAATATATTTAAAAGCCTCCGAATTAGAAAATCCTATCGCAATAAACAGGGGTTTCTATTTAAGGGCTTTGTTAACCAATATGTTTCATAACTATTGGACGGGTTTTATATCCCTTGCACACCTAAAACCTATATAAACCACCGCCATATCTCGGGGTTTGGATGCATCATAATTTTCTTGCATCTGGGTCGAGCCATACCACCACGAACCTCCGCGAGTTCCCTTATTTATTTGATCGGCGGTATCAACCCATTCCCATACATTGGCTCCCATATCAAACAGCCCGTTCACACCCTGACGGGTAGTTCCCGTTAGCGCATGACCCTTCCCGCGATTTAGTTTTGTTGACCTATCACGAGCGAAGTTCCCGCCGCAATCATCAAGACAATTTGCACCAGTTGGCCTTTCTCCTGTGGGAAAAGGATATTTTTTTCCTCTTTGAAAGCCATGAGTAGGCAGGTTTCTCAACTCATGATAGGCGGCCATCTTCCATTCCTTATCAGTGGGTAATCTTTTCCCACTCCATTTACAAAATGCCTGAGCCTCATCAAATGTCACATGAACCGCTGGTTCTGCATCATCAGAATGATCTCCGAATGGAGAACTCCAATTCCAGCCAATCTTTTTCGTCCAACCGAACTCGTAGACAAGGCCACCCCTCTCTTTTTCTGCCTTGGTCACTAAGTTAGTAGCTTCAACAAATTTTCTGAAATCTCCAATAGTCACCTCAGTTCGATCAATCTCGATTTGTCCTACCCTTTGCATATCATCAGCTAGCCCCTTAGCCGAGAAGCCGACAAAGCTCATCCCTGTAAAAATTATGCAGGCTAATAACCTAAAACATAATGATGCAAACTTCTCGGGAGAATGACTGTTGTAACGAGGAACCGCTGAACGAGATCTACTAAAATAAAACATATAAACTTTTGTATTTTACTCAGAGGCTTGGCATACCTATAAAAAATTAATCTTTCAATACAGAAAATCTTCGGTGGATCTATGTCGGCATCTAATTTTAATTTTCAACATTCTTACAAAGAACTTGATGAAATATTTTATAGCCACGTCAATCCTATACCCGTCGCAAAACCCGAGATGGTCATCATCAATGAAAATCTTGCACACTCATTAAATTTGGATTTTTCAAATCTATCCGGTCCGGAGCAAGCCGACCTCTTTTCCGGAAATGTTCTGCCAGAGGGCGCGGCACCCCTCGCACAAGCTTATGCAGGCCATCAATTCGGCCATTTCACTATCCTCGGTGATGGTAGGGCTCACCTTTTGGGAGAGCACGTAACCCCGTCGGGAAATTCTTTTGATATCCAGTTAAAGGGATCCGGTCCCACACCATATTCGAGGAACGGAGACGGAAGGGCCGTGTTAGGACCGATGCTTCGAGAATATATTATTTCAGAGGCGATGTATGCCCTTGGGGTACCTTCAACCCGCTCCTTAGCGGTGATCTCAACTGGGGAAAACGTTTTCAGAGAAACGCCTTTGCCCGGAGCTATATTGACTAGAGTAGCAACCTCTCACATCAGAATTGGAACTTTTCAATTTGCAGCAGCTCAACGTGACAAGCATCTATTGAAAACCCTTCTCGATTACACCATCGCTCGCCACGAGCCACTATTGAAAGAAACCGATAATCCGGCGCTATCTCTCTTGGATTCAGTTATTCAATCTCAATCGGATTTAATCGCCAATTGGCTCCGTATTGGCTTTATTCATGGAGTTATGAATACGGACAACGTAACACTATCAGGAGAAACGATAGATTATGGTCCTTGCGCCTTTATGGACCAATTTGACCCTAAAAAGGTGTTTAGTTCAATTGACCGAATGGGAAGGTATGCATACGCCAATCAACCAAAAATCATCCAATGGAACATCGCACGCCTTGCGGAAACCCTCCTGCCTCTGATTGACGAAAATATCGACAAGTCTGTCGAAGTCGCAAATGAAAAAATAAATGGATTTGATAAAATTTTTGAGTCCAAATACGTCTCAGTGATGCGCGCCAAACTTGGACTTTTTGGTGAACATGAAGAAGATCAGGAGCTCTACGCTGACCTGACATCCTGGATGCATAAATACGACAAAGATTTCACTAATACATTTCGAGACTTGAGCAAAGAGCGTCTATTAGAACAGCAAGACTATCAAAACGAAGGTTTTAGAAACTGGCATAAACGTTGGAAGAAAAGGCAAGAAAAAAATGACATGCCGCAATCCTCATCGATTAGTTTGATGGAAAGAACTAACCCGTGTGTCATACCCCGCAACCACAATGTTGAGAGTGCCTTACAAGCCGCCCAAGAACAAAATTTAGAACCTTTTTCTGAGTTACTGGAATCTATGAAAGATCCTTACAAAGAAAATCCCAAATTCGGGTACTTTAGATCCCCTCCAGAACCTCATGAGCGCGTGGTTCAAACTTTTTGTGGAACGTGATTTGAGTGCCCCCTTTCGGGTTTACATAATCAAGATATACCTCTAGCGGCAGTGCCCCGGAATTCCGTTTCAAGACAAAGGCAGCAATGACAAAACACTTATGCCAACTAAAATGGTATCTCATCATCTAGTGCGGAGACGTTCTCAATGCCCTTGCGGGGGAACTCATCCGATATAGTCTCGTTTATTGACCTCATATTAGAATCCTCTGCCCTTGATACCCGCCAGGCTTTGACATCTGTATACCAGCGTCCATTATATTCACGACTTTCTAAGTCAACACTTGCTACCACGGACTCACCCTCTCGGATCGAGAACTCATCGATTTTGTCACCCCATGCCATAAAGCAAATTTTTTTAGAGTACTGGCCTTCAACCTCCATTACATATTCCTGTTTACGCCAAGCTCCTCTGGCTGATTCCCCGGACCTCTCAGGAAGGATTTCTATGATTTTTCCGGTTATTTCCATTGTTCTCTCTCCGGGTTTATTGCCTAATTCATATACTTTAATTCTACACTTCGATTATTCCTGAAAGCTTTGTTCTAATTTGATCTCAACACGCTGCCAATGGGCAGCAACCGCAGGTCAGAAACGACGACAATTAATTACCGATTGCCCGTTCTATGACATAACAAATTATAAAAGGACACTGACTTTTCAGACCCGTTCGCTTTTAAATGCGGCAAATTGGGGCATACGGAAGCAAATTGGTGCTGCAAGGTTACGAAACGGTGATCTAGCGGAGCCGTAATATCTGCATGAAACTTTTTTCATGCTTAGCGATTTCAACGGAGTCCGACCTTTGTTATCAATCTGTTATAAGAAAAAACTGGGGCGAGCGATGGGACTTGAACCCACGACCCCCGGAATCACAATCCGGTGCTCTAACCAACTGAGCTACGCTCGCCATTTGATATTGACTTTTGTCTCTTTAGACCCAGGTGGTTTTGCCGTCAACAATCGAAATGCCTTTGAAGCCGATTAACCGCCTCTGACAAAGTATCCTCTTCTTTGCAAAAACAAAATCGCGCAAAATATTTTACGTCACCGCCCTCATAAAATGCACTGACGGGAACCGCGGCAACCCTCGCCTGTTCAGTTATATGTTTACAGAATTGCAGATCATCTCCGTGGAACCCCGTGCCTCGAAAATCAGCAGTGATAAAATAGGTGCCGTCACATTTTAAAACTTCCATACCAACTTCAGACAATCCTCTAGCGAGCTGATCACGCCTTTTTTCCAATTCGTTGCTTAGGCCAAAAAAATAATCAGCTTTTTTTCTCAGTCCGAATGCGGCTCCCGCTTGCAAATTTGGAGGAGTTGTAAATGTCAAAAATTGATGAGTTCTGGTGAGGGGCGTCAGTAACTCAGAGCACGCAGTTATGTAGCCGACTTTCCATCCAGTTAAAGAGAATGTTTTTCCAGCCGACCCGATCCTTATCGCTCGATTTCTCATCCCTGGGAATGTCATAAGGGGAATGTGCTCAGCACCCTGATAGACCAAGTGCTCGTATACCTCATCGCATATGGCAATGGCGTTATATTTAACCAGCAAGGCCGCAATTCTCTCTAGCTCAGATCTTGAAAAAACCTTGGAGCAAGGGTTCATCGGAGTATTCAATAAAACAAGTTTGATTCCCCCCTCTAATGCTCGTTCTAGATCATCAAAGGGGATAGCCCAATCCGGGGGACTGAGTCGAACAGTATGTGGCACTCCACCCGCGCGCTTTACTATAGGCATGTAAGAGTCGTAGAGAGGCTCTATTAGTAAGACCTTGTCCCCTGGCTCGATTAATCCGAATAAGCAAACTGCCAGGGCCTCTGTGGCCCCAGAAGTAACAAGTACCTCGGACTTCCAATCAACCTCTAAGTTGTAGAACCGCTTGTTTGCCTCAGCCACGGACTGACGAAGTGCAGGTAAGCCCATCATTGATGGGTACTGGTTTAAGCCATTTTCAAGATAATCAGCTGCCGCTGATACGACGTCAGGGGGTCCATTTCCATCCGGAAAGCCTTGCCCAAGGTTTATTGCATCATGTTCGAGGGCTAGTTGAGACATGACCTCGAAAATAGTTGTCCCGTAAGACGATAAAGTACTATTCCCAATCATCGCAAAAAGACATTCCTTACCAACCGTCGATAAGATGCAACTAAATCGAATGTTATTCAAATCTAAGAACTAGATTGCACTATTTTTAGGCATTTTGCTTATTTTTTAGCCAAATGTTCTGCTTCCTTAGTCCCCACTCTATCTCACATTCTTTATAACTCAAGTACTTAGACTGTAGCATTATTCTGGCACGGCTTATGCATCTCCTTCAGAGAATACTCGCATAATCGGAAAGGAGCCTCCGGTGAAAAAAATAGAAACAATTATTAAGCCCTTTAAGCTTGATGATGTAAAAGAAGCCCTGCATGAGATAGGGGTTATGGGGTTGACAGTTCTAGAGGCTAAGGGGTTCGGTCGGCAAAAAGGACACACCGAACTCTACAGAGGCGCCGAGTACGTCGTTGATTTTCTTCCAAAAGTGAAAATCGAGGTCGTCCTAGACGACTCGATGTTGGACGGAGCGGTAGAAGCAATAAAAAATGCCGCTCATACTGGTCGCATCGGAGACGGTAAGATTTTTATTTCAACGATAGATGAGGCGATCCGCATACGGACGGGCGAAACTGGCTCTGAGGCAGTTTAACACAGACCACAGCCAATCCACGACCGCTTTTAATGTCGACAAAAACACTAAAACATAAAATGTCAATAAATGAAGGTTAGATTAATGAGTGATATTGAAACAGTGATGAATTTAATTAAGGAGAATGACGTTCAGTATGTTGATCTCCGATTCACTGACCCTCGAGGTAAGTGGCAACACACGGCCCAACATGTGTCTACCATCGATGAAGATTTCTTTGAAAATGGTATTATGTTTGATGGTTCTTCTATCGCCGGTTGGAAAGCCATCAATGAGTCAGATATGACTTTGATGCCAAACCCTGATACCGCTGTAATGGACCCCTTTACAGCTCAACCTCAGCTAATCATTTTTTGCGATGTTTTAGAACCGTCAACAGGGCAACCTTACGAAAGATGCCCAAGAAGTATTGCCAAAAAAGCCCTGGCTTACATGGGTTCTGCTGGAATTGGCGACACTGCTTATTTTGGACCCGAAGCTGAGTTCTTTGTCTTTGATGATGTGCGCTTTGAAGCAACTATGAACCGCTCGTTTTACGAAATCGATAGTGATGAAGGTCCCTATAACTCGGGGGAAATATTAGAGGGCGGAAATATAGGCCACCGGCCGGGTATCAAAGGGGGATATTTTCCGGTTCCCCCCGTTGACTCCGGGACAGATATCAGGGCAGAAATGGTATCTGTGATGACCCAAATGGGACTTCCGATGGAGAAACATCATCACGAGGTTGCGCCAAGCCAACATGAACTCGGGATAAAGTTTAATACTCTCCTCAAGGCAGCAGACAATCAGCAAATTTATAAATACGTTGTGCATATGGTCGCCCATCAATATGGAAAGACCGCAACCTTCATGCCCAAGCCAGTCGCAGGTGATAATGGATCTGGCATGCACACCCATCAGTCGATCTGGAAAGACGGCAAACCCTTATTTGCCGGTTCTGGATATGCCGATCTATCTGAAACAGCCCTTTATTATATTGGGGGAATAATTAAACACGCCCGAGCAATAAACGCGTTCACTAACCCCTCAACCAATAGCTATAAACGGTTGATCCCTGGTTTTGAGGCTCCTGTTCTTCTTGCGTATTCTTCTCGTAACCGTTCTGCGTCTTGCAGAATTCCCTACGCAGCGAGCCCCAACGGAAAGAGGGTTGAAGTTAGGTTCCCCGACGCCACTGCCAACCCCTATCTCGCCTTCTCTGCAATGCTAATGGCGGGACTAGATGGGATAGAAAATAAAATTCATCCCGGAGACCCTATGGATAAGGATCTCTATGACCTTCCACCAGAGGAGTTGGAGGGAGTTCCCACAGTTAGTCGATCATTAAGAATGTCAATGGAGGCTCTAGATGGGGATAGAGATTTCCTTAAAAGAGGTGACGTATTCACTGATGACGCAATAGACGGTTATCTTGGCCTAAAGGATGAGGAGTGCCTCGCGTTCGAAGAAGCTCCACACCCTGTAGAGTTCTCTATGTACTATAGCTCTTAATCATTTCCTTCTATCTTAGTAATTACCCCTGTTTCAGCCTAGCTGAGACAGGGGTATTATTTTGGAGTTGAGTCCAATAGGCGCTTTTGACCCCTCATATCTATAGCAACATAGGTGAATTCTCCCTCAGTTACCTTTACAAAATCACCTCCAACATCATCGTGGCCGACAAAAACTTCTACCTTTGTTGTTAAAGAAGTCCTTCCTACATGGGTAATATCTGCAAAACAGGTGACCAGATCGCCAACAGCGACGGGCTTGTGAAATTCAATTTTGTCTACAGCAATCGTAGCGACCCGGCCATTGGCCCGCTGATAAGCTTTATTTGCGCCAGCCAGATCCATAAGAGACATAAGCCACCCTCCGAAAATATCTCCGCTAGGATTTGTATCCGACGGCATGGCGAGCATTCTGATTGATGGTGTGCGGTTTTTTGAAACTTCGGTCATACGGGTCATATTCGTGATTCCTTGAGAATACCTTTATAATATTCAGTAAATTACTGGTTATTTCTATTCTTCAAATTTACTAAATTATGTGATGGCTTCCTCTACAAAAAATACAAAAACTTACACGGCAAGTGATATCGAGGTATTAGAGGGATTAGAGCCCGTCCGAAAAAGACCCGCGATGTATATCGGGGGGTCGGATGAAAAAGCGATGCATCACTTAGCGGCGGAATTGCTTGACAATGGGATGGACGAAGCAGTGGCCGGTCATGCGAGCTGGATAGAATTAGAACTGACCGCCGATGGACAAATCGCAATTAGTGACAATGGAAGAGGCATACCCATTGACCCCCATCCAAAGTTTAAAAAGAAATCAGCTTTAGAAGTAGTGATGACAACGCTTCACTCTGGGGGGAAGTTTGATAACAAGGTTTATGATACTTCCGGAGGACTTCACGGCGTCGGATTATCAGTAGTAAACGCGCTTTCAGACCAACTGATCGTTGAGGTAACCCGAGACAAAAACAAATGGTCTCAGAACTACTCACGAGGCGCACCGATCAATAAGCTTGAAAATTCTGGCCCAGCAAAAATAAAAAGTGGTACCCGGATCTCATTCCATCCCGATCCCGAGATATTTGGAACAAGTGCTAAGTTCAGACCTGCCTACCTGTTCTCAATGGCGCAATCCAAGGCTTACCTGTTTAAAGGCGTTCAAATTCGTTGGAAATGTGATCCTAACCTTATCGGAGAAAATTCGAATGTTCCGGACATAGCTACCCTACACTTTCCTGGAGGACTCTCAGACTATCTACATGATCGAGTTGGAAATCAGGATACAATCACGTTGAAAGCTTTCACCGGTGAGGGAGAATTCAAAGGCCAAATAGGAAAAGTTGAGTGGGCATTAGCTTGGGTCCCAGATAGCGATAGCTCGCTAGTCTCTTATTGCAATACGGTGCCCACCCCAGAGGGAGGAACCCATGAGGCAGGACTGCGAAACGCATTGGTTAAGGGTCTCCGCTCCTACGCGGATTTAACAGGTAACAAACGAGCAGGGATTATAACGGCTGAGGATGTAATAGGGGGAGCACAAGCCATCCTCTCCGCCTTTGTATCAGATCCGGAATTTCAGGGACAAACCAAAGAAAAGCTTACAACAACAGTTGTAACACGCCAGGTTGAAGCCATAATCAAGGATCATTTTGATCATTTCTTAACTTCTGATCCAAAGGCCGCCACAAATTTATTAGAATTTGTCTTAGATCGCGCGGAGGACAGGGTAAAGAGGCGGCAACAAAAGGAAACGGCTCGAAAGACTGCGACCCGTAAACTACGCCTACCTGGAAAACTTGCAGATTGCAGCAATAGCGCCTCAGAAGGGACCGAACTTTTTATCGTCGAGGGAGACTCAGCGGGCGGCTCTGCGAAGCAGGCACGCGATCGAAAGACACAGGCTGTTCTCCCACTTCGCGGTAAAATCTTAAATGTAGCAAGCGCGACACTAGAAAAGATCCGCGCGAACCAGGAGCTCAATGATCTTATTCAAGCATTGGGATGTGGCCACGGCGCATCCTTCAACGCAGACAAGCTCAGGTACGAAAAAGTCATAATTATGACAGACGCGGATGTTGATGGCGCCCATATAGCCTCACTTTTGATGACTTTCTTTTGGCATCAAATGCAAGAACTCATATTGAAGGGACACCTCTTTCTTGCGCTCCCCCCCCTTTATCGAATAGCCCAGGGAAATAAAACCGCTTACGCTATGGATGAGCAAGAGAGGGACAGAATAATTGAGAATGATTTTACTGGGCGTGGACGCATAGAAATAAGTCGTTTCAAAGGTTTAGGTGAAATGCCTGCCTCCCAACTTAAAGAGACTACAATGTCTCCAGAACGAAGAACCTTATTACGTGTCAACGTGCCAAGTGCCAATAGTAACGCCGATTTGTTCCGCGAAACTGAAACCCTTATTGAAGATTTAATGGGACGCAAACCTGAACGACGCCTGGCCTTTATTCAAAAAAATGCCCACGAAGTTCAAGACTCTTTGGACCTTTAGAAGACTTTTATCCCAATCGCCAAGCAGTGTTGTTACCGCATTCAATAGCTTTTTCTCTGTAAAGAGAAACGGCTCGCTCATGCCTTCTAACCGTGTCTTCATCCAACGGGCTTACTGGTGGCAATTCATCCAGTGGGAAAAACCCAAAATCGTCTTCTCCTCGCATTAGCATAGCGCTAGCCTTTAGCGACGTGGTTTGCTTCACATCAGTAGGTAAATACCCAATTGAGATCCCCATGCGCCTATCAGAACTATGATTAGGTCTGGACGAGTGCACCAAGGCAACGTGATGCAGAGACATTTCACCAGGCCTAAGAGGCATCAAAATAGCTTGCCCAGGATCGAACTCGAAAAGTGTATTTTGACCCGAGGCCAATAAATTCTCTTCTTTTATCTCCGTAAACTCAACCGGATACTGACCTCCCTTATGAGAACCAGGTATCACTTGCATGCAACCAGATTCTGCATTTGCCGGGGACAGAGCTACCCATGCCGATACCAATGCCAGAGGGTCCATCCCGTAGTAGCTACAATCTTGGTGCCAACTGACATAGGAACCACTCTCAGGCTCCTTGAACCACATGGCACACTGGTACATTAAAATATTAGGCCCCAGTAGATCCTCGATTGCGTCTAAAATATTTTTTCGCGTGGCCAACTCGTAAATAAACGGGAAACGCAGACTGCACTTGGTCCGCTGGACTCCGAACATCTGCTTACCTTGCGCTGCCTCAAAGGACTCAATTTGCTTCCTCAGGCTAAGTGCCTCTGTCTCGTCCATTACGCAGACAGGAGATACAAACCCCTCTTCTCGATATTGCTTTACCTGTTTTTCAGTCAAAAATTTCGGCATCCATCACAACCTTACAGCCACATTATAATTTTTAGTTAAATGTCCAATTTAAGCAACTTGCATAGATTTAATTGACTTTTTACTCATAAAAACACACATATCTCAGCATGGACGGGAAACTACCAACCACCAGTAAAAATTTTGACCAACTTGGGTTAAGCTCAGAAGTTTTGCGAGCTGTAACTGAAGCGGGTTATGAAAAGCCCACACCGATCCAAGAGCAAGCAATACCATTCATATTAATGGGAAGAGATCTGCTTGGGTGCGCCCAAACTGGGACGGGAAAAACCGCTTCTTTTACATTACCCATGATAGATATTCTGGCCTCCGGAAAGACTAAGGCTCGGATGCCGAGATCGCTAATTATCACACCGACAAGAGAATTAGCCATTCAAATCGGCGAAAACTTTGAAGTCTACGGTAAATATCACAAGCTCTCGATGGCGCTTTTGATAGGAGGCGTGTCCTTTGAAGATCAGCTGTCTAAGCTCGACAGAGGAGTGGATGTTTTAATTGCGACACCTGGAAGGCTTTTAGATCATTTTGAGCGTGGAGGACTGCTACTTAACGACATCAAGATTTTGGTGATTGACGAAGCTGACCGTATGATGGACATGGGTTTTATCCCAGACGTAGAAAAAATTGTGTCGCTGCTAACACCGATTCGAATGACACTTTTCTTCTCCGCAACTATGCCTCCTCAAATTCGAAAACTTGCAGACAAGTTTTTGATGAACCCCAAAGAAATTACTGTATCTCCGACAACTACCACTGCCGAAACCGTTACCCAATTTCTTGCAACAGTTCAAAACAAACCGTGGGTCAAACGCGAGGCGCTTCGTAGAATGATCCGACACGAAAATATAGACAATGCGATCATATTCTGTAACCGGAAAAAAGATGTCGATATACTAACAAAATCTCTCAAAAACCATGAATTTAAAGCTGTAGGGCTGCATGGAGACATGTCTCAGCCCGCTCGATTAGAAACCCTTGAAAAATTTAAAAGCGAGGAAGCGAATTTACTTATAGCAAGTGATGTCGCAGCTCGGGGCTTGGATATTCCCAAGGTTAGTCATGTGTTTAATTTTGATGTTCCCAATCATGCAGAGGATTATGTTCATCGAATTGGTCGGACTGGACGCGCTGGAAGAGAAGGCAAGGCTCTAACAATTACGACCCCAGACGACCGAAAGTTTTTAACCGCCGTCTATGAATTTATTGGTAAAACGATTGAAGAAGTTGCGACCAATGAACTCGATTTAACTGACCTAAATGTTCAATCGGGCACAACAGAAATTGACGATCATAAAAAGTCTAGATCGCGGGGTAAAAAAGCTAGATCCTCTAATCCAACAAAAACTTCACAAGCATCAAAAACTAAAATCTCTAAAGAAGAGACTATCGTTGGAATGGGCGATCACACGCCGGCCTTTTTACTACGTCCTTCTAAAATGGTAACTGCAAACTAGGAGTAGTTAGATGCAAACCATTTTTGTTTTTGTTAAATGTGAGCTTGGCAAGTCTTACAGCGTAGCCGGAGAAGCAGCTGAGCACATCTCCGAAGTATCAGAAGTTCATTCAGTTTCCGGCGAGCATGACCTTCTTATGAAATGCTACTAAGCTGAAGACATTGATATTGGTCACTTTGTCACGAATAGACTACAAGGTTTAGCGCACGTCAAAGACACATTTACGTTAATTGGGTTTAAAGCTTTTAGTTAGGCCTATCCTTTCGCGTCTTATAAAGAGGCGGAACCCCTGAATATTGAATTCTTGGCCCCTGAACCTCAGAAATATCCTCTATCGGGTCTGCCGCCATTAGACTATCAAAGCTTCGAGCTATTATGTTTTGATAATCCTGATCTCCTGCCTTTTTCCAATCAATTTCCTCATCTTTCAAATCCCGTAAAATCTTTGCTGGTATACCGCCCGCAACAGTTCTCTCCGGGACCTCAAACCCGGCCTTTACAAAAGCTAAAGCTCCAACAAATGAATATTGTCCGATAACGGCCCCATCCATAATCACGGCATTCATACCCACTAACGCACCTTTTCCTACCCTGCAGCCATGCAAAATGGCGCCATGCCCGACGTTAGCATCTTCTTCGACGATCATCTCGCCACCAGCAAATGTATGAGCAATACAGTTATCCTGCATATTGGCTCCTCGTTTTAGCCAGATCTGCCCCATATCTCCTCTAAGGCTAACATTCGGCCCTAAATAACAATTTTTTTCGATTACCACGTCTCCGATTAGAACTGCATCGGGGTGTACAAAAGCACCGGGGTCTATCGCAGGTGCAATGCCATCAATAGAATAAATCTTAGCCATATTAGTGTAGACTAGACGCTAAAACTTTCACCGCACCCACAACGCCCGGTTTCATTTGGATTACGAAAAACAAATGAAGCCCCGAAATTCTCTTCAACAAAATCCATTTCAGTGCCCACCAAGTACATCGTCGACATTGGGTCTATAAAGATACTGACCCCGTTCAATTCCATGACCTCATCTCCCGGCCCGTGCTCCTCAGCGAAATCCATGGAGTAAGTCATCCCATTGCACCCCCCCTCTTTGACCCCAAGTCGAATGCCGGCGGCATCAGGATTGTGCAGGTCTTTCAATTTTCTTAATTGGTCCGCGGCCTTTGGAGTGATATTAAGAAATTTATTTTCTTGTTTTAATTACAGTCATTTATATAACCTTATTAACCTATCACATAAAACCTAGCTCTAGCCTAGCTGCCTCACTCATCCTATCTGGGGTCCACTGCGGTTCCCAGACTAACTCAACGGAGACGTCCGTTACCCCATCAACAGTTTTGGTTTTTGCTTCGACTTCCGCCGGCAATGACTCAGCGACAGGGCAATGCGGAGTCGTTAGAGTCATTTGGATTCTAACCTCGTTCATGCTCGTTACTGAGACATCATATATCAGACCAAGCTCATAGATATTCACCGGAATTTCAGGATCAAAAATTTCACTAAGAGCTTCAATAACTCTTCCCTCTATTTGTCCGGTAATTATATGATCAGAGTGCTCGGTAACCTCAATACCACCCGCTTCAGGCTCCAAGCCATCCTGAACTGATAATCGATCATTTTCCATTTCATCTACCATATTCCAAATTATCCGCTTAGCTGTTAGGCCTTGGCTTGAATGCCACCACTTTCAAGTGCTCGCTGCAAAGCATGCCAAGACAAAGTTGCGCATTTAATTCTTGTAGGGAACTGTTTTACGCCAGAGAGAGATTCTAACTCTTTTAACTCAAAGCCATCGCCGACATCCGATCCATTTATCAGCGCTATGAATTGTTTAAACAATTTTTGGGCTTCCGTTATCGATTTTCCTTTCACCATCTGCCCCATCATTGAAGCCGACGCTACTGATATTGCGCAGCCTCTAGCTTCAAATTTGAGATCTGTGATTTCTGCATTATGTACCGTCAAGTAAACACTTACCCTATCGCCACAAAGAGGGTTATTCTCCCTCGCGGAATGAGTAGCTCCTTCCAAATATCCTGAGTTGCGAGGATTTTTGGAATGATCAAGGATAATATCCTGATAAAGGTTATCCAACTCCCCCTCAATCATCCAAAAATTTCCTTAACCTTAGATAGAGATGACGCGAGAGAGTCAATTTCTTCGAAAGTGTTATAAAGAGCAAAAGAAGCGCGGACGGTAGCCGGAATATCATAGCGTTCCATCACGGGCTGGGCACAATGATGACCGGTTCTAACAGCGACCCCCTGACGGTCAAGAATAGTACCTATATCGTGAGGATGTATATCACCCATCACAAAAGATATAATCGCCGCTTTTTTAGAGGCATTGCCAATAATTCTGATCGAATTAATTGCCTTTAATTTTTCCGTTGCATAGCTGAGTAATGCCTCCTCATGCTCCATGATTGAGGTGAGACCAAGAGCAGAGACATAGTCAATGGCATTTCCTATCCCAATCGCGTCCGCGATATTTGGGGTGCCCGCTTCAAATTTAAAAGGTAAATCCGCCCAAGTTGACCCTGAAAAACTAACGGTATCGATCATCTCTCCACCACCCTGATAGGGTGGCATAGACTCTAGTAACGACTCTTTGCCGTACAAAACCCCAATCCCGCTAGGCCCGTAGATTTTATGGCCGGAAAATACATAAAAATCTGCGTCTAATTCCTGGACATCCACTTGCAAATGCGGGGCAGCCTGACAGCCATCAACTAAAACAAGTGCTCCTGCATCATGACTTTTCTTAATTACTTGCTCCAATGGGACGATAGTGCCTAACGCATTTGATACATGGGTGATAGCCACCATTTTGGTTTTTTCAGACAACAGGTTTTGGAATACCTCAATTTCCAGTTCTCCTGCGTCATTTATAGGGATCACTTTAATGATTGCGCCAGTAATATCAGCTATCAATTGCCACGGAACAATGTTCGAGTGATGCTCCATTTGAGAGAGTATTATTTCGTCTCCAACAGTCAGATTTGCTCTCCCCCAGCTAGAGGCAACGAGGTTAATGCCCTCGGTTGCACCTCGAACGAAAATCACTTCTCGTTCGGAACGCGCATTTATGAAACCACGGACCTTTTCCCGAGCTGCTTCCATGTCATCGGTAGCAACTTGACTCAGATAGTGCACCCCACGGTGGACATTTGCGTAACGCGCCTCATACACCCCCGAGATGGCTTTAATAACTTGGATAGGTTTTTGCGCACTGGCTCCATTGTCCAGGTAAACCAATGGCTTGCCGTAAATTTTTTCGGATAAAATTGGGAAATCTGACCTAATATCGTTTATCGGAAACCCGCTTTTGTGCAGAGCAGTCATGATCAAGCCAGCCCGCCGTCATAATCAGCGCAAAGAAGCCAGTTTTCAAGCGCTTCATCCAGATATGTGACTATGGTTTTATCATTTAGAACTTCAAACATTTCCGCAGCAAAACCCCTGATTAATATACCCCGCGCAATATTTTCAGAGATTCCTCTACTTCTCAGATAGAAGAGGGCCTCTTCATCTAAATCACCAACGGTTGCCCCGTGACTGCATTTTACGTCATCTGCATGTATGATTAATTCAGGCTTTGAGTCCGCACGGGCATTTTTTGACAAAAGCAGGTTACGATTTAGCTGATGGGCTTCAATTCCCTGTACGTCTGGAGCAACATAAACTCTTCCCTGAAAAACAGTTCGTCCTTGGCCGTCAACCACATTTTTAAAAACCTGTTCTGAATTACAATGCGATACCTCATGCATGATATCAGTTGTTACGTCACAATGCTGCCGACTGCGCATTAACCCAATGCCATATAGCTTAACTTCTGAGCCGGCACCGGTCAGTGAAAGAACAGTCTCGGATCGCGACAAAGCACCACCTTCTAATAGAGAGAACCCAGTGAATTTTGCGTCTTCGTCTATTCTCCCAGCACGCGTTACAACATGATGTATATCCTTGGACGCTTGTTGATGCACCACGTGCTGTAACCGAGCATTCTTTCCAAGAACAATCTCTATAACATAGTCACAGAGTCCAACTCCGCTCCCAATTGCTCCATGTGTTTCACAAATGCTCGCCTCAATATTTTCCTCTATCTCGATCGTGATGCGCGTATGGATTTCTCCGACAAGTTTATCGGAGGTAAGACAGATTAACTGGATCGGTCTTTGCTGTGGCTGACTTTTTGTGACACGAAGCGAAAATCCATCTTTAAGCAATACCGAGTTTAAAGCGACAAAGCCCGTGCTTTTTATGTCTGCGACGCGCCCCACTATTTTTTCATCTAGAGCGCTCCACTCTACTCCCTCCAAGTCGGATAACTCAGTAGAAAGAAAGCCATCAATAAAAACGGCTCGAGCATAGCCCTTGATTAAAAAGCGCTCGAGATCCTGCTGACTTACAACGCCCGGAGCATCCGCCAACCGTGTAGGCTTCGCGAAATAGCGCCGAAGGTCTGTATACTTCCACCTCTCTGATCTACCGAGAGGCAGTGTTTCTAGCAACGCTTCCCTTGCATGACTTCGCAATCCGGAGAGCGCTTCCGGACCTGCATCAAACGACAATGCCTCCGAAACGTAATTCCTAAGCGCTGGTGAAAATTTCTCTAATCCCTGTCCCAAATTACGATACCTCAAGCTCTCCATCCTGAATACCGAGCATTCCGTAACCTTTTTCTTCCAGTTCCATAGCGAGATCTTTGCCGCCTGTTTCTATAATACGACCTTGGGCTAACACGTGAACTTTATCCGGCACAATGTGATTAAGTAGTCGCTGGTAATGAGTAATAACCAACGCAGAACGATCAGGGCTACGTAGGGCGTTAAAGCCATCAGAAACAATTTTAAGCGCGTCTATGTCGAGACCAGAGTCTGTTTCATCTAAAAGAGCCAAAGAAGGCTCTAGAAGAGCCATTTGGAGTACCTCATTGCGCTTTTTTTCGCCGCCAGAGAAACCAACATTGACAGGCCTGTTTAACATAACCTGGTCGATCCCCAGTTCGGATGCCTTTCCCCGCGCAAGCTTCAGAAATTCAGCGGCTGACAATTCTTCTTGTCCCCTATATTTTCGTACCGAATTCAGGGAATTTCTGAGAAAGCTCATCCCGGAGACTCCAGGTATCTCGACTGGATATTGGAAGGCTAGGAAAACACCCTCGCCAGAGCGGTCCTCTACAGAAAGCTCGAGGAGGTTCTTGCCTTTGTAATAAATTTCACCTTGCGTAACCTCATAACCCGGGCGCCCCGCTAATAAATAAGAAAGGGTGCTTTTACCTGACCCATTAGGTCCCATAATGGCATGCACCTCACCGAAACCAAGGTCTAGATTTAAGCCCTTTAAAATCTTTTTGCCCTCTATCTCGGCGTGTAAATTTCTTACTGAAAGCATTTTTTATCCCACACTGCCTTCCAAGCTAACCGAGAGAAGCTTTTGGGCTTCTACTGCGAATTCCATCGGAAGTTCTTTCAAAACTTCTTTACAATAACCATTTACGATCAAGCCGACCGCATCTTCAGCCGACAGCCCTCTCTGCATCACATAAAAAAGTTGATCGTCACTAATTTTAGACGTCGTTGCCTCATGCTCGACGCGCGCAGTTTGATTACTCGTTTCAATGTAAGGGACCGTGTGGGCCCCGCACCGCTCTCCAATAAGTAATGAGTCACATTGGGTGTAATTTCTCGCGCCCTCCGCGCTACCTAAAACCTTAACAAGGCCCCGATACGTATTTTGGGCATGACCAGCTGAGATACCTTTCGAGATAATAGTACTTGAGGTATTGCGACCTATATGGATCATCTTTGTGCCAGTATCAGCTTGCTGATAGTTGTTAGTTAGAGCCACGGAGTAAAATTCCCCGACGGAATTATCACCCTCGAGGATACAGGAAGGATACTTCCAAGTAATTGCTGACCCTGTCTCAACCTGGGTCCAGGAAATCTTGGAATTTTTCCCACGGCAGGCGCCCCTCTTTGTTACGAAGTTGTAAATTCCGCCCTTGCCATTTTCATCCCCTGGATACCAATTTTGCACGGTACTGTATTTAATTTCTGCATCATCATGTGCAATAAGTTCCACCACCGCTGCATGAAGTTGGTTCTCATCTCGCATAGGGGCAGTGCAGCCCTCTAAATAACTTACGTAAGAGCCCTCATCAGCAATGATAAGTGTTCTCTCGAATTGACCTGTTTTCGCTGCATTAATCCTAAAATAGGTGGAGAGTTCCATAGGGCATCTGACACCTTTAGGTATATACACAAAAGTACCATCGCTAAATACGGCGCTGTTTAATGACGCAAAAAAATTGTCAGATCTCGGCACCACACTACCAAGATACTTTTGAACCAAACCTGGATGTTCTTGGATTGCCTCAGATATAGAGCAAAAGATTACGCCAACGTCATGCAACTTTTCCCTAAAGGTCGTGGCAACCGACACACTATCAAACACCGCGTCAACCGCTACCCCAGCCAAGGCCGCCCTCTCATGCAGGGGTATGCCAAGTTTTTCATAAGTTTCTAAAAGTTTGGGATCTACTTCATCGAGTGACTTTGGTGCATCTTCGTCTTTTTTTGGAGCGGCGTAATAGTAATAATCTTGATAATTAATCGGAGGGAATTGAACAAAAGCCCAGTTTGGATCCTCCATCTGTTTCCATTCGCTAAAGCATTCCAAGCGCCAATCCAGCATCCATTTCGGTTCGTTTTTCTTGCCAGAAATAAACCTGATAACTTCTTCGTTAAGACCAGGCGGAGCGAATTCTGATTCAATCTCCGTTACGAAACCAAATTCATAATCTTTTCGCGTCGCTTCTTGCACAACATCTTCGGTTTGAGCAAATTCAACCATATTAATTTTCCGCAAATTCGCTAAATTCAAACTTTTTATATGGCATAAACGGTGCTTTCTGAGGGGTCATATCCGCTAAAGAAATTCCATCTAATGCGGCAATGACCGCTTCGTTAATTTTACGCCAATTTGTCCGGGTCGGGCACAGGGCCTCTATTTCACAATCTGAGCCCGCATCTACAGTACACTCAGTGAGAGCTATGGGTCCATCCACAGCCGCTATGATCTCGGTAACAGGAATATCGGATGGATCCCGCAACAACGCATATCCGCCCTTTGTTCCTCTTCGAGACTGAACCAAACCCGCTTGAGTAAGTGTTTTCATTGTTTTTGCTACCGTCGGTACGGTCAAACCCGAAAGCAGTGCTAACTCCGGCGCCTGCATTAGCGAGGGAGGACGAGACGCCATCTGTGTCAATAACACAATGCTATAATCGGCAAAGCGACTTAATTTAAGCATATTTCAAATGTATTAAAAACGCTGTTGGCACAGCGTATATAACTCCTATGAATTAGGACCAAAACAGTCTGAAAGGAAAATAGGGAACTAAATCAACAAGTCAATATTTAAGTAAGGCAAAATTTAACTGGCAAGAAATTTCTCTGAATACACACAATTTAGATCAACTCCTTGCTTTTCCAACCACGCGTTCGCGGCATCGATCATGGGGGGCGGTCCACACAGATAAATTTCCGGATTATCTTGAATTAATTTTTCATTCAAAAGTTCAGTAACGTGGCCGGACTGAATATTCAAATCTGCTGAACCGTTGAGAGAAATGGTTTCATAAGTCAAATCGACGCCTTTGGATGAATAACTCTCAATTTGACGAATACCAAAGAACTCATCTGGGTAGTTAACACCATAGAGCAAGTGAACCGGTTTATGAAATCTTTCCATCGACGCCATTTGATCAAGCATAGATAGCATTGGAGCGAGTCCTGTTCCTCCAGCCATCATTAAGATGGGGCGTTCTTGTCCTCGAAGATAAAAATGCCCAAAAGGCCCCTCAATGTTAACTAAATCGCCTTCTTTGGCGCGACAACGCAAAAAGTCGCTCATCACGCCGCTCTCAAGAATTTTAATGTAAAAAGTCAGCCTTTCCCTCGCCCCAGGTGAATTCGCAAAAGAATAAGAACGGCTTTGACCAGCATCAGGAATACCAATATTGACATATTGCCCTGGCATAAAACTTGGCCGAGTGTCCGCATCTCCTTCAACACCCAAGTCTAATTTTACCACATTCACCGAAACATTCTCTATCGAGAGGATCTCGCACTCCCAAGATCGCGGAGGGGTTTTAAAGGCTATTTTGGAGTCATAAGGAAATTCTATAACACAGTCAGATTTCGCATGCGTTTGACAGGTGAGAACCTTTCGCGACCGCATTTCCTCGTCAGAAATTGCCTCATCTGAGTAATCATCCATCGAGTATTCCCCTGAAACCACATGACCTATGCAAGTCGCGCACGCACCTTCAAGACAATCGGTCATAAGTCGAATTTTATTTCTTAGGGCCGCCATGTAGACAGTATCTGCCTCATCGGCTTCGATCTCCTCAGAACGGCCGTCCTCAAAAATCATCGTTATTCTATGTTTCGTCATAAAAACACCTAGGGAATTATAAGAGGCTTCACGGCTTCGCCGTTCACAATCAACTCAAATCCGCGGTCGCCCTCTGAAAGGGGTACGTCGTGGCTATGGATCGGCCCCAGATCAACTTTTCTATTTGAAAGCAACTCAACGGCATACTGCCAACTGTCCCAAATTCTGCGCCCGTGAATATTCTGCATTTCCGGACATTTTAACAGCCATTGCGTAAAATCAACCGAAATAGGAAGTGGCGGAGCACCAACAAGACGAAAGTCACCTCCCTTTGATAGGGATTCGAAACACGCATTAAAACCCGCTTCCGAGCCAGAATATTCAATCGCGACATCAACCCCAGAACCGTGGGTCATAGTCAGCAATAATTGACGTTAAATTTTCTTCCTCTGCATTAATAATACGATCCGCTCCCATTTTTTTTGCAGTTTGCAGTCTTAGGGGGTTGAGATCGCAGGCAATGATTTTTGTTGCCCCTAACGCACGCGCTGTAGCGACATTCATCAACCCTATCGGGCCGCATCCATTTATCAAAACAGATTTCCCTGAAACACCTGATCCAGCCAGCGTCGCATGTACGGATATGCCAAAAGGCTCCATCATCGCGGCAACTGGCACAGGTAAATCAGGTGGGTTGATCCAACAAATTTTTGCAGGAACTGTTACATATTCAGCAAAACCACCGTCAAAATTTATTCCTGGATAAGTAGTGTTCGTACATAAATGGGCCTTCCCCAACATGCAAGGTCGACACTTCCCGCAGAACACATGGCTTTCCAGACTAACAAAATCTCCAACCCTTGGGCTAGAAACCTCAGGTCCGACCGACTCCACCACTCCACAGGCCTCGTGTCCCAACACGCGAGGTAACTCCATACGGCGGGCCATTCTCGGCGCCCAATAGTAAATTTGCATATCGGTTCCACATATACCCGCGGCCGATACTTTTAATCTCACCTCACCTACACCCGGCTCTTTTGGTTCGCACTCTCGAACTTCGACTCCACCTAAACCCTCAGAAACTTTACAAACTGCCAGCATCAAAAACTGTCCTTAAAAATGGTAAATATCAATCGGTCCAGCGACAGCGTCATCAATCAAAATGATTTTTTTTTGTTTGATTTTCAGACGACCTTCTAACTCAGACAAAATGTATTCATATAAATTCCCGGTTGTTTGCGCTCCGTGCCTGCCATAACTATGAACAATCGCGTTGGCAGATGCATGGATTGACCCGTTATTTCTGCCATCGACGGTAATATTACCGACAACGTGAACAGTACGATCCAGCGGCATCGAGGCGTAGGAGTCCTCCGTTTCTATGCGGAATACCCGGTCCTCCAATCTTCCCCTGCCCTCAAGAAATACCAAATTCAGAGAGGTTTTTGGGTCTTCAATTAAGGTATCTTCGGCACTCCAACTGGGAGCCCAAAATACCGCATCATCGCTGTATAAATCCAACCAATCGTCCCATCGCCGCTGGTCGAGATACTTTGATTCTCTATTAATCAAATCCGAGACCTCGACGAGCATGTCTATATCTTCGGAACTTGTTTTCATTTCACTGACATCAATTCTCGCCAACGACGATAAAACCCTAAATACAGTGTTTCATTCTCCCAACTCTCAGAACTCGTTACTGGTTCAAAGCCCCCAAGTTTTGCTAACTCATCTGCTCCTTCAACCATGCTATGAAGACCTCTGTTGAAGTCGTTCCATCTGGCTGCTCGGGCATGACTTCCAAGATAAGTATCCTCAAGCGCCGCCATATCATCCGAAGTCGCCATCCCTGCCGTAAGATAAAAATCCTCAAATTTTCGGAGCCGAGCTGCCCTCGCCTCATCATCTTCCCCAACATGAGCGATACAATAGACTGTGACTTCAGTCCGATCAGGAGAAATGGGCCGCACCCTTCGAATTTGTGTCGAGGGGTTATCCATAAGCGCGACGTTCGGGAAGACCGCAAGGTTTCTTCCCCGGTTCAAAATCCAATCCACCTTGCCGGAAGGGAAATTTGCCTCCAACCAATCTTTTTTCTTGTAAACAGGCCTTCGCTCGGGCGTCGTGTGTTGAGCCCATATCGACATATGACCATTTCCGAGATCATAGGCACCTGAGGGGACCTTCCCAGTGATACGGCCTCCTTCGGTTCTTGCCATCCCGGTCAGCCCGTCTCGTTCTTCACGGTTACGCATGGTATTGGCAAATACACGATGAACAGTGGAAACGTGGTGCCCATCCACACTATTTTCTATCTGCATTTTCCAGTTCCCATGTATCGTATACGTCGAAGAGCCGGGCACCACCTCCAGCCCATCGGGTGATTGCTCAACCATCAAGTCTATCCACCCTGCGGCTCCGGCAAGTGCCGCCCTCAAAGGTGGAACGTTTTCTTCCAACGAACCAAACACAAAACCTCGATAGCTCTCGGTCCGAGGAACCACTTTTAAGTCATAGAAAGACCGATCAAACTCTTCCTCTCCAAAGCCTTCTTTCTCCTGTTTGATGCGAACGCAACGGCCTTCACAGCTGTAAGCCCAACCGTGGAAGCGGCATGTTAATACTCGTGCTTTCCCCTGTTTTCTCGGCGTGAGGATGGCTGCTCTATGTGAGCACGCATTGATAAAGGTTTTCAAACCGCCGTCTTTTTGACGGATAACGACCACCGGAGTGAAGCCTATATCCGTAGCGTAGTAACTTCCTTCATCGGGGATCTGGCTCTCATGACACAGATATATCCAACCTCCTTCGAAAATCTGAACCATTTCAGCATCAAAGACTTCCGGGTCGGTGTAGACAGATCGGTCAACTCGAAAAACACCGTCAGCAACCCGGTCATCTACGAGCGCTGTGAAATCTTTTTCGAGCCTCATCCCGTCCATTATCTATCATCTCCTAATACCAAACTTAGTTTTTCCTCGGACAAACACCAAGCACCAACATTTAATAACATAGATACACAGCTTCCGCGGAGCCCGCAATTTTTCCTTACAGACGACACTGCTGACGGAGTCACTTGATTTTTCAGATTTTACTGTGTCAATATTTCATAAAAAATAGGGAGGAGGCGTTGAAGGGCGCCAGTATTTTATTTTCGATTTTGTCGCCTGATCCAGATTGGGAAGACGACTTTAATCATTGGTATAACAATCACCAAATACCCATAAGGTTGGGCTGCACAGGATTTCAGAGCGCCCAGAGGTATAAAGACCCGGAGCGCTCAGTTTATTTGGGGCTATTTGAGATTGACACCTTGGAAAGATTGGAAAGCCCGGAGTATTCAAAGATAAGATCTCAACCAAATGCGCAATCCGCATGGATGTTATCTAACTCACTTCAATACGAGCGGTACACGGGTGATGAAATCAGCACGTTTTGTGCCGAAAACACCTCTATAGAGGAAGCATTAGAAGCTCAATTTCTGAGGGCCATCTTTTTTAGTGTTCCGGACAAATCAGAAGGTCAATTTAACAAATGGTATGATGAGGAGTATACCCCTTCAGTCCTCAGGAACTCAGGCTGGCTGATGGTTCGACGATTTCTCATAGATGAATTTGATCCATCTCCTTGGACCCATGTGACATTGCAGTACATTCAAAATAAGGCAGCTCTATCCTCGGAGGAACGACGTAACACAAGCCAAACCGCGAGCTATAAAGTCTTAGCCGAGGAGCCGTGGTTTCGGCCTAGTTTTCAGGTATTTGAAAAACACCAAGACCGTGTAATCCCTGCCTAGAGACAACCATTAACACTTTTTTCAAGATATAAATTCTTTTTTTCGTCTTTATGATGTATTGGAATCGAGTGCTGCGCATTGACCAAGGTTGGAGATGTTTACCTATGATTAGAACTATTTTTTTTGTCTGTGCCCTTTTACTTTTTACGGGCAGCCTGAGTGCGCAATCAATCAAGAATAAAGCAGGCAACGCGATTGTCCTCGCAACGGTAAATGGAGAAGAAATTACGCAAGCCGATATTGACCTCTTCTACCAAGAACTACCTGATCAAATGAAACAAATTCCTATCGAACAAGTTCAAAATCAAATTCTAGATAGATTAATTGATCAGCAATTAATTTTAGGAGAAGCAAAAAAAGCCAGGCTCGATAAGCGTCCGGACATTGAGAGAAAACTCGCATATGAGAAAACAAAGATTCTGAATGAGAGCTATTTAGAAATTGTTCTCGAGAAAGAGGTTACTCCTGAGAGAATTCGCGAGGTTTACAATAGAGCAATCGCTTTGGAGGAAAAAAGAGAAGAGATTAAAGCGCGGCATATTCTAGTGAAGACAGAGGCTGAGGCCTTGGACATCATAAACGCGCTTAAAAGAGGTGGTGATTTTATTAGTCTTGCAAAGGAACGTTCCACAGGACCCAGCGGGAAGAACGGTGGGGACTTAGGTTTTTTTACCGCTGATCAAATGGTGCCTCCATTTTCGAAAGCTGCTTACGCGCTTAGGAAAGGTGAAACCAGCGACAAACCCGTTCAAACGCAGTTTGGCTGGCACGTAATAAAAGTAGAAGATAGGCGATTAGCTGGGGCACGACCATTCCAAGAATTAGAACCTCAAATTCGAGAGCAACTAGTTACAAAAGCTTACGAAAAGATAATCCAACAATTTCGCAAAACTGCCAAAATAGAGAAAATGAACCTTGGCACATCGGGCTTTCAACGCGTTCAATAAAACCGACGAGGCTAGCTCTTTTGCTCCCCTTCCCACGCATCGATGGCCTCTTTAGCATTTCGAAAAGCGTCCACCCCTGCAGGGATACCACAATAGACCGTAGCATGGATAAGGAGTTCCCTGATCTGTTCTACAGAGACACCATTTCTCAGGGCGCCTCTGGTATGCGCTTTCAATTCCGCTGGCTTTCCAAGGGCTGTTAACATCGCGAGGGTGAGCATGGACCTGGTTTTTCGATCTAAAACACCTTCTCGACCCCAACCCATTCCCCAACAATATTCCGTTACAACGTCTTGGATTGCTCCATGAAAATCATCTTGGCGCCCTTTCTCTATATTAGGCTCCACGTATTCAGAGCCCAACACTTCAGTTCTAATATTTAGTCCCTTCTCGTAGGTTTCTTTGTTAGAAATTGCCATTATATTTTCCTTGTATTCAATCGTGTTTTAAAAATCGATTTCGGCGACGTCGATAGGCAACCGTGTGTGCTTCAAATCCAGTTTTATTAATAATTCCAGCGTTTGCGCCCGCATCTTTCTCTACCGTTTTATCTATCATTTTGCTGGCAGCGGCATCCGCAAAATAGTGTAAAAGCACATGGGTGTAGGGCTCCGGATCAAATTCCACAATATTTAGCCCTCGCGTCATCAGCCATGCCGATTCTTCCGTTAAATGCAAAACTTTCTCTTCTTGAACCCAAGCAGAAAACTTTTGTTGGTTTTCAATTGGAACCATATAGAACTCGCAAAATATTATTTGCGCATCAATCTCGTCGACAAACCCGTTTGATTTAGATCGCCAAAATTCTTCTTGGGCAATGTAGCGTGTAAAACCGGACACACTTTTCAACATTTCATAGGTAGGATGATCAGGCGTTAACTTTCTTTTTTTATACTCTTCATGTTCGAGGGCTCCAGGCGACGTTAACTCATAAATCGCCAGATAATGCGGACCGGCATCGGATTTGTATCGCAACGCACTTTTGAACCCAGGAACGCCTTTTACATGACTTGGAGAATGATGTTCATCGTACCATAAATTAAACTCATCCTCCCGTCCCTCGGGCGGCGTCATTTCAGAAAAAAGAATAGCTTGGCCCTTGATGTCTGTGTCCCTGTTCATCTTGTTTTGAAAGCCCTTAATTTACAAAGCGTCACATGCTCGGTTTAAGGCATCCACTGTCTGGTCTAAATCAGCGTCTGAATGCACCCCCGATACAAAACGCCTTACATTTGGAAGAACATAAAGCCCCTCATGCATCTGCAACATGTCGAATTCTTTGCTCTTTGCCATATCAGCATTAATAAAAGCACTGAAGTCTGAGGGATCCTCTTTCATAAAAACAATTTGCCACAAAGAAGCCTTGCCAATTACTCGTGCTGGGACTCCTTTTCTATCCAGAACATCCTGGCACGCGGCTTGAGTTTTTTGAGAGTGACGATGCAGGTTTTCATAAAATTTTGGTTTTCTGAGCTCAGCTAGGGTTGCTCTCCCCGCCGCGCAACCGACCGGATTGCCATGAAGGGTGCCATTAATATAAGCATAATTGTCTTGTCCTCGATTGACCGGATTACATTGCTCCATAATATCCGATTTACCCGCAACACAGCCGACCGGCCCTCCTCCACCTATAATCTTTCCATAGGCCGCCAAGTCTGGGAGAACGCCAAAATACTCTTGCGCACCTCCGTATGCGAGCCTGAACCCGGTAACAACCTCGTCAAAAATCAACAGAATTTTAAACTCATCACAAAGCGCTCTTAACCCCTCCAAAAACCCTGCTTCTGGAAAGATAATTCTTTGAACGGGTTCGACTATAATAGCCGCTAGATCTTCTCGGTTAGCCTCTACGAGAGCCCGAATAGCCTCAAGATCATTGTAGGGCCCGATAAGCACCGTTTCATTTAAGACTGAAGGCATACCAGACGTATCTGGTTGACCTACCGGGTAGTTTGACAGGGCTGTTGGGCTAACAGAAAAACACGAGTAATCATGATTTCCATGATATCCACCCTCCAGTTTTAGTATTTTATCTTTACCAGAAAAAGCTCTCGCAATTCTCATGGAGTAAAAAGTCGCCTCCGACCCAGTCGTGCAATAAGCAATCTTCTCTGCGCAGGGAATGGCTTCGACGAGCTCTTCTGCCAGAAGAACACATTCTTCATTTAACGTTCCAAAGAAATGGATTCCTTTACTTGATTGGTGGATGGCCGCGTCGACGACGCTCGGAAAGGCATGCCCCAGAATAAGAGCGCCAGCTCCTCCGACATAGTCGATATACTCCCGGCCTCTTGTGTCATAAAGCTTTGATCCCTTCCCTTCCTTTATGACAAATCGCACTTCATCGGCCAGTGAATAACCACCCAAACCTGCCCCTGGCAACACTCTGTTTGCTAATTGATACCAATCATCGTGGTTTGTTGGCATTGTCATTATTTTTTCCTTAATTCTCTTCGGCAGGAGTGGTAACAAATTTAAATCCAGCGGCTAATATCTGTATCATAACGGGTTCTCGCATATAAGAGCTCCTGAACCATGGACATTGATTTTCCAGTCGGGCGGTACAACTGAGGTGCCACCCGCTTCTTCAATAATTGCAGGCCCTCTCAGACATTGCCCACCTGAAAAATACTCGCGGTCATAAACCGGGCAATTTACCCAACTCTCACCAAACCAAACCTTTCGGGTTTCGATTAGCATTTCACCCGCACTGTTGCTCGCAAAATTTAGTTCAGGCTTGTTTACGAGACCCAAAGCAACGAGCCTCAAATTTACGATTTCGCACTCGCTCGTAAGATCTTGATGACCAAAAGTTTTTTCGTGCATGTTACCGAAAGAGGAGGCGATCACGTTTAGGCTCGGATGTTTATCGTCGAATGGAACGGACAGCGTGAAGCTCTGCCCCGAATACCTTACATCTGCATGGAATTCGAATACTTGTTTCTCCAGGGCAAAACCGTTTTTCGAGAGTGTGTCAGATGCTGTCGATCGCATTTCAGCAGCTCGACCAGAGAGATCCTGATCAGACAGGCCTGTCAATTTACCTCCCCACGCCAGAACAGAATCCAATCGCTGATCAGCAAGCAATTGACCCAATGCTGACAAATGGCCTGGATACCTGGGGACGACCACCGTTGGAACCGCCAATTCTTCCGCCACGAGGAATACATGCATCGGACCTGCTCCCCCAAAACCTAAAAGAGCAAAATCTCGAGGATCGAAACCACGATGAACAGAGACCTCTCTTACCGCACCGGCCATCTTTGCCACAGCAATGCGCAAGACGCCATCAGCTAATTCCACCAGATCTCCGCCACCCAATTTATCGGCAAGGCTTTTAAACGCCTCCTCAGACGCCTCGCGATCCAACTGAAGCCCCCCAGAAAGGGTTCGTTCTGTGGGCAGCCGACCAAGAAGCAAATTTGCGTCGGAAATTGTTGGCTCAACTCCTCCCCTTCCATAACAAGCGGGCCCAGGAAGCGCTCCGGCACTCTTGGGGCCCACTTCCAGGGTTCCGTCCTCTTGAACCCAAGCAATCGACCCTCCACCAGCGCCAATGGTATGGATATCTAATTGGGGGACCTGAAGGGGATAAGCGTCAATCTGATTGTCATGAGAAATGCGCGGTCGTCTTTGGTGAATTAAGGCAACATCTGTGCTTGTCCCGCCCATATCAAAGGTGATGCAATCTTCAACCTCTGCCAACTCGCACACCCGAACGGCTCCGCCCACTCCTCCTACCGGACCAGACAGAAACGTCCCAACAGCAAAGGCTCCTGCTTGATCTAACGTCATGGCCCCACCGTTGGACCCCATGATATTAACCGGAGCGCGAACGCCATTCTCCTCAAGCTCAGCAGCAAGAGTCTTCAAGTATTCCCTCACAACAGGAGTCAAGTAAGCATTGAGAACACAGGTCGAAAATCGATGAAATTCTCCCTGCTCAGCAACAACTCCGGTCGAGAAACAAACAGGAATATCCAATAGCTTTTGCAATTGCTCAGCGGCAAACCTCTCCGTTTTGTCATTTGCGTACGAATTCACGAAACAGACGGCAACCGCTTCTACCCCCTGCGCCTCTAACCACAATGCCAGTTTCTGAAAATCAAAACCTGCCAGATCATCTAAGACTTCGCCATCAGCTGTCATTCGCTCGGGGACCTCCACCCTAAACGGACGGCTGACCAACGGCTTCGGACGTACAAACTTTATGTCAAAGAGCCCTCCAATCAAGCGCCGTGTCCGGCCAATCTCCAACGCGTCTTTAAATCCTTTTGTTGTTATTAATGATGTATTTGCACCTTTTTTTTCAAGCAAAGCATTAGTTGCTATTGTCGTTCCATGCACAAAGGCTTTTACCTCATTGGCTTGAATACCGAGCTGCTTCAACGCATTTAGGACGCCTTCCCATTGCCGTCCTGGCAGTGAGGGGACTTTGGCTTCAAGTAAAGTTTGTGTCTGTACTTCCAGACACAATATATCTGTGAAGGTACCGCCTACATCAATACCAATCAGATAATCACGACTGGACATTTTTAATTACTCCCCAAAAAAGGCATGGAGGGGACAGAGCGAATTTCCACGAATTCGTCAGCAGATACCCCTGTTAAAGCGGAGCCACTTGCCCCGAGAGCAATCACACCGGGAGTACCATTTAACTCTGTCCACCCTCTAACCGGGGCGCATGCCGACCCCCTAATCTCGATAAGATCTCCCCTCTGGACACCTATTAGCCGCGCATCTGCCTCAGATATTTGAAATATCCTTCTAACCCCATCGAATTCATCCTTATCAATTACCTGGACCCGAAGCTTCAACCTTTCTTCTCGTAACGTTCGTCTTCTCTCTACTGTTTGTTTTTCATTTACCGAGCCATCAGGCTGCAAAATAACACCATACCTTGAGGCCGCTTGGCTCTCGGTCAGTAGTCCGTTGACTATATCGGCTCTTACACGCGAAGCATCACGATTAAAGGGGTCACCAAAGCCACCGCCTCCAGCCGTTTCCTCCCGAACAATATCGTTTTTTAGAAGTTCAAATCCCGATACTTTTCCCGGAACATCTGACGGTTCAATCTGTTTACCATTCCGGATTACGGTAAACTTATTCGCAGCACCGTTAGATCCTCCCTTCACCCCATAGGGCGGAATAACATTTTTTTCAGAAAGAACGGACAGCATCGCCTGCTCATCTAGAATACGAATGTCGCGCCTCAGTCCAAATCCCCCTCGAAACTCGCCATCTCCACAAGACCCTTCCCTAATTTCACAGGCCTCCACTCTCAGAGGATATTGCTTCTCCACCGTTTCAGCAGACTGAATTGAGTTAAAATCGCCCTCATTGTAACTCCTCACTGCTGTACTTCCATCTGTATTGTCCGAGGCACCTGTTCCACCTGCAGGCCATTCGTAGTGGATGAAAGTCGAATTGTTAGAACGAGCGCCGGTAATATGGATGTGGTTTGCTCCTCCCTTGAGATCACCCACCGACATATGAGGTACTACCTGCCCCATGGCGGACGCGACTACGGAGTCTATTAAGAATTTAACCTCTGCCATCCCACCGCAAGGTGATGTCTCTCGCGCATTGATGAAGCTTCCCTCTGGCGCAACAACCTCTATCGGGTTGAAAGAGCCATGATTTATAGGAGTTTTCGGGTCGAGGAATGCCTTCACAATAGTGCCAACTGCATTAAATGCCATCGCCGGACCGCAGTTAGTTGGCCCGTTTGTCTGAGGAGATGAACCGGTAAAGTCCGCTATAATGGAGTCGCCAGAAATAGTGAGTTTCAATCGAACAACCAGCGGATCTGGGTTAGACCCATCACTTTCAATGAAGCCCTCTGCAAAATAATCTCCATCGGGGCATTCCGTAATTTTGCCTCTCATCTGGCGTTCAGATCTGGCAATTAATTCTTCCACACCATCTAGAAGTTGTTGTCCGCCAAACCGTTGAAACAGACGACCAATATGCTCAACAGCTTTCCGCCCTGTTCCCAGCATGGCGTTGAAATCACCCAATCTTTCCTCACGGCCACGCATGTTATTGAATAACAGGTCTATTAGCCCCTGATTAAGCGCCCCTCGCTCGCATATTTTTGTCGGAACAATACGTATACCTTCCTGATATATCTCTTTGACCCGCCCCGACAAACTCCCAGGAGTCATGCCTCCTACGTCGTTCCAATGGCAGCGCATAGCGGCAAACATTGCCAATCGACCTTCGAAGAATATCGGTTGCAACAACAAGACATCATTTAGATGTGTCCCGCCGGTATAAGGGTCATTATGGAGAAACAAGTCGCCCTCATGGATGTCATCTCCAAAAGCCTTCACAACCTCTCTAGTTGAGTATGGAACAGCAAATATATGAATCGGATGGTCTGCGAGGCCCTGAGCTATTTGACGACCATCCGCGGACATCAGGGCACACGAAAAATCATGTCCTTCGTAAATTATAGCAGCATAGGATGAATGTATTATATTTGCCCTCATTTCATTAACCACTGCAACAAGGGACTCTCTGATTAACTCTAAACGAACTATGTCTCTCATAACTTTATCCAAATTGACACGCGGGACCCTATCATCACAAATGACCACGTCAAATCACCATTTGCGATTAAGCGCGAAAACTCTATAAGGACAGTATGACCCAAAGGACTTCGCATTCAGATCCGTTCATCTTTGATCGCTTACCCCCCGAAAAATACTGGCCTGAAATGGACTATTCAGTTCTTCCGGAGCTATCGGACTACCCAGAGACATTAAATGTCGCGACGGAATTGCTTGATAAGGCTCTTTTGCGTGGGTGGGGAGATAATCCTGCAGTTCATTATGAAGGCATTACATGGACATACTCCCAGCTCCTCGAAAAATCTAATCAAATTGCAAACGTGCTTGTCACACGATATGGGATGGTCTCCGGGGAACGAGTTATACTACGTTCGGGAAACCATCCCATGCTGATTGCTGCATGGTTTGCGGTCCTCAAAGTTGGCGGCGTTGCAATCTCTTCCATGCCGGTTCTTCGAGAACGAGAACTGATCTACATGATGGATAAAGCAAAAGTCCAAATTGCTATTTCCGATATCAAATTATCAGAAGACATAGAGAAAGCTCAGCAGAACTGTTCAAGTTTGCGTGATATTATCTATTTTGGCGGCGGCGATAACCCCCTCGAAAATCAAATGCAGGATCAATCCAAAGATTTTGAAAATCTTTCTACTTTTGCACACGACCCTGCAATTATTGGATTTACCTCCGGTTCAACTGGTACCCCTAAGGGTACGGTGCACTTTCACAGGGATATTGTCGCAGTTGCAGACACCTTTATTAAGTATGTCGTTAAAATTCGACCAAGTGATATTGTGTGCGGTAGCCCCCAGATAGCCTTTCTCTACGGCCTTTGCGCATATATTCCAGATACAATGAGATTTGGCGCCGCTGCGGTCGTGTTAGAACGGGGCACGCCAGAAAAATTGCTGGAAACAATAGAGAACCAAAAAGCCACTGTTTGCTTTTCAACTCCTTCTGGCTACAAATTAATGTTAGACCACATTGACCGCTTTAATACGAGCACACTCAGGGTTTGTGTGGCTGGCGGAGAACCCCTCGCACCGGCTGTTTTTAAACAGTGGGAAGAAAAAACCGGCGTTCGAATTATAAATGGGCTCGGTATTTCTGAGCTTTTACATATATTTATATCCTCCAGCGGCGACCAAATAAAACCAGGGACCATCGGGAAGGCAGTACCGGGCTTTCAAGTTCGAGTTGTGAATGAAAATTTTGAGGATACTAAGCCCGGCGAAATTGGCCAAATGATTGTTAAAGGTCCCAATGGCTGCCGTTACCTTGATGACGAAGAACGTCAAAAAAAATACGTTCGGGAGGGTTGGAACTTATCAGGCGACCTTTGTATTCGTGATGAAGATGGATATTTTTTATACGAGGCTCGGACCGATGATATGATCTTAACTGGGGGCTACAATGTCTCTGGTTTAGAGGTGGAGGCCATACTCCTGGAGCATGAATACGTAAGAGAAGTTGCGGTTGTCGGAAGTCCAGATAAAAATCGTGGTGAAATCGTAAAAGCATTCATTGAATTAAAAGACAAAAAGTTGGCTTCAAATAACCTAGTCACGGAACTACAAAACTTTGTCAAATCCCAGATATCCGCTTTCAAATATCCTCGTTCTATAGAATTTGTTGATGAGCTTCCTCATACGGCTACCGGCAAAATTCAACGGGGTGCGCTTCGGAAGCAAGAGTTAGAGAAAAGCCAAAAATAACCGGACAATTTAGATATTTCCGGGAAAGAGCCCCGATGTTATATCTTTGATCAGTTGGATTTATTTATAGGATACTTTGATGGCCGAAATGTCTGATTTCCTTCTTTCTCGCCGTTCAATAATTGTTCGCAATATGGTCGAACCCGGGCCCTCTAATGATGATTTAGAGAAAATTTTGAGAGCCGGTATGCGTGTTCCTGATCATGGACGTCTTACTCCATGGCGTTTCAAAACCATAAGAGGGGACGCAAGAGCGAAAATGGGAGAAGTGCTTGCCAAAGCATTTCAGAAGGCAAACCCTGACTGCATCGAGGAGCAAATTGAAATAGAAAGCGAGCGATTTCTCCGAGCTCCAACCGTTATTGCTGTTATTTCCGTTACAAATCCCGAGCATAAAATTCCGGAGTGGGAACAAATCTTATCATCCGGAGCCGCCTGCCAAAACATGCTGACCTCTGCTCTCGCAATGGGTTACGCTGCGCAATGGGTTACAGAATGGTATGCCTACAACGAAGATGTAAAAAATGCTCTTGGTCTCGATATTTCCGATAGAATTGCAGGCTTCTTATACCTAGGTACTCGGACCGAAGATCCGAACGACCGGGCTCGACCCGAATTTTCAGATATTGTTTCGGAATGGAGTGGGCCTTTGCCCTAATCAAAGGTCAGTCATTTTTTAATTTAAGAACAACCTTACCCTCAACCTTTCGCTCCCGAATAACATCAAATGCTTTCAAGTATTCCTCCAGGGGGTATTCAGCCTGAATTGGCATCTTTATCCGATTTGTTTTTATGTAATCAAAAATTTGGGCCTGAGCCTCATCCATCCAGGTAGGCAGTACATCACGATACTGTGTTCGGTCGACACCAGAGACCTCTATGTTCTTGAGGAGCAAATAGTTAGTTTTCATCTCCGGAATTAACCCACTGGTAAACCCGACAACAACCATGCGTCCTCGAAAGCGCAAACAACGCATCGCCCCTGAAAAAACGTCTCCTCCGATCGTATCTAAGACGACATCAACCCCTTCTCCCCCTGTCAGCCTCATTACTTGTTCGCGAATATCCTCACGCGGATTATCGGTCGACAGATCAATAATAAGGTCTGCTCCCGCCCTTCTGGCTGCACTCGCTTTTGAAGGTGTTGTGAGGCCAGCAAGAACTCGACAGTTCCATGTACTCGCCAACTGCGTCGCCGCGATGCCGACGCTACCGGTCGCACCCGTGATCAAAACAGCTTCACCCTCCTTGATCCTTGCCCGATCTGTTAGGGCAAACCAAGCAGTTTGAAACGCCACTCCGACCGCCGCCGCTTGATCAAATTCTATCCCATCCGGAATAAAATAAGCCTCATGCTCTTTTGCCAAAACTTTTTCTGCAAAGGCGCCGTAGTCGACCTGGACCATAACACGATCCCCGAGTTTAAAGCGGCTCACTGACTCTCCTACAGAACAGACAACACCTGCAGCTTCTCTGCCAGGAACAAAAGGAAGCTGGGGCTTTAATTGATATTTTCCAGCTATACTCAAAATATCCGGGAAATTGACTGCAGCGGAGTGAACATCTACCAAAATATCTGTGGGACCAGGCACCGGCTCCGAAATATCGGAGAGTGCTAGGTCTTCAGGGCTTCCGAGTTCTTGTAAAAATAAGCCTCGCATTTTTTTTCCTTAGATAGAATCTGGTCTCACTATACGTTTCTAGGCATTGAAAACAGGATGAGCAAGGTATGAAAATAGGAATACCTAAAGAGATTAAAAACCATGAGAGCCGGGTCGGAATGACTCCGCCAGGGGTTAATGAACTCACAAGGCTTGGACATCAAGTATTTGTCGAAAAAAATGCAGGCTTAAATATTGGAATAACCGACCTCGATTATAAGCAGGCCGGTGCCGTAATAGCAAAAAACGCAGAAGAGGTGTTCAAATATGCCGAATTGATTGTGAAGGTCAAAGAACCGCAGAAAGAAGAAATCAAAAAATTACAACCAAAGCACACTCTTTTCACCTACCTGCACCTTGCGCCCGATTCAATTCAGACGCAGGGGCTATTAAATTCGGGAGCCAAAGCTATCGCATATGAGACGGTCACAGACCGATTAGGCTCATTGCCATTACTTGCACCGATGAGCGAAGTTGCAGGCCGCATGGCTGTTCAGGCAGGCGCGATGTGTCTTGAAATAAAGTATGGTGGGCGTGGAGTGTTATTAGGAGGGGTTCCCGGTGTTACCCCAGGTAAAGTAGCCATCATCGGGGGTGGTGTTGTGGGTAGCAACGCTGCACTTATCGCGGCAGGAATGGGCGCCCAAGTCAGTATCCTTGATAATTCGATCGCGCGACTAGCTCATTTAGACTTTCAATTCAAAAGTTCGATAACAACCCTCTATTCCACTAACCAATCAATCCGAGATGCGGTTTTAGAGGCTGATATGGTTATAGGCGCTGTTCTCTTGCCCGGGGCAAAAGCCCCTAAACTTGTCACCCGAGATATGGTCAAAGCCATGAAGAGAGGTTCAGTAATTGTCGATGTTGCAATTGACCAGGGCGGATGTATCGAGACATCTCGTCCTACTACCCATGAAGAACCTTCATATTTGGAAGAAGAGGTTGTCCATTATTGCGTTACAAATATGCCTGGTGGCGTCGCGCGAACTTCAACCTTCGCGCTCAATAATGCTACCTTGCCATATATCTTAAACCTAGCAGAGCTAGGGATAGAAAAGGCCGTTATGACAGATAAATATCTCGCTGACGGCGTTAACGTCTGGAACCGAACTTTAACCCAAGAAGCAGTCGCCGCTGCACAAGGGCTTAACTACACTCCTATTGGGGAACTCTTAATCCACTAACATTCCTCCCAAACTCATTTTGCAGGAGAAAAACTAGCTGGTATCAACACCCTGTTTTCTTGCTCTACGATAAGTGGGAGGGCAACCTCAAGATACTTCGGCCAGTCCGGATGTTCGCCTAAATCTTTTCTTTTTTGCAAACGATCATCAAGACTGCTGTAACCCCAGATATGGACCACTTTGTTGAGGCCACCGACCTCGGTGTGCCAAAATCCGACAAGGTGACCTAAAACTTCTTTTTGGACAGGCAAGCCTAAGGTCTCATAGTTTTTGAGATATTCATTCATCTTGCCAATTTGAATTGTGTAAATACGTTCTTCATAGATCATTTTATTTCAACGCCTATCCCACTAACTTTTATCTACTGATTGAAACAGCTTCCAACTGAGGCTATTCATACCGCCCTTCCCACTTTTCTAACAGGGGGAGATACCGCAGAAAAAGAGTTCTCATAGAATGCCAAACCCCAAACTGGACGACAGCAACTCCCGACTAATCTCTCAAAACATCGAGGGTGTTCTATGGATGTTAATTGCCATGTTCTTGTTAACGGGCATGTTCGCAATCGCCAAACACTTAACAAACACCTTGCCTATTATGGAGGTCGCTAGTTTCCGATTCTCCATGAGCCTTCTTTTCTATCTACCCTGGTTATTTAAGTCTGGGCTCGGGGCGTTAAAAACAGAGAGGCACTTCGCCCATTTTTGGCGTTCTTTTTTTGGATGCACTTCCCTCGCTTGTGGCGTTTACGCCGTACACCATCTCTTACTCGCAGATGCTCAGGTGTTAACTTTTACAATCCCCCTTTGGTCAATCTTGCTGGCTGCTTTTGTTCTCAGAGAACGGATCCGGCTGGATAGAACAATTGCAACTATTGTGGGGTTTGCCGGGGTTATTATCGTGGTGCAACCTCAGGGTGGCATAGAATTAGCCTCTGCCGTTGCACTTCTTGCCGCAATCCTAGCTTCCTTTGCTATCACAACAATGAAACATCTCACAAAAACAGAGCCCTCCAACCGTATCGTATTTTATTTTCTCCTTTGGGGAACGATCATTATTGGGATCCCCGCGGCGTTCGATTGGGTCTGGCCAACTTGGGAAGAGTTTCTATGGCTACTCGGACTAGGTTTTGTGGGGTCTACCGGTCAATACTGTTTAACACGCGCTTACGCAGCTGGGGATATGACTCTTATCGCGCCCTTGGACTTCATTAGGATCATCATAGCGGGCTTTTATGGCTACCTGCTGTTCAGTGAAATTCCTGGTATGTCCAGTTTTATTGGTGCTGCGGTTATCATGCTTGCCTGCGGTTATATCGTCCGAAAAGAAGCTTTACTTCGTCAAAACAAAGGGTGACCCGACATTCAGTAGCGTCACCTGTTAGAGATTGTTGTAACCGAGCGTTGCTTCACCCCTTTATAGACTGAAAGTGGCCTTATCAATCGATTATCTTGTCCCTGCTCCATTATGTGCGCCGTCCAACCTGTGATCCTACTCATCACGAAAATTGGCGTATACATATCAATGGGAAAATCCATCATGTAATATGCTGGGCCTGCCGGAAAATCCAAGTTAGGATAAATATTTTTCTGGTCCAGCATGATTTGTTGCAGCACATCCTCTATTTCAATCCAGCGTCTATCATTTTTCCAGCGTCCCAATTCTTCGAGAGCGGCACGCATCGTGGGTACCCTGGAGTCCCCAGACTTATAAACCCTGTGTCCGAAACCCATTACAACCCGTTTCTCTGAAAACGCTTTGTTTAGCCAGTCCGCCGCTTTATTTGGATGCCCGATTTCAAGCAACATATTCATCACGGCTTCGTTTGCTCCTCCGTGCAAAGGGCCTTTTAACGCGGCTATCCCACCGACAACAGCACCATAAATGTCGGACATCGTTGATGTAATTACTCGAGAAGCAAATGTAGAAGCATTAAAGCTATGCTCAGCGTAGAGGATTAGAGAGATATCAAAAGCCTTTACCACTTCTTTAGGCGGAACACTGCCGAAGCACATATTTAAAAAGTTTTCCGAGATTGAAAGGTCATCTCTGGGACTAATACGCCTTTTTCCTTTTCGATAACGAAAATCGGAAGCAATCATAGTTGGAATTTTCGCAAGCAGGTCTAATGCTCGATTGCGATCATTTTCGATCGGCTCTCCACCCCACGCCACCTCGGTTGATCCTAAATAGCTCACGGATGTTCTAATGGTATCCATTGGATGAGCTTTTTTAGGAAACTTAGCAATGATAGAGTAGTGATCTCGCGATAAAGACCTCCGGGAACGTTCTTCGCGTCTGAAAACATTCAGTTCACGGCGTGTTGGCAGCTCTCCATTCCAAAGAAGAAAAGCGACTTCCTCAAAACTACAAAGATCGCAAAGTTCTTGAACGGGATAGCCTCGATAGGTCAGAGAATTCGTTTCGGGTACAACTCTTGAGATAGAAGTTTCATCGACGAGGACCCCATCAAGCCCCTTGTGTATTTTGGGTGAAGAAACCTGCTTTCTTGGCGCCATTTTTAACTCTTAAATTTTAAAATTAAAAATATCTTGATCGAACTTATTATAATCCTCATACCTTATTAAATCATAAAGTTGAGCTCTTGTTTGCATTTCTTGAACTAAACCAGACTGGGTACCTGTTTCAGCGATTTCTGCGAGCCCCTTTTGGACCGCCCCCATTGCTAGCCTTAATGTCGTGACCGGATAAATAACCAAATTATATCCAATCTCAGCCAAGGTGCTGGCTGACAATAAAGGGGATTTTCCAAACTCCGTCATGTTCGCCATCATCGGTACGTCAATCGCTCTCCGAAAAATTTCAAATTCATTTTCATTCTGCATGGCTTCTGGAAAAATTGCGTCCGCACCTGCATCAACATAAGCCTTGGCCCGGTCTATCGCCTTATCCATTCCCTCTGTTGCTCTTGCATCAGTGCGTGCAAATAGCATGAAATTTCGATCGGTTTTTGCGTTAGCCGCGGCACTGATTTTCCGTATCATCTCATCAATTGGAACCAGGGTTTTATTATCTAAATGCCCGCAACGCTTGGGATTAACCTGATCCTCAAGATGACACCCTGAGAGACCTAATTCTTCGAGTTCCTGGATAGTGCGCGCCGCGCTCATGGCCTCACCGAACCCGGTGTCTATGTCAATCATCGCCGGCAAATTGGTTACTCGGGCTATCTGCCGGCCGCGTTGAGCAACCTCGGAAAGGGTGGTCAACCCAATATCCGGGAGGCCCAAATCTGCCGATAAAGCAGCGCCAGAGATATAAACCCCATCGAAGCCCTGTTTTTCGATCTCCATGGCAACCAAAGGGGCATGTGCTCCCGGAAATTTCAGTATTTTGCCACTTTCGAGGCCACGCCGGAATGAAGCCCTCTTCTCACCAGCAGATTTCTCGGTAAATAACATCAAAATATTCCTTTGTTTATGCAAACATTAAGCTCAGAAAGATCCATTTCGACGTTAATGTCAGCTACTTGCTCTACACTAAGATTTGGAAGATTTTGAACCAAACTCAAAAAACGGTCTTGCTCTCCCTCGCTTACTAGACCTTCACTTAGTGTTTGAAATTTTCTTATGTAATCTGCCCGCTGAAAGGGCTTTGCTCCCAAGGTGTGTGCATTGGCTAACGCTAATTCGTCTGCCAGGATCTCGCCGCTCATCATTTCAATCTCAACTCGCCCCCCGAATGCCATTTTATCTGGATCGGGGTCATGATAACAATCAGTCCAAAAAGCGTCCTCTTTCGTCTCCACCTTATTCCAGAGAGCAACTGTATCCGGACGTTGGGCTCGCTCAGGTAGATAAGATCGAATGTGATGCCATTCTCCATCCTGCAACGCCACGGCGAAGATATACATTATTGAGTGATCGAGGGTTTCCCGACTGGCGTGCGGATCCATTTTCTGCGGATCGTTCGCCCCGGTACCGATAACATAATGGGTGTGATGACTGGTATGAATTACTATTTTCTTTATTTCTTCCCAGTTATTTATTTTTGAACGCATTCTAAAAGCCAAATCGATGAGAGCTTGACTTTGATACTCGGCCGAATGTTCTTTGGTGAAAGAACGCAGTATGGCCTTTTTGGGTTCTCCTCTCTCTGGCAAAGGAACCGAGTAGCGCGCGTCTCCTCCTCCAAGCATCCAAGCAATCACTCCGTCCTCGCCCTCATAAATGGGAGAAGGCGCCGCCTCTCCTCTCATACATCTGTCGACCGCTTCTATTGCAAGCTTTCCTGCGTGAGATGGTGCAAATGCCTTCCAACTCGAGATTTCACCCTTCCGAGATTGGCGCGTCGCAGTCGTCACGTGCAGCGCTTGCTGTATGGATTGATAAATAATTTCTGTCGGAAGACCTAACATCGTTCCTAGGCCTGCCGCAGCACTCGGTCCTAAATGGGCCACATGATCAATTTTATGCTGATGCAAACATATTCCACTTACAAGATTTATCTGGATTTCGTAACCTGTCAGTAATCCTCTTAGCAGGTCCTCTCCATTACATCCCACTTGTTGAGCGACAGCTAAAATCGGCGGAATGTTATCTCCTGGGTGGGCATAATCTGCTGCAAGAAATGTATCATGATAATCTAATTCTCGAACGGCTGTTCCATTTGCCCAGGCGGCCCATTCGGCATCGACAGAGATATTTTTATTGCAACCCAATAAGCGTGCGCCCTTCTCCCTTGGGTGAGCCAATGCTTGAGCTCGGGCTGCGGTAGGAGGTTCACGATTAGCCGCTGCTAAAGCCACGGAAGCGTTATCAATAATCCTATTGATCACCATATCCGTAGCTTGCAAGTCATTGGGTGCAGTGTCAGAGGCTACGGAAGCAAGTTTCCAAGCTAGCTGATCTTCTCTATTTAATTGTTCTTTTGAGGGATAAACTCTAACAAGATGATTTTTCATAAGAACAAGACGTCTCCTCAGATGCTTTGCGAGAGACCAAAACATTTAAGCAAGCAATGTTTATCTCAAGCGCTTGTGACACACAGCAGCCTGTGATTAGCTTTTTATTGAATCTAAAACAAGGAAATAGGGATGATTGTCGAAGAACGGATCTACACACTGCATCCGGGAAAAGTACCCGAGTATATGAAACTCTATGAAGAGGAAGGCCGCGCAGCGCAAGAACCAATTTTAGGGAAGATGGTCGGATGGTATTATACGGACTTTGGCCCACAAAATCAGATTGTCCATATGTGGGCTTATGACTCCTACGAGGAAAGAGACGAAAGAAGGGAGAAGCTATATGCCGATCCCGCCTGGCGAGCATTTCAACCCAAAATTCGTCCACTTATTCTTCGCCAAGAAAATAAGACCCTAATCCCTGCCCCATGGTCGCCAAACCCATAGACACATAAATGCCTTGTTATTCGCTCAGATTATTCCGCGATTACTTCGGGGCCGAAGCTAAGACCGAGGAGATGATTCCTGCGTCAAATAGGGTCATTTATGTCAAATTGGGCTCAGCGAGCATACAATCAAATAAGATTTCAGCGTCACTACCCTCTAATGCGGCCCTCTTTACTCCCGAGCCCCTAAGGATTTACTCTTCTTCTCAAGGGGCAGAACTTCTTCGTTATGAACTCGTTAAGACTGGTGAACCAAAAAATTGCCTTACCAGCGAGAAAGTAACAACAGAGCTTATCCATGACGCGGAACTAGAACTGGACGCTGGAGAAAACTATCTGATGCGATGTGATAGGGTCGATCTACCCGCAGGAGGTATTGCGTATACCCATACCCATCAGGGGCCAGGCACACGGTACCTCCTCGAGGGCGGCTTTAACGTGGAAACAAATGGCAACGTAGTTGATCTTTCTCCGGGTGAGGCTTGGTTTGAAGCCGGACCACAGCCAGTGCTGGCTTATGCGCCGCCCGATCGAGTTGGTCAATTCCTTCGAGTGATGATTCTGCCGCGTGAACTAAAAGGAAAATCCTCGATTACGTATGTCAAACCAGAGGACACAACAAAGCCTAAAAAGCAAAGCTATACTATTTTTGTGGATGAGTTCATAACGATATGACCCAAAGTTCTAATCTTCGCTCAGGTGCCCAAATACTTGTAGATCAACTCCGCATCCATGGGGTTGATACAGCATTCTGTGTTCCTGGCGAGTCATACCTCGCGACATTAGACGCTCTTTATGACGTCAAAGAAAACTTAAAACTCGTGATTTGTAGACAAGAAGGTGGTGTTACCTATATGGGCGATGCCTATGGGAAAGCCACAGGAAAACCGGGAGTCTGTTTTGTAACGCGTGGTCCAGGCGCCACCAATGCGAGTTTAGGTGTTCACACCGCCCACCAAGACTCTACCCCCCTTATTCTCTTTATTGGGCAAGTGGGTCGGGCAATGATGCAGCGTGAAGCTTTCCAGGAAGTTGATTTCCGACAAATGTACGCGCCTCTTTGCAAATGGGTTGCGCAGATAAATGATCCGGCTCGAATTCCAGAAATGGTGGCTCGGGCATTCCATGTCGCGACCTCCGGGCGGCCCGGGCCAGTTGTTCTTGCGCTTCCCGAAGATATGCAAAAAGAATTAGCTGCAGCAAACGATGCGAAACCATTCCAAACCATCAATCCTGCTCCTGAACCAGCTTCTATTGAGAAACTAGGTAGTTTGCTCTCCAAAGCTAAAAAACCGCTCATGATCCTCGGCGGCTCAGGTTGGAGCAATAGGGGCCTTGATGATCTTAGGACATTCTATGAGAGCTGGAACCTTCCGGTGACCGCCGCTTTTAGGCGTCAGGATCTCATCGATAATCGACACAAAAACTATGCAGGCGATTTTGGTTTGGGCGTTAATCCAGCGCTATCGGCTCGCGCAGATCAAGCAGACCTGTTACTTGTGATCGGTGCGCAAATGTCTGAGATTATTACTGGCGGTTACGATCTCTTTACTTTGCCCTGCCCCCATCAAACATTTATTCATGTGACCGCAGGACTTGATGAGGTGGCTCGAGTTTACCAGCCAGACCTTGGCATTAATTCAGGGATGAATAATTTTTCGTCTGTAGTTAAAAATCTAAGACCACAAACATCCCCAACATGGGGTGATTGGACCAGACAAGCAAATAAAGATCACGCTGATAATATAGTATTACCCGATATGGTTGGCGATGTTGACATGGGCAAGGTCATCGAATGGCTTAACCAAAACCTTCCAGAAGACGCGATTATAACAAACGGTGCCGGAAATTTTAGTAATTGGGTTCACCGCTTTTATTGTTACAAAAAATATCCTTCTCAACTTGCTCCCCAAAGTGGTTCCATGGGGTATGGTGTTCCCTCAGCAGTAGCAGCAAAGATCGCATTTCCAGATCGCTGCGTCGTCTCTTTCTCGGGCGACGGCGATTTTTTGATGTGCGGACAAGAGCTCGCGACCGCACGGCAATATGATTTACCGATTACTTTTATAGTCGTTAATAATGGGACCTACGGTACGATACGTATGCATCAGGAACGTTTTTATCCTGGCCGGGTTAGCGGAACTGATTTAGTTAATCCAGACTTCGCCGCGTTAGCCCGCGCATATGGATTACACGGCGAGTTAGTCCAAAAAACTGATGATTTCAGCCAAGCTTTCCAGAGATGCCAGGAGTCTGGGTCTCCTGGGCTAATTGAAATCCAAATTCACCAGGATCAAATTTCCCCAAGAGCTACAATTACGGGATTGAGGCAATCTCAAAAAAACTAACTATGCTTGAGTATCCGATGAATATCTGGCTGACCCATGGTTCCTTCCACCCAGCCGTAGGTACCTGACTCTTTAAGCTCTTTTAGGCCGGTTTGGATATGGGATAACCCTGCTTTCGCAAACCCGCTACCAAAAGTTACCCTCTTAACACCCATATCCTCCAACTCTCCAATGTTCGGACTTTTCGCTCCTGCAAGCACATTTAAAGGACCATCAATTTTTTTGGCAAGTTTTGCAATTTCAGCTTTATCTGAAACTCCAATCACAAAAGCGCAATCAGCTCCAGCCTCCAAATAAGCATTAGCACGTGTAATAGCGACCTCAGTTGGTTCTTCCTCCCCGGTCATGAATGCGTCTGTTCGAGCATTAAGAACCATTTTTATACCGCTCTGATCTATTGCTGAGCGCGCCGCTTTTATGCGTTCGACAGAGAGGTCGTAATCGAATAGTGCCCTAGGACCATTTTTTTGACCATCTTCGATATTAATGCCCACCGCCCCTGCCTTTATGGTGGCCTCCACTGTTTCTGAGACATCTTCTGCATTCCGTCCGAAACCTGCCTCCATATCGGCACTTACTGGAATGTCTAGAGCATGACTAATCCGAGCTACAGCAGCAACCATCTCTTGTCTTGGTATATTTTCTCCATCGCAGTAACCGAGCGAAAATGCGCATCCGCCGCTCGTCGTGGCAACAGCTTCAAAACCAGCCTCAGCCATTAGACATGCGCTTACAACATCGAAAGCATTGGGGAGTACTAAAATGTCATCGCGCTGATGAAGATTTAGAAATTTCGCAGCCTTTTCGGCTTGGGTATTCATAATATTCTCCTAAATTGAGCGTCCTATTTTTAGCTTACCGTTTTGCTTTGATACTCGTAAATACATCCAATTATTGTTTACAGAACGCGACACAATAAAAAATGAACGGTCTATTCAATTTCTAGAAAATGCTTTTTTTCTCCGCATGAAATAGCGCTAGCACTGCGATCAAAAATCAAGCCGCACTCAAAATCATTGCGGCATCCGGAAATTTTCCTCCGTCAACCGAATTCAAAATCCCATCAATGATCCGTTCAGGATCATTGATACCTCCAAACCTAATCAGTTCGCGCGCTTTTTCTATCATTTCGTGGTCATTTAGAGCTGATTCAGGATCTCCTCGACACTCTGGAGCGGCGGACGCAAGGATATGTCCCTGTTCCGTCTCAACCTCTACCGAAGCCCCCCACGCACCAGGGTAGGCTTCCTCATAATTAGGCCCCTTCCCGACGCTAACCCTGAGAGCCAAATCAGCCGCATTTTTACGGGCCTGTTCATCAAAAGCAGAAAAATCAACACGTCCCCTCTGAAGTGCTGCTGCGACACAATGCTGCAAAGAAAATTTGGCTTCGTATGTTGTATTAGCCACAGGTCTGTCACAGACATCAATTGCCGCTCCATAGGTTTTCACGGAAATGGATCGGATGGCGTTAACTTCGACTTGACTAGATAAATCAATGGCCGCATCAATTGCAGGATGCGTGTGCCTGCATGAAGGCCACGGTTTAATTGAGGTTAAATTAACTTGCCAGGGTGCTTTTGGATCTCGAAGCACAGCATCTGGATCAGGGTCAGGACACATTGCTGCGAAAAGCCCTGTGTTTCCCTCGAGAATTTCTGGAGGCCCCGTAAAACCCTGTTCTGCAAGTTCAGCTGATACAACACCGGCTTCTGCTGCACGCCCAGCGTGCAAATGTTTACTCATGGCTCCAGTTCTCAAAAATTCCCAAACCCCGGCGGACTGAGTACCTGCATTACCCAGCGCATGCATCGCTTTTTCGTCATCTAAATCTAACAGAGTGGCGGCGGCCATCGCTGAGCCAAAGGGACCGCAGGTCGCCGTGTTGTGCCAGATACGGTAGTGACTTTTTCCGACGGCCATACCGACACGACAGGCGGCTTCAAACCCATATAAAACCGCCTTCAAGAGGAGTTTGCCTGCGAGCTGTTTCTCAGCCCCCAGGGCAAGCACCGCTGGAACGGTCACGCACCCGGTATGAACGACGGACGCCCGGTGAATGTCATCCACTTCTAAAATATGCGTTAATCCGCCGATAATAAAAGCCCGCCTACCTGGATCAAGGGCCCGTGATCGCGACCATTTTAATAGCGTTTGTCCGGGCTCACTGTTACGCCCGGCAATAGCATTAGCCACGGCATCTAGTGTAAATAAAGCTGCTTTGTGAAGATCCTCGGGCCCAACTTCACGGCTCCTGATTAGATCTACCAAGCCCTGAGTAAGAGTAGCCATTGTTCTTTTTATCTATTCCCGTTTCTACTCAGTTTTTAGATCAGGGACCCGGTAGTTCGGAAAGCGCGGCTCAACATCCAAGCCGAATAATTCAATGGCATTCCCTCCTAAGATCCTATGCTTCTGGACCTCATTTAGGAAAGGCAGGTCGTAAATAACACACGGCAAATCCATATCCCAATGCGGATAATCAGATGACCACAGAAGTTGCGTATTTGCGTTGATCATATCGAAGGTCATCTCCAACACATCCAACCGGTTCGGAACCTCCATCGGCTGACTGGTATAAAACATCTCCCTCATATAATCGCTAGGCAAGCCCTTTAATGATGGTGCCTCTGACCATCGCATCTTGTAGTCATTATCAAGACGCTGCATCACCCAGGGAATCCAGGCAAGGCCCGACTCTATCCAAATAGTTTTTAATTTCGGGAAACGCTCTGGTAACGCATTGATCACCCAATTACACAAATGGACGGCGTTATATACTGTGAAGCCGAGGGCATGAGTTACCAAGAACCGATTGCTATTTCCGACAAGGTTATCATTCCAGTTATAATTCCCGTGAAAGCCGAGAGGTTTCCCCAACTCCTCCATCAGCGCGTAGGTTTTCATGTAGGCATTATTGTGCACTGCCTGGTATCGGACAGAACAAATCATAAAACCAATAACATCCGGATTGTCGCCGAATTCAAGCACAGTTTCGTATGCCGCCTCTGGATCCCCAAAAGGAACATACATCATTGTTTTGATGCGCTTTTCACGGGAGGTAATATTTTCGAGCAACCAGCGATTGTATGCCTTAGCAAGTGCGCCCTCTATCTCCGGCTGAGGATGCAATCCAAGACTCAACATTGGTGTCGGAAAGAGACATACGTAATCCACACCCATGGCATCCATCCATCGCAGAGAAAGATGAATATCACGATGTTTATCATCCGCAGGAGTTGTCTCTGTTTTCCGAAGCGGGTACCTGGTTACCCTCCCAGCCACGTCCTGATAGCCTACACCTGCAACACTAAAAGGAGCCTGTCCTCCGGTGCCACCAGCCGTATATAATTGTCCCATTTGGCTGATGACTTCATCATCTATGTACTTCACTATCTCTTGGATGGACTCGTTCTCGTAGTGATGGCAATCGACATCCACAATGGGAAATTTATGTAAACCCCGGTCGTCCCTTTGCCTTGCCGCATTCTTCAAAAGTGTTGATGTGTCAAAGGACTCAATGGACTGTTTGTGGATATTACTAGTCGGCAGTTCCATATCTGCTTAGGCTCCCGACCAAGATTGCCACATGCCAAGCTCAAACACCTCAACATTGACTTGTCTCATCATAGCGGTACACATGATCATCGCTGCAGTGGCCGGAACAATGGTGTTATCCGAAAAAGGCTCCCAGCGTTCGCCAAGTTGAAATTTCGTCGCATAAAGACGAGTTAACGCGGTCAATCCCTCTTGGACGAGTTTATCGGGTATTGGCTCATTTTCTGGCAAAGCCGCAATCTTAGCTGACCACTCTTTTAAAAGTCTTTCCTCCTCAGGGATGTGCGCTATTACCTCTCCCCCTTCTGGAAGATCGGCCTCCCTCGGATCAGGAATACGCGCATCAGGCGAGGACATAGACCTCTTCCCCTCTTACCTCCACATCATATTTTCTGAGTTTCCATGCGGCGTCCCCACAAGCGACGCCATCTTCCATCCGAAACTCCCAACCATGCCAAGGACAGACAATATGCATTTCATCGTGATTGAAACGCATACCGTGGTACGTCTTTTTCTCAGGGTCAATAATTTCCTCTACCTTTGCCATCAGAAGACCTTCACAGGCGGGACCACCTTGATGGGGACAAAGGTTTTGATACGCAAACCATTCGCCCTTAATAAGGTAAACACCAATTTCACTTTTGCCATTTGGTATGATCTTTTTGCCACCATCCTCAAATTCGGAGGTTTTGCCGACAAGTAATTCTTTCGCCATTTTCCAATGCCTTTCTGGTACCTAAAAATATCGCCTTGATTAAGGCCGTCTTAACCGTCTGAAAAAAAAGAGGCTAGCTAAAGCCAACCTCTTTCTTGAGCAATCGTTATGCCGCCTTGTGATAATCGGGATAACGATCAGATACGTCCATGTTGAATACCTTAATCGCGTTCCCACCCAAAATATTACGCTTTGCTGCCTCATCTAAGAACGGCAGGTCGTAAATGGTGCTTGGTAAATCCATATCCCAATGGGGATAGTCTGACGCATAAAGCAACTGAGTTTCTGCATTGATGAACTTAAAGGTCGCTTCTAACAGCGAGAGATCGTTTGGAATCTCCATTGGTTGGCTAGTGTAATACATGTCGCGCATGTAATCGCTTGGTAACTTTTTCAACGAAGGACACTCACTGCTCCGCATCTTATAGTCATTATCCAACCTTTGACCGAGCCATGGAACCCAAGCAAGACCAGATTCAGTCCAAATCACGTCCAATTTGGGGAACCGCTCATTAAGCCCGTTTGTAACCCAGTTGCACATATGGATTACATTGTACAAAGTGAACCCAAGAGCATGTGCAGAAATAAACCGATTGGTCACTGACATCAGCGGGTCATTCCAGTTCAATCCTGAATGGAATGTAAGAGGAAGACCCATTTCTTCACACAGCGCGTAGGTTTTCATATACGCATTATCGTGAATGGGAGCATATCTTGGGCTCGTTACAAGCGCCCCGATAATGCCAGGCTTGTCTCCAAAATCGACAAGCATCTTATAGGCTTCATCTGGTGTATTAAATGGCAGGTAAACATACCCTTTTACGCGCGGATCATGAGGGAGAATTTTCTCTGTCATCCATCGCATGTAAGCTCGAGCATAGGCTACCTCGATTTCTTTCTGCGGCATTAACCCCACAGAGAGCATCCCAGTCGGGAACAATCCGATATAATCTATCCCTATTGCATCCATAAACCGACGAGATAAATGGATATCTCTGTGCACGCCGTCAGCAGGTGTCTCCTCTATTTTCCTAAGTGGATAACGGGTTACCCGCCCCCCGATGGGTTGATAACCACCTCGGCCGCGAGACATGATGCCGGGAGCTGCGGAAACCAACTGATGCAGAACATCATCTTCGATGTAATCTATGATTTCTTGGATGGACTCGCTTTCATACTGGTGAGCGTCTGAGTCAACAATTGGAAAATCGTGATAATTGCGGGCTTCAGCTTGACGCGTTGCGTTGGTAAGCAATTGCTCTGTATTGAAGCTATCAATGCTCATTTTATGATAGCGATCGCTTGTCGGTAAATCCATTTTAATTCTCCCTTCAGTCGAATAATGGGCAGTTTTTAAATAATGGGTAAACTTTCAGATAGTATCCTACTCCCGAAAAGTCACTCAGGATAGAGCGGTGTTGAGAAATTTGTGCCAGGCACTATCACCCCACCAGACGGGCGATCATCCGGTCCTAGATGTCCGTATCGATCGAAATAAGCCCGTGTGAGTGGCCTGCCACCGGGCGTAGACAACCAAAATCTCAACAAATTTCGTCGCCGTTCCGGCTCCGCATAATCCTCAAATTCTGTTCTAGAATGAACGGTCACATGATTATGTAAAAATTGTATATCACCCTGTCTAAAATCCATTCCATAGGCGAGCTCATTGGCTAATTTGGTGAACATTTCAATTGCCTCAACCAACTTTTTGGAATGCCTGGGTAATTCCTCGAACCTTTGAGCCGAGCGAATGTAACCGCCCTGCCAACTTACACTCAGATAGCCTTCGGAGAAATTGAAAACAGGTAAAATAAACCACGGATCTTTGCCCTCAGGAATCTCATTCCTTCGATCTCTAAAAATGGGCTTCGTTAATTCCTCAGCCAAATCAGGTGCTCGCTCAAGCATCTCATTATACAAATGAATTGAACTTGTAACGAGAGATTCGCCTCCGGTTTTCGCTGGATGCAGACATAAAAGCCCTACAACATCGCAACTATCACAGTGATACGGCAACGTCTCGTGTGTTTGATAGCCTCGATTGGTCGGGTTTTTGAGTGTTGTCCCACCTAAGTCGGCGACATGTCCAAGAAGGTGACCTTTAGCATTTTGCGATACAGGCTCGCCGATATGTTGTCCTATAATCCAAAAGGCGATCGCTGATTGTAATCTGCTATAATCAGCCACAGGAACTCCTCTTATCAGAGCGAGACCTCTTCCTTCAATAATGTCCTGTCTTATGTTCATGAGCCTCGGACTTAAGCTCGGCATTTCGTAAAGTTCAGGCCTAATGTCTAAGAGAGAAACATCATTTCCCTCAAGTTTTTTGACAGCCGCGTCTAGTTCCGCAATTTCTGAATCGAGCAGCGGATAAACCCAATCTTTGTCTGCTTCTAAATCTCTCGCAGACCAAGCTGCTGGATCGACGACCGGAACACCCGGGAAAGCTGATTGTTTGACCTTCATTTTTGATTTTAGTTGCATGTCTAAAAATTTCTCAAACCAATTAAAATCTGTTCCCGCCGCTCGGAATGGAGAAAATCAAAAAGTCACAAGACAGTGATCACCGTAAACTATAAATTCAAATGCCCTATTTAGTCATGGCTTTTCAAGATTTTTTCATTTTAAGCCTGAGGCATCTCAGGTGACAAGTGAAGTGACCCGCATTACTATTTTTACTACTTCGAGAGAAACCCTACGGTGAGATAGATGGACTGGGAATTTCAAACAAATCACGAAATAATCGTGCGAGCTCGGCGAAAGGCCACTGGCCCTGTTTGGGATTATCTTGCTGGTGGCAGTGAGACAGAGACCTCGATGCGGAGAAATCGCCAAGCCCTGGATTCTTTAGCGTTTATCCCGAGAGTTCTAAGGGATGTCTCCGATATAGATTTATCTACTACAATACTTGGCCATTCGTCCTCGCTGCCCGTATTTTTGGCGCCTGTTGCTTCTTTACAAATAGTTACACCGGGAGGCTCTCTGTGCTGTGACGATGCAGCAGAGGAACTTGGCTTAATCAACATCCAGAGTGGACACACCGAACCGAGCCTCGAAGAAATCGGCCTGAATACGCTGCACCCCAAGTTTTATCAGATCTATGTGCGCGGCGGTATTGAGTGGATAAAAGACTTACTGGGCAGAGCAAAAGACCACAATTTCAAAGCTCTCGTGGTGACCGTCGATACGTGTGTTTACAGTAATCGAGAGAGACAAAAACTCAATGGATGGGAACCACCGACACGCAGAAATTCAGTGGGACGGGAATATCTCGCTGGTCTAAGCTGGGATATTTGGGATGAGATGGTAAAAATTTGGGGTGGCCCAATGATCATCAAAGGCGTTGGTACAGTTGAGGATGCCTTGATGGCCGTCGAGCATGGAGCCAGCGCGATATATGTATCGAACCACGGCGGCAGACAATTAGATCACGATCGAGGAAGCATCGGCGTTCTCCCAGACATTGTCGAAGCGGTAAATGGTAAAGCTGAAGTATACGTTGATGGAGGCTTTATGCGCGGAACGGATATTGTTAAAGCGATTGCTTTGGGAGCTCGAGCCGTCGGCATCGGCAAATTGCAAGCATTTGCCCTCGCCGCCGGAGGACAGAAAGGGCTTATGAACTGCCTTGATATATTGCGCACAGAAATTGAAATTGCCATGGGTCTTTTGGGAGTTAGTTCTCTGGATGAACTTAATCCTTCATACCTTGCAAAAGCTCGACCGGTAGGGCTTAGTCACGAGATGAGTGCTTTCCCTCACTTACCCGGCGGACAGCTTAAGTAATTCTCAACCCACTTCTAACGAGGTTTCCTAATGAGCACACACGCAGAATTTCTTACGATGCACGATATGATCCTCATGGCTCGCCGCAACATGGATCAAGATAATTGGGATTACGTATGTGGTGCAGCCGAGAGTGAGACTTCACTTCGACGAAATCGAATGGCATTGGACTCCCTTGCATTTAGGCCTCGTATTTGCAGAGATGTCAGTGAAATTGATCTTTCTACAGATTTTTTCGGCCATAAGCTCCGTATGCCTGTTCTCATGGCACCGATGGGAAGCCTGCACAGATTTTCCCCGAAAGGATCTATTGACGTTGATGACGCCTCAGAAGAATTTGGCACGGTTAACTTTCTATCAACAGTAACCGAGCCTGGCCTGGAAGAAGTAGCAGAAAACAGCCCACACCCAAAAAGTTTTCAAATTTACGTTCGAGGTGACGATAATTGGATAAAGGATCTCGCAAAACGGATCGTCAAAGCAAACTATCACTCCGTCACTCTAACCGTAGACTCAGCATTTTACGGGAACAGGGAACGACTTAACCCCTCGCAACTGGCATTACGTCGTGTCCCAGCAAGAGATTGGCAAAAAAAGATCACCTGGGATACCGTCAAAATGGTTCAAGATGCGATTGGTGATCGGCCTTTTATCGTAAAAGGAATAATGACCGCAGAGGATGCCGCCTTGGCTGTAGAGCACGGCGTGGACGCGATTTATATATCAAATCACGGGGGCCGGCAGCTTGATCATGTGCTCGGAAACATTCAAACACTACCCGAAATTGTTGCTGCTGTAGATGGCAAGGCCAAGGTCATTATTGACGGAGGCTTTACGAGAGGTACAGACATCGTGAAAGCCCTAGCTATGGGTGCAAATTATGTCGCTATAGGCCGTCTCCAAGCGTGGGCATTAGGAGCAGGCGCATCAGCAGGTCTGGTGAAGTGCCTTGAACTTTTAGAGCAAGAAATCACCACTACCATGGGGCTTCTTGGTGTTACCTCTCTAAATCAGCTTTCGCCCGAATATATTACGGAGACGATGCCGGTGCGTTTACCTCATGAACATTCCGCTTTTCCCCATTTGGGCCCTAACCCGATCGCGTAGAATTACAAATTGGGCAAGTTGCAGAGGTCGTATGGAGGCTTAATTTAGTCTTTTTTCAAAAATTGTGAGATTTTCGGTAATAGCCCATCAGCCAAAGGCAATAATGGTTTATTATAAGTCCCATAATTTTGACGAGGATCCTTGCTCGCGTGCTTTAGCACGTGGTTCATGTTAGGGATCCAAAACAATTCCGCATCAGTTTTTGCTGCGGCCAGCCTCTCTGCATTTTCTCCAGAGACCTGTAAGTCCTGGGTGCCATGAATAACTAAGGTTGGTATTTCAATCTTTGAGAGCTCCAGAGCTGGATCGTATTTAAACCAGGATATTAGGTAGGGCTGCACTGATGGTCGAAATTGCTCCATCAAATCCTGTTCAATATTTTCAATTTTTTTCCCGTTTTCGAGAGATGAAATTATCTCAAAAGTTTTTTTTAAATCATCTGCGGTTAGGTTTATTTGGTCGCCTCCTAACTGCCTCCGCAGAAGCTCTGCAGGTTTCAGACCAATACCAGCGAGCAGAACCAAAGCATCAAATTTCATTTTCTGGGCTGCAAGTGTCACTACGAGGACTCCCTCACTGTGCCCTATTAAATAAATTTTATTTGGATTTACCTCATTCTTCAGGTATCGAGCCCAACCACAACAATCTTCGACAAAGGTCTCGAAGGTTATTTGAGCCTCGTCTTCCAGAGCTGATTTACTCTCCGCTATTCCACGTTTATCAGTGCGTAAGACATAAAAGCCCTCCTCGCCTAAGGCATGTGCTAACATCTTGATGCTATTGTTGTGCAGACTAGGTCCGTTACCGTCCCTGTCAGTTGGCCCTGTTCCCGACCAAATCAAGATCGCGTCACCCCGGGCATTATTACCCGGTATAACCAGAGAACCATGCAGAGCACCGAGCCTATCCGTCAGACAGACCGGCTTATCAATCATAAGCATCAAAATTTAGGCTGCTTGTGATTTTGCCTTCTGAATTGCGTCCCATATCCTTGCCGGTGTTGCTGGCATGTCTATGTGATTAATGCCAAATACTGACAAAGCGTCTACCACCGCATTCATAACAGCCGGCACCGCACCGACAGTGCCTGCTTCACCTGCTCCTTTAACACCCAAAGGATTTGTAGCAGTTGGACACGGGTTTGATTGAACATCAATATAAGAGAGGTTATCAGCGCGCGGCATCGCGTAATCCATAAAAGAACCGGAAATTAGCTGTCCACTGGCCGGATCGAACACAATCTCTTCCAGAAGAGCTTGCCCGACACCGTGGACAACACCACCCTGAATTTGACCTTTTAAGGTGAGCGGGTTCAACACGGTACCAACATCATCCACTACGTTGTAACTCACAATGTCGACCACCCCTGTATCTTCATCTATCTCTACCTCGCAAATGTGACAGCCATTCGGAAAGTTTTCAGCTTTCGCCTCGAACACGTAAACTGCGTCCAGTCCGGGCTCGATATCAGCCGGAAGTGCTCCTGGTTTGTAGGATGCTTTCGCTACATCTATCAAACTAACTTTCTTATCAGTGCCGACTACCGAAAATGCTCCGTCATCAAACTCAATGTCCGCTTCGGCCGCTTCCAGCTGATGTGCAGCTATTTTGGTCGCTTTCTCAATGATTTTTTCTGCACATTTAAGCACAGCGCTTCCACCGATCGTTGCAGACCTCGACCCGCCAGTGCCACCACCAAAGGCCAAGAGGTTTGTGTCTCCTTCAGCAAATGTAATGAGTTCGGGATCAAGCCCCAGAGTTTCGTTCATTATTTGCTTGAAGATAGTCTCATGTCCTTGACCCTGTTGACTGGTACCCGCATTGAGGCGAACAGTACCAGAGGTATCGAAACTAATCTGGACCTGCTCAAGGCTTGGACCTGCGGCTCGTTCAATCGAATTAGAAACTCCTAAACCTCTCAATTTTCCGCGGGTTTCCGAGTCTTTTTTTCGGCCTTCAAAACCCTCGTAATCCGCCATTACGAGAGCTTTTTCGAGATTATCTCCAAAATTTCCGCTGTCATATGTGAATACCAATGCCGTTTTATATGGAATGGCGTCGGCTGGTATCTGGTTGCGCCTTCTTAGCTCTGCAGGATCAATCTTTAGTTTGTCTGCAGCTAGATCTATCAGACGTTCAATAACATACGACGCCTCAGGCCTCCCATTACCCCTAAATGGACAAATTGGATTTGTATTTGTGTAAACTCCTGACACATCGCAATGCATGGCAGGAATATGGTAAGTTCCAGCCATTGTACCCAAATTAGCAACCGGAGGCAGGGTTCCCTTTGACGCAAGATAAGCGCCCACATTCGTCCAACTTTGAGCGCGAACAGCTAAAAACTTAAAATTTTCATCAAGGGCGATTTCACCCTCCCAATGCACATCTCGCCCATGATGGTCACTCATAAAGCCTTCAGAGCGTTCACAGACCCACTTAACGGGCCTGCCAACACGCTTGGACGCCCATAATACGAGAACTACTTCTTGGTATGTTCCTCCCCGTAGGCCGAAACTCCCTCCCATGTCTCCGCAAACCACCCGCATTTTGCTCTCCGGAATTCGGAAAATTTTATTGCACAATTCTTCGCGAACCTGCCACGGATAATGCACTGCCGTGTAAAGGGTCCAGAAATCACGAGCGGAGTCATAATCTCCAATTGCCCCTCTGGGTTCCATGGTAGCGTGAGCGCTGCGATTAACGGGAAGACGACCTTTTACAATGTGAGCTGCACTAGCCATCGCAGCATCAGTAGCTTGCTTATCACCCACGAGATGCACAAAACAGATATTGTCCTGGCTTTCTTCCCAAACTTTTGGCGCCCCAGGTTTAGCCGCTTCATATGGATTAGATACAGAGGGCAAAGGTTCGTAATCTACTTCAATTAGCTCCGCGGCGTCTTTAGCTTGCTCGATGGTCTCTGCGATAACTAGCGCAACATAGTCCCCCACCATTTTCACTTCATCAAGAACGAGAACTCGCCTCACTGGCTCATACATGGGTTGCCCGTCCCGACGCTTCCGCTTGGGCGTGCACTCTAGTTCGCCGAACCCATCTTCAACGTAATCCTGCCCCGTGAGCACATCGATAACACCCGAAGCAGACTTAGCTGCGGAAATATCAATTGAACGAATCCGAGCGTGCGCAAATGGAGACCGTAAAATGTAGCCACGAGCCTGCCGGGGTAAGCTGTTGTCATCCATATATTTGCCACCACCCGTCAATAATCGAGGGTCTTCATAGCGAGGAACCGGCTGACCAATACCGAATTTTTGAACCATTTTAGAGTAGCCTCCGTGCATAAAACTTATTTGCCTTTATATAAGCCTTAGCGGATGATTTGTACAAAGGCGTAAAAAAACCCTATACAAGTTGGATGTTTGAAAGTTTGCTTGCTAGAATCAAAAGCAGAAAGTCCGCCATAAATTACGGGGAAGTAAATGTCCGAAGAAAAATTCATTCGAAAAGCTAACACGCGCTACCAATCAGATATTATCGTTGATCTGATCAAAGCCTATGATTTTCCAGCTATCCCTCTTAATCCCGGCGCCAGTTATCGAGGACTTCATGACAGCCTTGTAAATTATGGGGAGGATGACCCACCCATGATCCTCTGTAATCATGAAAAATTGGCTGTTCAAATTGCCCATGGCTATGCCAAAGCTACAGGAAAACCAATGCCGGCAATCGTGCATAATGTGGTCGGATTATTGCATGCTCCCTTAGCCGTCTATTACGCATACATTGACAGATGTCCAGTGTTTCTAATGGGTGCTACCGGCCCTATGGACGAGAAACTGAGACGTCCCTTCATTGACTGGATCCACACGGCATTTGCTCAGGGATCCGCAATCCGCGACTATACGAAATGGGACTACCAACCGGGCACGATACATGGAGTCCCAGATAGCTTTGCTAGGGCATACTCTATCATGATGACTGAACCTCAGGGTCCTGTTTACATGGTTTACGATGCCGGGTTACAGGAAGCAGAATTAGAAGATAAGATCGACATCCCACCCCCTGGGGCCGTCAAAGTGCCCCCCAGATTAGCTGCAGATCCGAAATTGATTGACGATGCCGCTAACATGCTTCTCGCTGCAGATTATCCTATTTTATTGACCGAATATGCGGCGAGAGCCCCGATAGGTTTCGATGATACCGTTGAGTTGGCAGAAACCCTTGGGTGCGGCGTTTTTGATATAAATAAAAGATTGGGCTTTCCAAACAAACACCCATTAAGCGTCTCAATGCACGCCGATGCCTTTAAAGGCGCAGACCTGGTCTGCGCGTTGGATGTCGTCGACTGGACAAGAGGATCGCACAAACCCAACTGGGAAACCCGCCAGGTAGAAGCGATAACGACATCGGATTGCAAATGGATCGACATTGGTTTTGCTGACATCGAAATTAGCAAATGGGCGACTGACTACAACAAGCATCATAATTGGGATATGCGTATCCTTTCAGACACTGCGAATGCAATTCCTGCGCTAACGCAAGCTTGCAAAGAGAAAATTACAGAAGATCAAGAATTACAGAAAAAAATCGCACAGCGAACTGAATTGATAAGGAGCAAGCATAATTCACAGTGGTCAAAATGGCAGGATGATGTAAAGAAATTTTGGGATCACGATCCCATGCATGAATCCAGGATGGCAGCTGAAATCTGGGAAGTAATCAAGGATGAGGACTGGGTGCTGTCCGCTGGAACACTTAAAGACTGGGTAAGAAAGATATGGGATTTTGATAAGCCCTATCGGCATCCCGGCAGAGAACTTGGAACCGCTACTCAATTTGGTATGTCATTAGGGGTGGCGCTGGCTTACAAAGACACCGACAAAGTTGTCGTAAACTTGCAACCTGATGGTGACCTTATGTTCGATCTTGGTGGCCTTTGGATTGCCGCAAAATATGAAATACCAATGCTCTGCCTAATGTACAATAATCGAGCGTATTATAACGACTGGGCTCACCAAATCTCGGTCGCAAATAAGCGGGGCACAGATCCAGACCGAGCCTACATAGGGATGGATCTCGAGGGGCCAGCTCCAGATTTTGCGCATATTGCTCGGGGCATGGATTGGTGGGCAGAGGGCCCGATTATGAACCCAGCTGATATTCAACCTGCCGTTAGGGAGGCCTTAAAAGTCGTAAAATCTGGAAAGCCCGCATTGGTCGATATCATTACTTGGCGTCGTGGCGAGGCCGCTTAATAGATGCTTAGTATTAAAATTTTGTGCAAAGTCAGTTTGAATAAAAAAGAAATTTTGTTGGGTTAGGAGAAGCAATTTACCTAATTGCGGAGGGTCAACTGGTATCTGACCCTTTGCTCTCAGACGAGTGCCTGCTAAATTGGAGCATTCAAAACAAACAGTCAGGAATAATTATGAGCGGCATTAAGAAATCGAATACAAAATATCAATCAGACGTCATTGTCGATCTGATTAAACAATATGGTTTCGAACATATTGCCCTCAACCCAGGCGCTAGTTATCGGGGTCTTCATGACAGTCTTGTCAATTACGGTGAAAACGACCCACCAATGATGCTTTGCACCCATGAAAAAATCGCCGTGCAAATGGCACACGGCTATGCCCGCCACTCAGGAAAGCCGATGATCGCAATTGTCCATAATTTGGTGGGACTGTTACATGCGCCGATGGGAGTCTATTACGCATATCTCGACAGAGCACCAGTTTTCATTATCGGAGCCACGGGTCCCATCGCTGAGCCCAAAAGGCGACCTTTCATTGATTGGATCCATTCAGCGAATGTCCAAGGACAGGTTATACGGGATTACGTCAAATGGGATGCCCAACCTGCAACTGTAGATTACGTTCCAGACAGTTTTGCGAGGGCGTATTCTGTCATGATGACTGGACGTCAAGGACCAATTTACATGTGTTACGACGCTGGCCTGCAGGAGGCGGAGCTTGAACACGAGATAGCAATGCCGCCCGAGGATGGCGTTCGTGTTCCTGCGCAGGCAGCACCAGATCCTCAAGCTTTGAAAGAAGCCGCCGATATCCTCGCAGCCGCGGAACGCCCGGCTATCGTAGCAGATTTTGCAGCTCGTCCCCCTCATGGCTGGGATCATGTAGTGAACCTAGCAGAAACTTTGGGCGCTAGCGTATGGGACGTAAATTCCAGACTGAACTTCCCTGGTAACCATCCCTTAAACCTCTCAATGGACCAACAGGCGTGCTATGAGGGCGTGGATGCAGTCTTATTGTTAGATGTCGCAGATTTTGAAAAGCATACACATGTAAGAGACATATCAACACGAACGGTAAAACCAAGCGTAAATCCAGATGCAAAATGGATAGACATCGGATGGACTGATCAAGAGATCTCCAAATGGTCCATGGACTACTCCCGGACACTCTATCCTGATGTCAGGATGACCGCCGACGTTGTTACCGCTTCTCCTATGTTAACAGACCTCCTGAAAGAGCGGATTGCTAAAACGGAAGGGCTGGCAGAGAAAATTGCCAATCGCACTGAATTAATAGGTCAAAAGCACCATGCTCTTCGGGCACAATGGAAAAAAGAAGCCGAAGAAGACTGGGATTCTCAACCCATGACCGTTGGAAGACTGGCCCTAGAAATTTGGGAAGTAATCAAAGACGAAGATTGGGTATTAACGGCGGGCACAATGCATGACGCAGCTCGTCGTCTATGGGACTTTGATCGCCCATATTGTCATGGCGGAAGAGAGTTAGGAACAGGAACTCAGATTGGAACATCCCTGGGAGTGGCATTAGCAAATAAAGGAACCGGTCGCCTTTGTATTGACCTGCAACCCGATGGCGATTTGATGTTTGATGCCGGTGCGCTTTGGATGGCTGCAAAATACGAAATCCCAATGCTGATCGTTATGTATAACAACCGGGCATATTATAATGATTGGAATCACCAAATTGTCATCGCCAATAACCGCGGGACTGATCCATCGCGTGCTTACATTGGAATGGACCTTCTCGATCCCGACCCTGATTTTTCGGGATTAGCTCGCGCCCAAGGTTGGTGGGCAGAAGGACCAATTGAGAACGGTGATGACGTTCAAGGGGCTGTCAAACGCGCTATCGAACAGGTTAAAAAGGGAAAACCGGCTTTGGTCGATACCGTTTGCCGTCGCGGAAAAGGCAAAGCAATGCTGACCTAGTCGGCATTGCCTAAAGCCCCAAACAAATAAATATAATTTTACTAGTCCACTGGGACGCGCCACGACGAGGTGGCGTGCTCAGGGGAAGTCACATCAATAACGACCCCATCAGGATCTCTATACTTCCTCTCAAAATCCGCCCCAGCTCCAACATTCAGTATCTGTCCATGATACCTGCCCCCAGCGGCCTCAACCTTTTGAGAGCTCTCCGGCACATCATCGACCAAAAAACCCATATGGTGTAACCCTCGATAGGACGGACCGCGCTCGTCTGGAGCATTATCGTTTTTTTCGAGGCTTAGAAGAGCCAAAGAAACAACACCATCAGATAACATCACAGCAACATTAGATTCGCGGACACGCTCCATACCGAAAGCTTCCTCATAAAACTTAGCACTCTTCTGAAGATCGCTAACGCTTAATGCAATGTGTCGAAGTTTTGCCATCGACTATTTCCTCCCTTTCGTCCACAGAAACACGTAAAATTTTGCAATCTGCCCTGTTCTTTATTATTAAAGTATCATTTTCTTAAAAAAAATACCCGGGAGTTTGACCCGGGTATTTATTCAAAACACTGATTTTCTATCGAATAATTTAAATTGATAGATTATGCCTCCCGCGCGGGAGGAGGTGTTGCGTAACCCTTTTCAACATGTACGTTTAGTAAATAGGGTTTGCCGCTATCGACTACCTTGAGAGCCTCTTCAATGGCAGGCAAAAGATCGCCGACAGTTTCCACGGGTCCCGTGGAACCTACTCCCAGTGAAGATGCGTATTTCTCAATCTTCACCTCAGGATCATCAATTCTTTGTCCGATCCATCGATTTTCAACCGGCCGATCGCGCATTCTAGCCACTGTTTCTTGATGAATTTCATCATTAAAGTTTGACCGATTATTAGAAATAAGAAACAGAACCGGGATTTCATAATGAGCAGCTGTCCATAAACAACTAGCTCCTTGCATCGTATCACCGTCTCCTAAAACTCCGATTACCGTTCGGTCGGTATCTTTCAATGCAAGAGCAGCACCGATGGTAGTCGCAGGCCCCGATGCCAAACCACCGCCGCCATCATTACCTAAATAATCAAGAGGATGAGTCCAGTGGTAACCATCAGCGGCCCAGCCAATTGTGACATTTGCAAGAGTAAATTTTCGGTTGAGCTTACGCCTCGCTTCATCAACGCAGAGGGTAAGAGCTTCCACTGAAATAGGATCATCCGCCCTAAGGTCCGCATATGTCGTATCAACGTCAGAAGTGCGCCCCTTATTTTGGCCATCCCATTTAGACTTACCACCAAGTTTTTTCTCCAGACCTTCGAGCAGCTGCTCGACGACCGCTTCAGTCTGAGCAAGCATAGTGATATCACCAAGTGGCATGCCCATGTGGTCCGAAGACCAACCATTATGGATCAATGAATCCATGGAGACATGTATAACTTTTGCGTTAATTTCCTCGCGACCAAAAACGAGCTTGAAAGTGCCGGCCAAATCAATCCAATTAAGATCCAAGATTACATCGGCTTCCTTCATGCCCGCAACAGCCTCTTCTCGGGGACGATTGCTCGGAGGGGCAAGGCTTAGAGGATGATCTGTCGGAAAAGCTACCCCAGGTTTCATATCGGTGACCACGCCTGCTCCAAGCATCTCTGCTAATTTGACCCGGTCAGCCCAACCTTTCTCGGACCTCTTGACCCTGCCTGCCATAATCACCGGGCTCTTTGCATTAGCAAGCAAGTTCACGGCCTCATCGATTGCCGCCTGAGGCGCAGGCGTCGGTGCTGGAGGGAGAAAACGTGTAACATCTGGCAATTTCATATCTGGATCGATTGCGCTTTCTTGCAGACCTGCATCGAGACAAACGTAAGCAGGGGCTGTCGGCTCAGTTCGGATCGTTTTGTTGACCCTCACCATTGTCTCGGCAAGTGCCTGAGCAGATCGCGGCTCATCATCATACTTGACGAAGTTTCTGATGATCGCTCCCTGATCCTTTTCAGTGTGAATCCAGTCAATCCATGGCCGACGTTTTGGCGCATCCACCGGACCAGTGGCGCCCATGATTACCATAGGCACTCTATTGCACCAGGCATTAAAAATTCCCATGGTTCCATGCATCAGTCCAACATTCGAATGCAAGATGCAACCCATAGGCTCGTCAGTGGCTTTAGCGTAACCTTGGGCTATATGAACCGCATGGTCTTCATGCAAACAAAGAATCATTTGCGGATCTTTGTTATCTAGGTAATTGACTATTGAATCATGAAAACCACGATAACTTGCGCCCGGGTTCATGGATAAATACTTGATACCCATTCGACGAAGCATTTCTGCCGCCACGTCGCTGGCCCAACCCATAACAGGATTCCCGACATTTTGAGGCCGGTCGAATTTGGTCAAATCACTCATTGGTATAACTCCTTATCTATCGGCCTAATTATTCACCCTTTGAACCACCACGCATAAGAGGCGGTTCGGCATATCCGGTATCAACATGAATATCTATAAAGTGGCATTTACCTGCTTCTACGGCCTTAAGCCCGTTTTCAATTGCGGGTAAAAGATCACCCATCTTGGTAACAGGGCCTCCCGCACTCTCAAACCCGAGTGACTCTGCCAGAGAGGAAAGGTCGATATCTGGCTCAGAGATACGCATTCCTATCCAACGATTTTCAACTGGGCGATCGCGATCTTTTGCAACAGTCTCTTGGTGAAGCTCATCATTAAAATTCGATCGGTTGTTAGAGATAATAACAAGCATGGGTATCCGATATTTAGCCGCAGTCCACAGAGCTGTGTTGCCTTGCATAAAATCACCATCTCCTAAGACCGAGACCGCCAACCAGTCGGTATCAGCGACTGCTAACGCCGCCCCGACCGAGGTGCCGGGACCTGATGCAAGTCCCCCTCCGCCATCATGACCAAGGTAAGACCACGGGTGGGTAAATTGATAAGTAGGACCAACCCCGCCAGAACTTACTCGGTTTAAGCTGATCTTCCGACTTCCCTGTACTTCTGCGAGCGCAGTAACAATATCGGCTGGCAGTATAATCCCTTCACTATCTCTGTCGGCAATGGGCTCTATTTCTGGCGCTTGCGGCCCTTTGGCCTGACCATCCCATTTCGATTGTCCGTTAAGCCTGCTAGTCACCTCTGCCAAAAGTTGTTCGACAAAAGCATCTTGATCAGCATTGATATTCAGGTCTGTTTTTGGAAGCTCAAAAAGTTCCATTCCGAAACCATTATGGAGATATTGTTCTAAAGTAACGTGAATACACTTAGCATTCATACCACCACGCCCGCTCATTAAACGCTGCGTGCCACCAAAATCTAACCAATTCAAAGAAAGAATGACGTCAGAGTCTTTAATTGCATCTACAGCTGAACCCGCGAGCCTACCAGCCGGCCTACCAATGTGCAGTGCATGATTTGATGGAAAACAGGCAGGATTGCGGAGGTTTGTTAACACCCCAGCACCAACTAGCTCAGCCAGTTCCACTCTGCGATTCCACGCCTCTTCGGTTCTAGCCATCCGACCAAGCATGAAAAGCGGATTCTTTGCGCTTAAAAGCAAGTCGGCCGCCTCTTTAACCGCTTGAGATGACGCACGAGGGGGATCCGATGGCTGATAATTGGCAATATCAGGCATCTCAATTTCTTCTTCCAATGCTGACTCTTGAAGCCCTGCATCAAAGCAAATGTAAGCAGGGCCAGTAGGTTCTGATCGAATAATCTGATTAGCACGCGCCATCGACTCCACTATGGCGCCGGCAGAACGTGGTTCATCATCCCACTTGACCATGTATCGCAATAAGGCTCCTTGATCCTTTGCTGTATGGATCCAGTCTATCCAGGGTCGCCTTAGAGGAGCATCAACAGGACCTGTCGCCCCCATAACAAGCATTGGTGCTCGATAACACCAAGCATTAAAAATACCCATAAGCCCATGCATCAGACCAACATTTGAGTGCAAGAAGCAACCCATCGGTTCTCCGGTTAACTTCGCATAACCCTGCGCAACATGAACAGCATGATCCTCATGAAGGCAGATCAGCATCTGAGGCTCTTCATTCCCCAAGTAATTTACGATCGAGTCATGGACACCCCGGTAACTTGCCCCGGGATTCAATGACACATATTTAATTCCACATCGTCGCATCATTTCTGCTGCAACATCACTTGCCCAACCCAATTGGGGGTTTCCAAGGTTCTGAGGCCTATCAAATTGTTTTAGATGCTCTGTCATCTTCCATACTCCGGTTCGGGTAAATCTATATGTGTATAGGGACTAATCTGATGGGGACTTGCCACCGGCTCTGCCGGTTCGACAAAACTCCCATCGCATTCTCTAAAATTGTGCAGACCAGTAAGCTGCATCGTTGTTCTAATTTCATCTTCAAGAAGCCTCAGCATCGTGACGAGGCCATCCTTACCCCCTGCCCCTAGACCAAGGCCTTGAAGTTTTCCAATACATACCGCTGTCGCGCCAAGTGCGATTGCTTTAACGACATCAGTGCCACGCATAATCCCACCATCCATCAGAATATCAGCTTTTCCACTGACCTCTTTTGCAACCTCCGGCAAGACTTCAATAGAACCACGCCCATGATCGAGCTGACGTCCACCGTGGTTTGAAACGTAAATACAAGCAGCACCATGTTCAACGGCCAAACTGGCATCTTCAGCGCACCCGATACCTTTTATAATGAGAGGTATTTCATGCTTATCTTTAAAACGTTTAACATTTTCCCAGGTAAAGGCCGACTGCCATCGGAATCCGTCTACACTCGTTAAGCGAGATGCAGGTGCCCAACGCTTTATTAAATCTCTCTCTCTCCGACTGTAAAGAGCGGTATCGACCGTCAGGCAAAAGAAATCAAACCCCGCATTGATAGCTCGTTGCACTTCTCCATCCAACCACTCGTCATCTCCCCTTATATATTGTTGATATACCTTCGGAGCACTTGTTGCAGCGGCAACCTTCTCTAATGACGGTTGTGTCACCGAGCTCATAAAACTTATTGTTCCCACTTCTGCTGCTGCCTGCGCTGTCGCCAACGCTGCATCCGGATGAAGCTCTTGTAGACTGCCGATAGGAGCCAACATTACAGGCAGCCGAATGGGTTTGCCCAAAAAGATTGGTGCTCGGATCTACCTCAGCAACACTCCTCAGAATTCTTGGCCGCAATCCCCAACAATCAAAACTAAGGCGATTACGCTTTAAAGTGGTTTCAGACTCAGAACCACCCATCAGATAATCCCACACATTTTGCGTCAGATTTCGGCGCGCAATCACTGCTATCTGCTGAAGAGATCGAACATTTTCGAGGGGTACCTGCCGCATTGTAGTTGCCTAGATCATCTTTCAAACTATGTGGGATCGGAAGCAGTAACGTTCAGCAATGCCTGCCTTTTTTCGACCGTCACGGCTTTCAAGGCCCTCTCAAGAGCTGGCATCATATCTTTAGGATCATTCACTTGTTCCCCATAGCCACCTGAGACTTCAACGGCTCTTTCGTAATGCTGATCCACTGTAAAATACATCAATGGTGGCTGATTTGCCTTTGCCGCATAACCATCAGGATTAAGGGAGAGAGCTGAACCTCTCACCGCTTGCCATTTCTGATTATTGAAGACAATGGTGAGAATTGGAAGCTCTTGTTCGGCCGATACATAATGCGCAGAGATCGGGCAATTAAACATATAGGATCCATCCCCATGTGTCCCGATCACTAATTTTTCTCTATCAGCGAGCTTAGCACCCAAAGCAACACCCATGCCATGACCTAAGCCAGAGGAAGCACCCGCGTTGAGGATCTTTGCAGGCTTGGAGGTATCTAAATATTGGACCTGTAACTGAGACTCTTTCGCAAAAATTGTATCCGCATCAGCAATCTGAGAAATGCAATGAGAAATGAAGGCTGGGTGCAGAGGCGTTGCATCTTTGACCTGCTCGAGTTTTTTAGCCCATCCTTCCTCAAGTTTGTTATGTTCCTCCTCGGTTGCTGACCTTCTTTTATCTCTATATTGATCACCCGACTTTTTATGCGCAGACATTGCTTCATGAAGAGCAGAAAGGCCCATCGCAGAGTCACACGCGAGAGCAATATCGGCTCTAAACCCCCTTATCGGCAAATACGAGTAATGCGGATCAGGCGCCATATGGATAACTTTGCAATCTTCAACTGGTTTCACCTGTGAAGGCAACCAGGGCGTGGCACTATCTACCACAAGGATCGCGTCGGCCCGCTCTACATAAGGGTTGGGATTACCGCCAGCATACATTGGGTGCTGGCGCTGAATTGCGACATATCGATTTCGATACTCAACGACTGGAATTGCATACTCTTCAACAAGCGCCTGCAGCGCGGGCATCACTCCGGGATTCCGTCCTGCCCAATTGGTAATAATCACCGGATTTTCTGCTCCAGCGAGTATCGAAGCCGCTTCATCCAGAGCAGCCTCATTTGGCATTGAAGGGGCCGCTGGCTGGATACGTCCCGGCGATTCATACTCAAATTTCTCTAACTCTATCGCCAATACCTCTCTTGGAAGCGAGAGATAAGCTGGTCCCTTAGGATCACTCATGATGACGCTTAAGATCCGATCAATAACGGTCTCGACCTGTTCCGCATTGCGAAGCTCGTAGTCCCACTTTACGGCTTCCCGGGTCATACCTCCTTGATCGAACATCTCTTGAGTCCAATGAATATCAAGAGACCGGTGCCCTTTTAAAGAGTCTTCATTCGTTGGTGTCCGACCCGCAGTAAAAATCATCGGCACCTGACCCCGAGATGCGTTCAGAAGACCATTCATCGCGTTTGCCGTCCCAACATTGACATGCATCATTGTCAATTGAGGCCTTCCAGTGACAAGGTAGTAGCCAATTGCCATGTGTTGAGCCGTATTTTCATGGGGACACGTGATAGGAATTGGGTGTTTTGTTCCAAGGGCCTGGGACTTAGCCAGCGCCTCGATGAGAGGTGCGAAATCTGTACCCGCATTTGCAAAAAGATAGTCTACACCGCGATCCGCTAAAACAGCTAGATAGGCATCCGAAACCGTGCAATTTTCAATCACCTTTTTAGGCATCGCCCTACTCCCTAGTGTCGCTCAAAATGGTTGAGTATTGAGCATATTATTATTTTATAAAGTTACCCTGTCAGACCGTTTGTTTATTGCTGCAGCCTGCAGATTTGGCTGCGTTTATCACGAGGTGACGGTTAATCTGGCCTGGTCTCCCTTTTTATAAATTTAAAACTCGGAAGAAATCACGTCAACGTCCCCATTGAAGTAAAAACTCAAAAATTAAACCGTCCAATTTTTCTTTAAGGTAAATCGATGGCTCTAAGGAATGGGTTTTTGATGACGTCTCGACCCATTGCAGAAAGTTCCCCTCTGATAGAGTATGGCCAAGATTTTTTAAGGGAGGATGATCGCAAATGAACGAAAAAATAAATGATAACTATCCCGCGGCTCCTGAATTTGTGTCAGAAGCCCCCATAAACCTGCCAGACAATCAGGCAAAGGCAGAATTTGGCTCTGATCTAATCGCTGAATTGATCGGCCAAATGGGACATGATTATCTATTTTTAACTCCAGGGTCGTCCTTTCGCGGTGTCCATGACAGTCTCGTAAACCATACTCGAAATCATAAACCTCAAATTATACTTGTGGCCCATGAGGAGATGGCCGTCGCAATGGCTCAAGGGTACTGGAAGGCAACCGGACGACCCGCAATGGCCTTTGTGCATGACCTGGTCGGCCTCCAGCATGCTGTCATGGCGTTCTATAATGCTATGGCAGATCGAGCCCCTGTAGTTGTGCTTGGAGGCTCAGGTCCGATGGACCCAGCGCATCGAAGAAAAACAGACTGGGTGCACACGGCCAATGCGCAATGTGACATTGTAAGGGATGTGACCAAATGGACTGATGAGCCTGTTACGCTTCAAGCAATTTTGGACTCAATGGCACGCGCTCAAAGGATTGCCACAAGTGCGCCATGCTCTCCAACATATGTATCAATAGATGCCAAGATCCAAGAGGATGATATACCCTCGGGTATAAAAACTCCTGATATGTCACTACCTCGTTATCGTCCAGCTGCTCCAATCGCCGCCCCAAGAGAGCAGATTGAGGCTGCCGCAGATGCTCTGATAAACGCAGAATGGCCTATGATATTTGGTGGAAGGATTGGCTATCGGGAAGAGTCAACCGATCCAATGAAGGAATTGGTAGAACTAACCGGCGCCGCATATCAAGATGGTCACGATATTATTTGCATGCCTTCAAATCACCCCCAAAATTTAAATTGCAGCTTTGGTAGAACTAAATCCGAAGGAGAGTACAAACGTCAGTTCCTCAATTCTGCAGATACTATCCTGTGCGTTGATTGTTTGGACATTTCCAATAACGTTGGTGCGTATGAAGGAGCCCGAGGTGCGGGCGAAGCGGTCGAAAAAAAGGAGCAAACAGTAATCGACCTCTCCTTGAACGACTTCTCTATAGAGCACTGGACCCACCTCGGTGGACCATTGCAACCCGTAGACATCCAAATTCAGGCTGACAACCTTTACGGCGTTCAGCAACTTCTCTCAGAATTAAGAAAACGTGCTCAAGGAAACCCGGATTGGGTAAAGCGATCCTCTGAACGACGTAAAGAAATCGCTCAAATACATGAAAAACTTAGATCAGATCAAAAAGAGGTCATGATGGCACAATGGGATAAAATGCCCATTTATTTACCTCGGATGACTGCCGAACTTTTCAACGCGGTCAAAGACAAGGACTGGTTGCTGGCCTCGAGAAATTACAGGGCTTGGTATGATGGCATTTGGGAATTCGATGGCGCGGGCCAATTTATGTCGAATTCAATCGGGGGCGGCATCGGTTATGGGGCCGCAGGCGTCATTGGCTCTGCGCTCGCGGGACGTGATCGGGGTAAGTTCACGGTAGCAATCATTGGCGACGGTGATTTTACGATGGGACCAGCAGCAATATGGACAGCCGCACACTATAAAATTCCAATCCTAATTGTCCTCCACAACAACACTTCTTTTGGAAATGACGAAGAGCATCAAATAACCCTAGCTTATCGCCGCGGGCGTCCCGCCGAGAATGCATGGATCGGCCAGAGGATGGTTGGGCCAGACCCAGACTATTGCATGGTAGCAAGAGGATACGGAGCATTTGCTGAGGAACCAGTAAAAGACCCCAAAGATTTAGCGGGAGCATTTTCAAGAGCTGTGCGAGCGGTCGAGGGTGGGCAAGTGGCGCTTGTTGACGTTCATACATCACTTAATTAAAGGGCTTAAACGATGACTTTAATGATTAATAATGATCACGTCTCTCAGGTTTTGACAATGAAAGACACGATAGAGGTCCTGGAGGATGCGTATCGATCGCTGGCCGTCGGAGAAGCAGTCTGTAGACCAAGAATAGATATTCAAATCCCAACATCTGATCCAAAAAAAGCTTATCAATGGGGTACTATGGAGGGTGGTAAAGCCGGAGGATATTTTGCCATTCGGATGAAGTCTGATGTTGTATATGAAACAGAATACAACGGAGTCCGAAGTCAAGAAAAATACTGCAAGGAACCCGGCCTATTCTGTGGCCTGATACTTCTGACCAATACAGAAAATGGCGAACCGCTTGCCTTCATTAATGACGGGGTCCTCCAGCATATGCGTGTAGGTGCAGATGGAGGTATTGGCGTCAAATATATGAGCAGAGAAGATTCCCAGGTGGTTGGGATGTTGGGGTCTGGAGGTATGGCCGAAACCCATATTGACGCGTTCATGTGTGTCCGTGACATCAAAAAATTACAGGTATTTAGTCCAACTAAAGAAAATCGAGAGCGATTTGGGGACTGGGTTCGTTCAAGGCATAAAATTGAGGTGGAGGTCTGTGATGCCCCTGAGAAAATTTATAAAGGGGCGGATATCGTGGCTGGTTGCACTGACTCCGCGATCCCGGTGATTGACCCGAACTGTTTAGAACCGGGCCAACACGTCCTAAATGTGGGTGCGAGAGGCATGGTAAGCGAAGAAACACAGGATAAAGTCGATGTTTATTTTCGTTTTGGAAATGCTCCCGCTCCAGAAGGTCTTCCAGAATTTGGTCTTGCTGATGAATTTATTACATATGCAGCCCGGCGCGATCAGGATTACGGCTTCACACTCAAACCGAAGGGCTCGCGCGGCCATGGCATAGTTATGGAAGATCGCATCGTTTACTTTAAAGATTTTTTGGACGGTACTAATCGTGGTCGCCTTAACCGAGAACAAATTACTTACTCAGAGCGGGGCAATCTGCAGGGAAACCAATTTCATGCGGTTGCAGGACGTGTCTATGAGCTCGCTAGAGATGCTAAAATTGGAAATGAAATCCCGACGGAATGGTTACTCCAGGATATCCGAGACTGAGCTGATTTTTCAGGAATTTGGATCGATAAAAAGTAATGTGCGGACTTGAGGAATATTCCAAAATCTTGATTTGGATGTTTCTTGGGGGGTCGGCCTGTATGGCCGTTCTCTCAAGAAAATTGAATGAGCATCTTCTGGAGCCGCCACCCCCTCCTAAACACATGTGGTTTAGGAAGAAGAATCACATAAAGCCCTCCTATTTATTAAAACCCGATTTGTATTTTGACGCTAAGGGTCAGGGATGGGCGTGGCGCTTTACAATCGTATCCGCAGTTACTTTAGTAGCCGGTTTATTGTGTTTTTACCTAATATTTGCTTGCCGATGAAACTTTGGAGTCGCAACAAATATATCCCTCGCTGGAATTAAACCACTACTTAGTTTCATCCACATCTCGGACCTCGGTATTCATCGCCACATCGTTTCGACGTCGTTGCGCAATCCGCTCCCCATAAGCCCAATATTCGCCCTTGGTCGCCATATCGGCAGCCTCATCAAATTCATCCTCCCATTCGCCCAGAGAGTATCCAAACCAAGGCTCTTGAGGCTTTAACGGGGGTAGATCTAACTCTTCCCATATGCCTTTCGCATTTTCCATGAATTCCCGCTTGGGCAGGGAGATGGGCGGGTAATCTTCTTTCAACGTTGCATCGAATAAAACCGAACCATCCTCGCCATTATTCCTCTTAGATCTTGGACCATGTCCCTGATCCCGATGCGGTAGAACCTGCATATCGAGTACCGGATTGCAGCGATATGACATAGCCCATAATAAGGCATCTGCATTTGATGGATCGATGTCATCATTGACAGCTACAACAAATTTTCCACCAGCTCTGAGTAAGGTCGCCGTACCATATAGTGCTCGCCAGACTTCAGTAGAGGGCATACCACGTTCACAAACTACCGCTATCACCTTTCGGATATTCGTCAGCGGTTCATGCATTGTCACTTTCTTAACGCCTTTAATCCCAAGAGCGTCTCTTAAGTGGTTAATGAAAATCGTTTCATAGGCCACTTGCTTTATACAAGATGACTCTGACGGAGTAACTTGGCTGATAATCGATGTCAGAACCGCATTTGAACGCCGTGTAATACAAGTCACATCCATATATGCGTTAAACTCTTGGAGATTTACGTGCCCATGGGACTCCCCAAATGGGGCCTCCGGTTCCAATAATTCAGTACTAATTAGACCTTCAATCACTATTTCTGCTTCGGCAGGAACCCAAAGGTCCACGGTCCTCGCCTTGACAACATTAACGGGTGCCCCGACAAGCCCGCCCGCGACATGGAGCTCCTCCATATGTTCGGGTAACTTTTGAGCAGAAGTAAAAGTCGTACAGCTGGGTCCACCTAGGACAACTGCTGCCTCCAAAGGCTCTCCTTTGGCCTTTTGCTTTTCCCAGTGAATGTATATTCCGGGACGAAGTTCCAAAGATGGGTTCATACCCATTCTTTTCGGCCCTTTTACTTGCGCCCGATAATTGCCCATGTTCTGCAGACCAGTATCCGGATCCTTAGTTACATACTGTGTCAAAGTCGCAACTGGTCCTACATCCCATCCCGGAGTCGAGATCGGAACAGGAAGTGCATCCAGTCCGTTCCCTGGCTTATCAAGATCTTCGCCTTCTATGATTATCTCATGACAGGGGGCCTCATCTGAAGACACCTCTTTCGGTGGAATTGGATTCGCTATTGCCTCTCGCCAACGTTTTTCGACATCTTCGACCGGGCAACCCATACCCATAGAATAAATTTGACGATTGGCCGCTAGCACCCCAACGGCAACCGGCATGTCATACCTATTTCCTTTGGAGTCTACGACGTTTGTGAACAGGAAGGCTTTGCGATCTTTTTCTTCGATACCACCTCTAAATTGCCATCTGACAAGGGGGTGTAATTCAGTATCTTTATTGATTTCTCTATCAACAGTAACAAGCAAACCAGCTTCATCTAAATTCTTAAGATGATCATGCAAGTCTGTATAATTACGTTCTAGATTTCGGATCTGATTAACCACGATAAAACCTTCTTTTTATTTGTACGCCCTTGCTATAGCGCACACTCGGTAATACGCCAAGAGTCCCCTAGAATACTCCAATTACTTATACGCCATACTCGGTCACTAGTGCGCCGATATACCCCCATCAATCAAAAGCGTCTGCCCAGTCATAAAATCGCTCTCCCCAGAGGCTAGAAAAACAACTGATCCAACTAAGTCTTCAGGAAATTGCTCTCGTTTTATCGCCCGGTTTGATAACTGCGCTGCTTTACCGGACCCCATCCAATTTGTTCTTTTCTTGACGTTTTCACTCAAGGTTGAACCGGGTGCAATGGCATTAACGCATATATTGTCCTCGCCAAGTTCTTTTGAAAGCCCTCGCGTAATTCCAATGATCGCCCCCTTGGTCGAGTCATAGTGGAGGAAAAATGGAACCCCTTGAAAAACTCTACTCGTTGAGATGTTGATGATCTTGCCATAACCGTTACGACGCATCTCTGGCACCGCTGCCTTACAACATAACCAAGTACCGCGAACATTTACAGCGTGCATTCTGTCCCATTCATCAACCGGTATTTCGTCAAATTTTTTCCGTTCAACGGCGGTAAAAATAGCCGCGTTATTTACAAGAACATCTATGCGTCCAAAAGCTTCTATAGTTTTAGCGACCATTTCACGGCAGGCTTCCTCATTGGAGACGTCCGCAGAAACATCAATCGCATCTCCTCCCGCCGCTTTAATTTCTTCCACCACGGCCTTGCTACTTACCAGATCAGAGACACAAATTTTTCCGCCCTCCCTGGCCAACGATCGCGCGTAAGTCGCGCCCAATCCTTGGGCCGCACCTGTCACGATAATCACCCGCCCCTCTACTCGCCCCATTTTCTTCTCCTCGCCAACAGAACTGGCGCATAGTGTCGTTAACGCAGCAAAGGATCAACCTCTAGCCATCTTATTCGGATTGAATCTCAAACTTTAATATTTGAGTTGTTTTCCGAGACAGTTATGCTCCACCATCTAACTGAATCGGTAACTTGATAGAAAATGAATATCACACCTTTTAAAGCACCATTAGGCGCCCGGATTGAAGGGCTCGATTTGGCCATACCGATTTCTGAAACTCTATCATCCGAACTTCGCGAATTAATACATAAGTACCAAGTGGTTTTATTCCCCCAACAAAGTTTTACTGCTGCTGAACAACTCAATTTAGCGAAGGCCCTTGGCCCAGTCAGAAGCAGAAAACTTCCGGATAGCTATTTTTCACCCAAAAGCTCTTATGATACGCCCGGAATTGCCTATGTCAGCAACATAAGAGACTCAGACGGTATTCCCACTGGCATCATTCCTGATGGAGAGATGTGGTTCCACCATGACACTTGCTACACCGAAGAGCCGGACAAATTCACAATGCTTTATGCGATCGAAGTGCCAAAGCATGGGGGGAACACAAGATGGGCAAACATGTATGCCGCCTGGAATACACTCCCCAGTCATTTGAAAAAGGAGATAGAGGACAAAAGAGGGTTGAACGTCTACGATTATGCCACAATAGAACGACCAGATCTAAAATCATTAGAAAAAATCGAGCACGCTTGGCAACCCGCCGTTATCACCCACCCACACACCAATCACAGGGCTCTTTTTGTTAACAGATTGATGACGTGCCAAATAGAAGGTTTGGACGAGACAGAGAGCTTTAGCTTACTAGAACCAATATTTGATCATATTGAACAAGACCAGTTCATTTATGAACATACATGGAGACCTGGAGATTTTATAATCTGGGACAACCTCTCAACGGTTCATGCTCGCACACATTTTGAACTTAGCGATAAACGGCGCCTGAGGAGATGTAAGGTCTCAGGTGAAAAACTGATGTAAAGAATTTGAAATCTGCTATTCCGCCCACTCGACCATTGGAATAAAGAAATCATCAACTGCAGGAGCTGGGGCATTTACAAATTCTTGATCAACTAAAAATTGCATCAGAGTTTCAAGAACCTTTCTGTTGGCATTGACTCCATTCGGATATGGATCTCCCCCTTTGAACATATCGTCAATCTCTTCCAGCTCATGATTAAGCCAAGGCACCATGTAGCGCATAGTCCCCGTAAATCTCATGTGCTCAAGTGCCCATCTTTTAGAAGCCTCAAAAGCCTTGTACATATTTTCTGCGATCCAGGGTTTTTGACGATGCAGATCCTCTCGGATCACGAGCGTATGCATAATCGGGAAGATACCAGTTTTATCGAAATATTCCCTCTCAACTCTTCGGTAATCGGGGAAGAGCCGATTGATATTTTTACTTGTTTGATAGCAATCAGGCATACGCGCTCCAAAATAGGCGGCAACCTCACCCGATTTCAGAAGATCATTAATTGATGTCCCTGACGGTGCAGAAATGAGATCGATTTTCGACCCTGGCATTAAGTCCATATCGGCATCGGGAGACCTCGGCGTATTCACCCCACCTTCAACCCACGTAACACCCGAAAAATCGACCCCATATTCCGCAGTCAGGATTCCTCGGATCCAAGTTGCCGCTGTCTGCCGATATTGCTGAACGCCAATCTTTTTGCCCTCCAGGTCTTTTGGGCCCGCGATGTCAACATCACGATTAACAAAAATATAGGCGTGTCGAAATACGCGACACGGAAAAATTGGAAGGGCTATAAACGGAAAGTCTCCTTTGGACCGAAGATTAAAATAAGAGGACAGAGACATTTCTGAAATATCAAAAGCATTCGTTTTGATCATTCGAGCGAATATTTCTGGGGGAGATTGAAATCCCAGATAGGTAACGTCGATTCCGACCGGTTTCACCAGTCCTCTTGATAAAGCCTCCATGTGATCATAAGGACCACACGCCACTGTTACAGAAACATTACTCATATAAAACTTATCACTTACCAACGGTTAAACCTGAGCAGGCATTAACCATGGGCCTTGTTCGTAACCGTCCACAAATCTCCTTATGTGTTGATCAGGATTGCGATTAATGAAAGGTCGTCCATACATCGGATGCGACATTGCTCTCACCTCGTGATCAATCTTAAAAAGTAATTCGCCAGTCTTAAGGTCGGTAATATCAACAAACCTGTACTGAAATTGGTTACTCTCCTCACTCACCAATCCACGGTCCAAAAGTCTGTTGTAAGGCCCGGAAAAATCAACGACATAAATTTGGATATGATGACCATCAAATTTTGCCTCTGGTCCTCGTTTTTCTCGAAAAATGAGATTTTGGTTTACCCCGGCCTGGACTATGGCCGCTTTAGCCCCGTCCCACCGACCAACTCGGCTGGGCGCTCCCATGATCTCACGATAAAAACCTGCGATACCCCCTGCCGTTCCTACCCTGACATCAAATTGAATGTAAGGCATGCCTACACGCATCTTCCCAAATGCGCCTGCCTCGTGACACCTAAACCGATTACCCCAAGGGCAGACCACATCAATGACCTTGCGTTTTTTATCGGAGCTATACCTAAACTTAGTTCCCTGTAATTCTTTTTTAGCTGATTTTAGCCTTTCTAATAGCTTCTCATGGCTGGACACGACTAATCCTGTCCGCCCTCTCAGGACTTGCGGTTTACCAGTAGGCAAATGAAATTGACTGCGTCCTAGATTAATCCACATATTATCTACGTTGGTCATCATAAATGGGTCGCGGGTAAACCCTAGGGCTTTGACGTAAAACAATGTTGCTTTGATTTGATCACCGATCAAAACATTCATATGCTCTAGGCCAATAATGTTCCCAACATCCTCGTTTTTTCTATCGTATTTTTTCGCAGCCATCTTTTCTCCCTCATCTGATAACGCGCAAATGATAAGAATTTAGAATATATTCACGCGGATTGAACGTTATCGTTTGTTTTCATAAATAGTTTTTTACCAAATTTTTTTATACTTATGTCGGACTATTGAGCCTTCTGACCCTTCAAAGCCTTGTTGCCCAAAACCTTAATTATTCAGCCGCCACAGCGCTTCTAGATGCTAACTGGAAGCGAAAAAGACTTCCCAAACCGGGAATATCATCGCCAATACCAGCGGTTCGCAACGCACACCAAAGAGCTGCCTGATTACTTGTCAAAACTGGGGCCCCAAGTAACTCCTCCAACTCCGGAATCTTGTAAGTCGCATGAACATTAGCGCAGGAGATAAAATAAGCCTCTGCCGCTGGGTCTCTCATCTCTATCATCGCCTCAAACCAGTACTCTGATGGGGTGGTACAGGAATAATCGCTGCCTGGCAGACCCATCCCCTTGCTTTTTACAAGCTCATAACCTTGGCCCTTCAGGTATCGCTCTTTTTTCGAATGACCTGCCTCCTTGGACTCGGATACAAAAACCAGCTTTGTAGCCTGGATCGCCGCGAGGGCAGACGTGACACACCTTGCCGTGGACAAAGCCTCAGCTCCAGATGCCTCTGCCATTGCCTTGACCACCTCTTCTTCGGCCTCGGGCCCATCCCCCATAGACGTTCCCGTACATTGTAAAACAACAACATTTACTTTTGAGTCACCCAGAAGTTCCGCCTGATAAGTAATCCGCTGTTTTAACTCAGATAAAGGAGCGGAGTGCCGGTTGGTAATGCCAGCACGGGCGAAGTGAGGCACCACGTCATCCGGACAAAAGTGCTGGACTTGTGGTTCTACCATTCGATTTGAAGCGGGAATTATAAAACCCAACCGCGCCCTTGGAATAACGGGTTCAAAATCAGATATAGAGACCATAGCTAACTCCTACCAAAACACTGCTCCACCCTCGACTGGGATCGTTTGAGCAGTCATAAAATCAGATGCACTAGACGAGAGAAAAACACACGTACCCACCAAATCCTCTGCATCCTGAGCACGCTTTATTGATCTGGTCTGTGGGGTTAATTTTCGTCGTTCTTCCTGTACCGCGTCCATGTGCGCTAAACTGAATTCTGTATCAGTTGCCCCAGGGGCAATCGCATTCACCCGAATACCCTTGTTTCCCCACTCTCTAGCCAGGCTTTTTGTCATCGAGATAATCGCGCCTTTTGAGGCGTCATAATGGAGCATACTGCTTCCACCTTTTATTGCCCGAGTAGAGGTTAATGTAATGATCTTCCCGTATTCTTGCTGCACCATCTGGGGGATAGCCGCCTTGGCGGAGAGCCAAGTACCTTTAACATTTACGTTCATCACCCTATCCCAATCATCAGAACTAATTGAAACAGCATCCTCGCGTCCCAGCTGGACCCATATCCCTGCATTTGCAACTAGAATATCGAGTCTTCCATATTCTTTAACTGTCTCTGCCACCATATTCTGACAAGCCAACTCATCGGTGACATCGGTTACCACGGATATTGCCTCTCCACCTGCCTGGGTTATTATATTCACCACATCATGCCCTTCAGACAAATCAGCGATCACTACCTTGGCTCCTTCCGATGCCAGCCCCTTCGCAAACGCGGCTCCAATGCTCTGAGCACCACCTGTGATGAGCGCCACCCTGCCATCTAATCTGCCCATTCTACCTCTCCAACAAATAACCAAATTTTTTGCGAGCCTGTGTCAACAACTCTTCTCGAGGCTTGGTAGACACAGGAAAGCGATCTCGCCAATGAAAAGGAATTGTTGCGTCAATAATCATACGCGAGTTTGTAATATTTCCGCGTGCTTTCTCATCAGGGTGCAACCTGGGGTCCGCGTTCGATGTCCATGCTGTTTTAATAAAATCGATTTCCGTCGCCGGATCGCATCGCATCAAGGCCGCCCAAATTAGCTCTTCAAGATCTGACACATCAATATCTTCGTCTGTCACAATCACCCATTTGCCGGCATAGGCCCCTGCAAAGCACTGGCTCGCTATTTGTCCGGCCTGAACAGCGTGGCCTGGATATCGAGCTTTAATCGAAATCCCCGTTAACATTCGGGATCCCCCCACCTCATGACACCAAACTTCCTGGACATCGGGTATGCCAGCCGCTTTTATGTTTTGTTTCATAAGCGCCGATCTGGTTATCGCTCTGAAACGGGAGTATTCATCTGGCAAACTTTGGGGGGGAAAGCCAAGAATTATTGGATCATTCCTGTAGTAAATCGCCTCTACCGTGCATTTTGGCCGTACACGTCCCGCCTCTGTATACGAACCGCACCAATCACCAAATGGTCCCTCGGGAATTAGGTCTTGGGGATCAACCCAGCCTTCAATGACAATCTCTGCATTCGCTGGAAATGGCAGACCGGTTATTTTCCCTTTCACTAACTCTAAAGGTTTACCTCTTAACCCTCCTGCTACGTCGAACTCAGATACCCCATCTGGAATTTCATACCCACCCGTAATAAACGTTACCGGCTCTCCTCCGATCACCATCACAACCGGCATTTTTTCACCACGTTTTGCTAGGGTTTCCATATGAATACGACCATGCTTACCGGGAGCTGTGTTAAAGCAAACTGTTTTGGAGTCTACTACCATCACTCGATATGCCCCGAGATTATACCAGCCAGTCTCTGGGTCCTGAGTAACGTTATATGTGCCTGTCCCAATGTAACGCCCACCATCATCCTCATGCCATAGGGGGGCTGGGAATGCCAGTACGTCGACATCATCACCCATCATCACATTTTCAAATACCGGCCCGGTATCGACAAAAGTCGGCGGTATTAATGCTTCTTCATCATGAGAATATACCCGGGTCCAGGCGTCAGATAACTCGACCTTGTTCAGATTGGTTGGAAATCCCAAGGTCATATTCTTTCTTTTCCCCCCGAAGATATTCACAAGAACCCGAAAACCCGATCGAACACCCGGAATATCATCGAACAAAAGGGCAGGCGCATCCTCTTTATACTTAACAACAGTTGCTGCCAAACCAATATCTTGTTCCCAACTAGCGCCGGATATGCGCTCTAATTCGCCCAGCCTATCGGCCTCATTGATCCAGTCACGCAAATCTTCATAAGAGAATTTGTGCTCGACATTATGACCCGACTGGAGTTCAAACTGTTCTCCGGAAACCATTCTCAAACCTCAATCGATACCATTAAACCGTTCTTTTATGGCCTCTGCCCAAGCTCAATTGAATAGCCATCGGGATCCCGAATAAACGCGATCACAGGCCCATTAGGGCCACGCCCCTTTAATGGACCCGGTGGCCGCGGCACCTCCATACCTCGCGCTTCCACACGGCGACAAATTTCGTATATATCAGGCACCCCTATCGCAATATGACCGTATCCCGTACCTTTCTCATAAGGTTGGTCGACGCCCCAGTTATATGTCAATTCGATCGCTGGATGCGTATCCTCATCGCCGTAACCTAAAAACACGACCGAGTATTTCTGGCTCTCATTATCATTGCGTCGAAAAACTCTCATATCGAGAACTTCTTCATAAAACCTGACGGACTCGTCGAGATCAGCCACTCGCAGCATCGTGTGCCGAATTCGAGGTTTCGTATTTGTTTTCGGGAGTTCTTGATTCATAGTCCGATCCTCTAACACAGTTTTTTCTTCAGTATGGCTTATCGCCTCGAACAATTGTTCGATGCATATGTCTAATCTGGCCCTTCGGCACGCCACCACAAGCGATGTGCATGAGGCAACGATTATCCCAAATTACTAAGTCCCCCTTCCGCCATTTATGACGATAAATATTACTCGGTTGGGATGCTACCTCGAATAATTCTTGGAGCAGAGATTCCGATAATTCGGGATCCATTTCTTCAATCCCCAATGTGAAGCGTTCGGTGACATAGAGCGCTTTTTTACCTGTTTCCGGATGCGTTCTTACAACCGGATGAACTACTGGAGGGGGGCTTCGATCACTATATCTCTCCTTAGCAACCGCGGCATGAGTATCAGGCACTGCGACCCGAGGGTTAATATTGCGATCATATGAGTGCCGTGCCCGTAAATTTTTGATTTTGTTTTTAGTTTTTTCAGGGAGCAATTCATACGCGCGATACATGTTGGCAAAGGCCGTATCACCGCCCTCCTCTGCAACTTCAATGGCATGCAGGATGGTACAAAATGTGGGGGTTTCAACATAAGAAAGATCAGAGTGCCAATAATCCCCAGCATGAGGCGCTCCGATATATTTTCCGTCTTTCATTTTGGTTGTCAGGACGATGACCTCCTCGTGATCTGGATGCTGATCCTTAACCTGTACGTGGATATCGAGTGGCCCCCAACCCTTTGAGAATGCTAATTGCTGCGACGCCGATAAATTTTGTTCTCGTATGATTAAAACCTGATATTGCAGCAGCGCTGCTCTAAGTTCCTCCTGCAAAACGCCGTCTGTTTTCGTTAAATTAACGCCCCAGATCTCCGAACCAAAACCATTTTCCAATGGTCGAATATCCATCTCTATATCCATTAGAACGGTTCATCCCCAGATAACGTCGTTCGGTGCATGTGCCTTATCTGACCTTCAGGAATTCCTCTGCATGCCAAATGAAGCAAACATCGATTGTCCCACATCAGCAAATCACGTTCTTCCCAAGAATGATGATATACAAATTCACGACGAACAGCATGTTCAAAAAGGGTGTCCAGTAACTCTTGGGCATCGGCATCTTTCATTCCCTCAACACCTATCGTAAATCGGGGTGAAACATACAGCGCCCTTCTTCCTGTTTCCGGATGCGTCCGAACAATCGGATGAGATGCGTCAGGAGGACTGATTGTGGCATAACGCCTCTCGGCATCTTTTTTCTGGTGTTCAGGGAATATGGACCCTCGGGTTCCGTGACCTGTTAAATGAATGAATTGCCCTCTTTCCATGGATTATTTTTTTAAGTTTAGTCGGAAGGCTCTCGTAAGCAAGAACTTGATTAGACCACTCAGTATCGCCACCTTCTCTCGGAATTTCGATCGCGTAAAGTAGAGAGCCAAGGCTCGGTTTACCCATATAAGACAGATCCGAGTGCCAATAGTCGCCCGCATTTTCCACTCCAATATACTCCCCGTTTTCTTTCCGGTTTGAAAGGACTAAGATTTCGGGCCTATCTTTGAGCAAATACTTGGTAGAAATATGGATCTCCAGCGATCCGAAGTTTCTACTGAATTCAATTTGATCTGTTGGAGTAAGATTTTGATCGCGAAAAACGACGACGTGAAATTTCAGAAAGGTCTTTTTTAACTGGATCAGCTCAGCGCTATTGATTGCCCTTACATCAACTCCTCTAACTTCTGCGCCTAGTGCTTCACCCAACGGTGTAACTTCCATGTTGGCGTGCCCCCTGCTGCCGAAATATATGTTTCCGGTTCTTAGAAAAACTCTATGCTTCTTGGAAATACCCGTCAAACACAACAAAAGAGTAAATTCGAGCTTGGGCCATGAATAAAATTCAACTTACGGACATGCATCTAGGAAGAGTCGATGAAACCGATGATGCGTTGTTTTACCAAACGCCTCGATTGGTTACACATATTGATGAAGCAGCCTGTAAGGCCCTCGAGGGTTGGTATAAAGATAACCTTCCTTCCGGATTAAAAATTTTAGATCTTATGTCAGCCTGGGTTAGCCATTTGCCAGGAGACGTTATTTATAAGCGTGTCTGTGGTCTGGGTATGAATTCAACAGAGCTAAAAGAAAACAGGCAACTTACCGACTGGTTAACTCAAGACCTCAACAAAAACCCTATCCTACCATTTGAGGATGATGAATTCGATGCATGCATTATCGCAGTTTCTGTCCAATATTTAATCAAACCCTTGGAGGTTTTTTCAGAAATGGCTCGGGTCATAAAACCTGGAGGACTTGCGGCCATTTCTTTCTCCAACAGAATGTTCCCAACAAAAGCCGTGGCGCTGTGGCGTGCTGCGGCTGGACCAACCGATCATGCTCAATTAATAAGTTGGTATTTCCAAAATTCGGTTGGGTTTGAGGCTGCCGAAATAGCCGATATCTCCCCTAACCCTTTTGAAACAGATCCGCTATATATCGTAAGCGCCCGGGTTTCCGAGCGGGCTCACCCGAAGTAAATTTAGTAATGATTGATAGAAAATCCACGCCGATTTATGGCCCCAACAGATTTCGCCTAGGCCTATTTGGGATGAATTGCTCAGGTGGACTTACCATGAGCAAGGTTCCCGAGCGATGGGACGCAACTTGGGAGAATAACCTAAAAGCCGCGAAAATGGCAGATGAATGTGGTATAGAGTTTTTGCTCCCTATCGGCAGGTGGCACGGCTACAAAGGGGAAACCGATACCGCCGGCGCCAGTTTTGAAACTTTGAGCTGGGCGTGCGGCATTCTAGCCGCCACTCAAAACATCAATGTATTCGGCACCGTCCACGTTTCCCTAATAAATCCCGTTTTCGCTGCTAACCAAATGGTAACGGCAGATCTCATAGGTGCCGGTAGATTTGGTCTAAATATTGTTGCGGGATGGAATGTCTCAGAGCATGAAATGTTCGGTGTTCAGATAAGGGAGCATGATAATCGATATCACTATGCTGAAGAATGGCTAAGTCTCGTCAAAAGAATGTGGTGCGACACCAAACCTTTCGATTTCAAGGGTGATTACTTTGATTTGAAAGAGGTTCTATGCAAGCCGAAACCATGGAACAACGAAGCTCCGATGATAATTAGCGCGGGAAACTCATCAGCAGGCCGTAACTTCGCCGCGCGTCATGCAGACGGTTTATTTACGTCAATTCGTGAACTATCCGAATTGCCGCAAAAAGTATCCGATTTACGTGCAGAACGAAATGGTGTTGGTGCAGGAATATATGCGAGCGGACATTTAATTTGTCGTCCCACCCGAAAAGAAGCCGAGGAATACTATCACTACCTGGTCTATGAAAATGGTGACTGGGAAGCAGCAGAACACACAGTCAAAATCAGAACGAAAGGAGGATCAACTTCTGGTCCTCAGTTGGCCAAAATGAAAGAAGTTATTATCAGTGGAACAGGTACTTTTCCGATTATTGGCTCCTACGATGACGCTGTAGATCGCTTTAAACAGCTCTCGGAAGCCGGCCTAAATGGTATTGCTCTAGGTCTAGTGAATTATATCCATGACATGGATTGGGTCGCAGCTGAGATATTACCGAGGCTATCCAAATGCGGGTTACGGCAGTAATCGAACCCCATAAAATGCTGCACCAAAAAATTCACTGAATCGGCGGCTTGCGGACACCCGCCTTTTCCAAACGCGGCAAAACCTCATCTCGAAAAAAAGGAAAATGGTCGACATAATTCGCAAACCCCATCGCAAAAGCATCGATGCCCTGTTTATGAAGTCTGACAAGTAAATCGGCCACATCATCTGGTGCTCCCACAATCGGGAAAGCACCATTCCCGCCAGCGGCCCTTTGATGCAAATTCTGTTTCATGTATTCGGGGAGATTATCGAAACGACCACGAACATTTCGTCCCTCTACCAAATTCGCCGCAGCTTCCGTATCCGCCATTTCTACTGCGTAATAATGGTGGTATTCCTCCGCCTCTTTTAAGGTAGGTCGACAAACCACATAACAATTAGTGAACACACCAATTTCCCGATTATATGTTTTAGCGGTGGCCTTCAATGACCCTATATCAGCTGAGATCTCATCGATCTCGGTTTTGATCCCGGTAAACATCATGTCACAATTTCGCGCGGCGAACTCTCGTCCAGTGCCCGAATTAGCCGCACATACCATCAGCGGCTTTCCACGACCCGACATTCTGGGTTTCGCCAAAACGCCGTGAACTTGATAAAATTCTCCTTCATAGTCGAACGGTTCGTCCTCTATCCAGGCCCGGGTCATAATATCAACCCATTCCTGGCCTTGGTCATAACGTCTTTCATGCTCATTCAAGGCGATTCCTGCCATATCAAATTCTTTTTGGTTCCAGCCACAAACAATATTCAGGCCAAATCTTCCTTTACCAATTTGATCAGCCGTTGCCATTTGTTTTGCAGCAACCACGGGATTAAAAAGAGGCACATGCACGGTGCTAAACGCCATAATATTCCGGGTACATGCCAGGATTCCAGCGGCCCAGCTTAACGTTTCCATAACTCCACCATTATGATCTGTTTTACCGCCATAGCCTCTCCATCGACCCAATGGCAACAAAAAATCTAACCCAGCGTTATCTGCAAGCGTTGCCGCCGCCAAGTTTTCATCCCAGCTCCCTTCCCAACGCTCCGGAACTAAAGTGGCTGATAAACCACCGGAACAATTAAGCCCAAAAAATCCCAGCTTCAGCTGATTACGGTCGAATGATCTAGTCGCAGTTTCCATCTTTTTCTCAATAAGGCTTCTCACCCAAAACCATCGTTCGATGCATATGGCGGATTCCGGGCGGCTTTATCTTTCCTCTGCCTATATGAATAAGACACGGGTTATCCCACATTACTAAGTCACCTGCCCGCCATTTATGGCGATAACGGAATTCCGGTTTTATTTGAAATTCGAATAACTCATCTAATAGTTTTTGTCCTTTTTCGCCAGGGATACCCTCAATCCCGACTACAAATCTCGGTGAGATATAGAGCGCCTTTCTGCCCGTTTCTGGATGCGTTCGGACGATTGGGTGGACAGCATCAGCGATCGAGACGCCATAGACACTCTCTGCGTCTTTTTGAAACTGTCGATCGACCTCGGCGCGGGGATTTCGCCTTCGATCAAAAACATGAATTCCATGAAGACCCTCAATGCGAGATCTTAAGGATAAAGGGAGCCTATCAAGAGCCGTATACATATTCGACCATTCTGTATCCCCTCCATCTTCCGCAACTTCTAAGGCATACAAAAAAGTTGCACGACAAGGTCTCACTCCAAATGACAGATCAGAGTGCCAAAAATCACCGGCATTAATCACCCCCACCGGCTGCCCTTTATGAATTCGATTAGAAAGAATTGAAACTTCTGGGATACCAGGAAAAGTAAAGGGCCGATCGGGACGCGACTCTATTTCACCGAACCCAGCACTGAACTCTAGTTGTGCCTGTGGGCTCAACTCCTGGTCACGAAAGCAAAGCATTTGGAATTTCAAAAACGCAGCTTTTATCTCTTCAAGATCGTCGTTCCCAACCCTTCTGAGATCAATTCCCCTAACTTCGGCACCCAAAGCCTCTGACAACGGAGTTATAATCATCTATATATTAAAACGGAACGTCGCCGATTAGAGAAGTTCTATGCATATGCCTAATCTGCCCTGGTGGCACGCCACCATATGCATGATGAGTAGTACATCTATTATCCCACATAATCATGTCGCCAAGGCACCATTTGTGCCGATATATGAATTTCTCATTGAGCTGATGCTCGAAAATGGAGTCCAGGATGGGTCTGGACTCATCATCCGACATACCCTCTATGCCGACGGTGAACCGATGCGATACATATAGCGCCTTCCGACCGGTGTCTGGATGTGTTCGGATTATCGGGTGTATTGCATCCGGGGGGGCGCGATCCGCATATCGCATCTGTGCATCACCTTTATGCATTTCTGGAACTCTGACCCTCGGGTTGCGCATGCGATTAAATGTATGTACCGCTTTTCTACCCACTATTTTTTTTAATAAATCGGTTGGGAGGGTATCAAGGGCGAGATACTGATTGCAAAATCCGGTATCGCCTCCTTCCCTCGGCAATTCTATAGCCAGTAAAAATGAAGCTAAATTAGGACGATCCTGACAAGATAGATCAGAATGCCAATAATCCCCGGCAGAAACTGCGCCGACATAGCGCCCATTTTGCACCTTGTTGGAAATCAAAATTACTTTATCCGTATCTGGATGAAGGTGGTCCTTGGCCAGATGAACTTCAACCTCACCAAAATACTCGCTGAACTTAATCTGTTGATCGGGTGTCAGGTCTTGGTTCCTAAACACAAGAATTTGATGTTCAAGGAAAGCTTCATAGATTTCCTCGGCCGTCTTTTGGCTCACCTCTCTCAAATCAAGGTCTGTAATTTCAGCTCCGAGCGCGCCAGACAATTTATTGATTTGCATTGACACCTCCACCTCTAGATTCGAACCGTTGAAACACGTGCTGCTCAAGCAATAGTTAATGCATAACACTCCCTCCATCGACGACTAAGCTCTGGCCAGTCATGAAATCGCTATCAGATGACGCCAAAAATAGACATGCCCCAACAAGATCTTCTGGGGTCTCCATCCGCTTTAGGGCTCGTGAAGCTATTGTCGACTCCATCGTTACACCCTTATCAGTCTGCCTCGCTAAAACGTTTTCGCTGGCGGTAGATCCAGGTGCCAAAGCGTTGACGTTAATTCCATCATCGCCCACCTCTCTCGCTAATGAACGCGTAATTCCGAGAACTGCTGCTTTCGAAGCATCATAATGCAAGAAGTCTGGCGAACCCTTAAAAGCTCTTCCAGAAGATATATTTATAATTTTTCCATAGCCGTTTTTTCTCATCTCAGGGACAGCAGCCTTACACATAAGCCACACACCGCGAATATTGACGTTACAAACCCGATCCCAATCCTCAACGGTAATTTCATCAAAACTCGCGCGAGGTATTTGGGTGAACAACGCCGCGTTATTCACAAGGATATCGAGACGCCCAAAATATTCTGCGGTTTTCTTAACAGCAGCTAAAGAAGACGCTTCATCTGAAACATCGCAAGGTGCATCTATCGCATCCCCACCTTGCTGTTTTATGATATCGACAACAGTCTGCCCTGAATCCAGATCTGAAATGGCTACTTTCGCGCCTTCGGCAGCCAGCCCCTTGGCGAAAGCGGCTCCTATTCCTTGGGCCGCTCCCGTAATGAGTGCGACGCGTCCTTCAAACCGTCCCATTTTAGTTCTCCCGTTTCTTTTTCCAATTCACCCGCTCCCGGAGTTCCCTCGTCAAGTGTTCGCACTTCTGTATTCATAGAAACATCAGAGCGGCGCCGTTGAGCGATTACCTCACCTGTTTTCCAAAAATCGCCTTCGATGGCGCGTCTGGCCATAACTTCCAAATCTTGATTCCATTCTCCCATATCATACCCGTACCAAGGACGCTTTGGACGTAGTTTCTGCAATCCAAGCTCTTCCCAAATAACGGCTGCCTTTTCCATATATTCGCGCTTCGGCAATGAAACCGGTGGGAAAGTCTCTTTCAGGGTGGCATCAATTAAAACCGCGGAGTCGTTGCTATCCTGAAGTGACCTTGGTCCATGTCCTTCATCTTTATTCTTCAAAATTTCGACATCACGATGGGGTTTACATCGATATGACATCGCCCAAAAAACTGCGTCTGTGTCATCAGGGTCTATATCCTCATTGACCGCTATAACCCATTTACCTTCTGCCCTCCGCAATGAGGCTATTCCGTACAAAGCACGCCAAATCTCGGTGCGAGGGATATCCCTCTCGACGACGGCAACAATTAACTTGTGCAAACTTGTCAAAGGTTCGTGCGTACTTACATGTTTTATACCTTTGATCCCTAAATGATCTCTTAAGTGCTCTATTTGGGCAGCCTCGTAGGCAGGTCTTTTAATTGCCGAGGATTCAGAAGGGGTCACTTGGCTAATCCATGAGACCATTACAGCGTTTTTTCGACGGGTTACCGCAGTAACATCCATGTAAGCCATTATATTCTTGGAGATTGACGTGGCCATGAGACTCACCGAAGGGCGCTTCCGGTTCCAGAAGCTCGGTTGATATATAACCCTCAATTACAATTTCGGCCTCGGCGGGGACCAATAAGTCGACAGTTTTAGCTTTTACAACATTCAGGGGCTTGCCGCAGAGGCCACCCGAGATCTCAAACTCATCATATTTTTCCGGGACTTTTTGGACTGCCGTAAATGATACGATTGGAGGGGCGCCGACGACTATGCAGCATGGCATTGCTTTCCCAAGCTTCTTCCATTCTTCCCAATGCATGTAACCGCCGGTGCGTAGCTCAATAGAAGGATTAAACCCAACCCGATTTGGAGCCTTAACCATCGCTCTATAGTTACCCATGTTCTGGATACCAGTATGAGGATCTTTCGTTATAAAATGAGAGGCGGCGAAATACGGCGCATTATCCCATCCAGGAGACGAAATCGGCACCGGAATTTGATCCACACCGTAACCATTGAGCAATTCTTCCCCTGTGTAGACGAGGTCATGACAAGGTGCCTCATCAAACCCTACTTCATTTGGCGGAACGGGATTGTTTAGGGCTTTGATCCAAGTTTCCTTAATAGCATTTAGTTCGCACCCCATTCCAAGTTGATAGACCGCCCTGTTGGCTGCAAGTCCTCCGACAAGCACGGGGATATCATACTTCCGACCTTTTGAGTCAGACACATCTCGGAATAGCCATGCCTTGCGATCTTCTTCTTCCACACCGCCTCGATATTGCCAGCGAACCAAAGGATGCATTTCCGTATCTTTGTTGATCTCTCGATCTACGGTAAAGAGCAGACCAGCGTCTCTCAGGCGTTCAATGTGCTCGTGCAGGTCATAATAGCCCCTATCCTCAAAAGTTTGATCGCGAATAGTTTTATTCATTTCTTCAGTCCAGTTTCTTTGCTTACTCTCGATTTAGTTTTTTTTGCTAGAGAAACAGTTTCCTATGCATTCCTCTGTTAAAGCATTTTAACTAAAACATCATGTTTTTCGCGGGCCTTTGCCAACCGATCCTTTTGGCTTAAATGGCCACAATATAGAAATTCCGCACTTATCACGGCCATATATATGTCAGCTCGAATTTCTGACTCATCTCTATCAAATCCAAGCGCACAAAATTGTTCAAAAAAGATGTTCCTTCTGAGGTCATCCGCTTCATCAATTTTAAGCGCGACATCCTCGTGTGTTTGCGCCCAAAGCCTGAGCGCCGCCGGCTGCCCGTTTGCACTCCGTTTTGTGATAAGCCTTTCCAAGACTTTCCACAGTCTCTCTTCTGGTAAGGGGTAATTGGTAATAAAGTCAGGTTGGAGCTCTTCTCGCATGGAAAACCAACGATCTAGCAACCCATCGATTAAATCTCTTCGGTTTTTAAAGTGCCAATAAAAGCTGCCCTTTGTGACGCCCATATTTTCTGCGAGTTTTTCAACCCTAATGGCGTCGACACCCCCGTCACCGAGCATCTGCCAAGCAGCATCCAGCCAATCATCTCGGCTTTGACTCATAGGCTATTAATCACCAAAGGGGCCACCAGGTGCCTCTCTAACAGATGTATTGGGGGCGACATCTGAACGGCGATATTGAGCCGACCTTCTGCCATTTTCCATATATTCGCCATCGGCAGCACGTTTCGCCATTTCGTCCCATTCCGAATTCCAATCACCAAGGCTATATCCGTGCCATGGGCTTTCAGGTTTAAGTGGCGGCAAACCAAGTTTTTCCCAGAGCTCTTTGGCAGACTCCATATATTCTTTTTTAGGTAGGGCAATCGGTGGCATATCCGATTTAAGAGTGGCATCAATCAACATGGTTGCATCCTCTTTTCCCATCCTGACATCACTTTTTGGTCCATGACCTTTGTCGCGGTGGGGTAAAATCTGGACATCCAATGCGGGGTTGGAACGGTACGCCAGTGCCCAAAAAATAGCATCTCCATTATCGGGGTCGATATCCTCGTTAACCGCTATTATATATTTCCCTACTGACGCATTGACCGTGGACGCCCCATAGAGAGCGCGCCATATCTCCGTTGTTGGAACACCCCGATCAAATACTAGAAAGAGAACTCTCCTAATATTTGTGAGAGGCTCATGCATCGACACACGCTTCAGGCCTTTGATTCCTAATCCATTAGCCAAATGGTCATACCATATGGGTTCGTAAGCCACCCTCTTGATAACACTGGATTCAGAGGGAGTTACCTGGCTAATAATTGAGGCTAGGACCGCATTTTTTCGATGCGTAATTGCCGTTATCTCAAAGATATTATTATAATCTTCAAGTGCGATATGACCGTGCGACTCTCCAAAAGGCGCTTCTGGCTCTAAGAATTCTGGGTCGACATAACCCTCAACGACTACTTCCGCCTCCGCTGGGATCAATAAATCAACCGTTTTTCCTTTAACAACATTAATCGGACTACCAACTAATCCTCCGGCGACCGCTATTTCATCGACCCCCATTCGTAACTTCTGGGGAGCGCAATAGCACAAGGCAGGCGGCCCCCCCAGAATGATGGCCATCGGCATCTTTTCCCCACGCTCGCGGTATTTCCTCCAATGCTGATGGCCTTCTGCACCCCCAGAGCGGGCCGACATGCGAAGAGCCATTCGCGTTGAGGATTTTAGACCAGCACGATAAGTCCCCATATTTTGTATTCCAGTATCAGGATCCTTGCTGATACACCCCGTGGCAGTAAAGTAAGGCGCACAATCAAACCCAGGCGTAGATATTGGGATAGGCAACCAATCTAGTCCCTTACCCTCGCCTTCTAATTCAGTCCCCTCAATAACAACATCCTGACAGGGAGCACTCGTTACCTCTGTCGGCTTGATGGGGTTCGCTATTGCGTGAGACCAAACTTTTCCGATGTCTTCAATTGGAGCGCCAATGCCTATCGAGTAAATTTCTCTGTTTGACGATAAAGCCCCAACAGCTACAGGTAATTGATAAGATTTTCCCCTGGAGCAGGTTATATTATTAAAGAGAAATGCTTTTCTATCCGGCTCTTGAATACCACCCCTAAATTGCCAACGAACAAGAGGATGCATTTCAGTATCTTTATTAATTGGTTCGTCGATCTTTTGAAGAAGACCTCTCTCATCTAGAGTTTTTAGATGATCTTGAAAATCTGGATACCCTTTTTTATCGGCCATCTGGCGCGCCTCACTCGTTACTCCTCGGCCTCTCTATACGGAACCGTATGGGGGAAAGTACAAGGAGAAGACTAGACTGGCAACGGAGTGCGCCTAAGATGCGTTCAATTAACTATCCCAATATAGAAAATACGTTCAAAATATAAGCCATTACGATTTTGGATTATGCGTTTGATAGGGTAGCCGCCTCTTTGCCCGCTATTCTTCCAGTTACAAAACATTCCGCTATATTGCCACCGGCAAGATACAAATGCCCGAAAGAACTCCCCATTTCGCCCGCTGCGAATAGCCGAGGAATAGCACGGCCCTCAACATCAATTATGCGCTGTTTTTCGTCGTGAACGGGTCCACCCTGGGTATTAGAAAGAACAGGCCAAATCAACCCACCATAATAGGGAGGCCTTTGAATTTTCATCATTGTTCCAGCCGGTCGACCAAAATCGACGTCTGTCTTGTTGCTACACAGATCATTCCAGCGAGCCATAGACTTTTCGGCTTCCTCTCCATCCAGACCAAAAGCCTCTGCAAGCTCCCCCACGGTATCCGCTTTTTTGATGATCCCCTCATCAATTTCTTTGAGATTATCCTGGCTCCAGACATAGTCCATACCGCGTTCATTGTAAGCAGGGTTGCCCATCGGGAACCTACGACGACCAAGCTCATCGTATATCAAAAGCGCTGGAATACGGGGAAAACACTGCCTCACGGGATCGTAGTACTCCAAGTCTCTCCAGCCAGTGTCCTGAACATAGGGAGGAAACTCGTTCATAAAACGTTTGCCGTCTTGATCAAGGATAATCCATGGGGCCTGAACAACGGCGCGCACTTCTTTCCCGGGGATCCAATCGGGGAATCTTTTAACTCTTATTCCATAAGGGTACTGCTCTCGGTCCGGGTGAAGGAACCCATAGGACCCGTGAAAATGCCACATATGCCAAAGGTCTGCCCCGAGTGACTGCGCCATCCGAATTCCGTCACCTGTATTTCCACCATTCGCAGCAGTGGTAACTGGCATAATTTGCCAAAATTGTTTTTTCATTTCTTCATTATTTTCGAAGCCCCCACTGGCTAAAATGACCCCCTTTTTTGCTCGAACACGCTTTAGGCCAGTTTGAGTTTCGACAACAATCCCGATAACTTCTTTATCGGACCCAGTAATCAAATTTTTTGCCGGCGAATTCAACCAAACTTCAATACCGCGGTCCTCTACATTCTGCTGCAGCATGTAAAAAACCATTGGCCCGCCGGGTCGTCCCTTAACCTGAGGATAAACTTGCGACGCGTCGAAATTGGGAATTTTCACCAGTTGTGTGTAGTAGAAACTATCCTCGCCCGGAAAAGGGTAATTCCCACCGCGTTCCCGGATCATGAACTCACCCCCGGTCAGCTCAGCAAGCTTCCGAGCATGCGCTTCATTATCTTGCATCCCATCTGCTAAAGCCCTAAGAACCGCTTCATTAGTCCTCCCCGCATTTGTTGCCTTCAAATAGGTAAAGGCACCATCGGGGTTTCTGGTCGAGCAAATAGCACCGTGGGAGCAAATGGATATTCCCCCAGGGTCCGGCATTTTTTCAACAATAAGAACCTTAGCCCCGGCGTCATGGGCTTCTATTGCCGAGACACCGCCCGCAAAACCAAAACCGACAACAACAACGTCAAATTCTTCGTCAAATTTTTGGGTGGTATTTTCCATACTTTTCTATCTACCTGCTACCAAGATATATGCCAGAACTCGCTCTAAACTTATTTTCTTTTCTAGAACTTTAAGACTGCATGGTCAAAAACGACTTCTGCTTTGCACGTATTTTTTTAACTGGCCTTACTCGTTGGTTAGCAATTAGGGAGCCTAGTTTGGCAACCCTAGCCAATCGGCCACGAAGCTCGCTGCGACGCCTGATAAAGGCAAAACCGCTAAACTCGCCAGAACCCGTAGAATAACGAAATAGGTCCCCATCATTGGCAGTTCGATACCCAGAGTTCGATGCGCTGCAAAAATATTCCAGGATGCGATCAAAGCGGTGAGCTGCGCAAATCCAGCACCTGCACCCAGCAGCAGAGCAATCAGGGGAAAGAATACAGGCGGGGGTACTGGCATACAAAACCCAATAAGGATAGCGATTAATATTCCGCTAAACCCTGCCGTTTCTCCGATCAATCGACCTACCAATTCACTTGGGATGATAGGTGACAGAAACCCGGCTGCGATCAAAGCCAACGGAACAACGCCTAAAAATATCTTTAACGTTTTACAAAAACTTTGGATGGCCGCCCGAAACCTCTCCGGGTAAAACCTCCAAGTATATAAAGCGAAAAAGAGTGTCCCGGCCCATATCAAACACACGATGTAAATCATCTGGTTCCCCCGCTATCTGGAGGAGGGAATATGCGAGAAATATAGTGTGCCGTAAGCCCAATGACCGGCGGAACCCAAATGCAAGACAAAATGCGCACAAGGGGTAATTCAAAACCCACGAAAGGAGCCTCAAATACAATTATGCGCATGGCCGAAAGGATAGACCACGAAGAAACAAAAGTTATTAATGGAGCCCAATGCGCTCCCGCTCGATAGAGAGCCAGCACTATAGGAAAACAGAGAAAAGGCCCCCCAGGTACAAATGCCCCAGCAAACGTTGCTAACATTATACCCTTAAACCCAGACCCAACCCCCAACCACTTTTCCACCATTTCGCGTGAGAGCATTACCTCTATTAGAGCGGAGAGCATCAAAGCTGCGGGGACCAGCGAAATGACGATTAAAAATACTCTCTCGTTCGCAAGCAAGGCTCTCCAGACAGCGTCTCCTCCCCGAAGCTCAAAAAGTATGAGCCCAGAAAGTACGGCAATGGCCGCAACAACTGCGAACAGACGATCCCAAACAATCGATTTAAGATAAGCGAGCATAGAACAAGGTGGTTAAAAAAAACGCCGGCTCAAGAGGAGCCGGCGTTAATTTGACACTAGTTCTCGTGTTAGAACAAATTAATATCGTTCATTGTTCTGAGAACTGGGTACATGTCCCCTACCACTGATTGTGGCCAAGGAATGATCAAAATATGGTGGAATAAGCCGTAGCAGAATGCCCAAAGCGGGATTGCTATGCCCAATGTTACTGCCCAACTCGCCTTTCCCCAGGTCTTCATGTAAACGACCAAGAAAACAAACATAGAGGGCAATAAGCCAATTACGGCCGCAGTGGCAAAGAACCCAAAACAAAAGCCAAAATAAGCGAGAGCCCGACGCCAGATAGTCTCAATCGGAAGATCCCCAAAATCTACTACGATATCGAAGTGAACATCTGTTTTAGCTTCAATTGTAGCAGGGTCTATATGATCCGGCACCTTCACTTCTCGGCTCACAAACAGCTTTGCAAAGCAGAGGGCACCCAAAATGACCAACGCTGTGTAACCGATTACCTGAGGAACAAGCCTTGCGCCAAACTCCCAAGTGGAAGCAATAGACAATTCAACGATGAACAGAATGATCAGACCGACAGCAAACGCCAAGTCATAATCAAGGCCCTCTTTCCGGAAACCGTATTTGCGAACGACTACTTCCGCATCACCCGCCGCTAATGCTTTTCGCCTTGCCCGCATATCGCGGATCAATGGGAAAAGGATTCCATAGGCTGTGATAATGAACATCACAACAACGATGGGGAACTCCATGATGTCATATGTCCACTGAGCCCCATAACGTTCTACAGAGATGAACATATACCGCTCAATCAATCCTCCCAGAACAAAACCAAGAACCAAGGGCGGACGCGGCCAACGCAAGCGTTTCATGATAAACCCGAGGGTACCGAAGCCAAGTAAGGCCCAAATATCACCCCATTGCCTGGATCCTTGGAAGGCGCCAACAAATACAACTGCAAGCACAATCGGAACCAAAATACCCGGTCTGATCAGCGCGAGCTTGGCCAATTGGTCTGCAAAGGTGAAGCAGATGCCTGCTCCAATTATGTTAGCCACGGCAACCGACCAAACCATCGTGTAGGTGACGTCCAATTTTTTTGTAACCATTTCTGGGCCAGGGACCAAACCATGGATCAAGAACGCACCGAGTATCAGGGCCATAGAGGCGGACCCTGGTACACCAAAGGCTATAGTCGGCACCAAAGCGCCACCCTCTTTAGCGTTATTGGAACTCTCAGAGGCGATCACACCTCTGACATCGCCTTTTCCAAAGTGCAAGTTCGCATCCTTTTCGGTCCGAGCCGCGTGACCATAGGCAATCCAATCAACGACAGAAGCACCAATTCCAGGAACAGCGCCTAGGCCTGCTCCGATTGTGGCGCAACGAATCATCAACCACCAATTCTTGAGGACATCCTTGACACCAATAAGCTGCGCTTTCCGGTTGCCCGCCTGACTCCCCTGTTTTTGACCTTGTTTAACAGCGTCGTCATCTGCAATCGATTTCTGCTGTATAGCAAGATCTGCGAGCTCTGGAAGAGCAAACAAGCCAAGGGCAAGTGGGACGACAGGCAGTCCATCCCAAAGATAAAGGGAATCAAAAGTCCACCTCAAGGTTCCTGTCTGAGGATCATCTCCCGCGGTTTTCACGAGAATTCCGATACATGCACCAGCCAAGCCTTTAAGCAACGAACCACCAGAGAGCACAGAGGCTAAAGAGAGGCCAAACACACAGAAAGACAACAGCTCAGGCGACCCGATGTGCAACATCACCGGTCTGAGGATCGGGATACTTACCCCGAGCAGCAAAGCTCCCCACAGCCCTCCTAACACCGAAGCTGTAAATGCCGCCCCATACGCACGCCCCGCCTCACCTTTTCGTGACATTGGATAGCCATCCAGAATGGTAGCTGCGGATCCAACAGTGCCCGGCACACCAAACATGACCGCGGGGATCGTATCAGAAGTCACAGTGACGGACTGCAATCCCATCAAGAACGCCAACGCCGTGTACGCATTCATGTCAAAGGTAAACGGAAGCAGGAGAGAGAGGCCAACGAGGCCACCAAGCCCAGGAATAACACCGACAATGAGCCCTACAAGGACCCCCAGTGTCAGAAAGCCCAGTCGCTCAAAAGTAAAAAGAATACCAAGAGCATCCCATGCGGCTGTAGCAAGTGAAATATCGGGTAGCGTTTCCATAATTTTCGCCTGTAAATCGTTAAACACGCCTACCGGAAAATTTCAGATCTGCTGTCCAGAAGAAGCCTAAGGTCATTAAACACCGGCGACTTCTAAGCTCTCAGGACCAAGACGCGCTCGGAACATTTTCCTCTTTGAGAGGACCTCCCTAAGCACTTACTCCACCCTACCGAGACCACTAAGCGGCATCAGATCCGAAATTTAAACATTCCGGTTGGGCGGATGGGATATCATCGGAACGATTATGTCAAGAAAATTACAGAACAAAATTTTGTAAATCTTTCATTTTTCTTAAACTCTGCGACTACGAAAAGGTTTAACTTGAGAGAGAAACACCCTATCAAAGGACAACTTTGACGTTTTCCAAGGCACGACAAAGGAGAAACTCAATGCCTGAACAAAATATAATCGTTACCGGGGCCTTTGGAGGCATCGGACATGCCTGCGCAATTTCTCTAATGGAAGATGGTCACAATGTTACGGCCATTGATATTCAACCACTACCAAAAACGATTACTGATTTTGGCGAAAACTGCCTACCCCTCTCCATCGACGTGTCAAAATTTTCGGCTTGTGAGGATGCTGTAAATCAAACCGTGAAAAATTTTGGGCCAGTCAACGCACTCTGTCATTTTGCGGCTATTCATTCCACAAAAAATTGGGAAGAGGTCTCACAAGAGGAATTTCTTCGCGTTCAAGAGGTAAACGTTGTCGGTTCTTTTAATATGGCCAAAGCTGCCGCCGCTCACATGAAAGACCATAAAGGTGGCGCTATTGTTTTGACTTCATCCGGCTCGGTCCAAGCGAGTGGTGTCGGTGGAGGCTCCGGTCGCGGCGGCCCGGCATACGTGACTTCAAAAGCGGCAATATACGGTCTGAACCGCTCTTTGGCGCGTTCCCTGGGTCCCCATAATATTAGAGTGAACACGGTAAGCCCTGGCGCAACAGAGACCCCAATGATAGCCGAGTACACAAATGCCTCTCGCGATGCAGCCGCGGTGCGATCCATGCTCGGACGAATCGGCGAACCTGACGACATTGTCGACGTGGCAAAGTTTCTAATTTCGGACGCTGCCCGTTACGTTACGGGTGAAACTATCAGTGTGAGTGGCGGTGGCAGTGTCTAACTTTGCTGGACTTGTTTTTAAAATATTCTTAAAAGGAGTACGAAAAAATTGGGGGGATAACAGTCATGCATAAGGTAGTGATTAAACCAGAGCATATTGAAAGAGTTAAACGTCGCTCGGGTCGTGAGCACACGGTTGAGGCATTGCACGGGCCTAAGACGGCACTTTTGATTGTTGACATGCAGTTATACTTTGTTGGAGAAGGTCAGCCATCTGAGTGCCCAGTAGCTAGAGAGATTGTACCGAATATAAACCTTCTGGCAGATGCCACGCGCCGTGCCGGCGGCACCGTAATTTGGATTCAAACTCATTCCGGACCAGACTCTAAAGATTACTGGTCCGTTTATTACGAGCGGATGACCCCAGAAAATTCTGATAAACGGGTCGAAGGTATGAGCCCCGGCGGATCCGGATTTGATATTTGGCCTGAGCTAGATGTGCGCGACGAAGATTTAACAATCCCAAAGACACGCTACTCCGCATTCATCCCTTCCCCTTCAAAATTGGAAGCGGAATTGAGAAGCCGCGGGATTGATACGGTTCTTGTCACCGGCGTTTCGACCTGCACATGTTGCGAATCCACCGCTCGTGACGCGATGATGCTCAATTTTAGAACTATGATGATATCAGACGCCAATGCGGCTCCAGATGATGAACTCCATAATGCTACATTGAATCAGTTCTATTTGCAGTTTGGGGATGTGCAATCAACAAACGAAGTCGTCGCGTTGTTGGAGAAAAATATTAGCGTTGCCGCAGCGGAGTAATTTTTTACGAATCAGCGGATTTTATTATCGCTTAGGGAATTCTCAAAATGCAAAACAGTAGTGTGCTGTGGCCCGAGAGTGTTGCTAGGGTCCAAGCGCAATATGGAACCGAAAACCGGATCGGTTCATTAAATCCTCAGGAAACAGCCTTATTGGTTGTTGACATGCAAAAGTTCTACTTGGAACCCACGTCGACGAATTTTTGTCCAGCGGCCCTTGATATAATCACAAACATCAACGCACTAGCGATGGCTTTTCGAGATTTTGGCGCCCCGGTGATTTGGCTCCGAAACATCGTAGGCAACAAAGATATAAAAAGCTGGTCTTCCTTTTATGATCGCCTAACTCAAAAGCATTTATCTTACAGGCGCGAAAAACTAGCCAAAGATGGTGATGGTTTTCAGCTCTTCGAGGGAATGGATGTTCGCTCCTCCGACCGAAAAATAAACAAAACACGATTTTCTGCATTTGCGAGGGACGCATCAAACATAGAGAAAGTGCTGGGAGAATATGGCACTCACGTTCTCGTTGTTTGTGGAATTGTTACCAATGTTTGCGTAGAGTCTACTGTAAGGGATGCCATGATGCTTAATTATGAGGTTTTAGTTGCAGAGGATGCCTGCGCCTCGTCTAATGAACGAGCTCATGAGGCATCAATCAATAATATGTACACGCATTTTGCCGATGTAACACTAACATCCAACATTAAAAGGCTTCTGGGCCAAGAAAATGCCCAAGACTTCAAGGCAAGTGCTGCCTAAACATATCTGATCTCTCCCATAACCTGTTTCCTGCGAGATTTAGAGACCCATACACATTCGATAGGTTTTTTTAGGTCTCGTAATTAGTGCGCCCACCAAATTTAAATTAGTTTTGAAAGAAACACTGGGATTACTTGAATATTAAAGACCGGTATTCGACATCACTTTTACTTGAAACTAAAAATGATGTTTTTGCATCGAGACATCCGGTCTTACTTTTGCCCGTTAGATCATAATCCAATTGATCTGTCCTTTTGACTCTAATGGTCATGTTGAGCACACCGCCGTTCCCAAAAACAATATGAAAAAACTTCGGATCACCACTGAACATCGGATTATAAAGAGGGTAAGGAGCATTAGCGCCGCCAGGCGGCAACCAGCCCGGAAGAAACAGACAAACCGTATCCCAATCGAAGTTTGTTAACTCGGCAACGAGCCCAGAGGCTCTTTTACCCAAACCCAACTCTGTAATTCTATCATGAAGAAATTCCGTTTGGGTTTTACCCAAACCACCTGAGGGCGTTATTTTTAGAGGCCCTTCCGCGCTCCCAACAAAAAGTCGGAGAACCATAAAACCAAAAAGAGCACAGAGCGCAAAGCTAAGAATAGGGTTTTTCAATTTTTATTTCTTCTGCTGCGGATATCCTATTTTTTAATTATGTCAAAAGACCAACGCTGTATATGGAAATCAAACACCAAGACCCTCCGAAGGACCGAGCAAAGGGTCCATATTCTAAAAGATTTTTTAGACCATTTGGGTCTGGATTTCCGAAACTTAGACGCACCGCCCGTTGGATCTTCCTCGCCTCCAGCAATTAAGGTATGTACGTGAGGCAAAACTTGGAGGCAAAGAGTTTATGAGCCAAATAGTAGGCGTTGATGTCGGCGGTACTTTTACAGATCTTATCTTTCTCGATGATAAAACTGGCGAAGTGCGAATTGCAAAAGTGCCCTCTACCCCAGAAAACCAGGCCTTTGGTGTCCTCGATGCTCTCTCGAAGAGTGATGTACTCCTCCCTGAAGTCAACACAATCATTCACGGGACTACCGTTACCACAAATGCGATATTAGAGCGTAAAATTGCGCCATGCGGACTAATAACCACCCGCGGATTCCGCGACTCCCTAGAATTAGGGCGCAGGACTCGTCCAAAGCCTTACGGCCTAATCGGTTCATTCGAATGCCTCATACCCAGAGACTTGCGTTTAGAAGTAACAGAACGAATGGATTCCAAGGGGAACCCGTTGGAAGACCTCAATGAAGATGAAGTGATCGCAGCGGCGAGAAGATTAATAGATGAGGGCGTTGAGTCTGTCGTAATTCATTTTTTGCATTCGTATATCAACGATGAGCACGAACGTCAGGCGGAAACGATCATAGAGAAAATTTGGCCAAACAGTTTCATCACTCGCGGTAGCGCCATAATGGCTGAGTATCGAGAATATGAGCGAGGAACCACTGCAATGATAAATGCTGCAGTGCAGCCGGTATTAGATCGTTACATAAAAAAACTACAAAATGAACTCCAGAGTGGCGGCTACCCTCGCGACTTGCTTGTTATGCAGGGTAATGGAGGCACTGTCTCTTCAAAAATAATAGCTGAAACCTCTGTAAATACAGTAATGTCGGGACCGGCATCAGGTGTAATGGCAGCAGCCTTTACGGCCTCTAATTCCGGATTTCCAAATGTAATTACATGCGATATGGGGGGAACGAGTTGCGATGTAGGGCTTATCTCGGGGGGAGTACCGCAAATTTCTTCCGAACTAGAAATCGAGTATGCGATGCCCATACACGTTCCGATGGTGGACGTCAGAACCATTGGTGCGGGAGGTGGCTCAATCGCCCATATTTCTTCCTCCGGGCTGCTGGAAGTCGGTCCTGAGAGCGCTGGGGCTCTGCCTGGCCCGATATGTTACGGAAGAGGAGGTCAGGTTCCCACTATTACAGACGCTAACATGCTTCTTGGCCGCTTGAACCCAGCCATGATGATCAAAGCTAATGTTTCGCAAAAGAAAGTCGCTGAGGCTTTAAAGAGTCAAATAGCGGAGCCACTGGGGCTTTCCAGCCCTGAAGAAGCCGCCTCCGCAATTATTCAGATTGCTAATACAAAAATGGCAGGTGCTCTTCGAATGGTGTCTCTCGCGAGAGGCCATGATCCGAGAGATTTTGTTCTTTTTCCTTTCGGCGGCGCCGGACCATTGCATGCGTCGGACCTAGCCAGGGAACTTGGAATTCCTAAAGTGCTAGTCCCTGCGCGTCCAGGAATAACGAATGCCGTCGGCTGCACAGTGGCAGACGTACGCCACGATTACGTCAAAACGATCAATACCCCCCTGCGGGACGCCGACATTTCAGAAATTTCTGAAATTTTTGCAGAACAAGATAAACGAGGACGAGACACCATTGAATTGGAAGGCATCGCGGTTGAAGATATTCAAGTTTTACGGGATGTGGACATGCAGTTTCAGGGACAGACCCATCTTTTGACAGTAGAAATTGAAAACGACGATTTCAACTTAGAGTCCTTGCATGAGAAATTTGCGGCAGCGTATTGGGATCGTTTTTCGGTTACCTTGGATGAAATTCGACCGGTCCTTGTAAATTTGCACACGGCTGTCATTGGCAAGCGTAAGTCTATTCCTCTTAAAAACCTTATGAACTCGGAAGATCGACGCAAAACCACTGCCGACGCGCAAACCGGTCTAAGAGATGTTTGGTTTTCTGGCCGAAAATTAGAGTGTCCAATTTACAGGCGAGAGGCACTGCCATTGGGCACAAAATTAAAAGGGGCTGCCATTCTTGAACAATTGGATACCACTGTCATTGTAAACCCTGATGATCTAGTTGAGGTTGATGATTTTGGAAACGTTATCATGAGCGTAGGAGAGGACTAAAACATGCATTCTCTCGATCCTGTAACTCTCGCTGTCATTCAAGCCGGACTTCAACAAGTCTGTAACGAGATGGATCTGGCTTTCGTACGATCCGCCTTCAGCCCAGTCATTTCAGAAGCCCTAGATAGATCTGATGGAATTTACGATCCCATAAACGGAGACCTTATCTCGCAAGGGGAATTGGGGTTGCCAGTTTTTGTGGGCACCATGCAATTTGGCACTAAATGCGTAATAGAACGTTCAAGTAGCATCACCCCAGGTGACATTTACATAGTGAATGATCCCTATTTAGGGGGCACCCATCTTATGGACGTTCGATTTGTAAAGCCCTTCTTCTACAAAGGTGAGTTATTTGCCTGGCTCGCAAATACCGGACACTGGCCCGATACAGGTGGGTCTGTGCCAGGAGGCTTCTCCGCAAAAGCAACGGAAGTTGAACAAGAAGGACTGCGTCTTCCCCCGGTCAAACTCTATAAAGGCGGCGTAATTGATGAAGAAATTTTAGCGATCATACTCTCTAACATCCGCGTAGCAGATCAACGCATCGGTGATATCAAAGCCCAGGCTGCTGCTCTCTCAGTAGGGGAAAAACGCTTCGAAGAATTAATCGATCGCTATGGTAGTGAAATCGTGAAGGAGGCAATCGCCGAGCTTCGTGAGCGTGCTGCTCGGCAAATGAGAGCCTGCATCGAGGAAATTCCAGACGGTGAATATCGAGGTGTGTCGTTTATTGACTCGGACGGCGTAATAAATGAGCCCCTAAAAATTGATTTGAAGATAAATTGTGAGGGCTCGGAGCTATATTTTGATCTTTCCGGTTCTAGTCCGCCCTGTCTCGGACCAATGAACTCAGTAATTGCAACGACAAAGTCTTCTATATATTTGGCGATCAAGCACATCTTTCCTGAAGTCCCCCTCAACGCCGGAACTTTTGAACCACTTCACATCCAAGACCCCAAGGGTACCTTCCTCTACGCTGAGTACCCTAGGCCCGTCTCAGGATGCGCCGCCGAGGTCAGTCAACGTATTGCTGAGGCTGTGTTTGCCGCGTTGGTTGATGCGATACCTGAAAAGCTATTCGCGGCTCCAGCTGGCACCAGCGGTAATTTCTGCCTTGGAGGATACGACCCAGATAAAGGCAGTTCATACGTAATGTATGTTATCTCGGGAGGCGGATACGGAGGCAGCTCTCACGGGGATGGAATTTCTAATGGCTGCTCAACCATCGGTATCTCTAAAACCACCCCGATCGAAGTTATGGAACAATATTATCCCGTTCTCTTTGAAGAATTTTCTTTGCATGAAGGTTCAGGGGGAGCAGGAAAATATCGAGGGGGTTTTGGTGTAAATTACAAAATCAAGCTTCGAAGAGGGGAAGCACGGGCATCAATGGTTATGGATCATGGCCGAACTGGCCCGCTCGGGGCTCTCGGAGGAGAAGATGGTGCTACCAACAAAGTTAAGGTTGAGAGAGATGGAGTGGTTTATACACCTCCCCATCTATCAAAAGACCAAGATATTATTTTGAAGGCGGGTGATACGGTGCGGGTCTCTACGCCCGGCGGAGGTGGCTTTGGAAACCCCCTTGAAAGAGACCCCCATCTTGTAGACCGTGATGTAAAGCGAGGGTATTACTCGAAAGATGAAGCAAAAGAAAAATTCGGATACAGATAGAAGAGAATGGTTCTATTGATGTTCGGAGGTCAGAATAATCACACTCAGTTACAGTCTAGTCCAGGACAATAGGAAAGTTTTCAATGAATGATATCCCTCTAAACTTTGGAATTGGTCAGCCCGTTTTAAGAACTGAAGATCCGCGACTTCTCACCGGGAGAGGAGATTATACCGATGATTACTCGGTTTCCGGGCAGGTTTTCGCGCGATTTGTTCGAAGCCAGACTGCGAATGCCGCTTTGCTATCAATTGACACAACAGATGCATTAAAAATGCCAGGTGTCTTAGCAATTTATACATCCGCCGATTTAAGAAGGGACGGCATTGGAGATATCCCCTCCAATATGCCGATGAAGAACCGTGACGGTTCACCATATTATGTACCCCCGCGATGCGGAATGGCTGAAGGACGTGTTCGCCATGTGGGAGAGATCATTGCGGTGGTAATAGCAGAAACCGCAGATCAGGCCGAAGAGGCTGCCGAAAATGTTAAGTTTGAATTAAAAGCAGAAGCGGCAGCGGTTGAGGCCTGGGACGCAGTAAAAGAAGGTGCCTCCCAAGTTTGGGATGAAGCCAAGAATAATGTCTGTTTAGACTTCTTTATCGGAGACCAAGACAAGTGTGATGAGGCTTTTAACAAAGCCAGCCACATTACAAAGATTAATGTTCTATCAACTCGAATGGTTGTAAACGCGATGGAACCTCGTTCGGTTGTGGCTGAATATGATCCATTAGGCGAGAAATTTACGGTAACTCTGCCTACCCAAGGCGTGATGGGAATGAGAGCACAACTTGCCAAAGCGATCTTCAAAACGGATTTGGAAAAGGTTCGAATTCTATCCAACGATGTTGGTGGCTCATTTGGTATGAAAGGCGCGTGCCTATCAGAACCAATTGCGGTCATGTATGCCTCAAAAAAACTCGAACGCCCCGTCAAATGGACTGCCAGTCGCACTGAAAGCTTCCTATCTGACCAACAAGGACGAGATAGTCTAATAGAGGCTGAGCTGGCTCTCGATGCCGAAGGACACTTTCTCGGACTTCGGTGCAGTGGGCTCGGTAATATGGGTGCTTATGCCAACGCAATGGGACCAGGTCCGGTAACTGGTGTAATATCACGTAATATCATAAGCGTTTATAGGACCCCAGCCTTCGCATATGGAACAAAAGCCGTTTTTTCCAACACCGTGCCTACAGGTCCCTATCGTGGAGCGGGGAGACCTGAGTCGAAATACATTCTCGAACAACTGATCGATAAGGCTGCCCGAGAATTGGGAATTGATCGAATTGAACTTCGACGACGCAACCTAATTCCTAAGGATAGTTTCCCTTGGAAAGCACCAAATGGCCAAGAATATGACTCAGGTGAATTTGAAGCCCTGATGGATGAATGCCTTAGGCAAGCTGATTGGGAAGGTTTTGAAGCACGGCGCGAGGAGGCTAAGTCTCGAGGAAAATTGAGGGGCATAGCAATTTCTCCATATCTAGAAAATACTGGTGCTGCAGGCGAGCTTTGTGATGTCCGCTTCCGCTCAGATGGAACTATTGCCCTGATTACAGGGGCAAAAGATATGGGAACCAGTCATAGAACTCCATTCGCTCAAATTCTCTCCGATAAATTGGGCGTCCCTTATGATTTAATCGAAGTCATCCAAAATGATAGTGATATTATGAGCCCTGGAGCCTCGGGATCTGGGGGATCAAAAACTCTTTTGGGCGCAGGTAATGCGATAAATGATTGTGCCATGAAGATTTCTGAAAAAGGTAAACTTGTCGCGAGCCATTATTTAGAGGCAGCCAACGAAGATATCGAATTCAAGAATGGAATTTATACAGTGGCGGGCACGGACCGCAAAATTTCGATTATGGAGCTTGCCTCTAAATTACGTGCTGAAACTGATCTACCAGAAGGCATCCCTGGCTCACTGGATGACAAAGCTGTGCATGACTCGAGCCCGTCTAGTTTTCCAAATGGCTGCCATGTTTGCGAAGTGGAGATAGATCCAGAAACAGGCGAAAGTGACATAGTCCGTTATACTGTAGTTGATGATTTTGGCCTGGTAATCAACCCACTAGTGGTTGAAGGTCAAGTACAGGGCGGAATTATGCAGGGTATCGGTCAGGTAATGATGGAAAACACTGTCTATGATGATTCGGGACAGCTCATTACAGGATCTTACATGGACTATTGCATGCCGAGAGCAGAGGATCTCTGCGATATCAATTTTTCAACTCGTAATGTCCCCGCCACGACCAATCCGCTTGGGGTAAAAGGCTGTGGCGAAGCCGGCAACGGAGGGTCCATGGCAGCGTCAATGTGCGCAATACTGCATGCTCTTGAGCCCTTAGGTGTGACCGAATTGGATGCTCCCGCATCACCATCTCGAATTTGGGCGGCCATCCAACAAGCTAAAAGATAATTCATATTTTCACTATTGAATTTCTTACCCGGTTTAAGCATTGGTCTCCTCTATTCTCCCTTCTCCGCCACTGGGACGGTCGGAACCCAGTAAGGCCACCGACCAGTATGGCTATCGTTGGACCGCTTGAGCCATTCCCATGGAGAAGTTGGAATGCCATACTCAGGTTCAATTATTGATATTTTGACGAGAGAGACCAATGTTCTACGAACCTCAAAATGATAATCACGGATTGCCGTATAATCCCTTCAAGGCCTGCGTTGTTCCAAGGCCCATCGGTTGGATAACATCTCTCAGTCACGCCGGAGTTGTTAACCTTGCGCCATTTTCAATTTCCAATCAGCTTGCATATGATCCACCGTTTGTTTTCTTTTCAGGTTCCGGTGCGATTGACGGACTTGATGCGGAACCTCGGCGCAAAGACTCAGTCGTTAATGCTGAAGATACCGGTGAATTTGTTTACAATATGGCAACTTATGATTTGCGCGATCAAGTAAACCTATCATCCAAACATGTCCCTCCAGACGTCGACGAACTGGCCATGTGCGGTCTGACCCCTGCCCCTTGCAACATAGTAAAATGCCCTCGGGTGGCGGAGAGCCCGGTTAACCTTGAGTGCAAACACCATACGACCATCACATTGCCCGCAAATAACGCGAAATCAGTTCACCATGTTGTTATTGGCGAGGTTGTCGGAATTCATATAAACGATAATGCCTTGACTGATGGGAAGGTGGATTGGGTAAAAATAAAGCCTTTGGCGAGAATGGGTTATATGGACTACACCGCCATCACCGAAGTCTTCACCATGCAGGGTCCAAAGGGCGAAGAATTTCGCCCTGGTCAAATTGGCGAACACACGAATTCCAAGCATTGGCAACGCGCCCAAGAAGAGTGGGATGTGTTTAAAAAAGATTAATTATGGACTCATATAAAAAACAGTTTTCGACATTTATGAAGCTGTATAGGGCTACTTTATAGACATCGTGTGCCCGGGTATTTCGCCAACCGTCCTAAATTCTTCTTGCAAGTAAAGAAAGCTACCCTCTATTAGTCCTGCTTCGAGCATGTTCTGAGCAACAGTTTGCCCGCGGTCTAATGCCTTCCGAATCAATACTCTCTCAAGTTTTGGGACTCGGCGGGTGACGAGCCGATCTTTGAGGTCGTGATCGGGATTTAGTTCGCAAGCCGGAGTTCTAACTATTCCGGCGTGTTCGACATTGACATTGTTGGCAATCAAGGTTGCTGCGACATCGGCTGAAGCTGCGTTTTTTGCCAATACTGTGACTGAGTCTGCGATACCGAGAGAATAAGAGCGCCCTCTCCAACCGCTGGTGGCGATGCCTCTGGCGCTAAAATCGTATAAAAACTCGCAGGTCGCATTAATTTTTGGCAGCTCCAGACTTCCAACGATCCCAGCATTTATTTTACTTCCCCGGGATAAGTAGAATGCGATGTCACCCCCATTATTCACGTAAGCTTTCGTCAAATCTGCAGAGCCAATCATCGTGTCCAAAATTTCGTCTGCAACCGCCCCGGCCACAGCGGCCATCGGCGTAACAAAATTATCCCGATGCACATTGCAGGCTTCAACCATTCTTTGTGCAACGGGATCTTTCGGGGAACCGTTTGAATACCGCAAATCTGTTCTTAGATAACCGAGTTCCTTGGCCAGATTTATCAGAATAGTTTGAAAGCGCGCCTCAGCATTTTCATAAGCCCTGGCTATTTGATCCTGAGCACCAAAAGCCTCAATTATTAAATCTATTGGACCTTGTCTTAGCTGAAACCTTTTGCCGTCGGGTAAGAAACGGCCTGAAGGGTCTTCGAACATGAAAATCCAGTCGATTTCTTATACGTTCAAAGACCAAGATTTAATGTTTGCCTGCCCATGGAACTGCCCTGACATTATCTAACTCCCCAACAACTTCACCTAAATCTCGAACCCGATCGCTATAACCCCCGATATCCTCATAGAGTTTACGATCCAAGGTGAACTCAATCGGAGCAACCAGAGCAGGAGTAGGTACATAACCAAATGACTTGTCCGGCATTTCGGTGACATCCACAAGAAGAGTTATGCCGCCGCCCGGCCAAACAAATACCGGGGCACCTCCACAGGTCACTTTCGCAAGAGTATCTTTTACACTGCGAGTAAGCCTCACAGGATTTACGGTAACGCCTGCTCGGAGAGACCCCCCTGCACCAGCCATGAACATAACGGTACACAGAGCGGGCTCACAATTTTCTCCAATTCGATCTACGACTTTTTGGACTGGCTGAGGCATCCCCTGCTTTTGAGGTTTCAAATCCTCATCTAAAACATACCAGGCTGCGTCTTGTCCGGTGGTTGATACCATTAAAAGGCGTAAACCAGGCCAAGCTATCTTGGGATCGATTTTCTCGATGATTTCGAGAGGGTCTGAGATATCCGTTCCTCCCCAACCGGCTCCATGATCAGCAACCTGAAAATAGCGACCTAAAGTTGAACGTCGACCTCGCACACGAATACCAGCAGGTTTCATATCAATAAATTGTCCTGCTTGATGCTCGGAAAGTACCGCCGTTATGTGGTCATCAACTACAATAACTTCGTCAACATGCTCTTTCCACTGAGGCGCAAAAATGCCAACCGTGGCCGAACCGCAACCCACTCTCATCCGCTCTTCTTGTACACCATTTATTATGGGTGGTTTTCCGGCCTGGACAATGATTTCAGCGCCTCCGTCAATGGTCATTTGGACAGCTTCTTTGTTGCACAGACGCATCATTGAATTACAAGTTACCGTTCCCTCTTTTTTTGTCCCCCCAGTCAAATGCCTTACCCCACCGATAGCCAACATTTGGCTTCCATATTCAGCAGTGGTCACATGCCCGATTTGTTCGCCATCAACTCTAATTGCTGCGGGCTCCGGACCAATATAAGCATCGGTATCAATTTTTACCTTTACTCCGCAGTACGAGAAGACGCCCTCACTTACAACGGTTACCATATCAACCCCATCAATTTCACTAGCCACAATGTAGGGCGCAGGTTTGTAATCTGGATAAGTTGTTGTTGCCCCGATCCCAGTAAGAAAAGTTGGGGCATCAGAAATTAAGGAACCGTCCCAGGTCTCGGATGCTCCTACAAAAGGCACAAGATCGCCTTCGCCATCCAGTAATTTTTGACAAACTACGACTGGATCGATCCGCGTCAGTTTTCCGTCGAAGTTACCGTATCTATCGCATGCACCTGTCATACCCTCTCTAATTCTGCATAAAACTGGGCACGCATCACATCTTATCAGGCCATTTTCTTTCCCAGTTCCAGCGTCACTCACAAGAGTACTCCTCACTAATCAACCAGTTGCTCTCAGTAGTTTGCGAATATCCGCGGAGCTTGGAGCTCTGTCAAGAAATCAGATAATGAGCCAAGCAGATTAAAACTCTGAGCCCCATGTTGCTGATTCCCCTGAACTTCAGGCATTTTTATCAACCAAAACTCGGGTTATTACTTGACATAGCGAGGCGTAAATCAGACATTCCGCAGACTGTTTTGTATCAAATTAATTACCGCCCGAGTAAAGCATTATCTATGGCGAGATTTAGGTCAGAAAATTATGGCAACTAAGCTCAAAGAAGAAACAGAGGACCGAGAGGTACTTGAGTCAGTCGTAATCCGTTTTGCAGGCGACTCCGGCGATGGTATGCAGCTGACCGGGACCCAATTCACCCAATCAACGGCACTAATGGGCAATGATTTAGCCACTTTTCCAGATTTTCCTGCCGAGATCAGAGCTCCCGTTGGAACTACATACGGCGTTTCTGCATTTCAAATCAACTTTGCCTCTCACGACATAAAAACGCCGGGGGACGCACCAGATGTTCTTGTTGCGATGAACCCAGCGGCACTAAAAGTGCATTTGAGAGATTTGGCAAATGGCGGAACGATAATATTAAATACTGGAGCGTTCACCGACAGAAACATTGCAAAAGCGGGTTATGAATCCAATCCGCTTGAAGACGGTTCGTTGGACTCATTTCGAGCTCTTAAAATAGACATTTCAAAATTGACTCTCGCGTCGGTTGAGGGTTTGGGGCTTAGTCAGCGTGATGCCCTGAGATGCAAAAATCTTTGGACGCTAGGACTAATGTGTTGGATGTATGGTCGAGATAGGAAGCCCACGGTGGATTGGCTTAATAGCCGATTTGCAAATCGTCCTGAGATTGCTGAGGCAAATATTGCGGCTCTGAATGCAGGACACGCCTACGGAGAAACCGCTGAAATTGGGGCTGATGTAACCACATATATAATCCCCAAAGCGGAAACAGAGCCAGGGATATATAGGGCAGTTACTGGCGTAGAAACGACGACCTGGGGGCTACTTACGGGGGCACAAAAAGCAGGAGTGAAGTTATTCCTCGGCTCTTATCCGATTACACCAGCGTCACCATTGCTGCATTCTCTGAGTAATTTGCGGCAGTATGGTGCAGTTACATTTCAAGCTGAGGATGAGATATCGGCCATATGCTCTGCCATAGGAGCCTCGTTCGCCGGATATTTGGGCTTAACTTCGAGCTCGGGTCCAGGCATAGCGCTAAAAACTGAAGCATTGGGATTAGCGATCGTTGCAGAGTTGCCATTGGTCGTTGTTAACTTCCAAAGAGCGGGCCCCTCCACTGGGATGCCGACAAAAACCGAGCAATCAGATTTATTCCAGGCAGTATGGGGGCGGAATGCAGACACCCCAATGCCTGTAATATCCGCATCGACGCCCTCAGACTGTTTTGAATGCTCAATCGAGGCCGTAAGACTAGCGACAAAATATATGACGCCGGTCATGTATTTAAACGAGGGTTACCTGGCAAATGCAGCTGAGCCATGGCGTATCCCTGATACTGATCAAATACCGGATTTCCCCGTGAGTTTTCACACGGAGACAGAGGATTTTCAGCCCTATATGCGCGACGAGCATACACTAGCGAGACCCTGGGTGGCACCAGGGACTCCCGGGCTCGAACATAGAATTGGGGGAATCGAGAAAGATTACGACACTGGTAATATTTCATATGACCCGGACAATCACCACAAAATGACTAAAGTTCGGGCGGAAAAAATTGCCAATATCGCCAATGATATCCCGATGCAAGAAGTCGCAAACGGAAATACATCTGGCAAGATGGCGGTAATCGGTTGGGGCTCCACCTTTGGTGCCATTGAACAGGCGGTAAAACGTTGCAGAAAAGATGGCCTTGACGTGTCCCATATTCATATTCGACACATTTGGCCAATGCCTGCAAATATGGCCGAATTGCTGTCCGGCTTTGACCAACTATTGGTCCCAGAGATGAATAATGGCCAACTCGTAAAATTGCTTCGTGCTGAGTATTTGGTTCCGGCAGAACCTCTAACGCAGATAAGCGGGCAACCATTTAAAGTTTCAGATTTAGAACGCGAAATTCGCAGTCGCTTAAAGGACTGAAAAATGAACATACAAGCTTCAACTGATAAATTAAAACCTAATGACTTTGCGTCAGACCAGGAAATTCGTTGGTGTCCTGGCTGTGGTGATTATGCGATCGTCAAAGGTGTTCAGAGAGCTCTAGCCGATATAGGAGCAGATCCATCAAATACAGTGTTCATCTCAGGTATCGGCTGCGCGGCTAGATTCCCTTATTATATGGAAACATATGGTTTTCATACAATCCACGGGCGTGCGCCCGCGGTAGCTACCGGTGTAAAGTTGAGTAACCCAGACTTAGATGTGTGGGTGATTGGCGGCGATGGAGATATGTTATCCATCGGCGGAAACCATACCCTTCATGCGTTGCGTCGGAACGTTGATCTGCAAATTTTATTGTTCAACAACTCAATTTACGGATTAACCAAGGGACAGTACTCGCCAACGTCATCCGTCGGGACAAAATCTCCTTCTACCCCCGTAGGTTCGATCGACGCCCCCGTGTCGGCCTGCCAATTCGCGCTGGGATGTAATGCGACTTTTGTTGCTCGGGGCGTAGACACAAATCAAAAATTACTTCCAACACTCCTTTCGGGTGCAAAAGCGCACCAAGGCGCCGCATTAGTAGAGATTCTCCAAAACTGCATTGTCTACAATGATGGGGTATATTCATCGTTTACTGAGAAAAGCAATAGCGCGGACGGGCAAGTCCTTTGCGAACATGGAAAACCACTGATCTTTGGCGCAGAGAATCAGAGAGGACTTCGGCTCAAGAAAGGCAAAATGGAATTAGAAATTGTGACCATTGGAGAGGGTGGCGTTACTGAAGCAGATATTATGATCCATGACGAAACTAATAGACCGCTCGCCTCCATGCTGGCCGGTATGCAGGCACCGGAGTGGCCTGTTGCAATGGGGATCATATATAGGGATCCACGTCCGGCCTATGAAACTGCCGTCCATGCGCAAATAGCTGAAGTAGCAGAAAAATCACCTCCGATTAGCATTAATGAACTAATGCATAAAGGTAGGACTTGGACTGTCGTTTGAGGCCTCTTTTACTCTCTATCAAGCCCCGGTTTTACCGGGGTTTTGTTTTTGGAGCCAAGGGTTTTCTTATTCCAATCAATGAGTATCATCTCAAAAGGTATTTAATAAAAAACTAGGGGTCGCTTAGTGAGTGATAACAGCCGTAGCGTAGCAATTGTAGGTTCAGGACCTGGAGGAATGTATGTTGCTCAGGCCCTTCAAGAAAAACAACCTGGATGTAAAATTGATATTATTGAAAAACTGCCCACACCCTTCGGGTTAATCAGGGGTGGTGTCGCACCGGACCATCAACACACTAAACGAGTTGATAGAAAATACGCCCAAACTATTGAGGGCGGCCCAAACATCCGCTATCTCGGCAATATTGAACTTGGAAAAGATATCAGCCTTAGCGAACTAGAGGATATTTATGACGCCGTAGTCCTGGCCTATGGTGCCCCATATGATAATCGCCTGGGTATCCCGGGTGAGAATAAAGGGAATGTCTTTGGATCAAACGAATTCGTAGGTTGGTACAATTGCCATCCGGAATTTCGAGACCTCAATCCAAACTTAAATATCAAATCAGCGGTTGTTATTGGTGTCGGAAACGTTGCAGTTGATGTGGCACGTGTCCTAGCACGAACTCCGGCGGAAATGGCCACTACCGATATTGCGAGTTTTGCGATGGAGGCCATCCACGCCTCTCCACTAGAAAATATTTCTATGGTGGGACGCAGAGGTCCTCTCGAGGCCTCTTTCACCAATACTGAGCTAAAGGAACTCGGCGCGCTGCAGGATGCAACCACTGTAGTTGATGGTTCAATTATACCCGACTCTGCACCAGCAGAGATGGAGGACAGAGAACGAAAAGTTAAAGATAGAATATTAGGAACTCTCCGCGACCTAAGTTTGGCAGAAACTGGGACAAAAAGGCGAACCATTAACGTGGCTTTTTATGCGTCTCCCATAGAAATCAGAGGTGGCAACCAAATTGAGTCGCTCCTTATGGAGAAAAATCGGGTTGAGGATGGGAAATGCATTGGAACAGGCGAGACCTTCGAGATCCCCTGCGATTTATTGGTCACCTGCATCGGTTCGCGTGCAGAAGCGATAGAGGGCGTGCCCTTTAATGAAAATCGCGGCATTGCCAAAACAGAGGATGGCAGAGCCAAACCCAGAGTATACGCTGCCGGCTGGCTAAAACGCGGTGCAAGCGGAACGATAGGTACCAATAGACTAGACTCTTATGCAGTCACCGACCTAATGATCTCAGAATTTAATGGTGACACGCGCCCTGGACCTAACGCAATGGATAAGCTTATTGCTGAGCGATCAATGAAGACGGTGGACTATACAGATTGGCTCAAATTAAAAGACCTCGAAGAGTCTGCCGCCTCAGACGGCGCTCCGAGAAAGAAATTTACTACTGTCGCTGAGATGATACTCGCCCTAGAGAAAACTGGATAAATAGCTAGGTGTTTGATTTTTGTTAAATATGGTCGATAACAAAATTTTATCCAACGATCTTATCGTCATGAAGGCTTTTTAGCTCTTTTTCAGTAATACCGGCTAAATCCATGAGCAACTCGTCCGTATGGAAACCGAGTGGAGGCGGGGCCAGTTTGTAATCTAATTGCTTATCTGAAAAATGGATCGGGCTCGCCACCTGAGGTATTTCTCCAACCGTTGGGTGATTGACTTTTATTTTTAACCCACGATGTTTGATTTGTTCGTTATCAAATACTTGTTCTACGTTATTAATAGGACCGCAGGGAACACCAACCTCTTCCAAAGAGCTAATCCACTCCTGCGCCGAACGTTCTTTCAAAAACTCTTGAATAACTGGGATGAGCTCATCCCGATTTTCTACGCGCGCTGAGTTTGTTTTGTATTTTGGATCACGCGGCAAGTCAGGCCGCGCTGCAACCTCACAAAATTTTTCAAATTGTCCGTCATTTCCGACCGCAATGATCACGAAGTCATCAGAAGTCGCAAATGCTTCATAGGGAACAATGTTTGGATGCGAATTCCCCATCCGATTGGGCGCTTTTCCGGTTACCAGATAGTTCATAGCCTGATTAGCCATGCAAGCCGCTGTTACATCCAGTAGTGCCATATCAATGTGGCACCCCTCCCCAGTGCGCTCACGGTCAGCCAGCGCTGCAAGAGCGGCTATTTGGGTATAAAGCCCAGTCAGGATGTCAGTTAGAGCCACTCCGATCTTCTGTGGTCCTGCCCCCGGCCGTCCATCTGCTTCACCGGTGACACTCATTAGGCCTCCCATTGCTTGAACTAAGAAGTCATACCCAGATCGACTTGACAAAGGACCCGTTTGACCGAAACCAGTAATCGAACAATAAACTATGCCTGGATTTACCTTTTTAAGATCTTCATAGGCCAATCCATACTTTGCGAGTCCCCCAACTTTATAATTTTCAATCAAGATATCCGAATGGAGAGCCAATTTCTTAAGAATGTCTTGACCCTTGGGTTTAGAAATATCAAGGGCTAGAGACTTTTTACCTCGGTTAGCAGACATAAAGTAAGCTGCCTCATCTTGCGCTCCCTCCTGTCCCTTAATAAATGGTGGCCCCCAACTTCTTGTATCATCACCTGTCCCAGGTCTTTCTATTTTGATCACTTCAGCACCCAGGTCGGCAAATGATTGCGCTGCCCAAGGGCCTGCAAGAATTCGGCTCATATCAAGAACCCGAATATGAGAGAGTGGCTTGTAATTTGACATTGTGTTTTTACCCAGTGAAGGCTTGAATTCCAGTCTGCGCCCGTCCCAAAATCAGTGCATGAATGTCATGGGTGCCTTCATAAGTAATCACTGTTTCAAGGTTCATCAAATGGCGGATAACATGGTATTCATCAACTATTCCGTTACCTCCATGCATATCTCTGGCTGTCCGAGCTATTTCGAGAGCCTTCCCGGTTGTGTGGCGCTTCATCAAAGAAATCGCTTCTGGCGCACATGAACCCTCATCCATCATACGACCCAAACGAAGGCAGGATTGAAGCCCAATGGTTATATCCGTTTGCATATCAGCGAGTTTCTTTTGAACAAGTTGATTAGCCGCAATAGGACGTCCAAATTGTGTCCTATCCATTGTGTAATTCCGTGCGGCATGCCAACAAAATTCTGCGGCTCCCATCACCCCCCAAGCAATACCGTAACGGGCGTTATTTAGGCAACCAAACGGACCTCCTAGCCCACGAGCTCCCGGTAATCGGTTCTCTTCTTCAACGAACACCTCATCCATTACCACCTCACCAGTCAGTGAAGCTCGCAGAGAGAACTTTCCTTCTACTTTGTTGACAGAAAGACCTTTCATGCCCTTTTCAAGAATAAATCCACCAATGACACCTTCATCGTCTTTCGCCCATATGATGAAGACGTCCGCAATCGGAGAATTGCTGATCCACATTTTGGAACCGGTAATACTATATCCACCGTCTACCGACCGCGCTCGCGTTATCATACCTCCCGGGTCAGATCCATGGTCCGCCTCAGTGAGGCCAAAACAACCGACGTATTCCCCGGTAGCGAGCTTAGGTAAATATTTTTTCCGGTGTGCTTCAGTTCCATAGGCGTAAATAGGCCACATTACGAGACTGGATTGCACGGAAAGAGTTGAACGATATGCCGAGTCCACCCGCTCTACTTCTCTTGCAATGAGCCCATAGACCACATAAGACGCTCCAGCACATCCGTATTCTTCAGGTAAGGTGCTTCCAAGCAGTCCAAGCTTACCCATTTCAGAAATAATAGTAGGATCAAAGGTCTCAAGCCGGTTAGCCTCTTGGATACCCGGCATCAACCTCTCTTCCGCAAACGCCCGTGCGGAGTCCCTAACTAGCTTCTCTTCTTCTGTTAATTGATCCTCAAATAAAAAAGGGTCCTCCCAATTAAAGCTGGGCCATTTTTTAAGTCGGGGTCCCTCATCATGGGCAGCCAGATTAGCGCTCATCTTCCTCTCTCACCTAAGTTCCTAGTGAAACTAGACCATAAACGAAAATAGTCTCCTAAGCTAATTTAGGAGACTATTTTCGTTTGTTTAGACCTGTCAGGAATTTATTTATTTGATCTAAGTCTCAATACTCAAGCAAGTAACGATTTTAAAGCGCTCTCAAATGCAACGTCGTCCCAGCCGAAGGGCCCCTTTTCCCCTCGATAAACCACCGTGCCCTCTGCATTTATTAGAAACTGGCGCATCGGAAGTCCAACGTAGTCTTCATCTATCGAATTTTCTATTGAGTCTATCAACATGGGCATCTCGAGCCCTAAATCTAGTTGACACGTGGCCGCTACCTCAGTCCGTTCCTCATCGGTTGCCGGCTCTTCAACAATAATGTTCTCTATGACGTTATTAGGAACCTGCCAACCCTGGGCTGGATGCGCTTCTCTAATATAGATGACAAAAAATTCTACTTGGTCTTTGTAACGCTTGTACAATTCGTTAAGGCGCACGGCCTTCCCACGAAAAGGCGGTCACGTGTAAGAACCAAAAGCAATCGCAACTGGTTTTCCTCTCAGATTGGACAACTGGATTTTCTCACCCGTCCTCTTTCGGTTAGCTCCAAGAACTTCTGCTATAAAATCAGGCGCTATAGAACCAACGGCAGGAACTTTTTCCTCGCGCCCTTTTTCGTATTCGATGTGCGCTTCAAGCTCTTCTTGGCTAATTTTTGAAACTTTAAGCTGAGCTTTTCTGCGCTCAAACCTATCCATTGCCTCATATTCTTCGAGGGTAACCGGGCTCTCAATAATATTCTCTGTCACAATTTTCCCTTTCCAGTTTTCATCGATTCCATGGGGAGAGTCGACATCAAATCTTCTCTCCCCATGTTCGGTAAAGCCCCTTCGGGCTCATAAATCAAATAGGCTATATCTGCTCAGTTTTTTAAGGACATCAAGTAACGCATTCGGTCAAACAACTTATCATGGGCAGTCGAGAGATTTTTTGCATGGGCCTGCTGATTGGTCCAATCGACATAACCAAAATTCATTTTGCGTTTCTTGGCGTCGGCTAAAGCATCTTTATCTGAAAATATCTTTTTAAAACCCGCGCGGAGAGCCTCTAACCTGGCTTTAGGCACCCCTGGAGGCGCAAGCCATGCTCGCCCAATTATATCATTCCCAGCAATCAACTCTAAGATCTTTTTATCAGTTGGATCGCTAACATAGTCTTTCAATAATTTTTTATTTTCCCAGCCAGGCAGTGGTTCAAGCGAATTTACAGCAAGAACCTCTATTCTCTTTTGATCAATCCAATGAGGGCGGATTAATCCAACAGAGGAATAGCCAGCCTGGAACGCATAGACTTCTTTGCTATCCATGGCTTTGTAAACACCTGCCATACCTCTGTAACCGGTGACGATTTTAAACTTAGTTCCAATCATACCGTTCGCTAATTTAGGCAAAATATATGTTTGAGAGCCCTTGCCGGTTGAACCAATGATCACCTGCTTAGTTTTGACGTCCTCTAAAGTTTTTACCCCTGCCTCTTTCAAAGCAACGAAAGCTGGTTGAGGACGCTCTGCACCCCCAATAAATTGAAATTTTTGAGGGTCATATTTGATACCCGTTTTCCGAAGCCGTGCCGCAAACGGGGTATCCTGAAGAAGAATTCCCACGGCTGTCCCATCCTGGGCTGCTCGATTGTAAAGGTAATTGGCCGCTTTGGTGCCTCCCGCGCCCCCCATATTCTGAGTTATAAAGTTAGGCTTACCGGGCATGTATTTCTCCCAATACGGGGTTAAAAACAAAGACCATTTATGGTGCCCACCACCCGCCTTTGCGGCTACGACAATCGTCACTGTCTTACCCTGGTAGAATTTTTCCACGGGATTGCTGTGAGCCGTAAAAGAAGCCAAACAAGAGGTGGCTAGTCCCGCTGCCAGAGCGGTAAGTTTTCTATAAGGCATTTTTTTCTCCCTGTTTGTCGTTCTGTTTTTTTTCGTTTTTTTGAACGAGTGAAATGAAACAAGATTTATTGATGTTTTTCTAGCTTTTTTTCCACAGCGATTAATAGATACTGCGACACGATGTCTATTCTGCTAAAAACTAGGGTTTTGAAAAAAATTACTTGACTGATAAATTCGTACCAATTCCCTTCCAGAGCTTGGCTTACCAAAGCATTCTGAGCAGAAGCAGAACTACATCAAAAAATCAGAAAATTTATTTTAATCAAAGTTAACATTAAAAATTTTTAAAATTATTGATTTATCTGATTTTCTAAGGTCATAAGTACTGGTCGCCCATCGGGTGTATTTAGGGGTATAATCTTGCCATTATGTCGGGCGCAAAGCGTCGGTGCAGAGCGAACCTCTTCACCAAGGTTCACCTCTATTTCTGCGATTACAATCTCAGTTTCCTCATATACTTTGAGCACCCGCATCGATATTAGCCTCTCAGTGTTTAATTAGATTTTAGAGCCAGATATTAAGCAATTCTTCGGAGGTTGTGACATCACCAAGGAGCAATTCAACGTTCTTCAGCGTCGCTTGATGTAAAGAAATATCATTTGCAGCTACACAATCTTCAGGGATCACAATGTAATATCCCAGATTAAAAGCATCTCGAAGTGTCGAGTCCACGCAAATATTTGTTGTCACTCCGGTGATTACCGTCGTTTTGATAGACCTCTTCTGAAGAATCGCATTGAGGTTTGTTCCACTGAAAGCGCTATAACGGTGCTTTATAAGAACAATATCCCCTTCTTCTGGTTCAACATAATAAAATTCAGCTCCCCAACTACCCTCATAACATCTGGGTTTATCACCAGCAGAGCCACCTTTAGAAAGCATAGGCGCTGACAGATATTCAGGATCATAAATAGCCTTAACCCAAATGATTGTGGCGCCTAAAGATCGAGCTTGGCTGGTTAAACTTTGGTTACGCGCCGCCAATGACTGATTGGCATTGGCATCAACGCCAAACTTTCTCCCCACATAGCCATCGGGATGACAAAAATCATTTTGAATATCAACCACCAATACTGCCGTATGAGAAGGCATTACTCTCTCTGAAAGTGTGTCCAGCAATTGAAGCATTTTTGAACGACCCTTGACTAAAAAACGTAAAAACTCCCCTACAAACCTGCCTCTCGAAGGCGGGGTATTACCTCCTCTACAATCAAGGGAAGTTCTTCAACATAATTCACTAACGAAAAAGCTATACCGGAAAGCCCAGCCTCGTGCATTTTAATAAATTTATTAGCTACATCTTCTGGAGATCCGATAACAGGATAACCGACATTCTTTGGCGGTAATTCTTTTAAGTATGCTTCAAAATTTTCAGTATTTTCTCTTGTAATCCCCTTTAGAGAGACCAACCCCTCAAGAGCTTTGTAGTCGGCTGCTTCCGTAGTGAAGTAATCAAAATATTGTTCCGCCTCAGACCTAGTGGGTCTGCATACCACATGACCTTGAGTATATACATTGGCCTCTCGGCCTAATGCTCTTGCATCCGATTTAAATTTTGAAACAAAATCCGCTGACTTTTTTACATCTGACTCTCTAAAATTTGTAAAAAAAGCATGACAATGCCTAAGAGCGAAGGCGCGGCCCGTCTCTGATTGGCCTGCGTTTATAATAAGGGGGGATCCATCAGAATATAGCTTTGGTTTCGCGACTACATTGCTTAATTTCAAGTATTCCTCTTCATAATCAAAGGGCGTCTCCTCGTTCCACATTTTTTTTATTGCGGATATCCACTCCTCTGCAAACTCATACCTATCCCCATGCTCCCGTTGAGCGATACCTGACATCTGGAATTCCGGCTCATTCCAACCGACAACTATATTTAAGCCAAAGCGGCCACGACCAACATGATCTGCAGTAACAATTTGTTTTGCCGCCACCATGGGGTTAAACAATGGAGCGTGAACAGTGCCAAAAACCGTCAGCTTACTTGTTAGGGCAAGAAGACCGGTAGCCCAAGTGATCGTTTCAAAGGTTGTTCCCTGAAAATCAGTTGGACCCCCATATCCCTTCCAACGCCCTATCGGCAGAATAAAGTCTATTCCACCATCATCAGCTATACGAGCCATGTCCGCACAGCTTTCCCAGTCCGCCAACCACCGTTCTGGCAAAACATTGGCCGCACGACCTGACGAACAATTTGCTCCAAAAAGACCAAGTTTGAAGGGATGGTCAGAATACATCTTAAAGCGGCTTGAGCTCATTTTAACCCCAAAAGCATTATTAATGATCGATAGGCTTGTGGAGATTATGGATGCTCTGACAAAGCGTGTAAAACAAGTTTTCTAACCATGCCGCGACAATTGAGCAAAGAATTTAGATTGGCATAGTTGGCACTGCTTTAAGGTCAACGGCACTCACCATAGACATGTACCCCATATGAGGAGTTGAAGTTATCAACCTACCGTTTCGTCCAACATTGACTGAATATCATCTCGTTTTTCGGATCTACGAGACAATCCAAAAGTTTTTAAAATATTAGGATAGGCACCAAGTTCATGTCGTATTGCAGACTCAGCTAAGTAGTAAGCGACATCAATAAGTTTCATATCTATTCTCCTTAACAACTAAGTTGCCGCCCCGTTAAGGATTTTTTTTTAGTTACGAACCTTTACACCGCCTGGATCTGTTTAGGATGCTGCGACCCGTCAAACTATGTTAAAAAGTCGCTTGCCCATCAATAATTGGGACGTTTGGCAGGAACAACTTTTGATGCCCTCAGGCCCTAAAACTTACATACACATTAAATAGCAAATCTATTGAAATCGCGGCCAGAGGCAGGTAGGTGCATATCATGCCGGAAATTCTAAGAAATGGATTGTAATCGTAAAAAGCAAAACAAATAGCATGGGCCACACGCCCATAAGAAAAAACGATACAAATCAAAGCGAGATACCCGAAAGACGTCTGTCCTAAGAGCTCAGCAACCAATAAAAGTATCGAGAAAAGGGGTACATATTCAGAGAAATTTCCATGTGCTCGCACATTTCTTTGCAGTTTAATGTCTGAAGTTTGTTCTTCCATTTTGAAAACAAGCTTCAAAACAGGACTGCCTCTAAAATAACCAATACGGATAGATAGAAATAAATAAAAAATGGTAAATACCGAGATAAAAATTGGGGTAAGAAACAACTGAGACATTTTATCTCCTCTAATTTTTAACAAATTTCCTAGGCATCATTTATTCCTTCTGCACGTTCTGAATGCTTTTGAGTTATCCAATGTCTTTGTTCTGGTTTTTCTGGTTTCGTGCTTTCCACCAATTATTAAAATCGTTCTGGATGCCCATAATGGATGGGGCCACAAATAGCACCAATAAAGTAGTTATTGCCAAGCCAAATATGATGGTCACAGCCATAGGTATAAGAAACCGAGCCTGCAGGCTCGTCTCAAATAACAAAGGGTTAACCCCCCTATGGTAGTCGCAGATGTGAGGATCACAGCTCTTAGCCTATCCCGAGTGCCACTTATAATGCTCTCAATTACCGGGTGTCCCGCAGAAACATATTCATCAATTGTCCTGACAAGGATTATTGAGTCATTAACTACGATACCAGATAATCCTACCAGTGAAATTAAGCTCAATATGGTTAGATCGTATCCTAAAAGGAGATGCCCTAATACGGCACCAACAAACCCAAGAGGGATAATAGCCATTACAACGATAGGTCTGGTGTAACTCGCAAAAACCCAGGCGAGAATAACATATATGGCCAAGAGCCCCACCAGGCTCCCGACTTGCATATCACCCAATGTCTGCTTTTGTTCTTCAGCACGACCCTGGAAGCTATAAACGACATCATTTCTTATGGCTTATTTCTTTTAAACCGCCCCGTTCGAGTGCCGCTAATATTTTGTTATTGTTAGTGATCCTCTTATCTGTTTCGGCAGTCACTGAGACCTCCCTCTGACCACCTTCTCTGATTATTCGAGCAAATCCCTCCTTTATGGAATTCGACACCACCTCAGACAGAAGCACTTCAGCTCCGCTTTTACTTCTTAAATAAAACTCATCAAGACTTTCTACACTCCGACTATCCTCAGGATATTTGATGCGAATTTTCACCTCTTCATCGCCTCGAGGAAAACGTTTTACGATTGCCCCTTCGAGCGCGTTCCGGACTTGCGTTCCTAAACTTTCTGAGGAGAATCCCAGAGAACGCCCCCTCGCATTGACTGCAAGAATTATCTCTTCGTTCCCATATTCCAGATTATCCTTGATTTCAGTCACGCCGGCATAGGTTTCCAATAACGATTTTACTTCAAGTGCTGCTTTTTTTAGATCGCCAAGATCAGAACCTCTCAATCTGACATCAATATCACTCCCGGGCGGTCCACCCCGAGCCGGTTTAATTGTTACGCTGTTCATTCCGACAATTGGCGGGATATGGCGTCGCCATGTCTCTATGAGTGTTTTTGTCCGAATATCGCGTTTATCTGTTGGCACCAGCTCGACAACAATTCCACCTAGATTTTGCGATTGGGTTGTAGGCACATCTCCGCGCGTTACAGTGCTTCCAAACTTGAGCAAACTAAATTTTATTAATCCCCCCTGACCACCCGTGAGTTCCGCTTGAGCTGCCAGCAGGGATCTGCCTATCTCTCTAACCGCTAGTTCCGTCTCCTGACGGGACGTGCCTGCATCCATTTGCAAGCTTGCGTACAACTTATCAGCCTCAGGGGCTGAGAAGAAAGTAAAGTTTAATCTGCCACCTGCAACGAGGCCCAGGCTAAGAATTAACAGTGCAACGGCGATTGAAACCGTGCCATACCGCCATTGAAGAGTATATTGAAGCGCTTGTTTGAATGCTCCATCTCTAAACTCATCAAAACACGAGTTAAAACGCCTCTGCCACGGGTTCAATTTGTTGGCGGTGCCGTGGAAGGCTCGGCGCAAATGTCCGGGCAAAACGAGAAAACACTCAATCAAGCTAGCGATTATCATGGCGATCACAACGAGTGGGATACCCCTTATGATATCACCAATAACATCAGAAATAATTAGGAGGGGAGTAAAGGCCGCTATCGTTGTTAATGAGGACGACAATACGGGGGCTGCCATTCGACTGGCGCCGAGTGTTGCGGCATCCTCGGCATCAAGGCCGCCACGAAACTGCATATCTGCGTGTTCCCCAACAACTATAGCGTCATCAACAACGATCCCAAGCGCCATTATCATCCCAAATAAACTAACCATATTGATGGACTGCCCGCTTATCAGCATCACTCCAACTGTAGCCATAATCGCCACCGGAATTCCCACCGCTATCCAGATGGCGACAGGCACACTCAAAAACAAAAACAGTATGATTATAATCAGCAAAAGACCGGTAAGACCGTTTTTCAGCAGCAAAGAAATTCGGCTGCGAATTAGGTCTGATTGCACATCAAAATTTTCGATAGATAGGTTTTTGGGGACCGAAGGCTTCAACCTTTTTAGATACGAGGCCACAATTTCTGATACCTCAAGTGCATCAGCCGATAATGCCCGCTGGATATGCAGTTCAATAGCAGCAAGACCATTGCGTTCCAAAGTTGGCTGATCTTGATCAAAATTTTCGCTAAGGTCAGCAATATCTTGTAAATAAACCTTAGCGCCATTTTCTAGGGCCCTGATCTCTGTGCGCCCCAAACCATCCGTGGTTGTCTCTGAACCTATAAATCGTATCGATTTTAATACAGAACTCTGCAGCTGGCCTGAGGGGAGGTCCTTTGAGGTGGTTTGGATGCTTTTAGCAATTTGCTCGATCGTCAGATTGTACTGAAGTAGTTTATCTGGCCGCACTTTGATCCAAATTTCTTCATCTCGTGAACCAATTATATCAACCTTATCAATACCTTGATCTAACAATTCATCTCGAATTCTTTTAGCCATAGCCTTGAGGGACCCCTCTGGATACGGACCCGAGATTACGATCCGGCTAATTGTATCGTATCGCTCGACCCGCTTTATCTCGGGTTTTTCGCTGTCCTTCGGCAGCGTATTGACACGACTAACAGCGGTCTGCACATCGGAGAGCGCTGCTTGCATATTGGTTCCTGGAAAAAATTCTATGGATAGGTTAGCGAGACCGTCAGCTGACGTGGTCCGCACGCGTTTGACGCCGTCCAAGAAGCGGACCTCTGGCTCCAGCGCTTGAACTATATTGTTATCAACATCTTCCGGGCTCGCTCCAGGCCACTGGACCTTAACTCCCACGACATCAATCCCAAAGTCTGGGAAAAACTGAGTATTCATTTCCCGAAGGGAAAATAACCCAGCGATGATCATAATCATCATTAAAAGGTTGGCGGCTGTTGGATGACGAGAAAAAAGCCTGATTGGTGAGACTAAGTCAGTTTTCGACATTTTGTAATTAGCGTTCCACGACTTTCAATCCAGGTCCGATCTCGCTGAGCCGTGTCACCACAACTTTGTCCCCGTTCGCGATCTCTCCCTTAACTAGAATATCTGTGCCACTTTTTAGAACTACTTCTACTTTCTTTTCCGTCAACCGATCACCCAAAATAACGTAAACTTTATCTCCATAAAGCGCCGTCTCCGGCAGCCGCATTACTTGTTTTTGAAGCTTGCCAGTCAAATAAATTTCTACAAAGATGCCGGGTCGGAGAAGACTATTGCGTGTTAAGCCCTCCAACTGCGCATACAGATTTATACCACCAGCGTCAGGATCAACTGAACTATCGTATCGTCTCACGATCGCCGTGTACTGTCGTTTGCCTCCGCTCCGCCACAAGACATCAACTTTTTTTCTAACTAGTTCGTTTGTCCGGCTAAGCTCACCAAATTCACGATTTCCAATTTGAAATTTAACCTCCAAATCTTTTGCCTGAATGATTTTGCCCAACGGAGTCCCAATTGAGACATACCGGCCTGGTGCGGTTTCAACGGACTTAAGAAACCCATCGAATGGTGCTAAGAGCCTGGTGGAGGAAAGTTTCCTTTTTGCTCTCTTGACTGCCTCAGCTCTGCGATTAATCACTGCAAGCTGTTTGTCTAAACCAGATGCAATTTTTTTTAATAATCTTTCACGGTTGACTGCATTTTGTCGAGTTTGACTTAAGGCCATTTTAGCTTCGTCGAACCGTTGTTCAGAAATATTTTTACGTTTGATTAGGCGTGAAAGTCTTGCGGTTTCACGTTGCCTCAACTCGGTTTGTTCTTTGTCGAATTTTAACAGCTTCTTGGTGCCATCATAATCAGCTTTCAACTCCGCAAAACTAGCCTCCGCCTCTGCCAGTTCGTTCTCGCGTTCAATAAGATCAGATTGATAGTCGAGCGGATCGATGCGAACGAGAATGTCTGAACGGGAGACTATACCCCCATTTTTAAAATTATTATTAACGGTGAGCACGCGACCATTAACCTCTGCTCGGAGATCGGCGACACGACCAGCGACCACTTGACCGTAAAACCGATGTTTTACTGAGACGTCTCCAATTTCGACACGGACAGTCTTAACCCCCCAAACTCTCTCTTGGGCTGGCCTATTTTGGATTTCTGGCTTCGTATTTTTAAGGGCTAAAAAGATCGCACTTGCACAAAATAAAATGGCGATTGGCACAACAATTTTCGTGCTAACAGACCCAATGGATTGACGGGACTTTGCTATTAATCTCGTAGAGAATGGCTCTCTCATTGGTATAATCTCCACAGGAGCTTAGACGGCTTTTCGACGTCGTATCAAAAAATAGGGCGGTTTTCGCTAAGATCCTGAAAATCAGACGACTACCCTTAAGGTAATGTTTCCTCTCTGCCAGACAACAATCCTGTTTTACAAATCTAGCTTGGAATGCTCTAGGTCAAGGCTAAAGCTCCGAAAAAGAGATGAAATTGAGGCTTCAATTACTCCAAATGTTAGATTATGTCGAAGGTAAAGGGAGCTAGTTATCGACTTGCGCCGACCAGAACTACTTACCACAAGTTTCACTCTTGGAAACGAAGTGGGGGCGCTATACGACGCCTTATTAAATCCAAAATCTACTGTTTTATGGGTTTTTATTTAACCATCGCCCAAGCCCGAAACACTACCAGGCTTACGCAAAGATTTGCGGAGAAAACAGAGTTCCCTCTCGGTAAAGAGCACATCTTCCACGACGCTGAAATCCGTGGCTATGCGTTAAGGGTTCGGAAAAACGGTTTAAGAGTTTGGACCTACTTTGACGGCGCCTCAAAAAAGACCCTGGGGACGATAAACGAACTATCCGAGCAAAGTGCTCGAAAACGGGTAACCGAGTTAAAACTCGCAAAGCGGGTTGGCAGAGACTTAATTGCAGAAGAACGTGCAACAGCCGCCAAAGCGAGAAAAGCCTCCGAAAAAGAACGTTTAACTGCGGGGTATTGTTTCGACAGATACTTAAGTCTCAGGAGAGTTTAGGAAAGGAGTCACCTTAAATCACGCCAGAAGACAAGAAAGGCTGATAGCAAAACATATACTTTCAAATAAGCGGGAAATGGTTAAGCCAATTTCAGAGCTTAATTACTTATCTATGGTTGCCTTTGTCGATAGCGTTCCTGAGGAATGTTGGAGCGATAAACAAAAATTACTTGGAGCAATTAAAAAGGCTTATAAGTTTTTCAGAAAATCATCGGAAATAGCTGGGCCATATCAAGGTTCTCGATTTGAAATGTGCCCAATGCCCCCAATCGATGATCTCAAACCAAAGAGCAAGGTGAGGTACGGCCACCTCTCAATAGAAGAATTAGCAATCGCTTATGCCGCTGCATTGAGGATGAAAGAACAAAACCTCTGGCACAGCGGTTTCCTGAGGTTGTGTATCCTGCTTCCCCGCAGAACTGGAACCATCAGAGCAATGCGTTGGGATAACTTAATCCTAACCCCCACAGATGGTAGCCTTCCGAGATGGATAGTGCCGGCAGCCTTCAATAAAAAGGGCCCGGGAAACGGCAACGGACAAATTCAAGAGGTTCCGCTCACCCAGCGGATGATATCCATTTTGCGGGAAATGGAGCCGGCGGGAGATTTCGTATTTGGAGGGGAGAGCATTCGAATAAACCCAAGCAGGATTGTGCAAAAGCTTCGCGATTGGTCAGGACTTCACACTGACCGAAACGGAAACCAATGGGATTTACATTCTGTGAGAAAGACAATTGCCTCTTCCAGGTTAGGATTAACTCATATGCAGATGATTGAATTCATTTGCGGTCGAAGGCCGAATATCGGAGCCCAAAAAAATTATTATCATGGACATTATTTGGAAGAACAATTGGAGACTCTGATGATCTGGGAAAGAATGTTGTTCACACCATAGCTCACCAGTTTTATACTAAATATTGTAATTTTTTAAAATCTAAGCACAAAATATTGTTGACGGCTTTTCTTGGGATCCTGTAGAATCATGGAATAGTCGTTCTGATACTTCGACTATGAATGATTAGGCGCAGCCTTTCTGACCTTGGGATACCCGTGACGGCGGCCCCAAAAAAGCGAGATACCTGCAGTAGTCTTAATCAGGATGTTACTTAAAGTGTCAGCCGAGATTAAATGCGGCCTTTAGGATACGGATACCCCACGAACAGTGGGCCCTTAAAGTAAAAGATACCCAAACCCGTTTTCGGGCTCTCGGAGGAGTAAATCGCGGTAAGCGCAAAAAGCGCAAGCCATTGTTTGTTTCTCTAGTCGAGGATTTGAAAATGGGTAATCAGACCTTTCAAAAACGATTTCTTACGACCTCAGAGGCGGCCGAGTATCTTGGCCTTGCCACTAAGACACTCGCCAATTACCGATCTCTTGGTATAGGACCGGCACACCGAAAGGTCGGCAACCGCATCTTTTATGAGCTAGATCATCTCGAAGCTCATATTTGCACCAAACCTTTGCGGTTCTGTTCGAGTGTAGAACGATGACTCGAGCCCCGGTTTCCATTGAGGCTGTCGCTAAACATTACCTGGGTGACCCGATGCAGAATTACAATAACGAGTGGCGTTACGGTAACAAGGGCAGTCTCTCTATCGACCTCGAGAAGGATGCATGGTTTGATCATGAGGCGCAGGAAGGCGGCGGCGTTGTTGATCTCATTAAACGGAGTGAGGGCCCGGGTGCCAATATTGCGCAAATTTTATCTGAAAAATTTGGCGTACCACCTGATCACCAAAAACCCACGCGAACATATGGTCCTCCGCGAATCCATGACTACGACGGATTTTATCAAAAGATAAAAACGGATGATGGTCGATGGTCTACGCAACACCGAGATCAAAACGGCGACCTTTCTCTCGGTCTTGGAGACGCAAAGCACCGACTATATCGTCAGACAGAGCTCGAACGTTTGCCCAAAGGCCAAGATGTTTATTTTGTCGAAGGAGAAAAAGACGCCGATAGTTTAATTAGGCTCGGTCTAAACGCTGTGACATCTGGCGGTGTGTCTTCATGGCGAAACGAATTTGGGCCTTTTTTCTCCGGTATGAATGTCAAAATTATTGGGGACAATGATGCAGCTGGTAGAGGGTTCGTTTGCAAAGTTGCTGCGGCTCTCAGGGATTATGCCTCATCAATTCAGATTTACGAGTTACCCGGGCTACCAGAAAAGGGTGATCTCACCGATTGGCTAGAAACACATTCAAAGGAAGAATTCCTGGGCCTCCAACCCACGCTTGGTTTGCCCCAGGGAAAGTTCAAACTATTCACGCTTCAGGCACTAGCAGCGTTACCGGAGCCTCAGTTCCTTATTGATCGTGTAATCCTCGAGGGAACCGATGTCATATTGCATGGAGAGTCCGGCGCCCATAAATCCGGAACCGCCATTTCACTTGCGGTCAGTGTTGCCGCAGGCGCCGCATGGATTGGCCATAAGGCGAAGCAAGGAAAAGTGCTTTTCATTGCTGGTGAAGGTGGAACTCTTCTCAATCGCAGGATCCGCGCGGCACTGAAAAGTTATGAGTTAGAGGATCAGGGAAACATTCACGTCATTAGTGACAACGCAGAACTATATCCAGGCGAGAAAGATACCGAAGAATTAGAGGCAATCGCAAAATACCAAAATTATAGCCTTATTATCTGGGACACGATCTCTCAGCACAGTGGCAGTGCTACTGAAAATAGCGATGAAATGAAAACCGTGCTTCGCAACATGCGAAAAGTCGCGCGCGCATGCAATGCGACAAACTTAATCGTAGCCCATCCAGGTAAGGATGCGTCGCGAGGAATTCGGGGTTGGTCTGGGCAGCTCAATAATGTGGATACCGTCATCAAACAGAGTCGCGACGAATACTCGATCGAACTCAGCTGCGAGAAGCAGAAAGATGCCGCGCCTTTTGACCAAATAGGTTTGTCTTATGAAATCGTTGATGATGCTCCGGTAATTATAGAAGGCCAAAAACCAAACAGTGTAACCAGTGATCGTCGTCTTTCTAAAAATTCAAAGCTTGCTTACCGAGCACTATGCGAAGTCTTAGCGAGGAACGACTCAATAATCGGCCGGCCTCATTGCACCGAGGAGGAGTGGAGGAAAGAGTGCAGTCGACGCGGTCTTGGTGGGACCGAAAATCGGGACAGTCAGAAGAAAGCCTTTAAACGCGCTTACAACGATTTACAGGAGAGTCACTTCTATGTGCTCGATCAGCGGGTCTACCTTGTTCAAAAGAAGGAGGGGTAAATCATGCGGACAAAATCATTTTGTCCAGACTCCGGACAAAATTTGGACAAAACCGGACAAAAAGTTTTTTCAAGGGAAAAAAATGGCTCAAAACAGCCATTTCTAACGGACAACTATCAGACAAACCTGGACAAAGCACCGGACGGACATCTCATCTCTCTAAGAGATGTCCGTTTTGTCCAATCTGTCTGTTTTTATTGAGGCGAAAATGTCCGATATGCGTCGCTTCAGTATCATCCCCATTCGGGCTGTTCCAATGATTAAGCGTGCTGCCGATTGGAGGGTGTTCGCGGCTCTCTGCACATATACCTCGCCGTTAGGGATCGCTTACCCCAATCAACAAACGCTGGCAGAGGACTGCGGCATGGGACAACCTGACATCAGTAAAGCGCTTCGGCGTCTTTATCATATGGGTCTCGTCAGATACCTAGTGCCAAAAGGCAGACGAAGACCAGGAGCCTTCAGGCGTGGCTGCCGCTATCAGGTTCTGTATGAGCCTAATGCTCCTTTGCCTTCAGCGAAGGAGGTCGAAGCGGCTCCATTAAGAGGGAGGACCTTTCCATGAGGAACGGAGGGGTTCGGGGAGGTCTATGCACTCTCTCTCGCACTTCTTTGGCAAGCCCAAAACTCACAGCCTACCAAGGCTTTCCTACCTATTGGGCATTAAACAACATGTTATTCTGGTTTCTTTGCCCACATCCTTGCGTCGATTTTCAGCCTTTTCTTCCCTATTTGTTCAATTCGGGCAAATCACGGGCAAATCAGCACGCCAATAAGATCTGCATCCCAAATTGGGCGCCTGTTAATAAAAGCTCATATCACCCCCTCCCCCCCCTCCTCTATCTATATGGGGACCCCGCTCAAAATTTTCGCCCAATTCCTTCCACAACCCAAAGGTGACGCATGAACCAAATTGAAAGACTTAAGACCGAGGTAGAGGCGTTAACAGAACGCCTCTCGAAAGAGACCGCTGCCATAAATGAGCTAACCCAGTTGGCGGCCACTGAGACACTGAAAGACCGATTAAAGAAGGCGCGGGAGATTCTAGAACGCAGAGAGCTCCTGAAGCTCGATCGTGTCGCGCTTTCGAATACCAAGGATCAGCTTCATGCAGCAGAGCAGGAAGCGGAGAGAGATCTGCGGATCCGAAATCGGGAACAAATTTGTACCTTGGTTGATGAGATCGAAAAGGATGCAAAGTCTATGGATGCGGCCCTACGCCGCGCAGGCAAAGCGTACAACCGCATCAGTGACTCCGCCCGCCAAGTTCTCGCATTAGGAAGCAATGCTGAGCAGTTTGATCTGACGCTATTTAAAACGACAGGTCCAACAACGGCTGCCTATCGATACGCGGTCTATGCATTCGCGGAAGCATTCAATCTCGAGCCCAAGGATCACATAGACAGCTGGCCACGATCTCATGATCGAACGGATATGAAAGGGCGCATCTTGTCTTCGTTCTTCAATGCGAGAGATCGTTGGCGTGAACCAGAGCTATTAAAGCTGGAACAGCAAGACACGGAATACAGAGAAGCAACAGAAGAGGAGATTGCAAATGCTATTCACTGATATAGCCACCCATGATAAGCCGTTAGAGGCTCTTGTAGAGCTGGGTCTCAGGACCAAAGGCGTCCAAGTTACCCGAGGCACAATAGAGCGTTACTCCAGCCTCCTTGAAGCTGCCATACGCGCAGATGATGGCGAGACCCTCGAGGGAAATATCTGGCAGGAGTGGGTAAACGGGCTTCCGGAAGGCCAGCGTTTTAGTGCTGCAGTACATCAGCTTGCGGAAACACTTGGAGCCAGTGCCTCAGAGGCTGCCCAATTTTTGGCAGTTAGTGACGCTGTCATTGATCACAGGTCTGGTACTTCTATAGACGAGGCCGAAGCGAGCTTGCATGAGTCCTTCCGTAGTATTGAACCCACAGAGGTCCAGTCTTACGCGCACCTAAATGAGGAAAGTCAGATGGTTCAAATAGAGTTGGATCGTGCGATGGGAGCTCGTGATCCCTCAAGACCAGAACCATCCCATGTTTCAGAGGAAAGTGAATGATGGACCAAAAACCTATTGAATACGAAATGATCTACAGCGTTCGCGTTCTTATAAGAGAGGGTGTCGAAATGAAGAGGAATTTTAGTGATCTTGTTGGCCGAATAATCGATCAAGCCATCGAAAGTGCCGCCTGGTAAGGCATTGGTGGCAGTGGAGAGATTGGATTATGAGGTTAAGGAACTGGATAAGCCAATGTTCTAGGGTTAAAGAAATTTAATCTCGGCCAAATCTGTAACTAGCCGAGGAGGTAGGAACACACAGATTTCCAATCGGGAAACTTATCTGTTCCAAAATGGATATGCTCTCCCCCAAACTTCTCTACGCCATTTTTGAGACGATCATCGATTAGATAATCCCCTGCACACAGGTTTTTATGATGAGAGAGTATGAGGCGTTTATGGGCCGCTTGCCCAAGGTGTTTTTTGACCCAAAGAAGTTTATCGGTCCAAGCCGATGGATTTTCCCATGGGGCCGTAGAGAGAATATATGTGTCGAATCTTTTCGAGAGTTTGTCGAAGGAGCTGATCGCTCCCTTTAGTGGATCCATTTTCGAGAAGACACCCGGAGCCTGATATAGTCGTCCTTCAAAAGTTATCCTCTCCTGTTCACTCAGCCGCTCAATGCCGCTAGAAAAGTCGACCAGGACATTATCCATATCAACGTAAAGTATTTTCATCACGATTTAAGCCTCACAATGTTTGGCACGAGCAACATCCAATAAACAGATCAATATTATTATAGAACTTGAGCAGAGTTGGGCTACACTTGCTCTGGTGAAATCTTAGTTTTCTGTGGCACACTAAATCTATGAAATACACACTCACATCACTTCTGATTGGTATAGTACTTTTGCCCGGGAATATTGGGGTGGTATACGCATCTTCTATAAAACTTAAAAAACCCCTCCAATATTCCGTAGAAGAGATACTTCGTGAGGAGGAAAGGCAGCGTCCAATCCGGGAAAAAATTTAGGGTCTCCAGCTTTCTGGTGGAGTAGTCAGTAGCGACCGACCGGTTTATGCATGCAAAAATCTCGATGATTACCGCCATTTAATGATTTATTTAAGTGGTGACGAGAGCACACCTTTCATGAAAGCAGGTAAACAGTGTTGGGTTTTGAGCAAAGGTGACTCTGTAAAGATAATTCTTTCTGGAGACCACCAACCTATCTGTGTGGATCTTTTCACAAGGAATATCTGCAAGTTCACTCCTACAGGAATTTCTAGCCTTTGGAAATCAGACTTTTACGCCTCGATAGACGATATACGACCAAATTGAGCTCTCTAAAAAATTGTCGGTTCTTCACATCATGGGTGGCTTGTTTAGAAAGAGCGGGGTGACGCAGCAACAATGCTGCGGCTCCACCCAGCGTGAGTGTTCGTATCGTTTGCTCTGATAGGTTTTTCAAGGAGTTGTGATAAATGACGTGTTCGGAGAAACGCAACATGTCACGCTCATATGACATAACTTTAAGAATAGGAAAGTGTTAGTTTAAGTTACGACTTTGATAATTTATAGGTCAGGAAAATTAGGCTTTCAAAAATATTTATTGAACATAATGATCACTATCTCTGGGGGAGTCATGAAGGTCAGGTCTGTTCTCTATCTCGTTAAGCACCAAATTTCAACCTTTATGGCTTTTGAGTATGACATTTGATGCTTCTAACGCCTGGAAGGGCTCCAACCACGTATCCTAGGCAAAACCATCAATGTCCTTTTACAAAACTCCAAGAGCTGAATGGAAGTCGGTTGACGCTCTGCACTTACAGAGATCGGGCAAAGTACTAAAAGAAAATGAGTAGGTACTTTGGCAAAGTAGACCCTATCTTAGATTTACACCGTTGAGCATTCTGTGTTTGTCGCAAACAATCAAGCATTATCAAAAGCTCTAAAGTTTTGCTCTAGTAACCGTTTGATGGCTTTTAAATACGCGACTACATCCTAGCACCTCAAATACCATTTTTTGTGATATGCCTTTTGCCCTCTGCTATCACCTCAGAGGGAAAATGATTTTCAAAAAACGTGCGATATTTTTTACCTAAGTCGTGATCTTTTGAGGCAGCGAGTTCGGCCCACATGATTGCCTCTCCCATGTCTCGAGGAACGCCCTCCCCAAGAACATGCATTTTGCTTAATTGCGCATGGGCCGGGGCATAGTCGTGTTGAGCCGCGTCAAAGAACCACTGTGCCGCCTTTATATTATCTTTTGGAACACCCATTCCGTGGTAGTAGGTGAGGCCTAGAACAAATTGGGCCGGTGCAAACCCTTGATCAGCAGACCAAGAAAACCACTCCCGCGCTTGTTTGTAACTTTGGTCTACGCCTAAACCGCCCAGATACAATTCACCGAGAAAATACTGAGCCTCAGGCTGGCCATTCTCAGCGGCCTTAAGATACCATTTTGCGGCTTTCTTATAATCTTTTGGGACATCTTTTCCGAGTTGATACGCAAGCCCTACCTTAAATTGTGCTTTTGGTTTTTTTAGCCAAGTCTAGCCATTTTCTATGCTCTTCGGGATAATCGACTGTAGTGGATTTGATCGAAGAGTGTTCCCTATCTGCTTTAAGGGCAAAAGAGGGGCCGCTCCAAAGACAGGTTCCAATCAGAAAAATACTGAATACTAATGCTATAGGTCTGAGTCGCATGTGTTCCGGAGCCTTTAGAAAAACCATATTAGGAAGTTGATCCAATGCCCTGGGCCACAGCCACTAAGTAACAACGGCAATATAGAAACAAAAATTATCTTCATTTTAGAGAGATCCTCTCAGGCTTCGCGAGGCGAGGTTGCGACTATTCTGATTTAGAACAAGTTGTGGAAAGCAAGACTTGGGACCCTTTGTCCTGGGCAGCGTCATTCAAAGTAATCTCTGATTCTTTAATCCGGCTTCTGTGGCCTTTACAGAGCTTTTCTAGATCTATGCCACGGTAGGTTTTCCAGTCAGAAGGTCTAACCATCTCGCAAATCAGTGGGGGCGTAATTTTTGGTTTTGACGCGCGTTTATTTAATTCGAAGCCCATTCGATCGGATGAGAGTGCATCAAAGTGTGCCCCGCCCAAATGGGTGATCCGAAAAGTTGAAGGCCAACGGCACCTTTTTTAGCACCGAGTTTTTGCATCATAGCCTTAGCTTCTTTTGATCCTATTTGAAGCCGATACCAGCCATCTGTTTAAGCGGACCCAATCAACGGGCAGGCGTTTAAGTTTGTTGTGTTTCTGCTCCAAAGCCCATACTGCGAAGAACCCGCCACCTTGTGCTATGGCTTCAACAAGGTCATCTCCAAAAGTGTCGCGCTCAGAGAGCCAAATTTCTGGTGTCTCAAGACGAGCCATCATTCTTTTGAACCAGGGCTGTTTATGTCGAGGCTCCTTGTTTTCATCGATGCCCTTTAGGACAAATAGGTTGCTGCAGTCTGATCCGTGATCGATTTTTAAAAACCACTGACCATCTTCACCAACCCAATAAGCTTGCGGTCTTGATCTGACTTTTGTCGACGCCTGGAATTTATTTGCATCTACTGAATTGGATTTTTCAAAAACTACATTTTCTTTTGCAGACGAGGGCGGAATGCATTCCTTTGTCTTTTCGTCCTCTCGATAGCCAATCGGACAGACGGAATATTTAAGCTTACTGTTTCTGCTAACAGTGTGAGGGAGAATGCATCTCCCAGAAAATAACTCCTCAGCATAACCTGAGGGGCACTGGCCAAAGACGATAGGGACGTTGATAAAAATGCTTAGAAGCAAACCTGAAAGAATGAGAAGAAAGACTTTTGGGAGGGAAGAGCGCAATTTATGTCTCCTAAAAAGGTTGCGATGACGCTGTCGATGCGCCACCGCAACAGTTAACAGGGAGGTTCAGAAACGGAGGTGTTCTTCTGAACCCGTTAACTGTCATTCATAAATTAGGCTGGAGTTTGAAGAGAATGTGGCCAAACTACGAAATTGTTAGGAACGAACTAACAATCTCCGCCCTTAAGAAGTACAATTCTTACCCACCAGGACCCATTGGTTTTCATTCCATTTTGTATCCAACGGTTGATAGGCACTAATATCGAACTTGGCATTATGTAAATATTTGTTGGGGATGGAAAATCAGTCCATTGTGCTTTTCCGACAGCGTTAGAATAGTAGACATTCATCAAAATGCCTTCTCTCCTAATTTTTCCATAATCATAATTGATGATGAGATCTTTTTTTTGAGCAAGTCTCTCAGTGATACGAATATCGATTGTAGTTAAGCAACTACTTGAAAGCCTTTGGTTTGAAATATTAATGTCTTTTTCTTGGGCTTGGGCGCTCGCCAAACTAAGAACCAAACCCAGAATAATAATTGATATTTTATCTCTCATCGCATCTATCTCACTGCAGGTTCTCAAAAACAACTTTCTTTGAACGCATTTTTTCAATCTGCGCTGTAGTCATCCAACACGATAAATAAAAAGTCGCGTCGGCAATGAGCTTGCCCAACTTTGTACTAGAGATTGACCTTGTTCTTGCTGCAGAAGTAGTCACCCCCTGACTGCCAAGAATATTGCGAACAACACTGGCTTTGATACCAAAGTTTGTGTTCTCCGGTATAACGCCAAAGTTCTTAAGCGTTTTTTTGAGATCAAGTTTGGCAACCGCCACACCGACTACGTTTCCTCGGTCATCCAGGATTGGACCTCCGCTGTTACCTGGTTGCAGCGCAGCATCAATTTGTATCTGTGAAAAATTATTCGCTATTCCCTTAAGAGAGCTCACGATACCTCTGGTAACCTTGACGCCTGTGCTTATGGCTCTTCCAAACGGATATCCCGCTGCATAAATCGGTTGGAGCAGTTCCGGTTGCTTATCGCTTAGGGGAAGAATTGCTGATGGGGCAAACTCAGCTTTTAAAACAGCAAGATCGTTCTGGGGGTCAAACTCAATAACCTTTGCTGGAAACACTTTACCTTCATGATGAAGTTTTACTCTCTGACACCCTTCTACGACATGATAGTTACTCACGATATGTCCAGACCGAGACACAGCAAAGCCGGTACCTGAAGATGCTGACACTGACTTTATTTTGGTCAAAACTTCTTTCTGAGTCGGACTTGGAGATTTTCTCGCGATTACGGTCGGCGAATTTAAGGCACAAAGTTGCGCGCAAATGATTTGTGCTTTTATCAGTTGTGACAGGGTCAGGTTCAAGTCCCGCAATGATGTCTTTCTGTTTTTCCATTAACTTTGGCCCCGGATGATGCGGCGACGTTGAACCAACACTTGCACCCCAAAGTCATCCAGCCTAAACAACGCCTCGCCCTTTTTGCCACATTGCCAAGATTGACTGAGCTCTTGCATCCCCCTGTTCCGCTGCCTTGCGATACCACTTCACCGCTTCCGCATAGTCCTGAGTGACGCCTTCGCCATGATCCGTACATCAAACCCAGATTGAACTGCGCTGACGCCCCCTGTTCCGCTGCCTTGCGAGACCACTTCGCTGATTCTTTGTAGTCCTGAACAACGCCTTGTCCGTTGTCTTCAGAAAGACTCATCCGTAATTGGACTGCGCATAACTCCAGATTGACTTACATCCACATTCCAAGATCAAATGTGTTCAAATCTGCTGCATGCATAAACTCTGTGATGGTAACGACGGCTTCGGTCGCTGTTATAATTTCGCCCTCCACAAAAGGCGGAAAAAACTTATCTTCATCCGTAAACTTTCTAGCAAGGCATTTCGCTCCGATAGTCAAAAGCATTTGAACTGATTTATCAGAAATATCCAACTCTCCACCAAGACGCAGGGCGTTCATGGAAGCTTCATAGGCAGTTTCTATTGCCTTATCTGCCTCAGACGTCGACATACACCTCACCTCCCTCGACACTTACTTCAAAGCGTCTTAAGCGAGCATTTTTATTACCTGGGTGGATCCCCGTTTTTATATTGAACTCATAACCATGCCAGGGACACACAATATGTACATCCTCTTCATCCCAAGTTAACCCCTGGCTTGTACGGTCGTCGGCTAATACTTCAACTACCCGATTAAGGATACGACCCTGACAAATGGGGCCTCCTTGATGAACACATTTATTTTCATACGCAAAGAATTCTCCATCTACAAAAAACACCCCTATTTCCGTATCATTGTATTCGATTACTCGACGACCACGATCCTCGAAATCACTCTCCGCGCCAACAAACACCTTGACCATTTTTTTCTCCTTTGTTCGCCTTATTTACCGGCTGGACGATCTAGATTGAACACCCGAAGTGCGTTTTCCCCCAATATATTGCGCTTCGCCTGTTCGTCCAGAAACGGCAAATCATAGATTGTACTTGGCGCATTAAAGTCCCAATGGGGCCAATCAGAGGCATACATTAGCTGGCTGCTGGCGTTCATAGCGTCAAATGTCGCTTCTGTTAGCTTCATATTTGACGTCTCAATCGGCTGCGATGAGAAATACATTTCTCTGATGTAGTCAGAAGGTAATTTCTTCAGTAACGGAGCTTCCGAGGGTCTCATTTGGTATTCAGAGTCAAGTCTTTGCATCATGAAAGGCAACCAAGCAAGTCCTGACTCAATCCAAATTGTTTTAAGATTTGGAAAGCGCTCGGGCAATCCATGTATAATCCAATTTGTCATATGGACGATATTGCAAAGCACGAACGAAATTGCGTGCATCGAGATAAATAAGTCTGTTTGCTTTGTCCATTCATCAGTCCAAGTCAGGCCAGCGTGAAACGCTAGCGGCAAATTTCTCTCCTCAAGCTTCCTATAAATCGGAATATAAGAGTTATGGTGAACCGGTTTGAAACGGACGGATGTAATCATAAACCCGACCACCCCCTTCCGTTCAGAGAACTCGTCTATGATCCTGTGACACATTTCAGGTTCACCGAGCGGCATATACAGCAAGGTCTTTATCCGATCATCCTCAGGGAGAATTGTATCGCAGACCCATCGGTTATAGGCCAGAGCCAAATGCGCTTCTACTCGAGGCTGAGGGTGAGTACCCAGCTGCAATAAATTACCAGGAAATAAAACCTGATAGTCTAATCCAAGCGCCTGCATGCTTCTCCGAACAAGCGTAACGTCCCGATGCACTGACTTGTCGTCCACAGGCTCAGCAATCTGCTGTTGGTGAGGAATGCGCCCGCCAGCATCCTGATACCTTAGTCCCGGGGTATGATTGGATAGACCCGGAGCACCCCCTGTCCTTGATTGGAACTCACGCGCGTAATGGAGAAGGATCGGATCTTCAATATATTCAATGACCTGGCGCCAAGATGTCATTTCCGAATGGTGGGCATCGATATCGACGATCGGCCAATCTGCAAAACCCTTTTCTTTTTGATACTTTGTTTCCCGAGCTAAAATGTCGCGCGTATCCGTATCAATTGTAATCTCTTGAACGGGTAATTCTTTTGTCTTTTCAATTCCACTATCCATAGAAGTTCCTCATGGCAGATAATTTCCGCGTTTCTTTTATAATTATGCTACTCGATACCGCCCGATAGCAACAGCGGGAGAATTTAGTTTCTAAAATGCTAGTTTTTTGTCTTTTTGAATTTCCCTCTCCCCAAAATGATTGTACCGCGACATAATGTTTGGCAGGTAACTTTTTTAGGTTTCAGACGAGCTTTGCAATGGGAGGCAAATATGGACGGAAATCAAGGCACACACGTTGATGCACAACGCAACCAGGCTTCACAAAACCACCCGGACCAATACAGGGGCCAGTCCCCGATTAAAGTCAACAAGTTAGGGCATCTGGTTTATGAGGTATCCGACGTCGAAAAAACTGCTAAATTTTGGTCACAAGTAATGGGTTTCGAGGAAACCGACCGAAATGAGATCGGCATGGTCTTTTTTAGATGTGGGCCAGATCATCATGCCATTGGGCTTAAACCAGGTAAGGCAGGCCAAAGGCCGGAAAATGGTGAGGCACTCAAGGTTGAACACCTTGCCCTCGAGGTTGACAATATGGATATTCTTTTTCAGGCGCGCGACTTCCTGGAAGCGAACAACATTCCAGTCGTATTTCAGGGAAGAAAGGGCGCGGGGGGGAACGCGGCATTACATTTTTGTGACCCAGATGGCTACGAATTTGAGTTGTACTGTGGGATGGATCAAATAGGCGATAACGGCAAGTTACGTCCTTCAGAGCAATTTCATAGAGTAGCGACACTGGAAGATGCTCGGGATAACCCGCTCCCTGAAAAATGGTAAAAATTTAGCTTTTATAATTTTCATCATATGCGAGCGGGAAAATCATCCTAGGCTCCGCGTTGGCCCCAAGAGTAGCAAAGAGGATAAAATTAGATATGCCAAAACTTACATTTCCGGTGAGGGATTATGGTCTCCTCAGACAAATGAAAAAAGGAACTATTTTGGCGAATGGCTGTGAAATTGAATTTCCACACTTCGATAATATTCTCGTTGCCGCTAGACAAATGGTGCGAGAAGGAACGTTTGATATCTGTGAGATGCCGACCACGACCTACATCGCAGCGAAGGCCTATAACAAACCGCTCATAGCATTGCCGACCCCAATTACTCGAAATTTTCATCATCAGGCGATCCACGTGGATACCCGAACAGGAATAACCAACCCTAAAGATTTTGAAGGACAGACTGTTGGTGTGGTAAGGGGATATACCGTAACAACCGGCGTATGGGCCCGCGCTGTACTATCGGAGGAGTACAATGTTGACCTCGGCAGCATTACGTGGGCAGCGACCGATGATGAGCATGTAGCGGAGTTCGAACCACCCGATACCGTTGATTTAAGTTTTCGAGGCCGCGACATGAATGAGATGTTTGAAAACAGAGAGATCGTTGGCGCGGTTGGAACGGTTGTTAATCCGCCAGACTACGTAAAACCACTTCTACCAGATCCTAAGAATGCTGGCTTCAGGGCATACAAAACAACTGGCTTATACCCAATAAATCACAGCGTGGTAGTACATCTGGATACTCTTGATAAGTTCCCAGATTTACCCGAGCAGCTTTTTGCAGCTTTGACGGCGAGTAAAAAAGAATATCTCGAAAATCTTGATGAGAGCACTGACGCGAGCAATGAAGACAAACTGACGGCGACCTTGCGTGATGCAGTAGGTGGCGATCCATTCCCCTATGGAGTGAATAAAAACCGGCAGGCCTTAGAAACGCTATGCAGACAAGCAGACATGCAGCAGATCACAAAAAGACTTTACTCTATTGAGGATTTGATAGCTGAAAGCACTCTGAAACTCGAGGGTTAAGTCCATACACTCAGCTTAGTGTCGTCTGATAAATTTATTGAACATTGGCAGTGTCGCGTTTTATTGAGATTTAAATAAACGGCAAGAAATGCGAGTCCATTGAACTGCTCCGTATTTAATCTCTGAGATGACCCCATCGAGCCCAGGCCTCTCTTCTGGCCTCTGGGGTCGGCGCATTCACCTTTTGAAATTGATCTTTCCAATGAAATGGTCGACATGCATCAATGACGGCGCGACTATTATAGAGTTTTCCAGCTTCTCGATCCTCAGGGGGAATTACCGGATCTAAAGCGGATGACCACATATTATTAATTAAATCTATATTAGTCGCGGGATCACATCGAGTGCAAATAGCCCAAACAACCTCCTCGAGATCAGATACATCAACGTCATCATCCACAACGACCACAAGGCGCCCCAAATACGCGCCTGCATGGCATGTGGCTGCTATCTGACCAGTTTGCGTGGCGTGACCTGGATAACGCTGCTTTATTGAGACGGCAAGAAAAAGGCGAGACCCACCTACTTCATGAGCCCATACCTCGGTTACATCCGGTACACCCGCCTTGGCTATATTTTCTTTTATGACCGCCGATCTGCTGATCGCTCGGTAGCGGGCATACTCGTAAGGCATCCTTATATGGGCGGCGCCAAGCAATATCGGATCATCGCGATGATATATGGCCGAAATATCCACCCAGGGCTCGTCGGGCATTGCGCCCCCCTGATAACCTAACCACTCACCGAATGGTCCCTCATTTTTGGTATTACCTGGATGAATGAAGCCTTCAATAACAACCTCGGAATTTGCTGGAAATGGTAGCCCCGTATGTTTACCAATCACACATTCAATTGGCTTACCGCGATAAGCACCCATCATATCAAATTCGCACATACCCTCTGGCACTTCAGTCGATGACGTAAGAAATGAGAGCGGGTCTGACCCAACTACAATGCACACAGGCATTGGATTACCCTGCGCCATATATTTCTCACGGTGAATCCGACCATGTTTTCCCGGTGAGATATAGAGACCTACACGACGCTCATCATGCACCATAACACGATACGTCCCGCAATTAATCCAACCAGTATCTGGATCTCTGGTAATATTGTAACACCCAGTGCCAATATAACGCCCCCCATCATCGGGGTTCCACAGAGGCGCAGGGAATTTAGTTACGTCGATCTCCTCGCCTTCTAAAATATTTTCAAAGATAGGACCTTTTTCAACAATTTGGTGCTTTATTGGATCTAAGTTTCGGGTGTGTTCGTGATAGGCCCTGCTCAATTCAAGTTTATTAAAGTTTTCTGGAAAACCGAGGGTCAAGTTTTTCCTCGTCCCCGTGAACCAGTTAACCAGGAGTCTAAAGCCCTTGGGACATCCCTCGACCTCATCAAAAATTATCGAGGACGTTCCCTCATCATGACACATTATTTCTACCACCTGACCAACATCGGTGTGCCAGTTTGCTCCCGTAACAACTTTTAAATCACCCATTTCTTCCACGCGAGCGAGCCAGTCTCGAAGGTCTAAATACTGCAGTGCGCAACCGGAATTTGATTTTTCCGTTTCTCGAAGTTCTTTTTCTCCCTGCATAAGCTCAGCTCCTTAAATAAAAACGCAAAAAAAAGTCGCCGCTCCCTTCGGAGCGACGACCAATAATAATCTATAATTGGATAAAAAGCTCTTACGGCTTTTCTGCCAAATGTGCCCATTTCTGTTGAAGTTCACGTACCACTTCAGCAGGTGGAGAGTTGACCGCCGGAAACTCATCTTTCCAATGGAATGGTCGGCAAGCATCAATTATCGCTCGACTATTGGTAAGATTCCCTTTCGCCTTCTCTTCTGGCGGAATTCTCGGATCCAGAGGTGTCGACCAACAATTATGAATAATATCAATGGTCGTGGCTGGATCAGAACGAGTGATCATCGCCCATGTCAGCTCCTCAAGATTTGAGACATCAATGTCATCATCGACGACAACCACGTATTTACCGGCATACGCTCCAAGATGACACATAGCCGCGACATGGCCGGTTTGCATCGCATGTCCTGGATAACGTTGCTTTATCGAGATCGCGAGCAACATTCTGGCTGTACCACATTCATGAGCCCAAACACCGGTAACGTCGGGAATTCCAGCCTTTTGAATATTCTCTTTTAATGCAGCAGAACGCGTAACAGCACGATACCGCGCAAGTTCATCGGGTGGACGAAGCGGAGGGCAACCAAGAATGATTGGATCGTTACGATGATAGATTGCTTTGATTTCCATTAAAGGCTCGGGACGTACGTCAGAACCATAATAGCCAGTCCATTCACCGAATGGGCCCTCTAATTTCCGATTGTTTGGATGGATGAATCCTTCCAAAACAATTTCTGCATTAGCAGGGAAAGGTAATCCTGTATGCTTTCCTTGAACACATTCAATTGCATGTCCACGATAACCGCCAAGAATATCTAATTCGTTCTCATTAGGTGGCATTTCCGTGCAACCCATCAAGAATGCCATGAGGTCGCCGCCGAGCACGATACATGCCGGCATTGACTCACCATTTGCTTCGTATTTGTCGCGATGGATCCGACCATGCTTACCTGGGGAGATATAAAAACCTACCTCGTTCTTACTCTGGATCATGACACGATAGGTACCAATGTTGATCCACCCTGTATCAGGATCCCGAGTAATATTGTAAGAACCGGTACCGATGTATCGACCGCCGTCCTGATCATGCCACATCGGAGCAGGAAACTTCTCTACATCAATGTCGTCACCCTCGAGTATGTTTTCACAAATTGGCCCAGAGTCGACGATCTGATGAGGTATCGGCTGCACAGCTTTCATATGTTGCTGTACGCCATCCGTTAGCTCTAGTTTGTCCCACTCTGTCGGGAAACCCATTGTCATATTTCGTCGCTTGCCAGCAAAGAAATTGATCAACAACCTGAATCCAGGTGGGCAACCTTGTACATTATCAAAAAGGATAGCAGGCGCATTCTCATCGTGGAGAACGACCTCCGCCACTTCTCCAATATCTTTTTCCCAGCTAAGCCCCTCTGCTACGCGCAGCTCACCAAGCCGTTCAGCTTCTTTTAGCCACTCCCTCATATCTTCATAAGACATTTGGGCGCCGACATTTGAACCTGATACGGCTTCTACCGCGTTGGTATCATCTGCCATATATTCACTCCTAATTTCGGAAGGTCCGCCCCGCGCGGACAAGCTACCCGGATCCCCCTGACCCGAACATGCATAAGATACATCCAGCCCTTATTTGATACAAATACCATGTCGATATTGTTGCCATGCCATTTTGAGATAGATTATACTAGACATTTTAATTCTTACATTTAAAACGAGACCGCATTGGAACTTCGTCAATTAAGATATTTTAAAGCAATTGCTGAGTACGGCAGCTTTTCTGAAGCCTCATTGCGACTTCGGGTGGCACAATCAGCACTGAGTAGACACACAGCCTCTCTTGAACAGGAATTAGGGGTTGCATTATTCGAGAGATTGCCCAGGGGAGTTACGCTAACTGACTCTGGCACACTTCTCTTGGATGGGGCCAAAGATATTTTGGAACGCGTGCAAATTACTCGTGGTGAGGTGATGGCTAAGGCCGCCTTGCCTTCTGGAGAAGTTGTCATTGGGACGACTTCGACAACCAGCCGCATTCTATATGGTCCTTTGGCAGAGCGATTCGCAAAGGATTACCCAAATGTTCGTCTCAAGTTTGTCGAAGGCGTACCCTATTTGTTATTGGAGGGCCTTGATACTGATAGAATTGATCTAGCGGTGATGGTCGACCCTGAAGCATCATCAAATCTCGAATTTGCGCCTTTGGTAACGGAACAAGAATATTTAGTAGGACCATTTCCATCCGACTTTTCTGCCAATCAACCAATAGATATCACTTCCTTAGCAAGTTATCCTTTAATCTTATTGCCACGTCCCGCAGGCAGCAGAGTAAAGCTCGATCGTTTGGCAAGAGAGGCGAATATTCAGCTCGATGTAAAACATGAAGTCGCCAACATAGACGTGGTGAAAGACTTTATTACCAGAGGTTTGGGTCTAGGTATTTTACCCCAATCATCTGTATCAGAAGAAGTGTCAAAGAAACGATTTTCCGTGTCCCCGGTCCAAGGTTTGTCCATAACCCGAACCTTGGTGCGACGAGCGGATAGAACCCCTACTCCAGCCGTGACAGTTTTATCAAACGTAATTCGCGAAGAAATAGACCTTATATTTAAAGAAAATAAATTTAGCTGATTAGTAAGATTTCAAAATTGATATTTTCCGAGTAAGATCTAATAGAGGTTGTTTAATTTGCAGGGCTCACAACAAGGAGTTTGATATGGCTAGGCTGAGGCACATCGCAATGTCGGTTCCCGACCCAGACAAGGCAGCAGAGTTTTACGAAAAAGCATTTGATATGAAACGGGTTGGAAAAACAAATTCTCCGATTGCGAACGGCGTGTATGTCTCCGATGGCACAATTACTGTGGCATTACTAAATTTTAAAAATGATGATCAGGGCCCCCGAGAATATGTTGGGCTTCATCACATTGGATTCTGGGTAGACGATATCAGAGAAGCCGAGAAGAAAGTTGAAGATGCAGGCGGCCAATATCTGATGGGACGTCCTGAAGAAAATGATGGAGACATGAAGGATACGTTCTACGAGGAGAAATACCGGGATCCCAACGGGGTGATCTTTGATATTACTGACCTAGGATGGGGCGGGGCCGTCAAAGAAGTAAAGCCGGTGGATGATGATCAAGAAGGACCTTCTCGCCATCATTAAGTTGAGTTTTATTGACTAATTAAGGGCTCGGAAGGCCCTACACTCAATCTGGACCAGAGGAATTCTCCTCAAGTGCAATGCTAGGCGTTAACCCAATTTCCCGGCAGGACACCCTGGTCCACTGCCCTGCTTGTATAATATTTCCAAAGTTTATCTGCGTGATGCGGACGATCAAAACGTTCCTCAAACACATCTAATTCTTCATCACTTAGGGCGACCGGGGAACCCAACCGCGCGGCTTCTAACTGAGTTTTAGCATTTCTATCAAATTGAATTCCATCAATCAGAAGCGTTGAGACAGATTCGGACACCAAAACAATACCATGCGCTTTTAATAACAAGGCATTATGATCACCAAGGGTATTCACCAAGTCCCTGCCAAGCGCAGAAGAAGAAATATGTGCGGTGTCAGGATGTGTTGGCACTCCAGTTCGCCAACGATATCCATGGTTTATAACCATTTTCAGCTGAGCGCCCTCGGCAATCGTAAACAATACTGGTACTTGAGGGTGTGCGTGCAAAACCGCGTTAACATCGGCCCTGGCCTTGTAGATTTCTGAATGAATGTGAAATTCGCTGGCGGGCCTGGTGCCCTGAGGCCCATCTAAAATCTCACCTTGAAGTGACATTGTAAATAAATCTTCTGGGTTAAGCAGAGCTCTACTCGCATTAACCCCTTGCATTAAAAAGTTCCCATCCGGTAGCCGTGCACTAACATGTCCACTATGATCCAATATTTTCAAATCGTTGAACATTCGGGTCAAACTTGCGACTTCAAATTTTATTTGTTCAACCGTTTGACTTATTGGATTTGACATTTCATTCACCCTTATTTTTGGACTGCCATAAATTTAGAAGGGATGCACGATCCAATTTCCCGCGCGGATTTTTTGGCAACTCTTCCACGATGAAAATGTTTTTTGGCATCTTCGCCTCTGGCAGATACCCCCTACAATGTTTGATTATATCATCAGGAGAAACAGATTGTCTCTCCCCGATTACAACAAAGGCTGCTACCTCTTCTCCGTAAATTGGATCAGGCATCCCAAACGTACCGGCTTCAGCAACACTTGGATGCTGAATAAGGATAGAGTCGACCTCGACTGGAGAAATGTTAACACCTCCTCTTATAATAAGCTCCTTTACTCGGCCCGTTATATGTAGATGACCATCAATATCGAAGTAGCCAAGGTCACCTGTGCAATGACCAGTTTTCGGCAAGAGCTCCACCTCTCCATTATGGTGGAGGTATCCAAGGGCTTGCTGCTTGCCCCCTCCAACGACTATCTCTCCAGTATCACCAGGGTCTAGGTCTTGGCCGTTTTGATCAATTATTCTAATTTTCTGATATTTCTGCGCAGGACCGACACTGCCAATTTTTCGGTTTGCACCTCTGTGAGCCGCGGTGTTGCCTCCCTCGCTTGAGCCACAGCTCTGAGACAGGGTAATCCCGTACATCCTCTCAAAATCTCGCCATTGTTCTGGCAACAAAGGTGCGCTTGATGAGGTAAGAAAATTTAGATCTCCAAGCTCCGAACCGTTTATTTTAGAGGGTCGATTAATCAACATATTAATCATTGTGGGAACAACAAAACCAATATTGATTTTGTAATCTTTTAACCAATCAAAATATCGACTTTGCGAAAAATGCCTTGCAAATATAGTTGTAGCACCCGAAACCAGGGGAGCCCCCAAACTCATATGTTGAGCTGACAACCAACTATACGACCTGCAATCGAGGGTGCGGATGCCAGGTTCAAGGCCCAAATAATCAGCCGTCGAATCATAATTATAATAAGCGGTCGCGTGAGTCTGAATCACGCCCTTAGGTCTATCTACTGTACCCGAAGTATAAAATATAACACCATGGTCGTCAGGCGACGCGATCGACTCTAATTCGTCTTCAGGATTGGAATTCTGCTATCTCCTTAAAAAAGCCCTCGGAATTTCCATTGAGACTCCATTCTCCAAGCTCAATCCACTCAGCGTTTGTTCCTGATTTAAAAAACTCTAAGTCCAAACCCGGCTGATAAATTACCAAAACCGGATTTATTGACTCGATAATTTCAGCTAGGTGGGTTTTGTTCATTTCGACGTGGACAGTAGCAAGTGTTGCACCGTATCGAAGCGTCGAGACAAAGATTAAAAAATTCTCTATTGAATTTTCCGATAGAAGTAAGACACGCTGGTTACGGCCCACGCCGTAGTTTTTCAGAAAACCAGCTATTTGATTACTGACACCGTATAATTCTTTGTAATTAACTGATTTTTGTTGATCGATTGAGTGCGCGTATATTGCCTCTGGCCACTTTCGCGCATTGGCCGATAAGATCTCAAAAAAAGAAGGGGCTTGCTTCTCGCCTAAGTTTTTCATCTTGCTGATTTAGCACTAGACCAAGCAGTCGACAACAAATCGAAAAAGATCCAAAAGTTTTTAATGGGAGAAAAAAATGAATAAGACCGTAATCGTTACAGGAGCTGCGAGCGGGATAGGTTTGGCATGCGCGAAAATTCTTTTATCTCGGGGGGCACGGGTCACTGCTGTAGATCCGCAGGTTCAGCGAATGAGGGAAAATCTGGGTTCAGGACAAAATCTGACAATTTTGCAAGGAGATGTCGCGTCAGATTCAGATTGTTCTGCAACCGTCACCGAGACAGAAAAAACTTTCGGCAAGATTGACGGCTTGATTCATTGCGGTGCGGCACACTCGAGCGCGCGATGGGATGAGTTGGAAGCGGAGGAAATGAATCGCATTTTGGCAATCAACGTTACAGGTTCGTTCCAAATTTCCAAAGCTGTGGCAAAACACATGAAAGAGTTCGGGGAGGGCTCGATCGTTCTCACGACATCTGCGTCCGTCTTGTTCGGCGTGACAGGAGGCAATGGGCAAGGAGGGCCTGCATATGTAAGCTCTAAGGGCGCCGTCCTAGCATTAATGAGATCTTTAGCAAGAGCCCTTGGGCCCGAGGGCATTCGTGTGAATGCGGTGAGCCCAGGTATAACTGATACACCAATGGTCGCAGGTTACTCAGAAAAGCAAAAAGCTTCAATGAAGCAGAGATTTCCCCTGGGTAGATTTGCTGAGCCCTCTGAAATCGCTGAGGGGGCCATTTTCTTGATCTCTGATAAAGCAAGCTTCATGACCGGGGAAAATATGCATATTAACGGTGGGTCTAATTTTGGCGGCTAAAGTCTCGGCGATAAAGAAAATTTCATTGGCTGTTTACCAGGCTAGAGGTGACATCAATTTTTTTCCTTTCGCTGATGAGAAGAGATGCCTCTATGAGACAGGCAATCCATCAACCGTGGCCTGTCTCTCCCAGCCACCTGAAGTAAGGGTCTTGCATTTCTCTCAACTCATCTAACTCTTTCTTACTAAACCATTGCGAAAAATCCATTTCTTTCACAGGATAATAAGATCTTTCGTAGACTTGTTCTCCCAAAGGAGCCGTTGCATCAATTCCCATGCCTCCATCGGATACAGAAATATTACCTATCTTTAATTCAGAGGGTTGAAAGGCCTGCCCGCGGCCATATTCATTGAACTTAATGTAGTCCTTTTGCGCGGAAGCCCTGGATTGAATTGCCCACATAACATCCTCAGGTTGCCAAGGGTCAATATCCTCGTCGACCATAATGACCAGCCGCATGCCACGAAATAAGCCCATAATCGCCGTCAACAAGTTTCGTTGCATGCCTTCATCAGAACGACGCTGTTTTTTAACCTGAACAACTAAACCTCCCCATAAGGTTAAACCCAACCAGCTGGCCACATCCTTCACGAAACCGGGAGCCATACGGTCACAAAGTTCATAGACTGCGGCGCACATAAATGGCGCCTCATACCAAAATGCTCCAAAATGGGGAGTATAAACGATTGGGTTATTCTTGCGCCTGGTAATCGCCGTAAGTTCGAATGCTCGCGGGGTACGATAGGCATGACCCATAGACCTAGCCCATTCTGGGTGCAACAAAGCTACGCCCTGACGCCCCAATTCTTCCGCCTCTTGGGTTTCCCAGACACGTTCACCTTCTAGAACATATCCCTCCAACACCCACTCCGCGTTCGCGATAGCATAGGAATTCACCGTCTGGGCTTTAACGACGTCAACGGGGAAGCCTTGTATGGCCCCTGCAAATCCAAGCTTATCTGTTTGTCCTGGAAATATAACAGGATTTAGCGTTGAAACCGAGACAAGCTCAGGTCCAACAGGAGGGCAAACATTCACAGTGCAGGGAATTTTACCTCCGGGATGCCTTGAACAAATTACGTCTCCTGCCCCACCCGGAACCATATTGATAGAGGCATATTTTTGATCAGGACGAAAAGACATCCGATACATTGAAATTTGGCTTCCTCCACCAGGAACAAATGGCTCTCCCATGAAAAGGTGTGATCCCGCGCCGAAAATTCGTCCACCGTCAGTAAATGTGTGCTGCGCAATAGGAAAAATCTCTTCGATATGACCGAAATCTTTCCCTGGAATGAGAGTCTCCTCTTGAACAGGAGCGTTGGTCACAATTCTCGGCGGAACTGGATTAGCATTTTGTTGGAGAAGCTGCAGTTTGATATCCCTGAAATCCGCACAATTATGAAATTTACATACCCTCTCTTTACGTGAGTACAGGTTTGAAATCATACGAACGCCTGGGTAGCGCTTGACATTATTGGCAACAATCACTTTTGAGTTATCAAAGGCTTTCGTGATGGTGCACATCTCCACGTGAGGATCCACGGGTGCATCAATGTATTGGACGTCATCACCGAGCCATTCCAGGGTCGAACGCAGATCTACCAGAGCCTCCTCTCGTGTCATGCCATTTGCACCCTTTTCTGGAAGATCAACGACCATGCGGTCAGCCATTTCAAACTCCTTATTTTAATTGAACACTTTTTAATAGGGCACATGTATACAAACAAACTGTTGCCAGGAACAACCTTTATTGGGGATGACGGCTCTCGTCATGCAGGTCTATACTTTTGAGTGCAAATAAAAATTTAAAGGAGGCAAACCAAAATGTTAGACCAACCACAGATGACGCCACCATCGCTCAATGGTCAGGATATGGCTGCCAGGGAAGATGAGCTTCTATCAATCAAAACACCGACAGTATTCTCCCTAAAGGGTCAAATGCTCGCGCAGGGCCGGACGGACTCAGTGCTCGCTGCAACAGATGATCTTACCATACGATTAAAGGTCTATGCTTCGGGAGGAGAAAACGAGCTTCATGCCCATCCACATGAGGACCATAGCTTTATGATACTGCAGGGATCGGCACGATTTTTTGGACCCGATGGTGAAGAAATTGAACTCGGTGAAAATGAAGGAATTATGCTTCCAAAAGGAAACCTTTATAAATTTTTGCAACTTCAAGCGAGCCATTAGTAATGATCCGGGTCGGCAACCCAGCTCATAAACACATGGGTCATCCCAATCGCGTCAATGCCCAAGGGAATGAGATGAAAGGTGACTCTAAAGAAAACAAGAAGGTCGAAGTGATCTTTAAAGACCAATTTTTTGGGGACAAATAGTTTCAATAGGATTATGACAGAAGCAATCGCCCTGAACCAAAGTTAACTTCACAAAAGAAAATTGGTTCAGGGCAAATCCCAAACCTGCGTCCTTTTTAACGCATTCGGATCACCATTTTACCTCGAACGTGATAACCCATACTCTTTCTATGAGCATCGGGGATATCAGCCAATGAAATTTCCTCTATCTCAGGGGGCTTAACAGACCCGGCTTCCACCAAATTCGCCACACGCCTCATCCTCTCAGAAGAACGATAGACCTGAGGCCTAAGCACCTCGACATCATCTCTCGGCGGAGAAAAACTCTCCGGTTGACCAGCAATCCATGCAAGCCGCCCCCCAGGCGCCAGCACATCAAAACTAGCCTCGTGCACACCCGGGGGCCGCATTACCAACGGTATCAAAAACGACATCAACAATTGGGACCGCGTCCCGAAAATCTCCCTTTGTGTAATCAATTACGTGATCAACACCAAGGGAACGCACATAATCAATATTTCTTTCAGAACAAGTTGCAAAAACCTCGGCGCCCATTGCTTTGGCTGCCTGGACGGCGAAACTACCTACGCCACCAGCTCCACCCTGAACTAAGATTTTCTCACCAGGTTTAAGTCCCGCGGTATCATCAATGGCTACCATTGCGGTCAAGCCGGTGAGCGCCAGTGCTGCGGCTTCTAAATGGCTTACGTTTTTAGGCTTTAGTGATACCACCCCCGCGTCAACTGCATTAACTTCTTGGTATCCTCCAGGTTGATCCTGGTTGACAACTGCCCAGACGGGATCACCAGGCGCAAATTCGGTTATCCCCTCTCCAACTTCTCTAACAACTCCAGAAAGGTCTACACCCAATACGAAGGGCATGGTTAACGGCATCTGCTTCTGGCGACCACCGCTCATTATCTTCCAGTCGACCGGGTTCACCGTCGCAGCATGAATATCGATTAAAAGTTTGTTCGCAGCGACTTCCGGTTCTTGTACGTTTTCACGATAACGCAGCACCTCGGGCCCACCATATTCGTCTATTTGTACAGCTTTCATCTTTTGCTCCCTAAGTTCTTCTGTATACATTTCTGCAATTAGGCGTTGCCTTGAGTGGGACCTCCGAAAACACCTTCTTCTTTTATTTGTGCTTCCAAGTCATCCAAAAGGGTTTTTAATGCCTCTTCCACATCATTTCTTGATAGCCCATCTGCTATCATAGCTGCGAGAAGCTGAGCTGCCCCATTCAAAGCCACCGAGTATTGCGGAAGTTCATTTGCTGTCTCCCATGCTGCAGCCGCAGGAACCAGAGAAAATGCTACGACATCTTGGGCTCGGCAAACCATGCAGTCGTCAGAATACTCATGGGTGATTAGTTTTTCTAAATCATTTTTCATCCTTGGGCTCCGAACAATTAGTTCTTGCAAGCGCGTACAGCGACAAATAACTTTTGACAAGTCAGTTCTTCAAGGAGGATCGCCAGATGAATAAAAAAGAACAATTACTGATACCCTCCCCTGTAGAAGATAGGATTAGTTCAATTAGCGAGGAAGAGCTGAGTTTCAGGGGCTGGACCAGAGACCTGATGCGGGAACGGTTCCTAGAGAGGATGCGACTCGATTTAAATTCCCCTCAGGTTGGTGAGGAGGCTCCCGATTTTGAATTAGAGCTGTTATCTAAGAATGGCGAGCGATCAGGTCAAAAATTAAAGTTATCCTCATTACGAGGAAAACCCACTGGCCTAATTTTTGGGTCCTATACCTGACCACCTTTCCGGCAAGAGGCCGTGCGCCTTGAGAAAATAGCGAGGCAGTTTAGTCAAAAGATTAACTTTTTATGCATCTATATTAAGGAGGCACATCCAATTGATGGGTCGCAATCTCCTCCCAATTTGATTGATGACATTCTCTTTAAACAACCAACCTCAATGGACGAGAGAGCCGAGATCGCATCGGCTTGCATGCTCCGCTTCAATTTCTCTTTTCCTATGGTGTTAGACAGTATGTCTGATTATGTCGAAAAAGCTTACATGGCGATGCCAGAGCGCTTGTATATATTGGACTCATTTGGGACGGTGACATGGAAGTGCGGTCTTGGACCCCATCTTTTTGATCTGGTAGGATTTGAACAAAAAATAAAAGATCTCTCTGATAATTAACATCCTCCCAAGCACGTTCAACAAAATTTCGAAACGCTGATCTGTTGGAAAACCAAATTTCAACCCTTATCCAGCTCAGTTGTTGGGCAAAACAGCCTTTCGAAATTTACGATCGCGCTTCAAATGCCACTCCCGACTCATTGCATTGGACTTATCATTTAAGCGCTCTGCGTAAAGCAAAACCCAAACGCGTCCTCTCGTGGAACGAGCTCCTGTTCCAGAGTTATGGGATGCCAGGCGTTTTTCGAGATCGTAAGTCCACCCTACGTAAGTTCTCCAGCCTTCTTTGCCTTCACTTCCTATAATGTAAACAAAAGCTCCCAGATCTATTAATCCCTGATATCTTGAAGGAACCATTCTGTCGGCAATTCTCGGCCCATTCCGGCTTCTTTGGCCTTTTCATAAACCAAACCACCTACTGATGAAAATTGGAGCCCTTGATTTCCAATATTGTGGTAATATGTAATCTGATTATCGTCGGTTCGCCCGATCGAAGGATCGGTCAACAAATCGCTAAAGGCCGGAAAATCGACTGCAAAACCGGAGGTATTTTCCTGCCTTTTAGGGAGCCGCTCTCTTTCCATATCAGATCCAGCAATCCACGCGACGGGACTATGACCAACCCCCTCTTGCATGCCAGAACCAGTGGCACGTAACCCACTTTGCCCTTGCGTAATACAAACATCAAAAGTCTCGATAGCTTCCTTGGAAACCTCCATTGGGCCAAGCATAGTAACGTGTTGACCTGGCGATAACCAACTAGGATCAAATGTTGGTGACATTGAGTCAGTACAACTCGACACGATGTCAGATCCTCGCACCGCTTCTTCTGCTGAATCAACAGGTTCTACTGAAATATTAAGACGTCGACTCATCTCTGATGCATACGCTTCACGATTGACTTTCGTCGGAGAATAAACCTTTACTCGACTGATCTGACGAACAGCGCAATATGCCTGCAAGTAGGTTCTTGCCATTCCCCCGGATCCCAACATGCCGACGGTAGATGCATCAGACCGGGCCAGATATTTAGCGCCTATCCCACCGCCGCCACCTACACGCATATGCTGCAGAACCCCATCATTTATAAAGGCCAGAGGTTCTCCGTTTTTAGCGGAGAATAACATTATAAGTCCGCAATAAGTACCTGGTTTCACGCAATATTTATCTTCAGTCCAAGACCCATCATCGGCGACAGGCCATGTCATGACATCCGACTTCATTCTGATCGCAAGGTAGCCCTTTGAGTAGCCTTCCATTGTACCCCAACGGTAGTAGCCATCCTCGCGCTCACAAGGGGCATAAATGTCTGACCGAGGCCTATGTGTTGCTTTACCCTCAGACAAATCTCTGAATGCCTCCTCTTGTGCAAGGATGCATTCGTCCATATTCAAGAGCTCAGCCACCATCTCGTTGTGAATAAATAACATGAGTTAAACCCTAAACCTTAAATTCAGACTGCACTTCTTTGGGGAATAGGTCCTCAACTTCCATATGCCTATGAAACAACCCTTGTTCAAATCCGTACAAAAGGAATGCTTCCAAAGTTTTTCGGTTCGGTTCAATTCCATACGGATAGAAGTCTTCGCCCATCATATCTCTCATTTCTTCTGCGGCCTGAAAAACCCACCCAACGGGCGCTCTACAAGCCGTAATATCAATCATCCGTTTGAGGGACCGGTCCTTTGCTTCTGTTAGCGCTTTGACCATATTCATGGCCACCCAAGGATGGGCCTCAAAAACTTCTCTTCGGATTGCGTATAGATGCATAATCGGCCAAATGCCCGTCCGTCTAAAGTAATCTTTTTCAACCTCCGCATAGTTGTCGAAAAGTCTCTTTATTCTTGGATCTCGGTGTTCAAATAACTCAGGCGGATGCGCCGTTAAAATGGCGTCAATATCGCCATCGAGAAGAAGTTGGGTTAACGATTTGTCTGGTCTTGGAGTGAGGTTAATACCCTCTGGCAAATTGAGTTTAACCTTTTCTTTTCTTCCCGGCTGATTAACCCCAGCTTGCACCCATTCAATGTCTTGTAACGGTATTCCCACATCATGTTGGATCCAGCCCCTTGAATAAACCGAAGCAGATTGCCCCCATTCCGGTACTCCAATGGTTTTACCGGCTAAATCCTCTGGCCTTTGGACGGGTCCATCTGGACGTATATAGCAAGAAGATTGCCTGGACACTCTTGAGGGAAACACCGGAATGCCGACAAACTTGTCTATTCCCTGACTAATCATCGAGGTGTACTTACCGCTAGATATTTCTGAGATATCGAATTCTTCAAAATTAATAAAACGGTAAAACATTTCCTCTATTTGCATTGTCAAACAATTAAGTTCGATCCCCTCCGCCTCTAAAGGCCCCACTGTTAGGTCCCGGACATGCTCATAATCGCTTGTTGCAAAAGTCAGTTTAAGTCGTTCCTTCGACATATGTTTATTTCTCCTCGCATAAACCTCTTAATATTCTCGTAGTGGAAAATGCATACGTCAAACTTGGTATGGGCTTTTTAGTGATAAGTTAATAGAATTCAGCTATTCGATGAGGAGTTGCCTATGCCACGTTTCAAAGATTTTCACCCGGATGGAGTAATTCCAGCAACTTTGCTGGCATTTAATGAAGATTTCTCTATCGACGAGTCATCGACAAGAATGCACCTGCATCATGTGGCAAAGGTCAACGGTGTTAGGGCAATTACGGTAAATGGGCACGCATCCGAAGTTCATGCGTGTTCAGGCAAGGAGCAACAGAAAGTCCTTGACCTTGCTCTCAGTGAAATCGGCGATGATCTGCCTGTGATCACGGGTATTTGGGCGGATGGCAGCCATGAGGCGGCGAAAATTGCCAGATGGGCCGAGGCTGCGGGTGCTTCAGCTCTTTTGGTCTTCCCACCCCAACCGATTATGATGATGCAAGGGCAAATGAACCCCGAAATGGCTTTAGCTCATTTTAAAACAATAGCCGACTCAACAAGCCTACCTTTAATTGCATTTCAGTATCCCAATGATTTTGCGTATCGAATGGAGACACTGGTTCAATTAATCGAACAAGTACCATCCCTTGCCGCGATGAAGGATTGGAACACAGGCCAAATTCATGAAAGACACGTCCGTGAGCTGCAGGACCAACAAAGACGTTTTACCGTTCTAACGACAAATAGCGCCTGGTTAATGAGCTCACTCACCATGGGGGCAAACGGACTGTTATCCGGCTCTGGAAGCGTCATTGCGGATTTACAGGTCGCACTATTCAACGCGATCAAGGAGGGAGACTTATTGCGTGCCCAGGCAATTAATGATCGTATTTATCCAACAGCAAAATGTTTCTACGGCCCCCCTGCTACTGATATGCATAATAGAATGAAAGAAGCGCTGGTGATGTTAGGAAGAATCCCGAAGGCGATTGTCAGGCCTCCTTTGGTAAAACTATCTAACATTGAGTTAAAAATGGTCAGAGAGGCAATTGATGCGGCTGGCTTGACTTATGAGGGCGCTGAAATTTTGGAAGACGCCGCATGAAAATGCCTCCCAGAACGCTGCTGGATGGATATGACCGTTTTCGATCTGGGAGATACAAACAAGACGCTGACAAGTATGCTGCACTGGGTCAAGGCCAATCGCCAAAGTCCATGATAATCGCTTGTGCCGACTCCCGTGTTGACCCAACAACAATTTTTGATGCGGGCCCTGGCGATTTATTTATCGTAAGGAATGTTGCGAATATAGTACCGCCCTGCCAACCTTTGGAAGCATCTTTACAAGGAGTATCGGCAGCGCTTCAATTTGCCGTAGAGTCTTTAAAAGTAGAGAATATCATCGTCCTCGGCCATGCTGGCTGCGGAGGGGTGTCTGCCTCTCTGAGCTCTGCAAAAGGCCAGCCTATTGGAGACTATATTGCTCAGTGGGTAGAATTGCTTAGCCCTGCAAGAGATACTTTGCCTCCTCAGTAGCGGACAAACAAACCGCACTAGAGAAAGCTGGCGTCCAAATGTCTTTAAAAAATTTGGAGAGTTTTCCTTTTGTAACAACGGCGATAAAAAAGAAAAATCTCAGGCTTCATGGAGCTTGGTTTTGTATATCCTCTGGAGAACTAGTTTGGTTGTGAACTCTGCGAAAGACAGTCAATTACGCCCCACCCTTGGCACCAACCTCAAACATCAAACTTGGACTCATCGATAAATTGACCCATTTTCGACGCAGCACCAGCCTTTTTCATCGCTTCCAGAAAAATCTGATGTACACGGGGATCCTGATTTTCATATTCAATTTGGGCACCCCCCTTATTCACATCCACATCCATTCCTAAAAAGATACGACGCTTTTCTTCCATTAAGGGATATCTTAGACCGCCGCAGGCTATTGCTAAATACCTTGAGGGATTGGGGGCTGCATTGAAATGCTGATGAAACATCATATCTGGTGGAGCAAATACTGTTCCATGAGACCAATCAACCCGAGTAAAATCCTCCTGACCTTGATACCATAGGAGCGAGTAACCATACCCTGTGACGCACATGACATGAAAATCTGCACCATGCCTATGCCCCTTCTTGTAAGTTCCAACAGGCATCTCAGACATGTGAGCATGCATGGCACCGTCGGCAAGGCAGAACATCATATTTGACCCACCGGCTCCACGGGCTGCCCAGGTATGAAGCTCGAAGCTTCTAAGGTCTGGAACAAAATTAGTTTCCCACATATGGCGACCAGGTCTTTTTGGCAGGAAGGTTCCGTCCCCGGTGTAGTAATTATCTGACCCTTCTCTGCCCTTAAAATTAAAAGTATTCGCAAATACAAACTCGTGGTCGTGGTAGACATTAAGGATCATGGGTGAATTATTGGTAGACGAAAGTCTCGCCGGTTCCTGCCCAGAGCCATTGAAATGCTGGTATTTTGCATTCAAAGGGATGGCGAACATGCTGCCTTGCCCCCATTCAAAGCTATGCTTTGAACCGTCGGAGAGCTCTACCTGAGTACTCCCTGTGCCCGATAGGACGTAGTACACTTCCTCAAACATATGGTTACGAGGCCGCGTATTACCGCCGGGAGGCAACTCTAGTACAAAGACTGATAGCCAATCTCCTCTTCCTTTTAAATGTGCCAAGCCCCCATTGCATTCGAAATGCTCCCAAGGGCTAACCGGTAAGTCAGGTAAATGAATGCCGAAATCTTCTACGATGGGAATATTCTGTGCTTCCGCCCAATCAAGGTAGGGATCAGATAGAAATGGCCTGTCATCGACTTGAGATCTTACTTCTTCTGCAACCGCTTCCATAATAGCATCCTCTTAACTTGATATAATACTGGTTCTCATCCTCGGTAGGATCGAGCATTCTCATAAACATATGAGAAGGTTCCGTAAACATACAAGAGAGATGAGTTTAAAGGGCATTGGTAATTGAAATTAAACCGTATACCATGTCGTCTAAAATCATAGGAGCACTCAGGACATGGCGGGACCAGCGCCAATAAAGATAAATGTAAATGGCTGCGAAGTTGAAGTATTAAGACAAGGCGCAGGTACCCCCCTGCTGTTTCTGCATGGTGCTGGAGGCCTAAAAGGGTGGGCACCTTTTCTAGAAGAGCTCTCAACCAAATTCGACGTCATCGCTCCAAGCCATCCCGGTTTCGGCCGCTCCGATACCCCGGAATGGCTAGATCATCTGTCAGATCTCGCCTTTTTTTACTGCGACTTTTTGGAACAATTGGGATTATCTAATATTCATCTCATAGGTCACTCAATGGGCGGTTGGCTCTCAGCCGAATTGGCAGTAATGGGCACTGGTCGCTTCCAAACCCTAACGGTTGTATCAGCTGCAGGTCTGAGGGTTGTGGGCGTACCTATGGGCGATATATTTATGTGGTCCGCAGAAGAGAGAGCTCGCAAGATGGTGTTCGATAAAGATGAAGGAGAACGCCGAGCAAATGAGAAGCTCTCTCCGGAAGATGCAGACATCGCTCTCAAAAATACGTTTACATCATCTAAGCTCTGCTGGAGCCCAAGGTTTCACAATCCGGCATTGGAAAAGCGCCTGCATCGTATAAAAATTCCGACAATGATCATGTGGGGAGAACATGATCCAGTTTTTCCGGCACCAGAGTATCCAAATGCATGGCATACAGCTATCGAAGGATCCGAACTGCGGCTATTTCCTGATTGTGCGCATTCTCCACAAAATGAGAGATTAGATGATTTTCTTGCCGGTGTTTACTCAATCACGGAAGGATCAGAACGATGAAATTTTTCTTTTTCCATCTTATGCCTTACAGCGCTGTCGACCTGGATGCTATCACTGACAATACTTGGATTGTTTTTCCAAACAAACATTATGATCCCAAGGAAGGGCATAAGCTCTATAATCGCTACCTCGACGAATTAGAATATGCCGATCAACTCGGTTTTGATGGGGTGTGTGTCAATGAACATCATCAAACCGCTTACGGGATGATGCCTCAACCTAGCGTTTTGGCCGGCGCACTCTCTCGTCGCACCGAAAATGCAAAAATTTGCGTTTTAGGACGTGCCCTTCCCTTAACCTCCAATCCCCTGACCATCGCTGAAGAGTATGCGATGATCGACAATATAACGGGCGGCAGGCTAATTGCCGGTTTTGTGAGAGGTATAGGGTGCGAATATCACGCTATGATGGTCAATCCCGGGGAGTCCCTGTCACGGTTTCATGAAGCTCATGATCTTATTATTGAAGCCTGGACAAAGGAAGGACCATTTCCCTTTGATGGGAAACACTACCGATTGCAGTATGTAAACACCTGGCCACGACCTTACCAAGAGCCACACCCCCCGGTCTGGATACCTTCACAAGGATCGGCAGAGACAATGCTATGGGCCTCACATCCAGACAGAAAATACACTTATCTTCTCACATTTAGCCCAACTGAGTCTGTAACCAAACATCTTAATACCTATGCCGAGCAATGCGAGAAGTATGGTTATCAGTGCACTCCCTCCCAACTAGGTTGGGCTTTTCCCTGCTATGTTGCCGAGACCGATGAAATTGCTAGAAAAGAAGCTGGTCAGCATATCGAAAATTTCTTCAATAAATTTCTGATCTCACCGATGCAGTACAAGCTGCCACCTGGCTATAGCTCCATGAATTCCTACAAAATTGTGGTTGAGAGTAAATACAAAGCTCGCGCGTCATACCTCTCCCTGGAGTCACTGATCAGTAATGGTATGTTTTTGTGCGGCAGCCCTGAAACAGTAGCCTCCCAATTAGAGGAACATCAGAGCAAAATGGGGTTTGGAAATCTTGTTACAATGCTTCAATTCGGCACGTTGCCACATGAGCTAACAAAAAAGAATCTCGAAATTTTCTCAAAAGAGGTAATGCCTAAATTACGGCACTTGGGCAACCAATCGGGCGTTGCAGTAGCTGCAGAGTAGCGACCTAACTGAGAAAATCGCCCAAACTTTTATTTGCATGATTGTTTTGGCATAGTTTAGACCAAAAGACTATTCAACGCCTCCCGCTCCGACTGGGTCATTTGCCAAGCGCTGGCCTCTGCGTTTGCTAAAAGTTGCTCTGGCCTCGTAGCGCCAGAGATCACGCAACACGTCGCTGAGTCACTCAATAACCATGATACCGCAAGCGTTAACAAATCGTGTCCTCTTGCCCTTGAGAACGACTCCAGCTTCTCCAAAATATCATATTCGGCAGCACTAGCAGCATTGTCACCCAATCTTGAACCGCTAGGAGCGGCAACCCCCCTCCGATATTTACCCGTGAGTAGGCCCCTTGCCAAAGGATAGTATGGAAGAATACCGACCTCATTGTTTTTACAAACGTCGAGTAATTCATTCTCAATGCTCCGATCCATTAAACTCCAAGAGTTTTGAGCCGTAACAAAGCCCCCTAACCCATCTCGGCTAGCGACCCCTATTGCCTCTGTTAACTGCGAAGCAGAAAAATTTGAACATCCATAAAACCCGATTTTTCCTTCCTGCACTAATTCTTCGAGTGCATGAAGTGTTTCTACTATAGGACAATTTGGATCTGGCTTGTGTAATTGATATAATTCAATGAAATCTGTTTGGAGCCGGTGACGACTTTTATCGATAGCAACACGAATATTTTCACGGGTTCCATGGCTCTTCCCTGAGTAAAGACTGCCCCACCCAAACTTGGTTGCGATAACAATTTTGTTTCGCCTTCCTTTTACTGCCCGGCCGATAAATTCCTCCGATAAACCATTTCCATAACTATCGGCTGTATCGAAAAATGTTATGTAATTGTCGATTGCACTATCAATCACCGATTTTGTTTGTTTTTCATCAATTCTGCGCCCAAAGGCATTACAGCCAAGCCCCACGACAGGAACATCGATAGCGTTTTGTTTTCCAAGTTTTCTAAATTCCATGCTAACCCATCCAGATTTTATGTTTCTTCAAGAATTATTTTAAGTGAATATGGGGACTAGTCTTAAATATGATTTTGAGACTCCGACGGGCGCAGCCAAGGTCACAATTTTAATCACTCGATCTACTATTTGAGGTCCCGCCCACTGATCACTGGTTCTCCAAACTTCCCCTATTTTATTTAACCGGCTCTTTCAATGTGCAAGGGAGTTCGCGGGCACCTATATTTTGTTACATCCTCGTCCAGAAGCTCAGCCACCATGTACTGACCTCGACGGCCTGACCGGCAAAGCCAGTGAATCATTTTTTCCCTGTTTCTTGGAATTGCAAACGTTGTCCCGGAATATAAGACCCCGAGAACAAAGGCACCTCTTTTATTTCCTTTTTCAGCCGCTTTTAAAAGGCGCCTCAGTCCTCCAAAGGTATTTTCTGGAATATATGTGCGTATACCCGCGGGAACCGCCTCGTAGGTCTGAAGCTGTCCCAAAGCTACGCTTGCTTCAAGAGAACCACGCCTCTCAGCCTCATAAAGCAAATTTATGGCTTCCTCATGCCGATCGGTCTCAGCTAAAATAAAAATATACCCTCTAGCGAGATAAGCCATCGCATCAGCATGCCCGAGGGCAATGGCTTTCTTTGTTAATTCCAGTATTTCTTGCCTAAAATTTTGCGCGCTTCTTCTGCCTAAAAAAAGACTGAGCCGGCCCATTGCCTCTAGGTGACCCGCTCTCGCCGCCTTGAGCATACTGAAAAATGCTCGGCGGAAACGGGTCCTTCCCCAAACATTATTGTTAATCTCTCCCAACATAAAATCAGCTGCAATATATCCTTTTTCTGCTGCGCGTCTAAAATATGACTCCCCAGGAGACATCTCCCAATAGGAACGTTCCTCCAGGTCTAAAATACGTCCAACTAAAAATAAAAGCCTTGGATTCTCAGGATCTTGATCCAAAGCATTCATACAAAAAGATTTTGCTAGGCTAAGGTTTTCTATCTCAAGGACCGGATCAGCAACTCGTTCGTAGTCGTATATAGACGAGGCGACCTTGTCACATGAGGTGACCTTTCGCGTCTCTCTAGCTTCAATTTCTGCTTCAACTATAAATATTGGAGCGAAAAAGAATACACAAAACAAAGAAAACAATCTAAACGTGACCTAGCCCCCATTCATAATAACAACTCAGAACAACTCGGAATTTTTTTGGCCCTCTCTCCATTAAACCGCGTCCTGCGCTAAAATAGTGGCCTCTGGGTTACGATATGCCTGCTGAACGCGCGCCAATTCCTCCATTGCCAAGGGATCAAAATCGAACTTGGGTCTCTATTTAGTTCCCAATGACCCGGATTTTCGCCCGCAATCAGAACGCCCGATTTAAGACCCGTTAGCGGGATCGCTTCCGCTGGAACACAAGCAAGTGAAATCCCTAGTCGCCGTTTATATGATTTATTTGGCCCCGATCCGTGCACCACCATTTCGTGATGAACCGAAATTTGTCCGGCCGATATGGGCGCAGCGATCGCCTGACTTTCGTCCACATCCACGACAGTTTGACCCCGGGAAAGGAGGTTATCCTCAGCAAAGGTCTCTTTGTGACGAACTTTTGGATCGCGGTGACTTCCTGGAATGAATTGCATACACCCCATTTCTGTCGAAGCGTCTGTCAGTGCCAACCATACGGTAGCACCCTCATTTCTATCGAAAGGGTTATATGCCCCATCCTGATGCCATGATACAAATTTTCCGGTTCTCGGTGCCTTAGACCAGAAACCTGAGAGAAAAAGGATAACATTCGGCCCTACTGTATCTTGAAGAACTCCGGAGATAACAGGTTCACGTGCTAGATCCATTAACCACTTAAGTCCTAAGATGGCTCTGACTCTCAGATGCTTAGTCACACTCTCTCCAGTTTCGGTCTCAAAGGCATCACAAATATCCAAGAACCCCCTGGCACTCTCGCGGGAAATACAGTCGATCGGTGCGAGAAAACCATCACGTCTATAACTTTCTAACTGCTGTTCCGTTAGGACTTTAGGCATCTTGAATTCCTCGACTTAATTTCGGTGTAAAGAGTCCTTAATAGTTACTCTACGCATCATACGACGCTCATTCGGCGCAAAGAAAGTCCGAGCATGGGCAGAGCTTCGATTATCCCACATGATAAGATCTCCTTTAGTCCAAACATGTTCGTAAATGTGTTCCGGATCCTCCAGAACTGAAAACAAATAGGACAGAATTTCATCACTTTCTAAGTCTTTTAAACCTTCAACACGAATAGTCATCAGCCGATTAACAAAAAGACATTTTTTTCCGCTTTCTGGATGTTTTCGCACTATTGCGTGAGAGTATCGCGGCGCATCGGGTTTGAGTGTCTCCGGTCTCTGGGTGGGATCACTTGCGTAACTATAGTAATGAATAGCATTCAACCCTTCTATACGCTTTTTCCATTCATTGGGGAGGCGTTCGTAAGCTGCAAAACCATTTGCGAAAAGCGTATTCCCTCCATGCCTTGGAACCTCCAACGCATACAGAGTCGATCCCAAACACGGGTTCGGATAATAGCATTGATCATAGTGAAACATCATTTCACCATCCTCAAGCGCTGTGGTTTTTCCGGTATTTGAAACGTTTGTAATAAGTAATACTGAGGGATGCTCTTTATCTTGCGATACAGCTGACCTCACCAACTCTAGATCACCAAAATGTCGACAAAATTCTTCCTGCGCACTCTCAGAAACAACTTGCGATGGGAAGATCAGCACGAGATGTTCTAAAAGTGCTTTTTTGATATCAAGAGCCGTCGTAATATCTATCCCGCTCCCGATATCTACTCCCCTTACTTCAGCAGCAATATCCGGATGAAGTTTTTTTATGTGCATAGCACTATGATCTCTCCATTTGTCGCCATGACAAATACCTGTTGCCCGACTAAACTATCTAACACCTCCCCAAAACCGCAAGAGATACATCTGAGTATAAATGAGTAATAGCCCTGAAACACTGGGGACCAAAATATCTCCACGGGCTGAATTTACGGCCTACAGCACAGCTTTCATAAGCATCGGCATGCTCCCAATGACCCAGATGCTGATCCCGTTGTGGTGCGCAGTAGAATTGGGTATGTCAGCAACCCAGATCGGGGTAATCGCAGGCGCGCGGGCCTTCCTTGCGACGTTTTTCTCTATTCATAGTGGCGCTCTTCTCGACAGGCTAGGTGTAAGGAAGGTTAGTTCTTTGTGCGCTGCTACCAGCGTAGTTCTAATGATTTTATATCCCCTGATACCGCACACCACAGCCTCAATGCAGGCGCAATTTTTACTTATTGTGTTACTGCAGGTCATAACAGGATTTTTGCATACAATTGGTTGGATAGGAGCTCAAACCCAAATTGGTCAATTAACCCGTGGATCACCAAAACACATGGGACGGTTTGTTTCTATTTCAAATATCTCAAATTTTGTCACGCCACCGCTGGCGGGCTGGTGCTGGGACATTGGACAAGCCTCTGCTATTGGTGGCGCCTGGATGGTATTCACTGTAATAGCGTTATGGAACTTGGCCCTGTGGGTCTCTGTTGCCTTTATGCCTATCGCTGACGGGATTAAGGTTCCAAGAGGATTTCCCAGGATGCGTGAGTTACTGCCTTCACTAAACGACTATCGCGTAGCTTTAACATTATTCCTTATACCATCGGTTGCTTTCGTTGTTACCTGCTCATTTCTTATGAACGGCCTGATACAACTCAGGATGAATTTTTTGTCAGTCTACATGGAGTCTGTAGGATACGAGGGAACCGTGATTGGCTTGATCACTGGTTTTGCATTTCTTGTCGGGGGCATAACAGCGCTTCCAACGGAGCAGGCTAGAAAATTACTCGCACCCCATTGGATTGTAATCGCAATGGTGCTGTTATCCTCTATCGGCAACGCGCTAGTCGGAAGCTTTACAACTATTGAAGGTTTACTTTTTACAACTATTTTATTTGGCGCAGGAGTCGGTCTCGGCATGGCTTACGTACTGTCCTTGCTGTCGCGCAGCGTCCCAACAGAGCAATTCGGGCTCAGCGTAGGTTTGCGCACTACTGCCAACCGGTTTAGTGCGACCATTGTTCCGGTTATAGCCGGTCTGATTATTGATATGGCGGGGGGCAATATAGGAACTGGTTTTCTATTTGTTTCATTATTATTCATATTTGGTGCCATAATGACCGCACTACTCTCAGCAAAATCTAGGAATATCAAGGAAACATTTGAAAAAGATTAAGATTGGCATGCGGCTAATTTCATGCTTCAAAAACCTTTACGTTCATCCGGTAACGGCAACCAGAGGAAAACATTATGGACAGCAAGCACCCTGAAACAATCGCACTCCACGCAGGTTGGAGAAAGGATGAGTCACAAAATTCGGTTGCAGTGCCCATTCATCAAACCACGTCTTATCAGTTCAATAGCTCCGAACACGCCGCCAACCTTTTTTCTCTATCGGATTTCGGAAATATCTATACCAGGATAATGAACCCGACAAATGCAGTCCTTGAAGAACGCGTGGCAGCACTTGAGGGGGGAGTGGCTGGACTCGCGATGAGTTCTGGCCAAGCAGCAGAACTCGTCGCTATCACAAATATTTGTCATGCAGGTGATAATTTTGTTAGCTCCACCGATTTATATGGTGGAACCTGGAATCTATTCCAAAATACTCTTAAGACATTTGGAATTGAGGTACGCTATGTCGACCCCAAAGACCCAGAAGCCTTCCGACGGGCCACTGATGAGCGCACACGGTGCTATTTTGCAGAGACCCTTCCTAATCCAAAGCTCGAGGTCTTTCCGATTTCTGAAGTATCCGAGATAGGTCGTTCTCTTGGCGTCCCTCTCATTGTTGATAACACCGCGGCGCCAATTCTCTGCAAGCCTATTGAACATGGTGCGGCTGTGGTTGTTCATTCAACGACCAAATACATCGGGGGCCACGGCACCTCAATTGGAGGCTTAATTGTTGATGGTGGAAACTTTGACTGGGAAGCCCACGGAGAGAGATTTCCTATGATGACGCAACCCGACCCTAGCTATCATGGAGCAATTTGGACTGAAGCTGTCAAACCACTGGGCCCCATCGCCTATATCATAAAGGCTCGCGTAACGCAGTTGCGCGACATGGGAACCGCCATGAGTCCATTCAATGCTTTTATGTTTATTCAGGGCCTCGAGACGTTACCACTTAGAATGAGAGCTCATTGCGAAAACGCGAATGCCGTCGCCAAATATTTAATCGAACATGAAAAAGTCACTAAAGTTATTCACCCTAGTCTTATGTCAGGAGAGGAGAAAAGCCGTGCAGATGCTCATCTACGTGGGGGTTATGGTGCCTTAGTAGGTTTTGAACTTACCGGAGGAAAAGAGGCAGGTGCCCGGTTCATAGACTCCCTTGAGATGTTCTACCACGTTGCGAACATAGGCGATGCACGCAGTCTTGCTATTCATCCAGCGACGACAACCCACCAACAACTAACAGAAGATGAACAACTAAAAGCGGGCGTTACACCTGGCTACGTTCGTCTATCTATCGGCATAGAACATATCGACGACATTATTGGTGACCTTGAGCAAGCTCTGCAAAAAGCTTAGTTCATTCAGGTTGATGACAGTCTCAAATCATAACCCCGTAAGTGCAGGGTTTCCCTCCACAAGAATGCGCCGAAATCGAAAGGATGCATGGAATAGACGACTTATCGCTGAAAATTACTTAAGCGTTAATGATCTGATTTGGCCAGTCTTTGTCCATGACAAAGACGTTGCACGTGAGCCTGTGCCATCGTTACCTGGAGTCGATAGATTATCAATTGATGCGTTATTGTCGGATGCGGGAGAAGCAAAGAACGCGGGGATACCTTTAATTGCTATTTTCCCGGTCATCAATGCAGACCTCAAATCTCCAAGGGGAGAGGAGGCCCTTAATCCAGAAAACCTTATTTGTAGGGCTGTCGCTGCTGTTAAGGCTGCTTACCCAGACCTTGGCGTGATGACTGATGTGGCGCTCGACCCGTTTACAGACCACGGACATGACGGATTGGTCAAAAATGGATACGTGGTCAACGACGAGACTCTAGAGGTATTATCTAAACAAGCTGTAATTCAGGCTGAGGCGGGGAGTGATGTTTTAGCTCCATCTGACATGATGGATGGACGGGTCGGTGCGATTAGAAATGCCCTCGATAGCGCGGGCCTTAGTGACCTAAGGATATTAGCTTATGCGGCTAAATATGCTTCAGCCTTATATGGCCCATTTAGAGATGCAGTAGGATCCGCGTCGAGCCTAGGGACAGCAGATAAAAAGACTTATCAGATGGATCCTGCGAATTCAGACGAAGCGCTCCGCGAAGTCGCTCTCGATATATCAGAGGGTGCAGACATGGTTATGGTCAAACCCGGTATTTTCTATTTAGATATTCTTTGGCGCATCAAGGAGGCATTTTCCGTACCAACATTTGCGTACCAGGTGAGCGGTGAATACGCCATGGTTAAGGCCGCGGGTGAAAAAGGCTGGTTGGATCCAGAGGCTGCAATGTCAGAAGCTCTACTCTCATTAAAGAGGGCTGGAGCAGATGCTATACTGTCATATTCGGCGCTCGATATCGCTCGAAAATTATCAGAATGCTCACCTAAAGACTCAACCTGATAATTAAACATAAATTAATGGCTAAAAGAGGCGTTGGCCACAGATCGCACCAACGAGTATTTTAATCGTTTCTTATCTGTTTTCTAATCCACATTGAGTTGGGCATATCCACCTTTCCAATACAAAAGAGGACTGCCGTCGCTTACTGACATTCGTATTACCTCTCCAGTCAGGATAATATGATCTCCACCCTCAAAAATATCTGCTGCTTTACATTCCAAGTTTGCAAGACTTCCAGGAATAATTGGTGAACTACCTTCCCAAGTTACAAAGTCAAAGTCATTCCACTTATCGTCACCAGTTGTCGCAAAACGATTAGAAATATCCTTTTGATCTTCAGATAAGATATTTACCGCAAATTCTCCACCCTCTGAAAAAGCCTGAAAACTGGCTACTTTCCTGTCGAGACAAAATAGGACCATAGGCGGATCTAAAGACAGTGATGTAAAAGAATTAGCTGTCAAACCAACAGGCTTCCCGAGGCTATCAGTCGTCGTAATAACAGTGACGCCTGTCGCAAAACAACCGACCGTATTTCGAAATTTTTTTGGATCAATGCCCATCTTTTATTTTCATCCTAAAATTTATGTGCTCGCCTATTCCAATTTAGCGAGCAGATTACCGCCAAGTCAAAATTTACTATTTTAACTCTTGGGGGGTACGGTGTAGTAAACCCCGCGTCCACTAGCAATCAGCTTCCCTTCCGAGTCCAGCACTTCTGCCTCCGCCGTGGAAAATGTTCTACCGATCCGAATGATGCGTCCCAAAGCTTTAAGGTCGCCTGGTGTTGCAGCGCGATGATAATCTACCCGTAGGTCTACTGTTGGAGCGGGGGCACCTAGTTTAGCCGCAATCATAAAATCGGCAGTGACGTCAACCAAAGCTCCCAATATGCCACCATGTGTCCATCGCGCCTTTGGATTTGAAATCATCTCTTCGCGCCATTTCATACTTATTTCGATGGAGTCTTCATCGAGTTTGATGATCGAGAGCCCCATCCAATCGTTAAATTTATTGGCGATTAACCTTTCCTGCAGCTTTTCCAATCCGACGACGTTTTCTGACATTGATCTCCCCCATAAATTGGTGGCTAAATTGTCTCTACCTCAGCCTGAGGTCAAGTCCGGCCGAATGAGAAAAACAGGGAATCAGTCGATAAAACAGTTTTGCCATTACAAATTGAGAAAATTTGATGTACCAGTTGATGAAACTACTAACCATTATAGGCCTGGCGATCTTCTAGGAAGACTTGTAAACAAAAACCCTGAACCAACATTTCCGCAAAACGTGCATTTATATATGTAAACATCTAAATCTGCATTATTTATTGAATTTTTAAGACAAATGAACCGCCTTTATTCCAATCATAGACAGAATGTTTTCCTCGGCACTCGAGCCCTACCCTGCCCTTACATTGATGGCGAGGTAGAGCGAAAGGTTATTACGGACTTGTCAGTGCCAGGCGCAGGAGAACTCTATGATCGATTATCCAGGGCCGGATTTCGGCGTAGCCACAGTATCGCATACCGCCCTGCTTGTCCGAGCTGCACTGCCTGCAAACCAGTCCGCATCAGAGTTAAAGATTTTAATTGGAGTAAAAGGTTTCGTCGTACGGAAAACCAAAATAAAGATCTTATTGCTCTCGAAATGGCGGCCCATGCGACAGAAGAACAATTTGACCTTTTTCAACAATATCAGGAAGGGCGTCACTCGGGCGGTGAGATGGAAACAATGGATTTTCGGGAGTATCGAGCGATGATTGAAGACAGTCCCGTAGATAGTCAGGTAATTGAATTTAGAGCCAAGGAAACAGATACTCTGGTTGGATTTTTGCTCGCCGACCGTCAATCTGACGCTCTTTCCGCAGTTTATTCTGCCTATGATGTTAATAACGCAGCCCGAAGTCTCGGAACATACATGGTCCTGTGGTTGATCAAACAAGCATCTGAAAGACACAAACCCTACGTCTATCTTGGCTATTGGGTGGAGAGCAGCCGTAAAATGGCTTACAAGGCTGATTTTAGACCAATAGAGGTATTTGGAAGTGACGGTTGGACTGAATTATCCAATTCCAAAAGCATCTAAAAAATCCAAGAAGGGCTGTTCTTTCTAATTGCAACCGCAGACGGCCCCAGCTAACGTTTCGAGAAATAGTGATAGTTTTATCAAAATAAAAACAAAGAAAGGGAGAAATTATGAATAGACGTGATTTCATTGTTGGAGGAGCGGGTATCGCCGTCGGAGCGGGAGCTACTTATTCCTTGCTTAAAGATAGCAAAAAAAGTTCCAGCGAAACAAAGAAAGCTGTCGAAGCGCCGATGGTTAATAAAGGCTTATTAGAGTGGAGATTGGTTACAACATGGCCAAAAAATTTTCCCGGACTGGGTACAGGAGCCAACCTGCTCGGTGAACTCATCACTAAGGGCTCCGGAGGTCGCCTAACTGTTAAGGTCTTCGGCGCTAAAGAGGTTGTGCCGGCATTTGAAGCAATGGATGCCGTTGGCAATGGTACCGTCGAAATGGGCCACGGGGCGCCTTACTATTGGAAAGGAAAAGTGGCAGCGGCTCAATTCTTGGCTTCTGTCCCCTTTGGCATGACAGCACAGGAAGTTAATGCCTGGTACCAATGGGGTAACGGACAGAAACTGGGAGATCAGATTTACAAAGAGATGGGAGCAAAATTTTTCCCGTCAGGAAATACCGGAGTGCAAGCTGGGGGTTGGTTCAATAAAGAAATGAATAGCCTCTCCGATTACAAGGGATTAAAAATGCGCATCCCAGGCCTCGGAGGAGAAGTTGTAAAAGCCGCAGGTGGCAATGTTATAAACCTGCCGGGTGGCGAAATACCCCCTGCGCTTCAGTCAGGAGCGCTGGATGCTACAGAATGGGTTGGTCCTTATAACGATCTTGCATTCGGATTATATAAAAGCGCCAAATATTACTACTTCCCAGGTTGGCATGAACCGGCCACGGTGCTCGATAATTTCATCAACATCAAAGCTTGGGAAAAACTCCCTAGCGACCTAAAGGCTGTCGTTGAGGCCGCGAATACCGCTGTCAACCAAATGGTCCTGTCGGAATTTGTCGCACGCAATAATGGGGCTCTCAGCACACTTGTTAACAAACACAAAGTCCAATTGAAGAATTTCCCAGATGAAATTTTGCAAGGCCTCGGAAAGTTGGCTAACCAAGTGATGAATGACATAGCTTCGAAAGATCCTCTTTCTAGGCAAGTCATGGATGATTACATGGCGTTCCGCAAAACTGCATCAGCTTGGTCTACTCGGTCAGAGGGTGCTTATCTTCCTGCTCGCGCCAAGGTGTTGGGCTAGAACCATAATAGAATTGCCTGTCCGACAACAAGTTTGAGCGTCGGACAGGCAATAAGACAGGATTACAATGTTTCACGTCGACCATAGCCCCATGGAAGTTATTGGCCATCTTCTTATAGCTTTTCTTTTCATATATCGATGTCTTACTGCTATCCCAAGATTTTCTGAGCACTCCGCCAGATTAGCCGCAAGAGGCATTCCGTTTTCGAATTTTATTTTAACTTTTGGCTTAGGTTTTATGCTTCTAGGCGGAGCTTCAGTAGCGATTGACTTTAAAACCGAGATAGGTGGTCCCCTTTTAATTATTTTCACTTTGGCAGCAATCTATGTTCATCATAATTTCTGGGACCCTGCGGAGCCGGTCGAGAAAAACCGAAAACTTTACATAGCTTGCAATAACCTTGCGGTGATCGGTGGTATTTTATTGATTATCGCTAATTAATAAACGACCCTTTTATTTAGTGCAGATCTCATCTACCGGTTATAAACGTCAGGTATCTGTCAAACTTAACCTCTTGTCGATCTGATCAAATTTTAAATTTGTGAAAAAAGCCGGCTTCCGCGGTTCTAGATTTTTATACCCTGACATTCACGGCAAATGGAGAAATGACACTTTTTACAAAGTAAAAAAACCCGCCTCAGAGAGAGGCGGGTTAGAATGCTAAACTTAATTAATTACAGGTAATATTTTTCGCCAACCCATGATGGCCAGGGTAAGTGACTTCACACATTAAACCGGCTTTTAGATTTTTTGTTTTAGCCTTTTTGCCGGCAATCTTTACCTTCGTGCGTTTTCCAGAGAGCTTTGCACGCTGTACTTCTCCATCGACTTTAAAGTACACATAACGCCCTTTTTTCTTAGTCAATGCCACGTTGACTTTTTTCCAATTAATTTTCCGCTTGGTTTCACCTATTTTGGCTGGCTTCCTATATGAGGCAACTAGCTTTGCGAGTTCTTTCTCTGTTTTATATAACCGTTTGACCAAGGTCTCGACTTCTTCACCTGAAATTGGGTCGATTTCTAGACGCCGCTTCTTCGCATCAGCTAAAAAGACAGGATCTTTTGCCGTATCCATAAATGCTTTCCTAAGAGCCGCGAGGCGTGCCTTAGGCATACCAGGCGGGCCTACAAATGGGCGTCCCATTTCTTGAGTTCCGAAGACTATTTCCAACATCGCACGATCTTTTGGGTTGGTGATATAATCCATCATAACCGGGACTTTTCCATCCAACTCAGCATGGGACTTGTCTGAGAACTGCAGAAGCATATTTACTTGTTTGTTTTTGATAAAATCAGGTCGAGCAGTTTTCAAGCTTCCCCAACCGTAGCCGCACAAGCCATCTAATTCCCTTCTCTCCATAGCCAGGAATATTTCTGCAGGATCGTATCCCCTTATGATTTTAAACTTTGTACCCGCCATAGAATTCAGCATGCGAGGCATGACAGCACCCGTGCTAGTAGAAGAATTTGTTCCTACGATGGCCTGGATTTTTTGCGCATCATCGAATGTTTTGACCTTTGACTCGTGCCAGGTAAAACAAACGCTTTTTTGTTTTGCTAGGGATCCGATCCAACTAAGTTCTCGTCCATCAAATTTGGTACCTTTAGGATAAACATGAGGCTCCAGCCCCATGCGCTCATGGATCAATCCAAACATGGAGCCATCTCGCGGACCTACATTGTACATCCAATTAGCCAAAACACGCCCAGAACCACCAGTCCTGCTTCCAACAATTATATTCGGATTTCCCGGAATTTTCGCTGGCATATAATCTTTCAAAGCCAACGCGTAGGCCGTATATGAGCCTCCTGGAGAAAGCCCCGACCAGATTGTGATCGTTTTGCCCTTGTAAAATTCCGCAACTTCATCGGCCAAAACAGGGCTGACAGAGACAACTGCAGTAGTAACTGCCGTAGCTAAGATAGTCCTTAATTTCATTGTAAAGCTCCCTAAATATTCAATTAAGTAAAACCAATGCTGAGAAGTAATCCCTCCAAAGATTTACTATGCACAGGATATACATCCCGGTTCAAACATGCAAAAGCTTGAATAAGACCCATAAAATTTTAAAACTTACGGCACCGGTTTCTATAGAACCCGCTTCATTTAATGATCACGGCCATGAGGGAGGTGTTCGGCAGAGTTATATATTTAACTAGATGATCAGCCGAATATTTTTCCAGGGAGCCAGGTGGCTAATTCCGTCCAATAAGCGACGATGCAAAGGGCTATCAATTGGATGAGAACAAACGGGATCACGCCACGGTAAATGTCCATTGTCGTAACAGTTTCTGGTGCTACCCCGCGCAAATAGAACAAAGCAAAGCCGAATGGAGGTGTTAGAAAACTTGTTTGGAGATTAATAGCGATCATAACGCCAAACCAAATTGGATTAAGATCCATCCCCAGGAGGACTGGTCCGACAATAGGTACAACTACAAAAATAATTTCGATAAAATCGAGAAAGAAACCCATAACAAACATTAGTGCCATTACTGCAAGCATTGCACCAAATGCTCCACCTGGAATTGAATTCAACAGTTGGTGAACTAAGTCGTCTCCTCCATATGCTCTAAAAGTCAAAGAAAATATCGAAGCACCCAACAAAATCACGAAGACCATGCATGATATTTGAGCGGTTGAACGCATCACATCTCGTAAAATATTAAGGTTTAGTTGTCCGCGGACTGCCGCAAGAACCATCGCTCCCACAGCTCCAACCGATGCACTTTCGGTTGGTGTCGCGGCACCAATTAAGATTGAACCAAGGACTAAAAAAATTAGCAATGTAGGCGGCACCAAAACATTAATCGCTCTTTTCGTTAGCCGCTCAGAATGCTGCGTATCTGCTTCTAAAGCCGGACAAGCGCGAGGATCTACAACCGCCTTAAAAAAAATCCAACCCATATATAGAAGCACTAAAACTAATCCAGGAATAAATGCTCCAGCGAATAAATCCACTACAGAAACAGGATCAGGGGCAAAATTACCCTTAGCGAGCTGAGCCTGGGTATTAGCTCCCTGAAGAATATCTCCTAAAAGGACCAGTACAATGGAGGGGGGTATCACCTGTCCTAGAGTCCCAGATGCGCAAATCGCTCCAGTCGCAAGCTTAGGGTCATATCCTGCTTTAAGCATCGATGGCAATGAAAGAAGCCCCATTGTCACAACTGTTGCCCCTACAATCCCGGTGGAAGCTGCCAGAACTGCGCCAACGGCAATCACAGAAACGCCGAGCCCGCCCCTAAGACGGCCAAACATCAATCCCATGGTCTCAAGCAATTGTTCGGCAATTCGTGACCGCTCAAGCATTACCCCCATAAATACAAACAATGGGACCGCAACCAACACTTCATTAGTCATAACCCCCACAAAACGGGAGGGAACCGCGCCAAAAAAAGATAAATCAATTACCCCCGCAACTGCTCCGCAGAAAGCGAATAGAAGCGAAACGCCGGCCAGTGTAAACGCAACTGGAAACCCCAAGAGCAGGACTCCACAGGTTACCCCAAACATTATTAGGCTGACGTATTCGATCCCCATATTTTCTAATCTCTGACCTGAGCAATCAGATTAGCCTTGCCCTTTATAACTAGAATTGAACGGGCACTCAGAGACATACCTTGCAGAGCTAGTAAACAGCAAAAGATCCACAAAAATGTCTTCAAGACAAAGAGGCCCGGAAGTCCGCCCGCCTCTCTGGACTCCTCCAGCCCTACCCAGCTTTTGATAACGTAATCCCAGCTCCCCAGGAAAACTATTGCAATCATTGGCGCAAGCAGAAAAACAGCACCTAATAGATCAACAAAAGCACGGTAACGATCTGATGCGGGACGATAAAAAATATCAACCCTCACATGCGCGTTGTGCAAAAGGGTATAGCCGGCACCCACCATGAAGATAATGCCATGTAACCAAACGTAAGACTCTTGCATCCACACCCATCCCAGTGAAAACACATAGCGTAGAATTACTACCGCAAAGGTTATCACTACCATGAGAAGGGTAAGCCAAGAGATCGCTCTGCCGACATACTCATTTATTTCGTCGACACGCTTTACGAACAAAGCGAGACCAATCAATGAAGCCCCTTTCTATGATGTTAACAAAATTGGGACTAGTATAGTCAAATGCAGGCTAAAACAGCCATGATAAAGTTACTCAAAACGATTGGAACGGGGAAAGCCCCTAGGCGCTAATCTTCCAGCCTGCGCCCTTTTTCCTTTATAAAGATCTAATGCTTTTTCAGTGCGAGTTCTTTCCCCTGATTTCCAGCTTAACCCATCCGCAAGCGCAAATGCTTTTATGTCTGATAAACCTCCATCTTTGTAGCTTTGAAGCTTCACTCCTCTGCCTCTTGCCATCTCAGGTAAATCAGAGAGTGGAAATAGTATTATTTTATGGTTTTCACCAACAACGGCTAATGTATCACCTTCAACCACTGAACAAGCACGCGCTTCGGTCTCTCCGGAAACATTTAAAACTTGTTTCCCAGCTCGAGTCTGAGCCAGCACCTCGTTCTCCGAGACAACAAAGCCTCGGCCATCGCTTGCAGCGACCACAAGCTTCCTATCCGATTTGTGCACCAGGACTTGAACGATGTCGTGGTCATTGGGCAAATCAATCATTAACCTAATAGGCTCACCATGGCCTCGACCACTTGGAAGTTTGTCGCACCCGATAGTGTAAAACCGACCATTGGTGCAAAACACGATGAGTTTATCGATAGTTTCTGCGTGTATTACGAATCTGCTCCTGTCACCATCCTTGAACTTTAATCCAGAAAAGTCCTCAAGATGTCCCTTTGATGCCCTTATCCATCCTTTTTGAGAACAAATGATTGTGAGGGACTCTCTTTCAACAGTTTCGGCGAGAGGTATTATATTTGTGTCCGGGGGCGCGCCGATGACAGTTCGGCGGGCTCCCAACTTACTCTTTTTTCCGAACCGCTTACGGGTCGAAGCAATTTCTTCCCCAATTCTTTTCCAACGAAACGATTGATCTTTTAATAATTTCTTCAGTCCTGTCGCCTCTTTTTTTAACTCAGCAATTTCCTCTTTAATTGAAAACTCTTCTAATCGTCTTAGGCTCCGCAACCTCATGTTGAGAATTGCTTCCGCCTGGTTATCACTGAGTTTCCATCGCTTAATCAAGACCAGTTTGGGATCATCCTCTTCTCTTATGATCGAGATAACTTCGTCAAGATTGAGGAAGACCACCATGTAGCCAGCCAATACTTCCAAGCGAGATTCTATTTTATTTAATCTATTCTCAGACGTCCTAATAAGGACTTCATGCCTGTGATCCAGGAAACTTTGTAGAGCTTCCCTGAGGTTCATAACCTGAGGGACAGTATTATGATCTAAAATGTTTAGATTGAGTGGTATACGGACCTCTAATTCACTATTTTGGAACATCACTCCCATCAAAACCTCGGGGTCTATTGACTTAGACCGTGGAACAAGGATAAGCCTTATATCTTCAGCAGACTCATCTCTGACATCTTCAAGAAGAGGTAATTTGCGGGATGCCATCAAATCGGCAATCTTTTCGATCAGCTTACTCTTTTGGACCTGGTAGGGAATTTCCGTCACCACAATTTGCCACTTACCGCGTCCTAAGTCCTCTTTCTCCCAATTAGCCCGAAGCCGAAACCCTCCTCGACCGTTACGATAGGCCTCTTGAATGGTTCCTATGCTTTCAACCAGCGTTCCTCCAGTAGGGAAGTCAGGACCTGGAATCAACTCAACAAGTTTTTCAATTCCAGCTTTCGGGAACTTAATAAGATGCAGTAATGCAGTGCAAATTTCGTCAAGATTATGAGGGGGTATCGAAGTAGCCATACCGACGGCGATCCCTGAAGCCCCGTTAGCGAGCAAATTAGGAACAGAGCTCGGTAATAAAACTGGCTCTCGCTCTGTACCATCGTAATTTTCGCGGAAGTCTACAGCATTCTCGTCGAGGCCTTCCAACATTGCCAAAGCATAATCAGTAAGCCTCGCCTCGGTATAACGCATCGCAGCGGCGCTATCCCCATCAACATTTCCAAAATTACCTTGTCCTTCGACCAATGGATAGCGAACCGCAAACTCTTGGGCCAAACGAACCATTGCATCATATACAGCCGTATCCCCATGAGGGTGGTATTTGCCAATAACATCTCCAACCACCCTAGCACATTTTTTAAAACCTTGATTGGGATCCAATCTCAATTGCCGCATCGCATAAAGCAATCTGCGATGGACTGGCTTAAGCCCGTCTCTCACGTCCGGCAATGAACGTGAGGTAATGGTCGACAAAGCATATGCAAGATAACGTTCCCCTAGCGCATCAAACAATGCGACTTCTTTGGGTTCTGACTGGATCTTTTTTATTTCGACCATCTGATCTTATAACTCGAGCGCGTGATTCAAGTCAGGCCCTGAATAAGTCTTTCACGAGCCCCTGCCAAACCCCGACCTTGCTCCCCCAAAACGTGACGTCTAAGAAAAAAACCCGTTAGCGAGAGGCCTTCCGCGATCTCTTTTTTCAGCGGGTACCTGTCGCCACCCAGCAGAAATGGAGGAAGTTTGAGCAATTTTTGTTCATATGGTTTGGCAGCGCTTTTTGACACAGCTCGCCCAGATTTTGGAGATACGTGACTAAGGTTATCTGTTCTGCCGGTGGCCGCGCACTTGGATAAATCCAGACCAAACCCAAGGTCAGATAGTAACCCGAGCTCCCACCGAACGTAAGACACAGCCCAATTTTCACTCTGCAACTCATCCAGCAGCAAGCGAAAAGATCCAAAAATTTCCGGTACAGGCTCTCTCTCTGGTAGCGCATTATCGAGTAACGTGACAGCTGAGCTAAGGGCGAGCAGTTTATTCGGGGTGTCCAAAAAATCGACCGAATTGGCTCGTATTAATTCGCAGTTATAAGCACCCAGATGATCTGGAAGCCGAGCGCGCCAATTCACCTCTAGGAGATTCCCAGGCTGATAAAGACCCCTTCTTTTAGCAGAACCACCACCTCTTATCAGACCCGGGTGCCTTCCATTTGCCTCCGTCAAAACGCTTACTATTAGAGCGCTTTCGCCATGCCGACGCGCCGATAACAAATACCCCTGATCCAACCATTCCATATCTTAGATAGTATCTAAGATATCTCAATAACATCAATGAGTTTAGAATTTTCAGTCGGTTGGGAAAAATACCCATCTTTCAAAGAAAAAAGAGGTTTTAGATAAACGTTAACCTTTAGAGGCGATCGCCCATAAAATAACTCGCCAATCAAACTACTAATCAATAAATTTGAGACCCATTTCTCTATACCTCTCAGGGTCATCTCTCCATTTTTCTCTAACTTTGACGAATAAAAATAAGTCAACGCGGCATTCGAGAATCGACTCTAACTCTTTCCTCGAAGCCATACCTATCCGCTTGATCTGTTGTCCTCCCTTCCCAAGCAAAATACCTCTTTGCCCCTCACGAGCAACGTAAATTATTTGTTTGACGCTAATCGCCCCACCATCTCTTTTCTCCCATTCCTCAGTTTCTACGGTTAAGGAATAGGGTAGCTCTTGATGCAGCTGCAAAAATAATTTTTCCCGAGTTATTTCTGCCGCGAATAACCGTTCATTCATATCCGATAGATGGTCTTCGGGATAAAGCCAGGCCCCTTTCGGGACTTTCTTTTTAAGATAAGAAATGAAATCTTCAACCCCGTCTCCGTTGAGAGCGGAGAGCAAAAAGACTTCAGAAAAAATGCTCTCACCGCGAAGTCGATCAATCTGCCCCAGAAGCTGCGTTCTTTCTATCTTGTCTATCTTATTCACGACTAATATTACTTCCCGATTACGCGCTTTAAGCTCCTGGATAATTCTCTGGCTGGACTCTTCATCTGGTTTGCTGGCATCAACCAACAAAACCAAAATATCTGCTTCAGAGATCCCGCTCCAAGCTGCCGAAACCATAGCGCGCTCAAGCCGCCGCTTAGGCTCAAATATTCCCGGTGTATCAACAAAAATAAGCTGTGATCTATTTTTAACAAGAACGCCGATCACCCGGGTCCTAGTCGTCTGAACTTTGTGAGTCACTATTGAAACCTTAGATCCAACTAAGGTGTTCATAAGAGTCGATTTACCAACATTAGGAGCCCCTAACAACGCAACGAAACCGCATTGGGTTTGGCCCTCAATCATCACTGGTTCCAATAAGTTCGAGAAGTTTTGTCGCAGCGTTTTGCTCCGCAGTACGCTTTGATCGTCCAATGCCAGTGCAGTTCCCGAGACTATCGAGAGAAACCTCTACTGTGAAGACTGGCTCATGGTCTGGTCCTACACGAGCCAATATGCGATATTTTGGCAAGCCTAATTGTTTCTTCTGAGCCCATTCTTGGAGACGTGTTTTAGGGTCCACAGGTGGTTCAGATGCTTCTTCAATTAAAGGGGTCCATAGTGAAACAATCAGCGCTCGGGCATCATTTAATCCAGAGTCGCAATAAACCGCCCCTATCAAGGCCTCCATCGTGTCTGCCAAGACCCCGGGGTTATTATGGGTTTCAGCTTGCAAATCTCCTGAACCCACCCTTATGTATTTTCCTAATTCAATGGATCTCGCAATTTTAGCAAGACTATTTTTATCAACAATACTGCTCAATCTTCTCGCAATTTCCCCTTCTCTTTCGGATGGAAAGCGGTCTAACAAAATTTCCGCAACGATAAGCCCCAACACTCTATCTCCAAGGAATTCGAGGCGTTCGTTGGAAGCGGTTGCTTCTTCAGCATAACTAGAATGGGTCAGAGCGAGCAGCAGATACTTCTTTGACTGAAATTCATATCCCAGTGTTTTTGAAAGCCGCTCTGGTGAAGAAAAAACATCATTCACTACTCAATCACCTTGAAGAAGCGCTGAAGCCGCATTGCCGGGATCCACTGCCAAATCTCCCAAAGTCTTGCACTTCCATTGGTAGAAAAGAAAAGAACTTCTGCTCTTCCAACAAAATTATCCAATGGAACGTATCCTACTCGGTCTGCACCTGCCTGCACTCGACTATCGGCTGAGTTATCGCGATTATCTCCCATCATAAAATAATGACCAGACGGAACTTTGTAGACCGGTGTATTGTCGAGCGGAGAAAAATCACCAAGCTGCTCTATCACTTTATGCTGAGATCCATTTGGAAGTGTTTCAATATATTGAGGCCAACTCCTTCCCAGATCTAAATCGATAAAATTTTCTATCCGTTTTCTGGGCACAAGCTTGCCGTTTAAGAGGAGACGACCGTTAATCATTTGTACGGTATCGCCCGGCAACCCAATCACCCTTTTTATGTAATCCGTTTCGTTATCCTTCGGCAGCTTAAAAACGGCCACATCACCCCGCTCTGGTTTTTCCTTGAAGACCCTTCCAGAAAAAATTGGTGGGCTCATGGGTAATGAATGTCTGCTATACCCATAGGAATATTTGGACACAAACAAGTAATCACCAATCAATAAGTTTGGGATCATTGACCCAGAAGGAATATTAAAAGGCTCAAACGCAAAACTTCTTATAATCAAGGCGATTAGAACCGCGTAAATGATAGTCTTGACTGTCTCGAAAAGGCTGCCATCTTTTCGCGGTTTTTGTTCTATGGATTTGGCCATAAATAAGGACCCTCAAATAGCGGAGTTTTTAGTTAAAAATCCAAACCTGACTTTTGTCAGTTCTCTTAATTTCTTTAACAATCCAGTTCCGGTGGTTTTGGCGTTGCAGAAATGATAACCAATGCCCCTGCAAGGGGTGGCTCATCGGTTATGGATAAATCAATTTGAGCTTGCATGCCTTGAGGAGTTATCTCTTCAAGCCTTTTTGCAGCGCCTCCTTTTAATTCCATAGTCGGCTTACCACCAGGGAAATTAATCACCCCCATATCACGCCAGAATACGCCCTTACGGAAACCTGTGCCGAGAGCCTTGGAGCACGCTTCTTTAGCTGCAAACCTTTTTGCGTAGCTCTCAACTCTATTAACCCGCTTTTCAGATTTTTCTTGTTCCGAAAGAGTAAAAATACGTTTGATAAATCGATCGCCATACCGAGCAAGTGTGCTTTCGATGCGTTTTATATCGACTAGGTCATTTCCGATACCAATAATCACGTGTTTTCAGGTTCCTTTATCTTCAACTATCCGCCTCTTGCTTCCCTGATAAGTCTTCTCATCTCTTTAATCGCAGCATCAAGCCCCAAAAACATCGCTTCCCCCATCAGAAAATGGCCAATATTGAGTTCTTTGATCTGCGGAATTTTGGCAATTGGACCTACTGTATCAAAACACAACCCATGGCCAGCGTGGCATTCCAACCCGATACTATCAGCTAATGATGCGGCCTCCACAAGCCGAAGTAACTCTCCCTCCCGCACATCTGGTTTAAGGCCGGGTATACAATAGCGGCCAGTATGAAGTTCCACAGCCATTGCCCCAATTTCTTTGGAAGCTCTTATCTGCTGTGAACTTGGCTCTACAAATAGGGATACACGTATCCCGCTGTCCTTCAAGGTTTTTACACAAGACGAAAGATAAGAAAGATCTTCTAAAACATTAAGCCCACCCTCGGTTGTTCGTTCCGTCCTCTTCTCAGGGACTATGCAAACAGCTTCTGGTTGAATCTTTTTGGCAATCGAGATTATTTCCGGAGTAGCCGCCATTTCTAAATTTAAGGGAACGTCAATTGCGGACACCAATCTAGCTATATCGCCATCATCAATATGGCGCCTATCTTCCCTCAAATGGGCTGTTATTCCATCCGCACCAGCAGACTGCGCTATTAGTGCACCCCGCAACGGATCCGGATGTGCCCCCCCCCTTGCATTACGGAGCGTGGCTATGTGATCAATATTAATACCAAGCCTGGGATAACTTTGAACCATATCAACCGTAATTATCTCAAACCGTAAAGCTTGGCTGCATTCAACTCTAATATTTTGTTGCAAATCGATGGATCGACCCGAGGATCATCACGGAGCTTATGAACAGCGAGCACTTCGCTCGACGGATCATGGTGTCCATAATCAGTTCCTATAACTAAATTATCTTCCCCTGAGTGACCGAGGATATAGGGTAGATCGTCGGTATTTTCACAAGCAACAAAAATGTTATTTTCTTTCAGGGGATTCTTATACCAATCCCAACCGTTCCGACGAAACCTATCCTCCAGATCACACAGCACATAGGGGACCCATTGGGCACTAATCTCAACAAATCCCCATCTCAGTTCTGGGAACATTTTAGGAAGCCGTTTCTCTATAATAGTGTGACAAGCTCCGACGGTTGCAAGCTTGAACTTAGTGAATGTGGTATCTGTTTCAAACATATCATGATGCCGAATACTCCCGTTGCCGGAGTGAAAACAAATCGCCAGATCGAACTCTTGTGCTGATTCGTAGAGCGGATAGAAATATGGATCTCCCACTGCACGATCGCCCTCAAGACCTCGCATAAATACTCCGCATGCCCCATTCTCTTTTCCAAATAATAATTCTTCCCGAATTCTCTCTGGACTTTGTATCGGAGGCATAACAACCCACCGCAAGCGGCCATCAGATTGGCTACATACATCAGCGACCCAGCGATTATAAGAGCGGATTAATGCGAAATCTGCGTCTTTATCTGTAGTGATTGGTCTCAGGTACAAAGTTGGATAGAGCACTTGAATGTCGATACCCAATTCATCCATATGTCGTAGCCGCCCAGGAATATCCTCCATCTCGCGAATTTGTCGCGTCATTTCGTTTCCGACATTGCGGTCTTTGCCAAATGTTCTAGGCCCGATCATCCAGTAGTTCTTTTGCAAGTTAACCCCATCATTTGCGAGGACCTCGTCGCCAAAACTCTGGCTTACAATCATCGGTTTGTATTTGACCTCATCGCCTTTCAAATATTCCCATGTAGCCGGGGTTTCCAATACATGTGCATCAGAGTCAATTACTGCCATTTTTCCTCCAAACTTTATTTTTATTCAAGCTGCGGCACGCTCTATTGTGCTGACAACCGATAGGGTGCGCAGGGACGCGACGATTTCATTTAAATGCTTGCTATTCATGACCTCAACATCCAATGACATCTCAAAAAGATCAGAGTTCCTGCTTATGATTTTTAAATTGACTATATTTCCCTTGTTGCTGGCTACCTTAGTCGCAAGCTCTGCTAAAGCGCCAGGCTCATTCGAGATATGCATGCTCAGACGACCCACATGAGTCTTAATCTCTGATCCTTTTACATCCCACGATATGTCTATCCAACGCTCCGGCATATCATGAAAACTTTCAAGCGTTATACAATCTATCGTATGCACCGAGACACCTTTCCCAGGTGTCTGTACCCCCACAATGCTATCGCCAGGCAAAGGGTGGCAGCACGACGCCAAACGAACCAATACTCCATCTGTTAGGCCTTTCAAAGAAATGGAGTGTCTCTGAGACCGATCTGACTGCTGATTTGCTATATTATTGGATTCACCCTCCGCAGTTCCTATGCCTCCAAAAACATGGTTCATCACGCTATCAACGCTTCTGTGGCCATCACCTAGCTGCGTATATAACTGTTCTATTTTTGTGAGCTCCATTTTCTGCAAGGCCTCAATAACAACTTTTTCCGAATACTCAAAACCTCGGTCTGCAAAGGATTTTGTGATTATCGCTTTTCCCAAATCCACGCATTCTTTTCGTCTCTGACTCCTCACATACCTGCGAATCCTAGAACGCGCTTTCGCGGTCACAACATGATGTTCCCAGACCGGCTCTGGTGAACCTGACTCAGCAGTAATGATTTCGACTTGATCTCCATTAATTAGCTTAGTTCTCAGCGGAACAAGGCTTCCATTAATTTTAGCACTAACGCATCGGTCTCCAATTTCCGAATGCACCTCATAAGCAAAATCCACTGAGGTTGCGCCCTGCGGTAATGCGATCAGCTCCCCCTTAGGGGTAAAGCAAAAGACTCTATCATTATACAAATCAAGCCTAGTGCGTTCGAAAAATTCTTCTTGATCAGCGACGTCATCTAAAATGTCCAAAAGCTCTTTAACCCATGCGTATTCTTTGGGGTCTTGTTGAACCTCATTCTCTTTATAACGCCAATGGGCAGCCACACCAAACTCAGCCACGTCATGCATCTCTTGTGTTCGAAACTGTATCTCTACGCGATGCTTCAGAGGACCAATTATACCTGTGTGAATTGACCTATAACCGTTCCTTTTTGGTGTAGAAATATAATCTTTAAATCGTCCTGGAATACAGCTATAGGCACCGTGGATTACCCCTAACGCCCTATAACAATCCGCCGCATTATCAACCACTATTCGAAAGGCCATAATATCCGACAATCGACCAAATTCGATATTCTTCTGCTGCATTTTCCGCCAAATCGAATAAGGAGTTTTTTCTCTGCCCGCCACCATTGTCTTTAGCCCCTCTGATCCGAGACAATTGGTAAGTTCATCTCTGATTTGGGCAACCAAATCCTTCTTAGCCGCCTCCTCACGGAGATAATTGAGCCTCTTAACGATTGTAGCTCGTGCTTCTGCATGCAGCTCACCAAAAGCAAGGTCTTCAAGATTGTCCTTTAATTGGTGCATACCTATCCGCTCTGCCAGCGGGGCAAATATCTCGAGGGTTTCGCGGGCTATTGCAGCCCTTTTCTCCGGGTTTTTTATATATTGCAATGTCTGCATATTATGCAGACGATCGGCCAATTTTACCAAAAGGACCCTTATGTCTTTGGAAGTAGCAAGGAGAAGTTTTCGGAAATTTTCAACTTGTCTCTGGTCATCGGACTGCAACTCTAGTTTGGAGAGCTTAGTGACACCATCAACGAGGGCTGCAACAGATCGACCGAATAAGCCTTCGATTTCGTCTATAGTTGCCACTGTATCCTCAACGGTGTCGTGTAAGAGCCCTGTGACAATGGTGTCACTGTCTAACTTGAGTTCGCTTAGGATACCCGCCACCTCAACGGGATGAGAAAAATAAGGATCTCCCGATGCACGTTTCTGAGAACCATGAGCCATCATCGAAAACACGTAGGCCCGATTTAACGCCTCTTCATTCGCTGACTTATCATAGGCTCGAACCCGGTTAACAAGTTCAAACTGACGGAGCATCCTCTACCCTTTCTGCCAGCTTTTCAATTTAAATAGTATCACCGGGGCGAATACTAAGAATTTATTAAGTAGCAGTTCCTGTATCTTCTTGGTCCGCATCCGGGCTGTTAAGTGCTGTGTCAGCTAGCGTGGAGTCGATACCAGCCGCTTCAATCATCGCTTCTATTTCTGCCGCTGCCGACATTTCTGCTTCTAGGGCAAGGATATCCTCTTCGTCTTCTTCTCCTGCTTCCCTCTCGATATACCTTTGCATTCCGCTGATGATGCCTTCTTTTAAATCATCATTGTCGAGCTTTCCTTCGGCAATCTCGCGCAGTGCTATAACAGGGTTCTTGTCATTATCTTTTTCAACCTCTAGCTCCGCACCGACCGATATATCCCTCGCACGTTGCGCTGCAAGAAGCACTAATTCGAACCTATTTTGAACCTTTTCGATACAATCTTCGACTGTCACGCGGGCCATACGCAACGCTCCTTTAATTAAAATGTTAGATTAGCCCTTATATACAAGATTTACCGACAAAAAAGCAAGATAAACGGAAAGTTATGTAAGACGGACTCGAAAGCTGGGTCAAAAAAATTTCAACCGTCTACATTTTTGGTTTGAGGGGATTTTACTGATGATATCAGGGGCTACTTCGCCTGTCCTTGGATGAACCCATCCAGGATCAAGATCGCTGAGAGGCCTCATAACAAAAATCCTTTGGTCCAACCTCGGATGAGGCAAAATGGGTATTTCTCCAGGAAGAGATACGATATCGTGATAAGCTAATAGATCTAAATCGATCAACCTTGGCGCATTAATAGTGGATCTCTCCCGACCGAAAACGTTTTCGGTTTCATGGAGAAATTGCAACAAATCATTCGGCTTTAGATTGGTTTCTATAGAGAGAACAGCATTAACAAACCAAGGATCATCTGAATCAGGAACCGGACTTGTCTCGTAAAGGTCTGACATGCCTAAAACTTTTATCTGTGCCCCGTCGAGGCTCCTCCCGACAATCTTGAGAGTATTAGCGGGCCGTCCGTAAATAGGATGGACTAGGTTTGCTCCAAGACCCACATAAATCATATAAACTCCTGAGCTTAATAAGTCAGACTAGGTGAAGGCCAAATTTTGTGTTTTTATAACAGTCTGAACTGATCCAACCGGGGCTTCCCGTTTACAGGTGCTTTTATTAGGAATTAATATGAATGACGTCAAATTTTATTCTGAAGAACGGATAGGGCTTTTTATTGATGGGTCAAACCTTTACGCCGCGGCTCGATCGCTCGGGTTTGATATTGATTACAAAAACCTTTTAAGGGTTTTTTCATCAGCGGGCAGGCTAATACGGGCATATTATTACACCGCTTTAATGGATGACCAAGATTATCTTCCTATCCGACCTCTAGTCGACTGGCTTGACTATAATGGCTACACGATAGTTACCAAGCCTACTAAAGAATTCACCGACTCAACCGGCAGGCGAAAAATCAAAGGTAATATGGATATGGAGTTGGCCATTGATGTTTTGGAAATGGCCGACAAAATCGATCACGCTGTACTCTTCTCGGGAGATGGAGATTTTCGAAGATTAGTTGAAGCAGTCCAAAGACGTGGGTGCAGGGTAACGGTTGTTAGTACATCTAAAACCTCGCCTCCTATGGCCGCTGATGAGTTGCGCCGACAGGCCGATAATTTTATCGAGCTGGAAGACCTCAAGGAAGAAATTGCTCGCAAACCAAGGCAAGGCGAGGTTGCAACAGGCGAATATAACACATCGGGGGATCAACCAGAGGCCATCTCAGACCCCGATAATTAATATAAATCTACCTGTAGGTGATTGGGTGCACAAAACTTTTGCTGAACCAGAGCCGGACTGTCCACTGTGTCCCAGGCTAGTAAAATTCCGTGATAATTGGCGTATAAAAGAACCCAACTGGTTCAATTCGCCAGTCCCTTCTTTTGGAGACATCAAGGCAAAACTACTTATTGTAGGTCTTGCACCGGGCCTTCGGGGCGCAAACAAAACGGGAAGACCATTTACTGGCGATTTCGCTGGGGACTTGCTTTATGAAACCTTGGATAAATTCGGTTTCTCAACCGGAACATATGCCAAGCATAACGGGGATGACGTATCCCTCTCAAATTGTCGAATATGCAATGCCGTCAGATGCGTCCCACCACAGAATAAACCTACTGGAGCTGAAGTAAATTCTTGCGGGAATTTTTTGAAAGCCGAAATTGGATCTATGTTAAATTTAAAATGCATCCTTGCTCTGGGTGGTCTCTCTCACGGCGCTATTTTATCGACTTTAGGACAAAAAAAATCTGACTTTAAATTCGCTCACGGAGCAATTCATACCATGCCTAATGGTACAGCCTTGGTCGATAGCTATCACTGCTCAAGATACAACACCAATACAGGTCGTCTTACGAAGAAAATGTTCGAGTCAGTGTTTTTGAAAATTCAAGAACAACTGAAATGAAAATCGTACCCATCCACGGAGCAACTAATTTCATTTTTGCAGCCCGATACCATAGTTTAACTTGAGGTCACCGCTGAGGAACTAAATCGCATTATTCCTGATACCTCTCCTCATTCCATGGGTTTCCATCATTGTGGTAACCCCTTGATTCCCAAAAACCGGGTCTGTCAGCCGAGACAAATTCAATTCGCCTAATCCATTTTGCGCTTTTCCAAAAATACCATTGGGGCAATACAACCCTCAAAGGCCCGCCATGAGCACTAGTGAGAGGTGCTCCGTTCCAACTGTGAGCTAGAATTACATCATCTGCACGGAAGCGATCAATCAGAACATTCGTAGTGTAACCATCTGTGCAATGGAGAATGCAATGAGTTGCTTCCTTTGCGACTTTCACCATAAGAACAAGATGTTTCGTAGATACCCCTTTCCAACGATTATTAAACCTAGACCATCCTGTAACGCAGTGAATGTCGCTTGTTAATTCAATCTGCGGTAGAGCCAAAAAATCCTCCCAACGCAAAATCAAGCGCTTCTCCACTAAACCATCGACACGAAGCCGCCATTTCTCTTTGGTAATTTTAGGAGTCACGCCGAGGTCAAGTACTGGCCATTCACGGACTAATCGCTGTCCTGGGGGAAGCCTTTTCCTTTCTCCGGTTATTTTTTCTCCGGTCAAAAGGCGAGCAGAGCGGGCCCGTTCTTTTTTTGACTCGATAAGTTTCTGCCTCAATCCAGAGCTAGACTTACTCCCAACCGACAAAGATTTATCCCTTCTCCCTCATTAGACGACCCTTTTCGCGTTCCCAATCGCGTTTTTTTTCGGTCTCACGTTTCTCATATTGGCGTTTACCTTTTGCCAAACCGAGCTCCAATTTAGCTATACCCCTTGCGTTAAAATAGATTTTCAAAGGAACCAGGGTCATACCTTGTCTGTGGATTGCGGAGCCGAGGCGTTCAATTTGCCTCTGATGCAATAGAAGTTTTCGGGGCCTACGAGCTTCGTGATTCCGAATTCCGGCCTTTTCATATTCAGGAATATATCCGTTGATGAGCCATATCTGACCAGCCTCTTCGCTGGCATATGCCTCCGCAATATTTGCTTTTCCTTCCCTAAGAGATTTAACCTCGCTCCCAGTCAAAACAATCCCCGCCTCTATCGAGTCCTCTATCGAATAGTTATACCGGGCCTTGCGATTAACTGCTGCAGCCCGACCTTCATTTACGGCTGCCATTGATCACTCCAATTAGATGAGTTCTGCCGCCTGCATCGCGGCTTTGACTTTTGCCTTGCTTTCATTCCCTATGGTGCAAACTGGCAAACGAACGGCTTCAGTACATTTGCCTAAAAGGCTCACGGCATATTTTACTGGTGCAGGGTTCGTCTCACAAAAAAGGTCTTTATGCAGTGGCATAAGTTTTTCGTTAAGCCTCTGCGCATCTGCAATTTTGCCCTCACGCCAGGCGATATGAAAGTCAGCCATAAGTCGAGGCGCCACGTTAGCAGTAACCGATATACATCCGTGTCCGCCCTGAGCGAGAAAACCGAGCTGCGTTCCATCCTCACCTGAAAGTTGAACAAAATCGTCACCAGCGGCACTTTTTTGAAGCGTTGCACGAGAGACATCATTGGTTGCATCCTTGACCCCAACAATATTGGGTAACTTCGCGAGCTTTGCCATGGTGGAAACAGACATATCGATCACGGAACGGCTGGGAATATTGTAAATAATAATAGGAATATTCACGGAGTCGTTTAACGCTTTGAAATGCTGAAAAAGACCTTCTTGGGTGGGCTTATTGTAATATGGTGTCACGACTAATGCCCCGTCCGCGCCCGCGTCCTTTGCATGTCGAGTCAACATAATTGCCTCCTGGGTGGAATTTGACCCGGTCCCGGCTATCACAGGCACACGACCAGCCGTCACCTCAATACAGATCTCAACAATTCTTTGATGCTCCTCATGAGATAAAGTCGGCGACTCACCGGTTGTACCGCACGGAACCAACCCCTCGGTTCCCTGTTGTATTTGCCATTCCACCAATTCTGCGTAAGCTACTTCGTCTAGTTGTCCATCACGAAATGGCGTTATTAATGCGCAAATTGAGCCTTGAAACATGTCTATTTCCCAAGAATCTTGATTTTTAAATACCGACAGTTAGGAAGTCGATGGCAATCAACTTAAAGCTCCTGAATTCTCATAGCAAGGCCGTAAAACTCCTGACCAAGGAAAGATTAATTGCTTAAGTTATTCAGGAACGATTTCACGGCGCCTAAAGCGAATTTCTTGTATGTCATCGCAACACCTTTCAAGCACCCTCATCAACAACTTCCTTATTTATCAGCGACCCTGTTTGCCGTGACTTTCCTTTTGGCCACTTTTTCCAAGTCAGCAGAAACAAGACCAATTATAGATCTCTCAGTTGCAGAAAATAAGTATTACAGCTCAAAACTCAAAAAAATCCAAAAGGATAATTGGAACCGCCAACGGACTCAGAGAGGGGAGGCCTATAATATATTGGGAGATAAAATTGTCGCCTGGTTAGAGATGACCCGCGACAGCGATGGGTACTCATTTGAAGAACTGGAACATTTTATAACCAAAAATGATCATTGGCCAGGTATCCGCTCTATTCGGACAAACTTGGAACGTCGGATGGAGGTTGAGCGCCGCTCAGCACAATGGCTTATTGATTGGTTCAAGAAGCACCCCCCTTTAACCATTGAAGGACATGAAGCGCTCGCTAGGGCACTAATAGAGAAAGATCAAAAAATAAAGGCTATTCCAAATATCAAAGCGGCTTGGCTAACCGGTCGTTTTTCGCCCAAAAGTCAAAGTGAGTTCTACAAACGATACCACAAGTTTCTTGATCCCAAACTGCATTGGAATAGGCTTGATCGTCTCCTATGGCTGGGTAGAACCAATGAAGCACGAAGGATGTTGCGTCTTGTGCCATATAACAAACGCATTCAAGCCCTCGCCAGAATTAAATTGCGCTCCTTGCATGGTGGCGTAGATAAAACAATTTCCCTTCTATCTGAGGCTGACAAAAAAGATCCAGGAATAATCTATGAGAGGATCAGATGGCGTCGGGTCAAAAATAAAAATCTACAGACTGTCGATTTATTTAATACTCACCGAGGAGGTCCTGTTCATCCCAGATTATGGGCAGCTGAAAGAATGATTATAGCTCGAAGATTAATAGCCCTCGGAGAGACCAGTGCGGCGTGGCAAATTCTTAGAGACCATCAAATATCGTTCTCAGAAGATCGCCTGAGCTACGCAAAGGTGCAGTGGTTAGCGGGCTGGCTTGCATTGAGATATCTTAAGAAACCGGCTGAAGCCTTCGCCCGGTTCAAAGATTTATTCGAGGTTGTTCGATATCCGGTCAGTAAAGCCCGCGCTGCATACTGGCTGGGACGATCAGCAGAAACTCTAGGCGACCCAAAACTGGCGGTGAAATGGTTTATCGAGGCAGCCAAACACCCGACGACTTTTTACGGGCAACTCGGCCTACAAGAATTACCTGAAAAGTATCAATCAAGAATCAAGCCATCTGTTTTCGATTTTCCACCTTCCGAAAAGGAGGTTTTCTACGGCTTGGAATTGGTACGATCAGTCAAATTTTTAGAAAAAATTGGGCAACATGATCTTGCTGGAATGTTTTTTAAAAAGATTGTTCAGAATGGAGCCGCTCCAGTAATTTTTTTCAAAGCCATGCATCTCGCAAAGTTAGTTAAGCGAATTGATTTAGCAGTTTGGTTGTCTAGGAGAGCTCATCGGAAAGGATTGATATTTATCAATGAAGGCTATCCAGAGCTGGATGTACCGAAAGGGCCATTAGAGCCAAGTTTACTGCGGGCAATAATCCGGCAGGAAAGTAATTTTAATATTAGGGCATTAAGCCCTCGAGGCGCGGCGGGCCTTATGCAACTAATGCCATACACGGCGAAGGCGACGGCATCAAAAATTGGAGTGGCATTTTCTAAGTCAAAACTAATAGAGGATGCTGGCTATAACCTTGAAATTGGATCTTCCTACCTAATACGCCTACTTCACAGGTTCAAAGGCTCGTATATCCTCGCGATTGCAGCATATAATGCCGGCCCTAAATCGGTCGCTAATTGGCTGAGAAGTTTTGGAGACCCAAGGAATGAAAAAGTTGACCCCATAGATTGGATTGAACAAATTCCCTTCTTGGAGACCAGGACATATGTCCAAAGAGTGTTAGGAAATTTGCAAATTTTTCGTTATCGGGAAGTTGGCGGAATAAACTCCCAAAACATAAAAATGGACCTTACTCGTGGATACGCACCATAGAAAAAGCAACCAAATCCGAGCATGCGTTTTTGATGTTTACGGCACCTTGCTGGATTTTAATTCTGCAATCAATAAGTGTAGGCATAAGATTGGATCAAAGAGCGACCAACTAGGCGAGCTCTGGCGAAGAAAACAACTGGAATATTCTTGGCTTCGAACTTTAATGGGAAAACATGCAGACTTTGATCAAATAACAGCCGCCGCCCTTGATTATTCTCTGGCCACCCTGAGTATTGAAGACAAAGAGCTCAGAAGTGATTTGCTTGGCCTATTCCATGAGTTGGAACCCTTTCCCGAAGTCCCAAAGATTCTTAAAGAATTAAAGAGCGAAACGCTCAGCATCGTAATTTTGTCGAATGGCACACCTCACACGCTGAGAGCGAGCCTCCGGCAGGCGCGGATTAATCTCAAGTTCGATGAAATTTATTCAATAGAAACTGTGGGTAAGTTTAAACCACACCCCGACGTATACCGAATTCCATGCGATGGACTTGGTCTCGAACCTAAAGATATCGCCTTTATATCTGCGAATAGTTGGGATATCGCCGGTGCTGCAAGCTTTGGACTCAAAACTATTTGGGTCAATCGCTATGGAGCTAAAAATGAATTATTAACATTCGATCCAAACTTCGAAATTATCAATCTAACCATGCTACCAGAACTGATATCGACTGGTGACTTTAAGTGACTGATATCTCTTTCTCTGATATTGAGGACGCTGCTTTAAGGTTAGAAAAGCTAGTAGTTCGGACCCCTTTGCTTGAAACTGATTTTGGTCTTTCTGGTTACCGGCGCGTATTCCTGAAGCTAGAGACAAATCAAGTCACTGGTTCATTTAAATTTCGCGGCGCGTACAACAAGATAAGCCAACTGGACGAAGCATCGCTTAGAGCCGGGGTGGTAGCCTATTCATCTGGGAACCATGCCCAAGCGGTAGCCTGTGTAGCCAAGATTCTTGGCACTAAAGCTGTCATCGTAATGCCGAGCGACGCGCCGAAAAAAAAATTAGAGGCCACCAGAGGCTACGACGCAGAGGTAATAGTCTATGACCGATGGAAGGAGTCTAGAGAAGACATAGCAATCCAGGTTGTAAATGAGAGGAGCATGACGCTGGTTCCTCCGTTTGATGACCCAATGGTGATAGCGGGCCAAGGAACGGCTGGATTAGAGATCGTCCAAGAGTTAAATACATTAAACATAAAACCCGACTTAATTTTGGTCCCCGCCAGCGGTGGCGGCTTGGTATCGGGTGTTTCAATCGCAATAAAAAGTGCTTTTCCAGATTGCACTATATTTTGTGTCGAGCCAGAACATTTTGATGATATCAGCCTCTCACTCTCCAAAGGCGAGAGGGTAACCAATCAAGCTCCGATTCAAAATTCTATTTGTGACGCTCTTTTAGTTCCAACACCCGGCAAATTGACCTTCGAAATTATGAAAAAGTTTTTGGCAGGCGGGCTAACTGTTTCAGATGAGGCGGTTAAACGTGCCATGCGCCACTGTTGGTTGGAGAACAGAATAATCTTGGAACCTGGAGGGGCTGTTGCGGTTGCAGCAATTATGGAAAAAATCGCACCACCGGCCTCGGTCACAGTAGTGTTGTGCTCCGGCGGAAATATCGATGAGAAGAGTTTCAAAAGGCTAATAAAAGATGCCACAAATTAAGGGCCCCTTTCTATCGGCAATGGGGTGGGGAGGCCGAAAAACTTTATATTAAAGGAACTTGTCAATAATGCGTTTTTGGAAATGGCTCTCAGTTTGGATGCCCTCTGAGAGCGTCCTCTTTGACTAGCCTCCTTACCACCTTGCCTACACTGCTGCGGGGCAAATCATCTAATATCCTGATCCGCTTTGGCGCTTTGACCGATCCGACGGCCTCTTTCGCAAAAGAGATCAGCTCTGAAACACCTACGTTAGCACCCTTTCTTAGAACGACGGCCGCCTGGACCGCTTCGCCCCACTTCTCATCTGCCACACCATAAACAACACATTCATTCACAGCAGGATGCTTGACCAAAGCCGCTTCGATATCGCTCGGATATACATTAAATCCTCCTGAAATAATTACATCGCGTAAGCGGTCTTTCAAATATAGGTAGCCCCTGTCATCTAAGGTCCCAAGATCTCCAGTCCGCAACCAATTTCCATGCATCACGTCGGCCGTCGCCTCGGGCATATCTAAATATCCTGTCATGGTAAGCCCCCCAGACAGCACGATTTCGCCATCTTCACCAGCTGGCAATATTTTCTTTGAATCAGGATCCATAATCTCAACACGCGTAAGAAAACTCGCCCTACCAACCGAGGCCACTAAGCCTTCATCCACCATTTCTCGAGGTGACAAAAATGTTACTACTTGGGGTGCTTCGGTCTGACCATAGTTGGTCGCGACCACGTCACCAAAAACAGACCTGGTTTCCCGAATTTTTTCGGGCGGCATCGGGGCCCCGCCGTAGATCAAACGCTTCAAATGCGGAAAACTTGCGGATCCTCCAATTTCTGCAAGCATCATATAGATCACGGTCGGCGGGATAAAAGTGGTAGAAACTTTTTGTTCGGAGAAAGCTTCGATAATTTCAGATGGACGCATCGTCCTCTTTCCTAGAACGAGCGTACCACCAACCGCTAACGTTGGGGTAACATAGCATGATGTTCCATGTGTGATTGGAGCAGCCAAAAGGTAGCGATCTGAGGACCTAAGACCCAGTTCATGGATCATGCACGCTGCTCCAGTCACCCACGCTCTGTATGGTTGCAGCACGCCTTTTGGTTTACCACTGGAACCTCCAGTAAATTTAATTGCCTGCGTATCTTTAGATTTTAAATTAAATCTTATTGGTATCTTGTTGTAATAAAGCGCAATTTTTCCATCTACAGTGTCGGTCTCCTTAGCTCCGCCTCCCCAACCGTATAAGATGTTGGGAACCAAAGGGGTAACCTTGTTTTCACAGTCTTCATCCAAAATTAGTATGGAGGGTTTAGCGGCGTCCAACTTTGCATCAAGCTCATCCTTCGAGTCGCGAGGATTCAGTGGCACCCAAACTTTTCCAGCGGCCATGGTCGCCAGCAGTGCAATCAAATGTTCTAAACTGTTATAGCCGCAAATTCCTACCCTAGATTGGGGGGTGGAGTCCAAATCTTGTAAAGCGCAAGCAAGTGCATCAACTTGTTTCCTAAGCTCTCCGTAACGCAGGATCGTGTCTGGTCCATCGATTGCGACGGCATCCGGTGTTATCCGGGCCGCTGCATAAAACATATCAATCGGTTTAATTATCTGCCTCCAACCCATATTCCTCTCTAACACCATCCAACCATACCAGGCCATGCCCCGGGGCTTTCGGTAATTCCATCATTCCTGATTGGTCAAAGGTAAGAGGTTGATAAAACAAGGCTTCCAGCAAAGGAAAGTCCTCGAGCCAACAAACTGAGGGTGCAGCGGCCGCTAAATGGATAAATAAAGCAGGCAAAAAATGGGGTGCAACTGAAACACCAAAATACTCTGCAATATTAGCTAATCTTAACGCTTCGGTGAGGCCGCCCATCATCGCAAGGTCAGGCTGAACAATTGAAATGGCTTGAGAATTAAAAAAAGGGGCTAACTCCATTAGCCCTTGATGATGTTCCCCCACAGCAATTGGAACAGATGACTGTGCCGCAAGTTTCTTGTACCCATTGATATCTTGAGAGGGGAGCGGTTCTTCAATCCACATAAGATTGAAATCATGACACGCATTCAATAAATGCGTCGCCTGTGCCAAGTTAGCTTTTTCATTTAAATCAGCCATTATCCCAACGCCGGGGGGAAGCGCATCCGCTACGGCGGATAGCCGATCTATATCAGTTACATCCCCTGAAAAACGCAATTTTATCGCGGTTGAACCTCGCTTTACGTAATCAAGAGCCTGGGCAGCAGCCGCTTCTGGCTCCTGCGACGGACCAAACCCTCCGCTGCCGTATACAGGAACCGACCTTAGTTCTCCGCCCATCGCCACGCCAAGCGGGACCCCCTGAATCTTGGAGTACAAATCCCAAACAGATAGATCGATAGCCGCAATGGCAAGATAGCCAAAGCCTCTCCCTGTACGGTTTAACGATGATGCGAGCTTTCGCCAAATTGACTGCGGATGCTTTACTTCTTCTCCCACTACATAATTTGACAATAAAGAACGACCAATCGCCGCCACCTGCTGGCCATCCCCGCCCAATACATAAGAAAATCCGGTTCCACTGTGTCCAGTACTTGTTTCGAGATCACAAATAATAACATCAACGTGCGTGATACCAGACCCTCCCGTTGCACTTCCTAGCGGATACCGCAAAAGAGACACTGATGCATTTATAATTTTTACCACGGGGATTGTGCTCTCAGTTGGTCACAAATCTCTAAACTCAGAGGGTCACCAGCATCTACGTCCAGCTCAGACCGAACGGGTATCGGTGCTATCAACTCGATTTTATCGACTGGATAAGAGTCCAGTTCGGGCAGGATAACGGCTGCCTTAATCTTTTTATTTATACGAGCATGCCAAGCACGAGAGCCACACCAATCAGTGCTAGGAGCCGGTAATCGAATTCCCTCCCAACTGCGGACCCTATTCCAACTCAATCTTGCCCTGTCTGAGCCAACCACTAAATTGACAGTCCCCGGGTAGCATTGAATGGATAGGTACTTCAGAAAGGCCGCCCTTACCCAATCCTCTTGGGTAAAGTCTTTAGCCACCCCCAACCCGTCAGCTACTTCACATGTAAGATTCTCTACCAGCATGAAACTATATTATTTAATTAAAGTCCCCGGGGAAACCTGAAACACCCCCTTGCGGCAACTTAGGCAGTCGCAATAAGATAAAGGTAATGCGGGTGTAGCTCAATGGTAGAGCAGAAGCTTCCCAAGCTTAAGACGAGAGTTCGATTCTCTTCACCCGCTCCAAAATCACCAAATAAGTGCTCACATGGCAATTCTTCTTATATCCTCCGAAGCACGGATGGCAGCGTGGAAAAAGGTCTTTCAGGCAGAGCTGCCAAATGAAGTCATCAGATGTTGGCCTGATTGCGAGCTAGAAGAAACCATTGATATAGTTATCATCGCAGAACCCAAGACTGGTCTGTTTGAAAAGCTTAAAAACCTAAAGCTTGTAATCGCGCAGCGGGCGGGGGTTGAAGATTTGGTTGACGCTCTCCGGAGTCGCCCCGATGTAAAACTTTGCCGAGCCCAGCGCCCTGATGGCGATCGTATGATTGATGATTACGCTCTGTTGTGCGTCATGTACCATCATCGTAATTTTCAGGATTTGATCCTGGCTAATAGCTCTAGGGAATGGATTAATCCCGAGGTATCTTTTTCTGAGGAATGCACCGTTGGAATCATGGGCCTTGGTGTCATTGGGAGTTCAGTAGCCCGCAGAATAAGAGATGCTGGTTATCGCGTCGTCACTTGGAACCGATCTGGAGCCAATGAAAAAGACATGGAACATTTTTCTGGCCCAGAGGGTTTCAAAGAATTCATGGGAAAATCGAAGATTCTAGTTAATCTCCTCGCCCTCACAAGCGAGACCAAAAATATCATCAACTCGAACAGCATAGACCTTTTACCAACTGGGGCTGCTTTCATAAATCTGGGACGGGGAGAGCACGTTGTTGATGAGGACCTGATAGTCGCTTTGGAAAAAAAACAATTGAGCGCTGCAACTCTAGACGTTTTTCGGGAAGAACCTCTGCCAAGAGAGCACCCATTTTGGCAAAATCCGCGGATATTAGTGATGCCACATATCGCGCGCCGTCCTAGGATTGATTTTCTTACCCCTCAGCTTATCGAAAATATCCGTCGTTTTCGTGACAGAAAACCTTTGTTACAAGAGGTTGACGTCACAAAAGGATACTAGACTACCCCCCTATCACTCAGTTCCCTGAAATGAACAGCGTCAATCCCAAGAACTTCGTTCAAAACAGCCTCGGTATCTGCTCCAAGCATTGGCGGAGCATGACGATAGCTAACGGGCGTCTCTGAAAATCTCAATGGACTAGCGACCATGGGTGCAGAAGCCCCTCCCACTGCAGGGTGAGGCATCTCAATCTTCATACCTCTGTCGAGAACTTGCGGATCCTCAAAGATTTCGTTCACATTATTGATGGGACCACAGCCGATTGAGCGCTCCTCTAACTCCTGTAACCACTCAGTTGATCCCTTGCTTAAAAAAATCGGTTCGAGAATCGGTATAAGTTCGTCTCGATTTTTGACCCTAGCACTATTAGATGAAAATTTTTCATCCCTAGAAATTTCCGAGTGCCCCACAAACTCACAAAAGCGTTGGAATTGCGAATCATTTCCAATCGTTACCATGATGTGTCCATCAGCTGTCTTGAAGACCTGATAGGGGACTATATTCGGATGGCCATTACCCAAACGCGCAGGATTTTCTCCGCCAATTAGAAAATTCATAGCCTGGATCGAAAGCCATGCGACCTGCGTGTCGAGCATACCAATATCAATATATTGTCCTTTGCCATCAACCTCCCTGCTTCTCAAAGCCGCATTTATTGCGACCGATGCGTACATACCCGCCATTATATCTGCTATAGGGACCCCAGCCTTCATTGGTTCACCCTCAGGGGTCCCTGTAACTGACATAATGCCGCCCATTGCTTGAATAAGTGGGTCATATCCCGGACGCTGCGCATAGGGACCAGTTTGACCAAACCCGGTAATAGAACAATAGACCAGACCAGCGTTTGTCTTTCTAAGATCCTGGTAACCTAGGCCGTAACGCTCCAGGTTTCCCAACTTGAAATTCTCTACGAGAACGTCGGCTTTTTCTGCAATTTCGCGAACTAATCTTTGCCCCTCTATTTTCGAGATATCAATCGCAACAGAACGTTTATTGCGATTTGCTCCCATAAAATACGCCGACTCCGATGTATCCTTGCCTTCCTGATCTTTTAGAAAAGGTGGAGCAAAGCGCCGAGTATCATCGCCAGTACCTGGTCTTTCAATCTTGATAATCTCAGCACCCAGATCTCCCAAAATTTGGGTACAAAATGGTCCCGCTAGAATTCTGGTCAAGTCAAGGACGATTAAGCCAGAAAGGGGGCCATTTTTACCTGTCATCATACACTCCAGAGTTATTTTGAGGTTTGCCAATAGATAGCAAATCACACCTATCTAAGGATAGATTAAAAATTTACCCTTCAAAAAATAAAATATCAAAACAGCAATCTATGAGTTAAGACATGAATCGAATTACCGACAAAATTCACGAAATGGGTTTAAAACTTCCAAAACCTTTTGTTTACCCAAGTCCAAATCGCACGGGGTGTGTTGTGACCGGAAAACTGGTTTATACATCTGGTCACCCTCCACCTTCAGGGTTCGGCGTCGCAGTCCACGGCAAGGTTGGAGGGGATATTTCGGAGCAGGAAGCAGTCTCCTCAGCCCAAGCAGCTGCTCTGAACATTCTCGCCTCCGTTGAAAAACAAGTCGGTTCTTTGGAAGCTATCAAACAAGTTGTGAAAGTAACCGGATTAGTAAATTCTGCGCCGGGATTCTTAAGACAATTTGCTGTTATTGATGGGGCCTCCAATCTTTTTGTTGATTTATTTGGACCTAATGCAGGACAGCATGCACGATCCGCCATTGGGGTCTTCGAGCTGCCCCGACAGTTTTGTATGGAGATAGAGGCCGTATTTGAACTTTCTGATTAAAACTCAAGATGAGTAAGCAATGACCTCATGTCTTTGCTCTCCAAGTCCATCAATACCCATTTCGATTACGTCACCTGGTTGTAGCCATTTGGGTGGGGTAAATCCTGCGGCAACACCGTGGGGTGAGCCAGTAGTCAAAACATCACCAGGCTGAAAAGACATAAATTCACTCACGTATGAAATTAACTGCGCCATGGTAAATACCATATCAGAGGTGTGACCACTCTGCCGCATTTCACCATTCACCTTTGTCCAAATGCCCAAATTCTGGGGGTCCCCGACTTCATCGGCAGTGACAAGCCAGGGTCCTAGTGGTCCAAATGTATCACAGCTTTTACCCTTGGTGGTCCCCCCTGCCCTCTCTCTTTGATATGCTCTCTCGGATCCATCATTAAATAATGCATATCCTGCCACGTGGGATAGAGCATCTTCCTCGGACACGTTGATAGCCACAGTAGAAAAAATTGCAGCGAGTTCCACTTCGTAATCCATTTTTGTCGACGTTTTGGGCTTTACCATAGGGTCATAAGGACCCGTCAATGAACTAATAGCTTTATTAAAAATGACTGGCTCAGTCGGTGGTTCATAACCCATTTCGAGTATGTGGTTTAGGTAATTTTGACCAACAGCCATGATCTTGGGAATTCCCGTCACAGGCACACCAAGTCTAACATTACTATTTACGATAGGCAGATTGTCGGTGTTAATACCCTTGAGTGTTTCGAGCGATGCCGGAGCCAGCGTTTCTGGAGTAATGTCATTGACCAAGCCGGAGAGATCTCTGAGCAAGCCATCCTTGTCGATGACCCCAGGCAGTTCTTTGTTTTTCTCGCCATACCGAACAAACTTCATCTTTTTCTCCTTCAAAAAGCTATGAGATGCGATAGCATTAGGAGATGCCAAATACAAACACACAAATTCCGAGCACTTGTTGGGAATGCAGTACTCATTGTGGATCTCTACTTACCATAGAACACGAACGTGTGGTCGACATTAAACCTAATAGTTACCACCCATCCTCCAGAGGCGCTTTCTGCGTCAAGGGGATAAAGGCCCTCACGGAACAGACCTACCACCCCAACCGTTTATTGTATCCGCTCAAAAGAGATGGTGAACGAGGCTCGGGTTCTTGGAAAAGGATACCCTGGACAGAAGCTCTCGATATTATCGTAAATCAATTCCTCAAAATTAAGGAAAAATACGGCGGACCTGCCTTGGTTGGAGCCGTCAGTAATGCCCATTTTAGCAGAGGTGTGTCCGTTGCTTTGCTCATGAGAGCTTTTGGTTCGCCAAACTGGATGATGAATCAAGACCTTTGCGGTGGTTGCAGAGGAATATCCGACAAAGTAACTGGACTTTCCATTAACAATGGAGAGGATTTAGATAAAACGAAATGTGCCCTGATAGTGGGCCGCAATCCGGCTGCAGCAGATCCGGCGCAGTGGCTAGCGCTGAAAAGAGCGAAAAAAATCGGTGCCAAGATCATTGTAATCGATCCTGTTCGTACAGCCACAGCAAAGATCTCCGATTTGTGGCTTCAGCCCAAACCTGGAACTGACTCAGCACTAGCAATGGCAATCATTAATTGGCTGATAACCAATCAAAGATACGATAAGAAGTTTGTCGAAAGCTGGACGTTCGGCTTTGACTCTCTTGCCAAGCGAGCTGCAAATTATCCAATCCAGCGCGTGTCCGAAATAACGGGAGTATTAGAAGATGATATTCGAAAGGCCGCCGAACTTTATGCCAACGGCCCCAGCTGTTTTGTAAGCGGCCATGGAATTGACGCTTTCACCAGCGGGGTGCAAACGTTTCGTGCTTTTCATTGCCTTGTCGCAATAAGCGGGAACTTGGACCGACCGGGCGGAAACCGACGTGTAAAAAAACCGAGTGGATTTACCAATTATATAGAGGTCCTTCATAAGCCAGAATTTCGTCTTCCAAAGGAGGTCGAAGAAAAAACCATAGGTGCCGATCGATTCCCCCTTTGGGCTGGACCAAATGGTTGGCAAACTTCATGTCATAACCCGTCAGTCGTAGAAGCTATGCTGACAGGGTCTCCCTACCCTATACGCGGGCTCTACGTTAGTGGCGTTAACATAGTGGTAACCTATCCAAACACTCCCAGAACAATCGCTGCTATTAATTCTCTCGATTTTGTAGTCGGTGCAGGCCATATGATGAATCCCACTCTTGCCCTATGTGATATTGTTTTGCCAAAAACAACGGGTCTAGAGGAACAAGAGGTTTCACTGGAGCCTGGGGGGCCATGTCTGAGCGTCATACAACCAGCCCACGATCCGCTCGGAGAGACGAAATCCGATTTTGATATTGCCCAATCTTTTGTTGAAAGACTCGAGGCCAAAGGTCACTCGGAAGCCCGTAGAATTTTTCCTTGGCGGTCAAAAAATATTTTCGACCATTACCTTTTGGGAGATGGACCGATCTCTATCAAAGAATTAAAGAAAAAAGGCTTTGCACAATACGATTATGAAAATGGCGACTTTGATGAGAATTCGTTCAAGACCCCCTCAAAAAAGGTAGAACTTTATTCTCAAACATTGAAGCAAATTGGTCTCGATCCATTACCCGGCTATGAACCTGTAACCCGCGAATCTGTGCCATCAGCTCTGAAAAAATTATATCCTCTTGTTTTACTCACGGGGGCTCGAGAAAAAGCTTATCATCACTCGCGCTTCAGAGAACAAACTTGGGCGAAAAAGCTTTCCCCTGATCCTTGGATCGAGATAAACCCAGAAACCGCTGCAGAGTTTGGTGTCAACGATAAAGATTGGATAGAATTGGAATTGCTCGGCGGGCCGGGTGCCTGCAATCTTAGAGCACGCGTGACAACCGACATAGCTGCGGGAGTTCTGAGAACGGGTATGGGCTGGTGGACACCAGATGCCTCGGAATTTGGTTTTGGAGCCCTTAAAATCAATATTAATGCCGCTTTGAGTTATGGTCCTCCCTGGGATCCTGCGACCGGATCACCAGACACCCGAGGCTTACTGTGCCGAATTAAGAGAGTAAAAACATCTAGTGGTGGATTAAAAATAACCGAAGAATAACCTCTGGCCGCATGCGGACAAGGCCGCTATAAACATAATGAATTCCCAACCCAGAGGTCTATGAAATGGCAAAACAAGCCGATCCTATTCAAACCGCAGCCAGACGGATAAAGAATGCAGCAAAAACGGGTAAACCCTGCAAGCCAATCCGGGATTTAATCAAAAAAGGTGATGTAGATGCTGCATACGCCATTCAAACGCTTAACACCCAGGCCTGGATCAAAGAGGGTCGACGTCCTGTGGGTAGGAAAATCGGTTTGACGGCCAAATCTGTCCAAACGCAACTAGGTGTCGACCAACCAGACTACGGCATTCTCTACGCAGATATGGAAATTTGCGATGGAGATGAAATTAATGCGGCACGCATCATGCAACCACGGGTCGAGGGAGAGGTCGCTCTGGTTCTCGACGACGACCTTTTTCACGAACAACTAACCTTGGTTGATGTCTTGAATGCTGTAGCCTACGCGCTACCCGCAATTGAGGTTGTCGGCAGCCGAATTGCTAACTGGGATATAACTATCACTGACACGATAGCAGATAATGCATCTTCAGGTCTTTATGTACTCGGAACAAAGCCAGTTTGCCTAAGCGAAATTGACCTCAGGATGTGCGGGATGGTTATGGAAAACAAAGGAAACCAAGTGTCAGTCGGCGCCGGCGTGGCGTGTCTTGGAAACCCCTTAAATGCCGCCCTTTGGCTGGCCCGTAAAATGGTAGACGTTGGCATGCCGCTCAAGGCAGGAGATGTGATTATGAGTGGAGCTCTTGGGCCAATGGCGCCCGTTGCCCCGGGAGATGCAGTGGAAGTCCGTATTTCCGGCTTGGGGTCAGTTCAGGCCTCATTCGGTGTTTAGAGAGAAAGACCTATGAAAACAAAGGTAGCGATTATTGGATCGGGTAATATTGGGACCGACCTAATGATAAAAATTCTTCGAACCTCAAATATCTTAGAGGTTGGGGCTCTGGTGGGCATAGATCCCAGCTCTGATGGGCTCGCCCGGGCAAACAAGATGGGAGTCAGCACCACTGCTGAGGGCATCGATGGACTTGTTAAAATGCCCGGGTTCAATGAAATCAAAATTTTATTTGATGCAACATCTGCCGGCGCTCACGCCTATCACGATAAAGTCTCTCGGGAACATGGGAAAACTATGATTGACATGACGCCCGCGGCAATAGGTCCTTATGTAGTTCCCGTCGTAAACCTTGATAAACTTCTGGATGCGCCGAATATAAATATGGTCACATGCGGCGGGCAAGCGACCATTCCCATGGTCGACGCAGTTAAAAAAGTCGCACATGTCCATTATGCAGAAATTGTTGCATCCATCGCTTCAAAGTCTGCTGGACCAGGAACAAGAGCCAATATAGATGAATTTACTGAGACAACATCGAGGGGAATAGAGGCAGTCGGAGGCGCGCAGCTCGGTAAAGCCATCATAGTTCTCAACCCTGCCGATCCACCTGTGATGATGCGTAATACTGTCTATGCTTTAAGCGAAGATACTGAAACAGAACTCATACGGAAGTCTGTTGAAGAACAGGTTGCGAAGGTTCAAGAATACGTACCAGGATACAGACTGAAACAAGAGGTGCAATTTGAACGGATCGGCGATAACACTCCCATTCACATCCCAGGCCACGGGGATTTTTCGGGAATTAAAACCTCCATCTTTTTGGAGGTCGAGGGCGCAGCTCATTATCTGCCGAATTATGCAGGCAACTTAGATATAATGACTTCCGCCGCCCTTAAGACAGCAGAGCGCCTGGTCGAGCTGAGAAAGGATGCTTGAAAATGGACAAAGACTCAAAACGAAAACTCTACATTCAAGATACCACTCTCCGAGATGGGATGCATGCAATCAGGCATGGCTATTCCCTAGATCAGGTGCGGACCATCTCGAAAGCGCTAGACAAAGCGGGGGTAAGTGCAATTGAAGTAACCCATGGAGATGGCCTATGTGGGACCTCATTTAATTATGGATTTGGCACACATACTGATTTGGAGTGGATTTCGGCAGCGGCAGAAGTAGTCGAAAATGCAAAATTGACGGTTTTACTCCTACCAGGAATCGGCACGATAGAAGATTTAAAGGCAGCATATGATGCAGGCGCAAGGTCAGTCAGGGTAGCCACTCACTGCACAGAAGCTGACATCTCAAAACAGCATATTGAATGGGCCCGAGAGGCTGGGATGGACGTCGCCTGCCTTCTAATGCTTGCTCACATGAATGAACCAAAGCCATTTGCCGAACAGGCAAAACTCATGGAGTCATACGGAGCACATTGCATCTATGTAACCGACTCCGCAGGGGCCTTGCTAGTCGATGGTGTAGTCGACCGCTTCAAAGCAATGCACGATATTCTTGATCCAAAAACCCAAACGGGCATGCATGCCCATAATAATCTAGGACTGGGGATCGCGTTTAATATTGCAGCTATAGAGCAAGGTGCGAGCAGAATCGACGGTTCATTAGCAGGAATGGGGGCCGGGGCTGGCAATGCCCCATTAGAAGTATTTGTGGCAGTGGCCGATCGTATGGGGCTAAATCACGGATGTGATGTTTTTGGGCTAATGGATGCAGCCGAGGATCTTGTTCGCCCTCTGCAAGATAGGCCTGTGAGGGTAGATAGAGAAACGCTATCGATCGGGTATGCTGGTGTTTATTCTAGTTTTTTGAGACATGCAGAAAATGCATCAAAATTATATGGAATTGATACTCGCGATATCCTGGTCGAGCTCGGTCGAAGAAAGATGGTCGGAGGTCAAGAAGATATGATTGTAGATGTTGCTCTCGATCTTGCGAAGGCAACCCAAGACTCTCAAAGGGGGGCAATATAATGGCAGATATTCTTAAACTTGCTAAAATTGTTGATGATGCCGCTAAGAATGCAAAGGCGATCCCCCAGCTTTCTGCAAACGAAGAGATCACCGTTGAAGAGGGTTACGCAATCCAATCAGCTGCATTTTCTCGAAGGTTAGCCCGTGGAGAAACTCAAGTGGGTATTAAAATGGGTTTCACCAGCCGTGCAAAAATGATCCAAATGGGCATTGACGACATGATTTGGGGGCGCCTATCTGACGGCATGCTAGTTGAGGATGGCGACGAGATAGATATAAAAAATTATGTCCACCCTAGAGCGGAACCCGAGATCGCATTCCTGCTCGGGGCGCCATTACCTTATGCATGCACAGCAGCCGAGGCGATGGCAGCCGTTGATGCGGTAGCCCCAGCAATAGAAATTATTGACTCCCGATATAAAAATTTCAAATTTTCACTTGCTGATGTAGTTGCGGACAATAGTTCTTCAAGTGGCTACGTCGTAGGAAGTTGGTCTTCGCCTGGTCCCGATTTAAGCAATCTTGGGATGATATTGGAAATTAATGGCAGGCCAGCTCAAATTGGTTCCTCTGCGGCTATCCTCGGACATCCAGCACGATCACTGGCTGCGGCGGCCCGCATAGCAGCAGCGGCCGGAGAACCTTTGCAGGAAGGATGGATTATTATGGCGGGCGGAGCAACTGCCGCTGAGGCGTTGAAGCCAGGGGTAACTGTTCGAAATTCAGTTCAGGAACTTGGTTTCGCCGGCTTCAGCGTCAAGGCATAGGGGTATTTGATCGGGTAAAAACAATATGAAAAAGTCCACTTTGGCGTCAAAAAATAGGTCCAAATTTAAGTAACAGAATAGGAAAGTCATGATGAGCGATCAAGATTACGAATACCACGCAGTGGCGAAAGCCGATGAAATTGATGATGAAGAGGTAATAGCGGTTTCAGTCGGTCGATTGGATATCGGTATTTACAAAATGGATGGAGAGTATTTCGCGCTTGATGACATTTGTACACATGCCTATGCCGCTATGTCAGATGGATATATCGAAGATGGCAACATTGAATGCCCCCTTCATGGTGCATGCTTTGACATAAAAACTGGAAAAGCATTGACAGCGCCAGCAACAGTGGACCTCAGAAAGTTCCCTGTAAAAGTTGAAGGGGATCAAATCTTTGTTGGTGTTCCCAAAACCGAATAATTAAATCAGGATGTTAGAACGTGCTTGCAGAGGAAACTTTTGTAATTATAGGAGCGAGCCAAGCTGGGGGTTGGGTTGCAAAAACCCTTCGTAACGAGGGGTTCCAAGGCAATATAACACTCGTTGGCGAAGAACCATATTTACCCTACGAGAGACCGCCTTTATCCAAAGGCGCTTTGCTTGGTGAGGTTAATCTCGAAAACACCTATTTTTGGCCTGAGAATTCATACTCGGAAGAAAAAATTGATGTCATCCTAAAAACTCGCGTGACGGCAATTGATCGCGCTAATAAATCTGTCGAGCTGGATAATGGAACGACCCTCAACTGGGATAAACTTGCCATTACAACTGGAACTCGAGTAAGGCCGCTTGATGCTGCGGGTGTTGAACTTGAAGGTGTGCACTATCTCAGGACATTAGATGACACTCTAAAGATCCGAGAGGACCTCTCTCCAGGAGGCACTGCATTGATAGTTGGCGGGGGCTGGATAGGCCTTGAATGCGCTGCAACTCTTACTAAACTTGGCTATGAAACAGTAGTAGTAGAATACGCCGATCGACTTTGTAGTCGGGCGGTTACTCCAGAAATCAGTGATTGGATGCTCGATTACCATCAAGGTAATGGGGTTAGGGTTCTGCTCAATACTGGTGTCAAATCAATAAATGGCAAAGACCACGCAGAATCTGCCACCCTCTCAGACGGAACAGTAATTAATTGCTCTAAGGTCATCATTGGAATAGGGGTTATCCCGAACACTGAATTAGCCGAGCAAGCAGGGCTTACTATCGACAATGGAATTTTAGTCGACGAGCTTTGTCAGACAAATGACCCCAATATTTTTGCAGCTGGTGACGTGTCTAATCACCCCAATAATATTTTAGGAAGAAGGCTCCGCTTAGAAAGTTGGGAAAATGCAATGAACCAGGGCATTGCCACTGGCAAATCAATGCTCGGCAAAGGAACCGCTTATTCCGAAATTCCATGGTTCTGGTCCGATCAATTTGAAGCGAACATTCAGATGATAGGTATACCTGAGGAATGGGATGAAACAGCAACTAGAGGTGATAAAGGTAAACATGAATTTGTTGAATTTTACCTCAAAAACAAATTGATAGTTGGAGCAATTTCAGTCAACAGCACCAGAGACTTAAGAATGGCGAAAAGATTGATGCAGGCCCGAAAAGAAGTGGCTAAGCTCGACCTGGAAAATCCAGAAATTAAAATTCAAGCACTTTTGAAAAGTTAATTTAAGAAGTAGGTCAGATCAAACCCAAGGATTTCAATTCATTAAATAGTTTCTCGGGTAAGTATTCTTCTTCATTGACATCTTCCCCCCCTAAATCCTTCGGGGACATTAAGGGATTTAGGTACCGCCAACCTTGGAGTGGTCTTTGGGGGGTTAAACACACTCTAATTAGTTGAGGATCCAAGCATATCGCGCAACGGCGTTTTCCACCTCTACCAATTGCTTCTTCAAATCCAATGATCCTTTGTCTCACACGGATGAAACCCTTAATAACCCAATAAATCGACCCGTCATCTATTAATTCTTTTGACCGCTTGGGAGTATTTCTCGTTAAGTGGCGAAGGACACCTCTATTCTCAAGCCGACGGCGAACCTGAAGCTGCGAGAGATGCTCAATGCTATCAACCCCAACAGCTAATTTTATTAAGTGCACTGCCATATTTTGTATCTATTTCTAATTTCCAGATTTTCAATTGAAATACTGGTTTTTGATTCTTACTGACACAACGGAAACAATACCCCTAGCTATTCTGCAAGAAATTTGACCTATTTTACGATTGCTTATTGGTTACTTACTCGCACACAAAAAAACCAAGGTTAAGAAAAACAAATTTAAGTCATAAATAACCAAGAAAAGTCCACCACAACCATTGAAGCGGGACCATTACGAACCAACCAAACAAAGCCATCGGGAATAAAATTTTTATGAATTTCCTTACCTCCAAACCTGAAATGGCTCGAGTTGCTACTAGTGGTGGGGCTTGATAGGGGAATAAAACCAAAGCCCATGCGGGAACTTGCGCCATCAGAACGGTGCTAAGTTGCCAACCAGTTGCATCAGCAATAGTGGGAGCAAATGAAGTCATTATTGCTGGCTGTCCTGGCAACGTAGTAATGATCTCCAACACCCAGCCTAAGCCAATTACCCCAGCAAAAGTCTTGAGATCGTTTCCCTCCCCGAGTTGCATAGTTGCAATCAGGTATTTACCGACAATGGTGCCAAGCCCAGAATGGGTGACGACTGCGCCAACACCAATTACTCCGGCTAAAACTATGAAAGGGCCGAAGTTCAATTTTGGAAGAAGTAGCCCGTTTGGTAGAATTCCTACTCCTGGCAAAGCGCAAAAAATGCCTGCACCTAATGCAACCCAAGCTGGCGCTATTCCATGCAAACTATCAGTCGCCCACAAAACTAACGCCACGGTTAGAACCACTATTAACCGTAATTCCCCTGAGCCCAGCGCTCTCGGCTTGTCATTTTTTGTTTTTTTGAGAACTTGATCCGGGAAAAGCCAAAAAATGACTAGAGGTAATATCACTAGCGTCCCCAGACCAATAACAGGGAAATGAAGCAATAAGTATTCGTTGTATGTAAACCTTATTCCGTGAATAGCCTCTGCTGCACCCGCCATAACGACATTCGGGACGGACGCCGGCAGGATTGAAAATGTCGGGGTCAACGCACCAACCCCGACAGCTAAAATTAAGCCAGCGTGACCGTTGCTACCCTCTCTAAATCCCATTCTTTTAGCCAGTGCGAGTATTATGGGTAACATGATGGTAACCCGCCCTACCGATGAAGGCATTAACAAAGCCAAAACCATCATTATAAGAACTGTACCAGCTACTAGGTGAAGATAAGATTGAGAAAATAATCTCTCGATAAGACCAGCAAGACGCGCTCCAAGACCTGTGGTCTCTATTGCCACTCCCAATATCATACCGCCGAACACCAGCCAGGCGGCTCCTGAAAGAAACCCCGAGAATACGACTTGCGGCGGGGCAATTGAGATAACTAGAGCTAAGAAGAAGAAAATTAAAATTGTAAGATATTCGGGAAGGACCACAGTCGCCAATAGGCCTAAAACTAGTAAAAGTACACCTGCAGCACGCATTGTGCCATCACTCACTCCGACCGGGTCTGGTACAAAGAAAATAGTCAGAGCCACCAAGCTCAATAAGAATGCTAAGATATTGCTTGTACGCATAATTAATAAATCACAGAGCTTATGTCCCAAAAGTTTAGGCCCGCGCTCAGAGCAACGGGCCTTTAAATGGTGCGGTCGAGAAGACTCGAACTTCCACGGGATCTCTCCCACAGCGACCTCAACGCTGCGCGTCTACCAGTTCCGCCACGACCGCTTCTGTGTATTATATAACCGAACTAAGTCGGCTTCTAGGCGGGGATTAACAAATTGCTAGCTTATCCGCAAGTAAAGACATGAATAAAAAAAGCCACCCTATCCGTTGGCTAAATCAAATAGATCAACCCACCGGTTATCTTGAAGCCGTCACTTATATGGAACACCTGGTAAGTGCAATTGACCGAGGATCTGAACCAGAGACTGTTTGGTTACTAGAACACCCCTCGATATATACCCGAGGCACGAGTGCTTCGGACTCTGAGATTATTGATCGCGAGAGTTTTCCAATTTACGAAACTGGACGTGGTGGTAAATTTACCTATCACGGTCCGGGACAAATTGTTGGCTATACCATGCTTGATCTAAGAAAACGAAAGATGGATATACGTGCGTTTGTTCATGATCTCGAGGAGTGGATCATCGCGACATTAGCAAAGTTTAGTATTAGGGAGAGCGCAGAAAGAACAAAATTGGTATTTGGGTTGTCTGTAACAAAAGCTCCAAAAATGGGCTCCCTGAAGAGAAAAAAATTGCCGCCATCGGGGTTCGTGTCCGGCGTTGGATCAGCTACCACGGAATATCTATAAATGTAGAGCCAGACCTAAGGCATTTTAAAGGTATCATCCCATGCGGAATACCGGAGTTTGGGGTCACCTCTTTGCTTGATCTCGGTATTACTGCAACTATGAACGATGTTGCAGATGCTATGCATTTAAGTTTTGAAGAAACATTCGGACGCAAAACGCAAATAGATCCCAAAATTTAAAAAAGCCCTTACTTTTATATTTCCATAAATATTTTTTGTAGTGCTAGGAGTTAGGCGTCATTCAGGCGGGCCATAATACGTGTGCCCCAGGATGTTAATTTAATAATTGAATGAAATATTTTGTCTGCTGAATTTCTTCCCTAATATATTCTCTTCTAGAGGTTGCTTCGTGATCCGTTCCCCAACGCGACTCTTGGTAGATTTCATCCAAAAAAGCCATTTCATATACCTGCTCAACATCCAAAAATCCTTCGGTTAAAGAAATAGCAAGAACAATCGATCCAGTCAGTGAGGTAATAGATAGCAAGCCAGAAAACTTGAATGCATCATAACACGCTATCAGGGCCTTCAATTTGGTTAGAGCCTCTGCCGACTGCTCTATAGGTTGTATACCTTGTGTCACGGCTAAATCTATCTCGTATGTGGTCCTCAACCAATTAACCGGAATGCTCCATCTCTCATTCTGCTTAATAGCAAGATCTTCAGGTGTGTTTACTCGGTAACATAAAAGATCCGTATTCACGTAAGTGTGTATCTCTGATACCAGTTCATTAAGTTTTGGACCGACCTTATCTATCGCAGTATTAGCAAGCTGGGTAATTCTTAGACTTTTTGAATCTATTTTTTTGTCCTGTTCTCGCCACTCATTGCAAACAGCATCAGCAAGTTTACGGGTAGATAACTTTAGAGATCTTCTCTCTGGGGTAACAAGAGGCTTTCCATCTAGCTCGACCTGAAAAAAATTGTCTATTTCTACGGTTTGAGCATCCTTAAAAAACCGTTTAGTTTTTGATCTAAAGTCCACCATTGAACCAATTTGATTATACTGTGATTTATTTTTTCTAATAAAGTTCTGCCTCAATCGGCTATATTTCTACCCAAGGCAGGTTACCCCCAATAACTTAGTCACTGTTGGACAGATTTCTGAGACATCACAGACTACACTTTCTGCTCCAGCTGATAATAGTTCGTTCGGTTCATGAACACCCCATGAAACCCCAACGGCCCTAGCACCTGCATTACGCGCCATCTGGATATCAAAGGTGGTATCCCCAATCATTAGAGCAGCATTTGCAGCCACTCCGGTCTCTGATAATGCCTGATACATCAGTTCAGGGTTGGGTTTACCCGGACCATTATCGGTCGTTTTAACAAATAGAAAATAATGCTCGATACCTTTAGATTTGAGTATTTCTCTTAGGCGCCCGCCAGAACGGCTTGTTATTATTCCAAGAACAAACCCCATATCATCTAACTGAGCGAGCATTTCTTCAACGCCAAGGAATAGTTCTTCATCTCGGTTCCGACGAGGACGAATGCCTCGAGAAACCTCCTCGTAATAGGTTTTTATTTTTTGCATTTCGATATTACCGGCCTCTGGCAAAAGGCTCTTAATAGACTCCTCCCAAGGAAGACCAATAATCCGACGAATCGCACTTGGTTCAGGCCGGGGGAAGCCACAAGCCGCCCAACATTCCGTGACACCCGCAATAATTGAAGCCGCACTATCAAGTAAAGTACCGTCTAAATCGAAGGCCACGAGCTTTAAATCGTTAGATTTTTTCATTTAGAAACTGGAGTAAAATTCACGTTATAGAAAATCTTAGGTAACGGTCAGATCCCTCTTTTAAGTCTTTCTTCTATCTGGTTGGTCAACTAAGTCTCCCAAATTTCTTTCAAAACCAAAGTATCTCATAGTCTCCAACATGAAATCGGGTGGTTCGGCCTTTAGTGCCAAAAGACCCTTCCGAGGATGCTCCAACGTAATAGCTCTGGAGTGGAGATGCAGTCTATTTCCACAAGGCAGCCCTTCCGGGGTCGCCAGGCGGGCACCATACTTTCTATCACCTATAATAGGAGAGCCTATCGCGCTGCAATGAACCCGTATTTGATGTGTTCTTCCGGTCTCTGGGTACAGAGCCATCCACGCTACGTCTTGCCCAGCGTTGTCGATAACGACATAACGGGTTATTGCCCGACGACCGGTCCCGCTAACTATTTTTTCTTTCCCAAGCTCACCTCTTTTATCAAGCGGTAAATCTATCTCACCCTTAGCAGGGCTAGGGGTGCTCAATACGATTGCCCAATAGGTTTTTTCTATTTCTCGTTCACGAAAGGCTTTCGCCAACGCTCGAGCTGAAAAACTATTTCGCGCTAGAACAAGAACGCCACTGGTATCCCGATCCAAGCGGTGCACTAGTTTTGGACGCTCTTCCCCGGGCTTGCTTAATGCCCCCATCAAGCCATCGATGTGCCGCTGTACCTTGCTCCCCCCCTGAACCGCAATCCCCTGAGGTTTATTAATAACAATGATATCGTCATCTCGATAAATCTCCGCCTCTCTTATCAATTTGAGGTCTGTCAGGTCATGATGATATTGTTTCTCTCTGCTATGCTTCTTGGTGCCAGTCTCAAAGGATGGAACTCTGATTACCTGTCCGCTCTCGAGCCGAGTTGAGGCCCTTACACGCCGCCCATCCAACCGGATCTGACCAGTTCGAGACAACTTTTCGACCTGCGCCTGAGGCACTCTCCCAAATTTTTTTCTCAACCATCGGTCCAGACGCATACCATCGTCATCCGGGGGTATCTCAAATATATTTAGATTACTCATATGTCAGCGATAATTTCAGAATAAGAAACCGATCTAGAAAAAGGGACAATAGCACCCCGACTATTTGAGTAATCCTGAGACTATGTTCATTCCCCTCTAAAATAACGATATGTCTCCCTAAATCTAGTAACTAGTTATTTTTTTCCCTTAGCTTTTGCCAATAGCTTAGCCGTTTTCTAATTTCTCTCTCGAAACCTCTCTCAACTGGATTGTAAAGGGTCATCCTTTCCAACTCAGATGGCCAGTAACTTTGGCCGGAGAAACCTTCCTCCGTATTGTGATCGTAGATATAACCCAATCCATACCCCAAGTCTTTCATTAAACCCGTTGGCGCGTTCAGAATATGCCTCGGTGGATCCAAAGATCCTGTTTGCTCGGCAAGCCTCATTGCCTTCTTAAAGGCCAAATAACTTGCGTTTGATTTTGGTGCAGAAGCCAAGTAGAGAACGGATTGTGCTAAGGCAAGCTCTCCGTCGGGACTTCCAAGCCTCTCATAGGCCTGCGCCGCAGAGACGGTAAATTGCAGCGCTGAAGGATCTGTTAATCCAATATCCTCAGAAGCGAACCTCACCAATCGGCGAGCAATAAAGTTAGGGTCCTCTCCCCCAACTAACATGCGAGCTAACCAATATAGAGCGGCATCTCCATCGGAGCCTCTGAGCGATTTATGAAGTGCGCTTATCAGATTGTAGTGATTATCACCTCGTTTATCATAAAGAGGCGCACGTTTGGAAATAATTTTGGTTAAATAATCTTCTTCTATGATCTCTGTGCAGTTCGCTGAAACAAGCGACTCAACCATATTAAGTAAACTGCGGGCGTCTCCATTCGCCATCTCGCAAATAGCTTTTCGTGCTGTTTCACTGAGAGGCAACCTAGCGCCGATTTCATCTTCCGCACGGCTCAGAATCTTTTCCAGAGCGGTATTATCAAGACGTTTCAGCTGTAAAACCTGACACCTAGACAGCAATGCTGAATTCAATGCAAAAGATGGGTTCTCAGTGGTCGCTCCAATTAAGATTATCGCTCCGACTTCGATTACTGGTAGAAAGCTGTCTTGCTGAGACTTATTAAAACGATGAATTTCATCAACAAACAATATTGTTTTCTGTCCACCATCCGACCGAGTGTAGGCCTCGTCAAAAATTTGTCTAAGCTCTTTAACCCCAGACTGGATTGCACTGGCAAAAACAATGTGGGAATGCGATAAGTCAGCGAGAATTCTGCCAATTGTCGTCTTACCGACTCCCGCTTCTCCCCAGAGGATGATCGAAAAAAAATTTCCAGATTGGACCATACTGCTGATTGGCATATTTGGGCCCAACAGATGTTCTTGTCCGAAAACCTGATCCAGAGAGATAGGCCTTAATTTATCTGCAAGCGGACGTTCGCCGATTTCACTACTCCTATAAAACCTTGCTTCTATACTCGATATTAACGAAGGACTACGGACAGAATTTCTCCATCTCTTCTGATCGAAAGAGCCCATTCCCTCTGAGTTTTCTGAAACAACCTCTTAGCTGTTAGAACTCTGTCGACGTTTTTCCCATTCACCTTGATGAGATAATCGCCGGGTCGTAAGCCAAGCCTTTTTGCAGGGCTTCGCATTCGTACTTCTAATATGATGACCCCCTGGGTTAGAGGATCAATCGATAACTCTTCAGCGAGTGCAGGCGACATATTGGCGATAACAGCGCCGGAGAGTGGATGCCGGCCCCGCAACCTTGTTAAATTTTTTGGAGGCTTTTCTGGAGCGATCTCAATGGGTAATTTAAGTTTAATGAACCGTCCATTTCTCCAAACTTTTAGATCGACGTTTTCTCCAGGCTTTAAAATCGCAATTCGAAACCGCAACGCGGCTGGCGTTTCGACATCTTTTTGGTTAAGCGACACAACGACATCTCCAAGCTCCATACCCGCTCGATCAGCAGGCCCGCCTGGGTAGATATTATTGATTATTATTCCGACTGGTCTCTTTAACCCCAAATTTAAAGCAATGCGGCTTGTTAACTGTTGCCCACCGGCCCCAAACCAAGGAGATAAAATCTTTGTCCCCTCTAGGGCGCTATCAATGACGCGTTCAACCATATTTGAAGGGATTGCAAAACCTATCCCCTGCGAACCACCACTCCGACTATAAATAGCTGTGTTTATTCCTACCAATCTTCCATCCATAGCAACCAACGCACCACCGCTATTGCCTGGGTTTATCGCCGCATCGGTTTGAATAAAAAAACTAAAATCAGATATTCCTGCTGCGGCTCGAGATAATGCAGAGACGATACCGCTAGTCACGGTTTGCCCCACTCCGAATGGATTTCCAATTGCCAACACTAAATCACCGACCTGGAGTTCATCCGAATTGCGTAATTTTAGCGCTGGCAACATCTCTCCCTTTGTATCTAATTTGAGCACAGCAAGGTCGGTTCTTTTATCCGCAAGGATTAACTTCCCTTCCAACTCTCTCCTATCAGATAACACCACAGTTATTTGGTTTGCACCTTCAATAACATGGTAATTCGTTACTACTATCCCGTTTGGACGAACAATAACTCCTGAGCCAAGAGAATTTTGGACCCTGTTTTGAGGCGCGCCAAAATTAAAGTTATCTCCAAAAAATTGTCTAAAGAAAGGATCATCTGCAAACGGAGATACTCTCGTTTTAACAACCTTTTTTGTATAAATATTGACAACTGCCGGAGATGCCTTTTTTACCAATGGAGCAAATGAGAGGCTTATTTCTTTTTTGGATAAAGGTAGCCTTACCTGCGCAAATGATGGGTGGGTTATCCCACAATTTATAAAGAAAACAATGAAAACAAAAAGCTTTGTAAAAAATTTCATTATCAATCCGTAAGTCTCATGGATCGAGGCTCAAAATAAAAAAAGAGGCAACCAAAAGGCTGCCCCTAAATTGAATAAGCAGCACTGTTACTAGGCTGCTGCAGGTGTTTCTTCCTCTGTGGCCACCATCGAAAACTGGCCCAGAATCTTGACCTTTCGCTTCGATATCTCGATCAACCAACTCGATATAAGCCATAGGCGCATTATCGCCGCGTCTGAAACCGGCTTTAATTACCCTGGTGTATCCACCGGGTCTTTCCGCATAACGCTCAGCCAAGGCTTCGAACAATTTAGCTGCAAGTGAAGTGTCATTATTTAACTTAGCAAGAGCCTGCCTGCGCGCGTGGAGCGTGCCCCTTTTTCCGAGAGTAACTAAGCTATCAGCGAAAGCTCGTAATTCCTTTGCCTTAGGCAGGGTTGTCTTAATCTGTTCATGCTTGATTAACGCCGCCGCCATATTTCTCAGCATCGCCTTCCTGTGTGAACTGGTTCTGTTGAGCTTCCGGCCGCTTTTGCGGTGTCTCATAACCTCTGCTCCTTAGTGACTAAATACTCTTGATTTTCTGATTTGGTAACAAATTAGAACGGTTCTTCCAACCTTTTTGCCAGGTCTTCTATGTTTTCTGGCGGCCACTCGGCGACAAACATCCCAAGATGCAGCCCCATATTAGTGAGAACTTCCTTTATTTCATTTAATGATTTACGTCCAAAATTTGGGGTGCGAAGCATCTCTTGCTCAGACTTTTGAACGAGGTCTCCGATGTAAACGATATTATCATTTTTCAAGCAATTTGCAGACCGAACAGATAGCTCTAGTTCATCCACTTTGCGTAGCAAGTTTTTATTAAAATCTGGTTCTACATCTTCTACAGCCACCGGTGCCTCAGCTGGTTCTTCGAAATTCACAAAGGCCTGCAACTGGTCTTGCAACACGCGTGCGGATAGAGCAACTGCATCTTCCGGCGTGATGGTCCCATTTGTTTCAACATCTAAAATTAATTTATCATAATCAGTAACCTGTCCAACACGGGTATTATCTGACCTAAATGATACACGTCGAACAGGGCTGTATATTGCATCAATCTGTATTAGCCCAATTGGGGAATCCTCCGACCTCATAGCTGCTGCCGGGATATAACCTTTACCGGTCGAGACAGTCAGTTCCATATTTATCTTTGTACCTTCATCCAAGGTACATATTACAAGATCAGGATCAATAATTTCGACCTCGTGTCCCGATTCAATCATCCCCGCTGTAACCTCGCAAGGCCCAGTTGCGCTCAATGATATGCGTCTTGACTCTGCTCCCTCGTAACGAAGCGCGAGTGACTTGAGGTTTAAGACTATGTCGGTGACATCCTCTCTTACCCCAGGAATAGATGAAAACTCATGCAAGACTCCATCGATTTGGACCGCAGTCACTGCAGCACCTTGTAACGACGAGAGAAGAACCCGCCGTAACGCATTCCCTAAAGTGTTTGCGAAGCCTCTTTCCAAGGGTTCAACAACGATCGAGGCTGACCGATTAACGTCCATACCTGGAGTTACCTCGAGCTTGTTTGGCCTAATTAGTTCTTGCCAGTTCTTTTGAATCACAGAAAAACCCCTTATATTTTTCGATCTCAGATCGTCTTGTGTTAGAAACTATCTGCCGAAACCCAACGCAAAATGCCTAAACTCTTCGTCTCTTGCGCGGCCGGCACCCATTGTGAGGAATCGGTGTTACATCTTTTATTGAAGTAATCGAGAACCCGAGCGCCCCTAAAGCTCTAAGTGCAGACTCTCGTCCTGAACCCGGCCCCTTTACCAAAACATCCAAACTCCGCATCCCATGCTCCATCGCCTTACGACCGGCATCCTCAGCAGCTATTTGCGCTGCATAGGGCGTCGATTTACGGGATCCCTTAAACCCCGCCTGCCCTGCAGAAGACCAAGAGATTGCATTGCCCTGAGCATCTGAGATCGTGATCATCGTGTTGTTAAAGGTCGAATTTACATGAGCTACACCTGAGGTGATATTTTTTTTCTCTCGACGACGAACCCGTGATGCTGTTGCTGCTTTTGCCATTTATAAACCTTTATCAAGAATTTATTTTTTACCAGTTATAGGTCTTGCTCTGCCCTTTCGGGTCCTAGCATTTGTATGTGTTCGTTGACCACGTACAGGCATCCCGCGTCGATGGCGCAGCCCTCGATAACAACCTAAATCCATGAGACGCTTTATATTCATGGCTACTTCACGTCGGAGTTCGCCCTCAATCTTAAAATCACTATCTATTAAGTCTCTGACTTTTCCTAACTCATCCTCGGTAAGGCTATCGATCCGAGTAGCAGAGTTTATACCAGTCCTTTCGCAAATTTTTTTCGCGGAGGTCCGACCGATACCGTGAATGTAAGTCAGAGCAATCCAAGTTGGTTTATTTGGAAGGTTGACACCGGCTATACGGGCCATGTCTTTAACTCCTCATTTCTTAAGTGTGGGCTATGTTTATAGTGTACTCTAGTATCCCAGAAAGGCCCGGGATTATAGGAATTTGTGCACTCAAGTCAAGATGTATGGTTTGCAATTAATGCTCCTAACTCTCTGGACACTTCGCCAACAGGCGCCATTGCGTCAATGGTCTGAAGGATCCCTTTATTTTCGTAAAATTGAACCAGCGGAGCCGTCTCTCGTTCGTATACATCGAGCCGACGACGAACAGAGACCTCGCTGTCATCTGCTCTTCGCTCAAAGCTGTGCCCACCACAAAAATCGCAAACGTTATCAATTTTTGGTTTGTTAAATTCTGTATGGTAGCTTGCGGCACAATTTGCGCAGTTAATTCTTCCCGATATCCTTTTCACAATCTGATCATTATCGACGGCCATTTGAACCACGAGATCCAAGTTTTTATTTTTTTCCGAGAGCATGACCTCTAGTGCTTCTGCCTGACCTTTGGTACGAGGACAACCATCGAGAACAAAAGCAGCTTTTCCATCAAGCTTATCTATTCGATCAGACACCAATTCGATAATCAAATCATCTGAAACCAGCTGACCAGAGTTAATAATATCAGCCACTGCATTTCCCAGCTTTGTTTTTTCTGAAATCGCCAACCTAAGCAATTCGCCTGTTGAGAGATGTTTCAAACCGTAGCCTTGTTCTAGAAACTTAGCTTGGGTTCCCTTCCCCGAACCTGGCGGCCCTAAAAGAACGAGTCTCATCTGCTTCGCCCTTTAATTCTGGTTTTTTTTATCAAACCTTCATACTGATGGGCCAATAAATGTGACTGAACCTGCGCCACGGTATCCATTGTTACCATGACCACAATCAATAAACTGGTTCCGCCAAAATAAAAGGGCACTGAATATTTTGAGATCAAAAACTCAGGCAAAATACTGATTGAGACGAGGTAGACAGCTCCAAGAACTGTGATTCTTGATAAAACATAATCCAAATGTTTCGCCGTATTCTGACCGGGCCGAATACCGGGAATAAAACCACCATTTTGTTTTAAATTATCTGCCGTCTCAGTCGGATTAAAAACAACGGATGTATAAAAAAAAGCGAAGAACGCAATCAACAACGAATAGGTAAGCAAATAAAAGGGCTGTCCACGTCCTAGATAGGCCACGGCAGCATTTAACCACTCTGGTCCCTGCCCTGCAGAAAACCCTGCGATAGTAATTGGTAACAAAAGTAAAGAACTCGCAAAAATTGGGGGTATTACGCCGGCAGTATTGATTTTGAGTGGCAAATGACTGCTCTCCCCGCCAAACATGCGATTACCCACCTGCCTTTTGGGGTATTGAACCACGAGCCGCCGCTGAGCGCGTTCCACGTATACGATTAAGGCTATGACAACGATTGACATTAGGATCAAAAAGATAATAAATGCTGCCGACAAAGAGCCCGTCCGACCAAGTTCGAGGGTTCCCACAAGAGCAGATGGCAAGTTAGCCACGATTCCCGCAAAAATAATTAATGAAATACCGTTCCCCACGCCTCTTGAAGTTATTTGCTCACCCAACCACATCAAAAACATCGTTCCTCCGACCAAAGTCACGACAGTCGTAAAACGGAAAAACAAGCCGGGGTCGATAACTGCGGAACCCTGACTGCCGGAAGTGCCTTCTAACCCAACAGAAATACCGTAACCTTGAAGCGCTGCCAGAAATACTGTTCCGTATCGAGTATACTGCGTAATTTTTCTTTGCCCGGCGGCGCCCTCTTTCTTCAATTGAGCAAAGTAGGGCGATACAGCGGTCATTAGCTGCATGATAATGGCTGATGATATGTAAGGCATAATACCAAGCGCAAATATAGTCATTCGACTGAATGCGCCCCCGGCAAACATATCAAAAACTGCCAGAAGCCCTCCTGCTTGGCTTTTAAAAATTTCAGATAGAATAGAAGGATCAATCCCGGGCAGCGGAATATATGTACCTAACCTGTAAACAATAAGCGCCCCAAGCGTGAACCAAAGCCTTTTTTTTAGCTCCGTTGCCTTGCCAATTTGGCCAAAATTAATATGGGCTGCTAATTGTTCAGCTGCTGAAGCCATCACTCATATCCTTTTGGACAATCTGCCCTAGGCCTCATTCCCTGCTCTAGTTGGGGTCGGACTGGTAATAACAACTTTACCCCCCGCTTTTTCGACTGCGTCAATAGCAGATTTAGATGCACCACTCACTTCTATTGTAACCTTACTATTCAAAGTCCCTCGGGCAAGAAGCCTGACACCATCCCTCGGGGTCTTGAGTAATCCCGCACTTTGCATCACAGAGAGATCAATGGGTTTAGAAACGTCAATTTTACCCGCCTCTATAGCAGACTGAACTCGATTAAGGTTTATTTCACGGTATCTCTTTCTGAAAATATTTGTGAAGCCACGTTTTGGCAGTCGCCGATATAAAGGCATTTGGCCTCCCTCAAAGCCTGCCAACGCTACACCGGAACGGGACTTTTGACCCTTTTGTCCTTTCCCCGCTGTTTTACCCAGACCCGAAGAGGGCCCACGACCAACCCTTTTTCTAGGTTTTCTTGAACCCCTTGTTTCAGCAATTTGATTCAGCTTCATCCAATCTACTCCTACCCGCCTATCGTTTTTGGGGCTGGCAACTAAATACTTTGTTATTCCACTTCAACAAGGTGTTTTACCTTGTTAATCATCCCTCGCACCGCTGGCGTATCCTCAAGCTGACGAGACCGACGAATTTTGTTCAAACCTAGTCCGATTAGGGTCTTTCTTTGATCTGACCTACGCCCTATGGGGCTTCGCACCTGGGTCACAGTTATTTTTTCTTCAGCCATCAGATACTCCTTGGCTTTGCGGTCTATCCCCTTTAACTGTTCTAGATGGCAAAATTTCAGACACCTTCTTACCTCGTCTAGACGCCACTGCTCTAGGCGATTGTAATCGCTGGAGTGCATCCATCGTCGCCTTAACCATATTATAAGGGTTTTGTGTTCCGTTAGATTTTGCCACTACATCCTGAACCCCAAGAGATTCAAAGACTGCTCTCATAGGCCCCCCAGCAATAATTCCTGTTCCTGGGGGCGCCGCCCTGCAAATAACTTTACCGGCCCCAAACCGACCTTTCACGTCATGATGCAAAGTTCGGCCTTCTCGTAGTGGTATTCGAACCATTCTTGTCTTAGCTTGATCTGTTGCCTTACGAATAGCTTCTGGAACCTCCCGGGCCTTACCAGAACCGTAGCCGACGCGACCCTTGGAGTCGCCGACCACGACCAGAGCGGCGAAGCCAAAGCGCTTTCCGCCCTTAACGACTTTTGCCACCCGATTGATATGGACAAGTCTATCTAAAAGATCATCACCTTCGTTTTGGTTGTCTCGACTTCGGCGCTCTCTCCGTTGTCCACTTTCAGGTCCCTTTGCCATAATCAATCCCTTTAAAACTCTAATCCAGCGTCACGCGCAGCATCTGCAAGTGCTTTAACCCGGCCGTGGAACAGGTAGCCCCCACGATCAAAATAGACCTTCTTAACGCCTTTTTCAGAAGCCCTCTGTGCGACCAATTTGCCGACTGCTTCCGCGACGTCCTTACTTGAGCCTGTTTTGTGCGAGCTTTTTATGGAACTCTCCAGTGAGGATGCGGAAGTAATTGTTCCTCCAACGGCATCATTAATAATCTGCGCGTAGATATTCTTACTTGAACGAAAAACCGAAAGTCTAGCCCTATCGGAGCCAACCTTTTTAATCCTGATTCTCTGCCGATCCCGCCGACGGTCGCGGAGCTTTTTTGTATTTAGCATGACGCCCTACTTTTTCTTGCCTTCTTTACGCAATATAAATTCATTGGAATAACGCACTCCCTTACCCTTGTATGGCTCCGGGGGCCTAAACGCTCTAATTTGTGAGGCCACATGACCTACTTGTTGCTTATCTCGACCGGTTATCGCTATGGAGGTTGGCCGTTCGCAGGCCATCGAAATCCCCTCAGGTATCGGAAAACTTATCTCATGACTGTGTCCCAGCTGGAGAATAAGGTTTGAACCCTGCACCGCCGCCCGATAACCAACACCTGTAATTTCCATATTTACCGTAAAGCCTTCACTGACCCCAGTAACAATATTTTGAACTAAGCTCCGCGTGGTTCCCCACATCATTTTCGCGCGCTTGGTTCCATCGCGAGGAGCTACTACCAAAACGTCACCTTCCCGGTCTATTGAAATTTCATCCACCAGTGTCAGATTCAATTCCCCAAGTTTCCCCTTTGCGGTGACTTTTTGGCCAACGATACTGATATCCACACCGCTCGGCACTGTGATTGGATTCTGTCCAATTCTAGACATTAAGACCTCCTTGCAAAATATCAGAATACTGTGCAGAGGACTTCGCCCCCAACATTTTGGGCGCGAGCTTCCGCATCAGAAAGTATCCCTTTTGGTGTGGACAATATGGAAATCCCAAGACCATTGTATACAGGCGACAACTCTTTAATTTTTGAATAAACTCTTCTGCCAGGTTTTGAAACGCGGTGGATTTCACGGATAACCGGTTCCCCTTCGTAATACTTCAGTTCTATGCGAACACGGAACTGATCGCGCTTACCTTGAAGTTCTTCAACCGAATATCCACGAATATAGCCCTCTCTTTTAAGAGCATCCAACACATTGACACGTAACTTGGAGCTAGGGCTGTCAACTACGTTCTTAGATGTGCGCTGCCCGTTTCTTATTCGGGTCAGCAAATCACTCAGAGGATCTGTTAAACTCATCTGCGGTACCTCCTCATTACCAACTCGACTTCGTCATTCCCGGTATTAAACCCTGAGATGCCATTTCTCTTAGGGCAATCCGAGATAGACGAAACTTTCGATAAAACGCCCGCGGCCGACCAGTCACCTCACAACGATTTCTTACCCGTACTGGAGAAGAATTTCTGGGCAGTTCCGCAAGCTTTAATCGGGCCGAATATCTCTCTTCGGAAGAAAGCGCTCTATTTTTCGCGAGCGCCTTTAAGGAAGAGCGCCGTTTAGCGAATTTCTTTGCTAATGCCATCCGCCTTCGGTTTGTTTCAACTGCACTTTTTTTTGCCATTTGAGTCCTCCAAGACCCTGTAATTCAGTTAATGGGCATGTTGAAGCCCTTGAGCAATGCCAGGGCCTCTCTGTCAGTCGACGCTGAGGTCACCAAAGCTATGTCCATACCTCTCATTTCTTCAACTTGATCATAATTTATTTCCGGAAATACAATCTGCTCTTGTATACCCATCGAAAAGTTACCTCTACCATCAAAACTTTTCCCTGAGAGCCCTCGAAAGTCTCGGACCTGAGGTAGAGCTACATTGATTAAACGATCTAAAAACTCATACATTCGGCCACGACGAAGTGTTACTTTACACCCAATAGGCATCCCCTCCCTCAACTTGAAGGTTGCAACGGATTTTTTAGCCTTTATGACCACGGGTTTTTGACCAGTAATCAAAGCTAATTCATTCTGGGCGGAGTTAACCTTTTTAGAGTCGTTAACTGCTTCACCCACTCCCATATTCACGACTATTTTTATTAACTTGGGTATCTGCATTGCGTTCGAGTAACCGAATTCTTCCTTTAGTTCCTCTCGCAAAGTATCCTTATATAGTTCATATAAACGCGTCATTTTTTCCGCCTTAATCGAGCATTTCTCCGGACCGCTTTGCGATGCGGACCTTTTTGTTTTCTTCTAGAAATTTAAAACCAACTCTCGTAGGTTTGTTACTATCCGGATCCAAATGTGCGACATTAGAAACATGAATAGAGGCCTCTTTTTCAACAATGCCTCCAGGGTTTGTTTGCGTCGGCCGAGTGTGGCGCTTTACAACATTTACCCCCTGAACCACCAATCTCTCGGTGGCAGGTATAGTTTTCAGCACGCTTCCAGTTTTACCCTTATCTTTTCCGGTGATCACAATCACGTCATCACCTTTACGGTATTTTTTTATTGACCTGTTTTTCATTTTACAAGACCTCGGGTGCAAGGGAAATTATCTTCATATATGACCGGTCTCTCAATTCTCTTGTAACAGGACCAAAAATCCGGGTACCAATCGGTTCGCCCGAATTGTTTATCAACACCGCAGCATTTCGATCAAAACGAATAGCTGATCCATCGGGACGCTGGATTTCCTTGGCTGTCCGAACTATCACTGCCCTATGGATATCGCCTTTTTTTACCCGTCCGCGGGGAATAGCTTCCTTCACAGTGACAACAATCACGTCTCCGACTGAAGCCGTACGACGACGACTACCGCCCAACACCCGGATACACTGAACACTTCTCGCACCCGAGTTATCCGCTACATCTAACTTTGTTTGAACTTGAATCATGGTCTCTAAAACTGAACAGGCCTATTCGCCGTCTATCAGCACCTCCCACCGTTTTGTTTTTGATAGCGGCCTGCACTCCTGAATCCTAACCATGTCGCCTACCTTGAACCGATTACTAGGATCATGAGCCGCATATTTTTTCGATTGCCGAATGAATTTACCATAGATAGGATGTTTAATTCTTCGTTCCACTCTAACTGAGACCGTCAGATCAGCACTATCCGACACAACAATCCCCTGCAATACCCTTTTTGGCATAATCTAATCCTGGTTTGACGAGTGCTGTTTTTCGGTCAGCACAGTGTTAATACGCGCTATGTCTCTCTTGACGGCTCTCATCCGAGCGGTACCCTCTAGTTGGCCACTTGCTCGTTGGAACCGCAAATTGAGCGACTCTTTTTTTAAGCTGACCAACTGTTCTTTGAGCTGGTCCGGTGTTTGGACTCTGAGGTCTAACGCCTTCATTTCTTCCCCCTTTTACTCCGAACCTATTCTTTTTACTACTCGGGTCCGAATTGGCAGCTTTGCTGCGGCGAGGGCCAACGCGACCCGCGCCGTTTCTTCATTAACCCCATCGACTTCAAACATAATTCGTCCCGGCTTAACCCTGCAGGCCCAATACTCGGGGGAACCCTTTCCCTTGCCTTGCCGAACTTCAGCGGGCTTCTGAGACACTGGAACGTCCGGAAAGATTCGGATCCACACTCGGCCTGCGCGCCTCATGTGGCGAGTTATTGCTCTCCTTGAGGCCTCTATCTGGCGGGCGGTGATACGCCCAGGCGTTTGCGCCTTCAGACCAAAGGCTCCGAAATTCAAATCAGTACCACCCTTGGCATTTCCATGAATCCGCCCCTTATGGGCTTTTCTATATTTTGTCCTTTTTGGCGCTAACATAATTTTTTGCCTTTCAGAATATCCCTCGGAAAGCCAGCATTACCTTGCTGGCTGCTGATCCATCGCACGCTTGTCGAGCGCCATCGGATCATGAGCCAGTACTTCACCCTTAAATATCCATACTTTTACCCCACAGGCACCGTAGGTCGTCTGTGCCGTGGCGGTACCGTAATCAACATCAGCGCGCAGCGTGTGAAGAGGAACTCTTCCCTCTCTGTACCATTCTGTCCTGGCAATTTCAGCGCCTCCTAGCCTGCCACCACAATTTATCCGGATACCCTCCGCTCCTAGGCGCATAGCTGACTGAACCGCCCTCTTCATTGCACGGCGAAACGCTATTCTCCGCTCCAACTGTTGTGCTATATTTTCCGCCACCAAGGTAGCATCGATCTCTGGTTTTCGGATCTCTACTATGTTTATGTTGACATCACTGCTTGTCATTTTTGAGAGATCTAAGCGTAATTTTTCTATGTCGGCGCCCTTCCTTCCAATAACTATGCCTGGACGAGCGGTGTGTATCGTAACACGAGCTTTCTTCGCCGGGCGCTCGATCACTATCTTGGAAACTGCTGCCTGGGACAATTTTTGGGATAGATACTTTCGTAACTTGATGTCCTCGTGAAGCAACTGAGCATACTCATCACTGGCATACCAACGAGAGTCCCAGGTTCGGTTCACGCCAAGACGAAGTCCAACTGGATTAACTTTCTGTCCCATTACTTGGTATCTTCCCTTTCCTTGACCACAACCGTCAAATTACTAAATGGTTTGGTTATACTTGCTGCCCGTCCCCGAGCTCTAGCCCTAAACCGCTTGATGGCAAATGCCCTTCCAACAGTTGCTTCTGATACATAAAGCCGATCCACATCCAGCTGGTGGTTATTTTCCGCATTAGAGATTGCTGACCAAAGCACCTTGCTAACGTCTTCAGCAACTCGCCGACGAGAAAACTTTAATGCCGTCATGGCCGCATTCGCATCTTTTCCACGTATGAGTTGTGCAACAAGGTTGAGCTTTTGGGGGCTTATCCTAATAGATTTGGAAAAAGCTTTTGCCTCACTTTCATGTAACCGCCTCGGCTTAGAGTCCTTACCCATTTCAACCACGCCTCGCTTTTTTATCTGCGCCGTGACCACGGTAAGTCCTGGTTGGAGAAAATTCTCCAAACTTATGGCCGACCATATTTTCCGTCACTAATACAGGGATAAACTTTTGTCCATTATATACCCCAAATGTAAGGCCAACGAATTGTGGCAGAATCACAGACCTACGAGACCACATCCTGATAACCTCTTTCCGGCCAGATTCGCGCACTGTCTCCGCTTTCTTTAACAAATACCCGTCTACAAACGGACCCTTCCAAACAGATCGTGCCAAAATGATCTCCTTTACCGCTTCCGACGCCGACGCATAATGTATTTGTCGCTCGCCTTCTTCCCTCGAGTTTTTTTACCTTTGGTTGGAACACCCCATGGAGACACCGGATGCCGCCCGCCAGAAGTCCTTCCTTCGCCGCCACCATGGGGATGGTCGACAGGGTTCATTGCAACACCCCTGACTGACGGGCGTCGGCCCAACCATCGACTGCGGCCCGCCTTCCCCATATTTTGGTTTTTGTGATCAGAATTTGATACTGCTCCCACAGTAGCCATACACCGGGCTGGGACCATTCGGACCTCCCCAGAGCTAAGTCTGAGTTGAGCAAATCCAGCATCTTTACCAATCAATTGGGCGTAACTGCCCGCAGAGCGAGCAATCTGCCCCCCTCGTCCGGGTTTCATCTCTATGTTGTGAATAATTGTGCCCAATGGAATATTCTCCATCGGCATCGCGTTCCCAAGTTTGACATCCACTCTTGTCCCCGAAACAACTTGATCTCCCGCGGATAGTCTCTGGGGCGCCAGAATATAAGCTTGCTCGCCATCCTCATAACGTATCAATGCAATAAAAGCCGAACGATTCGGATCATATTCAAGCCGTTCAACGGTTCCCGACACGCCCTGCTTGAGCCGCTTAAAATCTATCAACCGATATCTTCTCTTGTGCCCCCCACCACGGTGGCGAACTGTAATTCTCCCTGCATTGTTCCGTCCGCCTTTACTATTTAGACCTTCGGTAAGAGATTTGATCGGTTTCCCACTCCAGAGTTCTCTTCGATCGATCAGAATCAAACCACGCTGGGCTGGTGTGTTGGGTTTATATTGCTTGAGTGCCATGTCTTAAATTCCCGAGGTCACGTCGATTGTTTCCCCCTCAACGAGAGACACTATGGCTTTTTTGCAATCTGGCCTTCGACCTATTCGGCCCCGAAAACGCTTGACCTTGCCTTGCTGCCTCAGGGTATTAACGGCCTTGACCTTTACGTTGAATATTTCCTCTACCGCCAACTTAATTTGAGGTTTCGTTGCATCCATTTTTACCTTGAAAGTAACCTGGTTATATTCCGAACCCAAGGTCGACTTTTCAGTAACGACCGGAGAGAGGATCATGTCATAAGCCTGAATTTTTGAAACCACTACCGGCTTTTCACGACGAGCACTCATTTTAAACGCTCCACTAAAAGTGTAACCGCATCCTTAGTAAGAATTAACGTCTCAGATTTCAAAATGTCATAAACATTTGCGCCCTGTTGAGGCAAAAAATTAAGGTGAGGTATATTAGCGGCAGCCCGAGCAAACGAAGGATCAACCTCTAACCCTGAGATCACCAGGGCCTTTTTTATCCCGAGCGCCAAAAGCTGCTGAGATAGATCCTTAGTCTTCACAGATTGCAATCTAATCTCATCCAGTACGATTAGGTTTCCATCTGCTTTTTTACTAGAAAGGGCAGTTCGGAGACCCAATTTTCTCACTTTTTTATTAAGGCGATATTCGTGAGATCGGACTACCGGCCCAAATACGGTTTGCCCCCCTCTCCACTGAGTTGCTCGTTTACTCCCTTGGCGCGCCCTGCCAGTACCCTTCTGCCGCCATGGCTTAGCGGTTGACCCCGCTATTTCGGAGATACCCTTGGTTTTATGATTACCAGAACGCCTCTTTGCTAGTTGCCAGTTTACAACCCGCGCTAAGACGTCCTGTTTAACCTCTACGCCGAACACCTTGTCATCTAAATCTATTGACCCAGCTTTTTTGTTGTCCAAAGTTAAAACGTCGCATTGCATCCCACTTACTCCCCGTTGCCGCCAGCGTTGGGACTGCTTGACTCAGCCTCTGCCTCTGAAGCCACCGCTTGGTCGCTTTCTTGGGGAGCCGGAGAATTTACCAACCCACAAGGGTACGGTGCATTTTCTGGAATTGGCTCCTTGCAGGCATCAGATATAAGGACAAAGCCCCCTTTGGCTCCGGGCACAGATCCACGGACAAGGACTAAACCTCTTTCAGCATCCACCGCGTGGACCTTGATATTTTGCACGGTCCTCTTGGCATCGCCCATGTGGCCTGCCATCTTTTTGCCTTTCCATACCTTTCCGGGATCTTGGCTATTTCCGGTCGAGCCATGACTCCTGTGGGAAATAGAGACCCCGTGCGATGCTTCTAACCCCCGAAATTATGCCGCTTCATACCGCCAGCGAACCCCTTCCCTATACTGGTACCGGAAACATCTACTTTTTGACCGACGAGAAAATGTTCTGCTGATATTTGCGTTCCAACTTCTATTAGAGCATCCGGGCTAACCCTGAATTCAACCAGACGCCTTTTTGGCTCAACTTTTGCCTTCGCAAATTGGCCCCTCAGCGGTTTTGAAACCCTATTTGGCTTGGCCGAGCCCCAACCGACCTGAACCGCACTGTACCCATGCTTGTCCTCAGTCTTTACGTCCGTTACCTCGCATTTCTCTACACTGAGAACCGTCACAGGAACATGAATCCCCTCCTCAGTAAATAAACGAGTCATCCCCAACTTCTGCGCTATGAGCCCTGTACGCATAACAAATCCCTAAAGTTTTATCTCGACATCGACCCCAGAAGCCAGGTCTAACTTCATTAACGCATCAACCGTCTGAGGAGTGGGATCTACGATATCCAATAGCCTCTTATGAGTCCGAATCTCGAATTGTTCCCGTGACTTCTTATCAATATGTGGCGATCTCAACACCGTAAATTTTTCAAGCCTAGAGGGTAGAGGCACCGGCCCTCTTACCCGGGCCCCGGTTCTTCTCGCGGTATTAACGATCTCGTGTGCAGATTGATCTAAAACCCTGTGATCAAAGGCTTTCAATCTAATCCGGATGTTTTGGCTATCCATCCTGTTACCTTTCTAAACTAAACCGTTTAACACCTATCCAGCGATAGATGCGACGACTCCGGCACCGACAGTACGTCCGCCCTCTCTGATTGCGAAGCGCAACCCTTCGTCCATTGCAATTGGCTGAATAAGCTCAACGTCCATCGTCACATTATCCCCAGGCATAACCATTTCCGTGCCATCAGGGCAGGCCAACCGCGCCGGTAACATCTGTAGTACGGAAATAAAACTGAGGACGATAATTCGAGAAAAACGGAGTATGACGTCCACCTTCTTCCTTGGTAAGAATGTAGGCCTCAGCTTTAAATTTTGTATGCGGGGTAATCGAACCAGGCTTCGCCAACACCTGGCCACGCTCAACAGCCTCACGATCAACACCGCGAAGCAGCGCACCAATGTTATCTCCGGCTTCGCCCTGGTCGAGAAGCTTGCGGAACATCTCTACCCCGGTAACAACCGTTTTTGAGGTATCCTTGAGACCAACAATCTCAACCTCATCTCCAACATTAACAATACCACGCTCAACACGGCCAGTAACAACAGTACCTCGACCTGAAATAGAGAAAACATCTTCGATCGGCATCAAAAATGCCTGATCCTTAGGACGCTCCGGCTGAGGAATATAGTCATCTACCGCTGCCATCAACTCAAGAATTGCATTCTTGCCCGTAGCCTCATCGCTGTCTTCAAGAGCTGCAAGCGCAGACCCCTTAATCACAGGGATATCGTCGCCAGGAAACTCATATGAAGACAACAACTCGCGAACCTCTAGCTCAACGAGCTCTAGAAGTTCTTCATCATCAACTTGGTCAACTTTATTCAGAAACACAACAATCGCCGGAACCCCAACCTGACGCGCCAAAAGTATATGCTCTCTGGTTTGAGGCATTGGGCCATCAGCCGCAGAAACAACCAAAATCGCGCCATCCATTTGCGCCGCACCCGTGATCATGTTCTTCACGTAGTCCGCGTGACCAGGGCAATCAACATGCGCGTAGTGACGGTTATCTGTCTCATATTCAACATGCGCCGTAGCAATCGTTATACCACGTTCCCGCTCTTCCGGCGCGTTATCAATCTCATCATACGCCTTAAAGTCCGCACCCCCAGACTCAGCAAGCGTTTTCGTGATCGCTGCCGTTAAAGACGTCTTACCATGGTCCACGTGACCAATTGTTCCAATATTGCAGTGCGGCTTTGTCCGCTCAAACTTTTCTTTCGCCATCTTTAATCTCCAATACCGTCCTTACTTCCACCACTCAAGCGAGCTTTGCCTTGACTTCTTCTGCTACTGCCTGGGGCACCTGCTCATAATGATCAAAAAACATCGTGAACTGAGCTCTACCCTGGCTCATAGATCTAAGGTTATTCACATAACCAAACATGTTAGCTAGGGGCACCATCGCGTTCACGACATTAGCATTAGCCCGAGTGTCCATGCTGGTTACGCTTCCTCGGCGACTATTCAAATCCCCTATAATATCCCCCAAATATTCTTCCGGGGTTACCACTTCAACCCGCATCATAGGCTCGAGGAGTTTTGGAGACGCCTTCACGACCCCCTCCCTAAACGCCGCCCTAGATGCGATTTCAAAAGCCATAACCGAGGAGTCCACATCATGAGAGGCGCCATCGACAAGTCGGATGTTCAAGTCGATCATTGGAAAACCAACCAAGACACCAGTTTCTGCTGCGCTCATCAACCCCTTTTCGACGCCAGGTATATACTCTTTAGGAACAGAACCGCCTACGACTGAGCTTTCGAATGTAACTCCTGAACCAGGCTCGCCTGGCTCAAAAATTAATTTTATCCGAGCGAACTGACCGGCACCTCCCGTTTGTTTTTTATGGGTATAATCGATTTCGGCCATTTTTCCGATGGTCTCTCGGTAAGCTACCTGCGGAGCACCAACATTAGCGTCGACTTTAAATTCTCGTTTCATCCGGTCTACAAGAATATCTAGATGAAGCTCGCCCATCCCTTTTATAACCGTTTGACCACTCTCGAAATCGGTTGAAACCCGAAACGATGGATCTTCCTGTGCCAGCCGATTAAGAGCGACCCCCATTTTTTCTTGGTCACTCTTGGTTTTAGGCTCTACGGCTACCTCAATTACCGGATCAGGAAACTCCATCCTTTCAAGGATGACCGGACTTCCCGTGTCGCACAGCGTATCGCCTGTTGTTGTGCCCTTCAAACCCGCGAGAGCCACAATATCACCTGCACGCGCCTCTTCTACATCTTCTCTAGAATTGGCATGCATTTCCAAAATACGACCGACCCGCTCTCTGCTGTCTTTTACTGAATTAAGTAAAGAGCCACCACCAGCTAAAACCCCGGAATATATCCTTATAAACGTTAGCGACCCCACGAAAGGATCTGTCATTACCTTAAACGCCAAGGCCGAGAAAGGCTCGTCGTCGCTATTGGCGCGTCTAATCTCCTCGTCAGAGCCGACTTTAACACCCTTGATCGCTTCAACATCAACTGGGGAAGGCAAATAATCGACGACAGCATCGAGAAGCGGCTGCACCCCCTTGTTCTTAAAAGCAGTACCACAAAGAACAGGAACGAAAGATCCCAAATTTGTGCCAAGACGGATACATTTTTTTAGAACCTCTTCAGAAGGCTCCATTCCATCCAAATAAGACTCCATCGCGGCGTCATCTTGTTCAACCGCCATCTCAACAAGTTTCTCGCGATATTCATCAGCCTGTTCCTGTAATTCGGCTGGAATATCCACCAAATCAAAAGCGGCGCCCAAGCTCTCTTCTTGCCAAACAATAGCCTTCATTTTAACCAAATCTATAACGCCAGCGAAATCAGACTCAGAGCCTATAGGCAACTGCAACACGAGAGGTGCAGCCCCGAGGCGATCCACAATCATTTCGACAGTGTTAAAAAGATCCGCCCCTATACGATCCATCTTATTTACAAAACAAATACGGGGCACTCCATATTTATCAGCCTGCCGCCAAACAGTCTCAGACTGAGGTTCTACACCCGACACAGCATCAAATACAGCCACCGCACCATCCAAAACCCTAAGTGATCTCTCCACCTCAATGGTAAAATCAACATGGCCTGGGGTATCAATAATATTTATTCGATGGTCATTCCAAAAACAGGTTGTAGCGGCAGAGGTAATAGTAATCCCTCGTTCCTGCTCTTGCTCCATCCAATCCATAGTCGCGGTGCCTTCGTGCACTTCTCCAATTTTGTAGGCCCGGCCTGTGTAATACAATACCCGTTCGGTAGTCGTAGTTTTTCCCGCATCAATGTGCGCCATGATACCGATATTTCGATAACGATCTATTGGGGTCTTACGTGCCATCTTTAACTCTCAGAAAAATTACCAGTGATCACCAACGATAATGAGAGAAAGCCTTGTTGGCTTCCGCCATGCGATGAGTATCCTCGCGTTTCTTTACTGCAGAACCCCGGTTATTAGCGGCGTCAAGCAACTCATTACACAACCTTTCCGTCATGGTATTCTCAGAGCGGCCTCTCGCAGTGTCTATAATCCACCTAATCGCCAAAGCTTGCCGCCTATTCGGACGCACTTCCATAGGAACCTGATAGGTTGCCCCACCAACTCTCCGCGATCTAACTTCTACCGATGGCTTTACGTTATCTAGGGCGTCATGAAACAAACTAAGAGAGTCCTGACCGCTGCGACTGTTTATCGTATCCAACGCGCTGTAAACTATCCTCTCAGCCGCTGATTTTTTTCCCTGTACCATAAGACAGTTTATAAATTTTGCGACAACCGGATCACCAAACTTAGCGTCTGGTATGATTTCCCGTTTCTCTGCTGCGCGACGTCTTGACATATCACTCTCTCACTTACTACTTAGGCCGCTTTGAACCATACTTTGATCGGCGCTGGCGCCGGTCCCCAACCCCTTGAGTGTCCAACACACCTCTCACCACGTGGTACCTCACACCTGGCAAATCTTTCACCCGTCCGCCACGTATCATAACGACTGAGTGCTCTTGGAGATTATGGCCTTCACCAGGTATATAGCTCGTTACCTCAAAACCATTTGTCAGCCTGACCCGGGCCACTTTCCGAAGCGCTGAGTTAGGCTTCTTCGGCGTAGTCGTATAAACACGGGTACATACACCACGCTTTTGAGGACAAGCTTCCATAGCAGGAACCTTGTTATGCGCGATCTTTGGTTTTCTTGGCTTCCGTATCAATTGGTTTACTGTTGGCACATGGACCTCATCAAATAAATGACCGGCTACACGAAACCGCCGCGAAAGGATTAGATGCCTTACCCGGAGGTGTGAACCGTGCAACACGGCCGATATCTAAAATTTCAAACTCGTTGTTCCTAGAAGCTGCGTCTAGGTTGTTCTCCTACCACCAGCTCCCAAAGAGGCGCGAAATATAGTGGTGGAGGCAATTCACGTCAACACAAATTATGGTTTTTTTAACTGGCTGGATTTTGGCCTCCGAAATCGCTCTTTTTAGAATAAATGTATTGAGTTAACAAAGCAAAATGAGCTTTAGACATTTCTATCTCCTGGACTATACATTACTGTCCAAGCTTTCAGACAGGGCCTTATTTGCATCTCGTTTGGCTGCAAGCTCATTCATGGTTGCTAAGTCCCGCTCATGGGCAACCCTTTTCATCTTGTTGAGGTAAGAGCCGGTTCCCGCGGGTATCAGGCGGCCAACGATTACATTCTCCTTTAACCCTCTTAAATCATCTCGCTTTCCCGAAACCGAGGCTTCTGTGAGAACACGAGTTGTCTCTTGGAAAGAAGCAGCTGAAATAAATGACTTAGTTTGTAAAGCAGCTTTGGTAATACCGTGAAGAGTTGGCTCGGATTCCATTAATTTTTGCTTACTAGCTTTCAGCTTCGCATTCGCCGCGTCGAATTCCTCCCGATCAACCAGTTCTCCGGCTAGATAGGTCGAGTCGCCAGGATCCGTAACTTCCACTTTCTGGAGCATTTGACGAGCTATTACCTCTATGTGCTTGTCATTAATCTTGACACCCTGGAGCCTGTAGACGTCCTGAATCTCATCTATTAGGTAATTTGCGAGTTCGGAAACACCTAACACTCGTAGTATATCGTGAGGGACGGGATTACCATCCATAAGATAGTCACCCTTCTTTACCATGTCCCCCTCCTGAACGTTTATGTGCTTCCCTTTGGGGACTAGATGTTCCACTGGATCGCCTTCACCTTCGGGGGGATGGACAACAATCCTTCTCTTTGCCTTGTAATCTTTACCAAATTCAACCCGACCGTCGATTTCAGAGATTATCGAAAAATCTTTAGGTTTACGGGCCTCAAATAACTCCGCTACCCGCGGCAGTCCCCCTGTAATATCTCGAGTTTTACTCGATTCTCTGGGGATTCGAGCAAGGACCTCCCCAGGTTTCACCTCAGAACCTGCTTCAACAGATAAAATGGCATCCACAGACATAAAGTAACGGGCTTCTGTGCCATTCTCCAGCTCAATCACTTCGCCATCTGCATCCCTCAAGGTAATCCTGGGTCTCAGTTCACTTCCCTTTGGCTGCTGTTTCCAATCAATAACTTTTTTATATGAAATGCCGGTCGCTTCATCGACAACCTCCGACATGGACACCCCATCCAGAAGGTCAACAAAGTTCACAATACCTCCTTTCTCGGTGATAATTGGAAGAGTATAGGGATCCCATGAGGCAAGCTTATCCCCAGCTTTGACTTTAGAACCTTGATCACTCTCCAACCTTGCTCCATAAGGCACGCGATACACTGCACGTTCTCGTCCAGACTCATCGATCAATGCTATCTCTGTATTTCTGGCCATAACCAACGTGGCGCCGTCAGAATTTTGTACAACGTTACGATTTCTGACCTCAACAACCCCCGAAAAGTCGGCCTCTATGCTTGATTGCTCAGCTCCACGCTGGGCTGCACCACCAATATGAAAGGTTCTCATAGTAAGTTGGGTTCCAGGCTCGCCGATAGATTGAGCAGCTATGATTCCGACTGCCTCCCCTATATTCACGGGCGTCCCGCGGGCTAGATCTCGTCCATAACACTTGGCGCAGACACCGATCTTTGTATTGCAAGTCAGTACCGAACGGATATGAACTTCTTCAACCCCAGCCTGCTCAATAACTGGAATATGCTGTTCTTCGATCATAACCCCTGATTCTAGAAGGGTTTTGCCCCCAACGGGATCTAAGATATCAGTCGCCGCGAACCTGCCCAAAATACGTTCTGACAGTGGCTCAATAATCTCTCCGCCTTCCATTACAGCCTTCACACTCAGACCAAGTTTACTTCCACAATCCTCTTCAATAATCGTACAATCCTGTGCCACATCGACGAGCCTCCGGGTCAAATATCCAGAATTAGCCGTTTTAAGTGCTGTATCCGCCAAACCCTTCCTTGCACCGTGTGATGAGTTAAAGTACTCCAAAACCGTGAGCCCCTCCTTAAAGTTTGAAATTATTGGGGTCTCGATAATCTCACCTGAAGGCTTTGCCATAAGGCCTCTCATTCCAGCAAGTTGTTTCATCTGGGCAGCAGATCCACGGGCTCCAGAGTCCGCCATCATAAATACTGAGTTTATATTTTTTTCGTCCGAAACAGAGGATATTTCACCCATCATTTCATCAGCAACTTGGTCGGTGCACTCTGACCAGACGTCCACAACTTTATTGTATTTCTCACCTTGGGTAATCAGACCATCGAGGTACTGTTGCTCATATTCTTTTACCTTTGCTTGCGCCGAGGCAACCAGCGTTTCCTTCGCCCTTGGTATAATTAGATCGTCTTTCCCGAAGGAAATACCCGATAGACAAGCATTCTTGAAACCCAGAGCCATAACGTGGTCAGCAAAAAGAACTGTCGACTTTTGACCACAATGCCGATAAACGAAATCTATTGCGTCAGAGATCTCCCGCTTGGTTAGAAGCCGATTACATATTTCCATATCGACACCAGGCATTTTCGGAACTAAGTCCATTACCATTGCACGACCCGGGGTCGTCTCAATCCTACGTGTAATAAGGTTACCAGCTTCATCAGTGGTCTGCAGTCGAACCTGGATTTTGGTATGGAGTGTTACCGCACCTGCTTCAAGGGCTGCATCTAATTCCCCTAGAGAACTGAAAATTGAACCTTGACCAGGCTCACCTTCTCTCTCCAACGTCATATAGTAAAGCCCCAGCACTATGTCCTGAGAAGGCACAATAATCGGCTTTCCATTGGCTGGGCTGAGGATGTTGTTCGTAGACATCATCAAAACACGAGCTTCAAGCTGGGCGTCCAATGACAGTGGAACATGGACCGCCATTTGATCCCCATCAAAATCCGCGTTAAAGGCCGTGCAAACGAGGGGATGGAGCTGAATAGCCTTACCCTCTACTAAAACTGGTTCAAATGCTTGGATCCCAAGCCTGTGGAGTGTAGGCGCCCGGTTCAACATAACCGGGTGTTCCCTTATAACCTCTTCAAGGATATCCCAGACTTCAGGACGTTCGTTTTCCACCAACCTTTTGGCTGCCTTGATAGTTCCGGCCATCCCATATAACTCAAGTTTTGAATAGATGAACGGCTTAAATAGCTCTAATGCCATTTTCTTGGGGAGACCACATTGATGCAGCATGAGCTCTGGGCCCACCACAATAACCGAACGCCCGGAGTAGTCCACTCGTTTCCCCAGAAGGTTTTGGCGAAAGCGTCCTTGTTTGCCTTTCAACATGTCTGAGAGGGATTTTAATGGCCTCTTATTTGCTCCAGTTATAACCCGCCCCCGTCGACCATTATCGAATAATGCGTCGACAGATTCTTGTAACATCCTTTTCTCATTCCTAACGATGATATCAGGCGCGCGAAGCTCAATTAATCTCTTTAGCCGGTTATTTCTATTAATCACTCGCCTGTACAAATCATTTAAATCTGAGGTGGCGAATCTACCCCCATCTAGGGGTACCAGTGGACGGAGCTCAGGCGGAATTACGGGAACGACTTCCAATATCATCCATTCGGGCCTTGAACCCGACTCTATGAAGGCCTCTATCAACTTGAGACGTTTGACTAATTTCTTTCTCTTAGCCTCAGACCCGGTTTCACGAAACTCCGATCTAATTACTTCGAGCTCTTCCTCCAATTCAATCTCTGATAACAAAAGTTGAACGGCTTCTGCACCAATCATAGCTGTAAAGTTGTCTTCTCCAAATTCATCCTGAGCGTCAAGATACTCATCTTCAGAGAGGAGCTGTCGGTCAGCTAGGGAAGTCATTCCCGCATCAACGACCACATAATTCTCGAAATATAGTATTCTCTCGATGTCCTTGAGTGTCATATCAAGGAGCAACCCAATTCGACTAGGCAAAGACTTAAGAAACCAAATGTGAGCAACCGGCGATGCTAACTCAATATGTCCCATCCGATCTCGACGCACTTTGCTAAGCGTCACTTCCACGCCACACTTTTCACAGATAATACCACGAAACTTCATTCGTTTGTATTTACCACACAGACATTCGTAGTCCTTGACAGGACCAAAAATCCTTGCGCAAAACAAACCGTCTCTCTCTGGTTTAAAAGTCCTGTAATTGATGGTTTCTGGTTTTTTTATCTCTCCAAACGACCAAGAACGTATGCGTTCCGGACTAGCTATTGAGATCCGGATTTGGTCAAAGGATTCCTCTGTGCTGACCTGGCCAAAAATATTCGTTAATTCGTTCATCTAACCACTCCTGGAGATAGGAACTTTACGCCCTACAACATAGTAAAAAAATTAAGTTCAGAATTCCAACCAATTAGGTCAATTCGCATCTTGGTTTTCTAGTTCAACGTTTAATCCCAGAGACTTTAATTCCTTAATTAAAACATTGAAGGACTCAGGAATACCTGCTTCGAACGTATCATCCCCACGCACTATCGCTTCATAGACTTTTGTCCTACCAGACACGTCATCAGATTTCACTGTTAGCATCTCCTGCAAGGTATAGGCAGCACCGTAGGCCTCCAGGGCCCATACTTCCATCTCTCCAAAGCGTTGTCCTCCAAATTGGGCCTTGCCACCGAGAGGCTGCTGCGTAACAAGACTATAAGGACCTATGGACCTGGCGTGTATTTTATCATCAACAAGATGATGGAGCTTAAGCATGTATATGTACCCAACTGTAACTGGACGATCAAATTTTTCGCCCGTTCTTCCATCACGAAGAATCTCCTGGCCGGACACACTAACACCCGCCATTTCCAGCATTTGATTGATGTCTGGTTCACGAGCGCCATCAAATACTGGGGTCGCCATTGGGACTCCCTTTCGCAAGTTCGAGCAGAGTTCGATAATCTCTTCATCGCTTAATGCTTTTATGTCAGATGCTGCAACCTTATCGCCGTAAACAGTTTGCAGCAGATCACGTAATTTGGATAGATTACCGTCCTGAACCACTTCATCAACCATGGCGCCGATCTGCCGCCCAATGCCGGCGGAGGCCCAGCCCAGATGGGTCTCTAAAATTTGCCCTACATTCATTCTTGACGGTACACCAAGCGGGTTTAAAACGACATCGACCGGCGTCCCATCCTCTAGGTACGGCATATCCTCCATAGGTACAATCCGAGAAATTACCCCTTTGTTACCATGTCGGCCTGCCATTTTGTCACCGGGCTGTAATTTTCTTTTGACAGCGACAAAAACTTTAACCATTTTCATCACGCCTGGGGGAAGTTCATCACCACCTTCGACCTTATCCACTTTGTCTTCGAAACGAGCTTGCAGGCGGTTTTCGCTCTCTAAAAATTGCTGCTTGGTAACCTCTAAATTGGCCATTATCTTGTCATTCTTGACAACTATTTGCCCAAGTTGCCGAGCTGTTAGTGTATCCAATATTGATTGCGTAACGCGCGCTCCCTCCTTGCAGTCCTTTGGACCAGTAACAATGGTTTGGTTCTTAAGTAAGTCCCCTACCCTTTGACCGAAGCTCCTTTCTAGAATCGCAAGTTCGTCATCACGGTCTTTCGCCAAACGCTCAATTTCCTCGCGTTCAATGGCTAGAGTCCGCTCATCTTTGTCAACGCCCCTCCGAGAAAATACGCGGACCTCAACCACTGTGCCAGTACCTCCAGGAGGAAGCCGGAGTGAGGTATCTCGTACATCAGATGCCTTCTCGCCAAATATTGCACGCAGTAATTTTTCTTCAGGCGTCATGGGGCTTTCACCCTTAGGCGTGACCTTTCCAACCAAAACATCACCGGGTCCAACTTCAGCGCCAATGTAAACAATGCCAGCTTCATCGAGATTTTTCAGCGCTTCCTCGCCAACATTGGGTATGTCCCGCGTTATATCTTCTTGGCCAAGTTTCGTATCTCTCGCCATAATTTCAAATTCTTCAATATGGATCGAGGTGAAAACGTCATCCTGCGCTATTCGCTCTGAAATTAATATGGAATCCTCAAAGTTATAACCGTTCCAAGCCATGAACGCGACCAACACATTTCGACCAAGTGCTAGTTCTCCAAGCTCTGTTGAAGGGCCATCAGCAATGATATCACCTGCCACAACGTTATCACCCACCTTAACTAACGGACGTTGGTTAATGCAGGTATTTTGGTTAGAACGCTGAAATTTCCTTAATGTGTAGATATCAACTCCGGGCGCAGCGAGGTCCACTTCCTCAGTAGCCCTAATTACGATGCGCGTCCCGTCGATTTGATCAACGACGCCAGTTCGCCTGGCCACTATAGCAGCACCGGACCCACGAGCCACTGACTCCTCCATCCCGGTACCGACTAGGGGGGCTTCAGCCCGGACCAGTGGCACAGCTTGACGCATCATATTCGAGCCCATAAGCGCTCTGTTAGCATCATCATTTTCGAGAAAAGGAATAAGAGCAGAAGCGACAGAGACTAATTGCTTAGGTGATACGTCAATATATTCAATATCTTGTGGTCGAGCGACGATAAATTCGCCGTGCGCTCGACAACTTACCAGCTCTTCAAGAAACTTGCCATCCGCGTCCAGCGGTGCATTTGCCTGAGCAATGGTGTAGCGGCCCTCTTCAATCGCTGAGAGATAGACTACTTCATCCTTAACCTTACCTTCTTCCACACACCGGTAAGGAGTTTCGATAAACCCGTACTGATTTACCCGTGCATAAGTCGCCAACGAGTTAATCAAGCCGATATTAGGTCCCTCCGGCGTTTCAATGGGGCAAATCCTCCCATAATGTGTCGGATGCACATCGCGAACCTCGAACCCCGCTCTTTCACGGGTCAACCCACCAGGCCCAAGAGCAGACAACCGTCGTTTATGAGTGATTTCACTGAGTGGATTGGTTTGATCCATAAACTGAGATAGTTGGGATGATCCAAAAAACTCCCTTACCGCAGCGGCGGCAGGTTTGGCATTAATTAGGTCTTGCGGCATAACCGAGTCCAATTCCACGGAACTCATCCGTTCGCGGATTGCCCGTTCCATCCTAAGTAAGCCAACTCGATATTGATTTTCCATCAGCTCACCGACGGATCTTACTCGTCGATTGCCAAGATGATCGATGTCATCGATTTCTCCTCGACCGTCTTTTAAATCGACCATTATTTTAACGACTGATAGGATGTCTTCCTTTCGGAGAACCCTCACGGTGTCCTCGGTCTCTTGGCTTAGTCGCGCGTTCATTTTAACACGTCCGACGGATGACAGATCATAACGCTCCGCATCAAAAAATAAGCTATTAAACATTGCCTCGGCAGTATCCGGGGTCGGAGGTTCTCCTGGCCGCATGACCCGGTAGATATCCATCAAAGCCTCAACTCGCGAGAAATTTTTATCCGCAACGAGGGTATTGCGAATGTATGGACCGCTTGCATTTTCTCCTATTGCCAAGGTCGGAATTTCTGAAATTTGTGCGTCCAAGAGGACTTTTAAAGTGCCTCCCTCTATTTCCCCTTCTTTATCATACTCAAGGGTCAGCTCATCGCCGGCTTCAGCAAAAATTTCCCCAGTTTTAGAGTTTACGATATCCTCTGCAAGGTAGCGCCCGACTAAGTCATCTAAACCCAACAGCTGATCTTTAAATCCTTTTTCCGAAAGTTCTCGAATCACGCGCGGGGTCATTCTGGTACCCTCTTCCGCAACGACTTTTCTCGATCTCGCATCGACAAGATCTTTGCTTAGCCTTGTTCCGCGGTAAGCATCCTCGTCGAAAGGCACCTTCCAACCCTCTTTAATGCGTGTAAACGTGACCTTCCCATAAAAATAATCAAAAATTTCTTCTGCAGTCATTCCGACCGCTTGTTCCGCGGAGATAACTTCTCCCGTTTCGAGCAGCCGTTCTCTCTCTTCAGCAGTTTCCTTGGAATCCAATGCCATCAGTAGGGTCGAGACCGGCAATTTTCTTCGGCGATCAATTCTAACATACACAAGGTCTTTTGCATCAAACTCGAAGTCGAGCCATGAACCTCTGTAGGGTATTACCCTGGCTGCAAACAAAAGCTTTCCCGATGAATGAGTCTTCCCCCTATCGTGATCGAAAAATACACCGGGTGATCTGTGCATTTGTGATACGATTACCCGCTCAGTACCATTGACTACAAAAGTGCCATTATCTGTCATAAGGGGCATATCACCCATGTAGACATCTTGTTCTTTGATATCCCTGATGGAACGAGCCCCGGTATCTTCATCTGTATCGAACACAACCAAACGCAGCGTCAACTTGAGCGGGGCCGCGTAGGTCATTCCCCTGAGTTGGCACTCATCAACATCATATTTTGGCTCTTCAAGCTCATAGCTTACAAATTCAAGCGTGCCATTTTCGGAAAAATCACGGATAGGAAAAACCGATTCAAAAACAGCTTGCAAACCAGAACTGGTTCGATCTTTTACCGGGATGTTGATTTGCAAAAACTGATCATAGGACGCCTTCTGCACCTCTATAAGGTTTGGCATCGGTGCCACTTCATGGATCCTACCGAAACTTTTTCGAATACGCTTGCGCTGTGTAAACGACTTGATGGCCATAATTACCTCTTTATCGCGATGGGCGGGAATAACTGACTGATAACGACGGGTTTCGATCTATCACCCGTTTCTTCATATAATCAAAAGGTTGTTGGATTGGGGGTAGGGAACCGCCCTTTCCAACAAACCCAAATTGATACAAAAGCCGCACTATTATTTTATTTCGACAGTAGCGCCTGCTTCTTCAAGCTTAGTTTTGATTTCCTCTGCTTCATCCTTTGACACCCCTTCTTTTAAAGCCTTGGGCACACCCTCGACAAGGTCTTTAGCTTCTTTGAGGCCCAATCCCGTAACCCCACGAACTTCTTTAATGACATTTATCTTTTTGTCACCGAACCCAGTGAGAACGACATCAAATTCATCTTTTTCAGCAGCTGCATCTCCACCACCGTCTGCCGCGACGCCTGCAGCAGCAACAGCAACAGGTGCAGCCGCAGATACGCCCCATTTTTCTTCAAGAATTTTACTCAGCTCTGCCGCCTCAAGAACGGTAAGTGAGGATAAGTCATCAACAATTTTATCAAGATCTGCCATTTTATTCTCCTGGCTATTCAAGCGTTAATAATTTTAAGTAAACTCAAGCCGCCTCGTCCTGAGAAGCACGGGCCTGCAGGACACGAGCAAGCTGAGCCCCGGGTGCCTGCAGCACTCCGGCAATCTTCGTCGCTGGGGCATTTAGCACCCCAACAATCTTGCCACGCAATTCATCAAGTGACGGCAATTTCGCGAGATTCTTTACTTCTCCGGCATCCAATATTTGATCAAAAAGACCACCGCCTATGATTTCTAATTTTTCATTATCATCAGCGAATTTCACTGCCACTTTAGCAGCAATAATAGGATCTTCGGAGTAAGCGATTGCCGTCGGCCCGACAAAAAGGTCCGACAGGGGTTCAAAACGCGTTCCCCTGAGCGCGAGACGAGTGAGCCTGTTTTTAGTGACTTTGAACAAAGCTCCAGCCTCACGCATCCGAGCACGTAGTTCCGTCGATTCAGCCACTGTTAAACCCGAAGGACGGGTGACAACAACCAAATTTGCGGAGTCAAACACCCCATTAAGCGTTTTAACCAGCTCTTCTTTCTGTAATCGATCCAAGCCAACTCTCCTTGCATTATGACCTCTACCATTATGGGAAAGGTCCCGTTACAACAGTCCCACCTTAAATTTGATGGAACCGAATGACTGCCCCAGAAGTCCAAGCCACGCCCGATTACCATGAAAGAAATCAAACCGCTTTTTGCACCCCATCTATACAGGTTGGTTTACCCTTTAAGCACTCAATAAAATGAGCACACCTGTAGTCTCGGACAGGACGGACCAAAATAAATTTTTAGCCCGCAAAACCAGTGTTCACCGACAATTCGTCATAGCTAACACTGGAATCTGTTTATAAGCTCAGCTTTCTCCAGCCCCCAATACGGCCGAGACATCCAACTTAATGCCAGGCCCCATGGTTGAACTGATCGAAACTCGCTTAATGAATGTTCCTTTTGCGCCACTCGGTTTTGAACGACTAACCGCATTTACGAGTGCAGACACATTTTCCGAAAGGGCTTTTTCCTCAAAACTCGCCTTTCCAACTCCGGCATGGATCAAGCCGGCTTTTTCAACGCGAAACTCTACTTGCCCACCTTTTGCGCCTTGCACTGCTTCTGTGACATCTTGAGTTACAGTCCCTAATTTTGGATTTGGCATAAGACCTTTAGGGCCCAAAACCCTTCCCAACTTCCCTACAACGGGCATTAAATCAGGGGTCGATACACAACGATCAAAGTTAATCTCCCCTGCCTCTATTTTCTCAGCAAGGTCTTCAGCGCCAACTATATCCGCGCCAGCTGCTTTAGCTTCCTCAGCCTTATCGCCTCTCGCAAATACAGCAACCCGAATAGTTTTTCCGGTGCCGTGTGGAAGCTGAACCATGCCACGCACCATCTGATCAGCATGCCGCGGATCAACACCTAAGTTCATCGCCACTTCGACGGTCTCATCAAATTTAGCAGTGGCATTTTCTTTAACTAGCTTTACGGCGTCTGAAAGCGAATAATCGTGATTTCTGTCGATTTTATCTGCAATATTTTTAAGTCGTTTCCCAAAAGCCATAATTAATCTCCAGTGACCTCTATACCCATGGAACGAGCAGAACCCGCCAACATTCGGCTCGCCGAGTCCACGTCATACGCATTGAGGTCGCTCATCTTTTTTTCTGCTATCTCTCTCAGCTGGGCCATGGAAACTGAACCAGCCACATTGCGACCGGCTTCACCCGACCCTTTTTGGACCTTTGCAGCCTCTTTTATAAAGTGTGACGCCGGCGGCATCTTAGTTTCAAAAGTGAAGCTCTTATCCGCAAACACGGTTATAACAGTTGGTATAGGTATACCCTGCTGCTCGTTCTGTGTCTGAGCATTGAAAGCCTTGCAAAATTCCATAATATTAAGGCCCGCTTGACCCAACGCGGGTCCTATGGGCGGGGACGGATTTGCCTGGCCTGCGGGAACTTGGAGTTTAACATAACCTTCTATTTTTTTTGCCATTATATTCCTTAGTCCTTCCCAAGGTTTGTGGTCAGGCGATGGCTTGCCTCCCACAGTCTATCAAATTGTAAAACACCTATGACGAACATCTATTACAGCTTCTCCACCTGGGCATACTCGAGTTCAACCGGTGTTGCGCGGCCAAATATCGAAACAGAAACCTTAATCCTAGATTTTTCTTCATCTACTTCTTCTACAAGGCCATTGAACGAACTGAAAGGCCCGTCCGAGACACGAACCTGCTCCCCAACCTCGAAAGAAATCATTGGCTTTGGTCGATCAATCCCCTCTTGGACCTGATGCATAATTCTTTCTGCTTCACTCTTTGAAATTGGGGATGGTTTGCCCCCACTGCCTAAAAACCCAGTGACCTTCGGCGTGTCTTTGATGAGATGCCACGCTTCATCAACCATTTCCATTTTAACCAAAACATATCCAGGGAAAAATTTCCTATCTGAACTAACCTTGGCACCCCTTTTGATTTGAACTACCTCCTCAGATGGAACTTGAATATCCTCTATGATATCATCAAGGCCATTTTTACGGGCTTGCTCCCTGACTGACTGAGCCACCTTGGTCTCAAAACCCGAGTAAACATGTACGACATACCAGCGTGCGGTCATTTTAACCACCTATTCCCAGCACTAACTTCACAAGAACTGCTAGAGCCTGATCAACCAAGAAGAAAAATAAAGCAGCGATCGTGACAAAAACAAATACCATCACAGTCGAAATAGTTGTTTCTTTGCGCGAAGGCCAGGTCACTTTTCCAACCTCCCGCTTTACCTCTTGCAGAAACTGAAATGGGTTTGTCTTCGACATGTTTAAACTACCTACGAAATTACCCAACTAATTGTGGCAGGAGTGGAGGGACTCGAACCCCCAACCCCCGGTTTTGGAGACCGGTGCTCTGCCAGTTGAGCTACACTCCTATTCACCTCAAAAGACACTATCCAGCGATAGATGCGACGACTCCGGCACCGACAGTACGTCCGCCCTCTCTGATTGCGAAGCGCAACCCTTCGTCCATTGCAATTGGCTGAATAAGCTCAACGTCCATCGTCACATTATCCCCAGGCATAACCATTTCCGTGCCCTCAGGCAGGCCAACCGCGCCGGTAACATCTGTAGTACGGAAATAAAACTGAGGACGATAATTCGAGAAAAACGGAGTATGACGTCCACCTTCTTCCTTGGTAAGAATGTAGGCCTCAGCTTTAAATTTTGTATGCGGGGTAATCGAACCAGGCTTCGCCAACACCTGGCCACGCTCAACAGCCTCACGATCAACACCGCGAAGCAGCGCACCAATGTTATCTCCGGCTTCGCCCTGGTCGAGAAGCTTGCGGAACATCTCTACCCCGGTAACAACCGTTTTTGAGGTATCCTTGAGACCAACAATCTCAACCTCATCTCCAACATTAACAATACCACGCTCAACACGGCCAGTAACAACAGTACCTCGACCTGAAATAGAGAAAACATCTTCGATCGGCATCAAAAATGCCTGATCCTTAGGACGCTCCGGCTGAGGAATATAGTCATCTACCGCTGCCATCAACTCAAGAATTGCATTCTTGCCCGTAGCCTCATCGCTGTCTTCAAGAGCTGCAAGCGCAGACCCCTTAATCACAGGGATATCGTCGCCAGGAAACTCATATGAAGACAACAACTCGCGAACCTCTAGCTCAACGAGCTCTAGAAGTTCTTCATCATCAACTTGGTCAACTTTATTCAGAAACACAACAATCGCCGGAACCCCAACCTGACGCGCCAAAAGTATATGCTCTCTGGTTTGAGGCATTGGGCCATCAGCCGCAGAAACAACCAAAATCGCGCCATCCATTTGCGCCGCACCCGTGATCATGTTCTTCACGTAGTCCGCGTGACCAGGGCAATCAACATGCGCGTAGTGACGGTTATCTGTCTCATATTCAACATGCGCCGTAGCAATCGTTATACCACGTTCCCGCTCTTCCGGCGCGTTATCAATCTCATCATACGCCTTAAAGTCCGCACCCCCAGACTCAGCAAGCGTTTTCGTGATCGCTGCCGTTAAAGACGTCTTGCCATGGTCCACGTGACCAATTGTCCCAATATTGCAGTGCGGCTTTGTCCGCTCAAACTTTTCTTTCGCCATCTTTAATCTTCCCTTTAAAAGACGCCTAAACCAAAAACCTTACTATCGCTACAACCCCAAAATGGTTGGAGCGGGTGATGGGAATCGAACCCACGTAACCAGCTTGGAAGGCTGGGGCTCTACCATTGAGCTACACCCGCAGTGCAACATCTCCTACCAGACCTCAAGCTCCCTCACAATCTTCCACCTGCCGCATGGTGGAGGGGGTTGGATTCGAACCAACGTAGGCGTACGCCAACGGGTTTACAGCCCGTCCCCTTTAGCCACTCGGGCACCCCTCCGGAAACGGCCCAACTAAGCGAAAAATTGAGTGCGGGAATTACAGGAAATCTGCCTCGCTTGTCAATAACTAAACAACACTATACTTAATAAGACTCCATTTTCCCATGGGACATTAAATCTTACCAGTAAATAACGAGCGTGTTATAGATTGTATCAGGCTGTAGGGCAAGGAAACACTCAAATGCGTAACAAAAATCCCAACAGCGCAAAAAAACTACAAAATTCACCAACCGATGAACGTTGGATATGGGGCAGACATCCAGTCCAGGCGGCTTTAGCGAACCCAAAGCGAAAAATTTTAAGGCTGATATTCGCAGAGGGTAGTGACCACGATCTGAATTTGGTTCCCAAACCGGAGACATTACCGAAACACGAAATTACCGAATTGTTGCCCTCAGAAGCCGTACATCAAGGCTTTGCGTTACTCGCCGAACCCCTCCCAAAGGTTTACTTGGAAGATATAATTTCGCTCACAAAATCAAAAACTAGGGCTACGATCCTTGTTTTGGATCGAATTACAGACCCTCACAACGTCGGAGCTATCATGAGGTCGGCATCGGTTTTTGGCGCTGATGCTGTAATCATTTCGGACCGCCATGCCCCCACCCTGAATGGCACACTTGCAAAGTCATCTTCGGGAGCAATAGAGACGATACCTCTTGTTCGCGTGACGAACTTAGTTAGAGCTATAAGGTCGCTTCAAAAACAGGGTTTTTGGTGCGTCGGCCTGGACTCAGATGCCGACACACCCTTGGAGGACCAGAAACCCGCTCCACATCAGATTATCGCCTTAGGAGCGGAAGGCCCGGGCCTGCGGAGACTTACACGGGAGGCCTGTGACACAATTTGCAAGATAAGTTCCGCTGGTCCCATCAGCAGTTTAAATGTCTCTAATGCAGCAGCGGTGGCATTATTCAGCTTTAATCGGTTGCAGTAGAACTAGTCACTCAGCTGCGTAAGCGATATCGCTTCAGATTACCGAAACTAGGTCGCGTACTAAGCGGAAGTTTTCTTCAACACTATCAGTTCAAATCGAAGGGTATCTGCTCTGGTCCGGAAATTTCAGACTTCGTGCCATCTTCAAAATACCGAAACTGCTTAAAAGTCCCGGAACGCTGTGATCGAACTATTACCGCGATAGACTTTTTATCCTGCGCAAACTCTGAATGGATCAACCAAGGCCTCACAATATCAACATCGCCGGGGCCACACAGCTCTGAGTGCGACTCTTTCAGGACAAGATTGCCGTCGATCTCAGAGGAGTCATAATGGACGATGCGCTCTTCACCCTCAAGAATGCCGTAAATTGTCCAAGCACTGCCGTGATCATGTATCATCGCATAACCTCCGGGCTTTTTGATAAGCGCATTTATTACAAATCCATAATCAGGGTCTTCATAAAACAAAAGATTGCCCACCCTATCCGTGTCTGGATTATAGCCCGTTACGGGCCAGTTCTGGGCGTGGGAAATTAATTCAGGATCAGCAATCATTTTTTTTAAGAGAGCACGACACGAAACCCAACATTCTGGCTCTCCTATTCCGCTCCCCATCACCTGACGCATTGAATCTACAAACGTCTCTACAGCTGGAAGCATTGGGCGCGTTAAACTCTCCATTAGTCAATCCCCTCAAAATGGTTCACATAACCAGTAAGACAAAAAACATTCTTTCACCTTCTGCCAAGAAATTCTTCTCTGACCTTCACCATATGGGCTGCAATTACCGGATCATAATCCACATCAGTGAGCTTTTCATAATCCCAGTAACCATGGCGGTCCTCACCACGCAAGAGTGTTGCAATTGGCTTGCCTTCTCCATGCCATTTTGTCTGCTTAGTTCCCGGAGTTGCATAATGAATGGACATCCCAATCCTCCTGTCATCTGATTGGTTGGGCTCAGAGCTGTGCACTGTACATTCATGGTGGATTGAAAATTGTCCGGGCTCCAAAGGCATATATTCTGACGCAGTTTCGTCGACGTTTTTGGTAGTCTGCCCCCTAATTAACAAATTATCAGGATTAGGGTCATTATCGAATTCAGTGTCTGCGAGATGAGAGCCAGGAATACACCTGAGGCACCCCGTGTGAGGGTTGGCTGGAGTGAACGCAACCCAGAGAGTGAGAGACTCTTGGGGGACTAACCCGTAATAGTAAGTGTCGGCATGCCACGAGATCCATTTCCCATCCCCAGCATCTTTCGCAAAGACTGACGACCCCCAGCATATGATATCTGGTCCGATTAAATCTTCCACAGCGTCTAAAATTTTTTCATTTGCGATAAGCCTGCAGAGCCTGCCAAATGGCATATGAGCCTTTAGGGTCAAACTAAATTGGGCATGGGAGCCAGTATCTTTCTCATAATGTTCAATGTCTGCTCTGCAAGCCGCGGCCTCATCAGCGGATATCCCATCCATCGGATATATAAAGCCCTTCTCTTTGAACTCTGCAATTTGACTCTCCGATAAATGTTTTCCCATTCCCTTCCCCCAAAAAATCAAACCCTCGTAGTTTTGCGTCGGTTGAGCTTTTATGCAAGCTGTGAAACGTGCTACAAATGGAAAAAGTCAATATAGCCGGCATAGCTCAGTTGGTAGAGCATCTGATTTGTAATCAGGGGGTCAGGGGTTCAAATCCTCTTGCCGGCACCATTTTTATCTCTTATCTTCAATATCTTACAGATAATTTCTAACAGCCAAACGCGCCGAAGAGGAGTCGGCTGACGTGGAGCTAACGGTAAGCAACTGTTCTCTGGATCTAGTGTCCAAAAAAAAGCCCCAGCAATGCCGGGGCTTTGGTCTTGGGTCCATTGGACGGGGGTTATCCAATGGTTGCTAAATACCCCTCCAAAGTTACAGAATACCGACGGGATTGTGACGATTTTGTGAAACCCCTTCTCTAGACGTCTACCGTAGATCGTTCAGATGGCTTGGTATGCTTCCTGTCAACGATACTGATTATTTCTGCAGAGTAGGTTACGGTGCCTAGCCAACCCATCTGTTCTAAATCTTCAAGAGTGTCAAGAAATATGGAGAATAACGAAAAATCTATTACCTGCCATTTTTGCTTTAGCCAATTCGAATTAGACCTTGCTGTCAGTCCGGAATTTTCTGGTAAAGTGACCGAAATCTATGACTGTGTCGTATGTTGCAATCCAAACAAGGTTGTTTACGAAGTTTGTGGTGGAGACGTTTTAACGCTGCAAGTCAGCGACGGGAACGAATGAGCCAGACTTTATGAATACCAATCAGCGCGGATTTCCCAAAAAAGATACGGCAATAGCCATATTAATGATGGTGGCAGTTTTCACGTCGTTTTCCACTGTCACATTATCAAACTTCCTGTCAGACAGAGAGGATATCTAGAACAACTAGAATACAGAAAGAGCATTGCGATTCGAGATGTCATCAGACAAAAAGTTGAAGCCTTGAAAAGGAATAAAATCTCGGCTGCCTTCGACTTGGCGACGCCTGGCAATCAAAATTTAATTATCAAATTCAAAATATGTTTCAGTTCCGAGTGCGACAAACCTTCCAGCGCTCGGGCATGGAAAATGAGCGGGCATAATCAGGGTGGGCTCACCTACGAACTTATTGATAAGAGCCCGCCGAGTCTTTTCGGACAATTTCGGGTCTACACAAAAACAGCTGTTTAATTGTGGCTCAGAACACTGAATGGGATGATGCATAATATCCCCTGTCATTATTGCATTTAAGGTTCCCCTTCCCAGCTCCACGCATATATGTCCAGGGGTGTGCCCCGGGGACGGGGATAACCTCACCCAATCATCAATAACATAATTGCAGCTGATTATTTTGGCCGCCCCTGAATCAATGATTGGCAATAGACTATCTTTATAATAGGGATCATCAGTAAATCCCTTACTTGAATACTCCTGGTTCCAAAAATCCCATTCATCCCTGCAGAAAAGATATTGAGCCCTAGGAAATGTCGGCACCCAATTACCGTTTTGTAATCTAGTATTCCAGCCCACATGATCGACGTGGAGATGCGTGCACAATACAAAGTCTATATCCTCTGGTTCAAAACCTGCATTTTTTAGGTTTTTCAGATAGGGATAATTATTTTTATGATAGCGGCGCTTCTGCGGGCGCTCTTTGTCATTTCCCCCGCATGTATCTACTAAAATTACACTCTGGGGCGTGCAAATCAAAAAGCTATGGAAAGACAAAATCAACAAATCACTTTGAGGATCTTGGAACCTCGGTTTCAACCAGTGCCGGTGCTTTTCCAAAATCTCTTCAGAAATAGTTGGGAATAACGTAGCCGGCGGAAGAAGGGGTTCCTGAAATTCTTCCACTCTCCAAACCTCAATTTCATCAAAGCGCCACTTTTTCATTTAACCTCTAGTATAACCAGTTTTCTGACCATCCAGATTTTTCTTCAAAACATTTTTTATAGAACCTTGGGACCATTGAGCTAACAGCGCAAAAACCGTTTCTCCGCCGCGGCTGTGATTACAGATTTTTATAACACTGGAAGCATTCATTCTGAAATAGGACTAAAGGACACCGTTTTAGAATGACTGAAAATATAGGTTTCCTTAAGAGTTAAAGATTAGGCCGAGCGGCATCAATAAAACCACCGTGTTCACAGGCCGGATGATGAAGGGGCCTTTGTTTTTTATGCAACGTTTTTCTTATTGCAACTAGAGTGCGCTCTACCCAAGATATATCGGTTTCATAGGCGATTAATGTTACTTTAAAACTCATATTTGCCTCATCTTCGCCGAGGAAAATTTGATCTTTAAAACGATCCCCATCAACATATAAGAAATACCCGATTGATGAGACATCCAAACTCAGTCGGGACATTACCCAGACATAAAAATCCATCTGACGCTTATACGCCGCCTTCCACTCCCCCTCGAGTGTTATTGGTCTTCCATCTGTTTTTTGGGAGGTACTTTTATAGTCCACTATGTGAACTTGATTGGTTTTAGTGTTGAGCCACACATCATCGAGCCCTCCCCCGACTTTAAGATTGCTCGCAGCGTGAACGGTATTGAACCTCCCTTCGGCACCAAAATGTAAACTTTGCGTCCATAATTCAAATCGTTCATCGTTAAATGGAACCAGATGTCCTAACCCCTTCTTCTCTAAGAAAGGATGCGAGGTGCCCATCAAACGATGATGATCAAAATCTCTTTTCAAAAGGACATCAGTAGCTTCATTTAAATTAAAACCTGGAAAGCTAGGGAACTTTATCCCCTCCACCTGCTGCATATAGAAACAGGCCTCGCACTGAATAAAGTTCTCGATCCTACTACGACTAAGCTCATAGGGCTCGGGATTGTTCGGCTGGAATTTTGAGCGATGGCGGGGCAAGTATTTTGACCTTTTAAAGAAAAGATTTACTCCGAGTTTGCCTGTTTTTTTTGTTTAGATCAAAAACCAAAGCCCTTCTTAGCGGGTTTCCACCGCATAAAACTTTCTAGGGGCCTCGTCTCAAAAAATGACATTAAGACAACGTTGATCTCAATTCTTTCCATCAGCCCGGTCTTGAACTAACCTTTTTTTAAATGATCTGGACCATAACCGATGCCAAAAATCCTCACAAAAGAGCAAATAGAATTTTATCATTCCCAAGGTTATCTCTCGCCAATCGATGGGATTAGCAGAGAGGAAGCCCAAGCGATGCTTAAAGACCTAGACGATTTTGAGGGTTCACATGGAATGTCTGCAGGCCGTCTTCAAATAAAAGGCCATCTCTGCTTTATGCGGTCGTTTGAGTTAACGTTCAATCAAATAATTCTTGATGTGGTAGAAGATCTAATCGGGCCTAATATCCTCGCCTTTGCATCACGCTTCTGGATAAAGAAAGCGAGAGATGGTGCTTATGTATCATGGCATCAAGACTCTGCGTATTTCGGGCTTGAACCTCATCAGTTGGTAACAGTTTGGTTGGCGATCACAGAAGCATCAGAAGAAATGGGTTGCATGAAAATCATCCCAAAGTCCCATCTTGGCCCTTCTAAAGCACATGAGGAGACGTTTCATGACAAAAACCTTTTGGCCAGGGGCCAGGCTATTAGAGGGGTTGATGAAAACGATGCCGTTTACATGCCTTTGAAGCAGGGACAATTTTCTTGTCACCATGAGCGCCTCCTACACGCCTCTGATCCCAATAAAACAGATAGCCAACGTGTAGGCCTCGGACTTTTCTTTATTCCAACGCATGTAAAATCTAATATTGGTCGGCGCTCCGCTTCTTTAGTCAGGGGCGTCGACGATTTTGGTCACTGGGACAAAGATCCCACGCCAAAGAGCCGAATTGATACAGATATGATCACCCATATTGAGAATGCCGGCAGGCGTTATGTTGATCAAAAATACAGGCAAGAAACCGAGAGGAAATAGATCTGATTTATTAGGAGACTTTCAAAGTCTAATCAAAACCAAAAGTAAGATTGATTATTTTAAATAGTTTTAACGAGATGCAAAATTTTCAAGATTTTTCTGACGCTTTTTATCCAATGGAAAATACTCCATTGATAAAATCGTCAACCTTAAAACTCCCGATAGCCTTATCTATGATATTAAATATAGGCATCTTATCGTTCATATTTTTTTTGGGAACATATAAACCCACAAAAGCAAATTTCTTCGACAGGCTGTTAGGGAGCAAAACCTATAGTGAATGCATTCTTGAGAAGATGCCCGCTGCAAAAACACAAAGCGACGCTGTCAGCATCAGTGAGAAATGTCGAGGCCTTATGACAGATCAGGAGAAAATTTTATACCAAAATAGAGACCTTTCTCAGAAAGAGCTTTGCAGAGTGATACACACCTTCTCAAGATGGATACCGATGAAGAGGAGCTACAAAATTGATAGAAGCAGGTTCTATCTGATGGAATTAGAGACTTCGAGAGGCGATCCTATAGAGGCGGTTATTCCCAAAGGACAAAAGTTACCGCAGGAAGTAGAACATTGGGCCAAAACGCAAACCGAGGCGATTTGGGGTGTTTGCTCATCTCTTTAACTTATGAGATCGAAAATTAATCCAGCCAAATTGTCGTATCCCTTGCGCAAAAACCATCCGGCAACCAGCCCCAGCGCAAACTGAATATCAACCAAGAAATTAAAAAGCCAACCTGCCACAAAAATTAACACAGAGCTAACAAGAGCTTTTATATATTTCATTAAAAACTAAAACCTTTCTTGCACCTGACCGGCTCCGTCGTGACTTGCAAATAGCTTTTTAGGCCAATGTTAAATGCCAATTCCGTTTCTAAGGAAAAATTTATACCAAGATATTGCGATAATAATGGTTCTTTTATTCCAACGGCCGAGCGATCTTGGTCTTGCTTAATCAAAATTAAAAACCTCTAATCTAGAAAATCACAAATCGGAATAAAAAGTAAACTTCGAGAAAATCACGGGTCAACGCGGACAGTGGTAAATCATGGCACCAAAAAATTCCTTTACAGATAAGCATATCCCAATTCCTGGTATTCTTTGGATGTGCGGAGCCACGATTTTCTTTTCGCTCTCCCTGACACTTGTGAAATACATACAAGATCAAGGTTTAAATGCCTTTCAAGCGGTTCTTTTTCGACAAGTTTTAGGGGTTGCTCTTTTTTTTCCAGTAGTCATCGCTGGCACAAAACTGCAAGAGTTGAAAACCACAGTTCCCTTGAAACATGGCACCCGAGCCGTATTCGGTTTTTTGGGTATGTGCACTGGTTATTTTGCGCTTAACTTAATCAACATTGCTGATGCCGTGGCCCTGCAGTTCACTCTACCGATTTTCACAATGTTCTGCGCGATTTGGCTGCTAAGTGAGAAGCTTTATTCGCATAGATTAATCGCTACTTTAGTCGGGTTTTTAGGAGTTTTGATAATTGTTCGTCCCGGATTCTCGGAACTAAATTTAGGAATATTTCTAGCAATAGCGTCAGCTGCCACGCACGCCGTTTCAGATACCTACGCCCGTTATCTTGCCCGCTTTGATAAGCTGAAGGTTATAATGCTGTATAATTTTTTATTTACCATTCCCTTCGCCTTATTACCCGCAATAATATGGTGGGAGCCCATATCGGTGGATCTCTGGCCCTATTTATTCGCATTTGGAATTGCTGGAATATGTGCTCAGTTTTGTTTGACCCGATCTTTTAGCTTAGCCGATGCCAGCCTCGTCTCACCAATTCTATTTTTAAGGCTGCCAATTGTTGCCATTATAGGTTTCTTTGCATTCAGCCAGATGCCGGAGACTTGGACATGGGTTGGCGCGGGCATAATTATTTTGGCAACAACTTGGATGGCACGGTCTGAAACAAGGTCGTCTTAAATTTACTGAGGAATAAACGGGAGGCAGGCAGCTTCGCGCAAATCTATATCAAACACATAGACCAACGCACGAACCTGGTTCTTACAACTTAACGAAACCTCCCTGGCCGCATTCAATGTTTGGGCTTACTTCCCTTGATAGAGACACGATGCAAAAGTCTTCGATCTCCTTGATAATCGTTCAGTGCATAATGCCAGACGGTTCTGTTATCCCAAAAAACGACAGAGCCATCCTCCCATCGAAATCTGTATGTATTTTCTGGCTTAGTCGCTTCATCATAAAGAAATTTGAGGAGCGGTTTACTCTCTTCTTCGCTCCATCCATCAAATCGAACGGTATAGGTCGGGTTAATATATAAAACCTCTCTACCTGTTTCCGGGTGTCGGATAACTGCCGGGTGTTTACTAAACTCTTCCGCCGCACTTCCAATAGATTGAAGCTCTGTCTCATTCAATTGCCGATCTAAAGATAGGTTTTTGGGGTCCAATGCATTTTTTTTTGCGTGCACCGCATTTAAAGATCTAAGTGTCTCCTGCATGCCCCTCGATAGCTTCTCAAAAGCGCATGACATGTTAGTAAACAGGGTATCACCACCAGTTTTTGGTAATTCGCGAGCAACCAGAATTGAACCCAAGGGGGGCTCGGAAGCGAAGCTGTGGTCGGAGTGCCAGTTTCCTCCGATATTCCGCTTTTGCTGAGGCTCTTTCCTGACCTCCGCTATCAAAGGATGACCTTTTACTTTTGTGATTGTCTTACTAACGTGCAATTCACCAAAATACCTGCCTAACCTGACATGATCCTCAGGCGTGAGATTCTGTTTCTTAAAAAACAAAACTCCCCATTCACATAGGGAATTGCGTATTTTCTTATAGATGGACTCAGTTAGGGGGGTCGCAAGATCTACTCCCAAAACCTCGGCACCTATAGAACTCGAGGCCGGAACTAGCTCTAATTCTGGGTTTCGTAACTGAGCCATCGATATATCCGCTCTCCTACCGAGAAAAATTTACTCTACTTCTTGACGATTATACATTGATATCTTTTAAGCATGATTTGTTTTGAGCGATAAACTAAAAAACTACCCGCCTTCACCTTTTCCCCATTGAATTTTAAGTATTCATGGCAAAGACTATTCCAAACCAGACTAATAAACTCAGCAAATATAACTCTTTGGGTGGAGAAATTTAGTAATGAAAAGGATCGGGATTATCGGCCTGGGGCAATGGGGCAAAAACATTGTAAGTCAGGTCCAGGGCAAGAGTAACAAGATCCAAATCATGGCAGCCTGGAGCCGGTCATCAGAGAAAATTTCCGAATTTTGCGCTAATCATCAAATAGAAGTGAGAAATGATTTCGATAATATTCTCGATGATAACAGTATCGATGCGGTGATTATTGCCGGCCCTGGACACCTCCATGCGGAGACAGCAAAGGCGGCTCTATCTGCAAACAAGCATACCATGGTAATAAAACCGATCGCTTTGAATAAAAAAGATGCTGATCAAATAAAAAATTTAGCGTTATCCAAAGGGCTTACATTAGCTCTCGGTTTCGACAGATGTTTTCTTCCTTCAGTGGATGAACTTCGCAAACACGTCAGGGCTGGAGATTTAGGCAAGATTATTCATGCGGAAGGAAACTTTTGTGTTCCACGTTTTTTCAACCTAATCGAAGGTGATTGGAAGGCAGGCAACCGATTCAATCCTCCGGGAAGCCTTGCTGATCACATGCTATATCTAATGATTGAATTAATCGGGCCAGTAAAAGCACTTTCGGTCCAAGGACGCAGGAATGCGGCATCCGTGGAGATTGCAGATACCGTATCCATAAGCCTAAAATTTGAAGATGAAGCCCTTGGCACCCTTACTGCCATCGGGGTCACACCGAGTTTTGAGCGGCTTCATTTTTTTGGAACCAAGGGGTGGGCCGAGATAAGGGATCGGTCCCACTTCGAATTTAAATCGATAGATGGCAAGTCGAGCTCCTTGCAACTTGAGGTCGATCAGCTGCTTCTTCGTCAATTAGATGCCTTTGCAGATGCAATCGAAGAAAAGAGGCCTTTTCCTGTCCCATTAGATGTAGCGGTCAACAGCGCCGCCTGTTTTGACGCCATGCAAAGATCTTATGCTAATGCCCAATGGGAGTACCTCTGATATGCCCAAAGCTACATGGAATGGCGTTACAGTTGTTGAGAGCGATGACATCGCGCACGTTGAGGGTAATGCGTATTTTAAAATAGCGGACGTGAATTCAGACATATTAACTGAGAGTTCGGTGGCCAAACCTACATATTGTCATTGGAAGGGTATGGCCTATTACTTTGATCTGAAAGTCCGCGGTAAAATTAATATCGGTGCCGCTTGGCATTATCCTGCTCCCTACCCACAGGCAAACATTATCAGCAATAGAATTGCCTTTTGGAAAGGAGTGGAGGTCCAAGACCTACCCGAAGGCCGCGGCTTAGTTGAAGGTGAACCATGTCTTGGTGATAAAGAGGGCTGGGAAGCTTTGTGCTGGCTTATCAAATTTTCAGATAAAAAGATAATTCCTATGGAAGAAGTTACGAAAATCACCAAAATTAAGGCAGATGAAATCGAGTCATTTTGGAACAATTACGACGTAAAACGATATGCAGCCCGCTATGGGCGTCTCCTTTCAGGAGATCCCCAAAAAGGCTGGTCTTTGATTGCAGACAAATAGTTCAAAAAAATAACTCAGCATGATGTGATTATAAAAAAAACCTGTGAGAGGAAGTGGGGTTAAAGATGGCAACGATAGCAAAAGATTTATCAATTCGAACTATTGAAAAAAAATTCCATGAGGCAGCTGCAGAAATTCCTCCCCTTCTGATCTCATCGGACTCGCACGTGGACGAGCCCGCAGATCTTTGGAAATCTTTACCACAGACTTTCAGCGATGATCTTCCGATTATTCCTGATTGGCCGGCCGACAAGAGACCCCAAGGTGGCAAAGACCCAAAGGTTAGAATTGAACACATGGACCTTGACGGCGTTGCAGCAGAAATCCTCTATCCTACAGCTCTCCTTCGGGCGTTTCGTGCCCCCCAAAAAGCGCAGGAGGCCGCTTTCCGATTGTACAATGACTGGGTTGCAGAATATTGCAGCACCTCTCCGGAGAGGCTTTTCGCTATACCTTGCCTTTGCACTTATGATATCGACTATGCCATAGCGGAAATGCATCGGTGTCATGATCTTGGCCTATTGGGAGGATTAGTCTGGCAAGTGCCTGATCCTGCGTTGCCATTCACCTCGGATCACTATGATAAACTTTGGGCTGCAGCAGGGGAATTAGGTTACCCGATCAACCTTCATATACTTAGTGGTCACAGCTACAATGTTGACCAGCTGAAAGGGCCGGATATCGTGCGAGCTTCCGTCAACACGAAAACTGCTGACACGGTCACAACACTTTTTGACTTCATATGGTCAGGAGTTTTTGATCGTTTTCCAAAATTTAAAATGGAGTTAGTTGAAAGCGAGATAGGATGGATGCCATTCACCCTTCAACAATGGGATTACTACTACCAACGATTTAGCAAAAATGATGATCCGCGAGGAAAATTTCCGATACATAGACTCCCAAGCGAAATTTTCTATGAACACGTTTACGCAACCTTCATGGATGATTACTGCGGTTCTCACATGCTTAAAATTTGGGGTCACGATAATTGCATGTGGTCAAGTGACTACCCCCACGGCAATATGACTTGGCCAGAGTCGAGAGCCTTTATTGCAAAACAAATTGGCAATCTAGATTACGAAACCCAGGAGAAATTAACCTCCAAAAACGTTAAGAATCTCTACAAACTAAAAATCTAATCCGCTTACGCCAGAAATCTTATGATCAATCACTTATCGTTTGCATCCATTTAGCATATTGGCCCAGTTTAAAATCGCTATGCTGCTGCCCGAGGAGCTGCAGTCCCATCGGTAACCCCCTGTCCTCTAATAACGGCAGGTTCCAGGCAGGAGCCCCAAGTGCTGATGCCGGATCACCAAAAATGGAATCTCCAGTCCCCATCCCAAGCGGTGGGAGAGAGGGTGCCGAAAGGGTAAGATATCCATCTACAGATTTGGCGGTCGCCTGAAACTTAGCTTTCAAATCCTCCAAACTAATGAGCGCCGTGCGATAATCTTCAAGAGTTATTTTTTCTCCTTCTCCAAAACGCGCGAGAAGTTCATTTGTGATAAAACTAGAACCAACATCGCGCGCCATTAGAGCTGGGTACTTAACTTCCCAAGCCGCGATCACTGGTCGATAATTAGGAAATAATGAAAGCGCTTTTTCAAGTTTTTCAATATCTCGACTATCATTCCGAGAGATTAATTCGACACCATTTGCGCTAAGTTTTTCACCAAATTTTAAAATTTTTACTTTGTATGCTTCATCGGCTCCTTTCCATCCCGCGGTCTCTAGAAGAGCTATACGAGAGGGCTTTGAACCTGGACCTAGCTGGTTTGCACCATATAGACCTGGATGTCCGGGATCTCCCCCAACGGTGTCTGCAATGCATCTCGCAACGGCCCAGCAATCGTCTAGCGAAGCAGAATGGATACCCATCACGCTGTAGGAGGGTGAGCGCCAGATAAGACCTCCAGAATGAAGCGCCCCAAAAGTTGGCTTTAGCGCCCAATTCCCACAAAAACTTGCTGGTCGAATGATAGAGCCTCTGCCTTGACTCCCTGTTGCCACAGGAAGCATTCCGGCTCCCACAAGGGCGGCGCTTCCACTCGAAGACCCCCCAGGAGATCTCGATAGATCATATGGATTACGGGTTAGTGGTGGATATCCTGAACCCAGTTCTGGCAAAGTAGTTTTGCCAACCAAAATCGCACCAGATCTTTTAAGTGCATAAATGTGCGCACTGTCTTGCCAATCCCTGTGCCCTCTAAAAAATTCACTCCCCACCTCAGTTGGAAATTCTGCAGATTTGAAAATATCCTTTGCCCCGAAGGGCATTCCATCTAGGGCGGACAATACGCGTCCCGATCGATATCGCTCGCTTGAGGCATCTGCAGCCTTTTGTGCGGATTCGAAATCATGGCAGACAAAAGCTTTTACTTCAGCCTCTCGGTTAGAGATAACCTCTAGACATCTCTCTAAATATTTTCGTGGCGTATCCGCTCCAGCTTCGAACAATGGAAGAGCTGATAGCCAGCTCCGTAAGTCATTTTTCAGGGGGGAATAGGTCAGGATCGCCTCCTACATATCACACCGACAACTCAGAAATCACTGAGGATTCAACATAGGCACAAAGTCCTTCTGCCATGTTGGCCTCACTAGAGAAAACATTACGGTAGGCTATAAATTATTGATAAGCTAGTTTGCAAAAATCAAAATTGCATAACAGGTCGAAAGAGAAACAAAATGGTCGGAATAGCACCCCAGGAAGTCGATGCTAAAACCACCAAGCGGTGGCGAGAGGACGGAGTAGTGCTCATAAAAAAAGCTTTTGGTCCCAGCTGGCTTGATATTATCGCAAAAGGCATAGAGGAGGCCATGGAAAATCCAAGCTCTATGTGTAGAGACTATGTTGGCAAAAACGGGGGTCGTTTTTTCACAGACCATCATATGTGCAAACGAATAGAGGCGTTCAAAAACTTTCAAGAAAATAGCAATGTCACCGAATTGGCGGCTAAGATTATGGGAACCGACAAACTTAATTACGTAGACGAACATTTACTCGTGAAAGAGCCCGGAACCGAAAACGCCACGCATTGGCATCAGGATCTACCTTATTACGAGATAGGAGGACCCGATTTCGGATCTTTCTGGATAACACTAGACCAGGTCGACGAACACTCTGGCGCTGTGAGGTTTGTCAAAGGTTCACATAGATGGGGTAAAGTTTATCAGCCAATCAGAATAGCTGAAGGAGTGCTAGTTGACGAGGCTAATCACTATGATGGCCCTGCGCCCGAAATAGATAAAAACCTTGATAAATACCAAGTTTTATCTTTCGATATGGAACCTGGTGACGCTTTATTCTTCCATGCGGGTGTCCTCCACGGCGCTTATGCTAATAAGACTCGAGATCGTCGCAGAAGGGCGTTATCAGCGAGATATGCGGGAGCTAACTCTTTCTGGCAACCACGCCCCTATATTCCATCAAGACCTGAAACACCAAACCTCAAAGAGGGAGGCCCCCTAGACTCCGCAGAATACCCAGTGGTTTGGAAAGCGTAATGATTCATCTTATCAAATGCATTCCAATGCCTTATTAAAAGAAAGCAAATATGCGACTTTCTATACTCTGCCTCGGTAGCGCATCCGATTTGGTAAATGGATCCACGAAGGCTGTATGCGGGGTGAACCTTGCAACACCATCCTCTTTAGAGTCGTAGGATTTGATAAGCATTACCTCATCGAATTGCATAAAAGGAAAATAAACCCAGCTATGGCTCGGGTTATGAGCAAGCCGGAAGGTATAGCCTGTCCGATCAACCGCCCGCCTTTCCGCAGTTATTAGATCAGCCTCAACGACGCTTCGAGCGTCACAAATTGCGAGGGGCATGGTCTCGACAGACCCTTTAGTGGAACGCCAAATATTGATGATTGAAAATCGCTTGGACAAAAGCGTCTCAGCCTCCGAGCCCATGAGGTCCCTTACGCGTTGCGGCCCGGACTCTGTGGTATAGTCATTATGCGCCCCTTGAACTGGTTCCCTTACCGATCGTTTCTTCCGCTCAACTGGATCGTCGTATCTTTTCGTATGATCAAAAACTACCGCTCTAGAACAACCAGTTGCTTCCTTGACCATGTTTTCACACTCTTGATTATATATCGTGAGAATTTGATCTTCGTCATAAAAGTCGGACACCGCCGTCCTTTGGGTTTTGATTTCGAACCCCTGAATGTCAAGCGAGAGAGAACCGATCAGTGATCGTCCATTTGCGATACTAACTTTCTTTTTCTCAAATTGACCGTCGCGCGTACCGCTCTGGCCACCTGGTTCAGAAGGACGCAGAATGATCCTATTCCCTTCGCTGGCTACGGCGTAGTCAAGCTCCACTTCAACATCTTCTCGGCATAACGGCTTTTGGCTAGTCTCGGCCATTATTGATCTCCTAATTCTCTTTGCCAAAACTTAAGCCTAATAGACTAATGGAGCAATCGCGCTATGCTGTCCTGAAAAATTCTTGAACTGAGCTTAAATTAACGACACAGGAGGCAAAAATGTTGCACCCAGCACCAGACGAAAACACCCCATCGCGCGCTCGAATGGCAGGGAAAGTAATAATCGCTTCCGGAGCGGGATCCGTCGGTGATGGTTGGGGTAATGGTAAGGCGGCAGCCTTCGTATACGGAAAAGAGGGCGGGAAAGTATTGTGCGTGGACTATAGGCTTGAAGCTGCTGAAGAAACCGCAAAATTGATAAAGCAGGCTGGCGGCGACGCATCGGCTATACAATGTGACGTCACAAACGAGAGTGAGGTGGTTTCAATGGTAGCCGCCGGCATAGAGAGATACGGCCAGATCGATGTGCTCCATAATAACGTTGGCGGACAAGGAACTGGGAGAGCCCTTAACACGATAACTGTCGAGGACTGGAATGCAACATTTTCACGCAACATTACTTCGGCAATGCTGACCTCAAGAGAAGTAGCCAAACATATGGAATCTCAAGGCAGCGGAGCCATTGTAAATGTTGCTTCCATTGCTGGAATCCGGCATCTCAATGTTCCGACGGCCGTTTACTCGGCTACAAAAGGAGCGATGATAGAATTTAGCAGGAACATCGCGATACAACTGGCACCAAAAGGCATCAGATCTAATTGTGTCTTGCCAGGTTATATCGACACACCTTTCATTAAGCGGATGGTAAACGGGAAAAGGTCATACGAATACAAAGGTTATTCCTCTGCTGAAGAATATTGTGCTGCAAGAGATGCGATAATACCAACGGGCAGGATGGGTACTGGCTTTGATGTCGCTTATGCTGCTCTGTTCCTTGCATCGGATGAGGCAACGCACATCACGGCTACAGAAATTATTGTCGACGGCGGAGTAACCCAGACTTGCCCTGGGGTATAAAGAAGGGCCTCAAGAGAGGCCCTTTCATAAAAATCCAACATCGGAGAAGATCAGGCAGCCTTGGCCTTCTTGTAGGGGACCCGTGTTACATGATCAAGGTTTTCCCCCTCGATCCTTATCAGTCTAGTCGTATCCGCTCGAGAAGGTGAGTGCAAATCTTCTTCATTATAAACATGCGCATCACCCGGGTTGAGAGGATAATCACGAACCTTTTCTACCAAACCAGGCTTTCCATCAGAAGCGGGCTGCACACATTGCCAATCTGTCATGACTGTCTGTCCAACCGCCTGTCCATATATTGCCCAACTGCCCCCGTGACCATGCGGTGACGACTCCTTGGCACCTTCATAAAAGTGAGCACATATGCAAAATTTTAAATCTGGGTCTTCGTAGAGTATTGTGCGGGGTGGCGCATCGTTATCACTAAGGTGCTTATCTCTAAAATCCTCATCAAGGCAAGCCCTGGAGACATAAGTCCTAACTTCTTCTCTGCCTGCAGGACCCGGATCCTTTAGCAGCGCAGCCTTGCAATCACTTGCAAATTCTTCGAGCGTGTACGTCATGATGAGTTCCTCCTTTTCAAAGCCAGATTTAAAATCACTGACCTTTATATTAAAACCCGTCTCGCTAAGAAACTTTTGAGTATCTTATTAAAGCGTTCGGGATTTTCTAAATAAAACATATGACCGACACCTGGGATAGTATGTTTTTCTATCCCAGGCATTTGGTCTGCAATCTCATCGATCATAGATTTTTGTGAGGTACGATCCTCCTCACCACCAACAATCATGGCCGGAACCCTCGGCCGAAATGTCCACTCATAGATATTCGCATGCCTTAAAGACCTGAATTGAGTTAGATATCCGTCTATTCTCATGGTTTTAGTAACTTCTATTGCACGATCAATTACTCGTTGCTCTGCATGGGGAGAACAAGACCTTGGAGCATGAAGTTTGGCATACCCCTCGGTGCCTAGTTCCCGGACCTCCCTCTCTCTCGCCGCTATTACTTTGTTTCTATCCTTTAACGGGTCAACGCCTCCACCAACAACGGGCTGCGCGAGAGTTAAAGAGAGGACACGCTCACGAAAAGATCTGTAAAAAGCGGTAACGATTACACCTCCATAGGAGTGCCCTACCAAATGTGCCGCAGTTACTCCCAGAATATCTAAAAAATCGGAAATCAGCAGAGCATAATCCCCCGTCGAGGGGGTATCATGGTCCCAGTCGTCAGATGAACCATAACCTGGAGCATCCCAAGCTATGACCCTAAACTTATCGGAGAAGAATTGGAACTGGCTCTCCCAGTTGATAGAATTGCCGCCCATTCCATGAATAAAAAGTAGTGCCGGTCCTTCGCCCAATTCTCTGTAGGATAACCGGTAGTCACCCACTTGAATAATTTTCAGTTCTGGTAGGTCAGGTGCTGCCAATCCCAATCATCCTCTTAAAACGTTGCCAGAGGCTTAAGCGGAAAGGAACGGCTTTACCCTCAATTTGATTAACAAGCCGTTCAAAAAACTGACTGACGACTATTTTGGCCGCCCCTTCAAGCATTCTTCCTCCAATCGACGCCACCTTGCCCGTAATCACAATTTCGTAATTGTACTCTACCCTTGTACCGGAGGACTCAGCCGTAAGTTTTACATCACCTGAGCCAGTTGATGCACCCAAAGGACCTGATAGGCCTCCGCTGAGATGAGCAGTTTCGGGGGCGATTAGATTTGAAAGAGCAACCTCTGCCACAAACCTCCCTCGGACCGGTCCAGCCCCAAGACTTACTTCTGCTCGGTATGCATTTTCTCCTACACTCACAAGCTCATGGCAGCCAGGAATGACAGCCGCTAATTTGCTGGGGTCTAGCAAAGTATCCCAGACAGTCGAGGGCGAACTCGGCACAAAAGTGCTTCCAGAACCAATTAATGCATGACCTTTCCCACTAACTTTCTCACCTTGTTCCAAACCCGCAGCTGGCTCGCGTTCGTCACCGTAAAGAAATTGGCTGATTTTCGCCGGCGTTAATGGAGGCAATATATCATCGACTCCAAGGGCATCACATACAGCATTAGCAATGCAGACTGGCGTCGACATGCAATTTCCTTCAGCCGCTCCCTTCGCCCCCAATGGGGTAAAGGGCGATGGGTTTTCGACATGCAGAATTTCTGGCTCCGGAACCTCAGTAGCGGTTGGCACGAGGTAATCTGCAAAAGTTCCTGTTAGGAAGCTACCGTCACCGGCATAGGAAAATTCTTCATATAAGGCGGCTCCAATTGCTTGGCCAAAAGAGCCATAAACCTGTCCCTCTACGATCATGGGGTTCATCATTTTGCCAGGATCGTGCATGGTAACATATCTATCAATTTTGACCTCGGCCGTATCTTCATCAATCTCGACTCCGCAAAAATCGAAGACAAAACCGTAAGTTAAAGAGGTATTTATTCGATCATCTTCATCTGGTGCCTTAAGTTGAGATGGCGCCCAAGTCGCGGTCTCTCTCAATCCTCCCTCGACATCATCGGGAAGTAGACCAGGCGACCAGTGGGTACCTCCGGCAACACGCCTAAAACTAAGGGCATTGTCCGCATTATCTCGGTCAAATATTTTTCCTTCAGAGAACTCAATTTTGTCCGACGTAATATTAAGAAGCGGCGCCGCAATTCTTGTGAGCTTTTGTCTTATTTTTTGAGCTGCCAAGTGCGCTGCAACGGCAGTGCCCGGTGAAAACCGACATGAGTAAGTACCAGCGGCAATCGACCAGGGATCTTTCAGGGTATCGTGATCCGTAGAGACCTTAATATCGGTGGGCCTCAATCCCAGTTGATCAGCCACAATCTGCGCAATGACAGTTCCATGCCCCTGGCCCTGCGGCGTGGTGTCACTCGTCACAGACACTGAGCCCAGCGGGTCGACATTTACTGTGGCCATCGATATTGCGCCGTCTTGGCCACCTCGCTTAGCCCGCTCTTGAGCGGGAACAATCGTGGATAAATAGCCCATATTTGACATACCAGGCTCAACAACCGCCGCATAACCAATGCCGTATTTTTTCCCTTTTGCTCTGGCCTCATCACGTCGTTTTAAAAGATCTTGAAGGCCACCATCTTTTACCGCTTTCTCCACGGTTGCAGGGTAATCACCTGAGTCATAAAGCGCCCCTGCCGGGGTTTGATATGGAAACACCCCAGTTTCCAAGAGATTTCGCTTAATTACCGAGAGTGGATCTTCGCCTAACTCCACTGCCACTTTATGGATCAACCTCTCAAGCGCAAAATAAAGCTGAGGCCCTCCGAAACCTCTCACCAACCCGGCGGGAGTTTTATTCGTCATGACTAGTTTATTAATGCAAGAGACATTTTTAACTTTGTAGGCACCCGTTATAGCGCCGTGCATTCTGTAGAGAGGGCCCGGCATCGGTGACCGAAGATAAGCGCCGTAATCATCGAGTTGCTCCATCCGAAGACCCGTGATTTCACCATCGCTTTTTACTGCCGCCGAGATATTTACTATTCGATTTGGGGCACTCGAAGCAGCTGTCAAATGCTCAAGCCTATCTTCCACCCATTTCACAGGACGCCCCGTGATTTTTGAACACAAGCCCATTAAAACGATGTATGGTAGGACGGCCTGCTTAACGCCGAAACTGCCACCAGAGTTAGATGGAGTTCTAAGCCTCACGTTGGGCTCGGGAACTCGGAGAGCACGAGCGATTATAGGGTGTCCAGTGTAGGGTCCCTGAAAATTAGAAAAAACGTCGTAACTATCTTCATCGGGGAGATACTCAACTAAAGCCACAAATCCCTCAATTGGCGTTAACGAATTTCGCGGATAATGGATCTTTAGATCGACAACCCTATCTGCTTCTGCGAATGCTTGATCCGGATTTCCGTAAATAAATTCCCGATCAGAGATAAGATTTGTGCCCGCATCCGGATGTACGCAGGAAGAGCCCTTAGCAGACGCTTCCTCCGGATCCAAAGCGGGGGCCAATATCTCATATTCTATTTTCACATGCTCAAGCGCATCCTCAGCCTGGTAACGATCTCGAGCAATCACGACTGCCACCGCTTCTCCAACAAACCTCACTCTATCTACCGCCAATGCCCACTCATGGAGTGGTTCTTTCACGATCAGCAGATAAGGGTCAGAAATTTCTTGGATTTGTTTTCCCGTGATCACCGCTGCAACCCCGACACATTTCTCTGCATGAGATGTATCAATGGATTTAATTAATGCACTGGCGTGAGGCGACCGAAGAATGGCGGCATATTGTGTGCCAGCAGGCACAGGATAGTGATCTGCAAACCGAGCACGCCCAGTTAAAAGTCGCTGATCCTCAAGTCTTTCTATGGATTCTCCAACAAATTTACGAACTGCGGTCATAAAATCTCTTTTCTCAGTATTCCAACCCGATTTGATCCAAAAATTTAAACATAGAGTCCCTGCACTCAGCCGGCTTCTGTATCTGCAAGAGGTGCCCAGTCTCTGGGATTGACTCATATTCATAACCCATATCTTCGGCAAGCGCTTTGTTGGCAAATGCCGGTCCAGGGGCTCCCCTTGCGTCAGGGTCACAGGCAATCAATTTGAAAGGACCGCCGATCCTGGTTTTAGACGGCCATAAATTGAGTGTCATAGCCTGTTTATAAATAGAAGCCTCATACTCCCTGGGACAACTTAAGGTCCAAGTTTCATCTCCATCCGATTGACGAAGAACTGCTCCCGCCATCAATTCGTGAGCTCCCTGGACCCAGCTTGAGTGGGCTCTATTAGCTTTATATTGTTCAGCCAGCTCCGAAGGATCACTGAACTGAAAGGGTCTTTGCAGCGCCCAATCACTCAAGCGCTGCTCAAAGACATCCATACGGTCGTATTCTCTGTGACCCTTTGGGGGCACATTGGGCGGATCGAATAATATAAGTGCATCCCAAACAAAACCAATTTCACAGGCATGTTTCATGGCTGTCCGACCAGACATTGAATGAAAAATACCAATACTGGTCTTTTTCCCTAGTCGATCTGTAACCTCTGTAAACACAGTATTCAGATCCAATGTCATTTGAGCATAGCTGTGCCCAGGCAATCCCGAGTCAGCAGCTGGGTTTTGGCCGTGATTACGAAAATCAAAGGCTGCAATTTCAAAACGATCACACAGGGGTCCCCAAAAAGGCAAATACCCATCAATCGCGAAGCCATTCCCATTAGCTATAAAAATCCGTGACCCTTTTGAGTTGCCATGGAGTCTAACCTTAATTTTCGCCCCATCACCCATTTCTAAGTCCAGAACTGTGTTGGGCTTAGGAACTGAAAATGCCATTTTAAATACCTTCCATTGGAGCTAAACTAGAGTACGTGACTTAGAACATCAGTGTCTAAAAATCATCCCCTAAGTCTCGTATTGTAGAGTATATAAATCCTTTAAGAAAATATGTCTTTCCCAAGCCTTGTCTTCGTCAGCTGCCTAACGTTGGTACTCAACACCATGGCGTTTATGACCATCACTCCGGTGCTGCCCACCTTATTAGTGGAGTGGAGTTTGACAGAGACAGAAGCTGGCCTGTTGGGAGGCGCGTTTTTTATTGGCTATGTCGCAGCTGTCCCAATTCTTGTGCCGCTAACAGACCGCATACTTCCAAAAAAAGTGTATTTTGTATCCGGAGTTATAGGAACAATTTCTTGTTTTGGCTTCGCCTTTTTAGCAGAGGGTTTGTCGAGCGGGATTTTTTTCCGGATTCTAACCGGCATAGGTGTCGCTGGCACTTATATGCCAGCCTTGAAAGCAATGGCAGATGATTTGGAGGAGCCATATAGAACGCGAGCTGCAAGCTACTATACATCCGTCTACGCCGTCGGGACCGCTGCATCAATTTTAGCCGGGGGACTTTTTGCAGATTGGTTAGATTGGCGCTGGTCTTTTATTGGCGCTGGTATAGGAATATTTCTGGGGTTGGTAATTGGTAGTTTGGCATTACCCAATGGGAAAATTTCATCGAACCCAGTCAGTCAAGGTGCCGCATTTCGGAGGGCGTTGAAAAACCGCGCTGCCATGGCAAATATCAGCGCTTATTTTGGTCATCTGTGGGAAGTTTTCTCGAACCGCGTCTGGATAGTCGCCTTTTTGGTTATGGCTGAGGCCAACCGAGGGGAAAATTTTACCCTAACCGCTGCGGGCTTAGCAACTTTAGTGGCTCTGGCTGGAGTACCCGCAAGTATGTGGTGCGGAGAAGCACTTCAGCGATTTAACAGGAATAAGGTGCTCAACCTCATTATGCTGAGTTCTCTCCTGGTCGGGATCATTGTTGCTTTGACGACGGCTGCTCCGCTCTGGATTGTCGGCAGTTTGGCTGTTTTATATGGGATCGTCTCCTATGCAGATACGGGACCCCTCAACTCTACGACGGTTTCATTAGCCGAGCCAGATGTCCGAGGGGCCACAATGGCAATACATGCATGTGTGGGGTTCGGAGGTGGTATACTTGGAGCTCTTGCTATCGGTGCAACACTTCAGCTTACCGGAGGTATTAACTCCCCTGAGGCATGGCGTTTCGGTTTTCTGGTAATGGCGTCTGGGTCAGCTTTTGGGTTATTTGTGAGGTGGAGAGCAAGAACGGGATCTTGACTAAAGAACAGACCACGAAGAACCCCACTTATCTAAAAAGACTACATCTTCAAGAGGTGCACGTCTTGTGGGGCCAAATTTTCCCATGGGCCAACCAATGGGAATGATGGCGTAGGGATGATAACCATCAGGCAGACCTAGAATATGTTCTACCTCTTTCTCATACGCGAGGTGGCGTGCGGTCAGGGTTGCTCCCAAACCGAGAGCCCTGCAAGCTAACAACATATTTTGAACCGCGGGATATATTGAGCCAGGAGTCGATCGCGTTGGTGTTTTGCCATCATTCAGACACGCCACAATCCACACCGGGGCTTCATGATAATGGTCAGTCAGGTATTTAATCGCCTTAAGTTCTCGTGCATGCTTCTCTCGAGCCGGTCCTTCTGGGGGCTCGTGCTCGGCGTGGCGGGGTACAACAATTTCTTCAAAACCCTTCTTATACCATATCTGCACTCTCCTCTTGATCTCCGGATCTTTAATGACCAAGAACCTCCAACGCTGAGAGTTCCCTCCATTAGGGGCCGCGATACCCGCCTCTAACACTTTTTTAACCAGATGATCAGGGACAGGATCTGGTTTCAATCGTCGCATCGCCCTCATGGTATGCATGATGTGGAAAATATCTGTGTTTTGATCCAATCGCCTCTCCCTAAATGACTGTCTTGTATCCCGGCCCGCACTTTTCTAATGGGCCAAAATATGGACTTAAGAAATGCGCAGGTAGAAGCAAAGTGCCTGTGCCCGAAATTCGTTCTAATAATTTAGCACGCGTTCGAGCTGAATTCTCAGGATCCTCACAAAATGCAGAGGACCAATCCGGTCGCCGAACCTGCACAGGGTGATGAACAACATCACCACAAAACACAGCAGCCGCACCTTCACTCTCTGCATTTAAAATTACCGCGCCCGGTGTATGCCCTGGGGCGGGTTCAAAATTTAATCCTGCTTCGATTTGGTGATCGGCTTTTACTAAAGTTGCTTGTCCAGATTTAATTACGGGCAAAACACTATCCGCATGCGATCCATGTAAAATTGGATCTTCGTCTTTTGACTGCTGATCCAACCAAAAATTATACTCTGTCTCTGCAAAAAGGTATTCGGCATTTGGAAATGTCGGCACCCAGTCCCCATTTTCCATTATTGTATTCCAACCGACATGATCTGCATGCAGGTGGGTGCACATGACGTAATCGATATCCTCGGGCTTCACGCCTAGAACACTCAGGTTGTTTAAGAATGGCCCATCCCGTTCATGCCAATCCAAACGGCTCAAACGCTGCTTGCCATTACCACAACACGCGTCGACCAAAATATTATTTTTTTCTGTTCGGATAAGAAAAGAATGAAAGCTCAGGGATAAGTCGAGTGTGACAGGATCGATGAGCCTGGGCCCCATCTCTTTCGATAGTTCACAGAGCAACTCTCGATTAGAACCTGGGATCAGTGTTTTATGAGGGTAACTCAGCCTTTCGATATCAACGACCCGATCAATCGAAATCCCTCCAATATCGCAACCGGCACGCGCTTGATTCCAGACATTCTCCATTCCCACACGCTAAGCGTTTAGAGAAAGCCCGGCAAGCCGTTGAGTCCGAGGTGATTTTATAATTTGTAAATTAATTAGATTTAGAGCGAGACCTGGTGTCGAGTATCGCCGGTTCTAATTGCCCATGACATGCACATCTTTTCCCCTTATTACCTTTTTTCAGCTAAGGCCATAGGTATAAGGTTTTTAATCCAAATCCTTTTAATTCTATTTTTTTAAAGTCGTTCGTTTAAAAATTTTATAGTCCTAGACCATGCCAACTTGGTCGCTTCTGGATGAAAATTACCTTTTTTATTGTTCGGATCCTGAAAAGCATGATTTGCATCAGCATATTCGTAAAATGTGTGTTCGACGCCATTTTGCTTGAGCTTTTCATCAAACTTTTTAACATCGTTAGGAGACGGGTTCTTATCTAACCCGCCGAAATGACCTAAAACCGGGCAAGTGAGATCATCCAGCCTATCAAAAGCGGTCGGCCCCTCTCCCCAGGCAGAAAACATACCGCCACCATAATTCACCACGCAAAGTTTGAACTGTTCAGGAAAAACACTAGCGCCGAAGAAAGAGGTTCTACCCCCCATACAGTGACCCAGGATGCCAATACGTTTCATATCAACATCACCTCGCGCCCTGAAATAACCCAAGGATGCCTCTATATCACTGATGAACTCATTATCATTTCGGAAATCTGCTGGCGCATCGCCTACCAGCTCGGCATGTCGGTGATAAAAATCGGGAGCCGCCGCCAGAAAACCCTCCGACGCCAGCGCGTCAACCTGATCGAGCGTAAACTGATCCATGCCGGTTCTATGAAACATGACTAATACTGCAGGTAGGGCATGCTCACCCTCGGGTTTATTGAAATAAATTTTCATGTCACTGCCGTCACTAACGACACTTGTCCAATTTCCCATAACACCCCTCTTTCCGCCGTTCAAAAAACGCTAGCATGACCCTCGAAATTAGAAAACGGCTCTTGCTCGACCATCGAGTATCCTGTATCCGCAAAGCGCGATTGAATATTTTTCTCAACTTAGATGTCAACTATCAAACCTCAAAACCCTAGCAATGAGAAATTAGGCTATGCCTTCCTAATAACAGGAATATTTGCTTATGGTTGGTTGTGGCCAGTCATGCGGGCTGGGGTCGAATACCTCCCCCCGCTCTGGTTTGCGTCGACAAGGGTTCTGATTGGCGCTTTAGTCCTGATGCTTGTTCTAGCCGTTCAGAAAAACCTTAAACTGCCATCCAAAGCCGACCTGCCCGCTGTATTTTCAGTCGGCATTTGCATGATGGGGTTGTATGTATCCCTTGTGCACACTGCAATGGCGTATATACCGGCAGGGAGGGGCGCCCTGTTGGGCTATTCAACGCCACTTTTTGTCACACCGTTCGCCATAATTTTTCTGGGTGAACGAGTAACCGCTATAAAGATTTTTGGCATGGTCACGGGCCTTAGTGGATTGGCCGTTTTATTCAACCCAATAGAGTTTGATTGGTCTAACCATGAAGCTCTTCTTGGAAGTGGTCTTTGCCTCCTTGCCGCACTTTCTTGGTCAATCGCAATTTTACAAATGAGGGTTCATAAGTGGCACCTGACACCTCTTCAACTTGGTCCTTGGCAACTTCTCCTAGCTGCATTAGTTACACTTCCCTTCTCAATCTGGGTGGCCGAACCGCGGCCCATCGATATAAACCCTGAAATGACCTTTTTAATCCTCTATGGCGGGATCTTTGGAACCGCGATCGCCATGTGGGCCGTGGCAAGTTCGGTAAGGTATTTAGGAGCTGTAACCACCTCAATAGGCTTATTGGGCGGCCCAGTTGTTGCCATCGTCACAAGTGTTTTACTGCTTGGTGAACCACTAACTTTGACTCTCGCAGGAGGCTTATTCCTAATACTAGGTGGTATTGGGCTTGTAACATGGTCCGATATTAAGAAAAGCTAACCTTGTCTTAGGGCCAGCTGATGAGGGGAAGACTTCTTTTAAGCCATCCAGGCCCGTCTTTTAAATTTCCCCGCATACCCTCGCGAACATTGAAAAGGCTCGTGTATCCTGCCTTCTCGAGGGCCTTTGCCGCTCTGGCGGAGCGAACTCCACTAGCACAGATCAGCGCTATTTGGCGTAATTGATTACCATTAGTGCGAGCCCTAACCTCTGAAACAAAACCCTTGAGGCCATCCTCTCTATGAATGGAAATTGGCACAGCGCCTTTTGCCAAACCCGTTTCTTTCCACTCCCCAGGGGATCTCACATCAATGAAAAGGAGGGTCCCAGTAGATGCTCTCTTTTGAACTTCCAGAATGGACATCAGTCTAACTTCGGCTACACAAACTTGACCCCACATGCAGCAGCAGAGAACCGAAAGAATAAGTTTAGGCATCTTACCCAAGGGTAGGATCGAGTACTATTTTGCCAAGTGGCACGCCTGCTTCAATATGACGATGCGCCTCAGCCGCCTCGCTTAGCGGGTATATTTTCTCAATCTTAGCTCTGAGCTTGCCTTCTGCTGCCAACAAAAGTGTGTCCTCGACATTGGCATCTGTATTTCCTGTAGCGCCAAAAATTCGAAGGTTTCGATGATACAAAATGCCACAATCAAGCTCGACTTTTCCGCCGCCATGTGACCCCGCGGTAACCAACCGCCCAAATTTCTGGAGACAGGCCAGAGCCTTTGGCCAGGTTAGGGGATTAGAGATGTTTTCAAAGACTAAATTTACTCCCTGCCCTTCGGTATATCGCATCACCGCTTCGGTTAGATCTTCTGAAGTGTAATCAACGCCAAAGTCCGCACCGTATTCGAGGCCAACCGCCACCCTCTCCCGCGCACCTGCCGCACATATCACACGAGCTCCAGCGGCCTTTGCAACCTGTATACCCGTGAGACCGAGGCCTCCAGCCGCTCCCATAACCAAGATTGTTTCACCAGCTTTTAAATCACCCGTATCAAACAACAGGTTGTGGGCAGTCGGGCCGTGACGGAGAACCGCAGCCGCTTCAGCGAAATCTATGGTATCAGGAATTGGAATCGCTACAGACGCGGGTACTTTTACGAGCTCAGCGTCTCCACCATAACACCCGACACCCAGCATGACAGAGTTTGCACAAACCTCGAAATCACCAGCTTCACAGGCTCCACAGCGGAGACACGGGATCCGAGACAGACATGCTACCCTGGTTCCTATTGCTGGGCTCTCGACGTCTTCCCCGACCGAAACGACAACACCCGCCGGATCCACCCCACCAACATGAGGCGGCTTCACATTACGGCGGGTTTGTTCCCCTGCCCTAACTGCACAATTGAGTACCCTGTTAACGGTTACCGCATGGACTTTAACAATGATCTCCCCTGGTCCTGCCTCCGGATCAGGAATTTCTCTGTACTGAAGGACATCTGGAGGACCGAATCGGTCGTATATCGCCGCCTTCAATAGATCACTCCGCCCCGCGGACCTTGACCTTCATTTCTCCAATATATGAGCACGCACAATGCATTTCATCGCCCGGCTTAACCTCTGATACGCCTGGAGGGGAACCGGTGAACATGATATCTCCAGGATAGATTGTATAAAATTCAGTTGCGAACTCGACTAATCTTTGCGTATTGAAAATAAAGTCTTTTGTATGAGCGTCCTGTTGCAATTTACCGTTTAGGTGAACCGTGAACGGAACATTATTAGGATCTGGTATCTCATCCTTTGTCACGAAGTAAGGTCCTAACGGCGCGTAACCGTCACAAGACTTTCGAAAAGATCTGTCTTCAATACCACGCACAGTCATATCTAAGCCAAGAGTATAGCCCGCAATGTAATCCATCGCATCAGCCTGAGTTACGTGGCTGCCCTGCTTCCCAATAACCAAAACAAATTCAACCTCGTGATCATTCCGCCTGTCGGGAAAGCGAATGGCAACTCCTTCACTCTCTCCAACCACAGCAGTATTCGATTTTAAGAAAATCCCCTGATTTTGAATCCCCGGTGGTCTCTTCGGACCATCAGCCTCACCCGTAACATGAGGCTGAGCCGCCATCTCGGCGACATGCGCCTCATAGTTGACCGGCGCCGCCATAATTTTTCCTGGCCTGGCCACGGGTGGAAGTAGCGCGACATCGGCCCGAGCTATACCTGCGACCTTGCCGGCAGCCTCCTCCAGTCTTCCTCTTATGTCGTCAATGACCGCTATGACTGGATCACCCTTCATGTCATATCGGGCTTGAGAGCGAACATCGGTTTGGATATCGGTGACGTCGTGGATCATTTCATTTATTACGACGCCGAGGCGATCATCATTATAGCGGCAAAGCTTCATCTCTTCTCCCTTTCAATTTTTCTTTTTTACTTTTTCATTACCAACTTGAAGGTAGGCCAATTACACTGCTCACATCCTGGTAAGGCAAGCGACAAGCTATCTGCGTAACTTGCGGCAAAAACGAGCCCTCGAAAAGCCCCTCTAACCAATTTTCTGCGCCTAATCCAACATTATCAACTTGGAGATTTTCAATTATCGCCATACCCTTGCGCAGACTAACAACAGTGTAGGGAGGGTCACATGTCGGAAGCCACGGTGGACGGATTGCGCAGTATAGAATTTTGGGTACCAAACTTAAAAACAACAGCCCGATTTTATGAAGAGTGCTGGAAAATAGCACCCATTGAACAACGGCAAGATGCGCACTACTTCCGTGCGACGGGGACAGAGCATCATTGCGTAGTCCTACATGAAGGAACCACCGCCGGTGTAAAAAAGGTTAACCTTTCTGCAAAAGACAAGGAAACCGTTAACTCCATTCACCAAAAACTGGTTGGACTTGGAATTAAAATTGTTGCCTCCCAAAAGAACTCTCAACGCCTGGCGGGGGGTTCGGCTTCTCATTTCAAGACCCAGATGGGCTTGAATATGGAATAAGCTCAGATGTCGCGAGACATGCAGATGGGTCAATGCAAGATGATCGACCCTTTAAATTGAGTCATGTGGTTTTGAATTCTGCCAAAGTGCCTGAGCAATCTGAGTGGTTCGCTGATGCGTTGGGCTTCAAAATAAGCGATCGGACCGAAATTATGCATTTTGTCAGATGCAGCGCCGATCATCATAGCATCGCGATTGCAAGAGCCGAGGGACCGGGGCTTAATCACACCGCATTTGAGATGCCAGATTTCAATGCCCTTATGACCGGGGTTGGGCGAATGCGGCATAAGGGATTTGAAATAGATTGGGGCGTCGGACGCCATGGCCCGGGAAATAATATTTTTTCCTATTTTCGTGAGCCCAATGGATTGATAGTGGAGTATACAGCCGAGGTGGACCAAGTCGACGACAACTATCCAACAGGAACCCCTGAACAGTGGGCTGAGCGTCGAAAGAAGAATGACATGTGGGGAACTGCGGGAGCTCCGTCCCCTCTGATGAGGCAGTGTATGCATGGCAATCTCACCCCGCCAGAGGTCCAATTTTAGAGACATAAGAACTAAAGTTACAAGAATGAGACCTTGCGCGTGTAAAAACCATGACGTAGCCTTTCCAATAACACTTTATTATCCCTCAGTCGGGATAGTTTATAAAAATAAAAATAGGTCGGAAAAAGGACCTCAAAGAGGTAACTGAGAGCAAAGGGAGGTAAGCTCAATGAATTTATTAAAGTCTTCAAGCTTCGCGGTGATGGCACTCGCTTTAGGGTCGATTGGTCTCACTGCCACAGCCGATGCACAGTTTTATAAGGGCAAAAGAGTTAACATAATTGTCAACTACGGAGCGGGTGGAAATACAGACATTCAAGCTCGAATGGTCATGCGTCATATGACGAAATATATCCCCGGCAAACCCCGTTTGATCTTTCGTCACGTATCCGGTGCCGGCGGGGCTGTTGGTGCGAACTTCTTAGCCGAGGCTGGAAAGACAAATGGCACAATGATGGGAGTATTTACCATTCCGATCATGGCTCAAGTGATGAAGGCACCAGAATTGAGAACGGACCTATCCCAGTTTCAATATGTTGGCGCCATTGGCCAACAAACAATTTCGCATTGCCGGGTTGATGCAATACCCGGTAAAAAAATGAAGTCATGGCGAGACGTTTTAGACTCAAAGCATGAGATCCGCACAGGCGGGCATGGCCCAACAAGCTCCAAGGATCTGCGCACTCGCTTATTTTTTGAGGCCTTACAAATTCCACTTAAGCATGTGACCGGCTACAAATCAGGTGGTCAGATCAGGGCCGCTATTCTCAAAAACGAGTTAGATTGCACGGCTGACTCATTGGCTGGGTTTTATGGCCGCGTGCATAAACAACTTATAAAGCCCGGAATTTCAATTCCCATGTGGCATATCGGAACGCCAGGCCCGAATAATAGCGTACTCCACTCTCCATCAGTCGCGAAGGATATTCCGTCTCTTCAAGAGGTGTATGAAGCCAAATTTGGTAAGGGTAAACGTCCACCAAAGATGATATGGAATGCGCTCAGAACTATCGGCGGCACAAGAGAAATGCTTCGTATCCTTGTCTTCAAAAAAGGGACAAGCAAAAAAGCCGTAAACATTATGCGTTCGGCTTGGGATAAAACCGTCAAAGACAAAGAATTTTTAGCCGAATACAAAAAGGTAAATTCTAGCATTTTCGTCGGAAAGTCGGGTAAAGAAGCTCAGCAGTTCATTAAAGGGCTCGTAAATGTGCCTGCGGATCTTCAGAAGTTCCTATTGGACTATGCAAACGCTGCAAAGAGCTAAAGGCTCCTAGTGGCAAAGTAATAGCAATCGGGGCGCCTCAAGCGAGGCGCCCCCTTTCGTTCAAACTTTAATGCTGAGGTAAATCGCCATGACCTTTATGGAGGCGGTTCTAGACGGACTTAGACTGGTTTTGGTTTGGCCAGCCCCGGGATACATGTTGCTAGGTGTTGCCATAGGGATGTTTTTCGGCGCAGTCCCGGGCTTAGGCGGCCTCGTCGGAATGGCCATCCTCCTACCCTTCACCTTTGGGATGGAGCCTCAAATAGCCTTCGCCTTCATACTCGGGATGTATGCGGTGACCACCACCGCGGATACTCTTGCTTCGGTTTTGCTTGGTATTCCCGGCACCGCTGCTTCGCAAGCAACGATCCTTGACGGCTACCCGATGGCGCAAAAAGGCGAGGCCTCAAGGGCCTTGGGTGCCGCCTATACGGTATCGATGTTTGGAGGTGTTTTAGGTGCGATCTTTTTAGCACTTTCAATTCCCGTAGTAAGACCTCTCATTTTATCTTTTTCTGAGCCTGAGTTTTTCGCATTGGCCGTCCTCGGTCTAACAATGGTCGCCTCATTGAGTGGAAAATCAATCTATAAGGGCACCGCAGCTGCCTGCTTTGGACTTATGCTTGCATGCGTGGGCTTTGCCGAATTTGGTGGCGTAAGACGCTACTGGTTTGACCAAAACTTTTTACTCGAGGGGATACCAATCGTTCCCTACGTGCTCGGTCTCTTTGCTATACCGGAGGTTTTAGAACTTGCTGTTCGCAACACCTCAATCTCCAGAGTAAAGCGAACAGAGGTAGAGGCCGGAGGTATCTTAAGGGGCATGAAGGATGCCGCGCAAAACTGGTGGCTGGCCCTGCGTTGCACAGCGATCGGGGTCTATATTGGGATGCTTCCGGGTCTCGGCGGCTCCATCGTTGACTGGGTCGCTTACGGGCACGCTGCGCAGTCAGAAAAAAATAGCGAGAACTTTGGAAAAGGCGATGTAAGAGGCGTGATCGCGCCCGAGGCCGCTAATAATGCCATGAAAGGCGGCGCTCTATTGCCAACCATTGCCTTCGCGATACCAGGTAGCGCCTCAATGGCTATCTTACTTAGCGCATTCTTCATTCAAGGACTCGAACCAGGTCCTCAGATATTGACCACGAATCTCAACATTACCTTCACACTTATTTGGACTTTGGTGATAGCAAATGTCGCAGGCGCACTAATCCTGTTGGTCTGGGGCAGCCAGGTCTCCAAAATTACCTACATTCAAGGCCATATTATTGTGCCCACAATAATCATCGTTGTTTTCATGGGGGCGTGGGTAGGAAACGGTACACTCGGAAACTGGATTGTACTCCTGATATTTGGCCTAATTGGTTACTTCATGAAATTAGGTGGATGGCCAAGACCTCCAATAGTACTTGGCTTTGTGCTTGGAAAAATCATGGAAGAGTCACTCGGAATTTCCATGCAAACCCATGGTTGGGACTCACTGACCCGCCCCATCGTATTGATAATTATTGCGCTTACGGTCATTACGATAATCAGCACTGTTAGAAAACAAAACCGTAAAAACAAAGAAGCCCAAGAGGCTCGAAAAGCAGGAGCCCCGAAGGATGTCGAAACGGCGGTCCAAATTGCCGAGGAAGGAGGCAAGGATTGCCCTGCCGCTTCATGGCCATTGGCAGCAATTTTGTTGGTTATCTTTTCTTATTGTTATTACGAGGCGATCCCTTGGGGATTTTCATCAAAACTTTTCCCACATTCCGTCGCGATTGTAGGTTTTTGCCTAGCGATGGGAGCGCTTATTACCGATTTCAAGACCCTAAAAGCGATTAAAGCTGGCACAGCAAATCCAGACGTGGTGGGCGTGGACCCCGCCTATGTCTGGAAGAGCATGTATTTTATGAGCTGGATGGTTGGTATTTTCGTTTCCACAATAGCAATTGGCCAATTTCCAACCCTCGTTTTGTTTGTCCTATTGTATTTGGTTTTTTGGGGTCACTATGGTTGGAAAGTTATCGTCATCTATTTAATAGGAACCATCGCCTTCTTGCTGGGAATGTTTAACGAGATTGTGCCCGTTCTTTGGTATGAGCCTAGCTGGTTGCCGAACTTCTTCGTCTAATCACCAATTACCAACATAAAAAAAGGCGCCTCAAAAGGCGCCTTTTTTATAAGGATATGCGAGACTACATCATCGCACTGAAGCCACCATCCACAACTAGATTTTCACCATACACAAAACGTGATTCATCGCTCGCCATAAATAAGACCGCCTGCGCCAATTCACGTGGTTCACCCGCTCGCCCCGCTAAGTTCGGTACCGGACGAGTGGGATCAAACTCTTCTTGCCCAACGGGAGAACCGATCTTATTCGGGACTACAGCATTCACCCTAATTTTGTGAGGTGCGAGTTGGACCGCTAGACCGCGCATGAGATTAGCGACGCCACCTTTCGCTGCTGCATAGGCAATGGCACTCTCCCTCCCTTGGAACCCGGACGTAGAACCTATATTGACGATAGATCCACCATCGCCTTGTGATATCATCTGCTCGGCCGCATATTTACTCGTTAAAAATTGGCTTGTTAGCGTAACGGCAAGGACTTTATTGAAGTCATCCAAGCTACATTCAAAGACCGTTTTGTTATCCGAAATAGCTACGTTATTCACCAAGATATCCAGGCGACCAAAAGCATTTACTGTTTCTGCAATCATGTCTTTAACGGATTGCTCATTCGAGACATCGGCAGAAATATATATAGCAGAACCCGGATGTGACTGGTTGATAGTCTCAACGGTTCTCTTGCCACGCTCCTCATCCAAATCTACTACTGAAACCTTTGCCCCCTCCTGGGTAAAGAGGAGCGCCGTTTGTTCGCCAATATTGCGACCTGCACCGGTCACAATGGCTACCTTGTCCTGAAGTCTCATTTGATTTCTCCCTTAATTTTGCGCGGATTGAACCAATTACAAAGGTGACTGTCAAACTCGACCCTCGTTATTTAGTAGCGGGTTTTCGCCTTGGAGCCGCAATGTTATAAAGAGTTAGCAAGGGTCTGTGACCTAAACAGCACCCCCATACGCTGGGTGAAACCGCACATGTCAGGAGCAAACTATGGATGACGCACGAAGTGCCGAGCTATCAAATGATCAGGCAAGTTATCGGGGACTTAGAGATTGGATAGAAAAGGTCGATGACCTAGGTGAACTGCTGCGCGTCGATGATGCCAGCTGGGATGCAGAAATGGGTAGCATCACTCAGATGATGACTGAGAAAAGTCGAGGAAATGCTCCCGCCCTATTGTTTGATAATGTTCCTGGATATCCGCAAGGCTACCGCACCCTATACGGATCACTCTCATCAATAAGACGGGTGGCTCTGACGTTAGGGCTTCCTCTCGAACATGAACGTAAAGCAGATATTGTGCAGCGCTACTATAACCGCATGCAAAATATGGAATTAATTCCACCTAAAATAGTCGATAGCGGGCCCGTTATGGAAAACATCATGACAGGCGACGACATTGATGTTTTGAAATTTCCGGTTCCAAGGCACCATGAGCAGGACAAGGCCCGGTATATTGGCACTGCCAACTGCGTCATTAGTCAGGACCCGGATAACGGTTCTTACAACTTGGGCACATACCGAAACCAGGTTTACGACGCCAAAACTATTGGCTGTCAAATAACTGAGGGCAAACACGGGAGAATTCATCGCGACAAATATTTTGAACGCGGTGAGGAATGTAAATTCGCCATATTAGTTGGAATGGATCCACTCTTGTACATGTTATCCGCGAGCCCATTGCCAGAAGATGTTGGCGAGCTAGATTTCGCCGGTGGCATTCGAGGTGAAGCAGTAGAATGCATCAAGGGACCCTATACCGGATTTCCAATCCCGGCCGATGCTGAAATCGCAATTGAGGGAGTAGCGAGACCAGGAAACGTTAAAGAAGAAGGACCATTTGGAGAATGGATGGGTTATTATTCAGATGACTCAGTCCCACGACCCTACGTTGAGATTAAAACTATTTTGCATCGCAATGATCCCATCATCACCTGCGCCCCTCAACACAAGCCAGTAGATGAAACGGGACTCCTCAAGGGAATTGCAGGATCAGCTGAGATATGGCGGTCGCTGGAGGCATGCGGTCTCCCCGACATCTTAGGGGTTTGGAACCACGAAGGAGGACCAGCAACCCGTTTCACAGCCATACAAATTAAGCAACGATATCCAGGACATGCCAGAAATGTCTTGCATGTCGCTTCTAATTGTCAGGGTGGTGCCTACGCTGGCAAATGGACAGTCGTTGTTGACGAAGACATCGACGCAAGCGATCTCGATCAGGTCCTTTGGGCGATGTCCACCCGCTTCGACCCAGATACAGATATCGATTTAATCTTAAAAGCATGGGCATCTAAGCGAGACCCGCTCTATCTCCCAGGGAATTTCAATAATCGAATTTTAATTGATGCTTGCATCCCCTACGACCAGCTACTGAAGGGTGTCTTCCCTCCGGTGGTTGACGTTAGCAAGAAACTACGCAAACAAATACGCGAAAAATTTAGTCACCTACCCTTTCCCCGTGACTAAGGGTCATATCCCAAAAAAACAATAGTTCTAGGGAAAATGACCACGTGTAAATGTAATTACAATAAGCGAGAAAAAGGAAATGGACGTGCACGATCTTGGATTTGAACACCTGCATATGTCAGAGGAAGAGCAGGCTGAACTGGCCGAAGCTATCTGGGAACAGGACAATGTCGAATTAACCACCGTAGGTGTTGATGTCGGATCATCAACCTCGCACCTCATGTTTTCGAAAGTGCACCTCCAACGACTGATGGAAGGGCTATCCAGTCGATTTGTGGTTGTCAATCGACAGGTTATTTGGCGATCCCCAATTTTACTTACTCCCTACCGATCCGATTACACCATAGACGCAGAAGAACTCTCTGACTTTTTCAGCAACGCCTATAAGGAGGCCGAACTAACACCTGAGGATATTGATACCGGGGCAGTGATATTGACCGGCGAAGCACTTAAGAGAACAAATGCGCGTGCTATCGCGGACCTCTTTGCCGATAAATCCGGAAAGTTTGTGTGTGCATCGGCGGGACACCACCTCGAGTCTTTGATGGCTGCAAATGGCTCAGGAGCTGTCGCCTTATCTCGCAAAGAAAACATCACAGTCCTCAATATTGATGTCGGAGGTGGCACAATCAAACTCGCGCTCTGCGAAAAAGGAAAGCTTACAGCTACCAGCGCCTTTGCTGTTGGAGGTCGTCTGATTGCATTCGATGAAACCGGGAAAATGGTAAGGATCGAGGGGCCCGCAGAGCAAGTGGCCAATGATGTCGGCGTCTCGCTAGAACTAGGAAAAGAACTTTCAGAAGAAGACCGTAAAAAAATTATTAACCGCATGGTAGAGGTCCTCGTGTCCTACGCAAATCGGGATACAGCCAATGATCCGCTTTGCGAAGCCCTGCGGCTGACCGATCATCTGCCAAAAAATCCCGAAATCGATGCCATTACCTTCTCCGGAGGAGTTTCTGAATTCGTTTACGGACGAGAGGAACAAGACAGAGGTGATTTAGGAAAATCTCTAGCCCATGAGATCCGCCACGCGCTCGGACACAAACGGATTGCACAGAAAGTCTATGACCCCGGTGCCGGCATTCGGGCGACTGTTGTAGGCGCCTCTCAATTCACTGTACAAGTAAGTGGGAACACAATTTTCATATCTGACCCCGGAAAGCTGCCGATAAGAAATGTCCCAGTGGCATATCTCGATTGCGATGTGACAGGAGATTTCACCAAGCAAGACATATCCGCGGCTATTGCTCAAGCAATGGTCCGTCTGGATATGACAGATGGGGAGACAAATTTAGCAGTCGCATTCCGGTGGGGTGGCGATCCTTTGCACGCTCGTCTCTTTGAACTGGCGTCAGGAATTTGCGACGGATTACCCAAAACCGTCTCTGACGCTGGAATTCCTCTAATCGTTGTAATGGATGGCGATGCGGGACGCACCTTGGGCAATATTTTAACCAAGGAACTTGGTGTCAAAGGTGAGGTTATTTCAGTCGATAACGTTCAACTAAATGACTTTGACTTCATCGATATCGGAGAGCAAATGGAAACCACCCAAGTCGTTCCCTTAATCATAAAGTCTCTGCTTTTCTCTCAGCCCGGCCGACAAGACTAATAAAGGTCTAAAAAGCTATGCCTGAATTCAGACTCTTTCACCTAAATGATTGCTTGACCAATCCCATGAAGGGTGGCCGTGGGGAGCAGGTTCGCTTGATAAACAGTGAATGTGGCGCCGAGAAGGTCGATTTACATTTGAACCGGCTTGCTCCAGGCGAACCCGGAGGACACTATCATTCGCACTCTGTCGCAGATAATGTCTACATCGTTAAATCAGGTATAGGCCGTCTCATTGTTGATGGAAATGAGCACATGCTTCGAGAAGACGACGTGGTTTACATTCCGGCGGGATCAAAACACTCGCTTCAAAATGCCTCCGACACCCAATCATTTGAAATATTCGAAATATATGCACCCGCAGGCAATCAATTCGACTTTGTAGTTGATGGAGAGGATATAGGTTCAGGCTGAACCCTTCCCGAGACATACTTATTTTTCTTAAAGTCTAGAGGTCCTAATATATAAATGGCGGACTAAATGTCCGCCATTTATACAAATCCCAGACCAGCTTACTTATAACCCATAGCCGACTTTATCTTTGCGACCAAAGGCTTGGGTGTAGCTAAGACCTCTGCAAACAGCTGTTCTTGCTCCTCACCAGTCATTGGTCCCATCATCCTTTTTCGCTTTTTCATATCTTTCTGATATTTCTGATCTTTCACCATCGCATTGAAGGCAGATCGCAGCTCCATTAATCTCGCTTTGGGCACTCCGGGCGGCAAACCAAAATTCCTTCCAGTTACCCCAGCTGAGCTTACTACTTTCAACATTGTTTTTTCTTCTGCAGTCTCACCCAGCTCAATTAATGTTGGCACTGAAGGTAAGCCTGGTTGTCTCTCGAATCCAAATTGAACAACATAATTAACTAGGTTCTTCTTATGAAAATGACTCCGTTGCCAATTTGGCCATGGCTGGACCATTCCTTGAACTTCATTTCTATCCAGTGCTCCTCGAACATCTCGGGTACCTTTATAGCCAAGTATGATCTTAGACTTATAACCCAGGATAGAACTCAGAGCCGTCGGGAAAGTATATAAGGTACCTAGCTTACCCGTACCTCCCAAAACGACTTCTTTTTTCTTCATTCCCGCCAGCGAGTTGACCGGTGAGTCTTTCCGAATGGCAAGAACATTAATAATTGGACCAGTTATTCCGACCCATCCCATCTTTCGAACATCATATTTGATTCCGGGAGAACCCATGGCCTGACCGAAGGCGGTCGCATTTCTAAGCAACCCAATTACGGTTCCGTTCTTGACTGCTGCATTATACAAGTAGTTCGCAGCTGCAAGCCCGCCTGCTTTGGACATATAACTGGGAACCATGGTCGGGTTTCCCTTGATAAATCGTGGCAAATGCCTTGATACAATTTGCCCCACGGCACCGTAGCCACCTCCGGCCCCCGCTGAAACAACCAGCGTAATCTGCTTTCCTGCATAGAAATCATTTGCTTTAGCTACTAAAGGGCAGATAACCGCTGCCGCGATGACCACGCACAGATACGAACTCCTACTGAACATTTAAACAACTCCCTATTAATTTTTATTTCCAAGGTCTTTAAAACTTTAACAGCCTAACAGAGGGAAGCAACTCTTGCTATTCATTAAAAGTTGGGAGGCTCAATGCCATTTGGCCAGGCCTCTACTTCAAAAAAGTCATCGCCAGCTGGCGCATAGATTTCTATAATTTTTACAGTTTTGTCCTTACCGCCATTTCCTGCAGTATGGACAACCCCTGCGGGAATAAAACCAATCTCACCCTCTCGCAGAAGGTGCCGCCCGCCACCCTCAACACATACCTCAAGCACACCCTCTAAGACGATATAAACATTCTCTGATCTGGCATGGTAATGAATTTCGCCGCGGCCAGAGCCAACATCAATAGTATTTATATGCACATCTAAATTTGAAGCGCCAATTGCCGGCCCTACTAGATCCCTTATGTTCCCTCGTCCCAACTCCAAGGGACGATTTGAGGGGCCTGCGATTTGAGATCGATAAAATTTCATCCCACCTCCACCTATTGACAGCTATTGCGACTCATAAGAATTTCTTCACATGGGTTTTGAAACAATAGAGGTACCTGAACTCCCGATACCCGGACAGTTTAGCCATGTTGTCCGTAAAGGGAAAATGGTCTTCATCTCTGGACAGACCGCAGATGATGAAGGTGCCGCCGGGAATCTGGATCCGCATGCCCATGCAGCACGCGTTTTTGACTATCTCAAAAAAGCAATCCAAGCTGCCGGCGGGGACCTGACCGACATCGTCAAGATAAACATATTCCTGACTGATCTAGACCAATTTCCGGCGATATTAGAGTGGCGTCCAAAATTTTTTCAGAAGCCCTACCCCGCTGCCACCACTGTTGTAGTTAACTCGATGGTGCGACCTGAACTAATTCTCGAGATTGAGGCAATTGGAATACTAGATTGAGGTAAAAAATAATGTCCCAGAAAGACGGTGTCCTTTTTATTCCATACGCCGAGACCATTGACCTGTTGAGCGCTGAGGAAGCGCTTGAAATTTCAGAGAATGTCTATCGAATGCAAGGCGAAGGCTCAATCACTGTTTCTTCACCGCCAAGTTTTAAGTTGGATGTCTCCGAACCCTTCCACAACCACTGGCATGTCAAATGTGCATTATTAGAAGAAATTCCGATAACGGGGGTTAGGTTATACAATTATTACAACGATGGGGTTCGCAATACGGTAGGACTTTTGGAATGTGGACGATACATAATTCTCGCTGATCCCCATACGGGACGAAATGTTGCCATCGTCGAGGAACATTGGACCTATGCCATAAGAAGTGCCGCTGCAACAATCCTACCCCTAAAATGGATGGGCCCCAAAGACCCCAAACAAATAGGGATAGTGGGAGTTGGAACTATGGCGACTAATGCGCTTCGATGTCTGATAAAGCTCTATCCAAACATCGAAGAGGTGCGATGCACTTCAAGAAATCCGGGGTCAAGACAAGAATTCGCTGAGGAGTGGACAAAAACACTGGGCATTCCTGTTATTGCGAAAGAAACCATTCAAGATACTGTCTCGGAGGCGGATATAGGTATAGGCGCGACGACCTCTGATGAGGTTATGTGCAGAGAGCCATGGCTCAAGAGTGGCTCAACTTATGTATCTTTCACGCGCCGAGAATTTGACCCCGAAGGATGGCCAAAACTGGATAAAGTTGTCGTAGATAGTTGGGAAATGAATATGCTAATGCAGCATTTTCGTCACTCAGCAGAAGAAGGACTATTTACCAGAGAAATGCTTCATGCTGAAATTCATGAATTAGTAAGAGGAAAAAAACCGGGTAGACAGGCAAGCAATGAGAGGAACCTCATACACACAACTGGGTTGGTAGCCCATGACATCGCGATGTGCCATTACGTCTATGAGAAAGCAAAAAAACTAGGTAGAGGCATTCAATTGCCTCATACGGGTACAGGCCGCCCAGGACCAAAAAACTAAAAAAGAGAGAAGTTTCTGACATGAGTAAAAATATTCCCCTCACTTTTGCATGCGGCGACTATGCGATTACGCGGCCGCTGATCGATGGAATTGTTAAACCCGACGGCATCGACCTAACCGTTTTAACCGATATGGACTCAACCACTCGGCATTGGAGATTTTATAACAACGAAGACTTCGATATGGCGGAGGCCTCTTGCTCCACCTACCTGGTCGCTAAAGATCAAAACAGACCTTTTGATGCAATTCCTGTCTATTTACACAGACGTTTTCGACACGGGTTCGTTTTTATTAACACCAATGCGGGCATCAAAGAGCCCAAGGACCTAATAGGGAAAAAGGTGGGCATTAAACATTGGCAGGTGACAGCAATATTGTGGATGAAAGGGATCCTGGAGCATGAATATGGTGTGCCCCATCGGTCTATCGATTGGTACCAGGAATTAGATCAAGACATCCCTGTTGAATTGCCAGATGACATAAAGCTGCAGACTTTACCCGATGATAAATCGGTCGAAGATATGGTGGCCACTGGAGAGCTTGATGCGTGCATTCATTCATCAATTATCAAGCCCTTTATGGAGGGAGACCCTCGAGTTGCACGGCTATGGCCGGACTTTAAAAATGAGGAAGTAAACTTTTTTAGCAAGACCGGCATGTTTCCCATTATGCACATCACAGGAATTAAAAAGTCCGTGGTTGAGAAATACCCCTGGGTGCCAATAAACATGTATCACGCTCTAAATGAGGCTAAAAATCTAGCAATGAAAAAAATGGTCAACCCAAGAATTGTCCCACTGGCCTGGTACAGGGAGGCTTGGGAAGAACAGGAGCAATTGCTCGGGACAGATCCATGGGAATATGGTCTCGGGGAACAAAACCGTAAAACACTGGAGAACATGATCAATTATTCGCACGAGCAGGCGCTCATGAAGAACAAGATGTCAGTAGATGATCTGTTTTTGAGCGTTGATCAAGGACGGAAACGCGGTGTGGAGAAAAGAATCTAATCAGCGCGGGTTAAATAAGTCTATGACTGTTCGAACAGACGCTTGGTTCTCAAGATTCAAAATTAAAGATAGCAGCTCTTCCGCTTGGTCTTCGGAGAGAATATCCCTCGAGTAGGTCCTGAACTTATCTTTCACTTGCTCCACTGACATCGGATTCTCGGGCGTACCAAGCGGGCTTTCGCAAACCCCCGTAAATTTCTGCCCTGTCCTGGTTATCAACTCGGCCACACATTTACCACCAGGGATATTGTTATCTGCAATAATATCTACCCTCTCTGCGGCAAATTCGCGAAGATCAGGGGCCTCGTAACAATCGGGCTCAAACTGTCTGAGCGTCAGCTCGCGATCTCTTAAATATGCCGCAGTGACATAGTGACCTGATATTAAGGCCTCAAATTTCCCTTTGTAATTCGGCAACTTTCCAAACATATTGACTGGTGTAGGGTTCAGATTAATTTTTACCCTCTCAATCTCTTCAAATTTGAAAGAATTATTGCTTACGAGATCAAACAGGGCCGTTAGAACGTCTTGGAGCGCCGTTGCCGAAGGCCAAAGACGCAACGCTATCTGCTCTAACTCCCACCTTTTACCCAGATCATCTGTGACTCGATTTGGTAGCCCTCCATCTGCGTAGGTGTTGTAAAGTCCGCCATCCTCAGCAGTCAGAAATTTATCCGTCGCGACAAACCCTTGTTCAGCTGTAAGGGCTGCCAAAAGACCCGATAAAGCGGCGCGACATTGGTGGAATTTTACGGTGGGTGTCCCCCAGGCTGCAAAAGTACCGGCGGCCTGACTCCCGGCCAGAGCAAACGCCCGCGCCATAGTGTCCTGGTCAAACCCTCTCATATATCCGACGGACGCCGCAGCTCCGAAAGGTCCTAGAACACCAGGGCCATGCCAACCTTTCCGTCTGAAAACGGGGTAGTCAAGGCCAATCCCCACTCTTGTTGCGACTTCACAGCCCACAGCCAAAGCGGTCAGCAAAACTTGACCAGAAACTTCATCTCTATACCCAATGCCCAGCGCGGGCGGGACAATTTCTGGAGTGATATGTGTGAGACATTCCCGGTGAACATCACACATTGTTACCGCCGTTATCAGATAACCGTTAAAAAGGCTTGCCCCTGCCAAAGACAGCCCCTCCCCACCAATAACAGGGCTCTCTTTGCTGCCAGGCGACAACGCTTTTGCGACATGAAGCAGCTGGGCAGTTTCCTCCCCCTTATGACCCGCATAGGCACAGGCGAGAGCATCCAAAAGCAACAACTTTGTATATTCCTGGGTCGATGCGGGTATATTATTTGGTGTAATACCTGCTGAAAAATTAGCGAGAGCTGACGTCGGTTCAGTCATTTTCTTTCCTGCCATTCACTTTTTCCGAAAGTGCCCCGCCATAAAGCTTTTGTCACCCAAAAAGATGCTATAGTTTCAAACCGTGGGAAAAATTATCGATATAACAGTTCCGTTTAGTACTGGTCTACCGCTCTGGCCAGGGGATCCGGCGCCTTCTATGGACTACATGAAGTGCATGGCAGGTGGCTACCGTTGTAACGTTACCAGGCTTGAGACAGGCGTTCATTTTGGGACACATCTCGATGCCCCATGTCACTTTATAGAGGGAAAAAAGGGCGTAGATGAGTTGGACCTGAACGTTTTAGTAGGCACTTGCACCCTAATTGAGATTCCGGATGTTCAAAAAATTCAGGTAGCGGACTTAGAAGCATGCAACATAAAAAAGGGTACCGAGAGACTGTTAATCAAAACATATAATTCTGATTATTGGTCTCAACCCGCCCATGAATTCCGCAAAGATTACTCAGCAATTACAGCGGATGCCGCCGCATGGATAGTCGATTTTGGTATAAAATTAATAGGCATAGATTATTTATCGATACAACTTTTTGATGATCAGGTGTCTACAACTCACCTAGTTTTACTGGACGCGGAGGTTATAATTGTAGAAGCGTTGGACTTACGATTTGCAAAACCCGGCAACTATAAGCTTACCTGTCTCCCCATGAAATTGGTGGGCGCGGACGGCGCGCCGGTGCGGGCTTTAATTGAAAAAGAGTAGTGCACAAACATTAGGACACACAAATGTTACTTAGTGGCGAAGAATATCTAGAGAGTATCAGAGATGGCCGAGTGGTCTATCTTGGAAAAGAAAAGGTGACGGATGTAACTACCCACCCGGCCTTTAAAAATTCTGCCGCAACTATGGCAATGATTTATGACCGCAAAAGGGCACCTGAAAATCAAGACCTCATGGTCTCAGAGGAAGACGGAGAAATCTTTTCCACCTATTATTTACGTCCTCGATCAAAAGAAGATCTCGAGCGTCGATTTGAAACTCATCGAAAAATTGCCAGCTGGACATACGGACTTGTTGGCCGCTCTCCCGATAATTTTCCAAGTTACCTGTCTGGATTAGCGACCAGACCCGAGCTTTTTAATGAGTTACATGCCGGTTTCGGCGACAACCTCACTCACATTTATAAACGATGCAGGCGTGATGACCTATTCTTGTCTCATACTGTAACAAACCCGCAAGTAACAAGACGTGGTGAATTTGATGGCAGCGACAGAGTTTCCCCTACGCTAAAGGTCATAAGCGAGGACGACGACGGTGTTGTTATTAATGGACTAAAAATGATCGGCACCGCCGCAATTTTTTGTCACGAAACTTGGGTGGGTAATCTTCAACCTGTGCCGGAGGGTCATGAAGATGAAACAATCACCTGCTCCGTACCGTTAAATTCGCCAGGTGTGTCGATCTGGTCCAGGAAACCATACGAGACTAATGCAAACAATGAATTTGATATGCCCTTGTCCTGGCGTTACGACGAGAGCGATGCCGCGGTTTTATTTGAAAACGTGAAGGTTCCCTGGGAAAATGTTGTGTTGCACAACAATGTGGCTAAAACCAGGTCAGTTTATTTTGAAACACCGGGTCATTCACTAGCAAATCACCAAGCGAATGTTCGGTATCTAGAAAAACTTAAATTACTAGTAGCGATTGCTCACGTAATCACAAAATCAAATAAAGTTGACAACATACCCGCAGTCCAAACCACCCTTGGCCATCTGGCCGCGCAGTTAGCGTCCTTGGAAGGGATGATCATGGGGCAAATTCATAGCTGCGAGGAGATGGTCCCAAACTCGGGCTACTTTACGGTTAACCGTCGTTATATGTATGCCGCCCTGCATTGGTGCACCACTAACTATAGCAAGTTGTGTGACACGGTCCGAGAATTACTAGGGGGCGGACCAATCCAAATGCCGGCGGACTCTTCTTTGCTTCAGGATCCTGAGCTTAGCCAAAAATTTGAAACTTACTGGTCGACCCCGGATCAAACTGCAAAGGACCGCATGAAGCTCCTAAGGTTAGCATGGGATATGCTAGGCTCTGAGATGGCTGGTCGGCACGCCCAATATGAGAAATTTTACGCGGGTCCAGGATTCATCATGAACCTTTATTCTTTTCAGATGTGCCCTTGGCAAGAACTGGATGGGATCGTGTCTGATATTATGGATAAATATGACGCTGTTTAAATACTTGACCTGACTGTCTCTCGGTGCGAAACAACGCGCCACCTCTCCTCGACGGAAAAAAGAATGTCTGTTTTATCAGCCGAAGTAGCCCGCAGGCGTACATTCGCAATAATCTCCCACCCAGATGCGGGAAAGACCACGCTGACGGAAAAGCTACTCCTCTTTGGTGGTGCCATTCAGCTAGCGGGTGCCGTGAAGGCGCGCGGCGAGCAAAGACGCGCGCATTCCGATTGGATGAAGGTAGAGCGCGAGAGAGGCATTTCAGTGACTGCCTCAGTCATGACATTCGACTATGATGAAAAAACATTTAATTTATTAGACACACCAGGGCACGAAGATTTCTCTGAGGATACGTTCAGGGTACTCACGGCGGTGGACTCCGTAGTCATGGTAATAGATGCCGCACGAGGCATTCAGGCTCAAACGAAGAAGCTATTCGAGGTCTGCAGGCTTCGAGATATGCCAATCATAACGTTTATCAATAAGATGGATCGGGAAGCACAAGATCCATTCGATTTGCTGGATGAAATTGAGCAGACACTTCAGATCGAGGTCACCCCTGCGAGTTGGCCAATAGGCATGGGCTCCGGTTTTCTTGGCTGTTACGATCTCATGGGAGATCAACTCTTACTCATGGACAAAGGTTCAAGAGGTGAAAAACCGCATCAAGTTGAGACCTGCTCGGGACTTGATGATCCAAAATTGGATAAACTATTACCAGACCATGCATTGTCAGATCTCCGTGACCAAGTGGAAATGGTGAGAGGTCTGTGCCCCGAATTTGATGAAAGCGCATATCTAGCAGGTAATTTATCACCGGTATTCTTCGGAAGTGCCATTAATAGTTTTGGTGTATCCGAATTGATTTCAGGTCTTGCAAAACACGCTCCTGCCCCCCGGCCCCAGCCCGCTATCGAGCGCAAAATTCTTCCAGAAGACAATAAAGTTTCCGGTTTTGTCTTTAAAATCCAGGCCAACATGGATCCGCGTCATCGCGATAGGATAGCGTTTGTCCGGCTCTGCTCTGGGCATTTTAAAAGAGGCATGAAGCTAAAACATGTTAGAACCGAAAAACAGTTAGCTCTCCATAATGCTGTGCTTTTCCTTGCACGAGACCGCGAACTTGCGGAAGAGGCTTGGGCAGGCGACATTATCGGTATCCCCAATCATGGAAACCTGCATATAGGCGACGCCCTTACTGAAGGCGAAGTACTTCGGTTCACAGGCTTGCCCTCATTTGCCCCTGAACACCTCAGAGCGGCGCGGCCCGAGGACCCGATGCGGGCGAAGCACATGGGACGAGCGCTGCAACAGCTTGCGGAGGAAGGGGCTGCCTCTGTCTTCAAACCCCGCGTTGGCTCTGATTGGATTGTAGGTGCAGTGGGGGTTCTGCAATTTGAGGTAATGGCTGATCGGATTCGCACTGAATATGATGTCCCCGCGCGGTTTGAGGCAACGAGCTTAATCACAGCACGATGGCTCGAGTCTGAAGATGAAGGAAAATTGAGAGATTTTGTTCGTAAGAACGAAGGTGCGATCGCAGACGATCACCGCGGACATCCTGTTTTCCTTGCAAGGAATGCTTGGCATTTAGACCGTGCCCAAGAGGATTGGCCTGACATCCGTTTTGTTAACACCAAGGAACAAACAATATGAATTCGCCGCAGTTGCATACTGAACAGCTAAGGAACATCGCCATTGTAGCTCATGTGGACCACGGAAAAACCACGACCGTCGACTGCATGCTCCGGCAATCAGGGCAATTTAGAGACAACCAAAAAGTTCCTGAACAAGCACTGGACTCCAATGACCTTGAAAGGGAGCGTGGCATAACAATTTTAGCCAAATGCACCTCCATAGAGCTCGAAGATACTCGAATAAATATAGTTGACACTCCTGGTCACGCCGACTTTGGAGGTGAGGTAGAACGAATTCTTTCAATGGTGGATGGCTGCCTGTTACTGGTGGATGCAGCCGAAGGCCCGATGCCCCAAACCAAATTTGTTTTGTCTAAGGTTTTAGGGCTCGGTTTAAGACCCATTGTAATCATAAATAAAGTGGACAGGTCGGATGCGAGACCCGATGAAGTCCTAGATGAAATATTTGACCTGTTTGCAGCGCTAGACGCGGATGAATTTCAACTCGATTTTCCAGTACTTTACGGCTCAAGCAAACAAGGCTGGATGGGGGAAGACCCGCATCATCCAGGAGATGACCTTCAGCCTCTTTTTGACTTGATCCTGCGCCATGTACCCGCGCCAGATATACAAATTGATGCCCCATTTAAAATGCTAGCCACTACCTTAGAGTCAGACCCCTACCTCGGCAGACTTTTAACGGGTCGCGTGGAAAGTGGCACAATCAAAGCGAACACTAATGCAATCGCACTCTCCCGCGATGGACAGAAAATCGAGCAGGCTCGCGTCACAAAAATACTCGCCTTCCGAGGTTTGGAACGTGTGCCATTGGAGGAAGCTTCGGCTGGCGACATTGTCGCTTTGGCTGGATTTCCAAAAGCTACGGTAGCAGATACGATCTGTGAGTCCGGCGTTACTCAAGCCCTCGAGGCTAGACCTATCGACCCGCCGACCCTGGCGGTAACGATTTCAATTAACGACTCGCCATTGGCAGGACAGGACGGAGACAAAGTTACTTCTCGGATGATCCGGGACCGCTTAATGCGTGAAGCCGAAGGCAATGTAGCGATTCACATCTCTGATCAACCTGATGGAAACGGCTTCGAGGTTGCGGGGCGCGGCGAATTGCAGATAGCGGTTTTGGTGGAGACTATGAGAAGAGAAGGATATGAACTCTCCATAAGTCGCCCTAGAGTGGTATATAGAGAAGATCCGGACTCTGGTGTCAGATTAGAACCCATTGAAGAAGTTACCATCGATGTCGACGAACAATATTCAGGAGTGGTAGTCGAAAAACTTGGAGCACGTCGCGGCGAGTTGCGCGAAATGCGTCCTTCCGGCGGCGGAAAACAGAGATTGGTTTTCCATGCGCCCTCTAGAGCCCTGATTGGTTATCATGGAGAATTTCTTACAGATACACGTGGCACTGGGGTTATGAACCGAATGTTTCATGAATACTCTCCCGACAGAGGTCATATAGATGGACGTCATCATGGTGTAATAATCTCTATCAGCCAGGGTAAGGCTGTAGCCTATGCTCTATGGAATTTAGAGGATCGGGGTGCTCTTTTTGTCTCTCCGGGGACCGATGTATATGGTGGAATGTTAATTGGGGAGCATAATAAAGGCCAAGATCTTGAGGCTAACCCCCTTAAAGCCAAGCAACTTACAAACATCAGAGCCGCGGGTTCGGATGAAAATATACTTCTTACTCCGCCCATCAAAATGACGCTTGAACGCGCTATTTCCTACATTGCCGATGATGAACTAGTCGAGGTAACACCCAATGCGATCAGATTACGCAAAAGATTTCTCGATCCCAATGAACGAAAGAGAGCGGCGCGTAAAATGGCTACTGGGACCAATTAGCAGTAAAACGCTCTTTTTTTATTCGCGACACAGTAACTGAATCATCGCGTCGTTAACTGAGCCTACTTCACACTTTTGGTTTTGATTGTTTAGGACAAGAGGACATTCCCTTGTTCTCTGACCGGAAGAATTGAAATATTGTTCTGTATTATGTCCGTCATAAAGTCCATAGAGCATTGCGAGGCTTTTGCCAGAGAAAACTCTGATAACAAAGTAAGAAGGCCCTCTCGGAACCCCTTTAAACTAAGGATTGATCAGAAAAGAAGTATCCTATCCGACGAGAAAATTTTGTTTCACTTACAACATTTTCAGGTGGTCCTGGAGACACAGCTTTCGAGTTCTCAGTTCTGGTCGGTTTTCGAAAATTTACCAACCCTTTTGTCAGACCCCAACAAACTCGATCCAAAATTTGAGTTGCAGCAGCTAGCCGGTTTGGCAAACACGTCACAAGGTAACGAGTATCGGATGGTTTATCGCGACCCCAACTATATGACTAAACTTCGGCAAGCCTGCAATGAACTATCGGGTATCGACTTTGAATTCAATGAAAGGCTCATGGATTTCAAAGTTGAAAAGGCCGGGCCATGGGGTGGAGAGACTGCCGAATTGGTTTTGTTACCGCTCGCCAATCATGCAGCCAGCGGCAAGGCATCCGTTTTGATGATCGCCCATCCTTACGAACATTCCGAGCTATTGCGCGTCTCGATTGATTGTTTCGAATTGACAAGAATAGGTTGGTTGCCGGACATGCTTGCTGGGGCCTCACCGCATCTTTTTGAATGGAGTGAAATTTTCAACAAAGTCTTCACCATCACCCAATCGATAAAACCTGAAAATAGTCCTTTTATCAAACGGAATTGGCAACTTGCGTGTTTAAGAGATCTCCCAAGTGAAGTTAGACAAGCGACAACCATGCACCCCTCAATCGGTGAGTTACTCTAACAAGTGTCCCGCCTGAAGCAAGTAGGTTTTTTTATGGCAAAGAACTAGGGGTCCGTAATGCGTTTGGCAAACCATTGGTGGCAGAGAACGTAGAGTAAAATGCGGAGCAACGAGCCCCATTAGAAACGTACACTCCCGCATCTCTTGACCCATCCCCTCTTAGCCTCATTGTTATCTATGAACAAAAATAGATAATGACTAGGGAGAGGTTAATGACCGATTTTAACGACATTTTTTCTCGTAGGGATATGCTGAAAGGTACGGCTGCATTTATGGGTGCCGGTGCCTTCTCATCCTTCCCATTTAGCAACGCTTTAGCGGCGGGATATCCGGATCAAAATATCCAAGTTTACGTCCCAACGAGAGCTGGGGGCGGTGCGGATCGCAATCTCAGAGCCTTCACTGGAGTATGGAAAAATTATTTAAAAACAAATTTTGAGCCAGGATTCTATCCCGGGGCTGCAGGACGTGTTGGTTACGAAACTTACATGGGTAAAGCGAAAGATGACTGCTATCACCTCATTTTCGGCAACATGGGCCCTGAGGTTCTGAACTGGGTGGTCAAAAAACCCTCTTTCGGTTTAGACGAGTATTTCTATTTTAATCAAGTTGATGCGGACCCTGCTTGCATTTTTGTATCCAACAAAAGCAAGTTTAAGCATGTCGACGATATCATTGCAGAAGGAAAGAAACGCACCTTGAATGTTGGCACGAGTAGGCTTGCACACCCGGCCTCACTAGGCGCACTTGTTTTAGCACAAAAAACTGGAGCCAGATTTAATCTGGTACCGTTGTCTGGCGGACGAAACACGCGTGCTGGTGTAACCACAGGGGAGGTAGACTTCGGTGTGCTGCCTTGCTCGAGCGTCCTTCGTAAGAAAATCACCGTCGTTGCGCTGTTTGATGACAAAAATCCTTTGCCAAAGCGTATGCCAAAGGCAGTTCTCACCAATGACCACTTTAAACTTGGCCTTCCGCCTCTCGTAGCCGGAGCTAGAGCATTTGGGATCAAAAAAGCCGCGGTTGATAAACACCCTGATCGATTTAAAACGCTGGTTACTACAGGTGAAAAGGTCTTCAGTGACCCCGCTTACAAAAAGGCAGTGGTCAAGACCAAAGCCCCTTGGGAGCTTATAAAATATGGAGACGTTGAAGCATGCCAGCAATACGTCAAGTACATCACCGATATTGGCAAAGACTATAAGTCTCTTTTGACAGGCAAAAAAAAGAGCTAGGCGAGCCTTAAGGTTAGATATGGCGGGGTTCAACCCCGCCATAATCTCAATATATCAAAAAACATAATAGGTAAAAAATGTCCGAGAAGCCTGAAGTGGACCGAGGAGACGCTGGTCCAAAACAGGTGGGCGGTGAACTAGTTATCCCGGTCGCCGCTATTCTGTTTTCGATTTATTATTTTTGGACGATCCAAGATATTCCTTGGGAGGCTCAGGTAAGTGCCCTTCTGGTTGGCTCAGTTCTAATTTTACTCTGCTTAGGGTTCATTATTCGAACCTTTCTTCAAAAATCGAGAGGCGAAGTGAGCCTGCAATTTTCTCAATTACTCGAGCCAATTGCTTTCATACCCAAAAGATTGACCCTGTTGGGACTAACTTTAGGCTACATATTGGTTATTCCATATGCAGGATTTACGCTAACGACATTTGCATTTCTGACTGCAGGAATGCTCACTTTGAGCAACGGTAAGAAAGCCGGTTTTATTTTATTCCTCTCCGCACTTTTATCCATTGGGGGATACCTTCTATTTATAGCCGCCTTCAAAACACGTTTTCCCATGGGCCCAATCGAGTCGGCCCTAAAAGGAATTCTTTAAGATGGAATTCGACTTAAGCGTTTTTGTGGCAGAATTTGCCAGAACTTTCACGTTTTGGTGGGTCATTTTACCAGCACTTCTTCTTGGTTTGATCGTTGGTGCAATACCGGGATTCAGTGCAGCAAATACCATAATAATACTTCTCCCGCTCACACTCGCGATGGACCCTGAGGTTGGTTTAATCTTTATGATCGCCCTTTATGCCTCATCCCGTCTGGGAGCAGGGATACCGGCCATCCTCGTAAATATTCCAGGTACAGCGGGCGCGGCCGCAACCCCGTTGGACGGCTATCCCATGACCAAACAGGGACGAGGTCAACAAGCTCTCTCAATCTCCTTCGTCTCATCCGTTTTGGGGGGGTTGCTGACAACGATCGTGGCCCTGTTTGCGATGCCATGGCTCTCACAGGTTGCATATTATCTGCACAGTGTAGAGATGATTGTCATCATGATTTTCGGCATCTCACTGATTGCCAGCATCGCAGCTAAAGACACGCTGAAAGGGCTTATAGCCGGATTTTTTGGACTTATGATTGGCTACATCGGTGCTGATGTTGTTTATGAAACTCCGCGCGGAACATTTGGTTTTCTAGAACTCTACGACAAGGTACCGCTTATTCCAGCCCTAGTCGGACTTTTCGCAATTTCTGAGGCATTCAGTGTACTCGAAGGAGAGTCGATCCTCTCCAAAAGAGGCAAAGAAGCTATGCAAAAGGCCGGTTGGGCTGAGGCTTGGGAGGGGGTTCGGCTGGCCCTCTCGCGATGGTGGCATATCATTTGGACAAGTATCATTGGCTTGATAATCGGTGTGGTTCCGGGGGCCGGAGCGGCGATAGCGGCGTTTGTTGCTTATCAACAATCAAAAACCTTTTCAAAAACACCTGAACTTTATGGCACGGGCCACCTCGAAGGATTAGTCGCTCCTGAATCAGCCAACAATGGCGTAACTTCCGGTACACTCGTGCCGTTGCTGGTTATTGGTGTCCCTGGGGGGGCTACAGCGGCGATTATGGCGGTTGTACTTCAGTACCACGGCGTGACAATGGGACCAGAACTGTTCGAAAATCACGCCAATCTCGCATACGGCGCATTCACGGCAATGGCCGTAACCTATGGGATAATGTTGCTAACAATACTTCCTCTGGCACGCTACATGTCAAAAATCACAGTCGTGTCTACGGTTTACATGTGTCCAATTATTATCGCCTTCACTCTTGTAGGCTCATTTGTGCCTCGTGCGTATGTTTTTGATATGTACCTTGCGCTAGTCTTTGGGATTATTGGGTATATCGCGCGAAAAACAGGCTACCACGTCGCCGCTATTTTAATTGGCGTAATACTGGGGCCACTCTTAGAGAATTATTTCTTACGCGCTTTACGAATTTCGCAAGGCGATGTGATGGTCATTTTCTCATCCACAATTGGAAACATTTTGTGGGTGTGCTTAATCATTTCCCTTTTATTACCTTGGTATATGGATCGACGGCGTAAAGCTTATCAATAGGAGACGAGCTTATGGACTTTAAAACTGCATTGGATATTGAGTCGCAGGAGCATTGGGCAAAACGCGGAGAAATAGATTTATTTATCTTTCGTAAATTCTCCCCCTCAGCTCAATTAGCTAATCCTGGGCGCCCCGCATTATTACTGGTTCACGGATCGAGTTTTTCCGCGCGCACAGCATATGATCTTGAGGCCCCCGAATTCGGGGAATACTCTCTCATGAACGTATTTGCGAGCCTGGGGTACGACGTCTGGACAATGGACCATGAAGGCTACGGGAAATCATCAAAGACAGATGGTTTTTCGTTCATAAAGGACGGAGTTGCAGATTTAGAAGCAGCCTTTCCTGTTATCGAAAAGATTTCAGGACACCGGAGTGCCTGCTTTTTTGGATCCTCTTCGGGAGCTTTACGCGCAGGCGCATTTGCTAATTCTAACCCGGAAAGAGTCGAAAAACTCGTATTAGCGGCGTTGGTTTGGACCGGGGAAGGATCGCCTTCTCTGAAAAAACGAGCCGAGAAAATTGATGAATGGAAAGCCTCCAACCTCCGAAGGGTCGATGAGGCAGCTTATGAAGCTATATTCTCCAGAGACGTCACCGGACTAACAATTCCGGAGCTCCCAAAATTGGCAGCCGCCGCCGAAATGGCTAATGGCGGTGGATCGGTACCCAATGGCACTTACATCGACATGTGTATAAACCTGCCGGCAGTGGACCCACTAGAAATCCGTTGTCCTGTCCTGATATTTAGGGGCGACCACGACGGCATAGCGACAGATGAAGACGTTATCGGCTTCTACTCCGCCCTCCCTAACAAAGACAAGCAGATGATTATGATGTCCGGCCAGGCCCACAACACGACTATCGGAATTAATCGACATCGATTTTGGCATGTCCTTGATAGCTTTCTGACCATGCCCCCACGGGTGGACAGTTAGAGAAAAGCAAAATGGATAAATTCTCTCAAAATGAATATTGGGTAAACCATCGCGGTGTTAAGCTTTATCTATACCGCAAACGGCTGAATGACGACGCTAATAGGCCCAGTTTTTTTCTTGTTCATGGATCATCTTTTAGTGGCCCAGGCGGCTTCGATCTCCACGTTTCGGGCAGAGATGACTATTCCTTCATGGAAAAATTTGCCAGTTATGGGTTCGATGTTTGGACGCTTGATCATGAGGGATATGGACGCTCCGATCGAACGGATGGCAACTCTAATGTGATGAATGCTATACCGGAATTAGAGGAAAGTATGAAAATTATGGAGGCAGAGACGGGGCACACGGCTGCTGCCTTTTATGGATCCTCATCAGGAGCGTTGAGGGCTGCCGTTTATGCCGAGGCTCACCCTGAAAGAGTCTCAAAATTAATTCTTGACGCATTTGTTTATACAGGCAGAGACGCTCCGACCCTCATCGAAAGAGCAAAAAAGCTGGATCAATGGAATTCTAATAACACACGTCCCGTTAATCGGGACTTTATCCATTCTATATTCACTCGCGACAAGCCAGGTACGTCCGAAGAGGCCGTAGCAGACGCGCTTGCTGATTATGAACTAGCACTAGGAAATACAGTGCCAACTGGCACCTATGCTGACATGTGCCAAAGGCTCCCTCTCTGCGATCCAAAAAAAATTAAGTGTCCGGTGCAGATCATTCGAGGCGAACATGATGGAATTGCAACTGAAGAAGACCTATTGGCTTTTTACAATCAACTTGAAGTAAGAGACAAGCAATTCGTGATCATCCCAGGTCAGGCTCACGTCTCTCATTTAGGTCTGAATCGCGAGAGATTTTGGCATGTGGTTAGGTCATTCCTGGACATGCCTGGACGAGAAGACAATAGCGGTTTGTGAAAAGCTGGTTCCTGCCATCAGTTCAGTTAGCCTCCGTATGAGCTTTTATCCCAAACCTAAGAGGAAGTTCTAACTTCAAAAATCGATTATATTAAATCCCCAAACCACCCAGCTGTTTTTCAGGATAACGGGTGCCCGAAACCTCCTTGTGCTTAATAGTTTCACCAATCAGAGAAACCTCCTCGTCGGATAATTGTATCTCTACGGCAGAGCAGTTTTCGAGGATGTGACCTCTGCGTTTCGTGCCAGGTATAGGAAACACGTCCTCAGACTGATGCAAAAGCCAAGCTAGACAGAGTTGTGTTTGGGAAACCCCCCTTTCTGCCGCAAGGCCGCTCAAGGGCCCAACTAGTTTTATATTTTCGTCGATATTTCCTTTTTGGAACCTTGGATGATCGTGTCGCCGGTCATTCTCTGACAAACTCTCAGCCCCAGCCAAAGTACCGGTCAACATCCCACGGCCGAGTGGAGAATAAGCTACAAAACCAATATTAAGTTCCCTACAGGTCGGTAGTATTTGATCCTCCACAAACCTTGTCCAGAGAGAATACTCGGTTTGGACTGCCACAATACTATGGGTGGCATTCGCACGACGAATAGTCTCGTCTCCTGCCTCAGAGAGGCCTAACCAGCGGACTTTTCCTGCCTCAACCAACTCTGCCATCGCTCCGACGGTTTCCTCAATCGGAACATCTTTATCCACTCGATGCTGGAAATAGAGGTCTATTACATCGACCCCTAATCGCTTAAGTGAAAGATCACAAGCCTCCTTGACCCACTCGGGACGCCCATCCGCCCTGCCTCCCATATTTCCAAATTTTGTAGCCAGAAAAACGTCCTCACGGCGCCTCTTGATAATATCTCCAAGGAATTCTTCATTTTTTCCACCCCCATAAGCATCAGAGGTATCGATAAAGTTCATCCCTTCATCCAGCGCTGCATTTACTGCCGCAGTGGCCTCGACAGGGTCAACAGGGCCATAGATCGGTGTCATTGCCATGCCACCAAGACCAATAGCAGACACTTTATCAGAACACTTACCTAGCTTTCGATATCTCATAATGAGCTCCCTAATTCTGTCTTTTTAATTATTCGATACGAGATCTCTCAGGCACGCAAGCCCAACCGTTGAACAGTTTCGATGCCTGTAATACTGTCGAGATTAAATTTTAAGGAGAGAGCCTTGGTTTCTAAATTTGAAGATCATTGTTGGCAGGATTTGGTTGATCCAAAAGCGTTGCAAATTTATGCCGCCTACGAGCGGGTCACCTACGTTGGAAAGCGTCCCGCCTTGCTTGCCATAGACCTGTATAAGCTCGCTTTTCAAGGGGGCGCAAAACCAGTCAATGAGATTATCGATAGCTACCCAAGTTCTTGTGGGGAAAATGCTTGGAATGCAGTCCCTCACCTCCAAAACCTTTTCAGTGCATGTCGCAATGCAGGCATTCCAGTTATCTACTCAACCACAGAGTCACGAAAGGATGCGAATGTTGCTGCCGCTTATGCGACCAACAGGCAAAAGGTCGAACGCTCTGACGAGGTTTGGGAAATACAAGAAGAATTCTCGCCAGAGCCTGGCGACCTGATGGTGTATAAACAGCGCGCAAGTGCGTTTTATGGCACACCCTTAATTGCCCAGTTAAATCAAATGGATGTCGATAGTGTGATCGTCTGCGGCGAGAGTACATCAGGTTGTGTGCGAGCTACCGTGCTTGATGCATATTCCAATGGTATCCACGTCACCCTAGCGGAAGAGGGGTGTTTTGACCGGTACATGGATACGCATAAAATGAATTTATTTGACATGCATCACAAGTATGCGGACGTAATGCACGTCGAAGAAATAGTTGATGAATTAAACCGGCGCCATAACCAGGAATAAGATAGAAAATGGAACCGCAGAAATACGGACCGTTTCCCTATACACCCATAAATCGACGGCCAAAATTAAGATGGCCTAATGGTGCTCACGTAGCTGTTTGGGTAATCCCAAATATTGAAAGCTTCGCACTCGATGAAAAAATTATAGGCGATAGAAAAATACCGGAAGTCCAACATTTTGCACAACGTGATTATGGTGCCCGGATAGGTGTGTTTCGCATAATGGATGCCCTCTCCAAACGAAATATTAAAGGTTCGGTAACTTTGAATTCTGAGGTCTGTGACGTCTATCCAGAAATTATGGAAGATGCCATGGCTCTTGACTGGGAATTTCTAGGGCACAACCAATCAAATACAAGGCGACTTCACGACATTCCGCCAGAGACTGAGCAACAGGTTATTCATGATGCCTTGCGAAGGATTACGGAAACCACGGGAGTGCGACCCAAAGGTTGGCTGGGATCGGGGATGTCAGAAACATGGAACACTCTAGACTACTTGGCTTCCGAGGGAATTGAGTATGTTGGAGATTGGGTTAATGATGACCAACCATATTTTATGGAAGTCAATGGGAAGCAACTAATAAGCCTTCCCTACACAGCAGAAATTAATGACCTACCCCAGTTTCGAGCTGGGCGGTCCAATGAAGAATTTGAGGCCATGGGGAAAGCCGCTTTCGATAGGCTTTACATAGAAGGAAAAACTTCTGGGAGAGTTATGGCAATCGCGATCCACCCATTTGTCATCGGTGTGTCGCATAGGATCTGGGTTCTCGAATCTATTCTCGATCATATCGCCGGCCACGAAAAGGTTTGGTTCGCAACAGGATCCGAAATCATAAACGCCTGGCGAAACTCAGGCGCGACTTTTTGAGTGGATACACTACCGTAATCCAATCGCGAACAAATACCGTTTCTGACATTGATTTAAGCGCCATGATAAAATCTGATCTGGCTGCCAGACTAACCTAGGGGTCGATCTCCACCTGGAACTTCCACTTCTGCTACATTCAAAGTCATTGCAATTACGTTGTAATGTCCCATCAGGGCAACCAGCTCGATAGCACCCTCTTTCCCATAGGCGTTCGAGATTTTATCGAAGGTCGCATCGCTAATCGAACGATTTTCATAAAGTTCAGTAGCAAATGCATAAATATCGGCCTCCGCAGATTGATCTGGGGAAAAATCTGGACGTCTACCCTCACGGATCGCGTCTATAATGGCTTGATCAGTGCCTGCTTTTTGTGCCTCTTTTTCATGCGCATACCACTCATATTGGGCATTCCAGTGCTTAGCTGTAACTAGGATGGCAATCTCGCGAAGTGACCAAGGTATCGAGATCGCGTAGCGCACGTGAGCGCCAAGAGCCTGGACTAGGTCCGCAACATCTGGCGCGTAAAGAAGTGCATGGAATGGCCCCCTAACACTTCCCCTTGGGCCACCTGCAATCGCATCGCTTACACGTTTTTGTCTCTCATCCATATTTTCAGGATCAATTTTAGGGAAACGCACCATTGTCTACTCCATATTTGTGCCCGCCCGAACTTTTTCCACTATCATGGACGGAGTTACGGGATAAGCGTTGAGTTTGACATTAAACGGGCTGAGGGCATTTTCAACCGCAGCGAGAAGAACCGGCATGGATGCCATGACGCCACACTCCCCTACCCCCTTAACTCCTATCGGATTTCGGTCAGTGGGCGACTCATGGTGGATGATCTCGAAGTTTGGCACTTCGCACGCCGTCGGTATTAGATACTCGGCAAGATTAGTGCTGAGAGGTTGTCCTTCTTGATCGTACATCATTTCCTCATAGAAGGCATGACCTAAACCAAGAGTGACAGCTCCATGAACTTGTCCATCAACGATAAGAGGGTTCACTAAACGTCCGCTATCATGGACAACCACATAACGTAACACATTTACTTGGCCTGTTTCTGGGTCCACTTCAACCTCACACCCGTGCGCACCATTCGCATATGTGACATTCTCGGGTTTAAAATCAACTTTGGCCTCCAGCCCAGCCGAAATCCCCTCGGGAAGAGAAACCCCAGGAATTCCAGCTACTGAATTCGCTATTTCTCTAAAACCTACTGATAGATCCTCAACCCCCTTAACAAATACACGTCCGTCTTTCAATTCTAGGTCTTCTTCAGAAGCCTCAAGCAAATGCGCGGCGACCGAAATGACCTTGGCACGTACCTTTAGAGAGGCTTGATGAATAGCTGAGCCCGCGCAGACAGTTTGCCTACTAGCAAACCCCCCAATACCGTGACTGATAGACTCTGTATCTCCAGAAATAAAATTCACTTCACTCGGTTTAATTCCAAGTTGCTCCGCCGCAAGTTGGCTCATCGCTGTCCGAAAACCTTGCCCCATTGCAACGGCACCAGTGTATACCGATACCTGTCCAGAAGTTCCTATCCTGACAAGCCCACTTTCAAATGGGCCCCGACCGGTTGGTTTTACGTAATTTGCAATGGCCAACCCAATATATCGTCCATCCATTTGAGCAGTTTTTTTCTTTGCAGAGAATTCAGAATACGCGAGTTCTGTCATTAAATTATTTTGACACGACAAATAGTCACCGCTGTCATAAATTATTGGTTGCCCTGCTTGTGTTTTAAGAGGTTGTTCGTAAGGCATTTGTTCCGACGTGATCATATTATGGGCGCGAATTTCCGCGCGATCGATCCCAAGTTCGTCGGCCATTCTATCTAAGAGACGTTCCATTACGAAATTGCCTTGAGGATGACCTGCGCCCCGCATTGATGTCGAAGGCACCTTATTTGTGTGAACTACCTTAACATCCATTCTGTAATTAGGGAGAACATAAGGACCTAAAATCGTTGTCGCCGCGCTAAATGGAATATTGGTTCCTCTCACTGTATAGGCACCCTGATCGTGATAAAGGCTCCCTCGAAGACCTACAAGCGTACCATCATGTTTTGCGGCTAACTCGACCTCCCATATTTGATCTCGCTCCTGAGTCGTAGTGAGAAGATGTTCGCGGCGGTCCTCTATCCATTTTACGGGACGGCCTAGCTTAATACTGGAGGCAATAATCGCTCCATCTTCAGGATAAAAATTTAACTTGGGCCCAAATCCACCACCCAAATTCGGTACTAAGACCCTGACCTGATCCTCGTTAAAACCAAATAGATCAACGATAATTGCCTTATGCCCATGCGGCTGCTGACAGGAAGCCCACATCGTAATTTTTTTTCTTAGAGGGTCGAAATTAGCTACACCACCCCGGCACTCCATTGATGAGGCAACGCCTCGATGTTGCCGGAAGGTTTCTTTTACTAAATGGATGGACGAATTAAATCCCGCATCGGTATCCCCGAATGCTAATTCCACAGAACTAAAAACATTTTTATTTTTTCTGGTATCAACGGCTGGAGATCCTTCATATGCTCCTCGCATGCAATCTGTTACTGCCTCAAGAGGATCATATTCAACTTCAATCGAGGCAGCGGCATCCTCAGCCTCATATCGGGAATTCGCTATAACGATTGCAACTGGCTCTCCAACGTAGCAAACCTCGTCACGAGCTAGGACATAAGGCCCATATTCTTCGCGCGGCTGGGGTTTAGGGAAGGTCTCCGGGATTCTTTCCGTGGTCAAGACATCAATCAAATCATCTATGGTATACGCCGCAACAACCCCTGGCATTAGACGCGCTGCCGAGAGGTCAACTTTTTTTAACAAAGCATGAGGGTAAGAACTTCTTACAAAGCAAGCATGCAAGACACCAGAGGGTTTTATATCATCAATATACTTAGCTGACCCGACCAGTAATTCTTCATCTTCTAGCCGGACGATTGACCCGCCAAACTGTCCATCAGGCATAGAGGCTCTCCTTATTTAATAATTCTATCAAAGAGCCTTTGGATTCGTTACTCCAACCATACTGTCTCTGGTCACAATTGCGGCAAGTTGTTCTTGGGTCCAATCTTCCGTCCCAGCGGGCCTTTTTGGTATGACCAAGTATCTTAGATCCGCCAGGCTATCGTGGACCCTTACGGTAACTTCGTCGGGAATGTCGGTGCCGAATTCTTTCAAGACCTTCCGAGGTTCGACGACGACTCTCGCCCGATATGCCTTTGACCTATACCAATCTGGTGGCAACCCAAGAACTGCCCTTGGATAGCAAGAACACAGCGTACAAACGACTACATTTTGAACCTCGTCTGTATTCTCCAAAACTGTAAGCTTGGCACCTCCCGCATCAACTCCGAAATCTGCCATTGCCTCATTACCATCCGCGAGCAACCTTGTCTTAAAGTCTGGGTCTGTCCAGGCACGAGCTACAATTTCGGCACCTCGCGATGGCTGCCAACTCTCGAGCGTATTGCGTGCTTTGGTTATTTCTTCTTGAGTGACGTGACCTTTCTCAATCAGTAATTCTCGGATCGCATAGACCATCAGCTCATAGCGCGTTGGCGGAGTATCTTCGAGGTCAGGTTGAAACTGACGATCATGGTCATGAATATGTTCAAGTGCATGTGCATCTGCATCTAAATCACCATGACTATGACCATGATCATGTTCGTGTTTTTCAGTTTCATTCATCATTTGAGTGCCCTTCTATTCCGCTGACCTCAGCCAATGCTCATAAATATCAATGTCGATAGTATCTTCAGAGGGTCCATCATAATGTCCCCAAATATCCGACTGGTTAAACCTAACACGATATAAACGCCTCAGGGGTTTTCCATCAAAGCCATATGCAAGCTCTTCCGGGTTTCTATGTTCTCCACAGACTCGCTCGATTTTTCCTATCTTACCTCGACAATAATATGGCGTCCTTCGATGACCTGGAGGATGCGCATCAATCACCCTCACAATATCACCGATACCAAATAACTGGCTCATAGACCCCGGACCTCGGAAATCCTCTTGGCAATGTCCTGCATCCGCTCTTCCAGTTCCTCCTCAGTAAATAGACCTTGTTCAACCAAGGTTATCTTCATAGACTCGGTGGTTCTCTCAAAATAGGCTAATTCGTTATACATTTCCTCGCCCATACCTTCTCGGGCCCGCCTACCCATATCAGTATTAATTACTTTTCTACCTTGCCCACCCATCGAATTACTTATGGCGATAGATAATTTTTCCCAGGGCGCCACCTCAGTTGTTGTTGGATCAACCTCGCCATAATCAAGACCGCCTATATCGTGATAACCGCGCCCAGGCTCAGACGCACTCGTAAATTTAGGGCCCATTCATCTCTCCAATCGCAAGCTTGATCCCTATTGTCCCATTTTGAGAGCTTAGGTCAATATTTCCTGATTTTCACCGTGGCCACCGCGCTTATATATTGGTTAAAATAATCCAGGTTTTAGGAGATTACGTCCGTGGCTAGCAACATTTATCGAAACTATGATCAAGAAGAACTAGACTGGTGGTATAACGCGCGCGGTCGGTGCAAAGAGGTCGAAAAACTTAAACGAGATCAAGAGAAAGGCTCTGATTCCTGCCGTCAGAATTACCGGTGCGAGCTAAACATTCGTATCGGAGATACACCACGTGAAGCGCTAGATATCTATTATCCAAAAGGAGAGGGTCCCTTCCCGATACACATTTTTTTTCATGGTGGATATTGGAAATCAAATGACAAAGAGAGTTCCGCTTACGTTGCAGATTCTTTAGTCCCTTTTGGAGCGATCGCAGTCATCGGCGAGTATACTCTTATCCCTGAGGTTCGTATGGATGAATTGCTGCGACAGTGTCGACAAGCTGTATCTTGGGTCTGGAAAAACGCTAAAAAGATAGGAGGACGACAGGATCAGATCACGATTTCTGGACATTCCGCGGGAGGCCATATCACAGCCTCCATGTTGGCCACAGACTGGCCCAGTTATGACCCCACCATGCCCACGTCACCGCTAAAGGCAGCGGTTGCCACAAGTGGCCTTTATGACCTTAGCCCGGTGCAATTGTGCTCACAAAACGATGACCTAAACTTGTCCGATGAAGAAGTTCGAAATTTCAGTCCCATCAACCAAGCCCCAAAATGTCAGGCTAAAGTATGGTTGCCTGTGGGTGGTGATGAAGGACCTGAATTCATAAGGCAAACAGAAGAGATGGCAGCCAGCTGGGCTGCGAAAGGGGTGCAAATCCACTCCACCGTCGAGTCAGGTCATGATCATTTTACGATCATGAATCAGCATATGGATGGTGATTGCGACTTCGCAAAAAGACTGAGGGATCACCTAGGGATATCCTAGGTGCCAGATGGCTTTTGAGCTTTTGGAATGTGTTTGCCCGGGGCCCAATCGGTCCCTGAGAGTGTTTCCGAAGCCTTTCCAAACGCAACGCCCTCAAGTTCGGTCGCAAGAGAGTCATTCCATCGGTTAAGAAACCCATACCAGCTCACAACAGCCAAGATCTCAGTTGCTCCCTCTTCTCCAAAATTTGAGATGACGTCAGCCACATCATCATCTGAAACCATATTGGGAATAGATGCTGCGGCTTGCGCAAACCGAAGTGCAGAGCGCTCCGCATCAGTGAATAGCTCGCTTTTCTCATAGTCCCAAAGAGCCGCAATTTTTTTGTCCTCTGCACCCCGTATAGCCGCATTATTAGCGGTGTGCGCTACACAATAGTTACAACCCGCCGCCTGGCTGGCAACGTTTCCTACCAACGCAAGAAGGGCGGCAGGAACTTTATTATTGGAATCAAATATAGCGGCATTGAGAGCACGGAATGCCTCCAGAACCTTCGGCTTTCTTGCCATTACCAAATTGGAATTTGGTACGTATCCCCTGGAGGCCTCGTACGGTCTAAAAAACTTTTGGTCTAGATCTGGATAATCTTCTCTCTTAAGAGGCGGTATTCGGGTCAAGGTAATTTAAACCTAAATTAGAACTAAAGTTTGGTAAGCTCAAAAACAGACTCTGCGAAAAGATCCTCAGGGCCCAACTTTCTGGCTGAGAGATGCTGTTCAAATGAGTACCTGGTCATTGCCTCAATTTCCCTGGCGTTCTCGTGGATCCCATATCGCCAATGGTCCTCTCCCATAAGATTTCTCACTTGCTCAAGCTCATAAACCGGCCATGGCATCGTTTGATAAAGATGCCCAACCTCCGTCATTTCCTCGTAACAAATTTCTTTTGCCTTCAAGAAGGCATTGTAAACATTCACAGGCAGCCACGGATGTTTCTCGACAATCGAGCGTTTAATCCCAACCAGGTGCATGATGGGAAACATTTGGGTTTTTTGGAAATAGGCCTGTTCGGCTGTTTTATAATCAGGAAATAAGCGATCTATATTTGGGTCACTGTGATACGTGGAGGGAGCCCGTGCCGATATTACCGCGTCAAGTTTACCCTCTCCCAAATGCTGAGCCAGTGTCTCATCTTTTGGAATTGACTGGAGATCTATTTCTGGCGGCAAATGAAGAGGAGCGCGTTCTTCACGACCGCCCTCTTCCAATCCGCCATTCCGCCAATGACACTCCTCCGGGTTAACCCCATATTCATCCTTCAGGATACCCCTCACCCACATAGCTGCGGTCATCTGATATTCGGGAACTCCAATTGTTTTACCTTTTAGGTCCTCCGGTCCCTTAATTCCCCGATCTGTCCTGATATAAATTGATGAATGACGAAAAAGACGAGAAACAAAAGCAGGTATGCCAATGTAAGGGCTGCCATCTCTGGATTGTACATTCATATAGGAAGAGAAAGATAATTCGGTGACATCAAATTCCTGGTACTTGAATGCACGATGGAAGGCCTCTTCTGGAGGCATGGGCGAGCAAACCACTTCACAGCCGTCAACTGCAACCCGTCCGTCAAAGATAGCCCGTGTCCGGTCATAATCGCAGCAAGCGAGACTAATTGTTAATTTGGCCATACCCTCTACTCCATTTTCTAATATCTGGCGCTATTATCGAGATCATGACCGCAAAGACAAGGCGCTAAGGAAAGAGATTTATAATGATCCAATTATATCACGCAGATATGTCCACCTGTGCCCAAAAAGTAAGATTAGTTTTGGAGCAAAAAAAGCTTGCCTGGAATAGCCACCTCCTAAACCTACGCCATAGAGATCAACATGCACCCGAATATCTCGAGCTTAATCCAAATGGCGTCGTTCCAACCCTGATCGATCAGGGTAACGTTATCATCGAGTCCACAGTTATTTGTGAGTATTTGGATGATGCCTATCCAGAAAGCTCATTAGTGCCGGATGCTCCCGAGCATAAGGCCCTGATGAGACAATGGACTAAATGGCTGGACGAGTTTTTACACTTTCATACCGGTGTCCTCTCAGGTTCCATAGCATTTCGTTTTCAACATTTAGAGCGCCCAAAAGACGAACTCGAAGCTTATCTCAGAGGAATTCCCGACCCAAGAAGACGCGAACGTCAGAGACAACAGATTGAGCTCGGATTGGAAGCCCCGCAGTTTAGAGAGTCTGTATTTGCTTTCGAGACCTTTTTAGAGAAATTAGAGACGCAGCTAAAAAAAACCGAATGGATGGCAGGCAACACATATTCACTCGCCGATGTTGGCTACACTCCGTATGTAATAAGACTGCATGAGCTTGAGCTTCAAAAGTGGATGTCAAATAGGCCCAAAATTCAGGCTTGGTTTGAAAAAATTAAAAAACAACCAAATTACACAAAAGCTTACCTAGATTGGAAGAACCAGGCCTACTGTAACCTGATGGCTGAGAAAGGTGCTGAGTCCTGGCACAGGATAGAAAAAATTCTCAGTGAAAATTTAAATAATTGATAACGGAGAAGTTAATTCTCGACTAGCTCATCTCGATATCGACGCCACCGATTGACATAGCTCTCAGCGTTTTTCTCAATCAGTTGGATCTGTTCATCCGATATCTCCCGAATGACCTTACCAGGTGAACCCATTACGAGAGAATTGTCCGGGATTTTTTTACCTTCGGTAATCAATGTATTCGCCCCGATCAGGCAATTCCGACCAATGTGAGCACCATTCAAAACGATGCTTCCAATGCCGATCAAACTGCTATCATCAATTTCGCATCCATGCAGCATGCACATGTGACCGACGGAAACATTTTCTCCGATTGCCAATGGGTAGCCAGGATCAGTATGGAGAACGCAGCCATCCTGAATGTTTGATCGAGCTCCAATAGTAATGGGCTCGTTATCCGCTCTTAGGACAGCCTGCCACCATATACTCACATCAGCGGAAAGGATCACAGAACCGATAAGATCTGCACTTGGAGCGACCCAATTTTCTTTATCGATATTTTGGGGGTGCTGCCCCTCAAGAGAATAACTCATAAATTTCCCAGATGAAAATCACACCAAACAATATCAATTAGAGCTAGTGACTGTACAGGTTAGCTGTGTATGAATACACGAAATAGTAATTTGGAGGTTACATGCAACTCGGCCTTTTTGATCATTTAGAAAGCGTGCCGGACCGGCCACTTGACCAGCAATATGCCGAAAGAATTAATTTCATATCCGAGGCGGATGATGCTGGCTTCTGGGGCTTGCACGTTGCGGAGCATCATAGTTCGCGACTTAATATGACCCCTGGGGCAAGCATTTGGTTATCCTCTGTAGCCCGCGAAACAAGCAAAATTCGTCTAGGTCCACTTGTTTATCTTTTAACCCTTTACACACCGCTAAGACTGGCAGAGGACATTGCTATGCTCGATAACCTTAGCAATGGACGTTTGGAAGTCGGCGTCGGCCGAGGTGTCTCACCGTTTGAGTTGAACTTTCACCATATTGACCCTGAAAAGTCGCGAGAGATCTTCTTTGATGCTTTTGAATGCCTAAAAAAGGCGATGACACAGGAAGAATTATCTCACGAGGGCGAGTATTTTCATTATTCAAATGTACCGATAACCTTGCTGCCAAAACAGAAACCATATCCTGCTTTTTGGTATGGCTCATCTAACACCACTGGGGCGACTTGGGCCGGACAACAAGGCATGCATTTTACGGCTAACGGAGCCACAACCCTTGCTCATAAAAATATTACAGCCTACCGAGAGGCACTCGAGACCAGAGGTGGCATCGTCGCGCAACCTAAAGAGGAGTTTGCAGGTGGGGGGGCTGTTGGGTTACTCCGCCACATCCACGTTGCAGAAACCGATGAAGAGGCAATAGCGGTCGCAAAACCCGCAATCGAATATCATATTGGCAGCTTGAATTGGTTACGGGATCGAAATAAAGACCATGAATTTGCAAAAAGGACTAACGTTCATCGGGGCCTCACATTTGAAAGTTGGGTCGAGGCGGGACTTGCAATCGTTGGCAGTCCAGAGACCGTAAAAAAGAAATTGGTCGAACAACAAGCAGCATTAAATTTGAACTATTTCCTGTGCTACATGTTTTTTGGAACTATGCCAGCCGATGCGGCACTTCGTTCGCTGGATCTTTTCACTCGCGAGGTAAAACCTGCCTTGGACAAATTGTAGAGAGTTGAGACCTCGGCAGAATGATTTGGCAAGAACAAATATTTTAGCGGTCGAATACTCCGCCAATCTCCGCCGGGAATGTTTGACTATCAGCACATGAGATAAAATTAAGATTGCTTAAAGGGAGAGTAATAAAAATGGCTATCAGAGAATATAAAACAGATGTCGCAATAATCGGAGCCGGAGCTGCGGGGATAGCTGGAGGTATTGAAGCACTAGATGCGGGTGCTAAATGCATCGCTTTTGAGAAGCGAGAAGAGGCTGGCGGTGCGGCGGCAATCTCGGGTGGCGGGTGCTGTATTGTGGGGTCTCCGGTTCAAAAAGCCGAGGGCATTGAGGATACGCCTGATCTAGCTTTTGCAGATTGGATGGCTTGGGGCGGTCCCTCCGCCGATGAGGTTTGGGCACGCTATTACCTCGAGCATACTCTGCATGATCTGTACCATTGGGCAGAGCAATACGGGGTCAAGTGGGTAGACATGAAACCCCAAGAGGGAAACTCGGTTATGCGCTGGACCCGTGCCGAGGGTAACGGGTTAGGACTAATGCGTCACCTGATTAAAGCCTATGAAGACAAAGGTGGCGAAATTATACCTCACGTTAAGGTTGATAAACTTACGATGGAGGATGGAAGAGCGGTTGGGTTCACTGGCACGGACATTCAAAACGGCGATGCCATCTCGGTGAGGGGTGACGTAATTATCCTAACTTCGGGTGGGTTTAATTCGAACATTGATATGGTGCTCGAAGTCCGACCTGAGCTCAAAGGCTTCAAGGTCATGGAGGGGTCAGGATTTGGCTCCAATGGTGACGGTCATAAAATGGCCGAACAGGTTGGTGGTTATCTCACCCACATGGACCACGTGTGGTTCTACTGCTACTCCACCCCGGATTACAGAGACCAAACTGGAAGACGGGGCCTCGTGTGCCGTCATATCCCCGGCTATATATGGGTTAACCAGCAAGGCAAGCGGTTTCATAATGAAGCACTTTCGGGTGGCAATTCTATGAGCCCTGCAGTTTTGGCTCAAGACCCGCCATATTGTTGGGCAATTGTTGATACGCCCATGAAAGCCACACTAGAAATTGCGGACCCATATTATCGTGACGGGGACAAAATTGTCAGAGCAAAAGTTGAAGAATTATTGGCGAATTCTCCTTACATAAAAAAAGCCGACACCCTAGAAGAGCTGGCTCAGGAAATCGACGTTCCTTCCGAAAATCTTATTGGAGAAATTTCTTCCTACAATAAAGCAATCTCAGATGGGCTTGATAAAGAACCCGCCTTTGGCAAGCCACTTAAGATGTCAAAACCGTTCGATACCGCCCCCTATTACGCGATCCAATTTTTTCCAACTGCGCGCAAAAACTTTGGCGGGATTAAAACAGACAAACAATGTCGTGTGTTAAACAAGCACTTTGAACCTATTGCTGGATTGTTTGCTGCGGGAGAGGCCTGCGGTATGGCTGGCGGTCATATTAATGGTCGGGCCGGCCTCGAGGGGACTATGCTTGGGCCATCTCTATTCTCTGGTCGAGTTGCCGGAGGTTGGGCTGCTGAGTCTATTGGGCATGGGAACGGATTTATAGGAACTCCAAACCGTTGAGATACTCAAACCCAAGACATTCTATGATGGGGACGCCGTCGTAAAGTCGATTAACCTCATTATGGTTAACTTCTTTCTTGAGATAGGATGTGTTGTAAAAACGTCGGTCCAGATCAAGCACTTAGCTGTCAAGCGTATCGATCGCAAATAATGTCGCGGCATCGTAAGGTTCATCTATCAGGCCTTGGTCATGAGAGTATTTGATGAAACGCTCAATGTTATCCTTGTTTTCCTTGAAGCCATTCCGCCAAGGGTTACCAGGTAGCCTTGCCCATTGCTCTTCATGGGCATGTCTGCCCCAGGCCAGCCGCGACCAATTGGGATCTTCATAGTAGGAGTCGGAAATATCCCATGCCTGATTGCACATTTTCAATACGGCACCAGCAATCCAAGGCTCCCTGGCTAAAAGCTCTTCCTGGACCGTCATCACATGCATGATGGGGAAATCCCCATATTTTTGGTAATAGGCTTCTTCCTCTGCCTGAGGGTCACGAAACAGCCGCCGCGCTTTGGTCTTACCAGTTGTTACTGACTTTGGAGGGTGAGGAAGAAAGAATCCGTCAATCTCTCCGGCTTCTAGGAGATTTCCGAGGTTTTCTCGGTCCCCTAAAAATTCAATATTTACGCCGGGCTTCGGCTGAAACTTGACTTTTTCCTCCGTTGTAAGCAACCAATGGATATCCTCCCAATTCACGCCGTAGTGAAATTTCAAATCACCCTTCGCAAGCAAAGATAATGTAGTCTGAAATGAAGAAAGAGCTATTTTTTTGCCAACCAATTCAGACGGTTCCCAAAGGTCACTTTCCGGATGTACCCACATTTGACTTTGGCTAAAAAGTCGTCGTGGGAACACCGGAATTCCCACGATTGGCAGCCCCCTCCCCTTAGCCATCAAGAAACTCGACATTGAAAATTCTGCAACGTCAAACTCTTTGCCATGAAGCATCCGCTCATGTCGGTCATCTCCATCACGCCAATTCTGGCTTTGACCAACCTGGAAGATTTCAAGCTCCACGCCCTCAGGCGGTGTCACTGTCCCATCGAAAAACGGATAGTGCCTGTCATAACGATCAAGAGCGATAGATAGTTTCATTTTTCCCTCAGCGAAAATCTATGGATTGAAAAGCTATTTTTTATCTATATCAAATATCAGAAAATGGGACTCGGATTGACCACACAAATAAAGCGGATCAAATGCACCATCTATTCCCAGCCCATCTCCAGTGCTCAGTTTTAATTCATTTACAATGATAGAGCCGCTAATGATTTGGATCCATACTTGCCGGCCCGGGATTATTTGATGACAGGCCTCCTGATTTTTTTCTAATGCCCCGACCCAAAGGTCACTCGATGCATGAAGCAATATCGACCCGTTCCTTCCATCCCGTGAAGCAATGAGCTTCGAACCGCGAAAATCTCTATCAACACCAACACTTTGTTGGAAATAGCCAGGCTTTAGATCAAATTGATCTGGCTCAATCCAAATTTGCAGAAGGTGAACGGGCTCCGTGGCGGAGGGGTTGTACTCCGAATGACTAATACCCGACCCCGCGCTCATACACTGAATTTCACCAGCCTCAATTACGGAACCTGAACCCAGTGAGTCCCTGTGTTCCAATTGTCCTTCAACTATGTAGGTAACGATTTCCATATTTGCATGACTATGCGTGGGAAATCCCTGACCAGGAGCGATACGGTCCTCATTGATTACCCTCAGTGATCCAAAACCCATAAATTTAGGGTCATAGTAATGCCCAAATGAGAAACTATGGTGAGAATTTAGCCAACCGAGATCCACATGCCCACGCTCTGAGGATTTACGAATGATAGTCATCAATGCGCATGTACTCCTCGACAGGTCAGTTTTATGGTCACTGCTAGCAGGCGCAAAGGCTACTCAGAAGCCTTTAAACCGGTATCTCGCCAACCACGGTCGAACGATGCATTCGCCTTACCTCTGGCACTTTTACACCACCAAGGGCAAGATGAAGTGTTTGCCTATTATCCCAAATGACAAGATCTCCTTTTTGCCATTTGTGATGATAAATAAAGCGTTCATTGATCAAGTGTTCAAACAAATGATCAAGCAAAGGCTGCGCCTCCTTATCTTCCATATTTTTGATACCAAGGGTAAATCTCGGCGAGATAAAGAGAGCTTTCTTTCCCGTATGGGGATGTGTCCGAACAATAGGATGAAAAGCATCCGGGGGCGAACGTTTTGAGTAATAAGCCTCGCCATCTCCATGCCTATCGGGCCTGGTCATGCGGGGGTTTCGAAAGCGATTAAAGCTATGGATACCTACTAACCCGTCGATACGATCTTTCATCTCCCCGCTTAGCGCCTCATAGGCAGCCACCATTCCGATCCACTGTGTGTCACCACCGACTTTTGGCAAAATCACAGACTGCAAAAATGTATAGGCTGTAGGAATATCGACATAAGAATGATCCGAATGCCAATCGCTTCCGGCGTCAGGTATTCCGACGTTGTTTCCTTCTGCATCTAACTCGGTCGATAGGATCAAGATCTCTGGGTTACCAGGCATCTTATACTCGTCATTGATGTGATACTGGATCTCACCAAATTTTCTTGTGAATACGGTTTGCTCGGCTGGCTCTAGGGCCTGATTGCGAACGACTAAAACCCCACTATCATGCAGCGAATTCCTGATGATCTTGAAATCATCCTCGTTTATATTGGCCAGATTAAAATTTAATGCCTCTGCCCCGAGGGCATCAGCGAGCTTATTAATCTTTACGGCTCTAGCAAGCGGCATACTAGCCCCCCAAATACTGCTTCTTTCCTTTAGCTTAAGCTCAACCGCAATTTTTCGTCAAACAAGCATCGGTTATTAACTCATACTCTGGCCTCAAACCTCAACCATCCGTGGGGGGCAATCTTATCCCAACACCCTTCTCTTTGGCCTTCTGATAGACAAAGTGGCACATAGCAATATCTTGACTAACCAATCCTGTGGTATGGATCAAAATTCTCTCGGCTTCATTCTCTCTACCGGCGACTTTTCCCGACACGACATCGCAAATTTCGCCATGCAACTGCTCTCGACTAAATTGTCCCTCATCGATCATCGCCCTGAATTCTTTTGTGATAATATTTACGTCCCAACCGTCGATGACGACCTTATCAAAGGCCTGCCAACCTGCAGGGTCCATCTCTCGCCGAGCCAACGAAATATAAGTCGCGCCAGGTTTTACCCAGTTCTCACGGGCAATAATCTCTGTACTCGTCGTCCCACCAATACCTATGTCCGCTGCCCTGACAACCTCCTCAATTGTGCCAACAGGTTCCACAGGAATGCCAAGCTCCGCCGACCATTTTTTAGCAAAGGCGTCTCGCGTCTCTTCTCTCCTCGACGTACAGACAATTTTTTCGAATTTAAACATTGGTAGCAAACACCGGAGGCAATTGACCCCCATAGTCCCAATTCCGACCAAACCAAGAACTTTGGGCGACTTAGGGGCCATCCATTTAAGGGGCAAAATTGCAGCTGCTGTCGACCTGATCGCGTATGTCCAATGCTCTTCTACTATTGCTTCAGCATGACCGGTTGCCGGATTGGTCAGCAATATGTATCTCGCACACTCCAATTGTCCGACGGTATTTTTGATGCCATCGTCGTAGTAGTTATACATACGTACCCCAGTAGTAGGCACATCGGGAAGAAAGGCACCCTTTACGTGCCAATGATTATGCCAAGGGGCATCTACATCGAGTTTCCAGCTAGGAGGGGCAGACCACTGAACACTGCCCTTAGCGTGCATGTGGTATACGTCTTCACATACCTGCATGGCTTCCTCGACAGAGAGTAATTTGAGAGTTTCCCTGTAGGGAATGAATAAAACACCATCTAGGGGCATCATAGAACTCCTCGTCTGAATGCAATGAGAATAAAGAGATTTACCCTCGCCGTCACATTCGATTTTCTGTTGCTCGACAAATAAATGTTATTTCATATCATCGGCTTAAATCTCGGAGCTTATATGATGGCGTATCTAAGAAACTTCCCTATCGGCGAAACCACCATCTCACAAATAATAGAACGCGAGGGGCCTTACCATAGGGCTCTAGATATGTTCCCAAAAGCCACAGAAAAACTAGTCAACCAACACATAAAAGATCTCCCCAGTTTCGCCTGGGATGCCGCAACCAAAAGCATCTGCATTACGTTTCAATCATGGCTAATTAAAACACCACGCCACAATATTCTCGTTGATACATGCGTAGGAGAACACGGGAATAGAAGACCAGGTCTGCTTTACTCCAAAAGGCGTTGGAAAGATGAATTTGCGGCTACGGGACTCTCTTATGAAGATATAGATTACGTTTTTTGCACCCACCTTCATGTGGACCACGTAGGTTGGAACACACAACACATTGATGGAAGACTGGTGCCAACCTTTCCGAATGCAAAATACATAATTGGGCGTGAGGAATTTGAGTGGTGGGATAATTGGACACAAACGAACCCCCCACATCCATCAGGCCCAGCATTTCAGGAATGTGTTTTGCCTATCATTGAAGCCGGTCAGGCGATGCTAGTCGAGAACGATTTTGAGTTAAGTGATCTAATTCACTTAAGTCCGGCCCCAGGACACACCATGGGTCAATACTGCGCTCACTTATCGAGCGCGGGGGAAAAAGCAATTTTCACAGGAGATGCTATGCACCACCCCCTGCAAATATTTGAACCCGATTGGAGCACCATGCGTTGCACCGATATGGATCTTGCTATTAAGAGTCGGAGGAGGATCCTCCAAGAAATAGTAGACACGGACACCAAACTTATTACGGCGCACTTTCCAGGCCACACTGTTGGCCACGTCATAAGCAGAGGCGATGGTTTCAGATTTCGTTACATTGATGTCGATTAATAGGGAGTAACTACATGTCAAATGCAGAGCAACAAGCCACAGCTCTAATGGCAAAGCTTCAGCGCGAGCAATGCTACTTAATAATGATGCGACCTGCGGAGAACCCTAAAGTCGCCCCCATCCCTCAAGCTGAGATGCGCCTGGAGCACCATGATTACCTGGTGGATATGGAAAGACGCGGGATCTTATTCGCTGCGGGTCCCTTGCGGGATGATGAGGGTTGGCAACGTGGCCATGGGCTATTGATATTTAGGGCAAGTAACCGGGCGGAAGCTACTGAGTGGGCAATGCAAGAACCATATACGAAATACGGCCAAAGAGAGGTCGAGGTTATTCCGTGGCAGAGGAATGAGGGCACCATATCCATTAACTTACGGTTAGCCGACGGATTTTTGGAAATTGACAACCGAAAATGGGCCATCGGTCCAGCAGAGGACTGAGACCGCAATGAAAGCCAATGTTATAAAGACTTATGGCCCTTGGCGTGAGGTTATGCTTACCCAGGAAATAGAATGTCCATCCCTCACAGAAAATGAAGTGCTAATAGAGGTTCATGCGGTTACGGCCAATCGAACACGAGATACTCTCATTGCTGAGGGCAAACCACATCACCCAGAGGCTTTACCGCTGATTACAGGCCAAGACCCAGCAGGGATTGTAGTGGAAGTGGGTACAAATGTTGATGGATTTAAAAAGGGAGACAGGGTAGTTGTCAGCGGTCGCATGGCTTGTGGCCAATGCGATCTTTGCGCGGCTAAACGTGCGGGAGATTGTCCGAATGCGAAATCCATTGGCATCAATCGTTGGGGTGGATACGCGGAATTTTGCGCCGTACCGGAAGAAACACTATTTTTGATCCCGGACAACATCTCTTTCCATCAGGCATCAGTGATAATGCGTCACTGCCCCACCGCTCTGCAGCTACTGGACGACAAGGCGGCGCTTAAACCTAATGAATGGGTGCTGATTATGGGTGCAGGCGGCGGCCTCGGCGGGCCTGGTATTCAACTCGCTAAACTGATGGGGGCGAACGTAATCGCGGCTGCGGGCGCGGATGAGCGGGTCGAGTTGGGCCTCAAATTAGGTGCTGATTTTGGCATTAACTATCGGACCCATGATTTAACTGAAGAAGTGAAAAGAATTACGAATAACCGGGGAGTCGATGTGGTATATGAGAATATTTCTGATCCCACCACTTGGCCTAAAGCAATTCATAGTCTCGCCTATGCAGGGCGTCTGGTTACCGCGGGTGCGCATGGGGGCCCTGAAGTCACCCTTAACGCCCGCAATCTCTATCTAAATCGTTGGCAGATTAAAGGGGCAGCGGGTGGCAGTCCTCATAATGTCAAACAGGCATTAGAATTTGCCCGTACCGGTAAAATTACATGTGCCATAGATAAGGTAATGCCGCTTGAAGGATTACATGAAGCCTACGACATAATCGAAAATGGCGATGTTCAGGGCAAAATCATTATCGATCCTAGCGCCTAACAAAGACCAAGAAAAAGGTAAACACTTTTGTTATTCTTTTATATCTCCAAAAGATAACCCACAGTTTTAGATTTCAAAAGAAAGTTAGCCAAAATTATGGAAGCAGTTTTACAAAGTTTTTTGAATGGATTTCCTGTGCTTTTAATGCACTTTTCCATAACGCTGTTGATGCTAATCGCAGGTGCTGTAATTTACCAAATGATTACCCCATACAATGAATTAGATCTAATACGGGGAGGTAATATTGCGGCCGCACTATCATTCTCGGGCGCTTTGGTCGGCCTCGCGCTTCCGCTCGCAGTCTGCATGGCCAGAAGCCTTAACCTATGGGATATTATCATATGGGGGTGTCTCACGTTATTCATACAGCTTATTGCCTACCGAATTGGAGATGCGCTTCTAAAAGATCTCCCAAAACGAATTGAAAACGGTGAATTAAGCGCAGCTACAACCATCGTTGGCATTAAATTATCGGTTGCCATGATAAACGCGGCGGCCGTTGCAGGATAATGCGGGGGCTCGATAAGCTAGCTCTTGTCCTTCTGGTCGTTTTAGCTGTGGCCGGTAAAATTTTCTCGACGGAAGAGAATTCAAAACGCCGACCGGATCCGAGACAATATGAACCACCTGTCGTGGCGACACTCCCACCCCCTAACCTAAAAATTCCGGATGAATATCGGAATGCCCCCACATTTAATATTAAAGTTGGATGGGAAAAGAAAAATTCAACTGGGACTGCTTTTTCAGTTGGCGATGGGGTCTGGGTTACAGCCCGACACGTCACGGATAGCTGCGACTTCATAGGCTTACAAAGTGGACCAAGGGAGGCTATCCGCGTGAAGGCTGTGAGACAAGAAGGCAATGCCGATATAAGTATTCTCAAGACTGACCAGGGTTCTCCTAGCCTACCCGTCGCCAACATTTCTCTCCAACGCGGACAAAAAGGTTGGTCATTTGGCTATCCTCAGGGCCAACCAGGTGATGTCTATGGGACTATGATTGGAAAGGCCAAGATGCGCGCTCACGGCCGTTACTCATCTATAGAGCCAGTGATCGCATGGACACAAAAGAGACGAATTCCTGATATGGGAACAGATTTGAGCGGTATATCGGGGGGACCCTGGCTTGATCGAAGTGGTCGTGTCATAGGCGTTCACGTTGCAGGAGCACCGCGCAGAGGACGATCATTTTCAACCGACCCCTCGACACTGCTCGCTGCGCTAGATAGAAGCGGTATCAAGCCTTCCAATTTTCAAGCAATGCGCCTGGACGAGAGGGGTTTCTCTGAAGCCGGCAATAAACTTAGAAAGAGCCTGAGTGTATCAAAAGTTCTCTGCATGGTCGGAAACAAATGGAAACGAACCAATTCCCGCGGCTAAGGTTGTCGGTATAGACGCTTTTCTAGTATACCACATGCAACTAAACGCGCGTCACATCCGCGCAGATATCGAGGAATGAATAAAAGATGCTTGAAGCATTAGCTGGGAGCGGAGCTGGTATATTATTAATTGGTCTGCTTATTGGCATGCAGCATGCGCTTGAGGCAGATCATGTTGCTGCAGTATCCAGCATCGCAGCAAGGCAAACCAAATTTAGAAACATCGTCAGACATGGTGCGGTTTGGGGTTTGGGGCACACGGTTACTCTCATGGCATTATCGGGAGGCGCAATCGCTTTTGGGGTCGTTCTCAATGAAACTATCGCAAACTGGTTGGAGCTCCTTGTTGGAATAATGTTGGTAGGATTAGGTTCCCACCTGATTTTTCTTCTGATCAAAACGAAAATTCATTTTCACAAACATGTCCATAAGGACGGAACCAATCATTTTCATGCACACTCTCACCGGTATGAAGAGAGACCTCATGGCTTTTAGTTCCCACGATCACACGCACCCGTCCAAATTACCCATTCGTACATTACTCGTAGGGATGATGCATGGAATGGCAGGGTCGGCAGCGCTTGTAATTCTTACCGCGGCGACTGTGAAATCTGTTCCCCTCGGGATTGGCTATGTTTTGCTTTTTGGACTTGGTTCAATCGCTGGCATGGCTTTTCTCTCTGCGCTCATAGCGCTCCCGCTGACTTGGTCAGCCAAAACACTCACTACGGCGAACACAGGTCTACAGGCCGTCATCGGATCAGCAACGATTATCTTAGGTTTGACGGTGGCCTTTAATAGCGCCACCGCCCTATAGAAAGGCTAATTACCCTCAGCTGAATCTGGCGCATTTTCAGGATACCACTGGCCACGCCTCATTCGACTGACCGTATATTCCTTGAAAACTCCTGCTTTTCTTAAGGGTTCACCTGCAGCAAAAGCATCGGCGTCGGCCCTCGAGGCAACATTGATTACCAGCAGACTTCCAATTCGGTCATCCGAATTATCAGAGAGTGTAGCACCGCCAAGAACTAAGATGTTAGCATTCGCCTCGAGATACTCGAAATGCTTTTGACGAACCTTATCTCGTAGGGCGGGACCATCTGGCCCGTCAACTCCGTAGCACATGTAAAGCATTTTATTAAAATGTCCTTTCCATTTAAAAAATAATTATCTGCTAATCAAACTGCTTCAAGAATCTCAGGAGCAGAAAAAATATTTATAGGGGGCGCTGATAAATGATACTTTTTAATATCAACGAGCACTGTTTGGGCGATTGGAGCTTGTGAGAGCTTAGATGCACCCTTGTCGAGGGTGAGCATATTAGGATTACCATGCAGGCAAATTTCTTCTTTATCTCCGCTTTCAAGCTCGGCGGGATTAAACCAGGCTCCCGTCATTAAACGAATTACTCCTTCCCTCATATTTTCGGAAATAAAAGCTCCTGCGAGACATGCACCTCTATCATTAAAGACTTGAACCAAGTCACCGTTTTTTATTCCTCGCGCATCCGCATCAATAGGGTTGATATAGACCGGTTCGCGACCCGCGATCTTTGAGCCGGCAGACACACCCTGCCCATCCATTTGGCTATGCAAACGGGTCGTAGGTTGAGACGAGATCATATGAAGTGGATAGTTTTCGGCTTTTTCCGATCCGAGCCACTCGGCTGGCTCAAGCCAGGTTGCGTGAGGTGGACAGTCATCATACCCGTATCCTTCAATCCTCTCACTAAAAAGTTCGATCTTTCCGGAAGGCGTCCTGAGCTTTGACTTTATTGGATCAGTTCTAAACTCTTGAAGCAGAGTATACTCTGCATCACGATCCGGAATTCGGTAAAACCCCTCTTCCCAGAACGTGTCGAAATCTGGCATCGGCTCTTCATTATTGAGTGCACCCTTTCGGCATGAGTCATACAGAAATCTTAACCAATCCTCCTCACTACGTCCCTCAGTGAAAGGTTCTTCACAACCAAGGCGGCGCGAGAGCTCTGAAAAAATAATATAGTCGTCTTTGGACTCCCCCAACGGCTCTATGGCTTTCTCCATTTTCATTAAAAATGAGTCTCGACCCGCAGCACCTATATCATTCCTCTCAAGCGAGGTAGTCGCTGGCAAGATTATATCTGCATGTCTTGCGACGGGTGTCCACCAGGGCTCATGGACTATTACCGTATCTGGCCTCTGCCAGGCACGCTTCAACCGGTTTAGGTCCTGATGATGGTGAAAGGGGTTTCCGCCCGCCCAGTAGACCAGTCGGATATCAGGATAGGTGAGTTTCTTTCCATTATGATCGATCTCCTCACCTGGCTGCAGAAGGGCATCCGTAAGCCGTGCTGCGGGTATTGCGAAGTTAGTCGGATTTCGTCCCATACTCAGCGAGGGCGAATTAAATAGAGGCCGTCCATCCCCCATCCCTCCGGTGGACCCATGCCCGAAGCCAAATCCACCACCTGGCAATCCAATCTGACCTAAAACACTTGCGAGGAGTATCACCGCCCAAAATGGCATTTCTCCGTGATCTCCTCTCTGCAGAGACCAAGTTGCTGAAATAAAGGTTCGACCCGAGGCCATTCTTCGAGCTAACGTGACAATCCGTTCAGCCGGAATACCAGTTATCTGAGCCGCCCAGTCCGAGTCTTTTACCTGACCATCTAACTCCCCCATCAGATAGGGCAGTACTCTCTCATATCCCTCACAATACTTATTTAAAAACTCTGAATTATGTAAACCCTCAGTGATGAGGGTATGTGAGAGCGCCAATGCGAGAGCCGTGTCGGTATTTGGCCTTACCGCAACCCAATCCGCACCCATAAATTCAGGAACATCGTCTCGGCAGGGACTTACATTGACAACACCTATGCCTTTATCAGCAATCTTGTTCAACCAAGGAACAAGACTGTGCGCTACACTGCCACCTCGTGCAACTTGGCCGTTACCAGTGTTAACACCACCAAAAAAAACGATTAAATCGGAATTATTGTGGATAGCGGACCAACTCGTATTTGGTCCCGTTACTGATTGGAGGTTACCCAAAATATAGGGAACAAAAAAGGTCGCAGATCCGAAACTATAATTTGCTGACTGATCCGTGCACCCACCAAATGAGAATAGAAAGCGCCGAACTTGGGTACGGGCACAATGAAAAATACCTGCGCTGGCCCAACCGTAAGAGCCACCAAGAATTGACTCATTTCCATGTTCCTTTTTCACTCGCAATAGTTCAGTTGAGACGAGGTCATAGGCTTTTTCCCAACTCACCCTGACAAAAGGCTCCCGACCACGGCCCTCTCCTGTCCCAAAGGGCCCGTTTTCAAGCCAACCTTTCCGAACCATTGGAGATGATACCCTGTTATTCGCATGGGTAGCACCAGGTATTGAAGCTATTAAGGGAGAGGGGTTTTGATCTAATTCAAATGGCTTTACTCCCACGACACGACCATTCAGAACCTCGGCCCAAAACGCACCCCAATGAGATTGGTTGCGAAAACGTTTAATCTCCATTTGATACCTTCCTATAAAAAATCTTTACCCCACGCCCGTACAAAAAGTTCTGACAATATCCAATATCATTGAAGGCAAACTCGTTCATAAAGAAGAGAATAAACCATTTTCGTCAGCTCGAAACTTACCACGTGTTACCCCTTGCAAGGTTCCATTTTTTAAAAATTCTAGCACAGCCTTGCGTTTGATATGACGCCCTCGTTCCCACTGCATGAAGTGACTGGCACCGGCTATTCTGAGAAAAATTTTATTCAAACTGCCCAAGTCTTCAAAAAGTTGAATATTCGAGTCCAGCAAACCGTCCAACTCACCAACAAAATTCAATACAGGCTGGGTAACTTTTGCTGCACCAGATTTTGTCCAACCCCAATAACTCCTGGTAGGCCCTCTTAATCCACCCCATGACGCACCAACAGGATCAGCATTCGCTCCTTCCTCCCACACTGCGTTAATAATTGCCCTATCTTCAATTTGCCCAGTTGAATTGACGTTCGCCAACCATCTTACCGCTTCCCCATGCTCTCTGGACTGAAAGGCAGTCGGAGCTCCAGGAATAGGCAGATCGGGTGGAGCAACATCTGGCCCGTATGGAGAATAATTACTGGAGGCCCAGATAACTAATTTTTCAATTTTTTGGGGGAAATATCGGACATATGTTCCAGCCCTTATACCTCCGCCCGACCAGCCGATGAGATTGATTTTTCTGACATGTCGCAGCTCACAAATATAATCAACCACGGCGTTAAGGTCAGCTGTTTCCGTCTCGGTCGTCACAAGTTGAAAAGGCCAATCAGGTTCCCCCACACTTTCATACTCGGGGGGCATAAAGTGTCGATCACTAAACTGCACATTGTTAGGTTTATCCTGTAGCGCGAGCGCAGAACGCCCATGTCCAGTCATATCCAGGGCGAAAACATCAAAACCCTCTTCGGCTAGCGCCTCCATCCAGCTATAGCCTGGGTAAGGACAATCAAATGCCACCGAACAGGGCCAAAAACCACCATGAACCAAGAGAACAACCTTGCCCTCAGCAGCAATCTGAATCTTATTGGCGTCATCGACAGAAACCCTTTCTCGAACGAACTGGCGCATAATCTGACCCGAAATAGCCGGCACAGTTGAGACATGCTCAACATAATGATCAACGGATTTAATTTTTGGGGCCATTCTTCCTAGCCTCTCATCTCCCTCGACGTATTGACGGCCGAATGCATATTTCTGGCGAAATCGGATGCCTGTTCTACACTCATGGTAAGAGCATTTGTTGCATATTCTTTGACAGACTTGATTGCCGCGAGCGGAGCTTTATCGAGGGCGTTACAAACGAGGGCAAGTTGTGCCTCCAGCCTATTCTCAGGCACCACCCTGCTAATAAGTCCGTAAGCCAAGGCGGTTAGAGCATCAATTTCTTCCGTGGAGTATGTCAAATAGAGGACCGCCTTTCGACCGAGCCGATCAATGAGAGACGACATAGCCATTGTTGGCATGATGTTATGACCCATTTCTGGTAGCGCGAAAGTTGAAGTTTCAGAGGCTATTGTGATATCGCAAACGGATGTGATGGCGCAACCAAATCCTAGAGCGCGACCCTGAACCACGCACACCACTGGAATTTTAGATCTTCGAAATGCTCCGTAAAAATTAAAGACAACCTCGCTTCTCTCCCTGGCCTCTAACGCGTCTTCCACGTCCCTTGCCTTACGGCCGGCATTGTCTCGGCCCACACAAAAATCTGGGCCAGCGCTCCTGAATATAATGTACTTACTGTCTGTGCCCGCCTCATCAATCATCGTCGCCATTTTAGCGGCCATTTCGTCGCTAACACGACCACCATTATCAGGCCTATTGATCGTGATATATGTGCCGGCCCCCTTCTTTTCATTCAATATTAGATTCGACATGAAACTTCTCCTTTTCACCCAACCATACTCTATTTAAATGGGACTGGTGAACAGCCATGGGAACCGGATAACCTCTCTGACTTCTCCATAATTGGCTCAGCGGTCCATCATTCACTGCATCAGCGATTGAAGAGCCAAATGCAGGTCAACATATTTTTAAATCTTGGAAGACAGAGTGTTTTTACTAAGTGAATTCCTCTCTGGAAAACCAAATTTGAAGATAAATTTTATTTAGGCCAGCCCTTTTGAATTTCCTTCCAGACCTTCTCGGAAGTTAATGGCATATCCAGGTGGGATACCCCAAATTTGGTTAGTGCATGGCAAACTGCATTGACAATGGCCGGCGGCGCCGCGGTGGTGCCGCCTTCGCCGCCACCTTTAACGCCAAGAAAAGTGCTCGCAGCGATCACCTCATTAAACCCTAGTTTAAAATCTGGGATGCCCTCAGCCCTCGGGATTGCATAATCCATAAAAGAACCACTTTGCAGCTGTCCCTCCTGGTCATATACACACTCCTCCATCAAAGCCTGACCAAGCCCTTGGACAATTCCTCCGTGGGTTTGGCCATCAACAATCATAGGGTTTATGACGCGGCCGACATCATCGACTCCTGTATATCGAACCAACTGAATTATTCCTGTCTCCGGATCTATCTCTACTTCCGCCACATGACAGCCATTAGGATAAGCAGGTAAAGGGACCGAAATTTCTGCATTCGCGTTTAAGGGACCCGATAATTGGATCGGCAAACTTTTATTGTTCTCAGCCGCCGACGCCACTTCAAAGAGATCTACTCTGCGATCTGTTCCGCTTAAGACAAAGTGGTCAGATGTAAATTCAATATCATCTGATGCCGCCTCGAGAATGTGGGAGGCTATCAGCTTACCTTTTTCAATTATGATGTCTGTGGTTTTTTTGAAAAGATGCCCGGCCAATCGCATTGACCTCGAGGAGTGAGATCCCGATCCAGCAAAGACGAAATCTGTGTCACCCGTCTTCAGACATATACTTTCAAATGGAATATTTAGCCACTCCGCTACGATCTGAGCGTAACTGGTCTCGTGGCCTTGGCCACTGGATTGGGTCCCAATAATCAGTTCAACGAACCCATCTGGTTTGATCCTCATCTCGGCTCGTTCTTGAGGATAACCAGTTGCGGTTTCTATATAATTAGCGAGACCAATACCCCGAAGCATGCCCCTAGATTCTGCTTCTATTTTACGATTTTCAAAACCAATCCAATCTGACTTCTCTAGGGCTAGATCCATCGAGAGGCCAAAGTCCCCGCTATCATAAATGACCCCAACCCCGTTTCTGTAGGGTATCGCCGCGGGATCGATGAGGTTTCGTCTCCTAATCTCAATTCGATCTATTCCGATTTTTTTCGCCGCAAGGTCCATTAGCCTTTCAATTACAAACATAGACTCAGGCCGTCCTGCCCCGCGATAGGATGCGGTTACCGTGGTATTGGTCACAATGGCCTGGGTTTCAATGGTCGCCACCGCGATATCGTACACACCATTGTATACTGTGGGTCCCCTGGCGATTGGCACATAAGAGACAGTATGGGTCCCAATGTTTCCAATATTTTGGGATCGCATGGCCAAAACGCGTCCATCGTCATTCATGGCGATTGAAGCGACTGTCTTGAGATCTCTACCCGCATAATCTGAGAGAAAGGCCTCTGTCCTTGAAGAGACCCATTTAACAGGGCGCCCGACACGTTTAGCCGCCCACATAACGATTGGGAATTCGGGATAGGTGTGGTTCCTGGTTCCATAGCCCCCGCCAACGTCTCTGGAAATTACCCTTACCTTTGACTTGTCGACTCTCAGAGTGGTGGACAATTCGTTCTGAAACCGGGTTACCCCCTGCCCACCAGCCTCAAGCAAAAACGAACCATCTTTTTCATTGTATTCTGCGAGAGCCGCCCTCGGTTCCATAGGAACCCCTGTGACACGTTGATTAATAGTTTCGAGTTCTACTACATGGGCAGCTTGAGCGAATAACTGCTCGGTAAGCTGCACATCACCCTTCAAGTCATCTACATTGAGATTTTCTGGAATTTCTTCCCAAAGATCATCACTTTTTTCTGATAAGTTAGAAAAAGGATTAGCACTTGCGCTTAGATTTTTTAACTTCGGTGAGATAAGCTCAGCGGCATCCCTGGCTTTAGCCTCGGTCTCTCCAACGACGACAGCCACTATTTCGCCGACCCGTCTTACCCGGTCAGAAGTGATGGGCCAAAGCGGAGTATAAAAAATATCAGTTCCGTCCCGATTTTTAAGCTCAACATCTTTTGGGTTGCCCCAGGCTGGCATGGGATGGAGTCCATCAACTCGCCAATCCTCTCCGGTTAGGACTGCCAAAACGCCGGGAGAAGTTTTTGCTGCTTCACAGTCGAGGCCAACCAATAATGCATGTGCGATATCACTTCGGACCATGATCGCATAGGCAACTTCATCCCGAGTTTGATCGTCGCTATAACACCCCTTCTCCTCGCAGCAGACGATTGTCCTCAGCCCGAGGGATTGCCGCACCGATCAGTTTCCTAGACACCATCGAATGGACCACCAGGCAGGCCTCTCACAGACGTATTAGGAGCAACATCGGAACGTCGATATTGGGCGGAACGGCGCCCATTTTCTAGGTAATCTCCCTGAGCTGCTCTCTTCGCCATTTCATCCCACTCCGAGTTCCAATCCCCCAAACTATACCCGTGCCAAGGACTCTCTGGCTTTAATGGGGGCAGTCCCAGTTTGTCCCACAAGTCTCGGGCGGCCTCCATATATTCCCGTTTGGGGAGAGCAATTGGGGGCATATCCGCCTTTAATGTTGCATCAATTAAACATATGGACTCCTCACCGTTTATGGTCCGCGGGTCCTTTGGCCCATATCGGACCTTGTGTTTCAATATTTGGATATCCAAGGCAGGGTTAGACCGATATGCCAAAGCCCAAAAAATCGAGTCGCCATTCTCCGGATCAATATCCTCATCGACCGCGATAACATATTTCCCAATGGCTGCCGCCAGGTTTGAACAGCCGTAAAGAGCTCTCCAAACCTCGGTCGTTGGCACACCTCTCTCAATTTGAATAAATAAAATTTTGCGAAGGTTTGTGAGAGCCTCATGTAAATAGACTCTCTTCACGCCCTTGATACCGAGTGTATCTCTCAAATGTGACAAATAAATAGGCTCGTAGGCTATGCGCTTGATGACACTGGACTCCGAGGGGGTCAATTGAGAAATGATCGACGTAAAGACCGCATCTCGCCGATGCGTAATGGCTGTAACTTCCATTACACAATTGTAGTCCTCTAAAGCTACGTGACCGTGGCTTTCCGCAAAGGGCGCCTCCGGTTCTAAAATCTCAACATCAACAAGTCCTTCAATCACGAGCTCAGATTCCGCAGGAACGAGCAAGTCTACCGTCTTGCATTTGACCTGCCGAATTGCCTTTCCAACGAGGCCGCCCGCCACGGCCATCTCTTCCACCCCGACCGGGAGTTTTTGTGGACCGACATACGCAACCGGCGGGGGACATCCGACAACAATCGCACAAGGCATCTTCTGTCCCATTTTTTTCCACATTTCCCAATGCATGTGCCCCTCCGCACCTCCTGGTCTGGCAACCATACGGAGCGCCAGCCGATCCGAGGCCTTTAGGCCTGCACGATACGTGCCCATATTTTGGGTTCCTGTCTCAGGATTTCGGGTTGTCACATTGGTTGCAGTCAGATAGGGCGCGCTATCGTAACCCGGAGTGGAAATCGGAACGGGTAATGCGTCCAAACCCTTGCCTTCGCCTCTCAGTTGATCACCTTCCATTATGATTTCCTGGCAGGGAGCGTTATCCACAGTTACAGGATCGATTGGATTAGTAATCGCGTCATTCCACCGGTTCCCTATGTCTTCTAATGGAACCCCCATTCCAATCGAATAAATTGCCGGATTGGTGGAGAGTGCACCCACCACCACGGGCATATCAAATGTTCGCCCTTTGCTGTCTGTTACATTATTGAACCGAAATGCTTTCCGTTGGTTCTCTGGAATGCCGCCTCGAAATTGCCATCGAACCAGGGGATGGAGCTCTGTATCTTTATTGACGGGCTGATTAATGGTGGTCAGGAGACCCTCCGCCTCAAGCGCTTCTAAATGCTCGTGAAAATCTCTATACCCTTTGTCTGTTCTCGAATTGACCATTTTTCTTACCCCTTGCTCAGCCGAAAGTTAAACCCGCAGATTCCGTGGCACGATGACCATCAAGGAAACCTATCAACATAATTTGAGCCTCGGCGGTTAAACTTGCGCTTCTGATATAAGCCCTTCTGCCTCTAGAACGGGTAAAACACCACCCGCTTTCATTGTAAACAATAGGGAGTCAGGAATGGCTTTTGCGTAAAGTACCTCACCAGATATTTTATTTGTGATCGAAAAGTCCTCGAATGAGACTATCGCCTGATCTCCCTCATTGAAGCTGTCGGATATGCCAGGACATTCCAAAGCCAAAAACCCCCAATTTACACAGTTTCTAAAGAAAAGCCCATTAATACTGTCAGCCACCAAACACCCAATGCCAATGTTCCTGAGCGAACGAGCTGCTGGTCGAGATGAACCCATCCCGAAATTCCGACCTGCGATAATTATGTCACCTTCCTGAATTTCTCTAATCCACCCGGGCCGATTTGCTTCAAAGACGACTTCCTTTTGTTCCTCCTCGCTAAAATATTGCGCTCTGCCTGGCAATATCAGGTCTGTATTAATATTCTCTGGAAACTTCCACACTTGGCCACTCAGGATTGGTCTCTCCATTTTCATCAATTCCCGATATTTCGCGGGTCAGTTATCGACCCACGAATAGCCGAAGCCGCGACTGTCGCTGGCGAACCCATGAAAACACGAGAGTCTGGATCACCCATCCGTCCTTTAAAATTTCTAGTACTTGCCGTGATACAAGTTTCCCCCGCAGAGAGGATACCCAGGTGACCTCCCCCGCAAGCGCCACAGGTTGCGTTGGTAACCACCGCACCCGCATCCATAATCTTTTCAATGTAACCTGCCTTCAAAGCCTGCCTATATATGCTTTGACTGCCAGGGGTCACAATAAGCCTGACATGCTTAGCAACGCTTCTCCCCACAAGTATGTCGGCAGCGACGGCCAAATCATCAAGAGTACCATTCGCGCAACTCCCAATAAATGCCTGATCGATCCTCTCGCCCTCCAATTCTGAGGCGGGCCGAGAATTATTTAAAACCGCATCTGGCAAGGCTACTAGTGGCTCAATTTTGGACAAATCAATAGTATTTCGGCGGTGATAATTTGCGTCTGGGTCGGGGTACTGCTCCTCAAATTCAACACCAGGGTTTTTGCTCCGTACATATTCCAACATGACTGGATCTGGCTCAAATGTAGCAAATTCTGCGGACAGCTCCGCCGCCATTGTTGTAATTGTGCGACGCGCATTCATCGATAAGTTCGTTAGTGCCGGCCCACCAAATTCGATATTCATGGTAGCGTGATCCCCATAAATATTAGCAATATGCAAAATCACGTCTTTGGTTGAAGCAGGCGCTGAGAGATTATTTATTAAATCATAACGCACCGTTTCCCCTACCTTGAACCAAGTCTCTCCTTTCGTGACAGCATAGAGCATATCGGGTGATCCAGTGCCTCTCGCGGCGCAATTAAAAACGCCGGCAGAGCATGTATGGGAATCCCCACAAACGAGAACAGTCCCCGGTAATGCGTAACCATGATCTGCGACCAATACGTGAGAAATACCTTGTTCTGCACCAACATCGTGGAACCGATTTATGCCAAATTTTTTGACAAATTGGCGCCCGGTACTGTGGGCTTGAGCAGACATTATATCTTTGGCGGGCACTCGGTGATCGAAAACCATTACCACCCTGTCGGGGTGCTTTACTTTTAAAATGTTTCTCCAGTTTGCAGGTATCAAATTATTGTCATAGAGAATGGCAGTCCCTACTTCTACCACCACTAAATCCCCTGGCTTGACCGAAGCCTGATTAGAGTTCTTAGCGAGAATTTTTTCGATTGCGGTCATTCCCATATTTAATCTCCCTGAACCTCGCTTCCCGCCGGCAGGTACCCTAACGATTGATCATATTTGGCAGAAAGTTTCGCGACCGGAAGGTATTCTTCCTCAATCTTCCTGACACCATCAAAGCCAATAAATTTATGGATATCCCCAACCGGGTGATTTTTAACCAAATCAAGGAAATCGACCTGAGCCGATACATCGCGGTCCTTAAAGTCATGCATAAATTCCCAAATTGCATGGGTTCCACATCGCAAAGCTCCGGTGGCAAAGCTGACCATGGAAATGCCAAGTTCATTTAATTCCTTCAGTGAGAGCATGGGCGACACTCCAGTACGGTTAAAATGAATTGGGCACTGAAGAGCCAAAGTAACTGCTTCGAGCTCCTCTTTGCTAACCAACCCTTCTGGAAAGATCATATCTGCGCCGGCATCAAGGTAAGCTTTACCGCGTTCGATGACATCAGACACAGAACCATTGGCAACACCCCGTGCATCCGTCCTCGCTATCAAAACGAAATCTGGATCTAGTTCATCACGGATCTTTGCAGCAGCGCGATACTTCCCAACCGCTTCTTCAACAGAAATTATTTCTTTTCCAGCAACGTGACCGCATCTTTTTGGAGCCACCTGGTCTTCGATATGAACACCTGCTACCCCTGCCCGGATAAAGTCCTCGACCGTCCGAATGACGTTTATAGCATTCCCATATCCAGTATCCGCATCAGCGATTACTGGGATATCGACAGCATCAGTTATATATCGAGAAATCATGACCATTTCAGTGCCGGTCAGAAGACCCACGTCTGGCTTTCCCAATAAAGTTGCCGAAACAGCGTATCCAGAAACTCCACAGGTTTTAAAGCCTGCCGCCTCTATGATTTTGGCCGTCAGGGCGTTGTAAGCGCCCGGCTTTACCAAAATCTCTCCACCTTTGAGCAGATCACGAAATCGAGCTGTTGCTGTTTGCGTAACCATATTAAGTCACTCCCTAGAGAAATCGTGTCCTTCTTTAACAACAAATTCAAGAAGATACGGTTTACCCTCTGAAGTAACACGCACCGCTTCTTCTATGGCAGGAATAATCTCGGACGGCCTTTCCACACGCATTGAGGCGAGGCCCAGCCCCTCGGCCACCTTTGCATAATTTCCACCTACCGCAAGTGTCCCGTACTTTTGCGTAGAGGAAACGAGAACATCCCTCTCCGCTGCCATCACGGCATTGTTAAAAACAACAGTTAAGGTGGCGATACCATTTCTTGCAGCTGTCTCCAGATCCATTCCGGTCATCCCTATCGCCGCATTAATTCACCCATAGGGGTACCTTACCCTGTCCGAGTGAGCAGTTCGTTATCTTCTTTAGAAAGCATGTTTCTCCCCGATTTTTTTGTCAAAGGGTATACTCGCGCGATCTGCAACACAACGGCGCCAAGACCATTCCGTTGACCGTTTTTGACAAACCACTTATCAAAACCTACACAAGAGAAGCTAGAGGGAGAGTGCTCATGCCAAACATTGATGCTAATGGGAATAGATTTAATTATGAGGTTTCGGGACCGGAAGGTGCGCCATGGATTACTTTCTCAAACTCCCTTATGACAAATTTACATATGTGGGACGAACAGGCAGATTTACTCTCTCAGAATTGGAGGGTCCTGCGATATGACCAGCGGGGTCATGGAGGATCATCTGCAACCACCCCGCCCTATAATTTCGATCTTTTAGGAGAAGATATCGTAGCGATTTGGGATGCTCTCGGGGTGGAACAAAGCGTCTTTTGTGGCCTCTCAATGGGCGGAGCAACTGGGCTTGGTCTTTGCTTGAATTATCCAGAGAGAATCCGGGCTTTCATCGGTTGCGATATGCCCTATCAAGCTTCCCCGGAATTTGCAGCGCTCTGGGACCAGAGAATGGAAATGGCTCGTGAAGTTGGAATAGATGGAATGGCAATGCCTACGGCGGAACGTTGGTTCGTAAGCAGTTTTGTAGAAAACCCCCAAAACAAGCAAGTAATTGAAAAAATTTGCACCATGGTGCGAACAACTTCGATGGAAGGCTATGTAGGTTGCTGTAACGCTCTACAAACAGTTGCGTACGCCGATAAAATGGGGCTCGTAAAGGTACCCACTTTCTTTATTTCGGGTTCAGAAGATCCAGCGGCAAATCCTAAGGCAATGAAACCATTGGTTGACGCAGTGGCTGGCGCAGAAATCCACATTATTGAGAATTGTGGACACATATCAAATATGGAAAACCCTGAGAGCTTTAATGGAGCACTGCTAAACTTCCTTAATCAACTCTGAAACACGAAAAAGGAAAATGTAATGAGCAACAAACAACCAGTTGGAATTCGCCGCATCGTCACCGGACATGACGAGAGCGGGAAAGCAATTGTCATAGCCGACGGACCTACACCAGGAGTGAAAACTACGCCCAATAGACCCGGTGTTATCTTTCATAACATGTGGACGACCACAACTGCACCCGCCCGTTTCGATGAACCCAACGAAGCGACCAGCGTCGACCTACCACTGCCCCCGCCGAGCAGCGGCACGACTTTTCGTTTGATCGAGTTCCCACCGGAATCTCAAGTTGAACAGGTAGATGACGAAACGGCAAAAAAAGCTTTCCAGGAATACGGAGCTGATGGCGCATTGCAGCACGGTGAAGGGGAAGAAGATCAATCCAAGAATAAGCACGCCTTCATGCATCGTACAGAAACTGTTGACTATGCCATCTGTTTGTCTGGAGAAATGACCATGCTACTCGATGACTCCGAAGTAGTTATGAGGCCAGGGGATGTAATGATCCAAAGAGGTACAAATCACGCCTGGGCAAACCGAGGCAGTGAATATTGCACCATGGCATTTGTTTTAATCGATGGCGAAGGTAAGCGCGGCTCAGAGTAATGGTAAAAATCTATCATAATCCGCGGTGCAGTAAATCCAGGGCGACGTTGGAGTTGCTGGAACAGCGAGGCGTCAATGCTGAGGTAATACCATATCTTGAAATGCCCCCCAGCGCCGAGGAACTTGAGCTTTTGTTGTCAAAATTGGGTATGGAACCTCGAGAACTAATGAGAAAAGGCGAAAAACCATACAAAGACCTTAACCTCAAAGAAGAAACCAAAACTCGTGCCGAATTAATAGAAGCAATGGTAAAAAACCCAATCTTGATTGAACGACCGATAGTCGTGAACCATGAAAAGGTAGCGCTGGGTAGACCACCAGAGAATGTTCTTGGGATCCTCTAGCCAAAAGCAGATAGAGGCTCCAATAGCCCAACGCCAAGGCGAGCCAACTCAAAAATTTGGGATTGAGCTTCTCGATCCTTATGCATGGTTGCGTGATCAAGACTGGCAGAGGGTCATGCGCGACCCCTCTGCACTTGCAAACGAAATTCGAAGTTATCTAGACGCCGAGAACAAATGGGCGCAGCAGGCGCTGGAACCTGTCGAGGAACTAAGAGAAACGCTTACTAACGAACTTCGTTCAAGAATAAAGGAGGAAGACTCCACTGTGCCGACAAAAGACGGACCTTGGAGTTATTTCAGGAAATTTACCCCAGGCGGACAGTACCCAATCTTTTGCCGAATAGCCTCAGAGAGGGACAAAGAACAAATCCTTTTGGATGGAAACCTTGAAGCCGAAGGAGAAACCTTCTTTTCTGTTCATGGAGCTCATCATTCCCCCGATCATCGATATTTTTGTGCAGCGATAGACCGCAATGGATCAGAATATTGCAGCATCGAAATTCGAGAGACAGCTACTGGCCAGATTATCGACAGTAATATCAAAAATGCGCAAGGAGACCTCGTATTCTCGGCAGACAGCCAATTTATTTTTTACACCTGGCTGGATGACAATCACCGTCCTGCAAAGGTTTTTTTGCATGCGATCGGCAGCACTCAAGATCAAGACACCCTGATTTTTGAAGAGAATGATCCAGGATTTTTTCTTTCTGTATCCAAAAGTGCCAGTGGGCGTTATGTGATTATTAACTCTCATGATCACGCTGACACTACTGAAGTACTATCGGTGCCCGCCGAGGCTCCAAAAACGCCACCTGATCTTTTATGGCCACGTCAACATGGCGTGTCATGCAACATAGCTGATTATGGAGATAAATTTTTCGTTCTAACCAATGAAGGGAATGACTTTGATTTTAGGATATCTGAGACGCATTCGGAAGACCTAAGACAGGGGCATTGGACTACAGTCGTCCCCCACGTGGAAGGCCGACTAATTCGCAGCATGCTCCTATTCAAAAACTTTTTGGTTAGACTTGAACGTGAAAACGCTACACCCCGCATAGTAATTATCAATTTAAGCGAAAACAGGGAATATGAGATTGATTTTGATGAGGACGCCTATGACCTAAATTTAATTCCCGGGCTTGAATTTGATACCTCAACATTGCGGTATTCCTATTCATCACCGACAACGCCCACTAGAATATTTGACTTCGATATGGAGACAGGCGAGCGCCAACTAAGAAAAGAGCAAGAAATTCCCAGCGGTCACAGTCCAGACAATTACATTTGTGCCCGTCTCACGGCAAATAGCTCGGATGATGGGGCAATAGTTCCGGTAACGGTAATTCACCGAAAAGACATTGAATTGGATGGATCAGCGCCCCTTTTGCTTTACGGATACGGCTCCTATGGTTACTCAATGCCCGCTAATTTTTCCCCCAATATTTTTAGTTTGGTGGATAGGGGTTTTGTTTATGCGATCGCCCATGTGAGAGGCGGGACTGAATGCGGAAAAAAATGGCACTTAGCGGGAAAATTAAGATCTAAAATAAACACTTTTGTCGATTTTATTGCCGCTGCAGAGATGCTCGTCAGCAAAAAATATAGTTCAAAAGGGAATATCGTTGCCCAAGGAAGAAGCGCTGGAGGGATGCTGATGGGGGCGGTCGCAAATATGCGTCCAGACCTCTTCAAGGGTATTATTGCGGAGGTCCCTTTCGTGGACGTAATAAATACGATGTCAGATGAGACCCTTCCACTTACGCCTCCCGAATGGGTCGAATGGGGAGACCCGATAAGAGATCAAGAGGCATTTAAGTATATGGCCTCTTACTGCCCATATACGAACATCTCTGATCGAGAATATCCAAATATTCTGGCAACAGGTGGGCTCACTGATCCTCGAGTCACTTATTGGGAACCAGCCAAATGGGTGGCAAAACTTCGGCACCACAATAAAGCTGATAGCAAAATCATCCTCTGGATCAATATGGACGCGGGACATGGAGGCGCTTCGGGCCGATTTGAACGATTATCTGAGGTAGCCCTTTCTTATGCATTTGCCCTAATGATCTCCGATAAAACGGACAACTAACTTGGTGACATTTAGATCCAAGGAAGATGCTCGCCAAGACGTTTGGCAGCGCATGACAAATGAACGAGTTGCGCTGTTTCCATTTCCGGTAAAGGGCCGCATTCCCAATTTTAAAGGTGCAAAGCGAGCTGCCCAAAACTTATTCGAAATCGAGCCTTGGAAGTCTGCAAAATATCTCAAAATTAACCCGGACTCGCCAATGAGACCTCTGAGGCTTATGGCCCTGGAGCGGGGCATCACATATTTCATGCCAACACCACGTTTGGCGGGTGGATTTATGAAATTTGACCCCGCGAAAATACCACAAAAATTCCGCGCAGAGGCGGCAGCTTTGTCATCCTGTGAAAAATGGGCGGAGTTTGTTCCGCTAGAAGAATTGCCGAAGATGGATGGGATCGTCGCCGGTTCAGTAGCGGTGACAGCAACAGGATTTAGGTGCGGAAAAGGCAAGGGCTACAGCGATCTAGAATATTCGATCCTACTTGAATTGGGTCACGACCATGTACCCGTTGCCACGCTAGTCCACGACACCCAATTAGTAGAGCTATTCCCCCGGGAATTTAATGATTTGCCCCTGTCGGTTATTGCAACACCGTCGAAGGTCATCCGTGTAGCTAATCCACCTCCACCCCCCAGCGGCATTGACTGGTCAAAACTAGGCGAGACCGAGCTGAAAGAAATGCCTGTTTTGGCAGAACTCAAACACAAAATTCAACACAGGGAGACCTAATTTACCTCCGCTCTCACAATAACAGTTGCTGTGGCAATAACCGCAAGATCGTTCTCTCCATCTTCAGGAACATTGAGACCACCCTTAACCGCAGATACGGAAACAATCCCAAAGGGCAAACTGTTTTTCACCGCCTTGACGTCGACTTTGTCAGGTTCTTGTACCCCCACATTGACATCAATGAATATCTGATCTCTATCAAGGTCTAGGGCTCTTATTAGGGAAAGGGAGCTATGGTGAACAGCGTCCTGTATCGCTCTGATCGCAGCTTTAGTGTAATCGCCACCATGCAAGTCATTTTCCCATTCCAATTTCAAGAAGTAAACGTTTAATCGCCATAATGAATTCCCTATAGGTTTGGTTGCATTGAACTAATCAAGGGATATTCTAGGGCTCATAAACTTTGATGTCATAGGGCAAGAAAAATGAGGTCTGTTGCGGAAACAGTTCTGCTATTTTGGTTTGGAAATACAGACCTTTCAGCCGACATTCCAAAGTCTTCAAACTGGTTCAAGGCTTCAGAGACATTTGACCAAGAACTAAAAGATAAATTCGAAAAAATTCATCGCCAGGCCATCCTCGGTAAACTTGATCACCTCATGGACACAGCGGCTGAGTGCCTAGCCCTTATCATTATACTTGATCAGTTTTCGAGAAATTTGCACCGGAACTCCCCGAAGGCTTTTGAAGCTGACTCAAAAACTCGAGAAATAGCAAGGACCGCCCTCGCCAATAACTTTGATAAGGAATATAGCAATTGGCCAAAGATATTTTGCTATTTGCCGTTTGAGCATAGTGAGTTTTTAGAGGATCACGAATTTATCTCGCCCTATTTTGAAGCCTTAGAAGGTCAAGAATTCGAGAACTCCCGCAAGACAGCGCGAGAACACATGAAGGTTATCCAAAAGTATGGGAGATATCCTCACCGCAACAATGTTATGGGTAGAATAAATACGCCAGAGGAAGAAAAATATTTAGAAAATCCACCTCTTTGGGGAAAAACCAAAGCTGAGGCTGCTGAAATTTTAAAAAGAAGAAAAAACAAAAAGGAGAGCAAAGCCTCCTAATTAATCCGTAGCTGGGATTGGTGGTCCCTCGCCCTCTATTTGGACCCGATATCCGGATCTGACATTTGGCAAATAATCATTGATAGCGCGATGGTGAGCGCAGCGATTATCCCAAAATGCGACTGAATGTGGTTCCCACTTAAACCGACAAGACCACTCCACACGCTCACAATGTCTTTTGAGAAAACGAAGTATCGACTCACCCTCGTCTCGAGGGACGTCATTAATTTTAACGGTGAAAGAGTCATTGACGTATAACAATTTGCGTCGAGTAACTGGATGAACCGCGACAACAGGGTGGGTGGCCTTAGGTGTTCCAGCTCCAAAGATGGGCTCTCCATCATGAACGGCTGTAAGACCCGAAAGATATTTTTTCATCCTTTCTGATAGGCCATCATAGGCAGCGTACATACTCGCAAATCCGGTATCACCTCCACCATCCGGAGGAAGGGTGTGGTTATACAAAATACTAGCCATTGGTGGTATCGGAGCGCACGACTGATCAGTGTGCCAGACATTGCCAGAAACATCCGGAGAGGTCTCATCAAAATGGAATTTACGTACTTTAGGGTTATCCGAGAGCTTTGAGTTTGTACTTACCCCCACATGTTGTCCCAATGTACCAAAGTACTCCCCGAGCCGAATGTGATCTTCGAAACTGATTTCCTGTTCACGAAAGAAAAGGACAAGATGATCATAAAACGCTTGCTTAACTTCCTCTAACTGATCCGCTGCAAGAGGTTTCCTCAGGTCAATCCCAAAAATCTCAGCACCCACATTTGGCGTGTAGGGCTTTACAATTATAGTTCTATATTCTCGGGCTCGCGTTCCACCGTCCATTGCAAAATCTCCAGAGATTAATCCACTTGCAATCGTTATTTAAAGAATATCAATTTTGCAGCGATCTTGGAAGACGGATAGAGTTTCCCTTGTTATGGAGGCAACAAATTCATGGTCAAATTTAAAAAACAAAAGCCAGAAACAGCAATAGGCTCAACTCACTCGGATACAGAAACACTCACCATACGAGGAAAAAATACGCTCACCGAAATCGTAGGAAAAAAGACCTTTAGCGAGACATTCTTTTTCATTGTCACCGGTAGAATGCCAGACGCACGAGAAACTACTTGTTTTGATGCATGCCTAAATATTTTGATAGACCACGGGCTTACACCAAGCGCATTAATTTCAAGGCTGGTAGAGAATAACGTACCTGAGGATATGCAAGTGGGTATAGCTGCGGGCCTGCTTGTCATCGGAAATAAACATGTTGGAACAATGACCGGCGCAGCGCAGATTGTTCTCAACGGCCCTCATTCCGGGGAAACAAAAGAGGAATGGGCTAACAGAATTGTTAAACAACATCGAACTTCTAAAAAACGAATTCCTGGTTTTGGTCATCCGCACTATTCCCCGACAGATCCGAGGTCAGTGCGACTTTTTGATATAGCGATGGAGGCAGGATGCCAGGGAATATATATCGAGCGAATGCGTATCATTGAAAATGCAATTGAAAAAATTACTGGCAAGCACCTGACTTTAAACGTAACCGGAGCAATTGGAGCACTACTAGCAGAAATTCAATTTCCGTTAGAGGCTATGCGAGGGGTTGCCGTCGTCAGCAGAGCCGCGGGGCTCGTTGCCCACATGTTGGAAGAAAAAGAGACTGGTCTAAGTCAACATCTCGTTAGCTGGGCTGATCAAGCCGTTGAAGTAAAAAATTAGAGGAAGATGCAATGTCGGGGGCTTTGGATGGTATTAGAGTTTTAGAATTCGCCAGTTATGTGGCGGGGCCATACGCTGGCATGATCCTAGGAGACATGGGCGCTGAAGTCATCAAAGTTGAAAATCCAGAAGGCGGGGATCCGTTCCGGGGCTGGGGCGATAAGAAAACTAGCCCAATATTTGAGGCCTTAAACAGAAACAAAAAAAGCATCACCGCTGACCTCAAATCAACTATGGACCTTGATAAAATCATTAAACTTGCAAGCACGGCAGATGTGCTAATCCAGAATTTCCGGTCAGGAATATTGAGCAGAGCCGGTCTTGGCTATGATGATCTGGCCAGAGTTAACTCGCGCCTCGTATATTGTTCAATTTCCGGCTTTGGAGAGGATGGCCCTTATAGCGGACGTCCTGGATACGATACCATAGGCCAAGCAATGGGCGGCCTAATGAGCCTAATGACGGACTTATCGAATCCTAAACCTGTAGGTTATTCATTCTCTGACCACTTTGCAGGTATGGCCGCAACGCAGGCTATTTTAGCAGCGTTATTTTCGCGGGAGAGAAGCGGCAGAGGCCAGTTTGTTGACACCTCCCTTCTCCAATCCACTATATCAATGGTTGGTGAAAATGCGTCTAGATACTTTTTTGATAACGAAGTACCTAACCGGGAAAGCCGTGTCCACCTCGCGCAGGTCTATGCTTTTATAGACAAGGAAGGTCTTCCCTTTGTTATCCACCTCTCATCACCTGAAAAATTCTGGAAAGGACTCTTGAAGGCAATAAACCGCGAGGAACTGGCTAAAGACCCTCGTTTCAGAGAGAGGAATTTGAGGATTAAAAATAGTGAAATACTGCGCGAAACTCTAGCAAGTACATTCAAAAATGGTTCAAGGAGAAATTGGCTAGAGACATTGCTAAAAAATGATGTTCCTGCCGGCCCCATAAATACTCTCGCTGAAGTTTTTGAGGACCCTCAGGTGGAACAACTAGGTCTAAAGGCCAATATTTCCCACCCTTTGATGGGAAAGCTAGAGCTTGTGAGGTCGGGCTTTAACTTAGCCGAGACGCCGCTTGAACTTCGAAGCAGAGCACCAAACCTCGGGGAACACAATTCAGAAATTTTTAAATAATGCTAGACCTCGTCATCACTGGTGCCAGGTTCAGAAACAGTGAAACGTCGAAGCAATCGCTCTTGATCGCTTGGAAAGTCTTTCCGCGCATGATTAACACTTCGATTATCCCAAATAATCAAATCACCCGGTGCCCATTCATGCGTGTAAACAAATTCTGGGCGTTCACAGTGATCGATTAGATCCAACAAAAGTTCTTCGCTCTCTTTTTCTCCCAAGCCATTGATCCTGGCCGTCATAAGCCGGCTTAAATAAAGCGACTTTCTTCCTGTCAAGGGATGCGTGCGAACAAGTGAATGTTCAGCGTAAGCCTCAGCATTTTTGGGAATGTCCTCGCGCCTCGTCTTGTTATAATTAAAGACGTGGTTAGCGGTTAACCCCTCAAGGCGCTTTTTTGTTTCTTCCTCGAGGTGATCATAGGCAGCCGCCAAATTCGCAAACATTGTTTGCCCCCCGGAACTGGGCACCTTAATCGCGTAAAGCGATGTTGCGCGATATGGATTCTCTCGATGTGATCCATCAGAATGAAAATGCATCTCACCATCGGGCAGAACGCCAATATGCTTGCCATCGCGTTTGATATTACTGACGTACATCACACCCCGAGTGGATTGTCGTTCATTTGGATTATCAGTTGGACGGTGGGGCGAGCGGTCAACTTTTCCAAACAAGGAGGCAAATTCCGCTTGATGGTCGGCTTCAATTTCTTGATCAGATAAACATAGCACTGAGTAATATGAAAAAGCCTCCCTCAAGACATCCCCTGAGGAGTTATCGATAGGCAACCGCAGGTCTAAACCTACAATTCTTGCCCCTAAGACTTTGCTGAGTGGCTCTATAGAAATATTCTGTGCGTGATCCATGGGTTTGTACCTGTGCTACATCCCGGATATCCTAGTGCAAGATATATCGTATCGACAATAAATTTAGGGAGAAAGATATGGCCACCTGCCGCGCCGCAGTAATTACAGCTCATGAGAAACCGCTTGAGATTTGGGATGTAAACATCCCTGATCTCGATCCCGGTTCGGTTCTGGTAAAAATGGTCGCATCAACCTTATGTGGAACTGATGTCCACCGATGGCATGGACCACTTCCCAAAAACGACACACTACCGATCATAACTGGCCATGAACCGTGTGGTGTCGTTGAAGAAGTGAGTGGTGTGAAAAATGACATTCTGGGCAACCCAATTAGAAAAGGTGATAGGATAATTTGGTCATATGTTGCCTGCGGATCATGCTATTACTGCTCGGTAGCTGTTCAACCCTGCATTTGCCGAGGACGCGCTAGTTGGGGGCACAATCGCTGCGACCAACATCCTTATCTGCTTGGGTCGGTCTCTGAATACATGTACGTCCCGAAAGAATGCCTGATTATCAAAGTGCCTGATGAAGTCTCAAGTGCTTCTGCCGCTGCATCCGCTTGCGCTTACAGGACCGTCATGCATGGATACGATCGCCTTGGTGCAATAAAAGATCACGAAACCGTGGTCATTCAAGGCTCTGGTCCATTGGGCAATTTTGCTGCTGCAGTCGCAAAAGACCATGGCGCAAAGAAAGTTCTTGTGATTGGCGCACCAGCGCATCGGCTTGAGGTTTCCAAAAAAATGGGAGCAGATGACGTGTTAAATCTCGAAACGACCACTGATCCAGTTGATCGTCGGGAATGGGTACTATCTCACACAGAGGGACGAGGCGCCGATATAGTCATTCAAGTCGCAAACAATGCCGCCGTGCCGGAGGGCCTGACAATGCTTAGAGATGGAGGCCAATTTTTAGACATTGGAGCAGGGGGAAAAGGACAAATTCCTGTTGAGAGAATGCCTCAGCAAATGACCTACCTGACCGTGAGATCAGGGGAGCCAAGGCATTGGCTGCAAGCAGTTGATTTTCTAGCATCCCGCGCAGAAAGGTACCCATTCGATGACATGATCAGCCGCGCGTATAATCTAGAACAAGTCAACGAAGCCATGGATGCAATGGCAAATTTTGAGGTGGTTAAACCTGTTATCAACTTCTGATCGTTATAGGAGAATAATGAATGGCTTTTTCAGTTCGCAGAGTTGTAACTGGTCACGATGAGCATAATAAAGCTGTTGTCCTCATTGATGAGGAAACGACTAACGGCTTAACTAAAAGACCCGGGCAGCAATCAACAGTTGTGTGGGCTACAGATCGGGAAACCCCCGACCTTTCGCAATTATGTGATATCTCACATGGTGTCCAGCAAACCACCGTACCAAATGGTAGCGTTTGTCGGATTTCGCGTTTTGATCCTGGCGTCTCACCTCGTATGCACAGAACAGAAAGCATTGACTATGCCATTATCTTATCAGGTGAATTAGACATGGAGCTTGATTATGGGAAGATTACCAAACTGAAGGCGGGTGATGTGGTTGTTCAGCGTGGAACATTACACAATTGGCAAAATAATGGGACAGAGCCTTGCTATGTCGCCTTTATCCTAATATCCGCGCCCTTACCCGAAGGGCTTGATGCCGAAGGATAAAATGCCTGCCATAATATGCGGTCGGTAATTCTATAAAATTCGAACGGACTGAAATGAAACTAGCATCTTTAAAATCGGGGCGCGACGGTCGTCTCATTGTTGTAAGTGACGATCTCTCATCTTATTTAGAGGTTGACGACATTACCCCAACGCTCCAAATGGCCCTAGAAAACTGGGAAAATGTTGAGCCTAAATTACGAGACCGTTATGCGTCTCTATGTTCAGACCCCAAAGCTACTGCAAAGAAATTTGACGCGACTTTGTGCGCCGCACCATTGCCTCGCGCATACCATTGGGTCGACGGGAGTGTTTATCTGAACCACATGAAACTTGTGCGCCAATCTCGCGGAGCAAAAATGCCCGATAGCTTTCTTGAAGAGCCCCTAGTTTACCAAGGAGGATCTGACATACTAATTGGAGCGAGAGAGCCAATCTTAGCGGATGACGAGAGTTGGGGTATAGATTTAGAAGCCGAAATTGCTGTCATTACTGACGATGTGCCTGCTGGTACATCAGCAAATGAGGCGCCGCAACACATCAAACTTGTGCTTATCGCTAACGATATTTCGCTCAGAAACCTAATCCCTGGAGAGCTAAGCAAAGGGTTTGGCTTTTACCAATCCAAGCCCCCGACCTCCTTTTCGCCAGTGGCCGTCACACCTGACGCACTGGGAGATGCTTGGGATGGAACCAAGCTCCATGGGGCGGTAAATGTTTCAATCAACGGGCAGAAACTTGGGAACCCCGACGCCGGCACGGACATGTATTTTGATTTCGCTCAGCTAATTGAGCATGTGACAAAGACCAGACCGCTCGGTTCAGGCACAATAATAGGCTCAGGAACTATTTCAAATGAAGATCGCTCGAGAGGCTCTTGCTGCCTCGCAGAAGTCCGGACGATCGAGACCATCGAAACCGGTTCTCCCAAAACACCTTACATGTCTTTCGGAGATAAGGTGGCAATCGATATGTTTGATGCCTTTGGAAATTCAATATTTGGGAAGATCGAGCAGGTAGTCCAGCCGCGCTGAGTAATATAAAACACTTCTGACTGAAGTGTGGGCAGCTAACGCCTCTTTAACCCTCTATCTTCCCAAACGAAGCTACGCGCCCAAGCAAGGATCTAAAACTGGAGAGCAACCTCAATCTATTCTCACGAATATTTTTTTGATCAGCGTTGACTGTGACGTTATCAAAGAATAGGTCCACCGGCTCGCGGAGACCAGACATATGAGCCATAGCGGTGGTGAAATCTTCATTAAGTAGCGCTTGGTCAACGGCCACAGCCGCCTTTTCAATCGCTTCAGCCAGGCTTCGTTCAGACGTTTCCACCAAAACCTCAGAAGTGATGAGGCCATCAAAGCTGACGCCCTCTTTTTTCTCCTCGATTTCAACTATGTTGGTCGCCCTTCGATAACCAGCCAACAGATTTTTTCCATCCTCAGTGTCAAGAAAACTCTGAAGCGCATTAACTCGGGAGACAATGCGAAATAAATCATCTTCGTTCTTTAGGGCAAAGACCGCATCTATTAAGTCATGCCTGACACCCTGAGAACGCAGGTGCACCTTCAAACGATCTGAAAAGAAAGAGAGAAGATCTTTGCATGTCCCATCGTCATTAGTCTCGGAAAATTGAGCTAAAATCTCTCCGTCTGCGGCAGGTTTTCTGTATTGTTCCCGAGCCATCAAAAATATTTCGTTCAAGGGCAGCCGCAATTTGTTCTCCAGTATCATTCGGATGATACCAAGCGCCGCCCTGCGGAGCCCAAAGGGATCTCTAGAGCCTGTTGGTTTTTCATTGACCCCAAAAAATCCAACTAATGTGTCTAGTTTGTCCGATATCGAGATTGTCAAACTGATACGATCATTTGGACAGGCGTCATTTGGACCCGCAGGTGAATAATGTTCGGCAATTGCGCTCGCGACATCTTCATGTTCGCCACCAGCCAAGGCGTAGTAGCGCCCCATTATTCCTTGGAGCGAGGCAAATTCTCCTACCATTCCCGAAACCAAGTCTGCCTTGCATAGCTGCGCCGCTTTTTTTGCTTTTTCCGCGTCAGCGTCCAACAAAGGACTAAGCGCTAGAGCCAAACCTTCCAAGCGTTTCACCTTATTGGACAGAGAACCTAATTTTTCATGGAAAATCATCCCATTTAAACGAGGTAATAACGTTTCAAGCTTTTGCCTTCGATCTTGATCCCAGAAGAATTTGGCATCAGACAGGCGTGCCCGCAAAACCCTCTCATTCCCGGAAACAACGGCTTTGCCTCCATCATCGGGATCGATGTTCGCTACCACCACAAAATACGGAGCTAGACCTCCATCATTTTTTTTAACCGAAAAGTATTTTTGATGGGACTTCATCGAAGTCATCAAAACCTCATCCGGGAGATCCATAAATTCTGGATCGATTCGACCAAGCATTGGCACCGGCCATTCCACAAGGCCTGACACTTCCGACAACAAGGCAGGGTCAGAAACGATCGAACAACCGAGGGCTGAGACAAGTTTTTCCGCCCCTTCTAAAATCGTTTTTTGGCGCCTCTCTGTGTCTAATATAACCCTCGCTTGATTGAGTGACTTTTCGTAATCATCAAAAAATTTAACCCCGAAAGGGTTTGGAGAATAAAATCGATGCCCCCAGCTTTGCCCAATAGAAGAGACGTCATTTTCTAGTTCAATGGGAACTGGTTCACCGTCTAGAATACACATGACATTTTTTAGCGGCCGGACCCAACGGAGACTGCCCTTCCCCCAACGCATCGACTTCTGCCACGGAAACTTAGAAATAACGCTTGGCAAAATTTCTTTTATTAGATCGCATGTTGTCCGGCCTTTTTTATCTATGGTTGCAAACCAGAACTCACCTTTACCCGCCGTCCTAATCTCGCATTCTTCGCGCGTTAGATTATTGGCCTTTAAGAAGCCTTCCAGAGCGTTCACCGGTGCATCACGCCTCGGTCCACGCCTCTCTTCTTTTATATCGGGTTGTGCATGCGGAAGTCCATCGACAACAAGCGTGATTCTCCTCGGTGTTGCGTACGAAGCACAAGTATCAAAGCTTAACGATGCCTCTTTCAGAGATCCACATATCAGGTCACGCAAGGCAGCCGATCCCTGCGACTGCATTCTCGCGGGTATTTCTTCCGAAAAAAGTTCAATTAGGAGTTGAGGCATAAAGGTTATCCTTATTTCCGGCTTTCAAGCCAGGCTTCGCAGCAACCCTTGGCCAAAGCTCTAACCCGGGCAATAAAAGCCGCCCTCTCAGTCACACTGACTGCTCCCCTTGCATCCAATAGATTAAAAAGATGGCTGGACTTAATACACTGGTCGTAGGCCGGGAGTGCCAGCTTACGTTCTAAAAGGTTGGCGCATTCGAGTTCCGCATCTTCGAAATGTTCCCGCAATCGATCTGTATTCGCATGTTCAAAGTTAAACGCGGAAAATTCTCTCTCAGATTGGTGGAAGACGTCCCTGTAACTGACACCAGAGCCATTAAAATCTAAATCATAGACGTTTTCTACACCCTGGATATACATCGCAAGCCGTTCCAAGCCATATGTCAACTCAACAGCAACCGGGTTACATTCTATACCACCAACCTGCTGAAAATAGGTGAACTGAGTGACCTCCATGCCGTCACACCAAACTTCCCAACCCAGCCCTGCTGCGCCTAGAGTTGGACTTTCCCAATCATCCTCGACAAACCTTATGTCATGCTTCAGCGGATCAATACCCAAAGCCCCCAAACTTTCCAAATAAAGCGCTTGGCTGTCTGCCGGCGACGGTTTTAAAATAACCTGATATTGGTAGTAGTGCTGCAGGCGATTGGGATTTTCCCCATATCGCCCGTCCGCGGGCCTCCGCGAGGGTTGGACATACGCTGCTTTCCAGTGCTCTGGTCCCAAAGCGCGTAACGTAGTCGCTGGGTGAAAGGTCCCCGCGCCGACCTCTAAGTCGTAAGGTTGCAAAATTACGCAGCCTTTTGCGCTCCAAAAGTGATGGAGACGTAGGATCAAATTCTGGAACGAGTTTTCAGTTTTTGCAGATGCTGGCATTCGTTGGTTCTAGTCAACAATAGTTGCTGGGACAACCTAATTACGGCTTCTTGTCGGGTCAAGAAATCTTGAGTTACCGAGACAAATTTAAGTGTGAGGACATTTGGGGTCCAAACAATCAGCATTCATAGCGACAATGTAAACGCCGCATACGTCGCACCTCTGTCCTTCAAACTCAAGGTTTTTAGGAACTTCTTTTGGTTTTCTTATGGAGGAGATAAAACGAAAACCTAAGAGCACAGCGACGATAATTAAGGCTAATACAACAAGCTTAAAAAGCATGACTCAGAGTCCGAAGCGTTTCCAAACCGACCATTCCTCGAGAGCGGAAAAAAGGACCAAGGTTTTCTGATATAAACGTGCTTCGCCCCTTCCTAGAAACCTTTTAAAAGGGCTTGGTTTATTGCCAACCAACTTGAACTTTGTCTTCTCGCCCAACCTTTTTTTCATAACCGTCCTGAGATCGCCCAACCCATCGATCAATCCTAACCCTTCGGCACTTTTTCCGGTCCAGATATCGCCTTCGAATAGCTCCTCACCTTCCGATTTAAGCTTTTCGCCTCGGCGATCCTTTACGTAGTTTTTAAAACTCTCATGGATTTCATTCTGCAGCGAGGTGAGTTTTTCCACCTCTTCGGGTTTCTCTAACTGAAAAGGATCAAGGATGGCCTTGCTCTTTCCCGCACTATGGACCCTCCGCTCAACCCCAATTTTTTTGATGGCCTCCACAAATCCAAAACCAGATGAGATTACTCCAATAGACCCGATAATCGAGTTTTCATCGGCAAATATTTCATCGGCTGCGCAAGCCAGCCAATAGCCACCGCTGGCTGCGACATCCTCTACAAAAGCGTATACGGGAATGTCTTTCTCTGCTGACAGGGCTCGGATATGGCCCGCTATCAAAGAAGATTGAACTGGTGACCCTCCAGGCGAATTAACAGACAAAGCAACAGCTTTCAACCGCTTTGTCGAGAAAGCCTTCTCAATCGTTTTCTCAAGGCCACTTTGCGTGAGCCCGCCGGAACCTATCGCGCCCACGCGTCCAATCACGCCGTGTAATCGTAGTACCGACACGACAGGATCTGGATTTCGAAAACGTTTAAGGGGTAAAAATTTTAGCAAAGCATCAATCATAGAGTAACAATACAATTAGTCCCTTAAAGGACCAAATCCCAAATTTTAAAAATCCAAACTTGATCCACCCTTCAAGACCGCTTCACACGCCGATGTATAGCTACCATCTTCCTGGTGAAGCACCAGACCAGGCAGCAGTGTCATCGGTGTTTTTACTCCTTTTCGAGCCCTCACCAGAACGCGTTTGGCCGGCCTCCCGGGCTTTGGCCATAAGGGGAAAACTCTAATATCCCCGAATTCTAGCATAAGGGCCGCAATCGCCAGGTGTAGTTTGTCAGCGCGCCAGACCAGTGTGAGAGTTCCTTTTCTTTTTAGCTGAAGATGAATTCCTGCAATCCAATCACTGAAATCCGTCGTGCCGAAAGTTTTAGCTATTGCAGTTTCGGTTTGATTTGGGACCCTTCCCTCATTTGTCCCCAGAAACGGAGGGTTTGCCATTGCATGATCAAATGGACCTCTTAGCATCGGAGGGGGAGGACCTCCGATATCGCCAATCATTACTTTAACCTTTTTCTGGAGTTGGTTTAGCCTGATGTTATGGCCGGCAAGAGTGACCATATTGGGCTGAATTTCTATGCCAGTAATTTCGCTCGATGGCACTCGGTGGCCGAGACATATTGCCGCAGCGCCATTCCCACTACCCGCCTCAAAGATACGGTGACCACCTGCCGCGGGTACTGAGGCCGCCATCAACACCGTATCAATAGTAGCCCGGAACCCGTCTTTCGGCTGGCAGATTTGGATTGAACCTCCAAGTAAGTAATCCTCTGTTAGGCTGCCATCCTCCCAGCCCGCTAACCTATTGGTATTTAAAGCTTTATCCGCCAAGATGTTTGCCTTCGCCTGCCTCCATTAATACGTTTTTAGCGGCTCTAAAATCAAGATCAGCAACAACTAACCTGCGGGGGATAGCTCCGGCACTGCCCTCAAGAATACTGGTGTGCGTATCAAAAATATTGGAGCCAATTCCGGCGTCGGTCAGCAAAGCCTGAAGCCAAGATAACAGCACCGGGTCATTTGTTCTGACAAGCTCTTTCATTCTGCTCTCTGCAAGATATAAGTACCAGTATTCTACCACCACAGCTCTTGGCGAAAACTTGTGCCAAGACAACGCAACCGAAAGAGATCAATTTTGGCCATCATAGTCAATCTGGACGAAAAGCGAGAAGAAAACCTTAAGCCCTCTCTCAATAGACTTTTTGATCTTACGAAGGCTGATATAGAGACGGTGAATGCCGTTATCATGAAACAGATGCAAAGCCCGGTAATGCTTATTCCTCAGCTCGCCGGGCATATCATCGCGGCTGGTGGAAAACGCCTTCGACCTATGCTCACATTAAGCTCAGCTAGGTTATGTGGTTATCAGGGAGACAGGCATATCAGCTTAGCGGCCTGTGTCGAATTCATCCACACTGCCACTTTACTCCATGACGACGTCGTCGATGAGAGCGATTTACGTCGCGGCATGGCGACGGCAAATACAGTTTGGGGCAACAAATCAAGCGTGCTCGTCGGAGATTTTTTATTTTCTCGTGCCTTTGAATTGATGGTTGCTGATGGATCATTGGAAGTCCTAAAAATATTGTCCAATGCTTCTGCTGTAATTGCAGAGGGAGAGGTTCACCAACTCGTGACGGCCAATGATACTGACACAACCGAGAGTGACTATCTGGAGGTTATCGGTTCCAAAACAGCGAAGCTTTTTGCGGCCGCGACGGAGATTGGTCCGGTAATTGCCGAGCGCTCAGATCAAGAGCGTTTAGCTCTAGAAGCGTTCGGTCATAATATTGGAATGGCCTTCCAACTGATTGACGACGTCCTAGATTATTCGGCGCCCCAAGCCACCCTTGGCAAGACCGTAGGAGATGATTTTAGGGACGGGAAAATTACCTTGCCGGTGGTACTTGCCTTCCGTGCAGCCGATGACCAAGGCAAGGCGTTTTGGAGGCGAACACTCGAGGACATGGAGCAAAAGAAAGGTGACCTGAAACGCGCCACACAAATGTTGGAAACAAGCGGTGCGATTAGAGCTACTATAGAGCGTGCACGCGAATACGGAGCGAAAGCTCGCGGCAACCTCGACATATTTTCAGAAAGCCCTCACAAGCGGGCTCTCATTGAAGCCATCGATTTTGCGGTAAATCGGTCGTACTGATCTACTCGGGGCCAGCTGTTTCTTGCCGCATCCTAAAGGCAAGAAAAAACCGAGATTATTCAACTTGAGACTGACGCGCCTCGAAGCCAGACTTAAAAATTTGGCGGCGCTGGATGAGGTCCCAATTTCGAGTTACTTTTGAAGGTGGCCCATTCAACACACGCGCCCAAAGAAAGCGTGGTCCCTCTCCTGATTCTATGAATGCCTTAGCCTCATTCATCTGACCTGCGGAACTGATAGTCATCACCTTTGGAATACCCGCTCCCTCCGCCATCATGCTCAAATCTGTATAACGCGAGGTATGTCCCCATTGACCGCCGGTCTCTCCATGGCAGCCGTTATCGATACAAATGACGGAGAGATTGGCTGGTCCCATTGAAGCTACGGTTGCCAACGAGCCTATCGCCATCATGAGCTCACCGTCTCCAGTGACACAAATAAACCTATGATCAGGAGCAGAGAGCGCTGCACCCAATGCCGTGGTGACCGCAGATCCCATGGCGCCACCCATTGCAAACACATTTTCAGACTCTCCAGTATGGGCGCAGACGTCCTTTGCTGGACCAGCGAGCCCTGTAATAAATAAATATTCATCTGGCTTTGGAAAAAGCGCTGGAATCAAGTCACGCCGATCTAGTGTGATATCTATCATCAGTTTACCCCTCCACCAAAAGGCTTGGCACCAAGAAACCGCTGAGACAAAATTAGGGCCATCGCCTGCCCTGCTTTAAACGCACCACCTATTGCCGCATCCAGGGCGTCATCGAGATCAACATCGGTCTCGACACGAATACACCGTACACCCATCGCTTCCAGAACAGGTTCTACCGCTTGTCCCATCGGATATTGCCAAGGGTTTTGTTCCCCATAATCTCCCCGCATGGTTACGATCATCAATAACGGAAACTTTGCCCCCTCTATTAGGGCTAAGAAGTTTGGGCAATTGCCCACACCAGAGGACTGCATACAAACGACGGCTTTTTTTCCAACGAGATCGGCTCCAGCACAGATAGCTATTCCCTCCTCTTCGGAAGTCAGAAGGATTGGTCGGGTTGCATTACTCTCCTCAGCCATCTCAATTATGGCTTTATTGCCGGCGTCCGGAACATAACCAAAAAGCTCAACCCCTTCTGCGACAAGCCGATCAAATATCTTGCGCGACCAATCTTCGCGCGCTGATTTACTCATAAAAGACCCTCATGTGATGAAATTCAATCTCGTCTTAAACTTGTGTCCGCAAGTTTCGTATCCTGGCCTCGGACGGGATTGTCAACCGCCTCCTCTAAACTCAAATAAGGCTTCCATTCCTCCGGTGGGCGGATATCACTTCCGTCCCATTTAACTTTGTCCAGGGCATAAAACACCTCCAGACGGTGACCATCGGGGTCTCGAAATTCCACTGACACCTGAGCCCCAGCTCTGCGTCGGCCATCAAAATCAACCTCTACCCCGTGCCCCTCCAGATGCTCGCGCATCTTAAAAACCTCATCAATTGTCGCCACCTCGAAAGCGATGTGGTGCAGCTCTTCATGAGGTGTTGGTCCCTTCGCCGTCCCAACAAGCCCGATACCATGGTGGTCTTCATTAAACCTCATGAAGACCATCTTCCCTTTCTGCATGCTCTCTGGATAGACATCAGAGACTTTAAAACCCAAGACCTTTGTGTAAAATTCTACCGAACGCTCCACGTCTTGGACAATCATGACGATGTGACCCATCTTAAAAATATTAAAGGGTAAGGTTTCTGGAGGCTCAATCGCTTTAATGCGGTCTATCTCGGGATCATTAATGGCGTCTAAATCCACGTTTCTGATGTTTTTGATACGTTCTTCCATTTTGATCCCCCAAACTTTTCTCAGCAGAAAAAACAGCCATTCCCACTATGCGGTTTTTTTGATCTCCCGCCTAGTGGCGCACGCTATAATTTAAACCTCAACCATGGGCGGTCTGGTTACCTGATTCCATATCAATGGCTATCATAAATTAGAACGCAAATAATGTACGCTTCTTATACATTCGATTTTGATATGGGTCTTGTTTGCCTCTTTCCAATTTTATGAGACGTTAATATTCCTCTCTAGAATTGCCTTCGTGAAACGTCTTAGAGATCCATGGGTAAATAATGACTAAGTGGTACAAATATGGGAGCATTAAGGGATCTGTTCGTCCTGTATATGATGCTATCGACCGAGGTGAAGACCCGCTAAGGCTCAGGATCAAAATTAAGTTTTCCGAGGCCGAGGACTATAGAAAATACTTAAAGTCAATTACCGCCGGACGAATGGCAGCTCTATTATCATGGCGCGAGCTAAATAGTTTCCCTGAAATAGCGGCATTCCGAGATCCTACCCCAGGCACTATTCTGTGGTTCTCTCTCATGCGTGATTTCTATAATGATATCCCAACCGATCGTACGTCGGTTCTCGGGGATATGGGGGCAAGCTATAGAACCAGCGAGATGGTGATAAGAGAGGCTATAGCGGGTGGGGCTATTGTCTCTGAGGCCGATCCGGAAGATCGGCGACGCAGCATTCTATTTCCGTCTATTATGACCGTAAACACCTATGAATTTGTATTGATGCCAAAATACTTAGAGGCCCTGCGCGAAAATGTCGGCGAGACAAAGTGGGCGAATACCGTGCAAATATTGGAAAAGCTGCGTTTCTTTGAGCAATTAAGGGAAGAACACGTTCCAGAAATGCTCCGTTTGCAAGTCGCAGCAAGACAACAAAAAATTAAAATAGACTTAAGTCGACAGGAATAGATACTACGCCTTATTAATCAATTAGGGTCCGGAGTCCTGCCAACCCAACCAACGCTGGGTCAATGCAACTCGATAGGAAATCAATATGTCCAAGAGATAGGAACCTGACTTCAGACTAATAATTCAAAAGAACCACTTAAAGCAGAATATATCCAATTGATATTTGGGCCATCATTGCTAATCAAAGCAAAGTTCATTTTTAAATAAATAGATCTTATTTTTTGTAGACGAAAAATGTATAAAACATTCAATATTTCCATATATTTAAATATATGAGAGATATTTTTAAATTTTCTGGCAGAATATCTAAAAAATATTATTTAAAATATATTTCTTTGTTTTTGATATTATTTATAATTATTTTTCTGTTACAGGTTTATATACCAAAGGAAATAATATTTATTTTTTCCACCGTGATATTTTGTTTTGTTGGCCCGTTAACAGTCCGACGACTGCATGACGTTGGGGTTACTGGTCACTGGCTCTGGATTACACCGTGCTTGGGTTTTATCGGATATTTTGATTGGATTGCCTTTGGATCCGTAACAGGAAGCGCATTAATATTTTTAGTCTTTCACGCGGGGCTACTATTTCTGCTGATGAAAGAAGGAGATCGTCATAGCAACGAGTATGGTAGACCCAATTATTGAGATTTTATTGCATTAGTTAAAACATAAGAAAGCAGCAAGAAAACCGATTTTAAGACTAACCGGGAGCTCCTGAGGTGCCTGGACTTCCCCAATCCATCTTTTGAAATCTCTATTCTATATCGGACTTGCTTAGAAATAGCAGCAAGTCTATAGACTTAGCCTCAGTCGGAGTGTAGCTCAGCCTGGTAGAGCACTGTCTTCGGGAGGCAGGGGCCGGAGGTTCAAATCCTCTCACTCCGACCATACAAAGCTAATGAATCCAGCATCTAATCTAAAGAATTGGCGTTTCTTTCGCTTTCCTTTAGCGGATTACAGAGTTCCAAGTCCTGTAAAATTGGAAGCTTCTACAACAAACTCATTTCTTTTTTACACCGAGAAATTGCAACAAAGTTTTTTTTAGTTAGGTTTCTAATAAACCAATAAACATCCAATATTAACTTAAGTATCTGCTAGTCGGAGGCAAAATGGGCATCTCAGAAAATAACGGTGATTTCGGTGAGCTAGTTAAGGTTAGAAAATATGTAACTCACGTAGAAGAGGTACTGCATGAATTTGGCCCTCCAGCCGACCCGCCCCAAAAAAAAGGTTATATTGCGGCAATCACCGCTAACCCTTACGCGGGTCGTTATGTTGAAGATCTTATGCCCCTGATGGAGGCGCTTAAGCCCCTCGGTATAGAGATGGCGCAGCGTTTAATAGATACACTGGGTGGTGCGGATAAAATTACAGCATATGGAAAATCCGCAATTGTGGGGGAAAAGGGAGAACTCGAACATGCCGCATTGTGGCATGAACCTGGCGGCTACGGTATGCGCGAGCTAATTAAACCCTCTAATGCAATTGTTCCCTCAACCAAAAAAGTTGGGGGACCTGGACGGTCTCTTGACATTCCCCTCGCCCACGTAAATGCCGCCTATGTTCGAAGTCACTTTGACTGCATAGAGTGTTCAATCGCAGATGCCCCTCGAGCAGATGAAATCGTTTGGGTTCAAGCAATGGCAACCGGGCCCCGGATCTATGATCGGGCAGGCGGATTATCAGCAGAGTCGATTATCGGGGAAGACGGATTACGATAGCGATGAAGGCACAAATCCGAAAAACTCAGATCACAATCGAGACCACATATAAAGATGGAGAACGAAAAGCCAAGCACCAAACGCGTAAAGCTGTGGCGATGGCTGTGATTGACAACCCCTATGCGAGTAAATTCTCAAAGAGGCTGACACAATTAGAGGATATCGGTGAGTGGCTTGGAAAATTTCTTGGGGAGATGTGTCTCTCGGCACTTAAATGTCAACCTAATCAAATCGAAAGTTATGGCAAAGCTGCGATCGTCGGTGAAAATGGGGAGTGGGAACACGCCGCGGCTATCCTTCACCCCAAACTCGGCAAGCCCCTCCGCAAGGTAATTTCAGGAGGCGCTGCTCTCATTCCCTCTGCAAAAAAGTTGGGTGGTCCAGGCACTAGGATAGACGTGCCCCTCGGCCATAAAAATGCCGCCTATGTGCGCAGTCACTTTGACTCCGTGGAGGCTGGGCTCCCCGATGCACCGCGTTCAAATGAAATCCTCGTTTGCATAGCTCTAACGGATTCGGGGCGCCCGCATGCCCGAGTAGGAGGGTTAAAAATCTCTGAAATTGAGGGATTAAATGGACTTACCTAAACTGCACTGGGATTATTGAGGCCGGAAGGAAAAACATTTATCGGACCGACGTTAATACGAAGCTCTTAAAGTCTAACTCTTACCTTTGCGACTTCCATGTTTCTCCAGGATTGCATCCCTGCTTTCTATCCACCCCCTTGTTTTGCGCACCTGATATATTTTTGCCCTGGCCTCTTGGGCAGCTTTTATGTGATCAACAATCGGAGCCGGGTAATTTTTACCTATAACGCACCCGTGAAGTTTCTGCTCCATTGCCGTCATCAGCCAAGGCTCATGAATAAGCTCGTTCGGCAATCTTTTGAGTTCCGGTATCCATCTTTTTATGAATTCTCCTTCCGGATCTTGGTCTCTACTTTGCTTCACTGGATTATAAATTCTAGCCAGGTTCACGCCCGTTGTTCCACTCTGCATTTGGACCTGGTTCCAATGAATGCCCGGTTCATAATCGGTAAATAACTGGGCTAATAAGACTCCTGAAAACCGCCAGTGTATCCATAGATGATAACTAGCAAATGACTGAAGCATGGCACGCGCCCGAAAGTTGATCCAACCAGTACTTCTAAGGGCACGCATGCAGGCATCAATGAATGGGAAACCAGTCCGTCCATTTATCCATGCTTCAATATGATCCTTTTTGGGAGCGCTCTCGGACCGAATACCAATGTAAGAAGGATGAGCATTTTCCACTTCAAATTGAGGAGCACTTTCCAGCTTCTGGATAAAGTGGCAATGCCAATGAAGCCTGCTTTGAAAAGCACTCAATGATTTCAGCCATTCTCCTTGCCGAACAGCACCGCTTTCTTTCAATTTTTTTACGCGACCCATGGAAGCCTGGAAAACCTCTCTGATTGATAAAGTGCCATACGATAAATGCGTTGAAAGTCTCGAGCAGCTACTAAATGCCGTGTTAGGACTGGACATGCCTTTTTGATATGAAGCGCCACGGCCCATAAGAAAACTTTCTAAGAGTTTAAAACCGGCGGGACGACCTCCAGGCTGAATTTCGTTACACGCAAGAGAATTGGCGCAGAGCTCCTCGGGGTCTGGAATTCTATCTGATGGCATAGCATCTGCGGGTAATATCATTTTTGGAGGCACTATCTTTGGCCGCGACATAAACTCGTCCCACCTTTTAGACCAATCATCCCTAGATTTTAATCCGCGTATTACCCCATTTTGTCTCTCTTCTCTCCACCTTATCCCTCGATCCACGCACCAATGTTTCACAGCCGTATCGCGTTTGAAGGTCCACATATTTCCTGTTTCCTGATGACTATGAAGTTGGCAAATACCCCTCTCATTGTGCAGTGCTTCCAAAACAGCCACCATATCGCCAACACGGATCGTCAGGCTAAGCCCGAGCGCCTCAAGCTCAGATCTTAATGAATTTAAACAGTCCTTTATGAACAACCACTGCCTTGCGGATGTATCGGGCAATAGCCAGTAATCTGGTTCCACGACATAAAGCGCCAATACCTCTCCTGCAGCAGCAGCGTTTGTCAGGGGCGCATGATCAAACGTGCGCAGATCTCTTTTGAACCAAACCACTTCCATGAGTGGGTTACGCACCCAAACCCCTTTCAGACCAACAAACTCAAGTTCCGGCGACAAATCATAGGCTCGGTTTGGTAGCCCGAACATATCGCTTGTTAATCCAAAGCGTGGGTTAACTAAACCGTTAAAGTTAATAAATTAATCGAACCAAACACGCTTTGTGGGGCTTCAAATCAAAGCAAGAACTACAGGTAATCCTTATACAATTTCAAAATTTGTTCCCAATCCTTGGCTGCTGCTTCTGGAGAATAAATATCTCGATCTGGCAATGCGTAGCCGTGTTCGACACCGTCGTGGATCACACCTCGATAATCAACCTTTTCAAGCTCAATCAAATTTTCAAATTCTCGAACCATGTCAGGAGGCGACAAGTGATCCAACTCCGCCCAACCTGAGAATAGACCACCCCGAAGCCTATTTAATTCCCTATGAGGAGAGTCTTCAGTTTCGGAAATGGGCCTTGTTGCATGCAGGGTCGCAATCGCCTGAAATTTTTGGGGAAAGGTTACTCCTGCTTTTAGACAGATCCATCCCCCCATACACCAACCAATTGCGCCTACTTTTTCTGACAAAATGTATTTATCGGCCTCGATAAATCCGAGTATCTCTGCAATATCTGCGACGATCATTTCATTAGAGAGTCTGCGCCTTTGCTCATTGACTAAATCTGATTTCGTTTTTTCAAGGTGGTGTAGAGAAATCATTCGAGACTTTTCGTCATAAAACTCATAAGAAATTTCTCCTTGGCGGTAGTAAAAATTAGGAAGTATTGCCACGTAACCCTGATTAGCTATTCGGCGAGCAATCTGGCGCAGCTCTTCTCTGACGCCCCAAATATCCATAAATAAGACTACTGGAGGGGAGGCTTTGTTTCCGTGGGGGCGCACCACAAATGTCCGCATCACTCCTGATCGGGTTTTGATATCAATAGTATCTTCAATCATGTGAACCAACTAAAATGCAAACAGAACAAATCAGTAGATTTTCCAACTAGAATCGCAAAGACCAATCACTATTTCATAGATTCACTAGATCCCTTGACCTTAAGAAACATTTTCACAATTTGAGGTCTAAAAATCAGAAAAAATCGGTATACGCCCTCGAACAAAAAGGCCAGCACCTGGCAAGGACGTTAAATAGCCTGCAGCTCTCCAGCCCGGTATCCGCCACCAAAGCTCAGAGAATGCGCGTGCCCCTGAGAGCAAACCCAAGTCTTTCGATAGCACGTGAAACCTGGCCATTGCGGTTGTTTGATCTAACCCCGCCGGAAAGTTTGTCTGCGCGTTTGATACATCCACAAACTTGAGTTGGCCGTTGCTCTGTTTTTTCTGGTAGAAAGCAATCTCTGATCGGCACAGAGGGCATGAGCCGTCAAAGAAAACAGTTAGGGTGTCATCAGACTTGTTAGAATTTTTCTTACTCGTTTGGGGTAACATTCGATTTCAGCGCCTTTAAGCTTGGGTACGTTTTGTCTTGAACCCTAGATCAGCAATCACAAAAATAGCGCAGGCGAATCTCTTCAAAAACCCTTGCGAGTCCTCATGATTTTCATTAGCCAAAAATGGCGAAGGGCCCTCAAAGGAGAGAGCCCTTCCATTGTCACGACGGTCCTCGAAGGACCAAATTTTGCTCAGCCGAAAATGACCTTGGGAGCAAAAATCCAGAAACTTTGGGTCGAGGACCCAACATGAAAATGAGACACTGGACCACCTCCTTCCGCTAATTAATGGAAGCAATATTTATTGAGCTTTTTATGACTCAAAGCAAATCCTGTAAGAAAAAAATTTACTGAGTAGGCTGAAAAGCTGGTTCCAATTTTGTGTTTGGATCAGAAAATTATTCTGGTCCTGCACCAAGAGGAGGGGGCACTCAGACTAGCTGACAAATACTCAAAATAGATGTGATAAAACGATATTCTCAAGCGCTTCTATTCATGCAATCGTTGGAGGCAAGGGTTCAAAAGGGCCAGGTTAAATAAGCTAATAGGGGAATTTCTTTATGGAAGCCAAGATTAATCATGTTGCTGTTGTCTCTTCAAACTACGCAATGCTTGGTAAATTTTACGAAGTTTTATTTGGGATGAGGACCTCTCCTAGTGCTCGCCCAAACAGCGCGGTCACGGTTGGGGATGGATATTTGGGCCTGAATATAAATCCACGGAAACCCGGTCGAGCAGGCGGGCTCGATCACTTTGGTGTGCAAGTTGAAAATACTGAGGAAGTTTTTGAAAGGATCTCGAAAAACTATCCGAATGTTAAATGGTTGAAGAGGCCCGGCAATCGACCATTTGCAGGGATCACCACCCACGATCCGGATGGTAATATTTTTGATCTATCTCAGTCGGACATGAAAAATAGAACGGATGTATATACGGATGGAGAATGGCAACAAAAACGCTCTGTAAGTCATTTTGCTCTCCGCACCCTCAATCCAGAAAAATGCGCAGAATTCTATTGTAATACCCTTGGCCTCAGCATGGCGAACCGTGCGGAAGATGATAAAAACTACTACGTGTCGGATGGCCGCATAACTTTGGTTCTCATACCATGGGACATTTCCGACTACGCGGGAACAGGCATTTCAAGAACTGGTCCCGATCACATTGCCTTTAAAGTTGAAAACTATGAGAGCTTTAAGGAGGATTATATTTCTATGATTGAGAGAAATCAGACCCTTACACCACCCGCTTTCGGTGTAGGTCCGGAGGGCCGCACCCGTTTAACACTTATGGAAAATTCTATCCCCTACGCGCAGCACTTTATGTCTGATCTCGAGAACGTCATCCTCGCTATTCACGAATAGAAGCAAGCAAGCCATTATTTTGGCGCAGAATAGCCTCGCAATCTCCCAACAGATTACCGCTGAGACGCCGAATCTTATACTTAACTCAGAAGCTAATCCCATAGGATTCCGGATCTAATCTTAAACATCATCAAAACCAGACTTTAGAAGGATCACAATTCTACGATCTTCGGCCCACCTCACATAAACATTGCAAAAAGCAATAGTTTTACTTGATTACTTGGCCATCGTCTGAAACCATGAAAAAAAAATAAAAACTCTGGGAGGTTTTACAAATGAAGACGACGATTTTATTGCGCCTCGGGCTGATTGCTTTATCTGGATGCATCGCGACTAACTCGGTATCAGCAAACGAGGTGGCAGATTTTTATAAAGATAAACGTGTCACGATGTGGATTGGATACTCTTCGGGTGGAGGCTATGATCGATATGCAAGGACACTATCAAGGCACATAGGGAGGCATATCCCCGGCAACCCTAAATTTGTCGCAAAAAATAAAACCGGGGCGGGAAGTATGATCCTCACCAATGAGGTCTACTCGACGCTTCCTCAAGATGGGACTGTAATTGCGGCCGTTGGTCGAGGCATGCCTATGGAGCCACTCTTTGGTAACAAGCAAGCAAAATTTGATCCCCGAAAATTTGGTTGGATTGGCAGCACCAACAATGAGGTGAGCACATGTGCAACTATGGCGACCACGGGCATTAAAACATTCAAAGATTTGCAAACCAGAGGGGCAACTTTAGGTGGGACTGGCAAAGGGGCCGACACAGATACTTTCCCAACGGTGATGAACAATCTTTTGGATACTCGCCTAAAGCTCGTCACAGGTTACCCCGGTGGTAACGATATTAATTTCGCGATGGAGAAGGGTGAACTTGATGGCCGTTGTGGCTGGTCTTGGTCATCGGTTAAGGCAACGCGGGCGAGTTGGCTGAAATCAGGTAAAATCAACATTTTACTTCAAATGTCGACAGCGAAACACGCCGACCTACCTAATGTTCCACTTATTATCGACTTGGCTAAATCAGAACAAGACAAGCAAATAATGAAGCTGATTTTTGCTCGTCAAGCCTGGGGACGTCCATTCAATACAACTCCTAACGTTCCGAAAGCTCGATTGGCTGCTTTGCAAGCTGCCTTTGATGCGACCATGAAGGATCCAAAATATATTGCTGACATGAAAAGACAAAAGCTCGAGCTGAATCCAATATCTGGACGTCAAATCCAGGGAATGATTGAGGATTTATACAAATCTCCAAAGGATCTTGTGGCTCGGGCTGCCAAAGCGGCAAGTGACGACGCGGCGCTTAACGTCTCCAAAGCAAGCATCCCCGTGCTGACCCATCAGGGCAAGATCACCAAGCTCAAAAGAAAAGGTCGCCGTGTTTCTTGGAAAGGCGCAACTGCCAAAGGAAAACTCAAAGTGCGCGGTAAAACCAAAATCACCATAGCTGGAAAAAAGGTTAAGAGTTCTGCTCTAAAAGTGGGAATGAATTGCACTTTCAAGGTTCGAGGGGTCGAATCGGCACTCGCAATTGCCTGCAACTAAAAGTAAACCGATAACTTAGCGGCGTCCGCCTTTGTCGAAATTTATCTCATAAAGGCGAATGCCGCGTGTTTTCCTGACAAGGTATCTAATTATTTGATCGATTTACCACCATGGATGTAAGTCTCCTCAGTGTGGCCATAGAGGCCATGGGTACAATCCTTGAACCCACCAGAATGCTATTTTTGGCCGGTGGCGTCTTACTTGGTCTTGCTCTCGGAGTTATACCAGGCCTGGGTGGTATTGTCGGGATGGCTTTGCTGCTCCCATTCACCTTCGACATAGATCCTTACAGTGCTTTTGCCCTTCTTCTCGGTATGGGGTCTGTAACAACAACATCAGACACCATTCCAGCCGTTTTATTCGGTGTACCGGGGACTGCCGGATCAGCCGCAACCATCCTCGACGGCCACCCACTGGCCCGCCAAGGGCAGGCAGGGCGGGCCTTTGGGGCTGCCTACACGGCATCCATGATGGGCGGAATTATAGGTGCGTTCCTCCTCGCGATCTCAATACCGATCCTACGACCCGTGATGCTAACCGTTGGGGCTCCAGAGCTTTTATCTTTTGCCTTCTTTGGGCTTTGTATGGTTTCGGTCCTCTCAGGTTCGTCACCACTTCGAGGTCTTGCTGCGGCCGGATTTGGCTTGATGATAGACATGGTGGGGCAAGATCCGCAGACCGGAACACTGAGATGGACGATGGGAACCCTTTACCTTTGGAGCGGCTTCCCCCTTGTGCCGGTGACGCTTGGAATATTCGCGTTACCAGAACTAGCGGACATGATGATAGAACGTCGAACAATTGCCACCGAGGGGAAGTTAGATACGCGAAACGGTCAGTGGCGGGGTGTAAGAGATACCATCAAACATTGGTGGCTGGTTGTTAGGGTAGCAACAATTGGCTCCACGTTGGGCGCCATCCCTGGATTGGGAGCAGCTATTATTGACTGGGTAGCCTATGGTCATGCCGCACGAACAGAGAAGGGTGCATCGGAGACTTTCGGGACTGGCGATATTCGGGGGGTTTTAGCTTCTGAGGGAGCAAATAATGCTAAGGAAGGGGGAGCCCTCGTCCCGACTATAGCCTTCGGCGTGCCTGGAAGTGCGTCTATGGCCATTCTTTTGGGGGCTTTTCTTATCCATGGATTGATCCCGGGTCCCGACATGCTCTCTAAAAACCTCGATGTGACCTATGCCATAGTTTGGTCGGTAGGGATCGCCAATATTTTAGGGGCCGGACTTTGCTTTATGTTCTCGGATCAACTGGCAAAGCTCGCCATAATCCGGCCCTCCATCATTATGCCTCTTATACTAACCGTTATTATCGTCGGCGCATTTCAAGCTCGAAGAGATTGGGGTGACTTATATGCCCTCCTCGCGTTTGGGGTTATAGGTTGGGGCATGAAGCGGCTGAGATGGCCGCGTCCCCCAGTAATTCTTGGTGTGGTGCTCGGCGGGATCGTCGAGAGGTATTTCAATATATCAGTTAATCGGTACTCAGAGGACTGGGAGACTCTCGAAGATATCTATTATTGGCTAGTGTATGATCATTACATTGTTCTCATTGTCTTTGTACTCGCAATTTGGGGCCTGTATCGTCCGCTGATGCGTGAGTTTCAGAAAAATGGCGGAATCGCAGCCCTATTTTCAGGCTTTACCAAGCCGAAATTCGACATGAACACCCTCTTTTACATCGTGTTTATCGCCTTACTTTTAGTAATGTATTCGGAGGCTGCCGCCTGGAAAGACATGGCAAAACGGGTACCAATTTTCATTGCCGTCCTTACTCTCTGTTTTGCAGCCTTGAGCTTCGTGAACCACACTTTCAGACCATCATCGAGAGCTGAAAACAAAGATGACAATTCTAAAGATAACGTTTCTACAACAGCGCGCGCCGCACATCTCGATATTGAGGCCGATAGTTCGATACCAACGTCAGTAGTTGCGCGACGGGCAACCGGCTTTTTATTGTGGATTATTGGCTTCCTCTCATCCACGGCTCTAATCGGAATGCTGCCCACAACTTTTATTTTTTGTATTGCTTTCATGCGCGTCGAAAATAGGGAACCCTGGGGGCTTGCTATTGCAATCTCAACATCATTATTAATTTTTGCCTGGTATGTTTTTGACAGCCTGCTTGCATTACCCTGGCCAAGGCCTTTGGTATCCATGCTATTTCCAGAGCTGAGAGATGTCGTGCCATCCTGGTAAAATTTGATTATCTTTACAGCTTTCGGCCAGCCGCCTTACCAAAGGGCTATGATTTTGAATGGCATTTTCCTAAAAAAAGATCAAAAAAGATTACTACTTTTCTTTTTCAGTATAAATCGGCACGGTTCGGGTCGTTTCCACAGCATCCTAATCATATCTAATAATGGATAACTTTATGGCAGATCAATTACCTTACGCGCTTCCTCCCGACCCAAATACACGTCCTCCATCTCAGGCTCTCCCGGTGGTTGCTTGCGACACGCATTTTCACATTTTCGGCCCCCATAATAAGTTTCCGCTTTCCGACAAACGTCGCTACACGCCGCCATGCGCTCCCTTTGAGAATTACCAAAAAGTTCAAAAGGTCACAGGACTTACCCATGCGGTCGCAGTGCAGCCAACAGCGCACGGCTTTGATAATTCAGCCATCATGGATGCAGTCGCTCGATCTGACGGCAAAATGAGAGCTGTCGTGCGATTTAATGAAGAAACCTCTGACGCACAGTTAGAAGACCTCAATCAAAGAGGAGCTCGCGGCGCTCGGTTTTCGTTGATGTCTGATAGACCGGGAAGTATTGAAAATCTTCGGGCCGCACTGCCCCGCATGGAAAAACTTGGATGGTCATTGGTACTTCACGTTGAACCGGATCATTTTGTGGCGAACGAAAAATTCATTCGAGAAATTCCAATAATTACCATCATCGATCACATGGCGCGCTGTAAGCCCAAGGATGGAGGCATTAAACATCCGGCCTTTGCGCTACTCATAGACCTTTTAAAAGATGACCGTTTCTGGGTAAAAATCGCGAGCATAGACAAGCTTTCTGCGCAAACTGTACCTTTTAACCAAGACTCGATACCGTATTCTGACGTGGTTCCAATGGGAAAAGCCGTGATTGAGGCCGCAGTTGATAGGGTGATATGGGGCTCTGATTGGCCCCATGGGAATAATTTCAAACCAGGACGGGTGCCAAACGAGGGCGATCTCTTAAATTCTTTGGGAGCAATGGCGACGGATCAGAAAGATATACAAAAAATTCTTAGTACAAATCCGATGCGCCTGTATTTCGATAGGTAGGCCTTTCACAAAAATTAATTATAACGCTTGAGTCGGTGTATACTGCATAAAACTGTTTGAAGAATTGATTAGAAGGGCCTGAGATAATGCTTCAAAAAGCTAGTGTTTTTTTATTTGCGTTTGCGTTACTTCTGGTGATGCCTACCTTTGCGCATTCTAATAATACCAGTTCACAATCCTCATTTACGGAGGCAGAAGTTTTATCGAAGGCAGAGGGATTGATGGGCTCCTCTGCCGCCGGATTAGCGAAGGCTGTAGAAAAGGCTTTCTCGGATTTCGGGGCTCCCAACGCCTTTATAGAAGGTGAAGAGTTCAGTGGAGCAATGATGGTAGGGCTCCGTTACGGAGAGGGCACTTTGAACCTAAGGAATGGAAAAACTCAAAAAATTTTTTGGCAGGGCCCGTCCGTTGGGTGGGATGTCGGAGGACATGCTTCAAAAGTCATCACCCTGGTATACAATCTTAAAAATAGCGAAGATATTTTTCGTCGATTCCCTGGCGTCGATGGGAGCTTCTATTTCTTCGCCGGCGCAAGCCTTAACTATCAAAGTGCAGGCGACGTCATCCTAGCGCCAATTCGCACCGGTGTTGGTATGAGGTGGGGCGCGAATATTGGATACCTCCACTACAGCAAGGAACATAGCTGGTTCCCATTTTAGAGCATTCTTTTCTTACCATTAATTGCCTTCTGGGGGCCAAAAAATCGGGTCTCGGCTAAAAGCTGCTTGAGTGGGATTTGACTGACACAGCCAACCGATCCATATAACGCGTGTCATATTGAGGAAGGGTTAATGAAAATTATTGGTATATCTCTGGTCACACTATTACTTGCGTTATCTGCGCAACATGCCTTGGCAGGCGACCCGAAAAAAGGGATGCGTGTCTTTAATAAATGCAAAGCATGCCATGCAGTCGTAGCTGGAAAAAACAAAGTGGGACCCAGCCTTCATGGTTTTTTCGGACGTCAACCAGGAACCGCGCCTAAGTACAAATTCTCCAAAGGAATGAAGAAGTTTGGGGAAGGCAAAAAATGGACAAAAGAATTATTCATTGCCTACATTGAGAAGCCGCGGAAGATGGTTAAAGGCACCAAAATGGCATTCCCCGGTCTTAAGAAACAAAAAGATAGAGAAAATTTAACAGCCTACCTTTTAAAGGCGACAAACTAGGTTACTCGATAACTCTTGTTGACCAGACAGATAAATGGCGGGAATTGATGTCATTACGGTTTCAAGCCCTCTCTAGTTATCTAATTAAAGTGTCCGAGGGAAAGCGTCTACATTTTGTTTTTTAGCAATTCGAGTGCTGGTATAATATTTGGAATGCCAACATAGCCGTAAGCACAAGACCAAACCTCGGTTTGAGAACTCTAGTGTCGTTTTTATAGGCTCATTGGCATTTGGAGACATTGGAGAAATTACGGAAATGGATTTAAAAGATCACATACGAACAATTCCCGATTTTCCCAAACCGGGGATACTTTTCTACGATATTTCAACACTTCTTCACAATTCAAAAGCTTGGAAATGCGCTATAGATCAACTTTCAGAGCGCATCGCTATCTATGAACCTGAGGTGCTTCTAGGCATTGAAGCGCGAGGTTTTTTATTTGCCGCTCCAATTGCATACAAGCTAGGCTGCGGGTTTGCGATGATCCGAAAAAAATCCAAATTACCAGGTACGACCATCTCCCACAGCTACGCGCTTGAGTACGGCACGGATACTATTGAAATCCAGTCTGATGCGGTCACAAATGGACAAAAGGTGGTAGTAGTGGATGATATACTTGCTACCGGGGGAACAATCTCGGGTGCTGTTGAGTTGCTGAATAAAATGGACGCCAGTATTCAAGCGGTCGCATTTTTAGCCGAATTGTCTTTTTTGGGTGGTCGAGACAAATTTGAGGTGCCTTGTGAAACGCTTTTGACTTACGAGGAGTGAATTCTAGCGAGGGCCGAGCGACCTTGCATGCCTCTAGTCTTAATTTGGACTATCCGTCACAGACAAAAGAAACACTCGTAGCCGCTGCCGATAACATTGCCACACCCCTCGGCAACAGAATTTTCTAAAAATCAAACCGCCTTTTTCAGGACCCTATTTTGTCGGTCGAACTGCCGAGAACTCTGAGTCTTTCATGCAAAATTTACCGACTTTATCTTGCCACAATAGACCTTGTTCATGCAGGCTTCCGAGAGCACGCCCCACCGCTTGGAAACCCTCAGATTCAAATCTTTCTACCAAGTCTGCATAGTAAAGAGGTTCTGCACTAATCATTTCCCGAATTTTACCAGCTAATTCGACTATTTCGAGGTCCGAGAAAACATCGGGTGGCAATTTATCTCCATCCTTACCGACAAAGTCTTCCAATCTAACCTCGTCGGCATAAGCGTAAGCAATGCGCTCATAGCGCTCCCTCGGGATATGGTCACTGATAGTCGCATCAATGCCCATCTTAGCGGTGGTTGGGATTTTTCCAGGTACAATTGTTAAACTTGGATCCAAGGGCTTTGACCTGGCACCAGAAATAATGAGAACGTCTTCATCTGCTTGAACTCGTGTGGCAACCGCCCACTCCACGTCCATTGGATCAAAAACATCGATGTCAGCATCCACGACAGTAACATGTTTCATATCAGCGACTGATAGAGAGGCAAGAATCGCATTTTTACCGTCACCGGGAAGCCCTTTAATCGCAATAACCGCGTGCCAGTGGCAGCATCCGCCGGGCGTAATATTCACCGCGGTCGCAGTAACCCCGGCCTCATGAAGTGCTCTTTTAACAGCGGCCTCATATATGGGTCCTGACGGCCAAATATTCTCCCATGGCATGTGCAAGGCATAATAAATGGGATTTTTCCTCATTGAGATGGCCTTGACCCTTACTAGCGGATTCCAATGCAATCCTCCCATTAGTCTTGTAAATTCTCCAAAGCGGCCCTCGGGCAAGGTCCATCCGGTTGGCAGAATTTCCGCCTCCAATACGATTTCAGCATCAGAGATACATGGAGTATCAATGGTCTTGCAGGGAGTAAGCTCAACCGCACGACCTCGCATTCCCCCAGACATTGAAATTTCGCTCACGCCAGCTGCCGCCTTAAAACAACCCGTGATAAGTTCTGCTGGATGCGTCCCAATATTTATTGAGATAGGTAAAGGCTCATTTTTCGCGAGCGCCTTTTCAGCGAGCTTGCGTAAATTATTCGGGGTGACAACATCAATACCTGTCGTATTTCTATCTTTAATAAGGAACCGATAAATACCGGCATTGAGGCCCATTTCCTCGTCCTCCACGAGCGTAACGCCTGCCGTGATCATGGGACCCCCATCGCGCACAGAAAATAAAGGCACTGGCAATTTATAAAGGTCGACGTCTTCACCTTCGATGAGAATTTCACGAACAGGACCCGCATTGACTACCCTGGGATCAATGGGGCGATCGATTCCATTTCGCAACTTTTCTTCAATTTCAGGGAAAGGACACCCCATCGCGATGGACAACCGATCTCTATTGTTTGTCAGCCCCGAAATGACCGGCATCTCATATCCAATGACATTTGAAAATAGCAATGCTTTGTCAGATTGGTCGACAAGCGCGGCTATATGTCGGATATCAACAGGTTTCGTAATTTCAGTGAGTTGTCCTTCTTGACGTAGATCGCTGACAAACTCTCGAAAACTATTAGACATAATGCTGCTTCCTGTGGCTAAAGAAATTCTGCGCGGGCGGAAGGTAGCACCCTCTCCCCTCAACCATCAAGCCGCGTTCAAATTCAACCTATTTTGATATCGTCAGCTATTTTTTCAGCACACATGATTGTCGGTATATTGGTATTTGCCCTGGGCACACAGGGGAATATGGATGCATCGCAAACCCTTAAACCATCAACCCCATGGACCCGGCCACCAGGGTCAGTCACAGCACTGGGGTCATTCGCTTTTCCCATTCGGCAGGTCCCAGAGGGGTGCCAGCAGCCGCTCACGCCATCTCTTATCCAATCCTCGAAGGCCTGATCATCAGAGAGTAACGTTTTCATCTTTGCGCCCAAGGTAATGAAATTGTGAATCGCAGCACGCCGGATAATCTGGGGACCATCCATCATCGTCGCCAAGATTGTAGTCAAAATTTTATTTTTTTTGTTTACAGCGCCTATTTTTCTCACACGCTCCGAATAGCACGAAGGAAACGGATCAGAGGCAACTTTACTTAGAGCTTGGTCATCGAATAGGCCTGCCATTCGACGCACGCCATCCATCATGCGCAAAAGATCTCTGCGATCTGAGAGCATATCAAAATTCACTTTGGGCTCATCCGATGCTTCAGCAGAGTTTAATTCTAAAGAGCCCCTCGAATATGGCTTGTTACACCACATAAGCATAGACCCAAGACGTGTCCCCACAGGGTGCCAAGCTGACTTTGCCGTAACCGAGGTATACATGTCGTTGGGACCACAGCCATCCACCCCTGAACTAAACCGTAAACCAATATGGACATGCCTTTTTCCAACGGCGTACATTCTGGCGCCCTCTCTAAGATAAGCGGACACCGCAATCGTTGGATGTTCATTTAAGTTCATCCCTACCCCCGGTAAGTTATGGACAACATTAATTCCATGCTCACGGAGATGGTCAGCACGACCAACGCCAGACCGCATCAGAAGCGCAGGAGTATGCAGCGCGCCCGCTGATAAAATTATTTCTCTCGCAGAAATTTTTTTTATTTCCCCATCTCTGGATAAATTTGCACTAACCGCCCTCTTTCCCTCGAAGTTTATTTTATCGACCCTTGTCTCAGATAAAATTGTGAGATTGCCGCGGGCCCGAACCGTGTTGTTCAAATATCCCATAGCCGCGGAGTGGCGCCGATCTTCCGGGTGATTAGAGATCGAGACAGGAAACCAGCCATCTACAAAGGCCCCATTCTGATCCTCAATCTTTTTAAAGCCCTGGTTGCCCAAAGCCTGCGCCACCGCAAAAGAAAACTTGGTCCATTCTTTCTCAGCCACCCTTCTTATGAGTATCGGCCCTTCTTTTCCATGAAGTTCCCCATTAAAATCCAAGTCGGTCTCCAGCTTGCGGAAATACGGTAAGACTCCATCCCAATCCCAGCCCTCAGCACCCATCGCTGACCATTCTGCGTAATCATCAGGACTACCCCGGTTTGCCATTTGCGCATTGATACTTGAACCGCCACCCAAAACCCGAGCCTGCTCCATGAAACGTGGCGGCGTTCTAACAGGGGAATTGCCCCCTAGAGATGCGTGACTGACCTTCAAATTATTCCAATGATAAGCAGGATTAAATGCAGCTCCCATGGGATATGAAGATAATATATCTGTTGGTTCAGAGCCGGGTTCAAAATCTTTTCCCGCTTCAACCAGCAAAACATTTTTGTCTTGAGACTCGGAAAGACGGCTGGCCAGTGCACAGCCGGCAGATCCTCCACCCAAAATCATGTAATCGTAAGCCATCATCAAACTTTTTACCTTATTAAAAATTCAAGGTTCTACTGTGCGTATCAGAATTTATTTCTATTAATGACCACATAATTTCTATCCTTAGAACAAATTCAATTTCTTTTAAGTTGGAGGCACATGAATCCTGATCCCATCCAATCTAATGAGTGGCACCCGACCGTTTTCTAAATGGAAGGATGACTGTAAAAACCGCTAGTATCGCAAACGCCGCAGCAATTAAAAATACAGCTTTTCCAGAGCCCTGATCCATAAACCAGCCATAAACAACAGGCATGCAGCCCTGTCCTATCGTGTAGCCCAAAGTCACAAAACCAAAAGCCGCCCCCACCCTTCCTTGGGGCGCGGCCCGCCTAACCAAAATATCTCTAGAGGCATTGTAAAAACCCCGAAGGAATCCGGCCAGTGCCATGCCGCAGAAGACCGCCCACAGACCAATGATCCCGGTTCCGATCACTGCGAGACAAATGGCCATAATAAGAAAGCTTATTATGATCAAAAGATTTTCTCTATTGGTTTTTTCTGCTACCCATCCACCCGGCAGTGATCCCAGTATTGCGGCAATTAAAAACACTGTCAGGATCTTAGTGGCTAGCGTAATCTCAATGCCATAAATCGCTGTTAAAGCGACTGGTGCAAAATTCGTCATGCCCGTACCGGAAGCAGAAGTTACGACGTAGAAGAAGAAAAACAAGAGCATTGGACGCGATAGCATAAACCTCCATGTAGTTTTTTCTCGTGCCGGCTTATTTCTTGACGCCGATGCATCGTCGCTTAAAAGTGGCCAAGCGAACGTCACGATCACTGCACATATCAAGCCGAGTGAACCTGCTATAATCAATGCAGTCTGCCAGCCAAATTCATACGCTAAACCTGCCATGGTTAACGGGGCCAAGGCATAACCAATCGAACCAGTGAAGGTGTGGGTTGCAAAGGCCCGCCCATGTCGCTCTTCAGCAACACTGGCAGACAGGATCGAAAAATCCGCTGGATGAAAGACAGAATTAGCAACCCCACCAACAAAAAACGCGACTAAAAGCATTTCGAAAGAAGGAGCCATGCCAGCGGCAACTACTGCGCCGCCGTGAAGCGCTAATCCAAAGGTCAAAACTAACTTCGCCCCAATACGATCCACCAGCAATCCGATCGGAACCTGGGTAAGCAGAGTGGCAAAAAAATAGGTGGTCATGACAACACCTAATTGGGCGTATGAAATTCCCAATGCCTGGTGGATCAGCACAAAGAGCGGTGGGAGGACCAGGTGGTAAAAGTGGCTGACAAAATGTGCCGCCCCAATGACACCCATAGCAGCAGCTTCTCGTCGAGCATCTGGTGTAGGGCTCACGGTGTTGATATCTATTCTCCCAGAGCTTTTTTTATCTTCCGAGTACCCTGGTTAAAAATCACGGTTACCATCCCGAGAATAGAAAATGCCGCGGATGCATAGAAAATATAGTTGGGTGGGTAGTGCTCGAAAAGAAAACCATAAATAAAACCGCTGAAGGCCTGCCCGACAAGAAATCCTGTTGAGACAAAAGCAAAAACTGTTCCCACAGGTATCCGTCCCGCAATTTGACGAACGGCGACGTCTCTCGATGCGTTAACACCCCCGCGCATTCCGCCAGCGATGCAAATGAGGATTGTGACAACAAAAAACGGCAACCATCCACTGCCTGCGATTAAAATGGCCACCGAGGATATACCAAACCCGAGCAACATTATAAAATCATAGCGAGAGGTTTTATCCGCCAAAATGCCACCAGGAATTACGAGCGCTAGCGTGCCAACTTGATAAGCAGTTAATGCAGCAACTGCGACGACATGCTCTATGCCATAGAGCGGTTGAAAAGCAAGAACCGAAAACTGCACCATTCCAAAGTTCGCCATTGAAGATAGCATGTAAAATAAAAAGAAAAGAGCCACCGGACGGGACGAGAAGAGCTCTCGCAATGAATCTCTTATGGAGGAGGATCTTTTAATTAGGTTCCCATCCGCAATAACGGATCCAAATAACATCAGCACAACAGACATCGAAACACCTATTATGCCGATAGTCGCTATTGAACCCCGCCAACCAATAAACGGCTCTAAACCCGCTGCGAGAATTGGGCCTACAATAAAACCAACATGCCCAACAAAGGTATGCACAGAAAAAGCGCGACCCATCCGTTCCTCTGCAACGGTCGCCGAAATAAGAGAGTAATCCGCTGGATGAAAAACCGAATTCCCTACTCCTGCCAGGGCCATAAAAGCAATAAAAGTCAGGTAATCATGGGAAAACCATGCAATCAGACAGAAAGCCGCAGAATTTACAAAAAGCCCAAAAATTAAGACGGGTCTTCCGCCAATCCTTTCCACCAGGAGGCCCATCGGGGTTTGCAAAATACCTGTAACCACGGCAAATGCAGTGAGCGCTGCTCCGTACTCTATGGCATTGATCTGCATATCCGAAATGATTGATGCTGCTAAGGGCGCAAACGCGAGCATATATAGATGGCTCAGCATGTGCGCAAAGCCTATAAGGCCCATTGCCTGAGCTTCCCGCCGAGGGAACCCTGCCAAGTTTGTCATGATTTGCACCTAAACGAATATCTCCCCATATCATATGCTCAAGATCCGCTTTGTGGCAATCAAGTGTTAGTATAGAGTTCAAGCAACCACCATGCTCAATAATCGACAGGAGGCGAATTATGCCAAACGGCCAACTCCGCCACATTGCTCTATCCGTGCCAGATAAGGATAAGGCAGCGAAATTCTATGAAACGGCTTTCGGTATGGAAAGGATCTCTGAATCTCGGGTAGCGACACGCCTTTCTGATGGGGTTATGAACCTCACATTACTTCAATTCGAGACCCAAGATGACGCAGGAGATGAGAGGGGCAAGGACTATGTCGGGGTGCATCACTTCGGATTTTGGGTAGATGATGAAGAAGAAGCAATAAAAGCTGTTGAGGCAAACGGCGGCAAATATCATCCGGGTCCAACAGGTGCAGGCAAGCCTCAAAACGCCGAAGTAAAATTCAGAGATCCCAATGGAATGGTTTTTGATATTTCTACCCATGGTTGGGACGGCGCTAAACGTTGAAGAAGACTTTTCTTTCATCTCCATATCAGCGATCAAGGTCATACTCGCCTGCGGTGATCACAGAGGGCGGCCGCACTATCTGGTTAGCTGGTCACCTTGCGATTGAAGACGAACATGGGAACTCCCTGGCAGATGACTTCGATGGACAGGTCAAATGCATATTTCGAAAACTAAATGCTACCCTAGAAAAAGCGGGAGGAGCTCTGGACGACATTGTATCTATGACGTGCTTTATCACAGATGTGTCGTATAATTCCCGCTTTGTAGAAATCAGGAAAGATTTTTTTTCGGATGATGCATATCCTGCAAGCGCCCTTGTGACAGTGGCAGCGCTGAACCGACCAGAAATGCTTATAGAAATTCAAGCTGTTGCAGTCATCCAGTAAACTTTCCAAAAGAAAAAACTCAAGACTGTTGACAACAAACCCTTGTCCTGGATTTCGAAGATGGTTACGCTTGTGTTGGCTTTTAGATTTGGCTTTGCGTAAAAATCGACTTACTTTTTAATAGGGGAAAGCATGTACAAAATTGGTAAGATAGCGGTCACAGCCGCTCTGCTAGCAGGGGGCGTAATCTCCCAAGCATCAGCCAATATGGCTGAGTATTTCAAAGATAGAACCATCACAATCATTATCCCTTATGGCCCTGGCGGCACATACGATAAATACGGTTCATCATTCTCTAAACATATTGGAAACTTCATACCTGGAAAACCAACGGTCATTCTCCAGCACATGCCGGGTGCAGGAGGAGCAAAGGCAATGATTTACACTTACAATGTGGCCCCCAAGAAGGGTTTTCATATGGTCGTCCCGCTAGATAACCTTGTTATTAATCAGCTTCTACGACCAAAGCGGATGAAATACAAATCGGACAAATTCAATTATCTAGGGTCATCAAACCAGACGAACAGTGTCATGGCTGTGAGAACAGACTCCGGTGTCAATGGTTGGAAGGATATGAAAAATATTCAAATCATTGGCTCTTCAAGCGGCACTAACTCAAGCACCTTTTTGATGGCTCGACTGTCTTCCGAATTATTGGGTCTGAAGATTAAGATGGTGACAGGATATAAGGGTTCCTCGCGAGCAATGATGGCAATGGAACAGGGTGAATCCCAAATGAGTTCGCCCAATTGGTTGGCCTGGAGTTCAAAGGTGCCCCATTGGTTCACTGGGACAAGAGAAGGGACCAAAGGAAAGCCGTTTGCAGTAGCAGTCTTACAAAATGGCTTTTTCAAGGATCCCGCACTGCCCAACACGCCGATGCTTACGGACCTTGTTCCAGAAAAAGATAAAGCTTTAGCTCGATTTATTGCATCTGCTGGGCCACTTGGTCGAGGTTTAGCCTATCCCCCGGCCATGCGAAAAGACCTCGTCGATACACTGCGTAAAGCATATGACGGCATGAATGGTAGCAAAAAATTTGTTGCTGAGCTGAAAAAGAAAAAGCTTCGGCTAATCGCAACCAAAGGTACGGAAATACAAAAAATTGTATCCGATACGATTAAAGAAGCATCACCTGCTGTGATTTCCAAAGTGCGAAAGCTCGTTTACGGTAGAACGAGCTAACCAACGCTGTCATCAACGGCAAAAGCGGCGGTCATCAGCCCGCCGTTTTTTTTGTAAAAGTCATAAGAGTTTTCTTGAAGTCTAGTAAAACCTTCGTTAGCGTGCGATCGATGTCGGTTTCTAACCTTCATTCAGGCTAAGATTTAAACTGGGAGTTATTATGTTTTTAAAAAAATTAATGGTGGCGTCAGCAGCGCTAACGGCCATGTCGGCGGCCACAGCTGCAGTAGCTTCAACTGCTGATCACTTCAAGGACCGTACGATGACGATTGTCATTCCTTATGGTCCGGGTGGAACCTACGATAAATACGGCGCCTCATTTGCAAATCACATTGGTAAATTTATTCCGGGAAAACCAACGGTCATCTTACAGCATATGCCTGGGGCTGGGGGCACCAAGGCAATGGCATACCTCTATAACGTAGCCCCTAAAAATGGCTTTTTTGCCACTGTCCCGCTGGACAATATCGTTACAAACCAGCTTCTAAGACCTAAGAAAATGAGATTCAAAGCTCAGAATTTTAATTACTTGGGATCTGCTAATCAGACAAATATTATCATAGTTGCTAGATCTGACTCCGGTGTAACGTCTGTTGGTGAGTGGAAAAAAGGAAAGTCCCTTATTGGATCAACCAGCGGCAAATCGTCCTCAGGATATTTAGCCCCTGCATTGACTATGGGACTCCTTAATCTTAAGGGCCGTATTGTTACCGGGTACAAGGGATCATCGAGATCGATCATGGCGATTGAACAGGGTGAGTCCCAAATGGCAGGATTTAATTGGCTGGCTTGGAGCTCGAAAGTTCCCCATTGGTTCAAGGGGGACAAGCCTTTCGCAACCGCCATTGTTCAAATAGGTTTTGAAAAAGATCCAGCGTTACCTAATGTTCCTATGCTCACTGATCTTGTCGCCACAGAAGACAAACCACTGGTGAGTTTCCTTGCAGCGTCTGGACCTATTGGCCGTGGTCTTGCCTATCCGCCAAAAGTAAACTCTCAATACGTTGCTGCGGCTCGAACCGCATTTAACGAAATGACCAAAGATAAAGCATTTGCAGCTGAGCTAAAAAAGAAAAGGTTGCGGCTTATCCCTTCAACAGGAGAGCAAATTCAAAAAGTAGTTAACGATTCCATTAAAGAAGCATCTCCAGCGATCGTCAAAAAAGTCAGGGCGATAATTTTCGGTAAGCCGAAATCTTAAGCTTTTTTTAAAAAGGTTTCTTGAAGGGCTGCTTAGGGCAGCCCTTTTTTTACTCTGATTATTCCAAACTAAATAAAAAATTTGAGACGGACTCGAAAAATATGGCTGAACTATCTGCATGAACCCAATGGCCCGCCCCCTTTATTGTTAAAATCCTGACCTTAGGAAAAAACTCTCGAAACAATTCTTTATCTGTCTCTTCAAAATACTCCGAATTACCTCCTGCAATGCATAAGGCTGAGCCTCCAAAGAATGTGTTATCTTTTTCGAAAGGAAAGTCCATTAAGGCCGAAATATTTTCTAAAATGCCACGTAAATTGAGTCGCCACTGATAGCCCTCTTCGCCCGCGTATAAATTTTGCAGTAAAAAAGAACGGATAACTGGATCTTGAATTTGTTCGGCAAGTAACTTATCGGCATGACTGCGATTTTTGACCGATCCTAGGTCAAGTCCCAACATTTCTTTAATGAAATACTCGTTACTTTTTTGATATTGCCTGGGTGCGATATCAACAATGATCAAGCCTCCTACCGACTGCGGCTTCCTTAACGCCAGAGCCATAGCAACCTTACCACCCATGGAGTGGCCCAAAACGATTGGTTTTTCTATATTCAGAGAACCGATAACCTCTTCAATATCTTGCGCTAAGAGATTATAGTCCATTCGATCGGAGTGCGGGGAGTCTCCATGGTTCCTTAGGTCTACGGTAATCGCTCGCCATCCCTGAGCTGATATCTTTTTCGCTATCGAGGCCCAATTCCGGCCGCACCCCAGCAGGCCATGGAGAATTATTATTGGTCTCCCACTGCCGTAGGAGACATTAGAAAGAAGCATTTCTTAGACGTTACCGATCATCGCATAAAGGAGCGCCATCCTTACATGCAAGCCATATTTCATCTGCCGAAAATAAGCCGCCCTCGGATCACTATCTAGCTCCGTGGGGATCTCCCCAACTCGAGGCAACGGATGCATCAATACCATATCAGTTTTCGCTTTTGTCATATGATCGGCTGTAACCGCGTAAGAAAAATCAAAATCTTCAGATCCCTGCATACGCTCTTTCTGAACTCTGGTCACATACAGGACGTCTGAACTCTCGATAGCCTCGTTAAGATCCTCATATATTTTATCTGCAGGCCAAATATATTCATTTGGCATTGCTAGCTGGCTCGGCGCAACAAACTGCAACCTGCAATCATACATTCTTAACAGCTTGGTTAAGCTATGAACTGTCCGACCAAACTTTAAATCGCCCATCAACGATATTGTGAGGTCGTCGACACCACCATGCTCTTTTTTAATTGTATAAAGGTCAAGAAGAGCTTGGGTGGGGTGCTCACCACTTCCATTACCCGCATTTATTATTGGAATTTTGGAAACCGCCATTGCCCGTTCAGTCGCATCATTTTCGAAATGTCTCAAAACGACAAGGTCGCAGTAGTTTTCTAATGTTCTTATTGTATCCTCGAGAGATTCTCCTTTGGTCACTGAGGAATAGTTGACTTCATTGATTGGTATTACGCTGCCACCCAATCGCGTCATAGCGGAGAAAAAACTCGATGATGTTCTGGTTGAGGGCTCATAAAACACATTAGCGATGATCTTTCCGCCTAGGGGCGTTGTTCTCCCGGTAGAAAGACGATCCGCCAAGTCAAATATTTCATCAATATCCGCGCGTGAAAATTGGTCTACGGATATCACTGCTCTCCTCCAGGGAGTTCCAACTGCTGTCTTGATAAAGCTATCCAATTTCCCACCCCTAAGGGTCTAAATACTATCAACCTTTTTGTACATCGAATCGGCAGTTTTAAGAATTTTTTTAGGTCGGTTTAGGGTCTAAGTTTACCAACTCCTAGTTGCTTGAAGAGGAAATATCAGTTGTCATGCCATTACGACGACTTGGAAAAAATATCAAAACTCGGAAACTCTCGAATGAGAAATCTAAAAAAACTATACCTAACCGATCACCGCTTTTTTGATATTGATTGCAGGCCCCGCACAGGGGTTCGAAGGGAAAAGTATTTCCATAGGATCAAAAGCCTTCACGGAATCAGTGATTCTCGGCGAAATTGCCAGCTTTTTGCTCAAAGCCGATGGAGTTCCTAACGTTCACCGCCGACAAATGGGGGGCACCCGAATTCTCTGGAACGCGCTCCAGAGGGGAGATATCGATGTTTACCCGGAATATACCGGAACCATCCAAAAAGAAATATATGCTGGCAAAAAATCATTAACTGATCCTTTGTCCTTGAAACAGGCACTCGCTCGAGATGGGATCGGTATGAGTTCCCCCCTTGGTTTTGCCAATAATTATGCTCTTGGTATGACCGCGGCTCGAGCTAAAGAATTGAATGTGAGCAGAATTTCTCAACTAAGCAAAATTCAAAATTTACAGCTAGGGTTTAGTAATGAATTTTTAGACCGCTCTGACGGTTGGTCCTCTCTAAAACGTGTTTACAACTTCAAAACCAGAGATGCCCAAGGTCTTGACCATGATCTCGCCTATAGAGCACTTAGCCAGGGCCTTTTAGATGTCACTGATTTATACACAACCGATGCCGAAATTTCATACTACAAACTGCGAACCCTGGAGGATGATCTCAATCATTTCCCAAGTTACGAAGCAGTCTATCTATATAGACTTCAACGCGCCTCCCAATTTCCCCTACTCAAATCACTAGGCCGCATTGCAGGAAAAATCAGCGCCATCGAAATGGCCGGTCTTAATAAAATGGTAAAGATCGAAAAAAAATCGGAGAGCGATGTAGCTTCTCATTTTTTAAAAGAAAAAATTTTTCTTCAAACTGAGACGAATAGTCAGAACCTCTATCAAAGAATCATAAGATCAACTGGGGAACATTTGTGGCTGGTAATGTTATCAATGTTAGCAGCGATTATCCTAGCCGTACCTCTAGGTGTTTACTCCTTTTGGCATGAAACACCAGGCCAGCTAGTTTTGGGGATTTCTGGCATCGTTCAAACTATTCCTGGTTTAGCGATGCTGGTTTTCATGATTCCAATCTTTGGGATTGGTGCTTTTCCTACCATTGCCGCTTTGTTCCTATATAGTTTGCTACCGATTGTTAGAAATACTTACACCGGTCTAAAGGGCATAGACAAAAGTCTAACCGAGGCTGCAAAAATGTTCGGTCTATCCAGATTGTCTTGTCTTATCCATATCCAGCTACCTCTAGCTTTACCGATTATCATAACCGGCATCAAAACCTCCGCCGTTATAAATATCGGTACCGCGACACTTGGTGCTATTATCGGCGCGGGAGGTTACGGACAACCAATATTGACCGGTATAAGGTTAGACAACGTCTCCCTCATTTTGGAAGGCGCCATTCCTGCCGCGGCCATGGCGATTGCGACCCAATATTTGTTTGAATTATTGGAAAAAAGGAGATCTAAACTGGGCAAAATAAAAAAATGATACCAAAAACTTTGTTACTCGGGGCCCGACGGTTTTTATTCCTCAAGAGATAGAGAGCTTCCAATTAAGGGGACAAGCGTATTTCGATCAGAGCGGTAAACCCCCGCTGGTGCTAGTTTTCACTATGATTTTTCTACCTAATTGTCCCGACACCGTAAAATCAATCTGGTACAATTATCAATCTCAACTTTGGAAACTAATTTGTGCCCTGTTTCAGAGCAAAAAACTTCTAAGTCTCTAGGGGCTGCCTCGTCTGTAACCAAAATTACAAGCTCTTCGCCTGCTTTCAAACTGTTTAACATCTTACGTGCCCGAAGAACTGGCAGTGGACATTTTAAATCTCTTGCGTCCAACTCGACCATGAACTGCCTAGAACCCCTAAAAGATGGCTGGGGCGCCTGGATTCGAACCAGGGATCACGGGATCAAAACCCGTTGCCTTACCGCTTGGCTACGCCCCATTTTATCATTTTAAATCAATCACTTATTTAATTCTACAGCGACTGAAAGTCCCCTCTGTTAGCACCATTAAGAGGACCAAGTCAACGATCTACCACAATAATATCTACACCATTGAATTAAATTCAAATTTATTTAATCTCCCGGCCTATTAATAGTTATTAGCAGTGGCCTCCAACCACCAATTGGTATTCCATTTTCTTAGCCGCCCAACTACTCGTTCAGCCTCCTCACAGGTTTGGAAAAGCCCAAAGCAGGTCGGACCACTGCCAGACAAACCTGCAACAATACAATCGTCTTCACTACGCAAAGCGGCTAGTACCTCTGATATCTCTGGACAAAGTTGCGTCGCAGGCAACTCTAAATCATTTTTCAGCATTTTAAACGAACTGAAATTTTGCATCTCAGATAATTCACTCAAAGTATCCGTCGACATAACCTCAGAAAAGTCAGAGTTGAAGCGAGAAAAAACCCTGGCGGTTGAAATAGGGATTCGAGGATTAACGAGAACCACGCCAAATTTATGTGGAAAATCGAATGGTTGAATCTTTTCTCCAATACCCTGAACCCTTGCCGTTTCGCCAAAAAGGCAAACAGGAACATCTGCGCCTATCGTCAGCCCAATTTCCGCAAGAGAGGCGAAGCTGAGACCGGTTTGATATAGCTCATTAAGCGCCAAAAGTGTCATCGCAGCATTAGCAGATCCACCTCCCAGTCCTGCAGACACGGGAATATTTTTTTCGAGTGTAATAGCCACGCCCGTATTTAATTGACACTTGTTTTTAAAAGCCTCAGCTGCTTGGATTATGAGGTTATTTCTTCCATTTCCGAGAGGATCACCAAATGGACCTGAAATATCAAGGGATACCTCTTTATCGATCCTATATGAAAGCCGGTCACAAAAACTTACGAAGAAAATAATGCTGTCCAATGTATGGTAACCATCTGACTTTCGACCAGTGACTAAAAGCGATAAATTTATCTTAGCCCGGGCTTCTTTATCCACGACAATGGCCATAAACAAATTCCCTATGTTCCGCTATTGTTTAACTTGGGCTTCGGGAAGTCCCTGGAGCAATTTTTTTCTGATATTTGAGACCTGTTCTGGCTCAGGTCCAAACGAAAGAGCTCGCTGCCACTGGAACTCCGCCTCGCGCATGCGTCCCACACGCCAATAAGCATCTCCCAAATGGTCATTAATGGTAGGGTCCTGTGGATACAAAGAGATAGCTCGTTCCAAATAGACCGTTGCAGACTCGAAATCTCCAAGACGGTAAAGGACCCATCCCAGACTATCTACAATATAACCGTCATTGGGCCTTAATCTCACTGCTTTCTCAATCATCCCCTTTGCACGGTCTAAATATAGTCCCCGATCCACCCAACTGTACCCCAAGTAGTTGAGAAGATATGGCTGATTTGGACTAAGCTCTAGCGCATCCAAAAAATCCTTCTCCGCCAAGGACCATTTTTTAGACCTTTCATAAGCAATGCCACGTGAGTAAAGAAGTGACCAAGACGGTTTTTCGACCAAAACAGTGCGTTTTATCGCCTCGGTGTAAACGTCGGCCGCTTTTGCAAATTCTTTTGTTCCTCGAAAAATGTCTCCTAACCTTGTCAACGCACCCATATCTTCGGACCTTTGATTTGCCATGCGGCGAAGAGTTTTTTCCGCATCTCCTTTTCTACCTAGGGAGTTAAGGAGTTCTGCTTGCCTCAGTTTAGACTCCCATGCTGATGTAGAGACTTCATCTACAGACTGAAATACATTTAGTGCTTCTTCTGGCCGGTCAATAATTTCCAATAGATTCCCTAGAAGCATTTTGGCCATCGGAAATTTAGGTTTAATCCAAATTGCCAATCTGCAAAAAACCAGCGCCAAATCGAATGAACGGCTCTGCGTAAGGGTCCCAGCCAGGTTAAACATGACCTCAGCAATACCATCACTGCTCGTCGTAATCATTCCGCTTCTCTTCAAACTAGAATTAAATTTAATGATCTCCTCTTTGACTTGATTTTCTAAACCCTGCTCTGTCTGATACTTAGTGTACAAGTTATAAGCCTCTGCACGACGCCCCGATCGTTCTAAAAACCTGCCATAAGCTTGGAGGGTTCGGATGGATTTAGCTTCATCCAAAGCTCGTATATAAGCCTGATCGGCAACAACCTCATTATCTCTAAAATCCTCTATTAGAGCGATATGGTGAAGTCTCATGGGCTTAAAGCCTTGAATTTTTGTGAGCGGGTCAAGAGCAGAGATCGCTCTTTTGTAGTCGCCCGTGGCTACCATGGTCCACGCTTTGAGAAGCGGAATAGTAAAATTAGTAATCGCCGATACTGTCGTTCCATTTAGAACCTTTGTTGCCTCACTCAAATCATTAGAACGAATAGCGTCAGCAAATAATATCAGACTAGTGATGGACGAAACTTTACCGCCCTTAGTCATTGACCTTGCGATGACCACCGCTTGATTAATTTCCCCTGCAGCTGCCAGGGAAAATAATAAACGCTGTTGAATTTTCAGTGTTTTTGGTTTTTTTTCATCGATTTTGGAAAACAGCCGCGCTGCAAGGCCATAATTTTTTGCTCGCTCCGCATGACGACCCGCTAGGTATTTTCCCAGGACCGAACTGGTTCTCTCTGAAATGCTATAATTAGCTTGGGCTTCTTGGGCCCTAGAAGCACTCAGTGTTAAAGACCATTCGCTCAAAAAACGGTCAGAACAAAAGTCTCCCAAAAACGTCACAGCAAAACATATCAGAAAGCCAATTCGGTGTTTTGCCATCGAGCTAGGTTCCTCTCCGTTTCAAAAATTTATTTCCTGTCTCTATATATCCAAGATTGTCGGACAAAATCGAAAAATCAAGCGAGATTAGAACCACGCTCGGAGAAAATCAGCAGATTTACATATTAGGATAATTCGGTCCCCCTCCTCCCTCTGGGGTTTTCCACCGGATGTTTTGTGTTGGGTCTTTGATATCGCAAGTCTTACAATGCACACAATTCTGCGCATTAATTTGTAAATGCGCATCTTCACCCTCACCCACAATTTCATAAACCCCAGCAGGACAATATCGCTGCTCCGGAGAGTCATATAAATTCAAATTGACCTTGATTGGAATTTCTTGGTCTTCAAGTTTTAGGTGACACGGCTGATCCTCTTCATGGTTTGCGTTTGAAATAAATACGGAAGACAATTTGTCAAAAGTGATTATTCCGTCTGGGCTTGGATACTCAATTTTCTTCGCGTTTTTCTTTGGGAGAAGAGTGTTATGATCGCTGTGATTACTGAAGGTCCAAGGAGCTTTTCCCCGAAAAACATAAGTATCCAACGCAGAATACAACAACCCAACCCATAAGCCCCAACGAAATGCTGGTCTTATATTACGGACACGGTACAGCTCATCCCACACCCAACTTTTTGATAGTTTTGCGGGATAATCGGCAAGCAAACGAGGGCTGGTCTCATCTTTTGAGGTAAGGGCGTCAAATAATGTCTCTGCGGCGACCATGCCAGTCTTCATCGCATTATGTGATCCTTTAATTTTAGGCACGTTAACAAATCCGGCAGCACAACCAATGATAGCTGCGCCTGGACAAATCAGGTCAGGGATAGATTGGAAGCCGCCTTCATTTAATGCTCGAGCCCCATAAGAGATTCTTCGTCCACCCTCAAAAACAGGCCGAATTTTTGGATGAGTTTTAAATCGCTGAAATTCATCGAATGGGCTGAGGTATGGATTCGAATAGTCAAGTCCCACGACATAACCGACGGCAACCTGATTATCCTCTAAGTGATAGAGAAATGACCCCCCGTAAGTTTTATAATCGAGAGGCCAGCCAATTGTATGAGTTACACTTCCAGGCTTGTGATTTTCAGGGAGAACCTCCCACAACTCTTTTATCCCAATAGCATAGGTCTGCGGATCATGCCCCTGCCTCATATTAAATTTTTCGATGAGTTCGCCCGTTAAAGAACCACGGCACCCCTCTGCAAACAACGTGTAACGTGCGCGGAGCTCATAACCCGCAGCAAACCCTTCTTTTGCCTCTCCCTCTCTATTGAGTCCCATATCCCCGGTGGCCACACCCGATACATTCATATCCTCATCATATAGGATTTCAGCGCCCGAGAATCCTTCAAAGATTTGAACATCGAGTGCTTCCGCTTGCTCTTTAAGCCAACGGCAGACATTTCCCAAACTGACGATGTAGTTCCCCTCATTGCGCATTGCAGGCGGGGTTGGAAGCTCAAACGATCTTTTCTCCGAGAGAAAAAGAAAATTATCTTCGACAACTTCAGTCTTAAGGGGCGCTCCACGCACTTTCCAGTCAGGAAATAATTCAGCAAGAGCACGGGGTTCCAATACGGCTCCCGAGAGGATATGAGCACCTACTTCAGACCCTTTCTCTAAAACACAAACACTAATTTCTGCAGCGGCTGCCTCTGCCAACTGACGGAGCTTAATCGCAGCAGACAAGCCCGAAGGCCCACCACCTACGATCAAAACATCCACATCTATCGACTCTCGTTCCATTTTTCCTCCAGCCTTTATCAAAGCCTATAACAAAACTGCACTAGAATTAAGCCTAGGCCATGCTAAATTTGTTCATGGCGAAAGATAACCCGATGGCAGAACTTCTCAAATGGTACCTTGATTCAGGAGTGGACTGTTTCTTGGACAATACCCCATGCAACAGGCTCATTGATCGACCCGTCCGGCAAAATTCGCCCCCAACAATCCGAGCGGCCAAAGGCAATACTGAAATAAAGAAGAAGGACTCCAGCCGTGAGCTTATTTCTCGAGAAGCTTCGTTCGAGACAGCGCAAAAGACAGCAAACGCCTCAACTTCTTTGGATGAGCTGAAAGCGGCGATTTCAAATTTTGAGGGATGCCCGCTAAAATTTACGGCAAAAAATCTTGTTTTTGGGTCTGGCGCTGTAAATCCGGGCCTGATGATTATCGGGGAAGCCCCGGGAGCCGAGGAGGACCGTCAAGGACTTCCGTTTGTGGGCCGAGCGGGACAATTGCTTGATAAAATGTTGAACTCAATCGACCTCACTCGTGACCTAGTCTATATAACAAATATTCTGCCATGGCGTCCGCCCGGCAACAGACCTCCTACAGACACCGAGATATCGGCATGCCTACCCTTCATAAGACGACAGATTTTACTTGTTAAGCCAAAAATCCTTATCATGCTAGGAGGCACCTCAGCAAAAACGTTACTAGGCACCACTGATGGTATAATGCGACTGCGGGGCAGGTGGACAGAGTATGCTTCTGAGGAACTCTCCTCTCCAATTATAGCCAGAGCTCTACTTCATCCCGCATTTCTTCTTCGTCAGCCAGAACAAAAACGGGAAACTTGGCTCGACTTACTCGAAATAAAAGCGAAGTTGCAATCCCTGAGATGAATAAATATTTAATAGGGATTTTTATAGGCGGCTATTTCACAATCAGTCCAATCCTCAGTTTGGCAAACGAAAAAGTTGATATTCGAACAACGCAAACTGTCCTCGATAGGCATAATCTATCTTCAGTGGACGCTGCGCTTTATAAATCGATTTTTGCACTTCAAAGAAATGGGAGCTGGCGTAAGGCGGATTTGGAAAAACAAAAATTGGAAGACATATCCCTTTTGGGGCACGTCCTGGCTCAGCGTTATCTGCACCCAACGAAGTACAGATCAAAGTATTCTGAGCTAGCGCTTTGGCTTAAGTCTTTTGGAGATCATCCCGATGCCAAGCGTATATATCGTCTAGCCCTAAAGCGTAAACCTAAATCGGCCCGACTGCCCAAAAAGCCTTTTATTTACGGACCCCAAAAGGGTAATACCTTAAAAATGAAATCATATGGTACCTACTACAGATTGCGTAAAGCCTCTGTGCCGATTTCTTCCAAAACACGAAACTTCCATACTAAGGTGCGGCGACTTGTTGCAAGGCAGAGATTAACCCTTGCCGGAAGATTTGTGGATCAATTTGAAAAACGCGGTATGCACCCCGCGCACATTTCGATTGCGCGTGCGCGAATATCTGCAGGATGGTTTTATTATGGCAATGATACAAAAACGATTGATTTAGCGCGCAAAATTGACCCTAGAGCAAGACATTTAGCCCCACTGGGATGGTGGTATAGCGGTTTAGCGCTTTTCAGAAAAAACGATTTTAAGGCTGCGGCCGAAAACTTTGAATTATTGGCGCTTTCTGATGACATATCAGCTGCCTCGAGAGCATCGGCAGCCTTTTGGGCAGGAAGGGCAAACATGATAGCAAGGCTACCAGCGAGAGCTTTTAAATTTTTTAAACTCGCTGCTAGAGAAAAATTTCAGTTTTACGGGATTCTCGCGACCCAAGTCATAGGATTAAAGTTTTTCGGAAACTGGGGACCCTCTTCAAATAACTCGGCTAAACTGATGTTTTTCAAACAACATCCGTCAGCACAAAGGGCTATGAAACTATTCCAAATCGGAGAGCGAGCCCGAGCCGCAAGAGAATTAGAACAACTCAGCCACGATCCCAATCCCCGCGCGCAAAGGGCCTTGCTTCAATCCGCCGATGCGCTTTCGATGCCGAGGCTAGCCTATCAAACTGCTAAATCCCTTGAATTCGACGGCACCCAATTAGTCTTACGTGGCCTTTATCCCCTACCCCCTTGGAGTCCCAAGGAGGGCCTAATCCTGGATCGGGCTTTGATTTTTGCGTTTATGCGCCAAGAATCTGCTTTCAGGACCAGAGCTAGAAGTCCTGCCGGAGCAAGAGGTTTGATGCAATTGATGCCAAGAACTGCACTCTATATTGGTGGAAGAAACTATCGAGCCCGAAATATTCGCCGACTTTATGAACCAGAGATAAATATAAATTTAGGACAGAAATACCTTGCTTACCTGATGGAAAACGACTTGGTAGGACCCAATCTTTTCCTCCTTGCAGCTGCCTACAACGCGGGCCCAGGAAACCTTAAAAAATGGCGGGAAAAAATTAATACGGGTTCAGATTCACTTATGTTTATTGAGAGTATTCCCTCAAGGGAGACTAGAAATTTTATCGAACGTGTAGTTGCAAATTTTTGGATTTATAGAAATAGGCTGGGTCAGCCTGTTCCATCATTAAAATCTCTAGCTGAGGGCGGAATTCCAATGTATCAGGTACTCGACTAAATTTTAATGCGAGACTTTAATATGGCAGGAATTGATCACAATATAGAATTTAAAGCCCTTAATATTGCCGTCATGACAGTTTCGGACACTAGAACGGAAGAAACTGACAAATCTGGCGCTTTGCTTGTAGAAAGTTTGCTTACAGCTGGTCATAACCTCTCGGCCAAAACGATTGTTCCCGATGAACAAACCGAAATAGAGGCCGCGCTCAGGCAGTGGATCATGGACGAAACCATCGATGTTGTGTTGGCGACCGGGGGCACAGGAGTGACTGGTAGAGATGTGACCCCTGAAGCTTTTCAAGCGGTATACGAAAAAGAAATTCCTGGGTTTGGAGAATTATTCAGAATGATCAGTTACGACTTAATAAAAACATCGACATTACAGTCTCGGGCAACAGCTGGCGTAGCAGGTGGCACCTACTTATTTGCTCTTCCAGGCTCAACCGGAGCATGTCGTGATGCCTGGAACCAAATACTGATCCACCAATTAGATATTCGGCACAGGCCTTGTAACTTTGCTGAATTAATTCCGAGGCTAACAGAAGTATAGCCAAAACTTTCATGGAGCTGGATATTTTCTCTATGCCATTTGGACAACGAATTACCTTATACCTGGCCGAGAAAATATTATGAGAATTGGCATAGACCTGGGCGGAACCAAAATAGAGTTTATTGCTCTTGATTCGGCTGGTTTAGAACGAGTACGTTTTCGTAGAAATACTCCAGTTGCTAACTACCCTGAAACCATTGACCTAATCGCGAGAAACGTCTCAACCATCGAAAAACGGTTTTCAGTTAAATGCAGTGTAGGAATAGGAATACCGGGATCGATCTCACCTTCTTCTGGTCTCGTGCAGAACGCTAACTCGACCTGGCTAAATGGCCAAGACCTCGGGCAAGACCTTTCCTCCGTTCTGAGTCGAACGATTAAGATAGAAAATGACGCTAATTGCTTTGCCCTCTCTGAGGCAAACGACGGAAGCGGTTTCGGTGCGCATAGTATGTTCGGTGTTATTTTTGGTACTGGCGTTGGCGGAGGTCTTATTGCCAACAACAAGCTGATAGCAGGATCAAATGCGATAGGTGGAGAATGGGGACACAACCCATTACCCAAAGAGGACAGTCACATAACGCAAGAGAGACATTGTTGGTGTGGAAAAAAGGACTGTATTGAAACTTATTTATCAGGTCCTTCCTTGGAAAAAGAGTTTTTAGAAGAAACAGGTAAAAGAGCGCCTTGCTCTGAGATCTTCTCACCCGATAAAATTCTAGACTCCGCCGCGACTAAAATTATTGCACGCTTCGAAAAGCGGGCAGCCATAGCGCTAGCGTCGGTGATAAATATCTTTGATCCCCAGGTAATTGTCCTTGGGGGTGGTCTCTCCAACATCCCAAGAATTTATGACCAAATTCTGTTTCACTTACAAAAATATATTTTTTCTAAAAGCTACACAGTTAATTTAAAGCCGCCGGTGCACGGAGACTCAAGTGGAGTACGCGGGGCTGCCCGTCTTTGGGATGACCTTACTGACAGTTAAATTTAGTCTCAAAAAAGAAGCGGAAATATATCCTCTACTTTGGCTAGCGGTATCATCACCGTTTTGTTTCCCAGCGTAATTAACTTGCCTTTTTATAGCCCAAGTTTTGGGCATATATCAGCTCATAATAGATTACTCTTCTTAGAACCCCGGAACCCCCAATTAGTCAGAGGCTTAGTAGGTTATTTTTTCTCCTTTTAAACTTCGGTCGCTATAACACTAGATTATGTTCGATATGTTTTGATACGGCGAGCTAGAACTTAATTGCAGTTCAACAATCTCTTTTGATCTTGTAACCAATAATAGTTACGGTCTGCGGCTCTCGATCGAAAAATCAAAACGATTCATTTAGAACACAGAAATTTTCACTTCGCTCTAGCCCCATGTTGAAAACAGTTTTTACCAAACAATATACCAATATTGGCATGTTTGAAGCGCTAATGTTTCAACATTACTCGTCTTTCACTTGCGGCATCTCAACTCTTATATGAAGTTCCTCAAGGTGTGATTGACTTACAACCGCAGGAGCACCCATCATCAAGTCTTGAGCCTGTTGGGTCATCGGGAACATCGTGACTTCTCTAATATTCTCTTCACCTGCCAATAACATTACGATTCTATCAATTCCAGGAGCAGAACCACCATGGGGAGGCGCACCAAATTTCAATGCGTTGAGCATGCCGCCAAAACGCGCCTCTACCTCACTGGCGGCATAGCCGGCCAATTCAAAAGCCTTGTACATTATTTCTGGCCGATGATTCCTAATTGCACCGCTAGACAGCTCAATCCCATTGCAAACTATGTCATATTGAAATGCTTTAATATTTAGTGGATCCTCACTCTCAAGCGCTTCCAATCCTCCCTGCGGCATCGAAAAGGGATTATGGCTAAATTCCAATGTTCCAGTTCGGGGGTCTAACTCATACATCGGATAATCAATTATCCAACAGAATTTAAACGTGTTCTGATCAAGCAGCTTTAACTCGTCTGCTATCCGAGTTCTCGCCAAGGCTCCAAATTGCGCAGCTAATTGCTCCCCCTCACACACAAAAAATACTGCATCGCCGTCTTTAAAACCAGTTATATCTTGAAGTTTTGAAAGGCGATCCTCGTCAAGAAAACGTGCAATCGGGCCTTTAGCCTCTCCATCCTGGAAAAGAATATATCCCAGACCCCCAGCTCCTTCTTTGCGAGCCCAGTCATTGAGTTTATCGAAAAAACTTCTTGGCTGATTTGCGGCTGATGGAGCCGGTATGGCGCGCACAACTGCACCCTTCTCTATTGCATTGGCGAAAATTTTAAAATCTGTTCCGCGCCAAACCTCGGTTACATCCGACATCACAATAGGGTTACGAAGATCAGGTTTATCCGTACCGTATTTCAAGATTGCTTCTTCATATGGAATTCTGGGGAATGGCGCCTCAGTGACAGTTTTTCCACCACCAAATTCGTTAAACACACCAGTTAAGACTGGCTCCAAAGCCTCGAAAACATCCTCTTGTGTTACAAAGGACATCTCCATATCTAATTGATAAAATTCCCCCGGTGACCTATCCGCCCTCGCGTCCTCATCACGAAAACAAGGTGCTATTTGAAAGTAACGGTCAAACCCCGCGACCATAATTAACTGTTTGAATTGTTGGGGCGCCTGGGGTAAAGCGTAAAATTGGCCTGAGTGCAGACGGCTAGGTACGAGAAAGTCCCTCGCGCCCTCAGGGGAAGTTGAAGTCAGAATCGGTGTCTGAAATTCAACGAAACCCTGTTCCGTCATTCTTCTCCGGATATCAGAAATAACACGGGACCGCAAAACAATATTTTTGTGAATTCTATCTCGCCTCAAATCCAAGAAGCGAAAACGTAATCTGGTCTCCTCACCATAATCTTCATCGCTATTCACTTGGAGAGGCAAAGGTTCTGCTGGACCTAAAACCTCAACTTCTTGTATGACCAGTTCTACTTCGCCCGTTGGGATAGAGGAGTTAATCGTTTCGTCACTTCTAGGGACGACTTTGCCAGTTACACATATTACAGTCTCATTACGGGCATCTTCGACAACGCCAAAAATAGGGCTACTGGAGTCCAGCACGCATTGCGTGATCCCGTAATGGTCTCTTAAATCAACAAACAATAAATTACCATGATCTCGCTTGCGATGGATCCATCCTGACAATCTTACTTTTTCTCCAGCGTGTTCAATACGTAGATCACCACACCGATGAGTTCTATACTCGTGCATATTTGGTTCCAACATCTGTAAATACGTTACCTATTCTCAACTCAGTCTTCGACGGAGAGGCCACGGATTAAGCCTAAATGTCAAGAGGAATCGCCCCCTATCCGAGATGAAATTAATTGTGTATAGCGAGGCACATGTCTTTAATCACAGATAGCGAGTCCCTCTCTAGCTTCTGCAAAAAAGTTGCAGCGACTTCTGATTTCATAACTGTTGATACCGAGTTCATGCGAGAGACTACCTACTGGTCCGAGCTTTGCCTAATCCAGATAGCGGGAGAAAAGGAAGCGGCGGCTATCGATGTCCTAAGTAATAATCTTGATCTTTCGCCGATTCTAGACCTGATGCGAAATGTTTCCATAACAAAGGTTTTCCATGCTGCACGACAGGATTTAGAAATATTTTTTCGGTTGATGGGAGAAATCCCAAGACCAATTTTCGATACCCAAATTTTTTCAATGGTCTGCGGTTTTGGAGAGTCGGTAGGCTATGAGACATTAGTAAGGAGCCTTACAAAAGAAACAATTGACAAGACCGCTCGGTTTACTAATTGGAAACAGAGGCCGTTGTCGACAAAGCAGATCTCGTACGCATTATCAGACGTTACCCATCTTCGGGTTATCTACAAAAGACTGCTTCAAATGCTCGCTAAAAACGGGCGAACAGATTGGGTTGCTCAGGAACTAGAGGTCTTAACTAACGCTCAAACATATTTGATGGAACCAAATGAGTCATGGAGACGTTTAAAACACAAACTTTCCAGACCCCGTCATTTATTAATTCTACGGGAAGTAGCTGCATGGAGAGAAAGTGAGGCTCAGCGTCGTAATATTCCTAGAACACACGTGCTTCGGGATCAGGCCATCTTAGAAATCGCGACACAAGCACCAAAAATGAGAGAGCTCTTAGGGCGCTCCGCGGCCTAAAGAGCGGCCTACCAAAAACAGAAAGGTTGGAGTCCTTGCTTGCCGCCATAAAAAGAGGTGCTGAATTACCTGAAAACATGGCGCCAGTGCTGCCTGATAGGCCTAAAAAAGATGCATCCTTGGAAGCAACAAGAGACCTTATCAAAATACTTCTAAAACATAACTCACATGAGCACGGGGTTGCCCCAAAATTAATTATTAACGCTGATGGGATCGAAAAACTGATATCTCGAGAGAACGACATAAGCGAAATTCTCTCCGGCTGGAGATATGAAATTTTCGGCAAGCACGCGACAAAATTGTTAGAAGGAAATCTTGCACTCGGCACAAATGGGAAACACATTAAATTAATTGATCTTGGCCATCGTCTCTAAATCCATTCTCGGAAAACATCACGCACAAAAGGAATTGTGATGGCCCTTTTCTTCGATAATGACTCCTCGTTCAGACGCTCAACTATTTCCAGAGCTGAGCCATAGCTTCTGTTCATTCTTGACACGATAAAGTTTATTAAGTCGGAATTCACTAAGACCTGCTTATCATCAAACATTTTAAACAAAATGCCCTTTAATAAATCATCATCTGGAAGTCCTATTTCAGAGATTGGTAAACTTTTTAACCGCGACATTAAATCAGGTAACGGGAGCTGCCATGCCGCCGGAGGCTTTTTAGCCGTAAGAAGAAGATATCCTCCTTTGGAATACATATGATTGAAAAGATGAAGCAAGGGCTCGGGATTAGCCGTATCGGCATCATCGACAAAACATGTCAAAACCCGTTCGTTTTCACGGACTATTTCCAAGACCTCTGAGACTTCTGACCCTTTGACCTCTATTGCATTACTTTGATCTTTCCAGAGGCACCCCAAGTGGGTCTTACCAGAACCATGTGGACCACAGACTACCAACCCATGCATTGGCCACTCTGGCCAGCTATCGAGCCACAAGATAGCTTCTTCGTTAGACTTAGAAACAATAAAATCATGCCTCCCTCGCGCTGATCTGATGGGCAGATCTAACACGTACTGCCTTTGTAAACTTTCTATCATCTCAACGGTTCTAAGAATCTTTCAGATAATTTTTTCTATAACCCTCCGTTGCGAAACGGATCAAAACTCCAAAGACCGCGGCAACTGGGAGCGCAATGAGGACGCCACTGAAGCCAAACAGCGCCCCCCCAACCATCAATGAAAATATCATCCAAACAGGGTGAAGCCCTATCCTATCACCTACCAGCTTAGGCGTTATGAAATTTCCCTCTATTATCTGTCCGATCAGAAAGATCGCGACCACTACGAGCAAGGGATCCCAGCTACCAAATTGTAAAAATGCTAAAATTAATGACACTATTAGGCCGATTAGCATTCCAATATATGGCACGAAAGAGATAAGCCCAGCTATAATCCCAGCTACCAGGGCAAAATCCAGCCCAAGAAATATCAAAGCAGCTGAATAGTAAAATACCAGTATTAAACAAACCATTAACTGGCCCCGTATAAAACTGGCAAGCACTTGATCTATCGAACCAAAAAGATCTCTTAAAATTTTTGAGTGCTGTTTGGGTATTAGGTCAACCAATAATGCAACCATGCGATCCCAATCGCGTAAAAGATAAAAAAGGACTATCGGGGTTACAATCACTAGGGAGAGAAAATTGAGCGCTGCCAGTCCACCAACCCAAAAAGTTCGGGTCAAATCACCTACCCATGCCAGGGTCTGAGGTCCGTATGCTTCTCTTATTTTTTCTGCCGATAGAGCCTGATCAAAGATGGGCCAGGTGTCTTGAAGGTTACCAATAACTGAGCCAACGCCAATTCTTATTTTTTCAATGTAATTCGGCGCTTGCTCTATAAAACCAATAAGCTGTTGTAAAAGAATTGGCGCAAAAAATACCAAAATTCCAAGAGCTAAAAATATTGCACCAAAGGCAAGAATAGAGGCTCCAAGCCAACGCGGGCATCCCGCAGACTCCAAGAAATCTGCGACGGGATCAAGAAGATACGCTAGTACAAGGCCGACAATAAAAGGAAGAAGAATGTCGGAGATTGCCCATAAAAATCCTAATAAAAATAAAGCAAACCCTACAACGCAAATATTCCTTGAAGTCATCTCGCTGTTCCTCCCGTTTCCGGAATTTGATCACGGAAAAGGCTAGAGATATAAGCACCACCTGAGAGAATTGTAGAAATTGCTATTAAGTAAATTGCAACTTGTTTGACTTCACCTAGACCGTGTTGAAAGCTGAGTTCAGCAAGAACAAAGATTATCAGTAAAATCTGCAATGCTGTATTGAATTTGCTTATGATCAACGTACGCAATTTGACTTCCGCTTTAGAAACATGGAGCAGCAAGACCCCTCCGATAATGAGCAGGTCTCTAAATACCACCAAGATAGCAAGCCATAACGGAATTTGATCAATTGCACCAAGGGTTATGTAAACTCCCATCAATAAAGCCTTATCTGCCAGTGGATCGAGGTACATGCCAAGTTTTGAACTCTTTTTCCAATGTTTCGCTATAAATCCGTCTAAAGCATCAGATATGCCGGCAGCCATGAATAACCAAAACGCCGCATCAAAACGATGGGTAAGGATCAACCAGACTAGGACAGGCACACTAAATAAGCGGGCGAGTGATATAATGTTTGGTAAATTCACTTCAGTTTTCCATTGCTGGTGGCTGTCTTGTATTATTGATAATCGTGATGCCCCAATTTTCAACCTCTCGAGATAAATCAAGGTTTTGTTGAGCGAAACTCACGCCCAATTGCTCCGGGCTACCAAAGAAATGAATTTTGATACCCGCTTTTTTCTGTGAAATATAACTAATCTCTATTTGGTAAATCGACGCAATCAAGGCCAAATTCTTCTGGATACCGACCCATTGAGATAACCCATCATAATATACCATTGCTGATATCGAACCTCGATCTTGGAAACGAATTACGTTCTGTCTTTTCCACTTTTCAGATAGATCCCGCACAACATTTTTAGTAGCTCGAGCGAGAACGCTCTCCAATGAACTATTCCGTGGAGCTCGGATACTCCTCACTTCAGTATAATCCGACAAACCCATCCGAATGCGGCGGATGGTTAATTGCAACATTATTTCATCCTTGTAGAAATTTTCGACTGGCTCTGCAGACAGTAAAAATATCCCAGAGGTGCCAAAATGCCGGCAGGCCTCCTCAATTTTTGACTCCTCTGCTTCCAGGGCCTGCTGCGCCGTTATTATCCGATTAAATCCCATATCTGCCGCAGGAAACTTTAGTGGCAGAAGAGAATAAGTTTTATCCTGAGCTTCCCAAGCTTTACGCCAAGGGTTTTGAGCCTCCCAGAGCAATTGTTTTTCGCGTTCGCGATATATTGGCAATACCAAAAGGGGCTTGCTAAAACTCTCCGCAAATCCTACCCCCAAACCATGAAGGTATCGTCTAACATCTTTGCTTGAAAAAATGATACTAAGAGAGGCTATATATCTTATTTGAGAACTTTTTTCGTCCTCAATCTGCACAGCTGAAACCAGTTCTTCAATCTTTTCGTCACTTATTTGTGGCAACTTCTCCATTTCTTTTTCTGGAACTATTCGTTCAATCAGTCTCTGGTAAGCCGTCAGGCGACCTTTCTTGAGCGCAAATTCCCTCGCTAGTTCGGCTGAAACAGCAGTATGGTCAACAAAGACCGAATCTATTTTATAAGCATTCTCAGCTTTTAGAACATGCCCGAAACCACCGAGAAAAATCATAATGAGCGATATTAACAAAGAGACCTTGATCGGGATCCGATGGAAGCAACCTAGCATTGCAAACACACTAATAACCTTTATCTTCGCTGATATCTGGCATAACAAAATCATTAAGACATTATCGCGATTAGCATGGGTTAGAAAGACATGAGTTCCGGTAGCTACAGGGATGCAGGCGTGGATACACACAAGGCAGCCGATTTCATTCGGGATATAAAGGCTGACGTTCGGTCAACCCAAAGAGCCGGCGCCGATACAGAAATCGGAGGCTTTGGAGGTATCTTCGACCTCGCCAAGGCAGGCTTTAAAGATCCTATCTTAGTTGCCGCAACTGATGGTGTAGGTACCAAATTAAAAATAGCACTAGAGACCGGGCAGCATGGAACAGTAGGGATCGACTTAGTCGCAATGTGCGTTAATGACATAGTCGTCCAAGGAGCAGAACCACTTTTCTTTTTGGATTATCTTGCGACTGGTAAGTTAATAACTTCTGTTGCAAAGGATGTCATTTCTGGAATTACTATCGGCTGTCAGGAAGCCGGTTGCGCCTTAATAGGAGGCGAAACGGCTGAGATGCCAGGCTTTTATGCCGCAGAGGATTACGATCTTGCTGGGTTTGCGGTGGGAGCTGCAGAACGAAATAGTATCCTAAACGGAAACACTATAAAGCCTCATGACCTATTGATTGGCCTTGCTTCAAGCGGCCTTCATTCAAATGGATTTTCCTTGGTGAGAAAAGTTATCCGAAGTTCTGGCATCGGGCTCGATTCTCCCTGCCCTTTTGCTAAGGGAACCCTGGGAGAAAACCTATTATACCCTACAAAAATTTACGTCCAAAGTTGTCTCGCTCTTCACAGGGAGGGTATAGCAAAAGGCTTTGCACATATCACAGGAGGTGGCTTGATCGAGAATATACCACGTATTCTCCCAACTGGCTTAGGCGTTTCTTTGAATGCAAAACAATGGCCGGCGCCCCCCATTTATCGATGGCTTGCAAATGAGGGGGGCATACCGCCCCGAGATATGGCCGAGACCTTTAACTGCGGTATAGGGATGATTTTGATTGTTGCACCTGAAAACGTAGAAAAAGCCAATAAACTGTTATTACAGAATAACCAAAAAAGTTTTATTGTGGGAGAAGTCATAGAGTCCCAGAAAGGGTCAAGAATCGGTGAATATCGATAGCATCAATTCAATATGTCTAGATTAAAAACCGCGATTCTCATTTCGGGCCGAGGAAGCAATATGCAGGCCTTGATAGAGGAATGCTGTAAGCCTGAGGCCCCTGCCGAAATTGTTTTGGTAATTGCCAATAACCCCCATGCCGCTGGGCTAAAATTCGCAAGAGAGAATAATATACCCACCAATGTGATTGATCACAGAAATTTTAAGAACAGAGAGGATTTTGAGAATGAGCTAAATAGCTCGTTGGAATCTAATCAGGTGGAGTTCGTTTGTCTTGCTGGTTTCATGCGAATACTTACCAACAATTTTATTGGGAGATGGAGTGACCGAGTAATAAATATCCACCCTTCCTTACTTCCGGCTTATCCCGGCCTGAACACTCACCAAAGAGCACTTGAAGATGGTGTAAAATTTGTAGGTTGCACAGTTCATTTTGTTAGAGAAGAGGTGGACGTGGGCCCAATAATAATCCAAGCAGCGGTGCCTGTTAAATCAAAGGACACAATTGAAACGTTGGCAGCACGAGTATTAGCCAAAGAGCACAGGTGCCTTTGTTTTGCATTAACTCAAATTGCTCTGGGAAATGTAAAAATTTCCTCTGGCAGAGTTGTAATCAACGCTTCGGCTGCACCAGCCTCTGGCACAACAAACCCATTATTGTCATAGTTCAGCCGAAATGGGGTTGACTATATTCGACCTGAATACATTAATGCCTCAAAAATTGAGAGAAGAAAGGTTCTTTAATGAGTGAAATTAACGAAGAAATAGCAAAAAAGTCTGAGGCCGGCTTCAAAGGTTTTTGTCAGGCTACTACTATTGGAACCATTGGCGTTGTTATTATATTACTGTTGATGGCCGCTTTTCTTCTCTAAAACCAACAGCATTTCTTGAGTTCTTACCGCATTAACCTACAATATCCGATTCAGAGAAGAAAAATCCTATCTCATTTGCAGCATTGGCAAGCGAGTCAGATCCATGTACTGAGTTAGCTTCTATGGACTCTGCAAAAGACGCTCTAACGGTCCCCTCAGCTGCATTTGCTGGGTTTGTCGCACCCATGATTTCTCGATTACGAGCGACCGCATTTTCTCCCTCCAGGACCTGTACAACAACAGGACCAGAAATCATAAATTCACATAAATCCTCGAAAAAAGATCTCTCTGCATGCACTCCGTAAAACCCCTCAGCCTGCGCTCTGGTAAGCTGGATCCGCCGTTGAGCAACAATCCGAAGACCGGCGTCTTCAAACATTGCATTTATTTTTCCGGTAAGATTTCGCCTTGTCGCGTCGGGTTTGATAATCGAAAGAGTTCGTTCAATAGCCATTGGTTTTTGATCCATTAAAAAGTGTGGGGCGGCTTATAGCTGTTACCGAAGCTAGCGGCAAGATTATTTTGAGATAATTTGTTGTAGCCTTTAAAGAGTGATAATAAAAAATGTCTTAATACTCAGGCACTGTTTTTTGTTTCCCACCTACCTTCTGAAGATTGCTGCCAGTAGGTAATAGTGTATCCATTATCAGTATAGTGCCTCCAACGGGCCCGAGCCAAGTCAACTGCCGCGTCGTCGGCTCCATTAAACACCTCTAAACAACGTTCAAAGTCGTCTAAATCCGGAGTTTCATTTCCATCCAACACAACTAACACATCTGATTCATTTGGGTTTTCATATTTCTCTGTGATCCAAATGGGCTGAGACTCGGCCTGTCCTTCCTTTATGGTTCCATGAGGTAAAAAAAGGATGATTGGTCGTATGTCCATAGTATTGAATTAATTATGCTAACTCTTTCCTCGCTCTCCACTCGCACTAATGCTCGTTTTCCAGAGGCAATCACCCTCTCCAAAAGTTTGGGCAGTGCCGACTCAATGTTACTTAAGGTTAGATGGTAAAAGCTAATTTCCGTCATTAGAGCCTTACAAAACGCCTATTCTTCAAAGTGTTCAGCGACCAGACGGTCAAGTAATCTGACACCAAATCCGGTGCCACCCTTTGGAACTATAGGAGAGTCTGCATTTGACCAGGTAACACCGGCTATATCCAAATGTGCCCACTTTACTCCATCTTGGACGAAGCGCTGGAGAATCTGCGCAGCCGTGATACTTCCTGCATCTCTCCCCCCAACATTTTTCATATCTGCGATCTGTGATTTCACTTGGTTGTCATAGTCATCACCAAGTGGCATTCGCCAAACCCTCTCTCCCGTCTCCTCACCGCTTTTAGAAAGTCTATTTGCTAATTCGTCATCATTCGCAAACATTCCTGCATAATGGTGACCTAACGATATGATAATAGCGCCAGTCAGAGTTGCGAGATCAATCATGGTGTGAGGCTTGAACTTTTGCTGACACCACCACATGGCATCAGCCAGAACAAGGCGGCCTTCTGCATCTGTATTGATTACCTCTATAGTCTGTCCACTCATTGTTTTGACAACATCGCCTGGCCTTTGTGCCGTTCCAGATGGCATATTTTCAACCAGCCCTGCTACACCGACGGCATTCACTTTTGCCTTTCTTTCTGCGAGGACACGCATCAGTCCTGTTACTACTCCAGCCCCTCCCATATCCCATTTCATATCCTCCATACCTCCTGAAGGTTTAATAGAAATGCCACCGGTATCAAAAGTCACACCTTTTCCAATGAAGGCTATCGGGCGTTTGTTAGATGAATTGGGAGCACCATCCCATCGCATAGAGAGTAACCTCGGGGTCCGTTGACTACCTTGGGCTACCCCTAACAAGGCGCCCATTCCCAATTTCCTCATTTCTCGTTCGCCGAGCACCTGTATTTTTATTCCTAATTTTTTAAGTTCACGTGCTCGCTCCACGAAACTCTCTGGAAACAATATATTGGCGGGCTCTGACACCAAATCCCTTGTAAGAAAGACCCCGTTTGCGACCTTAGACAAAGACGAATAAATTTTCCTGGCTTTGGCAAATTCACGAACACCAATAATGAGATTTTTCAGTTTTGGCTGATCTTTCTTTTTTTCTTTTGTTCGATATTTATCAAAGCGATAGCTCCGCAATAGAGCCCCAAATGCCAAGTTAGCGGAAAATTCAGTTGCAGAGAGCTTCGATCCCGGCATTGAGTCAACTATCACATAGGCAGCATTTTGATGGGCTAAATGAGGGTAAATTTTGCCCCCCACTAGTTGAGCTGACCCAACCTGCAGCCTTTTAGGGTCTCCAATCCCGACCAGAACTATTTTGGAACTTTTTAGTCCATTGGGTGCATTTAAAACCAATACCTGCCCGAGTGTTCCTTCAAAATCCTCATTTTTAATTACGCGACTTATTGATCCATTTGTTTTTTTATCGAGGGCTTGCGCTGCAGAGAGCAATCCTCCACCATCAGAGACCATTAAGACCAGAGGATGATCAGTAGAAAAATCGGCTTTAGCAAATTTTATTCGCATTGTTCTTTTCGCCTCTCAATCATTTCAATTTAAATTGTTCACCAAGATATCTTGTTTCAACCGCTTGCAAAGGGAATTACCCCATTCCTTTTCGTAGTGAGTAAAGTCGTCCCAAAGTTGATACATTTCTAGTATTTGAGATGCAAATACACATTAGACAAAAGCAACAGCACTGGTTAAGTCTGTGACACTCGACATCTAAAGATTTATACTGATTCAGTGACAAGATTAGATTGGTATATTTTTCGCCAAGTGATAGTGGCGACAATTTTTGTGACGGTAACCCTGACTGGTGTCGTCTGGCTTATGCAATCATTGCGTTTCATTGAAATGATTGTAACTCGAGGTCTATCGGGACAGGTCTTTCTTTATTTAACACTACTGCTGCTGCCTTCATTTTTAAGCATTATTTTACCATTGGCGCTCGTGATAGCGGTCATTTTTACGTATAATAAACTGTTAAATGACAGCGAATTAATTGTTATGAGAGCCGGCGGTTGCAGCCAATATGGCCTTGCCAGACCTGCCATCCTGTTATCGTTACTGATTATGATTATTGGATATAGCCTATCGCTCTATCTTGTGCCTTCTTCTTTTCGGACTTTCAAAGACTTACAGTTTCAATTGAGAAATTCTTTCCCAGCGGTTCTATTGCAGGAGGGGGTTTTTAGCCCAATGGGAAAAGGTATCACCGTATTTATCCGAAAGAGATCTGACCGAGGAGGACTGAAAGGTATTATCGTTCATGACGCCCGAACCCCATCCTCTCCCATTACAATGATGGCCGATGAAGGTGCAATAGTGCCTGGAAAAAATGGTCCCAAGGTAATTATGGTAAACGGAAACCGCCAGCAAGTAGACCGAGTTTCAGGTCAGTTATCTGTTTTGTATTTTGACCGCTATAGCTTTGACCTTGAGGCCGCAGGAGCCAAGAGCACTGCTCGATGGAGGGAGCCCAAAGAGCGCTACCTAAACGAACTATTTTTCCTCTCCGGCCAAGAGCATAAAATCTACAATTTCCATAAGCTCAGAATGGAAGGCCATTATCGACTATCCATGCCATTATTATCGATTGGGCTTGTCCTGGGCGCTTTGGGAATTCTGCTAGGTGGCGACTTGAATAGGAGGGGTCAAGCTCCTCGAATTCTTTTTGCGACCGCTTTGACCATATCTACAGAGCTAGCACATTTCGCACTACAAAATCTCGGAGAGAGGATGCCACACCTAACTCTTGGGATGTATGCCTTGCCCTTAGTCCCTGCAGTTCTGGGAGTCATCTTTTTGAGCTCTTGGAAACCGATTTTCTCTTGGACAGAAATCAAGGCTTATGCCTCGCGAAGCGCGGATTAGGATCTTGTCATGCGGTTATATTTGACCTTATCTATCTACATTGGAAAGTTATTTTTATTCTGGTGGGCTTCTGTATTTTTCCTTCTATCGCTTCTCATCGCATTGTTCGATATGATCGAACTCCTCCGGATCACAGCTAGTTTAAAAGATATATCCTTTCAAACAATTTTAACCCTGGTTTTCCTTAAATTACCTACCCTGACCCAGAAGGCTATACCATTTACTATTCTATTCGGGGCAATGCTGACATTTTGGCAGTTTAATAAAAATCAAGAATTTGTGGTGGCACGTGCTGGCGGCATTTCAGCTTGGGAATTTCTTTTGCCGGCAGTGTTCCTGGCAATGTTAATAGGGATAATACAGGTAACCATTTATGGGCCGTTATCATCCACACTGATGCTAAAGTTTCAGCAATTAAAAACTGAAAACTTGAAAAGCAAGAGCAGTCTGGCGACGCTCGCTGCAGAGGGAATTTGGTTTCGGCAAGCGACGGCAGATACTAATTATATTCTGCATGGAGCACAAATAGTGCCGCGCAGCATGGAGCTCAGAAACGCGATAGTTTTTCGTTTCAATGCCGATGGAAAGTTTATTCAAAGGATAGACGCGCCTACCGGATATCTTTTTGACAAAAATTGGGTGTTTCCAGAGGCGCGGTCAACTGGATTAGAGGGTCTTATTAAAAAAATAGATAATCTAAAATTACCAACTGAGCTCACAAGAGAAAATGTTCAAGATAGTTTTGCGAAACCTAATACATTTTCCATTTGGCAGTTGCCCGGTTTTATCGAAATTATCGAGAAAGCAGGTTTTTCAGGGGTTAAACATAGAATCCACCTATATTCGCTCCTTGTTTCGCCACTTCTCTTATGTGCCATGGTATTATTCGCAGGCGTTTTTACCCTTCACAAGCAAAGACGTGGTGGGGGCGCTATTGCGATAGTTTTAGGGGTGTGTTTTGGATTCATTATCTATTTTGGCTCCGACCTTGCCCACGCTCTTGGGCAATCGGCCCGTATTCCACCTATAATGGCAGCATGCAGCCCCACTGCTATCGCCTTGTTGGTTTCTGCGACAATATTATTCTACAGAGAAGATGGTTGAGTTATGATGCGTTTGTTTGTCTTCATAGCTATTATTTTTTTCTTTAGCGGGTTAGCAAACACAGCAGAAGCAAATCAAATTGCCACCAAGTCACCGATTTTTTTTAAAGCTGACAAGTTAGAAAATCGGCAAGAGCCAGAAAAGCTTATCGCTAGTGGAAATGTGGAAATGGTCTATGAAGGCCAGATTTTAAGAGCCGACTCTGTTGTTTATGATCGGGTTCAGGACAAAATCTTCGCTTCTGGAAATGTCTCATTATTGCGCCCTAACGGCGAAGTGTTATTCTCCGATTCTGGAGAAATCACCGGCGATCTTCGTGAAGGCATATTAGAAAATATTCGGTTACTTTTCACGGATAACTCTCGAGCGGCAGCGACCAGGGGAAGACTTACAGCAGGGCAAATTACAAATTTGGAGCGAGCCTCTTATTCTCCCTGCCAAATCTGTCCTGAATCAGAAAACAGACCGACATGGCAGTTAAACGCGGACCGTATCACTCATGATAAACTGTCCAGGGTAGTCGAATACAAAGATGCATTCTTGGAATTGTACGGAGTTCCGATTGCCTACACTCCCTATCTTTTTCATCCAGACCCTTCTGTAAAACGGAAAACGGGTTTGTTGCCTGTCTCCGCCGGGGCCACTTCCGAGTTGGGAGGGTTTCTTAATATTCCCTATTTTGTAGAACTCGATCGAGACAAAGATTTAACCTTGGAATTGATGTCCACCGCCAAAGGTGGTCAAGTTATTAAAAACCAGTACCGGCAGAGATACACAAACGGCAACCTTGAAATGGACTTGAGCTTAGCCGCCACGCGCTTCGGTCTAAACAGCAGAAAAGGTAAAAAAGACAACAACTTTCATGGTCATATGATTGGTTCAACCAGATTTGATCTAAGTAAAGATTGGCGTACCGGCGCAAACATCTGGTTGACTTCAGATGATCTATATATGCAAAGGTATGGTATCAGCCCAGAGCACGTATTGGAAAACAGCTTGTTTATTGAAGGCTTCAACGGCGACAATTACATAGAAGGGCGAAGCTATTTCTGGCAGGATTTGCGATCAGGAAAATCTCAAGACGACATGCCTTTAATTTTTCCAATGATTAACTACCAATTTGTTTCTCCGATCGCAGAATGGGGCGGTAACTTCGATTTCAAAGGCAGCCTAGTCTCATTGAGCCGAGAGTCAGGAGCAGATAGCAGACGCATATCCTTAGAAAACTCATGGAATCGGAGAAATATTTCTAGATCAGGCCATATCTTTGAAGCTTACGCGTCACTTCAAACGGACTTATATTATGCCACTCAATTAGAGAACGTGAATCCGTCGAAAGGGACAACCACGCGCATACATCCAAGACTAGGTGTAGAATGGAGGTACCCCTTGGAGACCTTGGTCGGAAACAGCCCTTTGATTTTTGAGCCAGTAGGGGGGGTGATGTTAAGCCCGAGGGGCGGCAACCCGGACCTTATTCCAGATGAGGACAGCCAAGCATTTGAATTTGACGATACAAATCTATTAAGTAGAAATATGTTTTCTGGTCGAGATAGAGTGGAAAGCGGTCAGCGTTTATTCTATGGCCTTAGCTTTGGCATCTACGGATTAGAGGGGTATTCCTCAGGATTTTTTGGCCAAACTTATCGTTTGGACAACGAAAATGTATTTCCCACAGGATCAGGGGTCGAACAAAAAGCTTCAGATTTTGTGGGAAGACTATTGGTCAAACCAGCTCTGCCAATTGAGGCTGTCTACAGATTTCATCTTGATAAAAATGCGTCAAAATTTAAGCGAAATTCGCTTTTCATAAATGGCGGGCTACCACCTCTCAAAATCAAGCTGAATTATGATTATATAAATGCAAGCTCGAATGACCAAAGTTTAACTGACCGGGAAGAAATTTCCTTTACGCTGCAATCTAAATTTTCTGTCGGTTGGTCTGCTGATGCGTCTGTAACCCATGACCTAGTCAACGGATTCACATCTGAGCAGAGATACGGCCTTACATATTCAAATGATTGCTTCACATTCAAAAGCAGCTACAACCGATCGTTTTTCCAAGACAGAGACATGGAACCCACCGACACATTGTGGTTCCAATTGGTGTTTAAAAACTTAGGCGACTTTTCAACGGCACATGCGAAGCGTTAAATGTCAGAGAAATCTACAAATGCGGAATTCCAGGTTATGAAAACGTTCAATATTGTAGCATGATGAATAAAAAAGTTCGCAGAACTCAGAAATTTTTTTTCTTAGTTAAACTCTGTGTTTTTCTGGTTTGGTTTTTGATGGTTGCAGTTCCTACCAATGCCCAAGAAACCATGAAAATCGTAGCACTCGTTAATAATGAAATAATCACGGTGCGGGATATAAAAACTCGGATGCAAATTCTACTTTTTGCATCAAAACTAAGACCTACAAAGGCAGTTATTGAGAGATTAGGACAACAAGTTCTTGAAACCCTTATAGACGAGAAATTAAAACTAGAGGCTGCTAAAAAGAACAAAATTGTGGTCAAAGATGAAGAATTTTTGGCCGCAGTGGCTACCCTTGAAAAAAGCAACAAAATTGAGCCGGGGCGCTTTCGTCAATATTTAACTAGCAAGGGTATAGACTGGGGCGCGATGACCAGTCAAATTCGGGCCCAAATTTTATGGTCGAAGCTATTACGGCGCATCTTGCTACCCAGGGTATTCGTATCAGAAAGCGAGATCAGTACTCGCTTAAAGAAACTTAGTGAAAGCCGAAATAAACGCGAGTACCACCTCTCAGAAATATTGTTGTCCGTTGACGGAGAAGGACAGCGTACTGCTATCCAAAGAGAATGCCAAACAACTTATTGAAGATATAACAAAGGGCGCCGATTTTGGTAACCTAGCTAGACAATTTTCGGACTCTACAAGTTACTCCGTAGGAGGAGACATAGGCTGGCAAAGGATGGAAAACTTGCCAACTTTTATTCGACCTCACCTCATAAAAATGGGGCCCGGAGATGTATTTGGTCCTATCAGTTCTGTGGAAGGATTTTACATAATTCGCCTCAATCAAATTAGAGAAACAGCAATAAAAAACAGAGAAATGGAAGTGGTAGACCTGCGCCGTATGTTCTTTAAAGCTGGCTCAAAGATCTCCAGGGAAGATAGAAATAGTTTGGCTCAAAGGATAGAGAGTATAAGAAACAGTATTTCGTCCTGCAAAGAATTCGATCAGGCCGCAAAGAACGCCGGATTCTCTAGTGACACCAAACTGGGCAAATTAAAACTCAAAGAGCTATCTCGAGAAATAATAAAAGAGACAAAGGATCTTCCGATCGGGCGACCCAGTTTACCAATTCAAATTGGAGAGCAGATGGTAATATTTGCGGTTTGCCAGCGATGGAGCCCTTCGCCTCCTATCGACAGAGAGCAGATACGCCAAACGATATCAAAAGAAAAACTCGATATCACAGCGCGCAGATATATGCGCGATATAAAAGTTTCTGCCATCATTGATATTAGGATGTAGCCATGGCTTCAGACAAATCCCTCATTGCAATTACGATGGGCGACCCGGGAGGGATAGGTGGGGAGATAAGCATTAAAGCATGGGAAATGAGGAGAGAGCTTTCACCTGTATTTTTTTTACTCGACTGCCCGAAACGCATTCAGAGGCTGGCTGAGAAGATTTCCATGAATTGCCCAATAGAGGTGATATCTGAACCAGGTCAGGCTCTACAGGTTTTCGCAAATTCGTTGCCAATTTTGCCCTTATCTTATCAAATAGACACAATACCAGGAACCAGCAATGTTTCCGATGCCGAAGCCGTAATAGAATCCATTAATCTTGCTGTAAAATTAGCGAGATCCCATAAAGTAGACGGCATAGTAACCAACCCCATCCAAAAAGAAACGCTCTATCAAGCTGGATTCTCTTACCCAGGACATACCGAGTACCTTGCAAAAATTGCGGGCACGGGCCGATCCGTCATGATGATTTCATCCCAAGACCTTCGGGTTGTTCCCGTTACGACACACCTTCCTCTAGGGGAGGCTATCGAGTCTTTAAAAATAGAGGATATTGTGCACTCTGCCAGAATAACTCAGCAAGCTTTAGGAGATCTTTTTGGCATTTCTAAACCAAGGCTTGCGGTCTCTGGAGTTAACCCGCATGCTGGAGAGGGTGGTTTCCTGGGCCTTCAGGAAAGGCAGATCATAGAGCCTGCTGTCAAAATATTACAAGCGGAAGGAATAGATATATTTGGTCCATTATCAGCTGACTCTATGTTTCACGAGAAAGCTAGAAATCAATATGATGCGGCGATCTGTATGTATCATGATCAGGCACTTATCCCGATAAAAACGCTCGCGTTTGAAACCAGTGTTAACGTCACGCTTGGAATTTCAATCATAAGGACATCTCCAGATCATGGAACAGCTATGGACATCGCTGGTAAAGGAGAAGCAAGAGCCGACAGCCTAATTGCGGCTATCGAGTTAGCCGGAAAAATGGCTTCCGAAAAGCAAAAGAAATTTCTGAATGAGAAAGTACGGTAATTTTTTTGACCCAGATCGATTACCACCACTTCGTGAGGTAATCAGTCACTTCCAGCTCTCGGCGAGACACAGATTGGGACAACATTTTATCCTAGACCCCAATCTGATTCGAAAGATTGTTCGAGGAGCTGGCAATTTGTCAGGAAAGACTATTATCGAGGTGGGGCCTGGACCAGGTGGCCTAACCAGGGGCCTGCTTGAAGTCGCCGATACGGTCAAAGCTATCGAGACCGATAAGAGATGTTTAGAACCGTTGAATCAGATTGCAAAGGCCTCCGAGGGCAGACTGACCTTATTGGAAAAAGATGCGACAAAAATATCACCCTCAGAAATATTGGAGCTTGGTGAGAGTGCGACTATTGTTTCAAATCTTCCTTACAATATAGGTACACATTTACTCATTATTTGGTTAAAGGATTTGCCATGCATCGAGTCAATGACCCTCATGTTCCAAAAAGAGGTTGCTGAGCGCATTACTGCCGTACCTGGTGATCGGTCATATGGGAGGCTATCCGTTCTGGTCCAATGGCTTTGCGAAACCGAAAAGTTATTTGATGTCCCGGCCGAGGCTTTCAGACCAAGTCCAAAAGTAACCTCAACAGTTATCTCACTGCATCCACGACCTGTTCCGCTTTATCCAGCAAAATTTAACGATTTGGAAGCTGTAACGCGGGCGGCTTTTGGTCAACGAAGAAAGATGCTTAGATCGTCATTAAAATCCATCATATCGAACCCCAGTGAGACGCTCAAAAAACTGAATATTGCGCCGACCGAACGAGCCGAAAATCTCTCGATCTTTCAATTTTGTATATTAGCGCAAGAATATAACCTTCTGTTAAAAAAAACCTCTCAGTAACCTTCCTGAAGGCGTTTTACAAAATCTGTTAAGCCGATCATCCTATGTCGACGCAACCGCTCGGCCGCTATGATTGCCTCAACCTGCGCCACACTCTCTTCCACATTATAGTTGACAATGATAAAGTCATATTCAGCATAATGGCTCATCTCGCTTGGTGCTTTAGCCATCCTTGCCGCCACAACCTTTTCAGGATCCTGCGCTCGATTGTGGAGACGCCTATCCAATTCTGCTGTGGACGGTGGTAAAATAAAAATACTTACGAGGTCCTCCCTTGCCTTCTCCGCAATCTGTTGCGAACCTTGCCAGTCGATATCAAAAATCACATCTTTACCAACTTCTAGGGCATCTTGAACTGCAGCGACTGGGGTTCCATAATAGTTATCAAAAACCTTCGCGTACTCCAAAAGTTCACGCCGATTGATCATTAGATTAAATTCGGTTGGATCTAAAAAATAGTAATCTACACCATCTTTTTCGCCAGGACGCATCGGTCGAGTAGTCGCGGAGACGGACATAGTCAGATTCTGATCACGTGCCAACAATTGACGGGAAATAGTTGTCTTCCCCGCGCCAGAAGGAGAAGACAGAACAAGCATCAACCCCCTGCGCTCTAATTTAGTTCCGTCAATTGGACCCTTAGCCTTTTCATTCAATATTCTGTACCTGTTCTCGAAACTTATCGGTCAGTAATTTCAGTTCCAAACCCGCCTCTGTAATGTCTATCGAAGACGATTTAGAACAAATTGTGTTCGCCTCCCTGTTAAACTCTTGACATAGAAAATCAAGTTTTTTGCCCACTGGACCATCAGTATGCAGGCATGCTCGAGCTGCCTCAACGTGAGATCCAAGTCTATCTATCTCCTCGCTGATATCAGCTTTTATCGCGATTAGAGCTACTTCCTGCGCCATTCGATCCGCTGGAATAGACTCAATGCCCGCCACAAGATTACCTACTCGTTTTTCAAGAGCCGCTAGAATTAGAGCCGACTGGTTTTGAGCCGTCTGTTTTATGAGTTCCACTGACGCCTCAATATCATCTATTATTTTAACCAGTACGGCACAGAGCCTTGCCCCCTCCCCCTTGCGTGACTCCTTCAGCAGCATAAGGACACTCTTGAAACTCTCAGTAACCTCAGCCCCTAGCGCCTGGTATTCTCCCTGATCCGGACGTAACTCCGACACCTCGATAACCCCTCTAAAACCCAAAAAACTCTCAATTCGAGGCAAATCTAATTCAAATTTTTTGGATAAAACCTTGGCCTGACTGATCAACTGTTCGAGCGCTCGCTCATTAACACTATAAACGGGATCCAAAGTTGGACTTCTCATTGCTAACGACGCAGAAACATTGCCACGGTACAAATATCTGCCAGCAACCGCTCTGAGATCCGCCTCTAAATTTTCAAAGCCACTTGGTAATTTTAGTCTAAGATCAAGTGATCTCGCGTTAACAGATCGGAGCTCCCAACTCCATTCGAACCCATTGAATTCGTTTTGCAACGAGGAAAAACCGGTCATACTCGATATTGTCACAACTTGCCTCTACCAAGGGACATATTGGATATTCTATACTGACGTTTCTTTGATGCAATGAGCACGCGGGACTTTGACAACAAAAAAACTGAAATCAATATTAATCACTGGCGCATCTTCTGGCATTGGGGCAGCGCTAGCGAAGGAATACGCCAGCCCCAGTGTCAAACTTGTATTGATTGGTAGAGATCCCCGCCGATTAAAAATAACCCAAGATACTTGCCTTAGATTGGGAGCGAAGGTTTTTACGGCTGTTTCAGACGTGACAGATAAAGAGGCTATGGAGAAAGTTTTCGATGACTTGGGACCCTTCCATATAGTTATTGCAAACGCAGGAATTTCAAGTTCGAAAGAACAAAATATGGCGCAGAATACCAGAGATATATTTTCGGTGAATATTGACGGTGTGGCTAATACAGTTTTACCGGCGATATTAAGAATGCAAGAACAAGGAGGTGGTAATATCGGGATAGTCAGTTCCATCGCCGGCTTCCGGGGCCTTCCTTCAGCACCAGCTTACTCAGCCTCAAAAGCAGCCTCAAAAATTTGGGGTGAAGGTCTAAGGTCTCGCTATGCCTCGGAAAACATTGTTATCTCGGTGATATGTCCAGGTTTTGTAGAAACTCCGATGACAGATAAAAATGATTTTTTTATGCCCTGGAAAATTAGTTCCTCCCTTGCTGCTAAGTCTATACGTCGGGGCATGGATCGAGGGCAAAGTTTGATCATATTTCCGTGGCAAATGGCTTTAGTTGTCAATTTAATTAAGGTCTTACCAAGACCTGTCGTCGAATGGATATTTCGAAAACTACCAAGAAAAGAATAAAACCTATGCATTGGAGCATGGGAATCCTTCCCCGAGGGAGAATTATTTTTAAAATTGTTTAGCGATATTTTTGTCTTTTTAGCTTACGCCATCTAGCCACGTTGATGTTATGTTGATCCAAGGTTCGAGCAAACAAATGTCCCCCTTTACCATCTGATACAAAATATAAATCGGTGCTATTAGAGGGTTGAGCGGCAGCCCTAAGAGAGACCTCTCCTGGGTTTGTAATGGGCCCGGGCGGTAAACCAGCGATTAGGTAGGTGTTGTAGGGAGAGCGTAGCCTCAAGTCCGACCGAGACAAACCTCTGCCAAGTTTTCGTGTACCTCCCGTCATTGCATAAATTACAGTTGGATCAGCTTGCAGCCTCATACCTAACTTCAGCCTGTTATTAAAAACAGCTGAAATCCTACTTCGTTCAGAAGTGAGACTAGCCTCTTTCTCTATAATCGAGGCCAGTGTGACGAGTTCTTTCGGGGATTGGAGAACTGACGCTTTGTTACGGAGAGCCCAACTCTTTTTGATGGACCTATCCATTTTAGTTTTCATCCGTTCTATTAATTTTTCTCGGGTATCGCCCCAGGAATAAAAATATGTATCTGGGAAAAGGCTACCTTCTGAGAGATTACGAGCATCAATTGTTCCCCTTAAACCCAATGACGAATTCACTAGGTCAACGACTTCCCATTTATTTAATCCTTCAGGAACCATAAGACTTCTTTGGACCGTCTTACCAAAAGCGAAATGATGCAAAATTTCTCGTGTTGACAAACCTGAATTTAACAAGAATTCACCTGACTGGATTTTTAAGGTCAAGTCATCAAACCGCGCTCCAAGCCGAAAGATCCAGGACACCTCTAACACCCCTGATGTGACCAGGCGCGAAGCAACTTGATCAGCAGTAGCTCCGGGTTCTATTATGAAGCGTATTTGGTCTCGATCGCTTTTTGGAGATGTGTATTGATGCCAGAGCCAATACAAAAAACAAGTAATAGATGCAAATATTAAAACACAAGCTATCACAAGTTTGCGCTGAATGACTATATTCTCCTAATCATCAAACCTTTTAAATATGATAGTAGCGTTAGTGCCCCCAAAACCAAATGAATTTGACATCACGCAACTGACGTCTCTCTCTTTAGCTTTCTTAGGCACAAGATCTAAATCGCAACCCTCAGAGGGATTTTCAAGGTTAAGAGTCGGTGGAATGACAGAGTCTCTCATCGCTAGAAGTGAATATATGGCCTCAACTGCTCCTGCGGCACCCAGAAGATGACCGATAGCCGATTTTGTCGAAGACATAGACAAACTATACGCGTGTTCTTTAAAAACTTTTTTCACCGCATTTAATTCGATTTCGTCACCCAAAGGCGTTGAGGTACCGTGAGCGTTGACGTAAGATACGTCCTCAGGGTTTAAATTGGCTCTGGTCAACGCAGCTTGCATAGCTCTTGCTGCTCCACTCCCATCTTCAGCAGGGGCTGTGGCGTGGTAAGCGTCTCCAGAAAGGCCATATCCTACAAGTTCACCATATATCTTGGCGGAGCGGGCTCGCGCGTGATTCAACTCTTCCAGAACTAAAACTCCGGCCCCTTCCCCCATCACGAATCCGTCTCGGTCAACATCCCAAGGTCGAGAAGCGGACTCAGGCTTGTCATTAAATTTACTTGCTAAAGCTCTAGCTGCAGCAAAACCCGCAATACCAATACGGCAAATTGCTGACTCCGCGCCTCCTGCTACCATGACTTCTGCATCACCGAACTGTATAAGCCGTGCGGCATCGCCAATTGAATGCGCGCCGGTGGAACAAGCCGTCGTCGCCGCGTGGTTTGGGCCTTTCAACCCAAATCGTATTGAGACTTGTCCAGAGGCTAAATTAATTAGAGTGGAGGGAATAAAGAATGGCGATATTCTTCTGGGCCCACGATTTAAAAGAGTGACCGACGCATCATAGATTCCTTCTAAGCCTCCGATACCAGATCCTATCATTACGCCCGAACGGACTTGTTCTTCTTCAGTATCCAGATCCAGCCCTGAGTCCATTATCGCTTGCGATGCGGCAGCCACAGCGAAGATAATAAATTTTTCGTTTTTTCTTTGTTCTTTTGGGTCTAACCAGTCATCCGCGTTAAACCTGCCATTCTCCTGCCCAACGGGAACCTCGGCCGCGATGGTCACGTTTAAATCCGAGGCATCAAATCCTCGTATGTGCCCAACTCCACTCTCACCGGCGACAAGTCTATCCCAGTTAGTCTCAACACCAACACCCAAAGGAGAGACTAGGCCCAACCCAGTTACGACCACTCGCCTCAAGACATGAACCCCCTCAAATTAGAATCCAAGCCTGCTGTTCCAATCGAGCTCGTCTAACTACCAGAATTTTCTTCAATAAATGAGATGGCATCTTTTACAGTCAAGATCTTCTCCGCAGCATCATCAGGAATTTCACATTCGAATTCCTCCTCAAACGCCATCACTAGTTCCACTGTATCCAGACTGTCAGCTCCAAGATCATCTATAAAGCTTGCACCCTCTAGGACCTTCTCTTCATCGACACCCAAATGCTCTACAACTATTTTTTTAACTCTATCTGCTACTTCGCTCATAAATTCCCCAGTTCACTTTGTTTATAATAACCAGACCAAACCCTATACTAGCGTAAGGACCGAATCGAAAGGAGTACATTACCCTAGCTTTTCCAATCAACCTTTTTTAGGTCTTGATCACCATTTTCAAGTTGAAGTCATATGGTCAAATCATCGCCATTCCACCATTAACGTGTAATGTTTGACCAGTCACGTAATGCGCTTGATCGCTTGCCAAAAAGGTCACACAAGCAGCGACGTCAGCAGGCTCCCCCAGTCGACCTGCAGGGATCCGCTGCATGATTGCCGCCCTCTGAGACTCTGATAGCACTTCAGTCATTGACGAGTTAATAAATCCTGGCGCAACACAGTTTACTGTAATTCCTCGAGACGCGACCTCGGCAGCGAGCGACTTACTCATTCCAGATAGACCTGCTTTCGACGCGACGTAATTCGTCTGACCCGGGTTTCCTGTAAATCCAACGACCGAAGTAATATTAATAATACGTCCCCACCTGGTCTTCATCATTCCTCTCAGCGCCGCTTTGGCCAGCCGGAAAGATGCCGTCAAGTTTACGTCAATCACTCGCGACCAGTCATCGTCAGACATCCTCATCGCAAGAGTGTCCTTTGTGATCCCTGCGTTATTTACGAGAATATCGACTCCCCCCATGCTTCGCTCCGTATTTTTGAGGAGATCAGCTTCAGAATTAGGACTGTCCAGTGACGCGGGAAAACACTTCGCGCGCTCGCCCAAATCATCTGCTAACTCTCTCAAACGATCCTCATTTCTTCCGCTGAGGGCAACCGAGGCTCCATTGGCATGTAGAGACCTAGCGATCGCATTACCAATTCCTCCGGTGGCACCGGTTACAAGTGCAGTCTTACCCTCTAGGTCGAACATATACGCCTCCTGTAGAGTTCAATCATTCGCTAAGTTTTGCGAGAGAATTTTTAGTCCTTCCGGATCATTAATAGCCGTTGACTCTAACTCTCTATCTATCCTTTTAGCCAGACCACTAAGCACACTGCCCGCTCCGACCTCAATTAACTTGTGCACTCCTAATTCTCTCAGCTTCAAAATACTCTCACGCCACCGCACCATGCCTGTTACTTGTTGAACCAAAAGCGATTTAATCAATGCTGGTTCCTGGGTAGGCTCAACGGTGATGTTTGACAAAACTGGAATGCAGGGTGCGGCTATCTCGGTAGAAGACAAAACTTCATCCATTTTCTCGGCGGCCGGTTGCATGAGCGAGCAATGGAATGGTGCGCTAACTTGAAGGGCGACGGCACGTCTAGCTCCAAATTCAGAAGCTTTGTTTACGGCCCTTGATATTGCGGTGGCGTGGCCTGACAAAACAACTTGACCTGGCGCATTATCATTAGCAGCTGTGCAAACTTCGCCTTCTGCGGCCGCTCGCGCCAGCCCTTGCGCTGCCTCCAGATCTAAACCCAAAATAGCCGCCATGCCACCTTGTCCAACAGGAACCGATTGCTGCATGGCGGTTCCTCTAGTTTTCAGTAATCTTGCGGTATCAGATAAAGACAATGCTCGAGCAGCAGCCAGGGCAGAGTACTCTCCCAAAGAGTGTCCGACCGCAAAAGAAAATTTTGAAGCTAGGTCGATACCAAATTTACTCTCCATTACCCGAATGAGCGCTAAGCTCACGGCCATGAGAGCAGGCTGCGCATTTTCGGTGAGAGTGAGCTGATCCTCCGGACCTTCAGAGATTATTTTAAATAAATTCTGCCCCAACGCATCATCAACCTCTTGAAAGACCTCTCTAGCCTCTGAAAACTCATCCGCGAGCTTGGTGCCCATTCCCACCGACTGGGACCCTTGTCCCGGAAACATAATCGCTACAGACATCCAATTTTTCTCATTTTTTAGTTTTCAAGCGTTACCGAATACTCTTTTTCTTAATTTTCTATGGTTCGATGTCAACACCTTTAGTGAGGACGAACATTATCTTAGTAAACCTTGCAACTTAGTTGCATATGTGTATAGTACGGCGCTTTCTAGCAGTGGAGCTGGCAAAGTGAGGCCTGCTAACCCAGGTCTGGAAAGCTTTTCAGTTTAATACTTAGGTTTGTCTGTTTATTGAGCGGACAATCGGTCGAATAAGGAGTTCCAAAGTGGCCTACTATGAAAGCGTTTTTATAACGCGACCGGACATCACAACTGTCCAAGTGGAAGCTTTATCAGATAGCTTTAAGGCTATTATTGCCGAGAATGGTGGGTCAGCGACCAAAGATGAATATTGGGGCCTTCGGTCGCTGTCATATAAAGTCAAAAAAAACCGTAAAGGCCACTACGTTATGCTGAATTTAGACGCTCCTGCTGGCGCGATAAAAGAGCTAGAACGCAATATGCGAATAAATGAGGATGTCATTAGATTTATGACAATCAGAGTTGACTCTTTGGATGCAGAGCCATCTGTGATGATGCGCAATAAAAATGCTAGAGATGAAAAAAATAAGAGAGACAATTTTAAGGAAGAGCATTACTCCGACTACAAGAGGACACCGCCCGCTCAACAGGATCAAGGAGAGAGCCAATGAAAAGCCGTCGTCCCTTTTTTCGTAGGCAAAAAAGTTGCCCATTTTCTGGAGTTGATGCACCGACAATCGACTACAAAGACGTTAAACTGCTTCAACGGTTTGTGTCAGAGAGAGGTAAAATTGTTCCGAGACGGATAACTGCCGTATCGTCAAAAAAACAACGCGAGTTGGCCCAAGCTATCAAGAGAGCTAGAAATCTAGCTCTAATGCCGTACGTTGTAGATTGAAATCACAATTTGGCCCCGAAAGTTAATAGTGCTTTGCTGCTATCGCTCCTGGGGGGCATTTGCAGCATTCCTCTGAGTCTTTTTTTTTTCGGACCCGCCCCAATCATCGCGGTTGGTTGCATTTTCGGTGCTTCGTTTCCGGCAATTGCAGTAGCTATAGCAGGGCTAGTCTTTCTAGCCTGGATGGGTGGAACCGGAGCTCTCTCTTATTTGGCTTTAACAGGAATACCCTCGGCGTTAGCGGTAAAACTGTCGATCTCTAAAAGAGGCTCGTCTACCACCCTAGATATTGGCCGCGCAATCGCTGATGTTTCCATCTTCGGTCTATGTATAATCCTATTTTTGAGTATTGATTTATTCGGTTTAGGGTCAAAAACAGAAAATTACGTCGAGAATAGTTTCCAAATCTTTTTCACCCAATTTCAGAGCCATATCAATGCTGCTGCAGATCAGCACCAATCTGAAAAGGTATCTCTAGCGCTTAGTGCTCTAGGAAAATTTGCTGCCCAAATTTCAGTTGGCACCCTTGGTGCGGCGTCATTTTTGATATTGGCGGTCAATGTATCTCTAGTAGAGACACTTACAAACAAAATCGGTCTCTCCAATTTGACAAGGCCCAATTATACAATGACGCAGCCACCTGCATGGCTAAGCCTCATATTTTTTGGAATGATTGCCCTGTCATTATCTCCTGGAGATCTGGGTAAATTCGGCCTTAATTGTGCAATTTTTCTATCATTTCCCTTTATTCTCATTGGTTTAGCAGTTATACACTCGGTCACACGCAATAGCAGAAATGAAAAAGTTGCTTTGTGCGGTTTCTACATGCTTGTTTTTGTCATAGGTGTTATTTTTGGGCTCTTAGCCTTTATAGCCATAATCTTGGCACTGGCAGGAGCATTTGAGTGTTGGTTTGGGGTACGACAGCGATTACGGAAATCGTCGCCCGATTAAGTAGGAGGTTTGTTCATGGAAGTAATTCTTCTCGAAAGAATTGAGAAACTAGGGCAGATGGGTGACATAGTCTCCGTAAAGCCTGGTTTTGCGAGAAATTATCTTCTACCTGAAAAAAAAGCTTTGAGAGCGACCAAAGAAAACAGGGCTTCATTTGAGAGTCAGAAAACTCAACTGGAGGCAGCAAATCTTGAGCGCCGGTCTGAAGCGGAAGCAGTTGGGAAGAAACTCGATACCAAGACCTTTGTAATTGTTCGGCAAGCTAGTGATAACAACCAATTGTATGGTTCGGTAACAGTACGAAATATTTCTCAGGTCATAACAGAAGCGGGATTTACCATTGATAGCAAACAGGTACAGATGGGGAACCCGATCAAAACAATCGGGATGCATCCGATAAGGGTGCAATTACACCCGGAAGTTTCGGTTACCGTGACCGTAAATGTAGCGCGCTCTGATGAAGAAGCGAAAATGCAAGCAGAAGCCGCCACCAGCGAAAAATCTGATAATATTTCACAGGAAACAGACCCAATGCAGAACGACTCGATTCCAAGGGAAAACAACGAGACACAAGATAACTAAACATCGCTCTTGCGCGGATTTGAGTTTAAAATAGGACGAGGCTTTTCTTACGCGGAAGCTACTTAACCAGAAACAGAAACGTTATCTGCGGCGGTTTACAATCTTAACCAACGTAGAGGGGTAAGGATCGGCAGCCCATCACTCTTTTAGCTCGCTCCATACCGGGATGTTCAAAAGGTAGTTGGCTCTTTGATGAATTATAAAAATATTCACTTTGTGAGTTCTGATGACCAGGACGCAAGCCAGGCAGCCAAAAGACTTACAGATTTACATGGCAATGCGCCGATTTCTGAAGCGGATGTAGTGGTCGTTTTAGGCGGCGACGGAACAATGTTAGAGACACTCCATTCCAGTTTTGAAAATGGGCTCCCAATTTATGGTATGAACCGGGGAACTGTAGGGTTCCTCATGAATGAATACGAGGAGAGCAACCTCTCTGACAGGTTGAATAATGCTCAAACTGTTACTCTCCACCCATTAGAAATGAAAACACTTGATGTACACGGGAAAGAAAGCCACGCGCTTTGCATAAATGAGGTTGCCCTTCTCAGACAAACACGGCAAGCCGCAAAACTCAGAATTTCGATAGACCACCAAATTAGAATGCAAGAACTGATTTGTGATGGAACTTTGATAGCTACACCCGCTGGTAGCACCGCCTACAATCTATCAGCGCATGGTCCTATTATTCCGCTCGGCTCCGAATTATTGGCACTTACCCCAATCAGTGCTTTTCGACCCAGGCGCTGGAGAGGAGCACTTTTGCCTTCGAATGTAAAAATAGAGATTGATATCCGTGAGCCTCAAAAGAGGCCGGTTAGCGCCGTGGCTGATTATACTGAAATTAGAGAAGTAAAACGGGTGACCGTATGCCAAAAACATAGCATCACTCTTAACCTACTATTTGATCCCGAGCATAACTTAGAAGAAAGAATTCTCAACGAACAATTTATCCCGTGAATTCGATTAGGACTACACGCAAAAAAGAATTTAAAGGATTGAATAGGCAACTAATGCGACTTAATCGCATAAACGCCCTCCAGAAATAATGCCCTTAAGCGGAAAAAATATTCCAAGCCTGATAATAAACTAAAAAAAGGTTATAAAATCTGAGAATGATTTTCCAATTCAAAAACATTAATTAGCTCTGTTACTGTCCTGATTGGATCAGAGGCTCGCATTACCTCTCCCATTACAGCAAAGCCCGAAGCGCCAGAGCGTAGAACTTCCCCTGCATTTATCGCCGAGATACCCGCGAGCGCAATAATGGGGACACGTGAAGCTTTTAAGGCATTTGCGATCGAGGAAACGCCAAGCGCGGGCCCATATCCGGGCTTGCTTTCCGTCTTAAAAATTGGACTTAGGGTAACGTAGTCTGCGCCCGCAATCGCTCCCGCAGCAGCATCCTCAATTGAATGAGCAGAATAGCCTATAAGGCATTTTCTACCCATAACCTTCCGAGCTTTAGCAACATCGGCTGTCTTTTGGAGTTGAACACCACCAGCCCCAGATTTTATCGCAGCCTGCACATCCCCGTTAACCATCACTATTGCGGAGGGATCGACAGCGGCCATTAACTGCTTTGTAAGAAAAATCAATTTTTTCGTATCAAGCGATTTCTCCCGAACCATAAACCATCTCAAACCAGCATCTGACGCTGCGGTAAATATGCTTTGGATAGGCACTTTGGCTTGGCTTGAGTCGCTTATTAGCAAAACTGGTGGTAGCGGGAGAGTGCGATAATCCTTCAAAGATCTACCATCCCCTCTGAAGGGCTGGATGCAGTAGCATAAAGCTTGCGAGGTATTCTTCCTGACTCAAATGCCAGACGCCCTCCCTGAATTCCGAGCTTCATTGCCTTAGCCATTTTTATCGGGTTCTGAGCCCCCGCGACTGCTGTATTTAATAGAACACCGTCCATCCCCAGCTCCATCGCCAGAGCCGCGTCAGAAGCAGTTCCAACCCCTGCATCAACAATCAGGGGCAAGGAACATTGCTCACGAATTATACGGAGATTGTATGGATTACGAATACCCATGCCTGACCCGATTGGAGCCGCCAGCGGCATTACCGCAGCGCAACCTATATCTTGAAGTTTTTTGCAAGTAATCGGATCATCATTACAATAAGGGAGGACTACAAAATTCTTTTTCACCAGCTCTTCAGCGGCTTTTAGAAGCTCTTCTACGTCAGGAAATAACGTCTCCTCATCTCCAATAACCTCTAATTTCACCCAATCAGTCTCAAGCGCTTCTCTCGCAAGTTCCGCCGTGATTACTGCGTCTCGCGCAGTAAAGCATCCTGCTGTATTAGGAAGAAATTGATATTTGCCCCGCAACAAATCAAAAAGTCCCTCGCCGCCGCTTTCAAAACTGACACGACGAACGGAAACCGTGACAATTTCTGCACCGCTAGCGGATAACGCATCGAGCATCACTTGTTGATTAGGGTAACGAGACGTCCCGATCAGAAGCCTAGATTTGAATGTTTTCCCCGCTATCTGCAGGCCACTTTCCAAAGCTCTAGAAATCATTCATCAACCCCCTCGAACTATTTGTACAATCTCCACTTTATCACCATGATTGAGGAAAGTTTGTTCCCATGCAGACCTCGGAACGACAGCCCCATTTACAGCAACCGCTAACCCGCTTTGCTTAGGTTCAAAACCCCGAGCAATGAGCAAGTCCGGGATATTTTTACCTTCGAATGCGGCGACTTCTCCATTCACGTTTATTTCCATAAACTCACCTAATCAAATCAAATAGTCCAGATTAAAACCTTTCCCTAAACCCTCTTGAAGCGACCGACGCTAAAGCTATTAATCAAATCCGATTTCTTCCCTTCAATTATATAACTTGAAATTTCGGATGCTGTTATGGGAGAGAGCAAAATACCATTTCTATGATGCCCAGTGGCATATGTTAGCCCGCTTATTCCCGATGAGCCAAGAATAGGAGCATCATCTCGACTCGCGGGACGTAATCCAGACCAACTATCAATGACAGGAAGGTCATATATCCCGGGCAACACCTCCCAAGCCGCTCTAAGTATCTCTAAAAGGCCTCCTCCGGTCATACGTTTGTCAAAACCCATTTCCTCTACCGTGGCTCCTACAATTAGTCGACCATCACTTTTAGGAGCCAAGTAGACATTAGATACAATGGAGTTCCCAGGACCCCAAATTACATGGGTGATTAAAGGTGCGCTTTCTGGCATTTCCAAGGCAAGCATTTGTCCTTTCAGAGGACGCACAGGAGGACGAAAGACTTCGGGGATCCCCGGAATATTCCTTGACCAAGCACCTGCCGCAACCACAACGTGGTCAACTTTAATTTTTCCACCATTTACAACTATTCCTGTTACGCAATCTTTATCGATGACTATTTCCTCGACGGAACACTGCTCTCTTAATATGCCACCGGCTTTTTCAAAAGCTATTTTCAAAGCCACGGCTAGGGCTCGATTATCCACCTGGTGATCTTGGGGGCTATAGATTCCTCCAGTCACCGCCCGAGAGATGTGCGGTTCTAGTCGGCGAACCTCATAGGCTGAGAGTTTTTCAACCTCTAATTGGTTTCTACTGAGAAAGCTAAAACGATTATCAAGTTGTTCTTGTTCGTCTCGATCAAGGGATACCTGTATCGTACCCTCTTCTCGATAATCAATAGGTATTCCGGTTTCAGCAATCAGCTCTTTTGCGAAATCTGGCCATAGTTTGTGACTCGCCATTGCCAGAGGCAAAAGCATCTCCTCACCGTACTCAGCCTCTATTTGAGGCGCCAACATTCCCGCGGCAGCCCAAGTCGATTCCATCCCCGCTTTATTGCGTTCAAAAACAGTCACGGTCTCACCGGCCTGAGCCAATCGCCAACCAATTGCCAGTCCAGAAACGCCGCCACCAACGATGACAATCAATGTCCACCTCTTATACGATCTACACAAATGTTATGTGGGTTCTTGACCTAAACTTGACCCGATGCTTTGGAGCACTAAGTTGTTAGCACACTCGATCATTGGAACAAACATGACAAAAGACAATCGTATCTTAATTTCTGGAGCAGGGCCCGTCGGCTCAATAACTGGCTACTACCTGGCTAAGCATGGAGTGCCTGTTACCGTTTTCGATTCAGCCCCTGTTACACCAAGGGACCACAGAGCTTCAACTGTTCATCCCACCACCCTCCAGATGCTAGCGTCTATTGGCATCACAGAAAAGATAATTCCCCAAGGCATCATTTCTCCGATATTTCAGTTTCGCGATAGGTTCGATGACCGCGTAGTTGCAGAATTTGATTACGGAATTCTTAGCGACATATTTGATTTTCCGTATGCCCTTCAAGTTGAGCAACACAAAGTTATCAATACGACTCACGAAATTGCCAAAGAATATGACACTTTTGAACTTAGGCGTCCTTCCGAAGTAATTGGACATGTTCAAGACGAAGATGGGGTTACATTGAAGGTAAAAAACCAAGAAGGGGAGATTGAGACCCATAGGGGACTTTATTTGTTAGGAACTGACGGCGGTAGGAGTGTTACCAGAAAAGGAGCGGGCATCGATTTTCCCGGTTTTACTTGGGCGGACAGATTTGTAATTGCAACCACAGAATATGACTTTGGCACACAAAAGGGAGGGAAACATCATTACCGTAATTACGTGGCGCATCCAGTCCAGTGGTGTGCACTCATAAAAGTCGCTGGAGATGACATGGCTGGTTTATGGCGTATTTTGTTACCGGCTATGGATGATGATTCCTCCGGGCTTGAGATAGGTTCAGCTGAATGGGTGCAAAAAAAATTCGTTGAATGCCTTCCGTATGAAGACGAATACAAAATTATTGATATAAACCCATATAACGTACATCAAAGGGTAGCCGAAACTTTTCACAAAGGGCGAGTATTACTTGCGGGAGATGCTGCCCATGTTAACAATCCGCTTGGTGGCATGGGCATGAATGGAGGCATTCATGATGGCTTAAACTTGGCGGAGAAACTACTTCATATCTGGCGGGAGGGAAAAGACTCCAATGAGTTATTGGCTCAATATGACCGTCAAAGGCGTCCCACAGCCCTAAAGTATGTGCAAGCGCAATCGATTGCGAATAAGGAATTATTGCAAGAAACCGATATGCAACAGCGGCGTCAGCGGCTTGATGATCTAAGGGCTACCTCTGAGGAACGGGAGAGTTGCAGAGAATACCTCAAAAAATCGTCTCTCTGGACGATGTTAGAGGAAGCGAAGAATATCGCTTAGGCTTGCCCCTTTATGGCTAGGCCTATCCGAAAGTTGCTCATGGCTCAGGATTTTTTTCTAAAGACTTTTCAAGGAATCCCCTGATAGAAAAGATCCAGCCACACAAGATTAACAAAACAACACCTCCTATAAAAACCGGCCAGGAAATACCCAGCCACTCGCCCATCACGCCCATGCACATTGAGCCCATTGCCGTACCTCCCCTCATCATCAGGCCGTAAAACGCCATCACGCGCCCTCTTACCTCGCTGCTAATCGAGTTTTGGATTAGTTGTTGTTCCCCTACACCAATCATCACCAGGGCCAGTCCGGCAAAGCCCGCGCAACAGACTGCAAAATAAAAATTATCAGATCCGGCGAAAAGTATTAGAGAAATGCCCACTAAGGATACTGAGATCCCAGTGATCCTTGTCATACCAGTTACCATTCCCCTGCGCGCGAGATAAATACTCCCGAGTATTGCACCACATCCCATCGCTGCATGGAAATACCCAAGCCCCTGGACCCCCCAGCCAAAAACTCCATCCGCAAAGCCCGGTAACAACTCGGCGAAAGCACGGCCGAAAAATGCGACAACGGCAAGAATGATAAAAACTTGCCCGATACCAGCTGTCTGGAGGCAGTAGCGCATACCATCTGCTATCTCTCTAGGAATATTCCAGAGGGAGTTATTTTTATCTCGCGGAGGTATAACCAAATCAATGGCATAAAGAGAAATAATAAAAATTAGAAAGGTCAATGCGTTGATAAAGAAAGCTGTCCCCACGCCCCATATCGCAATAATAAATGACGCCAATACTGGTCCGAGAGCGCGCGCTAGATTGAAAGATATTGAATTTATTGCAATTGCAGATGGGAGATCCCTGCGCTCTACTAAGCTTGGTAGCAAGGAAAACCTCATGGGCTGATTGAAAGACATTACAACTCCGCGGAAAAGTGCCAAACAGAACAACCACCAAATCGTCGCTGTATTCGTGTAGGCCAAAAAGGCCAAAATCAAAGCCTGCAATAATGCCAGAAGTTGAGTATATTGAATTCCCTTTAGACGATTGACACGATCTGCAATAGCCCCGGCAAACGGAGCTAAAAGCATCGCTGGAACCATATCTGCAAAACCGATAGCCCCCAGCCAAAATGGTGACTCGGTAAGCTCCCATGCGAGCCAACCCATACCAACCCTCTGAATCCAGGTGCCAAAATGGGAGAGCACATTTCCCGCGGCGTAATAGCGATAATTATCGTTAGCAAGCGCGCTTTTTACGGCATCAAAGCCACTGGTTGGCATAATGTTTGATCCCCTTCAAAAGCGTTTTAATGGGTGACCATTATAATATAAAAATGCGCTTTTACGCACTGCCCTTGACGAGACATGGGTTCAAGAGGCACAAGTACTTTCACTATCAATAAATCAGGTACAATATGGCTAAGGAAGAACTTTTAGAGTTTACAGGGATAGTAAAAGAACGCCTTCCAAATGCAATGTTCAAAGTTGAGTTGGAAAATGGTCACGAAGTTTTAGCCCATACAGCCGGGAAAATGCGTAAATTTCGTATACGAGTGCTGGAGGGCGACAAAGTGGACGTAGAGATGACCCCCTACGATTTGACCAAAGCAAGGATTATTTTTCGCCACAAATAAAAAGCTCTCGGGTCAGAGATTCTTCTCAGTGGCTTCGTGAATGGCTTAGGGCTCTTATGTTACTGTTAGTTAGGCTACGATGAGACTAGATTGGTCAGGAGGGCAGTGGAAAACGCCAGCCACTATTTTGGTCTGTGGCACCTGCATCCTATTTTGCTCCTTCGGTATTAGACAGACCTACGGTCTTTTCCTAGCTCCAATATCAGAGGCGAATAGCTGGAATATTGCGATATTCTCATTTTCTATGGGCCTGCAAGTACTTGTATGGGGATTAACCCAACCCTTGTGGGGCATGGTAGCTGATAGATTCGGGGCCGGCAGAGTTGTAAGCCTTGGGTCGATTCTGTATGCGTTTGGCCTCTTGATGATGGCAAAATCGTCAACGATATTAGAAATCCACTTCAGCACGGGCTTTCTTACTGGAATCGCGATGAGCGCTACTGGATTTCCTATAATTTTAGCAGTTATTGGACGCAGCGTAGAGGCCAAGCGTCGAAGCCTTTTTTTAGGCATCGCGAGTGCTGGCGGTTCAAGTGGGCAGGTTATCGTCGTGCCATTTGCGCATTTTTTTATGGTCGATGGCGGCTATATCAATGCGCTTTTGATCCTTGCCCTAGTTATGCTGATCATTATTCCTTTGACAATTGCATTGGCCGGAAAACCGGCTCGTCCGCTAGATCAGTCTGGCCCAGACCAAAACGTCATGGAGGCAGTTAAGGAAGCCCTAAGACACAGGGGCTATCTATTATTGGTAATCGGATTCTTTGTTTGCGGGTTCCAGACCTTGTTCATAGCGAGCCATTTGCCTCTGTATCTAAAAGACATCGGTATCTCAGCTCAAATAGCTGCATGGGCCCTTGCTTCGATAGGCTTATTTAATATCGTAGGGAGCATTATCTGGGGAGCACTGGGCGGCGTTTACAGCAAAAAATATATGCTCGCCAGTTTGTACGTTATGCGTTCTTTCGGAATAATTGTTTATCTAATCCTCCCCGTGACCAGTTTTAGTACAATTGTTTTCGCGTCATTCATGGGACTGACGTGGCTGGGCACCATTCCTCTGACAAGTGGTTTAGTTGCACAGATTTTTGGTACGCAATATATGGCTATGCTCTACGGCTTTGCATTCATGAGTCACCAAGTGGGAAGCTTTGTAGGAATCACGCTAGGAGGGATGGTTAGAGATTATAGCGGTTCTTATGATGCAATTTGGTGGTCAGCAGTCTTGCTAGGCTTTATCGCGGCATTTATTCATTGGCCCATCGATGAACGCCCTGTAGATCGTTTAAACATTCAAAAAACTGTGGGCTGAGGGAGAAATTCCGTGATGCAGGAAAAAGTTCCTTTCTGGAAAAATCCATACATTGTTTTAGTCCTTTGCACTTTAATGATTCTTATCTCGTATGGGACAAGACAAAGCTTCGGCCTTTTTCTAATTCCGATCAGCGAGTCAATAAGCAACGGCAGGGTTGAGCCTTTTTCTTTTGCCGTCAGCTTGCAAACACTGGTCATAGGGCTAAGTGTCCCCTTTGTCTCGATGATTGCAGATAAATGGCTTGGCCCAGTAAAAATGCTTGCAATTGGTGGGTTTCTTTACGCCTTAGGCATGTATCTATTAAGCGCTGCTGTATCCGAATTACACCTCACTTTAAGCGTAGGCGTCCTTAGCGGCCTCGCAGCAGCTGGGTGCGGGCTACCAATGCTACTATCGGTAGTTGGACGCGTGGCCCCAGAAGACCGTCGAAGCCTCTGGTTGGGCATTGTTTCCGCAGGCGGGACTGGAGGGCAAATGTTCCTCGTTCCGCTTAACGGTTTTCTGCTGGCCCGCATGGATTGGACCGATGCGATGATTATTCTTGCGGCCTTTATCTTTGCAATTGTTCCAATGGCAATATTCGTTGGAAAAGCAAGTGGTGAAGCGTTAGATCAGAAAAAGGACACTCAAACCCTCGGACAGGCACTTTCAGAAGCGAAAGAGGCGAGCAGCTATTGGTACTTGTGCCTGGGTTTCTTCACGTGCGGTTTCCAAGTCCAATTTGTTGTTACGCATTTACCGAAGTATTTGGAAGACACCGGTACAGGAGTAACAATTGGAGCCCATGCAATAGCGCTTATTGGATTCTCAAACATGATTGGAACAGCAATAGCGGGGAAACTTGGAGGACATTTTCAAAAAAAGAACCTTTTGGTGATGCTTTATGTCGGACGTTCTCTGATTATGATGGCGTTTTTTCTGGCTCCAGTTTCTCAAATGTCAGTATACATATTCGCATCCCTTATTGGCCTTCTGTGGCTTGCCACGGTGCCGCTTACAGCGGGGATAATATCAACTATGTTCGGGCCTAGATATATGGCAACCCTCTATGCTATTGCCTTTTTAAGCCACCAAATCGGAGGAGCTCTGAGCACCTGGATGGGAGGCGTTGTTCGAGACGCTACCGGCTCTTATGAATTATGGTGGTGGTTTATAATTCTGGGGGGCGCCCTTGCGGCACTTTTTCATCTACCCATTAAAGAGAAGCCTGTGGCAAGACTAGCGCAGGCAACCTAATCTGAGGAAGTCTTTTGATACGGCATTAAATTTTACAATTCCTTTTCACTTCAGGGATTATTTTTATGAAAGTAGCATTCTGGCGCAGTCCTGTTTTCGTACTGATTTGTGCGGTTGGAATAATTTTATTTGCCTATGGTGGGCGCCAAAGCATGGGAATGTTTCTGCGGCCAGTAACAGAAGGGCTAGGTTGGGGTGCTGATATTAGAGTTATGTCCTTCGCAACAGGGCTGCAGCTTTTGATTTATGGCTGTGCTGCCCCCCTTTTAGGTGCCGCAGCTGATCGATGGGGTCCAATACGAGTCCTTATAATTTCGGGTCTGCTATACGCCTATGGGCTCTTTATGATGTCACAATCGACCACTGAATTTGGGCTGATCTTAAATGTCGGTGTCATTATGGGTTTAGGCTCTGCGGGCATCGCTTTGCCAATGCTCCTATCGATTGTGGGCCGGGTAGCACCAGAGAAGTGGCGGACATTTTGGCTCGGAATTGTGGTGTCCGGCGGAACTGCTGGTCAGATGCTTATAGTGCCATTAAGCCACTACCTAATCAGCTCCCGCGGATGGATATATGCGACTATCATTTTAGCCACTATGGCTTTGATGGTAGTCCCTTTTTCATTCGCAATTTCACATGCTGCCAAAGGCGTGTTTAAAAAGAAGGACTCTCAAAGCCTTGGAGATGCGATAAAAGAAGCAGGTGGGCATGGCGGGTTCTGGCTTCTGACGATCGCTTTCTTTGTTTGCGGATTCCAAGTCCAATTCATCAATAACCACTTAGAAAATTATCTTAACGCGACTGCTGTGGGAGGTGCTATGGCTGCTACAGCAATCGCCTTTATTGGCTTTTTCAACATGATCGGCACCCAGGCCTCCGGGTTTTTGGGTGGATTTATGCGCCAAAAATACCTGCTTGCATTCATATATTCTGCACGCTCTCTGGTTTTTCTCGCGTTCTTTATTGCACCGAAGACCGAATTTACAGTAATTCTCTTTGCTAGCTCGGTTGGCCTATTATGGCTAGCGACTGTCCCCCTAACGTCTGGGATCGTTGCGCAGGTCTTTGGCCCTCGCTATTTAGCAACACTCTATGGGGTGGTGTTCTTAAGTCACCAAGTAGGCAGTTTTACCTCTGTATGGCTGGGTGGAATCATCAAGGTACAAACCGGTTCCTATGATTACGCGTGGTGGATGATAATCGGTGCAGGGATTATTGCGTCCATTCTTCACCTTCCAATAAATGATAAACCCGTGCCAAGATTAGTGCGGGAACAAGCAACAAAAGTCAGTTTAATCAGGCGCTTTGGTAATAGGGGTTAGTTCCCTCTGCATGATCAGTGACGTCGAGCACTTGTTGTATGGAGGGCACCTCTTTTTTTATTTCTACTTCAACCCCATCCTTCAACGTGGCATTAGCCATGCCGCAACCCTGACACCCGCCCTCCATTCTGATGAAGGCACGCGGTCCAACCACGTCAATAAGACTGATATGGCCTCCGTGCGCCGCGACTGAAGGGTTTACTCTAGTGTCTAATATCTCTTTGATAGCTCTTCCCTCGGGCGTATCAAGCCCTGGTTTGGGAATGGCATCACGATAATCTGCCACCCTTTCAACTTCTGGTACATAATGTTTAAGCATGTTCTCTATTCCACTCAGAAGCTGAAACGCTTGCCCCTCAAACTGAACATACACAACACCAGCATTATATCCCCTTAATTTCACATCTCCGCCACCTTGGCTGGCCGCCGGACGAATTCTAGTCTCGATAAGCTCTTTCAATTCATCAACCACTGGATCACTGTCATTCAGGAAGAGAAATTCACTCTCATCGAGGACTTTATTATCAACTATATTTGTCTCTTCTAAACATACTGGAAGATCAGCGACGAAGTGATCCATGACGGCACCCAGCACAGCTGGCTTTAATTGAAGCCAATCAATGTCATTTGACCTTTTGATGACAAGCGATTCGTTCTCTAAAATGACTCCAATAACGTGATCAATCGCTAGAAGGCGAGAGGCCAGAGGAAATTTATTTAAATCAGATGAGTGGTCTAAAGAGATCGGTCCACTTAGGTACACCTCTCTTCCAGGAAGAAAACGCATATCGCATTCGTCAGGCAATTTTTCCGTTTGAATAAACATTTACTTACACTCTAATTGGCATTTAAAGGGGACAAATAACCACAGCGTTACTAGTCGTTGAATGAATATGGCTTTGTCCAAGTCATTAAATTTAGTTAGATGCTAGCTCAACATTTAGGTCATAGTGCAAATTTGGAATAGGTGAATTCACAGGAGCTCCATTCATTATTTCTATTTTCCGTTTCTGACGGTAAATACTGCGCACAGCGGCATAATAATCGATAGAGGTTTCTTTTAACCTATCTAAATCATCAATTGTACGTGCGTATTGATCTATCCCAACCGCCAAAACCCGACCCAGTATGGCATCCTTCTCATCGATGTGATCTAGATATTGTGAAACTGGATCTAGGAAAGACTTCGATACTTGTCCAATGGCATCTCGAGGATTTGAAGGTCCCAAAACTGGCAGGACCAGATAAAAGCCCTCGCCTACGCCCCACACCCCTAGAGTCTGTCCTATGTCCTCAGTATGCCTGTCGATGCCCCAAATATCACTAGCAGCATCATATAAGCCAACAACTCCTATTGTGGAATTAATAACAATCCTTCGCGACGTATTCCAAGCACGACCCATTTCGCCCTGAAAAACATCGTTAACCAGAACAAAGGGAGCATTAAGATTTTGCAATGCGTTACGAACACCATCACGCGCTATTTTGGGAACCAATGTTCTATAAATTTCTGCTACAGGCCGAAGAACAATCGAATAAACGAGATCATTAAATTCAAAAACAAATCGGTTTATTGGTTCTAGTGGATCACCACTGCCTTCGGCAGTTCTGCTCTCACTGATAGAAGTGTTTGCTAATTGAGTTTTATCCCCGGCATTTACGTTGACGGCGAAGCCAAGGAACAGACAAGACACAGCTAATGACAAGAATATTGTTCTTGTCGTCCCACCCACATAGGAAAGAGCTCGGCACATCATTTCATATATATTTACCATTTCGCAATTTAGGGCAACTCTAAAATTTGTAATGAGAAGACCTGCCAATAAAAAATTTTTCGCCTCGAGGTCAACCAAATCTGGGGAATTAGCAAAGTAGGAATTGCATTTGACTAATGCGAGTTAGGCAAATCAATGCCATCTGAGAATGCTACATCTGATGAGAAGCCATGTTATCTCCAATTTTGATAAGGCGACAGTCTGTCCGCACGTCGGGCCACCAGTTTTTTTAAGTTTTTTCAAGACGCGCCAGTAGCGTTCTAACATCAGACTAGCGGGGACCATATTTTTTCGATCCCCAGTGGAAATTATAGAAGAGGCCTGTTCGAAAAGGGTTTCTGCCCTCTTAATCATTCTCTCGTAAATCTTTTTGAACCCTGGATGCAATATCACGTCTAGGGGAATTTTCGAGCAAATCCTATGCTCACTTATCATCTCCCTCGGTATGTAGAGACGGTTATTTGAAGCATCTTCAACAAGATCCCTAATAATATTTGTCAATTGCAAAGCTTGACCGAGGCTTTTCGCTAGTTTTTCGCTCTTGTCTCCACTAATTCCAAAAATAGGATTTGACAATCGACCTACAGAACAAGACACGCAATCCATGTACTCCTCCAGAGATCCCCAATCCGGAATTCGCACTTCGAGAGCCGCATCCTGCTCCATACCGTCTAGAACCCTCAAAAAATCAATCTTTTTGAGCCCAAAAACTGCCGCTGATGACTGCAATGCGTGTCCAATGAGGGTTTTTGGAGCGCCAGCAAACACTCTATGAATTTCTTGACGCCATTCTCCCAACTTTTCAAGTTTCGTAGATGGCGGTAGGTCGCAGTCAGCAATATCGTCTACTTCTCTACAAAAGGCGTAAATGCTATAAATTCCTAGACGCCTTTTCCTAGGAAGCAACCGCATACTCCAATAAAAAGAAGTCCCTGATCGATTAACGATCTGAGCCACATGTTTAAAGGCATCTTTTCTCGTCATTAACTCACAATAATGAAGTCAAGATCAGTCGTCATTAATTGTTTCTAGTTCATGGTTCTCAAAATTAGTAAAGTTGCCCACGATAACTGGAAGTCATATCGATATTAGGGCATAAGTTCCCTCGCATGCTCGAAAAGAGGACTTTATGAAGACCCTCTTTGACATGTTATTGTCGGTTCTAACAAATAGGATTACTCAGGGTTTTTTAATTTATGTCGGATATAAACATCAGTTCGCAAAACGCCTCTAAACAAGGTTGGCAAATTTGGGTAGACCGAGGCGGCACCTTTACTGATTTGGTCAGTCGAGATCCGAATGGAACTCTGCGAACTCACAAACTTTTATCGGAAAGCCCCGAGCATTATCAAGATGCCGCCATCCAAGGCATCCGAGAAATATTGGGGCTGCAACCCAATCAATCGATCCCCGCCAATACCATTGAGGCCGTTAAAATGGGGACGACTGTCGCCACCAATGCGCTCTTAGAGCGCAAAGGTGACAGAACATTGTTAGCAATTACCGAAGGATTTGCAGATCAACTTCGCATCGGCTACCAAAATAGGCCAAAGATTTTCGCACGAAAAATAGAGCTTCCCGAACTTCTCTATGAAAAAGTCATTGAAATTCCAGAGAGATATTCTGCGCATGGGGAAGAAATAAAACCGGTCAATGTAGAGAAGACGAGAGAGCTGCTAAAAGCTCCATTTGATGAGGGAATACGATCGGTAGCAATCGTATTTATGCATGGCTATCGTTACCAAGAGCACGAGAAGACAGTTGCTCAGATCGCGCAAGATATTGGATACACACAGATCTCTGTAAGCCACGAGGTAAGCCCTCTTATGAAGTTGGTAGGACGTGGAGACACCTCGGTGGTGGATGCATATGTTTCCCCGATACTCAAAAGGTATGTTGAACAAGTCTCCAGCAAAGTTGGAGATACCCGGCTGATGTTTATGCAGTCCAATGGCGGGCTTACCGATGCCCGTTTTTTTCAAGGAAAGGATAGTATTTTATCTGGCCCCGCGGGCGGCATCGTTGGCGCGGTCAAGACAGCTGCTATGGCCGGTTTCGAAAAAATTATTGGTTTTGATATGGGCGGCACTTCTACAGATGTTGCCCATTATAATGGTGTTTATGAGAGAGCATTTGAAACGTTAGTCGCGGGCGTTCGAATGCGAGCTCCAATGATGCGCATCCACACGGTGGCTGCGGGAGGCGGATCCATTCTTCATTATGACGGCTCTAGATTTAGAGTCGGTCCGGACTCTGCAGGGGCCAATCCCGGCCCCGCCTGTTACAGGCGGGGTGGACCTCTCGCAGTAACCGACGCGAACGTCATGCTAGGAAAAATACAACCTGATTTTTTTCCTCATGTTTTCGGAACAACGGCAACCCAGCCCATGGACGCCAAAATTGTTCAGGAAAAATTCCGGGCAATAGCGGATGATATATGTGATACCTCCGCTTCAAAAATTAGCGAACAAGAGGTCGCTGAAGGGTTTATCAAGATTGCAGTGGAAAATATGGCCAATGCAATTAAACAAATTTCTGTACAAAGAGGATATGACGTAACGGCTTACACCTTGAACTGTTTTGGGGGAGCCGGAGGTCAGCATGCCTGTATGGTTGCTGACGCCCTTGGCATGAAACGGGTATTTGTGCACCCCTTCGCAGGCGTGCTTTCAGCCTACGGAATGGGGCTAGCAGATCAAACCGTTATGCGGGAATGCGCCGTCGAAAAGACGCTTTCTCCGAGCTTAATGGAAGAATTAAAAGCTCTTCTCTCCGGGTTGGAAGATGAAGGAAAGCGCGAAATGTTAGAACAGGGCTCCGATGAGACCCAACTCGTCACAGCTACAAAAGCCCATCTCCGATATCAGGGAACCGACACCCCCTTGATCATAGAGTTCGGGGACTTTCAAACAATGAAGACCAATTTTGAATTAGTGCATCAACAACAATTTGGCTTCATATCACCGGAAAAAGATTTAATCGTCGAGGCGCTCTCCCTTGAGGTAATAGCGCCAGGAGAAACAATCGAGGACAAACAAAACTTTGAATCTGAATTAGACACCCCGAAGCCGACTAAGATTGTCCCAATGTTTAGCGGTGGGCGAACTCACGAGACAGGAATTTTTAAACGAGATGATTTAAAACCAGGAGCTTCAATAAATGGCCCTGCTATTCTAATTGAATCAAACGCGACTACGATTGTAGAACCGGGTTGGCGGGCAGAAATTAACTCCTCAAATCATCTTATAATGAATAGAGTTGTTGCTCTCCCAAAAAGGGTAGCTATTGGGACACAAGCTGACCCTGTGATGTTAGAAGTGTTTAACAACCTGTTCATGTCCATCGCAGAGCAAATGGGAGGCGTGCTCCAAAACACCTCTTACTCTGTTAACATCAAAGAGAGACTCGATTTTTCCTGCGCTATCTTCGACACCCAAGGGGATTTGGTTGCAAATGCACCCCATATCCCAGTCCACTTGGGGTCCATGAGTGAAAGTGTCAAAACAGTATTGCGTGAACGACGCGGCACGATCAAAAGAGGTGACGTGTTCATGTTGAACACTCCTTACAACGGGGGCACTCATTTGCCCGATGTTACGGTTATTACGCCCGTGTTTGACGATTCATCAAACGAATTACTTTTTACAGTCGCCTCAAGGGGACATCATGCGGAGATTGGAGGCATAACTCCTGGCTCCATGCCCCCGAACTCAAAACATATTGATGAAGAAGGAGTTTTACTCGATAACGTCCAACTTGTTTCCGAAGGAAATCTCTTAGAAATTGAAGCAGAGTCTGTCTTCTCTGGGGGCAAATTCCCAACAAGAAACTTTCATCACAACTTGGGAGATCTAAAAGCCCAAATTGCTGCAAATGAAAAAGGCTTGCAAGAACTTCTAAAAATGGTCAACCATTTTGGCCTCGACGTCGTGAAAGCATATATGCAGCACGTGCAGGATAATGCAGAGGAGTCCGTCAGAAGAGTAATTGACACACTAAGCAATGGTTCTTTTGAATATGAAACAGATTTTGGTGCCAAAATTTGCGTAAATATTAAGGTAAATAGTGAAGATCGATCAGCAACAATAGATTTTAATGGAACTTCAGATCAACAAGACAATAACTTTAATGCTCCAAGCGCAATTTGTGTCGCGGCCACATTGTATGTTTTCAGAACCCTTGTGGACGAAGAAATTCCCCTTAATGCTGGTTGCCTGAAGCCACTTAATATACTTATTCCTGAGGGCTGCATGCTTCGGCCCAAATACCCTGCCGCGGTGGTAGCGGGAAATGTAGAAACTTCACAAGCGATCACTGATACACTTTTTGGCGCTCTAGGGGTAATGGCCGCTGCCCAAGGGACAATGAATAATTTTACGTTTGGAAATAAAAACCATCAATATTACGAGACAATTTGTGGAGGCTCGGGAGCGGGCCCTGACTATCATGGTGTTGATGCGGTTCACACACACATGACTAACACCCGACTCACCGATCCAGAAATACTTGAATTTAGATTTCCTGTATTATTGGAAGAATTCTCTATCCGGCGGGGATCTGGGGGTGAGGGACAGTACCGGGGAGGATCGGGCGTAACGCGCAAAATAAAATTCCTAGAGGAGATGACGGCCTCAATATTGTCAGGACACAGAAAAATACCGCCTTACGGCATCGCGGGGGGTGGAACCGGACGAACTGGGCAGAATTTTATTATTCGTCTCGACGGCACAAAAGAGGAAATGGGAGGAAATGACTCTAAACCCCTAAAAGCTGGAGAAACAATCGTAATTGAGACACCAGGCGGGGGCGGTTACGGTAAAGCCTGATTTCGACAATTCTTAGCGATCCAATTAAGTTTATGCATTCGGAGAGGTTTATTTTCCGGTATTTCGAATTTAAGGCCAGGTTCCATTTGATATCATTACAGACTTTTTAGTTATGAGCGGTACTTTTGCCTTACAGTACGTATGCTTCTGAACGATTTCTTTTCCGGCGAAGTGAAGTATATCCAGACCTCGATAGGCTCCCTGCCGTTCTTCTTCCTCTAATGTAAGGGTCCAACTAATCAAGCTCTTTTGGGTCTCAGGATCAATTAGTAGATCTTCATTATAAAAAGTCATTTTCCCGAAATGCCCGCCAAATTGTGGCTCAAAGGCCACCCGAATAGCCGCAATCCCCTCATGCCTAATACCATTAAATTCGACATAAACGGCATCCTCCGCAAAATAGGAGAGCACCGCATTCAAATCCTCATCATTGAATAACTTGGTGAATTCCAAGGTAATTCTCTCGAGCTCAGATCTATTCATTCTACTCTCCCAAGACATCAATCTTTTTTAAAATAATATCTTACTTGACCAAATTGCCCACAATATTGAAAATCCGGGCAAATTTTGAGACCCAAATTAGGAGAAGCCCTATGCCCCCCAAGGTCGGCGGAACAACGCCTGGAGCCGAACACGATTTTGCTATTCCATTCGAGTCCGTCCGAACGATATTAAAAAAGTATAGGGACCGAGATCCGCAAAAGAATGCACTTTTTGATCTAACACAGCGAAAAAGCATTACTTTTGGCGAACTTCATGATTGGACAAACAGGATCGCAAACTGGCTCGTTCAAAAGGGTATTCAGAAAGGAGATCGGGTTGCCTTGCTCTCCGAGGAAAGACTAGAAAAACTGATTCTCTGGATGGGGATTTGGCGAGCCGGAGCTGTATGCTGCCCCACCAATGTTGAGATGAATGTCAACTACGTTTCTGAGATTTTAACTCATTTGGACTGCAAGCTGGCATTCTTCGATGCAGAACTAGATATTGATAAAATGTTAGAAGGTGTAGTTTTAGATAAATTCGCTTTCAAAAACTGGACCAACCATAGGCAAGCTGTTGATCCCGAAAATATTTTTTGTGAAATCTATGATATCGAAGCATTTCCTGAATGTGACCGGGATTATAGTTCTTCCGACGACGCAACCATTTTCTGTACATCTGGAACAACAGACAAACCCAAAAATTTCCTAATCGATCATTTGGCCCATTGGTCTTTTGGCTTATCGACGATCGACCAATTGGGGCTAACAGAGGATGATAAAACTCTTGAATTTAGATCCTTTGGTTGGAATTCTGCACAGGGTTTGTCTCTTATGCCGTGGCTTGAAACAGGTTGCACGCTGCATTTTGCGCGGCGCTTCTCGCACAGTAATTTCTTTGACTGGATTAAAGAGCACAACATCACATTTTCCGCAGGGATCCCGACCGTGATCAACATGCTGCTCGATAGACCCACCGGCGTAACTGCGGCAGATGTTCCATCATTAAGGCTTATGAGCTCTTCCACCGCCCCACTGGCACCAGAACGCTGGAAACAATTTGAAGAGACCTATGGCATCAACTTATTGCAGTTCTTTGGTTGCTCAGAGGGCGGATGGGTATGCGGGAACCGCCACTATGCGAAAAAATATGGAACTGTCGGTCCGCCCGCAAAACACCAAGAATTTCTTCTGATAGACGCCGACGGTTTGCCAGTAGCTCAAGGCGAAGAAGGCGAAGTCACTTTGGGCGGCCCCCAATGCGCCAAAGCTTCAATGACGGCGGACGGTGTCTGGGAAGATCTAACTGGCAAACGGGTTCCCTTGGGAGATCTGGCAGTTATGGACGAAGAGGGTTTTATAACCGTGACTGGTCGATTGAAGGATCTGATTATTCGCGGAGGCGTGAATATTTCACCAGTAGAAGTGGACAACATTATGATGGCGCATCCAAAGGTCTACGAAGCAGCAGGTGTAGGGGTCCCTGATGATATATATGGGGAAGAGATCGTTGCTTACCTAGTCGTCCGAGAAGGTGAAATTCTCTCTGAAGAAGAAATTAAAGCGCACTGCGCACAAAATATTCCAGAGTATCGAATGCCAAAAGAATTCCACTTCATTGATGCGCTTCCAAAAAATGACCGAGGGAAAGTCAGGAGACCTGATTTGAGGGAGATATGGATTTCGAATAAAAATTCATGAGTTCAATCCGCGGCCTCCTGGTAACCGAGTATACAGATTTCAATAATTTGGAAATAAATGAGATTCCAAGGGTCAACCTGGGACCGAAACAGGTTCGGATCAGAGTCAAGGCAGCAGGGGTAAGTTTTTCGACAAAGTTAGTTGTCGAAGGAAAATATCAGAGAAAACCGCCTCTTCCTTTTACGCCAGGGACTGAATGCGCTGGCGAAATTATAGAGGTTGGTAAAGATGTATCTCGTTTCAAACCAGGTGATCGGATTTTTGCTGCATTGGACTGGGGCGCTTATGCTGAAGAAGCAATTTCCGAAGAGGTAAACACTTATCATCTCACTGATAGTCTGAATTTTTCGCAAGCAGTAAATTTTAATTCCTATGCAACCGCAATGGCTGCCCTCACTTGGCCAAGACTGTTAAATGTGCAAAAAGGCGAGACTCTTCTGGTGCATGGAGCAGCTGGCGCAGTTGGGCTTGCGGCATTAGAGCTTGGGAAAATACTCAAAACAAAAGTGATTGGCACTGTTGGCTCTTCTGAGAAGCAAGCTGAAGCTCTAAAACACGGAGCGGATCATATAATCATTCATCGTGATGAGGATTTCCGTGCAAAGGTTCTAGAATTTACAAACGGCAATGGAGCGAACGCAATTCTCGATCCTGTAGGTGGTCATACATTTGATCAATCTCTGCGTTGTTTGGCTTTTGAAGGACGAATATGCCCCATAGGTTTCACTAGCGGTGAGGCGAATAAGATCCCTTCCAATATCGTCCTTGTAAAAAACATCTCCGTTGTCGGTCTTAATTTTGGAACCTATTACGGATGGAGCCCACAAGACATACGCTTTGAGTCTGAGTCTCTCGTGCGAGATATAATGGAGCGTTTTTGCTCATTTGCTGATCTCGGGCTTATTAACCCCGCAGTTTGCGCGGAATTCCCGTTATCATCTTTCCAGGATGCAATGTCCCTCGTCGAGTCACGCGGCTCAATTGGGCGCGTGGCTTTGGTAATGAATAACTAGACAGCGAGGCTCTTTGCTGCAGCTACTATTCTTTGAACTGAGGGCAATCCATGTTCCTCCATAGCCAAATTAGTGGGTATGTGACCATGCCTGCGATTAATCCGGACTGGCGGCGATTTAAGAAAATCTAAGCCCTTTTCACACACGGTCACTATCACCTCCGAAGCGATTGAGCATCGCATGGGCGTCTCGTCTGCTACTATCAAGCGACCGGTTTTAGCTACAGATTGGAGAATTGTCTCTTCATCCAACGGGACAAGCGAGCGCAGGTCAATAACCTCTAAGTCAATGCCCTCAGATACGAGTTCTTCTGCCGCTGAAATTGCCGCTTTTACTTGAAGAGAGGCCGCTACGATCGTGATATCTTTGCCGACTCGTTTTATATCTGCCCGTCCAAACGGGACTATAAAATCACCCTCAGGTACGTCTCCTTCGACTTTAGTTAATCTCTGGTGATCTAAAACAACAGTTGGATTATTGCTCCTGATCGCGGAGCGTAGCAAACCTCTTGCATCCGCTGGGCTCGATGGCAAAACAATTTCGATCCCCGGGTTATTCCAGAGCATCGCTTGCGGAGATAAACTGTGTTGTGGCCCCCCACCACCTCTTAATCCATGCACACCGTGAAAAACGATAGGGGCTCTTGCTTTGCCATTGGACATGTAATGAACTGACCCTGCCTCGTGTACGATTTGATCCCACGCACGAAGCATAAAACTTGCCGTTCCAAATGGCAGGATAGGTCTAAGCCCGCTCATTGCTGCGCCGGCCGCAATACCCGCCATTCCTGCTTCAGATATTGGCGGATGCAAAATACGGTCGCTGAATTCCTCTTTAATCTTCGCTACTAATGGGGATTGTCCGCCTACCCCGGTAAGAGAACCCCAAATTAGCGTAACCGTTGGGTCTTCTTTCATAGAAGTGTAAAGAGCATCAACGACCGCCTCACCATAGCTCATTAGCGTCATGACTGAGCCTCCTCAACCAACACAAATTCACTGAAGCTTTCCAAAGCAGGTTCAGGCGCTGCGAGCGCCCTCTCTTTTGCCTGGTTAATCTCGTCAATTACTCGCTTATTTAACGCCGTAATTTCTGAAAAATTCATCAAATCCTTTTTTAGAAGGACCCGTGCCAAAGTTAAAACAGGATCCCCCTTATCGAACCATTCAGAGTGCTCTTTTTTCTCCACACCCACCTCATTTAGTATTCCGAAATCGGTCATACCAGTCACCATACTTGGAAACGAATACATATTTCCTGGCCATCGTTCGGTAAAAGCCTCTACAAAAATAGGTTGAGATTTCTCAGCACAAATTTTTCGACACTCGACCATCAATTCAGAAACAGCGATCGCATCACTGCCATCCACCTCGAAAGTTTTAATTTTTAGAGCCCTGGGCGTGTCAGCAACCCTGCCATCGGGGAGGTTGGAGGTATTATTCCCTCCCTTTGCTTTAGCAAGAGCACCGGGAGTGTTGTTTTCACATATGAACATCACTGGAAGTTGCCACATTCTGGCAAGATTCAGTGTCTCGTAAACAACGCCCTCTTCGAAACAACCATCTCCAAATAAAGCCACAGCAACCGCGCCTGTTCGATTTTGTTTGGCGGCCAGTGCCGCACCCGCAGCGAGTGGAACAGCACCGCCGACTAGTGCTGAAGTATGAGGCATAGCAACCTCCGGATCAGCCAGGTGAAATGTACCCCCGCGTCCCCCTTGAGATCCGCTGGCTTTGCCAAGGATCTCGGCGAAAGCAGCCTCTGGCTCGATCCCTCGCGCGATTGCGTGCCCGTGATTACGATGGGTTGAAAAAATGGGATCTATTCCTTTGAGCGCATTAATTACTGCGGCACCAGTTGCTTCCTGTCCAATATACAGGTGATAGTGCCCACCGAACGCGCCTGCCGTATGGAGTTCGAAGACTCCCTCCTCAAAACGCCTAATCCTGAGCATTTGCTCGAAAATTCTTATGAGTTTCTCATCGGACATAGTTTTCTCTTCCTTAGATCGCAAATCCGCCGATCTTAGTCTCTAAATAATCTGCAAGCCCTTCTCTTCCTCCCTCCCTTCCAAGACCAGACTCTTTCATCCCACCAAAAGGAACGGCGGCAGCCGTCGGGTTTATATCGTTTATCCCTATTATTCCGAATTCAAGGCCTTCGAAGGTCTTTATCGCAGCCGCTAAATTTTGCGTATAAACATATGCCGCTAGACCATAATGGGTATCATTTGCCATATCCAACAAATCATCATCATCAGAAAATGAAATAATTGGAGCAACCGGACCAAAAGTTTCCTCACGATAAATAAGCATTTCTGGCGTAACACCTCCCAAGACAGTTGGTGCGTAAAAAAAGCCATTGCTCAAATGTCCCTCGGTCAAACGATGTCCTCCTGTAAGCAATTGGGCCCCCTTGGAGATCGCATCGTCAACTTGACGTTCGACTTTCTCAATTGCTTTAAGGTTAACCAAAGGGCCAATTGCAATCCCTGGGTCAAGCCCGTTTCCTGCTTGCAACTTCTGAACCCGAGAAACAAGCTCGTTTGTAAAAGCTTCCACAAGGGAGTCGTGGACGAGGAAACGATTGGGACAAATACACGCTTGGCCGGTGTTCAGAAACTTAACAAGACCTGCCCCTTTTGCTGCATGGACTGGATCAGCATCCTTTAAAACCAGAAACGGCGCGTGTCCTCCAAGCTCCATTGAAATCCTTTTCACGTGAGCCGCTGCACCGCTTCCGAGCAGCTTTCCGGTTGCGGTAGAGCCCGTAAAGGTGATCTTTCGCACAAGCGGATTTGTGACAAATGCTTCTCCGATTGGACCGGGATCGCTCGCTGTCACTAGATTAATCACACCTGGGGGAACACCCGCCTCTTCCAAGATTTTAAAAATCTCAATAGCGCAAAGCGGAGTTGCCTCTGCCGGTTTCAAGACCACGGTACAGCCTGCTGCCAGGGCAGGAGCAACCTTTCTGGTGATCATTGAAGCGGGGTAATTCCAGGGTGTAATGGCTGCGACGACACCAATGGGTTGATGGGCTACGATAAATCGTTGACCCGTTCGGGGTGCCGGGATCGTCTCCCCATATATGCGCTTTGCTTCCTCGGCGTACCAAAGCAAAAAATCTGCTCCGTACCCCACCTCGTTGAGGGCTGCGCGGATCGGCTTACCCTGCTCTTGGGTCATTACTTTCGCCAATTGCTCTCGCCTTTCGAGCATAAGCTGATGCGCCTTATAAAGTATGCGAGAACGTTCATATGCGGTGAGGGAAGCCCATTTAGGAAATGCTGCATGAGCAGCCTCAATTGCTCGTATAGTATCTTCGTGGTTGCAGTCTGCTACGTCAGCCAGAACCTCTCCAGTCGCAGGATTATAAACTTGGAAGGTCTCTCCCCTTAGCCCTTTTTCCCACACTCCGTTAACAAACATTTGGTTCTCCTTATCCTCCTGCCATTAAATACCAATAACAGCAGTCCTAAAAGCGTTCCCGCCGGCCTCCCCCTTTTATAAGGACCGGTTAATCTGTATCCTTTGATAGGGAAAACCGAATAGAGATAAAGGTAAAATGGGATACGAGATCGAAGAATTTTGTGCAGATACAAAACAAATTTTGCAAGCTGAGCCTGGCGCTGATGGCAGAGAAAAGGTCAGGCAAAACCTAGAAAAATTATTAAAGAACCCAAATTTTGTAGCGGCTGAATGTGGCCCGAGTGCAGAACCGGGGATAAGAACAATATACCGAGACAAAGACACGGGGTTCAACGTTCTGGTCCATGTCTATACTGAAGGTAAAAAGGGACCACCGCACGACCACGGGCGATCCTGGGCTATCTATGGACAAGCGGCTGAATGGACGGATATGACGCTATGGGATCGGAAAGATGATGGTCAAAAAGAGGGTTTTGCTGACCTGGAAGAACGAGACACTTTTAGATTGGAACCAGAGATGGCCGGAATGTTTGATGTTGGAGATATACACTCCATCCATTTTCCGGACGGAGCACGTTTCATTCGGGTAACTGGTACCGACCTAGATACAATTCCAACCAATAGATTTGATTTATCTAAAAAAACGGTAAACGTTGGCAGTCGCCTATAAATAGAGTCTCTCATAAAAAAACCCCGAAGCTCTCGCTTCGGGGTTTAATTCTTCGCGAACGATCACCCTTAGTCTTTACAGATCATCTTTTTCGCTGTGGTTTTATTTCCATAATAATGGAATTCACAAGTCATCCCCATTTTTATGGCTTTTCTCTTCGCTTTCTTACCATTTACGGTAAGGGCGGTCTTGCTACCAGACACGTTAGCGCGTCGCTTTTTACCTTTATAATCAATGGTAATGCGTCGACCTTTGCGCTGAATTTTAATAACTTTTCCAGCTTCAACGACGATTGGCAAAACAACCTTTTCGACGGGTCCAGTGAACTTAAACATGTCTTTCAACGCAGCCATTTTTGCTTGAGGCACGGCTGACAGTTCTGTCAAGATTTTTTGAATTTCATCCCCAGACACATATTCGATATCCCGCTTGAGCCTTTTCGCATCAGCCAAGAACTCTGCGTCTTTTGTCATCGCCGCAAAAGCAACCTTAACCGCTTCTGCCCGAGCTTTTGGAATTCCAGGCGCCATTGCGAAAGGACGTCCCATGATTGGCGGGATCACTGTCAATTTGAAGTAAAGCTCCGCATCTTCCAAGGCGATGCCTTTTGCCAAATTTTCCTTCGACAGATAATCACTGAGGAGAGGCACACCTAAAGCATTCATTTCTTTGTCTGGATACAACGATATTTGAACCAACGGCGTGATGGTTTTGTTTTCCAACATTTCCCGGGCTTGCACTTTGAAAGAAGCCCACGATTGACAAACCCCATCAAGTTCTCCCTTGGCGATTGCCATGTGGATTTGCGGCGTTGCGGGATAGCCTCTGATCAACTTGAACTGAGAACCCATCGTATTTCTGAACAATGCTGGCCAGAATTCTGTTGAATTGGGACCGGTTCCCCCCATGGTGAACTGTTTCTTGAAAGTCCCTTCAAGCCGTTTCACCCCTGTTCGTGTCGCAAGGGCACAGACGCCGGCTTCCTTAGCAAGACTTCCCAACCAAATTAGCTCCGCTGCCTTAAACTTGGGTCCCTTAGAGCCCATCAGCTGCACTAAAGGCGCGGAACGTTGCAAGCCTCCGATAATAGACCCGTCTTTTGGAGCAATATTAGCGACGTAGTTCGCGCCGATAATACCACCTGCCCCGGTTCTATTCGTAACGATCATCGTCGGATTACCTGGAATATGTTTGCCGATATGTCTGGCAACCAAACGTCCATAGGTGTCATAGCCCCCACCGGCACCGGACGCGACGATCATTTTCATCCGTTTGCCTTTGTAGAAACTTGCTACATCATCCGCAGCTACAGAACCGGCGAATGAGCCGACGCCGACAAGGGCAGCGCTAACTACCGAGGCGAAGGTTTTTATTCTTGTCATAAAAAATCTCCCTTTAAACTTAGGCCATGACGTGACCATATCGGGAGACTAACAATGCTATTGCAGAAAGCCAACTATAAAGAATACTTAAGTGGTTAACTTCAAGAAAACTAATGGGAGGCAACGAACGATAATGGCGAACTTTATGTTAATTCATGGAGCTTTCCAGGGAGGATGGATTTGGAAATTGGTGGCATCGCGACTGCGAGCAGAAGGCCATCATGTGATTGTACCTACGTTGGATGGATGTGGGGAACGCGCCATGCATATTCGTCCAGGGATCACGACAGAAACCCAAGCCCAAGAGCTTTCAAAATTTCTGTGGTCGGAAGATATGGAGAACATAACCCTGGTTGGAGCTTCCGCTGGAGGAATGGTGATGGCTCGTGTCGCAGAGTTGCAAAGGGATCGGGTAGATCGGCTTGTTTTTGCTGATGCGCTGGCTTTGTTTGATGGAGAGTGTATCAGAGACATCACTGGCAGCAGCCATCACTCCGTCGTTACAGATTTGGTAACAGGTCCTACTCGACAAGACCGCTATGACCGATTCATTCAAGACATGCCAGGAGAACTTGCATCTTGGGCTGCAGACCGATCCACGCAACATCCCATAGGATGCTTTCAAGAACCTGTGATCCTCGAAGATTTCTGGAATCAAGAATGGAAGGCGAGCGTCGTATGGTGCATGCAGGCCCGTCGACCCGGGGTTGAGCATCAGCGCCGTGCTGCGGATAAGTTGAAAGCCAAGTGGTTTGAATTGGATACAGGCCACTTTCCCCAACTTAGCATGCCGGATGAGTTAACAAGGGTTATTTCGACAGAGTAGCCTTTTATCAGATCAGGTATCGCATCGTCGACAAGGCCCTAAACGCCTTGCCTATGAACCTTCAAAGTTCCGATAAAAAACTTTTAAGAGCGTCATTAAATGCGCTTGGATTTTCTAAATTTGAGATGTGACCCGCATTCGGAATTTTGACATGACGTGCCCCAGGTATGGCCTTGGCAGCTGCGGCCAGAGCCTCAGGAGGCGCTCCTTTGTCTTTTTCCCCTCCAATTATTAGAGTTGGGGTTGTGATTTCTCCAAGCCGCGCCCCAAAAGCGAGCGTTTTTAAGGCTTCACAGCAACCCGCATGTCCTGTCTGATCCGTGGAACGGATCATTGCTCGAACCTTATCAAGGACAGGTATGTTTTTAGAAACAGACTCGGGCGTAAACCAACGACTTATTGTAGACTCGACCAGGCCTTCCATTCCTTCAGCTTCAGCTACATCAATTCTATGCTGAAAATAATCCTGATAGTCAGGCGGAGCGTCAGGTCGCGAGTCGCACGCTATAAGTGAAGCGATACGATCCGGATAATCTTGACAAAGCCCGTAGCCCATCATTCCGCCGATCGATAGGCCACACCAGTGCGTTTTCTCAATTCCAAAATGATCCAGAAGACCGATAGCATCCGCAATTATCATTGGAAAAGTGTATGGCCCCTGGGGCGCATCAGATTGCCCTAAGCCACGATGGTCATAACGCAAAATCCTAAAATCGTTTTTGAGCAGCTCTACCTGATCATCCCAAAGTGTTAAGTTATTGCAGAGGGCATGAGAGAAAGTAATCCATGGCTTGCCCTCTGTTCCTGAGACATCACAGTTTATTCCGACCTCATTCACTAAAACTCTCAACAAACCTCTCCCCTCAATCAAATGACGCAGACGTTCTAAATAAAGCAAATAGCTCTGTCCACCCAAATTGAGTTGCGAACTCCGCTAGTCTACCGTAAACAGTGGCGAAACGTTAAAACTGAGAGGAAATTATGCCCGAGGCAAAAACAAAAGCTAGGCCTGCACCAAAAGAAATTCGAGACCTTCGATCGACTTTATCTTGGTTGGAAGCGGAGGGAGACCTAGTTACGACAGATCAAGAAGTAGACCCAGATCTGGAAATTATCTCACTTCAGAAACATTTCGACGGGTCCTGCCCAATTCTCTTTAATAATATAAAGGGTAAACCGAATAACCGGGTTGTAACAAATCTTTTCTCAGACACTAACGTTGTCAATAAAATGTTCGGGTGGGCCGATAACACGGATCGAACGATCAAGTTAGCACAAGCTATAAATAATCCAATCCCGCCGGTAGTGATTGACCAAAATGACGCTCCGGCGCAAGAGGTCGTCATTGAAAGACCAAATAATGTCAATGATTACATTGTCCCGGTTCGACACACGGAATATGACACGGAATTAACCGTAGGATCAGGCATACGCTGCGTCTCCGGAGAATATTTTGATGGGGGGTCTGACCTCGGATATAACCGAATGAATTTCCGTTGGGGCGATGTGGGGACTTTTCAGATCTCTCCTGGTAGCCACATGTGGCAAGTTGTTTCAAAGCATTATAAGGACGATGAACCGGTCCCAATTACAATGTGCTTTGGTGTCCCACCCTCATGTACACTGCTTGCGGGGGCAGGTTTCGATTACGTAATACTACCCCAAGGCTGTGATGAGATTGGAGTGGCTGGTGCTGTGCAGGGCGAAGCTGTTCGCATGGTCAAGGCAAGAACCGTCGATGCCCTGGCTCTTGCTGACGCAGAAATCGTGCTAGAGGGCTATGTGAACCCGCGTGACCGCCGATTTGAGACCGCTGAGGCGGAGGAAACCGGTGAACAAGGTAAATATCATTTCCACCCCGAATGGTCGGGTTACATGGGAAAGGCTTACAAGGCACCCACCTTCCATTGTACTGGTGTTACGATGCGAAAACCGGAGTCAAAACCAATCAGCTTTGTTCTTGGTGTCCACATGTTGGATGAAGCCAACATCGACACCATGATAAGGGAAGCAGCGATATACGAGCTTTGCAATCGCATGCAACCCGGTATTTGTATCGACGTAAACATCCCTTACTCGATGACAGACTGGGGTGGGGCCATCATACAAGTTAAAAAGCGAAGCCAAATAGATGAGGGCTGGCAGAGAAATTTCCTCTCGGCAATGCTATCGACATCTCAAGGTGCAAGGCTGGCTATCGCAGTGTCAGAAGATGTCGACATGTATGATATGGACGACATAATGTGGAATTTAACCACTCGAGTTAACCCTCACACCGACATACTCAACCCTCTTCCAGGGGGCAGAGGTCAAACTTTCATGCCTGCTGAACGAATGACAGCAGGTGGGAAGGAATGGACCGCGTCAAATACAGTCTTTGAGGGGGGAATGGGAATCGATGCTACTGTACCCTTCGGCTTCGAGAGCGATTTCCTTCGACCGCAATATCCCGTAGACAAGGTCAATCCTTCCGATTTCTTCTCCAAAGACGAAATCAGCATGATGAAGTCCAGAATGCATGGGTGGGTTAACTCCTTGGCTAAGTACGGGCGTTAATTAACAAAAGCGCTCTCCCAAAGTTTCAAGAGGAGAGCGCTTTTTTCCAGCCCTGAGACCCCCCGGTCACCGGCAAAGTTCTCTTCAGTAACCCTCTGGTATAGCAGTTTCTTTAAAAGACTCGCGTTGCTGGATGCGTTCATACCAGGCTGCAAGATTACTAAATTTTTCGCGCCAACCTTCTGCCACTCCTCTTAACTCCATATATCCCATAGCGCAGGCCACAGAGATTTCTCCCATTTTGGGAGGGTCATTAAACTCGTTAGCTAGATCGTTCAGATAAGATAATGTTTGGTTAACCTTTGATATATTTCTTTCAATGGCAGATTGAGATTTCTCACCCTCTGGCCTATTGCTTTCAAGAGCTGCAGCTATGGCAGCATCTCCCAGACCATCTCCAAGAGCCTCGAGGCTCAATACAGCCCAACGTTCATTTCCTTGATCAGGTATGAGCTTTACGCCGTCATGCTGCGCATCTACCCAAGCAGCGATCACAGGTGAGTCGACAATTAAGGTTCCATCATCCAATACCAATGCAGGTATTTTTCCCAGAGGATTAAGAGCCGGGACCTCTTTCGCCCTTTCCTCTCGCGACATAAACCACCAATCTATTACGTCTGGTTGCCCTGTTTCAATGGCTGCAACGCGCGCTTTGCGTCCATACGGCGAATTCAAAGTATTATAACCTTTGGGCATTCTATATCTCCTTAACTCCCATCTTTAATTTCTCGAATTTCGTTCATCTTCCAAACGTACTGCATTGCGGACCGCTAACAAAGTTCATGCGTAGTAAGTAAATTGATAGATCCCCCAACGTGCCCGCAAAGAGCAGAGAATTTTCTGTCCAAGCCTCAGACTGACGTAAAACGTTTCGACCTAAAATAGAATAAAACCCGCGGTCCCTGACAGTCGTTTCATATTTGTCACTCTCAAAAAACGTCAATTTCTCCTCAAATTCTATTTCCCTCTTCGATATATTATATTGAATACAAACCCAGGGCCTGTGATGCTCTGACACCTCCCGGAGCGACAAAGGCCCGCGTAAATTGAACTCCCAGACGCCTTGAGCCTGCATCGAATAGCGCCACAGTGGCACTTAACTTTGGATAGAGCCATTTCGTGCGCCCTATTTGATTTTAATCCTGAGTTTGATCTCTTAACCGAAAACGTTGGATCTTCCCTGTCGCTGTTTTTGGTAGATCAGCCACAAAATAAAACCATCGTGGATATTTATAATGGGCCAGCCCTGCCCGACAATGTTGAACAAGAATTTCTTTAAGAGACTCAGTCGCGTCCCCGGCATCATTTAGCACAACATAGGCAGCGGGCTTCACAAGACCATCATCATCTTTTTTTGCGACAACAGCTGCCTCCAAGATTTTTTCGTGCTCAATAAGTCTGTTTTCAATCTCAAATGGGGAACACCATAATCCCCCTACCTTCATCATGTCGTCTCCACGTCCAGAATTATGGTAGTAACCATCTTCATCTCGGTAATACATATCACCAGTATTCAACCAGTCCCCTTTCATCGTGCGCGCCGTTTTTTCTGGATTTTTCCAATAGAGCTGAGCAGCAGACTCCCCTTTTACCCAAACTGTGCCAATGACATTAGGTGAATTAATCTCCGCTTCGTCCTCATCAACTAATTTAACCTGATAGCCATCCACTGGCTTTCCAGATGTTCCGGACTTGATGTCATCTGGTCTGTTAGAAATGAAAATATGAAGGTTTTCAGTTGATCCAAGGCCATCGATGATGGAGGTACCAGTTTTCTCTCTCCAGCGGCGCAAAACGTCACCGGGCAATGCTTCGCCTGCAGAAACGCAAAGGCGCAGCGAAGAGAGATCTGGATCCCAATGCTCCATCTCATGTAATTGTTGCGCATAAAGAGTGGGAACACCAAAAAAAACAGAGGGGCCGAACTTTTGGATTATCTCAAAGCTTGTGCCCGGAGATACGCGTTTGTCCGAAAGCACAATTGTCGCACCTACCCACAAGGGGAAGGTCATTGCATTACCAAAACCATAAGAGTGAAAAAGTTTGCTTGCTGAAAAAACGATATCACTTTCTCTCAAACCAATGGTATTTCTCGCAAATCTCTCGGATGTGCAGACCATTGACCGATGAGGATGGACCACGCCCTTTGGGTTGCCTGTTGATCCGGACGAATAAAGCCAGAAGCACTCGCTCATTGCCGTCGCTGGTTCAGCATTTAAGTATTTATTCTTGCTTGATGCATCCTGTGAAAATTGTTCCAAGCTCGAGACCCAAGAGGGCTTATGCTCACTCGCCTCCAACGCGGGCAATAAGGCATTTGAGAGACTTGCGCTGTAGACAAGCCCTTTGCAGGAGCAATCGGAAATTAGGTAAGAATAATCAGGTGCTCTAAGCATGGTGTTCACGGCTATAGGGATAACTCCTATCTTGATCGAACCAAAAAAAGTCGAGATGAATTCAGGCCCGTCGGTCACGACCATCATTAATCGATCGCCCTTAGCAAGGCCCATTGATTGGAGGCAATTACCGGCCTGATTAACGGCTACAGCGAGATCTTCATAGGTCCACGTGATCCGTTCGGTAATAATTGCAGGTTTTGTGCCTCTTCCGTCTTCAAGGTGACGATCAATAAAGGGCACTGCTGCGTTAAAATTTTCGGAAAAAACTAGGTCACTTGGGTGAACCGATACATCGACGAGAACCGTATTATCTTTCATGGTCGAAAACTTCCACAAGTTGCACTGTGACTCTAATGTCTCACATCCTCGCAGTATTCAAAACTTTTCCCTGTGGGTTGATCAGGACCTGCCTTATGTGCGATCTAACCACTCAGTTCGGCTCTGTCTGGAGTGATTTACCAGTGTTGAGGAAATAATGGCGACAGCGAAGGAAAAGATTAAATATGTCGGAAGCCCAATAGAGCGGGTAGAAGACGATATACTGCTGCAAGGGAAAGCCCAGTATTCCGACCACTTGCCAACGCGAGCGGGCACGGCCCATGCCGCCATCCTGCGGTCCCCTCATGCCCATGCCGAGATAAACTCGATTAACATAAACAAAGCAAAAGCCTACCCCGGCGTTCTAGATGTGCTTACGGGCGATGATATAAAGGAAATGTCAGAAGCCTTCCTGATTGTTCTCCGCGCGCCCATTAACCAGTGGGCATTAGCTGTAGGGCGCGTGCGATACGTCGGAGAACCGGTTGCCATAGTTATCGCCCGTGACAGATATATCGCAGAGGATGCAGTGGGACTAATTGAAGTGGACTACACCCCACTTGCCCCGGCGATAGATCAAGAGGAAGCGACTAAAGAAGACGCTCCAGTAGTGCACGAGGCTGCGGGGAGCAACGTTGTTTCAACCCGTGAGTTCTCTTACGGCGAACCAGAAAAGGCGTTCGCGGAAGCAGACAAAATCGTAAAGGTAAAGATTCGTTACCCTAGAAATTCACAAACACCGCTCGAAGGGTTTGTGGTAAACGCTGAATACATCCCAGGTGAGGACCTGTATGACGTTGCCTCGAACTATCAGGGCCCATTTACCTCTCATCCTGTAATGTCGATGGCTTTAAGGGTAAAAAATTCTCAACTTAGGATGAGAATGCCTCAGTGGTCGGGTGGGGGCTTTGGAATAAAGGTTCAAATATTTCCCTATGTCGTTTTGATATGCCTTGCTTCGAAAAGGGTTGGTAGACCGGTAAAATGGGTCGAGGACAAGCTCGAACATCTTGCCGCCGCGGCTGCGGCCCCGAACCGCGTGATTGAATTAGAAGCGGCGTGCAAATCAGATGGCACTGTGACAGGTTTCAAATTCGATCAGTTAGACGATTATGGGGCGTTCCTGAGGGCACCAATGCCCGGACCCCTCTATCGAATGCACGGAATTCTCACCGGTGCATATGACATCAAAAACATGACCGTTCGCAACCGAGTGGTTCTTACTAATAAATGTCCTTCTGCAATGGTGCGCGGATTTGGCGGACCGCAGATGTATTACGGCATAGAACGGGTAATGCATAAAGTAGCAGTTGAACTTGGTCTGGACCCCCTGGAAGTCATAAAAAAGAACCTTGTGCCAGCAGGAGTATTCCCTTATCGCGCTGCAGCCGGCGCACTTTTAGACTCTGGTGATTACCCAAAGGCAGTGGAACTTGGGGTGGAGAAAGGCCACCTCGCTGAGTTAAAAAAACGCCGTGATCAAGCGAGAGCCGAGGGGAAACTTTACGGAATAGGTTACGCGGCAATTGTGGAGCCAGCTCAATCAAACATGGGCTACCTGTCGAACATCCTCCCCCATGAAGAGAGACAGAGAAATCCAAAGGGGGGCGCCGCTGCGAACGCAACCATAACAGTGGACCCCCTAGGCACGGTGAGCGTAACAGCGGACTCTATACCTCAGGGGCAAGGTCACCAAACTATCTTATCCCAAATTGTGGCGGATGAACTCGGACTGACGCCTGAGAGTATCAAGGTAAACTTAGATTTTGATACAGCAAAAGACGCTTGGTCGATCGCGACCGGGAATTATTCATCAAGATTTTCATCAGCAACAGCCGTGGCATGCTTCAAAGCGGCTCAGAAAATCAAAGATAAATTATCACGGATTGCGAGCCAGACGCTCAATGTACCACCAGAACAGATCGGTTTTGCGGATGGCGCGGTGTTTGACACCGCGAACCCTGAGAACTCGATTAAATTCTATCGTGCCGCTGGTGCTGCCCATTGGACGCCTGGCGCGCTGCCAGAGGGGATGGAACCTTGCGTCAGGGAAACCGGCTCGTGGTCCCCACCAGAACTCGAAAGTCCCAATGAAAAAGATCAAATAAACACATCTCTGACCTATGGTTTCGTGTTTGATTATTGCGGGGTGGAAATCGATCGAGACACGGGCGCAGTAAAAATCGACAAATACGTGACAACTCACGACTCCGGGACATTACTCAATCCACTGATAGCAGATGGTCAAGTATACGGGGCTTTCGCCTGGGGAGTGGGATGTGCTCTTTATGAAGAGTTTGTTTACGGTGAAGATGGTAGTTTTAAAACGGGAACATTTGCCGATTATCTTGTTCCGACAATCCATGAGGTGCCGGAACCGCAAATAATCCACATGGAGAGTCCTTCCATGGTTACGCCGCTCGGAGCGAAAGGTATTGGGGAAGGAAATTGTATGTCCACCCCGGTTTGCATAGCTAATGCTGTCGCTGATGCAACCGGAGCACAGGACCTCACGCTCCCACTGATCGCATCAAAGGTAGCCCGTATCGTGCATGGAGAGGAACCTCCTCCGCCCTCCGGCGACCAAGCCGAGCTTAGCCATGCTAATGACGGACTGTTACGAGGGGAAGGAGAAATAATGGTCCCCGCTCCCGCAGATCAAGTTTGGGAAACTCTCCTCGACCCGGAGGCCTTAGCCGCAGTTATCCCTGGGTGTCACAAACTTGATGAAGTTGAAAAGAATTCATATCACGCTGAGGTATCACTCGGTGTTGGACCAGTCAGAGGTAAGTTCAGGGCAAAGGTCGCACTCTCTGATATTGTTGAGGGCAAGTCGACAACGCTCTCTGGAGGGCTCGAGGGTGTACTCGGAACATCAAGCGGGGTGGGTCATGTTGTGCTGTCGGAGGAGAATGGCAAAACAACTGTCACATATGACTATGCAATCAAACTCTCCGGCACGGTAGCTTCCGTAGGAGGAAGGATGTTGGAAGGGGCAGCTAAAGCCCTGGTTAAGCAATTTTTCAATAGGCTTACAGCACAGATCACGGGACAGAAAAACGGCGGCAGCTCACCTGGCCGCCCTACCAATGGGCTCTGGACCTTAATTAAGCGTATTCTGGGACTTAAATCATGAAACCAAAGGGATTTGATTATTTAAAAGCTGCCTCAGTTGGCGAGGCAACTGAAGCGCTCTCCAGAGGTGGAGAAGACGCTCGGCTAATTGCTGGGGGAATGTCTCTTGTCCCAATGCTCAATTTCCGTTTGGTCGAACCATCGATTTTAATCGATATCTCGAAGATAGCCGATCGGAAGTATATCAGAGAAGAAAACGGGATGGTTGAAATTGGTTCTGCGACCCGTCAGTGTGAATTGGAAAACTGGGATAAAGTTGGCGAAAGATTGCCTCTGTTAGCAAAGGCGTTACCGGTGCTCGGTCATTACCAGACTAGGGCCCGTGGCACAGTCTGCGGGTCTCTGGTTCACGCAGACCCCTCATCTGAACTTCCACTTTGTTTAGCTACTTTAGGGGGAGAAGTGGTTTTATCTTCGTCCAAAGGAAGCCGTATCCTAAAAGCCTCAGACTTTCAGACTGGGATGCTCTCAGTGGCAAAGCGCGCCGACGAAATGGTGACTGCAGCTAGGTACCCGATTGCTGAAAAAGGAGTGGGATACGCATTCCGGGAGATGTCACAGCGACACGGCGACTATGCAATCGTTGCCCTCGCTGCTGTAGCAGCAAAGAATAAAATTAAGCTGGGTGTAGGCGGCGTCGCAGATAAACCTGCTGTTCGTGAATGGGAAGATTTAGACGATAGTTCATTGGAAGACGCTCTTAATACTTTTGCTTGGGATTTGGGCGGATATGATGACATCCATGCGTCAGCAAGGTATCGGCGAGAGTTAGTCAGACGCTTGGGAAAGAAAACAATTGAGGAAGCTAGAAAATGCCGCAATTAAGTAAAGATGCTCGACACCCTGTCTCATGCACTTTGAACGGCAAGGAGGTATCGGGATACGCTGAACCAAGGATGCTCCTCAGTGACTTTCTTACTCATGAAATCGGTATAACAAGCTGTCATGTGGGCTGCGAGCACGGTGTGTGTGGAGCTTGTACAGTGTTAGTAGACGGAAACATTACCAGAGCCTGTTTGACGTTCGCAGTCCAAATCGATGGGTGTCAAATAGATACATCAGAGAGTCTTGCAAGCGCTGATGGTGAACTTTCCGACCTACAAAAAGCCTTCAAGAAACACCACGGTCTCCAGTGCGGCTATTGCACTCCGGGAATCCTGATGTCTTTGACAGCCTATTTAAAAGAAAACCAAGACCCTTCCGAGGAAGAACTTCGGGAAGTTCTCTCAGGCCATCTGTGCAGATGCACAGGTTATGTGGGTATGGTGAGAGCCGTTTTGGATTACTGTAAAAATAAAACCGTTAATACGTAACACCCACTTCGGGGCTTTCCCGGCTGGCTAAACTCGGCAATACTTTCCAAGTGAACAGCTTGGGGGGTGGGACATGCTTATCGACATATACACACATATTTTTCCTGGTGACTATTTCGACAGGATGAAAGCAGCGACGCCCAAACTTGAAAATATTGGGCAACGGATGCAGGCAGTTAAGCCTGTTTGGGATATGGACGAGCGCTTTAGGCTTATGGATGCCTTTGGCAATTACAAGCAAATCGTAAATCTTCCTAATCCTCCTCTTGAGGATATTACGGACGCTGAGACCGGCACTATGTTGGCGCGCGCCGCTAATGATGCGATGGCAGAAATCTGCCTGAAGTATCCCGATCGTTTTGCAGGTTTTTCAGCAGCTTTGTGCATGCTCGATATGGATGCGGCAATGCAAGAGCTTCATCGTAGTATCCGAGACCTTGGCGCCCGTGGTGTCCAAATCTTTACGAATGTTAATGGACAACCTTTGGATCAAGAAAAATTCGATCCGCTTTTTGAAGCCATGGCAGAATTTGACCTACCCATTTGGATGCATCCGGCCCGCGGTAGCGAAATGTCTGACTACAGATCTGAAGAAAAAGGGCGCTTTGAAATGTGGTGGTGTTTCGGATGGCCTTACGAAACCTCGGTTGCTATGTCCCGACTTGTTTACTGGGGACTTTTTGATAGATATCCAAAGCTTAAAATAATTACCCACCATATGGGAGGTATGATCCCGTTCTTTGATGGCCGTGTTGGTCCTGGCATGGATGTCCTTGGGGCCAGGACGACTGATGAAGATTACTCGGGATTACTAAATAAACTCAAAAAGCCCCACCTGGAATACTTTAAAAACTTTTACGCAGATACCGCCATGTTCGGGGCAAAAATCGGCATAGAATGTGGCTTAAAATTTTTTGGGTCAAATCACACGGTATTTTCAACGGACTTTCCTTTTGCTCCTGCGGCAGAAACGATCGAGGCGGTAAACTCCCTTGATCTAGAGCGCAAGGATTTAGAAATAATCTGCAAAGGAAATGCTGAAAGACTGCTAAATACTACATTTAATTGAGCTAAAGATTATGTCCAGAGCACCAAGAATTCGTCACACAGCTTTAAAAGTTAGAAACTTAGATCGTTCGATAGATTTTTACACACGTGTGCTTGGAATGGAATTGGCGCGGATTAGAGAGAGTGTTCCAAGGCAACACAAAGCGGCGTATGTTGGTTATGGAACCGAACGAGAAACTCACGCGTTAGAACTAGTTGAAGACTTCACTGCTCCAGACAATTTTGAGTTAGGGAATCTTTATTGGCACATCAACATTAGCGTGCCTGATATTGATCAACTTTGTGCGCGTCTTAAGACAGAAGGAGTCGTATTTACCGAGGAACCCGCAGCAACTGAAAGCAATCCAAATTGTAAAATTGCTTTTATCAGAGATCCGGATGGATACGAAATTGAACTTACAGATATCCCCTGACCAGGGACGGTCAAAACCAACTTAATTCTTTTCTTCGGACTCCCAACGATCCAACAGACTAGTGATACGTTCTATTGAGTGATTTTTATCGAATGTTTTCGCATAATTTGCTGAAGCCCGAATTGGATCTCCCGCGAAGAACCGTTCGTAGAGCTGTTGCCTTCCCGAAAAAGAACTCACTGCCGCATCCACGGCCAGCCTAAAAAGCCTGATACGCTCCCTGGATTCCAAGTTTGCTGATTGAAAATATTTCTCAATATCCCCCTTCAAATCACTGTTGAACATAGCGTAAGACGGGTTCGCAAATAGCCCCCCGGCCCCAATGATTTGGATAATCTCGCAGGCGCGTCTGAACTGCGGCGGAAACATGAATTTTACTGCCTGCAAGGGTTCACGGCGGGGAATAACCGTACCGCCTGGTCCTGGCTGACATTCCTTCTCGGCTGTTACAATACAAGAGTATACAAATTCAACACAATTTATGAGTTCCGCCAAACCATTCTGGATGTGCAAAAATTGATCAACATTTGTTGAATGCGCGAGGAACGTCGCCAAATCCCTCATGAATTCTGCTTTTGCTAGATCTTTGGTCGCAAACTGGTGCGAAGTCTGAACAGAGACTTGGGTAGTCCGCTGGACGCCATTGTAGACATCCACATCACGATAGATAAAAGCACGCTCCCAGGGTACTTCAACATGGTCAAAGACGACCATACAATCACTATCATCAAGTCGGCTGGCCAAAGGAAAATCCATATTTGACCCCGAATTAAGATGGCCAGTCGTCGGCCGCGCTATAAGGCGTAAACCCTTTGTCGCAACCGGTATGGCGAACCCGAACGCATGCGCTTTTGCCTCCTCAGAATCGGAAAGTGGATAGGAAGGCGCGGGCATTACAACAATTTCATCTGCAATCGCTGCCAAGGTGGCAAGCATACGAGCTCCGTTTATGACAAAACCACGATCATTTTCTGATATTATACGGGCTGCAATATCTTTCTCTTGAAGATCTATACCCTTAGTCCTATCAATTTGGGGGCTGACAAGGGCATGCGTGGATGAAAGATCTTGGTCTCTGATCATTCTGTGAAAGGCCAGAACATTTTTTCCTAGTTTTGATTCCCCACTATCAAACGCCTCATAAGCAGCCGCATACGCCGCAATCATTACATTCATAAAGTCTGGACTGCGGCCAAACATTCCACAAGTATGATCGTTCCAAACTTTGACCATTTTACGGCGCTTAACCAAATCCTCTGTCGTACGTGGCTGTTTATGAGAGAGACCAAAAATACCGTCCCCCTCCGCGGCTTTTTCAGTCAAAATTGGAGTGAGTTTCGGGTCGTGCTGTAGATCATATAGTTCCGCCATGGTTCGGGCTCCGCCCGAAAAGCGCGGATCAGTTGTGACGTCTGCGACACGGACACCATCACACCAGACCTCTCGACCGTCATTAGCAATTCGTTCTAAATAGTCTTTGCCTTGTCGAATTGCCATAACGTTTCCTCGTCTCAATCTAGCGTACGGCCCACTTTGTCATAAAATAATTTATGCTCTCCGCATTTTGCGACGACAATCAACGAGCAGGGACAAAACCTCAAATGGCTGCTCAACCTCCAGGTAGCATGGAACCCCTTCCGGCTCCAAAAGCTCTTTAGCAGCAATATTATGTTTGTGCTCGCCCATGAAAGTAACATAAATCGGTTTTGCTGGATAACGGTTAGCCAACTGAGGAATAAAATTCAGGTCGGGGATACCAGTCTCGGTAGTCAGCATAAGTATAGCGACGACCGCATCTATATTACGATCGATAAGTACGGCTTCTAGAGCGTCTTTGTAAGCCACCTCGTATCCGTGCATACCGACAGATCCAAATATATCTACGGGGTTCCGCATTCGAATAAAAGGCGGCGCTAGGTCCTGCAATCGTTTCCTCGTTTTCTCCTCTAATTTTGGAACATCCAGTCCAAGATTACGACAGACGTCGGTGAGACAAACCGTAAACGCCCCCGACGGAGAGAGAAAAGAAACCCGGTTGCCCTTCGGAAGAGCCATAACGTCCAAAGCTTTGGCAACATGAAAGAGTTGCGAATACTTCGAAAGCCTTGTTATACCCGCCTGCTCTATTGCTCCATCAACTATGCGACCATCAGCTGCCAATGAGCCGGTGTGTGCTAAAGCCGCCTGTGCCCCAGCATCGGATGCCCCACCTTTCAATAAAAATACTGGTTTCTGTTGAGAAACTCTTCTGGCAACTCTCAAGAACCGCGTTGGGTTAACAACGCTCTCAAGATACATAAAAATGGATTTAGTCTCCGGGTCCTGGCCATAAAATTCGAGAATATCAGACTCGTTGAGGTCAACCTTATTTCCTAATCCACAAGACCGGGCTACACCATAATTTTCAGCGCTTAATAAATGCCGAATAGAAATGCCGCAAAAATTGCCAGTTTGCGCGATATAGGAAACACTGCCCCTCCGCAATTCACCAACGGGAAAAAAACTTGAGGTAAAATTGGCGGGTACGGAAATGTGACCGGTCGTATTGGGACCTAAAACTCTTACACCAGAGTCTCTTATTGCCTCGGCCAAGTCGGCTTGAAGCCCCTCTCCCATCTCATCAACTTCTGCAAATCCGCTGGCAGCGAGAACAACTGCCGTAATGCCTTTTACACCCAATGCCCGCACTGTTTCCGGCACCAATCCCGCAGGCAATGTCACAACGGCTTGATCTATGCCCGCAGGTAGCTCGTCAATCGATCTGGCTACCGGGCGGCCCTCGATCTCTCCACCTCTGGGGTTAACCAAAAAAATTTCGCCTTGGTAGCCATTATCCAACATATTTCTCAAGACAACGTTGCCTGGCTTGCCAGTTGAACCTGATGCCCCGATTACCGCTACCGATCCCGGATTGAAAAATTTCTCCATAATTGAGGACAAAGGCTTAGACCCCTGAAAGCACAATCAATCCGTCAACAGCGATCGGTTTTGCACCTCTCAAAATCAAGGGATTTATGTCAATTTCTTCTATTTCAGGATGGTCTAAGGCAATCTGCCCAACGGCCATTAGAGCATGTACGAGTACTTCCTTATCGGCTGCGGGCATGCCGCGGACTTCATCAAGTATTTTATGAGCCCTTATCCCTTTCAGCATATCGCGGGCATCTTTTTTTCTTAAGGGGGCAACACGAAAAATGACATCTTGTAATATCTCGGTGAAAATTCCTCCCAACCCAAACATTACAGATGGACCAAAGCCCGGATCACGGTGCATCCCAATCATGATCTCTCGAGGACCTTTGACCATTTCTTGCACCAACCAGTTACCGTCATATCCACGACCAGCTTTTTTATTTAGAGAAGTCCATGCCTCATTCAGCTCTTTTTGACTGGATAAATTTACTGCCACCAATCCCTTTTCAGTTTTATGCGCTTCGTCGGCAGAGCAGGCTTTTAAGACAACTGGGTATTTTATTTTTTTCGCCGCATTACGCGCCTGGGATGCTGAAGCCACCAGAACCTCCCTGCTCACAGGAATTCCGTAGGCTGCCAGTACTCTCTTACTCTCATATTCGGTCAATGTTCTTTGACCACGTTTGATCGCAGCGTCAATAATCTTCTTTGTTCGCGTTGACATCTTATCTACCCACGTCCTGTGATCATAACGGCCTTACCCGCGCTTTTGCCTTTGCCAATTTGAGATACAACATCCAACCAATTCTCTAGAGGTGCCCGCGTTGAAATTCGTGGTTTTATTTTTTCTTCTGCATACATCCGAAAGATATCCTCAGCTGCAGCCCTTATGATCTCTGGTTTAAATCTAAAGTGAAGGTCTAATGCCATTCCCGACATGGTTAAATTTTTCACGTTAAAATAATTTGGCCTTGCTGTTGGGATACCGTCAACAAACCCTATGACGACAATCCTCCCCGCAAACGCTAAGGCTCTCAAAGCCGCATCAAAAAACTGACCCCCAACTGGATCCAGGCATATATCCACGCCTCCCTTGCCAACGGCTTCAAATACCTGAGATCTCAGAGACTCCTTGGGCTCCGCTCGACTAAGGTCCACAACAAAGTCCGCACCATTCTCTAAAACAATTTCACGACTTGTCTGACTTAAAGATGCCCCGACCGCAATACCATCCTTGGCTTTAATGATTTGAACCGCCGCAAGTCCAACTCCACCGCTGGCGCCAAGCACAAGAACTTTTTCTCCCGTGTGATAGTTTCCGCGTTCCATCAACGCTACCCAAGCCGTCATGTATGTTGTTATCATTCCAGCGGCAGTCTCAAAATCAACATGGTCTGGCAAGGAGAAACATCGAGCCTCAGGCGCAACCGCTTGCTCTGCATAACCACCCCAGGCCACTATTGCCACTACACGATCACCCGGTTTGAATTTGGTCACATTATCTCCGACTGCGATAATAGTGCCTGATATATCTCTGCCCGGCGTGAAGGGCCTGGCCGGTTTGGTCTGATAAAGCCCCTGCATCATTAACGTGTCGGGAAAGTTCACCCCGATCGCCTGGACGTCGATAAGCACTTCCCCGTCTGAGACCTGGGGAGGATCAACTTCTTTTAGTCTATGGGAGTCGACCGGACCAAATTCATCAATGACTACTGCGCGCATGATAAGTTAACCTTATTTGGGGCTTTTGTTATGGCTCGGACACTAACATCCGATAAGGGTCACTTAAACCCCGTTTAATTGGATATCAAAGGTATCAAATCTATGATCTTCAGTTAAAATTAGGTCTGTGACCCAGAAAGAGACAATCGCAAATCAAAGACAGCCAGAAGAGCCCATTCCATTTCGGCACGAATATGCCATCTATGGTATCGGCTTATTTGCTACAACCACTCACTTTATGTTGATGCCAATTGTGCCGCTTTTTGCAGCACAACACTTGGGATTGGAGGCCGGCTTGTTAGCGGGCATAGCTCTTGGATGCAGGCCCGCATTATCCTTATTTTTCTCAATCCATGCTGGGGTACTGATGGATCGCATCGGCACCAACAGAGTCCTTCTCGCCATGGGTATAGCTGCTCTGGTGACTCCATTTCTGTATCCAGCGCTGCCGTTTATCTGGGCATTTATCCTAATCCAACTGATTTCTGGAATGACCGACTCTATCGGCTGGATGGGCGCGCAAACCCTCGTCGGACAGGTCTTAAAGGGCCGAACACGTTACGCGGGTCGGCTCGGAGCCGTAATTCGGATTGGTCATATTGTAGGGCCGCCAGTGGTTGGTCATACCTGGGATTTAGCCGGCCCCTGGGCGGCATTCAGCCTGGTTGGGCTTTGTGGGGTTGGCTATTTGGTTTGCACGTTAATGTTACCCCCAATACCAAATTCACGTGAGAGGACTGCAAAAGAAAATGGTACCTCTGTGAGCCCGATCCAATTACGCGATTTGACACCAAGACTGGGAGATTATCTCGCCTCCTTTCGCCTTTTATCGGTACCAGCGGTCGCGATAACCGTCTTGATAGGCATGATGGTGCATGTGGGTAATAATATTAACAGTACGTTTTTTGTTTATTGGCTGGGAGAAGTAGAAGGAATTTCTGCAACCCTCATAGGTTATTTAGTCGCGTTGTCATCCGCGACCGCGGCTGCCGGATCCCTCTGGGCAACATCGTTGCGCCGGAGATTTAAAGCATATTGGATTTTGTGGACCTCGGTATTCGTCGCCTTGATAATTATTTGCATTACGCCGTTGATTTCGAGTCCACCCGTAAAAACTTTGATTGGGACAAGCATAGGGTGGCTCATCGAAATATCGCCATTGATAGCGGCCTATATCGGCTTTTGCCTCATGTCCTGCCTGAGAACCTTGTCAAATGGAGTACATCAACCGCTTGTAATAAACCTTATGTTGGCAACCGCCGGACCTGAAGCTAAGGGTCAGGCTATTGGATTGAGAGGAACAGCCAATCGCGTAACCTCAGTCCTCGGGCCAGTCATGTTAGGGTGGTTAGCAGGCCTCATAGGCCTAGAGGCTGGCTTTTATGTCATGGGAGTAATATCAGCAATTTTCATGTTCTGGATAGCCTGGCTTATGAAAAAACATCCCGAAATTCATCCGGAGAACCGCAGGCAATGAATAATTTGATGATTACCGGCGCCAGAGTAATGTCGCCGAACGCCGATCCGCATCAACCGCCCGTGGCAGACATTTTTATTCGTGACGGTAAAATTTCGAAAATTGGCAAAAACCTGGTAGAAAAGGAATTTGTTGCTGATGCTGAGGTGATTGATGCCTCAGAGATGATAGCGATCCCCGGTTTTATAAACGCGCACTATCACTCGCACGATACCCTCGCTAAGGGCGTGATGGAGGAAACTCCCCTCGAAACTTGGCGACTTTTAGCTCTGCCGCCACAATATCCCAAACGGTCGCGTGCCGAAATTCGAGCTCGCACACTCATAGGAGCCCTGGAGTGTCTTCGCTCAGGCATGACATGCATTCAGGATATGGTCACGCTTTATCCATTTGACCCCGATCATCTCGAAGCCGTTATCGAGGCATATGAAGAAATTGGGATACGGGCTGTGGTCGCGCTCCAATATGCTGACATTAGAGGCATTGAAACTATTCCATTCTGGAAAGAAGTTTTCCCACAAGAAATGCACGGAAGTCTCTCCACCGCTGCTGAGCCCGACCCTGAATTTGACCAATTGGGATACTTCGTCGACCGTTGGCTAAAACCCAAAGCTGCAGGATCTAGAATTTCATGGGCTTTGGGCCCAAGCGCTCCAGAACGGTGCTCCCCAAAACTGATAGAAAGGACAGTTGACCTATCAAAAGCCTTTAATCTTCCCATTTTCTCTCATATTTACGAGAGTAAAGGTATGGCCCTTCAGGCCAGGCAGGAATATCCGCAACACGGGGGATCGCTCATTCGACGGCTTGAGTCAGAGGGCCTATTGGGTCCCCGGCTAAATCTGGCCCATTCGGTTTGGTTGCTTGAAGAGGAAATAGAGATCCTAGCGCGCACCGAAACAAAGGTTGTGATCAATCCGCTCTCTAATCTTAAGCTAAAATCGGGAATACCGCCTATTTTAGCATTGGAAAACGCAGGGGTCAGCCTGGGATTGGGCTGCGATAACTGTTCGTGCTCAGACGCTCAAAATATGTTCCAAGCAATGAAATTATTCTGTCTGATGGTTGCAGTTAGTCACAAAGAAGCTGGCCCAGCGCAAGCCCCGCAAGCTTTTAAAGCTGCGACCGAGGGAGGGGCCAAAGCGGTCCTCATGGAAGATAAGATTGGGATGCTTAAAGTAGGAATGGCTGCAGATATAACATTGATAGATCTTAGTGATCCCTCTTATGTCCCTTTGAACTCCGCCCAACGGCAAATTGTATACACTGAAGGGGGGCGTGGTGTAAGAACCGTCATAATCGATGGCAAAATTGTAATTCGAGACGGTAAATTACAAACAATGGATGAGAGAGCATTGCTCGAGGAAGTAAAAGAAGTCGTACCTGGATTCCAAAGAGATTTTAATGCCATTAAGGAGAGAGTTGAGAATATGTCACCTTGGCTTGATGAAGCTCATCGTAGAATTTGGGACCAGGAAACGGGTGGGGACAGGCTATTTAAGGACCCTCTTTTCTGGAAGGAAGCCAAATTTTAGAAAAATAATCCCTGCAAGTCTTCGCAATAACCCAACGGTATTTTTGAGATTTTTTTATTAACAATCAAATTCTTAATAGCTTATGCAGTGATCAAAACGGTGCTCAACATAACCAATCTTTAAGATTAATCCTATTCCATACGTCAGCAGGCGGTCGAATAGGTTCTTCAAAAGACTTGTTGACCGGCCGAGTTGCATCAAAAATCATTTTTGTATTCAAAGGACCCCGCTCATCCCTGACCTCACCATATGCCGAGGGATTAAGATGCGAACCAAGCGCATTGGGGATCAACGTCAGATCCCGATCCGCTTCCATGCAAGTATTCACTGCCCAAAGGACCCTACTGTCATCATAAATATCAACATCGTGATCCACAATAATCGCCGTTTTGATATTGGGATTTGCGGCTAGTGCGGCTATACCCGCCGATTTTCCTTGTCCAGCGACGGTTTTTTTTATCGAGACGTAGGTCATAAACCGGCATGATCCTGCCACTGGAACCGAGACCGCAGTAACTCCAGGAACCAGGCGTCTTACGCTGTCATATACACAACTTTCTAGTGAAAGGGCGTTCGCCAAATTGTGCTCTTGATGAGCAGGGTCCAGATCATGATAGAGAGCATCCTCTCGCCGCGTAATTGCGGTAACATGCATCAGCCCTATTTGCTCTTTATGAGGTCCATAAAAATTTGTAAATTCTGCAAATGGGCCGTCCGATGTCTCTGAAAGGGGATCAAGATAGCCCTCAATAACGATTTCAGCGAAAGCTGGAACAGGAAGATCAACAGTTTCCGCATCTGTCACCGCCAAACCTTCCCCTAACAAACCGCCCATAACGTCTAACTCCGATGTTTCGATAGAACCCTCTGCTAACGAACCAATCAGGGCAGCTGGATGATGCCCAATAAATAAGATCGCCTCCATCCTCTTTTTTAATTCAGCGCAGCGCCGATAAATATGAGCGGCATGGTGGGCAGGGTTAAACATGCATCCGATTGCATTAGGTGTCTTCAATTCGTGCCGATACATTCCTGTATTAATTACACCCGAGTCAGGGTCGCGGATGAGAAGCACGCCACAGGTTATGTATTTTCCAGAGTCTTTCTCGGAGTGATGAATGAGAGGTAATTTTGTAAGATCCACATCCTTGTCTTTTTCAATGACCTGCCGAACGGGAGCGTCAGATTGGCGAACATAGACTGGTTCAATAGGGTTCGCTGTTTTTTCTCGAAAGGCCTGCAAAATTTTAGAGCGTTGTTCCCCGGGGTCTATCCCCAAGGCAAGACCCAGGAGATCGTAGCTACCAAACATATTGGAAACCAACGGTAAATTTGATCCGACCACATTTTCAAATCTTAAAAAAGGGAACCGCCCTTCTTTAGCCAACTTTTGCTGGATGACGCAGGTTTCAAGTTTTGGATCAACGGCCCGCTCTACTCTTTGAAAAAAATTCGGGCCGAGCTGACGCGCCTCTGAAATAAACGTCCGCAAATCTTTTGACGCTTTCATGTTCGACCTCCTCTTAACCCCTCTAAGGCTGTTCTGTATTTCTCACTTAAAAAGTCCGGTTTACAAAAACAAAAACCCCAATCCGTATCTTAAAATATTTATTCCAATCAAACACCCTTAAACTAGAGACCAAAGTCCTTCCGCGGGCGTATAGTTGTTTATGTGATCAGAATTAATAGGGTAGATATGCAGCTCAATTTGTGATTGCATTTATATGCGTAATAACAGTGAGGATGAAAATGCAGTTAAGACTTATGCCATACATGGTTGGTGCACTTATAATGACTGTCACGCCCTCACTGGCTCATCATCCCATGGGCGGTGGTACACCTCAAAATTTCTTGCATGGGTTTCTATCAGGTGTTGGGCACCCAATAATCGGCATCGATCATTTGGCGTTTATCGTCCTTGTCGGCCTCGGATCAGCTTTACTTGGAGGCAAAAAGCTGCCAGCTGCGACCTTTGTTGCCGCCACCCTGATCGGATGCCTAGCCCTAATTGCCGGTGTCGCTCTGCCCTTTGTCGAGATAACAATTGCTCTATCCATAATATTAGTAGCAGGTTACATAATTTTCGGCGGTGTTTTGAACAACCTTGCGCAGACAATTATTTTTGGAGGAGCAGGGCTGTTCCATGGTTGGGCCTACGGCAAAGCTATTATCGGAGCAGAAGCAGCACCACTTATATCTTATTTATTTGGCTTTGGACTGACCCAGTGCATCATTGCTATTTTCGTCTCATGGGGAGCCCTTAAAATGTGGCAGGCCCAATCTACCCAGAGCTTTCAACCCCGTATAGCCGCAGGAATTTGCCTAGGGATTGGGGTCACATTCTTCATTGAACAAATTGAAGGCCTAGCCTTCCAACTTTAAAAACTTTCAATAATGCCCGTAGTTATTACTGAGAAATGGTGCGGGCGGCCGGACTTGAACCGGCACGATCTTATCGATCGAGGGATTTTAAGTCCCTTGTGTCTACCAATTCCACCACGCCCGCTAAGCGCCGTGTAGCCTATAGAAAGGCGCCGTTAAACTAGGCCTTTTACCTCTATCGAGCAACCTTCTCCCACCTGATAAACCAGCTAACCTTGATGTAAGACTCATCAAAGCGAACACGCGATTTGACCCGGGTTTTACCAGTTATTTTAGGAGTGCAGAACGTGACCTATTCTGTCTTCCTCTGTCAGATCCAGTTTGAACAAGCTGAGTGCGTTATCCCACGTATATCTCCGAATTTTATCCTCACCGAGGCCTTTCAGATGTCTGGACATAACCTGCCGAGAATGAGGAAAGGTCATATTGAAATGGGGATAGTCGTTTGACCACATACAATTCTTTTCACCCCACCAGTCCAGGAACCTGGTGCCAACATAATCTTCCAGAAAAGTACCATAAACGTGTTCGGCAAATATTTCGCTTGGTTTCCTCGTAATTGGCACGGGATATGAATTTCTATGTCTTTCAAAGTAGTAATCCCACTGCTGCAGAAGGAATGGTATCCATCCAATTTCACTTTCAGCCAAAAGTAATTTCAAATTAGGATGCCTCTCGAAGTACCCATAAAATATGAAATCAAATAGAGTATTTGCAGAATCATGGGTTTTAATGTTTGTCGATTCTTTTATTCCCTCCACACTCCGCGTATGACCATTTTTTATATAGCCATGACCTGTAAGAATGTGACAAATCACGGGTTCATCCGCCTCTGCGCAGGCAGCAATTAGCGGATCATAATGCTCTGTATTACTAAAGGGTAATGCGGGATCAGGGACTTGCCATATTAGGGAGCCCCTCATGCCTTTATCATGACACCGACGCATTTCCTTAATAGCCCCGGGGATATCGTAAACCGAAATTAAGGGAACACCGATTAACCGCTTATGATCAGCGGATGTCCAATCATGAAGCCAATCATTATAGAGTTTAAATGACTCTTCCTGAGTTTCAACATCATCCACACAATAGAGAGCCATACCATAATTCGGAAATATAACTTCTGCCGCTATGCCATCATTATTTTGGTCCTGAAGGCGAAGATCGGCGCTCAAAGCTCCTGGCGGTGAGTTTCTAAACGGAACCTTTGGGAGATTTTCCTGCAACCTCTGTGGCAACTCTTCCCATAGCTCATCCGGTTCCATGACATGAGAGTCGGTTGAAATCATCCGGGGCATAGTTGCCAATTGGTCTTCGCTCAGGTGTTCGCCTTCTACTGTACGACGAGGAAAAGTCGCCGCCTGCTCAGCAGACATGCCGGCAAATTTTGTAGCATCTACAGGTAATTCAGCCATATGGGTCTCCCGTCTTTCTGATCAGTTTATCTAAGTCAAATTAGATCTTTTATTAGTTGTCTTTATTATCGTTAATATTGCTCCTAAAAAACGGTACATTCAACATCACGATCGATACAAAGTTTTTTAGGTGATTTTAGAAAAAACACTTATTTGTTTTCTAAAGCGTCTCTGAGGCGAGATGTTTTCGGTACCAACCATAGCCATACGGCAACGCACAACAATCCACCTGTTGCGACAGCAACTCTTATGCCGATCAGTTCGGCAAGCCCCCCCATAAGTATAGCACCCAAAGCAGGAGCACCTCGATGAATCATTCCGTATAAGCTCAGCACCCTACCCCTGACAGACTCATCTACCGCGTGTTGCATCAGGGTTTGAGTGGTTGTTCCACCGCAAATACCAGTAACCCCAAGCAAAAAAACCGCCCCGAGGGCAAGCGGAAACCAATCTGTAATAACAAAAGCAAATACTGCAGTCGCCGAGATTAGTAACGCGCTTATGGTAATGACAGTTAAGCCTTCCACCCTACCGCGGGCGGTGAGCCAAATAGCTGCCACAAGCCCTCCAGCACCAGCCATGGCTGTTAAATAACCTAGGCCTAATTTCCCCACATTGAATACCTGGTCTGCAAATTCTGGCATCAGTTCTAATAGAGACTTACCGCCAATGGCCATTGCAGTAAGCAAAATCAACATCGGCCCTATCCCAGGATGTCTAGTGGCATACCTAATTCCATCCGCTGCTTGAACAAAAACTCCCACCCCGCTTGCTGGTCGTCGATCATCTCTAACCGGTTTTACAAAAACGAGTGATATGATGAAAAAAATATATGTCGCTGAATTAAATAGAAATGCCTCTCCTATTCCCCAAATAGCAATCATCCAACCGCCCATGGCCGGGCCTATTACTCGTGCTAAGTTGAAGATGGCAGAGTTAAGGGCAACCGCAGAAGGCACATCATCCCTGCGCACTAGGTTAGGGACTACAGACAGTCTAGCAGCAGTATTTATTGACCAAACAATGCCCAAAAAAGCAGACCAGCCCACCAACCAGTAAACATCACTATATTCTGTGAATTTACCCGTCAGGGCCATCCAACCAAGCGCAAAGGATTGCGCCATCCCACATATCTGGCTGAAGATGGTGAGGCGCAATCGGTCATACCTTTCAGCCAATACACCGGCGAAAGGCATCAAAATTAATGTCGGGATGAGTTCGGCAAACGCAACAAACCCGACCCAGAAACTAGACCCTGTTAAATCCCAAGCAAGCCATGCTGCTGCCAGCTTATGTGCCCACATGCCAAACAAAGAAATTGTGCTACCCGCGGTATAAATGCCATAATTTTTTTGAAGTACGACCTTAAATGCCTGAGGTTTACTTGGGCTCTCTCCCATGAATTAATTCCTAATTGACACAGTCAGCTTTATCGTTTCCGTGAAGGTAAGAGATTCCTTCTCCTCAGCGCGTCATTTCTAAAGATTTCGCCATTTTTTCTCTTTTTGGCCAGGACCACGCCAAGACGGGTAGGCAAACAAAAATGCAAACACCAATGATTGCATATTTAGCTCCAATAATCTCTGCTGCCGCACCCATAGCGAGGGCTCCCAGGGCCGGTCCACCCCGATGCAACATACCATATATCGCCATCACTCGACCCCTAAGATGCCCTTCTACCGCATTTTGCATTAGTGTTTGCGTCCCGGTTCCCGATAAAGTTACTGCTGCACCCGCGAAGAAGGCGCCTATCAAGCCTAACCACAGATAATTTGTTAGACACATAACAACGAGACCCAAACCCCCAATTATCATTGAAACCAAAGTTAGGGTGGTTAGACCCTCCAGGCGACCCCTAACCGCAAGCCAAATAGCGCAGATTACTGCACCAGCGCCCCCGGAAGCAGCGAGTTGGGCAAAACCATCGACCCCTGCACCAAAGATTTCATCTGCAACTGCTGGTAACAAATCGAAAAAAGATTTTACGCCGACTGCCACAGCGGAAAGAACGATAAGAAGAGGACCAATTCCGGGATGTTGAGCTGCTGCACGAACCCCATCAACTGTCTGGCTGATTACATTTCCACCCCGAGATTTTTGTGACTCGTCTCTGAGAAGTCTCACTATCATTAAACAAAAGACGAAAACCATAAATACACAACCATTTATAAAAAATGCGGTTCCTGCATCCCAAGTAGCTATTATCCAAGCAGCAAGCATTGGTCCCACCACCCTCGCCGAATTAAATATCACTGCATCATTTGCAACCGCTGATGGGACAAATTCCGGCCGCATCAGCAAGGGAACCATGGATAAGCGGGCCGCTGTAGCAAAAGCCATCACCACGCCGAGAAATAGAGAAAGAGCCAGTAGCCACCAGACATCCTCTGCTTCAGATAAGTGGCCGTTAAAAGCCATCCACGCCAATACAAATGCCTGGCATCCTGCAAGAAATTGACTAATTCTTGCCATCCAGAGACGGTTTGTGCGATCCGCTATTGCGCCGGCAATGGGAGTAATCACGACCGTTGGGAAAAGGTCAGCAAAAGCGATTAAACCTAACCAAAGCTCAGAATTGGTTAGCTCCCAGGTCAGCCATCCAACTGCAATTCTTTGTGCCCACATACCGAAGAGGGACACCGCTGCGCCCGACATATACCAAGCAAAATTTCTTTGTGTCCAAGCCCCAAGAGCTTTGCCGAACCGGTTGCTTACCATCCTTTTCAAGATTGCTCCGGTGTTTCGAGGGCCTTCGCCATTTCATAGCGTCGATTGAACACCCAAATAAAAACGAAAACGCAGAGACCCGAACCAACGAATAAAGCATTACTTATTCCCAGTTTCTCTGCGAGTCCTCCTATCACTATCGCACCTAAAGCTGGTCCTCCGCGAAAAATCATTCCGTAAAGGCTCATGACCCTACCTCGATAAGCTCCATCAACCGCATTCTGCATCAGAGTTTGTGTCCCGGTGCCTGCAATTACAATCGCCCCACCCAGAAAGAAACCGGCGGCTAAACCTAAGGGATACCAGTCAATGATAGACAGGGCTAAGGAGGCAAAGATACCAGTGAGCAGTCCAGAGGTCAGGACGATCCATGTAAGCCCTTTAAAGGATCCCCTCTGCGCCAACCAGAATGCCGCGATAACCGCCCCAACCGCAGTAGAAGACATTAACCAACCAAACTCTAGCGCCCCACCTTGGAAAATTGTTTCTGTTATGCCCGAAAGCAAATCAAGTACCGGTTTAATTCCTATTGCCACAGCAACTACAACTAACAAAATCGGACCAATACCTTTATGCCTGATCGCGTAATTAAGTCCATCACGGAGTTGTTCAACCATGCCCGAGCTCACCCTTTTTCCACGCTCGTCCCTAATCATTTTACTATGCAGCAAACAGTAAAGAAAAAGAGAGAAGGTTATCCCGTTAATCAGAAACGACATACCAGGTCCTAGTGTTGCGAAAAGAAAACCAGCTATCGTCGGACCCAAGAAGCGCGCAACATTGAACATCACACTATCAAGAGCGACTGCCGATGGCACTTCATGGCGTTCAACCAAATTAGGAACCAAGGACAGCCGAGCAGCTGTATTGAAAGCCCAGATTATTCCAACCAGTAGCGTTAATACAAAAAGCCCCCAATATGTTAACCAACCCATAAAGGCCAACCCGGCGAGAACAAAAGCCTGGATCATACCTAGAGCTTGGGTATTAAACATCATTTTTTGACGATTTACCCGATCCGCTATGACACCTGCGACCGGGCCTAGAAGTACCGCAGGAAGTAAGTCCGCAACAACAATAAAGCTAAGCCAAAAAAACGACTCTGTAAGTGACCAGGCAAGCCAACTTACCGTAGTTCTTTGGGCCCAAATTCCAACTAAGGCGATTGAAGAACCGCTGATATACCAAGCGTAACTTCTCTGTCGGAGGACGGCCCGAATGCTTCCAAGCCCACTCGTCAGACCCATGCGCAGTTGCTTAATTCAGCCAGCACTGGGTTCAACCAACCGAGCCATGAGATACATGGAAAGGCAGGCAAGAGCAAACCCAGAATTCATCGGCCAAAAACCGCGCTTTCTTTCCTCCTCTGAAAGACTTTTATTAAACATTCGTCGAAGTCCAACAAAGGCAAGCAAAAGACCACAGCCCAACCCAATACCCAGTATGATTGGTCCTAAACTCATCCGTTTATATCTGGCTCTGCCGATCCCTGTGACTTCTCAGGATCCTCTTCAATGGGCTTTCCACCCAGATCCGCCAAAATGGCCATTAATTCGGCATGAGCTTGGTCAAGAATTTCTTCATCTATACCTCTCAACACCAGGGAGACCCGAAAACCAACATTCTCACGCATTTGCGGATAGGAACCAATGTCTAACATCGGGTAGCGATCCTGCAAATCGGCAAGCGGATCCGCGATTGTACCCTCACCCAAATCAATCGCTATCCCTCGAGATTTTACGGTTTCACCACCCTTTAGATGGCTTTTGGCCTCCTCAAACATCATCTGCATTATTTTGGGAACACCCGCCATAACGAAGACATTCTCCAACTTATATCCTGGCGCAACGCTTATCTCATTTTTTAAGAGCTCAGCCCCCACCGGAAAAGTCGCCATCCTCAACCGGGCGTCATTCATTTCCTCGCCACGAGACTCCACACGAGCCCTAAGCAATTGGGCTGTTTCGGAGTCAACATATGTTTTGACACCAAAGGCTTTAGCGACGCATTCGGTCGTTATGTCATCGTGGGTAGGGCCAATCCCGCCAGTCGTGAAAACATAATCATATTCAGCCCGTACAGTATTAATAGTCTGGATAATTGTCTCTCTTACGTCAGGTATCACATGAGCCGCCATCATTCGAATGCCCATGTCGTTCAAGCCTTTTGCAATAACGGCAAGATTTTTATCCTGGGTTCTACCTGATAACAGTTCATTTCCTATTAAAATAAGACAAGCAGTATAAATTTCATTTTTGGGCATAACTTAACCTGGGATTTTTACACATTTTATAGCCCAGCGGTGATAAACGCACTAGCCCGTTGCTGGACTATAATGCTGCGCATAAGATTTCGAAGATCCAGATGAGAGGGAATTTGAGATGGAATCGAAAGGAAAACGACTATCTAAGCTGCTTTCTGCCCCAGAAATACTCATATGTCCCGGCGTTTATGACGGATATAGCGCGCGCATGGCAGCGAATTTTGGCTATAAATCTGCGGTGATTTCAGGCGCTGGAGTCTCTGAGTCGCACCTAGGATGGGCGGATAAGGGCATTATGGGCTATCGTGAAAATGTAGAAGTTTGCAGGATGCTGGCCTCTCTGTCTGATGATTTATTGCTTCAAGCCGATGCCGATACGGGGTACGGCAACGCAGTCAACGTAAATTTTACGGTCAAAGGTTTTGAGAATGCCGGTGTCGCCGCTGTGATGATTGAAGATCAAGTTTGGCCAAAAAGATGCGGTCATTTGGCAGGAAAATCTGTGATACCTGCAGAGGAGATGGTTCAAAAAATTAAATCCGCGGTTGATGCGAAACGTGACCCTGATTTTATAATAAAAGCCCGAACCGATGCAGCCGGTCCACTGGGAATAAACGCCGCGATCGACCGACTCAACGCTTACGCTGAAGCTGGCGCCACACTTCTTTTTGCCGATGCTCTTTTGTCTGAGGCGGATATTATTAACGTGGCATCAAATGTGCCCAAGCCGTTGGCTGTTAATATGGGTCTCGGGTTACTTACCAGGGGGACCACGCCATTAATACACCCCAAAAGATTGCAAGAAATTGGGGTTTCTATGGTCAGCTATCCCCGTCTAATGAGCACTGGCGCGGTAAAAGGCATGTCCAACGCCATGGAGGCCTTTTCTCAAATGCTCGAATCTGAAAAGACGACTGAGAGACCAGATCTTCTTATGTCATTTAAAGAACATAACCAATTAGTAGGCATCGATTTGCTAGACGAATTGGAAAGTCGATACGCTGAACCATCGGACAACGTTTAAACCAATTTCTTGCTGTCGAAGGCTATTCATGCGATGGGTAAAAAACTTTCTAGCGGCAAGAAGATAAAATGAACAGTTCGCCTCAATCACAGTATCGCACGCACAGCAAAGAGGAATTCGCGAGTATGCGGAAGGCAGGGAGACTTGCTGCGGAGCTGCTCGACTACATCACACCTTTTATTCAGCCTGGGGTGACTACAGAAGAGATAAACCAGCTGTGTCACGATTATACGATAGACCATGGGGCAATCCCGGCACCGTTAAATTACAAGGGCTTTCCCAAATCTATTTGCACATCAGTCAATCACGTTGTGTGCCACGGGATTCCTGGCGACCGCATTCTCCGTGATGGTGATATCGTCAACATAGACGTTACGCCGATCGTAGATGGTTGGCATGGCGACACCAGCCGCATGTTCCCGGTTGGTCAAATAAATAAAAAAGCAGAGCGGTTAATCAAGGCTACGTATGAAAGTTTGATGAGAGCGATAGATGTTGTTCGACCCGGTGCAACCTTGGGCGATATCGGTCACGCCATTCAATCCTACATCGAACCGATGCGTTTCTCCGTCGTCAGAGATTTTTGCGGCCATGGACTAGGTCAGGTTTTCCACACGCCACCAAGCGTTCTTCATTTTGGCAACCCTGGCGAAGGACCAAAACTAGTTGAAGGAATGTTTTTTACGATCGAGCCTATGATCAATGCAGGGAAACCTGACTGCAAAATTCTTGCTGATGGATGGACAGCGGTTACCAAAGATAAATCTCTATCCGCGCAATTTGAGCATTCTTTGGGTGTAACAGAGGATGGCTGTGAAATTTTTACGTTATCGCCATTAGGATTGCACTGTCCTCCATACAACTCCTAGAGCAAAACGCCGAATATTAGGTGACTGGGTAAGATGCTCAAATAGACAATTAACGGCAGGGAAGAGTAATAAATAGCTATTTCGCTAATTTATTGGCCAAAACTGGACCGGCACCAAAGCTCCTATTGAGAGGGCCAATGCTAAAAATAAGCGATTAATTCAAGACTCCCGCGCCAAATCATGTCAAAGGAAACATAGACGATCAACAAAAGACCCAGATATCCTATCCATCGGTACTTTTCGAGAAATTTGGCGATTAACCCGGCCCCTACGCCCATCAAAATGACTGACAGGACAAGGCCTATTACCAAAACGGTCATGTTATCTTTTGCCACTCCTGCCACCGCGAGCACATTATCAAGCGACATAGATATATCTGCGACGGCCACTTGAAATATCGCAGCCGATACTGTTTTTCGCTCTGTGCCATTCTTTTTTTTCCCGTCTGCAACATCTACCCCTGGCGTGTTTTGCGCTCGCAAGTCAGAATATAGTTTCCAGCAAACCCACAGAAGAAGTAGGCCACCGAGTAATGTGATCCCTACGATTCCTAAAAGCTGCATGGTAACTGCAGCGAAAATAATCCGTAAAACTACAGCCAGACCAACACCGAGACAGATAACTTTTTTTCGATGCTCGGGGTCTACAGATGCCGCAGCTATGCCCACAACAATTGCGTTATCACCCGCAAGAACCAAGTCAATTAAAATCACCTGCGCAATCGGCAAAAACTCTAAATTGGCAAAGATCTCATTCACTAGTTCAAACTCCAATGGTATTCACAAGGCAGGTTTCAGATCTTAACTTCTTTCTTAATCACATCGAACCCAAGATGGCTTGACTATCGCCAGGGTCCGCGCTTTCTCTTACATGAGAAAGCAAATTAAGACAAAATTTGAGATTCTATCGAAAACCCTCAACGCATCGCTGAGCAGACAAAAAGGATGATATAAGTTTCCATGACTAATGATTGGGAAAATTATTATAAGGAAACAGGGCTTCGTGCCCCGCGCCAAACCCTAATCTCGGCATTAAACCGGTTTGAAAAGGAGGGTTCCGATCCAGGCGAATGCCATGCCATAGATTTGGGCAGTGGAAATGGGCGTGATACCGCAGAGTTATTGCGTCGGGGATGGCGCGTAACCGCAATTGACTCTGAGCCAGCCGCAATAGCTGGACTTATACAGCGACAGGATCTTCCCGAAGAAAACCAATTGAACACGATATTGGGTAAGTTTGAATTAGTGGAATTTCCTGAGAATGTTAACCTCGTCAATTCAAGTTTTGCTCTACCTCTAGTGGCCCCAGAACATTTCCCAGATTTATGGAATAAAATCCTATATTCGTTGATGCCTGGGGGTCGTATATCTTGTCAACTTTATGGAGATAAAGACGATTGGAGGGGCAATCCAACAATTACATTTTTTAGCCGTGACGGAATATCAGCACTTCTCAATACCCTTGAAATTGAGTTCTTTGAGGAAGAGGAGACGGATGGAACCACCCCGCGCGGAAAACATAAACATTGGCATATTTTCCATATTGTGGCCCGCAAGATTTGAATTCTCAGAGAATAAGAAAAAAGAGACAAATTTCCAGAAATTCTAGGTCAACGCGCCGTTTGTGTCCCGTTTGGAACTGTTATTCAGGCAAAATAATCAGGGAAAGCCGTGGCGAGGCTCTGCCTTACGCGGTGTTGAATGGGCAATTTCTCATCTGGTTTTAGAAATTTTTCTCCTGTTATCGTTTCGAAAAGAGAAATATATCTCTGGCTAAAATCAATCAACGTGATTTCAGGGATTGGGGGGATTGGATCCCTGTAAGGATCGCACCGCTCCGAAACCCAGAGCCTCAGAAACTCTTTATCAAGGCTATCTGGTTCCTCTCCCGACTCCAACCTAGCCTGGTAGGAAGATTTAATCCAATAACGACTTGAGTCGGGAGTGTGTATCTCGTCAGCAAGAGTAATTCTACCCTGGCTATCCAATCCAAACTCGTATTTTGTATCAACTAAGATAAGGCCGTTTTTCGCCGCAATCTCTTTACCCCTAATGAAAAGAGCATGGCTAATTTCTGCGAGTTCGGTCCACTCCGCCTCGGTTAATAATCCATTTTTTATTATTTCAGCGGGTGTTATCGGTGCGTCGTGCTCCCCCTGCAAAGCCTTAGTCGTAGGGGTCAGTATGGTCTCTGGAAGTTTTTCGTTTTTGTTTAACCCATCCGGAAATTTTAGCCCATAAAGCTCTCTTCCACCTTTGGCGTACATCGGCCATATACTCGTTTCCGTTGATCCGGTGATATAGTCTCTGACAACCATCTCGACGGGAAGCATGTCTAATTTTTCTGCAACGACAATGTTCGGATCAGGATAAGCGACCGCATGATTGGGGCAGAGATCAGCTGTTTGCTCAAACCAAAATCGAGCAGTCTGGTTTAAAACTTGGCCTTTGTAGGGGACAGATGCCATAACCTTATCGAACGCGGATTGACGATCAGTAGCAATCATTATCCTCGTGCCATCTGGTAGGTCATATGAGTCTCTTACCTTACCTGCATAAAAGCCTGGTAATTCAGGAAAGTAGGCTTCGGTCAGGCATAGATCATTTAGGGCCAATGTAAGATCCCGGAGTTTTGGAAATAGGATGCAGACCATAATGCATCCTGATTAACTTTTAAATTGGTCCTCTGATAAAATAAACCCCAGCAATTTTTTTTGGTGACCAGGCAAGCTAATATGGGAATTGCTGATCTCTATCTACATTAATGGTCTCAGGAACATACGAACATATAATCGTCTCCACCCTGCAAAATGTCCGACCTTACTCAAAAAAGATGACATAGGGATCGCCCCATAGAGAGGGTTGTGACATTATTAAGTACATTATCTTTTATAAATGATATGGCTGGCAAACCTTGACCGTACCTAAATCCACTATTCCTCCTAAGGAACGTCATACTCTTCAGCTTATTCTCCCATTCCTATGGCCTACCGATAATAAGGCTATGAAGCTAAAGCTTCTCGCCTCTTTCTGTGTTGTCTTAGCCATGGCCGGTCTCAATTCCGCCTTTCCGATGTTATTCGCCCAAGTTATCGACACCCTTAATGAGAAATCACAACAAAACATTGGGGGTTCAGTTGGTATTGGCGTAATGGGCCTGCTCGTTGCCTACGGTGCTGCTCATTGGTTAAGCCGGTGTTTCAGTGAAATCAGGTGGACCCTCTATGGTCGGATCGAGCAACCAGTAAGGCGCCAAGTGAACATGGTGGTCTTCGAGCACTTGCATAATTTATCTTTAAGATTTCACTTGGGTAAGCGCACGGGTTCTTTAAGCCGAATAATCGATAACGGAAGTCGAGCGATAGAAGACCTTCTTTTTGACATAGTCTTCCTAATATTACCTTTTATCATCGAGATAATCCTCGTAACCAATGTTCTCTTTATCGTTTTTGATGGTGTCTTTGCGGTCATAATGTTGGGAACCTTAGTAGCCTATTTGACCGCCCTCATAATAGGATCTGAGTGGTTGCGCAGGCATCAAAGGCGGGCGGTAGCCGTTGGCACAGAGGCTCATGGAAAGGCGGTCGATAGCCTTCTTAACTTTGAAACAATCAAATACTCGGGCAATGAGGAATTTGTATCTCGCCGCTATGATAAGGCCCTGTCCCAGGTACAACAGATGACCGTTAAAGCCCTAACATGGCGCAGTCTGACGGGTCTCATCAATGTAAGTATTCTTGGTGTAGGTATCACCCTTATGGTTGTCACGGCCGGCAATAGAGTGCTTGAGGGCGCTATGACATTGGGTGCCCTGGTTGCGGTAAACCAGTATCTTCTTCAGCTAATCAGACCTTTAGATCGATTAGGTCACCTATATCGCACTATAAAAAAGGCACTTGTCGATTTAGAGCAGATGATGTCTTTGTTGGCTATTCAGCCAGAAATTATTGATAGTGCGAGTTCATTGCCTTTGCCCTCCGGCAATGGCGAGATCGTGTTTGATAAAGTCAGCTTCGCCTACGACTCACGCCGGCCAGTTCTTCATGAAATTTCTTTTACCGTGCCGGCGGGTAAGACTGTGGCCCTTGTAGGTCCGTCTGGAGCCGGAAAATCAACAATAGGTCGGCTACTATTTCGTTTTTACGATGTGACATCTGGTGAGATACGCATTGACGGCGCTGTCATCCAAAAGACAAATCAGGCCTCTTTGCGGGCAGCTATTGCTGTCGTGCCCCAAGATAGCGTCCTATTCAATGAGAATCTCCGATATAACATCGGGTTTGGTCGTCCGGGTTGCACTAATGATGAGATAAGAGAGGCAGCGAGCCTCGCGCAAATTCACGAATTTATCCAGGCTTTACCCGATGGCTACGAGTCCCTGGTTGGAGAACGCGGTCTCAAACTCTCAGGCGGAGAAAAACAAAGAGTAGCGATTGCACGAGCGGCCCTGAAACGGCCGCGTATTTTTCTTTTCGATGAAGCGACTTCCTCTCTCGACTCCCAAACAGAAAATGCTATCCAAGAAAATCTTATGAAAATATCTAGAGGAACCACAACAATGATCATCGCCCATCGATTATCAACCATAGTCCATGCCGATGAAATCTTATTTTTTGAAGACGGAAGGATCACTGAACGGGGAAACCATCCACAATTGCTCCGATCCGGCGGATCTTATGCGTCAATGTGGCAACGCCAACTTGAAACTCGAGAACTAGGGCCACCTCTCGCTGTTGCCGAATAAAACTTCAAACAACGTCTCAAATCGACCAATGTCTTAATAGAAAAGTTGACACCCCCACCCTTGGATCGGTAGGGAGAGCAGGTAAAGACTTAAACAAAGGCCAATGACATGATCCCCCGCTATTCCAGGCCAGAGATGGCAGCCATCTGGGAACCAGAAAATAAATTCCGAATTTGGTTTCAAATCGAGGCACATGCTTGTGACGCGCAAGCGAAGCTAGGAGTTATCCCTCAAGACGCTGCGAAAGCAGTTTGGGAACGGGGAAAATGGGAAATCAATAGGATTGATGAAATTGAACGCGAGACCAAACATGACGTTATCGCCTTCTTAACAAACCTTGCAGAACATGTGGGTGAGGAGGCCCGATTTGTTCACCAAGGTATGACATCATCAGACGTTCTCGACACCTGCCTCGCAGTCCAGCTAAGTCAGGCTGCGGATATACTAATTAAGGATATAGACGAACTACTAGCAGCCCTAAAAAAGAGAGCATATGAACATAAAAACACTCTCTGCATTGGGAGAAGTCATGGCATACATGCGGAACCAACCACCTTTGGTCTTAAACTCGCCGGGCATTATGCGGAATTTGCTCGCAATCGAGAGAGAATGGTGGTGGCCCGAAGAGAAATCGCTACCTGTGCCATCTCGGGCGCCGTGGGCACCTTCGCAAACATTGATCCAAGGGTAGAGGAATATGTCTCAGCTAAAATGGGACTTGAGGTAGAGCCTGTATCAACACAAGTTATCCCCCGTGACCGTCATGCGGCCTTTTTCGCTGCGCTGGGGGTAATCGCGAGCGGGCTGGAACGGCTAGCCACAGAAATTCGTCATATGCAGCGAACCGAGATGAGAGAGGCCGAAGAGTATTTTTCACCGGGACAAAAAGGTTCCAGCGCGATGCCGCATAAACGCAACCCTGTTTTAACAGAAAATATAACGGGCTTGGCTCGCATCGTTCGCTCTGCCGTTATCCCAGCTATGGAGAATGTCGCTCTTTGGCATGAAAGAGATATATCTCATTCATCTGTGGAGCGGATGATTGGCCCCGACGCTACGGTCACCCTGGATTTTGCAATAGCACGCATGTCTGCTGTTATTGAAAAGCTCGTAGTTTACGAGGATATGATGAAAAGAAACCTAGACTCTCTGGGAGGGTTGGTGTTTTCGCAAAGGGTTCTGCTTGGATTAACTCAGGCTGGCATGAGCCGAGAGGCGTCATATTCTGCCGTTCAACGCAACGCCATGAGAGTTTGGGAGGAAGGCGCGGACTTTTTAACCGAGCTGCAAGCAGACCCTGAAGTTGTCGCAAACATAAGCGCGGAGCGGTTAGCTAGTCTCTTCGATTTATCCTATCATACTAGAAGTGTAGACAAGATTTTTGATAGGGTCTTTTCATAATATGAAACAGGCATAGAACATATTTGAAAGCTTACGAGACAAAAACTGAGCTCACTTCAAGGTAAAGAATTTAGTTTGAAGACCAGGTAGGGTTGGTGGGAATATTTGGAGATGTGCAGAAACCTATCAATAATTTGAGGATGAGATATGCCTTTTGAGAATGTGCGCGGATTAAAGATTCGTTATGAGGTCATTGGCGATCAGGGGCCCTGGATGGCTCTTACAACGGGAGGGCGGCGCCCCTTCGATGAGTTCATTCCAATTGCCAAGAAGATCGCTGCCCACGATTTTCGTGTGTTACTCCATGATCGACGTAACACTGGTGCGAGTGATCTTCTGTTGGAAGCGAATGAAACTGAAGAACATACATGGGCAGACGATCTTTATGAACTTTTGGATAAATTAAACGCATTACCTGCGTTTATAAGCGGTTCTAGTTCAGGTGCTCGTACCTCGATGTTATTTGCTGTCAAATATCCTGCGGTGACCCGCGGCTTGTTGCTAATCAGACCAACTGGAGGTGATTTTGCTGCCAAGCGGCTACCGGATCTCTATTATGATCAGTTTATTCGTGCCGCCAAAGCAGATGGAATGGCGGGTGTGTGTGCTACAGATGCTTACAAAGGAAGGATTGCCCTAAATCCAGAGCACGAGACCACCCTAATGGCGATGGAACCACAACATTTTATCGATGTCATGGAAGGCCTTCGTGCTCTTTTTGTAGCAGGTGGCGGTCTACCAGTAATGGGAGTGAGCGATAAAGAACTGGCAACCATAAAAGCGCCGACGATTATCATACCCGGAAACGACAATACGCACGCTTCAATTAATGGAAAAATCGTCCATGAACGCATCAAGGGGAGCCAACTGCATCAACTTCCTATTCAAGATCAAGATGTACCTATTATCGAGTGGGCTCAATGGGCCGCCCATGAGCCTGAGATTGTGGACGTCTTTGTTAAATTTATGAAACAAACAGTTGAGGATGAAACAAAATAAGTTAACGCGTCTTATTACGAGTTTTCTTTTTCTGGACATTGGGCTCAAAGAAGCCTGTCCCTTTGTCTAATAATTGTGCGACACCCTTCTCTTCCACCAATGAAATTTTTTCCCCAATTAATTTCTCTATAGATCTGAGGTGATGCACTTCGCCATCATCGCACAGAGAAACAGCTGTTCCGTGCTTACCCGCTCTCGCGGTGCGACCAATTCGATGGACATAGGCTTCCGGCTCATTGGGTAGATCATAATTAATTACGTGTGTTATTCCATCAACATCTATTCCTCTAGAGGCAATATCGGTCGCGACCAAAACCTGTATCTGTCCCTCCTTGAATCTTCTTAGTGCTGTTTGACGAGCATTTTGGCTTTTATTACCGTTAATTGACTCAGTTTCTATACCGACCTTTCGAAGTTGGTCTGCTATTCTGTTTGTCCGGTGCTTCATTCTCACGAAAATAATCACCCGCTCACAATTCGGGTGTGCGACAATTTCCTCCAAAACTCGCCTTTTTCTTGAGGCAGGAACACGGCAAACATATTGGGCCACCTGCTCAATTGGCTTAGCCTGAGGAGAGACCTCGACACGAACCGGTTCGACAAGCAGCTCCTCCGCCAATTGAGCAATCTTGGGAGGCATCGTGGCTGAAAACATCATTGATTGTCTCACCGCAGGTAAAGCCGGTGCGATCTTTTTAATATCGCGGATAAATCCCATATCCAGCATCCGATCAGCCTCATCCAGCACAAAAATCTGTACCTCAGAAAGCTCAAGCTGGCCTTGCATCTTTAGGTCTAATAACCGTCCGGGAGTGGCGATGATTATATGTACGCCCCTTTTGAGAGCCTCTACTTGTTTTATTTGACTGACCCCACCAAAAATCACCGTATGACGAATTGGTAAGCCCGATTTATATGCCTCTATTTCTTGTCCGATTTGAATTGCTAACTCACGGGTCGGGGCAAGTACAAGTGCTTTTGGTCTATGAGGGTTAACCCGCCAATGGAGATCCAAAATTTTTTGCAATATAGGCAAAGAAAATGCGCCAGTTTTCCCGGTTCCTGTCTGAGCAATGCCCAACAGGTCTCTCCCTTCAAGGAGACTAGGTATTGCCTGTTTTTGGATAGGTGTCGGGTTTAAATGGTTTCGCCTGCTCAACCTGCTAAAAAGCGGCTTGGTCAAGCCGAGACCTTGAAATTCATTCTTTTTCAACTCAGATCCTTAATGGAAATCTATCATCAGAGCCCCGTTGAATTCAGCACTATTCATTATGTGCGAGTAAAATCGGCAAACTCTTCATTTGATTAAAAACTAGTCGCCATAGTTACCACTGCTCTGCTTTTAAGATTTGTGTCAAAAATTCGTAATCAATGCGTTTGATTTGCAAAGCCCTGATATTGATCACCAGGTTCCCGAATTTTCCATCGACAGCCAAGGCTCTTGTGGCGGCAAAGCATCACCCCTCTGCAATAACTCTATCGAAATCCCATCTGGCGAACGAATAAATGCCATATGACCATCTCGCGGCGGTCGATTAATCTTGGTGCCTGAATTCATTATCCTCTCGCAAACAGCATAAATGTCGTCAACGCGGTAGGCCAAATGACCGAAGTTACGACCACCAGTGTACTCCTCTGGATCCCAATTATAGGTCAGTTCAATAGTCGGCCGACGATGTGTTTTCGCGTTGTGTTCATCGCCGGTTGCGGCGAGAAAAACAAGTGTAAAGCGACCTTTTTCATTATCGACGCGCCTTACCTCAACTAGACCGAGCTGATCACAATAAAATTTGAGTGATTTTTCGAGATCGGTCACTCTGACCATTGTATGCAGATATTCCATCAATTTACTTTCTAAAAATTCTTATAAAGAGTAGAGCCTCACTGGGTTTGGCCCTAAAATTTGATCTACGCTTGAGGCTGCCACACCCTCTCTATCCCTTAACATTCTCAAAGCTTCTATTTGAGCTGATGTATCTGTGTGACCATAATCTGTCCCGACCACCAAGTTTTTATCCCCGACCCTATTTATGACTGCGGGAATATCATCAGATAATTCAACGGTAACGAAAATATTGTTTTCCCTTAATGGATCATCAGAAAGCCTTTTGCCCTTTCGCGAAAGTCTTTTTTCTACGTCACCAAGAGCATACGGTAACCAAGCAGATGAGGCCTCGATAAAAGCCCATCTTATATCCGGATACTGAGCAGGTATTTGGTTTTCAAGAAGCCAATGAAAGGTTGAAATCATTGCCAGTTTAAATCTACCAAAATTATGACCTTCATGAAAAAGATTATCATATTTGCTTCCATTTCCAGAATGGATGCTAATAGCCAAATCATGATCAGCCGCCGCTCTCAACAAGGGATCAAAATATGGATCACCAATGTAACGATCACACTCAAATGGTCTCATAAAGACACAGCAAGCCCCGTGCGCTTTAGCAAAAGCGATCTCTTCGGCGGCCAAATTGATTGCTGACGTAGGAACACACGCCGCCCATCGCAATCGACCATTTGACATTTCCCAGATGTCTGCGAGCCAACGATTGTATGCTTTGTATTGGGCAACCTCTTGAGCAGAATTTCTGGCCGTCGGAACGAGAAAGATTGTCGGATACAAAATCTGAATATCAATTTCCAGTTCATCCATATGCGCAAGCCTTGCCTCCACATTTCCCATTTCTCGCGAAGTCTCATCCATACTGGTCGTATCTGCGTTATCTTTGGGCTGGATGTGGTTTCCACTGAACCAATATTGATCGGTTTTTGAGGGCCCCGCTTGGGGTATCGTACCCCCCGATACCCTATCTAGGATAATGGGAGCAAAATGTTTCTCGTCGTCTCCTAAATAGCTCCATGTTTTAGCTGACTCAATCACATGCGCATCAGCATCAATAGTTGTCATGCTCGTCTCCCTTCTAAGCCAATGCTATCGTTTTACAAATTTCTTAAAAACTAGCGACCCAAGCGAGCCATTAGCACCAGGGTCGTTTAACAGTTGTCCCGCAAAATAGTCTCAAAAGTTTTTTTTATACAGGCCAACCAGAAATATCTGGACCATTTTCAACGCTATCTACCATGAAAAGAGTTAAGAGTCTGAGAGCAGGGTAACAAAAAATGATGTAGTCCCGCAAAACATCCGAATATTCTAAAGCTGATCGGTTTTGCAAATTCCCAATAACTTTTTAACTGGCCCGACTTTGCAACACTCCTGAAAATTGGTCATAACATCAGTATGTGCACTCTAGTCATCAATAGGCGGCCTGATCATCGTTGGCCACTGCTAATCGCCGCTAATCGTGATGAAAACACGAATCGAGCGTGGAAAGCTCCTGACCGGCACTGGCCGGATAGGCCAGAAGTAGTTGCAGGAATGGACCAACTTGCGGGCGGTACCTGGCTGGGAGTGAACGACCACGGGGTTATATCAGCCGTGCTAAACAGAAAAAACTCTCTAGGATACGATCCTCGATTACGCAGTAGAGGTGAATTAGTCCTAGACGCTCTTGACCACTCAGATGCACTAGATGCCACCCATGCATTGCTTGATTTAGAGCCCGCCGCATACCGGAGCTTTAATCTTTTTGTAGCCGATAATCGAGATGCTTGGTGGATTAGGAGCACCGGTCCAGATGCTCCCAAAGTGGATGCTTTCGAAATCCCGGAGGGGATTTCGATGCTCACCTCGATGGGGTTAAATAACAGCAAATCATTGAGAACTAATCACTATTTACCCATTTTTCGAGAAGCACCAGCTCCTGAACCAGACAAAGGAGAATGGGCCACGTGGGAAAGATTAATGGGAGCCGAGGAAGTGCCTACTGGTGCTGGACCCGAAGATGCAATGTTTATTCGAGCCGACCCGGGATTTGGCACAACATCCTCAAGTTTGATTGCTGCAGAAGCACCATATCAAGGAAAGCCGAGAGTGATTTGGCGGTTTTCTGCAAAGCCTGATATTGAGAACTCTTTTCACATGATCGATTTATGACAGAGGATTCTAAATGGATGATGGTGCTCCATTTATAAAAGCTGTCTAAAAACAAAAAAAGTTCTTTGCCTAATCAATTGCGGGACTATCAGAGATAAACTCTATTTGAATGACAATGAAAGGTTGAATACAGCAACTTTTATGCGCCAAAAAACCTGGTGTTTTCGCTTGCACCGATTCGACCGATATTAATGCTAGTTGGTTATTAGCTGATTGGAAAAAAATTTGAAAATCGAAGTTCATATAACGCTCAAAAATGGGGTTCTTGACCCACAAGGCAAGGCAATAGAACGTGCACTAGGCTCTTTAGGCTTTGAGGGTATCAATGATGTACGACATGGAAAATTCATCGAGCTAGAGTTATCCGAGACCAATAAAGAAAGGGCCAAAGCCCAAGCCGAGGACATGTGTCGTAAACTTTTGGCAAATACCGTAATCGAAGATTACAGGATTGATATCAGATAATGTTATCTGCGATCATAGTTTTTCCAGGATCAAACTGCGACCGAGACGTGCAGGTCGCGCTAAAACAAAGCTTCGGCACAGCACCTCGAATGGTGTGGCACGCTGAAACTGAATTGCCGGCAGCCGATTTGATCGTAGTTCCCGGAGGCTTCTCTTATGGTGATTATCTGAGAGCGGGCAGCATGGCTGCTCTAGCTCCCGCGATGCGGGAGGTAAGTAAATTAGCTCAAAAAGGGGTCCCGGTTCTTGGAATATGTAACGGCTTTCAAATCCTCTGTGAAAGCAATCTACTACCGGGCGCCCTAATACGAAATTCTGGGCTCAGATTTGTTTGTCGGGACGTTTATTTATCAGTCGAGAACCCTGATACCGTATTTACTCGCGGCTACTCAGTTGGACAGTGTGTAAGGATGCCTATCGCCCACCATGATGGGAATTACGTAGCTCCACTGGAAACACTCGATTGTCTCAGCTCTGAGGGGCGGATCGCTTTTAAATATTGTGACGATAAGGGCATCGCTTCCGAAGTTGCTAACCCTAATGGATCGGCGAGTAATATCGCGGGCATATTCAACGAGCGTAAAAATGTCTTAGGAATGATGCCTCACCCGGAGAGGTTAGCCGACCCCGCATTGGGAGGCATTGATGGCCGTGCGATGTTTGAAGCTCTAGCAGGCAAGGTTTTTTCATGACAGATGCCCCCCCAATCACAAATGATATGATCGCTGAGCACGGATTAACGCAGGACGAATACTCCAAAGTGATAGAAATTTTGGGACGGAACCCAAATTTAGTTGAATTAGGTATCTTTTCAGTAATGTGGAGCGAACACTGCTCTTATAAATCTTCTCGTCATTGGCTTAAGCGTTTACCTACTGAAGCCTCTTGGGTAATTCAGGGACCTGGCGAGAACGCAGGCGTTATTGATATTGGCGACGGCCAAGCGGCTATATTTAAAATGGAAAGTCACAACCACCCGTCCTTTATAGAACCATATCAAGGAGCGGCTACCGGGGTTGGTGGCATTTTAAGAGATGTCTTCACCATGGGAGCACGTCCAATAGCCAACATGAATGCTTTGAGATTTGGGCATCCTGACGATGAAAAAACGCGCCACTTAGTCTCAGGTGTGGTAGCCGGCATTGGAGGTTACGGAAATTGTGTAGGTGTTCCGACGGTCGGAGGAGAATGCAATTTTCATCATGCTTACGATGGAAACATTCTCGTGAATGCAATGACTGTCGGAGTTGCGGATACTGACAAAATTTTTTACTCAGCGGCAGCAGGTATAGGAAATTCCGTCGTCTATGTTGGATCAAAGACCGGCAAAGACGGTATTCATGGGGCGACCATGGCGTCGGCAGAGTTCACCGATGATGCCGAAGAGAAGAGGCCTACGGTGCAGGTTGGAGACCCTTTCACAGAAAAGTTATTAATTGAAGCTTGCCTCGAACTGATGCGGACCGACTCAATCGTTGCCATTCAAGACATGGGAGCTGCAGGTCTTACCTCATCCTCAGTTGAGATGGCCTCAAAAGGTCAAGTTGGAATTGAGCTCAACATGGACTTGGTTCCGGTGCGGGAAAAAGGGATGTCCCCATATGAAATTATGCTTTCCGAAAGCCAAGAGAGAATGCTTATGGTTATTAAGCCTGGGAGCGAGATAACCGCAAGAGAAATCTTCCAAAAGTGGGGCTTAGACTTCGAAATCATCGGTCATGTTACTGATACAAATCACCTCGTATTAAAAAGTGGGACGCAAACAGTATGCGATATTCCGGTTCCTCCCTTAGTCTCCGAGGCGCCTATTTATGAGAGGTCTTGGGTGCAACCTCCTCCCCCGGCACCCCTTCCAACATCAACCCCCGCAGATAATGTCCCAATTGAAGACGCCTTGTTTAGGATGATGGCCGCCCCAGACCTCTGCTCTCGCCGCTGGATCTGGGAACAATATGATCACATGGTGATGACGGATACGGTTCAACGCCCCGGCGGAGACGCAGCAGTTGTAAGAGTGCATGGGACAGAAAAGGCTCTCGCGATAACAACCGATTGCACACCCCGGTACTGCGTGGCAGATCCTCTTGAGGGAGGCCGTCAGACGGTGGCAGAGGCTTGGCGAAACTTGATTGCTGTAGGAGCACGTCCTTTAGCAGTTACCGACAACCTCAATTTTGGTAATCCAGAGCGGCCCGAGGTGATGGGCCAATTCGTGGGCTGTATCGAAGGAATGGCGGAAGCCTGCAAATACCTCGACTTTCCGGTCGTATCTGGAAATGTCTCTCTTTATAACGAGACCAACGGGTCAGCGATACTGCCAACCCCCGCTATAGGCGGAGTTGGACTAATTGAAAATTTACGAAATATGACATCAATTGTTCTACCCCCAGACAACCATCTTTTTTTGGTTGGTCAAACAAAAGGACATATGGGGGCCTCAATTTGGCTTCATGAAATTGGGGGTGTCGAAGCGGGCAACCCACCACCTGTGGTCCTAGAAATTGAACGCAAAAATGGAGAGTTTATTCATCAATGTATAAAAGAACACGTCATTACAGCATGTCATGATATTTCTGATGGGGGACTGCTAGTTGCCTTAGCCGAAATGGCTTTAGCTGGGGGTTGTGGTGCGGATATCACTGTCGAACCTAACGGAATACCGCTTTCGCATTACTGTTTTGGAGAAGACCAAGGTCGTTATTTAGTAGCTACAAAGGACAAAATAATAATAGCGGAAATGGCGAACAAGTCTGGTATTGAGCTCACATATCTGGGGGAATCCGGTGGGAATACATTGACTGTAAATAATCGTGCCCCTATATCATTAGAAAGTTTGCGTAATGCCCACGAGGGCTGGTTCCCCGAATACATGGCGGGCTGATCAATCCATTTGAAAAGGATATATTTATGCCAATGGAGCCTGAAGAAATTAAACGCTTAATAAAAGAGAAGATTCCTGATGCGGAAATTACTCTAGAAGATCTTGCCGGGGATAATGATCATTGGTCTGCTACAATTGTTTCGTCCGTTTTTTTAGGGAAAACCCGAGTGCAACAGCATCAATTGGTATATCAAGCGCTCCAGGGTCGGATGGGGGGAGAGCTGCATGCTCTTGCTCTTCAAACTTCTGCACCAGAAATTTAAAGCGCCAACGCTGAAACAAGGACAAAAATTATGAGCGAAAATCCTATTTTTGAACGCATCCAAAGTGAAATAGATAGCACGGATGTCGTTTTGTTTATGAAAGGGACGCCTGTTTTTCCGCAATGCGGCTTCTCTTCGACAGTTGTTCAGGTGCTGACATTTATGGGCATAAAATTTAAAGGGGTAGACGTGCTCTCAGATCCTGAGGTTCGTGAAGGAATCAAGGAATTCTCATCCTGGCCAACAATCCCACAATTATATGTAAAAGGGGAATTTGTCGGAGGCTGCGACATCATTCGCGAAATGGCCGAGCAAGGTGAAATTATCGAGTTTTTTACGGATAAAGGAATTGAAGTAAATATCCAGAGCCAAGACGCTGAATAGTCAATGTTTTAAAATGATCTAAAAGGCAGGGCTTAGCCCTGCCTTTTTTATTGGGGAGCATTCCTCTAAACTCGAGTTAACCGATTAAACAGGGAGTTAGAAATGCCATTAGTGCAAACCAAAGGTCTCGCTCATTTTACCATTCCAGTTACTGATACTGAACGCTCTATGAAGTTTTATGAAGAAGTCCTGGGGATGAAACCAATTCAGGTCAACCACAAAAGAGGAATGGTATTCATGGATTCTGGTGGAGACTGCGTAATCCTTACAAAAACCGAAAATCCAATCATGCAGGCAGGGGAACAAGATATTCATCACGCTTGGATTGTTGATCATGAAGATTATAGCAAGGCGCTTCAACAACTTCAGAATCGTTCGGATATAAAATTTCATTTTGAAGAAGATCGACAGGGCGGCGCGGTTAATGGACCTCGCGCCTATTTTGAAGACCCAGATGGCAATGTTTTAGAGATCATCGACCTGACTAGCTACAAGGGTGACGTATAATGTCACCACCAAAGATTTTACGTATGGCTCACTTCTCCATAGCAGTAACAGATGTCGAAAAGAGCAGGGATTTCTATTGCGATGTTGTGGGTTGCAAACATCTTGTCACCACTCCAAATGGAAACATGTCCTTTATCGACGCTGGTGGAGATTGCTTGATACTGTGTAAGCGTGAAGGGCCGATAAACCCGGAGTTAGACGATCACAATGGTGTTCACCACTCTTTCATGGTGGAAGACTCGGTTGCCTATGCACAAGCGCGTAAAAACCTCGAGCAAAGTGGGGTCGAAATCTTTTTCGAAGAAGATAGACAGGGCGGAGTCGTTAATGGCCCACGATTCTACTTTCGAGATCCAGACGGAACTGTCTTGGAATATATCGATCTCACGAGTTATTCCGGTGAGCCCAGCTAGTCGATTTACAACGCAGAGGTCAACAAAAGTGGTCGTCTGAACGATTAAATGGGCAACCCACAGACAAGTAAAGACTAAAACAGTTTGACATGTCCCGTTAAACTGGTCTGTTTTTCTGCCCTGTTTAAGCAGCAATCGGCTATACGGAACCTGATTAACGCGAATAAAATTCGATGACCAGGTTTGGTTCCATCAACACCGGATAGGGAACGTCTGCAAGGCCGGGGGTTCTTATAAAACTACCCTTCATGGAATTGTGATCCACCTGAATATATTCCGGCACCTCACGTTCGACAGAGTCCACAGCCTCGAGAACCATCGGAATCTGTCGAGATTTTTCTCGGACCTCAATAACGTCTCCGTCTTTCAAGCGATAAGAGGGAATATTTACCCTTTTGCCGTTAACCAAAATGTGCCCGTGGTTAATAAATTGACGGGCTGCGAACACGGTTGGAACAAATTTCATGCGATATACCACCGCATCGAGCCTGCGCTCCAATAGCCCAATTAGGTTCTCCGAGGTATCTCCTCGGCGTCTCGTGGCTTCTTCATAAGTCCGCCGAAACTGCTTTTCAGTGATATTGCCGTAATAACCCTTCAATCGCTGCTTAGCTGCCAGCTGGAGACCAAAGTCTGAGGGTTTACGCCTTCGTGCCTGACCATGTTCACCAGGACGATATTCACGCACGTTGAAAGGAGACTTTGGACGACCCCACAAATTACACATGAGGCGTCGGTTGATTTTGTATTTTGCGCTTTGGCGTTTGCTCATTTTAGTTTTCCATCAAATTGTTGTCCTGATAGTCCATTCCGGCCAGCCGGCGGCGGGAGATCACGAAACGTGCCGTGAGTCCACTTTCTCAGGAATGCGCGAAATATAAGGCGTCGAACCTTAATGTCAATCTTTCAATATCGCTCTGCCAGAATGATCAGTTAACGTCAATTGCTTGCATCGGCTCTTTTCCCAGAACCAAGTCGGCTCCTTTTTCACCAATCATTAATGCGCACGCATTAGTATGTGCAGACACCAAATCAGGCATTGCTGATGCATCAATAACACGTAAATTTTGACACCCCAGAACACGAAGTTGAGGATCCAGAACGGCTTGATCTCCGGCTCCCATCGGGCAAGTAGCAACAGGATGTTCAACTGTTCGACAGGTATTCCGAAGGTATTGATCTATTTCATCATCGGTTTTTACTGATGGCCCGGGCAGAACTTCATCACCACGATAAGGGTCCATTGCATTCTGCATTCCGACATCTCTTCCAATCTTGAAACCATTGCGGAGGACAGCGATATCATCCGGGTCAGAAAAAAAGTTAAAAAATATTCTTACCTTATCTGCCGGGTTAGAAGAACGAAGTTTTATCTCACCGCGACTCTTTGGGTGAAGCAAAGCCGGCCGGATCGCGTAACCATCAACATATTTTTTCTTTAAACCAGGAAACCAAAGGTGGGCATTAAGGGGAGCCCCCCGAAACATATATTCAATATCCGGAACTTCTAGTTCCGCAGAAGTCTTAATAAAGGCATGCATACCTCCCGGAAGAACAGTTGCGGGCCCTTTACGAAGTAAATAAGCCTGTAACATCGAAACAATCATGCGATCAAATCGCATTTCTTCCCTAAACTGGCTAGAGTTTTGGTCTGGCCGTGACCAAGCAATAGTGGTCGCTAAATGGTCTTGCAGGTTTTTGCCCACGGGAAGGTCCACAATTGGATCTATCCCAATATCCCGCAAATGATCCGCGGGTCCAATTCCAGATAACATAAGTATTTGAGGAGAATTGATACTTCCCCCCGATAATATAACTTCACCACTCGCAAAGGCTTTGAATTTCTGCCCACGTTGCAAATATTCTATTCCAATCGCTTTTTTTCCCTCTAATAAAACCTTTGCCGTGAGCGCATTCGTTTTAATAGTAAGGTTTTCTCTGCCTTCAGCGGGCCGAAGATGTGCATTCGCTGAGGAGGACCTCCAACCGTTTCGAATAGTATATTGGCTTCTGCTAAAGCCTACAGGATCAGGTCCGTTATAATCATCCGTGACAGGCCAGCCAGCCTGTTCAGCAGCTTCGAGCCAGGCTGAGTAGAGAGAATCCACGGTCTTCCCATATTGGGTCCCTACAGGACCTTTCCCACCTCTTCGAGAACTATCACCAAATTCCCATGACTCAGCGCGTTTGAAATAGGGGAGAACCTCTCCAAAGGACCAGCCTGGCGCTCCATTTCTAGCCCAACGATCATAATCGCCAGGATGACCACGTGTATAAGCCATATGGTTAATTGAGCTTGAGCCCCCCAGGACTTTCCCTCGTTTTACTTCAAGCCTACGGCCATTGAACCCTGGTATGGGTTCTGACTCGTAGTGCCAATCGTGAAGCTTCCACTCCTGCATTTTTTGAAAGGCTAACGGGACATGGATAAGCGGATCCCAATCTTTACCTCCAGCTTCCAAGAGTAGGACCTTATTTGAACCATCTTCCGTCAGTCGATCAGCGAGCGTGCAACCTGCTGAACCGGCACCCACGATTATGAAGTCATAATTATTTCCGCTCATTTTTGCTCTTCCTACGTCTATTTTGCTCCGTTGGTATGAGTTTTTTATTTGCTAACGCCACCACGACCCCACGTAAGGTTCTTACCTCCTGATCCGTCAATCTTATTCTGTTAAAAATATTGCGAATATTTCTTACCATTCGGGGTCTTTTTTCTGGCACCCGAAGAAATCCGGAATTATCGAGCTCATCTTCCAAATGTTTGTAAAAAGCTATCAAATCACTCTGGGAAGCGAGTTCTCCACCGAAACCCTTTCTGACGATCTCCGAGGGCGAGGTTACACCACCGGAAAGACGCCACTCATAACCCAAAAGTAAGACTGTTTGAGCTAAATTAATAGATGAAAAAGCCGGATTTGTAGGAACGTTAACTAGGGTATCGGCAAGCGCCAAATCATCGTTGTTAAGACCTACGCGCTCCGGTCCAAATAGTATGCCCGCTCTCTGGCCAGCATGATCGATAGCATTCCGAATATCCTCACTCCATTCCCGCGGCGATTGAACTACCTTGACCATATCACGAAGGCGCGCTGTTGTGGCGGCAAGACGCTGCAAATCAAACACAGCATCATCTGTCGTAGTATAATGTGATGCCGTTTCTAGAACTGAATAAGCCCCCGATGAGGCATTAATAGCCTTTGCGCTTGGCCAATCAAACTGACATCTCACCAGTCTCAATTCCCTAAGCCCAAAATTTAGCATCGCGCGTGCGGCCATTCCAACATTCTCCGCCAGAGACGGTTCCACTAAAATCACGACCGGTGCTGGAGCGGTTGTGCGCTCTTTAACAAGCTTTTTAGTTGGTTGTTGGTCACTCAAAGGGAAGGCTCACTATTGCGCACCAGATTTAAACAGTCGATAAGTAATTGCATCGTGGAGAGCATTATAGGACGCATCTATAACATTTGCTGACACCCCAACCGTTGACCAACTTTCTCCAGTGCCATCCTGACTTTCAATCAGCACTCTTGTGATAGCCATCGTACCTTCACCCGGCGTCAAAATCCTGACCTTATAGTCGACCAAACGCATATCATCTAGGGCCGGGTACTCTGGCGTAAGCGCCTTTCTAAGCGCATTGTCTAAAGCGTTTACGGGGCCATTGCCCTCCGCTACCTCGATGAGGTTTCTGCCTTTGACTTCGAGCTTTATGGTAGCTTCAGAGAGGGTAACAAGTTCACCTTTTGCATTCCATCTCCGTTCATCAGTTACGCGAAAACTTTGCAGCTGAAAATAATTAGGCACTTCTTCAAGCGCCCTTCGAGCGAGCAACTCGAAACTCGCTTCAGCACCATCATAAGCGAAGCCTCTGCTTTCCCGATATTTTACATCATCCAATAACCGGGCAACTTTTGCGCTGTCCTGGTCTATTTCAATCCCTATTTCTCTGAAACGGGCCATCACATTTGAACGACCAGCCTGATCAGAAACGAGAATATGTCTCTGGTTACCAACCTTCTCCGGCTCAATGTGCTCATAAGTTTTAGGATCTTTTTCTATCGCTGAAACATGTAGCCCACCCTTATGGGCGAATGCGCGTTCTCCAACATAGGCAGCAGCCGTATTTGGATTCTTATTCAAACGTTCATCCAAGAACCGAGATAATGGAGTCAGTCGCGACAAGTCGTCCGCGTTCATACCTGTTGTATAACCCATCTTAAAAACCAATGATGGAATGATCGAAATCAGATTAGCATTTCCGCAACGCTCCCCAAGCCCATTCAACGTTCCCTGAACTTGGCGCACTCCAGCCCTCACAGCGGCTAATGAATTGGCAACTGCATTATCTGTATCGTCATGACAATGGATCCCAAGATTTGAACCGGGAATCTCTTTTGTTACCTCACCAATAATCCGCTCTACCTCATCTGGCAGGGTTCCGCCGTTTGTGTCGCAAAGAATAATCCACCGTGCGCCAGCGTCTAAAGCGGCCGAAACACATGAGGTTGCAAAATCCGGGTTTTCTTTATAACCATCGAAAAAATGTTCAGCATCAAAGACCACCTCTGCAACCTTGTTTACCGCAAGCGACACAGAGTCACGTATCATTGATACGTTCTCTTCTAGGCCTACCCCGAGAGCGACCTTTGCGTGAAAATCCCAAGTCTTACCTACGAGACAGACCACGTCGCATCGACTATTGAACAGCGCTGTAAGGCCTGGATCGTTATCTGCAGAACGTCCCGCGCGACGAGTCATACCAAAAGCCGAGAGGCGGGCCCTAGAGAGTGTCGGTGGTTCCGCAAAAAACGAGTCATCGGTAGGGTTTGCACCCGGCCAACCACCTTCAATGTAGTCAATACCAATGCGGTCCAATTCTCGGGCTACAGCGGCTTTATCCGCGGCAGTAAAATCTACACCCTGTGTTTGAGCTCCGTCTCTCAGGGTTGAGTCGTAAATGTAGACCCTTTTATCATTCATTTCGCTGACCCCGTCTCCATATTGTGCCCTGAGGGCCATCCTCCAAAAAAATATTGTTTTTTGCGAGAAGATCTCTGAGCCTATCTGCCTCACCAAAATCTTTTGATTTTCGTGCTTCATTGCGCTTTGAGATCATTTCTTCTATCTCCGCCTCGCATACGCTTAACCCTGCGTCAGAAGGTTTACCCTTGAACCAAACCTCCGGGTCAACTTGCAAGATACCAAGCAGATGTCCGCCGGAAAACAAGAGGTTTTTTTTGTATGCAATATCCTCAGTGCTGCCATTGGCTTGAAATATTTCTCTCGCAATAGAATGAAGCCGACTAATTGCTGCAGGCGTATTAAGGTCGTTTTCCAACTCTAATTGAACTAAATCTGATGTCTTATCTAATTGGGCACTCTCTAGCTCATTAATTTTAGGCCCTCTTAAAGCCCCATATAGTCGGTCTAGTTCCGATTTTGCTTCAGATAGAGCAGTTATCGAAAAGTTGAGCGGTTGCCGATAATGTGCCTTCAAAAGCGCTAGCCTGATAGTCTCTCCATGCCATCCCTCTTCGAGTAATTGCCTTACGGTGTAAAAATTACCCAGAGATTTAGACATTTTTTCGCCATCAACAGTTAGGTAACCGTTATGCATCCAATATTTAACAAAGGGGGCTCCGTCATGCGCACACACCGATTGCGCAATTTCATTTTCATGGTGAGGAAAAATTAAATCCTGCCCACCCCCATGTATATCGAAAGTATTTCCAAGGTGCTTCTCACTCATCGCTGAGCATTCAAGGTGCCAACCCGGCCGCCCATTGCCCCACGGGCTTTCCCATCCGGGTTGATCCACGGCAGACGGTTTCCATAAAATGAAATCTGCTGGATCATTTTTGTAAGGCGCCACTTCAACACGCGCCCCGGCTATCAGTTCATCCCGAGAATGCCGAGACAACTGGCCGTATTCAGGCATTTTTGTGACCTCAAACAGCACGTGCCCGTCCACATGATAGGCAAAACCTCGGTCGATCAGGCGCTGGATCATATCAATCATTTCCGGGATATGATCAGTGGCCCGCGGCTCTATGTCTGGGCCTTGATCATTCAATTCTGCCATGTCGTCGTGAAATTGCTGAGCGCACCGACTGGTAACGGACTCGATGCCATCTCCGGAGGCGCGAGCAGCCTCGATAATTTTATCATCAACATCGGTTATGTTTCTTACATAAGTCACTTTTGAGTAAAGCCGACGCAGCAACCTCGCAAGAGTATCAAAAACAACGACCGGCCGGGCATTACCAACATGCGCGTAATCGTAAACGGTGGGCCCACAGACATACATACGCACATGTTTGTTATCGATAGGCCTAAAATTCTCCTTTGATCTTGTCGCAGAATTATGGATTTTTAACGTCATATTAAGTTTGCTCTTTAAATCCATCAGTGATGGGATAACGCCTATCACGTCCAAAGGATCGCTCACTAATTTTTACGCCGGGGGGAGCCTGTCGACGTTTATACTCGGCGATTAACAACATCTGCCAAACGCGCACCACCAGCTCCCGATCGTGTCCTCTAGCGACCGTTGCATCAACGCCTAAATCGCGTTCGACTAAACAGCTCAAAACTTCGTCCAACACATCATAGGGCGGCAAAGTATCCTGGTCAGTCTGGTCAGGTTTAAGTTCTGCAGATGGCGGTTTTGTGATAATCCTATCGGGCATAACTAAACTCGATGGTCCAAGACTGCCAATTGGTTTATTTTTATTTCGCCAACGAGACAGCTCAAAAACCTGCGTTTTGTAGACGTCTTTTAAAACAGAGTACCCTCCACACATATCGCCATAAAGTGTTGCATAGCCAACCGACATTTCCGACTTGTTGCCAGTTGAAACAACCATAGACCCGGTTTTGTTTGACAAAGCCATGAGAGTCAGACCTCTAGAACGGGACTGAATATTCTCTTCTGTTGTATCGGGAGGGGCATCCTTAAATAATGTCGCCGTCATAAGATCAAAGGCTTCCATTGCTGGACCAATATTTATTTCGTCGAGACGAACCCCGAGCATTTCAGCGCAAGACGCCGCATCTTCCAAACTTTCAATTGATGTGTAAGGAGAAGGCATCATCAAACAATGAACATTTTTAGGCCCCAAAGCATCGACCGCAACAGCTGCAGTAAGCGCCGAGTCGATCCCTCCGGAGAGCCCAATCAACACCCCTGGGAAACCATTTTTTTGAACGTAATCCCTTAACCCCAGCATCATTGCAGAGTATACGCTCGCTTCATTGTCCTCCTGCTGGGCCACTCCTCCTGGCGAACAAGACCACTCCCCAGATCGTAACTCCCAACAACTTATCTGGAGGTCTTCCAACCAATCCGAGCACCGGACCTTAAGAATTCTATCCGAGCCTAGGACAAAGGACCCGCCATCAAAGACGAGTTCATCCTGACCACCCACCTGATTCACGTATAAAAGAGGTAGACCACTCTCCCCTACCCTCGCGGACGCAAAACTCAGGCGTTGATCCCACTTCTCAAGTGAATAAGGGGACCCATTCAATACAATTAACAACTGAGCCCCTGACTCCTGGAGACACTCAGTCACCTCTGTTCCCCACATATCCTCACAAATCATAACGCCGAGACGAACCCCTCGAAAGTTTATAGGACCGGGAAGAGGGCCCGATTGAAAAATTCTTTTTTCATCAAAGACCCCGTAATTCGGCAAATCATGTTTATATCGAATACTTTTTATTTCTCCTTCATCCAACAAAATCGCGGCGTTATAAAGGCTTCCCTTCTCCTGCCAGATCGATCCGAGAAGGACAGCCGGACCTCCATCCGCTGTCTCTGATGCTAGGAGTTCGACTTGCTGCTTAGCTGCCTCTTGAAAAGAGGGTCGCAAAACAAGATCTTCTGGCGGATAACCGGGTATAACAAGCTCACTAGTCACGACAAGATTTGCACCCAGCTCTGCGGCCCGATCCCGAGCTGAGCGAACCTTATTCGCATTTCCAATAACATCACCAACAATGGGGTTGATCTGGGCAAGAGCTATAGAAATTGATCCTGTCACTTTTTCAGAGTCCTAAGGTTCAAGAAAATTTAAAAAATCGGGTTACAACATGGCATTGGCAACTTTAATCTGCCGCCACTTTTCTCAGCATAGGGTCAGTTTCTCGTCGATCTTTTAACGTTTCTGCGATCAAAAAAGCGAGCTCAAGCGATTGATCTGCATTTAGTCGAGGGTCACAGTGAGTATGGTAACGGTCCCCGAGTCTCGCCTCGGTTATCGCTTGGGCACCCCCCACACATTCCGTTACATTTTGCCCTGTTAACTCTAGATGTATGCCGCCCAAATAAGTGCCCTGAGCATGATGAACATCAAAGCACCTCTCAACTTCTTCGCGGACCCGATCAAAAGGTCGTGTCTTAAACCCATTTCCAGATTTGATCGTGTTGCCGTGCATTGGATCACAAGACCAAACCACTTCCCGTCCTTCGGATTGGACTGCACGGACTAAAGCAGGCAAGCGAGTTTCGACCATATCACTGCCCATCCTCGTGATAATAGTAATTTTCCCGGGAATGTTCTTCGGGTTCAGAGCGTCTATTACACGAAGTAAATCAGAGGGCTCTTGGGAAGGCCCTGCCTTGCAGCCTACGGGATTGCCAACGCCTCGCAAAAATTCGATGTGAGCTTCATCAGGATCACGTGTCCTATCTCCTATCCACAACATATGCGCAGAGGTGTCATACCAATGACCGGTAGTGCTATCGACACGGGTCATTGCCTCCTCAAAATTTGGCAAAAGTGCCTCGTGAGAAGTATAAAAATTCGTCTCACGCAATTGCCTGGCATTCTCAGGAGTCAAACCACAGGCCCTCATAAATTCGAGTGTTTCACTTATTCTCCCAGCTAGATCACGGTACCGTTCTCCAACAGGGCTGTTCTCCAAAAACCCTAAGGTCCATCTATGGATTTTATTTAAGTCAGCGTAACCACCTTGAGCAAAAGCGCGCAAAAGATTGAGCGTGGCCGCAGATTGATTATAACCTTGGATCATTCGATCAGGATCTGGCGTTCTGGCCTCCTGACTGAATTCCATACCATTAATGCAATCACCCCTATAACTGGGCAATTCCGTTTCACCTTGCTTCTCGGTCGGCTCGGAACGTGGTTTAGCAAACTGCCCTGCCAGCCTCCCAACTTTGACCACAGGCCGTGAGGCGGCGAAGGTAAGAACCACGGACATCTGTAATAAGAGCCTGAATGTGTCCCTGATGTTGTCAGGGTGAAATTCCGCAAAGCTCTCTGCACAATCTCCGCCCTGCAGCAAAAAGGCCCGTCCTGCGGCAACTTCTGCGAGTTCCTCTCGCAATTGACGTGCCTCACCTGCGAAGACAAGGGGAGGGTATGTTTTCAATTGCGTCTCTGCCGCAGCCAATAACGCTTTATCCGGATATTCTGGGACCTGACGAATATCCTTGCTCCGCCAACTATCGGGACTCCAACTCATCTTTTTCAAACCCATTCTTGTTATTCTCAGATATCATTTCTGCCAGCGATGTATCTTTAAGAAAGCTAGTTACTCCAAGTTCATACGCCCTTTGGTCATACGATTCCAGTGCCTTAATTTTACGCGTCACTTTAGAGAGGCATTTTTGTCCTTAAGGATGAGTTCTATTTCCCTGGATCAAAAGTTTTTCCCCTGCTAGCATCTTCCACCTAAAGTCCTGAGAGATAAAAAGGACAAGAGGGAGGAAAAATAGATGAGATCAATTAAAGGTTGGGTGATGCTTGCCTCCATTGCGGCAGCATTAAGCCCTATTTCTGTAAATGCGTCTGATTTTTATAAAGATAAAATTGTGACCGCAATTTTAGGAGCCGGCCCGGGTGGCGGTTATGACCTATACGCTAGGACAGTTATGAAGCACTTGGTAAATCATATTCCAGGGAAGCCTCAGTTCATTATGCAATTTATGCCCGGCGCTGGTGGCCAAAAGGCCGCTCAATACTTTTATAACGTGGCAAGCAAAGACGGCACAAAGGTAGCCAAACTATCCAATATGCTACCGGCATTCCAAGTCCTCAGGAGTGGGGTAAAGTATGATGTCCGTGAGTTAAACTACATTGGTCGCGCCGCTTCGATGCAATATGTGACAATGGTTTGGCACACAACAGGCGTTAAAAGTCTTGAAGATGCGCAAAAAGCTAAGCAACCAATCATTTTTGGTTCTTCCGGAAAAAGCCAATCGAACTACATCGTGCCGGCGGTGATGGCTAATTTACTCGGCCTTAATGTAAAAGTTATAGCGGGTTACACCGGCACGGCCGCGATCAACAAGGCTCTGGAACAAGGGGAGGTAACGGGTAGAGCCGGTGCCTGGTCGAGCTGGATTTCTCGCGCGGGCCGTTTAATTAAAGAAAAAAAGGTTGTCGCGATTGCTCAATCTGGTTTGGAAAAAGCGACAGATATAAAAAATGGTTATGGCGAGCCAACTCCCCTACTTCTGGATTTGGCAAAAAACGATGATGAGCGTGCAATCTTGAGGCTTTTGGCCGCTGATGCTGCCATTGGGCGTAATTTTTCAACGCCACCAGGGACGTCAAGCACTCGTATTAAGCTACTTTGTCGAGCATTCGATGCGACTATGAAAGACAAAGCGTTTCTGGAAGAAGCGAAAAAGCGCAAGCTAATCGTCGAACCAAAAACCTGCGAGTGGTTGCAAGAAACCGCCACGGCAATTGTCAACACACCGGCTCCGCTGGTTCAAAAAGCTAAAGCTCTTTTAGGCTGGAAATAGCGGAAGGTCACTGGGAGGAAAAAATATGCTTAAAACGATAACCAAATTTGCATCTTCATGCCTAATACTTGGGTTCGTCATCGCGTCCGGAATGTCAAACAGTGCCGCTAACGAACTAGAACTTGTGGTGGGTACTGGAGGTACTTCAAGCGCCGCCTTCAGTGCAGGAAACGGAATGTCGATTGCATCGGTCATTCACGGAAAAGGCATAAAAATTTACAATTACGGTACCAAAGGTGACAAAGACAATATAAAAAGGCTGACTAAAAAGAAGCGCGCGATTAATCTTGCTATTGTCTCAGCCAAGGGTCTTGCAAAAGCCAACGATAAACAAAAAAAGGGCATGAGTGGCCTGATTGCACTCGGCAAAGCCGAGGGCGATACCATTCTGCTGATAGTAAGGAACAAGGCCCCCAAGGGGGTATCAAAAGACAAGTACTCGCTCGCTATCAGTGAAGTTTTGAGGGTCTTAAAGGATACTAAAGCAGGAAAGGTCATAAAGAACGAATGGCGCGATTGGTCAGTATCTAGCGGCGAGTCCGCCTTTAAGGCAGCCGGTGTTAAAAGACACAAAGCCGCCTTGTAGTTTAATAGTACTGAAATAAAGCCGCCGTCCCTTTTCGGCGGCTTTATTTTTGCTTATAGATATTTGCGATTCATAAGATTTTTCTCTAATTCAGCCCTCAAACGTTAATTTAATCGGAGATTAAGTATGCGACTTTTGGCATTCCAAAATAATGGCGAACAGCGAATTGGACTCTTGCAGGGAGACCAGGTTGTTGATCTCAGCATTGCAGCGCCTGATTTACCCGGTGAACTGGTCGAAATTATCGAGGGTGGGGACGACTGCTTAAAAATGATTAAAACGGCCCAAGAGGGTGCAAACCCGGAAAGCCTCGTTCCCATCGACAAGTTAGATTGGCTTCCTCCTACGCGTAAGGCCGGGAAAATTATCTGCCTTGGTTTAAATTATGCAGCACATGCTGCCGAGGGTGGGCATGAACGTCCTGAGTATCCGTCATTTTTTATGAGAGGAAATTCATCTCTAGTCGCCCACGGAAAGCCCATAATTCGGCCAATAGCATCGGAAACGCTTGATTATGAGGCCGAACTAGTCGCCATCGTTGGAAAAAAGGCGAAGCATGTAAAACAAGAAGATGCTCTAGATTATATCTGGGGCTATTCTGTCTTTAATGAAGCTAGTATTCGTCAATATCAGAGAAAAACCGCGCAATGGACAATTGGAAAAAACTTTGACAATACCGGGGGTTTCGGGCCGATTGTGGTTACTGCGGATGAACTTCCCCCGGGGGCGGACGGGCTGCAAATCCAGACACGTCTAAATGGCGAGGTGTTGCAGAATGCGACCACCGACATGATGCTCTTCAATGTTAAGGAAACCATTGAATTATTGACTGAGTGCTTGACCCTTGAACCCGGCGATCTTTTAGTGATGGGGACACCTTCGGGTGTAGGACATGCAAGAAAACCACCTCTGTGGATGAAGGCAGGCGATATTTGTGAGATAGAAATCGAAAATATTGGTATTTTGCGCAATCCGATTGAAGACGAAATTCTGTAATTTTTTAAAAGAAAAAACGAAATGAACGACATAGAAATCCAGGAAGCGATAGCTTCTGTTGAGGCGCTCCGTAAACGGATATCCTCCCTTGAAGACGATGCGTTGGATCTCCTTTTTCGGGAGGCGCGAACTCATAATGGTTGGTCGGACAGACCGATTACCGAAGAACAAATTCAATTGCTTTACGAATTGACTATTAGTGGCCCCACTACTGCAAATAGTCAGCCCTCTAGGTTTATTTTTTGCCGGTCACCGGAATCAAAGGAGCGTCTTATTCCTTGTCTAGCTCCTGGTAATGTCGACAAGACACGTGCGGCCCCTCTAACCGTCATAATTGGTTACGACATGGCTTTTTGGGAACATCTACCACGGATGTTCCCTCACAAGGATATGACAGCGATGTATAAAGGGAACGAGCCCTATATCGATGTTAACGGATTAAGAAACAGCTCTCTACAGGGCGCCTATCTCATTATTGCCGCCCGAGCCATGGGGTTGGATATCGGTGCTATGTCAGGTTTTAATCATGAAGCGATTGATAGAGAATTTTTCTCCGACACATCGATCAAATCTAACTTCCTATGCAATGTCGGTTACGGAGATACAAACGCTCTTTATAACAAGCTCCCTCGTTTCGAATTTGAAGAAATTTGTGAAATTATTTAAAGGCTAGCTCTCTACTGGGCTCCGCATCGTAACAAATTCTTCTGCGGCAGTTGGATGAATGCCAACTGTTGCATCAAACTGCGCTTTTGTTGCGCCGGCCTTTAAAGCCACTGCAAAGCCCTGGATGATTTCTCCTGCTTCTGCACCAACCATATGAACACCCACCACGCGGTCTGATTTTTTTTCTACCACTAACTTCATCATGCTTTGTTCGTCTCGTTGGGTCATCGTATGTTTCAGAGGCCGAAAAGTAGAGCGATAAATAACGACTTCATCATATCTCTTCCTGGCCTCCTCTTCGGTAAGGCCGACAGTTCCTATATTTGGATTTGAGAATACCGCCGTTGCTATATCTTCATAATCCATTTTTAAATTTTTTCCGTCAAAGAGATTTGCAGAAAGAACCATTGCTTCACCAATTGCGACGGGCGTGAGCTGAAAACGATCAATGATATCACCTAACGCGTAAATATTCGGAACGCTCGTCTGAAACTGGTCGTTCACAACTAAAGATCCATTTTGACTCACATTTACGCCAACTTTTTCCAATCCAAGATTCTTCGTGTTCGGTACTCTGCCCGTAGCGTAAAGACACATATCAGATTTTATTTTGGATCCGTCCGTGAGGCTAACCTCCAGGCCCGTGCTTGTCCTCTCGATCGACGTTACATTTATATCAAAACGCAGATCTATGCCCTGCTGTAGCATTTGTTCAGCAAGGTGGGTACGCACATCCTCATCAAATCCCCTCAGGAATTTCTCCCCCCGATAAAGCTGGGTCACCTCAGACCCATAACCATGAAAGATTCCAGCAAACTCAACAGCAATATAGCCACCGCCCACAATGAGAATTCTCTCAGGAAGTTTTTCCAAAAAGAATGCTTCGTTAGATGTGATCACATTTTCATTGCCTGGAAAATCTGGAATTGATGGCAATCCGCCGGTCGCAATCAGTATTTTTTCCGCGGTAACTTCTTCTCCCCCGACATCAAGGGTGTGTGCGTCTTTCAAAGTCGCACGGGCTTCATAAATGGTAACGTTATTACTCTCTAATATTTTGCGGTAAATTCCGTTCAGCCTCTGTATTTCTTTATTTTTATTGGACACTAACGTTGGCCAATCTAGGCCGGGATCTTGCAAACGCCAGCCATAAGCTGCGGCGTCTTCGAAATCATGACCAAAATGTCCGCCATAAGCAAAGAGCTTCTTTGGAATACAACCCACATTTACGCAAGTGCCCCCAAGGTGAAGCTCTTCTGCCACACCAACCTTTGCCCCATAAGACGCGCTCATTCGAGAGGCGCGCACGCCCCCTGACCCAGCTCCAATCGTAAAAAGGTCATAATCATAGTTGGCCATTTATCTTTCTCACTGTGAATTAAGAACAAGCAAAAGCATCGAAGCTATGTCTGGCAATCAGCTTTTCCCTTGAAACCGCCCACACCCCTAATCTATTAGACTTATGGACCGAACAAAAGGAGGCTCACTCACGATCCGTTACACCGTTTACAAAAGCTCCGAAAGGCGCAAGATCAACGATCGATACCGCCAAGAAGGGCGTATTTGATTTCTAAAAAGTCATCAATTCCGTATTTTGATCCCTCACGACCAATACCTGACTCCTTAACCCCCCCAAATGGGGCAACTTCTGTCGATATAATACCTTCGTTTATGCCAACTATCCCGTATTCAAGACCTTCCATTACCCGCCAAATCCGGCCTACATCACGGCTATAAAAATAGGAAGCTAATCCGAATTCAGTATCATTAGCCAAAGAAATGACTTCTTCTTCCGTTTTAAAAGGAAAGAGCGGAGCCACAGGTCCAAATGTCTCTTCTCTGGCCACTTTCATCTTTGAAGACACTTGAGTGACTACCGTGGGCTCAAAAAATGTACCGCCCAATTGATGACGCTTGCCTCCAGTAGCAATCGAGCCCCCCTTATCAAGCACATCGGCAATATGCTCCTCCACCTTCTCTACTGCGGCCATATCGATCAGCGGGCCTTGCTGAGTTTCTCCTTTGAGACCGTCTCCAACAACCATTGCCTCCACCGCGGCAACCAATTTTTCGGCAAACGCATCGTAAACGCCTTCTTGAACATAAATGCGATTGGCGCAAACGCAGGTCTGCCCTGTATTTCGGAATTTCGAAGCCATGGCTCCAAGCACAGCTGCATCCAGATCAGCGTCATCAAAAACAATGAAGGGGGCGTTTCCGCCCAGCTCCATGGATACCTTTTTTACGGTTCCCGCACATTGCTCCATAAGAACCTTGCCTATCTCCGTTGACCCGGTAAAGGTCAATTTCCTTACGATGGGGTTCGATGTAATTTCTTCCCCAACATCTCTCGCGCCACCCGTTACAACATTAAAAACACCTTTAGGTATTCCTGCTCTTTCTGCCAATACCGCTTGGGCCAACGCCGAAAAGGGCGTTGCTGATGCGGGTTTTAGAACCATAGTGCAGCCCGCCGCAATTGCTGGCCCTGACTTCCGGGTAATCATTGCATGTGGAAAATTCCACGGGGTTATAGCGGCTACGACACCGATGGGTTCTTTAGTGACAATGACCCTCTTTCCAGGCGCGAATGTAGGGATTACATCGCCGTATACACGTTTGCCTTCTTCAGCAAACCACTCCAAAAATGAAGCAGCATACAAAATCTCACCTTTTGACTCCGCAAGCGGTTTACCTTGCTCAGCAGTCATCAGAACCGCCAAATCTTCTTGGTTCTCAAGCATCAACTCGTACCATCTGCGAAGAATTCCGGCGCGTTCCTTTGCAGTTTTAGTCTTCCAAGCTGACATCGCATTATTGGCCGCCTCTATAGATCGACGTGTTTCATCAGCTCCCATCTTTGGAACGGTGCCAATGATCTCGCCTGTGGCTTTATTTGTAACCTCAAGCACGGCACCAGAGTCGGCATCCACCCATTCGCCGTTAATGTAGCATTGCTCTTTTAAAAGACCCATATCCGATAGTGGAAAGCTCAGATCACGTGGCATAGTTGTTCCCCCTAAACCCTTAAATAGTTTCTAGAAGTTCTCTAAGTAATTCATTGGAAAATATAAAAGTTAAAAGCTGACTTGTTAACCTGAAGATAAATATACGATATCTAATCTTTTATGATTTCAAGTTTGTTACTCAATGCTTTGCCCAGCATGAATGGACCAGAGACCTATTAGGAAGCAGAGCGCTGCACCAAGACCGACCGTCCACTGCAATCCAAAATATTCAGCGAGTACTCCCTCTATCCACGCCCCGAGGGCCGGGAGTCCCCAAGACAGCATAACGAATAAACTCATTACTCTCGCACGAACAGAAGCATCGACAGTATTTTGAATAAGCGTTTGTGATCCCACCCCTGTAACCAACATACTAACACCCACCAGGAACAAAAAAACGGCCCCAATGAAAATATTATTTGTCATAGTAAATAAAATCAGAGACAACGCCTGTATAGCAACTGCCCACGTGACTAAATTGGTCAATCCAACAGTCTTTCCACGACGCGCGAGCGACAGAGAACCGACTAAACCACCGGCACCAATGGAGCAAAGAATGATAGCCATGCCGTCAGATTGCATTCCAAACACCTTGTCAGCAAATCCAGGAGCGAGTTCCATAAAAGGTCGAACGAGAAAACCTGTAAGAGCCAAAAGGGAGAGAAGAAAGCGAATGCCAATATTATTCCAGGCATAAGTAACCCCGTCCCACATATCCCGAATAATCGCCATAGAGAGCTTTCCTGAACCCCCTGCATTACCGGATTCTGTGCGTATAAAAAAAAGTGCGATGTAGAACTGAACAAATGTCACCGCTGCAATTGCGAAAACCCAACCCGCATTGAAAAACAGAAGAAGACCACCCCCAATGGCAGGTCCAACAACACGCGAAGCATTAAACTGGGCGGAATTCAAACCAATAGCCGCTGAAAGATCTTTTTTTGGAACCAGAGCATTCACGATCGATACCCGAGGAGGCGTGGAGATAGCCTCATTACAACCGTGAATTATTGTAATCGCGAGCAAAATCCAAATATCAATCCAATCTCCAAGTATCAAAACGGCAAGAAGGACTGCAAGAATAAGGGCAAAGAGTTGTGTCGTACGAATGACCCTCATGTATCCAATGCGATCTGACAGGGCACCGGCAAACATGGATAAAACAACCATCGGAAAAATATCCGCGAAGGCAATAATCCCCAACCATTCATATGACCCGGTCAATTTCCAGGTGAACCACGCCGCCGACGAGCGGTAAATCCAGCGTCCGATGGTCGAAATCAAATTAGTGATGAAATAGAGCCGATATTGGGGATGAGAGAGGGCAACCCCAATTCCCCCAGAAACGAGCCATCAGCCATCAGCTTTTATTTTTCTCTCGTAGATCTAGGTCTGCAACTATCTTAGCAAGGACTTCAAGCGGATTACGATCATTATCTATCGTTTCGCGCCTTTCATTGCCAAGAGAAGTCGTATTAAGCATCCTAAAAGTTTCTGCAGCGCCCTCATGAAATCCCGCTGGAATGCCTATTCCCGCATAAGTCTCTGACACCTGCTCCATTTCACCGATATATCGACCAGAAAGAGACGGCAAACGGTTAAGCGCCGCATCAATTTTTTCAACCGTGCCAGCCTGGCTATTTGGCAAACGTTCTCTAAGCACTCGAGTAAAGCCATATTTCTCTGCTGCCAGCATGACCGCTGTGTAAAGCGCGAAAGCTCCTTTGTTCCAGGCACCATTGCAGATTTTTATTGCGGAACCTTGGCCTACTTCTGACCCTAAATTTTTTACCCTAACGCCGTGCCCATCCAGCACATCAAGGACGGAAGCCTGGGGCCCTGAAGAGAAAAACGTCGGGAAATTTTCCTTTCTTGTCGGCGTGCCTCCAATGATACCTACATCGACAAAAATGACCGCCAGCATCTTTGATAATCTCTGATATTTTAATCGCGGTAGCTGGAGATGTGGCATTACAATCTACAAATGGTTTGCTCCGTCCCAATTTCTTCATCGCTATCGCTACTTGTTTTGCAACGTCCAGCGCTTTAGCGGGGTCCAGTATTGATAAAATTATGTCGGCATTTTCCTCAAGGCCTTTTCCATTGATCCGACATTATTGATACCAATTTTCTTCGGCTCTAAACCGAGTAAAATCAGACCGATGTCATTTCAAAGGAGCGACTACTCGAAACCCCCCTCAACTAAAAATTTACCAACTCCACTGCCCATATTTCCAGGGCTTATAATCCCGATTTTGGGGTCACGTTTTCTCTAACTAGTTTTTAATCCCAGCATTTTCTCGGGACTTGTAAACAACGATCAAAGATATCATTTTGAAAATCAATATATTGAAGAATGTGGCTCTGAAATTTTAGAATAATATCTTCTAAAACTTCCATACAACTTCTCTTGATTAACCACCAACCTAGCAGAAACTAAGTTTAGGTATGTCATAAGATAATACTTTGCCAGGCGCTGTTCGCACACCCAAAAATAACTGAAACTGGACCTTAGAAGGCTTATCTACTGGATAGCTTAAGAAGAAATAGCCACCCGCCCAGAAGACGGGTGGCGCACTTCATGAAATAAAGACCCGTCTTTTAAATATTGTGGTTGGAATTGAGGGGTGCACTTTCCTCAATACCAAAAATGAGCTGT
>JAYQSL010000003.1:0-79428 GCA_038146865.1 Rhodospirillaceae bacterium
GTGAAAGGCCGATGTCCTAGGCCACTAGACGATGGGGTCTCCAGCCCATGTTGCTAAAGATAAAGAGTATTAAAATCAAGCCAAAATTGGCTTTTTTTGTCATTAAATTCCGGTATGTCACCCCTCAACACGAGTAGGGACATCGGTTTAATTTACAATTGCCGTCGTTTTCTGTTGTAACCGACGCCGTTGTTTTGCCGCACGATGGCGACGAATAAACCTTAAAGATAAATAATAACCCGAAAGACCACCCAAAACTGACCACGGGAGACACCCAAGGAGCAGTGGTACACCCCAAACCTCTGCCGCAATCGACATTTCTCTCCAAAGACTTTCAAGGTAACTCATATCTGAGTCTTGACGAACCATAGCCTCCCACTGCCGAGAAAACTCTTCATAACCCGATAGATCATCGAAACCCTTAAGGATGATTTGTCCTGTTACGAAAAACAAATAAAAGCAGGGAATTGCCGTTACAACGTTTGTAGTCCAGGTCCAGGCCATTGCGATCAACACGCTAAAATCCCATTTGAAAACTTTTTTTGCGACCAGCCATGTAATAAAACAAAACACCATTTGTATTCCAATACTTGGTGTCAGGGCCCATGCCATCCCTACAGCCACCCCACGAGCTGTATATTCTGGTGGATGCTTGCTCCGTTTTATAGGTATCAAAAGCCTATACTTTACGACCCGTTTCATCCGGTTCCACCAAGAATATTTTCTGAGAGTCGATAAAGTATTAGATGAATTACTAAACATTATATTGAATAAATAGAGCCTTTTTTCCGCGGAACAATATTTAGGAAAGAGTCAGCCTACAAAAGAAACATCCTCGACAAATATCTCGTTGTTTACTTTTCCTTGCCATTCATTTTGCCTGAGGCTTCCCGCAATATTAACGCACAAACCACGGTGATTAAGTAGCACCTCGCCAACTTCAGTTCCCACCGCTCTAAACGCTATACCTTTTAAGCGCCCTTTCCCAGTCACATCAGAAAAAATACATTTAATATGGTCGTTACCAACTACCGAACTTTGCACAACTCTCAGTTCTGGAAATCCAAACCGAGGCCTGGGATTTCCAGACCCATAGGGACCAGCCCCTTCGAGCAGTGAGACTAAATCTGAAGAGACCGCTGAAACAGTCAAAGCTCCATCTAATTTAAGCTCAAGAACCGGCTCTTTCCCCTCCCATTGTCTTTTAATATGAGCATTTAAGAAAGCCTTTAGGTCTCCTAGCTTAGATGCTTCCACTGAAAAACCAGCCGCCATCGAATGCCCACCGCCGTTAACAAGAAGGCCGGCTTGAAGAGCGGAAATTACCGCTGGCCCTAATGCAATCCCACTGACAGAACGTCCAGACGCTTTTCCAATTCCGTTCTCCATGGCGACAACACAGCTTGGCAAATTAAACCTTTCTCGCAACCGGCCAGCCACTATCCCTATGACCCCGGGGTGCCACCCCTCACCTTCCACCATCAAAATAGAGGGATTGGAAACTATTTCTGTTTCAGCTTGCTCCAACGCAAGGCTAAAAACTCGTTGCTCAATCTCCTGCCGTTCTTTGTTTAAGCCATCAAGCTTTTGGGCAATTACATGGGTTTCTGATGCGTCATTGGACGATAAAAGACGCACCCCCAAACCCGACTCTCCCACTCTTCCACCAGCGTTAACCCTAGGCCCTAAGATAAAACCGGCATGGTAACAATCCAGCGGTCTGTCCACACGAGCAACATCGGCTAAAGCCCTAATCCCCAGATTACCCCGTCCCGCCATAACCTTTAGACCCTGCCTGACAAATGCTCTATTTAGCCCTTTTAAAGGAACAACATCACAGATCGTTCCCAAGGCCACTAAATCTAGCCATTGACGAAGATCCGGCTCAGGGTGCCCTTCTCCGTACCAAAACGCTTCGCGTAACGCCCGGTTAATAGCGACTACAAATAGAAAAGTTACTCCCACAGCTGCCAGGTGCGTATGATCTGTATCTTGGTCCAAGCGATTTGGGTTTATGACCAGAGCTCCACTCGGCAGTCGAGGCTCGGCTACGTGATGATCGACGACGATGATATCCAAACCCTCAGAGCCTGCGTTTTCGAGGACTTCAAACGCAGTTGTGCCGCAATCGACCGTGATTACAAGTTCTACGCCTCTTTCTTTTAATTTTTTTAGAGCTGTCAGGTTGGGACCATAACCCTCTTTTTGTCGATCAGGGATATATACTTCTATTGACCTTCCAAGCGCTGAAAAAAACCTTGTTAACAGGGCTGCTGAGGTTGCTCCATCAACATCATAGTCACCAAAAATTCCTATTTTTTGGCCCGTCTCAAATGCCTTAACAACCCTCTCCACTGCTTGATCCATATCCAATAAATGTGATGGATCCGGCAACTCGTTTCTCAGGCTGGGATTAAGGAAGGTATCGACTGTCTCGAGCGTTACACCTCTATTTACCAATACACGTGAAAAAATCTCAGGAATCATCCTGGTTTGCGCAATTGCTAAACTTGTGCGCTCATCGAAGTCACGAGCTATCCAGCGTTTTCTTGAAGCAGACTTTTCTACCCCTAGAAATGCGCTAGAAGTTTCGTTATTCGACAATCAATTTTGCTCCTATTCAGGTGTATCAAAACCTTGCTTCCGCTCGAAATTATGAACGGTGGAAATATGCCGGATGGTTCCTGTTTGAGAACGCATTACCACTGAATGTGTTTCAGCGCCGTCGCGGAACCTTCTCACACCTCGGCACATACTGCCATTAGTAACCCCGGTAGCGGCGAACATCACGTTTCCTTTCGCCAGATCTAACAGATCATATTTCCGATCAAAATCCTCTATACCACATCGCTGGGCTCTGTTCCGCTCATCGTCATTACGAAAAAGCAATCGGGCTTGCATTTGTCCACCGATACAGCGCAATGCAGCTGCAGCCAAAACCCCTTCGGGCGCTCCACCGGAACCCATATACATATCCACTCCACTCTCCTCCTCGGAGGTGGCCATTACCCCACTCACATCTCCATCTGAAATCAACATGATCCGTGCGCCGGCATCTCTGACTTTTGCAATCAGTGAATCATGCCGCGGCCGATCCAAAATACACACCACCAAATTTGAGATATCAGTGCCTTTGGCCTTTGCAAGGCTATTGAGGTTTTCCTCGGGGGACATGTCCAGATCGACAACACCCTTTGGCAATCCGCTACCCACGGCGATTTTTTCCATATATACATCGGGCGAGTATAAGAAACCACCATGTTCAGCCATGGCTATAACAGCCAACGCATTATTTAAACCCTTCGCAGTAATGGTTGTGCCTTCCAAAGGATCAAGCGCGATATCTATCTCAGGCCCTCGTCCAGTGCCAACTTCTTCGCCGATATATAACATCGGCGCTTCATCTCTTTCTCCCTCTCCGATTACAACTGTCCCTTTGATGTCGAGACTATTAAGGGCACGGCGCATTGCATCAACGGCCACCTGATCTGCACCTTTCTCATCTCCGCGCCCCATTTGACGGGACGCTGCTAAGGCTGCTGCTTCTGTTACGCGAACAGCTTCCAGAGCCAAGTTACGGTCCATTGGGATCGATTCTGTCATTTCATTCTATCCGTTTAGAATTTAATTGTGATTAAGGATTATAAACTCAGATTTTCTATTTTAATTATTCTTGGCTCTTCTACCACAGTTTCCAATGATGAAAATTGATCTATCGCTTTATTTATTGCCGATTGATTAACTTCGTGGGTTGTCATTACCACCGGAACAGGGGCCCCCGGCGCGCGTGTTCTTTGCAAAATTGCTTCCATAGAGACATCCTGCTCACGCAAAGCCGCCGCAACATCTGCAAAAACGCCAGGACGATCGAGGACCATCAATCGAACATAAAATCTACCAAAGGCAGAATCCTCTGACGCCGGATTACTTGGCTTTAGGTCTTTGATCGGAACTCCAAATGTTGGAAGTCTTAGCCCCCGAGCTAAATCCGCTAAATCTGCAATGACGGCTGATGCAGTAGGTCCTGCCCCTGCTCCACGACCCTCCAAGAAAACTGGCCCCGTATCATCCCCCTGAAAGGCAATGGCATTGAAAACGCCATCAACATTAGCCATGGGCAAGCCTTTAGGGACCATACAAGGTCGGACGCTTTGCTGAATACCGTCGGGCCCTTTACGCGCGATTCCGAGTAGCTTTATTCTATAACCGAGTTCATCTGCAAACCTAATATCCAACTCAGAAATATTTGCAATTCCCTCTACAGAAACCGAATTAAAGTCTGGCTTTGTTTCAAAGGCTAATGCTGTGAGCAAGGAGAGTTTATGACCAGCATCAACACCGTTTACATCAAATTCCGGGTCTGCTTCGGCATATCCAAGCCTCTGGGCGTCCTTGAGCACAGTTTCAAAATCAAGGCCCTTGTTCCTCATTTCCGTGAGAATGAAATTACTGGTACCGTTTAGAATTCCATAAAGACTGACCACCTCATTACAGACAAGCCCCTCCCTAAGAGCCTTAATTACAGGTATCCCTCCAGCAACCGCAGCTTCGTAACCTATTGATCTCGATCCCTCGTCTGCTCGTCTAGCCAAATCAAAACCGTGAACAGCCAACAACGCTTTATTTGCTGTTACGATGTCTTTCCCAGTTGCAAGCGCTGTTTGGCAAACCTCAAGAGCCACTCCTTCAGATCCACCAATAAGCTCTACGACAACATTGGCGTCAGATACCCTAGCCATCTCAATGGCATCGTCGAACCAAGCAACGTCATCAAGACTAATATCTCTTTCTTTACCCTTATCTCTAGCGGAAACAGCTACAATGTTAATCTCTGCACCAAAACGGCGCTTAAAAAGCTCAGATTTGCTATTTATAAGTCGAAAGACTGCACTGCCGACAGTGCCCAACCCGCATAGCGCTATTTTAAGGGGGGTATTCAAAGTTTTTCTCGTTTTTCTAGGGATGCTCCCATGATTTCTTCGGCATTAGACAAAAACCGTCTGATGTTTCTTGCCGCCTGATGAATGCGTTGCTGATTTTCTACAAGCGCAATCCTGACGTATCCCTCTCCATATTCACCAAAACCAACACCCGGTGAAACAGCAACCTCAGCATGCTCCAACAACAACTTCGAAAATTCTAACGACCCTATTTCTCGAAACAAATCAGGGATCGGTGCCCAGGCAAACATAGTAGCGCTTGGAGCGGGTATATCCCAGCCTGCCCTCCCAAAACTCTCGACCAAGACGTCTCGACGCTGTCTATAAACGTTTCTTGCTTCCTCAATGACGTCTTGAGGTCCATTTAGTGCTGCGGTCGCCGCCACCTGAATGGGTGTAAAAGCGCCATAGTCTAAATATGATTTAATTCTTGCTAACGCCGCTATAAGCTTAGAATTACCCGTGGCAAATCCAATTCTCCAACCAGGCATAGAGTATGTTTTGCTTACGGACGAGAATTCCACGGCAATATCTCGTGCACCCGGTACTTGCAAAATTGACGGAGGCACGTAATCGTCAAAATAAATTTCAGCGTATGCCAAATCAGAGAGTATCCATATTTCATGTTTCCTACAGAATTCTACGACCTCTTGGTAAAAATCTAGGCCAACTACCTGGGCTGTAGGGTTCGAAGGAAAATTCAGCACCACTGCAAGGGGTTTGGGAACGCTATGTGCAACTGCCTGCTCGAGCTCCCGAATTATATTTATGTTAGGACCAACGGGCAAATGACGAAGCGCCCCTCCTGCAATTATAAAACCATAAGCATGGATGGGATAGCTGGGGTTTGGAACAAGTGCTACATCCCCTGGGCTCGTTATCGCCATTGCCAGATTAGCAAAACCTTCTTTAGATCCGAGCGTCACTATCGTCTCGGTCTCTGCGTCGACCTCAACCCCGAAACGCCGAGCATAATAAGCTGCATTTGCCCGCCGAAGACCCGTAATACCTCGTGAAACAGAATACCGATGCGCTTTTGGATTTTTAGCGGCCTCCACAAGTTTGTCGACCACATGACTAGGCGATGCCAGATCAGGGTTTCCCATCCCAAAATCAATAACATCCTTTCCATCGCCACGGGCTTTAGCTTTCATGGCATTTACTTCAGCAAAGACATAAGGCGGCAGCCGCTTTATACGATGAAATTCATACTCCATTTATTTTCCTCGAGACCTCCCTTTCATTTTTAATGAAAGGTCTAGATGCCAAAGTGGTTAATGTTACTTTTTATTGGTTGAAATAAATTTCTGCCCTTCTGTTTCCTGCCTCACCGGCAGGCATAACTTCCAGAAACGCAGGACGATGATCAGACATTCCACTCATAAGAATTAATCGTGGGTCAACGCCCAATCTGATCAACTCTTTGACCACAGAATTCGCCCTTTTATTTGAGATATTGAAATTGGCGAGCTGATGTTTTGATTGCCCTAAGTTCGGTGTTCTACTGCTGGCGTGTCCTACCACGTGGATTGGGCCCCTCGAAGTGTTTTGGTATAGCTTATAAGCCTTCCTAATCCGATTTTTGGACTCACTAGTTAGGACAGATGAACTATTTTCAAAGTAAACAATAGCAACTGGCAATCCACCCAAAATTGGTTCCGCCACCGAACCCGATACCGCACGAGAGTCTTCTATTGAACCTGGTCGCGCAGGAAACCTTGGCGCAAATTTATCGGCTTCCGCAAAGATTGTGCCATTCCCCCAAGATTTAGAATTTTTGGACAACAGTTTTGCTTTTGGCGGAGGTGACATAGAGACAATTTTAGACCGATCGGACAAAGGCTTTGTAGGCAGCGCCGACCTTGATTTTTCAGAATTTTTGAAATCTGGACTATTTTTTCTATTCTGACTTGGAATAGCCCGCGGTCTTAGCTCCGATGCTGCTATTGTCTTACGAGATACTGAAGTGGGTGGGACCTTTTCCCTAAGCGGCTTTCTATCCTGTCTAGTATCCGCGGGACTTGCTTTCGAGGCTCGCGCCCTTGGGGGAATTTCCTCTTGGGCTCGCAATTCATTATCTGAATAACGAGCTGATGCACGGTCTGCAATTAAACCGGAAGCCATTTTTTTAAAATCGGACCGAGAAGGAGTTTTAGGCCGCTCTGGAACAGAAGCTAATTTAGGAAAATCTGTTCCTTTTTGAGCACTATTTCTCTCTATTTTTTTGATTCCGGGGCGACCCGACTCTTCCCCGGTAATCCATGCCTTAGTATCGTTATACCACTCTATAGGATTTACATATTCTGGGACCTGAGAACAACCGGTAGCTGTAAAAACAAAAGCAACGAGCAAGCCGGTTACAGCAATGACGCTACGTTTTTTTCCTCTAAAAGATCTTTTCGTTTTTATCATCGAAGACCGCAGCCTCTCATATTTCTCAATACACTAAATCTCTTAAATCCGATTACCCACAGTGTACCAATAAAACCTCGGTTTATCGAATCACAATCAATTAATTACGCCTAGAAGTCCCGACCTTACTCAAAAACACAATAGACTAATCCATCTTTACTAACTCTTTCATAAAAAGCTGCCCTTTTTCGGCATAATTGACCGGTGTTTTGGCTAACCTCTTAGCATGTTCAGGCGTTATTTCTCGCATCAACGAGGCAGGCCTTCCTCCCCAAAGTTCACCTTTCGGCAAGACCTTTCCCGGAGTTAACAAACTACCGCCGGCCAACATTCCACCTCCCTCCACTTTTGCTCCGTCAAAAATTTGGGCACCCATCCCCACATATGAATTATCATCAAGGGTACAGGCGTGAAGAAGACAAGCATGACCAACAGATACGTCATTTCCAATAAACGTACCCTGTACTCCGCCATTTACATGAATAATTGTCCCATCCTGGAGGTTAGATCGATCTCCGATATGAATAGGGGCTTCATCTGCTCGCAAAACACAGCCAAACCAGATGCTGCTTCTGCTCCCTACCACGACATCTCCTATGAGGACAGCACCAGGGGCGATGAAAGCATCTGCTGCTATCACCGGCTGTTTTCCGCCGAAGGGAATAATAAGTGGTTCTAGATGTGATGGAGTTTGGTAATCCATAGCCTCAGTTCAAGGGAATAAAGGCTGCTGCGCAATACCAGTATCTTCATCCAAACCACACATAAGATTCATATTTTGTATAGCTTGACCGGAGGCACCTTTGACCAAATTGTCTATAACACTGAGAATAATGGCTCGACCTGACAACCGATCCTTGAATACATTGATCAAACAATAATTGGATCCTCGGACATGCCGTGTAGCTGGCAAAGCATCCGATTCCAAAACCCTAATAAATGGTTCATTTCTATATTGAGTAACAAGATTTTCTTTCAAATCCGAGACGGTTTGTCCATTTTTTAAACAAACATAGATGCTAGAGAGAATACCTCTGCTCATCGGCATCAGATGAGGTGTGAAGCTAACCTTGAGGTTCTTTCCCGCCGCTAGAGATAATTCCTGCTCTATTTCTGGCATGTGTCGATGACTCCCGACCCCATAGGCATGAATTCCCTCCGCCACCTCACAAAACAAGTTTGCTTCTTTCTCCGCACGACCAGCTCCAGAAACACCTGACTTTGAGTCTATCACGATCCTATCTTCTTCTATCTGATCATGTTTCAGGATCGGCGCTAGCGGCAAAATAACTGAGGTCGGATAGCACCCTGGGTTACCGACCAATCGAGCGCTTTGAATCATGCCCCTCCGTATTTCGGGCAATCCATATATCGCCGTTTCTTGAAGTCGTGGCGCTTTATGGGGTCCATACCAGGCCTCATAGTTAGCCACGTTGGAAAGACGGAAATCTGGAGATAGGTCTATTACTTTTATTCTCTCGGGCAAGCTGGAGACGATTTCATGAGTGGTTCCATGAGGCAAACAACAGAAGACAACATCAATCTCGTCAAAATCTATCTCGTTTACCCTTTGGAGGCGTGATAGCTCTACCCCACTTAAATGAGGGAAGACCGAACTCACGTCCTCACCAGCTCTACGTTCTGCACTTAGGGCTTTGATATTGGAATTTGGGTGTAAAGCAAGAAGCCGGATCAACTCCGCACCTGTATAACCACTGGCCCCTAAAATAGCGATGTTTATAGATTGTGTAGTCATCTAAACCTCTAAAGAACTCTAATTGTGACACAACCAAAAAAAAGGGCGCCTGCTTGGGACGCCCTGATAAAAAATGTATTGCTGTCCCTAACGTTTTGAGAATTGGAAGCTGCGACGAGCTTTCGGTTTTCCATATTTCTTACGTTCTACAGTTCTTGGATCTCTGGTCAAGAAACCTTTCTTTTTAAGTGCCGCGCGTAGCTCAGGATCCTGATTTGTTAGAGCACGGGACAACCCATGTCGAATTGCTCCAGCCTGACCAGACAACCCACCGCCTTTAACCGTGCACCAAACGTCAACGGAGTCCCTTCGGTTAGTAGCCTCGAGTGGCTGACAAACAATCATTCTCAGCGAAGGCCGAGCAAAATACGTTTCTAGACTTTTGTCATTAACTGTCACAACGCCATTTCCGGGCTTTACCCATACCCGTGCGACAGCATCTTTCCGACGTCCCGTTGCATAAGATCTTCCAAGCGTGTCAATTTTAGCTTCATAAACAATTGAAACCTCTTCGGGAAGTGATGACACGACGTCTTTAGGCAAGGCATCTCCAAGGGTTGCTCCCGTCTCTTCCGCCATTCTAGACGCTCCTCTTGTTCTTTTGATTCATTTCGCCAATATCCAACACTTGCGGGGATTGAGCTTCATGAGGGTGAGAGCCACCGGCATAAATCTTCAATTTTCCGATTTGTTTTCTACCTAATTTCGTTTTGGGTAACATTCGTTCCACCGCTTTATGAATTACGCGATCTGGAAAAGGCCCTACCAAAAGTTGATCTGCGGTCCGGTTTTTAATACCCCCGGGATATCCCGTATGCCAATAATAGGTCTTGTCCTTGCGCTTATTGCCGGTTAGGACAACCTTTTCTGCATTCACAATTACAATGTTATCGCCACAATCAATATGTGGAGTGAACATTGGCTTATGCTTTCCACGAAGCATATTCGCAACAATTACGGCCAAACGCCCGAGCACCAGCCCCTCTGCGTCAATAAGGTACCATTTAGCATCCACCTCAGACGGCTTTGCAGAATATGTATTTCCAGCCAACATGTGATTACCCTTGTCAGGTCAATATTAAAACGCGCGCACTATATAAAATTTAGAAAAACTGTCAATGAAATTACTAATTTTTTCAGTGAGTTAACATAGAGGTACTTAAATACCGTTTTATTATGCTAACTCATATTCTTTAAATTGGACCTGGTCACCAACAACAACTATTCTATCTTTTAATTCGTTAGTTGGGGAATTGATGAATAATCCAGAAATACCTGTAATCAACCTCGAAAACTTTGATGTCGGTACTGCCGCAGAAAAAAGACGCATAGCAGAACAATTGGATCTGGCGTGCCAAGAGGTCGGGTTCTTCGTGATCGAGGGCCATGGCGTATGCGAAGAAACGATGGCAAACACACGGATGATGGCTGAAAAATTTTTTGCCATGCCCCTTAAACAAAAACTAAAGGTCGAACGCCCTCCCCAAAAAATAAGTAGAGGTTACAACAAATTTCAAGATCGCTCTTTGTCTTATTCAATGGGATTATCCGCGCCTCCTGACCTTCAGGAGGCCTTCGCATTCGGGCCCGAAGAATTTGATGGATCTCAATGGATCCCAGACCAACCTCAAACCGCAATGCTAGCCGGAAATAAGTGGCCCACGACACCGCCTGGGTTTCGTTCCACTATGCTCAAATACGACCAAGAAATGAGGAAACTTGGGGAACTTATGCTCGACATTCTCTCCTTGGCACTTAACATCGACAGGGAGTACTTTCGCACTAAATTTAATCGACAATCCAGTGTTGCTAGGATGGTCCGATATCCTGCCCAAGAAGCAAAACCGAAAGCGGGACAACTAAGAGCCGGGGCCCACACAGATTACGGAACTCTTACATTTCTCAGAGGAGACCCTGTGCCCGGAGGGACTGAAATAAGAATTAAGGACGGGCGCTGGTTGGAGGTTATCAATCCCGACAAATGTTTCGTATGCAACATTGGGGATGCATTAGCGAGGTGGAGCAACGACCGTTGGATTTCAACTCTCCACAGGGTCGGAAACCCTCCGTCGTTTGAAAACAGTGCAGATCGAATCTCAATGGTTTACTTTCATAGCCCTAATCATGACGCAGTAATTGAGTGCCTTCCAGGCTGCGAAGGTGACATAGGGCCCAAATACAACCCTATCACGTTTGCGGACCATTATCTCGGAAAGGTGATGAAAGCCGCACACCTAAGGAATAATGCGACAATAGAAGAGGCTCGGGCAAAGGATCCCGTTGAAAAATAATGATTACTTTATTCGGAATTAAAAACTGCGATACTTGCCGAAATGCAAAAAAATGGCTCGCAGAAAATAAAATTGACTTTATTTACTTTGATCTCCGTGAAGAGACGCTAACAATCGATTTGATCTCCAAATGGAAACAATCTATCGGATTCGATGCCCTAGTTAACCGACGAGGAACCACTTGGAGGAAGCTCCCCGAGGAACTTCGAGAAAACTTTCCAACTTTGAATCCTAATAGAATTATTATGGAGAATCCCACTCTACTCAAACGGCCCATTATTGATAAGGACGGAGAGATAAGCGTCGGGTTTTCAAAGGAGATCCAGGAAAAATTATTGTCGTAATGATCAGATAAAAGAATTACTCAGCCAATGCAGCATTCTTAATCTGGTCATTTTTAATTTTTGGCAATAAAAGCCCCCCGATAATTACAATCACCGACATTAACGCAAGAAAAGAAAAGAACCAGAAAAAGCCATCTGTCTTATCGAAGATATATCCATTAGCAAGGAGAGCTGCACTACCTCCGCCGAGGCCAACCACAAATTTCAGGCTAAAAAGTCGCCCATGCCACTCTGAGGGCGCAAAGTGAACTAAAATACAATTTTCAGCCGGTAAGCAGCCCGTTACTGCAATCATCATCAATGCCCCAACAAATACCAGAGGAAAGCCCTCGAGACCTAACGAAATTAAAGTTAAAGGCAGAATGAAAACAAACATTCCGATGTAAACGGATTTGGGCGAATAGCGTGATGACAAAGACCCTCCAATGATTTGTCCCAAAGCCCCAAATAAAATGACGCCAGAAACAAAGGCTGCAGACAGGGTTCGACCAACTGAGTCATCCCAATTAAAAATTTTGACCAAAAACGACATGGTCTTGTCATATAAATTCGGAAGTCCCGTCGTAAAAGCCTGGGTAAACAGTCCCACAACCAAGACCGTTACAGTCATTACCAAAAGCACTCTAACAAGATGAGGAGCCAAAATATCCCGGAACCGAGGCTTTAATATCGAGCCTGTCCCAGATTTTATTGAGTCAATTGGTCGTGTCGTCAAAATGAAAAGAAGACCCAATCCAAGACATGCGCCTCCAGGAACAAAAAATGCCGCCCGCCAATTTAATGTGTAAGTTAATCCAGCCGCGATAAAAGCCGATAAAGCAAGCCCAGCCGTTCCCCAAGCACCGTTGCGCCCCAAATCAAGAGCTCTGTTTGACGCATGACGAACAACGAATGCGGTTCCGACTGGATGATAGATTGATGCAAAAAACCCAATCGATGAAAGTCCTAAAATTAACTGAGTTGAATTCTCTGAAAAACCAGTGGCGATCGTGGCTACACCTGTGCCAACCAAATAGATAGCCATCATACCCCAGCTACTCCATCGATCACTGAGCCAACCGGCTGGGTAGGAGGCAAACCCGTATATCATGGACCCAATAAAAAAGGCCGACAACAACTCACCATAAGGTTTCGACCAAAGATCACTGAGGGTAAGCGCAATAGTCGGGTAGACCAGCATAATAACGTGATTTAGAAAATGTCCGTAATTTGCGAATTTTAACGCCCTAACAGGACTTTTAAGCTGTGAACCAAATATTGCCATAGATTTTTGTATTCTCTAATTGCATCCGATGATGTCAAATTACTTCCGTGTCCTTTGTATTTTTTATAATCCACTTAAAAAACTCTTCATTTCCACTAGCTGGGTGCAACACCACTACACAAGGACATTCGTAAGAATGCTCTTTTTTTACAAATTCAGTAATTTTTTCAGATAAACCCATACCCGTTTTAACCAATATAACACACTCTTTTTCAGCCTTTACTTCTCCTTCCCAGTTATAGAACGACTCCACTCCTCGGAAAATATTGACGCAAGCTGCGAGTTTCGACGCCACCAACGCGTGAGCTATCGCCTTGCTTCTTTGTTGGTGGGCGCGGTCATATAGATTAACTCTATTTGATTTTGTTTTTCACACCTCATGCTTATTGCTTATCCGAATCACTTCTAGTAGTGTCAAGTGCAAACATTCTAAATCCCTGGGGGGGGATCTACTAGAATGGAAATGAACGCCATAATAGGGGGATAGGCGTGTGAATTTCATTGGAAAAAAACAAGAGAGCGAGTTTAAGTCGTTCTCCAGCCCGACAGCTTTGCAAAGAAAATGGCTGAGGGCCGGCCTAAAGCGCCCTGGGGGAAACCTGCCCCTGTTTGATAGGAATGGCAAAAGAATTCCAATCCAAACGATCCAATCATGCATTAATCAAAGATGGGCCGAACCTTGGTTTGACAGCCCATTGGCACCGGATTGGCATGTCTGCAGAATAACTCACCTGGGACGTGAGATAGCCATCGATAATGACTAGCTGACAACCTTTTCTCTGCCAGAAAACATTTTTAGGATAAACAGGAACAGGATTGCTCCAAATCCTACACAGTAAAATCCCGCGCTTATCCCAGAGAATTGGACAACAGTCCCCAATAACACTGGAATAAAAACGTTCAAAACTTGGTGGCAGGTCATACGAAGCCCGATTACCCTACCCTGAAACTCATAATTCACCTGTTTTGATAGAACCACTAATAACAAAGCGACACTAACTGCCAAACAAAAACCCCTTACTGCAGACATAACAAAAAGAAACCAAATATTTGTTGAAATTGGAATTAGCGCGATCGACAGGATAGAAAGTCCCGTTGTTATAAATAATAAATTTTCTTCTTTAACAAAAATTGTTAAACGGCCGGTCCATACTGCTGCAATGCCGGCGAGTCCATTCATGGCAATAAGCAGTCCTATGAATGCCTCAGAAATACCAGCGTTCCCAAGATAAACCGTATAAAAAGAATTCTGCATACTTGACCCTACTTGGCGCATCGAAGTGATTGCCATCAAAGTGGCAACCGCAGGGATCGCCATGAGTTTGAATGTAGAAATGTAATCCTCTAAACTGGGCAGAACCCCCTTTATACCAGGATGATTTTTAAAATTTTTTTGATTAATCGCTGACGGAGGTAGTAAGCAAACAGCGACCAAAGTCCCTGCCCCCCAGATCGACATCGCCAAAAAGCCACCGTTACCGCCAAAAATCTCCACCATTAGCCCGGCAAAAGGCGGACCTAACAAAGTTCCAACCCTTGTCGCTGCAATCATTCGGCCTGAATAAACCGCTTTTCCTTTGAAAACTTGATTTGTTAACGTCTGCGCCCCTGACCAACAAATTGACTCTGAAAGCCCGCCCACTAATTGCAAACACAGAATAAAGGGAAGCCATCCGGCTTGGGGGTATAAAAGAGGCACTGCCGACGCCATAGCAGAAAAAATTATCATTACGCGCCTTGTGCCCAGTCGATCCATAAGAGCGCCACCTTGTATCGAGAAAAACAAAGGCCCAAGGTAACGTGTCCCGATTACCATCCCTATTAAAAATGGTTCCATACCAAGTGCTGCTAGCCAAAGCGGTATCGCGATCGGGGCAATGTCCGCTACACTATTGCTGAAAGCTGCCGCCGTGTAGACAGTACATTCTTTCCGCGCCCGTACCTTGCCTTTAAGAAAAGCTCTCATTTATGAAATATTAAGTTTATGAATTTTAGATACTCATACACAATACAAAACTATCTAACCAAATTAAGATGCGAGATAGTCTTGTTACAAAGATTACGAAATATAATAAGAGGCAGTATGGTCGGAGCGGCGGGATTCGAACCCACGACCCCCACACCCCCAGTGTGGTGCGCTACCAGACTGCGCTACGCTCCGAATGCGGCTATAAATAAAGCTACTACTAGAGATACGCAACGCAAAACTTTCCTAGAAAATCCGGTTAAGAACTCCGGAGGTAATCTCGCAGTTCCTCTAGTTCATCAACGATTTCCTTAATTTGTTCTTTTTTAGAAACCGTTAGATCTTCTTGATTATCTCGACCTCTAAGGATTTCTGAAGGTGACAAGGCCTTTATACGATCAGGTGCTTCCTTGTTCTGATCCTTTAATAGTTTTTGGACCCCCTTTATGGTGTATCCATCATCGTATAATAAACTCTTAATTTTCCTAAGCAAATCGAGGTCTTCTGGTCTATAATACCGCCGTCCGCCCCCACGCTTAAGCGGCTTGATCGAACTAAATTTTGCCTCCCAAAATCTCAAAACATGGGTTGGGACCTGCAGCTCTTTTGAAACCTCGCTGATCGTTCGAAACGCAAATGCCGATTTTCCTAAGCTCATTCCTTCATCAGCTTCTATGGTGCGCATCTTAGAAGTCATGAACCGTTAAAGCTGTTCATTCGTTGCTTCAATATATTGGAGGCCCTGAAGACAAGAACCTTGCGAGCGGTAATAGGAGCTTCTTCTCCAGTTTTTGGATTACGTCCTATCCGCTCATTTTTTTGACGTACCCCGAAGCTGCCAAATGAGGAAATCTTCACTCCCTCTCCCATCACAAGAGCTTCGGAGATCTCATAGAGAACTTCGTCTACAAATTCGGAAGACTCTAGACGAGACAGACCAATTTGCTGATAAACAGCTTCACTCAAGTGAGCCCTGGTAACTGTTTCTTTCGCCATAACACCTCCCTCGAAAAAAGGTACAGGAAACTGCAGGTTTCAGTCAACAAAAACGGGGCGACCTCGATAAACCCGATGATATTGAACCCCTTACCAGCGGACTAGCGATGCACCCCAGGTGAACCCCCCACCCATTGCCTCCAGGGCAAGTAAATCTCCACCTTTAATTCGTCCATCACCCACCGCCTCTGTCAGCGCCAAAGGAATTGACGCCGCTGATGTGTTTGCGTGCCTGTCCAAAGTTACGACCACCTTTTCCGAGGGAAGACCAATTTTTTTTGCAGTACTCTCAAGAATGCGTCTATTCGCTTGGTGAGGCACAAGCCAGTCGAGGTCATCTGGCTCTAATTCATTTTCCTTAAGGATGGCTTCTAAGACACTCGACATGTTTGTCACAGCATGCCGAAAAACCTCCTTGCCTTCCATTCTTAGATGCCCGACAGTCATGGTCGATGAAGGACCGCCATCCACATGCAATAGGTTTTGATAACGACCATCAGAGCGTATTTGAGTTGATAAGATCCCAGCCAATTCTGATCCCGGGACAGATCTAAGGACAACAGCACCAGCTCCATCCCCGAATAAAACACTTGTCCGCCGATCCTCCCAATCTAATATTCTCGAGATGGTCTCCGCTCCTATAACGAGGGCATTATTTGATTGTCCGACGCGAATGAAATTATCTGCTACAGTTAAGGCATAAATAAACCCGGTACATACAGCCTGTACATCAAATGCGGCTCCCCTCGTAATTCCCAGGTCTGCCTGAACCTTCGTTGCCGTTGCAGGAAAGGTTTTATCAGGAGTTGCTGTGGCCAAAACTATTAAGTCAATCTCAGAAGCAAGAACCCCTGCATGGTTCAAAGCTGCCTTTGCCGCTTTAACTGCCAAATCTGAAGTCAGCTCATTCTTTGCGGCAATTCTCCGTTCAGATATACCTGTTCGTTGTCGGATCCACTCATCAGAAGTGTCTAAAGTTTCTGATAACTCCTTATTCGTTATAACACGTTCAGGGAGATAGGCTCCGCACCCTGCCAATTTAGATTTGAACGGCATAGACTGAGGGCTCAATTTGTTTTCTGCCCTTTCCGCTCGACATAACCGTCTAATTCTTCGGTTATGATATCATTTAAGCCGTTCTTTACCATGTCAACACTAACCCCGATGGCATTGGAAAATCCAAAGTCATCAGTAGATCCATGACTTTTTACGACTATTCCGTTTAACCCGAGAAATGTAGCACCATTATAGATTCGTGGATCAATCCTCGCCTTTAAACGCTTAAATGCATTTCTAGCTAAAAGTCCTACCAGCTTTGATCCTCCCGAACTTTTAAAAGCTTCACGCAGGTATTCAGTATATAATTGTACCGTCCCTTCAATAGCCTTCAACATCAGATTTCCGGTGAAGCCATCGATTACGAAAACATCTACTGTTCCGGCTCCAACGTCATCTCCCTCAACAAAACCACGAAAGTCAAATGGAAAATCCGAGTCGCGAAAAAGAACTGCGGCCTGCTTGACCACATCGCCGCCCTTTATTTCCTCTTCTCCAACATTCAAGAGGCCTACAGTGGGGATTTTAATTCCCAAAAGGGACTTAACATAAGCCGCACCCAATACACCAAACTGAAGAAGGTTATTGGCGTTACATTCTATATTTGCCCCCAAATCCAACATCGCACTCTGCCCTTTTTGAGTAGGGCATAGAGCACAAATCGCTGGCCGATCAATCCCGGGCAACATCCTTAATGTCAATTTAGACATAGCCATTAGGGCCCCGGTATTGCCCGCCGAGACAACACATTGAGCTTCTCCGTCTTTAACCGCATTAATTGCCAACTGCATGCTAGATTTTCGCCCTTGCCTAATGGCAATCGATGGTTTGTCGTCTCCCGACACGAATTCTTCAGTGTGAACTACGTTCGACACAGCCTGAAGCTTGGGGTGTTCATCGAGCAAAGGACCTATCTTGCTCTGGTCTCCAAAGATTAAAAAAGTTGCTTCTGGATACCTTTTTCCAGCAAGCGCGGCGCCGTTTATGACAATATCAGGGGCCCTGTCACCACCCATTGCGTCTAGAGCTATAGTAATATTCCTCATCGGATCGAAGCCCTAAATTCAGCCTTAGAGAGGCAGAACTTTTTCAGACTTCCTTCGCTTCTGCCACCGATCGGTCGTCGTACTGCCCACATGCATCACAAACATGGTGAGGGCGTTTTAACTCCCCACAGTTTGGGCACTCGATTACTCCAGAAGCACTGAGCGCGTGATGCGCCCTTCTCATGTTCCGCTTGGATTTTGATGTTTTCTTCTTAGGTACAGCCATTATTTAACTTTCGTTTTACAGCACCTGCTGGGCACGGTGGTTCTTTAACCAAAATAGCCTGAAAGAGCAAGCCAATAACAAAAATCTATGAAGTTTCTCGATCTAGTGTTTTTTTAATTTATCTAGTAATGCAAAAGGATTCTTCATATTTGGAGCTTTATTCGCCCAATATTCTTCTTCATTAGTGAGGTTTATTCCTGTCAAGTTGTGACCTACCTCCCCCAAATTTCCTCCGACCTTTCTCGGATAGGGATCTATTGCTAGAGCTAGCTCAACCGCCATAATTTCTCCAATATCGCAAGTCTGCCCCGAGTAATATTCAAAGTCAGGACCGTCCAGCCCCCCTAAAAACCCTGCATCATTAGGCACTAGCAGCAGATCTATTTCTTTTTCGATACTAGCCGTTATCCTATCGAGTGACAAAACGCAATTCTGAATGACTTTTGCGAGAATTCTGCCCTTTAATTGTAGGCTTTGGGGCAAATCTCCGATACCGAGTTCCGCTCGAAAAGAGAAGTCATCAATAGAGAGAAGTTCAAACCTTTTGGCCAAAATATTCCTCTGTCCTTGCTCAAGGTCGATCTCAATCTCTTGAGTCCTTTTAGCTCCAGTCAACAAAGGAACCAATGAAACCTCAAAAATTGGTTCATTCTTTTCATTATTAGGATCCCGCGACAAAGCTTAATTCTCGAAAAGGTCATTTGTCGAAAATAGCTCGGCATTTTCCAGATTAGAAAGGTGAGCAACCTGCCTTTTTAAATATTTCGTTAGCTTGATAGCATTGGGAGCCTTGATTTCTTGCCCCCTAAAAACATTCCTTAAAATTGCTTCACTCAGCTCTTTCTCGTTATCTAAGCCACCTTCGAATGCTGCTATCCTTCCATAAAAAGCTTTCGCCATTGCTTTCACCTTTCGGCCGACCCCAAGATCACCTATCCCCATCTCTCTCAAAGCATGATCTAAATCTCTAAACATATGATCAAACAACGCCTGGGAGAGACCGTCGTCCCTGCTATCATCCTGCTTTAATCGATGTAGAATAATAAAAACATGTAGAGCGATCATTTCAAATCTTCCATCTATACTATCCGGAACATCGTACTTTTCATAAAATATCGGCAATCTGCTTTGAGCCAAAGCGTTCTTATACAGCCGGCTCGCTCTTTTCAAATTCGTTTTTTTCTCAAGAATTTTTGTAAACATTTCTATTTTTTTTTTCAGCTAAGGTTGTAGGTTTCAGTCCTATTTTTCCAGAGTCACTCTTGAAACCAGCAGAGACTTATACCCTTAACACCATCTATAATGTTCGTTGAAATTATTGTATCACTCAAAACTTTTAAGAGACACCTCCAAACAGGAAGGCCTAAATGTTGCTAAAAAGGATCCTTGTAGCGTTTTTTGCCCTCTCACTAACGGGTTGCGAAACGAAAGTTATACAACATGGTTTAGTACCCAATAATGATGAGCTAGCCCTGATAAAACCAGGCCTTCATAAGCGCAGTGATGTAAGAGTGATCTTAGGTCCGCCATCAACCATTGCCCAATTTGAGCCTAAGTCGTGGTATTACGTTGGAAGCCAAGTTCAAAAAGAGCCTTTTGCAAAATCTAGTTTATTGGCCAGAAAAATAGTTGAGGTTCGATTTAATTCAGAGGGATACGTGACAACGGTGAAAAGTTTCGACTCGACCAACGAAAAAAAAATCAAACCTGCAGAACGGATAACTGCTACCGGAGGAAAACAATTAACAATCATTCAACAATTGATTGGAAATGCCGGACGCTTTATTGGCAAGGGCAACGAAGCGCCCAACGAAAATTAATTAAAAGGGACCCGCCAGAATTAGCGGGTCCACATATTAGCAAGCTACGCAACTATCGCGAGAAGAAGAATGGCGACAATGTTGATGATCTTAATCATCGGGTTCACAGCGGGTCCCGCAGTATCCTTATAAGGATCACCAACGGTGTCACCCGTTACCGCTGCATGATGAGCTTCTGATCCTTTACCACCGTGATTGCCATCCTCAATGTATTTTTTTGCATTATCCCAGGCTCCTCCCCCTGAAGTCATAGAAATTGCGACAAAAAGACCCGTTACGATTGTACCTAGTAACAAAGCGCCTAATGCCGTTAGTGCTTGAGCCTGACCCGCGACCCAATAGATCACGTAATATACAACAACCGGGGCCAAAACAGGTAATAAAGAGGGAACAATCATCTCCCTTATCGCCGCTTTTGTAAGCAAATCGACGGCTCGTCCATACTCCGGCTTAGCGGTCCCTTCCATAATTCCAGGGATTTCCTTGAATTGCCGTCTTACCTCTAAAACGACGGCACCCGCTGCTCGCCCAACGGCCTGCATGCCAAGTGCCCCAAAGAGATAGGGAAGCATACCCCCAATAAATAAACCAATGACCACAAAAGGGTTTTGAAGCTCAAATTTAACCGATGCTGCCAGCTCGGGAAAATAATGTTTCATATCAGTCGTGTAGGCTGCAAAAAGAACTAGTGCCGCCAATCCCGCTGAACCAATTGCATATCCCTTGGTCACTGCTTTGGTAGTATTCCCAACTGCATCCAGAGCGTCCGTGTGGTTCCTTACCTCTTCGGGCAACTCAGCCATCTCTGCTATACCACCTGCATTATCAGTAACTGGTCCGTAAGCATCGAGAGCAACAATTACCCCTCCCAATGCCAACATCGTTGTTGCTGCCAAGCCAATCCCATACATGCCTGCCGAGAAATATGCTGCGATAATTCCGGCGCAAATTACTAAAACGGGTAAAGCTGTGGCTTCCATGGATATTGCGAGTCCTTGGATAACATTTGTTCCATGACCTGTTTCCGAAGCCTTGGCCACAATCTTAACTGGTCGGTGATCTGTTCCCGTGTAGTACTCGGTAATCCAAACCAAAAGGCCAGTTACGACCAAACCGATGAGAGCACAATAAAAAAGATGACGAGATTCAAATTTACCGATCTCAGTGGTTAATCCCCCGAACAACCACCAAATCGCGATCCCAATCAAAATTGCTGAGGCCACCATACTTACGATCAGCCCCTTATACAGGGCTCCCATAATATTGTTTGAGGCACCTAAACGAACGAAAAAAAATCCGAAAATGGAGCCCAAAATGCTTACACCACCAATCACCAAAGGTAGTCCCAAGAGGAGTTCTTGGCTCGGACCACTAAAGAAAATCGCCGCTAAAAGCATAGTGGCAACCATTGTCACTGCATATGTCTCGAAAAGATCCGCAGCCATACCAGCGCAGTCTCCAACATTATCGCCTACATTATCAGCTATGACAGCAGCATTTCGGGGATCATCTTCAGGTATCCCTGCTTCAATCTTTCCAACAAGATCCGCTCCAACGTCTGCCCCTTTGGTAAAAATTCCACCACCAAGACGGGCAAAGATTGATATCAACGAAGCCCCAAAACCAAGAGCAACTAGAGCCTCAAGGATATTTCTCAAGCCCGCCTCATCTCCGGGGTTAAAAACTCCTCGTAGGAACAAATAGTACCCGGCAACGCCCAGTAGACCTAAACCAACTACTAAAATCCCAGTAACAGCACCTGACTGAAAGGCCACCGCGAGTGCCGGCTTTAGACCACCGGTTCTAGCTGCATTTGTAGTTCTGACATTTGCACGCACAGACACGTGCATACCGATGTATCCAGTAACACCCGACAGAATTGCTCCGACGAAATACCCGACTGCCACATACCAGTTAAGCGTTAAGCCAAGGATTATACCAATAACAACCCCAGCCAGTGCGATTGTACTGTATTGACGATTTAGATAAGCGCTCGCCCCCTCTTGAACGGCCAATGCAATCTCTTGCATGCGTTCCGTTCCAGGCTCGGTAGCCAAAACCGCCCTTATTGCATAGGCACCATAGGCTAGGGCCAGCAGCCCGCAAACTATCACTATCCAGTACATATCAGCCATTTATTTATCCTTATTTATTCCCGGAAAATAAAACGAAACCTTCCATTTTCCGACACAGATCTCCCAAAAAAACGCGCGGAACATGCCAGATAAGCTGTCTGTAGGCAATACCTCATGATTCATTGGCACTAAAATTTGACTTATCAAAACTTTTCAGGAGAGCCATATTTGAACCTGCTCCCAATAATCCCTTAATCAACCCACCAATCAATGAGTTGTCAGCCGCTCAGAAAGAAAGCCCAACAAAATGGACTAAAAATGGCGCCAACTGGTATCTTCTATTTCCATGATACTACCGCCCTCGATAACGCTGACGTAGTGATCTCCTCGATTTGTAACCCGACCAATTTCAGTTAATGCGATACCCTGTTCCTCTACCTTACTTTTAACAACCGATGAGTCCTCAGGACTACAACAAAATACAATTTCGTAATCATCGCCTCCAGCAAGAACTAATCTCTTATTTGTTGAATTCGCCACAATTTCTCTTTTTGCAGAATTCGATATTGGTAGCGCACTGTAATCAACAGAAATAGAGACACCGGAAGCTTTACATATATGCGCTAGATCTCCGATCAAACCATCAGAAATATCTATTGAGGCAGTCGCATAATTCCGAAGGATCGGCGCTAATTTCACCCTGGGATTGGGAACAAGATATCGTTGCACTAAGTCCGGCGAACGCAATTTTGCCTCTCGCACTCCCATTTTTTTTATCAGAGTAAGACCAATAGCAGAGTCCCCTATCGTGCCAGTGACAAATACGCTTTGACCTGGCTCTGCACCGGAACGACGAACAATTCTATCGGAAACAGCCTCGCCTACAGCTGTAAGCGATAGAGAGAGGGGACCGCTTGTACCTGTTGTATCCCCGCCGAACAGTGAAATACCAAATTCTTTCTGATCTTCGCGAAGACCTTTAGAAAATTCCGCAACCCAACTTTCATCAGTATCTGCGGGCATACTAAGCGATAAGAAATAACCTAAAGGCTTCGCACCCGATGCCGCCAGGTCGGAAAGACTGACCCTTACAAGTTTTTTTGCCAATGTTCGCGGAGGATCTTCAGAAAAAAAGTGAACCCCGCCGACTAAGGTATCTAAACTAACGACCGGAACCTTTCCTGCGCTTACTTCAAAGAAAGCAACGTCATCGGTAAGATTAGCTGCACCGGGCGCGCTTTTACTCAAAGGAGCAAAATATTTATTTATTAAACCGAATTCGCCTTCAATCAGAGCCATTCGGATTTTCTTGTCTTTCTAGTTCACCTGGTCTTAGGCGTCGCGCAACCTTATCTAGGAGCCCATTTACAAAACTCGGTTCTTTCCCCGAGAAAAACGCATCTGCTATCCTAACATATTCTTTGATAACTGATCGAGCCGATACCTGATAACGATGGCCAAGCTCGTAAGAGGCGGTCCGCAGTATTGAACGCAAGATAAGCTCCAGCTCTTCAACCGACCTTTTTGAAGTGATGAACAGATTTAACCTCTCATCAATTTGCGCTAAATTGCTAGTAACACCCTGAACGAGTTCGACAAAAAGAGTTCTGTTTGCTTTAGCGCCATCGGCCACTTCAACATCTTGTCCGTCAATCCTGTGTTGACTGTATTCCTCGATAACACCTATTTGCTGGGTCACCTGTAACTTCTATTTGGTATAGTGCCTGAACAGCGGCCAAACGAGCTGCATGACGTCGCCGTACACCCCGATGCAGTGATCCTGCTCTTGACCTCGCCTGAGGCGCCTCAATCATTTAGGGATCAAACCCAGCTCTTTTTTGAGAGCAATCATCCTAAGGCAGGTCCTCGCGGCATGGCCACCGCGATCCTCCCCGTCTCTCCTTGCTCTAGCCAAGGCTTGGTCTCGATTTTCTACCGTCAAAATTCCATAACCGATGGCGGCCGAATATTTCAATGCGAGATCTTGTAAACCCCGTGCACTCTCTCCGCATACATAATCGTAATGGGTAGTCTGACCTCTTACCACGCATCCGAGGCCTATGAATCCGTCGTATGCTTTGGCACTGCTTTCGAGCTTCGATGCCTCCAAAGCGAACCCGATAGCCGCTGGAATTTCAAACGCCCCGGGGACTTCAAACCTTTCATATCTAGCCCCTGCATCAGATAACTCTTTCAAAACCGAGTCGATCAGATGTTGAGCTATTTCCTCATAGTAACGCGACTCCACGATCATAATATGCGGCGTTCCGGCCATCTCTTTCCTCACAACTTTTTACAAGAATCTTTCAAAATTTTTCTACGAGGAGACGGATTTTCTTGGAATAGCGACTCGTTCGACGATGCTTAAACCGTAACCGTCTATGCCTTTTATGCTACTTTCTTTGGTATTCGTTAACAATCTTAACCGAGAAATACCTAATTCTCTCAAAATTTGTGCTCCAACCCCATAATCCCTAAGAACGGGTTTGTCATTTTCATGTTGAGCTCCGATTCCTTCGGAGGCCTGCTGTCGCATTTTTATCTGGGTAGAGAAACGACTATTCCAAGAATCCTGGATCAAAACCAGCGCTCCTCTGCCTTCCTCCGCAATTAAAGTGAGAGCCATTTCCAGTTCGTCGGCACGCTCGCTCTGAGCATCATGAAAGACGTCCTCTACAATATTCAGCGCGTGCATCCGCACCAAAACTGGGTCATCTTCTGTCCACTCACCAAGCGTCAGGGCTACATGCTCCGTACCATTGAAAGCGTTCTCAAAAACCGTAAGATCGAATTCGCAACCAACATTATGTGTAATTCTGGTTTCCACTTTCCGCTCAACAATAGTGTCATTTTTAAGACGATAGGCGATCAAATCCGCTATTGTGCCGAGTTTGAGATCATGGGTTTCACAAAAACCGACTAGGTCAGATAGCCGTGCCATTGTTCCATCATCATTCATTATCTCGCAGATCACTCCCGAGGGGTTGAGGCCTCCGAGTCTGGATAAATCTACTGCCGCCTCTGTGTGCCCGGCACGCACCAGAACGCCTCCATCACGCGCCGCCAAAGGAAAAACATGCCCGGGAACAACTAAGTCACTGGCGCCCATTTTGGGATCAATCGCCACCTGCACCGTCTTCGCCCGATCAGCCGCTGAGATCCCCGTTGTAACCCCTTCTCTGGCTTCTATAGATACAGTAAACGCAGTCTGCAAAGGGGCCTTATTATCTGCAGCCATCATTGATAATTGGAGCTGATTAATACGTTCTCCGGTCATAGCTAGGCAAATCAGCCCTCTGCCATGGGTTGCCATAAAATTTATTGCGTCAGCATCAGCGTGCTCTGCGGCAATAACCAGATCACCCTCGTTTTCTCGATCTTCATCATCAACCAGCACTACCATTTTGCCAGCTGCTATATCCGCAATAATATCCTCGGGTGGAGAAAGTGCAGCGCTCAAAGGGGAGTCATTCTCATCTTCTTTAATTGCAAATGTTTCAGACACTAATTTCACTCCACAGGGTTTTTCAAGGACTCGCTAAGTCGTGCCACATATCTAGCTAACATATCGACTTCTAAATTCACAAAATCGTCGACTTTTTTGTCGCTAAAAGTGGTCTCAGACTGTGTATGACTTATAATGTTTACGCCAAATTCAGCCCCTTGGACTGCATTCACAGTCAAAGAAACGCCGTCTAGGCAGACAGAACCCTTTTCTGCGATGAAGGCTTTTACTTCATTCGGAACCTCAAATAGAAAACGCACACTATCTCCTTCTGGTTCCATCGAAACAATTCGAGCAAGCCCATCCACATGACCGGAGACAATGTGACCGCCCAACTCATCACCAAGGCTAAGTGCCCTTTCGAGGTTAACCCTAGTCCCTTCTACCCAACTTCCAACCGTAGTTCTGCTGAGCGTTTCGGCCGACGCTTCTGTTGCAAACCATCCGCTCCCTTTCTCAACGACTGTCAGACACGGCCCTGAACAGGCGATTGAGGCCCCGATCTCAACCGTCGTCATGTCATAGTTTGTCGAAATTACAATTCGCGTGTCACCTCGCTTCTCCAACGATTTAACGTGACCAATGTCAGTTATAATACCGGTAAACATTTTTCCTTAACTCCATCTCTCGAGGCATTCGATAACATCATTTCCCATCTGTCGGAAAGAGCTTCTCTTGAAACGCTTTGCCTGATCCAGATTTTCAAGGCCTAGATCAGAAATTGCACTGCGCCCGTCACCACCAATGATAACTGGCGCCCTAAACCAAACTAATTGATCGACTAAATCTGCCGAAATAAGCGACGTTATTACAGACGGCCCTCCTTCAACAAGGAGACGCGTAATCCCTGCCTCCGCCAACTTTTCTAGGATGCCCTCCATATCCATTCTACCTGAATGGTTAAAGCCTAAGGTAAATATTCGGACACCAGATTCTACAAGTTTTGTGCAATATTCCTCATTTTTTTCTTTTATGTTCGACGTGATAAGAAACCAAACAGGGAAATCCTGCGCGGTCTTAACAAGTTGAGAATCCAGAGACGGCATCCTCTCGCCGACAACCACAACTCTAATGGGTGACCTATCTTCCATACCGGGCAATCGGCACGTGAGGGCGGGGTCATCTAAAATCGCTGTCCCGCCTCCGACCAATATCGCATCATGGTTTGCCCGATATAATTGTCCCCTATCTCTTGATTGTTCTCCCGTAATCCACTTGCTTTCTCCATTTTTGGTCGAAACAAACCCATCAAGAGACGACGCTATTTTGACGGTTACCAAGGGGCGTCTATTTTTTAAAGCAAGAAAAAAACCGCGATTGAGCCTTGATGCCTCATCACCACAGATACCCGATATGACCCTGATACCTGCTTCTTTCAACATTTTGACCCCGCCGCCATTAACTCTTGGATCTGGATCTGCTACCGCGACGACAACTCTCTCTACACCGCTTTCAATGAGAGCTGAAGCACAGGGTGGCGTGACCCCCTGGTGAGCGCAAGGCTCAAGCGTGACATAGGCCGTAGAGCCTTTGGCAGCTTCTCCCGCCCTTGCAAGCGCCTCGGTTTCGGCATGCGGGCGACCACCCCTCTGCGTCCACCCTCGTCCGACAATCTGTTCATTTTTAACGATTACACAGCCAACGGCAGGGTTGGGCGCAACAATTCCGAGACCACGTTTTGCGAGGTTTAAGGCTATTCGCATAAACCTGGCATGATTTTCTTCCTCAATCGGCGTCACCCAAGGTCCCCAGAAAGTCTTCAAAGTCGCTGGCTTCACGGAAGTTCTTGTAAACGGATGCAAAACGAACATAGGCGACAGAGTCCAGACTATTAAGAGCATCCATCACCAACTCACCGATCGCTTCTGACTTGACCTCACTTTCACCGCTACTTTCTAAACGTCGAATAATACTCGTGATCACGCGTTCAATCCTATCAGGATCAACGGGACGCTTTCTCAGAGCGATATTCATTGAGCGGCTGAGTTTCTCGCGGTCTAGAGGTTCCCGTTTTCCTCCACTCTTCACCACCGTCAATTCTCTGAGTTGCACTCTTTCAAATGTTGTAAACCTCGCCCCGCAATTGAGACACGCTCGTCTCCGCCGGATCGCAGCTCCTTCCTCCGTTGGTCGAGAGTCTTTTACTTGTGTATCCTCGGCTCCGCAGAATGCACAGCGCATACGGTTTCCTCCTCTATAAGTCGCCATAGACAGGAAATTTCCCTGTCAGGCTCGAAACACGTTTTCTAACCGCCTGCTCCACAGCGCCATTATTTTCGCCATTATCCGCAAGCCCATCCAATACATCCACGATCATCTTCCCAACTTCTTCAAACTCGACTTGACCGAAACCACGACTGGTCGCTGCTGGAGTACCCAACCTAATACCTGATGTGACCATCGGTTTCTCAGGATCAAACGGTATACCGTTTTTATTACAAGTGATCCCAGCCCTTTCTAGGCTTGCTTCGGCATCGCGCCCAGTTAGCCCTTTCGGCCTTAGGTCAACTAGGCACAGATGTGAATCTGTGCCACCAGAGACAATATCTAAGCCGCCACTTTTTAAGGTAGTCGCTAAAATTTTCGCATTATCAACAACTTTTTGAGCATAATCTTTAAAAGAGGGCCTCAAAGCCTCACCAAAAGCTACGGCTTTTGCTGCGATTACATGCATTAGTGGCCCACCCTGTGTTCCAGGAAAAATCGCCGAGTTCACTTTCTTCGCAATTTCAGGGTCGTTACTGAGAATCATACCCCCCCTCGGTCCCCTCAATGTTTTGTGCGTGGTCGTTGTAACGACGTGCGCGAAGGGTAACGGGCTGGGATAGACCCCCCCAGCAACCAATCCTGCGAAATGGGCCATGTCCACCATAAAATACGCACCAACACTATCGGCTATTTTTCTAAATGCCTCAAAATCAATCACTCTTGGATATGCAGAACCGCCCGCTACAATGATAGTCGGCTTATGTTCTTGAGCCAGCTCATTCACCTCTTCAAGGTCAATTAGGTGATCCTCTCGCCTCACCCCATATTGAACAGCGTTAAGCCATTTTCCTGTAAAGTTTGGAGCGGCACCGTGCGTCAAATGTCCCCCCGCCGCGAGCGACATTCCCATAATGGTATCATTCGGTTTACATAATGCCGTATAGACCCCAAGGTTGGCCTGTGCTCCGGCATGCGGTTGGACATTTGCAAACCCACAATTAAAAAGCTTTTTTGCTCTTTCTATCGCAAGGTCTTCGGCCACGTCGACATACTCACAACCTCCATAATATCGCCGGCCGGGGTATCCTTCCGCGTATTTGTTGGTCAAAACCGACCCTGTCGATTGCAGGACCGCCTTAGAAGTTACATTCTCGGAAGCAATCAGCTCGATAGTGTCCCTTAAACGCCCTAGCTCAAGGCCAAGGACCGCCGCCAACTCCGGATCACGGACCTCAACACTCTCTGTGAAGTGACCCTCATCGCCATCGATGAGCCTAGTGCCCGCTTCGTCCATTACTCATACTCCATGTGTATCCAATAAAAAAATTACTCAAATTTTTTCAACTCTCGCTGCATGTCTTCCGCCTTCAAACTGCGTTTCCAAGAAAGTCCTAAGACAGTCTCGAGCTAAAGCCAGGTCAATTACACGAGCTCCTAAGACAAGTATGTTCGCATTGTTATGAAGTCTAGATAGCGCCGCCATATCCGAGTTGGTGCATAACGCCGCACGAACTCCTCTGACCCTGTTGGCCGACATCGACATTCCAATACCTGTCCCGCACACCAAAACCCCTTTTTCGACCTCTCCCGCTATTAATGCGTCAGCTACAGCTCTCGCAAAATCAGGGTAATCAACAGGATCATTGCTATTGGTACCAAAATCTATGGCCTCCATTCCGCATTCCAATGCTGTTGTTTTAAGGGCTTCTTTAAAAGCGAACCCAGCATGATCGCAGCCAAAAGCAATTTTACGCAATGTCATCAATAACCTGCCCCAAACTTGGATTTTTCATACCATATGTAGGGGTTTAATTACCACCCTTAGACCAGCTCAGAAATGACAAGGGATAAGCCTCACCATTTCCTTGGATTTTAAATCCGCAAAAAAATAGATACATTTTTTTGTTGACATTTTCAGGCGAGGAATTATTTCTAAGTAAATATAAAATAAAAAAATTTCATTAAAAGTATTGGTGAATTATGACCGAGAACAGTGAAGATAAAATTTCGGAACTTGAAATAGTGAACATGACCGTGGATATAACTTCCGCTTACGTAAGCAACAAGTCTGTAGAGCTAGATCAATTACCTGAAGTCATCCGTAATGTTTACAACACGCTCAAGTCTTTGGACGAAAAAAAGGAAACACAGAGCTTAGCGTCGAGAAAACCAGCGATAAGTATTCGAAGGTCAATTACCCCGGATTATATTGTCTGTCTTGAAGATGGCAAAAAATTGAAAATGTTAAAACGGCATTTACGGGCGGCTTATGGAATGACACCAGATGAATATCGCGCAAGATGGGGCCTCGCCGCAGATTACCCCATGGTAGCTCCTAATTACGCTATAACGCGCTCAAAATTTGCTAAACAAATCGGCTTAGGTAAGAAAAGAAAATCCTGACCAAGAAGCTTTTAAAGACAAAAAACCCGCCATGACAGGCGGGTTTTTATTACTGAAATAGCATAGGCTCATTTCATATAATCGTATTTACCATCTTGCCACTCATATAGACGTATCCCGGCGCGGTTACATCTCCCTTGGAGTCGAAAGAAATTTTTCCAAGAACGGTAACGAAAGAACCGTTTCGAAGCGATTTAATCACTTTTGGGGTCTGTAACGATCCAGCGGCTTTTACAGCCTGAACCCATGCCTGAACCGCCCCATATGAGTAAAGTGTATACCCCTCAGGCTCATATCCCCCTTTACGAAATTGTTCCACAATTCTCTTTGCGGCAGCATTTTTACGAGGATCTGGGCTAAAGGTCATAATCGTGCCCTGACCCGCTTTTCCTGTGATACCCCAAAATTCTTGCGTCACCAGCGCATCACCCGAAACCAAGATTGTATTCATCCCTTGCTGCCGCATCTGACGAACCATTAACCCGGCTTCTGTGTGGTATCCGCCGACATATAGAACCTCGACGCCATTAACTTTCAGCTTCGATATTAGGGCCGAGTAATCTTTTTCTCCCGCGGTGTAGGCCTCATACAATGCTGGCTTAATGTTTCGTTTGAGCAGCGTTTTCTTTGTCTCATCCGCTAATCCTTTTCCGTAGGCAGTTTTATCGTGAATAACAGCTATTTTTTTTCTGCCATAACGGTCCGCTAGAAAATTACCTGCAACCAACCCCTGCTGGTCATCTCTTCCACAAGTTCGGAAAACATTGTCAAGCTTTCTCTCAGTAAGTTGAGGGTTTGTGGACGCAGGCGAGATTTGGAGAATGTCCTCCTCCGCATAGACATTCGATGCTGGGATAGAAGAGCCGGAACAAAAATGCCCTACGACAAATTTTACTCCTTTGCTGGCAAATTGATTGGCAACGGCAACCGCTTGTTTTGGATCACAGGCGTCATCGCCAATCACAAGCTTAAGCTTTTGCCCTAGTACACCGCCGGCCGCATTAACATCTCTGACCGCAGCCTCAACACCTTTCAACATTTGATCTCCGAATGAGGCGTATTGGCCTGTCACTGGTCCTGCAACACCAATACTAATTTGCGCTGCCAGTTTTTGCGGGCCGATGGCCCCAAAAAGAACAACAAAAAGAGTAAATAAAGCCAATTTTTTCATCTCTTTAATCCCGTCATTTATCTACTTTCCTTAGATCAACTTATCACAACTGCATCAGTTTTCGGAACTCGGCTTACCTTCTAAATAGGCAGTTTGTACATTTTTATCCTCGAGAAGAGCCTCCCCTGAACCTTCGAATTCTACCTGCCCATTTACGAGCACATAACCTCTATCCGCTAGCCTTAACGCGTAATGCGCATTTTGTTCCACCAACAAAATGGTCATTTTTCTCTCCGCTTGGAGCATTTTTATAATCTCAAAGATTTGCTTTACGATAAGAGGTGCCAAACCCAGGGAAGGCTCATCCATTAATAGTAGTTCCGGGTCTGCCATCAGCGCGCGGCCAATCGCGAGCATCTGCTGTTCTCCGCCCGATAGCGTTCCTCCCCGCTGATGCCTTCTATCCGCCAATCGGGGAAAAAGCTCAAAAACCCCCTTTATCTTTTGGGGATTAACCCGACTGTTAGTAGCCATTAATCCCATCTGTAAATTTTCTTGTACGGTCAAACCCGAAAAAATTCTTCTTCCCTCGGGTACATGAGCGACCCCAAGGTGAGCGATTTCATCAGAACGCAGGCCACATATATTTTTTCCCTTGAATTCAATTCTCCCGCTTTGGGCCTCGGGTTGCCCACATATCGTCATCAAACAAGTGCTCTTTCCTGCACCATTTGCTCCAATGAGGGTCACAATCTCGCCCTGAAAAACTTTCAGAGAAACATTTTTTAGCGCTTGGATATTCCCATAAAAGCTGGAGACGCGGTCCATTGAAAGGATCGTTTCAGTCACTTATTCGGCCACCTGTTTCGGGGTCTGGCTCGCCCAAGTATGCCTCGATTACTCTTGGATTGATTTTGATCTCAGACGGCGTCCCTGAGGCTATTTTGCATCCGTAATTTAGAACAATAACCTGATCAGAGATTTCCATAACCACATTCATGTCATGCTCAATCAAAATTATTCCTATAGAAGTCTCGTTTTTGATCTCCGAAATCAGACAATTAAGCTGAGCCGACTCTCTTGGATTTAGTCCCGCCGCCGGCTCATCCAGACATAGCACCACGGGTTTTGTGCACATTGCCCGCGCGATTTCCAACCTCCTCTGCTCGCCGTAAGAAAGGCTCTCCGCAACATCATTCGCTCGATCTATCAGTGCCACTTTATGCAGCCACTCTTCCGCAAGCTGGATAGCCTCGGCCTCCGCTTTCTTCCAAGAGGATAAACCCAGTAAACCCGATAACGACCAACCTGAGGCCCGCATCAAAGTCTTATGCTGCGCGACTAACAAATTCTCCAATAAGGTCATTTGTGAGAACAGTCTGATATTTTGAAAAGTCCTCGCAATTCTTGCGTCCCTTGCAATCTGATCTCCTCTCATCCGCTCTAAATGAAAGGTTTTCTTATCCAAGTTAACTAAAATTTTTCCAGACGAAACCGAGTAAAAACCCGTCAAACAATTAAAAACTGTGGTTTTTCCAGCACCATTGGGGCCAATGATTGAAGTAATCTGTTCTTTATCGATCTCGAATGAGATATTATCCAGCGCCAACAAACCTCCGAAATTTATTGATAGCTCTTTTACCTCGAGAAGGGCCATTATCCGCCAGTCCTGGTTTTTTCGATGTTCTCAAGGGTCACAGAGGGAACACGCTTTGACAGCAACCCCTTCGGCTTCCAAGTCATCACTATCACCATCAAAGCACCGAAACATAACATTCGGTATTGCTCTAATTCCCTAAACCATTCTGGTAAACCGATTAACAAAACAGCTGCCAGCGCAACGCCCGCCTGACTTCCCATCCCGCCGAGCACCACCACAGCCAAAATGATCGCCGATTCTATAAAAGTGAAACTTTCAGGACTAATAAACCCTTGTCGCGCGGCAAACAATGTGCCGGCTACTCCTCCAAACATCGCACCCAATGCAAAAGCAGAAAGTTTTATATTTGTCGGATTAAGACCCAGAGAACGGCAAGCCACCTCATCCTCTCGTAATGCCTCCCAGGCTCGTCCAATCGGTAAATTTCTAATTCTTTTTATAAAAAAATGTGCCAACAACACTAGGCCCAGTGTAATGTAAAAAAGAAAAATTACTCGATCTATCGGCCTATAGGGCAAATCAAAATATTGATGAAAGGTCTCTGCGCCCTCCGCTGCCCGCCTTTTAAACTCAAGACCAAAAAAGGTCGGTCGCGGTATCCCTGATATTCCATTAGGACCTTGAGTAAGACTAACCCAATTAATCAGTATTATTCGGATCATCTCTCCAAAACCCAAAGTTACAATTGCAAGATAATCTCCTCTGAGTCGAAGAACGGGAAACCCAAGTAAAATTCCGAATAAAGCGGCAAGAAGCGCCCCCAAGGGCAAGCATATCCAAAATCCTAATTGATAATAATATGCCAATAACGCAAAACTATAAGCGCCGACCGCATAGAATGCGACGTAACCAAGATCTAATAGCCCGGCCAGACCAACCACAATATTTAGCCCCCAACCGAGAAGGATGTATGTCATAACCAAAATACTAAGATCGAGAATCCATCGGTCAGTCAGAGGCAGAAATGGAAAGATTACCGCTATCAACACCATGATAAGTGAGAGATGCGGCGACCACTGTTTATTCGTGTTCTGAAATAGCTTTTTTATGCGTTCAAGCGACCCGGTAAAATTCCCGCTTTGGGAACTCCATAACGATCTTATAACGATCAAAACTCCGCCTAATATTCCTAGGACGCCAATAATACCGTGTGAACCTGACCACAATGCCCCTGCCAAGAACAGAACCAAACCACCACAGATAGACAGTTTCTGATGACCAGATTCTGCAAGAGATAAAGAAAACCTTCCGATAAATACAAAGATAATTGACAGGATTAATTCCCAAATTCGGTATTTTAAAGCCAGGCCTCCGCCGTCTTGAACGGTGTAAATCCCTGTAAGGGGAATTAAAAGCACGGCGGTAATCAAGCATGATATCAGCCCGTCCCTAATCGCATTACGATGTGCATGCCAGGTTCCTGATAAAAGATGGCTCATTTCAGACTTTTTCTATGTCCGGTCTTCCAAGAAGCCCTGTCGGCCGGAAAATCAGAACCAATACAAGCACAGAAAATGCTGCAACATCTTTATACTCCACCGTCGCATAAGCAGACCAAAACGCCTCTATCAGCCCTATGAGCAGCCCCCCTAACATGGCGCCTGGTAATGACCCTATCCCGCCCAATACCGCTGCGGTAAACGCCTTTATTCCTGCCAAAAATCCGATAAAAAAATCAATGACACCGTAATAAAGCGTAACCATAACGCCAGCCACCGCGGCGAGCGCCGCTCCCATCACGAAAGTAATTGATATTGTTCGATCAACATTAACTCCGAGAAGTGCCGCCATCACGCGGTCCTGTTCACAGGCACGCTGTGCCCGCCCGAGAGCGCTGTATTTGATGATAACCCAAAAAAGGGACATCAAAAGAACAGTTGTTAGTATGATCACGACTTGCATGAGGCTTAGCGTCACAACAAAATTTTCGTTTTCAAGAATTTTAAAATTTGTGGTTACGACGGGGGGCAACGCTTTTACACGAGCCCCCTGACTAAGCTGAACAAAATTTTGAAGAAATATTGACATTCCAATTGCTGAAATCAGCGCAGCGAGACGCTGGGATCCCCTCAGCGGCCTGTAGGCAATGCGCTCTAGCGCCCAACCATAAACCGCGGTAAGGGCCATAGTAATAATCAAAACGATAATTAGAACAGCGACAATTCCCCCACCCATTGGGCCAAGTATTAAAAAGGAAATGAGGGTTATGAAGGTACTGATCATAAAAATCTCACCATGAGCAAAATTGATCATACCAATAATCCCGTAGACCATTGTGTAGCCGATAGCGATCAAACCATAAATGGCGCCCAGGGTTATTCCATTAATCAGCTGTTGAAGAAAATATTCCATTCAAAATCGACCGTTAGATGCTTTGCTGCCCCCCTAAAATCTTATCTCCTAATCTGAACCTGCTTTTGATCAGATCGATTAGGAGTCTTAGCTCTTAAAATCCCGTTCCCTCAGAATTCCACGTTTAATTATTTTAGGATTGTTGTGGTAAACATTAACAACTTTTTTTCAACCACATTATTCCACCCTTTCCATAATCCCTGATAAACAGCTTCCAGCATGCGGGACGATTAGCCTCTCTGGGACAAACACCACTAAACCAATTGAGAACCACGGACGTAGTAGTCTTATAGATCAGTCCACTTTCTGGGAAAAATTGTAGAAATATGGCACCAAACAGTTTGAGAGCTTAAAAGTAGAGAAGTAATGGTATTTTTTGGACAGAATATAAGCGACGCACTCGATAGAAAATTCATATCAAAGACCATGAAGGCTCCCCTCCTTGAACGTGAAGAGGAGGTGAAACTTGGTAACGAGCTTCGAGATAAGGGCGATGAAAAAGCCCTCGATAAACTTGTATCCAGCCATCTAAGGCTTGTAGTAAAAATGGCAGCAGGTTTTAAGGGGTATGGGCTTCCCGTTTCTGATTTGATACAGGAAGGTACTCTCGGTCTTATGGATGCGGCAAAAAAATTTGATCCGGAGAAGGGTGTGCGTTTTTCAACCTATGCACGTTGGTGGATCCTGGCCTCAATCCAAGACTATGTGATGCGTAATAGTTCAATTGTAAAAATCGGAACGACCCCAGCTCAGAAGTCCTTGTTTTTTAATTTGAGGAGGCTCCGAGCAAAGATTTCAAACAATCTTGTCGGCCCCATGAGCGATGAAGACCGCCTTGAGATAGCGAGGATACTTGGTGTGCCAAAGGCATCTGTGGAACGCATGGAAGCCCTGTTGTCCGGCTATGATGCGTCTCTCAATTCCACGATAGGTTCTGATGAAAGTGACGGGAGCGAATTGCAGGAGTTCTTAGAAGACGACCGCCCAAATCCCGAAGAAAACATAGCCTATCAATCTCATCAAACTTCTAGACGTAACGTCATTGCTAAAGCAATGGCAGCGCTAGACGAGAGAGAGCGACAAATCATAAAACATCGGTTTCTTGAGGAGAACAAACCTACACTGGAAGAAATCGGTCATGACTTCGGGGTTAGTAAGGAGAGAATAAGGCAGATAGAGAGCCGAGCACTTGAAAAACTCAAGCTATTTCTGAAAAAACTTCCAAGAACAAAGGGTGATCGGTTAGAGGATCTTCTCCACGCCTAATAAAAAGGCCCTAAGCCGCTTTTTCTGCCTGCAGTCTTTTTGCAGCATCTAAGGCCGCAGCGACTATTCCCTGATAGCCTGTGCATCTACATAGATTGCCACTGATAGCAATTCTTACCTCTTCCTCTGTGGGATCTGGATTTTCTTCTAGAAATTCCAATAAGGTCGTGAGCATGCCCGGAGTACAAAACCCACATTGTAAACCGTGATTATCACGAAATGCTTCCTGCAGCGGGTGCAGCTCATCCTCGGATGGCGCTATTCCCTCTATGGTCAAAATTTCTTGTCCGTCAGCCTGAACCGCCAGCATCAAACAAGAGCGAGCGCTTTGTCCGTTCAAAAGTATTGTGCAAGCACCACAAACACCATGCTCACAACCGAGATGCGTTCCCGTTAGCCCTAACTGCTGGCGGATGAAGTCAGCCAAATGAAATCTTACCTCGACTTCTTCCTCGTACTTCTTCCCGTTAATGGTGACTGAAATCTTACGTGTTTCGCCCATCTTTCCCCTCACGCTCCATTCGTGGCACGGCCATAAGCTTTAACCAACGCCCGTCGCGCCATCACTGTTGCCAGATGTTGACGATATTCAGTGGACGCATAAACGTCACCCAACGCGTCAATTTCACGACATACCTCGCAGGCGTCCCTGAACATTTCCTCAGACCCTTCCTGCCCCATAATCGTTTCTTCTAGTTCCGTAACACGAACAGGGGTAGCTCCTACCCCTCCCACCGTAACGGCTGCCCTACCAATCTTTCCATCCGCACCTACCTCCAAAAGAACTGCAGCAGACGCGATCGCAAAATCACCATGTCTTCGAGAAAATTCGACAAACCCGAAGCCATGACCATCAGGCCAGCAAGGAATACGGATAGACGTAACCAGCTCATCCTCTTCAATTGCAGGGGTCATGTATCCAGCAGGAAAATCGGCAAATCCTATCTCACGCTCCCCGTTCGGTCCCAGAACTCGAACTATTGCGTCAGTCGTTGCGCAAATAGAGGGCATCTCAGCTGCGGGATCCAAATGAGACAATGATCCTCCCAGAGTCCCCCGATTTCGAGTCTGTCTATGTCCCACTTGCAAAAGAGCCTCATGCATTAGCGGACATTTTTTTTGAACGATTTCAGAGAATTCTAAATCGCGCTGTCTCGTCATGGCTCCGATTTCCAGAGCATCACCGTCTTCCCTGATGTAAGACAAGTCTTCAATTTTGTTGATATCAACCACATGGTCAGGCAGCACATAACGCATATTGAGCATTGGCATTAGAGATTGGCCGCCGGCCAAAACCTTTGCATTTTCTAAAGAAGAAAGCAGGGCTACTGCGTCTTCTAGCGTGCTTGGATCATGATAGGAAAAGGGTGGCGGCTTCATACAGCTTCTCCAAGAAACTTAACGACAAATAATATTAGCATTGTAATTACAGCAGCCTGCGGCCTTACGCAACGTTACGTTTAGCTAGAAGCCCTCCTCAGCCCAAACTCGAAAAGAATATGTAAAATTGCTTTGGTAAGTAAAAATGCTCAAAAATTTTACTTCGTTTATAGAGTGTTTAAAAAATTTGAAACATCCCAATAAAACCCGCCGGGTCAAAGAAGTGGGCCCGTTTCTTGACACTTCTTGGGACCAGGAATATACCCGGTTAGCTGTTTCACTAAACCGAGGGGTCTATGGCTCTGGGTTTGTATTCAGCGACTTAAAGAAGTCACAGATAAATCAGGCGGGCTTGTAAAGAGGATAGAGAATGGCTGAAGGAAGCAGAGAAACAACAACTGCCGATGCGGGACCCGGGCACAATCAACCGGAAGTAGTTTGGGATCGTTGGGTCAAGAAGCGAACCTTTGTTCGCGCTCTTGAAGGCACCTACGGTGAAATGAAACAAGGTTTATATGATCAACAACGGGTCTACAGTATCCACGACTGGAAGTGGAAGGGCGGACCTCAATTTTACGATAAATCTGTCATCAATCCGCAAAACCTCGATATAGCCCAATCCATCGAGACGCACTTGGGAGCCTTTGCTCCGGGTGGTTATGGCCAAAAACACGGACATATGAACAGTGCTGTTTTCTTTGTCCTGAGAGGTGAGGGCTATGACGTTCATGATGGGGAACGTATAGACGCAGAGGCCGGAGACTGCATGATTGTTGAGAATGGTTGTGTGCACCAGCATTTCAACAAAAGTGCTGACGAAGAATTCGTGGTTCTCGTAATGAAGGCAAAACCTTTATTTTTATTCATGCATATGGTTTTCCAAAAAAACGTCAAAATGCCGCCTAAGGAAATAGCGCCAGGGCAAGAAAACTATATGCCGCCAGGCGATTATTAATTATTGGCCCTTAGATTTTAAGCACGGAGATTAAGTTGGACGAGAGAGAAGTCGCGGCAGCAGGCAATCAAGTTTGTAATTTTTACAAGGAAAACTTGGCCGAGACGGCTGCCTACGTAGAGAATTACTACAACAAAAAACTAAAGGTCGTAAAATCGGGTGATATGCCTTTTGAGAATTCACCACATGGAATTCTCAAGCATATGGTCAACGAAAAACTAAACACAGTCGAAAATTGCGTTGATATATATATGCATCTTTTACCTCCTGGACAGGCCTCAGGAAAACATCGTCACCTTGCGGAGGAGGTGTTTTTCGTAGCAGAAGGCAGCGGTTATGACCTGCATTGGGACGTAAATTTTGACGTCGATATCAAATTTAGCTGGACTTGGGAGCAAGAGCCTAAAAAATATGAGTGGAAACGAGGAGACTTTGTCTACATACCTCCCTATGTAGAGCACAAGCATTTTAATACCGATCCAGAAAATCCGGCGCGGCTTGTTGTATGTCACAACAGAATACTGAAAGCCATGGGTGCTGCTTGGTACGAACAACTCGAACCCTACGAAGGTTATAATCCAGAAGAAGATCCCCGCGATCTTTTGGCCAAATACGGGATGCGCTAACACCCCGCATTCGAGAGAAACGCGCTGAAAAAGCGCAAAATCATCAAACGCCGGGGCTTCTTTAACCAGAGTTCCGGCGTTTTCGTTTTAAAACTGGAGAACGAAAAATGACACTGATCCTCTCAAACGAGGAAATCTCTCAGTTATTGTCGATTGAGGATGTCCTTGAGGCCCTAGAAGAGGTCTATAAAGATCTTCACGCCGGTCGAGCTGTTACCAGACGTAGGTCGGACACTTTAGTGCCGGCAAGCCACAACGGTGAAGATGCTATTTATGGATTCAAAACAATGGACGGCGTGGCGCCATCTCAAGGCTTTAGTGCTGTTAGGCTAAACTCAGATATTGTAACGTGGCCTGTTGTTGAAGGAAGTTTGAGACGGGTAAAAATTCCTGCAGCCCCTAATAATAGATGGGTTGGTCTTGTCCTTCTTTTCAGCACAAAAAATGGCGAACCACTCGCAATTATGCCTGATGGCGTCGTACAACGAATGCGCGTTGGAGCCACCAATGGCCTTGGTGTAAAATATATGGCTCGAGAAAACGCCAAAACGGTGGGTATTCTCGGGTCAGGTTGGCAAGCAGGGACCCAGTTAATGGCGACCTGCGCCGTCCGTGACATAGAGATGATCAAATGCTTCAGCCCAAACCCCACAAATCGGCTTAATTTCACGCAAGAAATGACTGAAACTCTTGGCGTAGAGATGATGGCGGTGAACTCAGCGGAGGAAGCAGTTTCAGGCGTCGATATTGTTCTTTGCGCAACAAATTCTATCGAAAAGGTCTACGTGGAGGGATGGCTTAGACCCGGGGTACATGTCAGTTCGATTAAGATGCCAGAGATTGAAGAGGCCGCTCTTAAAAAATGCGACCGAGTTGGATTACATTTTGGTCAGCAACGCCCCGATACCGTGGTCGCTGCTGGCCTCGAACCCCCAGATAGGCGAAGCGGAAAGGGATGGGACGTAAATAGGACATTTGATTACGACGCCTGTCCAAAGCTACCACAAATGATTGCCGGTGAAGTCAAGGGGCGTGAAACAGAGAATGAAATAACCTGTTTTATCAATGATATGGGGTTAGGTCTTCAGTTTGCGGTTACGGCCGGCGTTGCCTATAAAAAGGCGATCGAAGCCGGCGTGGGACACGAATTGCCCACTGATTGGTTCACCGAGAACGTTCATCCTTAATTAAACTCGTCCATGAGTGAAACAGATCAAAAACTGGCAAAGGGGTCATTGAATACCCCTATTACAAGAAAAATCTTTGACGGCTCTCTTTTGGTTTTCGCACTTCTGGCATTAGCAGCGGGCTTAGCAGTATGGTTTTGGAAGGGGCCAGTCGCTTTTGACAGGGCCATAGATGATGCATGGGATCTCTTCCAATTTATTATGCCCCGAGTGGGTGCCGCGGTCCTAATCGCAGCATTTCTTCAACTATTAATCCCAAGAGAAGTCGTCTCACGTTTAATAGGCGACCAAGCAGGGATTAAAAGCGTCGTTATAGCGACGATCGCCGGCGCACTCACCCCAGGAGGTCCCCTAACCTCTTTTCCAATCGTCGTTGCTCTTTATGTTTCTGGAGCAAACAAGGGAGCATTGGTGGCTTACATATCTGCGTGGGCAATGATTGGTTTTCAGAGAATTTTGGTTTGGGAACTCCCTCTCATGGGCGAGGAATTCACGGCAATTCGAGTGGGGGCGAGTGTCTTGCTGCCAATCATCTGCGGAACTGTCGCTCTCTACCTACCAATCAGAATCAATCTACCAGAGAAAAATTAGTACTATGGACGGTGGAGGCAGCCCAGCAATTGCAATTTTGATGTGGCTGGGAGTGCTTTTGCTTGCCCTACTCGCATGGCGGAGAAAAGACCAAACGCTTCAAACGGGAACGAGAGTGGGCTGGGGCTATTTCCTGATGATGGCCCCTCGAATGTGTCTTGCGCTCTCAATGGCCGCCTTCGCGGCCGAACTACTTCCAGGAGAAACGATAAGTGAATGGCTCGGCAAGGATTCTGGCTTTACAGGAATATTAATCGCCTCAATAGCAGGCGTTTTGGTCCCAGCTGGAGGCGTGGTTGCCTTCCCCCTGGCTCTTGCGATGTATAAAATTGGGGTGGGAATACCTCAATTAACAGCTTTCCTGACGACTTGGGAAATTTTTGCCATCCATAGAATATTAGCATGGGAAATCCCATTCCTCGGTCATAAATTTGTTTACCTCAGAACAGCTTCATCCTTTTTCCTTCCTCCACTTGCTGGAATTTTTGCAGCAATAATCATCTCCTTGCTTTGAGTTGCTTTAGATAAGCTTCAGAGATAAAAATTAGAACGTTGGGGATTGCTTGTTCGTTGTGAGGGGTCCTCGAAAAAATTGGCCTTGAGGATTATAAAAATGGCAACAGTGGTAAGATCGATGGGACGCGAAGTCCGTGTGTTAAGTCTGGTCAGCACCGGCCACTTTATGAGCCATTACTCCCAGCTTATTCTACCCCCTCTTTTTATCATGATGGCACCCCATTTCGGCGTCGGTTTCGCTGCCATGGGGCTAATTATGACCCTTCTCAATATGTCCGGCGCGCTTGCTCAAATTCCAGTTGGGTTCCTAGTTGATAGAGTAGGCGCCAAATGGATCCTTATCATAGGATTGTTCATGAAGACCTTTGGACTTGGCGCAATGGCTTTCACGGACACTTACTGGGTATTGCTCGTTCTCGCGGTGTTCGCAGGCTTGGGACATAGTGTCTTTCACCCGACTGACTACGCAATATTGATGTCGAGCGTTGATGAAAAGCGTATAGGGCGTGCTTTCAGCATTCACACCGCTGCTGGTAATGCCGGCACCTTAATGGCGCCATTGGTGGCTGCTTTTTTCCTAACAACACAATGGGGTTGGAAAGGTGCAATATTTTCAGTGGCTATCTTGGGCGCAGTGGCAGGCATAGCGATGCTTGCACAATCTGGAACTCTTCAGGACCATGCGGGGAGAAAAAAGGGCAAGCCAAAGGAGAGTGTTTCCGTATCTGATGGCCTACGCATGCTCATACAACCGCAAATGTTAATTCTTTACATGTTTTTTTGTATTACAGCGATGGCAACCGTCGGATTGAATAACTTTATCCACGCCGGTTTGGTAACAGCTCATGGAATTGATGAGATCTCCGCGGCGGCAGCTCTTTCAGCATATGCGGGAGGCGGCTTGATTGGGGTCTTGCTCGGAGGTTGGCTTGCGGACAAAGCATCAAACCATAACAAGCAAGCAGCCCTGGCATTTTTTATTGGCGCTGTTTTGACAATTTTGGCGGGGGTATATTCTCTGCCGCATGCCGCTCTAATTATTATGTTCGGTCTAATCGGTGTTATGTTGGGCGTTGTTAAGCCTGCTCGCGATATGATGGTTAAGGAAATAACTCCAGAGGGCCAAGCAGGAAAAACTTATGGGTTTATGTCTAACGGTCATTTTGTCGGAGCCGCGATTAGTCCGGTTTTGATGGGCATCGTGATGGATGCGGGTAAACCAAGTTGGGTTTTCTTCATCGCCGCGGGTTTTATGGTTATATCAATTCTAACTCTGTTAAATCCGCCCAAGGCAAAAACCACAGAAACTAGATCTAACTGACCCCTATTTAGAGAAGTTCTTTCACAAGAATATCTTTTTCAAAGAACTTTTGGGCTAGCAAGTTGGTACTAAGGACGTGCAATCTTACCCTATTTACCAACAAATCACGTCGCCATCTCAGTGAAAAACCGTGGAATTAAATATTCCATCTCTATCAGAATGAGGAGAGCAAGCGGCGGCCACCGGATATCGATATTCGAAGCAATCAAGTCGAAAAGGGGAGAGTGCCCCCTCCCCTTTTCGTGTTCCAGCGATCAGGCGCTTTTGCGGCCCTTAATCATTATAAGTTGGCGAGCCTTTTGAATCAGTGCTTTGTCGATATCCATCATTTCGTTGACAGTTTTTTCAAGCGCTTCCCCAGAAAGGGGATTTACATCAAGTTTGCGTTTATTGGCGTCGGTTTTGAAATCTTCGCTGAAGACCGTTTTTTCAAAAGCCTCACGCATCAGTTTCACATTAGCCTGCGGCGTTTGAGGTGGAAAAACAAGGCTACGACCGACAGCGCCTAAAGAGGACATAAAGCCAACTATCTTTTTCAAATCACCATTAGGCACCATCGAAAGCAAGATTGGCACGCGCTCCAATTCTGGGTCTTTATTAATACCGATCTGGACAATTTTAGTTGCAAACCCATTTTTAAACCATTCACCTCGAGAGGCTTTCCAGGACCCCCAAGTGAGCGAAATACCATCCAATTCGCCTTTCTCCATAGCAAGCATTGCTTTTTGAGACCCTGCATAGCCCTGAATGATTTTCATCTTTGTTCCGAAAATCCCGTTTAACATGGCTGGTATTAAAAACGTTTGCGAACCTGACCCAGTTGACCCAACGTTCACCGAAATCTTTTTGAGATCTTCTATGGTTTGCACGTTTTTGTCAGACCTAAGCACCAGTACAGCATTCGTTTGGACTGCCGTTCCTAACCAATTAAACTTTCTGGCATCATAACGTGCTTTTTTGGGGTCCAAGAGATTAGTGATGACAATGGTGTCTGGGGGTTCAAATAAATTGAAACCATTTTTTGGCATCACGTTATATGCGTAATTGCTCGCTTTCATCCCGCCAGCACCGGGCATGTATTGCACAACAAAAGTGGGATTACCGGGGACATTATTCTTTAAGTATCGAGAAAAAAGTTGGGCATAAAGACCGTAGGTACCCCCAGCATCAAAACCGACAGTGATCGTAACTTTTTTATTCTTGTAGTTGGGCCCTCCATGAGAGCCACCAAAGGCATGCGTTGACAAAATTACAGCGATAATTGTACTCGCTAGCCCAATAGAGAGGCGAGACTTGTCCTTTACCATTTTCTATTCTCCAGAATTAGACTGAGGTTGTGGCGCAAATTGCCATTTTAAGGTGCGCGGAATGTTACAATCTCCGCGTAAAAACCCTTCTGTGGGAACCTCTCGGTAAAGCCGCGGTCTCCCGCCGTTCGTTGGCGGCATTTAGGGCTTACTAGAAATGGTCAACCAAATTCAATTTACAAGAGGAATTTCATTAAAAATATTTAATTATTTTTGGAGAGCATATAGTGCTTTTTCCTCGGCTATCATGAACCCGATGCCGCGCCTTAGACTGTTGTACAAAGTCGGTCACCGTAATTTTTTACTAACAGTAAAAAAGTCACTTGAGTGAATTTGGAATAATAAAAGCTAGCGTAAACCAGTTGGCCTTACTGATCGGTGACCCCGCAGAACTGACTAACCTCATACGTTTAAATTTATCGCTTTTCATTTTTGAAAATATGGTCTAATAGGCCTAAAAATTCATCCTACAACCAAATTTTCCTTTTTAACTCCACTCAGTTTTTAGCGCTCCTACGGTTAGGGAAAAGGCCTATTGCGTCATGAGAATTATCAGTATCAAAGCCCCAATAATCATGCTTTTCCTTACCGGTATAACCCCATCATTTGCGCAGGATTTACCGGTATTAGGCTATTTAGAACGCTCTAAAATCGGTCCGGTTGGCGTAACGTTAATTGGTAAATTAGATACGGGTGCCGACATGTCTTCGCTGGGCTACACAAAACTCTTCAAGTTTAAAAAAAATGGACGCCGCTGGGTACGCTTTACTGTAAAGGATGAACTCGGGATAAATCACGATTTTGAGCTACCAGTGGTCGGTACGTCGAAGATCCGACGTCGCCGCGGTGGGGCTTCAATAAAACGTCCCGTTGTCGAAATGAAAATTTGTGTCGGAAACATCTCGGCTATGACATTAGTAAACCTATCAAATAGAAAACGGTTCTCCACTAAACTCCTTATCGGCCGCTCTTTTCTTCATCGTCGAGCCCTGGTGGATAGCTCCAGAGCCTTAAAAACTGAACTTTCTTGTTCGGATAAAGATATAAAACAATGAAACAAAAGCATGTTTTTATTCTGTGCCTTTTTGTTTTTCTGCTTGGGCTCGGACTTACGGGATATAGATGGCTAGAACTGAACTTCCCCTTACTTCCTGATGAAACTGCGCCAACCTGGAGAATAGAAATTCAGGCCACTTTTGAGGCCAAGGGCGCGCCTGTGAAGGCCTCTCTAATGCTACCCCAAGAAACAACGGGTATCTCCATTCTTGATGAACACTTTGTTTCACGGGGCTATGGATTGAGCACAGAAAAAACAGATGGAAATCGTCGGCTGTATCTGACGAAGCGGCAGGCCGACGGCAAGCAAACATTTTGGTATCAAGCCTTGATATATCAAAACCCTATCCAAGAAAATATTGCCACCATGGATTACTCTGTGAATCCGAGGAGCAGTGGCTTATCTGGTATCGATTTAATTGCAGCGCAGGAGATTTCACGTTCTATTGAAAGGGCCTCCGCTGATAACCGAACATTTGTGCGTCTCTTATCAAGTCGGTTGAAAAACCCCCGATCAACGACAAAAGAATCATTATTACTTAGCGGCAATAAACGCAGTAGGTCCGTCTCGAAGGTACTAGTTGCCGTGTTAAGAGTGGCACGTATACCAGCCCGTCTTGTTAATGGTTTAGCGCTCACACCCGATCGTCGCTCGGCGCGCCTGACAAGCTGGATAGAATTCCACGACGAGGGAAGATGGGTACCATTCAATCCCGCTACAGGGTTATTTCAGAAACCCCGAGATCATCTATCTTGGTGGCACGGCGAAGAACCGTTGTTATCAGTTGTAGGTGCCGTAAAGCCAAAAACAGAAATCGCAGTCAGCGGAATGCTTTTCTCCGCCTTTAGGGTAGCCCAAAAAGAGGGAGAAACGAGAGTGGACCCATTTTCTACCCTGTCTTTATCTGGACTCCCGATTCAGACACAAGAGGTATACCGCTTGCTTCTCACCGTACCTATCGGAATTTTCCTGCTTGTTATTTTGCGCAACGTCATTGGCCTGAGGACATTCGGCACTTTCATGCCCGTACTGATTGCTTTGGCGTTTCGTCAAACTGACCTTCTTTACGGAGTCTTTTTATTTTCTCTTGTTCTGGGAGTCGGTCTGCTGATCCGTTTTTATCTGGAACATTTGAAACTGCTTTTAGTTCCTCGTTTAGCTTGCATCGTTATTGTTGTAATTTTTCTAATGACGCTAATCAGCATTGTCAGTTACAAGCTAGGATGGGATCGTGGACTTTCAGTGGCCCTATTCCCAATCGTAATTTTAGCAATGACGATTGAGCGGATGACCGTGGTCTGGGATGAGAGGGGCCCCAAAGAAGCTCTAATCCAAGTATCTGGAAGCTTTTTTGTTGCACTTTTGTGCTTCTATGCAATGACCAATGATTTTGTCGAATATTGGACCTTCGTATTCCCTGAGGCACTTTTGATGATCTTAGCATTGACGCTCGGATTAGGCAGATACACAGGCTACAGGCTCGTGGAACTTCCTCGCTTCAAGGTCCTTTCTGGTAGCGATTAGCTATGTTCGGTATAGCAAAAAAAATAAGGGCCGCAGGCGTTATTGGGGTTAACCAACGCAACGCCGACTACATACTCAAATACAACTCACGTCGGTTTTATCCACTTGTAGATGATAAAATTAGAACGAAGCTTCTCGCGAAAAAATTTGGAATTGCGGTCCCGGAGCTTTACGCCGCTATTGAGATCCAACGGCAAATCAATGACCTCCCAAAACTACTGTCATTGCATGACGATTTTGTGATCAAACCAGCGCACGGAAGCCAAGGGGAAGGGATAACAGTCATTACTGGCCAAACCAGGGGTTACTTCAGAAAGTCAGACGGATCCTTGGTTGCATCGGAAGACCTTAAATTCCAGGTGTCTAATATTCTCAGCGGCATCTACAGTCTCGGGGGTCAGCCCGATAAAGCAATTATTGAATATAGGGTAAAATTTGACCCCATTTTTGAGCATATCTCATACCGAGGCGTCCCAGATGTTCGGATAATAATTTTTATGGGTGTCCCCGTAATGGCGATGGTAAGATTACCCACCCAAGAGTCCGGGGGGAAAGCAAATTTGCACCAGGGATGCATTGGAGCCGGGGTTGATATTGCTACCGGACAAACCTTGCACGCCGTATGGAAAAATTCAGTGGTCCAGGATCATCCAGATACGGGCCATCAAGTGGCCGGTTTAGTCATACCTCACTGGGATCAATTACTAGACATTGCTGCCAGATCATATGAAATGACGGGATTAGGATATCAAGGTGTCGATTTGGTGATGGATCAGAAATTTGGGCCATTGCTGTTAGAACTAAATGCGCGGCCCGGTCTGAATATTCAAATTGCCAACAGAGAAGGCCTCTCTCCCAGACTTATAAAAATTCAGGAAAAACAATTTTCTTCGGTTAGAGAACGTGTGGCTTTCGCCAGGGAAAATTTTCGGTCTATTTATGTTTAATAAAATAATGTCTAGAATTTCATCGGAAAAGAACCATTGGTCGTGGAACGGTGAATGCTGCTTAAGGCGTGAACCTGTGAGGACTAAAATAATGAACAATCGAAAAGATTTAAGAACGAAAACAGCCCTCTTCTTACGAAAGCTTAAGGGCTGGTAACAGATGCTGGAGAGTATTAACCAACACGTTACCCTGTATCTAGACAGCCTGAATTCGCCAGACTTTTATTGGCAAATTAGCTTGGTAGCCTCTGCTTGTTTGGTTTCTTGGGTTCTCTCTCTCCTCTTGAAACCACGCCTGAATCGACATCATTTGGAATCGGGAAAAGCTCGGTTGGCCTTTGCCTGGTTCAATCCCGAGAGCTTAAGGCCCCTCTGTTTACCTCTGCTTCTCGTTATGAGTCTGGGAGGTATTGACTTCGTTAGCCCAGAGTTTTCAGGGAAATCATGGGTTTTACGAGCTGCACAAAGTGTTGCACTGATTTGGCTCCTTTTTGTGATCATAAGCCGCTTTATCCAATCTCCCTCTATAGTTTTTGTAATAAAATGGATTGGAATACCAATTGGCCTTCTCCACATTGCAGACTTACTAGTTCCCCTTACGTTGTGGCTGGACACATATTCGCTAAAAGTCGGAAATATAAACCTTACCCTCTACTCGGTCCTTCGCACTCTCTTATTTGGATTTTTATTATTTTGGCTCGGACGCTGGTCAAATAAGACCGGACAAAAAATGATCCGTTCGAGACCAAACTTCGACTCGGCAACCCGAGAAATAATGTCGAAACTATTTGAAATCGCGGTTTTTGTTTTAGTATTTTTATTACTTCTAAATATTATCGGTATTGATTTAACTGCCCTAGCAGTCTTTGGAGGAGCATTGGGAGTAGGTCTTGGGTTTGGTCTGCAACAAATTGCCTCTAACTTTATCTCCGGGATCATTATTTTATTAGACCGTTCAATCTCTATTGGAGATTACATACAACTTGAAGATGGCAGATCAGGGCGCCTTCGAGAGCTATCGATGCGGTCCGCAACTTTAGAAACATTTGATGGCAAAGATATAATGGTTCCTAACGAAAAATTTATCACAACTTCGTTTACAAATTGGACCCATAATAATCAGCAACAGAGATACCAGCTAAAGTTTCAAGTCGCATACGAAACTGATCTGGACCTATTATTTGAAGTAATTAGAGACGTTGTATCAAGCCATCCTCAGGTAATAAGTGGGGATCACTTACCAATAGAATTAAAGCCTGACGCCGAAATCGAAAAATTTGGGGAAAACGGCATCAATATTCTGGTAGAATTCTGGATGGACGACATCGATGACGGCAAAAACCGGGTTGGAGCAGATTTAAATTATATGATCTGGGGAGCACTCCGGCAGCATAATATAAAAATCCCCTTCCCTCGACGTGACGTTAAAGTCCTAAAGGACGCAGCAGGAACATTGGATAGCACTGATAACCGACAATAGGCGCTAGGCTGCGCGTCCACTTTGTCTCGTAGACCTTGATCGCCACTCATCCTCTTCTTCGAAAAGCTCGGCAAGTTTTTCCATCATAGTCCCTCCCAGCTGCTCAGCATCCATGATGGTCACTGCTCGCCTGTAATAGCGAGTTACATCATGTCCGATACCAATCGCAATCAGCTCAGCAGGAGATCGCGTCTCTATAAAATCTATAACTGAACGTAAATGGGTTTCTAAATAATTGCCCGGGTTAACCGACAATGTAGAATCATCCACTGGGGCACCGTCAGAGATAACCATAAGAATTTGACGTTGCTCCGAGCGAGCCATAAGTCGGTTATGCGCCCACAGAAGCGCCTCCCCATCAATATTTTCTTTAAGAAGACCTTCCCGTAACATCAAACCAAGACTTTTACGCGATCGACGGTAAGGAGCATCAGCACTTTTATAGACGATATGGCGCAAATCATTGAGACGGCCAGGTGAGGCCGGTTTTCCATCAGCCAACCATTTCTCGCGCGACTGTCCACCCTTCCAGGCCTTAGTCGTGAACCCAAGGATTTCTACTTTGACACCACAACGTTCAAGCGTCCGGGCCAAAATATCCGCGCTCATTGCTGCTACCGCAATGGGCCTCCCACGCATCGAACCAGAGTTATCGATCAGCAGGGAAACAACGGTATCCCTAAATTCAGTCTCATGCTCCATCTTATATGAGAGTGCATGCATCGGGTTGACCACGACCCGGGCCAGTCGGCCCGCATCAAGCAAACCCTCCTCTAGATCAAATTCCCATGAACGGGATTGTTTTGCCATCAGTCGCCGCTGCAATCGATTAGCTAACCTTCCAATAATCCCTTGATGCACACTTAGTTGTTGATCCAAATGATGCCTGAGCCTTGTAAGTTCCTCTTCTTCACAAAGTTCCGCTGCCTCAATTTCTTCATCAAAATCTTGCGTATAAACCTGATAACGGGCCTTAGAGCCATCGCCATCGGCACTCTCTCTTCGTCTCTTTTCAGAGTCTGGCTGATCAGAGTCATCCTCACCAGCCATCTGGTCATCCTCGACCTGCTCGGACCCCTCTTCCTCTTCCTCTGCGCTTTCATCACCTTCAGCGCTTTCTGCAGTATCCTCCGACTCGCTCTCGTCGTCTGAGTCGTCATTCTCGTCTTCTTCAGGAGCCTCCTCGCTAATCTCTTCGTCACCTTCCTCCTCTTCATCAAGATCATATAGATCAAGGTGAACCATGACTTTATCGAGTGCTCTAGCAAATTCCTCTTGATCGCCAATACTCGAACGAAGATCCGCAAAATCGTCGCCGATTCTGCTATCAAGCCAGTTTCGCCAGTAGCCGAGGGCATTCTGAGCCGAAGCCGGTAGTTCTTCTCCCATTAATCTCTCACGAGTGAGTAAAGCGACCGCATCTGACAATCCGATGTCTTCCCGGTCTCCGACTCTAGAATAACCTGCTTGCTGACATTTCTCTTGAAATGACGCTCGGAGATTTTCTGCACAGCCTTTAAACTCTTCAGAACCAAGAGCCTCTACGCGAACCTGTTCAAACGCATCAAAGACGGCACGAGCCTCTTGGCCAGAGGGCGCGAACTTCCTGTGCACCTTATCATCATGGAACCGCAACCTGAGAGCCATTCCATCTGCCTCACCGCGAAGTTGTGCCACATCGTCCCGAGACATTTTTCGCGGTGGTGTAGGCAGCCTAGCCGTGTTGCCGACCATGCGCGCCTCTGATCCGAATGTTACTTGGATTTCATCATTTTCAGCGATCGCGCGCATAGCTGCCGCTGTAATCCGCCGGAATTCCTCTACTGGACTTTCATCCGAAGCCATGTGCTATGATAGCCTCCCTAATCCCTGCTCTACTCCCAAGCAAAGCCTCAACCAGCTTCAGCTGGGACAGTTTGATATTCTGGTAATTCCTCTCCAAAACACCGCTGATAATATTCAGCAACTGTAGTGCGCTCTAATTCGTCACATTTATTTATGAAAGTCATCCGATAGGCTACGCCGACATCGTTAAATATATTGGCGTTTTCGGCCCAGGTGATCACCGTCCTTGGTGACATTACAGTTGAGATATCACCAGCCATAAACCCGGCCCGGGACAAATCCGCAACGCGCACCATGCTCGCAATCGTCTTCCGCCCCTCTTCATTATCGAAGTGGGGCGCTTTCGCTAAGACAATGCCGCACTCAATGTCGTGCGGGAGGTAATTTAGCGTCGTAACAAGATTCCAGCGATCCATTTGTGCCTGGTTAATCTGCTGTGTACCGTGATAAAGCCCAGTCGTATCACCAAGGCCCACCGTGTTAGCGGTAGAAAACAAACGAAACCCTTTGTGGGTATGGATCACTCGATTTTGATCCAAAAGCGTCATCTTTCCGTCGGATTCGAGTATTCTCTGAATAACAAACATGACGTCCGGGCGCCCCGCATCATACTCGTCAAACACTAAGGCAACCGGGTGCTGAATGGCCCAAGGGAGGATACCCTCCCTGAATTCCGTAATCTGTTTCCCATCTTTGAGCACTATGGCGTCTTTGCCAATCAGGTCGATACGGCTGATATGGCTGTCTAAATTTACCCGAATACAAGGCCAATTTAAGCGTGAGGCAACTTGCTCGATATGGGTCGACTTTCCTGTTCCGTGGTAACCTTGCACCATCAGGCGCCGATTATGGGAAAAAGCGGCTAATATCGCCAAAGTCGTGTCATGATCAAAACAGTATGCATCGTCTTGTTCAGGGACATACTCGGTCCTCTTGGTGAAGGCAGGGACCTTCATATCTACATCAAGACCAAATGTTTCTTTAACATCAACTTCGGTATCGGGAAGATCAATTCCCATGGTGTTTATGCCGTCAGAACCAGACAAGGCTCAAGCTCCTCTTTAATAATTAATTAGCCTAACCCCTTACTACGGCACGAACGTAATTCGATATCGCGTGGTTCGAACAATCCAAATCAGATATGTCGGACAGGGCCACTTTCTCTCGGGGCCGGAGTATAGTCTTGGTAAATCCCTCCATCAAGGCCACGATGCGAGCTAAGAAACCAGTTTTAAGTCATGATCCTCCAGATGAGCCTGATTTCAATCACAACCAAAAGTCCGACAATAAGTGCATTGAATGCTCTGTCGTTAAAAAAGCGAGAAAGCCAGACCGCAAGTGGCAGGAAGATAGCAATCGGAATACATGCAAGCATGCTCTCATAGGCTCTCTCCAAATCTATTAATCCGAGCCATATAAAAGAAACAAGCTGAGTGAGAGCAAAAATTTGAAAAAGCACGGATACGACGAAGACGTATTGCGGCTGCTTTAAATTCAGAGAGTGAACATATGGCGCCAGCACTGGGCCCGCAGTCCCGATCGCACCTTGGATTACACCAGCAGCTCCAACCACGAATAACGGCATGTGTTTTGTGACCGGACCCGCCGAGGTAAGTTTAAGTCTAAAAATTAGCGTCAACAGATAGGCCCCTAACCAAATTGCCATCGCCAGCAATAAATACCAGCCGGGGACGCTAGATAAAATCAAAGCTCCGGCAACCACGCCTAAGACACCTGTAACACAAACCAGCGGAAGTTTCGGGATCTGGACAGCACTCGCGCGGTAAGTCCAGAGAAGCCAAATATTAATGAGAACTCCGGGAATAACCATAATGGCCACCGCTCGATCAACATCCATAAAGCTAGCCATTACGGGGATAGCTGTTAGAGGAAGTCCAAGCCCAGAAATCCCTTTGACGAGTGATCCTGCAGCCAGCGCAACAAAAATTATTATTAGAGACTCAGTGGTCATAAAAGCCTTTTAGAATACTAGCCACGAGAATGACAGACTCTTCCTATTCTCCCAAGCCTTTGGTTTAGATTATTGGTTTGCTCCTCCCCAACATGAAGGTCTCCTATCTAATCGAGGCGACACTAATTTACGAAGTACCAAAATTTTTATCGAATAAAATTGGGCAAAAATTAATATCCTTGAAGGAATTTAGGTTTGTAAATCCAATATCAAAATAACGCTCCAAAAAACCAATTTGCCAATATTTGTTGCGCGCAGGAATATTTCATCCAGCTCAAAATTTGCAGTAATCTAAAAGAGAAATATTGCCTAATTCTCTTGGCTTAGACATTATCACTGCCTTACCGAAATAGCTGCATCAGAAGTGGGCCAAATATGAGTAATAACAAATCACAAAGTCAGAATGAACCGATACAAGATTTGAGGCAGTGGCTTGATGCAGTCGAAAATATTGGTGAACTCGTAAAGGTAAATGAGCCCGTCAGCCGCGATCAGGAAATGAGCGCTATCGGATATTTGTTGGCCAAGCAGCAACCTTCTCCAACAGTGATGTTTCAGAAAGTCGAAAACTTTGATGACGGGGGCATCGGCGCAAGATTACTGTGGAATCTTGCTGGCCCCAGTCTCAAGAGGATTGCAATCACGATGGGGGAAGACCCAGAGATTTCAACCATTGATCTTATAAAAAAGGTGAAATCAAAACTCCTTGAGCGAATACCACCGCGAGAGGTCAATTCAACCGATGCCCCCGTTTATCAAAACACCCTACTTGGAGATGATATTGATTTAGACAAATTACCAATCCCGATGCACTGGCCATTGGATGGAGGCCGCTACCCAGGCACTGCTGATTGTGTAATCACAAGAGACCCTGACACGGGCTACCTCAACGTCGGCACGTATCGGATGATGCAGCAAGGGAAAAGAGAGTCTGGCCTCTATCTCTCCCCTGGAAAGGATGCCCGCCTTCACATTGAACGTGCTTGGGAACGTGGTGAGCCTATTGAGGTGGCAGCTGCCTGGGGAGTAGATCCAATCTTTATGTTAGTTGGCTCGCAAGGATTCGCCAAAAACGTATCAGAGTATGAATTTATCGGAGGAATTCGTGGACAGGCAGTATCTGTCGTCAAAGGAAAAACCACAGATCTTCTGATACCCGCCAATGCAGAACTTGTAATTGAGGGTGTGCTCAAACCCGGATCAATGAAAGCAGAAGGCCCATTTGGTGAGTTTACAGGGTATTACGGACGTCCCGAAGGAGAGGCACCTTTAATTGAAATCACCGCCCTGCACCATCGCGACCAACCAATTATGACCAACGCCTTGATGGCGGATTATCCTTCCTGCGAGCAATCGGGTTTCTTTGCTATTGTGCGCTCGGCCCGTGTTTGGAATGATTTTGACAAGCTGGGAATTGCAGGAATTCAGAGCGTTTATTGTCATCCTGCGGCGGCTGGGGGTTGGGGTATGACTTGCGTCAGTATCGAACAACGATATGCAGGTCATGCAGCTCAAGTCCTCGCCTTGGCGGCTCAGGTACCGGGCGGAGCTTACTACACAAAGTGGATAATTGTTGTCGATGAAGATATTGATCCCTGTGACATGGACCAGGTGATTTGGGCGATGTCTACAAGAAGCAATCCGTCAGATGACGTTGAGCTTTTAAAAAACACTTGGTCAACGCAGCTAGATCCTTCGCAATACCCTGCAGAAAAAAGGCCATATGGTTCAAAGTGCCTGATTAATGCCTGCAAGGACCATCGGCACATAAAAGAATATTCAAAGCGAACGATGTTATCCCAAAATGTCTACAACAAGGTCGTATCGGATTGGGATCGTCTTGGTCTGCCGGGAAAGCCACCGGAAATCCATCACTTTGAAAAAGATAGCTGAGGCACTGAAGATAAAAATTGTGACACATTATAGATAAACAATTTATCAAAGTGTCATATGGACCAGTAAAGCCGCCTTCTTTAATATTCAAAAAAAAGAATAATTTGTTTGAATGGGTATGCTCATGAGTAAATTGCAAAGTGAGGCTTTCGAAGGAGAGGATTCCGTCGAATATAAAGATCCAAAACCGTTAAAGCCCACTGGCATCCTCCATTTCACCATAGGGGTCACAGATCTCGACAGAGCGAAAGACTTTTATCAAAAAATACTTGGCTGCGAGTTTTGGCGTCAAAATGAAACGACTGTTTTCATGAAAGCCGGAGCGGACTATTTTGTACTCTCTAAAACCGGCTACCACGTGAGCCCCAATAAACCCAAAGACACACTGATCCATCATGCTTTCATAGTAAATGGCAGGGATTTTGACTCGAGTATGGCTTGGCTTGAAAGCCACGGGGTCGAAATCCTTTTATATGAAGACGTTGGGCACCGCAGTTTCTCCGGAAGACACGCTTACTTTCATGATCCGGATGGCAATGGCGTTGAAATTATAGATCTGCATGGGATCGACGTTCCTCCACCCGAGAATGCTCCAAGGCCGAAATCACACCTCACCTAAAGGCATAACAGCGCTGCCTGAATAAATAATGCTAAACAACCAAGCCTATGGTCCGTAATAGCTTCTGAATTTTCATTATTTTACCTCCCTAGAGAGCTCTTACCCTTTTTCCTTGCAGGAAAAAGGGTAAAGCCTCGGTGGTGCCTTCGTCGACCTATCTAACAAAGTACCAAAAAGCGATCGTCAAACAGGCCACCAAATCAAGAAGAATAAACAACTGCCAGAGGCATTTTTTCCCAATTGTTTTTAGGGTATCCCGCATCTAGTGAGCAATCATCTCCATCTCTCCATCAACAAGCGGATAGATCTGCTTCTGACCTTTTTCTCCGCATTCACCGCATTTAAACCCCATTTCAGAATAATTTATATCGGGCAAGCCTTGTGCCAACCAATCGTTGGGATCAACCTCTTCCCATCGATCACAGGCCTCGCAGTACAAACCGATACCAAACTCGTGTTCAGCCAACTCACTCATTTTGTTTACAATGATCGGCTCTACTTCAGCCCTCGGGTCAAAAGTTCCCATCTTCACCATTTTTTTGATTCCATTCCGGATAAATGTGAGGAACGCTCGCCCCTCTTTTCTGCCTTAAAGCTGCCTCGATTTTGTCGAGCAACGCATAATTTTCTTCGACCCTCATCCCTTTTCGTATGGCCTTCAAAACTTTGAGTCTGCTCTGGAGTAGCTCTTTTTCAGTTACGTGGATCATTGCGTTCAAAAATTTGGTTCTTTAGCACTTTTCCCCGCACTGACACTCCTCGCGCAAGTTGCGTTTCCGCTGACATATATTCTCACATCCATAGATAATACGGCAGACTGATAAATTTAGATTGTGCTTTGTAAAGATAGAATTTTCTCACAAGTCGGAAAGTCGCAATTTAACGATTTGAATGCTCACAAATTTTATGGAAAGACGCTGTGAGTTCGACTTACGTTAAGTTAAAGGAGTTGTCTTTAAAGCTAAATAATTCCATCTAGATTGGGAAATATTGACCAAGTTGTAAAAAGTAAACGTCATTAACAGTTTAGGGCGAGTTAAAAGATGGGCAGTGGAAGAAAAGTAGCGGTCATTGGAGCAGGCTTATGTGGTCTTAAGTGCGCAAATGAACTCGAGAACAAAGGTATATCGGTTACTGTTTTTGAAAAAAGCAGGGGAATTGGCGGACGACTTGCCAATCGTCGAACAAGGGCCGGTCTAACTTTTGATCATGGAGCTCAATATGTAACCGCAAGGAATAAGCCTTTCACCGAATATCTTAATTTAGCAATCGAAAATGGTTTCGCAGCAAATTGGGTATTTTGCGACGCCGATGATCTGACGTCTAAAAAAATAAGGATTGTTGGTACTAACGGAATGAGTGACCTCGCGAGGCCATTATCACAAGGACTAAAAATCCATTTCGAGTCAGAAATTAAAAATATTCAAAAAATCGCTCAGAAATGGACTCTGACTATTGGGGATATGAATGATAAACAAGAATTTGATCTTGTCGTACTGGCTATCCCTGCTCCTCAAGCAGCGCTGCTGGTTCCTGATAGTAAAGATGTTATTTCAGAGCTTGAAAATATAGAAATCCTCCCTTGCCTCGCGGCAATGGTTACATTCTCTAAAAGAATAGAAACACCGTATGATACGTTATCCTCTGATACGGGTGTGTTGGCATGGGCGGCACGAAACTCTTCTAAACCTTGTCGAGATCCGATCTTAGATAGTTGGGTATTGCATGGTAGTCCTGGGTGGAGTGCGACCTGGCTCGAAGCAGACCGGGACACAATCGCTGAGAAATTAACGCAAGCTTTTGCTTCAAAAATAGAAAAACCTCTGCCAGAGACAATTTACACTGTAGGCCATAAATGGCGCTATGCCCTTACGAGCAAAACACTTGGAAAAGACTACCTCGCCTCGAGGGATAATAGTCTTTTTGTCGGAGGAGATTGGTGCAGTGGGGCCAGGGCCGAATCTGCATTCGAATCAGGTAAGGCAATGGCAGAGCATATCATAGGCTTGTGACACTTTCCGCAAGCCCCCTACTTATTCAAAAACAGTTTAGCTAGCAGCTCTAATCACCCAACCGATTACAGATTTTAAAACGCTGATGTAAACCAAAAGTTTTTGCGTTGCGTAAACATAATGAGGATTTATCGGAGCTGTACCATGGATAATATGTTTAGCGAGATGCTTGAAGCGCAGGTACCGGGTTCTATCCATAAGACCCGCGACGATACTGTAAAGACAGACCTGCGTTCAATCCTCTCACAAAAAAGCAAATACAATTTTCAAGTTTTAATGCACCTGATTTAGACGAGAGAGGTTAGTGCCATGCAACAAGTTACTATCTCAAATGAAATTTCCCTCGCAACAAACCTGTGTTTGGAACAGTGCGCAAGATATTACGGAGCAGGAAAGTGGCTAGGGCCTTCGGAAGCGCGTGAGGCAGAAAGTCGAGCCCGGCTCGTAAAGGCCCTCAGGCATGTCAGTTAAAGTCGAACCAAAAAGGGTAGTTAAAATGAACAAAAACGATGGCATTCTTGGACTTAAAATCACCTTTATGTTCAGCTTTATATTTTGCGCGTTAATTCTTATTACGCATTAATAAGTTAATAGCCTGCGAGATTAATAAAACTGCGCCGATGGCGGAGGCAACATTTAGGAAATTGTGATCTTACGATAAGTAAAAGTTATTAGAGCAAAACTTGATTTTTGTACCTGATGAAACCAGGCTCGTAAATATTGGATCAACCTCTGCCAGAGCACCACCAGGCTTTTTTAAGTGTAGGCCATCAGTCTTTTGCCCTCGATCATTGTCCTTCTAAGCATTCTTGGTTCACCCCCGGGAAAGTCTTTCCTAGCATGGGTGATGCACCTATTATCCATCACGACTAAGTCTCCCACGTTCCACTTGTGTTCGAAAATAATTCCAGAATCTTTCTGATACTCAAATAGCTCTTTTAGCAAATGCTCGCTTTCATTCTGGGACAACCCCTCTACCCTCGCAGTAATTAGAGGACTTACAAAAAGCGCTTCTCTTCCAGTGTCTGGATGCCGTATGACCAAGGGATGTATCCATTGATTTAATCCAGTCACGTCTTTATTGAGGTCGACTCGCTCTGTGGATGCGTAGTCGTAGATGTTTAGACCCTGAAGCCCTTTTATTCTCTGCTTAAGTGCGGTGTCCAGGTGTTCATAAGCCAGATACATATTGGCAAATACAGTCTCTCCGCCGACGGAAGTAACTGATATCCCATAGAGAACAGTAGCGGCATATGGAATTTCTTTAAAACTTCCATCATGATGGAACCACACCTCTCCATCCCCAAATGAACCTAGTGCCACGCCGTCCTTGGTTAGATTGGTTACCATGTGAACGGCGCCTTCATAAACGGAGTCCGCGTCTTTTACCCGTTCTTGGAAAGGCTTTCCTCTGCTTGCGACACCTCCCATTAAATTACAAAATCTTAGCTGGGCTTGCTCGTTTAAGTCCTGACCAGGAATAACCAAGACCCCATAGTCCAAGAATGCTTTTTTTAATTCGGCAACATCTTCAGCCGAGACGTCTTGGCTCAGGTCAATCCCGTTTATTCTTGCTCCTCCCGCATTTGAAATCGGCGTAATTTCCATATCAAAACAACCCCAGAACTGCAGACTCTTTTGAAATACGGTTTTCGAGACCTTTCGATGAATAAAAAAGTTCTTCTACCATCTCCAATCAATCATTAACGAGGTTAATCCAAAAATGGTCATCAAAACTACAGATGTCATCACTCCAATAACCGAAAACACCACAGCAACCAAACCTGTAAGGAACTGTCTTTTACAAACCCCAATCAGGCCAAGAATGAACGCCAATGGCGATAAAATAAAAGATAAAGCAAAGATTCCAACAAACCCGATAATCAATCCCAAAAGTCCAAAATTGAAAGGCCTCTCAATGATAATAGTATGCGGATGATCTTTTTGGTCCATGCCACTCCCAAAATTTAGTACCCCAGTCGATCCAGATTTAGCTGACCGCAAAGCACACGCCCGCTGAAGCATTTCTTACGAGTTTTGCACTAGGTATCTGATATTTTTATTTAACTAGTTGCTCATATCTGCAGAAACCCTAAACACCTAGAGCCTGCCCTAAAGTCATTTAAGTTTACCCTAGAGTCATGCCGCATTCTGACGCGTTGTTTGATTTGAGGCCTCTTTCCAATCCCCAGCTTTAGGGATCATTCCCTCAAATGAGATCAACTCAGAATTCTTTGTTTTACGCCCGGCTTTTGGCGTTCCAATTACCGAACCACCATCCCTCACCGCTTCAGCAGCACTGACCATCATACGCCTGAACTGCGCCACAGCACCATCACTCACTCCGAGATAATCTTTTGTTCGGTCCGCAATTTTCCCCATGGACTCCCACATGGCCATATCTTGGGCAGGAATCCCATGAATTCCAGTAAAGTTTCCGGCAGCCATGGCTTCACGATCCTGCAAGAACATATTGTCCAGCGTTCTAATTTTACGGAAGTTTTCATCAATATCGACTCCTACTTCGGCGCCACAAAACCGTCTCCAATCGTCCTGGCTAATACCCTTGGTCTCATGGAATGCCACCCAATAGAACATCGTATTTCCATCATCCATCGGCACAAGCATCTGAGCCAATTTATACTGATCATTAGGAGGAATAACGACCGTATATGGAGCGACAAAAAGCGTTGTTCTTATGTAGTCATTTTTGTCTGCATCCAAAATCGGAGTCCGGATCGCTGCGTACCGGAAACCATAGTCGGTCTTCTCGAATTTAATTCGGGGAGCTTTGTCGTTTGATGGTCGTGGCCACGCAGTTTTTGTTGCCTTTGCTCCATCAACCTCTGCGGCAGGCATATCAGATGAATGCAGGGTGGAACTATGCGCAGAGTCAATGGAGCCCTCCAAAACTTGCGCCCAATTACACTCCGTCTGCATTTTGACGACAGCTATTTTGTCTAATGGTGCGACTGCCCATACTGGAGGCTCAAACTCCACCATTTCCTCTCTGCTGCCCATCCAAATCCAAACAAAGCCTCCCGATTCCTCTACCGGATATGCTTTTAGCGCTGCATCATCACCGAGGCCTTTGCCATGATCAGGCTCACTTGGCATATCTACGGCTTTACCATTTATATCGAATTTCCAACCGTGATAGAGGCAGCGCAGCCCGCAGTCCTCGTTCCGTCCAAATGCAAGAGACGCACCTCTGTGTCGACAAAATTCTTCGATAACTCCCAAACGGCCTTCAGTATCTCTGAAACAGACTAAATCTTCACCCAACAACCTTACCCGGACCGGTTTACAATCTCTCTCTGCTACCTCTTCTGACAGACAGGCCGGCAACCAATGTGACCTCATAATCTTCCCCATTGGGGTCTCACCTTCGACTAAGGTAAGCAAGTCATTTTGTTCAGCGGTGATCATAATCGTCGACCTCTTGATTAAGTTTTGGCAAAAAACTTAGAGCTCTAAGTAATTCGTCAAGGTTGACAAAAACAGTGAATGCAGTCAACCCAGTTTATAACTCCGAAGCAAGAGCTAGCATAGAAGAATGAATGGAACCTCACTACAAATGGGCGTCGTTGGATTAGGCAGAGGATTTAGCTTAATGGTTCCAACTTTTATAATGGACGAGAGGATCAAATTAGCTGCCGCTAACGATCCTAGACCCGAAGCAATGGCTCAATTTGAAAGAGATTTCGATGGCAAATTGTACAAAAGCTATGATCAACTTTGTGAAGACGACAGTCTAGATCTCATATATGTCGCCTCTCCGCATCAATTTCACGAGGAGCATGTAATTAAAGCTGCCAGAGCTGGGAAACATGTTCTGGTAGAGAAGCCTATGGCACTGAGGATAGACGCCTGCACCAGAATGATAGAGGCGGCAAAGGAGTCCGGCGTGCAGCTAATTGTAGGCCCATGTCATAGTTTCGACGCCCCGATCCTTACTACCCGAAAAATTATTTCCGATGGCGTTTTAGGCAAACCTAAAATGATTACGGCATTTAATTTCACAGATTTTATATATCGGCCTCGGAGACCTGAAGAGCTTAAAACTGCTGAAGGGGGCGGTGTGGTATTCTCTCAAGGTGCCCACCATATTGATATCTTAAGGCTTCTTGCTGGCGGGCTTGCTGAAAGCGTTTTTTCGGTGACTGGCAACTGGGATGCCTCTCGAACCACTGAGGGCGCGTATTCAGCTATTATAAAGTTTAACGGGGGAACGACTGCCACTCTCACTTATAATGGTTATGGATATTTTGACTCAGACCAATTTGTAGATTGGATTGATGAGTTTGGTAACCCAAAGAAGCAAGGTGAATACAAATCTGGTAAAGATGCCCTGCTAGAATTAAAAACCGTTAAGTCAGAAATAGCTTACAAAGCCGAGCGTGCTTACGGTGGTTCAAAAAGTTTCGGAAAACCGAAATCCGGAGTTGATCACAACAGACAACATGAACACTTCGGGACATTCATTATTTCATGCGAAAATGGCGATATCAGACCGATGCCAAACCGCGTAGAAATATATACTGACACTCATAAAACGATCCCCCTACCCTCGCCAACTATACCGAGAGCAGAGGTAGTAGATGAGCTATACGCCGCTATTTTTGAAAAACAACCCCCGATTCACTCCGGCGAATGGGGTCGGGCGACACTGGAGATTTGCCAAGCCATATTGAAATCAGCGGAAACCAATAAAGAAATAAAACTGAACTATCAGGTCTCCTGCTGATGCGGTTTACTAGCAAGTTAAAAAAATGGCTAGATTTGAAATTAGGATCGATTTTTTGGTTTTCTCTAGCATCAGTTTTAAGTTTTTCTGCTATCGCTTTTCCTGCTGAGTACACGAAAACCTCGGCGTACAATTTTCATTTTCAATCAATTGATGGAGGCAAACTTGAATTGTCATCCTTCAAAGGCAAAGTAATCCTGATCGTAAACACAGCATCTTTTTGTGGTTACACAAAACAATATTCTGGATTGCAAAAACTATGGGAACGTTACAAGTCTAGAGGACTCGTAGTGCTCGGAACCCCATCAAACGACTTTGGATCACAAGAGCCAGGTAGTCGGCAAGAAATAAAGGAATTTTGCGAGGTCAATTTTGGAATAAATTTCCCAATGACCAACAAGGTCAAAGTCCGGAGCAGACCTCAGCACCCATTCTACAGATGGGCCTTATCCCAATCCTCAAAGTTTACGAAACCTGGATGGAATTTTCATAAATATCTAATCAGCTTCGACGGTTTATTAGTAGGATCCTTTCCATCAAATATACGACCCCTATCGAATAAAATGATAAACGCAATTGAGAGAGAGTTAGAAAAGACTGTTCGATCAATTAGTTCCGATAAATCGTAAGATCCCTCGAGGAAATATCATAGAACGACAATACGCTGGTCTCTTAACAATGCGTATGTCAAAGAGAGCGCGGTCGTGGCCGAGGTTTTTGGATTATCGGGTGCGGGCATTCCGCAGCATTCAACAGTCATACGCCCAAAGTCACTCTCGGCCTCAATCCGTCCTACATTATTGGGGGCGACCGCAGGATCTGCAATGAGTTGTATCTCGGTTTTATCAAAGCCTAATCCGGCGAGTGCAACGGTCGCAGCCAAGTTAGCATTTTTGGGATATAGCCTAGCCGCATCTTTAGCCGTTCCAGAAAAAAGAACTGTCCGCTCAGCAATATTTGCCAGATCAAAGGCCTCTTCAGCTGGGGTCGCCTTCCATGCTAAAGGAGGTTTTGTTGACGTGTAACGCACTTTATTAAGCCCCCCAATAAGGAGGCTTCCCATGCCATCGATCCCAGCTATGGCTCCAGACGGAAGTAAAATCTGAGCTCCTGATTCCTCGGCTTTTGATATTAGGCGCTCGCGCAGGTCATCGTCTGTAAACGCCCCAGTGGATATAACCATCAAATCAATACCTGCGGTCAGTATAGCCTCGGCATACTCGGCCACCGCACCTTGGCCAGCGCACTCAACCACGACATCAGGTTTGCGATTTATGATTTCCTCCAAATTCGTTACAACCAGGGTCTCAGAAGACAAACTTTTCTGAGTTCCCTGTCGTCGATTTTCTCTAACCAAAACAGAATCTAGAAAAATGCTTCCCTCGATGTCGTGCTCGGAGAGTTTCTCGACCATTAATTTTGCTATTGCGCCAAATCCAATCAAAGCCACTTTCTTCATGAGCAATCACCTATTTTTCATGACCAAATTTTTAACATCCCCAGTTCTGATGAAGCCGCCGTGTAAAGTATATTAAATACCAGCGTCTTTTTGGGCTTTGTCCAAAATCTCTTGGGGCGTAGAAGTCACTATTTCTGCATATTTAGGTACAAAAGGGCCGCTATCGACTAGCTTCACAAACTCTGGCGCCATTTCAATCATTTCTTCGCGTATTTCTTTATGGATTTTGATATCACGCCATTCTCCTATCAGGTAAAAATGATCCTCATCATCTACATCACGACACAAAACACCATCTTTCACTTGAGCAGGTGATTTGTGCATCGGGTTGATATCTGAGTAATCAAATTCATTGAACAACCGAATAAACTCCTCTCCCATTCCAGCCTTTACCCTAAAATCATATATGTGAAAGAAGTTACCTTTGGTAGCTAGAGGTTCCATGGCCATAATCAAATTTCCTTAAATGGATACGATTTTTTAGTTAAAATATTGATAACCTAATCTTGGGGGAATTAAAGTCCAAAGATTGGCACCTTCATAGCTACGAGGTAGTCTCCCATTAAATACGACTGGAGTTAGAGACCATTGGATAATCTGATGTTAGACCAGGGTTCGAACCCAAATCTTGTTTGGCCCGCTGAAGGACTCACCCATATACCCGACTGGGTGTATACATCCGAAGAGAATTTCAAAAAGGAACGAGAAAAGATCTTCTTGGGAAATTGCTGGAATTTTGTTGCGCTCGAGGCTGAATTCCCGGAACCCGGCTCCTACAAAAGATCCTACGTCGGAGATATTCCAGTCATTGTCTCTCGCGACCAAGATGGGAAAATAAATGTTTTTGAGAATAGGTGCGCCCATAGAGGTGTAGAATTTTGTCGAGAGCTTAGAGGGAAGGCTGACCAATTTATATGCCCATACCATCAATGGACTTATGGGCTGACTGGCGACCTAATCGCTGTTCCATTTCGCCGGGGTGAGCGCGGCAAAGGTGGTATGCCAGCTGATTTCGACATGTCTAAACACAACCCCAAGAAGTTTAATGTTGCCAACCGTCATGGCGTAATTTTTGCCTCTGCCTCTGAGACAATAGAACCTTTAGAGGACTACCTGGGCCCCGAAACATGCGAACATTTCGATGCGGTTTTCAAGAAAGGAAAACTTAAAATTCTTGGGTATTACCGAAACCGTTTAAATGGAAACTGGAAACTCTACCATGAGAATTTAAAAGATCCCTACCACGCCACCCTTCTTCACGTGTTTCTCGCCACTTTCAAATTGATGGTAGCAGGACAGAAATCTGCAATGATTACGGATGCAACCGGTCGCCACGCTACCGCCGCGTCCGCTCGTGATGAAGACTTAGAACTTGGAGAAGACATTGCTGGAGAAATGAAGGGCGCATGGCGGGATGACATGAAGCTCGAAGATACCAAATTCATGAATTATGTGGATGAATTTGATAGCCCGTGGACCGTTACCATGCAGACTATTTGGCCTAATCTGATCGTACAGAGAGAACTCAACACTCTTGGTATTCGCCATATTGTCCCAAGAGGACCACACGCCCTAGACATGTATTGGACAATGTTTGGCTACGAGTCTGATGATCAAGAGATGCTAAACCACCGCATGCGGCAGGGTAATTTGATGGGACCCTCCGGTTATCTTGGAGTGGACGATAACGAGGCAATTCGCTTTCTGCAGGAGGGACTTAGACGATCTTTTTCTGATCGAGGAATCGTCAAACTTGATCCGAATAATGAAGGGAACACAGATACATTAATTTCAGAGGCTTCAATAAGGGCAATGTATCGACATTACCGAGAGACAATGGGGTTATGATGACGGACAAAGTCAATGACCTACAGACAAGTTTAACAACCGAGGAAAAACGGGAAATTCGTTTTCTCATCGAGGAGTTTAACACCGCGTATGCCAGAGTATTAGATGCCCAAAATATTGAGGAATGGCCGGATTTCTTTGAAGAGGATGCCTCTTATACTGTCATCCCGCGGGAAAATTTTGATGAAGACCTCCCAGTTGCATTGGTTTGGTGTGAAGGGAAATCAATGATGCGAGATCGCGCCTCCGCAATCCGCTCCACAATGGTATTTGCTCCTCGATATTTGAGGCATATTACAAGTAATGTCTTTGTTATTGGGCGGGATAAAGAAGGCTACATTTTTTCCGAATCTAATTACTTGGTTATGGAAACCCTGATGGAAGATAGTACGCGCATTTTCCAAACAGGGGTGTATTTTGATAAATTTATTCAAAATAAGGGACAACTCTCTTTGAAGTCCCGACAATGCGTCTACGATAGTCTCTTAATCCCTAATGACATGGTTTTCCCTGTCTAAATATTAGAAATAGGTCAATAATTAAGAAATCTCGCCTTTGGGCCAAAAAATAAAATAATCGGGAGGTATATTCAGCTATGTTTGCACGCATAAATCATATGGCAATCATCAGTAATCAATATCCATTTCTACAAAAATACTATCAATCTGTATTCGGTCTTAAGACCTCAGGGAGAAATGACTTTGAGAGTGCTTCAGTAGTCAGCGATGGCAATCTGGGTCTGAATATTATCCCTTGCCGCGACGGGTATATTGGCGGTCTCGATCACTTCGGAATGGTTGTCGACAGTATTGAGCTTGTCCAAGAAAGGATGAAAGGAGCCTATGACGGAGCAGGCTGCGTAAAACGCCCTGCAATAAGGCCTTTCGCCGCATATTCAGGACATGACCCTGATGGCAATGTTTTTGATCTTGCTGAAAACAACAGTAAAAATTTAAGGGACGTATATTCAGAGGAAACAGAGAGTACGAGTAATTGTAGCTTTTCTAGATTTGCCATCCGCACCCCAAATGCGGAGAGATGTGCGGAATTTTACTCTGAGGTTTTCGAACTGACCCTCACCAACCGGAAAGAAGGAGATAAGAACTTCCATCTTACAGACGGAAAAATGACATTATCTATTATGCCTTGGAGCGTCGAAATTTTTGCAGGCATGTCAGTAAAAAGACCGGGCCCTGACCATATTGGCTTTAAAGTTAAAGATATAGAGGCGTTTAAAGCTGAAGAAAAACGGGTGGGAGAAAAGAACACCTTTTTAGCCTCCAGAAAATTAGGTGGCAGTGAGGAATCCGAAGTAAGAAAACAACTTTTTGCAAGCAATGCTCTGGGAACCTATCAAACAGCGGACCCCGACGGCACCTGGATTGATATTATGGAAGAGTAAACTGAGAAGGCCAACCTTGGACCTTTCTCAGCAGAGACCCATAACAAAATCTAGGCTATGCGAGCCTTTTCAGATTTTGCCGCCTGTATTGCTTGCCAAACCCGTTCAGGTGTGGCCGGCATTTCAATATGTTTGACACCTTTGTCGGACAGCGCATTCACCACCGCATTTACGAAAATTGCTAAGGAGGGTGTGGTGCCACCCTCCCCACCGGCGCGGATGCCAAGCTTATTTGTGGTAGAGGGAACTTCACTGATTGCGGTATCGAAAAACGGCACCGTATCAGCCCTGGGCATAACGTAATCCATGAACGATCCTGTTAATAACTGACCCGTTTCATTATCGTAATTCACCCACTCTCCCATGGATTGACCGAGTCCCTGCACCGTCGCACCATGAGCTTGACCATGTAAAATCATCGGGTTGACTGCCCGCCCCACATCGTCGACCGCAGCGTATTTTACCAATTCAACTACGCCTGTATCTTCATCGACTTCAACCTCACAGGCATGAGCTCCATATGGAAAAGCGGGGACGCGGATGGTTTGATCACTCTCCGCCTCAAGTGGTCCCTGAAGGTCTTGCGGAAGGCTACCGTCTGTCTCAGCGGCATGTGCCACCGAAAATATATCAATATCCCTGTCGGTTCCTACAACTGAGAAGACACCGTCTACAAATTCGATATCGGTTTCAGAAGCCTCTAAAATGTGGGACGCAATGCGTTTGCCTTTTTCAATTATAATATCACTGGCATCGCCAATAATAATGCCAGCAAGACGCATAGAACGGCCGGAATGAGATCCCCCGCCTACCTGAACAATATCGGTATCGCCTTGGATTAACCGCACCTGAGAAAACCCGACGCCCAACCATTCCGTCACCAACTGAGCAAAGCTTGTTTCATGCCCTTGCCCAGAGGATAATGTTCCGATTACGACATCAATCCGCCCTACCCCCGCCTCATCACGAGTTGGTGGAATGACAGTAATCTCGGTTCGCTCACGAGGCGCTCCGGTTGATGTCTCCATATAGGAGGCAATTCCCAGACCCCGTAATTTACCGGCGGCAAGAGACTTAGATTTTCTATCTTCAAAACCCTCCACATCCCCAAGAATTAAGGCCTCTTCAAGCGCCTTTGGGTAATCACCGCTATCATAAGTCATTCCCAACCCGTTCTCATAAGGCATCTGAGTTGGCTTAATCATATTCAGTCGACGAAGTGTAAGAGAGTCTATGCCCGTTTTATCGGCTGCCAACTCAACAAGCCGTTCAATGACAAAATTAACTTCAGGCCTTCCGGCACTCCGATAAGGTGCGGTAGAGGCTGTGTTGGTTGTAACCGCGCGCGCCCGGAAGAAGCAGTTCGGGATTGCATAGGTTCCATTGTTTATTTCTACACCCTTGGCCAGTGGCACAAACGAGATTGTGTGCGCACCGACATTACTAATGTTACTTCCTCGAAGACCGATAAACTTCCCTTTTTTATCAAGAGCGAGTTCTGCCTCCACTCTCAGGTCTCTACCTTGGTGATCTGTCAGGAAAGACTCTGTCCTCTCCGCAGTCCATTTAACGGGTCTACCAATTTTCTTCGCCGCCCAAGCGACAAGGGCAAACTCTGGAAAAAAAGAATTGCGAGTCCCAAAGTTCCCCCCAACGTCCTGGGCGACGACCCGCACCTGCTCCAACTCTACTCCGAGCACACCGGCAATCTCCCGTTTCTGTCGAACAGTGCCGCCGCTGCCCGCATAAACGCAATATCGGTCCTCTGAGGGATCATAGGAACCAAGAGCCGCACGGGGCTCCATCGTCACACCGGTACAGCGCTGTGCCCAAGTTTCAAATCTAACCACGTGTGCGGCACGCTCAAACGCAGCATCTGTTCCCTCTTGATCTCCTACATCTGCATCAACGCAGCAATTTCCACCAAATTCTTCCCATACCCGAGGTGCCGTCTCATCAAGAGCAGATAACGCATCAGTAACAGATTTTAGTTCTTCATAGAGAACTTCAACCGCATCGGCCCCTATCTGAGCCGCAGCAAGCGTCTCTCCGATCACCATCGCAACTGCCTCACCAACGAAACGACATTTGTCTGTTGGAAGAAGTCGGTGCACAGAAATCAAATGAGGCGAACCGTCTCTATTCGCCAAAGAAATATCGGGCGGGCTCGATGGAGACACCTGATGGGGAATAGGATTAATCCCATCTTTTTCGAGATCCGCGCCCGTAAAAACATTTATCACGCCGGGCACTGCGAGCGCCTCTGTGAGGTTATATCCCTGTATTTTGGCGTGCCCGTACGGTGAACGGACCATCACGGAATACACTTGATCAGGAAGGACAGCATCATCGCTATAATTGCCCTTTCCGACAATTAATCGACTATCTTCTTTCCGAAGAACCGGATCTCCAATCTTTGGCCGATCAATCTCCTGTCCAGATGCCATAATTAAAACCTTTCCCTCATCTTCAACCTGATTTTGGACATAACAAAGAAAGTGGGCAACCCGGACTTCAATCAGGGCTAAACCGAAAACAAGATAGCGTTTGGATTCAAACTAGGTATCCAAAGAATACATGAAATTTCATGCGAATTGACGGTGCGTTAAATCAAAAACCCGCCAACAAATACAGTTCCTCTTGCTTCGGCATCGAATAGTTTTTCAAGCAACAGCGCCTGAAAAAAACCTTAACCTAGATGCCGATTAGTATCCTTTAAAATTAGGCGTGACCAGATGCTACGCTGTTTCTATCTGCGTCGGAGGCAGCTCTGAGCGCCGTCTCAAGTAAACCGGAAGCTATGTTATGAATAGTATCCTCCGGAGCGTGTATCATCCTCGCTCTAATCGCTAGAACCATAGATAGAGCTTGCAGGACATCACCGTTACTCATCTCTCCACAGATTTTGAATTCATTACTCATCTGTTGCAGAATTGCTGAAGCCAATTGGCTCACTCTGATCGGATCAACGGTTTCGGGATGGAGAGGAAACTCGATTTCAAATTGATCTCCGGTTTCTGTATTTGCAGTAAAGGGTAGGACTTTCATATATTTTTATATTCCTCCTCTGGCTTTCTCTAACGCAATACTCAGAACATCAGTTCCCATTAGCCCAAGCCAGTTGAATATTACCAATAGACGACACAGAGTTGACCTGATACGGGATAGTTTGTTCTACGTCAGAATTCGGCAGACGGATGTGTTAACAAGACCCAAACGACTTCTTCGAGAGTTTTTTCCGACATGCAGTAAGGTGAACTGATAAATCGCACTCCAACACCGATCGCACTATTGCCAGAGAACTTGGTAACTTTTGAGTATTCACAAAATTGTCACATTTCTGACGCTGTTTAGGCACATTAGTCGGTTTAGCTATAAATGCTTGGATCCCTCCCATCCAATGCATCTCAACTAAGCCCTGACATTTTGTCAGGGCTATATTTTTATTGTTTTACACTCAACAAATCTCATGATTTAAGTGCCTGATGCGCAATCTGCAAATAAATCAATGATTGGCGGTCGGCCAGATTCCCCTCTTTCTCAGGAGTAAATACATGTTCGTTCTCTATTATTCCCCTGGTTCTTGTTCAACGGCAGCACACATCTTACTCGAAGAGTGTGGAGCAGACTATCAAGCGAAACGCGTAAACCTGGCGGCAGGAGAACAACGAACGGAAGAGTATCGTAAGATCAACATTCACGGAAAAGTCCCTGCATTAGAGATTGGCGATCGTATAATCACCCAAAATGCTGCGATTTTGCCCTTCATAAGCGGTCAATTTCCTGAATCCAACTTCACTCCGCCTGACCCAATTGATTACGCTAAATGTGTAGAGCTAGTCGGATGGCTCGCCAGTGCCGTTCATCCTGCATTCGGGCTCGCCCTGCATCCCGAGAGACCTGCTGGTGGCGAGGATATCGAGGAGAGCACCATCGATTTAATTAGTAAAAATGGCCATAACATCTTTTGGAATAATTTATCGGAAATTAACGACCGGCTTGAAGGTAAGACCTGGGTCATGGGCCCTCAATACACATTCGCTGATCCATATGCGCTGGTCTTTTATGCATGGGGAAAAAGGCTTGAACAGCCGATGTCGCAACTCGAGAACTACACCGCATGGAAAGACCGAATGCTCGAACGGCCAGCGGTTCGCCGGGTTCTTGAGAAAGAGAATAGCGCGCTCCTTAAAGCTGCCTGAAGAGTTTTGAAAACCTAACAGTCCCGGTACTGCTTCCTATCGGGATGGGAAAAGGAGCGCGTTGATGGAACACGTGGCAACGTGGAACGTTCCTCGTTGAACGTAATTAATTCACGAAAACGCATTGAGGCAGCAAGAGACCTTTTAGGTTCGAGTATGTTTCCTGTAACGGCGGATGTTATCGGCTCAGGTCTCAGCCTTCGAGAACACTCATTTAGAACGGTGAACGGTAAACGTATAACGGAACACGAGGCACGGGGCAGGTTAATTGCTGCCTTAGATTTACTCGACCGGCATTGGGTGTAAGGTGTCTTTTAGAAAAAAAGGGAGACATCATGAAAACACTTTTCATTGCCGCATTGGTTGGCCTACTCGTCGTACCCGTCGTGGGAAATGCCAATCAGCATAACAGAGCTCGAAGCATGGACTGGGACCAGATTCGGTCTTATCAGCAATTGAATAAAATTATTCAATTTGGCCTGGACAGGGAAAAAAAGGTTCTGAAAGACATCCGCGACGTGGAAAACGGGTTCAAAGCCGCCGCAAAAAACGCCCCTGATAAGATCCAGAGAGACTTAGCGTTGGCATTGGCGGCAGATTATGCAAAAAAACGGAAACAAATTGAAAAAGATATTGGGGTCGCCACTCAGAGAATTAGAGACAATGAGCGAAAACTGTGTGGTCTGTATAATGCGAATGAAAGGCTGAAACACAAAGCGTGCAATGTTCAAAGGTCATATAAAAGTAAGCCCAACAATCGCCGCCATAGAGATGGAATGATGTGACCGGGCGGACGCAACACAACATCTAGTATTTCGGTGTCAGTTTACACCACTATTTAGAGAGTGCGAAAATTTTAGAAAGCGGGCTCGACGATAGGATTAGGATTCGCTCGACCGGCATTGGGTGTAAGGTGTCTTTAACAGAAGGAATAGGAACCAATGTGGAAATATGATTGTGGTGCCCAGGGGCTGAATTGAACAGCCGACACCAGCATTTTCAGTGCTGTGCTCTACCAACTGAGCTACCTGGGCCTAACCACAATCAGCATCGTTATAAGAGAAACTAGAACTCGTGTCCACCACTCCTATGCCCAACAAAACCCTACAAAAAAATACTCACAAAACTTAGCACACGGGCGCCGTTTTTATCGGTAAGCACCATTGCCAGATACCTTTATTTCAGCCGCTTCGGTCAGCATCTTCGATAAATCTTTCCAATTCATCTGCATCGGACTCGTCTAGTTGAACGACCGGAACTGCATAGGCACCGCCCATCCAGCGGGACAGATCGATATCAGCGCATCTTTTTGAACAAAAGGGTCTGTATCGATGGATGACGGATGACCCGCACAATGGACAGGATCTGTTCCCCGAAGTCAGTTTTTCTGTCATGGGTAAAACCTCTTAGGCCCCTAAGTGTCAGTAGTGATGGAAATCTGATATTCGCCATTTATCACCTTGTTATCAACTTTCCAGCTTAAAACTCGGCCGACCCCGATCGCGGAAGCCAGTTTTTCTCCTGTTTGATAGAGTTTCTCGAGGTGATCGGAAATGTTTTGGGAGACATGAATTAAAATTTGACCGGGATTACCAAATTCTGCAGTTTGTTTGATCTCATCTATTAAATTAAATATCGCAGACGCCGCTTGAATAGACGAACCAGATCCCTGACAAGCGGGACAGGGCTCTCTTAGAAATTCAGAGATTGGGGGCCTTGTCCTTCGACGGATAATTTCAATCAATCCAGCATTCGTTTTTCCAAGGAGCCGAGCCGAAACTTTATCCTGACTTAAGCGTTCCTCTAAAACCTGAGTCACTCGCTGCAAGCCCATTTCCTCTTCATCTAATCCAATAAAATCGATCAATATCATGCCCCCAATATTCCGCAGCCTAATTTGGCGACAGATTTCGACAGCAGCCTCGAGATTAATTCTCGACGCATTGTCTTTGGGGCTCTTTCCAGAGGAATACCCTCGGGAGTTTACGTCTATTACGGTGAGTGCTTCCGTCTGATCTATAACAAGCGCTCCACCTGATGGCAGGGAGAACTAATGGCTCAGATACCTCATCGAATAAGCTATGTAAGCCTCTTTGGCGAAATAATGAGGCTACTCCCTGATGTCTAACTAACTTTTTTACCAACTCAGGCGCAAAAAACTCGCACCAAGATTTAACTTCTAAGAATGATGTCGGAGGACTTATTGTAATTTGATCTATCTCTGATCCCGCGTAATCGCGTATGGCTTTCACAACTAGCTTTGATTCTCGATGCAAGAGTGACGGCGTTTCCGCGATCTCTCCGCGAGACCTCACTTCACTCCAAATCTCTCGGAGACAACGGATTTCTCTTGAAAAGTCATCCTTGAGTTCCAACTCCGAGGCGGTTCTGGCAATTACACCCTCTTCCCCCTCAACCAAGTTAGATAATATATCTAAAATACGGGTCCTCTCGGCTTCATCCTCTATTTTTTTTGAAACGGAGTTTTTACCACTATAGGGCGAGAAAACCGTAAAGCGGCCAGCCAATGAAAGAGAACATGAGACTTGTGGCCCTTTGCTTTTGTACCCATCTCTTCTGACCTGAACCCAAACACTTTCTCCTTCAACAGGATAATCGTCTTGATCAACAGGCAAAAAGCCTGCGGTTTGCTCACCCAGGTCAATAAAAGCCGCTCCTAAACCCCGATTTATGGTCTCTACTCGGCCTTTATAGATATTTCCAATGAGACTCTTCTTTGTTTCTCTTTCAATGATTAAATCTACCGGGATGCCATCTTCTAGAACAATTACCCGCGCCTCATCGCCAACGACTTCCACGAATATTTCTGATCTCATTCAGAACGTCCCGAACTATTTTTAAATTTCCACTGATAACCCGCACCCCGCAGCATTCCAGTAGTCTCAAACAAAGGCAGCCCAACAACGTTAGAATAAGAACCGCTTATCCACTTAACGAAAGTACCCGCGTAACCCTGTATCGCGTATCCACCCGCTTTCCCATTCCATTCTTCTGCCATTAGATAATTCTCAAGTTCTTCCTTAGACAATAACTTGAATTTAACAGCAGTAGTTATTGTTTTTACTATCTTTTTTTTGTGTGGGGTAATTAGACATACACCACTGATAACCCGGTGACGCCGACCCGATAAAAGTTTTAAAAAACGCTCGGCTTCCGAGATATTCTTCGGCTTTCCCAAAACTCGCCTTCCACAAGCAACAACGGTATCGGCTGCGAGAACCCAATCATCTGGCGCCTTAAGAGAGACAAAACTCGCCTTCTCGGATGCCAGTCGCGCCGCTAGTTTAATGGGGAGTTCGTTTTTTAAGGGTGTTTCATTTATATCGGCTGGAATAATGTCATCAGGATATAGGCCAATTTGCGCCAACAGTTCTTTTCTCCGCGGCGATTGGGAAGCTAAAATGAGTCTTGCTGGCTCAGTAATTGCTGGCATCCCTAAAACCTCTCAACTAGGAGGAGCATCTCAAGCCGACTGACATATTACTCCTCAAAGATCTAAATCCCTCTTAGGCGATCATTATCGGACCATCTTTAACGATTAATAACTTACAGATAAAAACCGCTTCCCTCATCTCATAAGAATAGAAAAAAGTAAAATTACCCCGTCCTAACTCATAAAAGATTTAAACAGGTCGGGGATTTACGGCGTTTTATCGACAGAAGCTAAATTTTCTAAAAATCCTAAAAGACCAAAATGTTTTTGCGGCCAGCATATCCCTCAAGAATTATCCGACGAACGCACCTTTAAAGAAAGCTGGTGCGCCTGCAATCCTTCCGCCAGTGCGAGCATTTCTCCCTGACTGGAGACTGCGGCCAATCCTTCAGCCCCACACCCTATGACCGAGCTGCGCTTAAGAAAATCGAATACCCCTAATCCGGAGGAAAATTTAGCGCTACCAGAAGTTGGCAATACATGGCTCGGACCCGCAATATAGTCACCCAAAGCCTCAGGACAGTAACGTCCCAAGAAAATAGCCCCAGCATGATTAATTCTTTTCATCAACTCGTCTGCCCCATCCACAGCCAGTTCAAGATGCTCAGGCGCCAAGCGGTCTATTAATTTGGGGCATCCTCGAGGCTTTCCAAAACGATAATTGCGCCATGCTCGCGCCAACTTTTCTCTGCGATATCACGTCGAGGTAATTCCAAAAGAAATTTATTGATAGCCTCCTCAACCGCACTCGCGAAGTTTTCATCAGAGCAAATCAGAACTGATTGTGCATTAACGTCGTGCTCAGCCTGTGATAATAAGTCAGCGGCAATCCAATCTGGATTATTATCCGAGTCAGCGACTACGAGTATTTCGGAGGGCCCCGCAATCATATCAATCCCGACTTTCCCAAATACTTGTCTTTTGGCCTCGGCTACATAAGCGTTTCCAGGGCCAACGATTTTATCAACCGCGGTAATCGTCTCTGTACCATAGGCTAAAGCAGCAACCGCCTGTGCTCCTCCAATGGTATAAATTTCCTCTATTCCCGCGATATTGGCAGCAGCTAAGATGACCGGATTAAGGATATTGTCTGGCGCTGGTACAACCATCGCTATTCGCTCGACGCCTGCGACCCGCGCAGGTAAAGCGTTCATCAAAACTGAACTTGGATAAGTAGCAGTTCCGCCAGGAACATAAATACCAACCGACTTTATTGAGGTCCAACGGGCACCGAGGCGAATTCCCAATGGATCTACATAATCAAAATCATCCGGCATTTGGTGTTGGTGATATGCCTCTATTCTACTGGCAGCAGTTTTAAGAGCTGAGATCAACTCCGTTTCACAATCAGCAGTCGCCGCCCTTATTCGATCTTTTGAAACTATTATCTGCTGAATATTTTCAACGGAGCGTCTATCAAACTTTTTAGTGAATTCAACGAGGGCTTTATCGCCACGATCCCGAACATCGGTGATAATCTCAGAAACTAAATCACCAACACTCTCTCCCGCTTTTTGCCTACTCTCGATCAAAGAGCAAAACTTCTTTTCGAAGTCTTCTTCCTTAAAATTAAGCTTTAAGGCCATCAACCGCCTCCGAGAATTTCTCGATCCATCCACCAATGAGTTTTGGTCTTGTTTTAAGTGCCGCCCTATTCACTACTAATCTTGAGCTCACATCGCAAATATGCTCGACCTCCTCCAGACCGTTCTCGCGGAGGGTTCTTCCTGTATCAACTAGATCAACTATTCTTCGCGACAAGCCTAGTGCCGGCGCGAGCTCCATTGCTCCATTCAATTTAATACATTCCGCCTGTACTCCCCGAGCGGCGAAATGTTTTCTGGTCAATTCTGGATATTTCGTAGCCACAGAAATATGACTCCATCTCGTGGGATCATCTGACTCCACAAGAGCCTTTGGCTCTGCAATCATCAATCGACATTTTCCAATTCCCAGGTCGAGGGGCGCATAATTTTCAGGATAATTAAATTCCAATAAAACGTCGCTTCCGGCAATTCCAATTTGAGCAGCTCCAAATGCTACAAAGGTGGCAACATCAAAGCTTCTTACCCGAATTATCCTCAACTGTGGTACATTTGTCTTAAATTGTAATTTGCGACTGTGCTCATCATTGAACTCGGGTTCGGGTTCAATTCCTGCTTTAGCTAACAGGGGTAAGGCCTCCTTTAAAATTCGACCTTTCGGGAGCGCAATCAAAAGTCTCTGGTCTTCCTTCAAAGTTTGATAACTCCGATTATTCTAGCAAATTAGTTTTTTCGTGCTCCGGCTTAACATCTGTAGGCCAAGGACTATCTATGTCCTGAAAATGACAAAACAAATCAGATACGTCCAGACGAATTGAAACATTGGCGGAGAAGTTCAGCTGGATGCGGCTATTTTCCAATTTGGAAACAGACAAAAGTGAGACAATCTGCCCTTTTCTATTACGGTTGAGCCCTTTTTGTTTTACCCCTGTGACGTTTTCAAAACAAACTCCACATAAAACTCTGGAAAAGTGCTCACCTTCGTCAACTTCAAGTGCTTCTTGATCTTCTCTTTCCCACAGAAACCTGTTTGCCACAAATACGAAACGCTTGTCCTCCGACAAATATTTTACTTCAGCAAGAGCAATCAGTGAATCTTGAAGGAGTGAGGACATAACGATTAAATCCTCTTCATCCCGAACCGACAAACGTAACTTATCGGTTGGAGTCATTACTTGATCCTCTCAATTTCAGCACCACAAAATGCAAGCTTTTCTTCAATTCGTTCATAGCCGCGGTCAATATGATAAACCCTATCAATCATGGTTTCTCCCTCAGCAATTAAACCGGCGAGAACGAGAGAGGCAGATGCCCTTAAATCGGTTGCCATGACAGGCGCGCCTGCCAACTTATCGACACCTCTTACCAAAGATGAAGCTCCATGAACGGTCACGTTGGCTCCCATTCGCGCTAGTTCTGGAATATGCATAAACCTATTCTCAAAAATAGTTTCAGTTATCATAGCGGCACCATTGGCCGTACTCATCATAGAGGTCATTTGTGCCTGAAGGTCAGTCGGGAACCCTGGAAAAGGCTCTGTAATAACATCAATCCCTTCTAATCTATCATCGGCAGACACCCTCAACCCTTTATCAGTCTCACTAATGGAGACCCCTGCCATACGCAGTTTATCAATCACAGCATGCATTAATTCGGCACGGGCCCCGCAGAGCAAAATATTACCTTTGGTCATCGCCGCCGCCATCGCGTAAGTACCCGCCTCTATTCTATCTGGTAACACAGCATAGCGGACGCCATCCAGGATATCCCGACCATTCACAGTAAGTTTATCACTACCTATTCCTGAAATATCGGCACCCATTTCTATCAGACAACGTGCTAAATCTTCAATCTCGGGCTCTCGGGCCGCATTAACAATCTCTGTTTGACCTTTGGCCAAAACAGCAGCCATTAATATATTCTCCGTCGCTCCGACCGAAGTATTAGGAAACACGACACGGCCGCCCCTAAGGCCCTTAGGCGCACGAGCCTCGACGTAACCTGATTCCATAACAATTTCTGCACCTAACGCCTCTAGGCCGGCCAAATGAAGATCTATTGGTCTACTCCCAATGGCGCATCCCCCTGGCATGGAAACTCTCGCTATTCCCTCACGCGCGACCAAGGGGCCTAAAACTAATACTGATGCCCTCATTTGACGCACCAAATCGTAGGGCGCTGTTGTATCGGTTACTTTTGAAGCAGAAAAACTGAGCGTGAAGTCGTCAGCTCCGGTTCTTTCTTCTTGAAGCGCTTGATCAATAACAACTCCATGGTGTCTGAGCAATTTTGACATTGTGATTATATCCGCGAGACGCGGCAAATTAGAAAGAACGAGTTCTTTGTCAGTTAAAAGAGAAGCCGACATCAAAGGCAGAGCCGCGTTTTTTGCGCCCCCTATCTTGATCTCGCCCTTTAGGGTTTTACCCCCGATAATTCTAATTTTGTCCATTAGAAACCATTTATTTCGTTTCAGGGTTATCCAATGCCTAAGCCGCTACTACCGATAAAGATAAAAAATGACTATTTCGGCACGCAACTCTAACTAGATTTCTGACGCGCACGTTGCTGTAATTTGCGCTTCCGAAGGTTCTCTCTCAGAGAAGCGGCCCGACGATCCAATTTTACCTTTGATTGGGCAACCGATGGTTTTTCCTTGGAAGTTAAAATTCTTGGCATTCGGGATTCCGACCTTTTTTGATTAGTGTAAAAATCTTGATCAGGATAGCATATTGCCAGTTGCGTTTTGAAGTGGCATTGTCCGCCGTAAAGAAATACGCCGCCGTAGCTCAGGGGTAGAGCGCACCCTTGGTAAGGGTGAGGTCCACAGTTCAAATCTGTGC
>JAYQSL010000004.1:0-92203 GCA_038146865.1 Rhodospirillaceae bacterium
TATTTCATGAATGCTGTGACCGTTTTCAGCGAGTATCTGAGCGGCAGCCTTTCTCAATCCATGAGCAGACAATCCATCTAATCCAGCCTCTCTTACACCCACCGTCTAAAGGCATTTCCAAAACCATTAGCTGTAAAAGGTTTTCCGAAAGCAGTTACAAGAAAATTCAGATCACCTACAGATATCGGCGCTGTTATCTAAAAACTTCTCTAAGTTCTCTAAATATCGGTATCGACATCTCCGCATCGGTCTTTTGCTGGCGGAAATAAAGCCAGCCATCTCGCTCATGTTGACGTCCAAGTTTGACGATGTCTGAACGGCGTTGACCTGTATAAAGAAGCAACGCGAGAGCAAGACGAGGTTTTGTCCCAATAGGGTGGTGCTCTTCAAATTGCCGTACTTGATTTACTGACCATGCAACGTGACCGCCTTTTCGTTTGGATTTTAGTTTTCCTATTCCTCGAATAGGGTTGTCGTCACGATGTCCATATTCCTTGGCAAATTCAAAAACCGCAGACAAAGCCTTCATTAAGTTGTTTGCTGCATCTGGAGTGTCTGCCTGTTTATCTCGTATTTTCCGAGCTTGAGCCTGAGTGAGGCTGGAGTAGGGGATCTTCCCATACTGGTTTAAGAATTTCTTTAATATGTTCTTTCGGGGTTTTTGCGTTGTTTCGCGCAAAGCCTTCCATGTTCCGCTTTGATAATATTGATGGACCAGCCACGTCATCGTACCTTTGGTGACATAGATTGAAGACGTCTTTGGTTCTTGGGTGGCGGTAGTGTTGGTCGATGCAGCCAAATAATCAGCCATGAACTCCGGCGATCCAACTGGACCCCTAAGTTTTATTTATTTCTTACCCGGCGCTCTATAATAAAGCATTTCCTTACCGTGACGGCTTTTATAAACGTTAATGTATTTAAGCCGCATCGATGAAGGCATCCCAATCCTCCTCCTCACCCTTTCTAGGTAGAGCATCGAATGCTTCATCTAGTTCAATTCTATCCCATACACGTTTAGTCCCGATCAATCGGGGTTTTGGCATATCACCACCTTCGACCATTTGATCGAATTTACTTGGGGAGCATCCGATGTACTCCGCAGCGTTAGATCGTGGCAAACCTCTTGGTGTCATTATCTGTGGAATTCCCTTTCCTTTTAAGCCACCGAATAATCCAAATCGATTAGGTTTAATATTAGCCTTTGACGACTCACCGACAAGAAAAGATGGTGGAACTTTTATTTGTGAGAGGATAGGCATCACAGATCGATGTGGGCTGACTTAAATATGATGCGAAGAGTGGCGCTATCTTCTCCATCGTCTTGGAACACCATTATGGGATACTTATCATTTGTGCTCTCTAGATGCAGCCTATATTGATAGACACTGTCCGTGATGAAATCCGAGCTGTTCGAAACAAGTCTCACTGGCAATCGGTCGATGAAATCACTCAACGAGACGCCATTATTGCCGAATTGCACAAGAATAGTGGTCAAGTGGTCAGTTTGGTGGGCAATTTTTAAATGATTTTTCCCACCGAAAACTCCGCAGAAATCCGCCATTTTTTTACTAAGTGGTCCAGTGGGTAATTATATCCTTAAAAAGCAGTATTTATATATATTTAGTTTACTAGACTTTATAGAACCCCCCTGTTTTTTGACCACTTGTCCACATGGAGGTGGTGATGACCGCTAACCAAGTCCGTGACGTTCGTATCGAGGAAACGATACAAGCTGGCAAATATCGAAAGCGTCGGCTCGATATTGCTGAGAAGTGGCTGGAGAAGGGTGTGATTACGCCGGAGCAACATGCCGCTGCCGTAAACTTTGCTCTCACCTTCGAAGAGGCGCAGATGCGCGAACATTACACGCTGTCTCATTGGGAAAAAGAGCGCGTGGACGGCTCCAGGGGAGACGTAGAACGAACCTCGTTGAACGCTGTCCGTGCGGCGACCCGCATCTATGAAGCCAAAGACCTCCTGGGACCCAGTATGTTTCCCGTCACGTGTGATGTTATTGGCTCAGGTCTTAGCCTTCGAGAGCATTCATTTAGAACGGTGAACGGTAAACGTGTAACGGAACACGAGGCACGGGGCCGGTTAATTGCTGCGTTAGATTTACTCGACCGGCAATGGGCGTAACGTTTTAGGAGAGGGAGGAAGGCAAAAGTGCTTTTGCCTTCCCTGACCGCTATCGGGATTTTACCCGCGCTTTATGAACGATTGTCTGCTCAATCGGACGCATGAGGATAGCGTCAATTTCTTTCGCAACATCCTCTGGGGGTTTTAACCAGAAGAAGACCTCGTAGTGGCCTTTCACTACTTGTCCATCTTCGAGTTGGAGTTGGATGGTGGCGATGTTGCCATTGTCCTCAATGTTGAGAACGCGATTTTTAGTGCGAGCCATTTTAGGAACTCCTCGCTTTAGTGCTTTAGGCCCAATGCCACGGCGCACAAGTTGAAGATTAAATGCCGTGCTCCTTATCTAACGCGCCTTTAGATTTACTGACCGGCATTGGGTGTAAGGTGTCTTTAAGGAAAAACAGGGGGACATCATGAAAACACTCTTCATTGCCGCATTGGTTGGCCTTCTTCGTCGTACCCGTCGTGGGAATGCAAATCAGCATAAATGCCGCGAATGCGAAAAAACGACTTAAGCCGAAATATAATCAGGCTGAAGAGCAGGAGAAGGCCGTTTTAAATGGGGTTGGACAACTGAAACTTATGGAAAACTTCAAAATTATGATGGACGCGATGGATGCCCAGGCAAAAAACGCTCCCGACAAGCTACAGAAAGACTGGGCTTTGGGAGTGAAGGCAAAATCTCGCGGAAACGTATAACAAGACAAAGAGACAATTTAATAAAACTAACAAGGATTACCTGAAGGCGGTGCGCAACTTGTGTAACCAGCATCGCATTGGCTGGAGTGGGGGGTGTAAACGTTTCCAGCCCATTTGGGCAACTGGTCTGCATGGAGTCGTGGGACAAACGAGGTATCATCTTCGACCAGAGGTATCTAAAAAATAGGTGCACAGACCAATGGTGCTTGAAGGCCCAATGCCACGGCGCACAAGTTGAAGATTAAATGCCGTGCTCCTTATCTAACGCTTGCCTTTAGATTTACTTGACCGGCATTGGGTGTAAGGTGTCTTTAAGGAAAAACAGGGGGACATCATGAAAACACTTTTCATTGCCGCATTGGTTGGCCTACTCGTCGTACCCGTCGTGGGAAATGCAAATCAGCATGTGAATTCGAAGCATGGACTGGGACCTGGTCTTATCAGCAATTGAATAAAATGCATCAATTGTTCCTGGACAAGGAAAAAAGGTTGTGAAAGACATCCGCGACGTGGAAAACGGGTTCAAGGGCCACGCAAAAAACGCCCCTGACAAAATCCAGAGAGACCAGTTGTTGGCATTGGCGGCAGGTTATGAAAAACGACGGAAACAACTTCAAAAGATAAAGGTCGCCAAACGGAAAATTAGGGACAACCAGGAAAACTTTTGGTCTGTATAATGCGGATGAGAGGCTGAAACACAAAGCGTGCCATGTTTCCCAAAGGAGAATAGATAAACCCAACAATAACATCCGTGGCCGAGGGATGAAGTTTTGACAATTTTGTTCCATTACGGATGATGTGACCGAGTGGACGTACTACAAAATATTGATTTACACCGATTGTTACCACAATATCTTGCGTCCGACGGCGAAAATTGCTATAATTATTAAAATGGTCGAGTTGTCGATTAGTTTCCCTCTCTAATCAAAACTCCCATTTTACCTTGAAAAGACCCGCAACGGCTGCCACCGCCTGAGCGGGTCTTTTCATTTCAGCTTTCAAGGAATGGGAATGGCGCAGGGATTACTCACGCAAGAGGACGGATATCTGTATGGCAAGGATGCGCTGATGCAGCCTGTGCTTGATGCCTACGCCAGAACCGGCAGAACACCGTCTCCCAGTGATGCGGCAAGGCTTGGGCTGTTAGGATACATCGCACCAGTGCGATCACCGTACCTCGATGTCGATGAGACTAGCACCGCATATTTTACAGAGACAGACGACCAGTGGGGTTCATGACCTGGGCGCTGTTTGGAGAGGATGCGGTTCGCGCCTATGTCGACCGCTATCGCAAGCTCCAACCCATAGACTTTCACTCAGGCGATCAGGTGTGGGTCATTGATCTTGTTGCGCCCTTCGGTGGAACACGAGAGATCGTTCGAGCTATGCGGACATATTTATCTGATCGATATCCGCAACAAAAAGCACACTGGATCAGAAACTCACAGACACCGCATAGACGGTTTGGATATGGCGCGAGGAGAGACTAAATGCCGATGGTGAATGGTAAGAAATATCCCTACACAGCAAAGGGTAAAGCGGCTGCTAAGAGAGCGAAGGCCAATAAAACCGGTCGTAAGACGTCGATGAAGTATAAGGGCAAGAAGTAGTTAATCTCTCCATTTATAACCGGGGTTCAATTCGCCAAACCGTTTAATCAGAGCGTTGCGAGTATCACTGAGCGGGTTGTCTTTGCAGTATTTGTCTATGTATCGAAGTATGCTTTTTTCATCATAGTCACCACGGTTGAAGAAGTTGAATTTGCCACGTTTCGTCAAGTTGATAGCGGCTGTAAACCCCTGATCCAATTCTTAAAGGCATAGTTCGTAGATTGAAAACTGGCCGAATTCCGGTTTCTCTTCTTAAATTCGAAGACATCTTTACAGGGCCACACCTCCCATAGGCTTTGCATGACCTCTCTTGTCATAGGCAACCGCTGCACCGGACCATGCAAGTGTAAAGGTTAACAAAACAGCACAAATTGTTGATCGCATCGCAGCACCTCAAAGGAATGAATTAACGGAATGACGATAGAATATCGTGGTGAGCGTTTTAGTAAACATAATTAACCAAGAGGATGCGGTTCGCGCCTATGTCGACCGCTATCGCAAGCTCCATACCCTCTCTAACGAGGGGATGGTCCTGGGGTTACTTAGGCGGGTTGTTGTTTCTGGATCGAGTTGGTTGGAGGGGTGGCGTGTGGCTGGCCGATGGAAAACCAGGTATTGATTGCGTAACTCAGAAATTCAAATGGAAAGATTGCGGAGCCACAGGTTAGAAACAAATACGCTCTCACGATGCCGAAAGAGAGAGTTTATTTATGCCTAATTAAAGGGTGCGAACCCTTACAAAAAGGTTAGTCAATTCATTATATATAACTAAGTATTCATATAACATTCTGATTGACTAACTTCTATCTAAGACGTTGATTCAAAATAATAAAAACCCTTCCGTTGGGGTCGCCACTATTTCTCGAACACCGCAGAAACATTGGGCTTATTTGAAGGTTAGACAATTTCCTTCAAAAGGTGAGACAATTTTGTTCTATTTTTGTCCATTTTCACGGGCATTAATGACCCTTTGAGCGAGTCTTTTACGCTCTGCGCCCTTCGTATAACGCTGCACTTCAGAAAGCGTTTCCCATCCACCAATTGCCGCTATTTCATGAGTACTATGACCGTTTTCAGCGAGTATCTGAGCGGCAGCCTTTCTCAATCCATGAGCAGACAATCCATCTAATCCGGCTATTCAAATTCCTTGTGGGTTGAAATGAAAAGACCCGCTCAGGCGGCGGCAGCTCTTGGGGGTCTCTTCAGGGTAAAATGGGAGTTATCGGTGAGAGGGAAGAACTAACCTACAACTCGACCATTTTAATAATTATAGCAATTTTCGCCGTCGGACACAATAAATAGTGGTGTAAACTGACACCGAAATACTAGATGTTGTTTTGCGTTTGCCCGGTCACATCATTCCATCTCTATGGCGGCGATTAAATGTTACTAGCCCCCGCCGCGCTTGCCACGTTGCCTGCTTCGGTCCAATTTTCGGCAGAATTTGTCCGCGTACCTATCTTCATTATTATACAGATCACACATTCGGATGCTGTTGTCCCAAATGTTCTGGCGGCCGACCGCGATATCTTTTTCAATTTGTTTCCATTTTTTTGCATAATCTGCCGCCAATGCCAACGCTATGTCTCTCTGGATCTTATCAGGGGCGTTTTTTGCGGCGGCTTTGAACCCGTTTTCCACGTCGCGGAAGTCTTTCAGAACTTTTTTTAGGTTGCTCAGGTTAAATTGAATAATTTTATTCAATTGCTGATAAGACCGAATCTGGTCCCAGTAGGAGTCTCGCATTCTGTTATGCTGATTTGCATTACCCACGACGGGTACGACGAGTAGGCCAACCAATGCGGCAATGAAAAGTGTTTTCATGATGTCTCCCTGTTTTTCTAAAAGACACCTTACACCCAATGCCGGTCGAGTAAATCTAAGGCAGCAATTAACCTCCCCCGTGCCTCGTGCTCCGTTATACGTTTACCGTTCACCGTTCTAAATGAATGTTCTCGAAGGCTGAGACCTGGGCCAATAACGTCAGCCGTTACAGGAAACATGCTAGAACCAAGTAAATCACGCGCTGCTTCAATCCGTTTACGAGAATTGATCACGCTCAACGTGACCACGTGTTCCATCGACTGGCGCAGTAGATGAGTAGGAGAGTTCCTTGCCAAGGACCATACTCTCTCTAACGGGGGTATGGTCTTGGGGTTACTTAGGCGGGTTGTTGTATCTGGATCGAATTGGTTGGAGGGGTGGCGTGGATCAGATAAATGGCTGTCCGCTGAGAGCTTGAATGAATGTAGCGACGACCGCGCTTACTCCGATAGCAGATGCGGCGATGACAATACGTTTAGGCCTTTGGGAGTATCGATCAGCAACCCAGCCAATTATAGGGATGATCTGCATCAAATGGGTGGCGAAGAAGTGGGGCACACGCAGGTCGCCACCACCACGCGCCCAACCAACGAGTGGCAGGCCATCAGCATCGCTCGGGGCGCCGCCGACCCAATGACTGTTTTGGCTCGACATATAGCCGGCGACAACCAAGGTCGTAATGAATCCCAGGATCATTCCCAGCAAAATGCCAAGTCGTAGACCCTGACCAATCTCGCGAACAGGGTAGCGGTAAACCAGCAGACCGATCACCGCAGCAACCAGAATCATTATGACGGCGCCAACGCCCATCGCAGCGTACATCAAAGATTCGAACTGGGTCTCGAAGTTCCAGTGCGAATGCCGTCCACGTGCCGCCTGTATAGTGAGGTAGGCAAGTTCGGCAATGACAGTGAACGTCAAGACCCAGCTCAGGCCATACACCGAAAATTTTCTGCGTACATCCGCATTTATAAAACGCGCAACGAAGGCAAGGGTGATCATGTGCAGGCCTACCGACACATAGAACTTCATTGGTTTTGACCAAATGTTGATGTCGTTCAGCTGACGAGGATCATACAACGAAACGAGGAATGTGACTGGCAGGAACGCGATGATAAATAACCCGCACTGCCAGAGCAGGTCTTCCGCGCGGGAGGTCACCGATACCTTCGGTAATAGTGTAAGTGTTGTCATCTTCCCGCTCCTTGTGTCATCGGATAATGGATATCGAGTACGAGGTTCCGGGCCTGGCAAACTATGAGGAAAAGAAGCAACCCCAATGGACCAAACATGATCGTTGTCACTAGGATCGGAGCCTGGACTAGCCGCGAGATACTGGCATCATCCGCTTGCCGAGAAATCCAGGCGCCAATAAATAGGTCGAATGCCAGATAGTGCACCCAACCTGCTAACAAAACATGATCGTTAGAGACCAACTTCGCGACATCCGCCAGGGTATTGTAACCTCCTTCTGCAGTACCGAAGTGGCGCAGGATCAGGACCGCGTAACCCATCGATAGAACCGCTGGAAAAACATACGCTGGGAAGGCCGATAACCAAGCCCAGCGACGTGGGCCAAAGATTAAGATCACCCAGCCAATCATGGCGATCAAGCCGGCATGGGAAAACCAGGTTTCGAGATCGTCAGGTAGGAAGTACCGCAAGTAATATAAGGCTATGCCAGTTGCCAATAATATAACCACTAGCCAAGCGGCTCGAAGGCTCCATTTTGTATTCATGATCCAATCTTCTTCTCTTGGCGTTATCGAATGAAGACCAGATTAACTCGACTATGAAAATAAATATAATTCATATATAATATAAATATTATGCAGAAAATTAATAATTTTGATCTCAATCTGCTCCGGGTGTTCAGTGCGGTTCACGCGGCAGGCCATATCGGCCGGGCCGCCAAAAGTTTGGGTATTTCCCAGCCCGCGGTTAGTCATGCCATTCAACGATTGCGAGACAGCGTCGGCGATCCTCTGTTTATCCGTTCCGGCAAAGGCGTGGAGCCCACGGCGCGAGCCGACGAAATGGCGGCTTATGTCCGGGAATCTCTAGAAAGCGCCATGGCAGCAATCACCGCCTCTCAGGGGTTTGATCCAGCAGCTTCAAACCGGGTATTTCATGTCGGCTTGCCCGACCATGCTGTTGCCAAATATGCGCCACTGATCCACGCCGCCTTCTCGCATCGGGCACCCAAGCTGGGCATTCATCTCCACGATGTTCAGACGCCAGAGGCCATACGACTTGTAGAGCAAGGAGATATCGATATGGCCGCCAACGTGATTGAAGACCTACCCAAACGGTTCAAGTCGATGCCCCTGTTTACTAGCCAGATTGTGGTTATTGCTTCAAAACAAAACCCTTACATCAAGGGAAAAATAGATCTCGCCGGTTATCAGAAGGCACGGCATTTGATGTATTCTGCGTCGAAACCGATGAGCAACACCCTCGACGAAGGCTTAGCCAAATGGGACATCACCCGCGACATCGGAATGACCATCAGCGGCCACCTTGCTGTGCCGATGATCGTCGCGCACTCCGACCTGATTGCTACGGTGACGCAGGAACTTGCTGAACCTTATGCAGAAAAATACGGGCTTCAGATGTTGAAGCTGCCTTTTGACATCCCCGATATCCAAGTTAGCCTGTTCTGGCACGAGCGGAACGACCGGGATGCTGGACATCAATGGCTGAGGGAAATGGCGGTGAAGATGACCTCGCGGGAACGCAGTTAATGCCTCTGAAAATACCTGAAAACCATCGGTCACGGGCACAAAATTCTGAGCAGTTTATAGGTTAAGATAGGGGTTACTTTGCAAAAGTACCTACTCATTTTCTTTTTAGTATTTGCACCGATCTCTGTAAGTGCAGAGCGTCAACCGACGGCAATTCAGCTATTGGAGTTTTGTAAAAAGGACATTGAGGGTTTTTGTTTGGGGTACGTGGTTGGAGCCCTTCAAGCGTTGGAAGCATCAAATGTCATCCTTAAAAGCTATAAAAAGAGGCCGATGGTTTGCGCCGCGCGGGTTCAATATCAGGATGTGGTTAACTTGGTGCTTAACGAGATTGAGCACAGACCTGACCTTCATGACTCCCCGCCAGAGATAGTGATCATTGGAGTATTCAATAAATATTTTTGTAAAGAGACGTAATTTTCCCGGCCTATAAATTATCCAAGCCATGATTAAATCGAGCCAATGACTCACGCAACTGACCCGGTAACCATATGGACCATTTCCGATTTAGCCCGCTAAGACATGACGCTTGATTTTGTATTACTTACCCTGTGGAAGGAGGCATCCGATAGAGGCTAACGAATAGCTGGCCGATGGAAAACCAGATATTGATTGCGTTACTCAGAAATTCAAATGGGAAGATTGCGGCGCCGCAGGCCAGAAACAAATACGCTCTCATGATGCCGAAAGAGAGAGCTTATTTATGCCTCACTAAAGGGTGCGAACCCCTCTTAAAAGGTGGGTCAATTTGCTATGCAACACTATGCGCTTCTGTGCGTTTTTTAAGTGACCCACTTGATAATAAGTAATTGAAAATAAACAATAAAATGCTTTCCGTTGGGGTCGCCACTATTTCTCGAACACCGCAGAAACATTGGGCTTATTTGAAGGTTAGTCAATTTCCTTCAAAAGGTTAGTCAATTTTGTTCTATTTTTATCCCTTTTCACGGGCATTTATGACCCTTTGAGCAAATCTTTTACGCTCTGCGCCCTCTTGGTATAACACTGAATTCCAGAGAGCGTTTTTTTCGCCTCCCCAATTGCCCCTAGTTCATGAGTGCTGTGAACGTTTTCAGCGAGTATCTGTGCAGCAGTTTTTGATTATCGAAAAGGCAAAAAAAATCTCTAGGTCTATTTTAGAATTTTGCTTGGAGCACTGGAATTTAGATAACGGTCGTGGCTTAATGATTCATTCCGACCAAGTCTTCTTTATCGGGAGAGGGAAAGAGACCAAAATTCAGATTGTGCCGCATCAAATGTTTATTGCAGAATTTTTATAAGAATAAGCGCTATGAAATTCGTCCCAGATAATAAAGAGAAATGCATTTTAAAAGCTGGATTAGGTTTGGTTTTTTGCGTCGCGATGACGTTGCTATCTGTTCCTTTGGCTTATTCTTCAGGTTTGTCGGAGACCAGAGATTGTTCAAGTGCTGATGTAGAAGCCAAGATCAATAGCGAGCTCTCTGTCAGAGAAAATTTAGATTTCTTGCTGAGGGATCTTGATGAAGCACTTAGGAACGTTAAACATTGCGAGGAAACTAATAGTGATGGCAGCGCGGGTTATGGATCTAATGCTGCTTCTGGATCTGATTCCGGGGGAGAAGGAACTGCCGCACGTGGGATTGCCGGGACGGAAGGAACATCGAATGGTTTAGCCGGTTCTGGGTCTGGACCTTTTGAAAAAGAAAAAAAATCTTCCAAATCTAACTCTCCCGTTTCGTCAGAGGCTGCAGACGCTGGAAAACAGGGTGCGTCGTCTAACGGGAGAAGACCGGATAAATTGAAAAAAAACGATAATGATTCTATCTTTGTTCAACAACTTAAAACAGCAATACGCGAAGAAAAAAATCCTCTCGCTCGTGATAACCTGCTTAAAGAATTGAAAAAGTTTGAGAAGTAAAAAATGTATATAATTTTGAGAAGGCTTCTAGTTTACTGCCTATGTCTATCTTTGATTGGCTGTAATGTTACATCTGGCGTCAACAATTTGACGTCCTCAGGAATTGGACCTCGAACTTCGACGGAAATGGAGCAGGAAGAGACAAGACTGGCCCAATCGAAGTCTTCTGTCAGGCTCGATGTGTCTATCCCAGTGTTTGATGCTGGACTTGAGGCAACAGAAGAAAAACAGAAAATATGGCCGGAACTTAGAAGGGCGGAAGCTACTGCTTTTGCCTGGATGCTCAAAGAGAAGATGGAAGAAACAGAGAGTTTCGGAGCAATTCGTGTTACACCTGATCAAAGAGCAACATCAGAAGTTTACGTGCTTGGGAAAATTCTTGAGTCCACCGGAGAAGAAGTCAAGATTTCAATACGGGCAACCGACATCTCGGGAAAAGATTTATTTGCACGATCTCGGTCGGAGGGATTGGGCTTCCTAGCTGGTCTCGTAGGGGAGCCCTTATCCGTTAAAACTTTTTCTCACACTGTAAAAAAAGATTATTTGGAAAGTCCCCGAAACAGCGGAAAGAACGGGTACGAGCCGTTATTTGTAGAGATTGCGAATTATGTAAAGGACCTTATTTCAGATCTTTCCTCTAAAAGGGCTTCTTCCCTTAAGTCGATTGCTGAGATGCGTTTTGCGACGAGCCTGTCATCCGAATTATTTTCAGAAAATATAGTTAATACGGAAGGACAATACAGTCTTGTCAGGAAGCCTAGTCAGGATGATCCAACCTTTAAAAGAGTAAAAACCATCAGAGTCCGTGATCAAATGTTTGTGGATAAGATGCAGGTTCAATTTGAGGGCTTTTACAACAAGGTTTCTAAGACGCATAGGGCTTGGCAAGAGCAAGTTTTGAAAGAGTCTGAAGCGAGGTCCAAGGCGCGCGCCGCTGCAGCGGGAAAGGCGGTGGGCGCAGTTGCTTTGATAGGACTGGCGGTTTTGGCAGCAGCAGCAGGCGCGAGGTCGGCGCAGAACTACGATGCGGTAGGTACTTCCTTGGCGACAAGTGGAGCTATAGTTGCTGGAGTCGCCGGTGCTGCAATGGTTCAAAAATCATTCCAAGCTTTGGATGAAGCAGAAGTCCATACTAAGTTGATAGAAGAGTTAGGAACGAGTACGGATGTCGAATTGGCGCCCCAAGTTATTTCATTTGAAAAAGAACAAAAAAAACTTACGGGGAGTGCGTCGGAGCAATTTAGCCAATGGCGCACTTTTTTGAAAAAAATATATGAACTAGGGAAAACACCGAAAGTCCAGTTGTAAAATGTTGGAGTTGGAAGTCAGGGCGGCAGGTTCAAGAAAACGGCGAAAAACCTTATTCATTATTATTTTTGTTATGCTAACCCTTTTTGCGGGCGCATTTATTGCTTTTTTCCTTGAGCCGGTTTCTTTATCTCCAGGAACACTGGCGGGGGCTTCTGATAAAAAAGTTTCAGAACATGAAAACCTAGATAAAAAGCTTAAATCCGACACAACGATGTTGCGTACGGCCAAAGGGTCTAGCCAGGCGTCCCCAGTCCGAAGTAAGGCACTTGATCAGCAGCCTCGTCCTTAATCACGGTTCATCTCCACGATCCTTAAATGTAGATGATGAGGCTGATGAGCGCGAATTTAAGTCGATATATTCCGAGATTAAGGGAAGTTTATTAGTGAGATTGAAGTCTTTTAATGAAGAGGCTTCTCTCAAAGTTGGATCTGAGAAGGCACTTCAAGAATTAGAGGAAATTACTGCATTTGCAGTGAGCGCTTCTTTTGAGGAAGCGCTTCCGAAGATTAAAAGGCTGAGAGCTGAATTGAAGGAGCAGCTCGATATTTCCGATGCCAAAGTGGTCGAATTAGAAAAAGAGATAAAGGCCCTCTGGGGAAGAAAAGAGATAGAAAAACTAGAACCCAGATTAGAGGAATTAGCCAAACTACAACCAGAAAACCCTGAATTACTGAAGGTCATGGGGTTCGTGGCTGATTGGACAGAGGTTAAAACATTAAAAGAAAATATCGGAGTAGCTCGGTCTCAGCGTGATTTTGATCTAGAGCTGAAACTACTAAAAAAACTTTTGAACCAGAAAACAGATGAAATCGGTGTTCAAGCAAGGATAAACAGCCTTCTCAAAATGAAACAAATTGAAAACGAGCAATCCCTGATAGGGCGGCTCAGTATTGCTTCCGATGGTGAGGATAGGGTTCAAATCAGACGATTGTATCGACGGGCCTTAGGGCTAAAAGATCCTAGCGGTGGTTACTCCACTACTATACGGAAAGCTGAGGAAAAACTTCAAATTCTCGATTATAAAGTTTTAATGTCTGAGATTCGATCTGAAATGCAAAAGGATCAATGGGAGAGAGCATCTTTCATAGCCAGAAAGATATCAAAACAGTTCTCGAGTAGGGCTGACTTTATCGCGATCAATCAAAAAATTAAGAAAGTTGTTGAGATTTTAAAAGGGAGCAACTCTCTAATAAAAGACCCGGAAAAACTCTTTTATCTAAGAAATAAGGACAAGGCCCGCAGACTGATAACAGCAAGTTCGAAGCTTTCAGCTGACAGCGAAAGATTAAAAATCAATCAAAAAAAGTTAGAGCGGTTGCTGGCGGATTTCACAAAAAAGATTTCCGTAACTGTGCTATCGGATGGATTGACAGAGGTTATTGTGAAGTCGGTTGGGTACGTAGGCTTTCATAAAAAAAGGACCATAAAATTGCTACCTGGTTGGTATATTTTTGAGGGGCGTCGAAAGGGTTATGTAACAAAACGGGTGGAGCAGAAATTCAAGCCTCACATGCCCGAAACGATTGAAATTTATTTAGATGAAAAAATTTGATCGAATCATAACGCAGGCACGAGAAAAAAGAAGGAAAAATTACTTCACATATGTCTTAGCTTTTTCTTTTGCCGCACTTTGTTTGGCAATTTTTGTTAATGTGAAGCAAACAAAATTAATATTTGTGCCTAGTTTCAAAGGTTCGGAGGTGTCTGTTAAGGCGATCCAAGGGGTGGGGTTTTACTTTAAAGGCGCTCTTTACTCTTTATCAGAGGACCTAGTGCTTTCAGTGGACTCCAAAACCCACGCTGTGGATGGATATCTTTTTCCAAAAGATAAAATTGGGCGGGAAGCCGTTATAAATCTTCAGCAAAAAGAGGTGCTGCTGAACTTATCGCTGGAGGAAGGTCATAGAGGCGATTGGTACCTAAATGGCACGAGGGTCTCAACCAGTAGTTCTGGTATTAAGCAGAAAGTTGGGGTTGGAGATATAAAAATCGAAATTAACGCGAGAGGTTATCACTCTGTTACTAAAAATCTGAGTTGGTTTCGGCCGCAATATACCCAGAGGTTCAAGCTCAAACCGATAAAGTTCGACCTGTCAGTAACGAGTATACCTCCAGGGCAAATCTTCGTGAATAAAAAACGCGTGCGGAATAAACTCCCGATCCGCCTTTTCGGGCCAAAAACCAAGATTAACGTTACCAAAGATGGGTTTTTTCCTGTGGAAGACCAAGTAATTCCAAGAGAGGGGGAGACGTACATCGAAAGACGCTATCTTTTAAAACCACGCCCCTTGACATTAGAAGTCGATTTAATGCCGCCAAATGGAACACTTATCATTAATGGTATAAGGCGTGCCCCGAATAATGGGGCTTTAACTGTCAGATACGAAAAAGAATTGCGTATTCTGTACAGTAAACCAGGGTATGTAAGCTCGAGAGCTGTTATGAGATTGGAACCTGGTGGTAAAGGCAAATTGAAAGCTCATCTGAGAACAAATCAATCTCGAGTTAGCCTAATGGGTACCTCTGGAGCAGAGGTCACCATTAATGGCAAAAAGATGGGGTATTTGCCAATGGTGATTATTTTGCCCACGAAGCCCCACGTCATTAAAGCCTCAAAAAAGGGATTTATAGACCAAGTCAGAGAAATAAAGTTTTTTGATAATTCGGAACAAAAGGTCCGTTTCGAATTAATTAGAGAGAGTGAAGCGCGGCTAAGATCGGCTCCTAAAAGCTATAAAACACTCAACGGTATTGAGATGATTCTAGTTAGACCGAGCAAGGAAAAAGTTTTTAGTTTGGGTGCTCCAAGGCATGAAAAGGGTCAAAGAGCCAATGAATTCATTAGACCTGTTAGGCTTGTACGACCTTTTTTTGTTGCGAAGACAGAGCTTCGAATTAAGGATATCCCTGGACTAGATCCCAATGATAAAAAACCGGTTACTAATCTTGCTTGGAATAAAGTAGCTCTTTTTTGCAATCAATTGAGTGAAAAGGAACGTCTAAAACCGTTTTACAAGGTAAAGGGAGGGCGCATAATCGGGTTTCATCGCGAGGGCAATGGTTATCGCTTGATCAGTGAAGCAGAATGGGAATATATGGCCCGGTACCATAATAGGAAAAAAAGTTATAAATTTCCCTGGGGCAATGATCCCATAGTTCCGCCGGGAGCCGGAAATCTTGGTGATGAAAATTCAAAGGCTAAAATTAAAAAGTATATTACCGGTTATACAGATCCATATGTCGGTTTGGCACCCGCCGGGAAGTTTGCCCCTGGGATTTCAGGTCTTTTTGACCTAGTGGGTAACGTCAGTGAGTGGGTTCACGATGTTTATGATTTGTCGCCTCCGGTCTATGGCGAGATCAAAATAGATCCATTAGGGCCGGAATTTGGCGCTTCTCATGTGGTGAAAGGGTCCAATTATAATTCTGCTAGTATAACAGAATTAAGGGGGTCCTTTAGAGATGGTTCTGAGGCTCCTAGAGCTGACCTCGGTTTTAGAATTGCGAGATACTTATGAGGGAAACTAAGTTAACATTGGTTATTTTGGTGTCGTTGTTTGCTCTTTCGCTGATAACGGTCAAAACCCTGTCTAGCTCACAACACAAGATCAGAGTAGGGACGCCCGTCTCTTTTCCGGTTGATATTTAAGTATGGTGAAAACAATGCGCGGTCTTATCGCACTTTTTGCTTCTATAATTACGGTACACAGTTTCTACGCTTGGCTGGTAAATCCGAAAGTATCGGTTCTAGAAGGCTTGATTGGCTCTGGTCAGTCGGAATTGCAACGGTCGGTTTGGATCATCATCAAGGATGTAGAACAAGAAATTTGTTTCATTTTGATGGGCTGGACAATATTTTTGATAGTAGAAAAAATATTGGAAATCACAAAGACGAATTACCTCTTTGACGTGGATTTTATGAAGGATATTGAGCTAGTGGAAGAGGGGTTAAAAGGAGTTATAAAGGACCTGGAGGAACTGCCAGCTCCGATGCCTGAAGCGCCTTTAATCAGAGTGATTAAGTCGAGCTTACGTAGGTTTTTGGTTTCTAACGATATTCACTCGATGTCTGAGGTAATAGAGTCTGAAATCAATTCATTTTCTGCCAAGAATGAGGCCGGAAATTCGATGATCCGATATTTAATTTGGGCAATACCCTCAATTGGTTTTATTGGAACGGTGAGGGGAATAGGAGAGGCACTTTCAAAGGCTGATCAAGCTTTAGCCGGGGACATAACCGGGATGACATCAAGCCTAGGCGTGGCTTTCAATTCCACCATGGTGGCTCTTTTTATTAGTATTATCCTGACATTTTTATTGCATCATTTGCAGAAAATTCAAGATGATCTTGCGGTGGACATCAATGCGTATCTTCAAGAACGCGTGTTGGACCGGCTCAGCGCCTCTCAGATTTCATGAGGAGGGTAGAGAGTTTTAATATCGCTTTTTTAGACATAATGGCATGTGGGTTGGGGGCGGTAGTTTTAATTCTAGTTTTATTGAAGGGCCCAGGTACGGCGGCAGAAAATTCAAGTCCTAGTTTGATTAAGCTCGAAGAAAAAATCCAGAGGACTCAAGAGAAGAATGCAGAAGTCCTTTCACAAATAAAAAATATAAAAAATCGACAATTAAACGATGTAGATAATAACTCAAAAAACATTCGAGGCCTGGCGAAACTCAAACAAACTATTCGTAAAAACAAAATAAAAATTTCGGCACTTGAGGCGGAGCTATCAGCGAGAAAAGAAGAACAAAAGAAGCCCAAGATGCTGAAGATGAAAAAAACTGATCAGCATTTAATTGGGCTCGATGTTTACGGAAAGAAGATAGTTATCTTATTGGACCGTAGTGGTTCAATGGTACATGAGTCATTGCTGGAAATTTCGTTGTCAAAGGCCAGGGGAAGGCTTGCCAGGGTAAAGGGAGACAAGTGGGTTAGAGCTCAGAAGATTGCCGCATGGCTTATTCAGCAAGTCCCAGCCAGTTCGGTGTTTCAAGTCGTTGCCTTTAATGATGAACCAAAGGTTTTAACTAAATCTTGGCTATCTAAATCAAATGTTGATCGAGTAAGAAATGTTGAATATGCAGTCAAAATACTGGAGCCAACGGGTGGAACAAACCTAGAGAAGGCATTTGCAGAAGCCTCAAAACTGGGACCAGATGGGGTGTATTTAATCACTGATGGTCTTCCGACACTTGGTGAAAAATTGAATTCTGTTATTCCAAGAGGGGGCTGTGGCGGCCCTTTTCAGCAATCGGTTGTTTCTGGAGAATGTCGCGTGACCCTTATGACTGACGTGATAACTGCTTCAAAAGCTTTTCAAGGGAATGTCTCCGGAGTGTTATTGCCGCTTGAAGGAGATCCGCAGGCGGCACCTCTGTTTTCAAAGTGGGTTCTTCAACATCGAGGGAAATTAATCAGTCCGCCAAGGGAATGGCCATGAAAAAAGTCCGCGAGAGGGTAGAGGCATTCGGCCTTTCTTTTTTAGATATAATCTCATGCGGGTTTGGAGCAGTGGTCATGCTGATTCTAATTTTTAAATTTAGCCCAGTAAACGTTGATGAAGTACCTGAGATAAGTGCTCAAAAGTTACTGGAGCAATTAATTTATGAAGAAACCATCTTGGCCGAGAATATAAAGAATCTTCGACGTGAAAAGGTACGGTTAAATACTTTTGAAAAGGTCGAGACATCCCTGTCAGGTTCTCTCAGACGGGCCAAGAAAACCAACCAGGCTCTAGTGGCAGAAATAAAAGAAAAAACTGAATTATTGGCTAGGAAAAGATTTGTGGCAGAAAGAGAAGAAGTTAAGTTCTCAGAACCTGTAAGAGCTGTCGCGGGAATACCAGTTGATAGAAAATACGTGGTCTTTGTGGTTGATACATCCGGTAGTATGAAAAAGATCTGGAGAGAGGTGACCAAGAAGATGGAGGATATCTTAAAAGTTCATCCAAAGTTACTAGGATTTCAAGTGATGAATGATAATGGTCGGTATATCTTAACCGGTTACGCAAAGTCTTGGATCTCAGATACGCCGTCAATGAGAAAAACGATTTTGGGCCGTTTTGCGGGTTGGCAAGCCTGGTCTAATAGTAGTCCCTCTGAGGGATTAAAAACCGCACTAATGCACTATCGTAGGTATCTAGATGATTTAGCGATTTATGTGTTTGGAGACGATTATTCAGGATCAGACTTCGATGGAGTTATAAATCAAGTGTCAGGGCTTAATCGAGGTAAAGCGAGAATCCATGCCTTTAATTTTATTAGTCCAGCTGCCTCTACAGATCGTTTTAGTACTTTGATGAGAGAAATTGCGTACAGGAACAACGGAGCCTTCCTATCCTTATAAGTGCTGGATCGGTTGGTGATAGGGTGAGAGATTTGAATTGAGCTATGAAAATCTTTGGAGCGTCTGTTCAATTCTTTCGATATCGACACCAGATTTTAAAAGTAATCAGGACAAGTTGATGCTGGATTGGAAATCTGTGTGTTCTTACCTTCTCGGCTAGTTAAAGATTTCGCCAAGATTAAATTGCTTTTACCCTAGAATATCGGCTTCTCCAGTTCCTTGATCTCATAATCTAACCTCTCTACTTATGGCTCCCGATTAATCTGAAGAGACCCACAAGAGCTGCCACCGCCTGAGCAGGTTTTTTTATGGATAAAATGAATGATTTAGGCCGTAATCACTCGGTATTCGTCAACGCCAGCCTCCAACACTGATGTCGACTACGTTCAAGCGGGGTTTACATGCTCAGATTTCGGAGCCACAGGTCAGAAACAAATACGCTCTCACGATGCTGAAAGAGAGAGCTTATTTATGCGTCATTAAGGGTGCGAACCCTTCTTAAAAGGTGGGTCAATTTGGCATGCAACACTATGCGCTTCTGTGCGTTTTTAAGTGACCCACTTGGTAATAAGTAATAGAAAATAAACAACTAAAGGCTTTCCGTTGGTGTCGCCACTATTTCTCGAAAAACTCAGAAACGTTGGGCTTTCTTTTAAGCTGAGACAATTTTGTTCTATTTTTGTTTAAATGCCCGAGTTTCGCCTACTCTCATCACCCATAGAGTATCATCAGAAAATCCGTTACTTGCACCAGCTGCCATAAAACGAGTTGAAGGTTCAAATGGAGGCTCATCAGATAAACTACTAATTGTTCCCCAATGTGAGGCAACCAAAGTTTCGCTGCGGGTATCTACTCCTATTGAGATAGCCTCTTCCGGCGTAGCGTGCGACATCCACATTAGGTTTCTTGGTTCATATGCACCGATTGGAACTATAGAATAATCAAATGGCCCGTATATCTCACCAATATTTTGAAATAATTCTTTTACATATCCCGTGTCGCCAATAAACAGAATGTTCCGGCCGGCACTTTTAATCCCCCAAGATGACCAAAGCGTTTTGTTTTGATCAGTTGTGGTCCTGGCTGAGTCATGTATCGAAGGAATTGAAGTTATTGTTATACCATCGATGTTGACTGACTGATGCCAATCAAGCTCGGTAACATTTTTATATCCAAGATCAGTAAAAAACGATTTGAGCCCTAATGGCACAAACACGTTAATTTTTTCTTTGTTATTTAGCTCCGCTATTGTTTCTTTATCCAGGTGGTCATAGTGGCTATGAGAAATCACTAAAATATCAATTTTAGGGAGGCTTTTTAGAGAAATGCCAGGGTGGACATAACGTCTGGGTCCTGCCCAAGAGATGGGACTGGCGAATTCACTCAAAAAAGGATCTGTAAGGATGGTTTTTCCAGATACGTTGAGTAAAAAAGTAGCATGTCCAAGCCAACTAATTCGATCACCTTTGATTGTGTTAAGTAATTTTATAGACTCTTCTGGGGGGAGCGCATGTCCTTCGGGAATTTCAGGCGTGAAAACTGAACCCCAAACCCGACGGATGTAAAAAAGGACGCCTTTCGGGGATGCGGTCTCAACGAAGGGATGGTTTTGATATCCGTCTTTTGTATGATGCTTAGGTTTTTCGGGCGATAGATTTGCAGCCTTGGTTTGAGCCGACGCATAGTCAATGAATACAAAAACCATAGTCACAGCCAATAAAACAACCTTAATTTTATTCAATTATTCCTCCGACCTCTATTAATACAATGGTTCCAGAGCGAAGAGCTGTTCTAGAGAGCTGGGAAGTCCTACCAGATAAATAAGCTTGTTTTTGGTCAAATAGATCTAGGACATTCCAGCATTTTAATATTTAGTTGGGGCGTTCGTATTTTCAAGCGCATGTAACGGACGCCAATGCCGCTTTTTTGATCTAGGGCTATAAAGGAAAAGACGACCCTAATCGCCAATTATCGCAGCTATGATTGGCTTAGGAGAACCGATATCCATCGGGTACTAAATCAGTCGATGTTTGGAACTAATGCTAGCAAAAGAAAAAAGATGCGAGCGCGTCTATCAGTGAAAATATTTTTATACGGTGACTGCGTAATCAGTCGGGGTTTGGATCACTGTGATAAGTGGAAAACTTATCGACAGCATCAAACTTCATGAAGCCTTCCTCTCAACTCCTTATCGTTGCAGGTTCAACGTTTTCACTAGCGGCTATTGAAGAGCAATTTATCCAGAAAAATTAGGGGAGAACGTTTTGGCTGGCCAAAAGCAGCCATTGATCAGTCTGGAGTTCTCGTCCTTTATGTTTTTTAATCTTTTGTATCAAGAAGCGTTGTCGAAGATTTCAGCACTGGGGCATCGCAGTCATTGTCAGGGATTAAAAGGGCAACTGTCTTAGAGATAGCGCGACCATATAGTTCCTCAAATTTCTGTACACATGGTATCGCAAATTGTTTGATTAATTGACGGTATAAAGCATCTTGTTGCAATCCCGCTGGGCCGAAAAACACTCCAAGCCTCGGTGAAGTGTTTTGGCTTGAAAATTTGTCTTGCTCGTCTTTTAAAAAGTCTCGCCAAACTTGAACCCTAACCCCTCCATCCTTCAACATTTGAATTAAATTTCCATCAGTAGGGCAGGTTGCCGCAATTTGCATAGGTGTGGCTGCAGTGAACAGAGTAAGTAAAGTTTTAGTTTTTGCCGGCCCCTGGCCTGGATCGACCAATTCCGGCAGCTTTGAGTTATAATATGCCTCGACCAAACTTATCCAAAGATTGCAGGTTTCCCTGCATAATTTTATTTCCGAGTCCAATTCAGCGATAATCTTTATGATTTCGGCCGGGCCGTTGTACCTATCCTTCAGACCACAAAGACCCGATCGATAATCGGCTATAATTTTTAATTGCCTCGTATTAAAAAGCGTGACCGCGTCTTGAATAATTGGAGGGTTATAGCTTTTGAGGCTAAAAAAAGAGTTGTAGACAGATCTAGCGTCTAAATGATGAAAAATTTCGTCGAATATGTCGAACTTTTTAATTGGATCGACCTCTAAAAATTCAGTGTTTATGTCTTTTGCACCAAAAATTTTTCTACGTACATAATTGCGATGCACTTAATCTCATCAGTGACTGCAGAGTTACCACAACCCTTTAGGACTAACTCGATCACGCAAGAATGGGCCCAACAAGCCCCTGATCAAACTATTACCGCTAGCTCTGGTCTTTGAGGCCTGACAAAATTCGGCGAATAAGATCCCATACATCAGACTAAATTTGGAACTAATGCCATCAAAAAGAAAGAGGATGCGAGAGCGTCTATAAGTGTAAATGTTTTCATATGTTAGTTACGACCGAAGTTGGGATTTGGAGCACTCTGATCAGTGAAAAACTTATCGACATCATTACATTGCATTTAGTTTTCAGGTCTTCTATCCGACGAAGCAGCGATTTGGACTAACCATTTGTGAAAGTTTTAACCATCCCCGTGATTAAAGCAGGCCTTAAATATGTGCGTTTTTAATTTAATTGTCAGTGGCGACGGTGAAGAGTTAAGCATGGTGTTGTTGAAGCAAGTCTTGGATTAAATTATATGCGCCAGACTTTGACCAGCATCTCAAACAAGCTTAGTTTTGATTTATCAACCAGAATTTACGCATATCAATTTATTACCCTTTCTGAGGATCTAACTCATGAAAATTTTAAATTTTTTTATACTCTTATTCGTGATTTTTGGTTGGACAGACACTGCATATTCACAGGCTCCAGCCAGTCCCGCCTGGGGTTATGATAAGTCTTCAAAAGTAAGCTTAAGAAAATGTTTTAGTGCAAAATTCTTTGGTCAGAGGATTAAAAAATGTGTCAATCCTGGCTCGGTGGGAGCCGGAGTAAAAGGATCTGCGAGCATTGTCACTTTTACGAATGCGGATGATGGCGAAGTTGGTGCAGTTCTTATTCTGCAACATAATTACCACATTGAAATGTTTGGACAGAAGGCAACGATCGGTGCCACTTGCACTTTTAACTCTACAAAAAGTTCCACAATAGAATTTGAAATTGGGCATTCTCTATCCACCCCGCCTATTCCCAGCATTTCGGTGGTAGATATCCTTACTGCAGCGGTTGCAGCGAAAAAGAAAGCAGCCAAAGGATTTATGCGTGGTGTGACCCCGACAGCAAAAAGAAAGGGTGGTAAATTCAGTAGTGGTTATGCCGGAGCTCTAAAGAACTCTGCCTTTAGGGCTTTATTATCAGAAGCAGCTTCGGGATGCTCATTACGTTATCCTGACTACAAATTGTTTCGCGGGGTCCCCAAGGTTGACCTTTATAAGGTTGGAATAAGTTTCATGGCAGGTGCCGCCAATTGGAAGTTCTTCCGGGACGGGGGTGCTTCAACTACACTGAAAATGGCTATGACCCCAAAAGCGAAACTGGGCGGGAACAAAATCTCGTTTAAAGTGGCTGGGCAAAGAGTGCGTTGGAAACTCCCAAGCCATCGATTTAAAAAAAATATTACCCTAGTCTCTCATAAGACCGTGTTAATTAGTCGGGCAGAAGCCGCACGCCAATTTAAAAATAAAGTCTTCAAAAAAGGGGGCAACCCCGTTGGTGGTAGAACTGGGGGAGTTGCGGGGCCTTCAAAAAGGTTGAAAAACATCCGAAGTAATTAATTTGTTAGGGAATAGATAACATAGATCAGTACTATAAGTTTGGAGACCCCAAAAAGACCTCTAGGTGGGACAAAATCCATTTATTCCATATTGTGAGTATGTCTTGTCAGTTTTTCTCGCTTATCTTTACTAAAAAGCTCACCACGATATTGTAAACTTAGTCCGATAAATCATTCCGTGAGGGGAAGTTAATGCGCACAAAACTTTTTGGTGCTCTTGTAAGTATATTGATGTTTGAATCAGGCACCGCATTAAGTATGAATAATGGTCAATATACCGCATACGCTGCTTCTGGGATGAATTGTAAAACTTGGGTTGAGTATGCACAAAAGCAACGACCGGAAATTGGCTGGTGGATCGGTGGTTACATGACAGGTGTAAATTTTGCCAAACAAGGTAAGGTCGATTGGTTTGAAACTGATACCTCGACTGCGGTTCTGTCTATTACAAAACACTGTAAACAATTCCCAACCGATCACGTTGTCAAAGCAGCCAAATCTTTACTTAAAACAGGAAAAGAAAAATAGGTCAGTTTTTTACAGGAGCCTCCAGGGTTTTTTGGTCGGTTTTGCTTTTGCACTCCCTCGAGGATAGAAGCTTTGATATGTCACCCTTAAAATTATCTCTATTTAATCTGCCTCTAAGCTTAAAAAGCTTCCCTCTGTTTTTACTTTAATGTCTCTAAGCAAAGTAACTCCTAAATGATTTGCTGAGATTGTAAAAACTTTAGAAGTTACTGGGTATTTTCTAACTATTTTGGGTCGTGGGCCCTGGTGGGGCAGTGTCACTAAGAATTAATTCCTACCCCAGGATCCGTCGTGTTTTCGTTGTCGTATACAAATTATGAGAAATGGTAATGATTATGACTCAGGACAATAATTTGGAGTGGCGTACGATATTCATACCTGCTCTGCTGAGTGTTTGGGTCATTCTAGTTTCGGTGAGCTTCTAGATGGCACATATCAAACCAATTGTAGTTAGCAAAATGAGCGAGCTGTCAGAAAACAATATGTACATCTCGGTTTATTGCGAGTCCTGCGAACTCTGGAGGGATATCGATCCGGAAGTGTGGCTGGACGAAGGTTTGCCAGATGTCGATTACGTGCAGGCTGTATTCAAGTGTTCGGAATGCGGTACTAAAGGCCAAAAGCAAATACGATCTCTTGATGCGGAGAAAGAAAGCCTGTTTATGCCTCACTGAGTTACGTTGCGTTGTCGCATTTAATCCTATTGGAAGACTACCGAGTCTCTACATTCATTGCTAATAAGCCCGTTCTTTAGTTTCAAAAGCGTATTTTTCTCAAAATGGATCCTAGTTTTTTAGGCGTCCCAGACGTCTCAGCTCAGTTGTTTGGCCTTCTATCATTGGCCACAGTCTTCACCACACTTTTAGGAATTCTAACCGGTTCTGCGGGCGGCTTAGCATTGCTGGCAGTTATGGCAATGTTTTTTCCACCGGTTGTACTCGTGCCGATACATACTTTTGTACAGCTGGGGGTAGGGTGTAGCCGAACGCTTCTTATGTGGCGACATGTTATGAAGGGGACCTTGTTTCCCTTTCTAATCGGCGCAGTCATTGGGGCTCTGCTTGGTGCCCAGTTTTTTATAAATCTTCCGACAGCGCTTCTTCAGGGTCTAATAGGCATAATGATTATTATCTTGACCTGGTTACCTAATTTCACAGTGGTGGGATCTATTGGTTGGCGGTTCTTGGGAGTAGGATTTGGTGCGACGTTTATCGGAATGTTTGTAAGCGCAACCGGCACCATTGTGAGTACCTTTTTGGCGGGCAGTTCGAGAAACCGACAAAATCATGCCTCTACTCTTGGTGCTCTTATGGCATTATGCCATTTGGTGAAACTTATAGCATTTGGCGTCCTGGGCGTTAGCCTTAGTCAATATTTACCATTGATATTGGCGATGATTTGCTGTGCCTTTTTGGGAAATTATATTGGGCGTTACTTTCTGAATAAAATGCCTGAACACTGGTTCAGAATAATTTTCAAACTATTTATGACCGCTTTAGCGATAAGGCTTTTATACGTTGCAGGTTCAGAATATTTACCCTGGGTGTGATATAGTAAGTTTTTCTTTCGGGGAAGTTTAGCTTAGAAATGCTATGGCTCCCCGTGCATAAAAGATCTGGCGTCCTTTGCGGTGATTCCAGGACCCTTTATTAACATTAAAACCAAGCGCTGATCATTTACGGTTTCTACGCCGTGAGTGACACCAGATGGCGTAAAAATTACACTCCCAGCTTGAACCGGAATTGATTCATGTTCCTCAAAAATAATGGTGCCTTCGCCTTCGACCACAAAGAATATTTCATCTTGAACCGGATGTTTATGCAAACTTGCCTTTTGACCTGGTTCAAAGCAGACAAAATCGCATACGATCCCTCTGGATTGGGTTAAGGATTTTCTTACAAAACTCTCTTCGGAAAATTCAATAAGATCTTTTATTTGGTGGTGCTCAACTCTATTGGTCAATCCCATTTGCTTTGTTCTCCTGTTATTTATGAGGTTTTCAGGGACGTCTTTTTGATCGCTCAACAAAACTAAAAGGAATAGATTAGAAGACCTCAATGGTCCAGGAAAAGTCTTTCATCAGCAGGTCGGACATTTCTGCCGCGTACTCGTCTACGTAAGGGATCGCAATGGAGTTTACCCTGTTCATGAACGCTCTCGTGATAAGACTCTTATACGTTGCTGGGTCAGAAAATTTAACGGGGGTATGATAAAAGCGTCTATTGAGGTGCAGTATGTTTTTTAAGCGGTTCTCATTTTGCGGTAACGCAATTAGTTGCCTATTGATTCAAATTTTCTGAAAGTTGGCGGAGTTGTCGCCATGGGTATATGGCTTTGTCATAACCATCTGAAAAAAACAGGTTCACGGCGTAGTTACCGATCGCCTTCACATCGATGATCCTTATATCGTTGGGAATATCTGGATTTGCATCCAGTTTTAGTCTTACTTCATCTGCTGATCGCGCGGCAGCGCGAAGTTTTTGAGCGGGCAGAGATCGGGCGTGATCGCCTTCCCACTCTAAAATAAGCGACTCTCGATTTTTGGATAAGGTGATAGATTTTGGAATCATTGATTTCGCTTTCTAGTTTTTAATTTACTGAATACGCAGGTGAGGAAAGTCGATGAAGCAACTAATTGCCTTGAACCAACCAAAATAGTATCCGAAGGAATTATTTTTACGTTGGGGGTTCGCTATGGATAATTACAAAACACAATGGTCTTTGTTTTTGATCGTCTTGGTGGGATTTTTTAGTATTGAAACGGCGGTGGCGAATCACGGTCCTGATAAGTTTTGGGAACGGATGTCCATCTACTCTGAGATTGATATAACTGGAGAGCTGGGCCCTTTTTCTGTGAATGTTAAATCCTTTGGTAGTAGGCCGAATTTAGAGCTAACCAAAATATCCTCTAATGACCGCTATGATCAGTACTTCAAAGATGAATACAATATTGCGGCTTTGGTCACAAAGAGCGGCAAAATAATTTATGAACGTTACAATGCTCAAAAAAACATTGATCAAAATAGTCAGCTTTTTGGTGCCTCGTTTGCCAAAACGGCGACCTCTAGTGTGATTGGGGGATTGTTTTGTGAAGGGAAAATAAAAGATTTGGACGCCCCTGCCTCTGATTATTCCGAGTTTCTCGCTGCCACAGAATTTGCAGATATTACCATTCGAAACCTCCTTCAAATGAACAGCGGAGTGAGTGCGGGGAGGTCTGTTGACGAGAAAAGAATTACGAGACAGGCAAGAGGAATTCTACGTTTTGAGGGGAAGGGTGATGTAAGAAAAGCACTAAAAAGGTTTTCAGATAAAGAAACAGAACAAGGGGAGCGTTTTGAGTATCATGCAGCAGATACACTTGCGCTCGCGGTTCTTGCTGAGGATATCACGGGTGAAAACCTCTCAAAAACGTTTTATGATAGACATTTTGTTAAATTTTCGCCCAACGGGCACATGCACTGGTTGATTGATCAGAAGGGGACACCTGCTGCATTTGCAGACCTTGTGATGTCAGCGCGGGACTGGTCTGCTTTCGGAAATTATTTAATGGGGCATCTCAGGGCCGGATCTTGTCTTGGCAAGTTTTTTCAAAATGGGGTCGACAATGCGGTTTCAACTCCCCGAGACGGCGTTGGATACGGGTTCCAGTCTTGGGTCTATATGATTGAAAATAAGCCAACCTTGGTCATGCGGGGGCATGGCGGCCAATTTAATGTAATCTTACCGGAAAAAAATACGGTCGTTACTATTATTTCCATCGATGAAAACTATAGCTTTGGAAATCTTTTCAACAAAATAACAGAGCTGGTGGAGAAAATTCTATAGTGTTTCAAAATCTGTTTTGTAGGAAAAAGCTTCAGCCATCGAAGTATTTGAAGGCTTTTGGTCTTAGTAGGTTTTCTATACTGGGAGTGGCTGTTTCTTTTTCTTTTTTATTCTCCATGACTTTTTCGCAACCTGTCATTGCTGATTTCCAATTCATACGTTTGATTGCCCCGCTGGATGAGCCTCGTGGGCTTTGTTTGGATATTCCAGGTCATAGGGATCGGGTTAGATTGGACAGGGCTCTCAGTTTACACTCGTGCAAAAGAGGGATCTGGAATAATGACGAAAAATTTGATCTGGGAGCATTTAAGTCGGGCAAATTGAAAATGCCTTTTTACGGTCTTTGTGTCAGGCCAAAAATGGGGCAGGTCCCAGATAAGGTTGTTCTGGGTAGTTGTGACAATGAAGCCGCATCATGGATTTTCGATAACGCTCATCTGAAGCCAAGGTCAAAACCACATTTGTGTTTGACCGCGGGGTCTGGCCCCTCTCGTTTAACGCCCGGTGGACGGCGTCTTCCTTCACGCCATGTTGCGAGGGAAGTCTTTTTGCAGGTATGTGATAACCAGCTTGAAGATCGACAAAGTTGGACCATGGAAGCTGCTGAATAAGGAGTTAAGATTTTATGCCGCAAAGAGAGTTAGATGGGCTCGGTGCAATTGTTACGGGAAGCACCGGTAATTTGGGTAGCGCTACGGCAAAAACGCTAGCACAGGCCGGCGCTAAGGTTCTGATAAATGGCCGAACGTCTGAAGAAAAAGCAGCAGAAATTGTCAAAGAAATAGAAAATGCAGGAGGAACAGCGCTCTCACTTATGGCCGATGTTACGGATGAAATTTCAGTGAAAAGGATGATTGAGACGGCGGTCGCCGAGTTTGGACGCCTTGATATTCTTGTGAATAATGTTGGACCTGCGAATAAAGGACCCGTCACAGAAATTTCTTATGCAGACTGGCGTAATATTATGGCGCAGAAGCTGGACTCAGCATTTTTAACGATTAAGCATGCTGTGCCTTATTTAGCTCAGGGCGGGAGAGGAGCGATTATAAATGTTGGAGCCTCATCCGCTCACACGGGAAACCCGCAACGGAGCGTAGACGTAGCGGCTAAGATGGGTCTGGCGGGGTTAACAGGATCTCTCGCGGTTGAATTAGCGCCTCAGAATATTACCGTGAATTGTGTTGCTCCTGGCAGGTTTCACAAGCCAGGCACGGAGGTATCAGAGCATTTTGCCAATGGTATCCCAGCTGGTAGGGAAGGGGATCCGGTTGAATTTGCAGAGACAATAAGGTTCTTGGTCGGTCCACACTCTCGATACACATCAGGACAGACCTTGCACGTTAATGGAGCTTGGTACGTCTCAATTAATTGATTAGCCTATTGGATAGTCTGCAAAGCGTGCTTGTTCACGCGTTCTGATTGGGGCTCTGTATCATATCGTGCTAGAGTTTATCTGGAGAATATAGATTTGTTTCTACGGGATTTAAAATGGACTCATACGACCAAGTATCTCTCAGTTCCTTGATCAAACCAGATCGAGTTCATAAGGACTACTATATCGATCCAGAAATCTTCAAACTAGAAATTGATCGTATTTTTTCCAAATCCTGGTTGCTGGTCGGTCATGAGAGCCAAGTGCCTAACCCCGGAGATTTTGTAACTTTAACGCTTTTAGACTCAACCTATGATCATGAGTCGCCATAGAGATGGCAGCCTCCATGTGATGTTCAATCGGTGCTCTCACAGAGGGGCGAGAGTTTGCACGAAACCATCTGGTAACGCGCTGAGATTTGAGTGTCCCTATCATGGGTGGGCTTTTCATACGAATGGGGACCATGCTGGAGTTCCCTACCCAGAACGTTACGCGGATGGGTTTCTCGAAGATGGTGACTTTGATTTAGCCCGGCCACCAAAACAAGAAATATATCGAGGTTTTGTTTTCGTCGCATTGGATAGTGAGGTCTGTGATTTAGATACCTTTCTCGGACCAATGCGATATCACATCGATAATATGGTTGATAGGTCACCGGCAGGGGAGCTGGAGGCGCCAGCTGGGATGTTTCGGTATCGATTTGCGGCAAATTGGAAAATCCAGTTAGAAAATCTGAATGATCTATATCATCCAATGTTTACCCATGCCTCTACTACAGCGGAGGATGGTACTCAGTTCCGAAGGCAAGGTGCAGAAGGTGATGAGGCCGGAAAGGTTAAGCTTTTAGAAAAACATAGCTCACTCAATATGCAATGGGAGGAGCAGGTTATTGCTGGGCACCCTCATGGGCATACTTATATGCAGCGATTTCCTATGGATAGAGAAAATCAGGGCCCGGTGTATGAACGTTATAAATCATCAATGGTTGAAGCGTACGGAGCAGAGGCTGAAGCCAAAATGAAGGTGCACCACCACAATAGCATTTTCTTTCCGCATTGGTCGATTCAGTACATGACTCAGCATATTCGCATTATGAATCCGATCTCAGTGGACTGTACGGAAAACATCATCATTCCCCTTAAGCTCAAGGGGGCACCAGAGGAGATGTGGAAGTCGGCCCTAAGATCAAACAATAATAGCCATTCGCCTGCTGGGATGGTCATGGCTGATGACATGGATGCCTGGGTTAGGTGTCAAGAAGGCATGCAAGCAAATGGTCATGATTGGATTGTCTTTGCTCGGTCGGTCGGCGAAGAGTCAATTGATAACGAGGGTTCGTTTCAAGGGCTTGGAACCTCGGAGGCGAATGCAAGACACCAGCACAGAGCTTGGTTGCACTATATGTGCGGAATGGATCAAGGTGTTTAACCGACATGATCAAGGAAATAGAGGCCTTTATATATCGTGAGGCCCGTCTTTTAGACGAAAGGCGGTTCGAGGAGTGGATCGAGTTATTCGCGCCCGACGGATATTACTGGGTGCCGGGCGCGCCTGATCAAGACGACCCTTATGAGTCGGTCTCAATCTTTTTTGATGATTTACCGCTTTTAAAAACCAGAATACAGCGGATTAGGCATCCTAAAATTCACTCACAAGAGCCACCAAGCCGAACATGTCATCTCGTCTCCAACATTGAACTTGGGGCAAAGGATAATGCCAATGATCAAATATCGGTATTTTCGGCACAGATTATGACAGAATTTAGATTGGACAAGGAGAGGTCTTACAGCGGAAGGGTGAAGCACCTGTTGCGTTCAACCGAAGAAGGGAATTTCGAGATTTTGCGGAAGCGGGTTGATCTAATCAACTGTGATGGCCTTTTTGAGACGCTAACGATACCTTTTTAACGTTTTCTGCAGGCTCTTTTATAAGGTCTTTTTGTTTTTTCAGTGGCAAGCGAAAGAATTATTTTACGTTTAGTTTCTAGATATTTTATTTTTAAAGACTTTTTTCTTCACAGAACTTTGCTTCGCTTTGCGTTTTACTGTTATGGTTATATTTCAATAGACAAAAAATAATAAAAACAATTAATTATAATATTTTAATAAATTAATTTATTAAAATAGTTATGGCAAAATCGCGAATAAATGAAAGAAAATTTACAATCTAGCGGAGTCCCAGAGGTGTCTTGGCGGGTCCAGGCACCTGTCTATGGGTGCGGAATGTTTAGCCATAGCCTCAATAATATGGCGACGGTTATTTTGCCTCTGTGGGTTATCTCTCTAGGAGCAACCCCACTTGAAGCAGGAATTGCATTGGGTTGTCGCTATCTTTTGCTGACGTTTTTTTCAATTCATTCAGGCGCGATGATGGATAGGATAGGCACGCGCCGAGTTATCATCTTGTTTGGTTGTGCTGCTATAATTCTTAATAGCGCCTATCCGTTTTTTCCAAGCTTGGCAGCCGTTATCGTAATTCAACTTTTTGCAGGTTGGGCCGGGTCAATGGGGTGGTTGGGGAGCCAAACCATGATTGGACAGTTCATGGGAGGAAGCCCGGTTTATGCTGGACGGTTAAGTGCCTCACTCCGGGTGGCTGCAATTGTTGGTCCTCCATCAATTGGAGCGATATGGGACCACTTTGGAGCGTTTTTTGCCTTTTCTTTTTTAGCGTGTTGGGCATGCTTGCCAGTAATTTCGGCAATGATGTTACCTACCACTTCAAGGGGTAGAGCGAGTTCCTCGCCAAAACTGCGCCAGCTAGTGCCTAATTGGAGAGATTATAAAGAAGCTTTGAGCCTTATAGCCGTTCCTGCCATCGTCTTAGTTCTGACGATAACGGTTATGCGATATGCCGGGATATCAGTACAGCACAGCTTTTATGTCGTTTGGTTAAATGAAATTGGATTAACGGGAACTAAAATTGGTTTTTTACTTACTATATGGGCGATTGCTGGTGGTTTTTCGGCCCTATGTGTCGGGACTTTATTGCGCGTGATCTCAGATCGCTGGTTAGCTCTTTTAATGGTAGCAACACAAATAACGCTTCTCTCTATTACACCGCTTCTTCCAAATTACACCGCACTACTCGTTGCTATGGCGTTTTATGGAGCGTCCATGGGTATCAGTCAGCCAGTTTTAATAGGCTTGATGGCAAGAGCAACACCTTCTGAGCATCAGGGAAAGAGCGCCGGGCTGAGGGCCACTGCAAACCAGTGTTCCGGTGTTTTTCTTCCCATTACAATGGGGGCTATAGCAGAGTGGCTTGGGCTTGAGTCAGCTTTTTACATTGTTGGCATTTCGTTGCTATTAGTAATACTTGGAATAGCTATAACCATTCAAAAGACTGGGATCGGTTCAAAATAGTCCTATATTTTCTGGATCATGCTTGCTGTTTCGGGTTTTTTTTATCGATAACCGCCGCGGATCGAGAGACCTGCGTCTATAGTCATAATAGAGCCGGAGCTGTAGCCAGATTGCTCTGATGCAAGAAAGCAGACTGCTGCGGCTATTTCTTCTGGAGAACCCGCTCGGCCAAAGGGTAAATGAGAAAATAATTCTCCATCCGAATTATTAGGCAAATCTCCTCTATCAAGTTTGTGCTGCATAAGCATTTTCATACGGTCTGTTGCAATGGGACCTGGGTTAATCCCAAGAACCCGAATCCCATCCTTTGGACTAACGCTTCCCAATGATTGAGAAAACGCAGCTAGGGAAGCATTTGCAGCGACGCCGCAGATGTAGGATGGGTCTTTCGTTTCACCTGCATTTCCAATAATATTTACTATTGTACCCGAGTTCCGGACCTTCATTTTTGTGTAAAAACTCCGGCACATATTAATGTAGCCAAATACTTTTAAATCCCATGCACTTCGCCATTGTTCCTCGTTAATTTCTTCCAAAGAGCCTCCCGGAATAGCACCTGCATTGTTAACCAGGATGTCTATCTCGGGATGTGACTTAGCAAGTTGTTCGGAGGTTCCGCTGACTGAGAGATCAAGGGCTTCTATACAGATCTTGGTGGAAGAAGTTTCCCCAATAGTAGATTTCACGTTCAACAAATCTCTTTCTGTTCTTGAAACTAAAATTAAATCGCACCCCTCACTCGCTAGGGCTTTCGCGGTAGCTTTTCCGATACCTTTTGAAGCTCCGGTTATAAGCGCTTTCTTTCCCGAAAGTTTTAAGTCCATCTTTGCTTCCTTTTTATAAGAAAAATTTTAGATAACAGGGCCATTTGAGCATTTGACTTGTTAGATAACGAGGTTGCTCGGTGAGATTTTGCGAACCTTTATCTCGGAATAAAGTCTTTATTTTATTTTATTATGGATCCTTGCTAGTGGGAATGAGATCACAAAAATGGTGGCCAATGCTGCCACGATTGTTGGACCCGAAGGGGTGTCTAATTCAAATGAGAAATACATTCCGATAATGACTGAAATGGTTCCAATCAAGCAGGCGATTATGGCCATCATTTCCGGTGATTTCGAAAGCTGACGAGAGGCAGCAGGGGCAATTATAAGCATCGAAGCGATCAGTAAAATTCCAACAATTTTTATCGAGATGGCAACAACGATTGTCATCAAAAACATAAGAAGTATCTGAAGACGAGATACCGCCACCTGCTCCGCTTGGGCCAGGTCTTCATCGATCGTCATTAAAACAAGAGACGACCAATTTAATGCCAATGTTAGAAGGATAAAGCTACCGCCAATTACGAGCCACCAAATTTGATCGTCGCCAACCGTCAAGATATCCCCAAATAAATAGCTATGGAGGTCTATTCTTTGCTCTAAGAGGCTTATCGTAACGACTCCAACGGAGAGGGCAGCGTGTGCAAGTATTCCAAGAAGGGTATCTGTTGCAAAAATTCCTTTCCTTTGTAGCCAAACCAAAAGCAAAGCAAAGAATGAGCAAAGGATTATAATCGATAGATTAAGATTAATTCCCAGCGCTATTCCAAAGGCCACGCCTAAAAGAGCGCTGTGGGCTAATGAGTCGCCAAAATAGGCCATACGGCGCCAGACAACAAAACAACCCATGACACCGGCAACAAGGGCCACAATAATACCCGCTAATAAACCTTTTATAATAAATGATTCAATGAGCATGTGAGTGATTGTGCCCGTGTTGATAGACCGCCATCATCTCGGCCATATCATTGCCAAAAAGAGTTATGAATTCAGGGTCTTTGGTAACTACTTGCGGTTCACCTGAGCAACATACGTGATGAAATAAACAAATGACTTTCTTGGTTGTAGCCATCACCATGTGTAGGTCGTGGGAGACCATAAGAATGGAGAAAGATCTTTTTTCATAAATTTCGCTAAGAAGCTTATAAAATGCTAGCTGACCGGAGATATCCAGATTTTGAGCTGGTTCATCGAGTATCAACAGGTCTGGTGCTCCTATCAATGCTCTCGCTACAAGAATTCTTTGGAGTTCGCCTCCAGATAGGATATTCAAAGGTTTATTAACCAACGCCTCTATATTTGTTTCAGCGGTAATTGTTTCCAGCTCTTCTGCTGATACCTTTTTTCTCAGTCTTAAGAATTGGCCGACCGAAATCGGCATTGTTTGCTCTGAAGTGAATTGTTGAGGGACGTAACCAATTCGGAGATGGCGTTTCCGCTTAATGTTGCCATTATCGGGAATATAGAAACCCATTAGACATTTCAGAAGCATGGATTTACCCCCGCCATTGGGCCCTAAGATCGTAATAAATTCAGACTCGCCGATGGTTAAAGAGACATTGTCCAGAATTTTTGTTTCACCACGATTTACAGTGATATTTGAAGCTGTAATCAGATCAGTCATTTATTGCTACGTTTATTTGAAACAACTCAGTTTTTTGCATTTAAGAAACTCGAGCAGCGATAACGATTTAATACGACGACCACATAAATAGATCTCTCGGATCTGGGTCGCAACTGATATTGAAAAAAGGATGGAGTATTGAGCTCCATCCTTTGTTTAATTTTTTTGAAACTTACTCGCTGTTTTGGGTCTATCCAAGGATGAAAACCTAAAATTCTATGTCGTAAGAAATCTTCGTTCCAATGCGGTCTTTTCTTTCATTTTCTTCTTCTGATTGCTTATAACCTAAGGAGACATTGATGCCATTCTGGAACGTGTAGCCAAGGGATATTTGTCCAATATAGCCATCATGGTTTTCATCAGCTTCGCCGGCTTCATTATTGATATCGGTATGCGTTCCACCGATATTCCAATTTTTGTAATCGAATTTGAAACCAATTGTTGTATGTATCCTATCGTGTCTTTCTTCACCACCGAGGTGACTTATTGACATTCTCTCGAGGAAAACCCTGGTAGAAAGGTTTTTTGTCAACGGTTGTTTGTATGCCAGCGAGGCGACAAACCGGGTTTCTGGTTTTTCGTTGCCTGACCCAGGGGCCTGTCGGGCATATCCTAATTTGTAAGATAAACCCTCAGCCAAATCATTTTTCAGAGAATAAAAATCTCTTCCGGCCAGCGAGACTGCATAGGAATTGAACTTCTCGGTATTCGCCAATCCTCCGTCGGACTTGTTTCTACTACCCCTATTGTGCATTAGCGAACCACTCAACAATGTGTCCTTGAAAAAGGTGCTAACGTTAAGTGTATGAACACCATAATCACCAGCATCGTGCGATAATTTGGTGCCGAGGCCGATGTGTTCCTTTAGCATGTATCCTTCAGCTACTTGATATCCGAATAAACCGGGCCATGAATGATAATCGAAACCAAGTTCTGGATTGAACTTTCCTGCATATACTTTAAGTCCGTCACTTTCATAACTGAGGGTCAATTGTTCAATTATGAGTGGATGGGCATCAAAAAACTGGTCACCAGTTCGTACGGCTCCTCCGCCGTGGGCATGTCCAGCTGGCTCGCCTTCTAATTTTATATTTGAGTCGACCGAGAAATTCTTATTGAACCGATATCCTAATTCCATGTGGGAATGGGAATAAGTTTGTTCTACTTCTTCGGACGCTTCTGGTGCCGCGTAGATACTCTCATACAAAATGGTGGCGTCGAGGTGAGCATAAAACCCCGCTTTATCCGCATGGTTGTGATGGTCATGGCCCTCTGCGGCGTGGGCTGGCTGTGCTAATAATATAAACAAAGCGAGTGGGGGAATAAAATTGATCATCGAGGTCTCTTTGATTTAGTTGTTGAGTTTTTTTAATATGTTATATTATAACAATTAAATTGATATGTTATAATATAACATTCCTCAACCTCAAAGTATTATTCGAGGAAACTTTTATGAAGCATTTATTCTCAATATTTTCTTTATTAGGGCTAATCGGTCTCTCGCAGAATGCTGCTAAAGTGAGTGCAAGCGAAATTGCAGTTAGCATTAAGCCCTTGCATTCCTTGGTTACTGCTGTAGCCGGTAATACAGCTAAACCTTATCTCTTGGTTGCAGGAAACTCCTCACCTCATGGCTTCAAGTTTAAGCCTTCCCAATTGGTTGTGCTCAGCACTGCAAAAATCATCTTTTATATCGATGAAGATTTCGAAACCTTTATGGAGAACGCCCTAAATTCCATTCCCAAAAGCGTTAAAAAGGTGGCCGTTGCCAAGAGGGGGCGAGTACAATTTTTACCCCTTCGGAAGGGCGGAGCTTGGGAAAAAGAAAAACATGACGGCCACAATCACGGGCATGATCATGGCTCCAATGATATGCACGTTTGGCTGGATCCCAAAAATGCGGTCCGAATGGCAAAGGGAATTGTGAGAGCGCTTTCCAAGGTCTTCCCCGAAAACAAAGAGATTTACAGGTCCAACGCTCGGAAGTTAGTAGGCAGCATATCAAAAGCCGATCAGGAACTTGAAAATTATTTTGGTAAGGGGAAAACCCGACCGTTTATTGTTTTTCATGATGCCTATCAATACTTCGAGAAAAGGTATGGCCTTGAAGGGGTGGGGTCTATAACGTTCGACCCGCACGATTTCCCATCACCCAAACGCCTGAGAGAGGTTAGAAAAAAATTGAGAACCACAAAAGCCGCCTGTGTTTTCAAAGAGCCCCAGTTTTCTGATCGATTGGTAAAGACGGTTGTGCAGGGTACTTCTGCAAAAATAGTCTCCCTTGATCCTTTGGGAAGCAGCATTAAGGCCGGTCCGGAAATGTATTTGTCCCTAATTCGACAGACCCGAGATAGCTTTACCCAATGTTTTCAACATTAGTTTTGAGTAAATTTTCAATCAATCTGGATTTCGATAGAGAGTAGAGAAAGCAAAGGATCGGGGATCTTTTGCTTTCTCTTTTATCGGCCTCACTCCTTTAACGTTATTGATTACTAAAATTGAGATCCCAAATCGTTGGCCTGACTTTTTTTTGCCATAAAAATTCAAAAAAAATCCACAAATCTAGCAAATAACGGCCATGTTTTTGCTTTCTTAATGACCCCTCATTTCATTGAGAAAGGAAAATTAATGAGTGTCTTAAAGGTAAGTCATAAGGATTTAAACGCAAGCGCCAGTGCATTTAACGAGCTTCATAGCTTGCTTTGCGTTTCTGTTGGGTCTGAGAACGTCGGATACATCCAAATAGAACTTGGAACCGAGTTAAAGAGAGGTGGTAAGTAATGTCCGCTCTTCTTCTTACCGCATTTGCAGTAGTAGTTGCGACCAACGAGATTTGCAAAAGTCATAATCTAAAATCAACACCAACTGCGTCAATTGAGATGCCTCATTCCTCAAATGACAATCGCAGAGATGAAAAAAAGTTTCTGAGTCCCAATAGTGATGTCGATTTGCCCCATAAAAAAATGGTCAAATTGAGGACAACTGAGTTAGGCGGATCGGAGACCAAAGATCTTAAAAAGAATCAAGGGATAATGACCGGTTGGGCGACCGAGGAAAAAGTGGATCTTAAAAATTTAGGGAAAACAGACCCTACATGGATGAAATGAGAGGGGCTGTGCGATGAATTTAAAAAGACCAATAAACGTGTTTGCAAGCGAATTGCCAGCAACCGACGCCAAAATAACGGTGAATTCAGAGGTCATAGGAGAATCTAACCCAAATGACACCTTTTCATCTCCGGGTTCTGATAACGCGAAAGAAGGAATGATTTATATTGGGCAAGGAATAGAATACTCAGGTTCGATTTTAAAGGCACAATCTGTGGTTATTAGGGGGAAAGGTGAAGGAGAAATTAAAACAGAAAAGTTAGAGGTCCAGAGTAATGGAAACTTTAAAGGAAAGGTAAAAGCGAATGATGTCACGATAGCCGGACAATTGGAGGGCGAGTTAGTTGTATCAGGGAGCTTAACTATTAGGGCGTCTGGCCGGGTCGAGGGAGACATAGCTTATGAAAAATTATCGATCGACGATGGGGGGGTCGTAATCGGAAATATCTCGCTCGGAAAAAATGACGTTGATCCGTTAATCAAACTGAAAAATCAGGTCTCTTGACTTAAGTCGCTGGAGTTTCTTACCCATAGATTTCCTTGTCTCAACATTTTTTCTGGTTCAAGTGGATAGTCTCTGTTCACGCAGTAACGAATATACGGCAAAGGCTTCGTTTGAGAGATGTTTTGAGGATTGACTCTGTCATCGGTTTCACGGTGCTATAGGTCACTGCATCTACGGTGAGAGTCTCGAGAAACTGCTGTTTGATAGAATCAGGGAGCTAATGCTTTTTTATCCACGCTCTAAAAATAGGCCTTTTCATCTAGGTACATTTCCTCTTGAGATCTTACCACGGGACGCAAATGTTTTTGAGAGTGAGGCCAATAAACCGCGGGTAAGTCAGGGAACACTGCCGGCATCGCAAGGCCCACTTGGAGATGCTGCGACCAAGTACTGTTCTTTATTCGAGCGGTTTCTAGAGGAGGATCCGGTTGAAAAGCAGGCGCCTGTACCTTCAGATCTCGATAGGCGCGCCCAAGACGTAAAGGGCTGCGCCTATTTCATGGATGCAAGTCAGGTGGGTATTTGTCGGATCCCCGAAAACGCATGGTTAATTGGGGAGCAGTCGGATACGGGCCATACGCATGCCGTTGTTATGCTATTTGAGCATTCATCTTTACCGGAGCAAGCTAATTTAGCCTACTCACTAATAAAGGGTGCAAGTGAGTCCACCCATAGAATGCGTCACTTGAAATTTCGGCCTGTGTTGGCGGGCACTTGCGGCAAATGGGGTTTCAGACCCGCATTCATGTTTTGGGTAACAGTAAATTAGACCTCGATAGAATGGCTGTATTATCGGGGTTATGTGTTCGCAAGGACGAGCTTCTCCTCAATCCATTTTTCGAAGAGAAGTTCACCATCGCTGTGATCTCAACAGATTATGAGCTAGCGGTGGATGATCCACTGTCTCCTAATGTGGGCAGGGTGAAGAATTTATCTTATTGGAGAGGTATTAACGGAGCAGTTTCAGGCCGGGAACGTGCGCGTCGAAAAAAAAGAAAATCTTATGATAGCCGATATCCGATGGAGACGGTTAAGCGAGTAGATCGTCCGACGACACTTATTTTAGATGATGAGGTTCCCCGAGTTCCCAAAAGAGCAGCCTTTTTCGAAAGAGCGTTGCAGGGCGATTTGGGTGAAAAAGCCCAGCGTGAAAGGACACGTTTTTCGTTCAAACACCCTCTCTCAATGAGCCTATTGAAAGTAATCCGATCAATGGTGCCCTATCAGGGAGGTGAAACCGCTCATTCATTCGATAACAAAGATTTTAGAAACCCTGCGGAGAATGCCAAAGCGATAAAATCTCTATCATATTTCCTTGGTTCAGATTTGACGGGAATTTGTGAAATACCGAGATATGCTTGGTATTCCCATAAAGAGAATGGGGAGCCCCTTGATCGTTACCATAAGTACGCGGTGGTTATGTTAATCGACCAAGGTTACGACACGATGGAAGGTGCTTCAGGAGATGATTGGATTTCTGGGGTACAATCGATGAGAGGCTATCTTCGAGGGGCAGAGATAGCGGGAGTGATGGGAGAAACTCTCAGATCGATGGGATTTTCCTCCCGGTCACAAACTAACGCTGACTCAGACGTCTTACATATCCCCTTGGTGCTATGGGCTGGCCTTGGCGAGCTAAGTCGCATTGGAGAGTTGGTTCTTAATCCTTTTGTAGGCCCCAGGTTTAAATCTGTGGTTTTGACGACGGATCTGCCATTGAAGGTTGATAAACCGATAGATTTTGGCCTCCAGTATTTTTGTGAAAATTGTCATAAATGCGATCGTGAATGTCCCTGTGATGCAATTCCCCATGGGCCTAAAGTTATGTTCAATGGATATGAGATTTGGAAGCCTGATGTTGAACGATGCACTCGCTATAGGTTAACCAATTCCAAGGGATCAGCGTGTGGGCGTTGCATGAAGACCTGCCCTTTAAATAAAGTCGTGGACATGGACGGCGCTTTGATGACAAGGGTAGCAAGTTGGCTTGGGGTGAACGCTCGTTTTATGAAGCCTTTTTTGGTCCCGATTGCCACATGGTTAGATGATAGATTAGGCAATGGGATGAGAAACCCCGTAAAAAAATGGTGGTTCGATCACGAAATCACCGAGGAGGGGGTCGTTGAAGCCAAGGCAACCAATCAGAGAGATATCGAACCGTATCGGGAGGTAGATATAACTGGGCAAAAGGTGGCCTATTATCCGGCTGATGTAATGCCGGCTCCTGATCAACCTAATCCATATCCAATCGATAGAAAGGCGGCCCTTGGGGCTAAAACTAAACTAGAAACCCCAGCTGAAGCTGTTGCGCGTGTTGCGAGGGGTGAAGGGCCCCCTAGTCATTACCAACCCACGCCGCCACTCGGTTCAGGGGTTGTTCAGGGTCGAACTAGCAGCCCCTATGCTGAGGATCCATAAAACAAATTTTCAATTCCAACCTTTTGATTTTTCAAACTGGTTCTAACTAATCTTGTTATTAACTTTCCCTATTAAAAGATGGACGCTGGAAAGTTTTATGATTAATTAAAATCTATGGATTTTGGTATTTTTTCTAACGGGTTCCGACCCCATACGACTGCTGCACAAACTTATCAAGATGATATTGATGAGATTGTTCTCGCCGACAAATTGGGGTTTCGAGACGTTTTTATCAGTGAACACCATGGCGAAGCGCCATATATTAATCGCGTAGACACGATACCTGCGCCTGAGTTTATGATGTGCAAATTGGCAGGGCTTACCCAAAATATTCGGATGGGTGCTGCGGTGAAGCTCTTGCACCTTCATCACCCCCTCGATATTGCCGTTCAGGCTGCAACTATTGAGAATTTGATTGGGAAAGGCAGATTTATATTTGGGTTTGGATCGGGTTTTCCGCATCCGCAAGCCTCGATTTCCCGAGGGCTAACTTTTGAAGATAGACATTCCCGCTTAAGAGAGGCGCTGGACACCGTACTCCGATGCTGGGCCGAGGATGAGCCCTTTGATTTGGATGGGAAGTATTGGCGTGGGGAGAATTTGGTGGCTTTACCAAAACCACTGACTCATCCTCATATGCCGATGGCTACAGCCTCTGACTCACCGGAAACAATAAAGATGGCGGGAGAACGGGGTTATACTCTTCTTTGCGCGTTTTTTGAGTCTGAAGAAATGCTGCGAGGAAAAGCAGATTTGTACGAAGAAGCCGGTCGTAAGGCCGGCCACTCAGACCCTAGAAAAGGTGTGGCGGGATCAAGGGCAGTTTATGTCGCGCGCTCCAAAGCACAGGCCTTCGAAGATTTAAGGCCCGCGGTAACCCATGAAGTTGGTTTGCAGGCGGAACGGGGTTTTCTGGCGGTTCTCAAGCGGGTTTATGGAGTAGAGGTGCCCAATACAAAAAACGCATTAGATGCTTTGGTTGAAGCCGGGATCTATGTCCTTGGGTCACCGGATGAAGTCAGTGAGAATTTGAGATCTTATTACAAAGGATGCGGTGGTTTTGGTTCGTTTCTCTTGGTAGGCGGTAAGAATTGGGCAACTAAGGAAAAGAGGGCCCTCTCTCTCACTCGGTTCGCGGAAGAGGTTATTCCTAATCTTCAAGACCTATAGAAGTATTTTATTTCAATTGGCTCTAACAGAAATTTAAGAAAAAACTTTAAATACTATGATCCTCCTCCCCAGTTAATCGGGGAGGAGGATAAGAGGTTTAGCTTCCAGCGCCTCTGAGAGCGCTGAGGGCGGGTTTCAAGTCAATCCCTTCCTTGCTTACCTTTGCAACGATACCGTCTTCAGCCTTACTGATCAGGGAATGCGCTTTTTTAATTTCTGAGGCTGAGAAAGATTTCATGCTCCGCTTGTTATCCTTTCTCAGACCTTGGAGCACTTTATCTCCTGCTTTTCCATAAATGGCAGCGGCTTTGACGCTCATGGCCAGGCCAGTGGTCTTGTCTATGATGTCCCTGTGTTTTTTAGAAAGAGAGCTGTATGATTTTTTATTCATTACAGCGAAGAAGGGTGAGTATCCCCAATTAATACCATCGACATGGTATTTGGTAACTTCGTTTAATTTGAAGCTTTTGATGCCACTTGCAGCGATTAAAACTCCATCGATAACACCCCGATCCAAAGAGTTGTAGACCTTGGTTACCGGCATCGGCACAGGGGTGGCACCAAGAGCCTGAATCATCCAAGCTTGGTATTGAGAAGGTGTTCTGATTTTCATACCTTTTAAATCGCTAATACTATTCACTGGTTTTGATTTGGTATGAATTACTGGTGCATCGGCGACCCAAATCGCCAACGGTTTTACCCTCGTATATTCTGAGGCCAGATGTTCACCATATACTTTCCACATCCTCTTAGTGGCATCTACGGTATCTTTCCCAACATTTGTAAATTCGACTAAAGTCGTTTTTCGGAAGAGGTTTGCTGTATAGCCCTGAAGAGCCCAGGTGATGTCAGCAACGCCATCTACCGCTCGCTTAAACTGTTTCGTGCCGCCTTTTCCAAGAGCACCGCCATAATACATTTTAACCGTTAAGGAGCCGCCTGACAGTTTTGCTACTTCCTTTGTCCAGGGAGCAAATACAAATTTGTTCATGGGATGAGGGCCTCCAACGAAGGAAGCAAATTTAAGTTCTTTACTTGTCGCCGGTATGGATAGTGCCAGCGAGGCGGCAAGTGCAGCGCTGATTGAGACAGCTGAAACTCGATTAATTTTTCTCACGTAATTTCTCCCTTTTTTATATTGAGCCGGCGAAAGACCGACACCTTTAATCTTTTTTCTAAATAAAAGTGTGTCTAAACGTTTAAGCCTAGTCAACGCAAAGATTTGTTATCAACCAGAAATCATCGTGTTTGGAAGGAAAAGGGCAATTTGGGGAAAGATCAAAAGAATAATTAAACAGATAGCCATCGCGATCCAGAAGGGAATTATCCCAGAAAAAATTTGCTTCAGGGGGACATCTTCAGCGACACCTTTAACAACAAAGACGTTCACCCCAACTGGCGGGCTGATCAAACCCATCTCAAGCACAATTACCATGACGACCCCGAACCAAATTGGATCATAACCAAGAGCTAAAATTAGGGGATGCACGATTGGAAGAGTTAAAACTAACATTGCGAACCCTTCCAAAAAGGTCCCCAAAACAATGTAAGCCGCCATCAATATCAGCATGATTACGTATCGGGGGAGTTCAAGCCCGGCTAAAAGTTCGGCTAAGTCCCCCGGGATTTGGGTTAGCGCAAGAAATGGATTGAAAATATGGGCCCCGATCAAGATTAAAAAGGCAAGTGCCGAGGTCCGGATGGTCTGAAGGAGGACGGTCGACATCGCATTGTAGTTGACCTTTCGTCGTATTAAGGCAAGCAAGAAGGCCAGGAAGGCGCCGACGCCGGCGGCTTCAGTGGGTGTGAAGATGCCGCCATAAATGCCACCTATTACAATGACAACAATCCCGATCATTGCGCCCGCATCAACTAAAGCTTTTACCCGACCCGGAAGGTTTGTGCGTGGGCCAGCTGGACCTAAAGTTGGATTTATCCGCGTTTGTATATAAATCGAAATCATGAAAAGGACGGTGAGGAGCAGACCTGGAAGCACGCCTGCCAAGAAAAGACGTCCAATGGACTCTTCGGTCAAGATGGCATAGATGACAAAGCCGGTACTCGGAGGGATTAAAATTCCGAGGGTACCCCCCGCTGCGATGCATCCAGTGGCTAGACGATTATCATAATTGTACCTGCGCATTTCAGGAAGTGAGACACGTCCCATGGTCACCGCCGATGCAACTGAAGAGCCTGATAAAGCAGCGAATCCTGCACAACTCGCAATAGTCGCAGAGGCTAATCCTCCCCTCCAGTGGCCAACCCACGCATAGGCGGCTCTGTAGAGATCTGCGCTCATACCCGAAATAGTCGCAAAATTTCCCATGAGTACAAAAAGAGGAATAACAATCAGTTCATAGGTGGATGCTATGACAAAGGACTCATCGACGAGGGTAGACATTGAAGCTTGCCATCCATTCAAGACCCAAATGCCAATCACCCCAATGACCATCATGGCGATAGCAACCGGCGTACGAAATGCGAGTAGAAAAAAGAGCCCGCCCAGACCAATTATGCCAACTAAAGTAGCACTCATGAGGTGGGGGGGTCCTCTTTACCGCTAACGGTTCGCATCATGAGCACAAGAAAGACCAAGGCAAATAGCCCGCAGCTTGCTACCATTATCCAAACAAATGGATAATGCGGAATTTGAACCATGTTGGTAGCATCACCAACTTCATGCGAGTCTAGTGCAAGATGGATTAGCTTCCAGGTCCAAAGACCAATCATGCCGGCACATAAAAGTCGCACAATAATGTCGCTAATTCTCACAAATTTGGGGCGTCCTAAAGCTCCAATGAGGTCCACGGCAATATGACCGCTAGTCCACCCGCAATAGGCCAAGCCGGCAACCGCAACAGGGATTAACATCATGCGAGACAGATCAAGTGTGAATAGAGGAGGGGCGTTAAACGCATAGCGCATTACGACGGAATAAACGGTTATCAACATTAGCCCGAATAAAACGAAACCAGAAAAAAGGGCAAAGGCTCTGATCGTCTTCTCTAACATTAAAAATTCATCCGGCTATCAAACTACTTCCGATATAAAAAAATATCTTTACTCAATTTAATAGAACACATAACTCTCGCTTACCCAACAATGTAAAGCAAATAAAGCCTTTCGGTTTGTTATATCCCACAGGTTTCTTTATTCTCTTTGATTTATGTCTCTCGCTTTGCATCAATAAAAAGAAAATTTGAATCTTGGCTGCAATTAGCGGCGCATACTATAGTGAAAAAAATTATAAATTTCCCTGGGAGGAATATGATGAAGGGTCCTTTTCGTGCTGATCATGTTGGTAGTTTTCTTCGACCAGACTCTCTTTTAGAGAAACGGGAAGAGTGGAAAGCAGATAAGATATCTGATTCTGAACTTCGTCACTTTGAAGATGAATGCATCTCGGAAATCGTCAGGAAGGAGCAACAGATTGGAATCAAATCTGTTACAGATGGAGAATTCAGACGGGAGAGTTTTCACTTTGATTTCATTAATGAAATTGACGCGATTAAAACCAATTTCAATTTAAAGAGCGCTTTCGCGCAGGGCGAGAAAACCAAATCGGGTGGTGATAAAGCGGTTCCTCTAACAGTGGAAATTACGGATCGAATGGAATTACCTGAGGGCGGAATTGGTGTTGAAAACTACAAGTTTTTAGCATCGGTCGCTGGCGCAGAAACAACCCCTAAAATAACGATGCCGTCTCCGACGATGACACATTTTCGGGGTGGTAGAGAGGCGATTAGCCGTGAAGCCTATCCTGAATTAGAGAGTTTTTTTGCTGATCTTGCAAAGCTTTATAGAGAAGAGATTTCGATGCTGGCTGATGCGGGCTGTAAATATATCCAATTTGACGATACGAACTTGGCATATTTGTGCGACTCTAATATGCGTCAAGACGCGCGAGAACGGGGCGAGGACCCAGATGAGTTGCCCCGAACTTATGCAGCTCTTATCAATGATTGTATTAGTGAGAGGCCTTCAGATATGGCGGCTTGTGTTCACCTTTGTCGAGGAAATGCGCGTAGTCTTTGGTTCGCAGAAGGCGACTATGAGCCGATCGCCGATCACCTTTTTAATCTTACGGACGTCGATGGTTTCTTCCTAGAATATGACGACGATAGGTCGGGTGGGTTCGAGCCACTTCGGTACGTTCCAAAAGGAAGTAAGAAAATTGTCCTAGGTTTAGTTACGACCAAACGAGGTTCCATAGAGAGCAAAGATGAAATAAAGAAACGGATAGAAGAGGCGGCTCAATTTGTCGATATTAGTCAGCTTTGCTTGTCACCTCAGTGCGGTTTTTCGTCAAATGCGATTGGGAATATAATCTCAGAGCAGGAGCAATTCGATAAAATCGGGATGATCGTCGAGCTCGCAAATGAGATTTGGGGTGGCTTAGACGTCTAGGTTTGATTTCAGAGAGTACAGGGAGGGGTGATGCCCCCTGGCTCTTATTTCAATGATTGCTATCGGTTTTTTAGTGTGACGGACGAAGGGAAGTGGATCCTTCGTAGTCGCGGATAATTGGATCCCCTTCTGGAAAAATACCGCGGTCTAATATCCAGTTTTGAGTGTCTTTAAAAATTTCATTGGTATAAGGCTCAAAAACAATTCGTTCTCCCGGCCCGAAAACACGCGTGTCCATTGTTTCATGAAATCGTTTAGGAAACTCTTTTTTATAGAAATGGGTATATTGATGGGTATGCAGGTCAATATCCCTTTGAGCGCGTTTTAAAGCGGTGAAATACTTTTCAATATTCTCATGGTCTGCTGCCTCATCTACCATTGAGGCCATCATAAAGCTTGTGTCTATAATTTTTCTAAACCCGAGCTGCTCAAGGTAGTAATACGGTCCACTGAACAAACTTGCGGCGGGGACCTCCCGATCAATTAGTTTTTCCAAGCGTTTGAATAACAAGCCATCAGAAAAGGATAAATTTATCTTTTCTGGTTTCATAAACATATCCAGTGCTTCAATAGTCGAATAATGGCTTCCAGACTGATAACCAACCGAGATTGGAATGTCCGCGAGGTCTTCTGGTCTTTTAATATCGGAGTCGGGGTGCACAAAAATTGCACATGGAGCAACGGAGTACGCGTCTTTATAAAGTACGCCGTGCCCTGCAGCGGAGGCCATGTTGACGGTCCAATGACATGCTGAACTGACGTCGCATGTTCTACCTTTTTCAAAGGTCTGATAGGCCCCCACCTTATTTCCCAAATCATGTTTTTTTCCGTCATCAGAGTCCAATTGCTCTTTGAACTCATAAGAGAGGCCACAATCTCTGAAATAGCCCTTTTCTTCAGCAACCCACTCGTGGAGCCTCATGTGTGGAGCGATTATAAAATCAGACATATTTATTCCTTTGGTCTTCTAGAAAGCCGTAAATACCTCTTTTTCCGAAGAAAGCGGGTCTTCAAAAGGCAAGAAATAAGTAGGATAGAGAAGTGGTCTTAAGGTGTCTAGTTAACCCAGATTACTGGAGCTTTTGAAAATGTTTTCTTCGAGAATGGACGGTATTACTCGAGAACCAACTTTCGTTATAAATTGGCATGAACATATATAGTTGAGGCTACGAAAATGTTGAATTCCCCATTTGTCAGACTGTCTTTGGTTGCCATTATATTTTTTATGTTAGGAAAATTGGTTGATATTGGTTTCGGTGGATCGAATAAGGTGGGTTCTCCCTCTCTTACAAGAGCTGAAATCACTGAGGCTTTCATTAGCTCGTTTGGAGATCCACACGGTCCACCTGCTCGCGTTTTAGCCTCAGTGATTACGGATGAAAGAGGAAAGATCTCACAAAGTTTTGCTAGGGCAATGCGTGATCCTAAAAATCCTATCAGCGGCGGTGTTGCGTCTCAGCTTCAGTATAAAAATTCGCCTTTATCAAGAATGATCAGGTCATATTGTCGCGTTGAGGGGAGCGTATTATCTTGCGGTATTAAAGAGTTCAATCCGTGAAGCCGAAATCAAACAACTTTAGGTCTAGTTAAGCTTCAACTGCATTTGGACCAACAGGGCTTAGAGGGCTTTGGAGCAACACGCCGAACTTTCCTAGCGCCTCAATGACATAGGGTTCTTTTGAGCGTCCGGATATTATGCCGAATAACCCATATCTTGACCGCAGCACATTGGTGATTTTATTTTTCCATGTCCATTAGGGCACTCAGAAACCTGCACGCTGCTTCCGTCGGGTTTTGTAAGGGATTGGTTTACAAGTTGCTCATCGCATTTGCCGCAACTTGCGTTAACACTCATTCCACATGCTGCACATTCATAAGTTGCCATAGTTTTCTCCTTGCATAATCCACTCTCCCAAAACTATCTGGAATCAAATTAAATTTACACAGAAAATTTTGCAGATTTATAACCCTGTGTTTAAGCTGTATTTCTTGATGGGAGTTTAAACCAACAACAAAAGCCGATGGATTTATTAACTCAGGGTCTGGTTGGAGCATCTATTCCTCTTATTTTATCAAATAAGAAACAGGCCGGGGTGGCTGCATTATCTGGTTTTCTGGCGGGGATGGCTCCCGATCTGGATGCTCTAATTCGTTCCCCAACGGATAGCTTGTTATTCCTAGAATATCACCGCCAGTTCACACATTCGTTTTTGTTTATACCGATTGGGGGCGCTTTAGTGGCCCTGGTTTTATTTCCAATCCTGAACCTGAGGAGAAGAGTTGGTTTTTTGACATTATGGTTTTGGTGTTGTCTTGGCTTTGGGACCCACGGTATTCTTGATGCCGCTACATCATATGGAACTCAGCTTTTTTGGCCATTTTCTGAAGCAAGATACGCTTTTCGAATTATCTCTATTGTAGATCCAATATTTTCAATTCCAATCCTTGTTGGGGTCCTTGGCAGCATTTTTCTAAAAAGGAAAAGATGGTGCATTTGTGCGGTCGTCTGGGGGCTTTGTTATCTTGGCTTTGCCAATGTTCAAAAAGCTACTGCTCAAGCGAGTGCTCAGCAGCTTGCGAGCGCACGAGGACATATTCCTGTGCGTCTGGAGGTCAAGCCCACGTTTGGTAATACGTTTCTTTGGCGCTCAATTTATGAATTTGACGGTCGGTTTTATGTAGATGCAATTCGGACTGTTTTTGGGGCAATTCAGGTGACTGGTTCGTCGATAGAGAAGTTGGATGTAAATAAACAATTTCCTTGGTTGAGAAAAGATACCCAGCAGAGAAGGGATTTAGAGAGGTTTGCGCATTTTAGTGATGGTTTTCTTGCGAAGGTGAACGGCGGGTCTGAGAGAGTTGCGGATATTCGTTATTCTTTTTTGCCTAACACCATTGAGCCTCTCTGGTCTATTCGTTTGCGCCAAGACGCCCTTGATAGTCAGCATGTCACCTTTGAGACCCACAGAGAGAGGTCTGCTCAAAAATTTAGTGCTTTGGTAAAAATGATTTTCCAGTAATAGGGAAACACAATGAATTCTATCACGCCTTTGTATACGGATTGGGGTCTATGAACCCCCGAGATATTTAGGGCATTATAGGAGTGGGTTCTAGGTATACCATTGCGGTTAAACAAACCGTCAGAAGTATCGTGAAAAAAACGGTCCCAAGAAGGCGGATCTGTCGTAGTCGTCGGCATTCATTTTTTTCATACATGACCCGTTTGCGATATTCTAATTTATCTTGATCTTGAATAAGCAACTGTGTTTTCACCTGAACCTCGTTTTTTTCAATCCGAGGCACAATGAACAAGAAATTTGTCAGAGGTTTGATGAGATTATGGAGAAACAAAGGCTTTTGTGAGTTGGTCTACGCCTATGTATCTAATCCTTTGGAGAATTAGCTACTATGGGTAATGCTGTTTATTCTCTAAAAAACTTTTCCAAGTAACCATGCGGTATCTGCCCACAGGACTACTGCCAACCAGGTTGCCATATGGAGGTGCGCGAGATTAAGAGGAAATAAAGCCGTAAGTTTTTTCATAAACTGATTACGATGGGGGCGAGGTTTGGATCACCTCGATCTTAGCGGTTTCTATTAGGACTCAGTTAGGGCGGAGGGCTAACGGTCAAATAAGGCTAGAGTAAAAAAGTAAAAAATTTTTTCTAAAATTTTAAAAAAGAAAAAACTTTCTAAAAAAAAGATAATAAATAATTTTAAAGAAAAAATATTTTGATTAATTAATTATTTTGGGTGGAAACGTTTCTGATAAAGCGACATAAGGTTTTTTATAAATTCAGAAATGGAGTTTCAGATGGCCTTAAGAATAAATGACCTAATCCCAGATTTAACAGTGCAAACTGACCAGGGTGCATTCACTCTTCACGACTGGATCGGTGACAGCTGGACCATTTTGTTTTCTCACCCAAAGGATTTTACGCCCGTCTGCACCACTGAATTTGGAGCCGTTGCAAGCCTTGCCCCGGAGTGGGATTCAAGGAACGTCAAAGTTATTGGTGTATCTGTTGATAGCGCGGAGGATCACTCCAGGTGGAAGAGTGATATCTCACAAGTCGGGGGCGCAGAGGCAGGTTTTCCGATAATTGCTGATATCGATTTAGAAGTATCTAAGGCTTTTGATATGTTGCCAGCGGAAGCCTATTTGCCAGATGGGCGAACTCCAAATGACACAGCTACAGTAAGGTCCGTTTTTATCATCGGTCCTGATAAGAGGTTGAAGCTCTCTATGACTTACCCGATGACTGTGGGCCGTAACTTTGGAGAGGTTTTAAGAGCACTAGATGCTCTTCAAACATCTGCCGCAAATAATGTTGCGACACCTGTAAACTGGCAGCCAGGAGAAGACATTATAATTCCAACTGCGGTCAGTGATGAAGAAGCAGCAGCAAAGTATGGAACCTTTGAAAAGATTTTGCCCTACCTCAGAAAAGCTGCTTTACCCCGCTAAGGAAGGGGACGCTTTTCAAAAAAACTTTGGTGAAAAGTTTGATCGTAAAAAATCCAACTCTGCCCTGTCTTCCTTCCAGGGGCGGGGCAGAGACCATGGGGCTTTTCTTATAGAATCCTCATGGACTGTATATCTATTCCTGTTTTCCAAATACAAGCAGGTTTATGCGGCTTTTGCGTCATTTATTGCTTTCCATATTGTTTGTGGCGTGGCCGGCATCGTCAAATTGGTGACCCCCACGGGTTTTAATGCATCGTGGATGGCATTCATGACGGCTGCGATACCAGCTACTGTTCCACCTTCGCCTGCACCCTTCACGCCAAGTGGATTTTGTTTTGTAGGTACGGGGTGCCGGTCAATCTGGAACTCGCAAAAATCATCCGCCCGAGGCATGCAGTAGTCTAAAAATGATCCTGTGAGGTTTTGTCCAGAGGCGGGATCATAAACAATTTGTTCCATTAAAGCTTGTCCTGCTGCCTGGGCTATCGCTCCGACTGCTTGTCCATCTACTAGTGCGGGGTTGAGTTCAACGCCAACATCATGGACGGCAGCATATTTGACGATCTGTGACTTTCCAGTTTCTGGGTCGATTTCAACTTCGCAAATATGAAAATCATTGGGAATATTAGAGCTATCGGGCGTCCAGCTCGCTGTTTCATTGAGCCCAAATTCCATCCCATCGGGCAACCTGTCAGGTTTGAAGGCTGTTTTAGCAACATCAGTAAAATTGACCGAGCGGTCTGTTCCGGTGACCGTGAAATCACCGTCTTCAAAATCGATGTCTTCCTCTGCCGCTTCAAGCATATGGGCGGCTATTTTTCGACATTTTTCACGAGTCTTTTCTGCTGCCAGTAAGACAACAGAGCCACAAATAGTTGCGGTTCTGGCTGCGCCTGTCCCTGAGCCCCATGCGTGTTTTGATGTATCTCCTTCGACACAGCGTATCATGTCTGAGTCCATTCCCAGCACCTCGGAAACGATCTGCGTGTAAATTGTTTGATGACTTTGTCCCCCTGCAGTTGAAGCCGTGAGGACTGTTACGGTGCCGGAAGGATCGAACCTTAATTCAGCCATTTCCGGGGCGGGGCTTCCGGAGGGATCGACAGCGGCCGATACACCCACGCCATATAATTTACCTCTTGCCTCAGCGTTTTTTCGACGAGCTTCGATATTTTTATAGTCTGCTAACGTTATGCACTTATCCATAAGTGCCTCAAATTCGCCGCAGTCATAGCTTTGACCGTTTGCAAGCTTTACTGGCATGGCATCAGCGGAAATAAAATTCCGACGCCGAATTTCGGTTGGGTCCATGCTTAGCTCGGCAGCCGCCATATCGACGAGCCTCTCTAGCACATAGGAGCCAGGAGTTCCTGAGGGCCCTCTGTAATTCGCCATTGGTTGTGTATTTGTAAGAATTGCTCTCGAGTACCCGTAAACAGTGGGTATATCGTAGTTCCCGACAGTGTAGGCCGCGATACCGTTTGGTGTACCAAATCCATTCATGGAAAGGTAGGCGCCAACATTACAGTGTGCGTTGTATCTAACGGCCAGTATTTTTCCGTTATCATCGAAACCCATTTCAGCATCGACGATAACATCACGGGCTTGGTCATCTGAAATATGGCCTTCCGAACGTTCGCAAGTCCATTTAACGGGACGTCCGAGGCGTTTTGATGCCCAGGCGACAACAGGAACTTCTGGATATAGTCCACCCTTCATCCCAAAAGATCCGCCAACATCGCCAGCAATCATTGTCATTTGATTCTCCGGGATATTAAACACGCGCTGGCACATCATGGTCCGCCAGGTGAAAGGTCGTTGCTGACAAGCATAGATCGTAAAATGGTCGCGGCCAGGATCGTAATCGGCAGCGACAGCGCGAGGCTCCATTGTATTGGCGGTTACCCGACTAATGGTGAACGTATCTTTGACCACATGCGGCGCCTCTTCGAGCGCTTGTGCTGTCGTATCAGAATTACCTTTCCGATTACAAAAGGCCTCGTTATCCGCGCAGCCCTCGTAAATCGCAAAAGATCCCGACGCCACCCCTGAGCGAGGGTCTGTATTGATTGGTAGAGGATCAAATTCAATGATAATCGCCTCTGCAGCGTCTTTCGCAGCGTTGATCGTCTCTGCTACAACGCAAGCTATCATTTGTCCAATGTGGGTAACCTTGTTAACGGCTAACCCTGGACGAGGCGGCCTAAAACCCGCTTCACCATCGGATCTTTTAGGTGGAGCAGAGCCCGGAACGTTGCCCAATTCGTCTTCGACATAATCCTCTCCGACAAGGATATCCAAAATGCCAGGTAGTTTCTTTGCTGCATCAATGTCTAGTTTTGTAATAAGGGCATGAGCGAAAGGTGAGCGCAAAAAAACGGCGTGTGCGGCGCCTCTGAGGGGGACATCGTCCGTATATTGTCCTTTTCCCATCAGAAGGCGAGGCGCTTCAGTTTGTGTAACAGGCTGGCTTATTGAATATCGCGGCATTTTGGCATTCCTGAAGTTGGGAAGATTGAAGAATTTAATATTTTAGCTGGGCCTCGGGAACAAGTCCAACGTTCACCTAAGATGTCATGGAAAAGAGAAAAGATTTTAAAAGACATCCGTTTTAATATTGATATAAAATATTAATAAAAATATATAAAATATTGTTATTAAATAATTTAATTTTAAAAAATATGGCTTTTTCTATTGAGTGTCACGGGCCCTAGAGTTGATTAGATCATGGCGTCTTTGGATCTCCTTCGGCCAGCTTCTTTTGATAAAGGATAAAACAGCGATTATTTCACGATCGCTCAAAATTTCTGCATAAGCCGGCATATTATTGGGATATTTTTGTCCGATCATTTTTTCCACACCGTATTTGGTTAGTTCAAATAAATGGGCGTCTGAATGGTGCCAGGTATGGCCTGTTTGATCATGCGGTGGGGCAGGGAGTTTGCCGTCTGGACCTCGCACTTGCCAATTTGTCTGACCTTCCAAATTGGCGCCATGACAGGAAGCACATTGGGTAGCGTAGACCTGCTTACCTAGGGCCACGAGCTCGAGATCTTCTGGGAGTAAAACGATATCCTTTGTTAGGTTCACGTTTTCGAATGACCGATAAACAATGTAGGAGAGGCAAATAAGTGTCGCTGAGAGGATAACTAAGAGAAGTTTCCTATCTTTTAGCGGTTTGATGAACATCAGTCTTTCGCTTTCACCTATCTTTCCAGGATCTAGTAATGCTTTTTGAAAGTTTCAATTATAGCTTTATAGCAGACCGTAATAGGTACAGATTTGATGCCGCGGCGACCTCCTATTTGATTCCTTGTAGGTGTTAGATTTTTTGAAATTGAGATAAAAAAACGGCCCTTCAAAAGAAGGACCGTTTCTTGCTAATTAGCGGTTTTAGTTTTTTTTAAGACTTCTTTTTCTTAGTGTAGAGACCCTTTTTAATGGCTTTGACGACGTCCGGTGTCGCTGCTGCGAAGCCTTCTTTGATAATTGCTCGGATTTGATCCGGATAAACCGGAGAGTGTTCCACTCGGCGGGCTAGCACTCGTTCCTTAAACTTGGGATCTTTGAGCATCTTGTCGAAAGCCTTGGTCATGATGTCCACGACATTCTTTGGCGCCCCAGGCGGGAGGTAAAACCCTTGCCCCACCCTCAGGTTTGTATTCAAAACAGTGAACATCTTGTGGTTCATGGTTCCTGGTTTAAGAAGATCTCCTAGGTGAGGAACGCCTTTTACGAATTCAGAGTCACTTTTAGGACCATACATGATGATTGGGATAATTTTCTTTTCAGGTAGCCAGGTTGGTCGCACACCGGTGAATCCTGAAAGGAAGTTATTACGGCCACCAGCTTCACCTTTTTCGATAGCTAGGTTCATGGCACCGCCACCTTTGTACCCTAATATGATATTCATTTTGGCATTCAGAGTTGCGTTAACCAGTCTTGGAAAAATTGATCCAGAGGAAGCAAAGCCGCTCGATGCAATAGTCGTCTTTTTGTCCAAAATGTCTTGAAGTTTGGTAACTCCAGTCTTGTGCCAGAAAAAGATCCCGGCAGCTCTGGCCGCTGGGGCACCCAACCATTCGAATTTTCTCGCATCATATTTGACATTGCGTACAAGAGGCGTGGTTATTACACCAGGGGCAACCATCGCAAGATACTCTCCCGATTTCGGAGCCACATTAGCCATATAATTGGCCGATTTTGCGCCACCCGCACCAGGCATGTTTTGAATTAATGTCTTCGGGTTTCCAGGAATATAGTTGGCTATATTTCTTTGGACGAGCTGACAATAGACATGATAGGTGCCACCCGATCCAGAGGGTACCTGAACAGTAATTGTTTTTCCGGCAAAATAATTACCATGCCCACCAGCAATGGCATTAGTCCCTAAAGAGACCGCTGCGGCTATTGCTGTGGCCGTTAATGTAACTTTAATCACTTGTTTCTCCCTGTTGTTGCGCGTTTGTTTTTGTTTAATTCTGTATGCTAATGCATACAAAAGTGGTTACACCGACTAAACGCTAACATTGACCAAGGTAGACGTCGACAAAATTTTGTTGAATCTGTTTCATAAAAATTCGATCAAAAATCATCAATTTTTTTGTTGAAAATCTTAGGAGGCGTGTGCGTCCAATCCTGGGGCTGATATGATCGGTTGGTCGAAAATGATACTTGCAGTGTCTCGTAACTGCTTTTTTAAAACAGCCCCTCAAAGCGTTCTCGAATTTTAAGGAGCAAGAGGGGTAGAGCGATTATTGACCAATGATCGCATCGGGATAATCTTTTAGTATGATTTATAAAAATTTTGGAAACTCTGACGAAAAACTGTCCCAGATGGGTTTGGGTTGCTTTTCGATGTCTGGTGCTTACGGGATAGGCAATGACGAGGAGTCGTTAGCGACCATTCAGCTCGCACTTGATCTAGGTATAACTTTACTTGATACCTCCGCAAGTTATGGGCAAGGGCACAATCATCGTCTCATTGGAAAGGCTTTGAAAAATGGCAGACGAGAGAAAGTCTTTATTCACTCCAAATCTGGAACAATAAAAACCGATCAAGGGTCAAAGGCAGAGGGTAGTGGGACGCCGGCGAGGTTGCGTGAACTTTGCGAAACAAGTTTGCAAAACCTTGGAACAGATTATCTTGATGCGTTTTGCATGTCTCGAATTGATCCGAGCGTTCCGGTTGAAGAGTCAGTTGGAGGAATGGGTCGGCTTGTTGAGGAAGGAAAAACCCGTTTCATTGGTTTGTCTGAGGCGTCACCAGAGAGCTTGAAACGAGGTTACACCGAGCACCCCTTAGTGTCTCTTCAGTATGAATATTCGTTATGGACACGTGATGTTGAAAATGGCCATCTAGCTGCCTGTGAGGAGTTGGGGATGGCTATGATGGCATATGCTCCTTTGGGATACGGGTTTTTGACGGGGACAATCACGGATGAAAGCGGTCTTGAACAAGAAGATACCAGACAAAAATTTCCCAGATTTAAACCCGATAACATGAAGAAAAATCTTGAGAAGGTCGCTGTAATACAAGAAATAGCAGAAACTTATGATGCCACGCCGGCCCAAATAGCCATTGCTTGGACATTTCTTGGAGGAGAGCACGTATTCCCTATTCCGGGATGCAAGACGAGGGTTCATTTGGAAGAAAATGTTGCCGCGATCGACATCGCATTAAACAAAGAAGACATCGATAAATTAAACGAAGTATTCGCTCCTGAATCTGTCTCCGGAGACCGGTATCCCCCTGATGGAATGGCACGTGTTAATCTTTGAGGGAGGTTTTGCACCTGCCAGATGGCGTCGAAATAAAACCTATTTTCTAGCTCTTTCGTATGAAAAATAGGTCGGCAATAGGTCCGCAAAGATCTATAGGCCGATTAAACATCGAAAGTCGAACTTTATCGCGTCTTAAACAAGAGATCGAAAGATACAGATAAATGAGAAGCCGAACGGTCATTTTTTATTCGCTTCCTGCGATGGTTATCGCCATCCCAACATTACCTATCTACGTGATCTTGCCGCAGCTTTACGGAAGTGATCTGGGGCTCGGTTTAAGTGTTACGGGCCTTGTTCTTCTGGTAGCAAGGCTTTTTGATACCATCACAGATCCTATCATCGGTCTTGCCTCTGATAATTTCGGGATCAAGGGCAATAAACGAAAACCGTGGATTGGAGCCGGTGCGTTAATATCGGGTGTAGGCTTTTTATGTTGTTGGTGCCGAACGACGGGGTAGGAGCACTCTATCTGCTGGGCTGGTCAATTTTTCTTTACTGCGGCTGGACGATGGTTGCAGTTCCATATCTGGCTTGGGGCGCAGAGCTCTCTTCAATCTACACTGAGAGAACACGGATCACAGCGTGGAGAGAAGCTTTATCACTGGTCGGGTTTATTGGGGCCGGGGGCGTTATAGCCGTGTCTGCAAGCTCTGGGTTGGAGAACCGGGAGGCTATAAAGGTTTTGGTTATTGGTGCATTCGTGATTGGGGTTCCCGCATTCCTGGGGCTTCTGATGGTGGTTAAAGAAAAAAGTAGTGAGAAGTTCGAGGAGAACTTTTCAGGTTTTAAAATCAGCGATGTATGGAAAAGCTTAAAACAGAATCGGGTTTTTATTCGCTTGTTGATGGCCTGGTTCTTTAACGGCCTAGCGAATGGAATACCCGCTGCTCTTTTTTTCCTATTTTTAGAATTTAGATTGGGCGCGACTGAGACAGAAAAGGCCGTTTTGATACTGGTTTATTTCGTCAGCGCGGTTCTTTTTATTCCCGTGTGGCGAAAACTTAGTGATCAATATGGGAAGCATAAAATGTGGTCGTGGGCTATGTTGATTGCTTCTGGGGTCTTTATTCTTGTTCCACTCATTCCCGATGGTGCCCTGGTACTTTTTGGTATTATCTGTGTCATAACGGGGGCGGCTCTGGGGGCAGATTTGATTCTACCGCCAGCGTTGCAAGCTGATGTTGTTGGCTATGGAAAATTTAAATTCGGTAAATCCCACGCCGGCCTACTATTCTCGTTTTGGGGCCTGAGCACGAAGTTTGCTTTGGCTCTCTCTGTGGGGCTTGCTTTGCCTGGGGTTGAATATGCTGGGTTTAACCCCAAAAGTGTTACACCTGAGGGAGTTTTTGCACTTGCTCTAATCTATGCAGTCGTGCCGGCAGTATTAAAACTAGTCGCAGTTACTTTAGTTTGGAATTTCCCTCTTACGGCAAAGAAAGTCCAAGTTGTAGAACTCGCGATTGCCAGAAGGGAATGTCTCAGGACTACTGAATAGGAAATGATATGTTTAAAAAGTTCATAACGATTTTATCGGTCTTTTTCTTGTTGTCTGGTTGCTCAGGCATGGCATTGGACACCTTCAAAGATGCCAAACCCGAGCTTGTTTTGGAGGATTATTTTAAAGGGCGAACAGAGGCCTGGGGAATTTTTGAAGATCGGTTTGGCAAATTAAGGCGCCAATTTAAGGTAACGATTGATGGGACATGGGATGGAAAGATTTTAACGCTTGATGAGCGGTTTAAATATGACGATGGTGAGACTGATCAAAGAATTTGGCGAATAAAGAGAGTAGGTAAAGGAAAATATGAGGGCAGGGCTGCTGACGTGATTGGTATTGCTACTGGTGAGGCCTCAGGAAATGCTCTAAATTGGCGTTATGACATGAACCTAAAGGTAGGCGACGGGACTTTGAAAGTCGCTTTTAATGATTGGATGTTTCTCCAGTCAGATGGAGTACTGATCAATAGAGCTCGGGTAAGCAAATTGGGCGTGGAAATTGGATCTGTTACCCTATTTTTCAAAAAATAAGGTCAAAGGCTTTAATCTCAATTTAATCATTTAGGGGCTTGGCACTTTTTACATTTATAGGTGATTGTGGAACCATCTTTCCCGGAGAACTCCATTTTAACCCAGCGGCCTTGTTGGTCGTACCAAACAGTCGTTTCTAGTTGTCCTGTATAGGTGTATTTGGTCGCGTTAATCATACCCCGCTCTGTGGAAACCTTTTCAAAGCCATTATCACGGATGCTGACTTCATTTATTAGGCCTGTGATGGTGTTTAAGACCTGCTTCTGTTTTAGAACCAACGAATTCCAATGATTTGTAGGAAATAAATTAGAGTTTATTTGGTATGTTTTTTGCGAAGTTCGCACGCTAAATCCTGTTTTGGAGGCCTCAGCGGTTACATACGTTTTTTCTCCATTATCATCGGTTTGAGCCTCTATCTTTCGTAAAGCGTCATTGGTCCAAAGCGCGAAAGACTTGTATGAAAACTCGTAAACCTTGAGAGACAGGAAAGAAATCGAGAGATTAAAATTAGCGCTGACTTCAAGGTTCTTTCCATTTCTTTTGAAGGTTACCCGGTGAGTACCTGATTTTTCTCCATTTCGGAGGACATCAAAGATAATCTCTTTGCCATAAAGTTTGAGGGGATCACGTTCCATTGTGTTAGCGTGAACCGGGAGAGCACTGAACAAAATCGTAAACCCCAAAATATAAGTAATCTGGCTTCTAAAACTCATTTTAACAGTCAGTCGTTTGGCAGGTTTCACAAAGATAACAGGTTCTATTGGCGATTTCGAAGGATTGGATTTGGGTGCTGCATCTGGGACATTGTTTTTTCTTATATATATTCAGCTGTTCGCTTTTTTTTCTAGACGCTGCGGCGTCATTTGTAATTATTTTGCCCGTGCGTAACGCTTTGTCTAAGAGCTGCTGACCATCCCTCCAAAGCTCCAAAAGATCATCTTTTGTCAGATCAGAACCCCTTTGGTTGGGGTTTATCCTATTCCTCCACAATATCTCAGCTCTGAAAATATTGCCGATCCCTGCGATTATAGACTGATCCATCAGAAGCGCGGCAATCGATCTTTTGCTTTTTTTTACCCTTTCTATAAAGATTTGGGGATCTGCATCTTTCCTTAGGAGATCTGGACCGATCTTTTGGATGGTTTTGTTGAAATCAGTCGGGTCTTGCAATTCGCATATAGTAGGGCCGTTGACATCAACGACGGTAGATGTGTCAAATAATCGAATGCGAACCTGGCCTCGTGGGTCCTTGGGTGGAGCTTTGTGGGATCTAATTCTTCCGAAAAGACCCAGATGAATATGGAGGTGGTAGTCTTTTTCAAATGTGTAAAACAGATGCTTGCCGTAAGCTTCAACCTTCAGACAAGTTTTTTTATTTAACAACTTTGCGCCTTTTGAAAAACGCCCCTGCGGTGATGAAACACTCAGTTTTTTCCCTGAAAATGCTTTATTATGCTTAATCGCCGCACGATGTATTACATGGCCCTCGGGCATTTTTTTAACTTCAATTGGTTAAAAAGACTAAAAAATTTATGGCTTAAAATATCAGAACTTGCACGTCCTTTTTTAGTCCTTGTTTAAGCCTTGGTTTGAGACCACGGTAGTCTAACTAAACTTAATCCACGTACCTGTGGTATGATATCTGATTGCGATAAATCAAGCTTTAAAGTGTCCTCAAGGACGGTTCCTTCCTGGTTAGTCCCAGAGCTTAGGTCGGACCATGCCGGGGAAACAGGGGCGATTTTTATCTATAAAGGGATCTTGGCTGTTACTAGGTGTGAGGAGATTCAAAATTTTGCTTTGCGCCATTTAGAAACCGAGCAAAAACACCTTCAGCGCTTTGATGAAATTTTGGACTCTGGGATTAAAAGTAGGGTTTTGCCGCTCTGGCGTTTGGCGGGTTTTCTAACTGGAGCGATCCCCGCAATTTTTGGGTCCCAGGCGGTCTACCATACGATTGAGGCCGTCGAGGCTTTCGTTAAGAGCCATTATCAGCAGCAAATTGAACGATTAAAAGCTGAAGAAATAAAATTATCACCTGCTTTGATGGAAATTAAGAGAATCCTGGAAGAATGTCAGGAAGATGAGATAAATCATCTTGAAGAGTCCAAAGAAAAATTATCTGAGAAGATAGGTTTTTTTACCAGATTCTGGGGTCATATGGTTGGGTTTGGGTCTGCAGCTGCGGTTAGGATCGTTCGGTTGATATGACAATTGATATTCTGACCAATCCGGATTTAAGCCGTTTAAGTGCGATCGCAAGGTTTGAAGCGATGCTTCCCAAACTCGGCAAGTCTTATGCGGCTAACCGTAATTTTGATCGGGGAAGGGGCCTTCACAACGCCGTTACAACTCTATCTCCTTGGGTCCGGCATAGGGTGGTTTTAGAACAAGAGATTGTAAGCGGGGTTTTAGCGGCGCACGGCTTCTTAAAAGCCGAGAAATTCATACAGGAAGTGTTCTGGCGTACCTATTGGAAAGGTTGGTTAGAAATGAGGCCGTCGGTGTGGACGGAGTATCTCTCGGAGCGGGACCAAGCGTTAGGGGATATGGAGAAGAATAAGGATCTATCAAATGCTTTGGCAGGGGAAACCGGGATTGACTGCTTCGACTATTGGGTTCGCGAATTAAAAGAAACAAATTACCTTCATAACCATGCTCGCATGTGGTTTGCGAGCATTTGGATTTTTACTCTTAAATTGCCATGGACTATTGGTGCAGATTTATTCATGCGCTTTTTACTTGATGGGGATCCTGCATCAAATACGTTGTCTTGGCGGTGGGTAGCTGGTTTGCAAACACAAGGTAAAAACTACCTTGCTCGTGCAGATAATATAAAAAAATACACCGAAGGACGTTTTGATCCTCAAAATAAACTAGCAACTTTTGCCGATCCGATAGGTTTATCCGTTCACCCGGATCCCATCAGGCTAGAGTTTTCAGAAGTCGTTGATCCCGGAATTCCCTCTCTTCTTTTGGTTCATGAAGAGGACCTCGGTCTCGATAGTTTGGGAATTCTTGCAGAAGATGTTGTTGGGGTGGCTATAATTCCATCGACGGATGGTCGCGCGGCAGGAGGGGTGTCCGAGAGTGTATCAAGGTTTGTCGCTAAAGGACTCAAAGACGCTGTAAATAATTTCTTGAGTAATTCAAATGTTCCCAAATATGTCGGTACAGATCCAGGCTTCAATTAAAGCACTTTATTCTCAAACTCGTGCTCAAAGGTTAGTCACAGCCTATGCGCCAATCGGACCGACGAGGGCTTTACTGGATCAACTAGAGGTTGCCATAGGCGATCCTATTCAAAGAGTTACGCGACCTTGGGATCAAGAATGTTGGCCCCATGCAGAAAAAGGTTTCTTTGGCTTTAAGAAAAAAATTCCTTCCTTAATACAAGCTTTGTGCTCTTAACGTCCTCCAAAGGGCCAAGGTAATTCTATAAATTCCTGTAATAACCCAGGTGGAAAATCACGATTCAGGACTCCCGCTAAAAACAGCAACCCTCCCACACCACAGGCTGTCATTACAATAATTTTTTGCCAACTGACCCCAGCATGGAGCCTCAAAAAGAGAATAAAAAATAAAGCTAAGGCAATAACAAAGCCGACGAGTGAAGTAAAAATTAGTAAAGAGACAAACCATGCAAGCATGGGCCAGAGGCCATGAGGTGCTTTGGCATCTTCACCTCGGATTTCTCCATCGGCCAGAATAGGATCAGTTGGGGGTGCTAAGATCATTTTTCCTAAGATCAACATGCTTCCGATAAAAGCGATCCCTGTGACGACGGCCGGAAATACCTTGTCGCTGAGAACGTCAACACCGAGGGAGTCTATAAACATCACGGCAAAGAAAAGGGTGATTATACCGCACATAACTGTCGGAGCAGTTTTACTCCAAGTCGGTGGTTCGGTTTTTTCTGCGTGGATCTGTTTGTTCTGTCTAGCTCCCAGCCACACAGAGACCACGGTGATAATAAAAATGGTGATGACGACTGGCGAGAAAATATATTCGAAACCTTCCGATAAGCTCCTGCCAAAACGGGTAATCGCTATCTGGGTTAGTTGATTCGTATAAGCTTCTGCTTGATCTGCGAGCACAAATCCGATCAGGAAAGCAGGGCGAGGCCAATCAAATCTCCGCATGAAAATGCCAATTATACCCACCCCAACTAGGGCAGCTAAATCCCACAAGGTTTGTTTGGACTGGAAGGCTGCAAAGGCGATCATCATAAATAGAAAGGGAACCAAAAGCGGGAAATATATTGTCGTTAATTTTGCTATTGACCCTGATAGGAAAAGACAAAGCCCCGCACCAATAACGTTAGCGAGCGCAAGCGACCAAACAACCGTGTAGGTAAGAGGAAGGTTTGTGGTCACCATTTGGGGACCAGCCTCATGGCCGAGAAGAATAAGCCCCCCTATAAAGACAGCCATAGAACCGGATCCTGGGATCCCAAATAGAAGGGTCGGCACGAGTCCGCCACCTTCTTTTGCATTATTAGAAGATTCTGGTCCTATAACGCCTCGTATTTCGCCTTTTCCGAAATTTTCCCTGTCTTTGGTTGTCTGAACTGTGTGGCCGTATGCAATCCAATCGACTACCGATCCTCCAAGACCAGGTATGACACCGACAATTACGCCAATTGCTGCGCATCTAAGCGAAAGCCACTTTGAGACCCACCAATCTTTTAGACCCTCCATCCACCCGGCGCCCAGGGCAGAGTCCTTTGATATCGCTCGGTTTTGTCGCAATAAAGAGATTATTTCAGGTATGGCAAAAATACCCAAGCCGACAATTACCAGCTGAAAACCATCCTGGAGGTACCAACTGCCAAAATCCATTCTTGGTGATCCTTGGGCAGGGGCTTCTCCGATCGCGCCAAATGCCATTCCAAGGCCGGCCGCGACAAGCCCCTTCAACAAGCTTCGTCCTGCAAGGACGCCGACCATTGAGAAGCCTAGAATCGTCAGCATTAATAATTCAGGTATCCCAAAGGCTAGAACAATGGGACGGGCGATTATGATGAAGAATGTAAGAATTACCGCACCAAAAAGGCCACCGAATAATGAGGAGACGAATGCGGCAGATAGGGCGCGCGCCGCTTGCCCTTTCCTAGCTAGTGGAAATCCATCTAAAACGGTAGCCTGGGATGAGCTTGAGCCGGGTATGCCCATCAGGACTGATGCAAAGGTATCGGAAGTAGGTATCACGGCGACGAGCCCCACCATCATTGCTAGACCCGACACTGGGTCCATACCGTATAAGAACGGCAAAACCAAGCTCAGACCAGCGATGCCTCCAAGTCCTGGGAAAACGCCTACAGATAGGCCTAATAAAACTCCTATGGCCAACCATCCGATTTGGGTAGGCGTAAAGATAAGCGCGAAGGCCTCATTAAGAGCGGGGAGGGCGGTTGCGAAAAATTCCAATGGCTCAGCTCCTCAAAAAGAGAGCGGCATCATGGCCGCTCTCTTTAGATGTCCATGCGCGATAAGTTTATTTTAACTTTACACCAAATCGATCAGTAAGCCATTTCTTAACCCATGCAGTTGCCTGAGGGTCGACTTCTGTCGCCAATTTCTTGTATTTAGCTGCTTGTGCGCCTGTAGCCTGTGGGTAGACACCTAATCGTTTTTTGGAGATTTTGCCAAAATCAGCACGGGCAACGACACGTTTAAAAGCGTTACTATATGTTTCAACCGTTTCTTTTGATGCGGATTTTGGCAGAAAAACCATTTTCTGCGCGGCGAAACCTGCGATAAAGAATGCCTTCCAAGCTTCCCAAGCAGGTCCTGAAGGATCTTTACCATTCACACGCTTATACTCTTCTTTAAATGTCGGAACATTGGGGAAGGTGGGGTCGCGAACGATATTCCCGTCAGCGTCTAGGGCTCCCCAGGTCATCATTGCTTCCGCTTTTCCTGCCTTTACGAGAGGTCTGACTTTAGAGAGAAATGCAGGTGCGGTTTGATAGTCAATGTTTGCTTCACCTCTCTCAAACATCAGGCGACCTGTTCCCCGACTTTTTACGCCAAAGACTGGGTCTACGGTTAGGCCTAACATTTGCCAGGCCAGAATGGGGATTAAATCGAGACGGGTGGCTCCTTGGGATCCAAAAATGAACTTTGTTCCTTTGATCGAATTTGGATCTTTTTTCCATTTAGCAACCATTGCTGGGCTCATATAGGCTACACCACCGGTTGCCGTTCCCAGCACTACCTGCCAGTCCCGATAGTCATATTTTACACGACGATCCCCAAGAATATAGGGGAATTGGGTTGATCCGGAGGAGCCGAAAATTGTCAGCCCATCACCTTTTGCTCTGGAATGAAACCAATTTGCCCCTTTGGTTGATCCAGCTCCTGGCATGTTTTTTACGACAACAGTTGGCTTGCCGGGAAGCGCCTCAGACAGAAGAGGCGCATAAAAACGGGCCCACTTATCTGAACCGCCGCCAGTTGAGAATGGGATTACAAACTCAACTGTTTTTCCGGCCAGATTGATTTCTGCAGATGCCGGTGTTGATAAAGTCGCTGAAAAGACAGTGGCTGCTGCTAAGGTAATCCCAACAGCCGTATATTTTGCTCTTAATTTCATAGGTTTCTCCCAGTTTCTAATCTTTATTTGGACTTGTCGAATACGTTTTTTATGCCTTTTTGGATGTAATTTTAACTATGGGTTTTTTGTCTCCGTCTATAGAAAGACCTCTCCTCTCATTATTAAGCGAGCCGTTCGTAATAATCCAGCCTTCGCTACTGTTAGAGTATCTCCCTCACCGGCCATTTCGAGCCTTACATCAATCTGCCCTGATGGATGTTCTATTTTAAAATCTCGAGGATTAGAGGAACTTTTTTTAGACAGTTCAAATGCAATAGTTCCAGGAACCGATGCGGCAGATGCGACGCAGATCGCTCCAGTAACTGCGTGCGCGGCATGCAGTTTCCAGGGCATGAAATATCGAGAACAAATGTCACCACCTTCCTTGGGCTCGGCAAGTAATCCCACCTTTGGAATTACAGATTCGGAAACATCACCTAGACCCATCCGTTCTCCGGCTTGCAACCGAAGTGGTTCCATCATTTCGAAAAGCTTTTTGTTCTCGGCTATTTCATCGCGGGTTTCATATCCTGTGATGCCAAAATCTGTTGCTCTGAATAAAACCATCGGCATTGCGACATCAACACAGCTTGCGTCGATACCGTCAATTTTTTCTATCACTTTGCCGGTGGGAAGAAGGCCAGAGGTCTTTGAACCACAGACATCAGTGAAATTTAAAAAAATGGGTGCGGATGAACCGGGAACCCCATCGATTTCAGCAGAGCCTTGGTAATTAACACGTTTATTTGGTGTCTGAACGACAGCTTCAATCATGCTTTGTGTATTTACATTGTAAATATTGACTTTTGTTTCACCCTCTTCAGCGGAAACTAGACCTGTTTCAATCGCATAGGGCCCTATTCCAGCGAGCATATTGCCGCAGGATGGGTTGGTATCTACGATTCCAGCCTCGATTCCTACTTGCGCAAATAGATAATTGACGTCAGTGCCGGGTTGATCAGATTTTGAGACGATTGCGACTTTACTCGTCAATGGATCTGCTCCCCCCAATCCGTCAATTTGCCTTACGTCAGGTGAGCCCATCACATTTAAGAGAACCTTATCGCGTTCCGCTTCATTACCAGGAAGGTCATCGGCGTTAAAATAAGGGCCTCTGGACGTGCCTCCGCGCATAAAAAGGCACGGGATTGTTCGCGATTTTGGATCCAGCGTATCCATTTATCTCTCCTAGTTAAGGTCTGGGCCTTCAACCGTACCAAGTGTTATTAGCGCTTGTTCAACAAAACTCTCTGATATCACGTCTGATCGGCTAACTTTTGTCAGCTCAGGGTTTAAATCATAAAATAGACGCATCTCATCTTGCCAATGAGCCAGAGAGAGTTCTCCATTTACGGCAAAGCCACCAGATGCACTCTCCTGCTGCCAAATTTTATGAACCTCTTCTGGGGAGACTTCAACGGATACGTTGTGCTCATAAACGGTCTTGAAGGCCTCAAAGTCATCATTGAGAGCACGGGAAGCTCTAATCATTCCCCTTGTCAATCTATGCAGCTCTTCTGAGTGCTCTGAAACATATGTATCTGAGGTCGCTAATACTCCGTGTGGTTGAACGGGAACAAGGTCTTTTAATTGTGCAAATCCAAGAAGATTGTGAAGTGTATTTGAGGGATCTGCATTTAGAGATATCGCTTCCTCAACACGAATTAACGATACGTCGATGGTGCCATTCAACAAGCGCTCGATTCTCTCAGGGGGCGGCCCCACCGCTTGCCAGTCAATTTCCGTTTCGGGGATGTTAAGGCTTTTGACGAGAAGTCGGGCCATGTGATGACTAAGGGCGCCAAACCCATCAAGTGCCCAAGAAACGCCCTTAAGGTCCCCAGTCGATTTAATTTCTTTCTGAACAACGAGGTTTTGAGCCAGAGATCGAGCCATGGAAACGATAATCTTTAGAGGTTTTCCCTCAGATCGAAATCGTAGGGCAGGGCCTAAACCACCATACGCCACGTCAACAACATCATCCATTACCGCCTGCATGGCGGCCACACCGCCATGCACCGGGGTCCAAGTAACGTCCAAACCTTCATCTTCCCAGAGACCAAGATGTGTTGCCGCTGCACAGGAAAGGTCATCAACACCGAAAGTGGGTCCTGAACCCGCGGCTAATCTAATAGGTAATTTTGTCATGGTGTCACCATCGTATCTAAGTGGATATGAATAGATTCTTTTCCGTCGTCGAGTTCTCTGCCGAGCATTTTTACTGCCGTTTCAGCCTCACCAAGAGGGAATGCGTGAGTGCTTAGCGGCGCTAGTTCTTTCCATTCGTCGGTTAATATATCAACAGCCTCAGCTGTATCTTCCCAGTCAGAGGATAAAACTCCAAGAAAAGAAATCTCGTTAAAAAGAAGTTTATCTGTGAAAAAATTCGCTACAGCATTATGGGTTTTTACGCCCGCGTTAACAAAGGTCCCACCTTTTTTTAGCATTTCTATCCCTTGGATAATTGGGTCGGTCGCTCCCATAGAGACATCCAAAACAATATCCGCCTTTTCTCCCCCAGTTTCAGCAATCACTCGGGACACTGGATCTTCTTTGGTGACATCTATAGTGGTATCTGCCCCCAGCTTTTTAGCTAAATCAAGCCGATAAGCGTCTTTGTCTGTGCCCGTACATATAATTTTTCCTGCGCCAATTTTTTTGGCGACAGCGACTGCAAGAAGACCTCGTTGCCCAGGTCCTTCAATGACGATGGTTTGGCCTGGTCGAAGGTTTGGTTTTTTCCACGCCCATCGAACGGCGTTAGATAGAGGATTAAAGAGGCTCATTGGACCTGTCGGAATGTTATCTGGGACTTTGTGAAGTCTGGCATTTTGATGCAGGTATAGATGTGAGGCGTAGCCTCCCCAAAGGTGTGGCTCAAGATCAAAACCGATACGAATGCCATATCCTAAATTTTCACTGCAAAAAATGGGTCTGCCATCCCTGCAAGCAAGGCATTCTCCACAAGGAATAGAAGTCTCAACGATAACTCGGTCACCTTCCTTAACGCCCCATTTTTTTTGGGCTTCGGGTCCTAACTTTTCAACAAATCCCATTATTTCGTGACCAAGGGTCATTGGGAGTTGGCCGTGAATTGTTCCGATAAAATGACCATCATATTGCTCATAATCGGTTCCGCAGAGGCCAGCGCATTCCATCCGAAGAAGCCCATCATTTGGCCCAATTTCAGGTAGTGGCACTTCACGAAGCTCAAAAGTCCGCTTAGCTGTGAGTACTGAAGCATACGCAGAGTTGGTCACGGTTTCTCCCCTAATTTTTTACGTTAAACTTATTCCTTAAATGTGAAATCTCCAACCGCCCTTTTCCGTTTCATAGCTCTCCGTTAGTTTAAAGAAAAAAGGGAGGTATCAATGGCTTCAGGGTCGAAGGTAGCGATAATAACGGGATCCAGCTCTATTACAGGCATTGGTGCAGAGTGCGCGCTGGCCTTATCCAGGGTTGGTTATAACGTTGTAATTAATTATTCGAGTAATGCGGGTGGTGCGGAGGAAACAGCTAATCTTTGTCGGAAATCTGGAAACGAGGCGATAGTTTTTCAAGCCGATGTTTCCAACGACACCGAGTGTCGACGGATGGCACAAGCGGCTATGGATCAATGGGGAAGAATTGACGCGTTGGTAAATAATGCGGCCTACACCCGGCCAAACCCAATGGCAGACCTTGAAGGGCTGACCCCCGATGATTTTCATAAATCTTTTTCCATTAATGTCATTGGTACTTACCAGATGACGCGGGCGGCTCAGCCCCACCTGAAGGCGGCAGGTGATAGCGCGGTTGTCAATATTTCTTCTATAGGTGCCTGGCGATCAAATGGATCATCAATGGCCTATACGAGTTCAAAGGGAGCTCTGAACACGATGACTATTGGGCTTGCCAGAGTGCTTGCGCCGGAAACCCGAGTTAACTGTATATGTCCGGGAGGTCTCCTGGGTAATTGGACCCGGAAAATTATGAGTGAAGAGGGCTACCAAAAGAGAGTTGAGGAGGCAGAGACGAAATATCCATTGCGTCGGCCCGTATTACCGGTAGATGTTGCGGAGACAGCGCTTTGGCTAATTACTGCAGCGAAAACAATGACGGGAGAAGCAATTCGAATGGATTGCGGGCAACATTTATTGTAGTGACTTAACACACTAAAATTTTGATACAATTCAAGAGAGAGTGAACGATGAGTGACGCAGATGAGACATTGGACGTTTATCAACGCCAAGGTCTGGGTGCGCGGATGGGTTTTGGAAAAAAACCTGCATTAGTAATAGTTGATTTTATTAATGGATTTAATGATCCAGATGCCTTTGGAGGAGGCAATATTCAGTCCGCGATTGACCATACTGAAAAACTTTTGGCCACCGCCCGTCATCATGACTTGCCAATTGTATACACATCTCACTGCTATGCTGAGGACGGGAGTGAAGACGGTGTGTTTAATCTCAAAATGCCAAGCCTCAGAGATGGCCTGAAAAAGGGGACGGAGGCAGTTGAAGTTGTTGAGCAGCTGAAGCCCCGCCCGGGCGAGCGAGTTATTGAAAAACAATATCCCTCCGCTTTTTTTGGAACAGACCTTGGTGGTTGGTTAGCTCAAAGAGGCGTTGACACGGCGTTGGTAACTGGTTGCACAACGTCTGGTTGTGTTCGGGCCACGGTTGTTGATGCTATGGGTATGGGTTTTAGGCCTATCGTTCCAAAGGAATGTGTCGGTGATCGTGCAGAAGGCCCGCATGAGGCGAACTTGTTCGACATGGATCAAAAATATGCAGATGTGATGTCTTTAGACGAAGTGCTACAATCTTTGGACGAGCTGGCTCCTGGGCAAACGGAAGGTAATCAAAATGACTGATTCATTGGGCTGGCGAAAGAAGTTCGCAGTTGTCGCTCCATCGACCAATACATCGGTTCAACCTGAGTTCGATGAAATGCGCCCAAGAGGCGTAACTAATCATTTCTCTCGAGTCTGGATCCCGGATGATCCGGTTGAGAGCGATGATGACTTTAATAAGTTGATGGAGAATATCAGGGCAGAATTGGATAATGCTGTTGAACGTGTTCTCACTTGTCGACCAGATTACCTTGTTATGGGTATGTCGTCAGAGACATTTTGGGGTGGGTTGAAAACAAGCATTGAGCTTAAACGACGAATGAAGGAATTATCTGGTTTGCCCGTGGCGATGGGATCTGACGCTTGTAGGGCGGCATTGTCGTGTTATGGCGACATCAAACGTATTGCGGTCCTTACACCCTATTGGCCGGTTGGGGATGAGAATGTTCGGACGTTCTTCACAGATTGTGGTTTTGAGGTCGTTCGCCTGAAAGGTCTGAAATGCATTGGACCCGTGGAGATTGCTCATGCTAGCCCTTCGGAATTAGTAGCCGGCATGAAAGAGTTAGATGGGGAAGATGTTGATGCGATTGTCCAGGTTGGAACTAATTTGGCAATGGCTCGATTAGCAGGGGTCGCTGAATTGTTTTTTGAAAAACCTGTTTTGGCAATTAATACGGCGACTTATTGGTATGCGCTGAGAGATTCTGGGATAGATGATCCAGTTGATGGTTTTGGGTCTCTTTTGGCGGACCATCGTGAGATTCCTCAGGCATTCTTGAAGATAAGAGAAGAGTAGTATTATTCGCTCCTCGATGCTGGTAGTGGCTTGGCTCGTTCTTGGTTTAGTAATTTTATACGGTGCGATGTTTAGCTATCTTTGGTGGTTTCAGAGAGATTTGATCTATCGCCCTGACTCCATTCGACCGACCTCTAAAGACTACGCAAGGTTTGGAGTTAAAGAGGTAACAATCCGAACCGAGGATGGGTTGGACTTGCTGGCGTGGTGGTTTCCACCCAAACGTTCAGAGGCTCCCGTTTTTCTCTATCTCCACGGTAATGCAGGCAATTTAGGGTATAGGGCTGAAAAGATAGGCACTTATCTTTCTGAGGGGTTAGGTGTGTTGTTGCTGGCTTGGCGGGGTTATAGCGGCAATCAGGGTGCTCCCTCTGAAAACGGGCTTTACGAAGATGGAAGGGCTGCCTATAGCTGGCTTAAATCTCAAAAGATCAAAGAAGAAAAAATTGTTCTTTATGGAGAGTCTCTTGGAACAGGTATTGCGGTTCATCTTGCATACAAAGGGATGGGAACCGCTTTAATACTGGAAACACCTTTTTCCTCTTTGCCTGAAGCGGCACAGTCTCACTATCCATTCTTTCCCGCAAACTGGATTGTGAAAGATAAGTTTGACTCCCTTCTAAAAATCGGAAGTCTGGAGCAGCCGATTCTGATAGGGCATGGAAAAAAGGATTATGTGATTCCATTCCGTTTGGCTGCTAAGCTTTTCAAAGCGGCACCTGAGCCAAAAAAATTTAGTGTTTATGAAGAGGCGGGGCACAATAATCTTGCAGAGTTTGGATGGCCATCTGCGGTTATAAATTTTTTGAATGAACATATCTCTGCTGTTCAAGATCCCAGTAAATAAGAAAAAAAGATTTTTGGGTCTCTTAACAGGACGATCCTAATTTATTCTTCTTAACCTCAACAATAAGATGAGCATGCCGATGCTAAGGGCGGTAAGGAGAAATAATGAAGAGTCGAAATTTCCGGTCAATTCTGCCGCCGCACCCATACTTATAGGTCCTAGTGCCCCTCCGATTTCTGCGACTGAAAAATAGAGCCCGCTAACCGCGCCAACACGCTCCGGAGGAATGGAGTCGTGATCCATTAAGGTCAATATTAAAATACTCGTCATGGCTCCACGGCAGATACCTTGCAATACCACACCGAAGGCTATTAATGGCGTGTAGGCAGACCATATTAGAAGAGAGCCGGCGGCTGCGGAGAGCACTAAAAACAATAATATGGGAAACCGTCTTTCTTTATTGGCGAGCTTTGGCAACGTTAAAGAGGCTAGCATTCCGAAGACAGTGGGTATCGATGCCCAATATCCTGCCTCAGAGGCTGTCATCCCATAGCTTTTCAAGATAGTTGGAAGCCAATTGTTTAGCCCATGGTTAAAGGCCAGAATGAAAACTCCCATTGTTACTATTATTCTAACGGCCGGTAGGCTGATTAATTCTCTAAAAACTTCAAGAAAAGGTTGCTTTTTCTCTGCGGCAAGTAATTTTTCTTTTTCTTTGCTTGCTGGATGTAGGTTCACGGCCAACCAAATGAATCCTGCAATGAGAACAAAGATGGAGTAAGCGAAAAGTAGAACTCTCCAATCATTTCCCAGAGCTGGTAGGAAGTAACTGTTTGTCAGCGAAAGAGCAGAAATACCGCCCAGGGCATTACCAGTAAAATATATGCCAATAGCCAAACCTCGATTCTGGCCGCTAAACCATATACTTATAACCTTTGGTGCACCTGACGAGATAAGTGGTCCTCCAATCCCAAAAATTACAACAGAAAGAAAAAGTTCGATATAATTCTCAGAAATTCCCCTCAAAGCCCCCGAGGCTGAGATGAGTAGAATTGCTATAAATAGCATCCGCTTTGGACCATATTTATCTAGGAGCGCGCCGCATGGGGCAGATGAGGCAATGTAAATTAGCGGCCAAGCCCCTAATATTGTGCCCATCGATGCGTGATCTAGTCCTAAATCCTTTTCCACTTGATAAACAATCGGAGCGAGCGACGCGACCGTTAATCCAAAGGAAAAATAGAGGAACCAGACACCTGCCAGCATCGCCCATCGCCAGGGTAGCGGCGGAGCACTCTCAGTTTTGTCGTTTTCGGCGGAGGAGGGGACGAGTGCCATACGGCTATTTATCTGCTTTAAGATAGGCCTGAACGGCTTCCGGAGTATCAAGATCGAGTATTACCGCATTATCGTTCATTTCTACGTCAACCACATAATCGTCATACTCCCCAATTAAATGGCGAGCTCCAACATCCCCGGAGACTTCGGAAATTGATGAAAAAAAACGTTTATGCCATAAAACGGGATTGCCTCTTTTTCCTTCACTGGTCGGAACGCAAATTAACTTGTTCTCGTCCGGTTTGAAGGCTTCCATAAGAAGATTAAGGTGGCTTGGATTGACGCTCGGCATATCTCCAAGCATGACCAATGCGCCCTCAATACTCTCGGGCAAGGCATTTACTCCGGCTTTCAGCGAGGAGCTTAATCCCTGAGAATATTGAGAATTTTTTACCAGTTTGAACTTAAGTCCATTGAGTGCGTTTTCGAGTTTTTTAGATTGATATCCGGTGACAACAAATATCCTGTTGATCCCAGTTTGCATAACTGCTTCTACCGCGTGGCGGACCATTGGCTTCCCATCAATCTTAATCAACATCTTATTTTCTTTTCCCATCCTACGGGACTGCCCGGCTGCAAGAATGATTGCTGCTAGATTTTTACGTTCTGTTGGCATTTGAGTTTCATTATGTTTTCGAGGCATTGGCCGAGTAGGAATTTCTTTCAATAATCCGCCTACGCCCATCGCAGTTATATCTTTACTTCCAACCGAGATGCCGGCGGCTAATCTTTGTAGAATCCAGTCGAAACCATGCAGTCTGGGTGATCTTGCAGATCCAGGTATCCCGAGGATGTCCATAGTTTTTAGGTTTGCTAATAGAAGCAGATTTCCAGGATCTACTGGCATTCCGAAGTGCTCTAATTTTCCTCCGGCTTTAAGCACAGCTTGCGGCACAATATCCCGCCGGTCGGTTATAGCAGATGCCCCCAAGATAAGCAGCGTTGTGATTTTTCTTCGATGCATCTCCAAAATTGCCGCGGTGATTTCTGTTTCTTCATGCCCACATATTATTTCATGGGAGAAATCAGATCCGAGCGCGTCAATTCGATTTTGGGTTGCCTGATGAGCTTTCTCGATAAGACTATTTTTAAAACCGGGAAAAGTAGTTTGAATTAAACCAACACGAAGCTTCTTAAAGGGGTGTAACTTAAAAGGCTGATTTTGATTTATTTTGTCGCAGCATGCCGAAACAATTTTATCAGATACACCAAAAGTTATTATTTTCACTGTTGCCGCGATATCGCCTGTCTTTAGAACGGTATTAGGGCCGACGGTCGAGATCGTGATTGCTTCGTTTTTTTGGTTTAGGTTATCTATAATTTTTCTATCAATTTGAATTACCCCATCACGCGTTGCGATAAGGTTGCATCGGCCTGTTCCGGCGCGACCAGTCCTGAACCCACTGGATTTAAGAGCTTTCGCCAATCTTTGCGCAGCTTTATTTTCGTCAAGGTCATTCTCGGAAAGCCTAGCGACAACGAGGCTGTTAACACCATGTTCATCGAGATATTTAATATCTCCAGATTTAAGGACAATTCCTTTCTTGAGGGTCCTCGCTCCTATTCGAATACTGTGCGCTAGGATTGCGCCCCGGGCCTTGCTTAACGGTGTATCACCAAATTTCACGCCGCTGCCGCCTTATCCTCTCGGGCGTGAAGTGTGGCGGTTACCTCAGCTAGAATTGAAATCGCTATTTCTGCTGGGGAAACAGCATGAAGATTTAAACCAACTGGCCCATTAATCCGGCCGATTTCAGATTCTGTGAACCCATCTGCTTTTAATCTTTCAACGCGCGATGCGTGCGTTTTTCTGCTACCAAGCGAGCCGATATAAAAGGCAGGAGACTTGAGTGCTATTGATAGTCCCGGATCGTCGAGTTTCGGATCATGCGTGAGAGTTACAACAGCAGTTCGTCGGTCAAGATCCATTTTGCGCATACCATCATCTGGCCATTCGTCCAATAAGGTTACCCCGGGGAACCTCTCTTCCGTCGCAAAACTCTGGCGAGGATCAATAATTGTAACATCATATCCTGCGACCCTCGCCATCCTGGACAAGGGCTGAGCAATGTGCACAGCGCCGACTATCGCCATTCTAAGAGGGGGATTGAAAACGTGGACAAATATTTCACGATTTCCTATTGAAACAGTGCCGCTTTTGTCATCTTGCAGGGATCTTTGGGCGAGAGCGATGATTTCTTGATCATTGGCCAGCTCGCCATGTGCCCTTTCATGATATACTAAACACTCCTGACCCGAAACGAGATCAGTTGCTAACGCTACTGGGGTTTTAGATTTTTGATCTTCTCGAAGTTGATTAAGTATTTCACGTTTCATCTTTTACGGCCTCCACGTAGACTTTTACTTGGCCGCCACAGGCAAGGCCAACTTCCCAGGCGACTTCATTGCTAACGCCGTATTCAAGAACTTTTGATGTTCCTGTTGCCATTACGTCTATTGCTTCCGTGACCACGGCTCCTTCGATACATCCGCCCGATACGGACCCGACAAATGTTCCGTCCTCAGCCACAGCTAATTGGCTTCCGGTTGGACGTGGGGATGACCCCCAGGTTTGTATTACTGTTGCAAGAGCAACTTTTTTTCCCTGATCGAGCCAACTCGCCGCTGAAGACAGAATGTCGTCGTCGTTAGCAAAGGGTATTACATCGCTTCCCGCCATTGGGTCATCTCCTCTTGTCTCCGTACCATTTGTCGATTTAATGCTTCTACAAGTTGGGTCAAGCTCTCTAGATTATGTACCTGTCGGAACTCGTCAACATGGGGCAGAATTGCTTTTATCCCTTGGGACTTTGGTTCGAAACCCTCAAATCGAAGCAGTGGGTTAAGCCATATTAGACGGCGGCACGACTTATGAAGTCGTTCCATTTCCTTGCTGAGGCCTCGACCCGCATCACGATCTAACCCGTCAGAGATTAAAATCATCATAGCGCCTTGTCCAAGCACTCGACGTGACCAGAATTGGTTGAAATCTCTGAGGCATTCTCCAATACGGGTTCCCCCAGACCAGTCCTCTACCGCGTCTATACATGAGTCTAAGGCTATATCGATGTCTTTTTGCCTTAAATGGCGTGTCACATTGGTTAGTCGAGTTCCAAATAAAAAGGTATGTACCCGATCCCTGTCATTTGTAATCGCGTGCATAAAATGAAGCACCATTCTGGTATATCGACCCATGGAACCTGAAATATCGCATAGAATCACGAGGGGAGGCGTCCGGGTTTTTCGTTTTCGATATTGAAGGGGAATGACCGCAGCACCGCTTCTCAGGGCTGCTCTCAAGGTTCCTCTCATGTCTACTTTGGCGGGATGATTTGACCTCTTAAATCTCCGTATTGGGATGTCTTGGATTGGTAATCGCATTCGGGAAATAAGAGCTTTAGCCTTTGCAAGCTCCTCAGCCGACATATCCTCGAAATCCATTTTTTGAAGAAGCTCATTGGCCGATGCTGTAAGTGTCGCTTCAACATCAATCTCAGGGTCTTTTTCTTCCTCTGGTTTTTCTGGCTCGTCTCCAGAGCTCATGGCTTCAGCTACGCGTCTAGACGGTGGTTCTGGTGGAGGTGCCTCTTCTTCGTCCCCCATGAAAGGCATCACTAATCCGAGCATTCTCTCTAGTAGGTGAGGGTCCCTCCAGAATATATGAAACGCTTGGTCAAAGATCTCATGTTGATCCCGCCGATTTACAAAAACAGCATGTAGAGACCAATAAAAGTCTCTCCTACTTTCTATTCCAACGGCTTGTGTGGCAGACACCGCATCCAGTATTTTACCTGGTCCTACAGGAAGACCTGCAGCCCGAAGCACACGACCAAAATGCATTATATTGGGAACAAGTTTATTCCCTTCTAATTTTTCAAGTAATGCTAGTCCAGGAGGAAGTTTTTGATCACCATTTCCAGGTTGTTGCACCCCTTTAGAAGTCATCTCGATGCAATATCAGCCTTGACCTGTTCTAGAATATTAGCGGCCTCGCTTCCTTTTATTTTTTCGATGTCGTCTTGATACTTTAGAAGCGTTCCCAGGGTGTCGTTGACGGTTTGAGGATCAAGATCAATCCTGTCTAGCTGAAGTAATGCATTGGTCCAGTCAATCGTTTCAGCGACACCTGGTAATTTAAATAGGTCTCTTTCTCGCAATCTTTGAACAAATGCTACAATTTGCTGCGACATTTCTTCAGGAGCCTCCGGGCATTTAACGGATAAAATATCCAGTTCTCTTTTCGCATCAGGATAGTCTACCCAATAGTAAAAACATCGTCGTTTAATCGCGTCGTGAATTTCCCGTGTACGATTTGAGGTGATTATCACAATGGGCGGTTTTTCCGCAGTAATCGTACCGATTTCAGGAATAGTAACTTGGAAATCAGAGAGTACTTCTAGCAAAAAAGCTTCGAAAGGTTCATCTGTGCGATCTAATTCGTCTATTAAGAGTACAGGCGGCTCGCCAGAGGGATCAGCCTCCAACGCCTGAAGAAGTGGTCTTTTTATTAGAAACTCTTCTGAAAAAATGCTTTTTTCAATTGCTTGTCGATCTTGTTGACCAGCTGCCTCCGCAATGCGGATATCTATCATTTGTCGGCTATAATTCCATTCATAAACAGCAGAGGCGACATCCAGGCCTTCGTAACATTGTAACCTAATGAGGCGTCGTCCCAGGGTTTCAGACAATACCTTCGCAATTTCTGTTTTTCCCACCCCCGCTTCTCCTTCTAGGAAAAGAGGTCGGCCGAGCTTCAGGGCCAGGTAGAGAGCTGTGGCCAATGATCGATCTGCGACATATTTGCCTGAGGTTAAGTGATTTACGGTTTCATCAATGGAACCGGGTAGTTTTTCGGTCATGTGGCAACTTCTTAATTAGTAAAACCAGTTATTCTGAAATGATAAAGGGGACGGAATCCGTCCCCCTTTTTATTAGCACCTAAGACTTCAAGGGCTTGTAATTTACTCGGTATTGCGCCCTTGTTAGGCAATTGCCTCTGCTACGGCTCGTTTCGCCATAATGGTTACCAAGTGTGCCCGATATTCGGCACTAGCGTGGATATCCTCATTCAAACCTTCCGGCGATATTTTTATGTCTGCCACCGACTCCGGTGCAAAATTGCTTGCAAGCGCAGCTTCCATTTCTGGGACACGGAAAGCGCATGCGCCAGCGCCAGTTACACCAACACGGACATCCGATCCTTTTTGAGAAACCATTACACCAACGATACAATAGCGTGAGGCCGGGTTTGGGAATTTCATATAACCGGCCCTGTCTGGAATGGGATAGGTGACTTTAGTGATGATTTCTCCCTCTTCGAGAGCTGTTTCGAAAAGGTCGAGGAAGAAATCATCTGCAGCGATCTCCCTTCGGTCGGTATGGACTGTCGCGCCAAGTCCTACAATGGACGCAGGATAATCAGCGGCTGGATCGCTGTTAGCAGTGGACCCACCTATAGTTCCGCGATTTCGCACCATCGGATCTCCGATCCCTCCCGCTAATTTTGCGAGAGCTGGGATTGCTTTTTGTAATTCAGGGTTTGAGTTAACTACAGCATGCGGTGTTCGAGCGAGAATAGTCACCATGTCTGAAGTGACCTCTACACCGCTCATGTTGGGAACCGCAGCCAGATCAATCACATTCGAAGGTCTGGCAAGCCTTTGTTTTAGTGTCGGCAGAAGCGTCATGCCTCCTGACATGTATTTGGGCTCTTCTGATGCGTCATGAAAGCTTTTCGCTTCATCAATTGAGGAAGCTTTTTGATAATTAAATTCGTACATGGCTCTTTTCCCGATTAACGACTAGCTTAAGCGCTTTTATTCATTACTTGTGATGCCGCCAAAATTGCTTTGACGATGTTATGGTAGCCTGTACAACGACAGAAATTACCTTCCAGTTCCCGGCGCACAGTTTTCTCGTCTAAATCTTCTCCCTCATGGCGATCAACGATACCAATTGCGCTCATTACCATCCCAGGTGTGCAAAAACCGCATTGAAGCGCATGATTTTCTCTGAAGGCATTCTGCATTGGGTGTAGCTCGCCATCTTGGGCGAGGCCTTCAATCGTCGTGACTTCACATCCATCTACCTGGGCGCAAAGTATTGTACATGATTTAATAGGCTTGCCGTCAATATGGACCGTGCAACAGCCGCATTGTGATGTATCACAACCAACATGGGTCCCTGTTAGACGCATATCTTCTCTTAGATATTGAACAAGCAGTGTCCTATCTTCGGTTTCCCCTTCAACAGGTTTACCATTCACTGTCATAGAGAACTTTACAGTCATTTTACTTTCCCTCGATTGCACGGTCGTGAAAACGAACCAATTCAGAGTAACGTTTTATATAAGTTTTACCTTTTGACAAGTATGCCTTGCAAGGCTTAACGGTCAACCCGTTGCTGTACACGAAACATTTATTTTGTACCGAAAATATATAACAGGACTCCAACGATGGCGATTAAACCGCCGATCCAAACTGCAGGGCTTAATCCGCTATTAGGTGCGGAAGCGACAGTCGCTGTGTCAGTCTCTGCTTGATCTGAATCAGAGCTTAAATCGGCTTTATCCTCCGGTTTACTTGTACCAATTTGGGCGACAAAATTTGTAAAAAATTCATTAGCCATTTTTTTTGCGGTCGAATCAATTAAACGCGATCCAATCTGTGCTAACTTTCCTCCAACTTGAGCATTGGCCGAATAACGCAATATGGTCTCTGTACCCTCTTCTTCGAGAGTGACCTCGGCGCCGCCTTTCGCAAAACCTGCTACACCTCCTTGTCCTTCTCCACTGATCTTGTATCCAGCGGGTGGGTTGATATCGGAGAGGGTAACCTTTCCCGTAAAGGTAGCTGATACTGGGCCGACTTTTGATTTAACAGTGGCTGTAAGCTCTTCATCCGAGACCTTTTCTAATCTTTGACAACCGGGAATACTGGCTTTCAACACCTCCGGATCGTTTAAGGCATCCCAAACTGTTTCTCGAGATGCGGGAATCCTGAATTCACCTGTCATGTCCATTTTTGTTTCCTTTAATTTTACTTAGAAGCTTGGGATCGTCTTTATTAATTAGACTTTCATAAGATTGAGGACAAGTCCTGTATCGCAGAGCAAACCTACTCGCTATTTTGACCTCAATTTTTTACTTATACGTAATAAAATATAACATAGAGAGCGAGCAATATAGCTACCCAAAGAACCGTTGAGCCTGTGGGCCATGATCGAGCAAGAATCCCCTCGGGTCCATGATGCTTTGAGACACTTACGATCAGTCTAGCTATCCTGTACCGTATTGTTTGCAACGTGTGTTGGTGTAATGGCCAGTAAATTTTACATATTCCGCTAATAATTGCTGGAAGAAGTTTTCGATAACACCAGTCAAAGTCCAAATTTTGGGATTTTAATTGTGTTGGGAAAAGGTTTCTCCGAATTAGGAAAGCAAATGCTAGAGCTGTTGCACAAAGGAGTTGAAGCTGGGTTACAACATGGGTGACAGTATAGGGAGCGTAATTAACTTCGTAAGGTAAAATCTCGTAGAGGAGTGTCGGGAACAGGCCAACTCCGACACACAGGGATGCCATTAAACCCATTGCAACTAACATATTGCTTGGAGCTTCTTTTGGTTGGGTGGAGGACTCCGCACCAAAAAACGCAAAATAAGCGATTTTTAATCCTGCAAGGAAAATTCCCGCTGAGGCAAATAGCAACGCGCCCCATACGAGTAAGTGGCCTTTATAGGCCGCGGCGGAGATTATCAGAGACTTGCTGACGAATCCGCAGAAGAGGGGCGTTGCCATAGATGCTATGCCCACGATACAAAATATGGTGGTCCATGGCATGTATTTGTACAGACCGCCTAACTCAGAGGCTTTTACCGTTCCTGTCCGATAGAGAACCGCTCCCATCGACATGAATAACAATCCTTTATAGAGGATATGAGCAAAGGCATGCGCTGCGGTTCCATTTAGCGCTAGTTCAGTTCCAATACCTACGCCAACAACCATAAAACCCAGTTGGTTATTGAGACCATAAGCAAGAACACGCCTAAGGTCATTCTCAATCATGGCATAGAAAATTGGAAAAATTGCCATCACTGCGCCGATCCAAATTAGCATTTCGGTTCCTGGAAAACCGCGTGCTAGGCCATAAATAGCTAATTTTGTTGTAAAGGCGCTTAAAAATACCGTCCCCGTTACTGTGGCGTTCGGATACGCGTCCTGGAGCCAATTATGAAGCAGGGGAAACGCCGCTTTTATACCGAAAGCAGCAAAGATTAGAGTTGGTCCAAGACCAGAAAGGCTCATTTTATCAAAGGTAAGCGAGCCTGTGGCTTTGAAGTGCATAACCGAACCGGCCAAAAGTAAGACCCCAGAGAAAATCTGGATAATCAAATATCTCATGCCGGATTTGAATGAAGCTTCTGATTTTCCTGCCCAGATCAAAAAGACTGAGGATATCGCGGTGCCTTCCCAGTAGACAAAAAGTGTAATTAGATCTCCCGCAAAGGCTGCGCCGATGGCAGAGCCCGCATACACGAGGCCTGCGACTTGTTGCACCGTGTCTTTGATGTGAAATGCAAAAATAATGCTGACGATTGCAGCAATGTGGAAGATGTAACCAAAAACTAGACTGAGTCCATCAACGCGGACTGGGGATAATGTCTGCCCAAATAGCAAAAACTGCCAGTAAGTACCCTCTTGGGCCTGCATAAGACCAAATAAGCCCAATATGGGTAAAACAAGCATATAAGCGTTTCTGATATTTCCCCTAAAAAACGGAATAAGCAGAGCGCCTAAAATCATGTAAAGACCGGGAGGGATGTACGCCAGGCTACTCATCGGAGGCTCCATAATAGTCATCGGAGCGCATGAGTATTTTTCTTAAAAATTTGGCAATTAAGACGATCCCTACAGAGATTAAAAAAGCAAAGACAGCGTAAGAAGCCCAAAACTGGTCAATTTCTGCTCCCAACGTTCCAGATTTAAAAGCTGTATGCTTGTGATAGAAAAAATCGGCGATGCAGAGAACCAGCGTAACACACAAAAGAGCCCACCAAATTTTGTTGATGTTCTTGGTTTTATCGAGCCACTGTGTCTCTTTGCCGTTGTCCCGGGGTTCGGTCATGTCTTCGCCTCTCATCCAGCGGCCTTTGCGACCGGTTCAAGAAGTTTGATTATGCGGTCTGCGAAGAAAAACAACGCGATACAGCCAGCGGAGCTAATTGCCATCGCAAAAAGGCAGAAGGCCGGCGCTTCCTTAATACCTGCATGCGAATGATCTTGATGATTGCCATCATTGGTTTCAGGCGGAGCTGGACGGAAGAATCCTCGACCGACTATTGGCAATAGATACGCAACATTCAGAAGGGAACTGATCATCAAAACAATTATAAATATAAAGTGACCAGCATCCGCGGATCCAACCATGAGGTACCATTTACTCCATGAGCCGCCCATGGGCGGCAATCCAATCACGCACATCGCTCCAATTGCGAAAGCTATGAAAGTAAAGGGCATTCGGCGGCCGAGACCGTCCATCTGCGATATTTCGGTTTTGTGGGAAGCAACCATGATCGCTCCAGCGCAGAAAAATAGCGTAATTTTACCGAAAGCATGCATAGCAATGTGCATCCCACTTCCTAGTACACCTGCGCTTGTGGCAAGTGCCGCTCCGAGTATGACATATGATAATTGGCTTATTGTTGAATATGCGAGCCGTGCTTTCAGATTGTCTTTGGTTAATGCAACGCAAGATGCGGCAACTAGCGTAAATGCGGCTACGTACATGAGCCAGTCGTCGTGATGGATGCTCGATAAAAAGTCAGTACCAAATATGTATACAATTACTTTTACCACGGAGAATACTCCGGCTTTTACAACCGCGACGGCATGCAGCAGCGCGCTAACCGGGGTAGGGGCCACCATTGCAGCAGGCAACCAACGGTGGATCGGCATTAATGCGGCCTTTCCGATACCGTACATGTAGAGAAATAACAGGATGCCAGCCAATGGCCCGTCTGCCTTCCCAGATAGAATTCCGCCCTCTTCAAAATCGAGAGTTCCGGTTAGATGCCAGGTCCAAAGGATGGCCAGTAGGAGAAACCCGATTGAGGTTCCAATCAAAATGCCTAGGTATACCCTTCCCGCGGCTTTCGCTTCTGGAGATTGGTGGTGTGCTACAAGGGGATATGTTGAAAGAGTTAATACTTCGTAAAAAATGAATAACGTGAGCATGTTGCCAGCAAAACAAATACCCATCGTGCTGGAAATTGCTATAGCGAAGCAGGCGTAAAACCTAGTCTGGTTCTTTTCATGGTGACCACGCATGTAGCCGATTGAATAGAAAGTTGTGACTATCCATAGGCCTGACGCAATCATCGCGAACAACATACCCAGTGGCTCAACTTCAAATGCGATAGATATACCTGGTAAAAACTCGATAAAAGTGAGATTTGGCCGTTCACCGGCGAGGACCTCAGGCAAGATCGAGAGGACGATCAGAAATAATGTAGCGGCTGTCCCCAGTGTAATAGCTTCTCTGATATTGGGATAACGCTTGTGTAAAAGTATAAGTAATGTTCCGAGTAAAGGAACACCTATGGCAAAGGCGATTGCAGTGCTCGAGGTCATTCGCCGTTCCCCGTAAGTTGCTTGGCGGTCTCAATAGCCGCATCCAACGGAAGGTCAGTATCAATGCCGAAATAGATACTTGCCCCAATTAAAATAAAAGTTGGGAAAAGCAGAGAACTGGGCGCTTCCTCCACTTGCTCGGCATTTTCTGGTACAGGTTTCATGTAAGCCACTTCTACTATTCGCCAAACGTATACAACAGCAAGAAGGGAACTAAGGAGAACTAATAACCCTAGTGGCCACCAGCCTTTTTCGATCGCGGCAATAACAAGATACCACTTGCTGACAAAGCCTGCCGTGAGGGGTACTCCTATTAAACCGAGTCCACCTGTAACCAAGGCAGCTGTCGTCAGTGGCATTCGTCTGCCAATCCCCTGCAAATGATGGATGTTTACGGTCCCGAGACGGTAAACGATACAGCCCAGCGCTAAGAACATTCCTCCCTTTATGATGGCGTGATTAAAAAGGTGCAGAACGCTGGCTGTAACACCCGCGGCGTTGTGGAGACTTATTCCTAAAACAATGTAACCAATCTGAGCAACGCTGGAGTATGCCAGCATCCTTTTTAAATTTTCTTGAAAAATAGCAACAGTGGACGCGGCAAACATCGCAATAACTGCCAGTGCAGCGAGGATGTAGTCTAGGGGAAGGACATCAAACGTTAGCTCAATATTGAAAACCGAAAACAAAAATCTGAGGAGCACGTATACGGCAACCTTAGTAGCTGTAGCGGCTAAAAAAGCGCTGACCATTGATGGGGCGTAAGTGTAGGCATTGGGCAGCCATAAGTGCAGCGGGAAAAGAGCGAGTTTCAGGGAAATCCCGACGACGAGGAAAGCGAACGCCGCTCCTATAGTTCTGCTGGCACCTACCTTCTCGATGCGATCAGCCAGATCGTACATGTTTAAAGTGCCGGTTTCAGCATATAAAAGGCCGATCCCGATAACGATAAAGGTTGCCCCAATTGTGCCGAGGACCAAATACTGGTATGCGGCCGTTAGAGCTCGGCGGTCTTTTCCCATTCCGACTAAAACGTAGGTGGCAAGGGAATTTATTTCCAAGAAAACAAATAGATTGAAAGCATCTCCAGTGGCAGCCACTCCGAGAAGGCCGCAAAAACACAAAAGATAGCTTGTGTAGAAGAAATAAACTCGACGAACACCGTATTCTGCTCTCACGCTTTCCCTTGCATAAGGCATAATAACTGATCCGATACCGGTAACGATCAGCATAACAAAAGCGTTTGCCATGTCGATCCGATACTCAATACCTATTGGGGGAGCCCAGCCCCCCATCTGGTAGCTAATGGAACCGTCGGATATTACCTGCTGTAAAAGCAACCAGGAGATCGCAAATGATGCCCATGTGCAGATTGTTGCTACTGCCCAAGACCAGTCTCGCACGCGCACTAACATGCAGATGGGCGCGCCAATCAAAGGTATTATAACGAGAAGAGCGGGAAAATGGGCAACCATTAATCTTCTTCCTCGTCTGCCTTATGGATCTCATCATCCTCGATAGTCCCATAAGCTTCGTTTATTCTAACAACAAGAGCGAGCCCAAGGGCCGTTGTTGCAACGCCGACTACGATTGCCGTGAGTATAAGCACGTGAGGTAACGGGTTTGAGTAAACAGAAAACCCTTCTGCGATAATAGGGGCTGTGCCACCAGTGATTTTCCCAAAACTTATGTAAAGGACAAAAACTGAGGCCTGAAAAATATTTAGCCCAACGATCTTTTTTATTAAATTGTCATGCGCGATGACGATGTAAAAACCTGCCATCATCAAAAACACAACAATCCAATAATTAAAGTAGTCTAGAAACATTACTGAGGCCTATCTCTGTGCCCAGCAAATGTAAAAAAGATTGTGACCATAACGGAAGCAACGGTTAGTCCAACCCCAAGTTCGACAAGCCAGATCCCTAGATGTTGTCCAAGCGTTGGATCTTTCGCCATGACATTGTAATCGAGAAAGTTGCCTCCAACGAGTAGGTTGAAAACACCTACGCCAGCGTAGAGGAGCACGCCCATGGCTATCCCGAACCTCAAGATTCCCCTTGGTAATACAGCTCCTGCGTCTTTAACTCCAAAAATTAAAGCATATAGAATGAACGCTGAGGCAAAAATCACCCCGGCCTGAAAACCACCACCAGGCCCAAAATCTCCATGAAATTGAACGTAAAGAGCAAATAGAAGGATAAAGGGCATCAGTAGCTTTGAGACAACTCTTAAGACCAGGTAACTACGCATTTTGATCGTCTCCTGAGTCTCTTTCTCTTCGCCAATTGCCTAAAAGTAATATGACCCCAATCCCGGCCGTGAAAATCACGGTTACCTCGCCCAGAGTGTCGTAACCTCGATAGCTGGCGAGGACAGCGGTCACTACATTAGGAACCGTAGTTTTCTCTTGAGCCTCGGCCAGATAGGTCGGTCCGACATGCGTATGAACCGGCGCGTTTTTAGACCCAAACGGAGCTAAATCTAAGGTCCCATAAATCAGCGCAGCCCCGGTCAGGAATACGACACAAAGTGGAACCAACTTCGTGTGCATTGGTTTTTTTTCCCGATCTGTTGTTAACGCAAGTGTACCCAAGGCTAAAACGGTCGATATCCCCGCTCCAACGGATGCTTCGGTAAAGGCAACATCGACGGCATCAAGCACAACAAACATGGCCGCGGCTAAAAGGCTAAAAATACTGCCTAACATCACCACAGCGAATAAATTCCTTATCTTAACGATGGCGATTACGGTGATTGCCATAAACGAGAGCAAGACTATGTTAACGACGGTTTCTATTGTTCTCTCTCCTCAGAATTCTTTGTTTGTTGAGTTGGATGCTCATCTCGCCAGTCATTTTTGAGCTCTGGCTCAACACCGCTGCTCAGAGCAGCATGTGCAAGAGAAAAACTAGATGTGGGGCTGGTAATAAATATGAATATCAAGATTAGCCCTAGTTTCGCCGATATTAGTGTCGGTCCGGCCTGCAACATCAACCCGATTAGAATTGCGGCACTGCCGAGGGTATCTGTGATACTCGCAGCATGCATCCGTGTGTAAACGTCAGGAAAACGGAGAACTCCAATTGCACCGCAGACAAGGGCGAAGGCTCCGATTAAAATCAGAATCCAAGACGATATTTCGATAAAGAGCGCCATTAGAGTGGCTTTTCGTCTTCGCCGGACCGAGCAAGGTCGCCGTACTTAAGGACTTTTAGGACAGCGATAACCCCAATAAAGTTTATCAAGGCATAGACCAGTGCGATATCCATAAAATCTGGTCGGCCCATTAAAAATCCCAACACTGCTATTAAAAGGACAATTTTGGTTCCGACCATATTGACCGCCAAGATGCGATCGTAAATCGATGGGCCTAGGAAGGCTCTTACCAACGCAATCAACATGGTCACAAGGAGTGCAAAAGCTGCTGCCGCAAACATGGTCATGGTTATTCTCCGGCCATTTTTGAAACTCTACGGTCCATTTCTCCACCTAAGAGATCTCTTGCACCGCTCTCGGAGAGGGCATGAACAAGAATTTCATTGTTGGCTACGTCAACCGATATTGTTCCCGGAGTTAGGGTAATTGAATTCGCATAAACAACTTGCCCAAGATCGGTCTGCTGCGATGCTCGGACTCGGACCATGGTCGGTGAGATCTTTGATGTTGGCGAAAGCACCAGTTTTACGACATCAATGTTTGCCTTGATGATCTCGACTATCAGCCAGCCCCAATAAACAAGAGCTCTCCAAGTAAGATGAAGAGGATGGCCTTCGTGATCGACTATATCCATTCGAATTGTAACCCAAATAACCGCAGCGCAGGAGAGGATCCCAAGAGAGATTATGAAAGGAATAAATATACCTGAGAGGAGGAGCCAGACTCCAAAAAGAAGCCCACCAATGGATAAGGCATGTATGAGGTCTTTTCTGTTCATGTCAGAAGGTGGCCCCGCGTGTTATTAAACAAAATTAGGTCTTCAACACCCGGAGCCTATTATGGCCTTTTGGGAATTTCTACCCCGAACTATCCAATTTTTTTTAGATTAGGGACTAAAATTGGGTATAATAGTCCTGAATAAAAAATAGCGCAGTGGTAGATTTTTCTCGGCGTAATAAAAAAAGCGGCCGTAAGGTCGATTGGGGGAGGCGAATGAGTGATCAAGGTGTATCGCATTCTAGCGTTCAATCAACAGAAGTTGTTGGTGTAGTAAAGTGGTTCAATGGCTCCAAAGGGTTCGGTTTTGTTACCCCAAAGGATGGGTCGCCAGACATTTTTTTGCACCTGACGATTTTGAAGCAATCTGGCTTTGATGTTGTATCGCCTGGAATGACAGTCAGAGCAGAAGTCGCTGAAGGCCCCAGGGGTTTGCAGGCTGTTTCCGTCATTGAAGTTGATAAAAGCACAGCCTCAGAAGGAGAGGGGCATAAGACTTCAAGATTCAAATGGGCTCAAGAAACCTCAGACCTAGAACCCGAGGGCGATTTTATCTTGGGCACTGTCAAATGGTTTAACGCGTCCAAAGGCTATGGGTTTGTCTCCCCGAAAGATGATAGCTCGTTAGATGTATTTGTTCATATGGTTACCCTCAGACGTTCGGGGATTAACGATCTCAATCCGGGAGCGGAGATCGAGTTTCGTTATGGTGAGGGAGTGAAGGGCAAGCAAGCCACCCATGTTCGATTGGTGAGCAATTAAAATCGAATTGAATTTTTCAACCGGCATGGATTGTGATTTGGTTTTTTAGAGTGATGCGGCTTACTTTAATCATCATTGCAGTCTTTTTGTTCAGTGCTTTTTCATATGAAAAAGGCGCTGCCTTTGCCGCATCAGAAAAATTAGAAAGTCTGATAATTCGAGTTGATGGCGCTGAGATAAAATTTAATGTGGAGGTTGCTCGTACCCCAAGCCAACAGGAGGCGGGCCTTATGTTTCGGCGGAGCCTTCCTAAAGATCAAGGAATGCTTTTCATCTACCCATACCAATCAATCGTGAAAATGTGGATGAAAAATACTTTTATTCCGCTGGATATGGTCTTCATAAATTCAAAAGGTATCGTTAAAAAAATTGTAGAACGTACAGTGCCGTTATCTCTAAATGTCATTAGTTCGGAAGAAACGGTAATAGCCGTTTTAGAGTTGAATGGAGGAACATCAAATCGGATTGGGTTAAAACGTGGGGATCAGGTTTTCCATCCGTACTTTAAAAATTGAGGGTTAATTGGGTCGCAAGAAAACGAGTTAATTTTCCAATCTTGCTTTTCGGCCTAAATCGGCTGCATCGTGATCAGTGAGAAGACCCGCAGCCCTTATTCCTATATTCGCGAGTTCTTCATCTCGTTCTGGCCTCTCTCCAGTTACGCCAATAGCCCCCAGGATATCGCCCTTGGTATCTCGGATGAGCATGCCCCCATCCTCTGCAAAAATTTTTCCTTCTGATGCCTTAAAAAGATAATCCATGAACAATGGCCGTTGTTCCGCTCGATATCTAACAAGCGAGCTTGATCGACCCATTGCCAGGGAGGCATAAGCTTTCCCATAAGCCATTTCATAGCGGATCATCGAAGACTCATCTTGTTTTTTAAAAACAACCGGGGAGGCTCCTTGGTCAGTGACAATTACTGCCATGGGCTTATCCCCGACCTTTTCCGCCTCAGCGAATATAGCGTCAATTATTAACTCAGCTTGCTTCAACGAAATTGTGGTCATGGGATCTAGCTATTTTTGTTGTAAATCAATAGGAGTAGAACTCTATGTTTTCTTATTGGCAAGCTTAATACCGCTTGCTCTATTGGACATTAACGCATAATTATGCACGCTACGGGGTGTAGCGCAGCCTGGTAGCGCATCTGCTTTGGGAGCAGAGGGTCGGCGGTTCGAATCCGTCCACCCCGACCAATAAAAGCCAGTAATACCAATACTTTATGAGTAGCCGCTGGGGGGTTATGATACGGCTTTTAGGGGGGTGTCGTCACTTTTGTCGTCACAATAGGCCCGGTTTTGTTCACCTTTTGTTAGCGAAAACCCAACTTTGTCGTTGATCGCATCGCGCCCTGTATCGACATTAACGTGGAGATATCTTTGGGTCGTCGCGATATCTGTATGCCCTAATATCTCTTTTATAATGTTAATATCGACACCTCGCGCATTGAGCCAAGTCCCAAGCGTGTGCCTTAAATCGTGGATTCGAACATCTTCTCGACCGATCCGTTTTCGAGCCGTGTAGAAGGTTGTTCGAATGCTTTTTATACGTCCCTTTAATGCCTGCGTATTTGGTTTACCGGTGCGCTGATTAAGTTCGTTGCAGTTCATGCATTTGCAGCCATTAATCCCAAATATGAAAACCGGCCCTGATGTTCGCTCTCCAACAACATTCCTAAGCAAGTAATAAAGATCATCGCACATTCCAACCACGTGCTCTTTGTCACCTTTTTGTATGACCACGATCTGTCTTTGGTTCCACCTGATATTCTTCTTTATATCAAGCTGCATCACATTTTCCCGCCGTAAACCTGTTAACAGCATGGTTAAAATTATCGGTCGAGCGTGAGCGACCATTTCATTGATCAACTCAAATGCTTCAGCCTCATCTCTTAGCGGGTTAGTTCGTTGTTCATCAGTTTTTCGACGAGCAATTTGTACGATGGGGAAGGTGGGAGCACCCCGATTATCCATTTGCCGCTTTTTCGGCATGTAGTAATCGTCTTCATCTACCGTCAGCATAACTCTTTTAATAAATGCTAACTCTTTGTTAATGGTCCCGTCTGAAATTGGTTTTGGGTTTACAGTGTTTATACGAGAACCAGTTGAGCGTCTTTTTTCTATGTATTTCCAGCACCAATCTTCAGAAACTTCATCAAGGTAAAAGTCACCAAGGGTCGCAATAATCTGCTCTGAAATTTGCCGATGCCATTCTGCCGTTGCGCGTTTCTCCCAGCGTCTTGGGTAAACGTAATCGAACTGCTCTTTAAAACTGCGGCGCTGTTTGCCGTCTAAAGAATGCTTCCACGCTTGTGCGATCTTCTCGTCGAGGACTTTCTGGGCTTCTTCAATGTCGTTTGTTCCAAGGGAAATTTGGTGACGTTGCCCATTGATTTGGAACTGTCCGTAAATTGTATTTTTTCGCCAATACATATTGTCCGGGAGGCGGGGCTTTCGTCCTTTTCTAGGTTGTCTTTTGCGTGACATCTGGAGACCCTCTCTATAAACGTATCAATCTGCGCTTGTGTATATTTCGGCTTGTTAAGACCCGGAATTTGCACAAAACCCAAAAGACCTTGCTTGGTTAAAGATCGGACACTTGCAGGGGCGATACCAAGCTGCTTTGCCACATCCTTTTGAGTGAGCAAACTCATTCAGAATCCTCGCATTTTCTTATCATTGAGGCCAGTTCAATCGTTTGCCCCGCGGTGTTTATCTCGTGTTGTTTTTATGCCTTCTTGGTCTCCATAGAATGCAGAGGAGCTTGTCAGTTTCGATGACAAAAAAGTGCCGACACCAATCAGATTTAAAGCTCGATTGGCACCTTCGTCAGGCGAAACCTTACCGGTTGCGACATCCATCGGTGCCATAACAGCGCCGTAAGCATCCCTGACAAATTCAGGGGTAGAACCTTCAAGACGAATATCATCACTGGTTTCATCGACATCGAGGTATGGTGATCGAACCGGTGCGATGTATCCAAGCAGCCCAAGCCTTGCTGCATCACTGGGTGACGGTGTTTTGCCAGTTTGAGCATAGGCATCGAGCAAAGGCTGCATCAGAGCATCCTTGCCGTACAGATATCCTTTCTCTTTTTGGAGTAATCCCGAAGCCATTCAAATTCCTTAAGGGTAAAAATGAAGAAACCCCCTTGAGCGGTGGCAGCTCTTGGGGGTCTCTTCAGGGTAAAATGGGAGTTATCGGTGAGAGGGAAGAACTAACCTACAACTCGACCATTTTAATAATTATAGCAATTTTCGCCGTCGGACACAATAAATAGTGGTGTAAACTGACACCGAAATACTATATGTTGTGTTGCGTTCGCCCGCTCACATCATGGCATCCAAACGCGATTGTTGGGTTTATCTATTCTCCTTTGAGAAACAAAGCACGCTTTGTGTTTCAGCCTTTCATTCGCATTATAAAGACCACACACTTTTCGCTCATTGTCTCTAATTCTCTGAGTGGCGACCCCAATATCTTTTTCAATTTGTTTCCGTTTTTTTGCATAATCTGCCGCCAATGCCAACGCTAAGTCTCTCTGGATCTTATCAGGGGCGTTTTTTGCGGCGGCTTTGAACCCGTTTTCCACTGCGCGGATGTCTTTCAGAACCTTTTTTTCCCTGTCCAGGCCAAATTGAATAATTTTATTCAATTGCTGATAAGACCGAATCTGGTCCCAGTCCATGCTTCGAGCTCTGTTATGCTGATTTGCATTTCCCACGACGGGTACGACGAGTAGGCCAACCAATGCGGCAATGAAAAGTGTTTTCATGATGTCTCCCTGTTTTTCTTAAAGACACCTTACACCCAATGCCGGTCGAGTAAATCTAAGGCAG
>JAYQSL010000005.1:0-109501 GCA_038146865.1 Rhodospirillaceae bacterium
ATCAATTTCTATTATTTGTGGCGGCGCGAGCGCTGGGATAGAGCCGATAGCCGCTAATTCATATACTCACAAAACCTTGTCAGGTAGCTTTACAGTGCGCAACCGCTATCTGAAAAAGTTACTCATTGAGAAAGGTAAGGACACGCCTGAAATCTGGTCATCTATTACGACTAATGAGGGATCGGTGCAGCATCTAGATTTTTTATCTGAAGAAGAAAAGGATGTTTTTAAGACAGCTTTTGAGCTTGATCAGCGATGGGTTATAGAATTAGCAGGAGATCGCAGTGAGTTTATTTGTCAATCACAATCGGTAAATGTCTTTATACCCTCCGATGTCCATAAAAAAGAACTTCACGACATTCACTGGAGTGCATGGAAAAAGGGTGTGAAGTCTCTTTATTATTGTCGATCTAAGTCAATTCAGCGTGCCGAAGCAGTTTCCCAGAAAATTGAGAATCAGGATGAACCTTCATATCTCTCGAAAGGGAGTATGCCTGTACCATCTCCTGATGCGATTGAAATACCTTTGGCAGCCTCCGCTCTTAATAACGCAGAAGATAATGAAAATGATTATGAGGAATGTCTTTCCTGTCAGTAATTATTTAATTTTGCTTAAATGAAGCCAAACCCTTAACAAGAATCAAATCTCCTGGAGATGATAATGTCGCTTCTTGATGAAAATGTAGTTTATAAACCTTTTAGATATCCTTGGTGTTATGATGCATGGTTAACCCAGCAGCGCGTGCACTGGATTCCCGAAGAAGTCCCGTTGGCAGATGATGTCAAAGATTGGCATCATAAGCTTGCTAAAGAAGAACGTCATACTCTCACCCAAATTTTCCGTTTTTTTACTCAAGCGGATATCGAAGTTAATAATTGTTACATGAAGCACTACACCAAGGTTTTTAAGCCCACTGAGGTGCAGATGATGTTGGCTGCTTTCTCAAATATAGAAACGGTCCATATAGCAGCCTACTCCTATCTTCTCGATACGATAGGTATGCCTGAGACTGAATATGAGGCTTTCCTGCACTACAAAGAGATGAAAGCTAAATATGACTACATGCAGGGTTTTAATATCGACAGCAAGCAAGATATTGCCAAGACATTGGCAGTGTTCGGCGGTTTTACAGAAGGGCTGCAATTGTTTGCTTCTTTCGCGATCCTTTTAAATTTCCCCCGCTTCAATAAGATGAAGGGAATGGGACAGATCGTTTCTTGGTCTGTTCGTGACGAGTCGTTGCATACCGAATCTATAATCAAGCTTTTCCGAACCTTTGTGTCAGAGAATCCAGAAATTTGGACGGACGAGCTGCAGAGAGAAATTTACGTCGCTTGTTCGACTGTCGTGGAACATGAGGACGCGTTTATAAGCCTTGCTTTCGAACTTGGTGGTGTTGAAGGTCTAAATGCGCCGGAAGTCAAAGAATATATTCGCTATATTGCAGACCGTCGCCTTATTCAGCTCGGACTACAGCCGATATTTAGAATAGAAGCAAATCCGCTGCCTTGGTTGGATGAAATACTCAATGGTGTTGAGCATACAAATTTCTTCGAAAACCGGGCGACAGAATATTCAAAAGCCGCAACAAAGGGTTCTTGGGACGAAGTCTGGACTTGACGTGTATTTGAGTTGTTGAATAAGGGTCCCTAAAAGCGTCATTATATGACTAGCATTTTAAGACTTGAGGGAATGTTCTCTCAATTCAGTTAGAAATATAGAGTGTATCAAATGCCTCACAAGTACTCGAATCCTCCTGGTGTTCCCTCTCCGGCTAATTATCATCACTCAGTTGAGACGCCCTCCAATTGCACATTTCTCTATGTCGCAGGTCAGACTGGTGTGGACGTGAATGGCAATGTGCCTAAAGGAATTGAACCTCAAGCTGAATTGGCTTTTGAAGGTATTCAGAGGGTACTTTCAGCGTCAGATTATAGACTAGAGGATGTCGTTTTCATGAAGACCTTCCTCGTAAATCGTGAAGATCGACCCGGTTATCAAAAGGTCAGAGAGATGTTTTGGGGTGATATTAAGCCTGCATCGACATTCCTAATCGTTTCTGGACTTGCTGATCCTAACTACTTAGTTGAAGTCGAGTGTATTGCCGCCAAACCTGCCTAAAAGCTTGTCAGATCGAAGTCTTAGGCCTCAGAGAAAACTTAAGTAAAAATAAGTAGCTAACTCGTGTTTATCGTTGCGGTTTAATATTAAACTATCGCTAAAATAGTTAAACATCTTGCCGAGAGGCTCCCGGGTTTATGAGTTCAAATAGTCTTTGAAATATCTTATTGTTTGCTTCAGACCGTCGTCCAAAGGGATTTCAGGAGACCAATTCAATTTGCTCTGCGCCAGGCCAATATCGGGTCTGCGTTGTTTTGGGTCGTCCTCAGGAAGCGGTTTAAACACTATTTTACTTCGAGAATTTGTAAGGTTTATAATTTTATTTGCTAGTTCAACGACTGTGCACTCAAAAGGATTTCCTAAATTTATAGGCCCTGTAAATGAATTTTCAGTAGCCATTATGGCAATCAACCCATTAATTAAATCATCAACGTAGCAAAAGCTTCGCGTTTGCGAACCGTCACCATAAATGGTTATGTCTTCATTGCTGAGAGCCTGGACGATAAAATTACTTACCACCCGTCCATCATTTGGGTGCATGCGAGGTCCATAGGTATTGAAGATTCTAACAACCTTTATGCATAAAGCGTGCTGTCGATGGTAATCAAAAAACAGGGTCTCCGCGCACCGTTTTCCCTCGTCATAGCAGCTTCTCAATCCTATCGGGTTTACCCGGCCCCAATAATCTTCTGTTTGAGGGTGAACTTCGGGGTCTCCATATATCTCACTTGTGCTCGCTTGTAGGATTTTTGCCCCAACCCGTTTCGCGAGGCCCAATAAATTAATTGCCCCGTGGACACTAGTTTTGGTGGTCTGAACAGGGTCGGACTGATAGTGAATTGGGGATGCAGGGCATGCGAGGTTAAATACCTGATCTACTTCGACATAAAGAGGAAAGGTAACATCATGTCTCATTAGTTCGAAGTTTTTATCTGCTAACAGATGAGAGATATTCTCTTTACTACCGGTATAAAAGTTATCGACGCATAAAACATCCATACCATCCCTTATGAGGCGATCACACAAATGTGAGCCTAAAAAACCTGCGCCTCCCGTAACCAATATTCTATTCATTTTAAATCCGTAACTTTTGGTTTTATCGTCACAAAAGGCCTATAAACCATAGGTTAAGTGCCAAGTTAAAATCATTCTATCAGAAAAGACCAAATTTGAGGGTTACCAATTTATAATCTTAAATTCCGGGCTAATTTCCAACATGGATTGACAACCCTCGTGCGGCCTTTGAAGTAAGAAATGTCTCATATAGCTCTCTAAGTCCTGCCTCTAACGTTATAGAGGGCCGCCATCCCATTTCAAATATTCGACTGCTGTCTAAAAGTTTTCTCTGCATTCCATCAGGCTTGCTTCTGTCAAATATGAGATCTCCGCTAAATCCAACAACCTTTTTTATTAAGACGGCTAGTTCTTTTATAGACACCTCTTCGGATGTCCCCACATTTATCAAGTCAAGATCTGTTTGGTTCTGCATTAAGAAAATACAGGCTCTCGCTAAATCTTTAGAATTGATAAATTCTCTCAAAGGTTCTCCTGAACCCCAGATCGCTGCATTGCCTTCATTCCTTGATTTTGCTTCATGAAAGCGACGCATCATACCTGTGATGACATGGCTTTCCTCGGGGTTAAAACTATCGCCAGGACCATAAACACTTGAGGGCATAATCGTAAGGGCATTAAAACCAAACTGATTTTTATATGCCTCGCACATTTTTATTCCTGCGATTTTTGCTACCGCGAATGGCAAGTTCGTCGGTTCTAATTCTCCTGTAAGCAAATACTCTTCTTTCAGAGGGTTGGGAGAAAGCCAGGATATGCACAATTCGAACCAATAAAAATGAACTTTTTTACTCCGGCACGATATGCAATATCTATAGCGATTGTCTGAATATATAAATTTTCTCTGATAAAATCCCCACCAAGGGTTTTGTTGGCCAAAATCCCTCCCACCTTTGCAGCGGCAAGAAAACATATTCTGGTTTCTCTGAAGCGAAAAACTGTTCGACTTGGGTTCGATCCGCCAAGTCGAGTTCTTTGTGCGTTCTTTGATAATTTCAGAAAATGCCGTTATCAGAAAGCCCTAAAATGGAGGAACCTACTAAGCCGGTGTGCCCCGCAACGTATATTTTTTTATCCTGTTTCATCTACTATGCAACTGCCTTTAGGAAAGCTTGTGATATAAGATTATTGCAGGAATCCAAAGTTTTTTCGGCTAATTGTTCGAAATTATCGGTCAATACAAGAGTATATTTAAAAAATCGAGGGGTTTTATTTTTGCAATGATAATGCAAACCGGCGTTTCCATCGGTTTCTCTCGTATATTAGTAAAAGATTAAGGTATTTTGTTATTTTAGTATTAATTTATTGGAATAGGCTTGCTGCATTATATTTTTAAACTTTAACGTTTTAACTATGAGTGTTTAGGGCTACTTCCATGTACAGTTATTATGAATACATTTTGCAAAATGATTGACACACAGGTGCCGCAAGGCAAAGAAATTTTTCTAGATCATATTGCTTGGTTCGTCCCGGATATTTCAGCAGCAAGCAAGACCTTCGAGAAACTTGGATTTAAGCTAACGCCTTTTGTTGCGCAAAATAATTTAAATCCATCGGGAGGCGCACCGATCCCAGCGGGTACGGGAAACAGATGCGCGATGCTACGGAGAGGGTACCTCGAAATTCTGACGACAGTTGATGGAGAAGATACGACTCCATTGGCGAGACAGTTAATCAAGTCAGTTGAGCGTTACACGGGAGTGCATCTTGTTGCTTTTACCGTTGATGATACAGAGACCGCATTCGGCCGTTTGGAAAGGGAGGGCTTCTCTCCGCAAGAACCTGTTAAACTTCGGCGTCCTATCCAGCTAGAAAATGGTCAGGAAACAGAGGTCGCATTTACTGTCTTGAGGGTCCCTCCAGACTGTATGGAGGAAGGCCGGATTCAAATTTTGCGTCAAGAAACACCTGACCTTGTTTGGCGTGAAGATCTCATTGCCATAGATAATGGCTTATCTGCTCTAAAAGGTGTTCTGATCGCGGTCTCTAACCCTGAGAATACTACTGATAGGTTTTCTAGGTTTACTGGCAAGGCAGCACATGGCACAGGTGAGCATTTCAAGATTGATCTTGATAGAGGTCAAATATCGATCGTCAGCGAAAAGAAATGTCTGGAGCTTTTGCCCCAGATAGAAATACCCGCTTTACCCTACATGGCGGCTGTTATTTTGCAGTCCGAAAATTTGTCGAAAACAAAGTCTTTCTTCGCAAAAGAAGGTATTAATTATACGCGACTGTCCGATGGAATAATTAAGATAAACCAATCTGATGCCATGGGAGCAACAATTGTCATATTGGCGCAAGGGGAGCAGTGGCCCAAGCTCTGCGTATAGGACTTCATGGTCTCAAATAGTTTCTGGATTTTTGGCTACGGTTCCTTAATTTGGCGACCCGATTTTTCCTTCATTCAAAGTAGGGTAGGGTATATCAAGGGTTGGAGACGCGTGTTTTGGCAAGGGTCCACCGATCACAGAGGGACCCCAGGAGCTCCCGGTCGTGTTGTCACAATGGTTCCTGATGAACGAGAGATTTGCGTCGGTATAGCTTACAATATTGCGCCAGATAGATACACTGAAACGATAGAATTATTGGATTACAGAGAAAAGGGGGGCTACCAGCTCGAACTTCTTCCTGTTTTTTTCGAAAACCATGAAAAAGTTTTTGCCTCGGTTTATGTCGCAACCCCAGATAACCCTGAATTCTTGGGCGAGGCAGCGCCCAAAAAAATTGCGCGACAAATATCGAGCGCTTGCGGACCGAGTGGGCCCAACGATGAGTATGTAACTAAATTGGCTAAAGCGCTCAGAAAAATAGGTGCCGATGATCCCCATGTTTTCGAGGTTGAGAGATGGGTTCGATCTTTTAAAGTTTGATTTTTGCACTTTGAGCACCAACGAAAAGCAAGACCTGCAGAAAATTAGTGTAAAATTCTAAATTATTTTAATAATTAAGTAATTATTATTAAAATAACTCTTTTATAAAAAAAAATATTGTTTAGGCTGGGTTCAGAGAAAACGATTGAATCATGCACGGCCCCATAACAAATCAGGTAACGGAAAAAAGGTCAGCCTCTGGGGAAAGAGCACTGGCCAACTTTTGTGCCAGCGCATCCACAATGATTGCGACGGTGCCTGAGACTGATATCCCAAGAAGAATAATTGGTATTCTGCCTAGTTTGCTCGCTGAACCATCTTTGCTTTTAGAGGCAGAGGCTCTTTGTACTCATCAAGGTTATGCAAGAAATCCAGTGTTCATTTGTCCGAAAGGTAAATTCTCGATTTTTTCGATGGTTTGGCCCGCCGGTGCTGAAACACCGATACATGATCATAGGTCCTGGTGTGCGATGGGCGTTTATGAAGGCGAGGTTGAGGAATCCTTTTTCTCGGAAAGTGGTCCGGGCGAGGTAAATTTGGAGCGAACAAAGACATTTGAAGAGGGTGGATGCTCTGCTTTGCCCTGGGGGAGACCTAATATTCACAAGATCTCAAATAGGACCACGCAAAGGGCTATTTCTATTCATATATACGGTGGAAATTGTATTGAAGAGGGCCCTAATTTGCGACAGCTATATGAGCTATCCACTTGACGGGCGGATACTCGCGGGTTAACCGCTGATACCAGCTTTTATAAATTTAAAATTACGAATAGGAGTGTTTTGATGCGCGCAGTGTGTCTTCAAGAGCAAGGCGGGATTGATAAGTTAACCCTGGATGAAAATTTTCCAGATCCGGTCGTTGGTGATGGACAAGTAATCATACGTGTTAAAGCAACTTCTTTAAACTATCATGACGTCTTCACTTGCAGAGGTATGCCAGGAATTAAGTTGCCTCTCCCTATTATTCCTGGGCTTGATGTAGCTGGGGAAATTGTAGAGCTGGGGTCAGGGACTTCAGATTGGAAGGTTGGCGATCGTGTCTTGGTCAACCCACTTGATCCGACTGATCCCACCAAGGGTTTGATGGGCGAGATGCTGAATGGGGGAACGGCAGAGTATTGTCTTGTAGATGCGCCTCGGCTAATTCGAATTCCGGAAGGGTGCTCTTATGAGCAAGCAGCGTCTTTGCCTGTGGCCTACGGAACAGCGCACCGGATGATGTTTGCGAATGGCGGGATCTCAGGTGGAGAACGCGTGTTGATTCTTGGCGCAAGCGGGGGAGTGGGTTCCTGCTGTGTCTTGTTGGCAAAGATGATGGGATGTGAAGTCGTCGCTTGCGGCTCAAGCCAGGAGAAACTAGAGGCCCTAACGAGTTGGGGTGCAGATCATGTTATCAACTACAAGGAAGAAGATTTCGTAAAATGGATCTGGAACAAATTTACTAAGCCTCACCGTCGCAAGTTTGAAGGAGGTGTAGACGTAGTCATAAACTTTACGGGGGGAGATACCTGGGTCAACTCCTTCAAGGTAACTAGGCGCGGCGGGAAAATATTAACCTGTGGGGCCACGGCTGGTTTCGATCCGAAAACGGACCTCAGGTATGTTTGGTCATTTGAACTAAAAGTATTGGGCTCCAATAGCTGGTTACCAGAAGATTTAGAACGTCTGATGCAGTTAATTAGTGAGGGTAAGCTTAGTCCAATTGTGGATACCGTACTGCCACTGGAGCAGACAGCGGAGGGGGTGCGAATGCTTGAAGACCGAGAGGTTATAGGTAAAATTATTATTACACCATGATCGAAAATATAGGTAATTTGGGAGAGGTATTCGCCGAGCACAGCAAGTCGGATGCCACTGCCATAATAGATCTGTTAACAAAAGAAAGTCCGCGCGAGATCAGTTATAATTCTTTGTCTCGTGGTTGCGATGCCGTAGCCAGAGGTTTGGTTTCGCATGGTCTAGGACCTGGCGACCGGGTGGGTATTCTAGCGTTAAATCGAGTTGAGTTCCTCGAGGTACTGTTTGGGGCAATGCGGGTTGGGTGCATTCCCGTAATGATTAATGTGAAACTTCCTGCGGAGCAGGTTCGTTTTATAGTCGCAGATGCCGATGCCCAAATCGTATTTGGGGATGGGGATTTGCGTGAGCTCTGTGAAGAAAAGACTGCATATATTTCATTTGATAATAAGAGTTACATAGATTTCCAAGATCATGGGTCTTTTGAGGTATTTAAACCAGGACCTAAAGATGTTGCTGAGCAACCATATACATCTGGTTCAACAGGAAGGCCGAAGGGCGTACTGCTCCATCATTGGGGGCAGAGATGGATGATCGATCAACTGGTCAAGACTCGAGGACTAACGTCAGGTGATTGTGGGATTATTTCTGCGCCCCTTTATCATAAGAACGCTCTGCTTGCGATTAAGTCTGCGCTCCAAGCAGGTGGAAGAATTGTGTTGCAGCCAAAATTTGATGTCGCGCAGTATATAGAGGCTATTGAAAAGCACAGGGTGACAATGCTCACTGGCGTTCCTACGATGTATGCCCTCATGCTTCAACAAGGGCAATTGTTGGACAAAACGGACCTCTCTTCTGTTAGAAATATGAGTATGGGCTCCGCCCCCGCATCTGAAGCCCTACTGGACAACCTTCAAGCACGTTTCCCAGATGCTAAAATTAACTTAAACTATGGAATTACGGAGGGTGGTCCAATTCTGTTTTCATGGTCTCATCCAAAGGGTCTCGAGCGCCCAAGAACAACGGTTGGTTATCCAATCGATGGGGTGGAGATCCGCTTAGAGGACGGACCTAATCAAAATGAGGGCATTCTTCATGTCAAAAGTCCGGGTGTAATGCTTGGTTATCATAATCTTCCAGAAACGACCGCTCGAGACCTTGAAAATGGGTGGTTAAATACAGGCGATATTCTTCGCCGGGACGCTTCTGGCTGGTATTACTTCGTGGGAAGAGCTGATGATATGTTTGTCACTGGGGGAGAGAATATTTATCCCTGCGATGTTGAAACCATGCTGGAACGACATCCTAACATTATGCAGGCAGTGGTCGTTCCGGCCCCGAATAGCTTGAAGGCACATGTACCGCATGCCTTCATTGTACTGCGAGCCGGTACAGATCTATCCGAGGAACAAGTTAAAGAGCATGCACTCAATAATGCGCCGGCGTATGCTCATCCGAGGCGCGTATTTTTTATGGAGCAAATACCGCTTGCCGGTACCAACAAAATTGACCGGAAAAAACTCTATGAGTTGGCTAAGGATGCAGCAATTGCCGATGGAACTGCCTAAAGTTAAAAAGCCTTTAGTTTTTGTATGTTCTAAGTAATTTATAGCTTTCCCTCGCAAGATTAGTGATTTTTTTGCGATGAGACGTTAGACTGAGCTTTAGGTGAGAGGGGTGTTTTGAACGTTCTTGTTACGGGTAGTGCGGGTTTTATAGGGGCAAGAGTTTGCGAATTTCTTCTTGATAGAGGAGATACCGTCTGCGGCCTCGATAACCTTAATGCATATTATGAGGTGGGCCTGAAGAAGGCTCGCCTCAGCAAGTTAGAATCTTTTAACAACTACCAGGCAGCCGAGATTGACCTCGCCGATAGGGAAAAAGTCGAGGGCTTGTTCGCTTCTTTTTTACCTGATGTCGTGATCCACTTGGCAGCTCAAGCAGGCGTAAGGCATTCGATACGTGCGCCTCAAGATTATGTCCAAAGCAATTTAGTTGGCTTTTTGAATATTTTGGAGGGTTGCCGCAATTTTGATGTCAAACACCTTGTTTATGCATCTTCAAGCTCTGTCTATGGTAATAATAAGAAGCAGCCATTCAGCCCGCGAGACAGTGTTGATCATCCGATTAGTCTCTACGCGGCCTCCAAACGTTCAAATGAACTAATGGCGCATAGCTACTCGCATTTATTTGAGCTACCCTGTACTGGCTTACGCTATTTTACCGTATACGGTCCCTGGGGACGACCAGATATGGCTCCGATGCTTTTTGCAAAAGCGATATTGGCGGGGGAACCAATAAAGATTTTCAATAAGGGGAAAATGGCAAGGTCATTTAGCTATATAGACGACGTGGCTACGGCAACGATTTCTTGTCTTGATAAACATCCGGCTCAGGTAGTAGACCCGGAAGAGGGCATTAATCCCAGTAATAGTTCTACGGCACCGTTTAAAATTTTGAACATCGGATCTGGTCACTCAATAGAACTTATGCGTTTTATAGAGTTACTCGAGCTAAACCTTGGACTTGAGGCAAAAAAACAATTCTTACCGATGCAAGCTGGGGATGTGGAGGTCACTTGGGCTGAGCTAGACGGCCTCGAAGCCGATCGCGCTACCTCTGTTGAAGACGGCGTTAAAGAATTTACCGATTGGTATATCTCTTATTACGGTCGGCCTTAATTAGAAAAATAGACTCTGATTTCGTTGCTTAAATTCGCTTTGGAAAATAATTGAATTTTCCAGATTAATGTTTAAGTGTTTCGATATAACTCGGCAGAGCAAAGCAACTTGCATGCACTTCAGCATTGTAATAACGCGTTTTAAGTCCAAGTTGTGAGATGCGTTCCGCTACAAATTTTTTTGGGGTTTTTTTCGGACCGGGGTCTTTGCAACCCCACCCCAGAGCCATTAGGCCTGCGGCATAAGTTGGAACTTGGGTCACGTAAAGGTCAGCGTCTGGGAAAAATTTTGTCAACCGCTGATATGTTGCTTTAGCCTCTTCAGCCTGCATCCATACAACACCACTCTGGGTAACGAGAATTCCTCTATCCGTGAGCCGTCGAGCACAGTCTTTGTAAAACTTATCCGTGAAAAGGACTTCGCCTGGTCCAATGGGATCAGTTGAGTCAACGATAATGACATCGAAGAATTCTTTGGTTTCTTCAACAAATTTTATCCCATCCATAAAGCGTAAATCTGTTCTGGGGTCCTTGAAAGCACCGGCACTCAAAGTCGGCATATATTCCTCGCATAACCTGACAACGCCCTCATCAAGTTCTATCATCGTCGCACGTTTGACAGAGTGTTTTAGAGCCTCCCTTAGGACGCCACCGTCTCCTCCACCTATTATAAGAATATTCTCTGCGTTTCCATGAGCTACCATCGGGACATGGGTTATCATCTCATGATAGCAAAACTCATCAGCCTCAGTGGTCTGTATTACACCATCAAGCGCAAGCACACGGCCAAATTTATTATTCTCAAATACGACAATGTCCTGAAAATTGGTTCGGCCTTGAAACAATATTTTTGTTGACTTGAATGCTTGCTTAAAATCCGAATAAAGGGTTTCCGAGAACCAATTTTTGCTCACAACAGGACACCTCTTTTTTGTATCTCCACTTTCATGTCCTCAGGCAAAAAATATTTCCTGAGTACTGGTAAAGCGGCTTCGGGATCACAAGAGCCACACATAAAGATGTCAAATGCCGCAAAACTGCGTTCAGGCCAGGTGTGGACGCTTATATGAGACTCGGCGAGCACAGCGACTCCTGATACACCTTGCTCTTCTCCGAAGTGATGGAGATGGATATGAAGTAGAGTGGCACCGCAAGTTTCAATGGCCTCTTTCAGGGCCCTTTCAATGTAATCAGGATCGGTCAGGTTGCACGCGCCCCACAGGTCAGCTAGGACGTGACAACCCGCGAAAATCACTCCATTTTTTTCAATGAAATAATCTTTTTCTTCTTTTTGCATTGCAGGCAGGACTGCGCTAGAGAGGATTTCCGCCATCACGAGGACTCATCAAAAAAAGTAAAGGGGTGTCCAAACCAGGACGGCGTTCTTTCGCCTAAAATCTTGTAAAAAGCAAGCCTAAAAAATTATAAAATTTTAGAGGAAATTTCCTTCCTCTCGGTACTAATAAAGCTTAAGTCGAGGCCACATCGCTCGGGGTATTTACAGACCGGATTTAATTTTCAAAAGATGGGGCACCGTCAAAGAACTTTGCCAGGGTTCATGATGCTTTGTGGATCTAGGGCTTGCTTTATACCTCGCATTATATCGAGTGCATTCGCGGATTTATAATGCATTAACTCAAGCCTTTTTGACATTCCAATACCGTGCTCAGCACTAATGCTGCCGCCTAACGCGACTGCTTCATCATGTATAGTCCGATTGATATCTTCCAACTTATCAAAAAAGGTTTTCGGGCTCACGGCCTTTGGGGTCGTGAGGTTATAATGGATATTTCCATCTCCCAAATGACCGAAGGCACAAATGCGGATTCCTGGTACTAACTGATTGATTGCCGCTTCCGCATTTTTTAGGAATTTCGGCACGCTTGAAACAGGAACAGAGATATCATGTTTTATGGTTGCGCCTTCAATCATTTGACCTTCTGGGATAGTTTCCCTCAGGCGCCAAAAGTCTTGCGCTTGACCGCGGCTCTCTGCCAGAACGGCATCCAAAACTAAACCGTCTTCGATGGCATCGCCCAATATTGTCTCAAGGGTTTCTCTGAGGCCGCTATCAGCATGTCCAGAGGTGAGTTCAATCAAGATGTATTCTCGATAGTTTTCTTGGAGGGGTTCTCTCGTATCTGGAATATTTTTAAAGACAAATTCCAGGCCTTGCCGAGCCATCCACTCGAAAGCTGTTAACCGGTCATCACTCATTTGACGGGCTCTGGCGAGTAAATCAATCGCCGCCTCGCTATCACGGATTGCGACAAAGGCAGTTTGGACGTCTTTTGGTTTGGGAAATAGCTTAAGAACAGCGCCTGTAATGATACCAAGTGTTCCCTCCGCTCCCATGAATAAGTTTTTAAGGTCGTAGCCAGTATTATCTTTTCTGAGGGCCGTCATACCGTCCCAAATACGTCCATCGGGGAGCACGAACTCTAGGCCCAAAACCAGCTCTCGGGTTGTGCCATACCTTAAAACACCTGTCCCCCCAGCATTCGTGGACAAATTTCCTCCAATCTGACAGCTGCCCTCGGCACCAAGGCTTAGTGGAAAAAGTCGATCCGATTCGTCCGCGGCATTTTGTATTTCTGCGAGAATGACCCCAGCATCTACTGTAATGGTGTAGTTCAGAGGGTCGATGTCTCTAATTTTATTCATCCTTGAGAGGTTTAAGACGATGGTTCTGCCAGAATTATCTGGGGTTGCGCCGCCGCAAAGCCCGGTGTTACCCCCCTGGGGGACAATTGGGATTTGGTTTTCTGCGCATAGTTTTACAACTTTTGACACTTCCTCTGTCGAAGAAGGGCGGACGACAGCAATTGCTTGTCCCTCGTAAGCTTTTTTCTGATCAATTAGATAGGGCTTGAGGTCTTCTTCGGAGGTAATAATGCCTGTTGATCCAACGACCCTCTCTATTGTCGCTATAATTTCTGAGTGGTCTTCTAAAATTTGTCCGTCCATGAATGTGCGTCCTATCTCAAGGTTGGATCACGAGTTATCTCTATAGACCGGTGTATCTTAACGATTGGCGTCGGACAAGATCTTATCTCTCCGCCGCCCTTCTTAGACGATCGTTAATTGCGGCGCCCAGCCCATGCTCTGGGATCGGCATTACGGCTATCGCCTTGGGCGATAGCTTGTCTAATTGTCTTAACATCTCAAAAAGATTAGCGGCTGCTTCTTTCAGGTTAGCTGTTGGACTTAAATTGACAGAAAATTCTTGGGATCCAGTCGGTTCGGGCCCAAAAGCTAGAAGTACCTCATCAGAGTTTGTTCCCGTCGCGTTGAGCCTTAGAGGAGCTTTTGTCGCGTAATGACGTAACATCATTCCCGGTGCCGACGGGCTCTCATTATCGTTATCAGAAATGGCAATCGGACCGGTAATTTTCTCTATCTCTTCCCGCGAGATCCCACCTTTTCTCAAAATCGTTGGTTGGCCATGCGTTAAATCTAATACTGTGCTCTCGAGGCCTATTTGGCACGCCCCATCATCGAGTACCATTGGTATCTGGTCACGGAAATCTGCAATGACATGTTCTGCGCGAGTGGGGCTAACTCTCCCTGATTTATTGGCACTTGGAGCCGCAATCGGACATCCCGATACCTTAATTAGTCTAAGTGCAGTTTTTTTTGAGGGAATTCTGATGGCTATGGTATCTAGCCCGGCACCTGCGAGCTCTGAAACCATACAAGTGCGTGCCTTTGGCAAGACCAATGTCAGAGCCCCTGGCCAAAAAACGCCGGCCAATGCTTCTGTCTGTCGGTCAAAAACCGCTATTTCTTTGGCTTCTTTGATATTTGAGACATGAATTATCAAGGGATTAAATTGAGGACGATTTTTTGCTTCATATATTGCCGCAACGGCCCTCCCGTTGGTGGCATCGGCACCAAGTCCGTAGACGGTTTCGGTTGGAAAAGCGACAAGCTTCCCTTTTTTTATATATTCTGCTGCTTTGGCGACTGCATCAGTCGCATCCGCGTGCAATAAAATCGTCATTCAGAAAGTGTTCCTTCCCGTAAATGATCGGCGAACCATTGGGCGTCCGCACACTACCTCCGGCGGCACGAAGAATGGCGTCTCCTGCCGCTGTGTCCCACTCCCTCGTATGACCGAACCGAGGGTAAATATCTGCTTTGCCCTCGGCAATCAAACAAAATTTTAACGAGCTACCAGCTATTTTTAGTTCGGCATTAGGCATCGTATCTAAAAGTTTTTGGACCTCTTTTTTATCGCCGTGAGAGCGGCTAGCTATCATGATAGCGCCCTTTGCCGGTGGTTTGCGTGCTTTTATCTGATGAAAGACTCCATTTTTTCTGACCAACGCCTTGCCTGCGTTTACGCCGTAATAAAGGTCTTCTTTTGCGGGGACGCCGACCACCCCAAGGATAGGGGTCTCTTCACTAACGAGTGCAATATTCACGGTAAACTCTTCACGTTTATTTATAAACTCTCTTGTTCCATCAAGAGCATCAACGAGCCAAAAGATATTACCGCTTATATTTACCTGAGCGCCTTGGGAAATTTCTTCTTCTGCAACGACAGGTATATCCGGTGTAAGCTCTCGTAAACCGTCAACAATAATTTTCTCTGCCTTTTGATCTGCTGCCGTTACCGGGGAATTATCCTTTTTGTTTTGAACCGAGAATTCTGTTTGGTAAATTTCCATAATCTTGATGCCTGCTTCGTCCACGAGCCTGATGAGTGTTTGAAAGATCTCATCAGACGTGTGGTTGAAGGCGGGCATCGGTTGTTAAATAGAAAGGAGTTTATTCTAACTGGTTTTAGGCTGGCCTGCTCCGGCTGCGGCCGCGAGTTCTGGCCATGCAGCAGGAGAACCCGAAGCCTTCAGATTATCTTGATCAGATGCCTCTGGATCCCATAAGCGCCCCAAGAAACGCATAGAGTTAACGCCCTCTGAGTCATCGGATGCCAAGAAAATAGCCGGTGCAACCATGGCCTCAGGTTTGACCAGTTTTTCTCTATTGTAGGGCGATTCATGAGGGACCATGGGCGTATCTGCAGCACCACCCGGGACCAATACATTAGCTGTCACAGCTGAGCCAGCAACGTCAAAATCTTCGGCCCAACTTGCTGTGGCTGCCTCCAGGGAGGCTTTGGATTGCCCATAAGGCATATTGCCTCCTCGGATCATGGTGTTGAGGCTTGTCGTCACATTAACGATTCGACCTTGGTTTTGAGCCATTAAATATGGAGCAACTGTTCGGCCCATTAGGAAGGCCCCTCTAACATTTACATCCATCACGGCTTGCCATTTCTCTGGCTCTGTATCCCAAAAATTTAGTCGGTTTGTAAGATAGTCCCTGCGGATCCATGACATACCGAGACCAGCACAATTGATTAAAACATTCAGGCCGCCCATGTCTTCTATTATGGAAGAAATTGCGGCTTCAACGGCGTCCTGGGATGTAATATCACATTGGATAGGAGTAATATTTCCGTTTCCCTCAGCTGAAGTTGCAGCGGCGGCATCTAAGTTTATATCAACCCCTGCAACTTTTGCGCCAGCGGCGCTTAGACCAATTGTCATCGCCTTGCCTAGGCCACTGCCTGCTCCTGTAACGATGCAAATTTTACCACTTAGATCTCTCGATGCCATTTTTGTCTCCATTCAACATTAAGGGATGAGAATATGCTTACCTGATGGACCCGGCAAGCCAACCAATCTGGTATTAGTCGGGAGAGGGTTATATAGTGACGAAACCTAAACTTGGGAGGGTATTCATGAATATCAAGCTTTACTACGCACCGATAACCTGCGCTATGGTGTCATATGTGGCTTTAACTGAGGCTGGTGCTGATTTTGAGACGATACCCCTCAACTTCCGAAAAGCAGAGCACTTAGGTGAGGAATATCTTGCGATCAATCCAAAGCACAAGGTGCCTTTGCTGACGGTGGATGGCGAAAAGATCTCAGAGAATTTGGCTATTGTAACTTGGATCGATGCCCAATTTCCAGAATCACAACTTTTACCATCAAACCCGTGGGATAGAGCGCAGGCTTATTCTATTCATGGTTGGTGCTCCGGGGGTATTCACCCTTATTTGAGACAAATTAATAATCCGGCGAAAGTCGTTGATGTCGCTGAGGCGGCAGATGGAATTGTTACAAATTCCGCGGCTGCGATCTATGAGAGTTTTACTATCGCAAATGATATGCTCAATGGCCGCGATTGGTTCTTTGACCATTTTATCCCTGCCGATATGCATTTCTTTTGGTGCTATAGACGCGCCAAACAGTTTGAGCTCGATCTCGAAAGGTTTAATCATTGCCAAGCACATTTTGACCGGGTATCTGAACGGCCCTCGGTCGTAAAGGTATTGGAGCTTGAAAAATCAGTCCAAGCAAAATTTGCTTCCTGAATCAGCGCACGCGACCTAGGTTTAGCAGTTTTGAATAGCTGGATATTGTTCAGGTAAAGTATAAATCCTTATTGTCGGTATGTGCGGTCGTTTTTCGATAACTAAAACCCCCGAGGCAATCAGGGCAGCGTTTAATTTTAAAAATCTACCCAATCTGCCGCCTCGATATAATGTAGCCCCAACTCAAAGCGTCGCAGCAGTGAGACTATCTGAAACAGGAGAACGCGAGTTGACCCAATTTTATTGGGGGCTAATACCTCATTGGGCAAAAGATGGTTCGATGGCCTCAAAGATGATCAACGCTCGTGCAGAAACTGTTGCAGAAAAGCCGGCATTTCGGGAGGCAATCTCGTGCCGGCGTTGCTTAATTCCCTCTGACGGCTTTTATGAATGGAGGCAGGAAAATGGGAAAAAACAAGCCTTTCGAATAGGAATGAAAGGGGGAGCGTTATTTGGGTTTGCGGGCTTATTTGAGCAATGGCGGGCGACCGATGACTCAAGAAATTGGTCAAAAGAAGAAATGGTTGAAACCGTGACTATTATTACCACTCAGGCTAATGAAAAATTACGTCCTATTCATCATCGTATGCCGGTTATAGTGCCGCCCGAGGCCTATCAACGGTGGCTGGATCCAAAATCTGATTTGGGTGAAGTTCATGATACGCTCGCTACTTTTCCCGGCGAAAATATGGCTTTCTATCGTGTTGGGAGTGCTGTTAACAATGTCCGCAATGATGGACCCCAAGTGGTAGAACCGCTGAAAAAACTAGCTTAAAAAGCTATTATTTAGCCGAATGAGGCCTAAAAACGGCACTTTTCCACAGGAAACAGTACAATTTTTCTCTATTTAAGTTGTCGATCACCAAGAACAAGATGTAGTATGCGCAGATAAGAGGTGCACGATATCTAGGAAGGGGTGGCCGGATGCAGTGGACAAATGAAAGAGTAGATATTCTTACGAGGCTTTGGGCAGAGGGTCTGTCAGCACGGCAGATTGCAACGCAATTGGGCGGTGTAACCCGCAATGCGGTTATAGGAAAAGCTCACCGGTTAAATTTGCAGCGTGGTCAACCTGTTCCTGAGCCAAAGCCCGTCCCCAAACCCCCGGTTATTCAAGAACCTCCTCCAATTAACCATCCAGATATAAAGCCTTGGATGTGCAGGTGGCCGTCAGAGGGTCCTGGCCGTCACGGCCTCAGTATTTGTGGGAAAACATCACAACCCGGGCGCCATTACTGCGCAGAGCATTTAACGATGGCTTACTTGCAGCGGAAACGTCACGTTGCCTAACAAATAAAACCTTTCTGAAAAACAATGAATGGGGGCTCCGCCCCCTTTTTTATTTGGTCACAATCTCAGGACCCATAAGCGTCGTTGGCAGGAAGGTTGAAATCCAAGGAACATAAGTAACCAAAATCAAAAACAAAAACATGATACTTACCCAGGGAAGGGCTGCACGTACCACGGCTAGCACCGACATGCCGGCAACTCCCGCGGTGACAAAAAGGTTAAGTCCGACTGGCGGAGTAATCATTCCTATTTCCATATTTACGACCATTATAATGCCCAAATGGATAGGATCGATTCCGAGTTCTATAGCAATTGGAAAGACCAACGGGGCCACTATTATGAGCAGACCACTTGGCTCCATAAACTGACCACCCAATAAGAGCAAAAGATTTACAATTACCAGAAACATAATGGGGCCGAAGCCGGCATTAAGCATCAGCTGTGCAATATGTTGGGGAATTTGTTCTTCCGTGAGCACGTGCTTGAGGATCAAGGCATTTGCAATAATAAACATTAGGGTCACAGTTAGCTTTCCGGCCTCAATAAGGGTTTTCTTTGTGTCGTCGTGCCAGAAAACTGAGATTGTCCCATATGCAAAAGAGAGAAGCCCTCGTCTTGCAGAAACAAAGGGCCCCATATCTCGATACACAAAATTCGCTATAATGAAAGCATACACTGCGGCGACTGCGGCGGCCTCAGTGGGCGTAAAGACACCTCCATAAATACCACCGAGTATAATAAATATCAGCAGAAGTCCCCAAATAGCGTCCTTTGCCGACTGATATAGTTCACGCCAACCAGCAAAAGGTTGTGATGGGAGTTTTTTTATGTGCGCTGCTATGTAAATACCGATTATGAGCATTAAGCCTGCAACAAGGCCCGGAATGACACCGCCGAGGAACATTCGACCCACTGACACATCTGTTGCGGCGGCATAGACGACCATGACGATGGAGGGTGGGATAAGGATTCCCAGAGTACCAGCGTTACATATTACGCCAGCGGCGAATTCTCGCGTATAGCCTACTTGACGCATACCAGCGATAACAATTGATCCAATCGCTACTACCGTCGCCGGCGAAGAGCCAGAAAGAGCCGCAAACATCATACATGCGACTACAGAAGCGATGGCCATGCCTCCCCTAAAATGACCTACCATTGCGATCGCAAAGCGAATAATCCTCCGTGCGACGCCACCCGTAGACATAAAGGTGGAAGCTAAAATGAAGAAAGGGATGGCCAGGAGGGTGAAGTGCCCATCAAATGCGGAAAATAGGGTTTGCGCAATGGAGGCGAGAGACGCGTCAGAATAAATTAGCAAAAAGACGACACTCGAAAGTCCTAACGAGACAGCAACCGGGACACCTATGGCCATAAGGCCAATGACCATTCCAAAAAGAAACGCGACTTCCATTCGAATTCCTATTTAATCAATCGGTTTTTCATTCTCTGTGCCATGGCTTGCTATTATTGAAGACATATCACCGCGCCAGATTTTCCAACCTGCTTCCAGAAACCGCCATGTCATTAATGCCATGGCTATAGGAAGAACAGAATAGGGTATGAACCTTGGTATTTTTTCATAGGCTTCTCCCTCGTTCATCAAAACGGAGAGAAACTGAAATATATCCGGCATTGGTATATCATCGACCTCAAGGAAGGCCCGCGAGGTGGCGAAGGGGTACCAGTAGTCCCAACTCCCTTTAAGCAACAGAATGGAAAAGGCTAGGCATGCTAGGACGGATATCAAAGCTAGAGGCTTTTGAGCGGCTTTGGGTAATCGCTCCACCAATATATCAACGCCCAGGTGAAGAGATTTTTTGACGCAATAGGCGGCTCCAAGGAGAACCATCCACGCAAATAAAAATACCGTGGTCTGAAGTGCCCACAGTAAGTTGTCATTAAATACGTATCTCGCAATTACATTTGCAAATGTGATCAAGGTCATAAGCCCGAGAAAAATAGCTATGAGATTTTCCTCGAGCTTATCTAGCCATAAACCCTCAGGCGATAGAGGCGAATCCAAGTTTTGGTTTTTTACCATTTACCATTCGCCTCTGCTTGCCTGCTTTAAATTAACTGCCAGCATTCGCCTTTTGGGCATCGGCAATTGCATCTGCCCCGACGTCTTTCTCAAATTTATCCCAGACTGGCTTCAAAGCTTTCACCCACGCTGCGCGCTGCGTTGCAGTGAGAGTTCGGACTTTTCCACCAGCTTTGATAATAGCTTTCTTATTTTCCTGGTTAACTGCATAGGAAGCTGCATTCCTATCTCTGGTAACTTCAGCGAGAATTTTGCCAAATTGGCTACGTGTGGCTTTTGGCATGCCTTTCCACCAATCAACCGAGGTCACCACCAAGTAGTCGATGATCCCATGATTGGTCTCTGTTGACCCATCCTGAACTTCGAAGAATTTTTTCCCATATATGTTAGACCAGGTATTCTCTTGGCCGTCGACAACTTTGGTTTGAAGGGCACCGTAGACTTCCTTAAAGGCCATTTTCTGTGGATTGGCACCCAATGCTTTGAATTGGGCCACAAGAACTTCCGATGCCTGAACTCGGAACTTTAAACCCTTCGCATCTGTTGGGTTAACTAATGGACGGTTCGCTGACATCTGCTTCATGCCGTTGTGCCAAAAAGCGAGGCCCTTGAGCCCTCTGCGGGTCATAGAGTCTTTTAACTTCGTCCCGGCGGCGGAGTTCTGGAACCTGTCCACGGCGTTTATATCTTTAAACATAAAGGGAAGATCAAAAAGCCGAAATTTTTTCGTAAATTTTTCAAATTTCGATAGAGACGGTGCAGCAAGTTGGACATTTCCAAGGAGCAGCGCTTCGAGCACCTTGTTGTCATCATAGAGTGTAGAATTCGGAAATACCTGCATGCAGGCTTTACCGTTCATCTCCGCGTTTACGCGTTTAGCTAAAAGCGTGGCGGCAATTCCCTTTGGATGCTTGTCTGTGTTTGTTACGTGGCTAAACTTAATAACCATTTCTCCCTTGTCGCACTTAGCGAGTGCGGAACCAGAGACTGTTAACCCTAACGCCGCGGCCGCTAATGGCAGCAGGCGGACTGCTGAAAGTGTCTTTTTCATCGATTATTCCTTCGTTATTTTTATGGACATTGTCCCTTCTGTAGCTCCCTGCTGGGCGGAGAAGGGTGACGCTTTGAACAAATACTATTACAACAAAGTTAAAGCTAGTACGCTAATTATCAGAAATCAAACCGTAGTATGAGAATGCAAAAAGATCAGCAATATCGTCTTGGCGTCGATGTCGGCGGCACACACACTGACTTAGTCCTTTTGAACACCGCTACCGGTGAGGTCTCGGTGGAAAAAGTCTCCAGCACCCCAAAGAATCCCTCTCTAGGAGTTTTGAATGGTGTGCAGAATTTTATATCAAAGGGAACCCCGCCGGGAGAAATTGAATTTTTTTCTCATGGAACCACGATTACAACCAATGCTCTATTAGAAATGCGCGGTGCCAAAGTGGGTATGCTGATTACAGCTGGATATCGGGCAGTTCAGGAAATTCAGACCCAGGGTCGAGATGGTAATCCATTTGATTATTTTTACGATAAACCTGAGCATATTGCGCCCCAAAGTTTAACACGTGAGATCCCGGGCCGGATTGGATGGGAAGGAGATGAAGTTGAAGCACTTGATGAGCGGGCTGTGCGCGAGGCGACCCGATCTTTAAAGGAGGCTGGGGTTACTTCGATAGCTGTCGTCTATTTGTTTTCATACGCCAACTCAAGTCATGAAGAACGGACAAGGGAAATCATTCTATCAGAGTTTCCGCAGGCCCATGTGTCTCTCTCGTCCGAGGTTTTGCCTCGGATCAGAGAATGGCCAAGGATGTCGACAACCCTTCTCAATGCCTATTTGGGGCCAGTCTTGGTGGGTTATATCAATGATCTTGGTCGGGGACTGGATGAGGCCGGGGTTTCCACCCAACAGCGATTTTTGATGCAATCAAACGGTGGCGTGATGCCGTTCTCGGCTGCCGTTCAAGGTGGAAAAACTGTTTATACACTATTCTCGGGTCCGGCGGCTGGGGCGCGGGCAAGCGCGTATTTAGCTGGCGAAGACGCTCAAAAGGGCATCGTTACCCTTGATATGGGCGGAACTTCTGCTGACATTGCTTTTATTGAGGGGGGATCGCCTCTTGAAGTGACCGAGGTCATGCTCGCAAGACGTCCCTTAGGTGTACCAGCACTTGATATGACGACCATTTCAGCTGGTGGTGGGTCAATCGCATGGGTAGACCGAAGCAACTTTTTGAGGGTCGGTCCAAGAAGTGCGGGGGCTGATCCGGGCCCAGTATGTTACGGTAAGGGCGGCACCGATCCCACTGTAACCGATGCTGATATTGCGCTCGGGTTTCTCAATCCGGAGTATTTCTTGGGAGGGTCGCAAACCTTAGATAAGCAGGCTGCTGAGCTGGCTTTGAATGATAAAATCGGTAAACCGTTGGGTATGACAGTTTTGGAGGCTGCTGCCGGTATTCGCCGAATAGTTGATCTTCGTATGGCGGATGAGGTGAAAGTCTTTGGTGCAAAACGCGGTGTTGATCCTCAGGAATTTACGCTCCTTCCATTTGGTGGTGCGGGCGCCGTGCATGCGGCATCTGTCGCCGATGAATTGGGGATGAATAGGATATTTGTGCCGCCAAGACCCGGCGCTTTTTCTGCGATGGGGCTACTTTGTACGGATGTTGTGCATGATTATGTAAGATCTGAATTGCGTCCAATGGATCAAGTCACTTCTGCGCATGCTGAGGAAGTCTTCACCTCCCTGGAGGCGCGTGGACGAGCAGAGTTGGTTCAAGAGGGTCTTGATACAGAGAACGCGCGCTTCGAACGAGAGTTGGATGTCCGATATACCGGGCAAGGGTATGAGCTCAGAGTATCTCTAGTGGGGCTTGGGGGGCACGAGGGTTTAACCAATGAGGATATGGTAACTGCGCGACAGAGATTTGATGAAAAACATGCCCAAATTCATGGGCATGCAGCCGATGATAGACCAGTTGAAATCGTCAGTTATCGCGTTCGCTTGAGGGTCGACGTGCCAAAATACGAACCTGTTTTGCTCGGAGAGGCCAACGAAGTTTCTGCGCCAAAGGAAGCTATAAAAGGAACAAGACATGCTTTCTTTGGTGGTCAGGGCGGGGTAGATGCCACTGTTTACGAACGCGATACACTTCCATTAGGCGCTACCTTTGAGGGGCCAGCTATTGTGGAACAATTTGACTCAACTACCGTGCTGCCTCCAGGTTGGCGAGGGAAAATAGATGGGTATCGGAATTTAATTTTAAGTCGGGAAGGTCTGTAAAATGACAAAATCAACACAGATTGATCCAGTGACTGTGCAGGTGCTCAGAAACAAAGTCGCAAGTCTAGTGGATGAGATGCATTACCATTTTTATCGTTCTGGGTATTCGACAATTATAAGGGAGTCCAAAGATTTTAGCTGTGTGATTTTGGATCGGGATGGAAAGTTAATCGTTCCGCCTCCAATGTTTTTTCACGGTTTAGCCTATCGGAGGTTTGTGGAGCGTATCTTCGAAGTATACGAGTCCGAGGAGATCAACGACGGGGACATGTTCGTGTCAAACCACCCTTATGAGGCAGGGATGCCGCATGTTTCCGATATGGGATTTATCGCGCCGGTTTTTTTTGAGGGAGAGCTGATAGCTTGGAGTGGGACAATTGCTCATAAAGCAGATATTGGTGGGACCAACCCCGGGAGCACCTCAGCTAATTCGACCGAATTGTATCATGAAGGACTTCTGTTACCTCCGATGAAATATGTTCGACAAGGTGTCGAAGACGGGGATGTAGAGCGCATAATTTTGGGTAACTCTCGCCATCCGGATTTGGTCAGAGGTGATATTGGAGCCCAGGTAGCAGCGACCCAGATGGGGGTTACCCGAATGAAGGAGAATGCAGAGCGTTTTGGGGGGCAGGTCATTTCAGGTGCCTTCGAAGTGATTTTGAAGGGTGCCGCCGAAGAACTGAGAGCTGCTATTTCTTCTCTACCGGATGGAACCTCCTCTGCAGTTGGCTACATGGATGATGACGGTGTTGATCGTGAAACACCTGTAAAATTTGCGGTGACGATAACAGTAGATGGAGACCGTGCCACTTTTGACTTCTCTGACGCGGGACCCCAGGCCAAAGGGCCGGTAAATTTGCGGCCATCGATGGTAGAGTGTTGTGTATTTTACTGTCTGGTTGGTGCTTTAGGGCCGGACCTTCAGTTTAACGGCGGGATGGTTGATGTTGTTAATATTAAATACGCCCCTGATACAGTAACAAATGCGACGCCACCTGCGCCAGTTTCGAGCTATCAAAAGTCAAACCTTCGCCTCGTTGATGTGATTTTAGAAGCTATGGCCCATTTTGCTCCTGAAAGAGCCATAGCGGGATCTGGGTCTTCTGGTTCACTGCTGTTATCTTGGCAAGGAGGAGGTAGGGAAGGCCATTCGACCATGCAATACGAGATTTTTGGCTCGGCTTATGGGGGCGGTCAGGGTCACGACGGGTGTTCCATGACAGCAACCCACCTCTCTAATTTGCACATAACCCCAATTGAAATTCTAGAGTCAGAATTCCCGTGCCGCGTAACTGAAATGTCTGTGATCCCTGACTCTGGGGGACCAGGCGAATATCGGGGGGGGCTCGCGTTTCGAAGACGCTACGAATTACTTCAAGATGCTCTTGTTGTTCGTCGTTATGAAAAGGCTAAGTTTCCGGCGACAGGGACGTCAGGTGGAAATGACGGCCGCAAAAGTCGGTTTGTAAGAGTAGGTGCAAACGGAGATGAAACAGATCTTCCAGCCGCGGGCCGTTACGAGATGAAAGCAGGGGAAGGTTTCTTTATCGATAAGGCTGGTGGCGGTGGTTATGGAGACCCTAAAAAACGTGATCCGGAGGCTATCATCTCTGATATCGCGGAAGGTTACGTATCGATTGAGGGTGCCAAGCGAGATTATGGTTACGACGCATAAAAAAAAGGGGAGCAAAAAGCTCCCCTTTGGATTGTAGGTAATAATTTGGTTACTTTCCAAATACAACCTTCTGGGCTTTGACCACAACTTCTTTGGTCAGACTACTTCTTGTTTTAACGAGGATTGCTTGAATTTCCTCTCCTTTGATTGGGTCGTAAACCAGCCCGCGTTTTGTGGTGTCATCTTTAAACGCCTTTGAGCTGACAGCCTTCCAAAAGGCTCCGCGCAGAGGTTTTATAAGTGCCTTGCTCGAATTTGGCGGCAGAACGAGGCCGCGTCCAATTATGGAAGCCGTTGATAGCATGGCTGCAGCCGCTTTGTCGGTTTCTGACTGGGCCAAGTCTGTTAAAAGAGGCACATTGGGTAAATCAGGTTCCTTCGAAAACCCGATTTGCGCTATCGGTACCATGAATGATTTATTGCCACCTTTAAACCAAGGACCACGGTTTTTAGTCCAGGACACCCAGCTATTAGACATACCAAGAGTTTCCCCTTGTTCAACTGACATGGTTGTCTTCGCGGATCCTTTATAGCCCTTTACGATCTTGAATTTTGTTCCCAGAAGACCGTTCATCATGGATGGAATAAGGAAAGTCGGAGAACCTGTTCCAGTTGACGCTACCTGAACTGATTTTTTCTTTGCATCAGCAACACTGAGAATTCCAGTATCACGGCGAAGAGCCATGACTTGATTTCCTCCAAAGACCCTACCCAGCCAGTTGAAGTCAGTGGTTTTAAATTTTACTTTTTTGGGTCTGAGGGCTTCAGACACCAGGGTCATTTCCGGAGGCATGAAAACATTCAGGCCATTGCCAGGCATTACATTGGCTGCATAGTTCGCCGCTTTAATGCCTCCCGCACCAGGCATGTATTGGACAACTACATTTGGTTTGCCTGGAATGGCTTTGCCCACGTGCCGAGAAAGGAGCTGGGACGTTTGACCATAGGTCCCACCAGCTCCGTAACCCACTAAGATTGTTACTGTCTTACCGCGGTAAAGACTTTTTAGATTGATTTTGTGGCCCCCGGCCATTGCAGTGGCGGCTACGCCCAACACTGCAGCACCAGCAAGCCCGGCTATTGCCGTTTTCACTACTGTCATAAGATACTCCTATAGAGGTTAAACAGCTTAAGGTTGTTCCTAATCTTTATTCCCTACTTGCAGGTTCTTGGTCAATATCTTTGCGCTCAATATTGACGAAGAAACCTAACTTCCAAATATAAGCTTACGTGCTCTCTTAGCCAAGGCGGGAGATACATTCATCAGATCTTGAACGACTCCTTGAATTTCAGCCCCTGAGAGTGGGTTTACATCGAGCCGTCTCTTATATGCGCCGGCCACGAATTTTTTATCCTTTACAACTTTAGCGAATGATCCCCGAAGCACGGTGGTTAGCCAGTCAGGCGCCCCTGCAGGAAGAACAAGCGCTCTTCCAATGATGGATGCAGAAGCGAGAACATTTGCGATTTTCTTGTCATCTGCAGATTTCAGCTGATCCTGGATCATGGGGACTTTTTCAATTCCCTTCATGGGAGAATAGCCGATTTGAAGAACAGGGATGGCTGTTGATTTTCCACCTGGACCCATTCCATTTTTGAACCAATCGGGTCTTCCGGATGACCAGGCCAACCACCCTAGTGCAGAACCTTGCGTCTCGCCTTGCTCGACAGAGAGTTGCATTTTGCGTGACCCGCTATACCCCGTCACGATCTTTAGCTTGGTACCGAGAAGGCCGTTAAGCATCGCTGGCACGAGAAATGTCGGTGACCCTTTTCCAGATGATGCCACAATGACTTGCTTTTTGAGCAAGCCTTTCCAGTCAGTGACGCCAGAGTCGCGACGGATAACCACTGCATTATTCTGGCCAAATACCCTTCCCAACCACTTAAATTCCTGAGGTTTGAACTTAACCTTTTTGGGTCTTAAAATCGCGGATGCAATGGTCATTTCTGGGGGCATTAAAAGGTTTAACCCATTTGCAGGCATTACATTTGCGGCATAGTTTGTTGCTTTAAGTCCCCCTGCGCCCGGCATATGTTGAACCACGACGTTTGGCTTCCTCGGTATATATTTTCCAATATACTCCGCTAGCAAGAGAGATGTCCTTCCGTAAGTCCCACCAGAACCGTACCCAACCAAAATTGTGATAGTTCTCCCACGGTAGAGAGATCCAGCTTTTTTCTTACTTGCAAAGGCCTCACTAATCGGCGCGCTGGCTACGCAAATGGCGAAAGCCAACCCAAAAAACTTAACTATTGTACGCATAAAACTACTCCCAAAACATTTATTATTTGACTACACCATACAAAACCCAATCGAAATTTCCAGGTATTTCTTGAAATTTCGATGTTTAAAGCCCGTACAGTCGCCTCGAATTATTATCTAAGATTTTGTCAGCCGAGTTCGAAGGGATTTTTCCGTCGGTTCTCAATTTTCGTAATGCCTGAATTTCTGTCGAGGTATCATTATGGCCGTAATCTGTGCCAACAACGATATTATCGTCCCCAACAGTATCTAAGATGTAATCCAGATCGTCGGTTACCTGACAAGCGACAAAGATATTGTTGTCCCCGAGCGGGTTTTCACCAACACCTCTTCCCATTCGAGAAAGACGAAGGTCGAGGTCGTTTAGGGCGTAAGGAACCCATTGCGCGCTCAGCTCAACAAAACCCCACCTCACTTTTGGAAACTTTCCGGGTAAGTCATTCCAAATCAGGTCATGAAAAGCGCCAACGCCCGATAACTTAAATCGATTGAAGCCCGGATCTGAGCGGTATGCTTCATGAACAGTAAAACTCGCCACCCCAGAGTGCAGCACAATGGCAAGATCCAGCTCTTCCGCCATTTCATAAAATGGAAAAAAATAGGGGTCAGATAGCATCCGGTCGGTTTCCATGGCTCTTATAAAAATTCCACAGGCACCATTCTCTTTTCCAAAGATTAGTTCTTCTCGGACTTTATCCATTGCGAGTAGAGGAGGGCACACGACCCAGCGGAGCGCTTCTGGAGCTGCCTTATTAATTTCAGCAAGCCAGCGGTTATAGCTGTAACAAATCGCATAATCGATCTCAGCATTCATCGTCAGTGGGCGCAGAAAAAGCGTAGGAAATAGGACCTGAATATCAATTTCCAGTTCTTTCATATGATCAATTCGCGCCTGAATATCGGTCATTTCGCGTGCCGCCTCGGAGGTGTCCAGGCCTACATTGAATTGTTTATTGTGAAGTCTGTTATCAACGACCCAAAACTCTCGAATGACGTTGCCACTGCTGCCTAAAGTCGTTTCTCCGCTTTGTTGGTTGACAACAAACGGTGTATGCCGCTTAAGATTTGGTGGCATAAATTCCCATGTTCTTGGCGTCTCCAGCACGTGAGCATCTGCGTCAATCGTAGCCATTTATCTCTCCTAATGAATTTTGATGGGATCTTATCCGAGTGGTCTGTCTTGCCAACCCCTAAGAGGTATATAAGCCGTTTGTTGTTTGGTTGCTAATGGCGGATGGATGGCTGTTGCCCTTTTGGGCCAAACACTTAAAATTTATAAGAATAATTTTGATAGGAAATTGCCATGCCTCGCTACTCCGTCAGTCAGCCTGTTCGTCAATTGGAGGCCCCAAGGCTATTGAAGGGTCAGGGGAAATACACCGATGATGTGGCACTGCCGAACCAGGCATTTGCGATCTTTCTAAGGTCCCCGTATGCCCATGCAGAAATCAAAAGAATTGATATTGCCAAAGCCGAAGCCATGCCGGGGGTACTAAAAATTTTGACCGGAGAGGATTATAAAGCGGATAATTTGGGCCCGGTAAGAGGTATTTCCCCATTTAAAAAACGAGATGGATCACCGATGTATCGGCCAGATCGCCCTGCGCTCGCACAAAATAGGGTTTTACATGTCGGCCACCTCGTCGCGATGGTGGTTGCAGAGACAGTTTATCAGGCAAAGGATGCAGCCGAGGCTATACTTGTCGATTATCAACCGCTTCCTGCAAACGTCTCCACTGCCGAGGCGAATTTAGGCTCTGTGCCTGACCTTTACGAAGATTGCCCACAAAATGAACCGGTCTATAGAGAACATGGCGATGCAGGTGCAGTAGATACGGCGATTGAGCGTGCAGCACATGTCGTCACTGGCACCTTTCCAGTAAATCGGGTGGCCGCGAATTCAATGGAGCCGCGCGCTGTAAATGCGTCATACGAACCTGGACGGGAGCAGTATAATGTTTTTGCTTGCTTACAGCGCCCCTATGTCTGGCGGACGATGATGTGTAAGCACATTTTTAAGATTCCTGAGAGCAAGATGACGATTACCGCTGGAGATGTTGGTGGATCTTTCGGTATGAAAGGAGGACTTTACCCCGAGGTTCCTCTGGTTGTATGGGCATCAAAAAAGGTTGGTCGACCTGTAAAATGGACCTGTGAGCGTTCGGAGGGGCACGTGGCTGATGATCAGGCAAGAGACATGCATGTCGAGGGCACCCTCGCTTTGGATGAAAACGGTAAATTCTTGGGTCTAAGATTAGTTTCCAACAATAATGTCGGCGCTTTCATTACAATGATAGGGTTCCTCTCAACCAATGGCATCGCGAGCGCCGTCACCGGACCCTATTCTACTCCCTCGGTTCACGGGGTGGGTCGGGCTGTGTTGACCAATACTGTTCCAGTTTCCAATTATCGAGCGCCTGGCGGAGCCCCATCAGCCTATGTGATCGAGCGCATGGTGGACATAGCTGCAGCGGAGATGGGGATCGATCCAGCTGAGATCCGAAAACGGAATCTTATCCTGGCAGAACAAATGCCCTACCGCTGCCCAACCGGCGAAACTTACGATTGTGGTGATTTTGAAAAAGTTTTGAATAAATGTCTGGAGACTGCAGATTATAAGGGTGCTCAAAAGCGCAGAGAGGTCGCGCGTTCTGAAGGTTTTTTGTATGGAATTGGGGTTTCGATGGCGGTCGATCCCAGTGCTGGGCCATCGCCAGAGACGGCAGAGTTGCGGTTTGACCCGGGGGGCGATTTAACCATTTTGTGCGGAACGACTGCTGGTGGGCAGAGCCATGAAACGATTTACACTCAGATTGTAAGTGATAAATTGGGGATCGACTCTGATCGCATAACCGTAATTGAAGGTGACACCAGTAAGCTGTCATGGGGCACCGGCACGGGGGCTGCGCGAAGTGCGACGATTGGAGGAACGGTAGTTTTCCAAGCGGCGGAAAAGATTATTGACAAGGCTAAGCGTATTGCAGCCCATATGCTTGAAGCTGCAGCAGACGATATAGAGTTCAAAGATGGAGTCTTTCGTATTGCAGGGACTGACCGGGAGGTCACTATTTCTGCTGTTACAGAGGCCGCTTTTTTGCCAAATCAACTTCCCCCAGGTCTAGAGATTGGCTTGTATGAAACAGCTACCTGGTCTCCAGAGGTAGCCAATGTTCCGAATGCTGCTAACCTTTGTGAGGTTCAGATCGATCCGGATACTGGTGTCGCTGAGATAAAGAGGTATTTTTCGGTTCATGATGTGGGCGTCGAATTAAATCCACTTCTTGTTGACGGCCAAATGCATGGTTCGATTGCGCAGGCGGCCGGTCAAGCTCTCATGGAGAATATGGCGTACGACCCAGCCACTGGCCAAGTGCTATCGGGTTCCTTTATGGATTACGCAATGCCAAGAGCAGATGATTTTTGTGGATTTGAGCTTGATCGGCACCCCATACCTACCCCTACAAACCCGTTGGGCGTGAAGGGTGCGGGAGAGACAGCTACAGTTGCAGGCCTCCCTGCGGTTATGAATGCTATAAACGATGCTTTGTTGCCTCTAGGCATTACAGATATTTCAATGCCCGCAACCTCAGAAAAGATTTGGCAAGCGATCCAAATGCGAAGTTAAATAGTCATCGATATCAATTTGAAATAGGTGCTAGGTGCGCCATTTTAGAGTTGCCTCTTTGAGCGGATTGTTAAACTCTTTGCCTTCATCCTCTGTGCGCGCCCATTCGTTTTTTATACGGAAATACCATTTGGCTTGCTGATCGGGCTGACCAGCCAGTCGCAAGGCCGGGTCCCACTGCAATCCCTTCGATTGCTTAATAAAAGCGGTTTGGTCCTGCTTTAAAAAAGTTCTGGCGAACTGATGAACCACCGGTTTAAGGAAATTCGCCCACTTCATAGACCACCACATCATATGCGAGGTAAGTGTGTTACTTTCATCTATTGGGGTGCACGCGGTCATGCCGCAATAAAAATTTTTGCCTGCCTTGATCTGTTCGATCCGAATTCCTGGAAGTGCAAACCAAATTCGTACTTCGGGAGCACCACCAATTAGCTTGTAAATATTTGAGTTTTTCGAGGCCAGATGCGGAAGCATCTCAAAGCCCAGCCGGGATGGTTTGAATTTTTTTTCTTTCTCGGTTCTTCCTGACGGCCTCCGCCAAAACCAGCTCTCATGAACATGCGGTGTGTGAGCTGGGTCTATTAGCCCAACTACGGCATGATCAATATTGACTGGGAAGTCTAGCACGTGGCTTACCTGAGGGCCTTGTTTTCCCGCCCCCGGCACGGTCGGTGGGTCTATATTTCGACCATCTCCATCGCCAAGCCAAACCCAAATCAGACCCTGACGCTCTTTTATTGGAAAAGCTCGCACAGAAATTTTTGATAGATCAATCTCAGTTTTATCCGCAAGCGAAGGGATGGATGTGCAGAGGCCTTTTGTTGAAAAAGACCAGCCGTGATAGCTGCATTGAATCTCTTCCCGGATGATTTTACCGTCAGAGAGGGGAATGCCTCTATGAGGGCAGTTATCTTGAAGAGCAAAAACTTTGCCGGACTTAGTACGGCCTAAAACCAGAGGGTGTTTGCAGATTTGGCGATGGATGACTTGTCCAGCCTTAATTGACTGGCTCGCGCTAACAAAATACCAAATGTTCCTTAGAAAAGGTTGATCCATCAGAAAAGAACTAACTCCGGTCGATAATATTTGACGTTTCGGAAAAAAATGGCTCCGAGAACACATAATGTAGCATCGAAAAATGACAGAAGAGAGAGTGGTTTCAAACAAAATTCTTCCGCTTCGTTTGATTTATGTTTTATGCGAACTGTTGCTCATAGGTTTTAACAAGATTAGATCCAAGGTCAGAGTGAATTTCATTTGAGTGACCATATGAATTATGTTCTCTCTAAACTGGACCGCTAACGGAAGGGGGAGCAGCTTTGAGGACCGATACACTTAAAAAAATGGCTGATCTAGCCAAGTCTCAAGGGCTTGATGCTTTGCTTGCCACTAGCCCTGAAAATTTTGCCTACCTGTCAGGTTTTACAGTGCCATCTCACCATATTTTGCGCTGGAGACACTCAATGTTGTTAGTGAGACCGGACTGTTCAGTTAGTGTCTTTACCGTCGATATGGAGGCAAGCACTGTCGAGAAAAAATTACCCGGAGTTCCTCTTACCGCTTGGGGTGAGTTTACAGAAAATTCAATGGATGTTCTGGCCCAAATGCTTGTCGATCATGGACTTGTTAGAGGAACGATTGGTTTGGAGATGGACTATCTGCCGGCCCAAGACTTAGAAAGCCTAAAGATTAATCTCCCTTCGGTAAAATTTGTTCCTGCACAAGATCTTTTCAACAGAGCGCGGATGATCAAAACCCCACGAGAAATCGATGCTCTTCAAAGACTCTCAAGAATTTCGGATCAAAGCATAGCCGAGAGCCTTTCCCTTGCGGGGGCGGGGTCCTCCGAAATGGACATTGCCTCTTCTTTGACGCACGGCATTTACTCTCGCGGTGCGCAAGATTTTAAATTCATGATCATTGCGACCGGTGAGCGCAGTCAATTGCCGAATGTTGGGCCGACGAGTAGGCTTTTGCAGGAAAGTGATATTTGCAGAGTAGAGATTTTTTCTATTATTGATGGTTATCACGCTGGGGTTTGTCGCACTGCGGCGGTTAAAAAGCCTCCTAGACATGCTGAAAGAATTTGGAAGATTTTGTCGGACGCCACAAAACGCTTGGTTGAGCTTATAAGGCCTGGAGCGAGCTCAAGAGAGATTTATGAGGCTTATCTAAAGATGATTGCAAAACTTGAGATGCCGCCTATCGCTTTTGTCGGCCATGGGATTGGTCAGCACCTTCACGAGGATCCCTATCTGGGGGGATCAGGGGACTGGGAGTTAAAGCCCGGAATGGTTATGGGAATTGAACCACTTATCTATGAAACAGGTTACGGTTTTGGGATGCAGAATAAGGATATGGTGGCAGTAACAGAGTCGGGGTGTTTGCTGCTTTCAGATCATACTGACACCACTGATCTTTTCATTTGCGGTGTTTGAAGAACCGCATAAGAACCAACAACTTTAACCATATAGGCGCACTGCGGTTTGGGTATCACATTGACCAAACCGGTGCTTAGGAATAGACAAAGCTTAGAAAACCACCACTCAGGCGAAGGAGTTCGAGGAAATGGGGCAAGAAAATATTAAGCTGAGTATCGCGACGACTGATTACGATCATTTTCGAGATTTTCGAACCGGAGAGGTTAGGGCGCAAGGAATTGATCATAGCTGGTCTATCCTTAGCCATCACGAATGCTTTGCTCGTTTTACCGCTAACCGGGAATGGGATGTGTCAGAGTTGAGTTTTGCTAAATTTTCAACCCAGGTCACGCGAGAAGACTCCGATATTGTCGGATTGCCCGTGGTTTGCTCCAGGTTGTTTCGGTTCTCTAGTTTCTATATCAACAAGAACGCTGGAATTAAAACCGTAGAGGATCTTAAGGGAAAGCGGGTTGGATCACCGGAATGGGCTCATTCAGCTGCAGTCTATATGCGCGGTTGGATGCACAATGATTGTGGTGTCAAACTGCCAGACGTTCATTGGTATCAAGCGGGCGCAAATGCTCCAGGCAGAATGGAAAAGGTTGAATTAAACCTACCCGACGGTGTTGAAATTACCCGTATCACCGACAAATCATTGTCAGAGCTTTTGGCTGCAGGAGAAATTGATTGCGCAATTATTGCTCGGCCCCCCACATGTTTTTTGGAAGGTCATCCAGACGTGACAAGACTTTTTCCAAATTATGTCGAGATGGAAGAGAAATACTACGCCGATACTGGCGTTTGGCCGATAATGCATATAATCGCGATGCAGAGGAAGGTTCTTCAAGAAAATCCTTGGGTTGCAAGAAATCTCTTAAATGCCTTTAACGAGTCAAAAAATCGTGCTGTGCAGAGGATGTTGGATCCAGCGGTGTCTAGGTATCCTTTGCCGTGGATCCCCGCTTATGGGGAGAGAATGTGTAATACTTTTGGTAAGGACCCATTCCCATTTGGGATCGAGGAGAATCGGGCGACATGGGAACAAATGCTCCTATACACGTACCAACAGGGAATTGCACATAAACACGTTAAACCAGAAGATATCTTTCCCGAAGGAATTATGACAGCGGTAGTTGTTTAGTATCAATTTCGCAGGTTACGTGGGTTATCGACAGATATTTCTTGGAATCGGATCTGGCTTTTCTGTTAATCCAGCCTGCAAAGCAAGTTTTTCTGAGTCTTGCTGATTGGACACTGGTGTAGGAGGCTCTTTTCAACTTTTGTGGGTGATAGAGAAGTTTGCCGCTTAAGGTCCAGGTACTCATCGTAGCTATCATAAGTGAATGGCCTCTCATCTCAACTATGGCCTGCGTCAGACAATATAATTTGGGTAAAATTGGGACTTAGACTTTAATTAGGCCGAGGATACGCCCAACTTGGTTTTCGAATACCCTTCAATTCTCGATGAATGGCTGAAAATCCGACTTCAAACATTGGTCCAATCAGAACTTGACCTCGCAGAAGCAAAAGGTATCCAAAGTCTAGACCGAGTATTCCCGAATTTTATCCTCGTCAACCGTTATACCTAGACCAGCACCTTTTGGCCTGAAGACCCTCCCGTCTTTAAACTCAAAACTTTCGGTTATGATGTCATCAAGGTAGTAAATGCCGGCTATTTCCGGTCCCGGTCTTCCCTTAGGTTTGGACACTGGGCAAACACTTGGAAGCCATGCATTAGAGAGGGCGGCCCCGAGATGTAAATTTGCCGCATTCCCTATCCCGAGTTCGACAGACCCTCCTATGTCACAATGCATGTGAAGAGTTTGAGCGAGGTCACCTTGCTGCTTGGCTCTATAGAGGCCGCCTGGTTTTGTCACATAACAGGAGAAGCACTCCGCGGCTTTGGCATTGTGTAAATCTATAATGTCCTGACATGTCCATGCGGACTCATCTGCCATTACCGGGATCGAAATTCTCTCTGCGACGCGTGATAACATCTCCGCACCCATTAAAGGTTGCTCACATATGAAGACGCCATACTCCTCCTGGGCTTTGGTAACCCTCACCGCTTCACTTACAGAGGCGTAGCCTTCATTGCCATCCACGCGGATCTTTACCGAGGAAGAGACCTCTTCTCTGATACGTCTGACAAGCTCGATATCGCGGTCTGGTTCAAGACCAGTCTTGCACTTAATCGTCAGTGCGCCCTCCTTCACTGCAACCTTCGCCTCATCAATGCATCTATCGAGTTCCATTATGCCCAGAGAGTGGGTAACCTCTATTGAGTCCCTAAAATCTCCTCCAAGCAGATCACACACCGGGCGGCCTGTCGCTTTCCCCGCGATATCGTAAATTGCCATATCGATTATCGCCTTAGCATAAGGGTGTCCTTTAACCACTTTGTCCATTCTTTGATGAATATTCGCGATGTGAAAGGGCGACATATCTTTGATCGCAGGAAATAGGTGCTGTTCAACCATGTGACGAACGGTCTCGGGGCTCTCGCCGTATTGTCGCCCATCGGCACCACCCCAAGTTTCCCCCGCCGGTGATTCTCCCCATCCCACGATACCGTCACTAGTCTCTATTTTCGCGATTGCATGATAACCAATAGGGCTTTGCATTTTGCTTGCCCAGCCATGATCTCTCCTTGTCGGCACGGCGACGTGAAAAATCTGACAATCCGCTAATTCCATAGCCCAATATCCCCCAGGTTGATCTAGTTAAAATTTATTCAGAAGATACAGGGGCTTTATAGTGCAATCAAAGGTGCAAAAGACAAATGAGCATTAAGACAATTGCAATTTTAGGAGCTGGACATGGTGGACTTGCCGCAGCAGGTGATCTTAGTTTGCGAGGTTTTGAAATTCGTCTGCACGCGCGTCGTCAAGCAACTCTAGATCCTATCATCGCGAAAGGTGGGGTAAAAGTGCAAGGTGTTAAGAGAGGCTTTGCACCCATATCGCTCTTGACTACAAATGTTGAAGAGGCATTGGAAGGTGCCGATCTTATCATGCTCGTGGTGCCATCTGTCGCTCATGAATATTACGCCACGGCTTTGGCTCCTTTGTTAAAACCTACGACTCCTATTTTTATTAATCCTGGTCATAGTTTTGGTGGGCTTCATTTTGTACATTGCCTGCGTAAGGCTGGTTACTCCCAACCTGTTAAAACATGCGAGTCAGTTACCTTAACATACATCTGTCGTAAAACCGATCCCGCAGCTGTGGAGATTTACTCATATGTCAAAAATCTTAAATTTTCGGGCTTCCCCGGCAAACATGCTCCGGAATTATTCAAAATAATTAGTTTGATTTATCCGGAGATTGAATTGCGTTCCTCTGTATTAGAGACAGGAATGACGAATATTAATGCTGTTTTCCATTCCCCTGGAATGTTGATGAATGCGGGGTGGATTGAGGCCACAGATGGAAACTTTCTTTTCTATCGCGACGGGATCACCCAATCAGTGGGTAAAATCATCAGCGAAGTTGATGCTGAGAGATTAGCAATAACCAAGGCACTTGGGATTCCATCGGCGAGTTTCCTGGAAAACTTCTACCAGGCCGGATTAACAACTTGGGAGGCTATGCGGTCGGATAATATCTCTCGAGCTTGTATCGAGTCAGAGCCGAACAAATCAATCAAAGCTCCCACCAGTTTAGACCACCGATATATTCACGAGGATGTAGGCTTTGGTTTGGTACCTTTTTCAGCTCTTGCCAAACTGGCAGATGTATCGACGCCCACCATTGATTCAATTATCCACCTTTGTTCGCAAGCTATGGGGATCGATTACTACTCAACGGGTCTTACGATCGAGAAAATGGGACTTTCAAACGTGCCAAAAACTGATCTACATCGTTTCGTTAATGAAGGATCCTGTTGAAGTTGTGTTAAGTTAAATCGAGAAGAGAGAAGGTAATTCAAAAAGGGAATGGGTTCATAAAGGTTAAATTTTTATATAGGGAGGCAAGATGTCTGTAAGGCTTGGAATGCGCTTTGATGGCTTTGATAATGTCAAAGAGACCGTCGAAATCGCGGAACTAGCGGAAGAGGCCGGCGCTAATACAATTTGGATGGCCGAGCATCTCGGCTATCGAGAAGCGGTTGTTTCTTGCACCGCCTTCTTGATGAAAACCAAACGAGTAATGGTAATACCTACAGCCGTTATGCCCTATTTATGGCACCCAACACCGACTGCAATGCAATTTGCGACCATGGATGAATTGGCCCCAGGACGAGCAGGTATCTGTGTTTCTGTAGGAAATCTTTTAAATCTTAGAGAATCGGGTATTCCCAGTCCGGAAAAGCCCGTGAGAGTTATTCGGGAGTACGTTGAAGCGCTTCGGGCCCTTTGGTCCGGAGCACCTGTTGAGCAAGATGGCGCTATTTGGCAATTAGATGGCGCGCGAATGGCCTTCAATCCATCACCAAATATACCTGTGTTTGTCGCTTCGACGGGCCCCCAAATTTTAAAATTGTCGGGCCGTATTGCTGATGGCGTTCTATTTTCTGGCGGGCTATCGATTAATTATACGCGCCAATGTGCTGAGTTTGCGAATGAGGGGCTTGTCCAGGCGGGCCGTCGGAGTGAAGATTTTCGAAAGGCCGGATTTGTTTATTTCTCTTGCACTGAAGATGGTGTTTCTGCAGTGGAAGCGAACAAAGAAAAGCTCGCCTTTTTATTTCGAAATTCGGCACAAGCGGCTAATATTAAGTCGGTTGATATCCCAATAGACCACGAGAAAATTCAAGAATTAGTCCGAGAGCGTAGGTTGGATGAGGCTGCGAGGCTAATCCCGTCTGAAGCGGTAACAAAGTTTTCCGTTGCAGGTACTCCGGATCAGTGTCGAGAGCAATTGCAGGCTTATATTGATGCCGGTGTGGATGAACCCGTAATTGAAGTTACTGGAACCGAAGAGGAACGGCGCTTGGCTCTGGAGGTTATTAGAGAATTTACCAACAATCAAAAATAGTTTTTTACACTTGATTGTTGAGAATCATGTCAGCGGCCTTCTCCGCAATCATTATCGTAGGCGCATTTGTCGCTCCACCAATTAAATCAGGCATTATGGAGGCATCTACTACCCGCAGGCCGTCGAGCCCTCGGACGCGGAGAGTGTGGTCACAAACCGCGGTTGGATCACTTTCTGGACCCATACGACATGTTCCTACTGGGTGATGCACCGTTATCATTGTTTTTCGCACATGAGTCTTCAATGCCTCATCGTCATCATCTCCATCCCCAGGAATTAACTCGGGGCCCGCAAAATTTTTCATTGAGGCCTGGGAAACCAATTTTCTTGCAATTCGGAGCCCGTCAAGCATAACGCGCCATTCTTCTTCTTCCTCTAAAAAGGCTTGATATATTTTTGGTGCATCTGCCGGCTCGTTAGAATTTAATGCGATATGTCCTCTGCTCTGAGGTCTCATTGGCATAACTCTGACGTTGAAGGCATCATCGAAAGCTTTTTTGAAGGGTGGAAAATAAGGACTAGCGGTATTGGTTGCACCCATCCAAAAAAGAAGCTGGGCGTCTGGCACTGGTTCTGAGGGCCGCGTTTTGACAAAGGCAGTGATCCCAAATGGGAGGTCTGATGCAAACCCGCCAAAGCCAAGGTAAGATTTTATTAGTGAGAGTGCCACTTTATCCAATCGCATTTCCCGATGAAAAGTGCCACGATCCTTTCGACGAAAATTTATTGATGCAGAAGTGTGGTCAATAAGGTTTTTTCCAACCCCGGATAGTTCCTGATGGACTTCTAACCCCACTCTCTTGATTTGGTCCGATGGTCCAACACCAGACAACATAAGTATCTGAGGGGTGTTTATCGAACCGCTTGATAATATCACCTCTCGGGTAGCCTCAACGGTAATCCTTTTGTCACCTTTCCGGTAGGTTATTCCTCTCGCTTTCTTACCGTCAAAGTTGATTTTCTCTACCAGGGCATTGATTTCGAGTTTTAAATTACCTCTTTTTAGAGATGGCTTGAGGAAGGCTTGAGAAGAGGACCATCTGCGACCTTTGTGAATTGTGGCTTGAATACGGGCAAAACCCTCCTTATTCGATCCGTTGTAGTCATCAGTCCAACCAATCTGCATTTCTTTTCCTGCGTTTATAAAAGCGTCGCAGATAGGATCATCAAAAGTTGAGTATATTGTGGTTAGCTCACCACCCGACCCCCTGTGCGTATCTTCCCCTTTTTCCCAGTTCTCTGACTTTTTAAAATATTTGAGAATGTCTCTATATGACCAACCGGGATTTCCAAGAGACTCCCAACGATCGTAGTCAACATCATGGCCGTGGTAATAGGCCATTGCGTTTATGCTTGAACAGCCGCCCAGAACCTTCCCTCTGGCACACTCGATAACTCGATTATCCATAGTCTTGGAAGGTTCCGCAAAATAGTTCCAATCGTGCATACGATTTTTAAGTATTTGCCCCCATCCGAGAGGAATATGAATCCATGGATCTAAATCTCTTCCTCCGGCTTCTAGCAGAAGCACTCTGTTTTTCGGGTTTAATGTGAGACGATTAGCCAGCGTACAGCCAGCTGATCCGGCTCCGACAACAATAAAATCAAAATTTTCGTTATCCATTTCTCTACTCATAAACTGTCTAACACCAATTAATTCTCACTAAGTTGGCCTTATGCCACGATGACTAAAAATCACGTAGAACCTCAGGGCTCAAAATTTTTTTAATGTATATCGAGAGAGGGGTTTTGATAAATAGATTTCGGCTTCCCTGTTTTCTTCAGACCTTATTCAGGAGAAATAAAGGCGATATGCAACCCATGCCCCTGTGCCAGTAAAAAGCCATATAAGAAAACTAACCCAGGCGACGGCTCGTTTCTTCTCCTTTGTGGCACCAAACCAGCCGACAGTGCAGATCACACAGATAATATACCAAAAAAGACCCACCCCAATTAATGCTGTGTCTCCTAATATTTTGAGGGGCTGGTTCTGCATTGAAGCAAACTAAAGTAATTATTATGCTTGGTTAAGAGATGGTTATTTCCGAAAAAGAGTTCTGTTTCTGTGGTTTTTAACCCCCCGACGTTCCCGCTCTTCCATAGTTTGCCAGTTAAGAGAACAAAACCGGTTTTAGTCGAAAAACATGGTGGGTGCGACAGGGATTGAACCTGTGACCCCTGCCGTGTGAAGGCAGTGCTCTCCCGCTGAGCTACGCACCCTTTTTTATAAAAATTCGCATAATTCTGCATATTTACACGCGCGACTTTATCGTTCTATCGCCCCATTGAGAAGCTAAATTAGGTGCTTTTGGTGCCTGAAGGGGGCACCGGCAGACCGGGTTAGATGGTGTAGGGGATAGAGATGGTGGGGTCGTGCTGTGGTTTGATATGGAGGGGGCGATGGACCTTATAATTAAAATTCTGTTTCTACGATGCCTTTCAAAAGACACTGGACCGTAAGCCTCAACTCTTTGCTTCACTTGCGAGTGCCCCTGGAGTAGCGCATACAGGGCACATACTCAGCGATAGCAAAAATGGATACAAAACAAAGTACATCGGAAAAAATCGGTGCGTTAATAGGGCGTTGGCCTCCTGCCGTGCAGGCGGCATTTTGGATGTTGCTGATTGGAACACTCGTGACCCTTACATTGGTTTTCGCGCGCGAGCTTTCAGGCGAGATACACGTCTTCGAAATTGTTTTGTTCCGCTCCATATTTGGTCTTTTGTTTATGCTACCTTGGATGATGCGACGGGGTCTCGCTGCCATGCGCATTGAACGGCGTTACGGGCTCGTGACCCTTCGAAGTGCGCTGGCCTTTTTCGGAAGTGCTGCGTTTTTCTATGCTGCTACTCTGATGCCGCTTGCTGACGTTACCTCAATCGTTTTCCTGCGGCCAATTATCGCGGCGATTGCGGCCATAGTCTTTTTGAATGAAGTGGTGAGAATGAGACGCTGGTCAGCCATTATTGCTGGCCTAATCGGGGCGCTTGTCATTGTCCGACCGGGTTTTGCAGAAATAAATATAGGTGTGGCTTTTGCGCTGGTAACAGTCTTCACCCTGACGTGGAATACAATTAATCTTAAATTTTTGACCCGCCAAGAAAGTTCCGACGCGCTGGCCATTTGGCACATGGTACTAATGGTCCCTCTGGGTGCTGCGGCGTGTATTTTTGTTTGGACAACGCCAACACTAGAGCATCTATTTTGGATGTTTCTTATTGGTGTATGCGAGATGACAAGTCAGCGTTGCATGTCACGCGGTTACAAAGCGGCTGATACCACAGTAATTATGGCATTTACCTTCTTACGCCTTCCCGTCGCCGCACTCCTCGGATTTGTGCTATTTGACGAAGTGCCGGAAATCTGGGTTTGGCTCGGTGCTGGTATTATTGCGGCTTCATCGCTCTATATTGCACGCCGTGAATCGGTGGTGGCCAAGCAGAAAAAGAATCCCGAGAATGCCTGACGCGCTCTTAAAAAAAGAATGCTGAGGAGAAAACCAGGAAAGATCGTCACTAATGGGTTTCAGAGATTAGAGGGTAATGCGACAACCAAGGGGCTTAGGCAGACGGGGATCCGATATATCGCTCATGAGCTTTATATTGACAATTACCAAGGAAATAAAATGAAAAAAAGTTGGTATTCTGTAATGTTGATGATTCTTTTAGTAAGCCCGGCCAGCGCCTACGAGCGATCAGCGGTCTTGTCCTATGATGTTTATGTCGGTGGGATCAAGGTCGTTGAAATTGGTTTGGAGGCCGAAATAGGACCCAAGAAATATTCGGTGGATGTAAGCTTAAAGGAAGTCAAATTTTTCAGCATCTTCTTTTCCTGGAAAATGCGTCTCTCATCTGAAGGAAAAATTACCGAAGGTTATCCTGTCCCAAGAAAGGCAAGTGCTAATAGCCGCTGGAAAGGGAAAACTCGTTTGACTAACCTTGAGTATAATGAATTTGGTGCCTTGAAATCGACAAAAATTTCTCCAAAAGATGAAGAAGGCATCAGGAGCCCGGTTACTGACCAAATGAAGAGAGGGACCAGGGATTTAGCTACCGCTCTGTTGTATCTTCTCCAAAAGCTTGACCAGGGCGAGAAGTGCTCAGTGAAAGTGCCCATATTCGATGGGAAGAGAGCATTTCTAATCAAGCTTTTGGGTGGAGAGGTGGTAAAATTAGGCTCTAATCGATTATCTGCTTACAAAGGGGATGCGCTAAAGTGTAACTTTGTCTTCAAAAAACTTGGCGGCTATCGGGTCGATTCCGACTATGCTAAGAAGCGTTTCAAAGATCCCATGAACATATGGTTCGGGCGGCCGTTCCCGAAATTTCTTTATCTCCCAATTAAAATGGAATTGGAAACTAGTTTGGGTTGGCTCGTCGCTCATTTGACAAAAGCAGAATTTACGCACCTCGGAACTAAAAGTCAGATTGGTCTAGAAAATTAGCCATCTGAGAAACATATTGTCACTTTTCGTGATTGTGCGTGACTTGGTCGGATCGTTTAAAATAAGGCCAATTGATTAGATAACCCAATTTTAGTCATCAAAAACAGGCGTATTTTAATGAAGGAACGCAAAATTGCAGTGATTATCCTGGCGGCCGGTAAGGGTACCAGGATGAAGTCTAAGACCTCTAAAGTTCTTCATAAGCTTGCTGGGCGTCCCTTGATAGGCCATCTGTTTGAAACTTTGGGATCATTGTCACCGCATCAGATTATTACAGTTATTTCTAGCGAACAAAGTGATGTGGCTGAAATAGCATCTGACACCACTTTGGCGCTTCAGAACCCTCCTTTGGGTACTGGACACGCCGCTGCCGCGGCTTTACCTCTGCTAAAAGATACAAGTTGTCAGGACGTATTAGTTGTTTTCGGTGACACACCTTTTCTCACGGTTGAGACCATTAAGAGGATGTTAGAGGCATTAAAGGGACCCAGTGATCCCGCAGTTGTTGTCCTGGGGTTTCGGCCCTCCAATTCAATGGAATATGGAAGGCTAGTAACTGATTCAAACGGTCAATTAGAGAAAATAGTAGAGGCTAAGGATGCATCGGTCGGCATCCTTGAAATTGATCTCTGCAATGCCGGTATCATGGCTTTTGATGGTGCTAGGTTTGCAGACCTCTTAAGTGCGATCGATAACGATAATGCAACCAGCGAGTATTATTTAACGGACGTAGTCTCTATTGCGCGAAGTCGAGGATGGAATTGTATCTCCATAGAAACTGATGATCCAAATGAGGTCATGGGGATCAATTCAAGGGTGGATTTGGCGTGTGCAGAAGCTATCTTGCAAGAAAAGCTTCGCAAAGCTGCCATGGAAAATGGAGTAACTCTCACGGACCCAGAAACAGTTTGGTTCTGTTCTGATACTCTAATTGGCCAGGATGTAACCGTGGGACCAAATGTATGGTTTGGACCTGGGGTCATCGTAGAAAAAAATGTCGAAATCCGATCATTTTGCCACATCGAGGGGGCTAAAATACAGGAGGGGGCCATTATTGGCCCATTTGCACGTCTACGTCCCGGTTCACAGATTGGTAAAAGCGCCCATATTGGTAATTTTGTGGAGATAAAAGAAGCGGTTCTCGAAGACAAAGTCAAAGTAAATCATCTATCATATATCGGTGATAGTTTCGTGGGTTCTGGTGTTAATATAGGTGCGGGAACCATCACCTGTAACTATGATGGTTTTTCTAAATATAAAACAGAAATAGGAGAAGGGGCATTTATAGGCTCAAATACCTCTCTGGTCGCACCCATAAAAATTGGCAAGGGAGCTATTACGGGAGCAGGATCCACTCTATCCCAAAATATTCCCGAAAATAGCCTTGCAGTGACGAGGGCAAAAGCAACTATCAAATCCGGCTGGGCAAACGAGTTTCGCCGTCTTAAAGAGATCGGGAACAAACAAGATAAGAATAAGGAATAACAATCAATGTGCGGCATTGTCGGAGTCGTTGGTAAGGTTGATGCGGTTCCAAGGCTGATCGAGGGCCTCGAGAGACTCGAATATCGCGGATACGACTCGGCTGGTATCGCGACTGTTGTCGATGGCAGCATCGAACGTCGGAGAGCCAAGGGCAGAATAAAAAATCTCTCGGAATTAATTAGCTCAGATCCAATCGGAGGAAAAATCGGCATAGGTCATACCCGATGGGCAACTCATGGGAGACCAACTGAGGCAAATGCGCACCCTCACGGGGACGAAAATGTCGTGCTTGTTCATAACGGTATCATAGAGAATTTCGTCCAGCTCCGGGGTGAACTAGAGGAGGCCGGGATACGTTTCAAGACTGAGACGGACACCGAGGTGATCGTCCATTTGATTAGCAGAATGCTCTCGATGAGGAAAAAATAAACGAGAGGCGGTAATTGAGGCACTTAAAAGCCTTGAAGGTGCATTCGCATTAGCGATTTTGTTCGCCGGGGATGAAGAAGTTCTGTTTGTGGCACGTCGTGGTAGTCCGTTGGCTATTGGGTACGGTGAGGGCGAGATGTTCGTTGGATCAGACTCTCTTGCTCTAGCACCTTTTACCCAGCGAGTCAGTTATTTGGAGGAGGGCGATTGGGCAGAGATAAATCGAGAAGGCGCACTTATTTTCGATAGTGCAAATAACATTGTTGATAGGGAAATATCTCTGACTGCCGTTTCTGGAAGGGAAATAGGAAAGGGCAATTTTGAACATTTTATGCTCAAGGAAATATATGAGCAGCCATCGGTAATTGGTGAAACCCTGTCTGCTTTTATCAATCCCGTGTCAAAGACAATAGAATTATCAGATCTTGAATTGCAGTTACCCAATATATCTCGTGTAACGGTTGTGGCATGTGGCACTTCTTTTTATGCCGGCTTGACCGCCAAGTATTGGATTGAACAACACGCAAAAGTCCCTGTCGAATGTGATACTGCTTCCGAATTTCGTTATCGAGAGCTTGAGATGGAACCGGGTGGACTTGCAATTTTTATTTCGCAGTCCGGTGAAACCGCTGACACTTTAGCTGCATTAAGGTACTGCAAAGAACAGGGTCAATTTACGTTAGCCATTGTTAATGTCGGAGAAAGCACGATGGCTCGAGAAGCCGATGCATTTTTAATGACCCATGCGGGACCGGAAATTGGTGTAGCCTCCACCAAAGCTTTTGTTACTCAACTTTCGGTGCTCGCTTGCTTAACAATTTTTATCGCCCAGCAGAGAAAAAGGATTGATAAAAGTCAGGCCAAGGCCTTTTGTGACTCACTCGTAGAATTACCATCTCGCATTAATGCGGTGCTTTCTCGTGTGGATGAGTTTGGCAAACTTGCAAAATCAGTTAGTGAAGCTCGCGACGTGTTGTATTTGGGTCGAGGCTCATCATATCCTATTGCCCTAGAGGGTGCATTGAAGCTGAAAGAGATCAGTTACATTCACGCTGAGGGCTATGCGGCTGGCGAGATGAAGCATGGTCCAATAGCGTTGATTGATGAGTCAGTGCCCGTGATCGTGATCGCCCCAAATAATCAGTTGTTTGAAAAAACCGCGTCGAATACACAAGAGGTTTTGTCTAGAGGAGGGCGGGTCATTCTTTTTTCCGATGGGGAGGGGATTAAGAAATTAGGTGGATTAGTCGAAGCGGCTTTTGAAATGCCTCACATGGATCCATTCGTAGACCCAATTTTGTATACAATACCCGTACAGCTTCTCGCTTATTACACCGCGCTTGAAAAAAATACAGATGTTGATCGGCCAAGAAATCTGGCCAAGTCGGTCACAGTCGAATGAACGACGGAGTGGGGTCTTCAGTTTATTAAAACGTGGCAATGCGGAGGAAAATCAATATAAAATAAATCGAGAGGTCGCCATATAAGGTTCGATTAAAGAGAACGAGAATGAATTTTAAACCAGCCCCCCTGCCAAATTCTGAAATAGAAAGAGCAGCAGATGTTGCATCACTGGGTGTGATGAGAGTCGATCAAACAAGCATTTATCTTGATTACGTGTCTTTGGCAGCGGAGCTTACAGATTGCCCCATGTCATTTATTAATCTTTTGGATCAAGCCTCTCAGTGGTCGTTGTGTGGTCAAGGGCTGCCTCAACAAATTTTTGATCAATTTCGTGAAATTCCCAGGGATCAGTCGATTTGTCAGTATGCTCTTTTGAGCAAAGAGCCGACTATAATCAATGATCTGGAAAATGATCTTATTTTTTCAGAGCACCCGATCGTCACGGAAGAACCACATATACGTTTTTATGCAGGTTTCCCTCTTGTTTCAAAGAGAGGAAATGTTTTGGGGACCCTTTGTTTAATGGATTTAGAGCCGCGCCTTATTGACGAGGCGCTTATCCCGGCAATCCAAAAACTAGCGAGGCGGGTTGTCTTTCAACTAGAATTCGCGCGTGAAAAAAATCGATCTGATTTTGAATTTTTTGTCGATATTTTGGGCACATGCAAAGAAAGTTTAGGGAACCTTTCTCTGAACGAATTATTATTTGGTTTAAAGCATACTGATGGTCAGAATTTAAAAGATCTATCCTCGGAGATATTGGAGGAGCTTGTCCGATTGGGATTTGTAAAATTTTCTAATGGTGATCCCGGTCTTTGCGATGAATTTCTCTCGGTGCGAGATAAGTTTATGAATCGTTTAGAACCTAGAAAGGTTTTTAAAGTAGATAATGATTATATCGACAGTATTTTTTCTAAGAGCTAGGAAAGACTATGCTATCCTATGTCGTTGATTTAAAATTCCAAAAGTTTGACCACGCTAAAATTGCCAACACGTATATCAATAGTTCACTCAACGATTTTTTGTCGATCGACGGAATAACAGGCATAAACACTTTTATCGGTCAGAGTGGTGAGATAACCACCACAGTAAAATTTGAGGATAAGGCAACCCTAGCTTTAATCGAGAATAAAGTTGAAGAGACGCTAAATACCTTGAAGGCAACAATGATGTTCCAATCAAGGACATTCTTTAGTGTTTGTTCTTATCAATACGAAAAAGAGGGTATTACGACTGAACTCTGACTCCGCGTTACACTAACAATACGCTAGGGGTTTGCGGATCCAGCCATTTTTATTAGATATGCATCGCTTACGAGAAGTTGGCGATAAGCTCGAAACGAAATCTTTTTGATTTCCAGACCTCTGGTTTGCAAGAAACAAGAGGATCGGTGATAGGATGTTCAAATAGGTGTATTTGGATGTCTGTGTCGATCGCATATTCAAAAACAAGGAGCTTATTAAGCTAGGAGTGCAAGTTTTCCCTAATACGATCAGAGTATTTGTGGGTCTTTAGGAACGAGTGTGGGATGCCTGAAATACAAAAAAATGTCTTGGGAACAGATTTAGAAGTTTGCGGAACTAATCCGATGACGGGATTTTTTCGAGATGGATGCTGCAATACGGACTCTAATGATCTTGGAACTCACACTGTTTGTGCAATTGTTGATACTAAGTTCCTTGAATTCTCCAGGAGTAGGGGAAACGATCTTATGACGCCTCGACCCGAAATCGGCTTTGAGGGATTGAAAGATGGGGATTGCTGGTGCTTGTGTGCACTTCGTTGGGAAGAGGCGCGGCTTGCTGGATTTGCTCCGAGGGTTAAACTTGCTGCAACCAACCAAAAAACTCTAAAGCATGTCAGTTTGGATCATCTAAAGGAATATCAAATTGATCTCAACTAATCATAGTGGGAGAAATCAAAAGTTCCTCATCCTTTAATCAAGCAGGGCAGAATTTTGTTGATTTTAAATGCTCAGATTAGCTTGCCGATAGTCCCGCCTAAAGCCTTACCCAAAACGATATCATTATTGGTTTTTTAATGGGTTTAGTTACAGAGATTTTTCTCCCGGCAGCCCTAGCCTTCATAATGTTTTCTCTTGGTCTAGGCCTCCGCCTGAATGATTTTACGAGAGTATTAAAATTTCCTCGAGATTTTTTAATCGGCATAATTTTGCAAATGGTCATTTTGCCCTTGTTTGCTTTTAGCCTGGTTTACTTCTGGGAAACAGATCCGGAGTTAGCTATAGGATTAATGATTATTGCTGCCGCGCCTGGCGGCGCGACGTCAAATCTCCTTACCGCCTTTGCAAAAGGCGATGTTGCTTTGTCTATATCTTTGACCGCTACCGCTAGTTTGCTGTCCATCATAACGATCCCTGCGATTGTTGTTTTTTCCCATGATTATTTTATGGGCAAACAATTAGGAGAGATTTCTGTCCTAAGAACGGCGCTTGGCATTTTTGTGATCGTCACAGTGCCTGCTACCGCGGGATTGTTGACAAAAGCTTTTGCCAGTGAATTTTCTGCTAAAATTGAGAACAAGGCCAAATCGCTCTCGTCAATTCTTTTTTCTGTTATTTTGATGGGCGCGATTTTCCAAGAACGGTCAAATATAGTCGATTATTTTTCTCAAGCAGGCCTTCTAACAGTCAGCTTAAATGTTGGCATGATGTTTCTAGCTTTCTGGTCCGCAAAAATTTTTGGCTCAAGTAAGAGGCAGCAAACGGCTATCTCAATTGAGTGCGGATTGCAGAACGGGACATTGGCCATCACCTTATCGATCTTATTCTTTGGTGGGGGAACAACGCTCATTCCAGCGGCGATATATAGCCTGTTGATGTTTATCTCAGCATTTCTTTTTATCTTTTACGTAAGATATGTCAGGGCCTGAAGCCACGAGAGTTAACATTGAACTGCGGCTTTTCGGGGACCTTGAGGAGACCGCTCCCGTTTTGGGGGTGCTGCGGGGACGGTATCCGCCGGCTTAAATAGAAAAAATCACGTCTTGATTCACAAACTTAAAACAAAACTGTTGTTTTAGCTAAAATCCTTTTTTTTTTTTGTTGACGATTGGTTCATCCCAAGGTGCACCCAAGAAATATTAAAAAATCTAAAATACTAAACATGAAAACGATCAATGCTCTATTGATTGATCATGCTTATCCGTCAGTTAATCATCCGCCGAGCATAAAGAGGTTAAAAAATGAACCTGAGGGCTTGTGTGAGAAACGTTGTACTTACGGAGGCCTCTTATATTTACTGCAATTTTAACGTTGTCAGCATTATTTGGCATGAAATATGCAAGAAGAACCTATAGATGTAACTATTCAAGGATCGGTCTGTTAAATGTCAAACGCAGCAATGCACGTCGCTAAAACCGGGGTTGAAGCGCAACAGCTAAAAATGCAGGTAATCGCAAATAACTTGGCCAATGTGAACACCACAGGTTTCAAAAAAGATCGGGTTAATTTCGAAACGTTGGTCTACCAGGTTAAGAAATTGGCGGGAGCGCAAACCTCTGAGGGGACCGAGGCGACGAGTGGTCTCAATGTTGGGACCGGTGTGCGTGTTGTTTCTACGGAAAAGATGTTTTCTCAGGGTGCCATCTCTTCAACTGATAATGCCTTAGATTTAGCAATCTCAGGTGGTGGGTTTTTCCAGATTATTTTGCCAGATGGACAATTTGGATATTCCAGAGATGGGTCATTTTCTCGAAATGGAGACGGGGTTCTATGCACCGCGGATGGGTTTGTACTACAGCCACAAATTACTATACCACCAAATGTTACGAATATATCTATAGGTGGCAATGGTGCGGTTACTGTTAATTTGCCAGGCCAAAATGCCCCCACAAATGTCGGACAAATTCAATTAGCGACATTCATCAACCCCACTGGACTTGCTCCAGTAGGCAGCAACTTTCTCAAAGAAACAAATGTAAGTGGAGCGGCTACCTTAAACAATCCAATGGAAAATGGATCAGGGAAATTAATTCAGGGATCTTTAGAGAACTCCAACGTCAAAGTCGTTCAGGAGCTTGTAAATATGATCGAGACTCAGAGGGCTTACGAGGTCAGTTCAAAGGCCATAACAGCAACCGATGAAATGTTAAGGTATATCAATCAGAATTTGTAAAATGGGTATTTCTCTCTACAAAAATCGGTCGTTGGTACTTTTTGCACTCTCATTATGCTTGGCTTCTTGCAGCTCCTATGTTGAAAAGCAGGCTGGAAAGAAATTTGAGCCCAAAATTGATCATCTTCTTTTATCAGCTACTCCTAGTCCTAAAGGCCAAAAATTACCCACAGGAGCGATTTTTTCTGGTCAATCTCAGAAGACCGGACTTTTGGTCGGCACTGGCGCCCAGTTATATAAGGTCGGAGATATTATACGTGTTAAGCTGAATGAGGCTAATTCAGCGACAAAAAACCAAACCTCCACATCAGCTAGAAAATCTAGTTTGGCTTCAGATATCCCCACTATGTCGGCAGAGGGAAACTCGGCTGCAAGTATTCCCTCTTTTATTCGAAAAGGAGCACGCACTTTAAACCTCTTTAACGGTATGACCGGGGATCGGTCGTTTGAGGGTTCTGGCACTTCTGAGCTGGCAAATACACTGTCTGGGGAATTGGCGACCATCATTGTGAAACGTTTCGAGAACGGTAACCTTAAATTAGTCGGTCAGAAGAAACTGACCTTATCCTCGGGAACTGAGTATATGCGGGTCGTTGGGATAGCGAGACCAGAATTTATTGATCAAGATAACGTGATTGACTCTAAATATCTTGCTAATGCGAGTATCTATTATGTTGATGAAAGCGCGGCAAAGAAAGGTTGGCTAACGGAGATCATAGATGAATTTTCTCCGATTTAAATTTTTTATAAGATCTCTAATAATCGTTTTTTGTTCCATCTTTTTGTCCATCAGCTCCTTTGCTGAGAGGATCAAAGATGTTGCCGGGGTAGCTGGTGTTCGCTCAAATCAATTAGTGGGTTTTGGTTTAGTGACAGGCCTCACCGGGACTGGGGACGGCGATATAAACCTTACAAAGCAGGCCTTGAGATCAGTTATTTCAAGATTCGGTATTCAAGCAAATTTAGATGATATCGATGCAAAAAATATAGCTGCGGTAACCATTACAGCGGAGCTGCCACCTTTCATAAAACCAGGGCAAACCATAGACGTTGTCGTCTCTGCACTCGGGCCCGCCGAGTCTCTAAAAGGTGGCACCTTACTGATGTCTGCGCTTAGAGGCGCTGATGGAGAAACCTACGCGGTAGCGCAGGGGAACTTGGCAGTTGGTGGTTTGGGTGTGAGCGGAGATGATGGTTCGTCACTGATTGTCAACGTACCAACCGTAGGCCGCATACCTCGGGGAGCGACAGTCGAAAGGCGCGTGGAGACCCCCTTTCTGACAGCTAAAAACTTAATTCTTAATCTGCATTCCGGGGATTTCACGGTTGCAAATAAGGTTGCACGCGCGATAAATGCTCGCCTAGGTCAAGGCGTAGCCGTTCCTATTGATGCGACGTCGATCCGAGTAACGGCCCCCAAAGACCCCAGCCAACGAGTTTCATTCACCAGCCTGATAGAAGAAATACCACTGCCCGCGACTATCCCTCCAGCTAAGGTGATCATAAATTCAAGGACAGGAACGGTCGTTATTGGCGGGAATGTGAGAATCACGCCTGCTGCGGTTACGCATGGAAACTTGACCGTTAAGATAGATGAAAAGCCAGAGGTTACTCCAACAGGTGCCACAACGACTACGGCAGAGGGAACGGTCGTGAATACACCTGGCCCCGCAATCGCCACACCCCGTTCTAAAATTGAGGCCGACGAAGAGCCCGTTAGAGCTTTCGTGTTTAATCGCACTGTCGAACTTAACGAAATCGTTCAAGCGATAAACGATATTGGCGCAAAGCCGAGTGACTTGGTCGCGATACTCGAAGCGCTGAAGGCGGCTGGAGCTCTTAAGGCAGAATTAATAATCATTTAAAAGTGAAAGAAAATGGAAAAAATCAATAATAACTTGACCGTTAAGACGCCGCTCTCTGTTAGCCAGAAAGTAGACTTTCAGCGACAGAAAGACCTGGCTGCCCTAAGGCAAGTCGCGGAGACTTTTGAGTCTTATTTTTATGAGTTGGTCCTTAAAACATCTCGTCAAGCAAAGCTCTCTGAGGGGCTTACAAATGAAAATAAGGTATTTGGTGAGATGTTGGATAGAAATTTTTCGGAACTAATTTCGCAAAGGAACAGCTCTGAAATTTCAAGATCTATCATCAACCAGTTTAAGAAATACATTTAAACTTATTAATCGAATATGGGTAGCATATACGACATAGCCAGTAGTGCGGTAAGAGCACACAAAGACGCGCTCTCGAGTACCAGTCAGAATATTGCCAATGTTGACACCGATGGATACACCAGAAGAGAGGTCAAGCTTGAAGAGGTAAGCGCGAAGAACGACGGATTGGCGGCGAAGGGGGCTTCGGTTGGCTTGGGCGTAAAAGTTGATCAGGTCAGGCGCGCATATGACGAAGTTTTGGCTGCTCAGCTCCGAAAGATAGGATCTAAATTCCAATCATCACAGGCTTTTGTTGCTAATCTCGAAAAGCTGGAAAATTATCTGCTGCCCGATGGGAATCTAATTGATTCTATAAACTCTTTTTTCTCCCGACTTAGTGATGTAGCGGCAGAGCCTGGTTCACAGGCCAATCGGGTTTCTGCCATTTCGTTTGGAAATGAGGTTGCCGCCGCTTTTTCCAGGACGAGTGAGTCATTAGGTTTTCTTGAAGCTCAAATCGATCAGGAAACTGAATTTACAATTAATCGTGTAAATGAATTATCCGCGCAAATCGCAAAAATAAATAAGGACATTTCCGCATCATTTTCAAGTAAAGGCGCAACGCCTGCTCTTCTCGATATAAGGGACAAGTTGTTAGTCGATCTAGGAGAACTGGCAGCAATTAGTGTAACCACGAAGGATACAGGCGAGGTCCGTGTAGATCTTGGTTTTGATGCCGTTGGCGCTGTTTTGGTTGATGGTGAAAAAAACAGTGCACTCTCATACAAACTCACAGATAGTGGGCTTTATTTTTTTTCAAATCAAACCCAGCCCCTAACAGGATTTGATGCAGGTCTATTGCGCGGGGTAAGTGACAGCCTTGATGTTCTTCGTCGGACTGAGAAAGAGCTAGATGCTTTAACCAAACGATTTGTAAATGAGTTAAATTCGCAACACCGCCAGGGAATAGATTTAAATGGAAATGAGGGAAAACCACTTTTTTCCTCAAGTATACATGAATTGACGGGATTGAATTACGACCGTTCTCAACTGAGTGTTAATGTCATCAAAATCGATGGGTACTCTGATAAATACGGAGATATTTTCTTCAAATATGATGGGCTGTCTGATCAATGGTCGGCTAGGCATGAAGGAAAAATTTTGGCCGGTGGTCGTGACGAACTGAATTTCGATGGTTTTACCGTGCGATTTCAAGGTCCAGCAAAGGATGGAAATAGTTTTTCTCTCTCTCGCAAGTTTGGTGATGCAGAAAATTTAAAATTTTTATTGGATGACCCTACTAGCCTCGCTGCCACAGCCCCCCTGATTATTGATCCTGCAGCCGAAAATACTGGAACGGCCGCAGCTAAAATTTCTGCGGTGGAGACCAACAGGAAGGGGGAGACGTCTATTTTAGAAAATTTTCAAAACAACCTCAGTCCAATTTCATCCAAAACGTTTTTAAAGGGCGGTAAGGTAGGGATTATACCAAAAACGACTGAACAACTTACGATTAGTAGTAACGCTGAGCAGTCATCCGTCGTGTTTGTTTCGAAAAACTTCGAAAAAACTTCTCGGATTGATGTGTCGCTCGACGGCCAACAATACACGCTTACGATCCCAACTGGGGCGAATGACTTAAATGTATCAGGCGCTACAGATCTTGCGAATTATTTCAATTCTGGGCTGCTTCGATTCCAGAACAATCTTGGGCAATCTTTCGACTCTGAAGGCCTTGGAACTCTGGCGGTCGGATCTGGCGATACCCTCAAATTTGTAAGTTCTTATAAAGAAATCAATTCGGGACAGGCCGTGATAGATGGAACAGCAGTATCGGGAGGCATCACGGCGTCCAATGACGCCTCAGATATTTTTGTCTTCACCCGTGAGGGCAGGCAATTGGCCGGAAGAGCATTAGGTGCGACAGAGATTGATTCTTTGATTAACCAGGAAAACGGCTTCTCGGAATTTGCTACATATAGTTCTGAGTATCTTAGCCCAGCTTCTGGGAAAGGGTACCGCGGGGTAATAGCTGATACGATCCTGGCAAATTCGGGTCACTCTTTGGCATTCGGGATATCAGGGGGTGGGACCGGCATTAGTTCCGTCCCATTGGTCAATTCGCAGGTTGGGTCTGTAAACTTTTTTGATGAACAAACTCTTATTTTTTCATCGCCAACCTTGGGCTTAGCAGAGACAGTTGTTGTACCCTCAAATGCCTCGGCGAAAAGTGTTGCTGATGTGCTTAATGAGGCTCTGAGCCCCAAGGGATTGCAGTTTACAGCCGAAAACAGAGTGCAAATCGAACTTGATGCAACAACGGGTAACCCGATTTCATTTGAACTAATCGGAAAGAATAATCAACCGTTGCTCATTGATGCGGAGTACAACAGCACCATTGGCTTGAAAGGGTTAGCGCAATCTCTAAATACTATGTCTCCTACGACGGGCATTACCGCGCAAGTCAGCTCGGATTCAAATAGACTCGTCTTGATTAGGGCTGACGGAGGAGACATCGCTGTTTCAAATGTAAGAAACGCAAATCTTAGCCTTCAAGCTCTTGATGGAAATTTTGATACTTTAGGTAATTCTGCGGCTTTGACCCCTTCTGTTACAAACAGTTTGGTATTCTCTGGTTTGGTAACAGTTAATTCAGACGCGACACTATCGTTATCGAGCGCTCAAGGAACGAACTTAACAAGCACAAAAAATAATTACCTATCGTCTGCAGTGTCTCGGCAATTGACGGATGCCGGCGACACAGCACGTTTTGAGTTTCACGATATTCCTACGGTTGATGGAAATGCATCTGAAGGTACCAGTGCCCTAGTTTATCAGGGCGGTCACAAGGTGACCCTGGCAATTACAAAGGAAGACAATTCCATCGATACCTTCGTGACACGTAGTTCCGCGTTGGAGAGCGGAAGCGGTTTGGAGCTCTCGCAGGATCTTATTGCTAAAGCGAGGGCAGTAGCCCCCATACCTCGCATGGAGTCCGGTGTTTTTGCTTCTTTACCCCCAGAGGGTGCGCAGATGAAATTCACTTACGCTGGCGAGGAGTACGTTCTGAAATATCTTCAAGGCGAATTTCAAATTGATGGCCGAGACAGTGGGCAGTTCGTGGTCGACCTCACACAGACTAACCAGGGTTATACTTTGTCAATCAATAATCCGAAGGGAAGTGTATCAGGATCCCCGCTAGTACCTCTTGCCAATAATGGCGAAGAACAGTTCGGTTTCAACACTTGGACCAATGTGCTTACAGGTAAAACACCGCAAGCTATGAATATCGGCAGTACTTTGACCGCCACAATTAAGATAAGTGAACAAGCAAACGTGACAGTTACTTTGCAGCGTCTAGATAATGGGACTTATCAGCTTTCTAGTTCAGATGCATCTATAACCGCAGTATTTTCAAGTGGGGCTAACACAAGCACTAGCCTCACTCCGATCACATTGAAAAATACCGATCCCAGCGCAGATTTGGATTTGACGGGAGGTGCTGCAGCAACAGCAATGGGGTTCGACATGGCCAGAGAAGAAATTTTTCTCGATGGCGCAGACATTTTAATTCGGTCACTTAACGGTCAGCCTAGTGATGCAAAAATAACTTCTGAGAGGGATCAGAACAATAATCTGATTAGTATAAAGAACCTTCCGGGGGAAGATCTTATCGTCCTGATTTCAAATGATGGAGCGAAGCGTGTTTCAATGACTCACGAGGTGAGTAAAGCCGAAGAAAAAACATTGGAGAAAACGAACCTCAGTTTGAAGCTGACCAATAGTATGTCTGGGACTTTAGGAATTTTTGACACTTTGACAGATCAACTTCTTGGAGAAAGAAAACTTAATGACGGGAGACCAATCAATGTTTATGACTTCACGATCACCATTGCAGGTTCGATGGAAGAGGGTGATGCATTTAGCATAATTTCAAACGATAAATTAGAGCTCAATGGTCACAATCTCGATATTTTAGCCCAGTTAGGGGTCTCCACCAGCGACCGTTTGAGTTATCAAGACTCATATCGAAACTACCTCGTAGATGTCGGGTCCAGATTGTCAGCCAATCGAATCGAACTGGAGAGTGTGTCAGCTCAATTGGAGGCGGCCAAAGAGAAAGTTGATGAAAAATCCGGTGTGAATTTGGATACCGAGGCTGCAAACCTCATTCAACAGCAACAATCATATCAGGCAGCGGCACGCTTATTGCAAACTGCCAGAGATATGTTTGATACGATTGTAAAGATATAGGCAGTTTAGATGGCAGTTTCGACCAAATTATTCACGGAGCGGCAGCTTGATAACTTCAGCAATATTTCGACTCGTATCGAACAAAACCAGGCGAAGATTGCTTCAGGAAAAGCGCTTTCCGCCGCATCTGAAGATCCTGAGAAAGCGATAAAGATCTCCGCATTAGATGAAAAGATTCAACAAACTGAGAATTTTGTAAAAAACTTAAGAACGGCCAACGAGCGTTTGGGTGCGGCAGATGTCGCTTTAGGAAGTATCTCAAATATTCTTACTCGGTTGCAAGAACTGACAATACAAGCCGCTAACGATACATACTCCATAAATGACAAGGCAATGATTCAGGCGGAGGCGTTAGAAATCCGGAAAGAGTTGTTGTCTCTCGCTAATACGCATGACTCTCGGGGAAAACCACTATTTTCAGGAACAACAGGGGCCGATCTGCCGTTTTCTGAGAAAAATGACGGATCCATAGTTTATCAAGGCAATGGACAGAGGAGTTTTGTAAGATCCACTGTTAATACAACTGTTTCAGATAGCTTGAGTGGTGCGGAAGTTTTTTATGCTGAAATACCCGGCGGTGAGCGTGTTACTTACTTTCAAATTATTGATAATCTGATCTCGTCACTTGAAACTCCAGCACATTTAAAAACGTCGGCGACGATTTTTAATTCCGCTGACCAACACATTAAATTAGAGAGCACGGACAAGATCAATAGGTTTTCTTTTGACTTGGTGGGTGATTTTGGGGCAGTTAAGATTGACTTTAGTACCACCAATAATGGCATTTCAGACGCCATTGCCAGCATAAATAAACATACGGCACTTACCGGTATTACGGCATCAAAACACCAGAATGGCGAGGGCATTCTGCTGAACAATTTAAGTGGTGCCGTCGAGATCCGAAATTTTTCTGATGGGTCCGCATTTGGTGATAATAAAAATCAGATAGTAATTGTCGATCAAAATGGATCGGAAGATCGCATTGTAAACGGGTCGCTGCAGGTAAATAGGAATATTGCTTTGTTCAGCGCGGCTCAAGACAATATCGCGTTAAACAGGGCGAAAGTCGGTTCCCTCATGAACCAAGTAGATAATTCGTTAAAAGTGAATGAAAACATGAAAGATCTTTTAGAGGTATCTTTCTCTGATCTCGCGGGCGCGGATCTTGAAAAGTTAATCACTGAATTACAATCTCTGCTTGTGAACAGGGATGTAGCGAGACAAACCTATACCAATATTACTCAGACAACGCTCTTTGATTTCATCAGATGAGAAAGGCAATTTTCATATTTTTTTTCATCCTTTGCTCTTCTGTGGCGCGGGCTGACTGCGAAAGAAATTTTGTCTATGCAGAGAATAAGTTCGGGATTCCTAGTGGTTATCTTCGGGCCATCGCATTGACAGAGGTAGGACTAGGGGAAACAGGAAAATTAAGAAGTTGGTCACTCAATATAGAAGGAAATTCTCTTTATTTCCGAGATAAGAGCGATGCTCTACGTTATTTATCGAGATTAGATATAGAAAATATTGATATAGGTTGTATGCAAATAAATAAGTATTGGCATCAGAATAATTTTGTTTCAAGCAAAGAAATGATGGATCCATTTCATAATATTATGTATGCAGCCTATTTTCTTAAGTCACAATATAAAAAAACAAAATCTTGGAAACAGTCAATAAAGAATTATCATTCAAAAAATCCAAAATATAACAATAATTACTTTAAAAAAGTCTCTCGTTATATAGGTAAATACTAAAATTATATTCTGAAATATTTAATATTTTTATAGGAAATTTATTTAAATTTAAGGAGTTAGTTTGGCATGATTGGTACGATCATAGGTGGTTTAAGTGTAGCCATGAAGGCATTGGATCTTATCTCTAATAATGTAGCTAATGCCAAAAGCTATGGTTTTAAGACATCGGCTCTAAGCTTCCAGGACGTCTATCAAGAAGATGGTAATCCAAGGAAAAGGGTGGGGGAAGGAGCGCAATTAGCCAAAGTACAAGTTCGTCACGAACGACAAGGTAATCTCTCCCTTACGAGCAATGTCCTGGATTTAGCTATTAAAGGAGCCGGTTATTTTGTGGTTAGCGATGCAAATGCGACGACCACGAAATACACAAGGGACGGAAGTTTTATGCTGAATAGTGATGGGTTTATAGTTAACAGCTCAGGTCTTTACGTCAGGGATGTAAATGGGAAAGCAATCCAGATTCCGGAGAAATATCTTGGTTCTTCTCTATCTAATTTGAATATTGGACAGGATGGTACGGTTATCGGTATTTTTGACGGACAAAAACCTCTAAAAATCGCCACCGTCGCCCTGGCAACCTTCGAAAATCCTGGTGCCCTCACCCCGGAGGGCGGGGGGGATTTTTCTGCTAGTTTTCAATCAGGCGTCGCAAAGCTTGGAAACCCGGGGTCAATGGGTTTTGGAAATATTCAATCGGGGGCGTTAGAGAATTCGACTACTGATATTGTCAAGGAATTGACTAGAATGCTAACAGCTCAACAATCATTTTCAGCAAACGCTAAAATGATGCAGACACATAACGATATGACTGGTCGTTGGGTTAAATGAAATTTCGAGTAAATTCACAATCTAGAATTTGGGCTTCAATCGGACCATTAATGATGAGATCCCCTTGATCAGATAATGTTAGGGAGGTGTCGAGCTTTAAGTGGATCACAGCATTAAGTTTTTTTTGAGAATGTAAAGACTGTCTTAGAAGAGAGAAAGTCTCTGTTTCTACCTCCAATAAAGCTCGTATTGTCGTATCCTCTGGATCAATTTTTATCGTGTTTGCTCCGAGAGAATTATTGATCGGGGCGGGCTTAATTATAAGCTCTAGGGAGCCCGCACTTATATTTATGAGCCTAGAATTAAACTGAATAGTCTCTGACGTGCCTAAAATGGAAATTTTGTAGTCCGTATTTATAACCTGGGCACGTATAGTTTCGATGCTGTGAAAGCCTGCCATGGGGATTAGAAATCTTCCCCCAATTTATCTCGTAAGGTTTTAAATGCTGTTGACTTTATTTGGGAAATCCTCCCTGGACTTAAGTCCAATATTTCTGCGATTTCGTAGGTATTGAGTTCTTCAACGAAGTAAAGTTGTAGCACCAATGCCTGATTGTCTTCTAATTCTCCAAGTTTTTCAGCGAGGATTTTTGACCTTAGTTTATGGTCTAATACAGAGTCTTGGCCTTCTTTGTCAGTTGAGAATTGTACTGATGTCTCATGAAAGAAATCCTCAATACTTTGGATGTTGCCTGCCGAAATTTGGCTCTCCCATCTGAGGAGCTCGCGCGCAGATATTTTCAGTTTCGCTGCTAACTGATCAGTGTTTGGTTCTCGCCCCAGTACTTGTCTTAACTCATCCTTGGCTGCAGATATCTGCTTGTGTCTTTTTATATTTTGGCGTGACAGTGATGAAGAACGTCGCAAATGATCAATTATAGCCCCTTTGATGCGCACCGAAGCATAATTCGGGAAGGCTCCATCTTTAATATTACTATAATTGTTTGCCGCTTCAATCAGCCCAATCACGCCGTATTGAATAAGGTCATCCACCTCGGCATACTGACCTACGCGCCCGTGGATTTTAAACGCAATCCTTCTTACAAGCTCGACATGGTTATTGATGAGGTTTTCCCTATCAAGTCGGCTGTTTTGATAACCTTCAATTGCCATCGTTAAAATGTATTACCGTCTAGGTTTTTCATTATAGTATCAATGAGGGCATGCTCTTGGTTTTTTTTATTGTGGTAAAAAGGCTCCCTGTTAGTAATGCTGGCTTCTATATTGTTAGATTTCGGTAAAAATCCAATATAATGCAACGAAACCTCGAGAAATTGGGTGGTTATTTTGTTGAATTTGTCAAAAACTTTTCTGGCGTTGGTCACCGAGTTACATTGATTGATGCAAATTAGAAAATCTTTTATTTTGTGTTCTTGGTTTGCAATTTTTATTGTTGAGTATGCATCTAAAAAGTTTGTTGGTAGGTCAACTAATGAAATTACCAACTCGGACTCAATACAGCTAAGTGACATCGTGTGATTCTCGGCGCCAGCCGAATTGTCAATAATAACGTATTCGAATTTTTCCCTAACGCTTTGAATGCCATGCCAAATTTTAGCTCCGTTTTCTTCGGAAAGATCTACCAAAGCTGAGCTGCCGCTTTTGCCAGCTACTATTGAAAGTGAGGGAGACACCCGATAAACGATGTCCTCGAAGGTGTCCTTCCCAGATATGTAATTATCGATGGTTTTTTCTGGATTGACCCCAAACATTATGTGAGCGTTGGGAAGACCAAAATCAGCATCAACCAGCAGTGTACTTCCTTTATGTTCAGAGAATGCAGCAGCTAGGTTAGTTGCTAGGAGAGTTTTGCCGGCTCCCCCTTTGCCGCTCAGTATTGCGAAAGATTTTTTCATGCGTTTTGCGACGTATCAATGGCGAGCATTGCCCTTAGTGTATCACGATCTGCTTCAATTTCATAACCTTGACGGTCTCGAAACATAGCTGCAGATATTCTATCTACGTCACTTTGTTTAAGATAATTGCTGAGTTTGGGGTCCTTTTTATTATAGACAATAAATGGTTTTAATTTTTCTACGAGGCTGAGTTGGATAGTCTCAAAAGAGTCTATTACATAGATTGCGTTCGGGATCTGCCCCGAGGCTATTAGCTTTTGATATAAGGAAGGTTCGCCTTGATCTATATCTTCAATGTCAGTCTCTATAACCTTCGTTCCATCGATCGTAGACATTCGACGAATAGGTCCGTACGAAAAGTCACATTCTAATATTCCGGCCAGGATAGCCGAATTCGTATTCGCGAAGAGATGGTTTTCGCCGTCTCTTAGGTAATGAATATTTTGATCATTGCGATCCAATAGGAGTTTTCTTATGAAGGTCGTCTTACCTGATCCTGGTTGTCCAAAACTAGGGTTGGCTTGAGGTTTGGATCGTTGATGATGTTTTGAAAATTATTACCCCTGTAAGTAGTCCTAGTTGCGCTACCCTCATTGGTTTCGGGGGTTATTTTCTTTTCTGGTTCTATTGTGCTTGCTGTAACGGAGACCAATCCGTCGACTTTTTCGGTTTTAATAATAAAAGCATCTTCTCCAAGCTCTCTCGCCACTTTTTCCAATGCTTCGTCTATGTTGGCTGAGGTAAATTTTTTCGTCGTCATGAGAGTTTACCTACCTATTTCGCTGGTTCGGCCGCGTCGTCTTTACTGCCGATCGTTGCAATGACTTCTAGCTGTCGACGGTATGGGATTTCATTCACCCCCAGGACAATTACATCTTTTATATGAATACCAAGAAAATTCATTAATTTTTTTCGCACTGCCGCATGAGTGACCACGACTCCTTTTTTTCCTAAATTTGCCTGGGACTCGAGGGCGTTGTTGACCTCGGTGACGATGCCTTCAGCCATATTTGTATCCAGCATCAACACATCGGCATCAAATTGGTTGGCTGCCGCCAAAAGTAGTTGCTCGATTTCTGACTCAAATACAACCACTGGCAGAGCGTCGTTTACTGGCACAATTTGCTGAATCAAAAGTTCTACAAGAGCAGGTCTAAGCGACTCCGCGATTTCTTCATTTGAGAAGCCCTTTGCCTGAATATTTGATATATGTTCTAAGATCTTTCTGAGATCGATTATCGGAATGCGGTCTTGTAATAATTGTTTGAGAACGCTTGTTAGATTAGCTAAGCTTATTACCTTAGGTATAACTGACTCGACTAAATGAGGTGAGGTTTTCGCCAAGTTATCAAGTAAAATCTGGGTGTCGTCCTGCCCAAGAACTTCATGAGCGTTATTTTTGATGATTGAGCTCAGGTGCGTCGCAATAATAGCATCCGGATCCACAACAACATGGTTGTCAGCCTCAGCTTCGACTTGTTGATCAGATTCGATCCATGTTGAATCCATACCGAAAGCGGGGTCTTTCACATTTATGCCATCCAGTTTTTCCAATGACTCAGGGGATGGTAGAGCAAGTTTCTTACCCATATAAACGGTATCCTCTCCAAGTATGATCTGGCCAATTTTGATGCGATAGGTGTCTTGAGAAAGTGACAAATCATCTGTGATCCTCACCTGAGGAACTACGAAACCAATCTCTTTGGAAAGTTCTTTTCGGACCGTTGCTATGCGGGTCGCCAGTGGGGCCCCATCTTGCCCACTTATAAGATCGAGAAGACTGAAGCTTAGGATAACCGATATTGCGGCATTGTCACTGATATCATTTATTTCAACCGATCTTTCGTCTGGAGGATCCTCTACCGATAATGTTGTGGCGTCTAAGTCCATGGTTTGTCTTCTGGCTTTTCGCGCTAACATTAAACCGATTCCCGCCGCCCCAATTCCAAAAGTAAAAAAAAGTAAATTTGGCATGCCAGGGATAAGCCCCAGTAGTCCAAGAACAGCAGCAACAGGGAACCAAGCCCTGGAAATTGAGATCTCTTCAGCGACTTGCTCGGCCATATCACGCCCGGCAGAAACCCGGGTAACGATTATTGCGGTCCCGATGGATAATAGGAGGGATGGGATAGCAGCTGCTAGACCATCGCCAACGGACAGCAATATATACGTTTCTGCTGCTATCGATAAAGGGAGTCCGTGTTGCCCGATGCCGATAGCCAGGCCCCCAATGATATTGATTGCTAATATGAGGACAGCCGCTATTGCATCTCCTTTTACAAATTTAGTGGCGCCGTCCATTGCGCTGTAAAAGTCAGTTTCTTTACCCAATTCCTCGCGTTTCTTTAGAGCCTCTTCAGGAGTAAGGACTCCTGCATTTATATCGGCATCTATCGCCATTTGTTTTCCAGGCATTGAGTCGAGCGTAAACCGGGCAGAAACTTCTGATACCCTTCCGGCACCCTTCGTAATCACAATAAGGTTGATAATAATGAGGATGGTGAATACGAAAATTCCCACTGCAAAGTTTCCGCCGATTACAAACTCACCAAAAGCTTCAATCACTCTGCCCGCGGCACCGGGTCCGTTCTGACCCTCGCTAAGAACGACCCTTGTTGATGCCACGTTCAAAGCGAGCCGTAACACTGTGGCTACCAAAAGGATGGTCGGAAAGCTGGAGAAATCGAGTGGCCGGAAGGTATGTAGCGCGAGCATGAGAACTAGAAGTCCAATCATAATATTGGTCGCGAAAAATACATCCAAAGCCAATGGGGGGAGTGGTATGACCATTAAAATGACGACAGCAAGGATGCCCAAAGGCATCATTGTGTTTCTAAATAAATCGGTAAAGCGCCCAATCCCGGGTATGTTGTATAATGCGTCCATGGCCTTTGTTTCCAACTTGCAGCTTTGTTAGTGGGAATGCAAAAGATATGCCAGAGGAACTTCGATCTCAGGAGGAGTTGAATGATTTCTATTAAAGATTGCGAGAAAATGAGGCTTCGTTTATTCGAAGTGCTGGAGAAGAATGATGGTACGGATCCGATAAGTAAAAAGTGCGATTATTTCCTGATAATCATCATAATTTTGAATATTTTGGTCGTGATCGCAGAGTCGATCGATTTTATTTTTTTAGGAAATGAAACCTGGTTTTATTATCTGGAAATAATTTTTGTATCGGTATTCACAATAGAGTACTTGCTAGAATTTGGTCTAGTCCAAATTTTGAAAAAAATGGAAAATCTAGAAGTGGTAGGATTAGATATATCTTCAGTTTTTATGGAATAATTGATCTGCTGGCTATTCTGCCCTTTTATCTACAGATCTTACTACCAGGCCTTGACCTCAGAATTTTAAGGACTTTTCGATTAATTAGAATCTTAAAGATATCCCATTATAACTCGGCAATTGAAGATTTGTTTCAGGCTATTTATGTCGAACGAAAGCCATTTTTGGCTACTTTGTACATCTTTGCTGTCGCTATTTTATTAAATTCAACACTTTTGTATTTTGCCGAGAGTGGGGTGCAGCCGGAAAAGTTTGGTTCCATCCCTGACTCTATTTACTGGTCGGTCATCACGCTGACTACGGTTGGCTACGGAGATGTCACGCCTCAAACTTCTTTGGGAAAGGTAATCGCAGTCTTTACTGCTCTCACGGGGATCTGCGTGGTCGCACTTTTGTCGGGGATCGTGGCAACTGCATTTTCCCGTCAAATAAACCAAAGACAATTAATCTTCGCGGAAGAGGTCAGGAAGGCTCTGGAAGATGGTGTCATAACCGACGAGGAGATGCGACTAATTAATTCTATGAGGGAAAAATTCGATATAGACAGCGAATTTCAATCCAGCCTTATTCAGAATTTGCTTCGGCAAAAGGCTGAAAAAACTGAAATATCGTGAGCATAATCCGCTGAAAAATCGACAACTTAGCGAAAAATCGTCAATTTCGTGTATTTTTAACGAAATTTCGTCGATGTAAAAGTTTTGGTTCTGTTTCGCGGTTGTGAACCAAGTTTGCTCTCAAAATTGAGTTTTCACTAACCTATCAGATGTCACCTGGCGCTGTATAAAATTTTCAGCCCATCGTTTGCTTAATTAATTTCCATTTTTATATCACTTGGCACGCTCTTTGCTTCTATCCCGTCGAACACGAGAGGTAAAGATGATTTATATAGATAGTTCAGCTCTTCCGATAGCGGATAAATTATCCGAGACGCTGCATAAGAGGCGGGTATTACATGAGGTAAGGGCGTTAGATGATGTAACAAAAGGAACGGCGAAAGAGTCTCTTGGCCTGCTCTGTGGAATCAAAACTCAAAAAGATGCTTCAAGCAAAGCTGTATTAAAAATTGCAGAGGAGGCTGTTCGCAGAGGAATCCAAAGGTTGATTGTGTTCAATCAAGTGGAGGGAAAACCCGAGTTAGAAAGTCAAAAAAACGGACGCATACAAATCGTGCACGCCGATTTAAAATGTAAGGAATTTTGTCCAGAGTTTATTTTAAGTCTCCTGGCAAGCCTTGCAGCGGGAGAACAAGGGTGTGTAGTTGAGGATAAAGCTTCCGTCCAACTTTTCCAAGTCGCTGAGAAAGTCGCGCAGTCCGATGTGGGTGTTTTTATCAACGGTCCCACGGGAACCGGCAAAGAAGTTATTTCTAATTTTTTGCATGACCGTTCACACCGTGCCGATGAGAAATTTTTAGCGTTAAATTGCGCCGCAATACCTGATCATATGCTTGAGGCGATGCTGTTTGGTCACCTTAAGGGAGCCTTTACAGGGGCGGCGTCACACAGCAAAGGTATTTTCCGGGCGGCGGACAAAGGAACATTGCTATTAGATGAAATATCTGAAATGCCGCTCTCTTTGCAGGCTAAGCTACTTAGAATGCTGCAAGAGAGGGCAGTCACTCCAGTCGGTGGGACTGAGTCAATTCCCTGCGACGTAAGAGTTCTCGCTACGTCAAATCGGGATATGCAAATAGAAGTAAGAGAGGGGCGATTTCGAGAGGATCTTTATTACCGCCTTAACGTTTTTCCCCTCACCACACTTCCGTTAGCCGACAGGAAAGATGACATAGTTGCTCTTAGTGCTCACATGTTGCTGCGCCATCAAAAGGATTACGGGGAAGTCCCCTTTCTAACTAGGAGGGCTACAGACTGTTTGCGTTCCTATGAATGGCCTGGAAACGTTAGAGAGCTTGAAAATGTGATTCAGCGGGCAACTGTTCTCTCAAATAATAGGATCATTGATTTGGATGATATTTATCTAAATTCATCTCCATCAATCGGAAAAATCATACCGACTCTTGAGACCAAAACTCCCGAATTACGGGCCTAGGATTTTACCATGGAAAAATTAGCAACTTTAACTCAGATAAAACCATCTATCGAAGCTCTGGAAAATTCACCAAGTGTTAAGAGCGTTTCAGAGAGCAATTCAAATGATGAATTTATAAAGGACCTTAAAGGGATCTTAGATAAAGTATCTGAAGACCAGGTTAAGGCTCAGACTATCGCAAAGTCATACGAAGTCGGGGAAGAAAGCAGCATAGCGAAAGTAATGGTTGCGCAGCAGGTCTCTTCACTCGGTTTCAATATGGTTCTCAATGTAAGAAATAAAGTTCTGAGCGCATACAGAGATATCATAAACATGCCTGTCTAAGAGACTTTGATTTAAATATTTTTTTTAAGAGCAAATAAAAATGGCTACGACTACAAATGATCTCATCGTGAATGACTCTGGTGGCCCTTTGTCTGGGGTCATGGCGCAAGTCAAGAACTTTAATTCCTTCGTTCGCCAACCAAGCGTTCAAAGAGCTTTGCCCACGATGGCAGCAATGTTTTTGCTTCCGCTCGGATTGTTGATTTATTTTTCAATCCAAACTCCAGAGCGCACCTCTCTTTACGGCTCTCTCCCAGAGGCTGAAAAGGCGAAGGTAATCGAAGCGCTTAGAAATCAAGGTGTAGATGTGGCAGTCGATCCAGTGACTGGAGAGGTGACTGTCCCGGTGGATGATTATCACTCCTCAAGAATGAGCTTGGCAGCGCAAGGTCTGCCGCAGACGGTTGCAGACGGTTACAATGGTTTGAAAGATTTACCGATGGGAGCTAGTCGGTCTCTAGAGTCGATAAAGCTTAAACAAACGCAGGAAGTGGAACTCGCTAAATCAATTTCAAACATCGACGTTATAAAAAGCGCTAGGGTTCATCTGGCTATCCCAGAGCGATCGGTCTTTGCCAGAAATGCACTGCCGCCCAAGGCATCTGTTTTTGTAAATTTAGCGAGGGGACGTACTCTCACCGCGGATCAGATTGCCGCTATTGTAAACCTTGTTTCATCTTCTATCCCCAACCTTGCTCGCGAAAATGTGGCGGTCATTGATCAGATTGGTCGGTTGCTCTCAAATAACGAGCTGGATGAGGCAAGTCGCTTAACTGACAAGCAATTTGGGCATAAGATTAAAGTCGAAAACGTATACAAAAGCAGAATAGAGTCACTGTTATCTCCCCTTGTCGGCGCGGGGAATGTAAACGTGCAGGTAAGCGTAGCGCTTGATTTTACAAAAAAGTCAAAATCTTTGGAAACGTACGACCCTGCCGGTAGAGCTGTTCGCAGTGAAAAATTAATGGATGAGAAGACCTCCAGGAAAAAGGCGGTTGGGGTGCCGGGTGCTGTCAGCAACACACCACCTGCCGAAGCCGCCCAGGCAGACCCAGCAACCGCGGGAGTAACACAAAACTCTGCTGGCGGTTCAGATAGCGCCCAAAATGTGACGACGAGGAAAAATATAGTCAGGAACTACGACCTCTCTAGAACTATTTTTAAAGAAGAAACTCCGCTGGCCGAAATCAAAAAAATAAATGTTGCAATCCTTATGAAAAAAGAAGCAACTCCCGTTTCACCTGAAGGCGGAGAAGCTGTTAAGGATAATTCGAAAGAAATAGAGATCCTAGAAAAGCTTGTTGTGTCGGCATTAGGGCTGGACGTTAAACGAGGTGATACGCTTGTAATACTCGAGCGGCCTTTTATTGAAATGATCCCCGAGGCGATTAAAATCGAGTGGTATCAGGAGCCATGGCTAAAAGATCTCGCAATTAATTTTATGACCTTCCTTATCATGTGTGTGTTGGCATTGGGCGTGGTGAAGCCTCTAGTTAATAGAATTGTTTTTTCGTCTAAAGCCGACCAGACATTGCAACAAGCGCAGGCCGAGTTGGTGCAGGCAGATGAGGAATTGCAATCGCTTGAAGTACAGCCTGGCGAGTCACTTGAAGATATAAAAAATAAACTCAAACCAACGCGCTCTGGTATATCAGCGGAGATGCTTGATACGGCAAACACCTACGATGACAAAGTTGCTATAATCAGAATGATCGTATCTGACGAGGCAGGTAGGGTATCAAACGTGTTTAAAGGAATGATCCAGGAGGATCTAAATGCACAGCAGTAAATATCTGATAACGCAGAGCTAAAGAGTTGAAATATGGCTGAACCAGAAATTGATGAGTCTGAAGCACAACGGGTCGATACCGAGAGTGAAGAGGCATTCAAAGCCCTTACTGGAACCGAAAAATCCGCGATACTTATGATGCTTCTGGGAGAAGAGGAGGGGGCTGCTGTTATGAAAGCACTTAATCCTCAGGAAGTTCAGACACTTGGTGCAGCCATGTATTCAGTTCAGGGAGTTAACCAAGCAATTGTCAATATGGTTTTAGATGAGTTCCTCGATGTCATAAAGCAGCAAACGAGCTTGGGGCTTGGTGCAGGAAACTATATCAGAAATGTTATGGAGAGGGCTCTCGGGGAGGATAAGGCGCAATCGGTGCTCAGTCGTATCACCCCATCCAGCAGTGAAAAACCTATTGAAATACTTGACTGGATGGATGCCCGCTCGATTGCAGAGCTTATTCAAGATGAGCACCCGCAAATTGTGGCGTTGGTCATGAGTTATCTTGAAGTTGGACTTGCTGCAGATGTCTTATTGCTGCTTGAGGAAAATCTTCAATCGGAGGTGATTCAGCGGATTGCTACTCTTGAGACCGTAGATCCCTCCGCGATCAAAGAACTAGAAAATGTCTTACAACTAAAGTTCAAGGCTAATACTAATCTCCGATCAACGCAGGTCGGGGGTGTAAAGGCAGCCGCCAAGATTATGAATTTTACTAAAGAGGCCATGGAGAAGAGAATTCTGGGCGCAATTCGAAAGAACGACAAGGATCTCATGGCGGCGATCCAAGACAACATGTTTGTGTTTGATAATTTAGGTATGTCGGATGATAAAGCGCTTCAGGTCTTGTTGAGATCGGTTGAAGTGGAAGACCTGTGCCTTGCTATGAAAGGTGCTGACGAGGAACTCCAGGGCAAGCTTTATTCTTGCATGTCGGAAAGAGCGGCGGCCAATCTAAAAGACGAAATGGAAGCGCTTGGGCCCGTGCGACTATCGGAAGTACAAGAGGCTCAAAAGCGTATTGTGGCGGTGGCACGTCGATTGTCCGATGAAGGCGCTATAGTTCTCGCAGGACGCGGCGGTGAGGAGATGGTTTAGATGTTAGCCCAGCAACAAACCGAGAAAATTATAGAGCTCTTGAATAACCGAGTGGACTCCAAGTTTGAAAAAAAGCCAATCAATGAGAATATAAAAAATTTAGGTTTTAAACCTGTCAAGTTAATCGATTTCGCTAAAAAGGAGTTGGGTCCCCCGCCTCAAGAGGGTTTGCAATCCGAAGGTCAATCACAGAATCCGATTGAGCTTGCGGCTTTAACATCCGGCGAGAATGACGAGAAGCTAAACACAGAAGAAATTGAAGAGCCAGTGCAAGACTTAGTGGGTTCCCTGTCTGAAAATTCCGAAGTCTCAAACTCAACTGATGACAATGAAAATTCTGGTGCCGCGCAGGTTTTATCAGAAGAGGAACGTAAACAAGCATACGAAGAGGGATACTCTGCGGGCTTTGCGGCCGCAGAGAGCGCCTCCGAGGGTGATGTGATTTCGACTTTGGATAACCTGAATAAAATCTTAGAAGCGACTGAGACGTCAGATGTTTTTAATAAGGAATATATAAAAAGTTTTATTTTAGAATCAATTGCACAGGAAACTCTTCATTCAATAGGTTACTGCATTGATGAATTGCCAGAGAAATTTCATCAAAAAATCCAGCAGAAATTAGATCGTTTCTCATATTTAAACGATAAAAAATTTATAAAAATTAACCCCAAAGACTATGCTGCGATCCGAGAATACTCGCAACAATATCAAGGTGATAAATTTGAATTCGTCGAGTCTGCAGAGTTGGAGCGCGGCTCTATTGTGATTGAAGTAGGAAATATTAGTTACAAAGACTAACCCATATGTTGGCAGATTCTAACATTTTCGACCAGATAAACCGTAGCTCGGGTTTTAAAAGCTCGAAGATTTCAGGCGTTGTAAAAAGCTACGACGGATTAGTTGTCAAATGTGATGGGTTCCCCGCGTCCGTAGGTTCGTTGTGTGAAATTATTGATGAACAGGGAGGAACAGTTTTCGCGGAATTAATCGGATTTGGAGAAGGCTTAAATAAACTGGTCCCATATACAAGCACGGCTAAAATAGTTGCTGGCGCTCGGGTCCACTTAATGGATGGTAGTCTCGCGGAGACCATCGATGATCGCTGTCTTGGTAAAGCCTTTGATGCATTGATGGAGCCCCTGCATCAGGAGGCGGGTTTAGCGTTCTCAGACAAAATCTCTCTGCATGGCGAACCAATTAACCCATTGGAGAGAGCTCCTATTGATCAGGTATTTGACACAGGTGTGCGGTCGATAAATGGGCTGTTAACAATTGGCCGAGGACAACGTCTCGGGATTATAGCGGGATCCGGAGTGGGTAAAAGTGTTCTCTTACAAATGATCACGCGCCACTCAGAGTCGGAGGTGATTGTGGTGGGGTTAATAGGGGAGAGATCAAGAGAAATTGGAGATTTTATTAGAACTACACTGACCCCGGAGATGCGTTCAAGACTTTGCATCATAGCAGAGCCCGCGGGTAGCTCGCCGCTGCGTAGGATCAGAGCGGCCAACCTGTGCACCGCGATTTCAGAGTATTTCCGATCTAGAGGTAAAAATACTCTTCTTATTATGGATTCGCTTACGAGAGTGGCCCACGCGCGGCGGGAAATTGGACTGGCGCTTGGCGAAAATCCATCGGTGAAGGGGTATCCACCGTCCGCAATATCCCTGATCCCAGAGCTAATAGAACGAACAGGACAGGGAGGAATTGGAAGCGGCACTACGACAGGAATTTACACAGTTTTAGCAGACTCTGATGATCTCAATGATCCAGTCGTAGATTCAGCCAGGGCAATTCTTGATGGGCACATAGTTCTATCCAGAACCCAGGCGGAGCTTGGTATTTATCCCGCGATTGATTTAAGCGCTTCGATAAGCCGAGTAATCGACCAAATAGCCAGTTCAGAACAGCAAAGCGAAATACGCGAATTCAGAAAATACTACGCATTATATCAAGAAAATAAAGATTTGCTGTTATTGGGAGGTTACAAAGAAGGCAGTGATCCAGAGCTTGATAAAGCTATTAAAATTCACTCAAAAATGATGGATTTTTTCAGACAAGGGCCGGAAGAAAAATGTGATATGGCGAGCTCCGTAAACGGTCTATCTGGAGTACTGCATGCTTAAAACAAATAATCGTTTGCGTAAGCTAGAGTCGTTTTTAAGAAAAATTAAAATTGAAAGACGCGAAGCTAAGATAAAGTTAATTGATTTACAGAAAGACGCAGAAGAACTGAGAGGAATAGTTCATAAAATCAATAAAGAAATTGAAAATAATAAAAAACAAAAAATTCATTCCGGATATTTAATTCAAAAGCGGATTAAATATTTTAATATTTTAAATGAGCAGCTTGAAATTGCTGTTAATAGGATTGATTTCATAGAAGTTGAAATCAAAAATCACCAGGCAGACCTCCTCGCTAAACAGCATAAAGAAAACCTTCTTCTTGAAAAAGCTACTGAACTAAGGGCAATCGAAGCGTAGCTAATAGAAAACGAGACTAAAACTTGGCATGAAAAATGCATCCTGGTGGGTATAAAGCACGCGAGGGAAAATTAATGAAGATAGCTGCAGAGGTGCATCTTTCCACCTCCAGTCCACAACAACGGGCACCAGAACTTGTTGGCGGTGAAGAACGCAAGTCAATGTTCAGCGGCATCTTTAGTATGCTTGGGCTGGGCGGACATGTCTCCCAGGGCGGCGAAATCCAGGGTCAACTTCCGGAGATGAAATCTCCAGATGGCCGCGGACGAGAAAACCAAAACTGAAAACTTATCAATGGAATCTCTTTTGGCTTTAAGGGGAGATCATAACCCTACTGAGGCATTGGTGTTGCAAGACAATACAGAATTTATTGGTCCACCGGCCCCTGTCATTGCAGGTCGGGTGATGCCAACGGGCTGATGGTTTAGCTAGTTCTGAGGTTGGCGAAGAATTTATTGGCCCGCCGGCCCCTGTTATTGCAGGTCGGGTCATCCCAAAGGCTGATGGTTCGACGATTTCTGAGGTTGGCGAAGAATTTATTGGCCCGCCGGCCCCTGTCATTGCAGGTCGGGTCATGCCAACGGGCGATGGTTTAGCTAGTTCTGAGGTCAGCGAAGAATTTATTGGCCCACCGGCACCAGTCATTGCAGGTCGGGTCATGCCAAAGGGTGATGGTTTAGCTAGTTCTGAGGTTGGCGAAGAATTTATTGGCCCGCCGGCCCCTGTCATTGCAGGTCGGGTCATCCCAAAGGCTGATGGTTTAGCGATTTCTGAGGTTGGCGAGGAATTTATTGGCCCGCCGGCCCCTGTTATTGCAGGTCGGGTCATCCCAAAGGCTGATGGTTCGACGATTTCTGAGGTTGGCGAAGAATTTATTGGCCCGCCGGCCCCTGTTATTGCAGGTCGGGTCATCCCAAAGGCTGATGGTTTAGCTAGTTCTGAGGTCAGCGAAGAATTTATTGGCCCGCCGGCCCCTGTTATTGCAGGTCGGGTCATCCCAAAGGCTGATGGTTCGACGATTTCTGAGGTTGGCGAGGAATTTATTGGCCCGCCGGCCCCTGTTATTGCAGGTCGGGTCATCCCAAAGGCTGATGGTTCGACGATTTCTGAGGTTGGCGAGGAATTTATTGGCCCGCCGGCCCCTGTCATTGCAGGTCGGATCATGCCAAGGGGCGATGGTTTAGCTAGTTCTGAAAAGAACGAAAACGGATTAGAGCCAAGAAGCGTAGTTTCACCTTTGTTGAAACAAGAAAGTCCCGGTTCTAAGAAAACAATCCCAATGACCGAGCCCCAAAAATTGAAGTGGACTGAGGTTCCTGGCCCGAACGCCGTAAATAATGGGGTTGAAGCCCGAAATTACGGATCAGAGGCTGTAAAAATCATTTCCAGCTTCAAAACCCGCGACCAATCGAGGGGCATTCACAGTCTGAAACCGAAAAATTCGATGGTTCGTTGGGAGAGGACTCCGGGAAGTTGGGAGCGACGGACCGAAAATCATGGTTTAATCAATCCCAACAAGTTCATAGTGGATTTAAAAAAGAGCCAAATTGGGATCAGTCAAATTTGACTAGTCAAAATTCGGATAGCAATCGAGCCTTAAATGTCCAAACGAATGGTCCTTTTGTGAGAGTGGCGCCCGATGGGGCCAGTGAATTGAACAAATTCGACCCAATCTCAACGGCTGACCAGAATTGGAGCCAAAAGTTAATCCACCAATTGCATTTGAATATCGTTAATGGAAAAACAAATAGCATAAACCTTCAACTTCACCCCGCATCTTTAGGCCTCCTGAATGTTAACCTGAGAAAAGTGGGTGATAAAATCGAAATCTTGATTACTACCCAGACAAAGGCAGCCATGAAATTATTGACTGATTCGCAGCCTAAGATTGCTATGCTCCTCACAGAATCTGGGGTCAAATTAGATGCGATCAGGGTATTGGCTGAGGGACTTCAGGAAAATTATAACGGCTCAAATGATAAGGATGACGCATTCGGCAATGATTTTAATGACGGAAAGTATTTTAACGACAAAAACTTTAAGTCCGATGATAAAATTGAAGAAGAAAATGAAAACGAGATCGAAAGAAATATTAATAAAATCGTAATTTACGCTTAAGGAAGAAATCAATGGCAGATGAAGAAGAGACAGAGACCGAAGAAAAGAAAAAAGGAGGAATTCTTCTTTACGCACTTATTGGTGTCAGTGCCATACTTTTATTGGTAGTTGGACTAGGGGTTGGATATTTCATTTTCTCTGCTCCAACAAATACGCCTGAAGAAGTCGAAAAAGTAATTTCTGAGGTTCAAGCTGAAAAGAAAAAGGGAGAAGAGACCGGTAAAACCGATGGGGAAGAGGATTGTGTTGAAAATGCTGAGGGTGAAAAAGAATGCGGACCCAAAAAGATATCCAAGCCAAGTGTAAAAGAGAAAGTCTACAAGACTCTTTATTTTCAAATGCCAGGCAATATGACCACTAACCTCAAGGGCTCCACCAAATTTCTCCAGGTGGAAATTGGAGTCAGTACGCGGTATGACGAGGAAGTTATAAAAAATGTGGAGGCGCATCAGACGGCTCTTAAGGCAGGAGTTCTTGGAGTGCTAAGCGATTTTTCTGAGGCAGATGTCATGGGCCGTGCTGGGAGGGACGCTGTTGCAAATGCAATCAAGGAAATGATTAATGCTAAATTAAAAGAATTGGAGGGTTTTGGAGGAGTTGAAGCCGTTCACCTAACTGGTTTTGTAATGCAATAGGTGTGGATTGGTAGATTCTGCGAGAAGTTTATCCGAAGATGAAGTCGAGGCTCTGCTTCAGAGCGCTGAGAAGGATACGCATGCAAATAACAGGGCCAGCATAGAGCACGTAGGCCCGGTAAGTGAATTCCGCTTCGGTGATGACGATCTTTCACTGCTGGGAGACTTCCATGCTTTGAGGATTATAAATGAAAAATTCGCGCGATTGGTTCGAGTGATTTTTCAGCCAATGTTACACATTCAACCACGGATTAATTGTGCCACACCATCGGTCAAATCCTACGGAGATTACTGTGACACGATTAGCAGATTTATGAGCCTTTCGACATCGCGGGTAGAGGAGCTTAGAGGGGCTATCATGATCGTTATGCCGCCAGAATTAATTTCTATGGCGACAGATACCTACTATGGGGGTGCCTTAAAACAACCCCAAAAAATTTCTACGGAGTTTACTGGCACCGAACGTCGCATACTTGAAATCTTGACAGAAGATATCAAGGAGACCCTCGCAAAAGCGTGGCAAGATCTCACACCCACAACATTTTCGGAGACTTCCTTTGAAGAAAACCCTCAATTTGCGTCCTTCGTCGATGGTCAAGAAAGTATCGTGGTATGTCGTTTTGAGGTTTCTTTGCCTGATATCGAGCCGTTAAATATTGATATTTTGTATCCGATACAGACACTAAAGCCTGTTGCTTCGAAATTGAGAAGCCAGGTACAAACCGATGTGGGTGAAAGTGATTTGACTTGGACCGAAAAGCTTCAAGCGGCTGTTAGCGAGATCCCTATAGATATGTCCGCGGTTTTGGTGGAGTCAAAAATCCAGATCTCAAAATTGACTGAATTACTTGAGGGGGGAACGATGACGGTGGCCCCTCCTGATCACTTAAAAATTAAAATATCAAACCGTACTTACTTCAATGGTGACATGGGAGAGCTCGATGGTTGTCGGGCTGTGAGCATTACAGAAAAAGTAGTTGTTCGGCCGAAAAAGCCGGAGGAATTGAATTAATAGGAATCAGGTGTTGAAATGGTTGATGAGACTGAAGCAGACGGTGCAGTTGCAGGAATAGAACAGGGTCACTCTGAGGCGGAACCTGGAAATGCGGGCCAACTCAGCGCAGCCGTAGAGGCGGGGACAGAGAATTCCCGGGTCACTAGCGCTGATAAACTTAACATGCTTCAAAGTATTGAAGTACAGCTCGCTGTCGAGGTGGGCAGAGCCAAGATGACAATTAAAGATCTTTTGCTCCTTAATGAGGGCTCTGTAATCGAGTTAGACCGTATGGCAGGTGATCCATTAGAGATAATTGTTAACGGTGCGAGTATCGCGAAGGGTGAAATCGTGATGGTCGGTGATAAATTTGGAATAAGATTCGTGGATATCTCGGAACCAGAGAAGATAGCGCAATCAATCTAATGGAAATCGGGAGTCAAATTTTAGTTGTCTTGATTTTTATTTTCCTCCTTCTTTCAGTTCTTTATTTTGTAAAGAAGAACACAGAGAAAATTAAAACGCTGACATCAGGGGGCAGTAGCCTGATTGATGTTAAGGATACTAAAAGGATCGACACCTATCATAGGTTATCTTTAGTTCAGGTTTCGGAGAAAGAATTCTTAATATTGACATCAAAAAATGGAACAAATGTTATTCAGCAAATAACTTAGAGTAATGAAGGATTTTCCTTATAAAATAGCCTCCATCTGTCTGGTCCTTTTTCTGGGGCTCCCAAATGAGGTCTTTGCCCAAGGACTGACTGGTATTCCTTTCCTGTCTGTGGAGGAGGGTCAGCAAGGCAGCCAAGAGTATACCGTATCGCTGAAAATCCTCCTTTTTATGACAGCTCTGACGGTATTGCCATCAATTCTCCTGGGTATGACGGCCTTCGCTAGGATTATCATTGTTCTCTCAATATTACGCACAGCCCTGGGAACGCAGCAAACACCTCCAAACCAAATTTTAGTTGCTTTGGCTTTGTTTATAACTTTTTTTGTCATGGCGCCCACCTTCGATGGGATTTATCAGAACGCATATAAGCCATATTCTCAAAATACAATAAACATCGAGGAGGCTTTTAACCGCGCGTCTTCAGATATTAAAAAATTTATGACAAGGAACACGAGAGAAAAAGATCTTCTCGCATTTGCTGACATGAACGGAAGTAAAAAGTTTGAGGATGAGGCGTCTGTGCCCTGGGCGGTATTATTGCCTGCTTTTATTACCTCGGAATTAAAGACGGCTTTCCAGATCGGGTTCTTAATTTATTTACCTTTTTTGGTTATAGACATGATTATTGCTTCTATTCTTATGTCACTCGGGATGATGATGCTCAGTCCGATGCTGATATCATTGCCATTTAAACTATTGTTATTTGTTTTGGTTGACGGCTGGACAATGACAGTCGGCTCCATAATACAAAGTTATGGGTAATCATGGGTCTTGAATTTGACGGGAATATTGCGCAGCTAAAAGATGCGTTCTGGACGATCGTGCTGATCGCAGGGCCGGTCTTATTGGCTGCTCTAGCAATAGGTCTGTTCATTGGCATTCTGCAAGCTGCGACATCGATCAATGAAATGACCTTGAGCTTTGTTCCAAAAATACTCCTGGTATTGATATTTCTAGCTATATTTTCAAGTTTTATGATGAGCGGATTAACAGAATATTTTTCTGGAATCTTTGAAGAGATCGCTAACATAAGGTAAGGGTCCTGGAAATCCCTGTAAACATATCCTCGACGGACTTTCCAAATGCTGTTGAGTGGTTTCTTACCCTTCTTTTGTCGTCATTAAGGATTGGAGCGTTCTTTATTGCGGCTCCCCTGTATGGCTCGATGTCTATACCAAGCCAAGTTAAATTGGTTACAATTTTATCGGTTGCTTTCTTCTTTATGCCAAATGTAGATCTTCAAGTTATCCGTGGCTTTGATGAGAGTACTTTTATTCTATTTATTTTGGGAGAAGTACTCATTGGCCTGGCTCTAGGTCTGGTTTTGACGGTTATATTTTCTGCAGCCGCACTTGCGGCAGAGGTTATCGCCGCGACAAGTGGTCTCGGATTTGCGGCGCAAATTGATCCGAACACTACGGCTCAATCACCAGTTTTAAGCCAATTTTTTAGCCTTTTCCTGATCACGATTTTCCTAACCCTTAATGGGCATGTTGCTGTTATTAACATCATAAAAAATACATATGAAGTCGTACCATTTGGAGGAACGGATCGAATTTCGGAAACTGCAGAATATGTCTTTGCATCTGGTAAGGACATGTATTCCTGGGCGTTAAAAATTGCCTTGCCTTTCGTGTTTACGATTTTTTTGATTAATCTGACGATCGGCATTGTCACAAGATCAGCTCCCCAACTGAACCTGTTTTCATTTGGGTTTCCAATTACGCTAATATCAATATTCGTCTTACTCTATGTTATGGCGGATATCTTGGGTTGGTCATTTAGAGACTTAATCACAGACTCCCTGAGAAATTTATCCAATGTTTTCGGAGGGAAATAAATCATGGCGGAAAACTCTGATGGTCAAGATAAAATCTTTGATGCAACACCGAAAAGAATAGAAGATGCAAAAAAAGAGGGACAAGTCCTCACCTCTAAAGAAGTATTTGTTTTATCATCTATGTTTTCAATGATCTTGATGGGGTTTTTAATTTATCTTAATTCAAATGAAATTATACGAATTTTTACCCAATACTTTAACTGGAGTGACCGTATTGAAAATATTACGTTGTTGGGATATCTAAGAGACTTTGAATTTTTTTCATTTTTACTGATTCTTACATTCATTATTCTACTACCATTTATAATTACCTTCTTTACGCAATTGCTTGTTTTTCGCGAAATAAATTTCGCGACGAAAGCTCTTTACTTTAAGTCGAATAGAATAAGTCTCATTCAGGGATTTAAACGAATGTTTGGTGTCAAAGCATTCGTTGAATTAGCAAAAGCAATGGCAAAAGTGATATTATTATTGTCGCTGTCCGGTTTCATAATTTACTTTTCTATCGAAAATATAAAAGTAATACCGTTCATGTCATTATTAAGTTCTTTAAAGACATCTACTTTTATTGCACTAAAGTTAGTGGGTTTTCTGTCTATTGTATTAGCAATCATTGCAATTGTTGACTTTATTTGGCAGCGGCATCAATGGCTTGAGCAACTGAAAATGACAACCCAGGAGGTTCGCGATGAACTTAAGCAAACTGAGGGATCTCCCGAGGTAAGGTCTAGGATTAGGTCTATGCAGCGTTCAACCGCGGAGGCAGGCCGCGAGGCACGAGCGGCAATACAAGATGTTCCCGAGGCTCGCGTTATCATCAAGAATCCTGTACATTTTGCGGTTGCGTTGAAATATGATGAAAGTACGCCGACACCGATCATTTTAGCTATGGGTAGGGGGCATCTTGCCCAAGAAATCCTTAAAATTGGTGCAAAACAGGACATTCAAATTATCGAGCATGCGTTTCTAGCAAGAGCGCTCTTTTTTACGGGGCAAATTGGCAAAGAAATTGCAAGTGAATTGTATGTGGCGATAGCGGCGGTATTGGCATTCGTCTATCGTTTGGAACGCAACGAGGAGGTGTCTTTTCCTGAAATTGATATCCCTTCTGAATTAATTTTTGATGAGGCAGGCAGAAATATTTAGATAGAAATTAGATGAAAAACAGGAAACAAAGTCTGGGAGAGATGATAAGCACGGTTTGTTTTGCCGGTGTCGCAGTGGTTTGGTTTTTATACGGGATGGAATATTTCAGAAATGAAGAAAAAATTAAGGCTGCTGTTTTGTTTTTCTGCTCGCTTCTATGCTTTTTGGGAAGTTTTAGATTTCAAATCGCGGCTTTTTTTAAAATAATTCAAGATGACAGAAGATAAAGAGAAAATGGGTCGAAGGAATATTTGTTATGACTGCCAATACTTAAAAGTGTCGCATCAAGCCACACTACCGTGGATTTGCGAAAAGTTTGGGTTTAAAGGGCCTTTTATGCCCTCGGTCATAGTTAGGCGTGAATCTCAAAAAGATTGCCAGTTTTTTCTTCCAAAGAGTAAAGATACGAGATTTACAGGTTGAATAGTCTAGTTGAGGCAGAGAAATGAATACAAAGGTGCCTAGTAAGCAAGATCAATTAGCGGACAGCATCAAGTTAAGCCTGGATGCTGCGGAGGCTGCAATGGATATAACGACTGAGTTTTCAGAAGCGCAGGAAAAGTTTAAAGCTGCCGCCGAGAAAACTGATAAGATTCACAAACTAAGTTTATACGGGCTTGTTGCCTCAGTAAGTATTTCATTAATAGCATTATTGATTGTGGCTGGATTATTTTGGCGTACGACAGCCGATCTAAACGTTGTGACCCAAAGTAATCTAAAGCTTCTGAAAGTTTTTACTGAAAAAATTACAGCCTTTCAAAAGGCTAATCAGTTTGAAAAACTTGCCGCACAGACAGATGGCATAAAGAAGACAATTAGTGAAGTGACATCGACAGTCTCGACCATTACAGGGAGTATGGAGCAAGCTTTAACGGAGGTAGGCAATCTAAATACCGAGCTGAATGGATTGAAAGAAGCGTTGGGGGAATCCCAAGACTCGTTGAAAGCGGCGAATGGAAAAATGACGGAGATGACCTTAGCAAAAATTGCCGAGTTGGAGGGGTCTTTGCAAGCCTTGGCAGCTAGCAATGAGAACTCGCTCTCATCGACAACAGAGGTCACAGCCAAGGTAAATAAAGTAAATGCGCAGGTCGTTCAGATTCAAAAAAAGCTAAGGTCCTTTAACTCAGAGTTCAGAAGAGAAATGGCATCGATAAAAAAACTGCAAAAAACAAAAATTGACGACGCCGCAAACCAGATTAAATTCTCGAGATAGATTTAGTCCTGACAGTCCCGACTTACCATGGCAGAAGATGTTGAATTAACTACTGAGAGAGGAGACACTGCATCCTCTCCTGCCAGAGACGAGGTCCAATTTTTCAAGATTACTACGCTTAGCGGCACGGGCTCTGCCTACCTAAATGGTCTTAAACGTGGAGATGTAATCGTAGCGATTGATGGCCGAATTAATCGGCATAATTTAAGTGACCTCCTTACAGGAATTAGGGTTCGTAAAGAGCAGGAAACTCTCGTGACATACATCCGAAATGGGGTTCTGTTCTCAGTCTTTGTAACCGGTTATTTAGGCCTTGATGCTGAGGTCGCGACACCTGATGCAATTGAAGAGTGCAAAGAGATAATTGATAGGGAAGGTCTAGTAGGCAAAAGTGGTTGCCGGCCTTATTCAGTCTATATTAATCGTCAAAACAAATGCGAGATAAGAGATAATACGCCCTCCATTTTAGCTTTAGTGTTCCCTCCATTATGGATGTTAAGTCAGCGTTATGTTGAAGGCATGATTGGCTGTATTATGGTATATGTGGTTTGTGCCATAATTAACTTTTGGCTGTTTGTACTGGTTTACTGCGCTTTTTCATATTCTGTATGGCGTGAGCAAAAGAAATTCGTAGATATGTTTCTTTTGAGAATGGGGTACAGACCTTATATGAGACTAGCAGGATATTCTGAGGAATACCTGCAACTGGCCTTGTTAAAAGATCGTGTTGAACTTGATTTCATGTACCCCAGTCCTGAGGCGCAAGATTATAAAGAAAAAAATATGCCGAAAGATCCCAATCAGAAAGATTACTTATTGTAGTTTGTCCACATATCCATCAGCGAGGTAATATAGTCGCCCTGCCGTTTTAGACTAGATATCGCTGTTTCCATTCTTCCAAATTCGAGATTGTAGCGATCGGTAAGGCTCTCTTGTTTTTCCTCAAGGCTTTGTTCCTGAGCCTGCAGGTCTATCAAATTCTCTTCGTAGGTCTCCGTATGCTTTGCGAGTGCCCCACTTGGGCCTAATAAGCCCTCAATATAACTTTTGAAGTTAGGTACAAATCCCACTCCAATTTCAAAGGTTCCTGATCCTTCTGCAGTCAATAGGTCGTTTCCAAATGTGAATGTCAGGCCTTTGAATGCGCCTTCCGTGTGCCGAGAAACGATATTCCCATCTGAATCGGGGCTAGATATTAGGCTTTGACCACCAATGCTTATTTGGTATTGACCGTTTTCAATCGCTTCAATTTGGTAATCGTGTATTCCCACGTTAGGAATTTTGTTCTGATCAGAGGTGACTTTCAGTCCGCCGGCATCGGTCTTTACGCCGATACCAAAAATAATCTCTCTAAAATTCTCCTGGATGGTCGTGTTTTGCATGGAACGTTGAAAAGCTGCTTCATCAAAAGAGAGAGTTCCGTCAAGCTCTGTTCGCACTCCAAGTTGAGAGAGATACAATGGCTCGCCAAATCCCTCGATCGCGGTCGTAGTAATCTTCTCTAGCCTCAGCGCGATTTGAGTTGCTCTTGTATCCCCGGCAAGGGGTCCACCTTGAGACCCATTCACGCCCCTGCTGGTAAGTTCTTTTATATCGGTTTTAACAGTGTTTAATTCAGCAATAAGATTTTCAAGGTCTGTTCGAAATGTGGCCTGATCACGGGAAATAGAGACTTTTCCGACCTCACCGGCAGTCATTGGGGCCTGCAAGGAGAGCTCAGCGCCATAAATCGTATTTTTTAAAATATTCGTTGAACTGCTTATGCTTACCCCGTCAATGTTGATTTCTGCATCCTGACTAGCTTGGGAAAGCTTCGATAGATCGGAACTGTCTTGGCCGGTGATGTCAAAGCCCACATTTGCTAGAGGACTCGAGGCATCGCTGATATTATGCGTGATCTTGAATCCAGCTGCTGCACCCGTTTCGGATCTTAAAATCAGAGAATTGTTCTGCCCATTTGAGACTACGGCTGCATATATTCCATCTATTGCGTTGAGGGCTGTGCGAAGGCCTTCGATTGTATTGGCACCTTGAACTATATTTACAGTCTCTGTTCTTCCACTTGAGGTGAAAGTTTTAGTGGTGCCATCGGACCAGGAGCCAAATGCTACCTCTATTGTTCCAGTGCCAAGGTTGGTGGAGGAGGTCACATCGGCCGCAAAGTCTATATGAATGATTTGGTTTTTGGCCAACTTGCTAACATTTATATTGTATTTGCTTTCCTCGACAGCCTGTGGATTGGTCACCGTCACCTGAAAATTATTTTGATGAGAATTCCCGACAGCAAACTGGGTCGCTGATGTGTAGCCATCCATTTTTCCCTTTAGGCCGGAGAGCTGAGAGCTAAGCTTACCTAACTCTGATATTTTGGTCTCAATGGATGCCTTATCTTTCGCTATATTGGATTTTGAGACCTGCGTTTCAACGGCGACGAGGTTCTCTACAAGGGATGCGATGTCTATTCCAGATCCACTGGTTTTATTAATTGAGGAGAGAATTTCATTGCCGGACATCGTCGATCGCCTTCAATCTATTTATCGGCATATAAGTTAATTTGTTTAATTTATTAATCGGCCGGACGCATTAATTTAGAGCTACTCTCATCTATTTCTCTTGCTGTTTTCACAAATTTAGTGACCATTTCGGTTCGCCGTTGATTGTCCATCGTGTAAACCAGCTCATGAACAGATGAGACGTTAGAGCCCTCAAGAAAACCTTGCCCAATTTTTGCGCTCTGATCCGGTTTGGGTAATACCTTGCCGGGCACAGGTTCAATCCCGCCAGAAAGACCTTTTTGAAGTGGTATTTTTGGATCGCTGATGGTTCCAAGGACCGCTACTTTGGTCCTTTCCCCGTTAGCCGCACCAGGTAGCTCAACATAGATTTCGCCAAGCTCGGTAATCACTATTTCGGAGTAAGTCGGCAATACGATGGGCTTAAGGTTGTTATCAAGGATTTTCGATCCCGCTCCATCAGTTAAAAAAGACTGGCCAGCGGTAAGGTCTTTAGATTGCACAAGTTGGAGATCACCTCGCCTGCTCAGGGCTGTTTTATCTTTTCCGTCCTCAATAAAAAAGTAACCTTTTCCTAGGATAGCCACATCTAGGGGTCTTTCAGTTCTTTGTTGCGCTCCCGCAGAGGCATCGAACTGATTATTGGAGACACCTCTTTGATATGCCCTTGTCGTTAAAGCATCTTCGGTCTCAAGATAGGTTGAGCCCCTGTAAGACCTTAAGTCTGTTTTATAGCCAGGCACATTTATGTTGGCTAAGTTCTGAGCATGTGATCTCATATCGTTTTTCAGAGATTGCATTGCATTCAGGGCAACATAAATTGACTTATCCATGAACTACTCCAAGGTTATTTATAACCGTTCCTTGTCCTGATTTAGGTGCGGATGTTAATGATTGTTTGGGTAAGTTGTGTTGAAGTTTCGATAGCTTTTGAGGATGCTTGGAAGTTCCGTTGAGCAGTAATGAGGTTCACAAGTTCTTCTGTGATATCCACGTTTGACCTCTCAAGAGAACCCGACTGAATACTACCAAAGCCTTCTGCACCGGCTTCACCAAAGGTTGGCGTACCCGAAGTGGCTGTTTCTACGAAGGTCGCATTACCGATCTGCTTCAAACCGTTCTGGTTATTAAAGTTTGCAAGAACAATCTTACCCAATGGTCTGTTCTCACCATTCGTATAGTTTGCTCTTAATAGACCGGTCGCATCGATATCCAACCCGTCTAATCGGCCTGAGGTGAAACCGTTTTGCACCAAGTTGTTAACGGCAAAGGGTTGAGCAAGCTGGGTGGATGCACTGTAGTCAACATCCAGCGAGATAGAGAACCCTGCGGCTTGTTGTTCGTAGTGAACCTTATTGAGCGGGCTAACGATGGCACCTGTTTTATCGAAGGTGAGTTCGCCCTCATCAAGATATAGCGGGTAGTAATCGGTCACGAGGTTCGCTGGTGGTGATTCCACAATATCACCGGCCGCATTGACGTAGAGTGGAACACCCGCTGCGTTTGTTGCCTGAACAAGATTTGTAATTTCAGGGACCGTACCGACACCGAGAGGAACATCGTCAAGGCCAAGACGGGCCGAGCCTTTAACTTTAATCGTGGATTCGGTTCCTGTCGTTGCCGTTTCAAAGACAAAGTTATTGGTGGCGGATTGATATTGGACACTGACACCACCAACGACTTGGCCTGTAGAACCGTCCACAATTTGGTTAATCCGGCGTTCGAGTTCGGCCGCGAGCGTAGAACCAACATAGTTCCCTGCAGGTACCTCGATGATACCGGAGATACCGTTCACAGAAACGTTGAAGACGTTCGCCCCACCTGTAGAAGAAAGGTTGAAGACCTCACTAAGGGCTTCTGTTGCAGGGGCTCCTATGGCGCGAGCTGGCTGAGAGGCGAGACCCCGTCCGGCTGTAAACTGAACATCAGTCTTATTTTGACCAACACCCATCACATCATTTACGCCGCTCGCAAGCGCCCTGTCTGCGGTATCGAAATCTGAATTAACCACAGATCCATCAGTTGAAGAAATAGAGTAACGACCGACCTGTATATTTGAGGCCTTTTGCTCAGAGTCTACCCCAAGCGCACCATCTGCTGGTATGGCTTCGCCAGTGGTACCACTACCAAACACAAAGGTGCCGGTGTCAGAGTTATAATCGACTGTGACACCAAATCGTTTGGCGTTAAGTTGTAAATCACCACCATCAGCCACAAAAGACTGACCGTATATGACAGCGGTACTGCTAATCGTCTCCTGTCGAGCCGATGCACTGTCTTGGATACCTAAATTATTGGTCGAGGTGGCAGTGGAATTTCCTGAGATTTTGAATGCTCGGAAGTTAGAGTCCGTTCCAGGCCCAATCGCTGTGTGGTTAACATGAAACTCAAAACGCTGATTAACCGAGTCATAATCCATCGTAATCGGCGGATTCTTCTCATCGACCCAAACTGTGGCGGCAGTCACTGCTGACCCGTTGTTGGAATTTTCAAAACCAAGCTTTTCGAGTGAGTCAACAACGGCGCCACTTGCGTCCCGTCCAAGACCCTCTGCGGTAAATCCTCCAAAAATACCGGTTGCCGTATTGTTGGCGAGCTTTACATCCCCGTGTTTGTAAGCGTGTCTTGCCGCTGCGGTCTCTCGAAGTACGATTTTCTTGCTGTTGAAGCTCTCGACACTCCCATTAGGTTGAAGGTCCGCGCCTTCGAAGAAGGCCTCAACGTTTGCTGATTTTGCGCTCAGAACATGGGCCTCTGAATATCCATTGTTTTGGGCAAGGGTGAAATCGGAATCAGAGAAACTCTGCCCGGCAAGTGTGATTTTTATTTGATTGGCATTTGAATCCACTTCAAATACTGTCAGTTCACGGCCGTTTAGTAAGCTGTCATAGGCGCTGCTCGTAAAAGTGCCCGCGAGGCGTACAACTTCGCCGGCCTCATATTTCGCAACATCATCAGCCGGTACAGTGATCGTTAGAGTGTTGTTTGACGACGTATATTGAATATTTCCAGCTAGTGTTGCCTTCTCGGAATAAACATCCAGGCTGGGGATTTTCCCATTAAAGGAATGGGCAAGGTGGAGAGGTGTTGTTGAGGCATTCGTGCCATCGGCATTTGCAGATGAATAATAATTAAAGTCAATAATTTCGGTATGCTCAAACACACCTGTCAAAGCCGTCGTTGATGTCCTGGCGAACAATTGATTTTCGACACCGAGTACGTTTCCATCCGTTATGACATAGTCGTTTAGGGCATCGTTAATTCTTACCTGGGTATGAGCTAGGAACTCTGATCGCGTGAAGTCAGGAGAGGCTCCGGTTGTGTCAATGCCCTGCTGAGCAGAAACATAAGTGGGTTGCAGGAGATCAACGGAAACGGGTGTTGAAAGACCGCTGAAGGAGCCATCCGCGTTGAGGTTGAAGAGGTCGATTGTTAGAACATCATCGACATTCGATTGGACCTGCAGTCTTTTATCATCGCCGTAGGCATCGTTGATGGCGCGCTCTACTTCAGCAGCAAGCTGTGTCGCGTTGTAAAGACCAGGTTTTAGGTCAACGCTAACGGGAACGTCCCCATCATCAACATTAACGAGCAGGAAGTCCTTGCCCCAGAAAACAGAGCTTTCATTGTTACCAGCTTCCCGAGTTGCTTTGAATTTCATCGGGTCGTTTGTAATCTCAATCAGTTTGTTACCCTCCTCACCGAAGTCGAAAGAACTCGGTGCTCCTGTAAGTCTTGCAGGTTGAGAGGGTACCTTCTGATTTAGATCATCTAGGCGATAAAGCGGCGATCCTTTTCCTTCAGCGAAGTAGTTATCATCAGGGATCTCAGACACAATCGTTTCACGCCCAAACCGGTCGATGAACAGCTTCCTTCCCGTATCATCTACGGCAGGGACAAGATCTGGTTCAACTGTGACACCATCGATCACAAGACGCGTGTCATACTTGTTTGTCGGATCGGCAGCATCTGCAGCCTTTGTTTTAATGAAATATACAGTTGCAATGGTTGGGTTACCCAAATCGTCAAAGATGGTCAGAGACGTTGAGTTCGTGAAACTATCCGGATCATTTGGATTAAACTGATATCCGTCGGCAAACTTTGGATTATCTGAGACAACAGGAGAGCCCGCATCCAAGTTTACCGCCAGGTCAATATTACTGGTAGCCTTAGGTTCACCAGATGTAACCGGTAGTTGCAAAGGCACGGCGTCGGAGATTGCTTTCGATGTAACGGATCCGTCATCGTTCACCGGATAGGTCAGCAAGAACTGGCCCGTTGAGTCGACAACGTTTCGATTATTATCAACGTTAAAAGAACCATTACGTGTATACACAACCTGGCTCGATGTCAGCGACGGTTTCAGAGCAAAAAAGCCCTGACCGGAAATCGCGAGGTCCAGCGCGTTTAGAGAGGCAGCAATATTACCCTGGGTAAATTGCTGTTTAACCCCCTTCAGGATCGAGCCGGAACCAATTGATGATGAGGAGTTCTGTAATGGCGATGTCGCAAAGATGTCACCAAATTCCGCGCGGCTTCTCTTAAAGCCCGTCGTACCAACGTTCGCGATATTATTCGAAGTAGCAGCAATATCTGCCTGAGAACCATTTAGTCCAGTAAGTGCTGTATAAAACGACATCGTATTTTCCTGTTATTAGTAAATTGAATTGATTAAAAATTACATTCTGAAGCGGAGGATATTCTCGGAATTCACGCTTCCGTTATTTTCCACATCAAGCATCAGTTGATCGTCTTTGATCTCTGTCCCTAAGACCCGTGCAAAAACCGAGGGTTGGATATTCTCTGGACCACTGCCGAAGTTAACCATGGCTGAGATCAAGATTGGCTTATCACCGGAGCGGTAACCCTCGGGCAGGTCTGTCCATGAAAAACCGACCAATCCTGAAGTTTGTGCTCCCAAATCTATGGTGTGCAGAAGCTCACCAGTCGAGGGATCTGAAAGATTTATTAATGTAGCAATGGAGGTTTTAGGGAGATCTAAAACACCATGCAGTTCTCCGTTTCGGTCCGCAGTGCCCACGTTACCAGGGGCTAGGACGGAATGCCCAAGAATATCTGTTGCCATGGCAATACGCATTTTCTCAAACTGCCCGCTCATTTTATCGAGTGACTCGCTCATGCGGTTTATCCCGGTCACGCTCGAGAATTGCGCCATCTGAGCTATAAAATCGCCATTTTCCATCGGCGCGAAAGGATCTTGGTTTTGTAATTGAGATGTCATGAGCCTCAAGAAGTCTTCTTGCCCCAATGTTTGCGAGGTTTCCCGATTTTTCTCTGATAAAGTTTTAATGCCCAACTTCTGAAATAATGCGGCTTGGGCTTGTTGAGAATTTGAAATTTCACTCATAATAAAATCCTAAAAATAAAAAATTTCTTAAATCATTTTCCAATATCAATAGTTCGAACCATTAGGCTCCGCATGGTCGATAGGACCTCAAGGTTGTTTTGGTAGGCGCGGCTTGCATCCAGCATTTCCACAAGCTCTTCTTCTTGATCGACCGGGGACTCGTAGACAAAACCGTCTTTGTCAGCGGCTGGATTAGAGGGTTCATATATCTTTGTCGGTGCCCTGTTGAGTGCGACGACCTCAGCTATCGCGACCGTGGCGAGTCCATCTTGTCCCTGCTCATCGTTCATGACGGCTTCAAAGACCGGTTTTAGGGGACGGTAAGCTTTTGCCGGATCTCCAACCTTAGTATGGGCATTCGCAATGTTACTTGCGATGGTATTAAGCCGGACTTGTTGAGCAGATAGGCTGCGGGCCGCAATATCAAACACATTTTTTATTTGATCAATCATGCTCACTCACCTTTAATTGCTGTCATGAGTCCGTTTATTTTCTTGTTGAGGAGAGACAGTGAAATCTGATACCTCGTTACGTTTTCGGAAAATTGGATCTGTTCCACAGGCATCTCTACTGTGTTGCCATCTTCTGAGGCTTGCACAGGCTGGCGATAGCCAACTTCGACGTGTTCGTCATTTATATCAAAGTGTTTGCTGTGGGTTTTCAGAACAGGTTTTTGTTCCTCAGTCGCCCGGTCAATGGCATCTTTGAAGCTAATATCACGAGCTTTAAACTGAGGAGTAGACGCGTTTGCTATGTTACCTGCGATAAGTTTTGATCGCTGCTCTCTTATGCCTAAGGAGTCTGAGTATAGTTGCAGTGCGTTTTTAAAAACTTGCATGTCTTCCAATGGTCTGTAGTTTGTTTCATCAGGAATTTTGCAATCTGCGTGCCAGATTTAAAAAAAAGGTTTGGATATGGTGGCTGTGAAAAATTTTTCTTCAAAAGATGTGGATGAAACCGCAGAGAAAATATACGCCTCAGTGGCAGATAAGAGCCTCGAGGAGGCTTACAAAGTTCTTATCGGGTACTTTGCTGATGCGAAAACTAAAGTCATTAAACAAGCAATTTTGAAGGTCAGGCTCAAGGTGTTACTTGCCCGCATAGCGGCCTTGAAAACCGGTATTTTTGACCAAAAAAATATTGTGCTGGATGAGCTTATAGCGGAATCTTCTGATGAAAATCAGAAAGCAACATCTAATCCTAACCAAGATGTTGAAAGAGAAGGAGAGGATCTCGTCACCTCGGAACCGTCTGGTGCCGAGGGTGAAGATCAATTCGTCACGGTCTCAATCTCCAAAGATGTAGACATTTTGGGCACTACCTTTACCAAGGGTATGATCGTTGAAGTGCCGGCACAGCAGCTCTCCGAATTGATTGAGACCGGCAAGGCTGAAGTAGTTGAGGTCCACAAAACTCACGACACAGCTCCAGGGACTGTTTCTGAGCAAGACGCACAAAGCGATCCGGAACATCAAAAAACAGAGGGAGCTGAGACTGGTCTAGAGATTAAAGAGGCGAAGCCTGTCACCGAGGATGGTAGTGCGGATAGCATAGATCAGGAGACGACATTGGGGTCAGGTGAAACGGGTGTGACGGAAACATCAAATTCTTAAAATTTTTTGATCACCTGCGCATAATCAAAAAGGGAGTTTATTTAAATGAAGAAAACCCTTGAGATTTTGGTTAACCAAATCATTATTTTTTCCATTATTGGGTCGATCGTTGGCGTCCTCTCGCACTATTTTACTGAAATAGCGATTTTTTCAGCAGAATTTGTTCGGTCTTCAGTGGATTACAAGATAATTGGATTCATAGGCTGGCCGGCTGCCGTGAAGATAGCTATCGCACTCTTCTCTGCAGCTTTGTTCATAAGCTTATTGGTTCGTTTCAGCAGGATAGAGCGGTTTCACGGTCCCGCCGACGTGATTTTAGCCAGCATAGATAAAAAAAGCCCAGTTCAAGTTAAAGATGGAATTATTTCAGGGATGGTGGCCTCGACCTCGCTTTGCGCCGGCGCGCCGGTGGGTCAATACGGTCCCCTCGTTCATTTATCTGCCACACTAGCCTCTTTTCTTAGGAAGCTCGAAAACATAGGCACAATTAACTATCGATTGCTTATCGGTTCATCCGTATCAGCGGCAATCGCCTCAGCTTTTGGTGCTCCAATTGGTGGGATTATATTTTCCCAAGAAGTAATTCTTCGAAATTTTAGTCTTAAATATTTTGCGCCTTTGGCTATAAGTTCGGCCTCGTCATTCATAACCACGAATTTCTTATTCGGCAGCGAAAATATTATAAATATTGAGAAGAGTTTTAATATCAATCCGGTTTATATGATGATCGTTATTATCGTCGGATTGCTTGGTGGGCTTGTCGCATTTGCATACTCTAAATTGTTGATTTCTACGAACAAGGCCGCAAACGGCTCCGGGGTCCCCCTGCATTGGCGACCCTTTATTGCGATCTTGCCGATTATTTTGATCGGTTGTTATGTCCCTCAAGTTTTAGGCCTAGGGGTCGAGACAATTTCGAATGTCCTCGCAAATCAGCTTGAGTTAACAATTCTGGTAGCAATTTTTGTTGCAAAAATTTTGCTGACCCCGATCTCAATTTCGCTCGGCTTATTTGGTGGTGTATTTTCTCCTGCACTTTTTATTGGGGTTTCTTTGGGAGCACTTGTGGGGGCTATTTTTACAGGCGCCTTTTCACTTGGAAATGAGTTAGTGCCTCTATTTGCAATTTGCGGTCTGGGGGCTGTGGTCGCGCCTACAATTGGAGGGCCAATTGCCACGGTTATTCTAATTTTAGAAATGTCACAAAACTTCCATGCTTCGACCGTTGCAATGCTATGTGTTGTCGTATCGATGATTACCTTCAGATTTTTGTCAAACTCGTCTTTTTTCGAGATGCAACTCCTGGGAAGAGGCTTCGACCTCTCAGTGGGGATGAAAAATTTTCAGTTGAGTTTAGTAAATGTGGGAGAAATTCCTCGATCTGATTGCTGCTCTGTCCCTGAGGACACTGATGAGAAATCTATAATTAGCCAAATGCAGGAGGCAGGTGTCACAGAGGGCTACATTCTTGATAACGATGAGAGGTTGTTGAAGAAAGTTAATCTGGTGAACCTTCTTCAACCAAACTACTTTACCGAGGAAGATGATTTGGTCTTTTATGAGGATCAGAATTTGCTTGAGGCTATTGAGCTTGCTAGTGACTTTGTCGGGGAGAGTATTCCGATTACGACCAGAGAAGGTATTTTTATCGGTGCTGTTACCGAGGGTGATCTCTTCCAGGCCGTGCAGTTACACTCTGCCGAAGAATAAAATTATTTAGTTATGGCAAAATTGATAAGTGAATAATTCAGAAGAAATCCTGACCGATTATGTCATTGGGTCCTCCGAGGTGGCCCGGGCTCTGAGAGAACGTATAGCGCAGGTCTCAGACAGTGACGTCCCTGTATTAATAAGCGGTCCTACTGGAGCGGGAAAAGAGTATGCAGCTCGAGGAATCCATGCCCTTTCTGGTCGGGAAGGCCAAGTTATTTCCATAAATTGTGGGGCTATACCTGAAAATCTGGTTGAGGCCGAACTATTCGGGTATGAGCGTGGGGCTTTTTCTGGGGCCGATAAGCGCCACATAGGTCACATTGAAAGAGCTCATGATGGCACACTGTTTTTAGATGAAATAGGTGATTTACCACTCGAACTACAGGTGAAACTGCTCCGTGTGATAGAAACACACCGTTTCTATAGAGTTGGAGGAAAGAGTGAAGTCAATGTCAATTTTAGACTAGTGGCTGCTAGCCATAAAGATCTTGAGGATGCGGTTCAACAAGGCAATTTCCGGGAGGATCTACTTTATCGAATTAATACGATTATGTTGGACGTGCCTCCCTTGAGGCAACGTGGAGAGGATATAACGGATTACTTTCGTCTCTTTTTAAAAAATTATGAGTTGAGGAACTCCAAGAACCTGGACATTGCATTTGCAGATGATTTTTGGCAGGGGCTCGTCGATTATGACTGGCCGGGCAACATAAGAGAACTTAGGAATGTCGTTGAACGCGCTGGGATCTATTTCGCTGGGAAGTTGGTATCAGGGGAGGACCTGCAAACCTCTCTCTTATCGAAGAAAAAGATCAAAACTCGAGGGGAAGAGGGCGCATTCCAAAAGGTTGAACCCGATGCGAGCTTTGAGGATGCTCTTAGTGAAATAGGTTTTGGTTTGCAAGTTTCTGAAATAGGGCCAAATGAAGATGCGTTGGGGCGGTTTTTTGACGACATGTTTGACGGGAAGGGTGCCGAGGCAAGATTAGATTTTCAGGAGCTGATCAAGGAAATTGAGGCAACCTTAATAAAATTGGCACTAGAGAGAGCAGGGGGTAACATATCTAAAGCTGCTAATATATTGCAGTTAAGTCGGAGCACTTTGTCCTCAAAAATATTGAAAAAGAAATCATGAAAACCTGCAGAATTTGTATTTATTCCAGAATTTTCTTACTCCTGATATTTTTCCTGGTCATAATTTTGTTGTTGAATGATGAACTTCTTATAGCTTTCAAAGGTTTGGAGCCTCTCGATATTTCTTTGTTTTTAGTCGGGTTTCTTGCACTTGGCGCCATTTCTAAAAAAATTATAGAAATTTTTTTTCTTAGGAAAAAAGATTGATTCTGATTAGTGTGGGATGATGTTCAAAATGCTCTGTGGATATTAGTTGGAGTGATAATTTGCAAATTCAAGTTCATTGGATCGTAGATGGTCGGATAGATGTTGAGGCGGAGAGCCTTGAGGCGGCAGAAGAGAAAATGGAAGCTGCTCTAAGAGAGGCAATACTAAAAATCCCAAATTTTGTGGACGATTTTGGCGCGATTTCTATTCAGGGGAAGGCTTATTACAACAAGGATGATGAGGCTTCTTAGCCTTAGGCGGGCAGCATGGAAATAATTTTCTAGTATGAGTATTCTTAACGAGGCTAAATTCGTGGTCTTTGACCCTAAAAAAAATAGCAAAGTAATCAACCGCAAACGAAAAACTATTTGTGAGGGTATCGCGGACCAAATAGCCCTTGCCAAAAACCCATCATACCGGCCCACAAGTTATAAATGGACGACTGGGATTGATGGTGAGGTAAAAAAGACCCGTGTTTATAAGAATTTGAAGCCATGGTGGTATGAGTCCGAAAATAAGACACTGATATTTTCCGTTAAATACAGGGGTAAACCCCTTAAATTAGTTGATGGCTTTAATGGTATAGAGGTCGCTGATGCCGATGAATTGGTCTCGACCCTTGAATCACTTAAATTGGAGTTTGAGCAGGGTGAGTTGGATCATTTGTTTGCGGTTTCCGCTAAATAATGTTCTCACATTTTAAAACTGTGATACCTGCACGAAACAGATTCTAATTTGTTATCAATCCTCAGGGTAACTCTGTTTTTCTGGAAGTCTATTTCAGCGGATAAGTCATCTCCTTTGGCCACAAGAGATGTATTGCCTCGGTCTACGATCCTGAGATTTTTCTTTAAACTTCCCCCGGTGATTTGCACATTAGCATCCAATTTTCGGCTTTTGAAAACAAGTTCTACCGGTCCGAATAATCTTGTCTGACATTCCATTTTTTCTTGCTTGAACCTAGCGAACTCGTCACAACCCGCAAAGAATAAAAACAAACAAAGTGAGATTGTGACGCGTTTAATCATCTAGCTCTCCAGACTTCCCAAGATTACTTTTTGTAGTCTATCTCTATCTCTATCCGTCTATTTTTCTCTCGTCCCGCGGGGGTGTTGTTATCCGCGACGGGGCTGTTCTCACCTTGGCTCACAATCTTTATTCTGTCTCCCCCAATGATGCCTGCGTTTTGAACAGACCTTGCGACACTGGATGCCCTGGCAGCGGCAAGCTCCCAGTTGTCGGAATATTTAAAGTTGGCAATTGGCACATTATCTGTGTGGCCTGTGATTGTAAGGCTACTATTTTGGTCAATCGCGTCCTTACTTAATTTTGCTATCAGAGCTTTAGCATCAGGTGTGAGTTCAGCGCTGCCTGATTGAAATGCGCCCCCGGCCCCGAGAGTGACGAAGACCTTCCCATCTCTTTTCTCCACCTCAACAGAACCGCTACCAATATTTTCTGAGAGCGCGACCTTTAGTTTATCTGCCGCCTCTTTGGCCTTTTTGTCTGCAGCTTGGTTGGTTCCGGTATCTTGTTCGTTGTTCTCGCTCCCCTGTTTTCCACCTTCTTGATTTTCGATTTTTGAGATCGCCGAAATTAGCTTTGCGACATTTGAACTCACACCGGCAAAAAGAATTTCATCGGTTTTCTGATCTGTGGCGATTTCAGCTATTTGAATGGCGTTTGCTATTCTCTTTAATTTCTCGACCATTTCCTCCGGCGAGCTCTCGGCCGCCTTCATGTCTACGGCAACCTGGCCATTCACCATTTTTACTTCGATGTTGGTTTCGCCCGCGATTTCCGCGAGCGCTTGAGCAAGTTTCTGATTTGCTGCTTCTTTTGCAGTCTTCCCATCTTTGCCCTCGCCGCCAAGACCTTCATTGTCTTTTTCTCCCTCTTGGAGCTTATCGGCACCTTCGCTTTTATCTGTATCGGTCGGGGTTTTTAGTTCCTTTTTTGTCTCATCCTGCGTATCTGATGTGACTTCGTTGGTCAAAGATTGAGAAGGGGAGGGTGAAAAATTAAGGCTTAAAACTGTGGTGCCTTTTGGTTGTTCAACCACGGGGACAAGTCTTTGGACGCCGAAAGCGTCTTTCATCGATCCGCTAATTTGCTTAAATTTTGGAACATTCATCTCGGCGAAAGAGAGAATAAGGACAAAGAATGCCATGAGAAGCGTCGCCATGTCGGCAAACGTGGCCATCCAGGCGGGGGCGCCCGGGGGTGGGCATTTCGGACATTCCTCTTGTTCCTCTTCGGCCTCTGGCTCCAGCGCCTGATCTTTTCCAGCCATTACTCTGCTAGCCTTCCTAGCCTGCCATTTGAGCTTGAAGTTTCGGCGGTAGGTTGCTGACTAGCGCATCTTGGATATTTCTTGGCGACTCTCCTCTTGCGATACTTTTTAGCCCTTCAATGACCATCTCTCGATACAGGACTTCATCAGCGGTGTATCCCTCTAACTTGGTTACGATAGGAGCAAATACAACGTTAGCGAAAAACGCCCCATAAAGAGTGGTCAAAAGAGCAACGGCCATTGCTGGACCGATAGCTTTGGGGTCTGACATGTTCCCAAGCATCAAAACGAGCCCAATAAGGGTCCCAATCATTCCCATCGCAGGTGCGAGGTCGACCCAAGCTTTGATACAGTTCTGGTTTGCTTCATGCCGGGATTGCATGGCCTTAAGCTCTTTCTTCATCTGATCAATGAGTTTGGTCTCGTCTGCGCCGTCCACGAGAAGTTGAAGTCCCTTTTCGAAAAACTTATCGGGACACTCCTGTCCGTCGAGGGCCATCATTCCGTCCTTGCGGGCGATGCCAGCCAACTCAACCATACGCTCAATCATTTCTGGTTTCTTCTTCACCGGTGGCAGAAAAGCCTTAGACATCGCCCCGAATGATCCCAAAAACGTCGGAAGTGGTGCCGTATACATGACGGCAAAAAATGTCCCGCCCCCAACAATCAACAGTGAAGGTGTGTCAATAAACGGCCCAAGGCCGCCTCCAGTAATCATAGCACCGGCAATCATGCCAGATGCACCTAAAAGCCCAATTAATGAAGCGAGATCCATAATAATCCTCTACGCGTCTTTGTCTCGAAACCGGTTTTGGACCATGTCTTGCAATTCATATGCCAGTACGATGGCCCCAAAATTGCAGCTTCATCTGTGCAAAACTAGTAATCTGTTTTTGCAGATTTTTAAAGCGCATTTTCTATAACACTGATATAGAGTTTGATGACTATATATAAAGGGGGCCGGATGCGGTTAGGCTGTTTGATTTTAGGTTTGGTGCTGCTCTCCCCGCTGAGAGTAACAGCAGAGCCTCAGCAGATCATATTAAAGGACGGCAAGTTTGCCTATGATGTTGAACAGAATCTTTATTGGAAACGTTGTAGTTTCGGTCAGTCCTGGGTTGAAGGAACCTGTAAAGGGGAAATCAAAAAATTAAATTTGAGGACCGCTACTGAAGTTGCCTTAAAACTCTCAAAAGTGGATGGTCGAAAATGGCGCCTGCCGTCACGTTCTGAATTGGCAGGTCTTCTGCAGAATAAGGAAGGGTATCCCAAGATAGACACAGAAATTTTTCCAAATACCTATCCCGGGCCCTATTGGACTTCTGATAAAAACTATTTCGATCCAAACCGAAGTTGGACTGTGAATTTCTTTACTGGACAGTTTTTTTCTCGATTTCTAAATGTCCAGGACCAGGCCGTTAGATTTGTGACGGATAAGGAGTAGTCAGGATTTTTTGCCTCTCACGCACGTCAAGGCGTAGTCAGGTTTTTGATCTTTCTCTATTCGCTGATTTTTCTTTGGCGTGATGATGGTATAGCCAGGCCCTTTAAGCGCGCCAGGCGGAGATTCTTTTGGGTTCCGACGCGTTTCGACAAAGTTTTGTGAAAAGTCGGCGATGGCGGCTCTACAAGAGTCCATATCCTCCATGGGGATACAAGCCATTCCCGAGGTCGAGGACATCACCAATAAGTAAGCGGTCATTAGGGCGCTACACATGAGTATTTCCTTCCTGTGCTTGCAAATTCTTTGCGAGATATATCATTTGTTCCACCACTCCTAACAGCTTTAACTCGAATTTATTACTAAATAATTTCCTGAGTTGGTCGTTCCTAGTTGCGATCACCAATGTATTTCCGGTGATGGTTAGCTGGGGGAAGGCTATTCATTTATGTCCCAAGCCTAGCAAAAATACATTTTGAAAAAATTGGAGAGATTTAATGCTTTCAGTTAATACTAATAACGCGGCTTTGCTTGCCCAATCGGCACAATCCCGCACGACGGATGCCATGGATACTGCCATGGAACGGTTATCAACCGGTAAACGGATAAATGCCGCTCATGATGACGCGGCAGGTCTTGCAATCTCAACCAGGATGGAAAATCAAATCCGTGGACTTGAGATGGCGATCAAGAACTCAGCGGACGCACAAGCGCTTATGAATACTGCGGAAGGTGCTCAAGATGAGATCTCAAATATTCTGCAACGTATTCGTGAAGTTGCGATTCAGGCAGCAAACGACACAAATGTTGCTGGAGATCGGGTTAACTTGCAAACCGAGGTTAATCAGTTAATCGCCGAAATGGATCGCATTTCGACACAGACCACCTGGAACGGTATGGCTGTGTTGGATGGAACCTTTACAGCAAAGAAGTTCCAAATCGGTGCAGAAGCTAACCAAAATATCTCATTATCCTTAGATAGTGTTGCTTCATCTGTTTTAGGGAACTATCAACTTAACTCGACGGTTCAAATCAGTAACACAGCTGGCGGTGGTATCTTAGCTGACACCTACACGCTGGTCGGTCCAGAGGGTTCAACGACTGTGACAACGACTGCCGGTGACTCTGCTAAAGAATTTGCCGCAGCGGTTAATGCGGCGACGGGTTCTACCGGGATCAGTGCGACAGCAGTCACAAAAGTTGAAGCTCAGTGCTCTCTCAGCGGATACGGTCGCTTTGACAATTAATGGAACATCGACAGCAAGTGTTGCGGTGACAAGCACGACCGATCTTCGTGGTTTAAATGGACGCCATTAATGCAAAAGCGGGACAACTGGTGTTACCGCCTCTCTTTCAGGTGGTTCAAATGCCGCTCTGGAATTGGTTGATGTCGATGGTGATGATATTCAGATATCACTGCAGGCGGCAACAAATACCACAGAGTTGACTCCTATGACAGCATTGGATCGTAACGGTAGCCGGCCTCGAGTACATGCTGGATCTGACGACCTCGCCATCACCTTCTCGATGCGGGTGGTACAGAAGGCGAGGTAACAAAGGCGATGCGGGTGCGCCGCTCATCGTAACTGGTCAGGTCACTTTGTCTTCTTATGGTGCCTTCAACGTCCAGGTTGCAAACGATAGTGCCGGATTATGACAAGACCACCACCGCAAACGGCGTTGTAGTCGCTGACGGTGAATTCTTCGGTGATGGAGATGGCAATGCCACTTCCACATCTAACGCCTCTCTCAGCACAGTTTCCACTGTTAACGTCGCGACCCGTAGCGGCGCGGAAACTGCACTGAACATAATCGATGGCGCACTTGATAAAATAAACAATCAACGCGCTAAGTTAGGTGCACTGGCTAACCGCATTGACCACACCGTTCGCAACCTCCAATCCATCAAAGTCAATGTCCAGGCTTCGCAAGGCCGGATACAGGATGCGGACTTTGCTGTCGAGACGAGTAATCTCGTCCGGTCACAGATCTTGAGCCAAGCGGCTACGGCAATGCTGGCTCAGGCAAATGCCTCAAAACAATCGGTTCTGACGCTCCTTCAGGGCTAATGATTTGAGACAAAAGGGGGCTCTCTAAAGAAGACCAAACTTCGATTGCCCCCTCAATAAAAAGAGATCGTAGAGTAGACGACCCTGGGTGAAAATATTCACCCAGGGTTTTTCTATTTTTTAAAATAACCAAAAAAAATTGCTAAATAATTCATATATTTAGTCGTAATGATAAGTGAGTTGATTAAAGAATTAGAATGACCAAATAAATGACTTAATTCACTTGATTAACTTATTTTGCTATAGGCTAATGGAGAATTTAAATGGCCCTCACAATTAGTACTAATGGCGCGTCATTGGTTGCGCAAGCAGCCCAGTCGCGTACATCGGCCGAGATGGATACCGCAATGGAGCGGCTATCTACCGGTAAACGCATTAATGCAGCGAAGGACGATGCCGCAGGCCTCGCCATCGCAACGCGCATGGAGTCCCAGGTTAAGGGACTGGCCATGGCGATGCGCAATGCTGCGGATGCACAATCCTTGATGAATACCGCTGAAGGTGCTCAAGGCGAAGTGACTAACATCTTACACCGTATTCGGGAAGTTGCGATTCAGGCAGCAAACGACACAAATGTCGCAGCTGACAGGGTAGGACTTCAAACCGAGATTACTCAGCTTATTGCCGAAATGGATCGCATTTCGACACAGACCACCTGGAACGGTATGGCTGTGTTGGATGGAACCTTTTCATCAAAGAAGTTCCAAATCGGTGCAGAAGCTAACCAAAATATTTCTTTGTCTTTGGATAGCACTGCCTCATCCGTATTAGGGAACTATCAACTTAATTCGACGGTTCAGCTCAGTACTACCGCGGCTGGTGGTATTCTAGACGATACCTACACGCTGGTCGGTCCAGAAGGCTCAACGACCATTACGACGACTGCCGGTGACTCTGCCAAAGAATTTGCCGCAGCGATTAACTCGGCAACAGGTTCTACAGGTATTTCGGCCACTGCAGTCACAAAGTTCAAGCTCAGTGCTCTGAACCAAGCGGATACCGTTTCTTTGACAATCAATGGAACATCGACAGCGAGTGTGGCTGTTACAAGCACAACCGATCTTCGTGGTTTAAAAGACGCGATTAATGCAAAAAGTGGCACGACTGGTGTTACCGCCTCTCTTTCAGGTGGTTCAAATGCAGCCCTAGAATTGGTTGATGTCGATGGTGATGATGTGGCTGTCACATTAGTTGCAGCAACAAATAGCACCGAACTCCTGATGACAGCCTTGGATCGTAACGGTGCTGCGGCCTCGAGCCATGCAGGATCCAGCGACCTCGCCATCACGCTTCTCGATGCGGGCGGTACAGAAGGCGATAACAAAGGCGATGCGGGTGCTCCGCTTATCATCACGGGTCAGGTCACTGCCTCTTCTTATGGTGCCTTCAACGTCCAGGTTGCGAACGATAGTGCCGGCTTTGACAAGACAACCACTGACGGTGTTGTAGTCGCTGACGGTGAATTCTTCGGCAATGCGGATGGTAATGCCACTTCCACATCTAACGCCTCTCTCAGCACAGTTTCCACTGTCAACGTCTCCACCAGAAGCGGGGCAGAGTCTGCACTGGCAATTGTTGATGGGGCGCTTGATAAGATAAACAACCAGCGTGCTAAACTGGGTGCATTATCTAACCGCATCGATCACACGATTGGCAACCTGCAGTCTGTTTCGACAAACACGCAGGCTTCCCAGGGACGTATTCAAGACGCTGACTTTGCGTCTGAGACAAGTGCACTTGTTCGGTCACAGATCTTGAGCCAAGCGGCTACGGCAATGCTGGCCCAGGCGAATGCCTCAAAGCAGACAGTTCTGACACTTCTTCAGGGCTAATAATTTGAGGTAAAGACGGGTGGAGGAATAACCAAGCCCCCTCCACCCGTCTCTTTTTTTAGGGTTTATGAGTTGCTGCCCATAATCTGCAGAAATTGCGGAGGGGCAGTTTTTCTTTTTGGCATTGAATTTAATCCGTTCCAAAATTTATCGAAAATCAAAGCTGATGGGAGCCGATTTTTAAAAAAATTGGTTTAAAGGACTAAAGTTTTTTGACTTTTGGTCGTTAATTATAGTGAGAGTTAATGATTAGGGCTTGGTTATGAACGCTTACTTAAAAAATTATGCTGACAATCAAAATAACGGGTCAACCATACCTGACGACCCGCAAGCAATTATACAAGTTTTATTAAAAGAATTAATAAAAAACCTGAACGTGATCCTTGTCGTAGGCGGGCAGAATTCTGAGAAGTACGCCCAGTCGGTCTCCAAGGCGCTCTCTATTATTTATACGCTTCAGAACAGCTTGAACTTTGAAAAAGGTGGCAAAATCGCTGAGAACCTTTTCACTGTCTATGAATTTTGTCGCCAGTCAATTTTGGCAACGAAAGATGGTGATCACAAGCTCAAGCAGTCTGTTGAATTGTTGAGAGATATCGAAGACGCCTGGTCGCAAATACCAGAAGTTGCTCCTGCGGCCTAGTAAACCCCTCAGAAACCTCGTCTGCCCCAAGACGTATTTAACAGATTAATTATCATCTCCTTACGGACATTGGCTTGGGCCAAAACAGCCATCGATGTTTCCAGGATAATCGTCGAGCGGGCGAGAGCGGCTGACTCCTTTGCAATATCTGCATCGATGATATTACCTCTGGCGGTTGTCAGGGCGAGCCGCTGGCCTTGGTTATAGTCTTCAGCGAATTTTAATCGATTAATGACACCGCCGATTTCTGTGCGCGCGTTCGTAATCATTTGCCGGGCCGAGGCAATCGTTTCCTTCGCTTCCGTGGCCCCCACCTCAGTGGAAATGTCTATATCGCTTATCCCTCTGTAGCTGCTGCTAGCAGAGCTGAAGTCTGTTCCTGAGGCCTGGGTCATTGCATAGCTAAACGCTTTATCAGAATTCATGACCACATAACCTCGAACCGCCATCTTGGCCGAGGCTCCACCATTTGTGTTGTTGATCGTTTCGCTGTTGACTTCTGTGCCGGCTCGATTGAGCGCTGCCAAAGTAATAGTGTCCGCGCCTGAATTATCGTTATCAAAGGCAGTGAAAACAATATTTTTTCCAGAGTCAGAGGTCAAAGTAACATAACTTTTGTCTGTTGAGGTTTCAGCAGTGATGCCAGTGGTCGCACTGATAGCGTTGATCGCCGTGGTTATCGGAGATAAATCAGTCGTCGCTGTGATTGTTATGTTTCCGCTTGCCACACCGTTTAGGGTAAAACTGATTGTTCCAGCATCTGAGAGCGTGTGCAATTTTGCTTTGGTTTCAGCGACGGCGCTGACGCCCGTTTGCTCCTTAACCGCATTAACAAGGGAAGCAATGGTCTCCGCACTATCACTGCCAGCATAATCAACGGCGGCAGTGCTCGTGCCGACTACGTTAAAGGCCCCATTGGTCGTTGCAGAAGCCTCATCCGATGCTGCTTTTGCTGCAAGTGTCGTGGTATTCGTTCCAATGTTAGCGGTCTTAATGGATGCAATTGAAAACTTTATCGCCGAGCTGCTATTGCCTCCGCCAATTCTTTGATCTGTGAAAGTTCCGTCGGTCAGGTTTTTGCCGTTAAACGACGCCTTTGTGGCTATGGCATCTACCTCTGTTTTAAAACCTGATACTACAGTCTGGTTCGAGGTTCTTGATGATTGCGTGGCAGTTGCCGACAAAGAGGAATTCGAACTATCCAGCATGGAGTCCAAAATGGCTTGAATATTTTTGTGCGCAAGATCGGCGGCCTCCAGCATCTTTTGCGAAAAAAGATTGGAAGTCGAATGACTTACATACTTGTTTATTTCGCTGGTAAGTTTGCTTGCGACACCAATTGAGCCTGGGTCATCATTTGCGCTATTGATCCTGAGGCCTGTGGATATACGCTTTTGGGCTATTGCCATTTCAGAGGTGGCTTTCCGAGCCGCTTCCGCAGCTTTTAAACTCACGACAGATAAATCTGAAATTTTCATTTTAAATATCTCCCCCAACCAAGCCCAATTTTTCCGACAATATCGCTAAACAATTAAAAAAAGCGGTCGTAATAGCGATAAGGAGGGGAGCATCCCTATTCTGAACCGATGAGTCAATGGTCATATCGAAGTAAGAGGCTTAGAAAAGTTTCAATTAATTTTTATGGGGTTGTATAAAAACCGCCTCGACTTATTATATAAAGGGAGAAAAAGGGAGGGGACTATGTACTGCCCTGCTTGGATTTATTCGATAATTTGCAATGAAATTTGCAAAAACTACGTGACCAGCGAGCTCGATATCAGTGCGTTCGCGAAAAAGTATGCCGCCAAGGCGGAGCAAACTTTTAGTGACTTAGATGCTTCTAAGCTTGCAGCTGGTGCAGAGGCCATTATCCGTTTTCTTGGGTCGGTAGAGGGCGTTGATGTCGTCCAGGTGTGTAATGCATTTACCTATAATACCGCTCTTTTTGAGAGAGATGGGAGCCCCAGGAAAGGAAAGGGATTATTCAAGAAGGACGACAGTCAGGGTGTTAAGTTAGAGGCCCTGGACGAGGATGCAGAGAAGCTTTTTCGCACTTTCGTTTTTCGCTTGAGATCAAATCCTGATCTTCTTGCTCCTGAAGGGTGGTCTTTACGTTCGGTTGAAGGTCTTAAATGGGTGGCTGATGTCGTCGAGCAAGAAGTATCCTTCATGGATAGTTTGGGTTAAAGAGTTCCATAGAGTTTCTGAAACTTTGGCTCGGTAAATATTTTTCTTGCCTTTGATTGGATCTTTTCGAGTTCGTCTATTTCGAGATCTTCTACCAACACTTTTCTTATTTTTGTCGCCCCATCAAGCTCCAGTGCGCTCCCTACCAGGGCCCAAATCATTGCTAAATCTCGGTTTTTTTTATCGTCAAACGGCTCTCTCATTAACCATCTCGAAAGTTGTATGATGTGTTTCTTCGATCCCGAATAGATCTTTTGCTCCAAAAGTTTGGCCACTTCCTTGTGAAGTTCTGCATGACGCTTTTCAGTAAGTAATTCCTTCAGCGTTTCTTGATACTTTTTCGCTCTCTTTAAACCGTTAAGTTCTGCTAACACACACCACTTGTAGGCTTCACCATAGTCTTGGAGGGTTCCCTGACCGAGCTTAAGCATTACCGCAAGGTTAAATTGGGCCTGAGGGAAGTCTTCTTTTGTGGCTATTTTTAAGAACTGGTCAAAGGCTCGTCGATAATTTTTAGATTTATAATCTTTTCCTGCCTCGTTGAAACTTTGGCGAACCTGTTTGAGCCTGATTTCTTCAGCTGTTTCAGCAGGGTCGGTCTGGCTTTTGTCATTTGCTGGCTTTGAAATCCCCTCTTCGACAACACGTCTTGTCTGTTCTCCTTCAGACATATTTTGCTCGGGTTGATTGGGGTCGCCCGCAGGATCTGGTGGCAGAGATTCAGTTGTTGTCTGTTCTCCTTCAGACACATTTTGCTCGGGTTGATTAGGGTCGACCGCAGGATCTGGTGGCAAAGATTCAGTTGTTGTCTGTTCTCCTTCAGACACATTTTGCTCGGGTTGATTAGGGTCGACCGCAGGATCTGGTGGCAGAGATTCAGTCGTTGTCTGTTCTCCTTCAGACATATTTTGCTCGGGTTGATTAGGGTCGCCCGCAGGATCTGGTGGTAGAGATTCAGTTGTTGTCTGTTCTCCCTCAGACATATTTTGCTCGGGTTGATTAGGATCAGGGACCGCGTTCGATTGATGCCCGCCGGCTAGGATAATTTTTTGATTATTTAACAGGTTTAAGCGATCAGAGAGTGGTGTCGAAGGTAGAAATTTAAAACTGTTAGAGTGTGCAATTCGTGCACTGTATAACGAATGCTCCGGATTTGAGGAAGCATTAGCCTGACTGTTAAAAATTGGGTTAGCAAGGAAACTACACCAAACGGATACCCAAAAAATTCCTGGCAATAAATTCTTTTTAATTTTGGCCATAGGTATCATCGCCTTTTAACTGCGAGCACCCTTATGAGGACGCCATCAACGCGAGCTTGAGATCAAACAGATTCGCATGAAATTTTGGATCAGCGCCAGCTTTATAAACCGTGACCTGTGGTCGGTTCGTATCGGAGGTGGAAAATGATACTGATATTGACGGTGGCAATGTTAAACCAAGATTTTTTAGCCCGTGTTGCCCATACGTCTCAAGATATTGAAAAATTTTTGGGTTTAACCAACACGTAGCAAGGACCCGTCCTAAAACCTCTGGCAAACAAACCAAAAGGTCTTGGGTTTTTTGAGTAGAAAAATCTTCTGAAGGATCAAAAATCTTTTCATACGGGACGGGAAGGGGTGGCGTCTCTCTTGCTGGTACTAGGTCGAAACTCAATTTCTTACTCCCCCCAAACAAAAATTCTAGGCTTCATCGCGCCTCTTCCGACGCTCTAGACCCTGTCTAGCCAAGTCGATGTTGCTTTGGCTTTTTTTAGTCAAATTATCAGTATTGCTGGTCTCTGATTTTGCAGCATTCTCTGCCTGCCGACTAGCGTCTCCCGTCTTTAGTTCTTGATCATAGATTTTAGCAAAACGAGAACCTTGGGCGGTAGGCGCCTTATTTTCGATGGTGGAAAGCCCACTTGGGCTATTTATCTTGGAAATCTTGTTTTGGAGGTGGGCTAACTTTTTTTGAATTGGGGCGACCCAGAAAATGATGACGATAAGAACTAATGTCCCTGCAATGAGGATAGAAATAGGTAGAGGCGCTAAGAGTGGGTTACTTGCAATGAATTCTAACATCCAAACTCTCAAACTAGGTTTTGGTGGGCAAATAAATCCAAATTTAAGACGACAAAGCGCTTTGCTTGACTGACGTCTAGCATTTAAAAAAATTATAGTCTGCCAGTCGAGGAAAAATGTCCAGGGGTAACGGTTAGAACAATTTTCCTACAAATTACTCGGAGAGCTGCTCCGCGTTCTCCATCAGCTTTTCCGCCACTTTGTCATAATCCACTGGATATTCATTGTTGCGAATTGCTTCTTTAATTTGCTGGACAGCTTCCATGTCCACTGGCGGTGGCGCATCGGCCATGCTTGCTACCACACGCTTTGCGGCGTCTGATAATTGAAGCCCCCCCTCTGAGCTCGCTGGCACTGCTGGTGCAGGAGCCGATGTCCCGGACGGCGACGAACTATTATCCACAGAACTGTGCGATACATTCGCCGGCGCATTGTCGCTGCGGCTAGGTATATTAGCCGAAGTGATTGTCCCGGGGAGATTTTGAACCGGATCAACCATAATATTCTCCACTTCATTGCGCTAAATATGCGCGTTTGGTCATTTTCAAGGTGTCTAACGCCCTAAATAAACGCTCGACAATCTCTTTACGACCGGATTTTACCGTTGTTTAGAAAAAATTCTTACTTTTTTTCTTTTTTCTACAATTCCGGTCAGAATTCTTCCTGAAACACTATTTCTTACTGAGATCCTTCCGCCAATCTGTCCGTGGCTCATCGCCATTCCCCCGGCAGAAATCTCGATCGGTCCCAAACTATTTATAATTGTTAAACGATCGCCTTTGTAGACGTCCCAGCGAGTGTGCAGATGCCTCGGCGCAATGACCAGGTTTGCGGCAACATGTGACCTCGTTTTTCGACCGATTACGTCCTCCTTATCGTTAAAGCTCAATTGGGCTGAACTTGCGGGAATGCTTGTAAAATAGATGTCCGTCTCCCTTATAACGGTGTTCGCCTTCAGAGGTATCCTGAATTTCAGCCCTCTGACAGTCTTGTTTTGGCTTCGGTTAGCGTATTTCTGAGGTTTGTATCGGTCATGAGAAGCTCTGTTGAGACGGTCGACTAATCTTTGATATCTTGAGCCCTTTTCTTCCTGAACAGGAGGCGAGGGCCTGTCTAATCAATTTAGGGGGGAGGGGGTCGGTTTGGGGGTTGAGGCTCCTGAGTTTTCCGACGATTTTCGTTCTGATTACAGCGTTCCAGGCTTGACCTCTCTCGTCCCAACATTCGACAGCGACGGCATCCCACCTGGTTTTAATGGGCTGAGCACTCAATTTTCCATCACAAGCAGGCCAAATCTTAATTTTGGAAGTTTGAGGAACCACGTGCAGGCCTTGTTTGAGAGCAGTCTCCTGGATCAAGGAAACCAGATTGCTACCCTTTATACCGCCCTGCGCTGCAGAACAGTTGATAAAGCTGAAGCTCACCAGCAGAGCTGCACTACCTAATGAAAAAGATTTCATTACGGTTTCTCGTGGGGTTATTAGTTTCCCCCAGATTATTTAAATCTAGTGAAGTCCCGCTCAACATAAGGTTTTTATTCCTTGTGGGAAAACTTCCCGGGTTTTGGCTGACTATCTTCATCGCTATGTCGTTTACATTCTTCCGCACGTTTAGCTCGCGGCGGATAATGCGGTAAAGCGTGTCACCCTTTTTTACTTTGTAACTGTCAGTATTGCGTTCCATCGTGTAGCCGTGGGATCGCGAGTATAGGACTTCTTCCGCGTTCGAGACGTTGAAATGTGAGAATGAAGCGAAAATTAAAGTGAGGGTTATAAGTTTTCTTTTATTCATATCTGACCATCGTTATTAATGGGGGGTTACTCTTTTCTATGGTATTGGCCTCGATTGTTTTGAAGAAGGTTCGGTTAGCCTCCACCTTTTCAATTATAAGTATTTGGTCTGTCACCCCATCCGGGGTGAACCAGCCAAGATCGTTTTTACTAATACCATTGCGGGAGCCTAGTTTGATGTAATATCCACTTGGTGAGGACTCCAGCTTGGCCGTTAAAATTCTGCACCCCGAATTTTTAAGATTTATCAAATTTTTGAGGTTTAAAAGCTGTTCAAAAGGAATGTTTATCTGCCTTGATTGAAGAACAGAACTTGCAAGTACGTTTATTGTTTTGCTGGGCGAGTCAATTTCTTGAGCGAATTCAATCGATCCAGAAGGTATATTTATACCGTCGAATTCGCTGCCCTTTAATTTTACGGAATAGGTTAGGCGATAGGTGTGATAAAAGGTTTTGTCTATTCGGTCGAACTCGAATACGAGTTCAATTTCGTTAAAATTCTTATCCTTTATTTCTGCGCTATCATATAGATAACTCTCATACGAGCCGGGCGTTCGGTTAAGTGTCCGTGAAAACGGTTTAAAATTTATTTGAACGTTTTTGGACCCGTGTTTATTTCGAGCATCACTCGCAAAGCGTTCAAATGACCTAGCGAGGTTATCATCGAGTAAAAATCTCTCCTCATTGGAGATGTTGCGATATTTGACCGTTGGGTAGTAGATATTTGTTATGCTTTTGGTTTTTACTTTATTGCACACTAATTTCTTATAATTTCTTGAAAAAGTCGCTCTGACTGCAATTTGTACTAAATTATTATCAGTCTTCTCTTCCAAAATTGTGTAATTGACGAGCTTGGCATTTGTGTACAGAAAACTCGCGTCACCGGTAATTCTTCCACTTTGTGTTGACGTGTATCCAAAGAGGTTACTTTTTTGTTTGGTTGATGCATCGAAGATCGCCGATTTTAGCGCTGTTTTTCTTGCCGAAGCCTTATCACTATTGATTATTCGTGCGGCTCCATTCCCTTTAAAAGTCTCAGCGGCTTGGGCTGTTAGCGCGGTGAGACCTAAAAAAGAGTAAACCAGGAACTTCGTTGAAACAGATTTAAAGAATGCCATTCTGTTTAGAACCTATTGTTGAACTTTCAACGCTTCCTCGACGATATTGCGTAATGTTGAACGATCCAGTTCCATGGCAACCTCATAGTTATCAGTGCCTACCGGGCTTACTCGCGTTGTCCTAGCACCTCGAATAATTCCGCTTACTCGCGTTCGAACCGTGTCACTCTGAACCACAGCATCCAAAATTGTCGCATCGCCATCGATTTTTATGCCATGAACTTGTTCGGTGAGTTGTCTTAAAGCCAAAATCCGTGCAGCCCTGATGGCCATGAGCCGTCGCTCGGATTTGTTTTTGGACGGTTGCGTCGACATGGCCGCATAGCCCACCGCAGTAATAGTTGGAATTTCATTTTTTATCGCAAGCGAGCGAGTTTCCGCTACGGCGAGAGCAGAAGCTTGTCTTATAAGATCCCTATCAACACTTGGCTTTTTAATTGGTGCTTTTACCTCGACCGTCTGCATTAATTCAGGAGGTAGGCAACCGCTCAACGCCAACGAACAGCCCAAACATATTAAAATGACTTTAAAAAATTTAGAGTAACCAAAAAGTACCATTTTATTTCTCTTTTGACCTTGTTTATGGATTGATACGGTAATTTATGCATTTTTTATGCCATTTCCCTAAATTTAATCATCATTTG
>JAYQSL010000006.1:0-427869 GCA_038146865.1 Rhodospirillaceae bacterium
GCAACACTCGCCGCAACCGCCGCCGCCGCCGCTGGAGCCGCCGCAGCACCACTCGCCGCAACCGCCGCCGCCGCCGCTGGAGCCGCCTGAGCAACACTCGCCGCAACCGCCGCCGCCGCAGCTGGAGCCGCCTGAGCAACACTCGCCGCAACCGCCGCCGCCGCCGCCGGAGCCGCCGTAGCAACACTCGCCGCAACCGCCGCCGCCGCCGCTGGAGCCGCCGTAGCAACACTCGCCGCAACCGCCGCCGCCGCCGCTGGAGCCGCCTGAGCAACACTCGCCGCAACCGCCGCCGCCGCCGCTGGAGCCGCCTGAGCAACACTCGCCGCAACCGCCGCCGCCGCCGCAGGAGCCGCCTGAGCAACACTCGCCGCAACCGCCGCCGCCGCCGCAGGAGATGCGGCCGTCGCAGCCGCCGCTATTGCCGCCGCAGCCGCTGGGTTTGCAGCCGCCAACTGAGCTGCCAATGCCGCCAGTGCCTGCGGGTTACCTGCTGCCGCCGCAAGCTGGGCTTGAACCGCAGCTGATACCGTCGCTTGTTGAGCGCTAGCGGGGGCTGCCAACAGAAGGCCTGCTGCAGTTAAAGCTACTAATGATACTCGGCGTATACTCATCTCTATCACCTTGTTACAAAATGTTCTTTTTTCGAGGCCTAAATCTAATTTTAAACTGCGGTTGCCAAAAACTCCTTTCGAAAATAATCTTTGTGATTTATACTATTTTTTTAGTCTTTTGTCAAGAGACTCTTGTCAAATTAATAAAATACTAAATTAGACTGCATTTTTTTGTATCAATAAGCGTCATAAGCCATTGAAGGGATTTTTCTTGAGACAGAAAATGCGGAAAACTGATAAATTTGACCTGCAATTTGACAATCTCTCTCCCATGCAACTCTCGCGCTTGAAATTTCAATTCGGTGTCAATGCTTATTTTCACTAATCAGTGTGGGTTTTCACAATTTCAGTCGACTGAAAACACGCAGAGTATTATCACTGAATACCTGCGCCTTTTGATCGGCACTTAGATTTGGCGTGGCGTCAATATAGCGTTTTGTATCATCGTAGTTGTAACCGGTTGTTGGATCGACACCACGCACCGCGCCAACCATTTCCGATGCAAACAAGATGTTCTCGGTTGGAATCACTTTGGTCATGCAGTCGATCCCTGCTTGATGGTACACGCAGGTGTCAAAGTAAACATTCTGTAACAAATGCTCATCAAGCGTAGGCTTTCCCATGTCTTGCGCCAAACCGCGATATCGACCCCAGTGAAATGGTACGGCTCCACCGCCATGTGGAATAATAAACTTTAATGTTGGAAAGTCTTTAAAAAGATCGCCAAGTATTAACTGCATGAATACTGTCGTATCACCAGCAATATAATGCGCTCCGGTGTGATGAAAATTGGGATTGCAGGAACCCGAAACATGCAACATACCCGGCACGTCTAATTCACACATTTTCTCCCAAAGAGGATACCACCACTTGTCCGTGATAGGGGGGTCTGTCCACATCGCACCGGATGGGTCAGGGTTAACATTACACCCAATAAAACCCATTTCATTGACGCATCGCTCCAATTCGGAAATGCAATTTTTAGGTTCCACGCCTGGATATTGCGGCAACTGACATACCGGAACGAAGCGCTCAGGATAAAGATCACAAACACGCCTGATCATATTGTTCGAGATTTCAGCCCAGTAATAGCTAGTTTGCTCAGTCCCAAGATGATGGCCCATCCCCACGGCTCTGGGCGAAAAAATACTCACATCCGTCCCGCGTTCCTTTTGCAGCTTGATTTGATTGGGCTCCAGCCGTTCGCGGATTTCATCGTCTGAAATATTTAAGTCAGCTCTGGTTGGTAAGAAGGACGGATCTGCATCAAGTGCCGCTAGTTGCTGCTTTCTGTATTCGGTCAGTGCTTCCGGTTCAGTCGTATAATGGCCATGGCAATCAATAATCATCTAATTGTTCTCCATCTGAGAGATAACATTTTAGTTATTTAAGCAAGTTCAATATGTAATGGTTGGTCGATCCAATGTATCTTAATATGAAGGCTCGTTGCTTGGGCTAGCCTTCTCAGCACCAGGTATCTTTCTTCCCGAGAGCTCTAGGCCTTTTTCTAGCCCTGCAAGAGAACGCCCCGCAGCACACATGAGGAACGTGTAACCTTCATCCAATACCCTCTGGGCATTGCCTGCATTTACGTGAGGATGCCCAACAGCAACGTTATTCGTCTTACATGTATCTACAATCTGTTTCATGGCATCCAACACAACAGGATGTTCATATTGCCGCGGATATCCCAGCTCCTGACTAAGGTCCCCTTCTCCAATTAGCACGGCTCCAATGCCGGGCACATTTTTAAGAATATCATCCAATGCCGAAATACCCTTCGTGTCTTCGATCATGAGAATAACAAAAATTTCGCCTTCAGGCGCCAAAGGCCACACATCAGCTTTTTGGTAATATTCTTGCTGTGATAGGCCCCAATAGCGCACAGCTTGTGTGGGCCCATCTCCTCTAATGCCGGCTGGCTCGTAAAGTGGCTTGTCAGAAAGCCTTGGATAACGGCAGGCCGCAACAGCGTTATAAGCCTCTTCAACAGAGCTGACATGCGGCCAGACTACCCCATACACACCAAGATCAAGGGCCTGCTTCGCTTGCCATTGCCCCATTTCATTTCCATTGGGAGGCACTCGGACCATCGGCGTGACAAGTGGCGCCAGCGAGGCTGCTTTGGCTATTTGACCTCTATTGAGCATATATTGGAGACAATCACGCAAAACTGGCCCATCCCAGGGATTATGCTCCATTTCAAAGACAATTCCGTCATAGTCCGTGTTTGCACTAAAGGCGACCGCGGTGGGCACATCGGGGGTAGCAAAAGCTGTAAACGCCGGTTGACCAGATTCGAGTGCTTTTATGACACCGTTAAGTCGGGGAATATCAGCCATATGATTTTCTCTCTCTAATTTTCAAACCCGTAAAGACGCGCGGGATTATCGACAAGGATCCGGTGTAGCACATCTTCATCCCGAGCATAAAGGGGCAACAAATTCATAAGATCGCCATCATTTGGCATTAAGCCATCAATATTCGGATGAGGCCAATCTGTTCCCCATAACACCCTATCGGGAGCCGCTTCAATGAGCGATTGGGCGAAGGGTACAGCATCATGGTATGGAGCGCCTTTGGACGATATACGCTCTGCACCACAAATCTTTACCCAAAAATCTTCTTGGTTTTTTAAAAGGCTTAGCAAAAGTTGAAAGGCCTCCTGCCCCACGCCGTTTTTTGTCTCCACGCGCCCCATATGATCAATAACAACGGGCACAGGCAGATCCTCAAGTATCTCTGCATTTTCAATAATGTCTGATGCTTCCATATAAAGGACCAAGTGCCACCCCAGGGGGGCGATCTTCTCAACCACGCGCTTTACCAGAGAGAAATCGGGAGCATTTCCGATATGGCGTGCGAATGAAAACCGGACTCCCCGAATACCGCCCGCATTGAGGGCCACAAACTGTTCATCATTAAAAGTCTGATCGACGATCGCAACACCTCGGTATCGACCTTTTGATCGAGCGATCGCATCTAAAGTCGCTCGGTTGTCAGTTCCATGGCACGTAGCCTGAACGATGACGGCTCTGTTCAGCCCCAGCGTTCTTTGTAGTTCCTGGAAAGCCTCAAATGGTGAGTCTGGTGGCGTATATGTTCGTTCATCAGCAAATGGAAATTTTGCTGCCGGTCCAAACACATGGCAATGGGCGTCACAAGCGTTAGCAGGAGCTTTGAAGTTTGGCTTTTTGGTTTTTGGGTCCGGACCCTGACAATATCTCATCCCAGAAATTTATATGTGTGGAGAACACCCGGCAAGATCAGTCGCTCGCTTAAACCCATTTATAAATCCGCCCTAATGATCTAACCTATGATCCTCAAGGGGAGATAAACAAAACCAATGTCAGTCAGTTTTGCCGAAAAACACGGGCTTTTGGACGAGAATTTTACGTCCCAATTTGAAAACATTAAAAATATTATTGAGACCCAAAACATCAAATTAGTGCGCGTAGCCTGGTCTGACAGCCATGGGCATTCTCGAGCCAAACTAATACCCACCAACATTTTTTTAGAAGCCCTCAAAAATGGCTACAATACAAATGTAGCAACTTTTACTTTAGATGGGAGCGGCGGGAGAGTATTTCGTTCTTTTATTCGAGGCGGCGGCATGAATCTGGACGAAATGACAGGGTCGCCAAATTTAGTCCTCATTCCTGATCCCAATAGTTTTCGAGCACTTCCATGGGCTGAGGGGGTCGCATGGGTGATGTGCGATGAATATTTCGTTGATGGAACGCCGTTTCATTTTTCATCCCGTCAAAAACTAAAAGATCAAATTCAAAAACTTGCAAAACATGATGCTGAACTTACCGTGGGTTTAGAGATCGAATGGTACCTTCGAAAACTTGATCAATCATATTCAGAGGAAAACACAGGTGCGCCGGGTGTTCGTGGCCAGGCTATTCAGACTTTGCCAATAGAGCCAGGCTATTCTTATCACTCTGAAACGAATATGGACCTCATCCAGCCATTACTCAGCGAGCTTAGTGCGGCCTATGAACATCTTAACATACCTGTGAGGTCGATTGAAAATGAGTACGGGCCAGGCCAGCTCGAATGCACGTTTTCCCCCACTTCAGCCCTTGTGGCGGCGGATAACTATTTGTTGTTTCGAACAGCCACGCGACAAATTTGTCGACGTTTTGGTTATTTCGCGACTTTTATGTGCAAGCCTCATATGGAGGGATACTATACAAGCGGCTGGCACTTGCACCAATCATTGACCCAGATAACTTCGGGCAAAAATTTGTGTATGCCGGAGGATACCTCACAGCCATTTTCTCTCATGGGCCAACATCACCTGGCGGGCCTTCTGAGACACGCTGCAGAGGCAACTGTATTTTCAACACCCACAATTAATGGCTACCAACGTTTTAAACCTAACTCATTAGCGCCTGACCGAGCGACGTGGAGCACGGATCACAGAGGCGCAATGTTGCGCGTCCTAGGTGGACCGACAGATCCCGGGACAAGGATCGAAAACCGTATGGGGGAGCCTTCTGCCAATCCGTATCTTTTTATCGCTTCACAAATTGCTTGCGGGCTTGCGGGGATCGATGGGAAGTATGTTCCCTGGGAGGCTGACGAAGAGCCATATGAAGCGGATCGGCCAAAGCTTCCAAAATCTTTGGGACATGCACTCGAGGCTCTTGATGAAAGCCAACTTTTTCGGGACCAATTTGGGAGCATGTTTATCGACTACTACTTGGCTTTGAAAAAAGCAGAGCTTGCCCGCTACGACCAGTATGTAAAAGCCCATTCAGGAGACGATGCTGGAAACGGCGTTTCCTGCTGGGAGCGAGACGAATATTTTGATTTTTTCTAGTAGAATTCGATAAAACCACCGGAGCTTCTCATGAATATCCAGGAACCCATCAGGACCCCAAAATTTTTGGATTGGGACGAACTTGTTCAAGAAGACAAGGTGCATCGCCTGATTTACACCGATGAAGGGATATTCCAAGAAGAAATGCGCAAAATATGGGGTGGTGTATGGGTTTTTCTTGGACATGAAAGCCAGATTCCGGAAAAAAATGACTTCATCCGGGGGAAGCTTGGGCTGAGACCGATCATACTGACACGGGACTCGGGTGGTAAAATTCGTGCTTTATATAACCGCTGTACCCACCGGGGCTCGACAGTCTGCCGGGAGGACAAAGGCAACTCCAAATCATTTGCTTGCCCCTATCATGGCTGGAGTTTCTTCAATACGGGCAAACTTTCTGGGGTGCCTTGGCCTGAGGGCTACTCATGCGATTTTTCTGAGAGTAAATTTAATTTGGCACAAGTGCCACGCGTCAAATCATACCGTGGTTTTATTTTTGGAACCCTTAATTTGGATGCGCCATCTCTTGAGACCTATTTAAGCGGGGTCCGGGCCCCACTCGATGAATGGCTCGATAGGCACCCAGGCGGGACTGTCGCTTTTTGTGACGCCAACAGATTAAAGTTTAATGGAAATTGGAAACTGCTCTACGACAATAGTTGCGACGGATATCACGTAATATTCTCTCATCGCTCTCTTCTTGCCATGGAAAATAGACAAAAAGTTGGGGCTGATGCGGAAAAAGGTATGGCCTTCTACAAAAACAGTCCGGACAACGGACCCATGTTTTTAAAGTATTTTGGCAATGGTCATCACTATAAAGACAAGAGACCTGCCTTGGAGAAAAGACCGGGAGCATTATGGGAAATTGAAGGACCACACCCGGGCATGGAACATTACGAAGAAAAACTAAGGGCGAAGCTGGGAGCGCGGGCGGATGAAGTATTGGATCTGGCCTCTTCTGAACCGATTAACATAAATATTTTTCCTAATCTTCATATTTTAGGAAACCACGTTCAGGTTAGCCAACCTGTATCGCTTACCGAAACTGACACCACGTGGTGGGGAACATCAGTGGTCGATGATAATGATCAGCTTCAGGGTTGCGCAGATGACATCAATGCGTTGCGCATGAGAACGCAAGAGAGTTTTCCTAATTTTGGAGAGCTCGATGACCTTATGAATTTTGAACAAATCCAGATTGGACTGACAGCAGAAGAGGACGAATGGGTATACATGCATCGAGGCTTAGGCATAGACGATCGCATAACCCATGCCGCAGATGGCACTATAATTGCCCCTTCCACAGACGAGGTTTTTCTTCGAGAAACGATGCGAGAGTATAAAAGACTTATGACAGACGAACCAAACTTAGCCATTACACGAGACCCTAGTTAGCAAATAAGTTCAGACGGTAAGCGTACGAGGCTTCGTTTTGGACTAAAGTCGTTAACTAAAAGTTGGAAACCGAACCCTAAAATTAAATATGAGCCCGCAAGGATCACGGCATCACCAAGAAAATGACAAATTTGCGAAAAGGATTTTATTAAAGCCAGACCCCCAAACGGCACCCTGGGAGTGAAAAGAGAGACATGAGCAGAGAAAACCCATCCCAAAAATCTTATTATGTATCTGACGAATGGTACCAGTCTCTTGTGGACGGATACCAAGACTGGCAGCACCCCGAGGCAGAAATTACGGATTTGAATACCCGAGACCTCATCCGTCGACTATTAGAAAAAGAAGCCTGTTTGTTGGACGAAACCCGATTAGATGACTGGTTGGCCCTTTACGTCCCAGAGTGCGCCTATTGGGTTCCCGCAAGCTTAAATCAGGGTGATCCCAGGAAAGAGATTGCGGTGTGTTTTGACGATAGACGTCGTTTAGAAGACAGAATATTTAGGCTGCAAAATGATTTTGCCTGGTCTCAAAGACCCGCCTCCCGAACCGCTCGAATTCTCTCAGGAATTACAGCCTACCAATCCAAATACGAGGACGTAATAATGGTTCGGTCTAGCTTTTTTACGACCGAATTTCATGATGGGGATTGGCGAAAATACACCGGCTGGTATGGTCATCGACTCCGAAAAAGCTCGGAGAATTGGCTGATTGAGGTGAAGCAAGTGAACTTAATTGATTGCGACCAAAATCTCAGAAACCTAAGCGTTATTCTCTGATCAACGAATTCAAAAGCGCGGCTGAAATTCATATTATCTCTCTAAAAACTTCCATTTTTGATCAGTACGGCCTTTACACCTTAGACCTAAAATAACCAAAATAAGTGATTAATCATCGGGCCCAGGGAGCTATCAATGGATCAAAACGAAACAATCGATATTGTTGAAGAAGCAGAGAGAGAAGAAGCTCGGAAGATGATTGAGCTTGGTGAGATGATGGTTTACCGATCTAATATCAATAAGCTCGCCGACGGAGAACACACGCCTGGTTGTAGTTTTACGATGAGTGCACTTAAACCAAGCCTGATGGGCGAAGACCCTCGTCTTCCTGCCATGCCTGAGAGGCCAACGTTAATAGATTTTTTCAACCTTCGATTTGGTCCCTCCAAGATGCACCTTCTCCAAAGCGCGAGGCTAGCCCAGAAGAATGGCCTTCCAGAAAAAATTATCCTAGGATGTCTTCTCCACGATATCTCCGTAATTTCTTTTTTTCGACCAGATCATGGGTACTGGGGGGCAGCAATGCTCGAACCCTATGTGGATGAAGAGGTTTCATGGGCTATTCGGATGCATCAACCGCTGCGGTTTTTTCCCAATGATGAACTGGGTTATGAGTATCCCGAAGTCTACGCGAAAAGATTTGTTGGATATAAATTGCCTGAGTACATCGTGCGCGACGCAGAAATGGCCAAAAATCACAAGTGGTACATGTCAGCAATGCAGATCTGTCTTAACGACCTTTACTCTTTCGACCCCGAGGTCGTCGTCAACATAATGGATTTTGAAGACATCATAGGAAGACATTTCAAGCAACCCAAGGAGGGCCTTGGTAATGATAATACTCAGGCATCTCATATATGGCGAACTCTTAGAAGACCCGCTAACGCCTTATAAAACACAGAGTAAAAAGGGGGCATTGCCCCTTTTTACGAAATCCAATTTGGCTCTTTTAAAAGGTACTGATAGATCAGTATTTAACTTCTGATACCAGCCCATTTTTTAGCTAATATGTGTCCTTAATACGCCGATTTGCGGGCTACTAATGTCTACAATATCTCCAGACTTCAGAAACCGGTCTTTAACCGGCTTGCCATCATCCCCTGTGGGGGATGAGTCCATGGCAGTACCCTCAGCGGTTCCTCCTGAGATCATGTCTCCTGGCATAAAGGTAAAATCTTGGGACAGGTGTTGGAGATATTCTGCGTAAGAAAACGCCATATCCCCTGAGACAAATTTCTGTCTCCCCTCACCATTAACGCTGGTCTCCACATCAATTTTCATGAAGTCTATGTCCCCGACCAATATGCATGGGCCAACAGAGCAACATCCATCAAAGTTTTTTTGAAGGGCAAATTTGAGAGGACCTCCCTCCGGGGACATTCTGATGGACCAGTCTCCGAGCAGAGTCACTCCCCAAACATGATCGGCAATGTTTTCGGCCTTTATATTTTTTCCTGGCCTACCAATCACCACTGCGCACTCACCCTCGTAATCTAGGTAGGTGCATCTTTCAGGATAGGACATAGTTCCTCCATGACCGAGGGACTCTCTGTCAATTTTCCAGAAACCCCAAAAGCCTCTCTCCCGAACATAATCAGATGGGTCTCCCTTGATGGGATTAGGCTCACCCCGCTCTACGCGACGTTGAGCCATGGCAATCGCGTGCGCCGGGTAATTGCCACCACAACAAGCGATCCGACCACCAGGAACCCGTGGCGCATGCAATGTCGTCTCCTCAGAACTATGGAGAATTTCATCACCGGCTTCCCCCAGATTTTCGACCGCTGACTGAAGCTTATCTAGGAGATCTCTTCCACCCTCAATTAAGTCCTGGAGACTTGAAAACTTACTCGCGTTTGGATCTCCAGCTTTGCTTAAAGCACCGGCGACATCAACAATATGAGTGTCCTTAAGCACACCTGTTCTTTTTTCAGGCCCATAAACAACAACCTTCATAGATTTCTCCCTTAATAATGACTGATTATAAAACGATTATGACCGTCAAACACTGACCGGCAAGAGCTTAAACTTGGGCAACTCGACACTTATACGGGAAATATTACTCTTAATTCTAATTTTTATTAAACCCGCAGTTGATGGAATGGCTCCCAAGCCTCTTTTGCAAATATGTCCTCTGGTTTTAGGTGCTTTTGGGTAACCCCTTGTTCAAAACAGTAGCGCAAAAACGCCTCTATTGTTCGGCGATTGCGGGAAATTCCGTACGGCCAATAATCGCCATCTGGAAAAAATTCATCACTTATGCGTTGAACGTGCTGGAACAACCAAGGTAAGGCGATTTGTGAAACATTCATATCACGCATTCTTCGGATCGAATTGTTCTTTGCTTCTTCAAAAGCATTAAACATGTTTCGTGCGATCCACGGGTTTTTCTCGTAAGTGCTCCGCTTCAATGCCACCGTGTGCATAATTGGAAAAATACCGGTCTTCGAGAAATACTCTCTTTCGGCAGTCTCAAATTCCGGATAAAGGCGTGTTATAGACTTGTCTCCCGCCAGCATTCGCCGCGGAGGATCGGCGGTAATAAGCGCATCAATCTGACCATCCACGAGCATGTCCGCCAAGGACCCATCGGTCAAATCGGTCAAGCTTATACCATCTGGGGGGCGTTCTGCTGTATTGTCTAAGCGGCCGGGACTGTTAGGACCTAATTGATACCAGTAAATTTCTGTAAGCGGTATTCCGATAGTTTCAGACAGCCAACCGCGCGCATAGGTCGTGGCAGTCTGCGCCCATTGGGGTAGTCCGATTTTTTTCCCTCTTAAATCCTCCGGACTTTTGATTGAACCGTCTGATCTTATGTAAACCCCTGAAAGCCTGAAAAGCCGTGAAGGAAAAACGGGAATGAGAACGAAAGGAGCTTCACCTCTGTCGATGGCTTGGCAGGACATTGCAAAAGAGATTTCAGAAACATCCCACTCCTGATCTTGAAGAAACCTTTTAAAGGTCTCTTCAACCTCCATAACCAGGCTTGTCAGCTCTATCCCCTTTGGCTTTACAACGCCAGTAAAGAGATCTCTCACGTGATCGTAATCGTTCACGCCCATGGTCAGGTGTATATCGCCCATTAAAATCCCCCAGCTTCCGATCGATTCAAATTATTCTTGACTCAGCTTTTAGTCTTTACCTTTTTTTCGGTAAAATCTTGAAACGCCCTTAAAGTCTCCTCACTACAATGGTGTTCCATCCCTTCAGCATCGGCCCAAGCCGTCTCCTCCGAGACTCCTAATGCGATTAGAAACTCGACAATGATGTGGTGACGCTTGCGACATTTTTCAGCGATCAAGCGCCCCTCCTTTGTTAAGAAGATCGATCGATAAGGCTGCGCTTTCACCAATTCCAGCTGCTGCAACCGTGTAACCATTTTATTGACCGTAGCTGAGGTAACGCCCAACCTCTTGGCGATTTCAACTGCTCGGGCTTCCCCTTCCTCATCGATTAAATCCGCAATGAGTTCGACATAGTCTTCGATGGTCTCTGTCTCTCTGGCCTGGCGCACCTGTCGAAAGTGCCCAGCTTGCGTGTCGGGAGTCAGGTAGGCGGAGACTGCACCGCCTTTTCCGACCCCCATTTTATTCCCATCTGTATTCGTTTTGCTCATTTTTACGGCATTTCATTTATTTTCCCAGTATGCAACCTGCCTCACTCGTTGACAATTTTATTCTATAGACCAATATTTTTAGCCTAAGCTAATCTTTTATCCTATTGCTAGAGATTGCAGACATGGCCTCAGCCAGCGTTGGAACTAAAAACAGGTCTCCGGGAAAAGGGTTTCCGCGGCCCAATACTGACCCGCTGAGGTTGGGCTTTTTAACGATCCTGATTACTGTTAGCATCGTCTCGCCAAAAGCTGGAGGTCTCATCGCAAAGAGTCTTGCCGACGCTTTCCTTCAAGTTACGGTATTTGTGGCGTTCACACTCACCATTTTCTACACTTTAGAGGCTTGGTTTAGGATTGATGCCAAAGGACTGCTGAAAAAATATTCCGCCTGGCAAGTTCCGGTTGCTGCTTTTCTGGGCGCCCTGCCTGGCTGCGGTGGGGCTGTTATGGTGATCACACAGTACGTACGTGGTGGCATAAGCTTTGGCGCGGTCGTCAGTGTTTTAACCGCGACCATGGGAGATGCAGCGTTTCTATTACTTGCGCAAGAGCCTCTAACTGGGGTCGGTATCTTTGCTGCGGGGCTTAGCGTAGGGGTAGTCTCTGGTTACGTTGTAGACTTCATCCATGGGACCGACTTTCTCCGTTCAAAAAGCACCAACGTCAATCCGCTTCAGGCACCCGTAAATCGGACTGTGAACTCCAAATTCCTACATGTGATGTGGTGGCTGTTTTTAATACCCGGCCTATCATTGGAATTGCAATAGCCTTCCAAGCAGACGCGGCAGCCCTTTTTGGTGTGTTTGAAAATGTCGATACAATTCTGTTTGTTGGTGTCGGGGGTGCGCTGATGTGCATAAGTGTTTGGTGTTTTTTTACCTCAAACACACCGGAACCCGGTTCTTCCTGCACCCCTCAACCCAGTTTTTCGAGGGTCAAAGCATTAAATAATGCTATCTCAAAAGTGATAGGTGACACCTGCTTTATTACAGTTTGGGTCGCAATAGCCTTTTTAATTTACGAGCTAGGCGTCTTTTTTACTGGATTGGATTTGCGGAATTTTTTTCAAATATGGGCACCTTTGGTCCCTCTCATCGCTATTTTAATTGGCTTTATACCGGGCTGCGGCCCTCAGGTTGTGGTCGCTGCGATGTATCTTAACGGGGCAATACCTCTTTCCGCGGAACTCGGTAACGCGATAAGCAATGATGGGGATGCACTGTTCCCTGCCATAGCCATCGCGCCCAAAGCGGCAGTCATTGCAACACTATATTCTGCAGTTCCTGCGGTAATCGTGGCTTATAGCTGGTACTGGCTTTTCGAGTAGAAAAACCGCTTACAAATATCACTTAGACGCTAGCCGGGATATCACCAAGCCTCTCCCTGAGTCTTGCATCAACCCAATGGGCAATGGCCAACACCTGCCCATCGAAATGTTGGCGACCAACGAGCTGAATGTTTACAGGCATTGCATGGGGGCCCTCAAACAAAGGGAGGTTTACCGCAGGCATATACATCTGTGTCCACAAACGATTAAAAACGGCGTTTCTAATTTCCAAAATGCCAATTGGTGCTTCGCCAGGAAGGCTCGGCGTAATGAATAAATCATAACCGGAAGCAATTTCATCGATTTGCGCTCTAGCTGCATTTAAAGAAGCTGTTGAATTTTGGTAATCGGCGAGCTTCAGTCCTCGAGCAAATTCAACCCGCTCTTGGTTGTGTTGATTAAAATCCGAGAAATGGCTTGTTATTTCCTGATCAAGGGCCCTAGCGCCCTCCCACGCATTGATCACCGCAAAATCATCAACGATTTCGACAAATCTATCTGGCAAATCAACATCTAAAATCTGTGCTCCTGCATCGCCGAGCAATTCTATTGCCAAAGCGATAGCTGATCTGGTGCACTCTTCGGCTTGTTCCCAGGCCGCGGTCCTAACGATCCCAATCCGCGGATGAGCGCCCTTATCAAGCAAAGGATGAACGGGCTCTCCAACATTTACAGAACGCATCAAAATCAAATCATCAATCGACCTCGCGAACAATCCGATTGTGTCAATACTTTGTTTGCAGTGCCTAAAACCCGCCCTGTCAATCCCATTGAGGCTAGCCTTAAATCCATAAACACCATTACTTGCGGCGGGACCTATAACGGAACCACCCGTCTGCGTACCATTAGCAAGCGTCACCATGAAATCCGCCACTGCCGCACCAGAACCACTGGATGAAACACTGGCCGTGCGTGCAAAGTCGTGTGGGTTTTTTGTTCCTATCGGTTGAGGACAAGCAAATTCAGTGGTCACAGTTTTACCCATGATTACTAATCCGGCATCCCGCAACGCAGCCACACAGGCTGAGTCCTCTCCCCATAGTTTACCCAGATAGGGACGGAAACCATGAGCCGTCGGCATTTCCAAAGTGTCAAACACATCTTTAACGCCGACCGGTATCCCGTGAAGGGGCGAACGTCGCGGTGTTTTATCAAGATCCCGGGCTTGTTTCAGAGCTAAATCCGGATCAATGAATGCCCAAGCATAAATCTCCGGGTCACGCGTTTTTATCCTTTCAAGGCAATCAATGACTAAGCCCTCTGATGTAATTTCTCCGGATTCTATTTTGGCAGCTGCCACGCTGGCAGTTAGCCCGTTGAGACCGAAATGCCCTGCAGTAGAGAGATCTGTCATCAGTTATTTCCTCAATCAAAATCTTTGAATTTTACCAATTGCCATTTTTGGCAATTTCTCGACAAAATTAATAGACCAGTGATATTTATATCCAGCTAGCACTGTCTTACAGAACCGAAATAATTCTTCAATTAATTGATCTGAATTCTTCTTGGCGTCCGCGAACCAAAAGTAAGGCTCATCTCCCAAACTTCCTCTGATCAAATTTTTGGCCGCGTGCCCTTCGTCGAAATGTCGCTCGATAAACGGAACCGTCTCATAAAACCTCTTTGGAAACTCCGCGGTTGTTGGATAAGAGTGTTTATAGGGCTTTATGACACATTCCATTCCATCCCTGCCTTTTCTATTTCTTATCAAAACCTTACAATGGGGAGTAGGGACAAGAAAGAGTTAGATATGAGTGAAGATAAGCCCATTGTCATTTCTGGAGGTGGAATTGGAGGCCTCGCCATAGCCAGAATGCTTGCCTTCTCTGGACGCAAATCCGTGGTTTTAGAAAAAGCGGAGGAATTTGGGGAAATTGGTGCCGGTATCCAACTCGGCCCAAATACGCACCGAGCATTTGACGCTTTGAAGGTCAAGGAGGCAATGCACCAAATAGCTTGGTTTCCGAGAGACATGATTATGATGGATAGCATTACTGGTGAAGAGATATTGCGCATGCCATCCGGTCGCTCTCTCACACCCTTTTTTGGTGAGCCATACGCCGTCATCCACAGAGCCGACCTCCATGCAGTTCTCTTTGATGCATGCTCCAAAATGGATGAAATTGACCTACGCACATCATCTGAGGTGACTGACTACTCCGAGAGCGGCGATAGTGTTTGTGTTTCTTTGTCAGATGGAGAAGAAATCGAATGCGAAGCCCTTATTGGCGCAGATGGACTATGGTCGAACATAAGGAGCTCCATAGTAGGAGACGGAGATCCTGTTGTCTCAGGACATATAGCCTATCGAGCGGTTTTGCCCATAGATCAAGTCCCTGCTGAACTCGGCCAATGGATTGATGATGTGGTTTTGTGGGGGGGACCACGTAACCATTTGGTGCATTACCGGCTTCGACGGGGCGAACTGTTTAATATCGTGGCGGTTTTTCATAGTTCTAGGTATGTTGAGGGGTGGGACGAATATGGCGATCCTGATGAATTATATGCGCATTTCGAGGGCGTTCAGGCTCCGGTAAAGGCCCTATTAGACAAAATTAATGTCTGGAAAATGTGGGTCCTTTGCGATCGGGTGCCAGTCAAAGAATGGAGCAGAGGACGGGTGACCTTGTTGGGAGACGCGGCACATCCAACGCTTCAATACCTTGCAGCGGGAGCGGGGATGGCAATGGAAGATGCGATTTGCCTCGCCAATTGCATCGAAAACAACCAAGACAATATCGTAGAGGCCTTCAAAGCATACCCCGCTGAGAGATATCTCAGAACAGCAAGAGTTCAGCTAACAGCAAGATTATATGGTGACCTATACCATGCGGAAGGGGTTGCTCGAGAGCTCCGCAATCAACTTTTGGGCGGGAAGAAAGAGCCTGGCTCAAACCCTTACGCGGGAATGGCCTGGCTTTACCAAAAAGACAGCGGTCAGCCTGGGGGCATTTAGTCCTTTGACGACGCTTCTTGATAGGGTCGTGGCCGACCCATGTGTTGTTGGAAATTATTTTGTTTTGTAGGCCGAAAACAGACCGATTTCATGAAAGTCGAAATATAGGAAGCTGGTCTAAATTGGGTCCAAACGGATGCGTCCACGAAAAGAGCACCCTCTCAGACCTAAACATCATCAAACAATAATTTGGCAAACATATTCTCGGACTTGACGGATCAGTCTCGGAGGCGACAATCATTTCGAGATAAGCAATAAAAGTTAGAGCATTCCTATGTCCCGGCAACTTCTTCCTGTTGTGCAAGAATTCGTAAATAGAGTGCGCGACTATTTTCAACAAAGTTACGACGAGACCGAGCTTTGGGGACGCGTCTGTGCTGACCTCGAATTACTTTTGAAGGAACCCGATCTAAAAAAAAGCTGCGCCATGTGGCCGGATACAAAAAAAGGGAATGGCCCTCCTGGCAATCTGTTGTTTTACGAGGATCCAGATTATAATTTTGTCTTAAATGCCCTTGTCAAAACTCCCTTGGCCGAAACCAACATTCATGATCACGGGAAAAGTTGGACCCTCTATGGGGTCCTGGAGGGTGGGGAACATATCCAACGTTGGCAAAGGGTTGACAGCAACCCCCGCGAAAGTGGACCCGCTGAACTCAAACAAGATGGGGCCTTTAACGTAACACCGGGCTACATAGACTTGGTACCCCCTTGGCAAATTCATCAGGAGAAAAATGGCGATCATCGGACTATTGGATTTATCGTCAGATCTCAACGTTCCGGTACATTTGACCAATATAGATATGATACAACCAACGGCTCAGTGCGAGTAAACAGCGGGCCAACCCAAATACCTTATGAGTTATCTTAATCCCTTCAGCAGAGTAATTAATTGTTATTCGCGAATTATCGCTAATTAAACCGATCTGGGCTCTCATTTGTTGGTCGACCCAAAATTCGCATTGCCGCAAGATAAATATACTGGGTGCCAATATTAACCACGATTATACGCGCCACGTGAAAAGCAATGACAAGGGGCACACCGACCTGCAGAGCCTGAGCAACAATTGTCATTTCAGCGAGGCCGCCAGGTGCGGTTGCGATTATGAGTGTTGACAATGGAATGTCAGTTGCCAGACCGATTAAGACTGCAACCCCAATTGATGCCAAAATTATAAAAAAAGCATTAACGACAGCAAAGGGAATAAAAAGTTTGTGACGTGCAAAAAATGCCCGCTCATAGCGTTCCCCCAAAATTAACCCAAACATTAACTGTGCAAAGTCGGTCATCCACCCCGGTATCAAAGAGAGTTCGACACCAGATAAAGTGAGAATGGCACCAAGAATGATTGGCGTCATGAAACAACCATTATGGAAGTGTAAGCGTTCTGATAACTCCCCGAGCGCACCTCCAATGAGGAGCCAGACTGCAATTACCGTATAATCAATTTGAAGATCCGGCTTGTACGGTAAAATTTCTATCGGCACTCCGCCATAAGTCATGAAATAAGGAACAACTATCACCAAAATTGATACGCGGAGGGAGTGCGCGACAGCGACCGGAGGAATTTGAGCATTGTATTTATCAGCAAGATTAGCCATAGCCATCGATCCACCCGGTATCGAGGCAAAAAATGCTGACTTGGCGTTGACCCCGGAGACCTTGCTCATAATGAAGGCACCAAGTCCACCGATTATAAAAGCGGACAAGGTCGCAATGAGAATTACCCAAATATTAGCCCCTAGAGCCGCAACAATCGGTGGAGTGAAGTAAATTGAAACTGCAGATCCAAGGATAATTTGTCCTGTCTGACGGCCGTATGGAATCGATAAGGCTCTAATTCCGCACAAGTTTAGTAGAGCAACCCCCACCATCGGCCCTATCATCCACGGGATCGGCGTGTCCAACCAGTCTAAGATCGCCCCGGCTGGCACCCCTACTGCAAGCGCACGGACCATCAAGGGCAGGCGTGCACCAATAGCTCGAAAATCAAGCATAATAGGAAGTACGGTGATTAAGGGTCATTTTTTTATGTCTACACCCAATCAACCCACAGGGGAAATGCCATCCCTGATTCGAACGGCGGCTCCTCACGCTGAACCGTTTAATCAGTCAGATATGTTTTTTGAGCCGGCAAAGTTATATTTATTTGAATATTGGCTTTCTCTTTTTCTAGGAATAAAGCCATCGCCGTTACGAGAAAATACCACTTTCAATTTGTTTCATGGCTCGCTCATGTAGCTTTGCTTTTTCTTTCGTGATCTACTCCGGCTAGATCGCATTTCTAAGTTAGAGGAAATCTGATGAGCTTTGGGATAGGGCAACCTGTGCATCGTATAGAGGATCCTCGGTTCCTCACAGGGCGTGGAACCTATGTCGATGATATTGAATTACCTCGCATGGCCTTCGGAGTCGTCGTTTATGCACAAGTAGCAAAAGCAAAGATAAAAACTTTAGACATAACCGCGGCTAAGTGCATGCCCGGGGTTCTCGATATATTGACAGGTGAGGATATAAATGTGGATCGAATTGGGTCCCTACCTCCTGCCTTCATGCCATCGGATATGGGTGGGCCTGAGGGCTTCAAAGCTGTTCGTCCAATCCTCGCTGAGCGATATTCAAAATTTGTGGGAGATAGGATTGCCTTCGTTGTAGCCGAGTCAGAGCCCCAAGCACGTGACGCCGCCGAGGCCATTAAGATCGATTTAGAGATCGAGAGAGCGTCAGTTTTTTCCGAGACTGCGGCATCATCAGATGCCCCGTTGGTCCACAAAGAGGCTGGATCAAACATATGCTATGAATTACAGATGGGAGATGCAAATGCCGCAGAGGCCGGGCTTGCAGCCGCAGATCACATTGTATCACTTAAAATTTATAATAACCGGCTAACAACAAATGCGATGGAACCGCGCGGTTGCATCGGCTATTTTGATCCGGCTCAAGACCATTTTACCCTATGGAGCAGCACCCAAAATATCCACGGGTTGCGAATGTTCCTAGCCCAACATGTGTTCCGTATTCCAGAATCAAAGTTGCGTGTTATCGCCAGAGACGTCGGCGGTGGCTTCGGAATGAAGCACTCCGTCCATCAAGAAGAGGCATTGGTCCTTTGGGCTTCGAAGCGCACTGGACGGCCTGTAAAATGGATATCGACGCGGTCAGAAGGTCATATTGCGGATGACCAAGGTAGAGATCAGGTCGTTACTGCCGAACTTGGGCTGTCAAAAGAGGGGAAATTTACAGGGTTACGTTGGCGAGGTTTTTACAATGCCGGCGCCTACTTAGCCAACTCAGGAAATATTCCGATTGCTCATTCACTGAAATTAGCATCAACCGTTTATAATGTTCCTGCGACGCACGTATCCCAAAAGCTAGTTTTCACCAACACGGCTCCAATGGCTCCGTATAGAGGCGCGGGACGTCCTGAAGCAGTATTTTGTATGGAGAGGCTCATTGACCTCGCTGCAGCCCAAACCGGTATTAATCGGATAGAGCTAAGAAAGAAAAATTTTATAAAGCCTAAGGAGTTTCCTTTTTCTACGGCCACAGGCTTTAATTATGACTCAGGAGAATTTGAGACCACGATGGATAAATGTCTCATTTTGTCCGGTTCTAGCGAGTTTGAGCAGAGGCGCACGATATCTGAGAAAAATGGCTTTCTCAGAGGGTTGGGCGTTATTTACTACATTGATAATTGTGGAAACTTCAATGAAAGAATGGAACTGCATTTTGATCCAAGCGGCGGTTTAACCATAAAGTCTGGCAATCTCTCACATGGTCAAGGACATGAGACTGTCTTTACCCAGATTGTATGCGACAAGCTAAATATTGACCCTCAAATAGTGAACTTCGTTCAAGGGGACACTGACCAAATTCCGATTGGGAGGGGGACATACGCGAGTCGATCAATGACAGTGGGTGGTAATGCCCTGATGGCTGCGGCAGAAAACGTTATTGAAAACGGACGAAAATTTGTTGCCCATTACATGGAGGCTGACCAAGGCGATATTGAATTTGTCGATGGAACCTTCCGAATTGTTGGAACCGATCGAGAAATGACATTAGAATCGGTCGCGAGACGCTCGTTTTCTCCAGTGGGAAATCCTAATGAACTTGGTATCGGCCTGCACGGCGTGGGGACATTCGGTGTTACCTCACCCAGTTTTCCGAACGGTTGTCATGTCTGTGAACTCGAAATTGACCCAGAAACCGGTCAAATAAGAATAGACCGCTACACAGTGGTCGATGATTTAGGGCGCGTGCTGAACCCATTACTGGCCGATGGACAAATCCATGGGGGGGTAGCCCAAGGTGTGGGTCAAGCATTATTAGAGGACATGATTTACGATCGCGAGACAGGGCAGGTTATTACGGGATCTTTTATGGATTACGGGATGCCTAGAGCAGATGACTTTCCAGACATGGCAATAGAAATGCACGAAGTGCTTTGCAAATCCAACCCGTTGGGTGTTAAAGGAGCTGGCGAAGGTGGCACAGTAGGCGCAACGCCTTGTGTGATTAACGCTGTTTTAGACGCGTTGGCAAAACTTGGCGTCACCGACATACAAACACCTGCGACCCCCAATCGGGTTTGGGAGGCCATCCAAAACGCAAAAAAATAACTAGCCTGGGTCGCCATATGACCCGACAAACGGTAAAAAGTTTATTGAGATAAAAATTATAACTTCGGAGAGATAAATGTCTGACCTTCACCTGACTATGGCGATGAACCACTATGACCATGTTCAAGATATGGCAACTGGGCGCGTTAAACCCGAGGGCATAGACCTTACCGTTATTAATCACGGACCAGAAGAAATTTTTCATAGATTTTTATTCAGCTTTGAATGGCAGATATCAGAAATTTCGATGGGAATGAGTACATCGCGCCTTTCAATGGGAGACGCCCCTTTTGTCCTTATTCCTATATTCCCCTCCAGAGTTTTTAGGCATTCTTCGGTTTACATGCTTAAAGATGGCCCGGTCAAAACCCCAGATGACCTCAAAGGAAAACGTATCGGTGTTCCTGAATGGGGTCAGACCGCGGGAATATATACCAGAGGTTGGATGGTTCACTCAGCTGGCGTGGGATTAGACGAAGTCACATGGTTCCAATCAGGCATCAATGACCCAGGCCGACAGGAAGCGTCAACACTCAATCTTCCCGAAGGCGTTGATCTAACCGTTGTTACCGATCGTTCACTTATGCAAATGATGTTTGACGGTGACCTAGACTGCGCCTTCTCCGCTCGACCGCCAAATGAATTTTTAGCGGGCGATCCCCGGGTCATCCAAATGTATCCAGAGTTCCGCGAAGCAGAAGAAAAATACTTCGAAGAGACAGGAATTTTCCCAATTATGCATACTGTGGCAATTCGAAAAGACGTATTCGATGCCAATCCATGGGTTGCGCAAAATATGATGACTGCGTTTGAGGAAGCAAAAGAATTATCACGTCAAAGAATGGCAGGGTTTACCGTCTCTCACTATCCCGTGCCATGGCTTTATCATGATGGTATTGAGGCCAATAAGAGGCTCTTCAATGGTGATTTTTGGCCTTATGGAATTGATGCGAATAAGACAACACTGAACGCTTTCCTTCAGTTTGCATGGGAGCAGGGAACACTTCATAAACAGCTTACCACTGATGACCTCTTTCCAGAGGAAGTAAGACATCACTTCAAACTGTAAATTTATTGAAGCCTTGGTGTCTTGGTGATCGCTCAGCGAAACTAATAATTTGGAGGTGAAAATTGCTCATTATAAACAATGATTTGGTAGAGCAAATACTCACCATGAAGGATTGCATTAAAGCTCAAGAGGACGCCTTCCTCAAGATACCGGAGGGCGGGGCTATACATCGGCCTCGGATAGATATGTATATGCCCTGCGATCGCGATGATGGTTATTTTCGATGGGGAACAATGGAAGGCGCCAATGATGGCTATTTTGCCATTCGGATGAAATCAGACATCATATACTGGCCGACAGAGGAGAGTGGTAATTGGACAGAAGAGAAATATTGTCGTGAACCAGGAACTTTTTGCGGCCTTATCTTATTGATCAGCACTAAAAACGCAGAGCCACTTGCCTTCATAAACGACGGCATTTTACAGCATTATCGAGTTGGTGGTGGCGCAGGAATCGGAGTGAAATACCTGTCCCGCGAGGACTCGCATGTCGTCGGAATGCTTGGCTCTGGTGGCATGGCCAGGACTTTTTTAGATGCGTTCACATGCGTCCGAGATATAAAAAAATGCAAAGTATACAGCCCGACCGCAGATCACCGGGAAGAATATGCCTCCGAAATGGCGCAAAAGCTGGGTATTGAGGTGGTTGCAGTGGACTCTCCTGAGGAAGCACTCCGCGACGTAGACATAGTCTCGAGTTGCACGGACTCTATGGAACCGGTTTATGATCCCGACTGGATCAAACCAGGAATGCATGTAACCAATTTGGGTCGCCGCGAAATAAGCGATGGCGTAATGGAAAAATTTGATGTGGTTGTAAGGCAGGGAACTGCTGGTCTACAGATGAAACAAACCGACCGCTTCCAAGCCGAACGTGGTTTAAGCCCCGCCGCCTACATCGGGGGTTCTGTTAAAGAGATGGAGAGGATACCCTCCAAAAATCCCAACCCAGGTTTCGGTGGAGATGACCCCGAATTTATGGACCGGGGTAAAGGTGGAGACAAACCGGACTTCGCGACAATGGTCCAAAACCCTTCAGTGGGAAGGACTAGCCCAGACCAAATCACATTTTATCGTAATGTCGGGAATCAGGGGCTACAATTTTCATCCGTTGGTGGATTGGTTTACAGAATCTGCCGAGAACGGGGCCTCGGACAAGAAATTCCAACCGATTGGTTTTTGCAGGATATAAGAGATTAATCTCAACACATTAAATCTGTAATTAAGTGTCTTTGAAAAAATTATCCTGTTTCGGCTAAATATCAACTAAGATATTGGGACAATCAGTCATCCCGATAAACTCTCTCCCTGCGCTCATGCCGCTCCTGTGCCTCAAGACTCAAAGTAGCGATTGGGCGGGCCTCAAGCCTTCGCAAACCAATTGGCTCACCCGTTTCCTCGCAATATCCATAACTCTTATCTGCAATCCGTTCGAGCGCCTCGTCAATTTTTTGGATCAGCTTACGTTCGCGATCTCTCGTCCGTAATTCAAGCGCCCTACCTGTCTCTGCTGCCGCGCGATCTGCGATATCTGCTGCTTGCAAAGAGTCTTCCTGCAGATGGCGTAAAGTGACTCCGGACTCGGTAAGAAGTTCCTCACGCCAACTCAAAAGTCTGCGTTTGAAGTATTCTCGATGCTTAGCATTCATAAACGGTTCATCATCTGATGGTTTATAATTCTTGGGCAGTTTCGCCATAAATAATACCCCCAGGTGGAAAATTGGCGCGGAGTATATGAATGAGGTCTTCTCCGATCAAGGGGAAATAAACAATCTTTTTAGATTTTATTTTAGCTTTGAGAACAACGATATCGTTTTGCTGTTTTTGTCTAGCAGCAAACTTGTTAAATTACTCGATGACCAATAACGATTACCGTTCGATAGCGGTTTTTCTGAGAAAGGCGATGCAAGAAATGGATGAAATCCTGACACCGGGAGACTACGTACGCCACCCTGAGCATCCAAATTGGGGGCTGGGACAAGTTCAATCTGTTATCCGAGAGCGAATTACGGTCAATTTTGAGAACAAGGGGAAACAACTTATCAACGGTCAAAAGATCTCGCTGTTGTTGGTAAACATAAATGAAGAAAATCTGAGTTAGCGACTCGAAATCTTACGGACCGCTTTGGACAACTGCCCCTTTTGATACAATTCTTTCAATTTTTATTTTCAAGGAGCTTTGTGGACAGGAACTGCCCGATGTTTCTAAAAAGACATCTTGTATTAGGAAGGACCCCTTCTCAAGTTTGTCATCTTTTCAGCCAATACCAGGTCTTCTGGGCTGTTAATGTTGAAAAATGGATCGAATGGCTCATCGGACCATTCGACTTCCACGAGACGGTGAGAAGCAGTCCATTCATCCACCTTCCTAATTTCCTTTATTTATGATTGCATCCTTGAGAGAAACATAGAGTGACACCGACCACAGTCCAATTACTGGATGCACCCTCCCTCCTGAACGGGCGCAGGCCAAATTGGCACCATTTTCCAAAGCTTGTTGTAGACAGCGCGAAACTAGATTTGAAGGAATAAATGGCGCATCACAGGCAAAACTCGCAAGCCATTTGCAACGAGGATGTTTTTCGCGAACCCAATTCATACCAGTCAGAATTCCAGCCAGAGGCCCCGCATAGCCCGAGACAACATCCGAAATCACTGGGAAGCCAAAACCCTCATAATTCTCAGGATCCGCGTTAGAATTTAGACTTAAGCGGGTAACTTGCGGTTGAGCAATTTCGATTACTCGACTAAGCACTGTCTTTTGATTTAGCTCAACCAGGGCCTTATCACGATTGCCCATACGTCGAGATTTGCCACCCGCAAGTAGCACACCGCAGACCGCATTAACATCACTCATTGTTAAGATTCCATATGCGCAGGGCAATACCCAATAGGGTGGTCACCGAGAATTTTATTTAACACTTCGATGCAATCGGCTTCCAAAAGAGAGGTATCCGATTGCATGAGCAACTCGTGGTCGAGCCCGCCAATGGAAATATTCTGTAGATTTTCCAACGCGGTAATTTCAACACCGATACGGCATTCCATGCGCTGTTTCAATAATGCCTCTGCAACCTTTAAATAGTCTTCCCCAAATTCATCTCCGCATCGCGCGAATAAAAACTGAGTTCTAGATAATTCCTTCTCTATAAAAGGCATCAACGTATCAAGTCGATTATAGACCGCCGCTCTATCACTTCCGTTTCTCGACAGTAGCACTTCCCCAAAATCATCACGAAGTGTGACTGAAAAAGTTAGTATATCCCTCAGGTGCTGGTCGAATCTTGAGAGAAGATTCACGGAATGTCCGACATAGCTAACTATATGTCCATTCTCATATTGTTTAAGTCTGAGGTAGACACCAGAAACCGAGAGACTTTCTTTTTCCAAAAAGGCCTCGGGAAAATTTTTAGGACCAACGGGCCCATCCCATTTAAGTGTAATATTCATCGGGCAATGACTAAATTCTTATACGGATTGAAACCCACGGGGCTGTACTACTGTCCCTCAGGCTCATCAAAGATAATTCGCTCAATGCCCGACAGCGCAATAAACCTTGCTCCCCTCGCTCGACCAATTAGAGTGAGTCCTGCTTGACGCGCTAACTCCACGCCCCAAGCGGTAAACCCAGAACGAGAAATAAGAACCGGCAATTGCATTTGAACAGTCTTGATGACCATTTCACTCGTAAGCCTTCCGGTTGTGTAAAAGATTTTTCCTTTCGACCTAATCTTGTTTAGAAACATGTATCCTGCGACTTTATCGACAGCGTTGTGGCGCCCGACATCTTCCATGTAAATTAATGGCTTGTCTCTCTCACAAAGCACACATCCATGAATCGCGCCCGCCTTCAAGTACAGGCTCGGCGTGTTATTTATTTCTTTTGAGAGTGTTTTTAGCCAATTAGTATGGACCTTAGCATCGGGATCAAGATGCACAGTCTCAAACTTTTCCATCATGTCTCCGAAAACGGTGCCCACCGCACAGCCAGAAGTACGAGTCTTTTTCTTCAGCTTTTGTTCGTAATTGGTTTCACGCTCTGTCCGAACAATCACTGTGTCGGTTTCTTCGTCAAATTCTACAAATTCGATCCGATCATCATCCGAGATCATGTTTTGATTTAATAGAAACCCGACCGCCAAATAATCGGGATGATCCCCAATTGTCATCATCGTGATTATCTCTTGACTATTAAGGAATAGGGTCAGGGGCCGCTCGATCGTCACTCTGGTTTCAATATTTTGCCCCTCATGATCAACCCCTAAAACTGACTCTGTGAGCTTTTTGTCCTCCGGATCTGGTTTTATTATATAATTTTTCATTTCTGCACTATGTAATCCATATAATACGGACTCAAGCTATTGTTTTACATATAGACAAGGGATAGATAACGCCTCCCCTTTTAACAGGTTAGTTCCAGAGCTATATATAAAAAGAAGATTTGAAATTTAAGCGAGCAAATAAAACTGGCAAAGCCTAATCTGATGAATGAATTAATTGACCCCTTTGGACGCCACGTAAATTATTTGCGCGTATCGGTCACTGATCGTTGCGATTTTCGATGCGTGTATTGTATGTCCGAAGACATGACATTTTTGCCTAAAGCGGAAGTGCTCTCTCTGGAAGAACTCGAGAGGATTTGTTCTGCTTTCGTAGAACGGGGCGTTAAGAAACTGAGATTATCGGGAGGGGAACCTCTTGTAAGACGGAATATTATGTGGCTCGTCCGCTCTCTCTCTCGGCATCTGATTTCTAACGCTTTGGATGAGCTCACCCTGACAACCAATGGCAGCCAGTTAGAAAAATATTCGGCTGAACTTGCTGACATAGGTGTAAAACGCATCAATGTCTCCTTGGACACTCTTGATGAGGAAAAATTTGCCTCTATCACTCGATGGGGCCGATTATCTCAGGTCATGGCCGGTCTAAAGGCTGCAAAAAAATGTGGGCTGCATGTAAAAATAAACGCGGTCGCGCTTCGAGGTATCAACGATGGCGAAATCAACGATCTTGTAAAATGGGCCGGCGATCAGGGGTTTGACCTTACTTTTATTGAGGTGATGCCGATGGGAGAGATAGGGGAAATCAGGTTGGACCAGTATCTGCCGCTATCGATGGTTCGGGCAACCATTAACGAACAATGGACCCTTGAAGAGAGTGATTATAGTTCAGGGGGGCCAGCCCGGTATTACACAGTTCAAGAGACCGGGGCTCGCTTGGGTTTTATAACCCCAATGACCCATAACTTTTGCGAAAGCTGCAATCGGGTTCGGCTTACTTGTACGGGGCAATTGTACATGTGTCTTGGACAGGAGGACTCCGCGGATCTGCGTGCTGCCGTGCGTGCAGACGAGGACAATTCCACTTTGTTTGATGCGATAGATGACGCGATTGCCCGAAAACCAAAGGGTCACGATTTTATAATCGACAGAAGAAGCAAACAGTCGTCCGTACCTCGGCACATGAGCGTCACGGGTGGGTAGCAAACGCGATTTAACCATAGATATTTGACCCTTTTAAATAGCCAACCCTTTGCTGGAACCCATGGCACCAGTATTATGATTCAAATTGCTGCCTACTGAGACATGTGATGGACTACGAATTATTTTTTAAAAGTTCGATAAATAAGTTAAAATCGGAAGGACGTTACAGGATCTTCGCTGAACTTGAGAGACATGCTGGCGATTTTCCCCATGCCACCCATTATCAAGGCGAACAAACTGATAAAATTACCGTTTGGTGCAGTAATGACTACCTGGGAATGGGGCAAAATCCAAAGGTAATTGCTTCCATGAAAGAGGCAGTGGATCGTTGCGGTTCCGGATCAGGGGGCACCAGGAATATCTCTGGAACGACTCATGACCATATCATCCTCGAGAGAGAACTGTCATCTTTGCACCAGAAAGAGGCTGCACTCCTTTTTACCTCTGGGTATGTTGCCAATGAAGCAACATTGTCCTCGCTAGCAGCAAACATTCCCGATTGCATCATATTATCGGATGAATATAACCACGCCTCGATGATAGCAGGAATCCGGAATTCAGGAGCAGAGAAGCTCATTTTCAAACATAATGATCCGCAAGACCTTGAATCAAAACTTAAAGAACTTGATCAGGGTCGGCCGAAAGTGATCGTTTTTGAGTCTGTTTACTCAATGGATGGAGACATCGCGCCCATCAAAGCCTTTTGTGACCTCGCCGAAAAATATGGCGCGATCACATATCTTGATGAGGTCCATGCCGTGGGAATGTATGGCCCTACCGGTGCAGGTATTGCCGAACGAGAAGGCCAAATGGACCGAATTGATATCCTTCAGGGAACGCTCGCAAAGGCTTTTGGAGTGGTTGGAGGGTATGTCGCAGCAAATGCGACATTAGTTGATTTCGTAAGATCTCATGCCAGTGGCTTCATTTTTACAACTTCGCTACCCCCTTCAATAGCCGCGGCTGCTGCGACCAGCGTTAGACATGTGAGGGATTGTGGTGCGCCCGAGCGCACAAAGCATCAGGAAAGAGCGGCCACCCTCAAAGAAAAGCTGATAATAGCGGGATTGCCAGTGATGTCTTCTCCATCCCACATTGTGCCCGTGATGGTGGGTGATCCAATTTTGTGCAAGCAGGTAACAGACGACCTTTTGTCCCGTTATAATATTTACGTGCAACCCATTAATTACCCGACCGTGCCAAAAGGAACGGAAAGATTACGCCTCACGCCTACCCCACTCCATAGTGATGAAGAAATGAACGCTCTAGTTCAAGCACTGACGGAAATTTGGTCCAGACTAAATATTAAAACTGCCGCGTGAAACAGATCGGCTCGAAGGAGGACGTGCTTCCAGATGTTCTAGCCGATAACCTCTACGCCGTTTTTTGCGGCAGTGCTGCGAGTAGCCACTCAGCTCAAACCGGGCATTACTACTCGGGCCCCGGTAACCGCTTTTGGGAAATACTAGAAACGGCAAAGGTTACACCTCGTAGGTTAGACCCAAGAGAATACAAAGTACTTTCCAGTTATGGGATTGGTCTAACTGACATGGCAAAGACTCTCTCAGGTTCGGACACTGAGATCTCATCGACAGCCGACGATCCCGCTGGTCTTACAGAAAAACTTATCCGCTTTAAGCCCAGGTCCCTTGCTTTCGTTGGAAAACGAGCAGCAAAAGTATGGTCAAGATATCATCTGGGTACTCCAGAGATAAAATATGGGCCTCAATCCGCTAAGTTCGGTGAAGTGGCAATATATGTTTTACCCTCCACCAGCGGTTTAGCAAAACGCTTTTGGGACCCTTTACCTTGGATTGAATTCGGCAAATTTGTGTCTGTCTTAAAAAATATAAAACCATGAAGAGTAATTTTTTTAAAATGGATACAGTCGAATACTTTTACAACGGCGGCGTGTCTGACTTAGTTAAAAGGTTACCCGAGTTATAGGCCCCCACGTCTGTTAAAAATGAGAAGAAATCGCCTGACTATTCTTTTGCGAGACCGATAAAGATCTATCAAACTTCTCGTACTCCCTAACCAAATAGGTTTTATATTTACTTCTGTCGCAAAATTTGGAGACTTAATCGACCAATCCGCGCGATCCTCACCACGTCCCATTTGGTGCTTTGAAAAATTATATAAGAAACCTCTGCTTAACCGATAACAACTATCTTTCGCTCTCAGGTACCTATGTGACGCTACAACGCTTGAACCAACGGTTTGGTCTACTTTTCGTCACTGATCAAAAAATCTGCTTCGACTTCTATAGCCACATCAAAGGGCATCACGTTAACGCCAGCGACTGTTCGAGCATGACGCCCAGCTTCACCAAAAACATCGACGAATAGCTCGGAAGCGCCGTTAACGACTTCAGCTACTTCAATTAAGTCTGGGGTTGTATTCACGTACCCTTTGATTTTGGCAACCTTTACAACTCTATCCAAATTTCCATTCAAAGCTTTTTTTGCATGGGCAATGACATTAAGTGCGCAGAGCCGCGCGGCTTTACGTCCCTCCTGAATATCAAATTCACGACCCACTTTTCCGATAAAAGTCATTTCTCCATTCCACTGCGGGACTTGACCAGAGACATAGAGGATATTACCCGCAATGTTACTACTCAAAATTTTTGCCACCTTTGGATCACGAGCTTCTGGCAGCTCAACGCCCAGCTCTTTGAGCCTTTTATCAATTTCTCCAACCATTTAAATACTCCTAAAAAATCCTGCTCAAGGTTATTATATTTTTAGGAGTCGTCACAAATCAGGTGCAACGAGAGATATGAGCAAGAAGAATAAAAGATCGGTTACTATCGCAGGTCATAGAACGAGTGTATCATTGGAGGCTGAGTTCTGGGCCGAACTTACTGTGATCTCTCAAAATGAGGATCTCCCACTTGGTAAACTTATATCGAAAATAGATGAAAATAACCCTAATAATCTCTCATCCGCATTGAGATTATATGTCCTAGCTGATTTAAAAAACCGGTTGGCTTTGAAAGACAGAAACCGAGATGCCTTTGCACGTGACTAATGCATAGTCGATCAAAAATTTTTTAACGTCCTTTCACTAGCCTTGAAAACCGGCTTCTCCCTGTCACGCTAGTTAAATTACTAGGCCTTATAAAATCTTTCCCGGATTCATAATCCCGGCAGGGTCTAACGCCTTTTTTATCCGTGACATGATCTCGATTGCTGATCCCATTTCCAGTGCTAAGCTATCACGCTTACCGATCCCTATTCCGTGCTCACCCGTGCAAGTACCCTCTAATTCGATCGCTCGGGCAATCATTTTTTTATTTAAATTTTTAGCAGCGCGCTTTTCTTTTGGTTCATCTGGGTCAAGCAGAAAGATCACATGAAAATTTCCGTCACCAACATGGCCGACAATCGTGGCCGGCACTTTTTCTTTTTCAATATCTTCTCTGGTTTCTTCTATGCATTGAGCCAAATTAGATACCGGCACACAAACATCAGTCGACCAGGCTTTTGAACCGGGACGAGATGCTAGGGCAGCATAAAGAGCGTCATGACGCGCCTGCCAAAGCTTGGTTCGTTCTTCGGCGGTATCCGCCCATTGAAAACCCTCTCCATCATTTTCCTCTGCAAGTAACTGCACCATTTCTGCTTGTTCCCTAACCATTCGAGGGGACCCATGAAACTCGAGAAATAATGTTGGCGCCGGATTATAATCTAAAGCCGAATAGTTTATGCAGGCTCGCATTTGCGCAGTGTCTAATAATTCTAGCCTGGCAATGGAAATCCCGGATAGCACAGTAGCAGTAGCGGTTTCGACCGCAGATTTAATCGAAGGAAATTGGACTACAGCGACCGAAACCGCCTCGGGAATGCCATATAGTCTTAGGGTCAGTTCGGTTATAATCCCGAGGGTGCCCTCTGCTCCTATAAACAAACGCGCCAAATCGTATCCCGCGGCACTTTTTCGGGCTCGATTACCAGATTTGACAATGCTTCCATCAGCTAAAACAGCGGTTAGATTCAAGACGTTTTCTTTCATTGTTCCGTATCGAACCGCGTTGGTTCCCGAGGCGCGGGTAGAAGCCATTCCTCCAAGAGTTGCGTCAGCCCCGGGGTCCACGGGAAAAAAAAGCCCTGTATCCCTCAGGTAGGCGTTCAAAGTTTTTCGCGTCACACCCGGTTCTACCGTCACATCCATATCTGAGGTATTAACTCGCAGAACCCGATTCATTTGCGAGAGATCAATACAAACGCCACCGAGCGGGGCGCCGATTCCTCCCTCCAAAGAGGTACCCGAGCCATAGGGTATTAAGGGCACTTTGTGTGCGGCACATAATTTCACGATTTCAACAACCTGACTTGTCTTTTTCGGAAAAACTACAAGGTCCGGAGGAAGCAAATGATGGTGAGATTCGTCTTTCGCGTGGTTTGTCAAGATTGCGGCATTATCCGAAATCTGCAAGCCAGCAATCTTTCTGATATTAATCAAAAATTCTTTGGTCAGTGAAATCTTGGTCATGGCACTCATGATTTTAGAGAAATCTAAAATAACAAATCAATTTGATGGCTCTTTGGCAACGCGAGCAATTGCAAGGGCCAATGCCACTCCTAAGATAGATGCTCCTGAAACCGCTATGATGGCGGCATGCCACCCCGCAAATATAGCGACCAATCCAGCAGTCAGAGGAGGTAAAACTAATGTTCCCAGATTGCCCCCCTGAACCACACAACCGATTGCCGTACCTGCCAGATCTTTACTGGGCGCAAGCGAAACAGCAGCACTCCATGTAGCGCCGGGAATAATCCCACAGACAGAGGAATAAAGGATCGCCATGGCGTAGCGAATTTCAGGCGTGAAAAAATTTGAAAAAATCCCAATTGCAGACAAGGCTGTAAAGAACGACCCAAATACAAGTATGGTGGAAAATCGAATATTTATTTTCCGAAGCCAACCTCCAAATATATTCCCACCGATATTAACTCCTACCGCCAATGCAGCCAGCAAAGCCGCTTCGCTCAGGTTTAAACCAAGGTCTTCGACCAACATTGTGGGCAAAAAGCCGAAGACTGTGAGGTAGTTCCCTGCATATGTTCCAAAGAATATGCCTAAAAGAACAGAAGCCGGACTTTTAAGCAGCCTACCCACTTCCCTCCGAGTGTATCTAAACCTTGTCCCCTGCGGTTTTCGCCCATCAATTAGCGGGGTCGCCCTAATTATGATCAGAATATACAAACCAGCAATCAGGGCATTTAAAAGCCAAAGACCTCTCCAACCGATCCCATCAGAGCCTAAAAATATCGGTGCCAGAAGCATCATTATGGCCGTTCCAGCAGGCATGTAAGCACCCCAAATTCCAGCCGCAACCCTCCTGTCTCCTTCCGAAACAGTTACCTGTCCAAGCAGCGCAGGGACCGATACAACAATAGGCAAATAGCCCACTGCCTCAATAAAACGAGCTATCAACAAACTCAAACCATCTGGGGCAATGGCGCCAGAAAAACTCCCAATCGTAATGCAAGAAAGGCCAAACAAAAGAGAACGACGGTACCCGGCGGCATCAGAAAATGCGCCTCCAAAGATCCCGAATACGGCAGCGAAGAGTGCATAGACCCCAATCAGCCATCCCGTAAAAATCAGATCTAGACCCAAATCATTTCTTATCACCGGCAATGCTGGAGGGACCTTTCCTATTTGAAACGCGCAGACTACTCCCGCGCCAATAAGCAGATACACTTGGAACCAGTTAGTTCCCTTTATTTTTTTATTTTTTGATAAATCCATGTTTGTTAACAAATATTTTAGCTAGAATTCCTATTACCCATTATGGTTGGAGAGAATTTTGACAATGTTATGGGCTCGCCGTTTCGCCGTCACCATTATTTTGCTGCTCACTGGTCCCCTAAGCATAGCCGCAATAGGGATGATTGATATTTTCGGGGACTGGCGTGCTGCCAGTCGCGAGCCAGCCGGGATAGCCCCTGACCCGAGAAACATTCGTGAAGCCATAGTCCAAGTCTATGCAGCTCGGACATTCTCGTGGAGGGGTGCCTTTGCGGTTCATACATGGATAGCCATTAAACCTAAAAATGCCGAATCTTACGAAACAACTGAGGTACTAGGTTGGGGTTCAGATGAAAGTTACATTGTTACGAATAATGTCTTTAACCCAGACAGATATTGGTTTGGATCAAAACCTACTCTTATAGAGGAGTTAATTGGGGAAAAAGCTGAAATTGCAATAAGCGAAATCCAAAGAGCAATCGATATCTATCCGTGGCCCCACTCATATCGAAGCTGGCCGGGCCCAAACAGCAATACTTTCACAGCCTGGATCGTGCGGCATTCCCCAAGTCTCACTGTAGACCTTCCCCCCACAGCGATAGGGAAAGACTACCTCGGATCAAAAAGATTTATAAGCAAGGCGCCCAGCGGGGCGGGGGCCCAGTTTTCATTGTGGGGTATTTTTGGTATCATTTTATCCAGCGTAGAGGGAGTCGAGTTAAATTTTTTTGGTTTATCAGTCGGTCTTAACCCATTTTCTGGAACCCTCCGTTTACCAGGCATTGGCAATAAAAAGTTTTGGCAACCTTCAATTTAAGAAGGCCAAAAATAACAGGTGAAAACTAAGACCGAAAATTGGGTTTATAGCCGCGACATAAATTTTAATAATGCTCTTCAACAAAAAAATTCCCTTGGTTCTAGCGTTAATTTTCTGAGCAATTCTGACTTGTTAACCTAAAAAATCTATTACCTAATAAAAGCAAGATAACACACTAGGGCAACCCGTGAGACCAATCGAAATTTTGATCGCTCTTTTAGTGATGATGGTTTGGGGGGGTAATTTCGTTGCCATGCGCATCGGAGTGATCCATTTACCGCCCTTTTTGACACTCAGTTGCCGAATGCTTATTGCATCCGCAATCCTGGTTTGGTTTTTGAAATCTCCAAAGGGTCAATGGCCCCTCCTGCTGGCAATTTCATTCACAATGTCGACTTTACATTTTGGTCTCGGGTTAGTTGGTATGCAGGAGATAGAAGCAGGCCCTGGGGCTATCGCCATGCAAGCCTCTGTTCCTTTTGCAGCCATTATTGTTTGGCTGGTCTATAAAGAAACATTGGGTTGGCGAAGATTTTTTGGAATGATCATTTCATTTATTGGCATACTGATCATATCCGGATCACCTGACTTAGCCAGCAACACTCATATGTTAGCAGTTTTGATCCTATCTGCATTTTTCTTCGCATTAGCGTCAATTTTAATAAAACGACTAAAAGATATTGATTTCGTCTCAGTCAATGCATGGGTATCTATTCTCTCTCTCCCGCAAGCCGTCCTTATCTCTGCCTGTTTCGAGGGACAACACTTTCAGGCCGCGATGACAGCCCCCTGGCAAACCTGGCTTGTTGTAATATACATGGCATTGGGAGCCACCATCATTGGTCAGGGATTGTGGTATCGAACTCTAGCAAGGCACGATACCAACAGCGTAATGCCCTTTACGCTTTTAGTACCGGTTTTTGGGGTCTTTTTTGGCATAATATTTTTAGGCGAAAATCTAGACTTTCAAAATGTAAGCGGTGGTCTGGTAACCATCGCCGGCGTAGGAATTATCCTTACACACAGAAGTATAAAAAGAGCATCTTAATTGTGACTGTTTTCAAACCGCGCCCATCACCTAATTTCGGAAGCCGAGATAAAACCATTAAGATTGACATGCTGGTCATCCATTACACAGGTTTACCGAGCACCGAGGTTTCACTGGAGAGAATGTGCGATCCTAAAAGGGAAGTAAGTGCGCATTATTTGATCGATGAAGGAGGCAAAATCTATCAGCTGGTAAACGAGAAAAATCGAGCTTGGCACGCAGGAGTAAGTTATTGGGATGGAGAAACCGACACTAATAGCCGATCAATAGGTATTGAGTTGCAAAATCCTGGACATGAGTGGGGCTACACCCTATTCCCGCAATTGCAGATGGAGGCTCTCAGAGAGTTATCCCAAGATATTATGTCTCGATATCAAATTAGTAATCGGCTTGTACTAGGACATTCAGATGTCGCTCCGGGGCGCAAAAACGATCCAGGTCATCTATTCAATTGGGAATGGCTCGCAAAATCCGGTGTTGGTTTTTGGCCAGAACCTATGCCAGTAATTGGTCCAATGGATAGCGTATCTATCCGAAAGTCCCTGAATAATATCGGTTATGATCCAAGGGCGAAGTTCGTCGATGTAATCACTGCAATCCAGCAACATTACCGTCCCGAAAGAGTTGATGGTCAAATTGACGCTGATTGTGTCTCGATAATAAATGCCCTCAAGAATGAAAAGCCAAAAAGAAACCCTTAATTTCCACTTGACCTAGGAAGCGATGGGAGCAACTACTTAACTGTCAGACGGTCGGGTGGCCGCTCTTTGCGCTAAAAAGATTACGAAAGAGAGGAAAGTCCGGGCTCCACGGAAACACGGTGCCGGGTAATACCCGGCGAAGGAGACTTCAGGGAAAGTGCCACAGAGAGCAGACCGCCTGTGTAATACAGGCAAGGGTGAAAGGGTGCGGCAAGAGCGCACCGCACTTCTGGCAACAGGAGTGGCATGGCAAACCCCACCGGGAGCAAAACCAAATAGGAACGGCAGAAGACCCCGCGGTTTTGGACGGGTTTCCGCGTCGCCGTTCGGGTAGGTTGCACGAGATATTCGGTAACGGATATCCAAGATGAATGGCCACCCCCTGCTTCTTAGCAGGGACAGAACCCGGCTTATAGACCGTCTGGCACTCCCTAGTTTTTGGCGTTTGGTGCAAATACTAAATGTTTTTCAAAATCGCCAGATTCTTTTTAAATTTCTCGGGATAAAGCCCAAAAAAATCGTCAAAAACCCGTAAATGCGCCGATACTGCGGATCTTTTTTAATAGCAATAAATTCCTTAATTAGCTCTAGATCCCATTGACACTACATTAAAACCCATGATATCCCATAATATCCCAAATTTTACGGGTACGTTTGGGTGGCAGATCCTTTCAAGAGGGTCGAGAGAATACGGGGATTAATTGGATGACATCGTTCCTGTCCACATTTGTGAACAAGATCGACAGTAAAGGACGAGTGTCCGTCCCTGCACCTTTCCGCGGGTCACTGAACAATGAGCTATTCCAAGGGATCATCGCTTATCCATCTCTTACCGAACCAGCAATAGATGCTTTTGGGCGTTCAATGCTTGAGCAGCTCAATCGCCGCGTTCTCGATAAAAATTTAGAAGATGGAGAATTTGAGCAGACACTTCTTGGCCGTTCTGGATCTATTATTGAAACGATCATGGCGCTGGCCCATGAATTGCCCTTTGATGGGCAAGGCCGAGTTATTTTACCAGCTGCCCTTATTGAAGCGGCAGGTCTCGACAACCAAGCAGCATTTGTTGGTAGGGGAAATAGATTCCAGATTTGGAATCCAGGCAGATTTAGCGAAAAACAAGAGGAGGCAGTAGCAAAAATCCGAGAAAACCTCCGAACAGGTCTGTCCTGATGGAAAAACATCAACCTGTCATGCTTGAGGAAGTGGTAAAGGCGATTTCGCCACGAGACGGGGCGATTTACGTTGATGGTACTTTCGGCGGTGGAAGCTACTCTAGAGCCCTTCTTGAGAATGCTTATTGCAAAGTCATCGGAATTGACCGCGACCCGTCTGTAGATGAAGTGACCAAATCTTGGCGGTTAAAGTATGGGGACAGGCTATTACTATTGCAGGGCTGTTTTGGCGACATGGTAGGCCTTCTTGAACGCAAAGGAGTTTGTGAGGTAGACGGCATTGCACTAGATCTTGGAGTATCCTCTTTCCAATTAGATCAGCCAGAAAGGGGCTTTTCTTTCAGTAAAGATGGCCCTCTTGATATGCGCATGTCCAAAAATGGGACCTCAGCAGTGCAAGTAATCAATGAACACAAAGAAGACGATCTTGCAGATATCATTTTCAATTTTGGCGAGGAGAAACGTGCTCGGAGCATAGCAAGAGCTATCACTCAAGCCAGAACAAAAACGCCCATAACCAGGACTTTACAGCTCGCTCAAATTGTTCGGCGTTGCTTTCCAAATAATAAATCAAGAGACAATAAGGACCAGGCGACCCGCACTTTTCAAGCGTTGCGAATATATATAAACGACGAGCTGGGAGAGCTTGAGCGAGGACTTTGTGCTGCAGAAAAGCTTTTGAAAAAGGGGGGGAATATAGCTGTCGTAAGTTTTCATTCCTTAGAGGACAGGCTTGTAAAAAAATTTTTCATTAACAGGTCTCGAAACTCGTCACAGCCCTCCAGACATCTCCCTTCTCAAACAGAGAACAAAAATCCAACTTTTACCATAAGTTCGCGTCGTCCAATACGTCCAAGCGATACCGAGATAAGCGCTAATCCACGCGCGCGCTCAGCACGTCTAAGAACAGCAACAAAATTAGGTGTGTCACCCTATCAAAGGGATAAACGACTTTGATCAAACGCTCGACGCTTATATGGATGTCAATGGCAGTGGTCGCTGGTGTAGGTCTATTTACTCTTAAGTATGACGTGTCAGAGTCGGAAGAATTGCTTGCAACGCTTCGCCTAGAAACAAACACCCACAACCAGGAGATTCATATTCTAAAGGCAGAATGGGCTTATCTGAACAGACCAGACCGGTTGGATAAGCTTGGTAGGCGCTTTTTGGTTTTAGAACCCACACTGGCCAATCAAACAATAGCCATTGAGGACATTCCATTTCGACCTCGACCAAATCTAGGGTTGAATCCAGGCAATACGGTCCCCCCGGCGGCCGATCGTGACCCCCCCCAAAAACTCACGTTTTTACGTGTTCCATGATCGGCCGCCAATCTTCCCCTTCCCGCAGAACCCGCCGGAGGCCGCCGGTTCCAGGGGAGATAGAAATTGCTCGTATAAGGTTAATGGTAGCCGGGAGCCTGGCGATTGCGGGATTTTTGTTAGTGGCGACAAGACTTACAATTGTTACCGTTCTGCCAACAACCGAGGCAACAAGAACAATCCACCCCACAAAACCAAGCACTTATAGTGTATCTAGAGCCAACATTCTGGATCGAAATGGGAAATTGCTAGCGACCAACCTCAAAACTTTTTCTCTTTATGCAAATCCCAACCTGATTCAAAATCCCAGGTCTACCGCGGAGAAAATTGTCGCCATTCTCCCGGATTTGCGGATCGAAACGGTAGAACGACAACTTGGAGAAAAGCGCTCTTTTGTTTGGATTAAACGTAGGTTAACTCCCGAGCAGAAATATGAGTTGAACAAGCTTGGAAACCCCGCTTTAGATTTTAAAACAGAAGAGAAGCGTTTCTACCCTGCCGGAAGAGTTACCGGTCACGTTGTCGGTTTCACGAACATCGACAACCAGGGTCGCGGTGGTTTTGAGAGAAAGTTCGATAGAGAGTTAACAACAACTTCGACACCCTTCTCCTTAAGCATTGATCTAAGAGTTCAATATATTATCAGCCAAGCTCTGCGAGATGCGTTAAAAAATTTTAAGGCAATTGGAGCCACTGGAATCGTTATGGATGCCAACAACGGACAAGTGATCGCCATGGTATCTTTGCCTGATTTCAACCCAAATGATTTGTCCAGCACCAATGATAAAACACGATTTAATCAGGCAACTCACGGTGTTTATGAAATGGGCTCGACTTTTAAAATATTTACGACAGCAATGGCCTTGGAAAGCAGAAAAATAAGTATTCAAGACGGATATGATGCTTCCCGACCCATTCGGGTTGGCCGATTTGTAATACGAGACTATCGTGCGAAAAATCGCTGGTTAAGCTTGCCGGAAATTTTAATTCACTCGTCCAATATTGGTTCAGCAAAGATGGCATTGGACGTGGGCCGCCACAAACAGCGCGACTTCCTAGAAAGACTCGGTTTACTCGAAAAACCAACTTTAGAGTTAGAGGAGGAGGAAATTGGTTCTCCTATCACTCCTAATCCCTGGCGGGATGTCAATGCAATGACAATCGGCTATGGTCACGGTATCGCGGTCAGCCCTATTCAAATCACAAGTGCAGTTGCTGCTGTAATCAACGGGGGTATATTTTATGAGCCAACCCTCCTCCTCAATCGTTCAAATCTCGGAGGGAGGAGAGTTGTTTCGGAAAAGACCTCGGATAAAATCAGGCGTCTTCTGAGGGTTGTCGTCACCAATGGCAGCGGTCGAAAAGCGGACGCAGCGAATTATCTCGTTGGCGGAAAAACTGGAACGGCTGAAAAGGTAGAGGGCCGAGGATATAAAAGAAAGGCCGTGCGGTCCTCTTTTGTTGGGGCATTCCCAATGAACAAGCCCAGATACGTCGTTTTTGCAATGATTGATGAACCAATCGGGAACAAAGATACCCTCGGATACGCTACAGGGGGCTGGGTGGCGGCTCCTCTGGTTGGGAGAGTTATATCTCGAATTGCGCCTTTACTTGGGGTTAAACCGATAAATCACGAGAACCCAAAAGTCCAAAATCAAATGGCTATAAGTGTTGTCACCAAAAAATTAGGGAAAAAGCACTTTGCATCTTTCTGAGTTATGTCCCCCATGTGTGGGAAAAATATCCGGCGGCTCAGACCCCAATATAACTGGCATCACCTGTGACTCTCGAGAGGTAATTCCAGGTTTTCTTTTCGTGGCACTGCTTGGGTCAAAGAAAGATGGCGCTGTATTTATTTCCGATGCAGCTGCAAAAGGAGCTTCAGCTATCTTGGCTTTAGACGGTATTACCCTGCCAGACAACGCGGCAAACCTCCCAATCGTTTCTTCACCAAATCCTCGGCGTTCGTTTGCGATTAGCGCATCCAGATATTTTGCCGCTCAGCCCAAAACTACCGCCGCGGTCACGGGCACCAATGGTAAAACCTCAGTTGCTTGGTTCACGAAACAGCTTTGGTCGAAATTAGGTAAAAAATCTGCATCTATAGGTACCCTGGGCCTACAGGCAGACACAGAAGCTCATAGCCTAGGCAAGGGATTAACGACTGAAGATCCAGTGACGCTTCATCGAAATCTCGACGAACTAGCTAAAAAACAGTTTGAGTGCACTATTTTAGAAGCATCGAGTCATGGACTGGATCAACACAGATTAGACGGGGTGAAATTTTCAGCGGGGGCATTCACGAATCTGTCCCATGAACACCTCGATTATCATAAAAATTTTGACAATTACCGAACCGCAAAACGAAGGCTTTTTTCGGAGATTCTTAATAAAGACATGGGGGCTGTATTAAATGCAGATACAGAAGAGTTCACTGATTGGTCCGATCTGGCTCGATCCAGATCTCTCAACCTAATCTCCTTTGGCCGACATGGTAAAGATCTTAAACTAATAAATTCTATCCCCTGCTATTCAGGACAGAATCTGAAATTTGAAGCCTGGGGTACTGAATATAACCGGCATATCCCTGTTTTTGGGGAGTTTCAGGCAGAGAATATACTTTGTGCTTTAGGATTAGTTGTAGCCTGCGGTGAAACACCAGAAGAAGCAATAGAAGCCACCGAAGCGCTTTCTCCTCCACCTGGAAGATTAGAACTTGTCGCGCGGATCTTGAACGGTAGTTCTATCTTTGTTGATTTCGCTCATACTCCTCAGGCTCTGTCGACTGTTTTGAGGGAACTACGTTCGCAAACGTCTGGTAAAATTATACTGGTTTTCGGTTGCGGCGGAGAACGTGACCAAGAAAAAAGATCCCAAATGGGTCTTATAGCCGATCGCATGGCTGATGAGATAATCATCACAGACGATAACCCACGGAACGAAAAGGCTAGCTCTATTCGAAAAGATATACTTTCTAACTGCCAACGTGCGGGTGAGATTTCAGATCGAGCTGAGGCTATTAAAGCTGCGATTTCAATGCTCACGCCCAATGACAGTTTGTTAATAGCTGGGAAGGGTCACGAGTCTGGGCAAATCGTCGGAGACACCATTTTGCCATTTAACGATCGAAAAATTGCCCTCAACTTATTAAAAGAGCTTCGAGGTCAAGCATGAACCAGGAGCATCTGTGGAGCGCACATGAAATTGCTGCTGTTACGGGCGGCACTGCATCAGGCACGTGGTTTTCCTCTGGCGTAAGCATCAATACGCGAACGCTCAAGGTCGGAGATCTATTCGTCGCAATAAGAGGACCTATGTTTGATGGGCATCAATTCGCCGCAGAAGCAGTTAAAAAAGGTGCCTCGGGTTTATTAATTGATACACATCCAGCCAATCTGCCAGAGAGAGCCCCAATTGTGGTGGTGAATGATACCTTAGCTGCACTCCATGCATTGGGTAATGCCTCGAGGAGACGCTCAGAGGCCCTAATAATAGCAGTTACCGGCAGCGTTGGAAAAACAAGCACCAAAAATGCTCTTTATCATGCGTTGAGTCTGCAAGGCCAAACGACATGCAGCCAGGCCAGTCACAATAACTTGTGGGGCGTTCCTCTTTCTTTATCGCAAATGGCACGCCGGGATCAGTTTGGAATTTTTGAAGTTGGGATGAGTCATCCAGGTGAAATTTCGCCACTTTCAAAGATGATATCGCCGAAGATAGCGATAATAACAAACGTAGAGCCGGCTCACACCGCAAATTTCGATAGCCTGGAATTAGTCGCTAAAGAGAAGGCTGAAATTTTTGACGGTTTAGAGCCAAGCGGTGTTGCAGTCTTAAACGCAGATAATAAATTTTTTTCATACTTAAAAGCCCGCAGCAAATCGGTTGGAGTTAAAAATCTTCTGACTTTTGGATCTGCCAGCGATGCAGACACTCGGTTAATTTCGTTATCTTCAGATTGCCAAGGCAGCTACATCGAAGCCTCTATCAAAGGAAAGAGGATTTCCTATAAGGTCAGTCTGCCTGGAAAACATCAGGTAATGAATAGCCTTGCCACACTTACAGCCATACATGCTGCCGGAGCAGATATAGATGCAGCGGCAGCTTCCTTGGGTCAGCTGGTTCCTCTACCTGGACGTGGCAAAAGCTACCAATGTGGAATCTTAGGTGGGTCTATCAAACTAATTGACGAGAGCTATAACGCAAATCCAGCTTCTATGCGGGCAGCCTTGGATAACTTGGGAAACACAAAGATAGATCCTCCGGGGCGACGCATTGCAGTTCTGGGTGACATGCTGGAGTTGGGGAGAAATAGTCAAACTTATCACCTCAATCTCGCACCAACCATACTCAAAAACCAAGTCGAAAAAATATTTGCGGTTGGTAGTCAAATGGAGGGGTTATTTGAGAGTTTGCCACCGGATATGCAGTGTTTTTTCAGCGCTGATACAAAGGGACTTACCGAAGAAATTTTAAAAATTCTGCAGCCGAATGACATTGTGCTCGTCAAAGGCTCGAACGCGGTTGGAATGGCATCGGTTGTAACGGAGATACGAGCAGAGCTAGGTGGTTACTGCAAACCTCTCCCAGGAAGATTAGAAAATGCTGTATAACATTCTAACGCCTATGGCCGAAGACTTAGGCTTTCTCAATCTTTTCCGCTACATCACTTTCAGAACCGGCGGCGCTATAATCACCTCTTTGACGATCAGTTTTGTTTTAGGCAAGCCCCTCATAGATTGGCTCAAAAAAAGGCAGGTCAGAGGTCAGCCTATCAGAACTGACGGACCAGAAAGCCACATAATAACGAAACAAGGAACGCCCACTATGGGCGGTTTATTAATATTGATTTCAATGTCAGTGGCGACCTTATTATGGGCAGATCTCTCTAATCGATACATATGGGCTGTTTTACTGCTTACGCTTGGATTTGGGGCAATAGGATTTGCCGACGATTACCTGAAATTAGCAAAAGGCTCCTCGAGAGGGCTGCCAGGAAAAATTAAATTATTCGGAGAAGTGGCGATAGCGCTTGGCGTTTGTTGGTGGATTACCGCAATAGCGGACCCAGCTACTGCGACTGGATTAGCAATACCCCTTTTTAAAGATTTAATGATCCAGATGGGTTGGTTATTTATCCCCTTTGCAATCTTCGTAATCGTTGGATCAGGAAATGCGGTTAACCTTACCGATGGTTTGGATGGCTTAGCGATCGTGCCAGCAATGATAGTTGCAGGATGCCTTGCAGTAATATCCTACCTGGCCGGAAACTCCATATTCGCTACATATCTTCAATTGTTTCCGGTGCCCGGTGCTGGAGAATTGGCAGTATTTTGTGGTGCCTTAGTTGGAGCTAGCCTCGGGTTTCTGTGGTTTAACGCTCCACCCGCAATGGTTTTCATGGGAGACACCGGCTCTCTATCGATTGGCGGAGCATTAGGCGCGGTAGCAGTAATAATTAAACATGAATTTGTGTTAGCAATTATTGGCGGTTTGTTTGTCTTAGAGACCATTTCCGTAATCATACAAGTAATATCATTTAAATTGACCGGTAAGCGCATTTTTAGAATGGCGCCCTTGCATCACCACTTTGAAAAAAAGGGCTGGGAGGAACCAACCATAGTAATTCGTTTTTGGATAATCGCTATTGTTTTAGCGTTAGTCGGCCTTGCAACTTTGAAATTACGTTGAGCTAATCATGATAGAGGTAATTAGCAGAAAAAATCAAAAGATTGCAGTTCTTGGGCTAGGGGCATCGGGTCTCGCGACCGCAAAAGCTTTGAAAAAATCTGGCGCTAAAGTGACTGTTTGGGACGATAATAGAGAGACCAGAGATAAGGCCTATATGGATGGGTTTGATGTCGCGGAACTGACAGAACAGCATATATCGAACCTCGACGCATTATTGGCCTCCCCGGGCATACCTCTTACCGTAAATCGACATCCGGCAATAGAGAGAGCCAAAGCTCTAGCATGCCCAATTCTTGGCGATATTGAATTGCTGACCGAAAATATTGGCAAAACACATCTGATCGGAATAACCGGCACCAATGGGAAATCTACAACCACGGAATTAGTCAACCACATCTTTATGAAAGATGGAAAACCCTGCGAAGCAGGGGGCAACCTCGGAAGACCGGTTCTTGATTTTGAATGTCCGAAAACAAATCAAACATACGTGGTAGAATTATCCTCTTTTCAGCTAGAATTATCGGAAAAAGCCGCTTTTGATATCGCTATCCTCCTAAACATCGGTCCTGATCACTTGGACCGCCACGGGACCATGGACGCATATATCGCAGCAAAAATGCGGCTCTTCAATCATTCTCGATCCGGAGCAAGCAGTATTGCTATTATAAGTATTGACGATATCGAAAGCAGAAAAGTTTTTGATTTTCTAAAAAAAAAGAAAGATTGGGAAGTGATTCCCGTCTCGGTTCTAAAAGAATTGCAAGATGGAGTTTTTGTAAAGAAAGGCGTGATGTACGACGCAAGGCAAGGAGATCCTTCCAGAATTTGCGACCTATCAAATTTTACAAACTTAAGAGGCCAACACAGTTACCATAATGCCGCGTGCGCCTATCTGGCAGCAACATGCTCGGGAGTTCCACACGATGTGATCATCCATGCTTTCGAAACTTTTCCTGGTCTACCACATCGTTTGGAATTAGTGAAAAATTTTGCTGATGTTGAAGTCATTAATGACAGCAAAGCCACAAATATAGGGGCCACCAATACTGCCCTTTCATGTTTTTTTAATGTTTACTGGATTGCTGGTGGGAGAAGCAAAGGGGAAAACTTTGAAGATCTTCTGAGCTCATGCGGGTAGGGTAAAGCATGCATTTCTTATCGGAGAAGCGGCAGGGGAGATTTCAAAGGCTTTGGGTTCAATGGTCCCGCATACTGTGTGTGAGACGCTAGAAAGTGCCACCAAGGAGGCTATCGCGTTATCAAAAATCGATCCTGAACCCAACACCGTTCTTTTGTCTCCTGCGTGCTCCTCATTCGACCAATTCGAAAACTTTTCTGACAGAGGAAATGAATTCAAGCGACTAATTCACCTAGCCCTACGGGAGCTATCAGATTGAGTGCCTTCACCAGAAAAGATACATCATTTTTAGGCGATTGGTGGTGGACTGTGGATCGTTGGACCTTGGCAGCTGCAGCCTTACTTGTATTAGTTGGCGTTATGCTAATTTTTGCTGCCAGTCCAGCGGTAGCCGAAGGACGCAATTACCCTCCATACCATTATGTGCAACGCCATTTAGTTTTCCTACCTTTCGCCGCAGCCGCATTAATTTTGACCTCTATGCTGTCCGTTCGAGGGATCAGACGCTTAGCGATAACAATTTTTGGTTTTGCAATATTTCTCATGATTTTAACAGTTGCCATAGGACCAGAGACAAAAGGAGCCCAACGATGGCTCAATTTTGCAGGAATAAGCATTCAACCATCAGAATTTATCAAACCAAGTTTTGCCATTTTGGCGGGTTGGCTTTTTTCTAAGGCAAAAACTGACGGTTACACTCTGGACCGAATTATAGCAATCATACTTTTTGTTATGGTGATTAGCCTTCTGCTTTTACAACCCGACTTTGGCATGACAGTTGTTGTATCTGTTGTTTGGTTCACTCAATTTTTTCTCGCAGGACTTCCAGTGGTATGGGTACTGTTATTCATCATTGCGGGATTAATTGGCGCAATTGGTGCTTACTTGTTTTTGCCCCATGTAACCAGCAGGGTAGATCGATTCATAGACCCGTCCTCGGGAGACTCCTACCAGGTTGAACGATCTTTGCAAGCTTTTGGTAACGGAGGTGCTTTTGGCCGCGGGCCAGGCGAAGGTTCAATCAAATCTAATCTCCCGGACGCCCATACCGATTTCATCTTTGCTGTTGCCGGAGAAGAATTTGGCCTCCTTGTCTGCATACTTATTGTTGGTCTGTTCGCATTTATTATCCTACGGGTTATTGGCCAAGCACTAAGGGTAAATGACTTTTTTGTCCTTCTGGCTGTCTCGGGCCTAATTGTTCAGTTTGGTCTCCAGGCATTCATTAACATGGCCTCCACACTTCGCTTGATGCCCACAAAGGGAATGACTCTGCCTTTCGTCTCGTACGGTGGATCTTCTTTATTGGCTTGCGCCATATGCATCGGAATGGTGTTAGCACTTACGCGGCGACGCTTTAATACTGTAGGTCCAAGATGAAAAAACGGGGGCTAATATTGATAGTGGCTGGCGGAACCGGGGGACATGTATTCCCCGCAATTGCGCTAAATACAGAATTGCGAGATCGTGGATGGGAAACAAGTATCATAACTGATGCCCGTGGCCGAAGGTTTACCAAGGTTGAAGATGGCACCCAAATTTATCAACTAACATCCGCCCGACCTGGAGGAACAATTATCAGCGGGCTTAAAAGAAGCCTATTTTTGGGTATTTCCTTCATAAAAGCGATCATCTTGATAAAGCAACTTAACCCTAGCCTTGTTATCGGGTTTGGTGGATCAGCGACGATACCGAGTATCTTCGCTGCAACACTTTTAGGCCACCCCTCTATCCTTCATGAACAAAATTCAATCCTGGGCCGGGCCAACAGGTTGCTTGCAAAATATGTTGATCTAATAGCGGTCGCCTACCCAAACGTGCTTGGAATCCAACCCCGCCACCAGAGTAAAATCGTGATGACAGGTAACCCTGTTCGGGCGGAGATCAGAGCAGTCACCCATAAAAAAGAGACAAACTCAAAACAAATTTTAGTTTTGGGGGGAAGCCAGGGCGCTCAAATATTCGGCCAAGTTATTCCAAAAGCTATCAAGCTTTTACCCAAAGACATAAGCAACAAAATCGTAATATATCAGCAGTGTCGGGACGAGGATATTGAAAACGTCAAGGCGGAGTATGCAAAGACTGCTGTAATTTCTAACCTCTCAACCTTCTTTTCTAACATCCCAGAATTGATGGCAACCTCTTGCCTTATAATCTCGAGAGCAGGAGCTTCGACTATCGCAGAACTTAATGTAATTGGTCGCCCGGCAATCCTTGTCCCCTACCCAAGTGCTATGGACGATCATCAAACGGCAAATGCACTTAACATGACCAGATGCGGAGCCGGGTGGATGATTCCCCAAAAAGAGTTTGGTCCAATCGCACTTGCAGAACGTCTAACTGCCTGCCTTTCCTCATCAAATTTATTGCAATCAGCTTCTATCAGCTCGGCCAAAATAGGACAGCCCGATGCAACGCAAAAGCTTGCAGAGGCAATCGAAAATTTGTGCGGGTCTCCCACTAGGAGAACTTTATGAAATCAATGCCAACAGAAATAGGAAAGCTGCATTTTTGCGGGATCGGTGGCATCGGGATGAGCGGCATTGCAGAAATTTTGCATAATCTTGGTTATGAAATCCAAGGCAGTGACATAGCAGAGAATGCAAACGTTGAGCGACTCCGTGGTTTGGGAATTTCTATCAAAACTGACCAACATGAAGAAAATATAGTTGACGCAGCTGTTTTGGTGATTTCTTCAGCTATTAAATCAGACAACCCCGAACTGATTGCCGCGCGAAAAAGAATGATTCCAGTCGTTCGGAGAGCAGAGATGCTTGCAGAGCTCATGCGTCTCCGTTCCTCCATATCTGTTGCGGGGACTCACGGAAAAACAACGACTACGTCTCTCATTTCGGCGCTTTTGGATAGCGGGGGATTGGACCCGACGGTCATTAATGGAGGGATTATCAACGCTTATGGAACTAATGCTAGGCTTGGAAAGGGTGATTGGATTGTCGTAGAGGCAGATGAGTCTGATGGAAGTTTTATTAAATTACCTGCCAGGATCGCATTGCTCACTAATCTTGATGCCGAACATCTGGATCATTGGGGGTCCTTTGACGAACTAAAGGGAGCTTTCGGCGCATATATCCAAAATATTCCATTCTATGGCTTGGCTGTTTTGTGCATCGACAGCTCAGAAGTGCAAGCAATTATTCCAAAGGTCTCTGACCGCAGGATAGTTACATATGGATTCAACCTACAGGCCGATGTCAGAGCTATAAATTTCAGGACAGGACAGGGTTCCAGCTTTTTTGATGTAACTCTCTCGGATCGCTGTAATGCTAGTAGATCGCTTATTCAAAATATATCCGTTCCCATGGCCGGAAAACACAATGCACAGAACGCTCTTGCAGCCATAGCTGTAGCCATCGAAGTAGGCGTAAGTGAGGAAGATATTCGAAAAGGCCTTCAAAACTTCTCGGGCGTAAGACGCCGTTTCACTCTAACAGGAACAGTTGCAGGGATAACCATAGTTGATGACTACGCACACCATCCGGTTGAGATAGCCTCCACTCTCCAAGCTGCAAGATCTGTCTCTGAAGGTCGCGTGATCGCCGTCTTTCAACCTCATCGCTACTCCAGAATTAGGGATTTATTCCAGGATTTCTGCATCTGTTTTAACGATGCGGACATCGTGATCGTATCTGATATTTATGCGGCGGGAGAAGTTCCGATAGAAGGAATAAATCGAGACTCCTTAGTTAAGGGTTTGATTTCTAACGGCCACAAGGGGGTGATTTCTCTCCAACAAGTCGCAGATTTGCCAGCTATTGTTGCTGAGAATGCAAGGGCAAAAGACTACCTTCTTTTCTTAGGGGCGGGCAATATTACTGACTGGGCCTGGCGAATTCCAAAACAACTTTCTGGTCATTTTGACAAACATAATGGATTTTCGGAGGGACAACCGTCGTGACGGCAATCCCAAAAGATATCGCGATCGAGCAAATGCCGTCGGTAAGAGGTCGGCTCAGATGTAACTTCCCCATCTCTCGATCAACCTGGTTCAGAGTGGGCGGTAAGGCCCAGATGCTTTTTGAGCCCGCTGACACCGAAGATCTCGCAGAATTTCTTTACCTCTTAGACGCAAGTATTCCGCTGACAGTAATCGGAGCAGCCTCGAATTTACTTGTTCGTGACGGAGGCATCCCTGGGGTTACCATCAGATTAGGCAAGGCATTTTCTAAAATATGCGTAAAAAAAACTAGTTCTAAGATAATTGCAGGCGGAAGCACAATAGGCGTTAAACTCTCCAGAAAAGCTGAGCAATCTAGTATGGCGGGACTAGAATTCCTCAGCGGGATTCCTGGTACGACCGGAGGGGCAATAAGAATGAATGCCGGTGCCTATGGCAGTGAAATGTCTGAAATCTTGATAAAGGCCACGGCGGTAAATCGTCGAGGGGAGATCCTAAATCTTGAAAGAGGCAAGATGAATTTTTCCTATCGTAATAGTGGATGCCCTGATGATTTGATTTTCACCTCAGCTGTACTTTCTGGGCAACCCGAAGACCCAAAAAGTATAGAAAAAAGAATGCTGGAGATAACTTCAGCGCGTAATCGCAGTCAGCCGATCAGAACTCGCACTGGAGGAAGCACATTTAAGAATCCACCCAATTCAAAAGCATGGAAACTAATTGATAGCGCTGGATGTCGAGGTCTAATGATAGGTCAAGCACAGGTCTCCCGTCAGCATTGTAATTTTCTGATAAATCATGGACGTGCCACGGCTTCGGACCTCGAGGAACTAGGGGAAGAAGTGCGAAAGCGTGTGTTTGATACACACGGGGTTGATCTTGAGTGGGAAATAAAGCGAGTGGGATTTAAGGATTCGTCTGTCACAAAAAATGGTCAATATTTATGACCTTACGACTTCAAATAGGAGTTTTAATGGGGGGATCTTCTTCAGAGAGAGACATTTCCCTTCTAACAGGAAAAGCGGTGATATCCGCATTGCAAGATCTCGGCCATTTTGTTTTTAGCATTGATCCAATCTCTGGGGTAAAACAAACAATTCAAACCTTGACTAAAAAAAAGCCCAATGTCGTCTTCAACGCACTGCACGGCCGCTTCGGAGAAGATGGAACTATACAGGGCCTGCTGGAACTTCTAAAAATTCCATATACCCATTCCCCAGTCCTGGCATCCGCAATAGCTATGAACAAGCCCACTGCTAAGCATTTGTTTCGGCAGGCTGGAATCCAATGCCCAGAACATCAGGTTGCAACCAAGAGTGAAATCTTGGACAGAGATATCCTTCCAAGACCCTATGTAATTAAGCCCTGCAAAGAGGGCTCCAGCATTGGTGTCAAAATCATATCTGACGGAACGACCCTTCCCCATTCGACAGATGATCTCTGGAAATATGGTGATGGCTTTATGGTGGAAAGATTTATTCCCGGTCGTGAACTCACCGTGGCTGTAATGGGAGATAAAGCTTTAGGGATAACCGAATTACGCCCAAAGTCAGGCTTTTATGATTTTGAGTCAAAATACAGCGAGGGCAAAACGAACCATATTATACCGGCTGACCTGCCGGCCTCGGTATCAAAAATAGCAATGGAGTCTGCGGTAAAGGCGCATAAAATATTGGGCTGCAAAGGTATTACCAGGTCTGATTTTCGTTACGACGATCAACAAAGCGGAGCCGACGGACTATATCTGCTAGAACTAAATACACAGCCCGGTTTAACGCCGTTATCTCTCGTCCCGGAGCAAGCTGCATACGCTGGAATTTCATTTCATGATTTAGTCGAGTGGATGGTGGAGAGTGCTACATGCGACTATTGAGAAAGACCAATAGACAGCTGTCACTTGCCCAGCACGGCCCTAATAAACGCCTAGGAGTAATCAAAGTTAAGCTATCAAAACCCGTAATTCTTTTATTAGCCATCAGCTCATTTATCTTCATTTCATGGCATTATGGCTTGGTTAATCAAGTTAAGGTTGCATCATATTCCTTTCTAATTAAAGCCAGCATCCAATCAGGTTTTGTTGTTGACGATATTTCTTTAATTGGTCGGGTCAACACGAAAAGGGGTGAAATAATAGGGGCAACAAAAGTTACCCCAGGGCAGTCCATTTTAGAAATTAACCCGAAAAAGATTCAATCGAGCATTGCAAAACTACCCTGGGTTGAGTTTGCCATCGTGCAGCGCTATCTGCCGAACAAACTTGTCATTAGGATATCAGAACGTCAGCCAATTGCTATTTGGCAAAAAGATGCGAACCTTGCCTTGATTGATCATAAGGGTCACTTGATCAAAGTTTCCGATTTGCGCCCTTTCCGCCGACTACCAACCCTTGTTGGCAAAGATGCCCCGGTTAAAGCATCTAAGCTTATGAATTTATTAACCACCGAACCTGAACTATCAAAGCTGGTTGTTGGCGCAACCTGGATTGGCGGTCGGCGCTGGAATGTGAACTTAAGGGGTGGCATTAAAATTCTGCTTCCAGAAATAGAACCAAGGCAAGCATGGAAATTGCTCGCAGGGTTAAATGAAAAATACACGCTGCTCGCGCGCGACATAAATATTATCGATTTGCGCCTGCCGGATCGAATAATTGTCAAGATGGGCCCTCACGGCCGCCAATTAATCAAGAAAGCTGGAAAGAGTACATGAGGTGGTCAGGAGAATAGTCATGGGCAGAGCTGGAAAAACACGAACTGGACTCGTAGCTGCACTGGATGTTGGAAGTAGCAAAATTTGCTGCTTAATCGCTCAAGCCCACAATAATGGTGCCATACGTATTGCTGGGGTGGGGCATCACGCGTCACTGGGCATCAAAAGTGGAGCGATTATCGATATGGCGGCGGCCCAAAACTCTATATTGACTGCTGTTAGTGCTGCAGAGGAGATGGCGGGAGAGAGAATTCAGGAAGTGATCTTATCCGTCGCGGGGGGCAGCCTTGCCTCACAAAACTATAGCGCCAAATGTTCAGTTTCAGGCAAAGAAATATCTGAAAATGAAATACGTAGGTTGCTCGCTCGCGCAGGAGAAATTGACCAACCTATTGATCGAGAGCTACTGCATTGCTTTCCAGTGGGATATATCGTCGACGGCACCAGGGGAGTCAGAGATCCACGAGGTATGTTTGCTGAGGAACTTACTGCAAACATGCATTTGGTAACAGCGAGAGCGGCTGGTTTACGAAACCTCGCGAGCTGCATCGAAAGATGCCACCTCGACATTGAATGTGCCGTTGCTGCCCCGTATGCATCAGGTCTTGCCTGTTTAGTAGAAGATGAGATCGACCTCGGGGCCACCATTATTGATATGGGGGGAGGGACCACATCGATCGCAGTATTTTATGACGGAGCCCTAATTTTTACTGATAGCATCGCCCTAGGTGGACAGCATGTTACAAATGACATAGCCCGTGGTTTATCGACTCCCCTCACTCAGGCTGAGAGGATGAAGACCCTCTATGGTTCTGCAATCATATCTTCTTCTGATGAACTGGAAGTTATAGATGTCCCTCTTATAGGGGAACAGACCTCGGCCCGACCCAATCATGTTCCAAGGTCTCTTTTGAATGGTGTCATTAGACCGAGGCTGGAAGAAACTTTCGAAATCATTAGAGCTAGATTGGATCAAGCTGGTTTAACTAAGACTGCAGGCAGGCGACTGGTGCTCACTGGTGGGGCCAGCCTACTTGCCGGGGTTTCAGAACTGGCCGGACTGGTCATGGAAAAGAAGGTTCGTATTGGACGACCGTTGAGAGTAAGCGGCCTGGCAGATGCAACTAGCGGCCCGGGATTTTCTGCTGCAGCTGGTCTGTTGCGCTTCGCGGTTGAGAAATATACGGATGATACCGACCCTGCAGACATGGCTCCTGCGCGTTCCGGCATGCGTTTTGGCCGGCTGGGGCAATGGATTAGGGAAAATTTCTAGTGAACCGAATCTCTTCAAACTTGATTATGGGAGTCAGCCCTCTCTTGACGCTATTGTATTTCTTTCATGGAGATGAATATGACCATTAATTTTACTGCCCCAAAAGAAGACGCTCAACTAAAGCCCCGCATCACCGTTTTCGGCGTGGGAGGAGCGGGAGGAAATGCAGTCAATAACATGATTAACAACAGGTTAGACGGCGTTGATTTCGTTGTAGCCAATACCGACGCTCAGGCAATCGCCCAGTCCAACGCAGACCGCCAGATTCAGTTGGGAGCATCTATAACACATGGTTTGGGCGCAGGCGCTCGGCCCGATATGGGGAGAGCCGCCGCTGAAGAAGCCATAGACGAGATCACCCAGCACCTCAGTGGATCTCACATGGTATTTATTGCGGCCGGAATGGGGGGCGGTACAGGTACGGGAGCTGCCCCAGTGATAGCCCGGTTAGCAAGAGAACAAGGAATGCTCACAGTTGGTGTGGTGACCAAACCCTTCCAATTCGAAGGTACTAACCGTATGAAAATTGCCGATGCTGGAATCGAAGAAATCCAGCAATTTGTAGACACTCTTATTGTCATCCCAAACCAGAATTTATTCCGAATTGCCAATGAAAAAACGACATTCGCGGACGCTTTTGCTATGGCAGATGACGTTCTCCACTCTGGCGTAAGAGGCGTTACTGATCTTATGGTTGTCCCAGGGCTTATAAATCTCGATTTCGCCGATATTCGGAGCGTAATGTCCGAAATGGGGAAGGCCATGATGGGAACAGGTGAAGCAGAAGGCGATGACAGAGCCAGGCTGGCGGCAGAGGCAGCAATTTCAAATCCGCTGCTTGACGATGTATCAATGAGAGGCGCGAGGGGTGTCCTGATAAATATAACCGGCGGCCAAGATATGACCTTGTTTGAAGTAGATGAGGCCGCAAATAGGATTGGTGAAGAAGTCGACACCGAGGCAAATATTATATTTGGTTCAGCGTTGGACCCAACACTTGAAGGTAAATTGAGAGTATCGGTCGTAGCCACTGGGATAGATATTGATGCACGCGCCCGGCCTCGACCAGTCCTTCAAATGGTTGATGAAAAACAGATCCAACCTTCAAACTTTTCAGCTAAAGCTGAGAGAAACACGCCTCCAAACCCAGATTTAGAGGACCTGATTGAAACAAAATCCAGCAGGGAATCTGAAACGGAACAAAACCATCAGCCGGCTTTCGGCGATTTGCCTCCAAACCGTGACCCCGCCTTTGCAACCAAAGAAAATTTCATACCGCCGGAACCCGTGGCGACTGAAAAAAAGTTAGAAAATAAAATCTCTCCCGACCCATTTCGTGAAGCAGAATTGTTAAACTCCGCTTCGGCTAATGAGAATAAACGAGGTCCTTCCCTTTTACAGCGGATGACAAAAGCAGCCTGGCCACTTAGAGGTTCCGCGACCGAGGCTAAAATACAGGACAAACCACATGAGCAAAAATCATTAGGGGTAAATTCGGAACCTCCTAGAAATACAATTTCTCCCGAGGAAAAAATAGCAGGTTCAACGGAATCAGATGGTGAAGCAGCTGAAGATACCTTCTCTGTTGAAACACATTACCGGGATCAGGGACTCGAGCCTGTAATAGATAAAACAAGTCACAATGTGAACCAAATGCTCGAGCCTAGTCTTAAGCATCAATCTTCGGAAAATTCTTCTTCTAAAAAACCAGAGGCCAAAACTTCTGAACGGGTATCAGAGCAGAAAAGCTTTGTCGGGATAACCAGAGAAAATACTAACTCATCTTCAGACGGCGAGGAGGATTTGCTAGACATTCCCGCCTTCCTAAGAAGGCAAGCAAATTGAGATTTTTACAGACTAAAAAATAGAGGAGACCACACCCTAGGAACCTTATCATAATGAAATCGATAACCGTAATATTCTGTAATAATAGGTGATTTGTATTAGCCGTGAAGACTCGTTAGGAACAAAATATAGACTATGTTCAAAAAATATTAAGTCGGCACACAGTTTAGATAATCAGTTATTAATCAAAGACGCAATTCCTCGTGATTTAGAAAAATGTTGGATAGTATTACAGGCTTACCTTACAATAAGAGTCCGGACAGTCCGGTTGGAGAGCATAATGCCTGTTCTCTAGTGCAGCAGAAAACGCTGAGTAAACCAATAACGTGCCAAGGAATTGGCCTTCATACAGGTCGACAAATTACAATGACTCTCCGTCCTGCCGAGGCAAACGCGGGGATTAACTTTCTTAGATCAGATATTGGAGCGGATGGTTTTGTGCCCGCTTCCTGGAAAAATGTCACAGAGACAAAACTTGCCACTACGATTTCAAACGAATCGGGACATCATATCACCACAATAGAACATTTGATGGCCGGTTTTGCAGGATGCGGAATTGATAACGCCCTAATAGAAATTGATGGTCCAGAAGTTCCGGCTATGGACGGCAGTGCACAACCCTTTGTAACCATGATAGAGAGTTCGGGCGTTCTGTTCCAAGAGGCTCCCCGTAAAGCAATAGTAATCAAAAAACCAATTAAAGTTGGAACTAAAAATAGTTTCATTTCTCTAATGCCTGCCTCCATGTTTGGAGTTTCTTTTGAGATCGAATTCAATAACACGGCACTAGCCAAACAAAGTCTAGAAATGAAATTAGTTAACGGCACCTTTAAAGATGAAATAGCGTCGGCCCGAACTTTTGGCTTTGCCCATGAGGTTGATGCGATGCAAAAAGTAGGGCTTGCTCGTGGCGGCTCTCTCAAGAATGCTGTAGTCATCCAGGGTGATAACGTCCTCAACCAAGAGGGTTTACGTTACGAAAATGAATTTGTCCGGCACAAAATACTTGATTGTGTGGGGGATCTCTATTTGGCGGGTGCACCAATAATAGGCCAAGTTAATGCGGTGCGCTCGGGCCACGCCCTGAATCACGAATTGCTATGCACCTTATTCAGTAGACCTGACTCCTGGTGCTTTTCGCAACTTTCTGGGGCGGTGGTTCCAGGGACTGGCACCCTTTCAGCGGATACCCACTGATAAAAAAATCGGGGCTTCTCTAAATTTTCTTCCCAGATTACGTATGTGGTCTTTGTCAAACAGTTGCATCAACACTTTGAAAAAGTGAATAATCTTTGGCTTGTTTTGAACTTAGTAGTTTTGCCAGATTGGAAACGGAACGAAATTTCAATGACACCATTCAAAAAGTTAGCGGCAGTTTTTCTGACAATATTTTTATCAGCCTGTAGCTCGTACGAAAAAGAAAACTATGTCGAGAGAAGCGTTGGCAAAATTTACAATAACGCGGCTCTAGCTTTAGAAAATCGCAATTGGATCGAAGCAAGTAGGCTCTTTGAGGAAGTGGAGAGGCAGCACCCCTATTCAAAATGGGCTACCAAAGCTAAACTTATGACCGGATATGCTCAATATCAGGCCAATAATTACGCTAACGCGATTATTATCATCGACCGCTTTATCCAGCTCCACCCTGGTAACAAGAATACAGATTACGCCTATTATTTGAAGGCTTTGAGCTATTACGAACAAATTTCTGATATTTCGCGGGACCAAATAAACACTACCCGGGCACTTCAGGCACTTAACGAAGTGATCAGACGGTTTCCCGATAGTAAGTTTGCCCGAGATGCCCGCCTTAAGCGTGATCTCACAATTGATCACTTAGCCGGCAAGGAGATGTCAGTGGGCCGCTATTATCAAAAAAGAGGTAATTACCTGGCGGCGATTAAGCGTTTCAAAGTGGTGACAGAAAAATACCAGATGACGACCCATACTGCGGAGAGTTTACATAGGTTAGTGGAGTGCTATCTATCTATTGGAATGAAGAACGAAGCACTGAAAGCGGCATCTGTACTAGGACATAACTACCCAAGCAGCAGCTGGTATTCTGACTCATATTCACTTCTGAAACCTTCTGTTTCTAACGCAAAAGAAAAAAGCCAAACGCGTTTGGAACGCGCCTGGAATTGGCTGTTTTAGTTGGTCAAACGATGTTGGTCTCTCTTGAAATCTCAGACCTAATTCTGATTGACACTCTATCTCTCACCTTTGATCAAGGCCTTTGCGCTTTTACGGGAGAAACTGGTACAGGAAAATCCATTTTGCTCAATTCTCTGGCCTTAGCACTCGGCACAAGGGGCTCTGCTAACCTCGTAAGACCAGGTTCGAAGACCAAAAGCGCCACCGTCACGGCGACCTTTGACCTGGATACAAAATTCAAAACCAAAGAACTTTTCCTCCAAAGTGGGCTGGCACTTCCAGAGACTGGTGAATATTTGGTTCTTAGACGTACTATTGACACTGATGGGCGGAGCCGTGCTTACGTCAATGATACTGCGGTAACCATCGGTTTTCTCAAGGAATTGGGAGAACATCTCATTCAAATAGAGGGTCAGTTCGCAGCCCAGGGACTTCTGAACACAGCTAACCATAAAGCAACTCTTGATTGCTTTGCTAATTCCGAAATTCTTTGCTCGAGGGTCTCCGAGGCATACCAACAATGGACAGAAATAGAAGATAAATACCAATTAGCGAAAGCCGCTAGGTCGGAAGCCAAGGCTGAAGAAGATTTCACAAGATTTGCATTGGAAGAGCTTAAAAAGTTAAATCCTGAGCCTGGAGAAGAGGAGCAACTCGCTGAGACCCGTAATACCCTGATCAACAATGAAAAAATTATCCAAGCATTGAGTTCGGCAAATTCTGTTTTAAGCGGAGATCCTGCGCCTGACCAACAAATTAATTTGGCCATACGCGCTCTCAGCCGCCAAACGAATACCCTCGGAGATCGGTTTAATGGAATTCTTGAAAAGCTGAATGTGGCCTCAGAGCAACTTCAAGAAGCGGAATTCGAAATCAATAATTTTTTAACGACCTCTGAGGTTTCTTCCTCACATCTTGAAGCATGTGAAGAGCGTCTTTTTAGGCTCCGCGCTATGGCCCGCAAGCATTCGGTGACTGTAGATCAATTACCGGATGTTCTTCATCAGCTCGAAAACAAATTAGACTTGATTGCGGACGATACTGGACATCTTCAAAATCTCAAAAATCAGGTTATTTCCTCGAAAAAAAAGTTTCAGAACTTGGCAAAAGAACTGCACAATGTTCGAGAAAAATTTGCAAAAAAATTAGATAAAGCCGTAAATTCTGAGTTCGAGCCTCTTAAGTTGGAAAAAACAAAGCTAGTAACTGTCATAGAAGAACTTGGGGAGGATCATTGGGGACCCAGTGGTCTAGATTCTGTTCGTTTCGAGGTCTCTACTAACCCTGGTACAGAGCCGGGCCCGCTTGGAAAAATAGCCTCGGGAGGAGAACTCGCACGTATTTTGCTTGCAATCAAAGTTGCGCTCCAGAATTCTGATAGCATTCCAACAATTGTATTTGACGAAGTCGACTCTGGGATTGGAGGGGCCACCGCTGCAGCGGTTGGAAAACGACTGGCAAAGCTTTCCAAAGACACACAGATAATAGTTGTTACTCATTCGCCTCAGGTTGCTTCATACGCTAAATGCCACATAAAAATCGAGAAATCAGGGACCAATAACAATATGACCACCAAAGCAACACCTTTAACGGAAGAAGGCCGCCGGAAGGAGATAGCCAGAATGTTGTCTGGTTCAAAATTAACCAAAGAGGCTTTGGCAGCAGCCGATAGCCTTTTGAACCCGTGAAATCCTTGCATGAAAAAGACGACCACACTTAATCTCAACCAAGCAAAAAAAAGACTCGCTAGGCTTGCAGTTAAGATTAAAGAGCATGATCAACGATACTACCAAGATGATAACCCTACTATATCAGATGCGGAGTATGACTCTTTAAGACGAGAAAATGACTATATTGAATCAGCATTTCCAGAACTAATAAGAATCGATAGCCCCAGCCGTCGAGTAGGCGCACCACCGAGCAAGGGGTTTTTGAAAGTCCAACATCGCGTGCCGATGCTATCTCTTGGTAATGCATTTACTGAAAGCGATGTAGAAGACTTTTCAGCTCGCATCCGTCGCTTTCTGAACCTCGATAGCAGGGAAACCTTGGATTTTATCGTCGAACCAAAAATAGATGGGCTATCAATTTCGCTGCGATATGAGGGAGGTCATTTTGCGAGAGGGGCAACCCGCGGCGACGGGTTTGAAGGCGAAAATGTCACCGAAAATCTTCGAACCTTACCGGAAATCCCAGATCGTATCCCGGGAGAAGCACCGGAAGTATTAGAGGTTCGAGGAGAAGTTTATATGAACCACTCCGATTTCGCCCGACTCAATAGAAATAGAGAGAAACAAGGTGCGGCGCCCTTCTCTAATCCAAGGAATTCCGCCGCTGGATCGTTGCGTCAATTGGATCCTTCAGAGACTGCAAAACGTCCCCTGCGCATCTTCTGTTACGCCTGGGGAGAGGTTAGCGATCAATTCTGGCGTACCCAATCAGAGTTTTATGATCAACTGCGTCGTTGGGATTTTCCGGTCAATCCCCTGTCTAAGGTTTGCTATAATCTTGATGAAGTCCTTGAAACTTACCGCCTAATTGAAACTCAACGGGCCCTTCTTGATTACGATATTGACGGGGTCGTTTACAAAGTGGACCGGCTGGACCTCCAGGAGCGCCTGGGATTCGTGAGCCGGGCCCCTCGTTGGGCTATTGCTCATAAATTTCCTGCTGAAAAAGCAACTACCGTATTAAAAGGTATTGATATTCAAGTGGGTCGCACAGGAGCTTTGACCCCAGTGGCCCGGCTTGAACCGGTAACCGTAGGGGGGGTCGTTGTGTCAAATGCAACACTGCACAACGCGGACGAAATTGAGAGAAAAGATATTAGAATTGGTGATACACTAAGAATACAGCGCGCTGGTGATGTCATACCGCAAGTCATAGAAGTAATTTTGGAGGCACGTCCTAAGGACTCCACACCGTATATTTTTCCGAGTGTCTGTCCATGCGATCAGAAAACCCTCACAGTTAGAGCTCCAGGCGAGGCCGTCACAAGGTGCTCCGGAGAATTTTCTTGTCCTTTTCAAAAAGTCAGTAGGCTTAGACATTTTGTTGGTCGCGATGCATTCGATATTGAAGGCTTGGGCTTTAAGCAAGTACAGGCTTTCTTCGAACTTGGATGGATTAAGGTTCCATCAGATATTTTCGAGTTAAAGAACCACAAGGAGACTCTTTCAAAATTAGAAGGCTGGGGTGAAAAATCAGTCAACAACTTGCTCACAGCCATTGAAGACTGCCGGAAAATCAGTTTAGACCGATTAATCTTTGCAATTGGGATACGTCAAACAGGGCAAGCGACCAGCAGGCTTCTTGCTTATCAATACGGCAACTTTAGAAATTGGACCCACTCTATGCTCTTGGCAGCAGAAGAGCGCTCTAAGTGCATTAGCGCAGTCAAAACAGCAGACGAAGTCGGTGGCGCATATGCTGAACTTTGCTCCATCGACGGAATTGGCCTAAGCATGGCCGACGATATATGCAACTTTTTTTCAGATCACAGAAACGTGGTCGAACTAAATAAGCTGGCTGAAATTCTTATCATTGAAGATTTCCAGAGACCAGAATTCAATAATTCAAAAGTCTCCGGCAAAACGGTTGTTTTTACCGGTTCCTTAGAGACCATGACACGCGCAGAAGCCAAAGCAGGTGCTGAGAGTCTCGGAGCAAAAGTATCCGGTTCTGTCTCCGGTAAAACTGATTTTTTGGTTGCTGGACCAGGCGCGGGCTCAAAAGAGACCAAGGCCAAGAAATTGGGCATAATGATCTTAAATGAACAGGAGTGGCGTTTATTAGCTGGCCTCGATAGTTAGAGGACGGCAAGCCTTTTTCAACCAGGCTAAGGTGGAACCATCAACCAAAGGCCCAACAGCTTCCAAGACCCGTTTGTGATATTCCTCCCACCAAGATAGCTCCTTATCATCCAGCATTGAAGTCACTACAAGGCTTCGATCAATGGGTGCAAGGGTGAGCGACTCAAAGCCAAGCATTCGCGAATTACTAGAATTCTCGCATTTTAAATCTCGAACAACTTCAAGGTTTTCTATGCGAATACCAAAAGAGCCTTCTTTATAAAAACCTGGTTCATTTGAGATCACCATCCCAGCGCTGAGGGGAACACCCCCTCCCCGTTTAGCAATACGTTGTGGTCCTTCGTGTACACCAAGAAAACAGCCCACTCCGTGGCCTGTGCCATGATCAAAATCGAGCCCGATTTCCCACAATGGCCTCCGTGCAAAACTATCTAAAGCCCCGCCCGGAGTGCCCGCCGGAAAGCGAGCCGTTGCAATCGCAATATGTCCTTTAAGTACCCGAGTAAAACGATCCCGCATCTCATCTGTTGGCACCCCAATGGCAACGGTACGAGTAACATCAGTGGTACCATCCATATACTGGGCTCCAGAATCGACCAAGTAAAGTGAACCAGCTGTAAGATTCTTATTCGTTTTTTTATTAGCACGGTAATGAACAATCGCACCGTTTGACCCCGCGGCAGAGATCGTGTCAAAAGAGAGCCCTCGAAATATTTTATCTTTAGCCCTGAATTGATATAATTTTTCAGCGGCCCCTAACTCATCGACATCACCCTCCAAAACCGATTTGGAAAGCCAGCATAAAAAACTACTAAGGGCAGCTCCATCCCGAATATGTGCAGCCCGGATCCCTGCCAGTTCAGCGGTATTTTTACATGCTTTAGGAAGTTCGCAGGGGTCTAGACCATTTATAACCGTTCCCCCGGATTGTTTCAGTAATTCTGAGACCCTTGCCGGTGATGTATCGGGTACCAAGACAGCAGTCTTTTCCGTGCCCAGAGCCTTAATCGCATCATCAAATGTCGCGGGAGGCAAAACTTCTACATCGGCTCCCAGATGATCTCTAATATCACGAGGCACCCTCTCTGGGGAAATAAACCAAGTTACTTTGCTATCAGCCCGAATGATAGCATAACAGAGTGGCACCGGCGTATGCCGAAGATCCCCGCCTCTAATATTGAGAAGCCATGCAACGGACTCAGGGGATGTAATCACTGCCGCTTCTGCAAGAGTTTTTTTAACGCCTTGGGCAATTTGCCCCCGTTTTTCTGCTGAATTACGACCGGCCATTTTGTCATGGTACATAAAAACCTCCTGCTCAGGGGGCGAAGGCCGATCATACCAAACCGAATCTATCGGGTTACTGGGAACAGAAACTAGCTTGACCTCACTCGCGCTAACCGTTTTCTCCATTCTTGCGACTGCGGCCTGTGTGTGAAGCCATGGATCATACCCAATCCTTTTTCCGGCTGCATGTCTACTTAACCAGGATGTAAGCGGTTGTTCTGTTGAATGAAATTGTTCAAATAAACCTCGGTCTACTTGTTCTCTTGCCTGTAGCGTATATCTGCCATCAACAAAGATCGCTGCTCTATCACTTAGAACTGCTGCAATACCTGCGGATCCATCAAATCCAGTGAGCCAAGCCAGTCGCTGCGAGCAAGCAGGTGGAAACTCTGACTGATACTCGTCAGAAAGGGGAATTAGGAACCCGTCCAAACCATTTCTTTTTAAAGCCTCTCGAAGCGAAAAAAGTCTTAATTGGTGTTGGTTTCCCTTCTGCATCTATCCACGCCCTTCAATACCTTAAACTCTTTTTTTAAAAGTTAGATTTTCTCAGTGTCCACGCCGTAGAGAGTTTGTCCATCGCGGCCAAAAGCACCAACCCCCGCGCCTTGTATGATTTTCTCGGTAATGGCCATCAGGCCAGTTAATAGCATCCTGATAAATTTCATGATCTATCTCCGACAAAAGTCAATCGTCGTCCAACCATCTTTATCTAGAATATTTTGAGTTCGAAACCCAACCTGATGCCATGCTGTTGATACCTCATGGGTTTGTGAGGATAAAATTCCGGACAGTAAAGCTCTACCCTCGTGCGGCAATCCCGCAGCAGCAGCGGGCGCTAGCGAGATCAACGGACCAGATAAAATATTAGCTATGCAAAGATCAAAGACCTCATCCTCTGGCCATCCATTTAAGACACGCAATTCTACCTTATCTCTCACTCTATTCTGTTCCATATTCTGATAGGCTGTCTCAACGGCGACCGGGTCAATATCGGTAGCAATCACATGAGCCATAGGCCACAGACGACGAACCGCGATAGCTAAAATCCCTGTCCCACAGCCTAAATCAATCACTCTGTCAGGAATGAATTTTTCCGAAGCCAACTTTTCTAGTGCAAGCAAACAACCCATGGTCGTCGGGTGGTCGCCTGTGCCAAATGCAAGACCTGCATCCATCTGAATTGTCATGAGATTGCTTGGAATTTGACCGTCAAAGTGAGAGGGATAGACGAAAAATTTCCCGGCTTTGAGTGGTTTAGTGTTTCGACGATACGTCTCCACCCAATTTGTGTCCGTATCAACTTCAACAGCCAATTCATAATTGCCAAGATCTGAGATTGACTCGAGCACTGCACGAATTTCTTCTTGGTCTGGTTCTGCATCAAATTGAAGCAGTAACTCCCAAAGAGGACCGCCTTGATACTCTCTTATTATCACTGCGGATGCACTATCAGAAAGACCTCCCTCGGCAAGGCTAGCCTCTTCTGGACCTGCGAGAATGACTGACGCAAACCAGGTCTTCGTATTCAAGCTAGTTCCACGAAGCTATCCATCACCTTTTTGGTTCCCGCCTTTTCAAATTCAATTTCAAGCTTACTGCTCTCTGAGGCTATCACTTTACCGTAACCAAACTTTTGATGAAAAACTCGTACCCCTATTCGTATTTTCTTATCAGATGCACCGCTATCTATTGTTCGAGCGTTACCTTCAATGATTGTTTGATGGCGCCTATTGCGTTGCCACCGATCAAAGCCAGGCCCTCTCTCTTTACCGTCCCAGTCAACACCCCCTGCAAAAGACTCTGCATAGCCCCCTTGAGAAGGTATGCCTCCATAAACTCCGGTTTCTGCAGAGATATCCGTTTGATCCGCTGGTAACTCCTCGATAAAACGAGACGGGATACAACTTTGCCACTGATTATAAATGCGTCGATTTGAAGCAAAAGATACATAAGCCCTTTGACGAGCTCGGGTGAGGCCAACATAGGCGAGCCGTCTCTCTTCTTCTAATGCAGGTGCTCCCCCTTCATCAATCGAGCGTTGATTTGGAAATGTTCCCTCCTCCCAACCTGGCAGGAATACGTGATTAAATTCTAGGCCCTTAGCTGCGTGAAGGGTCATCAAACTCACCATGTCCCCTTCATCATTCTCCCCAGCTTCCATTACCAAGCTCACATGCTCCAAGAACCCTGTTAAAGTATCAAATTCTTCAAGGGCCGAGATTAATTCTTTTAGGTTCTCCAATCGTCCCGGTGCCTCTGGAGATTTGTCATTTTGCCACATTTCTGTGTAGCCAGATTCATCCAGAATAATTTCTGCCAACTCAATATGATTAAGCTGGTCGATAAGAGACCGCCATCGGTCAAGATTTGAAAGCAAGCTAGCCAAAGCGCGACGTGTTTGAGGTCGAAGCTCATCCGTTTCAGTAAGCCTTCGCACAGCTTCCACTGCAGGTATATCGGTGCTTCGGGAAAGTTGATGGATGGTTTGTAAAGTCGCCGCTCCAATCCCACGTCGGGGCGTGTTGACAATCCGTTCAAACGCGAGGTCATCAGTTGGGCTGGAAACGAGCCGAAAATAGGCGATCGCATCCCTAATTTCCATTCTCTCGTAAAAACGCGGACCACCAATCACACGGTAGGGAATTCCTGTGGTAATAAAACGTTCCTCAAATTCACGCATCTGAAAAGAAGCCCTGACCAGTACAGCTACCTGATCAAGTGAGACCTTGCCCCTTTGGACTGCCTCTATTTCATCGCATATTTCCCTTGCCTCTGTCTCTCCATCCCATACACCTCGAACAGATACCTTTTCCCCTTTCTCCGCCTCAGTCCATAATGTTTTCCCGAGCCTACCCGAGTTATGAGCAATTAGGGCTGATGCTGCTGCGAGAATCTCTGGGGTCGATCGATAATTTTGTTCAAGCCTTATTATCTGTGCGCCATCAAAATCTTTCTCAAATTTTAAAATATTCCCAATTTCAGCACCCCTCCAGCTGTAGATCGACTGGTCGTCATCTCCGACGCAACAAATATTTCTGTGTTCCATCGCTAAAAGCCGAAGCCATAAATATTGGGCAACATTCGTATCCTGATACTCATCCACCAACATATATTTAAAACGCCGCTGATAATCCGCTAAAATGGCATTGTGTTCGGTAAACAGTTTTAAATTATGCAAAAGAAGGTCGCCAAAATCGCAAGCGTTTAGTGTAATTAATCTTGATTGATAATCTCTGTATAGATCCAAGACCTTCCCGTTGGCAAAATCCCCCGCTTCAGCAACAGAGACATTCGCAGGGGCCAGCCCGCGGTCTTTCCAGCGCTGGATTATGCCCAGCAGGCTCCTCGGAGGCCAACGCGAGGTATCGATGTTTTCCGCCTGCATAATTTGTTTAAGGAGTCTGATTTGGTCATCTGAGTCAAGAATGGTGAAATTAGGCTTAAGACCTACCGCCTCCGCATGTCGACGAAGGATGCGGGCTGCAACGGAGTGAAAGGTACCAATCCACAGATTTTCTGCCACCTCACCGACAAGACCATTTACCCGCTCACGCATTTCTCTTGCAGCTTTATTTGTAAAAGTGACCGCCAGTATTTGGCCAGGAAATGCCCGTCTGGTGACCAAAATGTGTGCCAAGCGAGTGGTAAGCACCCGTGTCTTCCCTGTCCCCGCTCCCGCCAGCACAAGCACGGGACCGTCTAACGCTCTAACTGCCCTTAATTGACCCTCGTTGAGCACTGATAAATACCGAGGCTCTGGGGACAAAAATCCGCGGTTTTCTTTTTCTTGAGTGAGGTCTTGCGATACCATTTTATAAAGATCTAATGGGTGTATTTAAAAATTTTAGTTTTAATGACATTAAACGAATCGGATATCTTCTAATTATCACCAGATCCTATGCCCGAGCCAATCAAGATAGGTTTTATTGTATTTATAACCTCGGAGAATGGCTTTAAAAAAGGCGAGTGGGCAACAATTACACCGTTACATTAAGGCCTTACGAGCCCTTGCCATTACATCAAGTACCTTAAATGGATCCTCTATCCGGGGGAATGTAGGAACCCCGGCTGGCTCGAGAAAAGCGGAAGCCTCCCTGTTACTATTTTCATCACCACTAAAAGAGACATATATGGGCTTTTCTGGAAACTCCGCGGCCAACTCAGGTAAAAATTCTAGATTCATTTTACCGAGTTCATCGGCAAGGATCAGGATCGTCACGACGGCGTCAACCCTCGGGTCCGACAGCAGGGCTTTCATTGACTCCCGCCAAGCAAACTCCATCCCATTTACGGTAGCCGCAGGGAAAACATCCGCAGGATTCGTAATATTAATGAAGGGTGGCGAAATTTCCTCAAGCCTCGTCTGAGTCTTCTTCATAGGCTTTGGAAACTCTAATACCGTCCTTTGTTTGCAGATATCAGATATGTGAACGATGAAGGCTCCAGACGGTGACACAAATCCCACCCTTGGTCCCTTGGGAACCGGCATCATTGCTGCCCCTTTTGCGATCGTAAACAACTGAGAAAACTCGTCTATTCTGACGATGCCCGCCTGGCTAAGGGCTCCATCAAGCACGTTATCATCTGAACTCAACGAAGCGGTATGAGATTGGGCAGCTCTGGCACCCTCGTCTGTCGTGCCGCCCTTTAGCATAATAATCGGCTTATTTTTCGTGACTTTTCTGGCTACATCCAAGAACTCTTTTGGCCTATGCAGACTCTCTAAATAAATAAAAATAGTTTTGGTTTTCGGATCAGTTGCCAAAAATTTTAAAATATCAACTTCATCAATATCAACTGCATTTCCAAGCCCAACGCATCTAGCAACACCATAATGCTCGCCCGAAATGATTGACCGCATCATCGCCCCTGTAAAATTACCAGTCTGAGCGACAAAAGAGATGGGTCCTTTCGGTATTTTCCCAAGCGGAAAGAAACTAGAGGTATAATCCCCAGGTGTGGAAATATGGCCTGCCGTATTTGGCCCCAAAACCCGTATGCCAGTATTTTCTATTACTGTAGAGAGTTCGCGCTGCAAATCTTGACCTCCCTCATCGACCTCAGCAAATCCGCCGGCGGCTAACACGGCGGATGTAAGACCTTTTTCGGCACACGCCTCAAGCGCTTTTGGAGTTTGAGACGCCGGCAGCATAATTATCCCGGTATCGATGCCTTCGGGTAAGTCAGAGATACTAGGAATCACGGGACACCCACAGATCACACCGCCCTTCGGATTTACAGGCTTTATGGCTCCCTTAAACCCATTTGCTTGTAAATTCTCAATTACAGTTCGACCTGGCTTACCGGGCACTGAAGATGCGCCTATCACGGCCACACCCTTGGGATTAAAAAAAGACTCCAGATTACGCAAAATTTTCCTCACAAATACTATGAGGCCTATTTATTACGGGGTGTTCCCCATTGCGCAAGTAGGGCAATCGATATGATAATCGCTTGGGTTTAACAATCATTAGCGAAGCTCATGCCAAAACAAGTCTCAGTACCCACCAATCCTGTCGGTGGCCCGGCTGCCTGGATGGGGTCGAAAATTCAGACTTCTGCGGATTGGATATTTCACCTTAATGAAACGGACATCGTGGAATTGGAGCACGCCTTCGAAAATGCGAGGGCTCAGGGAAAAACCATATACGATATTACCAAAACAGATTTCCCTCTTCATGGCTTAGGCAAGAAACTCGCCTCTATTAGGTCAGAATTAGAACACGGCCCTGGGCTGAAACTGATTAGAGGTCTTCCCGTAGCAAAATGGGGAGAAGACAAATCCACTGCAATTTATTGGGGAATTGGCCAATATCTGGGGGAACCAGTCGCTCAAAACATGATGGGTGAACTGCTTGGGCACGTGAAAGCGGCAGGCCTAGAGGACTGGAATGAAAACCACAAAGTTCGAGGCTACCAAACAACAGTTCACCTGCCTTTCCATTGTGATAAGTCTGATGTGGTCGGGCTATTGTGCCTTCAAGTCGCTAAATCAGGCGGCACAAGCAATATTTCGAGTGCTGTGACCATCCATGATGAAATTTTACGAACCAGACCTGATTTGCTGGCGGCTTTATATGAACAATTTGCAATCGACCATAGAGGAGAGGAATTCCCTGGCGAAGATCCCTTTTATATGGCACCCACCTTCGCCATGCACAAAGGTCGCTTTTTCTCACGCTTTGGGATGAAATATGTCGAAAGTGCCCAAAGATATGAGCAAGTCGATCCACTAAGTCCTTTGCAAATCGAGGGTATGACCTACTTCAACCAGCTAGCCTCGCGCGATGACATTAGGCTGGATATGGAATTTGAGCCTGGTGATATTCAGTTCCTGAATAATCATCTAATGGTTCACAGTCGTACTGATTATGAGGATTGGCCGGAACCCGAACTGCGTCGCCATCTGATTCGAATGTTGCTATTTACGCCTGACTATTCCGACCAGAATGTGCCCCCCGAATTTGCTGAACTTAACCGTTTCATTCGCCGTTGGGGTGCAGAGCCAAGGGTAAGCGTGCTCGAAAATTCCTAGGGTAAAACCTGATCGCAAGGAAGAGGTTTAGGCCTTACCGAACCCTCACTAAAGAGTTAGATTAGGCAAGCTAAATAGGGAGAAAAAATTGTCCACCTTCTCTCTAGTGGTTGGAAAAGATACCAGGATTTACTTGGCACCAAATTAACTTAAGCAATATAAATTAGTTAACATTATTGAATACTTGAAAATTGATGCCTTCTTCAAACATAGGTGAAACATATGTAAAGGGCGCCAGGCTGGCTTACGACCAGGCTGTCATCTTCAATAACATTGATATGAAGCTGGTCACTGGTGGTTGGACCTGCTTGTTGGGACAAAGTGGGGTCGGAAAATCGTCTTTGCTTCGTTTGATTGCAGGCCTTGAGAATGAAGCAACCGCCTCTGAGCTAGTGTTCGCAGGCGAGAGCAAGCCTGATGGGAAAATAACTTATATGGCCCAACAGGATTTGTTAATGCCTTGGCTTACCCTTGCGGAAAACGTGTCGATTGGGTCCCGCCTCCGAGGAAATTTCAGCCCTGAGAACTTGTCCCTTGCGCATGATCTTTTAGAAAGAGTTGGCTTAGGCAAAGAGACCCAATTTTACCCAAGTGCGTGCTCTGGGGGAATGCGCCAGCGAGCAGCTCTCGCGAGGACTCTGTTCGAGGATCGGCAAATTGTTTTGATGGACGAACCATTTTCTTCAGTAGATGCCATTACTAGAATAGGTTTGCAGGATTTAGCCGCTGAAATATTGAGTGGGAAGACGGTTTTGCTTGTAACACATGATCCGCAGGAAGCACTCCGTATGGGGGATCAAATCCTGGTTATGAGAGGTAACCCCGCAAAAATAGAAATTCTGACAAATATGCCAACTGGCAAGAGGCCAAGAGAATTAGACGGCGCCGGCATGGCTCTCGGACGAGCAGAAATTCTTGAGAAAATCCGTGGGTAAAATGAAAAACCTCATCCGAGTGATCTTAGTCCTCGCAGGGATTATTTTTCTCTGGCAGACAATCATTTGGGTCACCGGAGTTCCAGATTATATTTTACCAGGCCCTACTGACGTTCTAGCGGCCTTTGAAACTCACTACGACACTTTGGCAAAAAACTCGATGATTACCTTTGCCGAAATCATTGCTGGTCTTGATCATTGGTACAATGCTTGGCGCAATAAGCGCTCTCATTATGATTCTATGGAAGCCCACTGAAACTTGGCTGATGCCTGTTCTGGTTATAAGCCAGGCTATACCAGTTTTTGCATTGGCTCCCATTTTAGTGTTGTGGCTGGGTTATGGAGCGGCTTCAAAAGTCGCCATGGCTGTGCTGATCATATTCTTTCCCGTTACAGCGGCATTTCACGATGGTCTAAAACGCACAGAAAAGGGATGGCTTGACTTAGCCAAGGTCATGGGAGCATCCAGCAGACAAACCCTCATCATGATTAGGTTGCCTGCCGCTTTGCCCGCTTTTGGATCGGGTCTAAGGGTCGCGGCGGCAGTTGCTCCTATAGGCGCAATCGTGGGAGAGTGGGTTGGCTCTAGTGCTGGGCTTGGCTACCTGATGCTCCATGCTAATGCGCGGCTTCAAATCGAAGTAATGTTCGCAGCACTGTTTGTTTTAGCTCTATTTTCGTGCATATTGTATTTCTCAATCGATGCTGTTCTTCGTCATTACATTAGATGGTGACAAGACGGACCAAGGAGAAAATAATGAAAAAAACTCTTGGATGGCTGCCCTTATAGCTACGCTAATATTGCCCTGCTCAGCAATTGCCTCAGAGCGTTTAACAGTTCTTTTGGACTGGTTTATCAATCCAGATCATGGACCGCTATACGTTGCTCAGGAAAGAGGCTACTTCAAAGCAGCGGGTTTATCAGTAGAGTTTAAAGCCCCAGCAGATCCCAACGCACCTCCAAAATTGGTGGCAGCAGGGAAAGCAGACTTGGCGATCTCATACCAGCCTCAACTCCATATTCAAGCCGACCGAGGTCTGCCTTTAGTAAGAATAGCGACGTTAGTTGCGACCCCCCTTAACTCACTAGTGGTCTTAAAAGAGGGACCTATAAAGTCAATCAGAGATTTGAAAGGTAAAAAAGTTGGTTTTTCGGTAGGCGGCTTTGAAGACGCGCTGCTATCAGCGATGCTCTCTCGCCAAGGTATGACCCTAAAAGATATCGAGTTGATTAATGTCAATTTTGCCCTTTCTCCCGCTCTCATTTCGGGAAAGGTCGATGCAGTGATCGGGGCCTTTAGGAATTTCGAGCTCAACCAACTCGATCTCAAGGGGCGTGCGGGGCGAGCATTCTATGTTGAAGAAGAAGGTGTTCCTGCCTATGACGAGTTAATCGTTGTCGCCAATCAAAAAGACTTGAGACGGCCCGCACTTAAAAAGTTTGTTGCGGCGCTGGAGGCCGGTGTCCAGTACCTGGTCAATCATCCCAAAGAAAGTTGGAATTTATTCATTAAGGGGCGAAAAAAACTTGATGATGAACTCAATCGTCGTGCCTGGCGCGATACCCTACCGCGCTTTGCATTACGCCCTGGTGCGCTGAGTACTGAGCGATACGAGGCATTTGCCAAGTTTCTGAAAAAGCAGGGGATTGTGAAGAAAACTCCAGCCGTTGAAAAATATGCGATTGAGTTAAGGTAACGCAGATAACCAACAAATTAGCTCAGACTTTCGCCGTTTATTACGGACGTGGTGGTACGTTGCGCTTCATTTTTTAGCAAGATACAAAAAGTCATAATTGAGGTTCTGAGAGGAGGTGGACGCTGGTTGTCTAGGATCCCATAAGCAAGATTGGGCTTTAACCACTTTTCTGCATCAACTACGCTAAGACCTTTGCGTTCTGCATAATCCTCGACTTGATCACGGCCAATTTTTCCCACCCCAAAGTAACGCGACTCAGGATGGGAAAAATACCACCCTGAGACAGAGGCGCCAGGGTTCATAGCAAAGCTTTCCGTGAGTGACATCCCAATTTTGTCCTCAACCTCCAATAGAGCGAACAAAGTGTCTTTCTCCGTATGATCTGGACACGCTGGATAACCGGGTGCTGGCCTTATACCACGATATTTTTCTTGAATGAGTGCAACGTTATCCAGCTGCTCGTCGGGTGAATATGCCCAAAATTCTTTGCGAACCCTCTCATGCATTCTTTCAGCAAAAGCCTCGGCTAATCGATCGGCCAGGGCCTTAATCATGATTACACTGTAATCATCATGCGCCGCCTCATACTCACCTATTATTTGTTCAATGCCAAAACCCGCAGATACGGCAAATGCCCCAAGATAATCATTTACGTCACTACCAACCGGAGCAAGGTAATCAGCGAGACAAAAGTTTGGGCGCCGGTTACCGCTTTTCTCTCCCTGCTGTCGTAACATATGGAGCTCCGCGCTTTGTTTTGTACGAGTTTCATCGCCAAACAACAGAATATCATCACCAAACGAATTTGCTGGCCAAAAGCCTATCACGGCGCGCGCAGACAATAGTTTTTTGCTCAGAATTTTATCTAACATTTTTTGCGCATCGGAGAACAGGCTTCTCGAAACTTCCCCGACTACTGGATCTTCAAGAATGCCTGGAAAATGACCGTGGAGATCCCAAGTTTGAAAGAAAGGGGTCCAATCGACACTCTGTATCAAATCTTCAAGCGGATAGTCATCAAAAACTTTTGTACCCAAAAATCTGGGCTTTACCGGTTTAATTTGAGACCAATCTGTTTTAAATGCGTTAACGCGCGCTTTTTTAAGCGAAACACCGCCGTTAGTGTCCTCTCGGGACTCGTAACGGGTTTTCAGATCCCGATAGTCCTTCTGGATCTCACCCACGAATTTCTCTCGACGGTCTGAAGAGAGAAGGTTAGAGAGAACTGATACACTTCGCGACGCATCAACTACATGAATGACCGGATGGCTGCAGGCTGGTGCTATCCGGACGGCCGTGTGAACTTTCGAGGTCGTGGCGCCTCCAATTAACAGTGGTAGGTCTAGGCCCTGCCTTTCCATCTCTGAAGCCACGTGGATCATTTCGTCCAGAGACGGAGTTATTAGTCCTGAGAGCCCGATAATATCAGCCTTCTCGGCCCGAGCGGCCTCAAGTATTTTATCTGCTGGGACCATCACCCCCAGATCCACAACTTCGTAATTATTGCACTGCATTACTACACCGACGATGTTTTTCCCAATATCGTGAACATCGCCTTTTACTGTCGCCAGCACTATTTTCCCCTTGCTTTGCCGGGCCGCCCCCAAATCCCCCTTTTCTTTTTCTATGAAAGGGACTAGGTACCCAACTGCTTGTTTCATCACGCGGGCACTTTTTACCACCTGTGGCAAGAACATTTTGCCCTCTCCAAATAAATCCCCAACGATATTCATACCATCCATAAGGGGACCTTCTATCACATCCAGTGGCCTTTTAGACTTAAGCCTTGCTTCTTCTGTATCGGCAAGAATAAATTCATTTATCCCATGGACTAGAGAGTAGCTAAGCCTCTTGGTAACAGGACTATCACGCCACGAAAGATCTTTCTCTACGCGCGACCCAGTTCCTTTGAATTCTTCTGCGATCTCTAATAAGCGCTCTGTCGCATCGGGCCGTCGATTAAGAATTACATCCTCTACCCGATCTCTTAGCCTCTCGGAAATATCTTCATAAACCGTTATCATTCCTGCATTGAGGATACCCATGCCAAGCCCCGCGCGGATAGCATGGAACAAGAAAACTGAGTGCATGGCCTCTCTGACCACGTTATTGCCTCTAAACGAGAAAGAAACATTGCTGACACCCCCAGAAATTCTAACACCGGGGCAACTTTCTGTGATTAATTTCGAAGCCGTAATGAAATCAACTGCATAGTTGTCGTGCTCTTCGATCCCTGTCGCAACAGCAAAGATATTAGGATCAAATATAATATCTTCTGGAGGGAAACCAACATCCTCTGTGAGAATTTTATAGGCTCTCTCGCAAATTTCCACCTTACGATCTGCCGTGTCAGCCTGACCGTCCTCGTCAAATGCCATGACGACAGCTGCTGCTCCATAGCGTTTTATTTCTTGGGCCTGGCTAATAAATGGAGCAAGCCCCTCTTTTAGGCTTATGGAGTTGACGATACACTTGCCTTGAACACACTTGAGACCAGCTTCAATTACCGACCATTTAGAAGAGTCAATCATTATGGGGACCCGGCTAATATCTGGCTCCGCAGCGACCAAATTTAAAAACCGTTCCATTGCCCCCTTGGAGTCCAAAAGGCCTTCATCCATGTTAATATCTATGACTTGAGCGCCGTTTTCGACCTGTTGCCGCGCAACCTCGAGAGCAACTTCGAATTGGTCATTTCGTATTAGCTCAGCAAAACGCGCAGAGCCCGTAACATTCGTTCTTTCCCCGACATTAACAAATAAGGAGTCCGAACCAATATTTAGAGGTTCCAGACCGGAAAGACGTGTTTTTTGGGCCAAACCAGGCAATTTACGGGGCCCCCATGATGCAACAGCGCCTTTAATCGCTTTGATGTGCGCTGGGGTTGTTCCGCAACATCCCCCAACAATGTTAACGAGCCCCGTTTTGGCGAATTCGCCCAGTATTTCCGCCATTTCCTCTGGCGTTTGATCATAACCGCCAAAGGGATTTGGTAGACCCGCGTTCGGGTGACAGCTAACAAAAGTCTCGCTGCAGCGCGAGAGTTCATCCACATATGGACGCAACTGTTCCGCGCCGAGTGCACAATTTAGCCCTACGGCTATCGGGTTCGCGTGTCGGATTGAGTTGTAAAATGCCTCGGTGGTTTGACCAGTTAGAGTTCTGCCACTTTGGTCGGTGATGGTACCTGACACTATAATAGGTATCTCCGGGGATCCAAGTTCCTCTAATACCTTATCTACAGCGTAAAGTGCTGCTTTACAGTTAAGAGTATCGAAGACTGTCTCAACTAGTATGAGGTCGACGCCTCCTTCAATAAGCCCCGCGGCAGCTTCGTGATAACTCTCCACTAAAATATCAAAGGAAATATTTCTGTACCCCGGATCTTCAACGTCAGGCGAGAGCGAAGCCGTCCTATTTGTTGGCCCTAGGACGCCAGCGACGAAACGGGTGATCCCGTCTTCCACCTCCAATTCATGGACAGCACTACAGGCGAGCCGGGCTCCCTCTACGTTTAACTCGTATACGACTTCCTCCATTTGATAGTCAGCCTGGGCAATACGGGTCGAACTAAACGTATTTGTTTCGATTATATCTGCTCCGGCTCGCAGATACTCTAGGTGAACCCCTCGGATAAACTCTGGCTGCGACAATGTAAGCAGATCATTGTTACCCGCTTGCGGGCATTGCACCTTTTGGAAAAGGCTCCCACGAAATTCTGCTTCATCAAACCTGCGTTGCTGGATTTCTGTCCCGATTGCACCATCCATGACCAAAATTTGATCCAGAAGCCGCTCTCGTAGAAGAGTTATCCGACGAGCACGGGCACTCGCGCCCCGCGGTTCAAATGGTTTCTTTGACTTGCTACTCATTATCGGATGGGCTCTGGTCTAAAACCTAATAGGTAGGCGATAGCGTATGAGAGATCCGCCCGATTCAATGTATAGAAGTGAAATTCTTTGAAACCATGACTTTGAAGTTGGCGACATTGCTCTGCCGCAACCGTTGCAGCAATTAATTTTCGTGTTTCTGGGTCATTATCGAGCCCACAAAATAAATCACTGAGCCAATCTGGGATCTTTGTCCCACATAAAGCACTAAATTTTACCACTTGCTCAAAATTTTGAACCGGAAGGATCCCGGGTACTATCGGTGCCTTTATCCCTGCCGATGTGACCCGATCCATAAACTTTAAAAATGGTTCAACACCAAAGAAGTATTGCGTAATGGCTCGGTCTGCTCCGGCATCAAGTTTGCGCTTTAAATTGTCTATATCACTTTCCGCACTGGAAGCCTCGGGGTGCGTTTCCGGATAGGCGGCGACACTAATTTCAAAGTTAGCGATACTTTTTAAGCCAGTGACAAGTTCGACGGCATAAGCGTAGCCTTCGGGGTGGGGCTGATAGTTTACTTGTCCGTCCGGTGGGTCACCCCTCAAAGCAACGATATGGCGGACCCCCATATCCCAATACTGGCGGCCTATCTCTTGGATTTCTTCCCGGCTTGCCCCAATACAGGTTAAATGGGCTGCTGGTGTTAAACTGGATTCCGTTAATAGCCGAGCCAATGTCTCATGGGTCCTCGCACGTGTTGATCCACCCGCCCCGTAGGTAACAGATACGAACTGAGGTTTTAGAGGCTCAATCCTCTTAATTGAATCCCAAAGGGAAATCGCCATCTTTTCTGTTTTTGGAGGGAAAAATTCAAAAGAAACGCTTAAATCATTTTTCCGTTTTGGAAAAACCAACGTGTCCAGTGCACGAGTTTCCAATAATCCGGAACTCATTTCCATATTTCCTGATTGGATCGTGCAAACCCATCTTGGATGCTATTCGCTATGTCATGATTGAGCGGTTTAGGCTTTGATAAAACCCAAAATTTTAAAGTTATGGGTTCTCCGAATAATTCATGAGTTTCTTCGATAGCAAGTCCAGCCTTTTTGCACCAACTTAGGACCTCTCTATCATCGAAACCCAACCAACGATGTGCGTGCTTTTCCTTTAAAACTTCGACGCTATGAGGCGCAAAATCAACGACAAACATTTTGCCGTTGGGCTTCAAAACTTTAGATGCCTCGTCGACTGCCGCGGCTGGGTCCTGCGAATAACGAAGCACTTGGTGAATAACAATTATGTTAAAATTTATGTTAATTTGCGGTAACCTGTACATATCCCCATACCGCACATGGCAATGGCGAATTTCGTTTTTCTCGAGCGCAGCTCGTGCCAAAGAGAGCATCTCATATGAAGTATCTACGCCGATGCCCCTATCCACACGATCCGCGAAAACCTGCAACATCCTCCCAGTCCCGGTGCCTATATCGAGCAAATTCTCTACATGTTCCGGAAATCTATCTAACAAAAGTTCTTCTACTTTTTCCTCGTCGACATACAAAGACCTGATCGATCCCCACTCCCCGGCGTGTTGGCGAAAATACTCAGCCGCCCGAACACCCCTCGATAAAATAATTTCCTCCAGCCTGAGACTGTCGCGCTCTATTTCAAACGAATTCATGGGCACAAGAGACAAAATCTTACGGGCTGTATTACCCTCTCGGTACCCGTCATCAGATAACCGGTAGTAAACGCTTTTTCCCTCTCTAAATCGATCCAACAATCCCGCATCATAGAGCAACTTCAAATGTCTCGAGATGATAGGCTGGCTTTGTCCCATGATCTCTGTCAGTTCAGAGACCGACAACGCGCTTTTTGAACTAATTGCCAGTAACCTTAGCCTCGTGGGATCAGCCACGGCCTTTAATGCGACAAGTAAATTTTCCAAGTTTAGAACCTCAATAACTGGCGACAGGGCAAAATAAAAAAATGTGGAAGCCTTTAACCATTATAACATATCTATTTTTGTAGATATGTAAATATGTTATATGATACTAAGAAAAACCAAAAGTTTTTTAAGAAAATTAGTCACCAGCACTTTAGGTTTTTTAGCAAATAAAAATTCTTTTGCGTTTAGTCCGACATAAATGAGCGTTGCCCAAATAGAACACCAACGCTAAAATCTGTGCATGGTTATGAGCGTATCGAAATTAATGTTTAAGAAGCTGATCGGTCTCGCCACATTTACCCTGGCGCTGCTCCTCATAGCACCGCAACAGATTTCTGCGGCCGATAAAGCGGATGAGTTCATTAGAGACGTCGGACAAAGGGCCATTGCGTCTTTGCAGGAGGCAGGTCTGTCTTCTGCAGAGAGAGAAGCCCAGTTCCGAAAAATCTTTAACGAGTCTTTTGATGTTAAGCTTTTAGCAAGGTTTTCGTTAGGAGTTTATTGGCGCCGATCCACCAGATCCCAACAACAAGAATATGTCCGGCTATTTGAAAATTTTGTAGTGAAGGCCTACGCGACCCGCTTTTCAGGCTACAGTGGTGAAAAATTTAAAGTCGGTACAATTCGGGAACTGAAAGGTGGGGATAAATTGGTGGCGTCTGAAATTATCCTCAGAGACGGAAGAACAGTCCCCGTCCATTGGCGCGTAAGAGATAGAAAAGGGCATCTTATAGTTGATGTATTAGTCGAGGGAATCAGTATGGCGATTACCCAAAGAGATGAGTTTAGCTCAATCATCAGTCAAAATGGTGGACGGGTTGATGGCTTGTTGATAGCCCTACGGAATCGCACCCAAGGATAGGTTTATCGGCTAGCCCCTAGTAAGGGGTTTATATTTAATACGGTGCGGTTGATCGGCTTTCTCACCAAGCCTTCTTTTCCGATCCTCTTCGTAATCCTCATAGTTCCCTTCAAACCAGATTGCCTTGCTATCTCCCTCGAAAGCCAGAATATGGGTCGCAATTCTGTCCAGGAACCAACGATCGTGACTGATAACAACTGCGCATCCCGCGAAGTCTAAAAGTGCTTCTTCCAATGCCCGCAGCGTGTCAACATCCAAATCATTGGTTGGCTCATCTAAAAGGAGGACGTTAGCGCCAGACTTCAACATTTTTGCTAAATGCACTCGATTACGTTCGCCACCAGACAGCTGCCCTACTCTTTTTTGTTGGTCAGGACCCCTGAAGTTGAACGACCCAACATAGGCGCGGCTCTGGACTTTTCTTCCCCCGAGGTCAACCTCTGCCTCACCCTCTGCAATTTCTTCCCAAACAGTTTTATCTGCTGCCAAAGAGTCTCTTGACTGATCCACATACCCCAGTGTGACACTATCACCCATTCGAAGAACACCAGAATCTGGTTCTTCGTTACCCGTTATCATACGAAATAGAGTCGTTTTACCGGCGCCATTAGGCCCTATTACCCCTACTATCCCTCCGGGTGGTAATTTAAAATTTAAATCCTGCACGAGTAATTTTTCGCCGAACGCCTTTGAGACTTTTTCTGCCTCAATAACCAGATTACCAAGCCGTTCACCCGCTGGAATTACAATTTGTGATGTCGACGGCACCTTATCGCGAGATTTAGCAAGTAAGTCTTCATAGGCTGATATGCGCGCCCGATTTTTCGCTTGGCGAGCACGTGGCGATGACCTAACCCACTCCAATTCAGAGGCCAAGGTTTTCTGACGGGCTGACTCCTCGCGTTCCTCTTGGGCTATACGTTTTTGTTTCTGCTCAAGCCAAGATGAATAATTACCCTCAAAAGGCAAAGCCCGCCCCCGATCAAGCTCTAAAATCCATCCAGCGACATTATCGAGAAAATAGCGATCATGGGTAACAGCAACTACCGTCCCTTCATACTCATGAAGAAAACGCTCCAGCCAGGCAACAGATTCGGCATCAAGGTGATTGGTAGGCTCATCAAGAAGCAGCAGGTCAGGCTTCTGCAAGAGCAGACGACATAATGCCACCCGGCGTCGTTCGCCCCCTGACAGTTTTCCGACGTCGGCATCACTTGCCGGACAGCGCAAAGCGTCCATCGCTACATCAATTTTATGCTCAATTGCCCACCCATCAACGGCATCAATTTGCTCTTGAAGCTTGCCCTGTTCTTCGATCAATGAATTCATCTCATCGTCATCCATGGGCTCTGCAAACTTCAAGCTGATTTCCTCAAACCTTGCCAGCAGCTCTGTCACATTCCCCATTCCCGCGAGGACGTTGTCTTTCACACTCTTCGTGGCATCTAGCTCTGGTTCCTGAGGCAAATAACCAACGGTTGCCCCCTCCGCAGACCAGGCTTCTCCGCTAAATTCATTATCCAATCCCGCCATGATTTTCATCAGGGTAGACTTACCCGCACCGTTTACCCCGAGAACTCCGATTTTCGCTCCCGGCAAAAAAGCAAGGGTGACATCTTTCACGACCTCACGTCCGCCGGGATAGATTTTGGAAAGCCCCTGCATTGTATAAATATATTGGTAACCGGCCACTTCGAGCTCCTTTGGGAAACAAAAAAGACCCGCGTTTTCTAGCGCAACGAGGGTGCTGATTTCAATGCCCTGAAGGAACAAATAACCTACAAAATACAAAAACCAATTTATTTTTATTAAGAAGTGCTTAGATCGCAGGTGATGTAATGCAGACAACTCCCACAAAGAAAATGAGAGGAGACGGTCAATGGTGTTTAAAGCTTGTACGCAATGCATTTATCTGAGCAAAAAACATATTGGAAAAGAAAATCTTTGTGTAATGATACGAGAATGAGCAGCCCAATAACCCTCGCTATCGATAGGTACGATCGGCATTTCCCCTTCTTTGATGGGACCATTCAGGTTCCAAATGGACTCGATCTTACTGTCCTTCAGGTTGGCGAAACCACGGCGTTGAGAGATGGAGCTCACAGGCATAAGAGGATGCTCAGAGAAATGGAATTTGATGCCGCTGAAGTGTCCTTGTCTTCTTTTGTTATGGCAAAAGCGCGTGGACTTAGTTTCTCTGGGATACCGGTATTTCCCCGCCGCCTTTTTAGCCAGACACAAATCTACGTCCACGATAAAACGGGACTGCATGACCCCTCGCAACTATCCGGAAAGAGGGTAGGCCTCCAAAGCTTCCAAACCACATTAGCGGTCCTTGCTAAAGGAGATACGGCTAATGAGTACGGAGTAGACCTCGAATCAATTAATTGGGTTGTGCGTTCTGGAGAAACGATTTCTTTTGACACCCCCAAAGGGTGGAAAATCGAATATGTTCCTCATGATACAGATTTGGGCGATATGCTCTCAGAAGGAATTATTGACGCCCTATTCCTCTCGAGAGTGCCTTCTACCTTTGATGGAAGAACGATCCGCAGAATATATGAGGATCCTAAGGCCGCCTGCGTCGATTATTACAAGAAAAATGGCTATTTTCCGATCATGCACATTGTAGCTATTCAAGACAAAGTCGTAGAGTTAAACCCAGAATTACCCCGCATACTCTTTGGCATGTTTAAACAAGCCAAAGAAATAGCAGACCAGTACCGGGACGATCCCGGCTGGTCTCAATTGGCTTGGGGCCGTATGGCAATGGACGAGCAAGCTACACAAATGGGAACAGATCTATGGCCGATCGGATTTTCCGACAACGCAGCGAATTTAGAACGGTTTATAAGATACTCCCACGAACAAGGCCTAATCAGCTCTCGTTTCCCAGCCAGCGATCTTTTTCACCCCAGTCTGCTCAACACATAGTGTTTTCTTAGATCGCCTTCCTCACAAACAAGACCTGCCAAGTTCTATTCACCGGGAAGAGGTTGACCGGCATCTTTCCGACCAAGCTTTCTTCTATAAAAACTCCAGAAATTATCAATCTGCCCTTGACCCTCTAGGGTCATCCCAACCACTCCTTGTTCAGAGTCTGGCAACCACCCCCAGGCTAAACCGGTGGCCGCAGCATCAATTTGTACGTTGCATGCCCTCTCGAGAAATATTGCCCTAAGACACGCTACCTCAAGAGAGTTTGCTAAAATTATGGCGCCTTCGTTTGGGAGAAACACCACCCTAGTATCCGCGGGAATGTTTTCTATTGCCTGATCGGGCAAAAGTCTCACGGATAGACCTTCAAAATGCTTCCCCTCATCTCCAGTGGGGCAAAGGGGTTCAGCAGCAGAGGAAAAAAGAGCAATCGATGGGGCACAACAAAAAATAGCGGCCTCCGTTTTTGGGAGTGTTGCGAAAACTTTTTTCAGATAATTCACTCCCCGATAATGTTTAGGCGCATTCTCCAAACGAATTAAGTCATCACTCCCTGATATCTCACCCAATGAAAGCTCTGGAAGACCGCAAATTATTCCACCACTCGGGTCTTTAAATGCCACCAGGTCACAATTAAGGAACTCAACGCCCTCATTACTGAGAATTCTATTGGCTTCTACAAATCGGTTTACGTTGGTATCCGCGCCCTCCTTCGGTTTGAAGCCGGTCGCTTTCCTAACTTGCCGGCGAAGAGACTGCCATGCCTCCTCAACAGACAAATTAATGTCATGGTGGGATGAAGAGGCGGCAGTGGCGCTAATCTCAAAAGTCAAATTGGACATCGCAGCGCGCAACTGGTCTCTGCAGGCGTATTCACACAGCAAGCCCGCGACGACACACTCTGCTACATCGGAACCAACGTAAGTGATACCGTGATTCCGCATTAGAACGGCCTTTGCGGCTCCTAACGCTGAGGCTAGCTCAGCACCCATGTTCTTATCAATTATTAAGTTCGAGGTTTCTCGGTAACGGGGCAGGCCAGAAGAAAAGAATGCACCAGCCTCAGTTAAGGCCTCGATTGGCTCCTCAGTGGTTGAGATTACCCCAGCATTGTAGGGATGGGTATGGCCAACAACATTTACATCGGGACGGGCGAGAAAAATTTCCCCGTGAATGGGCCACTCAGCGTGACGAATACCTTCACCAGCTTTTTTTTTGCCTTCAAAATCAAGCAAAATGAAATCCTGGGGACCTTGTAACTCAGCCAAACTAATGCCTGACCTCTTCATCCAAAAGCCGCGGCCCTTAGGATCTCTGAGTGACAAATGCCCAAGCACTTTATCGCCGTGACCGCCTTTTTCCAAGACGGCTCCAGCCTCTGCCAGCTGCTCTAGTTGCTGGCAGACCTCTTTATCAGCTTCTTTAGGTATTATCATGCGCCCTCTATTTATTGGCAGTCCCTCAGGACGGCCTTTCAAGGAGACGCACCGGGGATGATTAGTCGGCTAGCTGTATATTCGCAGCAGCCATTCGGCCGTTGCGCCCTGGCTCTAGGTCGAAGGTGACCTTCTGGCCTTCTGCAAGGGATCCTAACCCTGCCCGCTCAACAGCGGAAATGTGAACAAATGCATCTTCGGACCCATCTTCAGGTGCGATAAAACCAAAGCCCTTGGTGGGGTTGAACCATTTAACTGTGCCTGTAGGCATTTATTAACCTCTTCAATATAAGTGTTATATTGGGGTCACTACCCCAACGTCGACCTAAAGTAAAGGACCTTTGTCCCACCCAAAACAAATTCAAAAATCGAAATTAAAGAACGGATAAGACGGCTCATTACAAAAGTCATTCCTCTCGTAACAGGCTAACACCCCAAATAGCAAGTATAATTTTATGATTTTAAATAATTCCTTTCGCCCGTAATTCGGCAATTTCTTTATTTTCATAGCCAAATTCTGCTAATACTTCATCCGTATGTTCGCCCGCATCAGGTGTATAACGGCGTACCGACGGACACGCAGCGGACAAGCTAAAGGGTTGCCCAACGACATTGACTTCCCCCATATCTTTACTCCGCATCGACCAAGTGATGCCAAGATGCTCTACCTGCGGATCAGAAAAGGTCTCATCTACTGTGTAAATCGGCCCGCATGGAACGCCACCGTCATTTAAAATATCCACCCACTCTTTGGATGATCTTTGCTTGGTGTATTCTGAGAGAGCCTGATTCAGTTCATCACGATGCTCTAATCGATCGGCAGCTGTTTGGTATTTTGACTCCTCATAAAGGCTCTCCGCACCAAGCCCTTTACAAAGCCGGGTCCACATCTGTTGCCCGCCAGCCGCTATATTAATGTGCCCATCTGCTGTGGGAAATACTCCGGTTGGAGTTGATTTCGGGTGATTATTTCCGGCCTGTGGAGGTACATCATTCTCAATCAAATACCGAGCACACTGAAAATCCATTAGCGCAATTTGTGACTCGAGAAGCGAGGTATGAACCCATTGTCCTTCTCCTGTTTCTTCTCTCTGCAGTAAGGCAATAAGAATTGCTGTTGCACAGTTCATTCCGCAGGTTAAGTCGGCTATCGCGGTGCCAGCTCGAACGGGACCCTGCCCGGGCAACCCAGTTACGGACATAAACCCACCCATGCCCTGAGCTATCTGATCGACACCAGGCCTTTTTGCGTAAGGCCCTGTCTGCCCAAATCCAGAAATACTCGCAAGAATGATTTTAGAGTTTATACTTTTGAGTGTTTCGAAATCTATCCCGAGACGATTTTTTACATCTGGCCGATAATTTTCCACTACAACGTCTGCTTCTTTAACCATTTCGTAAAAAATATTTTTTCCCTCGACGGCTTTTAAATTTAGCGTCATCGATCTTTTGTTTCGATGAAGATTTTGAAAATCTGCTGAGCCGCGGGACCCCGTATATCCATCATCTTGACCCGGGATTGGTGGCATCTCTACTTTGACAACATCAGCACCCCAATCTGCCAAGACCTTTACCGCTGTGGGACCGGATCTTACCCTAGTAAGATCCAATACTCTGAATCGCTCCAACGGCAGCTTTGTATTCGGCATAGTGCTCTCCAAAAATTCTTTTTTTGAATACCCTAGTGCAAACCTTAACCCATAATGCGATATCTCAACACCTGTTGTTAAAATACAGAACGTGGTACCTGACCGTTATGGAACCGACGTCACAGCCCAAATTTATCTTTCCCGCCCTTGTAACGGTTACCCTAATCGCACCTTTAGCTGTGCACATGTTTATACCGGCTCTACCTGTCGTCAAAAGCGACCTGGGCGTCAGTGACAGCATGGCCTATGCGACGATCTCATGGGTCATGATCGTTATGGCGTTTGCTACTATCCTATATGGAGGGCTCTCGGACCAATGGGGCAGGAAACCAGTTCTGCTTACCGGTCTCGCACTTTATACTATCGGTGCCGAGCTCTCCTGGTTTGCAACCGATATATATACCTTACTTGCTGGACGAATTATGCAGGCGGCAGGGGCGGGATGCGGCGTCGTGCTTGCCCGAGCGATAGCCCGAGACATATATGGGATGGAGAGAATTGCCCCCGTAATCGCAAATCTCACAGCGGCCTATGTTCTAGGGCCTACTTTAGCACCCCCGCTCGGCGGCTTCATGATTGACGCACTCGGCTGGCGATCAATATTTATGTTGGCAACGCTTATCGGATTAATGCTTATCTTGATGGTCGCAGTCTATTTACCCGAAACACATCGACCAACCAACCGAGTGAGGGGTCTGAGCAGCGCCTTTAAGACTATCTGGATAGAATATCGTACATTGATCACTGTACCCCGATTTACGGCCTATGCGCTGGCTCCAGGTTTTTTATCGGGTACATTTTTTGCTCTGGCAACCTCGTCAGCGTTCCTAGCTACAGAAGGGCTTCAGATGCCAGTCGAGGAGTTTGGTCTCTGGTTTCTTTTTCTTCCCGCAGGATTTATGACAGGGAATTTCGTATCAGGTCGTATCGGCAATCGAGTTTCGATCAGCACCATGACCATCGCAGGATCAGTGCTAAACGTCGTCATTGTCCTTACGATGGCAGCTGTCTTATTTCTTGGTGGCCTCTCAATCTATGCGCTGGTAATCCCAGGCTTTATGTTGGGAATCGCCCAAGGTATGTGTTTGCCCTACGCTCAAGCGGGTGCCATGCATGTGAATACAGCCTTAGCAGGCTCCGCATCAGGTGCCGTGACTTTTTCTCAACTCATGTTTGCTGGAATTTCCCAACAAATCTGTGGTTTGGTCGCGGACTCGACATGGACACCAATTGCATTAGTCATGTTTGTTTTTTCACTGATGGGATTAGCAGCTGCACTTGTCGCCGCGTTTACATTACCAAAATCAAATTAGGTTTTGTTTGAGCCTGCGGTTGCAAGACGGGTCAGCCAAATAGAAGCTGCAAAGATTACGCTACCCCCTACCCAAGTCCAAAGATCTGGAAATTCGGAAAAAAATACCCAACCAAATAATGCAGCCCATATTAATCGGGTAAAGTTGAACGGAAGCACAATAGTTGCATCTGCTACCCCCATAGCTTTATTAAAATTCCGCTGGATCAGTGTCCCGAGATAACCAAGTGCAACACCCCAACCAAGCTGCAATATTGTTGGATTAGTCCAATAATAAAGCGCAGGTCCTAGACTGAATATTGTGTGCGAAACAAAGAGGTAGAATGCGATTGTATCCGCGGAGTCATATCGAATTAGGGTCTTAATAAGAATAGCCACGGCAGCTCCCGAGATCGCTGAACCGAGGGCAAGAAGGAGCCCAAAATTAAAGCCAGCCATTCCCGGACGAATTACGATCAACGCACCTGCAAATCCAAGACAAACCGCCAACCAACGCGACGCGGTGGTCTTTTCTTTGAGAAAAAGGACAGCAAAAAGAGAAGCGATTATAGGCATCATAAATGTAATAGCTGCAGTATCGGCCACAGGCGCAAGCCATAGCGCTGCGAATAGAAACCATACATTCATTGCCGAAGTCGCTCCCCGGACTGCATGCATTTTTAGTCGACTGGTTTTGAGGGCTGATAGACCGACACGGAACAACCAGGGTGCCATAAATGCAAGCCCGAAAACATTTCGAAGGAATACGACCTGCATAAAATGCAGTTCTTGAACCACATGGTGAACGATCGCAATTGAGGCAGCGTATCCAAAAGCGCTAAGGGTCATCCACCAAGCGCCACGCATAGCCGGTGATTGCCGCTCCAACCAATCATTAAAAAATAGGGGTCCAAACATCTATTTGAGGCTACGCCTCTAACCGCCTGCCGTCAGCCCTTTTATATTTTTAACCTGTCTCATAGAATTTTTAATATTAGCATTTGAGGGTCGACTGATGCGTCTAAATAAAATGGAATTAAGAGCCCTTTTTTCAACATTTATCTGGTTCAGTCTTAGCACTATTGCTTCGGCACAGAAGTTAGAGGTGGACTTGCAACTAGCTCTCGGCAGCGATGTCTCAAGAAGCGTCGATCAGGAGGAAGCCACTCTGCAGCGTCAGGGCTACATCAGGGCTTTTAACCACCCGACTGTAATAGGCGCCATAAATCGCGGTCCGCTCGGCCGAATAGCGGTGACCTATTTCGAATGGGGTGGCGAGCAAAATATTAAAACTATAGTAGGTTGGACTTTAATTAATGATGCGAAATCAGCACGAAATTTCGCAAAAAGGTTATCTTTGGAAGCGCCAATATCCGCGAGGCGTACGGGTATCTCTGGAGCGATAAATTTTGCGCTGATACAAATTACCACCAATAAATTCTCGAGTACCCGCAAAGTAATAGACCTATCAGGTGATGGCGCAAATAACTCAGGAATATTGGTGAACTTAGCCAGGGATAGGGCGATTAAAAAAGGATTCACGATTAATGGGCTGCCCATTGTAAATCAACGCTCAAGCAGCTCTGGCTGGCAACAGATCCAAAATCTCGATTTGTATTATAGAGATTGCGTAATTGGCGGTCCTGGAGCTTTCCTGATCGTAGCGAAAGACTATCAAGATTTTGGTCGCGCTATTATGCGCAAGTTGATTTTAGAAATCGCTGATATCCGCCCGACGAAGACAAAATTCATATACGCAAACTTTATTTCCCGTAATGCGCCCCCTTGCAATATTGGCGAAATTAGGCGGAGACAGCGATGGGGAGACTGGGACGATGACGACTGGACACCGATGCTGCAAAGCCCATCAAGGATCAGAAAACCATGAAGAAAGTAATTTCAATCTATTTAGCATTTTTCATAGGATGCGCATCTGCCGGAGCCGAAAAAGTCTCGGTTGATTTGGAGCTCGCGCTCGGGGTCGACGTTTCAGGTAGCGTTGATGAGGAAGAGGCGATGCTTCAGAGAAACGGCTATATAAATGCATTCAGGCACCCCGCCATACTGGAGGCCATTCAACGTGGCCCCAAGGGAAGAATCGCCGTCGGATATTATGAATGGGCAGGGTTTGGGCACATGAAAATTATTGTGCCCTGGACACTTATAAAAGACAAAAAATCCGCCTTAGAATTTGCGAATGCTCTCTCAAAAGAGGAACCGCAAACAGCCAGAAGAACAGCGATTTCTGCGGGCATAATGATGGGGGCTGAATGGTTCGACAAAAATAATTTCACAGGAGTTAGGAGGGTCATCGATATTTCGGGAGATGGACCCAATAATTGGGGGGAACCAGTTAATGTTGTGCGAGACAGGGTAGCATCACGTGGAATTACGATTAATGGCCTCCCCATTGTAAATGATCGGCCTACTTTTTCGGGTCGTCCGCCACTCAAAGATTTAGATCTCTATTATAGGGACTGTGTAATAGGTGGTCCGGGGGCATTTTACGTCGTTGCGCGCGATTTTAAGGATTTTGGACGTGCAGTAATGAGAAAACTTATTATGGAAATTGCCAACCTTAAAGGAGAAGATAGATTAATCCGCTTTGCTAATTTTCAACCAAGGAGGGGGCCTGCCTGTGATATCGGCGAACGACAGCGCATGTGGCAATCTCTGGACGACGACGAGTATTTCTTCCAGCTTCCCCGGCAGAAATAACTATCGAGTAAGCGTATCCAAATTAAGCTCTAACCAACGTGTATTATAATTACCCTGAACAAAATCGAGCTCACTGACCAGTCTTCTTAGAAAAGGAATTGTTGTATCAATTCCCTCAACTTCGAAATCACTCAAAGCACGCTGCATTTTCATAATAGCGTGAACCCTGCTCGGAGCATGAACTATCAATTTGGCGATAAGGGAGTCGTAATATGGCGGTACCAACGCACCCTGATAACCATATGTATCCACCCGTACCCCATCACCGCCCGCAGGACGCCATTTGGCAATTATACCCGGTGATGGCCTAAAACTATTAGCTGCATTTTCTGCAGTTATACGCACTTCAATTGCATGCCCTACAAAACGCACTTCCTCTTGATGAAATGGTATAGGACTGCCCCCCGCAATCTTTATTTGAGCCTGCACTAGGTCAACGCCAGTAACCATTTCGGTTACAGGGTGTTCAACCTGAATTCGGGTATTCATCTCCAGAAAATAAAATTTACCGGTTTTTTGGTCCACCATGAATTCGACTGTACCCGCATTTTGATAACCAATTTTTTTTGAGATTTTTACCGCACTCTCGCGGATTAATTCACGGACTGATTGAGAGATGGCCGAGCCCGGTGCCTCCTCGGCGACCTTTTGATAACGACGCTGAAGAGAACAATCACGCTCTCCCAAATGGACAACATTACCTTTGGCGTCACCTAAAATCTGGACCTCAATATGCCGACCATCTTCGATATACTTTTCAACAAATAGAGCACCATCTCCAAATGCGGCAAGCGCCTCAGCTGAGGCCGTTTTAAAACTCTCCTCTACCTCTAATTTTCCACGAATGACTTTGATGCCTCTTCCTCCACCACCCGCCGCCGCCTTAACCATTATCGGATATCCAATCGTGTCACCGATTTGTCTCGCTTCCTCCCAGTCTCGAACCTCCGAAGAACCTGGCGCCACAGGAACGCCCCATTTGCTCACGGCTTCCCGCGCTTCGAGTTTATTTCCCATGCGTTCCACTACGTGGGCCTGCGGGCCGATAAAAGTGATGTTCGATTCTGCGCATCTTCGAGCAAGTACCGGGGACTCTGCCAGAAACCCGTAACCAGGGTGCAAAGCGTCACAACCAGCATCTTTTGCCGCTTTAATGATATTTTCGATGGCAAGATAGGAATTAAGCGACCGTGATCCACCAACACACTCGGCACCGTCCGCCATCTTTACCGACAGCCCCCCCTTATCGGCCTCCGAATAAGCTGCAATTGCCTCAAGTCCCAATTCATGACAAGCCCGGACTATTCGAACAGCAATCTCACCTCTATTTGCTATAAAAACGCGCTGGACCGACATCGCGCTTTAGTTCAAAGGCTTCAGATAGAAGAGCACGTCACCTTGCTGCACAGTATCCGTATCACTTACCAGAATTTCAACAACCTCCCCGGCGATCTCGGACTGTACGCTAGTATATACCTTCATGACCTCGATCAAACCAATAGTCACACCTTTTTCGACAGTCTTGCCTACAGTCACAAAAGGCTCTGATTGCGGATCAGGAGCCGCATAGAAAGTGCCAACCAGGGGCGCCTTAATCGCAATTAATCCTGTTACCTCCTTTTCTTGTCTTGGCGCGACGTCATCATTGACCTCTTTTACAATCAAATCTGAAACTGGCTCATTTTTGGCTGCATCTTGAACTTTCTTGGACTCCGAAAAATGGATTTGATCAGTCGTATCATGTGACACCCTCGCTGGTACGTATCCATTTTTCGCCACCGCCAACTTGAGATCCCCATCCTCAAATTCGAGATAATCAAAGTTCGAGTCCTCGAAAAGCTTTAGAATTGCCTTCACATCTGTTTCGGTTAAGTCTGTCATCTGCTTTCCCCACTCACTCTATTAACGCGTTCTTTTTGCAAGAAATACCGAAGTACCGCCTTTTTGAACGTTTAATTGATCGCAACTTCCATGGGTTACAAGCCCTGCTACAAGTTTAACAAGAGGGTTAGTTGATGTGGGATAAGCGCTCTGAGGCCCTACGCTCCTCATAGAAGCAACATCGCTCGGACTGGTAAGATATGTGAGTATCAGGTCCTCGTCCGATAGGTTAACTCCCCCCACTTGTTTTCTAATTTCATCCAAGGATGGATCGGTAACAGCCTCTGCGGCAATTTCGCGAGCGCGAGGTCTATCAAGAATACGGTCTCGAATATTTTGATCCATTACTTCTGTTGCTTCTTCCCCCCAACGACCCATCGCGTACTCGATAACCTGATCGGTCACCTGACTATAACGCCCTCCAACCATTACATTTATGGAGGCTTGTGTTCCAACGAATTGAGATAGCGGCGTAACCATAATGGGATACCCCAGCTCTGCTCGCACCTGAGCAGTTTCTTCCATCGCCTCCTGCAATTGATGCCCTTTTCCTACTCTCTCCAGCTGAAAACGCATATTGGAAATCATTCCACCTGGTACTTGGTGAATGTACTGGGCCTCGTCGTAGTCGGCCGCTCTGCCAATAGGGAAGCCATTTTGTTCAGCGATTGACAAAAAATGTGGTGTTACAGGTTCCAGAGCACCTTCATTGATATGAGTTTGAAAGCCTAATGCGCGTAAATTTTTACAAACGTTGAAAATAGATGGGTTGCTTGATGCATCCGATAGCGGCGGGATTGCAGTATTTATAATCCGCACTCCTGCTTTTACAGCCTCCAAAACGCACAAAGACCCAAGGCCGGTGGTGCAGTGGGTATGAAATTCAACTTCGCAATCACCAGCAGCTTCTAGTATCATAGGGGTGAGTTTTCTGGTGCGCTCCGGCGTCAACAGGCCGCCAGGATCTTTGAAGCATATGACTTCTCCTAGATGGGAGATTGCTTTTGTTCTCTCTGCAAAATACTGGTCCGTATGTCGCGGAGAAACCGAGAAAATCATGTTTAGAATAGGTGTCTGTCCAGCCACACGGACGGCCTTTGCGCGACGAATTATACCTTCAGGTGAGTTCCAGGGGTCGGATATTCGGACTTGATCGATGCCCGCCTGCGCAACAACCTTCTGAAAAAGCTGATACAGCACCGGTGGGTCGTACCCAAATGTATTCATTCTTCCGGCAATCAGACGCAAAGGCATCTTTGGAAGTTTCTCTCTAACCAAACGGATCCTCTCGAAAGGATCATCCTTCAGCTCTCGCACCATCTTCTTGAAGAATGCCCCCGACATCAGCTCAATTGCTGTAAACCCCGCCTCTTCAATATTTTCCAAGACCGGCAAAAGCATACCCGTCGTCATATTGGATGCCCAAAGGCTGAGGTTGCCATCTCGAAGTGTAGTATCTACGAATTGAATATCATTTTTATCGCGCATCCCAACTCCTTTTCTCTCTTAACCCTATCGGGTTTGAGGACTCCGAGGAAGAGAGGAGCCTATAGCAAATTGTTTTGGTTAAGCTGACATATTGTAATCATCGGAAAGCTAGCCAAAATACTTATCACATTTGGAGAATATTAAAATCGGCATCACTGAGCTTAAAAAATTCTATTATCTTTTTTCTAAGCGGGGAGATTTTCGGACCATTGGAATTTTGATGTGATATAAAAAGTTATGAGCGAGATAGAAAAACAAAAACTCAGCGAGCAAATAAGTGATCAAACGTCCGGCTTGGAATTTATGCCGGGGTTTAATAATCATTTTTCCACTGAGGCCATTGAAGGCGGGCTGCCGATAGGCCAAAACTCGCCCCAAAGGCACCCGATGGGCCTTTATACAGAGCAAATAAGCGGATCAGCTTTTACGGCTCCAAATGCTCTGAACCGACGCAGTTGGCTATATCGGATCCGGCCGTCCGTCCTTCATATTTCTAGATTGAGCCCTATCGAACCAAATCTAATCAGAACCGCGCCCACCTCGGATGAGAGCTTGCTTCCTGCAGGAGCTCTTCGATGGAACCCCTTGGAGATCCCCCAAGAACCCACCGACCTCATTGAAGGCCTTACAACCATGGCAACAAGTGGGAATTGCCGCCTTCAAAAGGGTCTAGCCGCACACGTTTATCGCGTTAATAAGTCAATGGACAATCGGTACTTATGCAATGCCGATGGGGAAATGCTCTTTGTCCCAGAACAAGGTGCAATGATCTTCGTAACAGAGTACGGAATGCTTGACGCGGCCCCGGGAGAAATCGTTCTAATTCCCCGAGGGGTCAAATTTCGCGCAGATCCGATTAGTGAAACCGCTCGAGGCTATGTTTGTGAAAACTACGGACAGAGCCTAAGCCTCCCAGAGCGAGGACCAATTGGCGCAAACATGCTTGCCAATGAGCGTGATTTTTTATACCCGGTTGCCGCCTACGAAGATATTGAAAGACCTTGCCAACTCATTTTTAAATCACAAGGAAGGCTCTACTTGTCAGAAATACCGCATTCACCCCTCGATGTGGTTGCATGGCATGGTAATCATGCTCCTTTTAAATATGACCTATCAAGATTTGCAGCTGTAAACACGGTTACTTTTGACCACGCTGATCCGTCTATTTTCACGGTGCTAACTTCCCCGTCGGAAACACCTGGAACAGCAAATATGGATTTTGTAATTTTTCCTGCTCGTTGGTCCGTCGCCGAGAATACCTTTCGCCCGCCTTGGTATCACATGAATGTAATGAGTGAGTTTATGGGGCTCATAAAAGGTGTATATGACGCAAAACCTGGGGGCTTCAAACCTGGGGGAGCAAGCCTCCATAATTCTATGATCCCACATGGTCCAGATGCTGATGCGTATTTAGAAGCTACAAAGAGAGAGCTAAAACCAGAACGATTAATCAACACCTTGGCCATTATGTTTGAAGGCCGATACCCAATGTCACCAACTGCTTTCGCAAGTAACCCACAGCTAATCGATGGGAAATATGGCGATTGCTGGTCAAATTTGCCAAGAAATTTTCCACGAAATTGATGAGTGAAAATCCAGTCTGGGAACCATCAGGAGCACGTATTGCTCAGACACGGCTCTCCGAGTTTATAAAGTTAGTCGACCAGACCTGGGGAATTAGGTGTAAAAACTATCAGGACTTGCATCAATGGTCGATCAAAGAACCAGAAAAGTTTTGGAAAACACTCTGGAATTTTGGGGGTGTGATTTCTGAAACGGCAGGAAACATTGTAATACGTGACGCCCAAAAACTCCCAGGAGCGGTTTTTTTTCCTGATGCAAAACTAAATTTCGCGGAAAATCTTTTGAGACGTCGCGACAATGAACCAGCGATCATCTTTAGTTCTGAAAATGGTGTAAAGAGAAATCTCAGCCACAGAGAGCTATACGAGCTGGTATCCCGACTGAGACAAGCAATGATCAAAACAGGAGTCAAAGCGGGAGATAGGGTTGCAGCTGTGCTACCCAACATACCAGAGTCCGTGGCCTGCATGCTGGCGGCAGCCAGCTTGGGGGCAATCTGGTCAAGCTGTTCACCAGACTTCGGAATTAAAGGGATCTTAGATCGTTTTAGCCAAATTAAGCCAAAGTTACTGTTCGGAGTTGATAGGTACTTCTACGATGGCAAGCAATTTGATTGCCATCAGAAAATTTATGAGATCTCATCAGAATTAGCCTCAGTCGAAAAGACAATCATTATCCCATTCAATCCCGAAGACGCTACTGATCATAGGACAAATTTGGCTGACTACCTAAAACCGTTCGAACCCGAACCGATCATTTTTGAGAGTTTCCCATTTAATCACCCCCTTTACATACTCTTTTCAAGTGGAACGACAGGGACACCAAAGTGCATCATCCATGGCGCGGGGGGAACTCTTATTCAGCATATCAAAGAGCACGCATTGCAAACCGATACTCGACCTGGTGACCGGATATTCTACTTTACAACACTTGGTTGGATGATGTGGAATTGGCTTGTTTCCGCATTGGCAATGGAGGCAACACTGGTGCTTTATGACGGCGCCCCATTTCATCCCGATGGGAATGCACTTTTTAATTATGCAGATAAAGCTAAGGTTACGCATTTTGGAACCTCCGCTAAATTCATTGATGCGTTGAAAAAAACGGGCTTGTCACCAAAAAGCACACACGATCTTTCTAGTGTGCGAACGATACTCTCTACGGGCTCTCCTTTACTCCCGGAGAGCTTCGACTACATCTATAGCCAAATTAAAAGTGACGTTTGTGTATCCTCTATTTCGGGTGGAACAGATATTGTGGGTTGTTTTGCCGCTGGAAATCCTAATGGACCGGTGTTTCGAGGAGAACTCCAAGCAAAATGCCTTGGCATGGACGTCGCTATTTTTTCGCCTGAGGGGAAACCGGTCGTAGGACAAAAAGGTGAACTGGTCTGCAGAAATAGTTTTCCTTCTATGCCTCTCGGTTTTTGGAATGATCAAACAGGGAACCGCTTTAAATCTGCCTACTTTGAGCGGTTTCAGGGGGTTTGGCATCATGGTGACTGGGCAGAACTCACAGAGCGAGGAGGCCTCGTTATATATGGAAGGTCGGACGCTACTCTTAATCCTGGAGGTGTCCGCATCGGAACCGCAGAAATATATCGTCAGGTCGAGCAACTCTCTGAGGTCGAAGAAGCCATCGCGGTGGGACAGGAAACACCAGACGGTGACGTCAGGATTGTTCTATTTGTAAGGCTAATAAATAATATAATTCTGGATCAAGACCTTCAAGAAAAGATCCGCTATTGCATAAGGGAGGGCGCTTCCCCACGGCATACCCCGTCGGTTATATTAGAGGTTGCTGACATACCTCGTACCAAATCCGGTAAAATTACCGAATTGGCTGTTCGAGACGTGATACATGGAAGAGTGGTGGAAAACGTCGAGGCTCTCGCGAATCCCGAAGCTCTGAGCCAATTTCGTGGTCGGAAGGAATTGTCATTTACAAAAAAATAAAAAATGTTAAGCAGGGTTTTTGCAATAAGTCCTGAAAAATTTTCCATGTTGAGTCAAATGCAGAAGCTATTTTTCATTGTCTTTTTGATTCTCGGTTCTGCCATTCAAGCGGTTCAAGCGCAGGGTCTGACAACCGAGCAAAAAAAATCCGTTGAAACGATAATTTATGACTATTTATTGAAAAACCCACTTGTCATCCGTCAAGCGCTAGACTCGCTCCAAGTTCAAGAAGAAAATCAAAAAAAATTACAGCAAGCTGCCGCAATACAAAACCTTAGAGCGGAGCTACTGAGTAACCCGGCAAGCCCTATCACAGGGAATCCGAAAGGTGATATTACGATTGTCGAGTTTTTCGACTATAACTGCGGTTACTGCAAAAAAGTTCTTAAGACTGTAAAAGACCTGATAATTTTAGACGGGGGAGTACGGCTTGTTTTCAAAGAATTCCCGATCTTAGGCCCAAGCTCAGAAATCGCAGCTAAGTCTGCTCTTGCGGCCAAGAAGCAGGGGAAATACGTAGAGTTTCACAATGAATTGATGCGAGCAGGACCGATCAATGACGAGAGAATAAAGGCAACAGCCACAAAGCTTGGACTAGACCTAGAAAGGCTGAACAAAGACGCCCAAGATCCAAAAATTCAACAAGAAATAATGAGAAATTATCAGCTTGCTGAAGAACTCGGGATTAATGGAACTCCTGCTTTTATCATCGGAGGCGAGCTGATTCCAGGAGCCATCGAATTGGATCAATTTAAAAAAATCATCGCATCAGAACGCCTTAAGGCCGAAAATATTAAGCGGCAATAAATATCTACCAAATCGTCACCATTAAATCATTTATGGCTTCTTCAAGCCTATACCAATTCGGTAATAGAGATTTAAATTAGGTACCAAGATTTATCTAAAGCTGCAGGGAGATAGCGACGTGAGGGGAATTACATTTTTAGGTGATAGAAGAGTTGAATTGCGAGAATTCCCTGACCCCACACCGGGACCGAAAGATGTTATCATAGAAATCAAAGCATCGGGGATGTGCGGTACTGACCTTCACGCGTATCGCCGACCTCATAATGGACAATACTACTCCATTGCAGGACATGAACCCTGCGGAATAATCGCAGAGATCGGCGCTCACGTTTCTGATGAACAAGTCCGTGTCGGCGATAGGGTGATGGTACATCACTATGATGGGTGCGGAAAATGCCGACATTGTATTGAGGGATGGTCACAACTATGCGATCAGGATCCAGAAGTGTATGGATCGGGCGAAGGGCATGGTGGCCATGCCCCTTACATGCGGGCGGCGGCACATACGCTAGTGCCATTACCAGATGACCTGACCTTTATGACTGGAGCTGCTATTTCTTGTGGAACGGGAACAGCCTATGGTGCATTGAAACGCCTAAACGTTGCGGGTGATGAAACCATTGCAGTCTTCGGGATGGGACCGGTTGGGCTTTCAGCCGCCCAATTCGGCGCAGAGATGGGCGCAAGAGTCATCGCCATTGAAACATCAAAAGAAAGACGCGACCTAGCGCTTAAAAAAGGCGCAAGCGACGTAATTGACCCCAAAGCCATTGATCCAGTTGAAGCAATTAAAGATTTAACGCACGGCGAAGGCGCGCACAAATCTATAGAAACTGCCGGAACTCAGGAAACTCGGGACGCTTCCGTGCGCGCTGTTAGGAAGTGGGGTTTTGCTTGTTTTATAGCAAGCGGGGGCGAAGTGACCTTGAATGTCGGACAGGATTTAGTAAAGCGGCAGGTCTCCGTCTTAGGACATTGGACTTTCTCCAAAACCGGACAAGCTGACTGTGCGCGATTTGTATCAGATCGAAAAATAGATATTGATAGTCTTTTCACCGAAAAATGGTCGCTTGATCAATCTGTGGAGGCCTACGAACTATTGGACCAACAAAAAACTGGAAAAGGTGTCTTTCTACCCAAAATTTGAGTGATTGACTAAAGGCAACTATATGAAGGTACTAACTTTTCATTCGGTAAATATTGTAAAGAAAATAGCTCACTACCTAGTCTTAGCCTGTATTTACGTTTTATCTTCAAGTTTTTCAGTCTCCGCCGACGACGTGAAGACAGTCGACACATCTATCGGACACCTGCAAGTTGAAAAAATGGCCGCCCCGTTTGACCATCCTTGGTCAATAGCGTTTTTGCCAAATGCAAGGGGATATCTGGTCACCGAACGTATTGGAAAAATGAGACTGGTACGGAATGGGGTCGTATCTCCTCCAATTAAAGGACTACCCAAAATAAAGACTGGGGGTCAGGGCGGCTTGCTCGACCTGGCGATTGACCCGGATTTCCATGAAAACAGCCTGATCTATTTTACTTTTTCTGAACCGGTCTCGGATTACAAAAGTCGTACATCTCTGGCAAAAGCGAGGTTGTCGTTTCAAGAAAGCCCTCCCCTTTTAAAAAACGTGTCGGTAATCTTTCGGCAATACCCGCCCCTAGTATCGGATATCCATTTTGGCTCCCGGATCTCTATTTCAAATAACAAAAAAATCTTTGTTACCCTAGGGGATCGAGGTGAACCTGGATTAGTTCAAAACCTATCAAATCACCTCGGCAAAATAATACGGGTTAATAGAGATGGTTCGTCCCCTGATGATAATCCATTTAAAGGTCGTTCAGGAGCCCTTCCTGAAATATGGTCATATGGTCACAGAAACCCTCAAGGCGCGGCTAAAAGAAAGCTGGATAATAGCTTATTCACGGTATCGCATGGCGCTGCAGGGGGAGACGAAGTCAACCTATCAATACCTGGAAAAAATTTTGGATGGCCAGAGGTCTCCTATGGCACGCATTACTCTGGTCAAGCTTTCCAAACCTCCGTTCGCCCGGATGTCATACCACCGCTACATTTTTGGGATCCTTCAATCGCTCCTTCTGGGGCAACCATTTATGACGGTGCTCTTTTCCCCGAGTGGAATGGCAATTTATTCATTGGCGCCCTGAAAGGAAAAAGGTTGGTTCGTCTCACACTCAAAGGCAATGTGGTCGAAGAAAAAGAGCAATTACTGGTTAACCAATTGGGTCGCATTCGAGATGTAAGAACCGGTCCAGACGGAGCTATTTGGTTCACCATCGATGATGAAAATGGCGCCGTATATCGGATCCATAAGTGAGTGTTAAATGGTGGGCCCGGAGGGACTTGAACCCCCAACCAGACCGTTATGAGCGGCCTGCTCTAACCAGTTGAGCTACGGGCCCACCGTGGGGATCTTTTACAGCGCTACAACGGAATAATCTACTACTCTTAGTCGGATTTATAGTATTCTCTTAAAACCATTAACAGGTCTAGATCTGGAACGACATCTTTTCACTGCCAAGAAAAGCCGAGATACTTCCAAAAACCAAGTTTCTTGGGAGCTCTCAGAAAGCTGGGAAAAATAATCCCAAGGATGGCTCTAACAAACTAACTAAGTGTCGAGAAAGCTCTTGAGCAAGCGGCTTCTGCTTGGATGTTTTAGTTTGCGGAGAGCTTTTGCTTCAATCTGACGTATACGCTCTCTAGTTACAGAGAACTGTTGCCCTACTTCCTCCAGTGTATGGTCCGTATTCATACCTATCCCAAACCTCATACGAAGCACACGTTCCTCTCGGGGTGTCAGACTTGCGAGAACACGAGTGGTTGTTTCTCTCAAGTTCCCTTGAATAGCAGCATCCAAAGGTTGGATAGCATTCTTATCCTCTATAAAATCACCCAGGTGAGAGTCTTCTTCATCGCCAATTGGTGTCTCTAAACTAATAGGCTCTTTGGCAATCTTAAGAACCTTACGCACCTTTTCTAGGGGCATACCGAGACGTTTCGCCAACTCTTCTGGCGTAGGTTCTCTGCCAATTTCATGAAGTATCTGCCGCGATGTCCGGACCAATTTATTAATCGTCTCAATCATATGCACCGGTATACGGATGGTTCTCGCCTGGTCCGCAATAGACCGGGTAATTGCCTGACGGATCCACCAAGTCGCATAAGTAGAAAATTTATAGCCGCGCCGATATTCAAATTTATCGACTGCTTTCATTAAGCCAATATTCCCCTCTTGAATTAAATCAAGGAACTGCAAACCTCTATTTGTGTATTTCTTGGCTATAGAAATCACGAGCCTCAGATTTGCTTCAACCATTTCTTTTTTGGCGCGAGCTGCCTCGCGCTCACCACGTTGTATCTTTTGAACGATATCTCGAAATGCTTGCGGTGGAAGTCCGACATCATTGGAGATTTCACCAATTTCGCTTCGAATCTCTTTAATTTTGTCACGGTTCTTTTGGACAAAGGGCTTCCACCCTCGATCCTGCAAACGCCCCACACGCTGCAACCACTTAGAATCAAGCTCAGAACCGAGGTACCTCTCCATGAAGCTTTCTCGTTTTACCTTGGCTTTGGTAGCCATTCGTAATAATTGGCTTTCCAAATTTACCAGCCGTTTGCTGTTTTTATAGTGCTCTTCCACTAATACTTCTATCGAGGCGTTATTCAGTTTTACCGGTTGCAGCAAAGCTATAAGCTCTTCCTCAATTTTAACGAGCCTTTTTTCCGAGGCAGCCTTGAACTCTGGGCCTCCGCGGAACGCGGCCAGCTTTTTTTCACGCATGTTACTGGCTCGGCGCTGCAATTTGGCAGCCTGGTCGAACACATCCATTACCTGGGGTTTCAGTGTTTCCTCTAAGACCGAGAGAGAGAGATTGACCTCACCGTCATCGCCGTCTTCTTCTTCATCCTCATCATCCCCAGCGTCATCATTTGACCCGTCTTCGTCCTCGAGTTTTTCGGGATCTTCTTCTACAACCTGCAATCCGTCTTCAGTGGAACCGCCATAGGTTGCATCCAGATCAATAATATCGCGCAACAGGACCAATTCATCCTTAAGAGCATCTCGCCAGCGGACGATAGCCCACTGTGTGAGCGGGCTCTCATACAATCCACTAATCATGCTATCTCGACCCGCTTCAATGCGCTTAGCAATCTCGATTTCTCCTTCTCGAGAGAGCAACTCAACTGTCCCCATCTCACGAAGATACATTCTCACAGGATCGTCAGTACGGCCCAAATCCTCATCAGAGTTTGCGTTGGTCTTTGAGTTGGAAGATCCGCTCTTGGCCTTTCCATCTTCCTCCGAGTTTTCTTCTGAATCTTCATCTTCTACAACATTAATCCCGAGCTCTGAAAGCTGAGACATAATATCCTCGATCTGTTCCGACGACATCTCGTCTGACGGCATAGCCATGTTTAGCTCATCATAGGTAATGAATCCGCGTTCTTTACCCGCTTTGAGAAGCTTTTTAACCCCCGCATTGGTAGACTCAATCAGCGGGGCATCCTGCCCTTCAGCTTGGATTTGTTTTGTTTCCGCTTTTTTTACTGCTAATTTCGTCGCCATAAGTGCTCCAGACCTCTGTTTGACTAGTTCGCCCCTGTAACCCTCAATTAACCCACAGGCTGATCAAGAGTTCTGATTTGACCATCAAAAGTATTATAAATTCTCCCTGTAACGCTCAAGAGCAACCCTCTTGAACTCTTGCAAGGACCTAAGATTTTCATCTGTAGGATCCTTGATATAACGCTGATGCGCTTCTTCCAACTGCGCCCCCCTAATCAACTCTAAAACTAGACCTTTGACTTTTTCCTGACCCAGAGGTTCCAACGATGCTGCCTTATCATTCAATGGCGAACTATGGATGAGTGAAAAACACGCTCTAATTTTCTCCAGCTGATTAGAAAATTTCACCCCCGGATAAATGGGATAGTAGAGCGTCTGTGTCAAGGCCTGGAGAGGCTGCATATAAACGCAACATTGTCCGACGTATTTCGTCGAGCTTTTTATCCTGAAATTCTAATGTACCGACCTCCTCGGCATACTGATCAAGCAACTCAGGAGATTGGATTAAAACTGCTAAAAGCATCGCTTCGCGGCGTTTGGCTGGGCTCTCAGGGCTCATCCTAGGTGCAGTTTGGTGCCGATTGCGATTATACGAGTTTTGACCAAAATTTTTTTCGGGCGAAGAGCGACCCATTTGCCTGATCATTGAGCGAAAAGTCTGTATATACTGGTAACGCACCTTAGCGTCGTCTACAGCGTTGGCATGTCTCTCGAGCTCATACTCCAAACCCGCGAGACGCTCAGGGGTGTCGAAACTTTTGCCATCAGTTTCCAGGTTCCAAATCAACCGTGACAACGGCACGGAGTTCTGCAAAACGGCCTCCATCGCCTCAGGGCCGGCTGATCTAATCATCGTGTCTGGGTCTTCACCAACGGGCAAATACACGAAACTAAGAGATTTGCCTGGTTTCAACAACGGCAAGGCTCTCTCTGCAGCACGCTTCGCTGCCCTTAATCCAGCATTATCACCGTCAAAACACAACACCGGCTCGGGTGACAACCTCCACAAAAGCGACAATTGATTTTCAGTGAGAGCTGTGCCCATCGGGGCAACCGCGCTGATCCCCGCGGTTACCATTGCAATCACATCCATATAGCCCTCCACCACCACAACACGCCCGGATTTCATTGCGCTGGATCGCACAGTTGACAATCCGTAAAGCACATTTCCTTTGTTAAAAAGCGGTGTATCAGGAGAATTTAGATATTTGGGCTGAGCTTCGCCAAGAGCTCGCGCACCAAATGCTATGACACGATTTCGATGATCGAAAATAGGAAAAGTCACTCTATTTCGAAAACGATCATAGGGCTCTCCCCCGTTTTCGGGCTTTATAAGGAGACCACATTCTATCAAGACAGCTTCAGATATTTTGCTATCCGACAAAGCAGATTTTAGGGAATTTCTTGAGTCGGGTGCGAAGCCAACCCGAAACCGCTCAATTGCCTCCGACTTCAGATCGCGAGACCTCAAGTACTCCCGCGCCCGAAGGTTCGCGCCATTTTGGAGCGATCGTTGAAAAAAACTGCAAGCCATCTCCATGGCCTGATACAAAACCGCTTTTTTTTTCTCTATCCGGACCTCCTGAGGGGAACTCTGAGGAAGCATCAAGCCCGCCTCTCCAGCAAGCCTCTCAACCGACTCGGGAAACGTTAAATTCTCGAGACGCATCAAAAAACCAATAATGTCGCCGTGGGCTCCGCAACCAAAGCAATGGAAAAAACCTTTTACTTCATTTACTGTGAAAGAGGGGGTTTTCTCAGAATGGAACGGACACAATCCAGAGTATTCCTGTCCCTTCTTGGTTAACTTCACCTGTCTCGAGATAAAGTCTGACAATCCTATTCGTGACCTTATCTCATCGAGAAATGACGGTGGAAAGTTCATGCTGCCGCTATTTACCCCACACCCGTTTTTCTGCAAACCAATATAGAGCTAAATTAAATAGAATTCATCCTATCAGTACAGACTTAAGAATGGCGCTTGCTTTGCCAAAATCCATCCGACCAGAATAACGTTCTCGCAGCAACCCCATCGAGGTACCCATGTCCTTTAAGCTGTTAGCCTCAATTTCTTTGATCACTGCTGTTACAGCCGCCTCGATTTCTTGATCATCCATTTGCTCGGGCAGGAAAGATTGAATAATGGCTATTTCTTGGGCCTCTTGAGCTGCGAGCTCAGGTCTATTCCCTTGCTCATACATTTTGATGCTCTCCCGCCGCTGCTTTACCATTGTTTGCAGCACTTTAAGAACCTCATCTTCGCCAATTCCCTCAAAGACCCCATCGGTGCGCGCTGCTATGTCACGATCTTTTATGGCAGCCAAAATTAACCGCAAGGTCGCTGTCTTAACGGTATTTTTGGCACGCATCGCTTCTTTAAGCTCAGCACTCACATCATCCCGAAGCATCATGAACCCATAACTAATTACAGGGCGGGGAAAATAACCTAAAGAATTTTGAATAGCAAGATTTTATTATTCTTTAAGTCATTGTTTTATATATATTTTTTTACTTTTTTTTCAAAAAGTAGCATAAAAAGATACTCGAATCGGTAAATAGGTGTAGACACTGGGAAGTTTACATTTTCTTTTTGTTGGTGGCTCATGTTAGAAAGATCGCCGTTAAGCTTGGAGCGGCCTACTGGTTGTATAGCACTCAGTGACGGATGCATATTTTGGGGATATGGGATCGGAGTTGAAGGCTTACGAGCCGGCGAACTTTGTTTCAACACCTCAATGACAGGTTACCAGGAAATCCTTACTGATCTATCCTATGCTGGTCAGATTATAACCTTCACTTTCCCGCATATAGGCAACGTTGGCACTAACATAGAAGATTGTGAAACCTCTGCACCTGCGGCCCGGGGATTAATCATAAGAGAGGATATAAGCAGACCGAGTAATTGGAGATCCATCCTTCACCTAGACACTTGGCTAAAGTCCCACAATTTAGTTGGAATCTATGGCGTTGATACCCGGAGTATTACACGGCGTATTCGCGATAGCGGTGCCCCAGTCGCGGCGATAAGTTATAAAGAGAGCGGACCCAATCCAGATTTGTTACTCACCGAGGCGAAACAATATCCCGGACTGGAAGGCACGGACCTTGCCCTAGAGGTCACATGCCAAGAACCATATGTTTGGACAGAAACCCGCTGGACTTGGAGCGAAGGCCACGGGCAGCAGAAGTCCCCTAAACACCATGTTGTCGCTATCGATTTTGGAGCAAAAAGAAATATTCTGAGAAGTCTGGCCCAATTGGGGTGCAAGGTCACAGTAGTGCCGGCAAATACAACCGCTAACGATATAACCAAACTGAAACCCAATGGCATTTTTTTATCAAATGGGCCAGGTGATCCTGCTGCTACCGGAACTTATGCCATCCCGGTCATAAAGGAACTTTTAAGGCAGAACTTACCAATCTTTGGTATATGTTTAGGCCATCAACTTTTAGCATTAGCCCTGGGAGCAAAAACAAAAAAAATGCATCTCGGGCACCGAGGCGCCAACCATCCGATCAAGGAATTAGCGACAGGCAATGTAGAAATCACAAGCCAGAATCATGGGTTTGTCGTTACTCGGGAGTCTTTACCACCCGACGTCATCGAAACTCATAATTCATTATTTGATGGTTCTTTAGAGGGGATCAGATTGAAGAATAGACCAGTTTTCTCAGTCCAATATCACCCTGAGGCATCACCAGGACCTCACGACACCCATTATCTATTCGAGAAGTTTGTTTCCTCCCTCGAGGGGCGCTAGATGCCAAAACGTACAGACATAAATTCCATCATGATAATAGGGGCCGGGCCGATTATTATAGGTCAAGCCTGCGAATTTGACTATTCTGGAACCCAGGCCTGCAAAGCCCTACGGGAGGAGGGCTACCGCATCATCCTCGTAAATTCTAATCCAGCGACGATAATGACGGATCCGAACCTAGCTGACTCAACTTACATTGAACCAATAACACCAGAATTTGTATCTCGGATAATAGAGAAAGAACGACCTGACGCAATTTTACCGACTATGGGGGGACAGACTGCTCTAAATACCGCATTAAAATTAGCTGAAAACGGGACACTAAAAAGGTTTGGGGTCGAGCTCATTGGAGCGAAAATTCCGTCGATCAGAAAAGCTGAAAGTCGAGAGGAATTCAAAAAGGCCATGGAGTCGATAGGCCTTGATTGTGCGAGTGGTGGCATAGCTACAAATATGGACCAAGCCAAAAAAACAATTCAGGTTACTGGATTACCTGCCGTTATAAGGCCTTCCTTCACCCTCGGTGGAACCGGCGGAGGTGTCGCTTATAATTATGAGGAATTTTATTCCATAGTCGAGGCTGGTCTGGCGGCATCACCGACGCAAGAAGTCTTGATTGAGGAGTCTCTTCTTGGATGGAAAGAATTCGAGATGGAAGTCGTTCGAGACTCTGCCGACAACTGCATTATTGTATGCTCTATTGAAAATCTCGATCCTATGGGGGTGCACACGGGCGACTCTGTTACTGTTGCCCCTGCCTTGACCTTAACCGATAAGGAATACCAGCTTATGCGAAATGCCTCAATCGCGGTCCTTCGCGAGGTTGGGGTAGATACTGGTGGATCTAATGTCCAGTTTGCAATCAATCCTGAGAATGGACGGATGGTGGTGATTGAGATGAATCCACGCGTTTCTCGATCTTCGGCATTGGCGTCTAAAGCGACTGGTTTTCCAATAGCTAAGATCGCAGCAAAGCTTGCTGTTGGTTATACATTGGATGAACTGGCCAATGAGATTACCGGAGGTGTTACTCCAGCATCATTCGAACCCACGATAGACTATGTAGTAACTAAGATCCCGCGCTTTACCTTTGAAAAATTTCCAGGCACGGAACCAGTTCTATCAACCTCGATGAAATCCGTTGGCGAGGGAATGGCGATTGGGCGCAATTTTCAGGAGTCCCTCCAAAAAGCTCTTCGGTCAATGGAAACGGGTTTAGATGGCTTAGATGAGGAACCTGAAAGCGAATATTTAAATCTCCATGAAGGGAGAGCAAAGCTGATAAAGAAGCTGGGTGAACCTCGGCCCGATCGGATATTGACTATCGCTCAGTCCTTTCGGGTGGGTCTCTCTTTGGATGAAGTTCACGAAATCAGCAAATACGACCCCTGGTTTCTAGAGCAAATAAAATTGCTTGTAGACCTGGAAAAATGGGTCATCGATAATGGGTTACCTCGAGACCAACAAGGTTTATTATATTTAAAATCAAGGGGTTTTTCAGATAGGCGGCTGGCGGCGCTCAGCGGAAACTCGGAAGACCAAATTGCCGCGCAACGTCAGGCTCTCAAGGTAAAGCCCGTCTTTAAACGCATCGATACATGCGCTGGCGAAATTCCATCAAAAACTGCTTATATGTACTCGACATATGAGGGAACGGGCCACGAACCCGTCGAATGTGAAGCAGATCCTTCTGAAAAGAAAAAGGTCGTGATACTCGGAAGTGGGCCAAACAGAATCGGTCAGGGTATTGAGTTCGATTATTGCTGTGTACATGCCGCTTACGCGCTGCGTGAAGCCGGCTATGAAGTAATCATGGTAAACTGCAATCCTGAAACAGTATCAACAGATTATGACACCTCCGACCGTTTATATTTTGAACCACTGACGAATGAAGACGTCATTTCCGTTATTGAAAAAGAGCAACAACGTGGTGAACTCCTTGGAGTAGTTCTGCAATTTGGTGGTCAAACGCCGTTAAAACTTGCCAGAACACTACAAGTTTTAGGTGTAAAAATTTTAGGTACTTCACCAGAGTCCATTGACATCGCTGAGGATCGAGAACGTTTCCAAATTCTATTACAAAAGCTTAATTTAAAGCAGCCTCAGAATGGAGTTGCAAGAGATCCAACCGATGCGATCAACATAGCAAAACGGCTAGGCTATCCCATTTTAATAAGACCCTCTTATGTTTTAGGGGGAAGGGCGATGGAAATCGTGCTCAACGAGTCCGCGCTGGCTCATTACATGGACACTGCCTTACAGGTCTCAAGCGAGACTCCAGTCTTGATTGACTCTTATTTGCAAGATGCGATCGAAGTTGATGTAGATGCTCTTGCAGACGGTAAGGGCACAGTTATCATTGCTGGGATAATGGAACACATAGAAGAGGCCGGTGTCCACTCTGGAGACTCCGCGTGTTCGATACCGCCCTACTCTTTATCAAATGAAATTATAAAAAAAATAGAGGATCAAACCAAATCTTTAGCATTGGCTTTGGAAGTCGTGGGTCTCATGAATATTCAATTTGCGGTAAAGTCCACAGAAGTCTATGTGTTAGAAGTAAACCCTAGAAGCAGCAGAACAGTGCCTTTCGTTGCAAAAGCAAGCGGGATTCCGCTAGCTAAAATAGCGGCTCTTACAACTGTTGGTAAAACATTGCATAAGGAGCTCGAAAAGCATGGCAAGGGGACGTCAAAGAACCAATTTTCTGTAAAAGAGGCCGTTTTCCCATTCTCGAGATTTCCGAGTGCGGATTTACTTTTAGGGCCGGAAATGAGGTCTACAGGGGAAGTAATGGGCATCGACGAGGACTTCGGACGCGCATTTGCAAAAGCCCAAATAGCCGCCGGTCAAAACTTACCAACAGGAGGAACGGTATTTATTTCAGTCAAAGATATTGATAAGAATCCCGCGATTAAGATAGCGCAAGAATTTGTAGCGCTTGGATTTAAAATCCTTGCCACAAAAGGGACTGCCGCCGCTCTTTCCAGCGAGGGACTGGATGTTCAAAGAGTTAATAAGATAATTGAGGGGCGCCCAAACATCTCAGATGCCATGCTAAACGGAGAGGTGGACTTGGTGATCAATACCTCGGAGGGCGCTGTCGAAAAATTTGATAGCGTGAGCCTTCGAAGAACAGCTCTTTCACAAAACATCTCCTATTCAACAACCATGTCCGGAGCAAGAGCAGTTTTACATGCGATAAAGGCAATGAACGTAAATACCCTTGAAGTGAGTTCTCTTCAATCCTATTTTGGTGGGCCTAGTAAGCTCTTGGCACCAGAAAGTCATATTTGGTAACCTGCCACGCAGCGACAAAAGAAGGAATTGTTGGGGGATAATCATGGACAAAGTTCCAATGACGCTGAAAGGCTTCCAGACACTTGAAATAGAATTAAAGAGGTTAAAAACCGAAGAAAGGCCTGATGTCATCAAAGCAATAGCTACAGCTCGTGAACACGGGGACTTGTCTGAAAATGCCGAGTACCATGCCGCGAAGGAACGCCAGGCATTCATAGAGGGAAGACTCAGCGAGATAGAAGAACGCATTGCTAATGCTGAAGTGATAGACCCGAGCCAATTTTCGGGTGACATTATAAAATTTGGTGCCACCGTTACTCTGTTTGATGACGATACAGAGAAAGAGATAACCTATCAAATTGTTGGCGAGCATGAGGCCAATATTGAAAATGGTTTTTTATCGATTTCGGCTCCTCTGGCTCGAGCACTTATAGGAAAAGCTGTGGGAGATTGGATAGAGGTCAAAACTCCGAAGGGTCAAAGAGGATACGAAATTCTGAAGGTTTTGTTTAAGTAAACGCGGAAGTGAAGTGTAAATCTAACTAAATCGTAACATTATCTACATCAATGGGGACCCCGACACGATCTACAGCGGACCGAATTGCTAGAGAAGATTTGACCACACTGACATTTGGGGCGGGTGTAAGGCGAGTGGTCAGAAAACGTTGGTATGAGTCCCAGTCATGAGCAACAACTTTTAATAAAAAATCCGTTTCACCGGCGAGCATGTGACACTCACGAACCTCTGGCCATGTTTTAATCAAATCTTCAAACGCAACCAAGTCCGTCTCTGCCTGACTATGCAAGCCTACGTGCGCAAAAACAATAACGCCAAAACCCAGTGCATCTGGGTTAATATCAGCGTGGTAGCCCCTTATGCAACCAGTTTCTTCCAAAGCCCGGACACGGCGTAAACATGGCGGAGGTGAAATACCAGCGCTAGACGCTAGATCCACATTAGTAATTCGGCCTTGATCTTGGAGATCCCTCAGAATTTTTAGATCTATGCGATCGAGTTTTATCCTTGCCATATAGCTAATTCCATGTTGCCGACAAAATAGGGAAATTATATTATAATATTATGAAATTATATTTCAATCTGGGTCAAATCTGTCGGGGTCAGAGGATTTGTTAGACCAGCCATGCTGGATATTGTGTGACGGTAAAGCTGGGATGATGTCCCAATGCGTCGCCCTCGCCGAAATGCTGGAATTAAAACCTGAAATAAAAATAATAGACCCCCGATTTCCGTGGTCGAAATTACCTCCATCACTTTGGTTAGCGCCCTTTGCTGCATTAGACGTCGAAAGTATCGGCCTTTGCGCCCCATGGCCCCCAATTTTAATAGCATCAGGAAGGCAGACTGTGGCCCTTGCCCTCGCGATAAAGCGAGCTTCCGAAGGAAAGACAAAATTAATACAAATACAAAACCCTAGATTTGGTATCTCAAAATTTGATGCCATTGTCGCGCCAATGCATGACAACTTGCACGGTAATAACGTGATTTCCACAATCGGCTCAGTACACGGGATTACACAGGCTAAGCTCCGATCGGCGGCAAACAAGTTCAGAGAAACTTATAAGACACTCCCGCGGCCACTGATAGGCATATTACTCGGAGGGCCTAATAAGCAATATAGGATGACCTCCGAACTGGGCTTTCGGCTGGGTCAATTGTTAGTGAGAGGCGTAAAAAGATCTGGTGCAGGTCTGGCGATAACACCTTCTCGAAGAACTCACAAAGATCTAATGTCGGCACTCACGTGCTCTTTGAAGGAAGTAAATTTTCGAAACTGGGATGGAAAGGGCGATAACCCCTACCTCGGTATTCTTGCCCTCTGCGACAGTTTTGTCGTAACCGGCGATTCCGTTAATATGATTAGCGAAGCTGCGGCAACCGGCAAGCCTGTGCACGTTTTTGAACTCGATGGAGGATCACCCAAGTTTGATCGCTTTCATCATCAAATGCGTGAGGCGGGGATAACCAGGCCTTTTATGGGGAAATTTGAAGACTGGGAGTACTCATCTCCCAATGATCCAAGTAATATTGTGCAACAAGTAAAGCTTAGAATTAATCTTGATTAACCTAATCTATTTGAATTTTTTCAATCGGAGAACTAAGACTGGTTTCTTAATTTAAGTCTTGGGCTCATAAAAGAAAAAATGCTGACTATCGATATTGAAAAATTTAGGGCCACCCGGTTGCAACGGGAACCATATGAATACCTCATCGTTCCCGGGTTCATCAGGAATACTGCTATTCAAACCATCAATAGAGATTACCCCGAAATCTCGGCACCCGGTAGCTTCCCATTGTCGAGCCTCGAAACTGGACCCGCATTCAGAAAATTTGTTGAGGAGATGTCATCAAAGGATGTTCGGTCCGCTTTCTCAGAAAAATTCGACGTCGATCTCTGGGGAAGACCCCTCACTGTTACGGTTCGTGGAAAATCACAGGCAAAAGACGGACAAATTCATACCGACACCAAATCAAAAATAATTACTATTCTCATATACATGAATACCGAGTGGTCGACAGCCGGTGGTAGACTGAGGGTATTGCGTTCGGACAGTAATATAGAAGATTACGCAGCAGAAATTCCCCCTACAGCCGGGACGCTTTTAGCCTTCCGCCGCAGTGTAAAATCATGGCATGGTCATAAATCGTTCGAGGGCGAGAGGAGGGTAATACAATTTAACTGGGTAACAAATAGAGGAGTCTTGAGGCGAGAAGTTATCAGGCATAGGATCTCAGCTTTTCTAAAATCTTTTAAATCCCCTCGCGCGCCTGCGATAGAAGGAAATCCCTAGTGGGACACACGATTGAAACTTTTAATAATGTTAAGGGTGGCAATAGTTTTTATAAGGCGATTAGCCACCCGGCGGTCGCAGATAAAGCTAAATCTTTAGTGGGCAAACTCGAAAAAAGCGGACCGATAGCCCTATATGATCCATTGGGCTTTTTTTCCGGATTCGACGAATTCCATGATACCAGTTCCATTAACTTTAAAGATGCTTTCGTTCAAAATATTGAGCAAGTCGGTGACACAGTAGCCGGATTAACCGCCAAGCCTATTGATTGTTTTAACTATCGTAGTTTTGGCGCATTATTTATTGTTGCTTTTGATTCAGAACGCCTAAAAAAGCAAATAAGGCATTTAGTGGCGGGAAATTATCCCATTCATTCATTAGATGAAATGAGGCTCGACGAAACCTGGCTTACCAACACTCGTCATTATCTAAGTGCTGAGAATTTTGCTACCAATTACGCTTTTTTCCGTGAAAAAGGCGGGCTCTCAACCAGATTATCCACTGTCAATTACTGGTCCAATTATGGCGCCAAAGCAGTTACCCTAAATTTCTTATTATTTGATGAGTCCGGATCAGTTATCGCTGATTGGTCAGAAGTAGTAAAAGAGGCTGGGGCAGCAATTATTGTTGATAGTACTCGCGTTCGTAGGGAATTCGGATTACCAGAATTTATTGGACAACTTTTTATTCACGTGGTTGGCATTAAGGGACACGATATCGTGAAATACGCACTCGATATCAATAGCTCAGAGGAGCAAATCACCACTTGTACTCATGATGCTAACGCTTGGCCGTCTGATTTTTTTGCGGGCCTTCCCGCCCCTCGGAAAGGCGAAAATGTTACGCTATGGTTACAAAATTCACATCCCAGCCCAATCTCGACAGGTGAAATAGGTATAAACGTGATGGGGGATGGCCAGATAATTTGGTTGGAAGAAGAAATACCACCTTTTGGATCGCTGCCTTTATCAGTTGGCGATTTAATTCCCGAGGCGGAATGGCCGCAACAATTTGAGATTAGGGCCGGAAAACATTTCGTCCGCCCGCGATACGAAATTACTGGTGGTCGGACCAGTCGAAGGATGGCCCATGTCAACGTTGAAAGAGAAGACATAAACCCCGATCCAGGAATTACGCAAGCAGCAGCATTCATGGGAAAAGGTTTCATACTACCTGCACCAATCTTGCCAAAGGAGTTATGGAGAACAACGGTGCTGCCAACGCCCATGGCAAGGAGCCAGGAGAACTTGCCGATAGCGATCGTGGGATATAACCCAAATGGGGAAGAGGTAGGACGTTTCAATTTTGGCCTTTTGCCAAGGCGTCACAAGAAAACTCTAGAGGCCGCAGAATTCCTATCCAACTCCAGCTATGGACATATGGAGTTAATGTATGATTTCAGTGTCGGCCAAGATGTCGATGGTTGGCTGCATGCATTATTCAGGTACGAGAACTGGTCCACTGGCCATTGTGCAGAAACAAGTTTTGGCTCTCACATTTTTAATACCGTCCTTACTTACAGAGACGAACCGCAAAGCTACAGCCAGCAAGCACCAGGGCTTTCCACACGGTTATTTCTAAGGCTCGGAGAAACGGGTATAGAAACCATATGCCACTTGATTTTCCCTGCATCCACACCTTGGCATAAAAATTCAGATACTCTTTTGAGCCTTATCAGTTCGGGCGGGAAAAAGGTATCAGAAACAAAAATTCGTATCCCCTGCAGTGGTTCGCGTTTTTTCAAAATCTCAGAATTTTTTACGCAAGCGGATATAGATACGGCCGGCGAGGGTGCTTACATTGTAGTGCGGGATACAACTTGTCGCCTTTTTGGCTACCATGGACTGTTATCCCCAACAGGCTCTTTCAGCTTTGATCACATGTTTGGCTTCTAATTCTTAGGAAAAAAATGACTTCACAATTTAACTCATCTGTTTTGATTATTGGGTCGGGTCCGGCAGGTTACACAGCTGCCATTTACACTGCCAGGGCGGGTCTTGAACCCTTGTTGGTCACTGGCCTAGAAACTGGTGGACAAATGACTATCACAACAGACGTCGAGAATTATCCAGGTTTTGCGGATGTAATTCAGGGCCCTTGGTTAATGGAACAGATGCAGTCGCAAGCAATACAAGTTGGAACCAAGATGCATAACGATGTCATATCTGAGGTAAACTTTTCTGGAACCCCTTTTGTAGCGATAGGAGACTCTGGAAGTCGATACACCGCAGACTCGGTAATCATTGCCACTGGGGCCCAAGCACGGTGGCTGGGTCTTGAATCAGAGGATAAATTCAAAGGTTTCGGTGTTTCCGCGTGCGCAACCTGTGACGGATTCTTTTATCGAGGCAAAGAGGTAGCTGTTGTGGGAGGAGGTAACACGGCCGTTGAGGAAGCCCTCTATCTGACTAATCATGCGGAAAAAGTTACCTTAATTCACCGCCGTGACACTTTAAGGGCGGAAAAAATACTCCAAAAGCGATTGATGGCAAATCCCAAAATAAGTGTTATTTGGGACTCGGTGGTTGAGGAAGTGATCGGAGATGAACAACCATTGGGGGTTACGGCAATAAAAATAAGAAATTTAAAAGAAAATGCATTAACAGAACTGCCATTGCACGGGCTATTTGTTGCAATTGGGCACTATCCAGCGACAAATCTCTTTAAAGGACACATCGCGATGGATGAGGAAGGCTATATTACGACAAAACCTGACAGCACTAAAACGAATATCCGGGGCGTATTTGCCGCTGGGGATGTGCAAGACAAAACTTATCGACAAGCAGTGACAGCAGCGGGCACAGGTTGCATGGCGGCTCTGGAAGCTGAAAAATTCCTGGCTGAGGCGACAGGGTCATAACACCCGTGCTTGATTGGGATAAATTAAGGATCTTTCATACAGTTGCCGAGGCGGGAAGCTTCACTCATGCGGGTGACCGTTTAAATCTAACGCAATCTTCAATCAGCCGACAAATAAGCTCTTTAGAGGAGTCACTGAGTGTATCGTTGTTTCATCGACATGCGCGCGGTTTGACCCTTACGGAGCAAGGGGAAACTTTATATCAAACTGCTCAGGATCTAGCCACTCGTGTCAAAGACGCGGAAGCCGCCATTGGTGAGTCGATGGAGCGTCCAAGAGGACCTCTTCGGATCACAACGAGTGTAGCCTTCGGTACAATGTGGCTGACCGAACGCCTTAACGATTTTGTTGAAATGTATCCGGAGATTGCGGTATCACTCATTGTACGGGAGGATCAACTAAATTTGTCTATGCGCCAAGCTGATGTAGCCATTCGGCTCGAGCGTCCGGAGCAACCAGACCTCATCCAGCGCCCGCTTTTTACCCTAAAACACGCGGCTTATGCCTCGCCTGATTATCTAGAAAGAAAAGGTATGCCGTACTCTCTTGAGGACCTAGATGACCATAGGCTCCTAGCTTACGACGAGACATATTACTCTGCCGTCACAAAGGTAAACTGGCTCCTTGGGGCGGGATTACCAAATGGGCGAGAGCGGCAATCTGTTCTCAGGGTTAATAATATCTATGGAATATTTAGAGCGTGCTCCGCAGGTATGGGGATCGCGTCCTTGCCAGATTACATGACTGGGTTGACCAGCGGACTGGTCCCTGTACTACCTGAATACGAAGGCCCTCAATTTCAGGCTTATTTTGTTTATCCAGAAGAAATGCGAAATTCGCGACGAATATCAGTTTTAAGAGATTTTCTGCTGAGACGTATAGAACAAGATAAAAGGTAAGGGTTCGAAGTATTTCCAACCCACTGTTTTTAAATCCTTAATTCAAGAGATATGCAATTTATGCATATCAGAATATTGATAATTATGCTGGTTGTTTGGCAAGCAAAAAGCTAAATTTTGTCCACGTCATATTATGGCGCTCCCGACATTTAGTCGGATCTCCAAGGTTATCTTGGAAAGGGTCTTTTGATCCTTCGTCGATTGGACGTAAAGCCTCCCTGTTAAACTACCGGGCACTATCGTGCCCGGTTTTTTTTATAAAATATATTTTCACTATTGATCGAAACACAGAACCTACGGTGCATTAAAACATCGAAGCTATTTAAATAATGCCTCACCCTTAAGATTACTGTACAATCCGGCCACCTCAGAGGAGTAACCGTTATAGAGCAAAGTTTTCACCCGGCCAGTTCCACCTAGGGGTCTCTCAGTAGCTTGAGACCACCGGGGATGATCCACTGCCGGGTTAACATTAGCCCAAAACCCGTACTCACGGGGCTGCACGGTCTCCCAGAATGTTTTCGGCCTCTTTTCCGTAAAAGTGAACCGAACAATGGATTTGATCGATTTAAAACCGTATTTCCATGGAACAACTAGTCTGAGCGGTGCTCCCATTTGTTTTGGGATCGACTTACCAAAAACGCCGGTCGCAATGAATGCAAGTTCGTTCGTCGCTTCATCTAACGTTAGGGCTTCTTGATAGGGCCAAGGATACCAAAACTGGCGCTGACCGCGTGCCATTTCTGGATCCTTAAAGGTTTGCATTACTAAAAATTTCGCTTGTGTCTTTGGTTGCGCCAATTTGACGAGGTCCGCTAAGGGGAAACCTGTCCAAGGCAAAGCCATCGACCAAGCTTCGACACAACGAAATCTGTATAATCTCTCTTCAAATTGGAATTTTTTGAATAAATCATCGACCCCAATTTCTAATTCTTTGTCGACCAATCCATCAAGAATAACTCGCCAAGGCCTTATCTTCAGAGCTTGAGCCGCTGATGCTATTTCCTTATGAGATCCGAATTCATAAAAGTTATTGTAGCTTGTTACTAGTTTCTCGGGTGTAACTTTTCGGTCTATTCGATATCGGAGGTTTTTAGCTGCTGGAAATTTTGCATCGGTGTCTTTGGCAAATAAACTTTTGGAGCCAAGAGTGAGACTTGGTCCAAGCGCCGCGCCAGCTGCGATTCCTTTGACCAATGCGCGTCGTTCTAGGAACACATGTTCATTAGTCGCTTCAGACTCATGTATTTCCCAACTTTTTTTAGACTTTACCAGCATTTTATATTCACCCCTCTAAGCCAACTCAATATTTCGCTATTTGGCCTTGATAATATATCAGACCATTATTGATACTCTGGTGTAACAATCTAGTCCCCGCCATAACTACGCTGGCAGAAGGATCAGGGATCATAAGCCTCACATTTCATTTACGAAGTAGAGATTGTCATTAGTTATTCATACCAAGAAGTGACCAGAACCAGCCCTTAATAAGGTCAAAGCGAACTTATTTTCGTTCTTCACCTGGTCGCCTAAGTTGCAAAGCCACCAGGAACATAGTGCCCATAATGATCGCGCCCGCAAAGAATGGCCAATGCCGTCCAAAAAATTCAAAAGCAAATCCTGCCCAAGCTGGCCCCGTAATACGCGCGAAGGCTGAAAAACTCATCGCTAACCCAAGTAAACTGCCCCTCTCCGCAGGTCCTGCATAACTAGAAATTAGGCTATTCAGGGAAGGATTATTAAAACTGACTCCCATCACTATCAGAACAAATACAAAGGACAAATCTGCATAGCCTGATGTGAAAGGCAAAAATAAACAACCAAAAACAATTAGTAAGGCTCCGGACCTAATGAGACGTCTCTCTCCAAAGCGCTTGGTAAAAGGAGCTACGAGGAACCACTGTGTTACCACTGCGGCACTGCCCATAGCGGCATAAATCCAGCCATTCTGCCAAGGACCCCAACCAAATTGGCGCTCGGACCAAAGTACAAAGGTGGTCTCTACTCCGGAGAAAACAAAGGGTGTGAAGGTTAATAAAAGAAGCAAAAGAGCAAATTGCGGCAGGCGTATCATTGAAAAAAAAAGTTTTACGAGGGATCTCGCTGGTTCAATAGGACCCGAAATATCACTCAAACCATTGGTTTCCTTTACCTGGAACACTGCTATTACAAAAGCGCAAGCCGAAAGCCCTCCAGCGATAAGAAAAGGCCCGATGAGATTGGGGTTTAAGGGGTCACTACCCGCAAATACACCCCCGATGGCGGGCCCTACTATAAAACCCAACCCATGGGCGGCCCCCAATTTTCCCATACCGCCTGCACGCTCTGATGTTTTCGTAATATCTGCGACATACGCATGAACCACTCCCCCGTTAGCTGCCATTGCGCCTGTAAACGCTCGTGCAACAAACAACAAAAAAAGCGAACCTGAAAAAGCGAGAAGCGCGTATCCAATAATCATACCGGCCAGGGTGAAGAGGATTATAGGTCTGCGCCCAAATCGATCGCTGAGCCTTCCCCAGAGGGGTGCAAAAATAAATTGGGAAAAAGAATAGACGGTTGCGAGCAACGTCACCACCAAGGGTGTCGCCCCAAATTTCTCCGCAAAAAAGGGCAATAATGGCAGAACAATTCCGAAACCAACGGTATCAATAAAGACCGTTAACAGGAGTGCATGCATTTTAAGACTCAACGGAATATCACTCCTCTATAAACGCTGCATCACCCTGGAATTGAGGTAGAGCCCAAAAACACCCTCCCTATCAAATTTAACCAGACTGAGAGGTTACCAACAAAAACTCGAAATGGCTTTTGTGGGCATAATTCCTGACTTCTCACATCGCTTAAAGATCTTTGTTTCGATGGTGGCCTTATCAAATTCAGAGAATTCCTCTTCGTGAATTCCCCCGAGCACCAACACAGAGTCCATACCAATCGCTGTCGCCCCTGCAATATCGGTCCGCAAGGAGTCTCCAATAGCTAACACCTTTCCTGGATCTGGGTTACCTAATTGACTTAAACAGGTGTCATAAATAGGACGTTTCGGCTTCCCATAATAAATAACACTGCCGCCCAACGCCTCGTACCTCTCAGCCAACGCGCCAGCGCAGATCATTCTCCTTCCACCACGAATAACTTCAAGATCCGGATTAGCGCAAACCATCTTTACTCGTGATTGGGCGCCCTCTTGAAGAATCTCTTCATAGTTAGCGACCGTCTCCGAGACTCCCCAAGGGCCAGTGTTCACAATTAGATCAGCATCCCCTGGTTCCGAAACGAAAGCCAAATCGAGACCATCAAACAAATTTAGGTCTCTCTCAGGCCCTATGTGGTAGCAATTTCTACCAACTCCATCAAACCAAGGATCGGAGCGTTCTTTAAGCGCAAGATGCGTTGCTTCCCCGGACGAGAGAAGTATTTGAGAATAGGAAGAGGGCAAACCCATTTGTACCATTGCATCTATTAAGGGAGAGGCTCTCCTCGGGGCATTTGATAAAAATGCGTAAGCGACACCGGCGGACCGGATTTGATCCAAGCAGTCCAAAACCCCATCCATTAGGGTTACGCCATCATGAATCACCCCCCAAAGATCAATTATTAGTGCATCGTAATTGAGCGCAACTCTTTTTAACCCATCAATCAATTCTATATTATTCATAGTTTTCTTAACATGCTTAAAATTTCTATGGCGTTTGGGAAGAATAATTTTCAGGTAGGGTATAGCAAATCAGACAGCTCGCGAGAAATTTCTATGACGTCGAACTCAATTAAACTTGAGTGGTCTTCAATGTTTTTCGATGACAACCTATGTTGCCCTAACTGCTAATTTTCCTTCACTCCCAACCAACTCCGACACTGATGAAAAACCATTTGCTACCAAACAATGAGCCATTCCATCGGTAATGTCCCTAATCAGATTGGGACCTTGATACACCAGGGAAGTGTAAATCTGCAAAAGCGAGGCTCCAGCCATTATGCGCGCGCAAGCATCTTCTGCCGAGGCAATACCGCCACTTGAAATAATAGGCAAAGCACCATTCGTCATTTCGCGAACTAGTCTTAAAAGTTTGATCGATAGACTAGCCAAAGGGGGGCCGCTTAGCCCCCCGGTCTCGTTAGACCTTGAACTCCGAAGTTTGGTCGGACGGGTAGTGGTTGTATTTGATAAAATTAATCCATCAACTTCAGCTTCTGTTAGAACCTGGAGGATTGTCTCCAGTTTTTCAGCTCCGATATCCGGAGAAAGTTTGACTAAAACAGCCGGCATTTTTCTTGAACTCGCACATGCCTCTTTGGTGCCCGCCAATATTCGTCGAATGCCTTCGGGGGTCTGCCACTCAAGTAACCCGGGAGTATTTGGGCAAGATACGTTAACCGCTAAATATTGCGTCAATGGGGCAAGCCTCCTAGCACATTTAGCAATGTCACGAGCAATATTTTCACTGCCCGTGTTAGCGCCGATGTTTGCTCCTACCACTCCTGGCAGATTTGAGGGTAATGTTTCTAACCGTCGAGCAAAAACTTCCAAGCCTTGGCTGGGAATGCCGAGCCAATTTATGAGCGCTTGATCCTCGGTCAGACGAAAAAGATTAGGTCTCGGATTACCAGGTTGAGGATCTGGGGTAACGGTACCCGCTTCCACAAACGCAAACCCCAATTTCAAAATTCCGCTGATGGCCTGCGCGTCCTTGTCAAAACCTGCCGACAAACCAAGCGGACTTGAAAAATTAAGGCCAAATATATTTGTTTTCAGGCAATCATGCTTCACCTGAAACTGAGAAACCAAATTGTATTTTAGCGCGCTGAGTGCGGCTTGATGTGCCAGATTAGGCGGAAGTTTTTGAAGGAGGGCCGTTGAAAGGGTCATAAAGAATACAGCTGCAATATAATCAACACTCAAAATGAGTTGTGGTCCTAATGAGAGAGCTCTCAAATTTTTTTGGTGAGCTTTAAAATAAAATAAGTAAACGCACGATTCGAAAATAGCTCCGGCAATAAAGCCTAGAAAAAACTGCTAAAAAGTCTTACCTAAAACAACAAAATAAAAATTCTAGAGGGCTTTGAGATTATGCCTAGTCAAATTCCATCTATAGATGATGCAGTTCAAAGCATCATAGATGAATTCAGTTTGTTTGATGATTGGATAGATAGATATGAATATATTATTGAATTAGGAGAAAAACTAGGAGGTTTAACTGAAGCCCAGAAGATAGAAGCCAACCGCGTCAAAGGGTGCCAATCTCAAGTATGGTTTGTAGCTACGCGTGCGCAGGACCGAGTTCATTTTGACGCTGACAGCGATGCCATGATTGTCAGAGGGTTAATCGCTTTATTGCTTCGCGTTTACTCGGATCGTACCCCTCAAGAAATCGCTGCAACCCCCCCTGACTTTTTTGAAGCGGTAGACCTTGGATCTCACCTCAGCGGAAATAGGGCAAATGGTCTGGCTGCTATGATCAACCATATTCGATCATTCGCAGAGAGAAGCACGCAATAATCAATCACTCGTTGTAATAAGTTCCAGCTGCCTCTAATTTTGGGTTCAATTGGAACCACTTTGGAATAACCTCGACCAATCCTCCAGAGGGATAAGAGGGAATGAAAACGAACTCTACTTATTCCCAGTTTGTTTTTAAAACCAATGTGATCTAACCGGGGTGCAAAACTCTTTGGGGAAGGTAGTCGGTCAAGTGGAAGAAGAACCAAACACTGCTAATCACTGGAAGTCTCGTTCCTCAGGTTGGACCCAGACAAAATCAGAAGCCGAACCACGCGATGATATTTTCAATAAAGCTCTAATGGATGCTTTGGAAATTTCTCCGACCGATAGAGTCCTAGATTTGGCCGCAGGAACAGGAGAGCCCTCTATCTCAATTGCTGACTCCATCCAGAATTACAAAGAGGCCTCAATAATTGCGACAGATCTGACCATTGAAATGTTAGAAATAGCCAAGAAAAGAGCGGATCTTCTCGGGCATTCCAATATCAAGTTCACAGTTTCACAAATGGAAGCTTTACCCTTCCGCAGTAATAGTTTTGATAAGGCGGTTTGCAGAATGGGCCTTATGTTTCCGACAAATAAAATCGCATGCGCTAAAGAGGCGCAACGCGTCCTCAAAGTAGGGGGAGTCGCCGCATATCTCTGCTGGGGAAAGCTCGAGGCCAACCCTGCTTTCGAACTTTTCGCCGAGACGATGCGTAAATATTTTAATAGAGATTTTCCTTTGAGATTAGTGAGGCATTCTCTTGGCGAGCCTGGCGCCCTAAAGACAATCATGAAAAATGCCAACTTTGGAAGCGTCAATGAACGTGTTGTCGATTATGAAAGAGTGGTGGAGGTGAATGACCCATATTTTAAACATGGCATCTCGCGCACTTGGCCGTCGGCAGTTGAAGGCCTTGGTGGTGGAGAATGGGGCGAACTATTGAAGTACACTCAGGAAGTGTTTGTAAAATATAGACGTGGTGATAAATTTGTAATCCCCAATAGTGCTAATCTGGCTATTGGATTAGCTACCGTTTGACAAAAGGTTTGCATTTGAAAATCCGCGATAAATCGGCATGGGAAGATAGAAGCAAAGCCTGGGCTTCCACTATGTCGAAAGGTTTATCACAAGACGACACACTTAACCAAATCCTCATTTCCGAAGCTGGGATTAAACCAGGACAAAAAATTTTAGATATAGCATCTGGCTCAGGAAATCCGGCTGTAAGCGCAGCAGTACTCATGAATGGTGAAGGCACTATAACCCTTACCGACCTGAGCGAGGGAATGCTGAAGAATGCCAAAGATAGGGCTAACACCCTGAATATAAAAAATATGCGCTACTGCACTGCGGATATGAATAGATTACCATTCCCGAGTGACGAATTCGATCTAGCGTCCTGTAGATTCGGGATTATGTTTCCAGAAAACAAAATAAAAGCTGCTTTAGAAGCCAAAAGGGTTTTAAAGCCCGGCGGGAAAATCGTCTATATGGTTTGGGATGAATATGATAAGAACCCACCGTTTTTTGTTCCCCGCCGCGCGGTGGCAAACTTTTTTAAAGAGGATGAGCCACCTATCCCGCCTCGGCATTCGATGAGCCAACCCGGAACATTGCGACTGTTACTAGAAGACTCAGGATTTGAAAGAATACTTGAGAAAGAAGTCGGATATGACAATGAAATTTATGACCTTGATGCGTATATCACCAATGGACTAAAGAGGTCACATGCCGAAAAAATAGCGGATTTATCCGTTAGTCAGTTCCTAAAACTTAAAGAAAGTCTTTACGATGCTTGGGCCCCATATACCAAAGACGGCATAACATTTGTTCCAAACCGGGCAAGAATAGTCGTCGGCTTTAAGCCATTGTTACCCTAAGATTCACTCACCCTGCGAAGAACATCAACCAGCCAATCAGGGTCATCTACCATGACATCGTGGCCACAATCTCGTTCAAGATAATGCCAAGACGGGTCATCCTTTGCTTTTTCGGCATAAGGCCCAAATGGCGAACGCTTGTAACCGTTTGCCTTTATGTAAATTTTTTTAGCCACCTTTTCCCATGCGCCCGTGAGCTTTACACCTTGCTTCATTGTGCCGAATGGATGGGGGACACATCGCCGATCAATCCATTCTCTATCCTCTCTGTCCGCGACGTCAAAACTTTCCGCAGACCGAGCAGGGACTAACCACCCGTCTCCCCGTTCGCGTACGACTTTCTCTGCCTGTCGACGCCTCTCCGGGGGGAGCAAATCTTGCATACTTTGACCATGTCGAGGGATAAAGGCATCCAAAAAAACGATTGAGGATAACTTCTCGAAGATCAAATCGGCCGCGCCCGTAATCACAATGCCCCCGTAAGAGTGGCCGCACAAAACAACGTCATTTAGTTCCTCTGCCTCTATTGCCGAAATCACGTCGGTTATGTGGGTATCGAGATTTGTATCACGGTCGCCCAAATGGGCGCGGTCCCCAAGGCCGGTCAGGGTCGGCGTTAGAACCTTATGACCCGCGCTGGTTAAAGACTCTGCTACGCGAACCCAGCACCATCCGCCATGCCAAGCACCATGCACTAAAACAAAATTAGCCATTAGCTGCCTGAGATGTCCTGACCATCAAGAACTCGTTTAATTAGATCAACTGTCTCCGCAATACCATAGAGGGCAATAAATGATCCCATTCTTGGTCCTTGCTCACGACCCAGCAAAATTTCATAAAGCGACTTGAACCAATCTCGTAAGTTCTCGTAGCCATTTCTTTTGCCAACTGAAAAGACCTCATTCTGGATCGCGGTAGAATCTGCGCCTGTCGGCAAACCAAGTAAACTCGCCACCAGGTCCTCCAAGGCAGTGCGTTCAGCCTCTGTCGGAGCCCTATATCTCTTTTCAGGCTTTACAAAATCTTTGTAGTAAGTAATTGCATAATTTGATAGCCGATCAAGAATCGGTGAGTTTTCTGGGCTCACTCTATCGTCATATCTTGAAATAAAACCCCAAAGTACATCTGGGTTTTCGGTGTTACATGCTGATGCAAGATTTAGAAGCAAGCTGAAACTCAACTGGCTTTCTCGTCTTGGGGGATTTCCTCGGTGGATATGCCATACAGGATTTTCGAGTTTCTGCGCATCGTTTTCGTCATCTAATTTCCCAAGAAAACCTAAATAATCGTCGACATGTTTGGGTATTACATCAAAATATAATCGTTTCGCTTTTCTTGGCGAGTTGTACATATAGAGTTGAAGGCTTTCATCGGGGGCATAACGTAACCATTCCTCAACTGTTAAACCGTTACCCCGAGATTTTGATATTTTTTCCCCATTTTCATCCAAAAATAGCTCGTACGTAAAACCTTCTGGAGGCCGCGCCCCAAGAATCTTACATATGCGCGACGACAGTCGAACAGAATCCATCAGATCTTTGCCTGACATTTCATAATCAACCCCGAGTGCAGCCCAACGCATCGCCCAATCGCATTTCCATTGCAGCTTGCAATTTCCACCGGTTACCGGCACTTCGATTAATGAATTATTGGCGTCTTTGTAAATGATAGTTCCGCTCTCAATGCGTCTCTCCACTACGGGCACTTGAAGCACCCTTCCTGTTTTCTGGCAGATCGGCAAAAAAGGGCTATAGGTTGCCCGCCGCTCTTCGCCTAGTGTGGGCAAAATAACATTGATAATTGCCTCATAATTCTGGAGAATTTTCAGCAATATCTCATCAAATATCCCGGACCTGTAGCATTCGGTGGCACTTTTGAACTCATAATCAAAGCCAAACTTGTCTAAAAATCCCTGCAAACGGGCATTGTTGTGATGTCCAAAGCTTTCGTGAGTCCCGAAGGGATCTGGCACTGAAGTAAGAGGCTTATCTAGATGTTGGCTCAAAAGATCTTGATTGGGGACGTTATCAGGTACCTTTCTCATACCGTCCATATCATCGGAGAATGCGAACAGCCTTGAGGGTATGTCCGAAACCTCGGAAAAGGCATTTCGTACCATGGTTGTACGAACGACTTCGCCAAACGTACCAATATGGGGTAAACCTGAGGGTCCGTATCCGGTCTCAAATAGCACGTAACCCTTTTTCGGCGTTTCACCAGATATATGTGAAACAATTTTCCTTGCTTCCTCAAATGGCCAGGCCTTGGCCACTTCTGTCCCGTTTCGAGTACTATCCATGAGAAACTTTCAATAATAAATTAAGGCCGAGCGAAACTAGAGCATTTTTTCTATCCAGAAAATGGTTCTTTTCCATTAAACAAACGACCTAACTCTCTTACGGGGATATACTTCTGCCTCATGAGGATAAATTAAATGGATAGTTCAAGGTCCAGAGATTGGGATTTCACCACGATCACCCTGGGGGCTGCCCGGGGTTGTATCACAGAGTCGAACGGAAAATCGCGAACTCTGTCATTCTCTGTTTTAAGACAAGCTATTCTTGGACATAGCTCTTTGCTTCTATGCCACCGACTAAACGTTGCCCGAAGGCTCAGGATTGAGACTTTCCCGGCCTTCGACGTTTTAGAACTATTCGCGTTTGTCCACCCGGCCGTTCGATGCATTCCGACACCATGGGGCCTTGCCACAGCGTTAGGAATGAGAAAGCCTGAATCTGATCTCGAAGAGGGGGAAATACTGCGACTTGTAACATTGACGCTTTTAGAAACACTCTCCAATTCCGATCCAACCAAAGAACCGGACATCTTAGCAATCGCTGAGGCAATGCGCAGCGGAAAATGGGAATGGGCCGACAAAGTGTGTGCAATGCTCAGACACCATCGCAAGGAAGAGGAGCGGCCAAGACCAAGGGGGGGGCTGGACGTTTGGGTAAGACTGCCCGCATGGTCAGAGCACGGACCGGAGCCAACATCCGAGAGCCATGGCGTGGATCCAGCTGAGGCCCGGATCAGACTTAGTGAATTAGTTGGCGATCAGGCAGAAGACAGACCCGAACAGGGAGATTACACATCGGCAGTTACGCCGATGTTCGCGCCCCGCGAAAAGGCAAACCTACCCAAAACCGTGATCGCAGAAGCTGGAACTGGTGTTGGAAAAACTCTCGGTTACATTGCTCCCGCTAGTATTTGGGCAGAGAAAAATAGCAGCCCAGTTTGGATTAGCACTTACACGAAACATCTTCAGAGGCAAATCGATACAGAATTGGAAAAACTGTACCCGGATCCAGAGTTTAAAAAACGTCAGGTTGTTATCCGAAAAGGCCGAGAAAATTATTTATGTCTGCTTAATTTGGAAGAGGCCGTCAACGGCATTAACTCCAAACCTGGAACAGTCATTTCCATTGGTCTCGTAGCCCGTTGGGCCTTTGCGACACGTGACGGAGATATTAATGGAGGGGATTTCCCAAGTTGGCTTTCGGATCTTTTAGGTTTCAGAAACACATTGGGGCTCTCCGATCGACGCGGCGAATGCATTTTCTCTGCTTGTGCTCATTATAATAAATGCTTCATTGAACGAACAATACGCCAGTCGCGATTTGCAGATATCGTTGTTAGCAATCACGCATTAGTAATGACACAGGCCGCCTTGGGAGGTATTGATGACTCCTCCATACCAACGCGGCTAATCTTCGACGAAGGGCATCATGTTTTTGATGCCGCGGACAGTGCATTTTCAGCAGAGATTAGTGGTCGGCAAGGGGCGGAATTACGTCATTGGATTCTGGGTACCGAGGGTTTAAGCGGAAGAGGTCGCGGGCTAGCAAAACGGATCCAAGATTTTGCAGCGATAGAGCCAAAAATCGGACTGGCGCTCACAGTGGTACAGGATGCGGCTACCTGCCTACCCTCATCGGGATGGCAACTTCGCATGGGATCAGGCTCGAAGCCCAAAGGCCCAGCTGAAGATTTCCTGTCTTTAGTCAGACAACAGACCTACGCACGTGCCAAACACACCGGTTCAGATTATGAACTAGAGGCTGATGTTCAACCATTGATCCCGGGCCTTTTCGAGGCAGCCGAGCTCTTTGAGGCCGCCCTCAACTTGCTGTCACGGCCTATGAAGAAACTGGCAGCTGAGCTAGAAACTTTTGTGGATCAAGAATCCGCCACCCTACAATCTACTCAAAGACAAAGGATTGAGGCTGTTTGTAGGGGCCTTAAACGTCGATCTGAGGTTCAAATCGACGGCTGGCGTTCAATGCTATCAGATCTCGCTCATGAGACTAGTGATCAGTATGTGGAGTGGTTTTCAGTCAATCGGGTTCAGGGACATGACGTAGACGCAGCTATGCATCGCCATTGGATTGACCCATCCCGTCCATTTGCAGAGACAGTTATAAAACCGGCACACGGTGTGTTGTTGACCTCTGCCACACTCCGTGACGGAACCGGGGATTTAGAGTTTGATTGGGAATCAGCGGAGCAAATTACCGGGGCCACCCACCTTACTGATATGCCAGTTAGAGCCCTTCTTCCTTCTCCTTTTAATTATAAAAAACAGAGCAAAATATTTATCATCACTGATGTTGCCCGAGACAATACTAAGCACGTTGCCGCTGCTTTTAGAGAGCTGTTTATCGCCGCTAATGGTGGATCAGTTGGCCTATTTACCGCTATTGCACGGCTCAAAGCCGTCCATTCTCACATCTCAGAATCAATGGAAGAGGCCGGTTTGCGACTATTAGCGCAGCACGTGGACCCTATGGATACTGGAAGTTTGATTGATATCTTCAAGGCTGAGAGAGATAGCTGTATTTTAGGCACGGACGCCATACGTGACGGCGTCGATGTGCCCGGTAAAGCTCTGCGCTTATTGGTTTTTGATAGGGTTCCCTGGCCCCGACCAACCATAATTCATCGAGCACGCAAAAAACAATTTGGTAGTTCTAAATGGGATGACCGAATTACGCGACTAAGAATAAAGCAGGCATTTGGAAGGCTGGTACGGCATGGAGATGACAAGGGAGTTTTCGTAATGCTTGACCCCAGAATGCCTTCCCGACTGCTGGGCGCATTCCCCGAAAAAGCAAACGTTGAGCGGGTGGGCCTGAAGGATGCAGTGGACCAGATTCGTACTTTTTTAGATAACCCATGAAATGGTTGAAGCTAAAAAGTACGTGTGATGGTTGTGTAAGTTTCTGTCTATTTGTATCAAAAACATTTGGATAAACTTGAAATAGACAGAAAGTCTTCAATCCGTTTGGCTACTTTCGCGGTATCAGTTAAAGAGACACTAGATAAATGAACATACGGGGTTTATATGCGATCGTATGTTTGGCATTCTTGACCGATAGAAAACTTCGAGGGGACTGTGAGCAAACCAAAGGTTTTGATAGCCGGTGCGGGTTTGGGTGGCCTGGCCGCAGCATGTGCGTTGATGAAGGCTGGTTACATTGTAGAGGTCTACGAACAAGCACCAAAATTAGGCGAGATTGGTGCAGGAATCCAACTCTCGGCAAATGCAATGCATGTCCTTAATTATTTAGGCGTTGGCGACAAAATAACAAAGATGTCCGTCCAGCCCGAAGCCTATGTTTTTAGGCTTTTCGAAACAGGAGAAGAGTTGCAACGTTTTTCTCTCGCAGCTGCTCACAAAGAAATGCATCGCGCGCCTTATAATCAGGCTCATCGGGCAGATTTTCACAATGTCTTGGTTGATCGTGCCGTCGAACTCGGCGGAGAAAAGACAATCACTCTTAATAAAACCATCCTAAGTTTTGAAGAGGATAATGATGGCGTAACACTCAATTTTAATGACGGAAGCAAAGCACGAGGAGACCTGTTGGTCGGTGCCGATGGGGTTAAATCAGTTATTCGGAACCAAATTTGTGGCGAGGTTCCTGCTGTTTACACAGGCGATGCTGTCTGGCGTATTACTGTACCATCAGATCTTCTTCCCCCTGACTTTCAGGATCCCGTGATGGCAGTTTGGATGGGACCTGGAAGACATGCGGTCAGCTACTATATTAGGAGTGGCGAAATTCTAAACTTTGTTGGCTGTGTAGAGACTGATGAAGTCTCTGAGGAAAGCTGGACTGCCAAATTTCCGTGGGAGAAACTCAAAGAAGACTTCAAGGGGTGGCACCCCGACATCCAGACCATTATTGACTTGGCTGAAAAAGACCAATGTTTTCGCTGGTCGTTATTCAAGCGGCCAGTCGTGGATAATTGGAGTACAAAGCGAGCTACGATCCTAGGCGATGCAGCTCACGCTACTTTGCCCTATTTGGCACAAGGCGCCGCAATGGCTGTTGAAGATGGGGTAGTTCTCACAAGAGCCCTAGAACAGGAAGCGGATATTGGTTCAGCATTAGACCTTTATGCTCGCAATCGCGTAGATCGGACCAGGAAGGTTGTAAATGGATCAGATGCGAATCGAGAATTGTTTCATCTTCACGATATAGAGGAGATGAGGCGAAGATTTCTAAATCGTGACGAGGGGGGCTATCGCAATGAGTGGTTATACTCATACAATCCACTCTCGGTTGAATTGATTTAGAGAAAAGTATCAATCTATCAGTCTCTGCGGTTTTCTCCCAAACAACGAAAAAAAAGGCCCCGGATAATACCGGGGCCTTTCTTCATTAAGACCTAGGGTCTTTAATGAGCAGATGATTACATCATACCGCCCATACCACCCATACCGCCCATGTCAGGCATTGGTGGCATTGCAGCCGCCTTGTCTTCAGGTGCATCTGCGATCATTGCCTCAGTCGTGATTAGAAGACCAGACACGGATGCTGCGTCTTGAAGGGCCGTGCGAACGACCTTAACAGGATCTACAATACCGGCTTTGACAAGGTCTTCGAATTTCCCGGCCTGAGCGTTGAAACCCCAAGAACCGCCTTTGCCTTCCAGAAGCTTGCCCGCCACCACGGCACCGGACTCGCCAGCGTTCTCAGCAATCTGTTTAACCGGCGCTTGTAAGGCTCGACCAACGATCTCAACACCAACCCTCTGATCGTCGTTTTCAGGCTTAAGCTTACCCAATACTTTGATCGCGTTAAGCAGTGCGGTCCCACCGCCTGGGACAATCCCCTCTTCAACGGCAGCACGCGTTGCGTTCATCGCATCTTCTACGCGATCACGCTTTTCTTTAACTTCAACTTCAGTGGCACCGCCAACCTTGATGACAGCTACGCCTCCTGCAAGTTTAGCTAAACGCTCTTGAAGCTTCTCGCGATCGTAATCAGAGCTTGTCTCCTCGATTTGCTGTCGGATTTGATTGCATCGACCGGTGATATCACCTTTCTTGCCTGCTCCTTCAACAATCGTGGTCTCTTCTTTAGTCATGGAGATTTTCTTGGCTTTGCCAAGCATATCAACAGTAACGTTTTCGAGCTTGATGCCAAGATCTTCTGAAACGACCTGGCCGCCGGTCAGGATGGCAATATCTTCCAACATTGCTTTACGACGATCACCAAAGCCAGGTGCCTTCACAGCCGCCACTTTCATACCACCTCGGAGTTTGTTTACGACGAGAGTAGCGAGAACTTCGCCTTCCACATCCTCAGCAATGATCACAAGCGGTTTGCCAGACTGAACAACAGACTCCAGCAAAGGCAGAAGAGGTTGTAGGCTCGATAGCTTGGACTCATGCAGAAGTATAAGAGGATCATCCATCTCCGTGATCATTTTTTCTGCATTTGTGACAAAGTATGGGGAAAGGTAGCCACGATCAAATTGCATGCCCTCGACCACCTCTAGTTCTGTGGTCAATGCCTTGCCTTCTTCTACAGTAATAACACCCTCTTTGCCGACTTTTTGCATGGCCTGTGAAATCATGTCACCGACCTCTGCATCACCGTTTGCCGAGATAGTGCCTACTTGAGAGATCTCATTCTCATCCTTAACTTTTTTTGATTTTGAGAGAAGCTCAGCAACTACCGCCTCTACAGCAGCATCAATGCCACGCTTAAGGTCCATTGGATTCATGCCAGCAGCAACCGCTTTGGAGCCCTCGCGGACAATCGCCTGGGCGAGAACAGTCGCTGTGGTTGTGCCATCTCCGGCTTCGTCATTAGTCTTAGACGCAACCTCACGAACCATTTGAGCACCCATGTTCTCAAATTTGTCCTCGAGAGTGATCTCTTTCGCGACAGTCACGCCATCTTTGGTGATCCTCGGTGCACCGAAAGACTTGTCAAGAACAACATTTCTTCCCTTGGGACCTAGGGTGACTTTCACAGCGTTGGCAAGGATGTCGACGCCTGCCAACATTTTATTCCTAGCTTCGGTATTAAATTTTACTTCTTTTGCAGCCATTTTATCCGGGCCTCCTTACTCGATAATGCCCATGATGTCGGATTCCTTCATTATAAGGTAATCCTTACCATCCAGTTTAACCTCGGTTCCGGACCACTTACCGTATAGAATCCGATCACCTTTTTTGACATCCATTTTGATTACGTTGCCATCACCATCACGGGCACCTGGCCCTGTGGAGACAACTTTACCTTCCTGGGGCTTTTCCTGAGCCGTATCAGGAAGTATGACACCGCCCGCTGTCTTGGATTCGGCTTCAGAGGCCTGCACCAGAACACGGTCGTGGAGGGGCCGAAACTTGGTCGCCATTCCAATACTCCTATCTAGTTGAAAAAATTAAAAAAAAGTGCACCTGTTAGCACTCCTCGGTTAAGAGTGACAGGTATATAAGAACGCGAAGGGTCTGTGTCAACGTCTTCCAAAAAAAAAAAAAAAAATAGGAATCAGAAAAACAATATAAAAACTTGTCAAATTCGAGGTCTATCGCTATTTGACCTCAATGTTCAAGAGAACGCCTTTTGAGGACAAGAGGACTTTATCGGTAGGAGTTTGGCTTGCTCTCTGCACGGTTCTAGTAGCATTCATGATACTTTTAGGTGGAGCTACGCGCCTCACAGATAGTGGCCTCTCTATAGTCGATTGGAAGCCGATAACGGGCATATTCCCGCCTCTTAGCGAGGCTGACTGGCTAAGTTTGTACGAAAAGTACAAGAGCACTGCGGAATTTCAAAAACAGAACTTCTGGATGGAGCCCGCCGATTTCAAATCGATTTTCTGGCTAGAATTCTTACATAGGGTGATGGGCAGGATCATCGGTATTGCATTCGCATTTCCACTCTTGTGGTTCCTTGTGTCAGGGAAACTTGTGGGTGGCCTTCTCCCAAAATGCTTGGTGATATTAGCCCTCGGATGTGCGCAGGGTTACATGGGATGGTATATGGTTCAGTCGGGCTTGACCGAGCGGACAGACGTGAGCCAATACAGATTAGCGGCGCACCTTGGCCTAGCTATAATTATATACATGGCTTTACTGTGGCTTAGTTTAAGCACCTTACGGCCCGGCAAAAAAAGAAAGCATGAACTCTCCAAAGCTACCCAAACTTTTATCTTACTGGTTTTTACCACGACGATTGCTGGCGCCTTCGTGGCCGGGATCGACGCTGGATTAGCCTATAATACCTTTCCCCTTATGGATGGTGGATATTTCCCGAGGGGATGGCTGGAAATGGAACCCGTTTGGCGTAACTTCTTTGAAAATACCGCCGCAGTCCAATTTATTCATCGCCAGTTGGGCATTTTTGTTGCGATTTTTTCGATCTTCCTGTGGGTCAAGGCTTGGCAAAAAAACTTGATGGGGCCAGCAAAGTGCGCGGCGAACTTGTTGGCCCTAATGGCGTTAATACAAATGTGTCTGGGTATCACGACATTGCTTACGAAGGTCCCATTAGTATTTGGCCTTCTACATCAAGCAGGCGCGCTATGCGTCCTCAGTGTCTCAATTTGGCTCATGTATGAGTTAATCACTGAAAGAACCAGTGATTTAAAACTGGTTAACCAGTGAAGGTTATCTCGACCAGTTTGGGTAACTAGATCCAAATCAAGACTTGACCCTAAAACGTCACCTGATTACAAAACTTTTGAAAAGTGGTGATTTGAGCCCGGCCGGCTTGCAGCCACAAAAAAAAAAATTGCTAAAAGGTCGGAGCCTGCAAGCCCTGACTTTACCAGTCAGGGTTTTTTGGTTACGGCAAAGACCTACGGTCTTGGAGGTAGAAATGAGTGACAGTAATTATCAGAAAGATTGGCGATCTCAGACATGGTCGGTGAGAGGCGGGCTAAATAGGAGCCCGTTTGAAGAAACCTCTGAGGCAATTTACGCGACCTCCGGTTTTGTTTATCAAACCGCAGAGGATGCAGAAGCCGCATTTAAAAATGAAGTTGATAGATTCATCTATTCCAGATACGGCAATCCAACTGTAGAAGTCTTCCAGGATCGTCTCGCTCTCATCGAAGGAGCAGAGGCTTGCAGAGCAACAGCCAGTGGGATGGGTGCGGTATTCGCATCTTTGGCCTGTCAAGTTAAAGCGGGTGATCGTTTGGTAGCTTCGCGGGCACTGTTTGGCTCTTGCCAATATATCTTGACTGAAATTCTACCCGGGTTTGGCGTGGAGACGATCATCGTCGACGGTACCGATTTAGTTCAATGGGAGAAAGCCCTCTCGGTCCCTACCAAGGCAGTTTTTCTTGAGACCCCAAGTAATCCAGGCCTGGAAATTATTGATCTTCCGACAGTTTCCGCGATGGCACACAATGCAGGTGCGTGTGTGGTGGTGGATAATGTTTTTGCAACGCCTGTACTCCAAAAACCTTTGAAACTTGGAGCTGATATTGTTGTTTATTCAGCAACCAAACATATTGACGGTCAGGGACGCGTAATGGGCGGCGCTATACTGGGATCTAAAGAATTTATGGATATTCTATCGCCGTTTTACCGACACACCGGGCCATCTTTAAGTCCTTTTAATGCCTGGGTATTGCTTAAGGGGCTCGAGACATTAGAAATTCGAGTAGACCACCACTGCAAAAGTGCAATGACCATCGCAAAATATCTCAGCGAACGAGACGATGTTGAACGAGTTCTATATCCGGGGCTCAGCTCTCACCCGCAACATGAGTTAGCTAAAAAGCAAATGTCGGGATTTGGTACTGTTGTCTGCCTCGATCTAAACCAAGATAAAGGGCGTGCTTTTAAATTCATGAATGCACTGAATATGATCGATATCTCGAATAACTTGGGTGACGCAAAGAGTATCGTTACGCATCCAGCCACCACAACCCACCAACGCATCTCCGCGGAGGAGAGAGCCCATTTGGGTATTTCGGATGGGTTCGTTCGACTATCAATTGGGCTTGAGGATGTAAGGGATTTAAAAGAGGATATAGACCAAGCACTAAATCAATCCATCTAAAAAGTAGAAAAGCAGCAATCAAACAAAGAATTTTAAAAAAATGTATTCAGCAACAACCAAAGCCATCCGCGTGAGCGTCAAACCAATCTTTCTCGACGATCAATCGACACCCTCAGAAGATCATTATGTATGGGCTTATCAAGTAACGATTGAAAACACAGGGGGCGAAACCGTACAACTTTTAAATAGACACTGGAGGATCACTGACGCGCATGGGCGAATGCAAGAGGTCAAAGGAGAAGGCGTTGTCGGAGAGCAACCGCGCCTCAGGCCCGGGGAGCTCTTTGAATACACAAGCGGAACGCCCCTAACGACACCCTCAGGGTTAATGATGGGGTCCTACGAGATGGAAGGTGAAGGAGGACAAAGATTTGACATTGATATCCCTGCATTTTCTCTCGATAGTCCTTACCAAGCGAGACAACTGAACTAAAAAGCCGTGAGAGGTTAGTGAACGGAGGATCACTTGGCGACAGATAAAAAAGAGATAAGCATCTCAAAAACTTTCAAATCACTGGAACGCGTAACAAAAGATGAAGCCGAAGACGCAGTTAGGGTTCTACTCAGATGGGCGGGTGAAGACCCAAACCGAGAAGGCCTAATTGACACTCCAAGCCGTTACGTAAAAGCCTTCAGAGAGTGGTTCGCCGGATACGAAAATGATCCCGTAGAAATACTCTCTCGAACCTTCGAAGAAGTGGAAGGTTACGATGAAATGGTTGTCCTCCGGAATGTTCGCTTCGAGTCTCATTGTGAACATCATATTGCGCCTATCATAGGCAACGCCCATGTGGCCTACCTCCCCGATAGAAGGGTAGTCGGAATCAGTAAACTCGCCCGCCTAGTCGACGTATACTCGAAGCGTATGCAAATTCAGGAGCGTTTAACCGCTCAAATTGCGACAACTTTGAATGATGTATTACAACCTAAAGGCGTCGGAGTTGTTGTTGAGGCCAGTCATGGATGCATGACAACACGAGGAGTAGAAAAAACTGGTCTTACCATGGTGACCAGTCAAATGATGGGGGCATTTAGAGAGGACTCTGCAACCCGGAGAGAGTTTTTAGCTGCCATTGGCAACCCCACCTCCGGCCCACGAAATATCATCTAACTTTTACGGAGGGTCTGATGTTAGACTTCCGACCTGCGCTTTTCGTGATAGGAATTCTCCTAGTCACCCTCGCCGTAGCCATGTTAGCGCCCTTTGCGGTCGATTTAGCGATAGGCAATAGCGATTGGAAAGTATTTGCGAGTGCAGGACTTCTTACCCTTTTCGTCGGGGGCGTTCTTATGCTGGCCAATAGGTCTGCCATATCCCAATTAACGATCCGACAAACCTTCATTTTAACCGCAGCCAGCTGGCTGATCCTGACGATGTTTGCCGCCCTACCATTTCTGCTTTCTGAGCTAGAGATGACTTATACCGATGCCTTTTTTGAGGCAATGTCGGGGATAACAACAACCGGTTCCACGGTCATAACCAAAATTGATTCAGCTCCAGAAGGCATTTTACTTTGGCGCGCTATACTTCAATGGTTAGGCGGAATTGGTATCATTGTCATGGCCGTCGCCGTTTTGCCTATGCTGAGAGTTGGGGGTATGCAACTTTTTAAAGTGGAGGCCTTCGATACCTTGGAGAAAGGGTTGCCTCGAGCGGGGCAAATAGCAGTAGGAATTGGAGTAATATATATTGGGCTCACATTAGTATGGTGGGTGGGGCTTTGGGTGCTAGGGATGAGTAAGTTTGACGCGGCCGTCCACGCCATGACCACAATTGCTACAGGTGGATACTCCAGCGCCGATGGATCCATCGGGTCTTTCAATAGCCGCGGAATAGAGATTTTTATTATTATTGGCATGATCGTAGGCTCCATACCATTTATTTTCTATCTGCAATTTGTCCGAAATGGCAGCTACACCTTATTCAAGGACTCGCAAGTCCACTATTTCATAGCGATAGCAGCCCTTGGATCCCTGCTTGTTGTGACTTGGTTGTGGCGAACGCAAGATGATTTTTCACTGTCAACTGCCTTAATGGGAACATTCAATACGATTTCGATAATGACTGGTACCGGATATACCGTGGGCGATTACCAGCTTTGGGGGGCGTTCCCTCTAATAATTCTTTTTTTTCTCATGTTTGTGGGCGGGTGTGCAGGTTCCACCTCATGTGGAATAAAAATTTTTCGTTTTCAAGTCTTAGGAGCCATCGTGCGGAACCAATTTTTGAAGATGCTGCACCCTCATGGCATCTTCATGCCACATTACAATCATCGCCCGATAGACAATGAGATTATTCTCTCGGTAATGAATTTCTTTTATCTATTTATGCTCTCATTTGTAGTTTTAGCTCTAGCCTTAGGTGCTCTAGGACTTGATTATATGACGGCGATCACGGGTGCTGCCACGGCGATATGCAATGTAGGGCCGGCAATGGGCCCTATAATTGGCCCCGCCGGAACCTTTGAACCTCTTCCAGACGCAGCAAAATGGTTATTATCAGCGGGCATGCTCCTGGGTCGACTGGAACTTTTCACAGTCTTAATGCTATTGGTGCCATCCTTCTGGCGAAATTGATCATCGACAACGAACCAAAATATGTTTCTCGTTAACGCTTCCAAATTGAAAAATGTTTTGAAATTTGTTTCTCCAGTGCTTCATTCAGATCGTTCATCATAGCCTCGGTCATTCTGAACCAAATTTCTTCTCTATTAGATAAGGTGCTATCCTCTGCCACCGACCGCGACCGTACCGCTCGAGAAGACACCATCGCACGACGTTTTCCATTTGGATCAATAATTTCTAGGACAATCTCAAGTTCCCCATCATATCTCTCTGACTGATCAACCATGAAAGCGCCCCTGAAACCTGGAGTTCTTGGCAGTTCGACCTCGACAACGCGTCCCAGAGTCACTGTAGCGCGCAGGCTATCAATTCCCCCCTCGGCACGAATACGATCCTCGAGCCAATTGGAGGCCGCTTTCGTGGGCGCGATTGGAAACTTGTGCTCCACATTGGGTATTTGTTTCGGAGACACATAAGAGATTTTTATCTCAACGGAATTTACCGCAAGGCCTATGGGCTTTAAATGACTGTAACGTAAATCTGGAAATAAATCTCTTGGCGGTGCGTTGACACATCCCGAAAAAATCAAAAATAAAATGGGGAGAAACAGAAAAAAACGATCCAGAGATTTCATCACAAATGCTATCCAAAAATGGGAAATTCAAAACATCACATATAATCTTTTGCGCAACTAAATTTTAAGGAGAAACAAGGCCTATTTCGTCAGGTCCAAATCGATATTCCTGATTGCAGAATTCACAATTCACCACGATGTTATCTTCGACAATCATCTTTTCAAGCTCTGTATTCGGAAAGCTGTTCAAAACCTCTTCCACCCTATCCTTAGAACATCGACAATTCATTCGAAGCAGCTCATAAGGAAATACTCTCACACCATCTTCATTGAATAGCCGATACAAAAGATCGTGAGGGTGTAATTCCAAGGATAAAAGCTCTTCCTCGGTCGTACTTCTCATCATTGTTTTAGCCCGTTGCCATGCTTCCGCAGAATTATCGACGTCATTCTCTCCGGATTGAGGCTGATATCCCTGCTTCGCGAGATGCTGGAGCATTAATCCGCCACCCCTCCAAGCTCCACGCACCCGCTCCACAGCCACCATAAATGTGGCCGCTGACTGGACAGATTGCCTGAAATAAGTCTCCGCGCACTCCGCCAAGTTGCGCCCCTCAAGTGGCACAATTCCCTGATAAGGACGGGCTGCGTCACCATACGTTAGGTTAAATACCAGGCGCCCAGTCCCAAACAAGTCAGTTATTTCCGGAGTTTCTTTTGTGACGCCTTGACCTGTGAGTTTTTCAATTTGGGCCTCGTCAAAACGTGCATAGCCGCGAATATTCCCATCATGAGTCAAATCAACAACCAATAGACGTATGGCCTCTTCCCCGTAGGCCTGGACCGTCAGCACGCCTTCGCGCTTTAAAGTACCCGATAGGATCGCACCAAGAACAATAAATTCGCCTAATAGTCGAGCAACTGAAGCTGGGTAATTATGGGCTGATAAAATTTCGTCGAGGGCAGAACCAAGTCTTACCAAACGGCCCTGCGCAGCCATCGACTCTACTTGGAAAGGTTGGACAAGATTGTCCGGGGCTTTCATGAGGAAAGGCACCACATCAAAAGCCCCTTCTGCGCATGTAAACGATTTTCAGCTTCATCCCAAACAACAGATCGGACGCCTTCTAAAACACTCGCTTCCACCTCCTCCCCGCGATGCGCGGGAAGACAATGCATAAAAATCGCCTCAGGGGCTGCGTGCTCCATTAAACTTTGGCAAACCCTGAATGGTTCCAAAATCTTTAACCGCCTTGAAGCAGCCTCATCACCCATTGAAACCCAAGTATCCGTGACCACGCAGTCTGCGTCTTTGACCGCTGAGATGGGATCATCAGACACAACGATATGGGCCCCGCGCTCTTTGGCATATGCAACGTCCTCCTCGTCCAAACTAAGTTCATTTGGACAAGCCAATCTTAATTCAAAACCAAATAAGGTAGCAGCCTGCAGCCAGGTCAGAGCCATATTATTGCCATCACCACACCAAGCTATGCGAGCGTCACCGATTGGTCCAATGTGTTCCTCATAAGTCATTATATCAGCGAGCAATTGAACCGGATGTGACCGATCCGTGAGCCCATTTATAACAGGAACGGTTGCATATTCTGCCAAATCGTAGAGTTTTTTGGGTTCGTCCGTGCGCAACATAATAACGTCGACGTAGCGACTCAAAACACGCGCTGTATCAGCTATAGTTTCACCGCGACCAATCTGCAATTCATTAGCATTCAGTACTATAGCTTCTCCACCAAGTTGCTTCATTGCAACTTCAAAAGAAACTCTTGTTCGAGTAGAGGGTTTTTCAAAAATCATTGCAAGCGTCTTTGCTTGCAAAGGAAGACCTCCCCTGCCCCGGGACTTTAGGTCTGTGCTCAGATCAAGTATAGTTCTTAATTCGGCTTCAGAAAATCGGTCTAGATCAAGAAAATGCTTTGGCTGAGTCATTAAGTTAACGCCTTAAACGCACTAGACATCATCTCCAATGCCTCGTCTACATGATTCTGATCAATAATCAATGGCGGCAATAAACGTACAACGTTATCCCCTGCGGGTACGGTCAGTAGGCCATGATCCCTAAAAGCCGTCACCAACTCCCCGGCGGGAACAATAGCTTTTATGCCGACCATTAAGCCGGCTCCACGAACCTCTTCCACCAAATTTGGATAGTTTTGATAACACTGCTTAATCCTGGTTCGAAGCTCGACACCTAACTCGACACATTTTTTCAGCAGTGCTTCTTCTAGAATGATGTCTAAGACTTTGCAGGCCACAGCCATAGCCAAAGGATTGCCCCCAAAGGTGCTGCCATGAGTCCCAGCTGTCATACCAGCTGCCGCTTTTTCTGAGGCCAAACATGCCCCAACTGGAAATCCTCCACCCAAACCTTTTGCTACCGCGATGACATCAGGCATAACGTCGGCTGCTTGGTGAGCGAACAAATGCCCGGTCCTTCCAATCCCCGTTTGAACTTCATCAAAAAATAAAAGCAAACCAAATTCGTCACATAATTTGCGTAGATCAGCCAAAAATTCTCTCTCTGCTGGCCTTATTCCGCCTTCTCCCTGAATAGGTTCGACTAAAATAGCGGCTGTCTCTTTTGTCACGGCGGCCCTTGCCTTTTCCAAGCTCCCGAAAGGTACAATGTCAAAACCATCAACCATCGGGCCAAAACCAGCTTTGTGTGCATCGTTGGCAGCAGCTGATATCGTCGTCAGCGTCCGCCCGTGAAAGCTTCCAGCAAACGTAATCACTCGGAAACGCTCCGGATGTCCCGAGTGGCTTTGAAATTTCCTAACTAATTTTAGACCTGCCTCAACTGCCTCAGCGCCAGAGTTACAAAAGAATACTGAGTCGGCAAAGCTATTGGCGGTAAGTATTCCCGCCAGCTTTTCTTGTTTTGGTATGCGATAAAGATTGGAGCAATGCCATAATTTCTCTGATTGTTCTGAGAGAGTTTGGATTAAAGCAGGATGACAATGCCCAAGAGAATTAACGGCAATACCTGAACCAAAATCAAGAAAACGCCGTCCGTCCTCAGTAAATAAATAAGGGCCTTCTCCTCGTTCAAAGGCAAGATCAATTCTTGCATAGGTAGGCATGACATCTGAAATCATGCTCGTTCTCCGATTTAAAATTTAATATCTGCGGCTTATTAAAAGCCGCGAGACTTAGGCCTCCATAACTGACTTGTCAACGCAAGCACGCCTAAGATTTTAGTTTATATCCCCGGAAAACAAGCCGATAGCAAAAAAACCACAAAATAATATTAAGCAATATTACATATGCCAGCCCCCACCCCAAGTCCGCATCGTGGTGACCAATAAAACCAAACCGGAAACCATCAATCATATAAAAAAATGGGTTTATCATTGCCAAGTTTTGCCAATGCTCCGGCAGCCGTTCGATCGAATAAAAGGTACCAGATAAAAATGACAATGGGGTAATAATAAAATTACTAATTGCGGCCTGGTGATCAAATTTATCTGCCCAAATCCCGATAATTAACCCCATCATAGACATCACACCTGCAGCACAAATCGCATGAAGCAGGATGAAACCTATATTGTGCACTCTGATGTCTACAAAAAACCACATGGAAGCCCCAACGCACAAAGCAACCAAAATACCCCGAGCGAGGCCTCCGCATATAAAACCCAAAATAAATTCTCCAGGCGTGAGAGGAGGCAACATTACGTCCACAATATTGCCTTGTATTTTTGAGACCATGATTGAGCTTACGGTGTTATTAAAAGCATTTTGTATGGTAGCCATCATTATCAAACCAGGCGCCAAAAATTCTATAAAGGCGACACCACCAATTTCTTGCACCGACCGACCTAAGGCGAGTGAAAAGATCGCCAAGAACATCAGGCTTGTAACCACCGGGGCCGCCAGAGTTTGCAGACCTACCTTTAAAAATCTTTGAATCTCTTTGCCTACATGGGTTTTCAATCCAAGCCAATTTACAGGCCCAAATTCTCTGGGAAGACGCAAAGCCATGATTTTATTATCCCTGCCTAGTTAATCGTGATCCACGTCACCGCTTCCAGGCATTGGCGTATCCGAGGTATTTTTTCTTTTCTCCCCAAAGACTTTTCTTTCCGCTTTTGGGGTCTCTGTATTTCGGGGACTGACAATAGACAGTCTTCCCTCCGGCGCGTTCCCTGCCTTATCGACACCGAAATAAATTGTGCGATGTGGGAATGGCATCTCTATGGATAATTCATCGAAGCGCTTTTTCATCCGTCGATTAAATTCTCGCCCGACACGCCATTGCATAATCGGTTGTGTGGTAATCCTGGCTCTAATGTTGACTGCGTTATCACCGAAGGAATCAACTCCCAGAACCTCTAAAGGTTCGACGATCATCGGACCGTAAACTTTGTCAGCCTCCATATCACGACCTATTTCATAAAGAACGTCAGTTACCTGATCCGTATCTTCTCGATAAGCTACACCGATCTCAAATAAGTAACGTGAAAACTCTTTTGTCATATTTTCCACGGTGGTAACTTCACTGAAGGGAACGATATGAACATTGCCTGCTGTATCCCTAAGCCGGATTGTTCTTAAAGTGAGCTGTTCCACCAAACCCGAATGTGAGCCGATCCTCACAACATCTCCCACTGCGATCTGATCCTCAGTTAAGATAAAAATGCCCGTTATTATATCCTTAACTAGGGTTTGAGCTCCAAATCCCACCGCCAGCCCAACCACGCCCGCACCTGCCAAAAGCGGACCGATATTCAAGCCCAGTTCTGACAGGGTCACGAGGACGACTAATGTGGATAAAATCACCAATAATGTGGTGCGCAGCAGAGGTAAAAGCGTTTTCGCTCGCGATGATATATCACCCGCTTCTGTTAGATACCGTTCCACGAGTGCACTCACTACCTCCCAAATAATTACAGTAATTACTATAAGCAAACTCACTGTAAAAAGGCTGCTAAGGAAACTCTGTCCTTGAGAAGAAGAGATCCAATTACTAACGTCCACACCCCATGCACCCAACAGGGCTATCGTAGCCGCCAAAACGATCAAAATGTTACCGATCCGCTGTATAAGAGGAACGTACATGCTAGCACGCGACTCCAGGCTAGGATAACGAGCCTTCACATCTTCCTTCAAAGCAAAAACCCTCGAGATCACTCGAGACAGTGCACTCGCTGAAGCAACAGCCAAAACCAAAATCAGTAATGTCATAATTGTCGCACGAAAAAGAAAATCTGATCCTTTTTCTATTTCCAATGCCCATACGATAAAGAGGGCTGCAACATAGAAAAGCGCCAACACATGCCAAACAACCGAGAAACGTCTCCGGAAAGACAAAAAAAGTTCGGCCTCTTCGGTTTTACCCGCAATGAATGCGGCGACTCTTGCTCTAGATTGTAAAATTAATACTGCAACCATCAGAGCTAAAAATAACCCGACTATTTTAAAAGCCACGGACGCCGGTTGTGCCGCCAACCCACAATCTTTGGCAATATGTACGATGGTCACCCCAAAAATCGACACATATGTGAGCCGTCTGACCCAAATGAAAAGATAGTTGGCATCCAAATCACTGAGCTTTACCAATCTTAGATTTGCTGCAACGGGGGTCAAAAGCATTCGGGCAAAAACCATGATAACTGCGACTAAGAAAAGAGCTTGTAACAGTGTTTCTGAAATAGAGCTGGCTAATGGTAGGGATGGCTGGCCGAGAGTTTTGGTAGCCAGCATGCCTGAAACCAAAAGGGTAACTGGCGGCAGCAAATCAATTATTGTTCGCGCCAAAAGCGCAGGAAACCTGTCCCAGAAAGACTCTGTCTCTCGGGTTTGAAGACGGCCACGAGCCCCCGAAGTAATCCTTTGAACCAACAAATACCCAATTAAACCAGACCCCAAGATTAGTATTATTCGCCAAAAAAACGAGAAAAGTTTTTCTCTCGAACCCGAGCTGTAAAGATCTTCTGTTAACGCCTGTATTTCTGTCGGCAGGCGACTAAAACTAGAGGAAAAAGTAGCCAATTCATCGCTCACTCTCTTTAGTCGATCGGAGATTAGGTTAGAAATCCGAGATGAGAGTGTGGGGTCAGAATTTCTAGGTGCTGTCGCCTTTTGAGCCGCAATCAACGCTTTTATTTGTGAGACCAACCTGGCCCGTGATTCGGTATCTTCTAAAACATCAATCAACCTATTGAGATCGTTGGAGCCGGCGGATTGTCCGGTAGCCGGAACGCTCTGTTGTTTTTGCACTTGCGCGAGTACAGGTGAACATAAAAAAACAAACAGAATGAAGAAACAAAATGCTTTAAATTTATATAGGGGCATTTGCTTTTTACGCATCAGTTATTTTTATATAGGGTTTCACTGAACATTATAGCACTAGCCAAACTTCCAAAATAGCCAATTTGCGCCCATTGGCGGAGAGGTTTCCCTTGTCTATGCTCTCTGAAAATTTTTTAGGAGAGGTATTCGAGAGTTATGGGCGAATTTGCGATTGGTCAACCGCTACCCAGGGAAGAAGATCCCAGATTACTGAAGGGAGACGGGAATTTTCTGGATGACATTAATTTTTTGAACCAAGCATACGGCTTTGTCTTGAGGAGCCCGCACGCACATGCAGAGATCATTTCTATAGATACCCAAGCCGCAAAAAACTCACCCGGTGTTATTCGTGTTCTGACCGGTGATGACTGGAAAGCAGAAAATTATGGGACCATGCCATGCGAAGATACCGCAATGGCCAATCGTTCAGACGGGACCCCGATGTTTCACCCTTATCGCGGCGCTCTAATCACTGAAAGAGCGCGCTTTGTCGGGGATTACATCGCCTTCGTTATTGCTGAAACTCGAGACCAGGCACGGAACGCCGCAGAATTAATAGAGGTAGAATACAAGGTATTACCAGCAATTAATTCAATTCAGAAAGCGCTCGAAAGCGATGTTACCTCTATATGGCCCGAAAATCCTGACAATATCGCTTTCACACTTGAAAAAGGAGACGAGCAAGCCGTCGAGGAAGCTTTTGCAAAAGCGGATAAAATTATAACTCGTGAATTCAGTATTAGTCGGGTCACGGCTGTTACTATGGAGCCCAGAGGATGCATCGGTTCTTACGACAAGCGAACCGCGAGGTATACGCTTTATACCGGGCTGCAGAATCCTCATCCTGTTCGACAACAACTCACACAGGGCGTGTTCCATATTCCGGAAACTCAAATGCATGTGGTTCCGGGCGATGTTGGCGGTAGTTTCGGTATGCGAGGAGGCACGTATCCGGAATTGGCCTTGGTTCTATGGGGCGCTAGAATTACCGATAGACCGATTAAGTGGATCTGCGACCGCTCAGAGGGCTTTATGTCAGATGATCATGGACGCGATAATCTCAGCAAAGTCTCGCTCGCACTGGATAAAGAAGGTTTATTCCTGGGCATTAAGGTTCATTCCGTCGCAAGTATGGGCGCATATTTAGCAATCCGGGGGCCCCGACCACCAACGAATAATTTGGGCACACTCGCGGGAGTCTATAGAACGCCCGCGGCCTTTGTAAGGGTTGATGGTGTTTTCACAAATATGAATTGCACAAACCCTTATAGAGGATCCGGTGCGCCCGAAGCTGCGTTTAATATTGAGAGAATAGTCGACATAGCGGCGGACGAAATTGGAATGGATCCTGCGTTATTGCGAACCAAAAATAGTGTAACCCCAGAACAGATGCCTTGGACAAATGCCCTAGGCTTTACATATGACTGCGGAGATTTTCCTGGAAATCAAGAAAAAGCCCTGAATGCGATAAACTATGACCAGTTTCCTGATCGAAGGGAAAAATCACGGGCAGCCGGGCGCCTCAGGGGAATAGGTATCTCAAATACAGTCAAAAAAACATCTTCACCCTTTCCCGAGACCTGCAAGCTCAGATTTGATCCATCAGGCACTCTGACCATGATCATGGGAACAATAAGTCACGGGCAGGGCCATGAGACAATTTTCAAACAAATCGTCTGCGACAAACTTGGATTGGACCCCTCTATCATTCGGTTTGTCCAAGGTGATACTGACGTGGCAACCTACGGCCGAGGAACTTTTAATTCACGCTCCACTTCAATCGGTGGCTCAGCAGCCGCATTGGCGTGCAGTAAAACAATTGACAAAGGCAGGCGGATCGCGGCTCATTTATTTGAAACTGCTGAGAGCGATATTGAATTCACATCAGGGAATTTCATTGTAACCGGCACTGATCGACAAATTTCTCTTATTGAGGTCGCGCAAAAATCGTTCCAGGCCTCTTCCATGCCACCAGATATTGAGCCCGGTCTTGATGAACAAGGGGTTTTTAAACCCGAGTATTGGAACTGGCCGACGGGGGTACAAGTATGCGAGGTTGAGATAGATCCTGAGACAGGCACCACAGAGATTGTCAACTTTGTCTGCGTCGACGATGTAGGAACTGTGATAAATCCTCTACTTCTAAAAGCACAGATGCATGGCGGAATAGCGCAAGGAATAGGTCAAGCCTTAATGGAAAACATCCATTTTGATGGTGTCAGCGGACAACTTTTAACTGGCTCTTTAATGGATTACTGCATGCCAAGGGCCGATGATTTTTGCTACATGGACATAATAAGCGCTCCGACCATTACTGCCTCCAATCTAATCGGCGCGAAGGGTGGAGGTGAGTCAGGACCTACAGGCGCTTTACCTGCAACTATTAATGCTATCATCAATGCGCTCAGGCCACTCGGCATCGATCATATAGACATGCCCACTACACCACACCGAATTTGGCAAGAAATCCAGGCGGCGAGCAAACTTTGACCAAATTGAGAGATATGCTGGAGAAAATCAAATGAATGAGCAAACAATCGCAGGCAGGGTGTGTATTGTAACGGGCGGCACTCGGGGCCTTGGACGCGCGATGGCAATGGGCCTTGCCCAATCTGGGGCAAAAGTTTTTGCACCCGGTCACATTGCAGAAGATATTCCAAACATGGAGAGGAGCGCGAGGAACTTAGGCAACAAAGACGGAGCAATTCACCCCCTCGTCGCGGACCTAAGAAAGCCCGGCGACTGTGAGTTAGTGATCAATGAGGCGATTGAAAAATATGGAAAGGTAGAAGTTCTCATCAACAATGCCGGTCTCGGTATGCGGCCATTTTCAGAGAACTTTATGACGGATCCCGTAAAGTTTTGGGAGACCGATGTAAACCAGGTAAGGGCCACTTTTGATACAAATGCCCTTGGCCCTTTTCACATGGCCAAAGCATCGATTCCACACATGCTCCAGAGGCATTGGGGGCGTATTGTAAATGTAACTACGAGCATCGGCACCATGCAAAGAAGGGGCTTCTTTCCTTACGGTCCCACGAAAGCCGCTCTGGAGGCAGCCACTCAAATCTGGGCAGAAGATCTGAAGGGATCAGGTATAACCGCGAACGTACTGATCCCAGGTAGGGCGGCGGACACTGATATAATGCCAACCAGCTGGAGAGAGACTGGGGCTCACCGTTCAGGCGCAGAGCCAGCCACGCCCGAGATAATGGTGCCACCTACGCTCTGGCTGGTGTCTGATTCATCGAATGGGTTTACTGGATTGCGCTTCGAGGCCGATAAATGGGAAACCACGATAAACCCAACAGAGGCAGCAAAACAAAACGCTCGACCAGTCGGTTTTCGCCTCCATGAAGCTGATTGAGTGTGAGTTTTTTCTGCAATATGACCGTATATACTGATGAGTGTCCTTTTAAAAAATTATTGTGCATATCTCCAATAGAACATTCACTTTAAGATCGATTCGGCTTTGCAAAAAAGGGGGGCTCGAGATGAGATATCGAAATCAATTAATTACGGGGTTGTTTACGGCATTGCTTGCCTGCCTTGTCACTATTTCATCTGTTAAAGCCTCAGCCGACGTCGTTAAAGAACGCCAAAAACTTATGAAAACTATTGCCAAAACAAATAAGCTGATCCGCGCGGCGGCAGAAAATGGGAATAGTAATTTAGGCTCGGTAAATGCTCAAAAGCTAGTACTAGCGGCACAAAAATTCGTCCAGTTATTCCCTAAGGGGACCGATCGAGGATCACTAGACCCCAGGTTAACCAGATCGAAACCAGAAATATGGAGCCAGTGGTCGCAATTCAAAATGGCAAATGACACCATGATTCAGATAGCTGAAAACATTATTGGTGGTAGTTTGAGCGGAGTTGAAGACCTCACAAACTCTTGCAGAGGTTGTCACAGAAAATTCAGAGGATCAAAAGTCAGATAACACCAGCCGCAGGAATTCCAAAAGTAAAAGGTATTGGATCAAAAAAGCGCAAATATCAAAGATATTTTGTTTACCTCCTTAAGGCTTTAAAACAAACACCAATCATCGCGCCCACTGGGACTTGCAGTTCATAAAAACGTGATGCCTTAATAGCGGCAGTAACTGGCTTTTTCTGGAGGAAGTCATAATGGGTGAATTTGGTATAGGGCAATCTGTTCCGCGGACAGAGGATCCGCGGTTGCTTAGGGGTGAAGGACGATTTGGCGATGACTTCTCACCAGGAAGAGAAGCAATCGGATTTTTTCTTCGTTCGCCACATGCTCACGCAAGGATCCTCTCTTTAGACACGAAGCAAGCAAAAGAAATGCCGGGGGTCCTGTCCATAATAACCGGCAAGGATATTGAGAAATTAAAACTTGGACAGTTCCCTTGCATGGTAATCCGTCATAAACGGGACGGCTCAGTGCAACAAGCACCTCGGAGAGGCTTGGCTGTAGGTCGGGTCCGTTTTGTTGGTGATCCTATAGCTTTCATAACAGCGGAGACGCTAAACCAAGCTAAAGACGCGGCCGAATGTATCGATGTTAATTTTGAAGTTTTACCAGCCTTTACAAAATTAGATCAATTCGGACAGTCCCCAGAAATACCAATCTGGGACGACTGTTATGACAACGAAGCCTTTTATTTTGAAGTTGGAGACAAAACCGCTGTAGACGCCGCGTTTAATGCCGCAGACCACGTGACCCAAATAAGCTATCGAGTGAACAGAGTTTCCGCCAACGCAATGGAGCCACGGGTTTCTATTGGTGAATATGACGCCCGCATGGGACGCTATTTGTTAACCACCAGCACTCAACAAGTCCACGGCATACGTACCCATTTATCGAATATACTTCGGGTCTCTGAAGCGGAGATAAGGGTCTCTGCCGGAGAAGTCGGTGGTGGTTTTGGAATGAAAGGCGAATTGTATGATGACCAGCTACTAGTCCTTCTTGCCTCGAAACAAATTAATCGACCAGTCAAGTGGACTGCGGAACGGACCGAGTCACTGATGTCAGATACTCATGCTAGAGACAACAATGTTTTGGCAGAGCTAGCGCTCAACAAAGATGGTAAATTTTTGGGGTTTCGGGTCCACACGCAAGCTGCTTTAGGAGCTTACATGTCAATGATGACCGCCCACTCTCCAACTAATAATCTCGGTGGATTGGCAGGTGTTTATACGACCCCAGCAATTTATACTTCAGTCTCAGGTATTTTTACGAACAACAATAATACGGCCCCATATCGCGGTGCAGGCAGGCCTGAGGCTAGCCTCGCGATCGAAAAAGCAATCGACAGAGCAGCTTATGAGATGGGCATTGACCGCGCCGAGCTACGTCGAAGGAATATGATTCCTGTGGCATCACTTCCCTTCCAAACTGGATTAATTTTTAACTATGACTCAGGGCGTTTTGAAGAGTCACTCGACAAAACATTAGAGCTCTCTAGGTGGGAAGAATTTGACAAGAGACGTGAAGAATCCAGCGAGCGTGGGAAGCTTAGAGGAATCGGAATATCTTTTGCAATAGAACAGTCTGCTGCTCCTATAGAAGAAACAGCTGAAATCCGTTTCGACGGCAAAGGCGGATGCACTATTTTGCTGGGAACCGTCGCTCAAGGCCAGGGCCATGATGTGACATTCAAACAAATTGCAAACGAATTACTTGGCATTCCTTTAGAAAAAATCATGTTCTTACAAGCGGACACCGATATCGTAGCTCATGGCCGAGGCTCTTTTGGCTCGCGGTCGGCTGGTAACGGAGGTGGCGCGCTTTTAATGGCCAGCGAGAGGATAATCGAGAAGGGAAAGATTCTTGCTGCTCATATGTTTGAAGCTGCTGTTGAAGACATTATTTTCGAGGCAGGAAAATTCTCAATAACAGGGACTGACCGTTTTTTGGGAATTGAGCAAATAGCCCGGAAAGCCTACGACCTCACTTTACCCGTCAGTATCGAACCCACGCTCCAAGCCCAGGCTGCCTTCAAACCCTCAGCACCAACATTCCCGAATGGCTGCCACGTATGCGAGTTGGAAATAGATCCAGATACAGGCGTTGTAGAATTCATACAGTATGTCGTCGTGGATGATGTTGGCACTGTAATAAATCCGATGCTTCTCAAAGGACAAATTATAGGAGGCATTGCTCAGGGGTTGGGCCAGGCAATATGTGAAGATGTAGCCTTCGATCCTCAAAGCGGGCAGCTCTTGTCGGCCTCATTCATTGATTATTGTATGCCTCGGGCAGATAATTTCTGCTCAATTGAGGTGGTAAGTAACAGTGACCCCTCCCCCACAAATCCCCTGGGCATCAAGGGGGCTGGCGAAGCTGGTTGTGTGGGGGCATTGCCTTGCGTACAAAGCGCTTTGATTAACGCACTCCAACCTTTGGGGATCACCGATATCCCTATGCCGGCAAGCCCTGACAGGCTTTGGAAGCTAATCTCGAAAGCAATTGAAAAAATTTAGATTGGTGTGAAAGACATACTCAGAGGGCGCAAGTACGAAAGCCAGTGAACAAGTCACGGCGATCTAGAAAACAAAAATGCCGAAAGGTATTCCAAACGGAACGAGATCGCGTAACCCAAGAACCACCTCGCAAAACAGGGTGAGCGCCATCCATAAAGGGTTTGGACCAGTGCTCCATCGCGTCCGGTGTAAAACCTGGGTAATCAGACAGAACTGATTGGGTCCACTCCCACACATTACCCATCATTTGTCGCAACCCATATGCACTATCTCCTGCAGAAAAAGCGCTTACTGCGCAAGGACCTGCTCCGATACAATCCAAATTCGCGACAGGTTCCTCGTGTAGATCATCGCCCCATGGATAACGCATTTTAGGGCCGCGGATTCTTTCCCGAGAGTGGGGCGAAAGCGATGCCGCTATTTCCCATTCTCCTTCCCATGGAAGGCGCCGACCTGCCCATCTACACCACGCATCAGCCTCAAACCAATTAACGTGACAAATTGGTTCATAAATATTGAGTGGACGCCATTGATCAAAGCGTTTTTGCTGCCATCCGTCAGCAGTGAGTCTCCAATAAATGGGCATTGAAGCTTGAAAATGACACCGCCAACTCCAACCCGCCTTGGACCACAACTCCTCTCGGTCATAACCTTTGTCTTCAACAAATGCGATAAATTCTCCATTCGTGACAGCTGCCGGAGATATCGAGAACGGCTCAACTTCATACCCGTGTCCCCATTTCTCATTGTCCAAATAAAAAGAATCTTCTGGGACCGCGCCAAGAGAGTGAACCCCGCCTGGTATATTGATATCAGCTGTTGTTAGAGGAGTGGGCTGAGATTTATAGTTTCCGATAATTTTTGGTGGGGAAAGGCCCAAGGTTTGGAGCTGAGTAATCAAAGTCTCTCCCCACATGTCCTCCCGTTGAATACACATTCTGCACAAAAATGTGGATTCTGGTGAGGCAAGCGGACCCCTTCCCAACGCGGCGGGTACTGCATCGGTAACTCGTTCAAAAAAGTTCAATAAAAATCCTCGCGTTGGGAAATCAAGCCCCCAAAGGTCTGGATGCCTGACTTGTCGGTCATCGAAAAACTCACCCATTTCCGGGATATTCGAGGGGCGGCTATTTGACCTCTGAAGCAAGTAATTATCGTACAGCCATGCGACATGACCTAGGACCCATAATGGCGGGGACAAGATTCTCTTGCGAGGACCAATCAAATCTCTCTCATCAAGTCCATTTATAAGATCAACAGTTCGACGGTTTGAGTCCTTCATTGCCAACAAAAGACTTTCTACAGCCATTGGCTCCAAGGTTGAGGGGGGACGAGTAAAAGTCATGATTTTTTTATCATTAAAACGTTGGTTGGACGTCACGTTAGTAATAAGTTACCTCTATGTCGGTTTATATCAGAAAGAAGATAAGCAATGGAATTTGAAAACCAATTTGATGTGCCGGTAGATGCCGACGAGGCTTGGAAAATTTTACTGGATATACAAAGCATAGCCCCGTGCGTTCCAGGTGCAAAACTGACCGAAATCGTCGATGAGAAGACCTACAAGGGGACAATTTCTGTCAAACTCGGCCCCGTAGCCCTTACGTTTAACGGTCGTACTAGCTTCGAAAATATTGATGAAGCCGAGAGAAGTGCGCAGCTCATCGCGCAAGGGAATGACACCAAGGGTCGAGGCGGTGCCAATGCAAAAGTCAAGTTTCACATAAAAAATGTGGATGGCGGGGCGCGGGTATTTATTTCGACTAATCTGCAACTTTCTGGTTCAGTTGCCCAATACGGTCGGGGTGTTGGAATGATAAAAGACCTCGCTCAACAAATTATCGATCAATTTTCTGAAAATCTTCAAAAAAATGTGATAACACCGTCCATTGAGCCCGGAGAACAGGGCTCTACGCCTCAAAGCGCTGCTCCCGCTCAGGTTGGCAGTATTGGGTTGAGAGTGCTCTGGAATGCAATTCTCAGAAAAATTAAAACTTTTTTTAAGGCTCAGTGAATTTGCTGTTTGATATCGGTCATCACAAGACCTCGTTCGGGAGCAGAGGTGGGACCGGCATGGTGGTGAATCATAAGCCACGATTTATCCTCAAACAGAAAGAGATTGGTGGCTATTAAATAGTTATTTTCTATTTGCTCCAGACAGACCACGGAGCCCACTGCACCGGCTATCGTTGCGATCGGATTAATCGGAGTTATTTTGGTTTTTTCGGGAGCCCCTAATATTAAAGTCCAGCTCTCCAAGACGTCATTGTAACCACGCAACGCTCCCCAACCCGGGTGAATACAGAGGATATCATCGCTGTTTCGCCACAGAGATCGCATTTGTTGAATATCTCTCTCTGAGAATGCGTCATAAAAAATCTCATTGGCAAAAAGCAACGTTTCAATTTCAGCCATCAGTCGCCGTCAAAAAATAATGGCGCGCCCGGGAAGATTCGAACTCCCGACCCCCAGATTCGTAGTCTGGTGCTCTATCCAGCTGAGCTACGGGCGCATCAAGGTGCTTTAGGCGCATGCAAGATAGCAGCACCGAAGGCGCCGGACGTTACTGAAATTGATCTGCTAATGCAAGTAGCTCTTCAAAGGATTTAAATTCCAACAAAAACCAGCTTGTGAAGATTTCGCCCTTTGAGTACTATGTGGAAGGTTTGTCAATCGGGATTTTCAGATTGGCGATGTTATCTATGGTGGCTGGTGCCTAATCATGAGCCACTGACAATTTTAGCGAGGCCCAACAAATGCCCCGAAATAATGTCTATGCGACCCTTTTGCTACCTGCCGCTTTACTTATGGGGTGCTCAATGGACATGCAGATGCCCTCTATGGATAGCCTGTGGCCGTCGTTTTTGGACAAAGAACCTAAAATTTCGGGGCCAAAGACTGTCAAAATTAGGCCATCAAAGGGAGAAAAAGCTAATCAGCCCCTGGTTAGTGTTGGATCACCCCCGACACTCAACTCAACAAATTTCATTCCACCCAATATTACCCCGGGCCAACAGACAGGCACTTTTGTTGGTCAAAAAGTCAGAATGCTTCGTAGCGAGCTCAAGCGAATGCAATCAGAGATCACTCGCCAGAATAACTCATTGCAGCAGATTCGTGGGCAAACCAAAAGTAATGCCCAGTTATATCATAAATCGATCGGTTCAATTAATTCGAGGCTGCAAGTTGGCAGCACACCGGGCAACCCCTTCTTGGTCAGACAATGGAATATCGGACAACAGCAACTTTCAAAGATTGATGGCGATATCGGAAAAATGAATTCCCTCGCTAATGCTGTTTCAGGATCCAGCACAATGTCATCTTACTTGCTAGAAACTACCAGAGCTGCCTACGGGATAACTGGTGCAGTTGAGGAGGATCATCGCCAGCTGGCAATTCTCGAGGATGAGGTCAACAGAACAGTCGTTTTGATTGATCGATTGTTGAATGAGTTGAGCGAGGATATCGCAAGACAATCCGCTTATGTTTCAAATGAACGGTCAAATCTAACAACACTCTCACTAGCCATTAAAAATGGGGAATTGCTTGGCAGTAGCCTAGCCAATAGAGCCTACGCGCCGAGAAACAATTCTTCGATGAACAATCGGTTAGATCCTGTGTCTAATCGGAGCCCACTAGTAGTGATTCGTTTCGACCGCCCAAACATTCAGTACAAGCAAGCATTATATACCGCGGTCAATCAGGCTTTAAAGAGGCGCCCAGACGCCGGGTTTGATATCGTAGCTGTTACTGCTGCCCAGGGATCCAGCGCGAGAATCACGGTTGAGAGCAACAAAGCTAAACGAAACGCTGAAGCAGTTCTGCGGTCTCTTTCTGAGATGGGTTTACCTTTAGATCGCGTTAGGCTCTCATCAAAAACAAGTCGTTCTGCCCGATCTAATGAAGTACACGTTTTTGTAAGGTAAACCGAGAGGGCACATCACTGCCTATCACCCAAAAGGCTAAATAACGACTGCAAGCAACGGGGAGTTTTATTTGGCATTGCCATCTTTTTGATTATTTAAGAAGTTGAATTTTTCCTAACCCCTTTGTATACAAAGTACACCTTGTGGGATTTACAGCTGCAGGTTGTCAATCAGCCGAGTTTTCCCGATATTTGCGGCAGCTAGAAGTCTCGCTGGCCGATCGAACAATTCCATATTTTCGAGAGTCTCGGAATCACACAAGTTGAAATAATCAACCCGCGAAAACCCATTACTTCGTAATTCTTGATCAGCGTCTGCACAAACCTCGTTCGGGGCCTCTGGTCGCGCTTTTATCTCCTCCGCCGCCCGACATAGTGTTCGGTATAGCAAAGGTGCTAAACTTCTCTCAGAGCAAGATAGATAAGCATTGCGCGAAGAGAGCGCTAAACCATCTGAACCTCTCTGAATTGGAGCGGAGACAATTTCAACTGGAATATCGAGATCACTTGAGACTTTTCGGATGACCAACAGCTGCTGATAATCTTTTTCACCAAAAATGGCTTTGTCAGGCTGCGATTGCATCAACAGTTTTGTGACAACGGTCGCTACACCTTGGAAATGCCCCGGCCGAACCGCACCACATAGGGTGTTCGAGATCGCACCAGGAATTACACTAGTTGAAAAACCATCCGGATACATTTCTTTACTATCAGGTGCAAAAAGCAAATCTGCGCCAACACCTTTTAGCATTTCTATGTCCTGCGAAAGATTTGACGGATAAGACTCTAGATCTTCATTCTTCCCAAACTGTGATGGGTTAATAAAAATCGTAATTATAGTTTGGTCACAGATGGTTTGACCAAGCCTTACAAGACTCAAATGGCCTTCGTGAAGTGCGCCCATCGTTGGAATAAGCGCTACGGTTTTGCCCGCTCTTCGCCAATTGGATGCTGCCGCGCGAAGCGCATCTATGGTCCTAACAATGATCATATCAATGATACCTTAAACGATATTTATTCTTTTTTTACCGCAGAAGACTTGAAGACATTTTCAGGACCCGGAAAGCGACGCGCTTTGACATCCTCTGCGTAGCTAGTCGCTGCTTTTTCTATTTCCAAACTGAGATCAGCATAACGCTTCACAAAACGCGGTGTAAAATCGTTGAATAATCCAAGCATATCCTCTGATACCAGAACTTGACCATCGCACTCTGCACTCGCCCCTATACCTATAGTGGGGATTGGAACCGAGTGGGTGACAGCCCGGCCAATTGGTTCCATAACTCCTTCAACAACAATAGAGAATGCTCCCGCATCGGAGATAGCTCTGGCGTCAGAAATAATGGCAGCGGAGTCTTCTTTGTCCCTTCCAACAGCCTGATAACCGCCCAGCTTATTTACACTTTGGGGCATTAATCCTACATGCCCCATAACCGGGATCCCACGGTCCACCAAAAAGGCAACCGTTTCTGCCATTTCAGTACCACCCTCAATCTTAACAGCGCCACACCCAGTTCTCTTGATGATTTTCGCAGCGTTTCGAAAGGCTTGTTCAGGTGACTCCTGATAGGTGCCAAATGGCATGTCGACAGTTACACAAGCCTTTGAGGACCCGCGAACCACAGCAGCCCCATGCCCGATCATCATTTCCAAAGTCACCCCGAGCGTGCTAGGCAAACCATAGAGAACCATACCAACAGAATCGCCGACAATAAAAACATCCGTTACCGCATCCAGAAATGATGCCATTGGCGCGCTGTAAGCCGTTAAGGAAACGATCGGTTCACCTCCCTTTCTGGCCTTTAAATCAGGAGCAGTAATTCGACTTTTTTTATTAGATACGCTCACCTGGAAACTCCTAATTTCATCACCTATTGTCACCAAATCGGCAAACCCGCTAGGATATTTACCTTTAAAACCACACTCGTAAAAGATATTTCCAACGCTTCCCTAGATCGAGAGAAAATTTGTGATTGCATTAAACAAAATTTTACCAAATCTCATTTGGTTGATCAGCGCCACATTTTTGAGTGGATGTGCCAATTCGCCAGTCTTCAACCTCACCGAAAAAAAGTCGGTCTACGCCAAAAATCACATGGTTAGCGCTGCTAACCCGCACGCGACACAGGCCGGCCTCGATATCCTGAGAGCAGGGGGAAGCGCTGTCGATGCCGCAATCGCAGTCCAAATGGTCCTGACCCTTGTCGAGCCTCAAGCCTCTGGCATTGGCGGCGGTGGGTTCCTGCTGCATTTCAAACCTAGGACAGATCACACATCTTCCCTGCTCTCTGCTTATGATGGGAGGGAAACAGCACCCAGCGGAACAACTGAAACTTTGTTTTTAAGGGAAGATGGAAAACCTCTGTCATGGGATGAACGGAAAATTGGCGGAAAAAGCGTAGGGGTTCCTGGGATAATTCGAATGCTGGCTCTTGCCCATAAAGATCATGGACGCCTGCCCTGGAAAAAACTTTTTGAACCCGCCATCCGACTGGCGCGAGAGGGATTCCGGGTGTCTCCTCGACTAAATAAAATGATCCGGCGTGACAAATTTTTGGCCAATTTCCCAAACGCCGCCAACTTTTACTATCTACCGGGTGGAACACCACTCCCAGTAGGCCACCTACTTAAAAATCTCCAACTAGGGAACACCCTATCCCGAGTGGCCAATGAGGGGCCAGAGGCGTTCTACATAGGAGATATTCCGGAGGCGATCTCACGAGAGGTCCGCAAAACGCACCATCTCCCAAGCCAGATGAAAGAGAGTGATATCAAAAATTATAAGGCCAAACGCCGCTCCATTCTCTGCCTACCCTATCGTAGTTGGAATATTTGCGGAATGCCCCCGCCCACCTCTGGGGGAATAACAACTATCCAAATTTTAAAGTTACTTGAGAGGTTTGACCTGTCCCAGATTGCACCCGGATCCGCCAAGGCAATCCACCTTATATCTGAGGCCAGCCGTCTCGCATTTGCGGATCGCAATCAGTATCTTGGTGATCCAGATTTTTTACAGATACCCGTTCAGGGTCTACTCGATGAGAGTTATCTTCGGCGGCGGGCATTGGAGATCTCTCCGTTTCAGGCCATGGGAAAGGCAAAACCGGGAAACCCAGTTTCAGAAAAACGACTCTCCTCCTTGAGTTCAGATGAGGGAGACCAAAGACCAGACTCGACAAGCCATATTTCAATTATTGATAAATATGGAGAGGCTATCTCAATGACGACGAGTATCGGAACCGCTTTTGGTTCAAGGATCATGGTTAAAGGGTTCATGCTTAATGACCAATTGGCAGACTTCTCTCCACTCCCCCGCGACAAATCTGGAACACCGAAAGCTAATAGGCCAGGGTCAAAAAAAAGACCTCGCAGCTCGATGGCCCCGACCTTTGTCCTGGATAAAGAAGGCAGGCTCGTTATGGCTGTAGGTTCGCCAGGAGGATCAAGCATAATCGGATATGTCGTAAAAACTCTTGTTGCGGCTTTGGATTGGAACTTACCGATGCAAGCGGCAATAGATTTACCTAATTTTATTAATAAGAATGGGCGCACTGAACTAGAAAAAGATACACCCATTACTACTTTTTCTGAGACTCTCGAATCCTTAGGCCATAAAATTCATATCCGAAATAAAACTAGTGGTTTACACGGTATCCGTATTGGAAAGGGGCAACTTGAAGGGGGAGCTGACAAACGGCGAGAGGGTATAGTTTTAGGTGACTGAAAAATGCTTTTCCTAATTTGTTAAATTTTTTTCACCGATGGCCTGGAACCGTTCGTGGCGCCATTTGGATGGTCTTGGGTGGGACCTCACTCGTACTCCTCGCGGTAACCATCCGAGACCTTCAAGATAGGTACGGCGTTTTGCAAATGATTTTTATGCGGAGCGTCATAAGCCTTTTACTAATCCTTCCCTGGGTCCTAAAGCAAAGGCGAAAAGATCTTCAAACGAGGCGGCTTGGGCTTCATTGCTTCCGTAACACTATCCATTATGTAGGCAACGTCGGCTGGTTTATTGGCGTGACCCTTGTTCCCCTTGCGGACCTCTCTGCCCTGCAATTTACCGTACCGTTATTTACCATCTGCTTTGCTGCGTTATTCTTACCCGAAAGGGTTGGATCACACCGCTGGATTGCTACTGCGATCGGCTTCGCAGGTGCCTTAGTCGTCATCAGGCCCGGATTTATAGAAATTAGTTTAGGGACAATCGCGGTAGTTTCTTCAGCTGCCTGTTATGCCGCCTCGCAAGTATCAACGAAATCTCTCTCTCAGACAGACAATCCAAACGCAATATTGTTTTATATGTCGATAATTTTCATACCAATTTCTATGGGGCCCGCATTGGTGGATTGGGTTACACCATCGTGGGAAGATGCTTTTTCCATATTTTTACTTGGTTTTTTTGGTTATCTCGCTCATGCCTGCATAATTCGTTCTTTTGCCGCCGCGGACGCAAGTTTTGTAATGCCATTTGATTTTGTTCGGCTTCCAATTGCCGCGGCGATAGGGTTTTTCCTTTATTATGAAAAGCCCGATCTTTGGGTCTGGATTGGTGCCATCATCATATTTGGCGCAACATATTTTAATACATGGAGAGAAACGCGCAAAACAGGGGATGGCCGAGAAGAAAAGGTTGATCAATAATTTTAATTGTAAGAACTTCTCAGAAGCGGCTCGCTGTAAAGGAACTAATATGAGACCTTTTAGAATTTCAAAAATTGATCACGTCGTTATTAGGGTTTCAGATATTCAAAAATCTATAGAATTTTACAGAGATATTTTGGGTTGCACCGAAGCAAGAATTAAGTCCGGATCTGGCCTTTACCAATATCAGGCTGGAACTTCCATGATTGATCTAGTTCCTCAAGAGAGCGAACTGGGGAGAAGAGGCGGATATGGATCTCCTCAAAAAGGTCGAAACGTCGATCATATTGCCCTATCAATTGATGGATTTGACGAGCTTTCTCTCAGAGAATACCTAGAAGGATACGGAATAGAAGTTGTTGAATCTGGTCGTCGTTTTGGTGCTGATGGATACGGGCCCTCCATCTATTTTTCCGACCCAGACGATAATATAATCGAGTTAAAAGGACCCTCTTAGAATTAGCCTACATCATTTTAAGGATAGAGAATGTTAAAAATTTTAGGTCGAAAAACGTCATCAAATGTCCAGAAAGTTCTATGGGCATGCGGGGAAATGGAACTTGATTTCGAACGGGAGGATATAGGAGGACCGTTTGGGGGTAATGATCAAGACAAATATTTAGCTTTAAATCCAAACGGGCTAGTCCCAACAATAATAGAAGAAGACGGCTTTACGTTATGGGAGTCCAATTCATGCACAAGATATCTAACAAAGAAATTTGATTTTGGCGGAATTTATCCCAAAGACCCACAGATTTTAGCCGATGCAGAGCGCTGGATGGATTGGCAGTTAACCGTCTGCAGTCCCTCACTCGTCCCTGTGTTTAGAGGGCTTATTAGGACACCAGCTGAGAAGCGCGACATCCCCGCTATTAACAAAGCGCGGGATGGATTATCAAAATCTATGTCGATGCTTGATACAAATTTAGCTAACCGACAATATATGACAGGGTCAAAATTTTCTATCGGTGATATTCCAGTTGGGATCGCTGCCTACAGATGGTTCGAGATGCCAATAGAACGTGAAGATTATCCCAACCTAAAGCGCTGGTTTGACCTCCTTGCAGAGAGACCAGCATTCCAGGAGCATATCATGCAGGGTTTGGAATAACATTTCGCGATGGTCAGTCTCTATTCCTCAGAGTACCGAGCTTCGGCCAAGTAATAGTCATCAAATCCCACCACATTTCGAAGGTGTGAAAACTCAGAGAGCCCTTCAGGGGTTTTGCCGCGTGATAGAGAGATCAGAGCTCTCTCCATCGCCGACATCGCAGAGTTCAACAAGGTCAAAGGGTATAATACAATGCTAAATCCCATGGCCTGAAGCATTTCTACGGAAAGAAGGGGTGTATCCCCCTGCTCCACCAAATTTGCCATCTTTGGGCCAGGCACACGCTTACAAAACGCCTCCATTTCTGCTTCTGATTGCGGAGCTTCAAGAAATAAAATATCTGCACCAGCCTCCGCGAAAGCCTGCATGCGCCACATTGCCTCATCGAAACCGTCGGTCGCACGAGCATCGGTGCGCGCCATAATCAGAATATTTGCGCCTTCCTCTCGAGCGTCGATAGCTGCCCGCACACGCAGGAGGGCTTCAGTTCGTTCAACCACAGCCTTACCTTTGGTATGACCGCACCTTTTCGGCGCTACCTGGTCTTCGATCATGGCGCATGCGAAACCTGCTTGCGCAAACCCCTCGATAGTCCGGCGCACATTTAAGGCGTTTCCATACCCTGTGTCTGCATCTCCAATAACCGGTATCTTAACCGAGTTGCAAATATTACGACCCTGATCAATCATCTCACCATAAGAAATAAGGCCTGTATCGGGCATTCCTAATCTAGCTGCAGACACAGCAAACCCACTCATGAACGACATATCGAAACCTGCGCGCTCCACAAGGCGGGCAGATAGCGCATCAAAACAGGCTGGAGCCAAATGCGCCTTCCCGTCTGAAACCAGGCTTCTTAATTTCTCAGGTGCAGATAAATTAGACACAGAATTCATTCAGCTTTTCCATGATCGAAACTGACTTGGATCAAGCGAAAGATAAACCAGATTGCAAACGCAAAGAAAAGCAGACCTCCCCAATAGCCAAAACCGTTACCGGCGACACTCGCCACGAAAAGGCCGCAGATAGCTAGGACAAGCATTACGCCACCCATAATCCAGTTACTCACATTGTTCATTTGTACCACTCCAATTTCACACACCTCTATTGACAACAATAAAGTCAAATCCATCTTTCCTGTACTTATTATCCCCAAATCGACAACCAAGCTATCCGACCTGCCAATTTTTTTAACCAAACTGTAAACGCAGGTGCCCTAATCAGATTTTTCTCATAGCTTCAACCAAAGCCTAGTAAAAATTTGACCAATCTCTTAGTACGCGTGCTAAATAATTTCGGAGCAAAAAAGGCTCCCGCCGCGCGCTTATTTATCTCTCCCAACGTGGGATAAGGCAAAATTAGTTCGGTTAGCTTTTTAATATTCATTCCCTTTGAGATTGGCATGGCCCAGGTTTGGATTATCTCGCCAGCGTTATCGCCTACAATCCCAACTCCCAGAATTTTGCCACGCTTGGAGGTAACTACTTTAACAACACCATGAGTGTCTCGGCTAACTTGAGCGCGATCATTCTCAGAAAATGGAATAGTAACTAGTTGAGCAGTATTAAATTTTACTTTTGCTTCATGAAAAGTCATACCGATTTGTGCAAGTTCTGGTTTCGTAAAGGTAACCCTGGGCATCGCACGATAATCCGTTCTGGCAGGTATTCGGAAAAGGACATTCCGAATTATGACTCCAGCTTGATAAGATGCTGCGTGGGTATAATTATGCGCCCCCACTACGTCTCCTAGAGCAAAAACATTTTTGTTGGTAGTTCTTAGCCGCCGATCTACTGAGACGCCTCCCGATCCAAATTCAATGCCGGCTTTCTCTAATTCTAATCCAGAAATTGTCGGCTTTCTTCCGGTAGCAACCAGTATATGCGAACCCTTAAATTGAATATTTTTACCGGAAGTGTTTATGCGTATTTGAATTTCTTTGGCAACGCCTGATGCGTTTTCAACCGTCGCGCCTTCTATGATCTTCACACCTTCCGCTAATATTTTTTCCCGGACCAATGCTGTAAGCTCCGAGTCCTCTTTTCCTAAAATTCGTGAAGCCTCAAGAACTGTCACGTCTGCGCCCAACCTTTTAACAGCTTGAGCCAATTCCAGGCCAATGGGCCCGCCGCCTATCACTATGAGGTGCTTTATCGGCTGATTATTGTCGAAAATAGTCTGGTTGGTTAAAAATGGGGTTTTATCAAGCCCAGGGATTGGAGGTATAATTGGTTGTGACCCGGTTGCTAATACAAATTTCTTTGCCTTTACTCGAAAATCTCCTGCTCGCAGCGTATTGGGATCCAAAAAAGCCCCTGACTCCCTAATGACTTGGACACCCATATTTTCAAATCGCTCTTGAGAATCATGGTGCGCAATTTGGTCGATAGCTGTCTTTATATGACAACGTACTTTTGCCCAATCCACGACCGGCTCTACGTCTTGAATGCCAAATCGGGATAAATGACGGACCTTGTAAGCGGCCTCGGCGGCAGCAATAAGAGCTTTAGATGGCACGCAGCCATAATTCAAACAATCACCGCCCATTAGCCCCGCCTCGACCAAAATAACTTTGGCCCCCATTTGGGCAGAGCCCGCCGCGACGGAAAGACCGCCAGAACCGGCCCCAATAACACAAATATCTGTTTGAACTGTTTCCATCAAATTTACATTTCACAAAACTTGGCATCAATGCCTTATAACTTCAGGATTTTTTCGGCGCCAAATAATAGGAACGAGAGCCAACACACCCAATCCGATTAATGGGAATAAAAAACGAGGGGCAAAAATAATATCAAGGTCAACATTTGCATCGATCTTTATTATGGCACCTAAACCATCACCAACGAATGCGTATATCAGGGTCCCAGGCATGATGCCAATGAAAGTACCCATTAAATAGGTCGAGAATTTTACCCCTAAAAATGCGGGAGCCAAATTGACCAAGAAAAATGGAAAAATTGGAACCAATCTTAAGAAAAAGAGATAACTCAGAGCATTTGCCTTAAAACCCTCGCGCATTTTAAAGATTGCAGAACCTGCACGCGGAAGAAACCAATCTGAGAAGGCATGGCGAGCAGCAAGAAAAATAATATTTGCACCCAGAGTAGCACCAATAACCGCAAGCAGCGCACCCGCCATTGGGCCGAACAAAAAACCACCAAGAATAGTCATCATTGCTCCGCCAGGAAGAGAGAATGAGACAAGAGCGGTGTAGCTAATGACGTAAACAAGCGCTGAGAAGAAACGATTATTATTTACGTGTTCCAGTAACTGAAGATGGTGGGACTTTATGATCGGAAACGAAAGGTAAGACGATAAATCAAAAAGAAAATAAAGGCTCAAACCCAAGAACAGTGCGAGCAGAGGACCAAACCTGCTTATCGTCCTACCCATTTTGCTATCTGAAACGAATTTCAAATCAATCCCATTTTTTGCATGTCTGCAGGTGAGCCCTCTTTGGGTTAAACTTTAACACCTAATATGTCTTTTCCGAATAACCAAAAAACTTACTTCCGTTTATCAACTCGATCCATCTCAATATACAGTGAAATATATCGTGTTATATTGACTTACATGAGATGTGTCCTTATACCGCTCGTGCTTACAACTTCGCTATTCGGAGATTTATCTTGAAACGCACATATCAACCAAGCGTGTTGGTACGCAAAAGACGCCATGGATTTCGCGCGAGGAAGGCCACCGTTGGCGGACGGCGTGTTCTCGCAAATCGTCGCGCCCGGGGCCGTAAACGCCTCTCCGCGTAGTTATGGGTCTCACGCTGCAGCATTTGAGGCAGCGACGTGAATTTGTCAATGTCGCAAAAAAGGGCCGCAAATACGCCGCCCCGGGGCTGGTGCTTCAGGCATTGAACCGGCTAAACGATCAACGCAGAAATGATGGGATAGCCACAGGCTCCGGAGTAAGGATAGGCTTTACCGTAACCCGTAAGGTGGGCAACGCCGTTGTGCGGAATAGAGTAAGACGCCGCCTTCGCGCTGCGGCTTCACAGATCGCCCCGAAACATGTTAAGGGGAACTTTGACCTTGTTTTGATAGGACGGGCCGGAACCAAGAAACGAAATTTCGAAGAACTCAAGCAAGATTTATTAAAGGCCCTCAACCACGTTGGGGCCTATGAGGCTGATGAGACTGGATAATGACCCGCAAAATTCTAATTTTTCCGCTCGTAATTCCGATAATCTTTGTAATCAGATTATATCAGTGGGTCGTATCCCCATTTCTTCCTGTGAGCTGCAGATTTTTGCCGAGCTGTTCATGCTATGCCCTTGAGGCTTTTTCCAAACATGGTCCTATCAGAGGGCTGTTTCTTTCTATAAAACGCCTCTGTAAATGCCACCCTTGGGGAGCGATGGGACATGATCCAGTTCCCGACCACCTGTCAAAAAGCCGAAGCTCTAATTAATAAGTCGATAAACAAATGGAACAACGCAACCTAATAATTGCTGCAGTGCTCTCAATTGGCATTCTTCTCGTTTGGCAATTTCTATATGAAATGCCGCGTATGGAGCGCCAACGCGCAGAACAGGCTCGTCAAGCCACCTTAGAAAAAGAAAAGCAAGCAAATGCTGCAGGGCAGGGCGTATCAGTTAAAACACCCTCCTCTCAAAGTCAGGAGAGTATTCCGACGCCCGGTGCCAGCATCGCCCCAATTCCCCAGGATGGAGGCATCCCTGTACCGGGTGTCGGGGGATCAGCAAAAGGAGCGCCTTCAGTTACAGCACTCAGGAATGCTGCAATGTCATCTAGCAAAAGGCTTCGGATAGAAGCCCCGAGACTAAGAGGATCAATCGCTCTGAAAGGAGGCCGGCTAGATGACTTAACACTTATTGGCTATCGAGAGACAGTGAAACCCGAAAGCCCAGAAATCACACTGCTTTCACCAGTTGGAGCCCCTAAACCATACTATGCACAGTTAGGTTGGACCGCTTTGGATCGAACTATACCCCTGCCTGGAGACACCAGCGTCTGGCAAACAAATCGCCAAACCTTGTCACCCGAAAATCCTGTGACTTTAACTTGGGACAACGGCAAGGGATTATTGTTCAAGCGGCAAATAAGCGTTGATAAAGATTATCTCTTTAATATCACTCAAACTGTAGTCAATCGCACTAACAAGCCAATTACACTTTACCCCTACGGCCTGGTCTCACGAACAGATACCCCAGAAACGCTCGGATTTTTTATTCTTCATGAAGGCCTGATTGGCGTCTTCAACGGTCAGCTCGAGGAGCTTGACTATGATGATCTAGAAGAAACAAAAACCCAAACCCGTGACTCTACTGGTGGTTGGCTTGGCATTACCGATAAGTATTGGCTCATGGCGCTGATCCCCAATCAAAATGAAAAGTTTACTGGCGCATTTCGGCACAACCTGACCGGAAACAGGCATAAATACCAGGCCGACTTTGTCGGCCAAGGTAAAATAATTCCGGCAAATGGTTCAGCAAGCATTTCAAACAAACTTTTTGCCGGGGCCAAAGAAGTCCGACTCCTGGACGGTTACGGAGAGAAAAACGGAATCGTTAGATTTGATCTTGCCGTTGACTTTGGATGGTTTTATTTCCTTACCAAGCCAATTTTTTATGTTTTAGACTATTTTTATCGTCTTCTAGGAAACTTCGGCCTAGGAATCCTGCTGCTAACCGTCTTAATAAAACTAGCATTTTTCCCGCTCGCCAATAAATCCTATCGGGCAATGAGCAGAATGAAGCAGCTTCAACCTAAGATGATGAAGCTCAGAGAACGTTACCCAAATGATAAACAGAAGATGAATGAGGCGATGATGCGGCTCTACCGGGATGAAAAAGTGAATCCCGCCGCCGGCTGTCTTCCCATAATGGTCCAAATCCCAGTCTTCTTTGCGCTCTACAAAGTGCTTTTTGTTACAATTGAGATGCGGCACGCTCCTTTTTTCGGTTGGATCCAAGATTTATCAGCAGCAGATCCAACGTCAATTTTCAACTTATTTGGCTTAATCCCATGGACGCCCCCCGATATTCTGTTGATCGGGATCTGGCCTATCATAATGGGAGCGACTATGTGGCTTCAGCAGAAACTCAATCCGGCACCTGCCGACCCAATACAACAAAAAATATTCATGTTTCTGCCCATAATATTTACGGTTATGCTGGCGAGCTTTCCAGCCGGGTTGGTGATTTATTGGGCCTGGAACAACATTTTATCTATAGCTCAACAATGGGTGATCATGCGTCGAATGGGTGTAAAGATCGGCGGCTGATCCAAGAGATCAAACAATGCCTGATATAGCCCCTAAAGATCGTGACCTGATTGAGGCAGGCAGGTTATTATTTGAACGAGAATGCTTTTTTGTCGCAGGTGCAACAAATGAGGCCGCTCTTCCCTCTATTCAATTACCAGAGGTAGCCTTTGCGGGGAGATCCAATGTTGGGAAATCTAGTCTGATTAACTGTCTAACTCGCCAGACTAGCCTAGCCCGCACCTCTCAGACACCGGGGCGGACCCAACAGATAAATTTTTTCGAGATAAAAAGTCGATTAATGCTAGTCGATCTTCCAGGCTATGGTTACGCGCGCGCTTCAAAAAATAAAGTTAAAGACTGGACATCACTTATTCACACCTACCTTAAGGGGCGGCCTAACCTCAGACGCGTTTGCATGCTGATAGACTCTCGCCATGGACTAAAACCAAACGATAGAGCATTGATGTCAGAGCTAGATGATGCCGCCGTTGTATACCAATTCATACTGACTAAGATCGATAAAAGTAGCAAAACCAAAAGGAATCTTATTTTAGAGGAAATGAAAGATGGTTTTCCGAACCATCCGGCGGCTCACACTGAAATATATCAAACAAGCGCCCAAGAGGGATCTGGGATTGAGGATTTAAGAGCGTCTCTCTGGTCGCTGGCTGAGGCCATATAATTCGGTTAAATTAGGTCCATGAAAGAAAATTTATCAGACAAAAAGAAGCCATCGAGAAAAGCTGCGCCTGGCCATTGGTTGACCAAGGCAGAAACACTGTCGGAAGCGCTTCCATATTTGCGCGAGTATGCCGGTAAAACCTTTGTTATCAAATACGGTGGCCACGCAATGGGCGATGAGGAACTCGCGAGGTTATTCGCGACAGACGTGGTTTTGATGAAGCATGTCGGCATCAACCCGGTGATTGTGCATGGGGGCGGCCCACAAATTGGAGAAATGCTCGAGAGGCTCAAAATTAAAAGCTCTTTTGTGGATGGGCTTAGAGTCACCGATAGAGAAACGGTAGAGATAGTCGAAATGGTTCTAGCGGGCAGTATCAACAAACAAATTGTATCTGCGATTAATAAAGCTGGAGGCACAGCGATTGGTTTATCTGGAAAAGATGGACACCTAATAGAAGCAAAGAAATTGAGAAGAAAAATTCGGGACCCAGAGTCAAATATTGAAAAAGTTATTGACCTTGGGCTCGTGGGTGAGCCAACCCAGGTGAATGCTAGTGTTCTTAATTCCCTGACTGACTCTAACTTAATACCGGTTATAGCGCCAATCGGCACAGGAAAGAATGGAGCTACTTTTAATATTAATGCAGACACAGCCGCAGGAGCGGTTGCTGCGGCTCTGAATGCCGAAAGACTACTAATGTTAACAGATGTCGCGGGGGTTTTAGATAAAAATGGGCACCTGATACCCGAGATGAACAAGCCTCAGGCTTCCGCTAGAAAAAGAGATGGCACCATCCAGGGTGGCATGATTCCTAAAATCGACACATGCCTTGCTGCTGTTTCAAAAGGAGTTGAGGCAGCAGTTATTCTAGATGGTCGTGTCCCTCACGCCCTAATTTTAGAGACCTTTACCGAACACGGTGTGGGCACCCTAATACGGGGATCCTCAACGAAAAAAGTTAAGTAATTTACTGATGGCCAACCCCAGTTCCGGTAAACTCACAACAAAGTTTAAAGGTGTTGTTTTTGACCTTGATGGAACACTTATCAATACACTTCCTGATATTCTCGCTGCTCTGAACCAAGTAATGGTAGGAGAGGGTTTACGCGAAATACATGAGGACGAAGGTAAAACATTTATCGGAGGTGGGGCTTATAACCTTATCGAACAAGCATTTTTAGCGATTGGAATAAATCCAGAGGATCCAAGGGTGGAGACCGCTTTTCAACAATTTCTTATTAGGTACGAAAAGGATCCGACTAGCCGATCACAAATTTATCCGGGCGTAAAAGATTGTCTAGGGACCCTCCAACTAAGCGGAATAAAAATGGGCGTCTGCACTAACAAACCAATCGGTCTCACACGAAAGATAATATCCGAAATGGCAATAGATCATTATTTTGGAGACGCAATTCTCGGCGGAGACTCTTTGGATGTCCGGAAACCTAATCCTCAACATGTTGTTAGGGTCATTGAACTGATGGGGACCAGAACAAATGACGTGATCATGGTGGGAGATAGCGAAACAGATGTTAAGGCGGCCCGGGGTGCAGGCGTCCCAATTGTTGTTGTCGATTATGGTTACACGTCGATCCCACACGACCTATTAGGCGCGGACGCGATAATTTCTTCATTTTTTGAATTACCTGATGCAATACGCAACTTAGAGGCCTAGTAACAAAAACCAAATATTTTACTAATAATTCTAACGATAAAATTTCTGGAAATTTAATGTGAGCGAAAATCCACCGCAGCAAGGAGCAACAACTCCTTCAAAAGTTAATATGTTAGATCAAATCAACTGTTGGATATTTGACTTAGACAACACGCTTTACCCTGTTACGAAGGATTTGCTCTCTGATATTGATGCTCAAATGTCTCGCTTTGTATCCAACTTTCTGAATATCGACTTACATGAGTCGCGAAAGGTTCAAAAGAAATATTTCCGTGAATACGGCCTCACTCTGAGGGGTCTAATGATCCACCATAAATTAGATCCTGCTGAATTTTTTAAAGAAATGGCACCCACAAATTTGGAAAAAATTCAGCCCAACCCAGATTTAGGTGCAATAATAAATACGCTTCCTGGGCGCAAATTAATCTATACAAACTCCGCTTGTGAGCACGCTGAACTCGTCCTGGAACGCCTAGGGATCCGATCAGTGTTCGAGGGTGTATTTGATATTACCGCTGCAGATTATGTCCCAAAGCCAGCAGAAGAACCCTATCAAAAGTTGTGTGAGCAATTTTTTATCGAGCCGCAGAGAGCGCTGATGGTTGACGATATTGCTCGAAACCTTAGACCTGCATCAGCACTCGGCATGACTACTGTTTGGATGCAAACCAATGCAGAGTGGGCTCAAACGTTCGACGCAGAAGATTTTATTGATATCACAATAAATGATATCGGAACGTGGCTTAGCAACATACAGAGTTGACACATACAGTCTGGAATTTATTGTCCCTTCGAGCAAAATCGTGTGAATTTTGCTTTCATCAAAAGCAAAGAGAAAATAATGACTATCTCCGAATTAGAAAAACAACTCGATGAAGCCTGGGAAACGCGAGATAATGTAAGTCCAGAAACCAAAGGGCCCGTGCGAGACGCTGTAGAGCAAGCATTAGACGGTTTGGACTCGGGTGTTTTCCGTGTTGCCGAAAAAGATAGTGGCGGACATTGGGGTGTAAATCAGTGGCTAAAAAAAGCCGTATTACTCTCTTTCAGGCTTTATGAAAATGCGCCTATGCCCGGAGGGCCGACCGATCCCAATCGGGGACCAACTCCCTGGTATGACAAGGTAGCGCCTAAATTTTCGGGTTGGGATAACCAAAAATTCCAAGAAGCAGGTTTTAGGGCTGTTCCCAATTGCACCGTGAGGAGAGGCTCTTTCATTGCACCTGGAGTTGTATTGATGCCCAGTTTTGTAAACATAGGCGCCTACGTAGACAGTGGCACGATGGTCGATACATGGGCAACAATTGGCTCCTGTGCCCAGATAGGAAAAAACTGCCACATATCAGGCGGAGTTGGGATCGGGGGCGTTCTGGAACCACTGCAAGCGGACCCCGTAATTATTGGTGATAATTGCTTCGTGGGAGCGCGTTCCGAGGTGGCCGAAGGGGTTATTTTGGAAGATGGAGTTGTTCTTTCGATGGGGGTGTTCCTTGGAGCCTCTACTAAAATAATTGACCGGCAAACTGGGGAAATTTTTACCGGCCGCGTTCCATCAAATGCCGTCGTGGTCCCTGGAACTCTCCCTGGCAGACCACTAGCAGATGGATCCGCAGGCCCGTCCCTTTATTGCGCAGTTATTGTAAAAAGGGTCGACGATAGAACCAGGGCACGGACTTCAATAAATGATTTGTTGCGCGATTGATTAAAATTGTTGACCCCTTAGATCTTGCCCAAAGACTGATCCGCTGCCCGAGCGTTACCCCAGAGGACGGAGGTGCTTTAGATACCCTTCAAAAGGCTCTCATTGAGCTTGGTTTTGAATGCAAGCGACTAGTATTTGATGATGACGATAGTCCTCCAGTAGATAACCTATACGCGCGCCTTGGTAATAAAGGCCCAAATTTTTGTTTTGCGGGCCACACGGACGTTGTCCCTGTGGGTGATATGAACGGCTGGACCGTGGACCCGTTCGGAGCAGAGATTGTAGGAGATACGCTCTTCGGCCGGGGTGCGACCGATATGAAATCAGCAATAGCTAGTTTTATCGCTGGAACCTCTGAGTTTTTGCAGAAAAACGGCGACGACTTTGGAGGATCCATATCTCTTTTAATAACAGGGGATGAAGAGGGGCCATCGATTAACGGGACAAAAAAGGTTCTTGCTTGGATGGAGGATGTTGGCGAAGAATTAGATGCCTGCCTCGTGGGCGAACCAACCAACCCTAAAGAACTTGGAGACATGATAAAAATAGGTCGTCGTGGATCTTTATCAGGAAGCATAAAGGTGTATGGAGTCCAAGGGCACACTGCTTACCCCCATTTAGCAAAAAATCCTTTGCCCACGCTCGCGAAACTAGCGACGCTGCTATCAGAGACTCCTCTGGACAGAGGGAACGAACATTTTCAACCCTCGAACTTACAAATCACATCAATAGATGTTGGGAATACCGCCACAAATGTTATTCCCGCCAGTGGTCAACTGCGTTTTAACGTTAGATTTAACGACCAACATACGGGCGAGTCGCTCATGAAATGGGTTGAAAAAAAATGTGAGTCTGTGGAGGCTGATTTTGATATCGAATTCCGATTAACCGGTGAAGCCTTTTTAACACCTCCCGGAAAACTAAGCGATATTTTATCGAATGCGGTGCAGGGCGTGACAGGAAAGCAACCCGAGTTGAGCACGACGGGAGGGACGTCAGATGCCCGATTTATAAAAGACTTTTGCCCCGTAGCCGAATTCGGGCTCATAAGCCAGACCATGCACAAAGTAGATGAGAGGGTGGCAATAAAAGATATTCGCCACCTTACTAAAATTTACGAAGCTGTGCTTGACCAATATTTTAAATCTATCGATTAAAACTAAATGATACCCAAAGATTTTTCTCGAGGACTCTATGGCGCGTGGTTGTTAGCCCGTCTCAATCGAAATGCAATCAACCTTTTTGAAAATACGATAGAATCTTTCTGGTATTCCTTTAATGCCGCAGTCTTATGCTTACCAATTTTTATTGGCTTGATCATCATTCGATCGGCCGAGATAACCATTGGTGCTGGGAGTATCGCATCAACCGCAATATATATAATAAGCTACGTGATTAGCTGGATCGCGTTTCCCTATGCAATGTATCACGTTACGAGGCTTCTGGGCACCGAAGCTAGGTATTTTCGTTATATCGCGGCATATAATTGGGCCACTTGCCTTCAGTTAGCAGCGCTTTTTATCGTTTCTATCATCAGCAGTAGCGGTTTTCTGCCTCAAGGGGTCAGCGTTATAATCACAATGGCGGTGATTTTTTCTATCTTTGGATATAAAGGTTTTCTAGCTCATGTCGGTCTAGAAATACGACATGGAGTAGCATTTTCAATTGTTTTACTCGACTTTATTTTAGCCTTGATCTTTGAAAGCTGGACACTTCGTCTGCTTCAAGCAGCCCCGATAACGTCGGGTGGGTAAGTAACGTTAGTGAGAAATAGGCCACCCGCGGGCGCTGTTTCTCCCCCCTTAGTTCGGTCGCGAGCAGCGAGGGCCCTCTTTAAATCGGATGATTGCCACTTTCCTTCACCTACAAGTCGGAGTGACCCAACAAAATTACGAATTTGGTGATGCAAAAAGGAAGGAGCGCTTGCTTTGAAAATTATCTGATCTTTATCCCTGACAACTGATAGAGAGTTTATAGTTTTAACCGGAGTTCTTGCCTGACACATGGTCGCCCTGAATGTGGTAAAGTCATGTTCGCCCACTAAAATCTGGGCCGCTGCATGCATGGCTTCCGCATCTAAAGGCCTTTGGACATGCCAAACACTCCCATATTCTAGTGTTGGCGGGGGTCTCCTATTAAGGATCCTATAGAGATACGACCTTTCAATCGCCGAAAATCTCGCATGAAATTTATCGCTCACTTTTCGCGCGACCAGAACGGATATCAGCTGAGGCCTCAAATGGGCATTAATTGCATCTCGAACAGTATCAGCAGAAAAATCCTTCTGTAGATCGAAGTGAGCCGCCTGACCCAGAGCGTGGACTCCGGCATCTGTCCTGCCGGCCCCTTGCACTCTAATGCTCTCACTTGAAAAGTTTTCAATCGCTTCCTCAAGTGACTGCTGGATTGAAGGACCGTTATCCTGTCTTTGCCAACCGACATAATTGCGACCGTCATATTCGATTTGCAAATACCACCTGTTCATTAAATAGACCTGACCGAGGCTCCTACAGGAAGCGCGAAACCGCGCAAAAAATCGTGGGCGGGAAGAGCTTTTCGCCCCGACCGCTGAATTATTTCCAATTCTAGAGCTTCACAACCACAGGCTATTGTTGGGATATTATCCAAAATGACCCCCGGATCGCCCGTGGCGTCTGAGACGGAAGCCTGAAGAACCCTCACTCTTTCACCACAAAACTCAAACCAAGTTCCCGGCCAAGGATTGAGGGCCCTTATATTGCGCTCTATTTGAGAGGCCGGAAGGGACCAGTCTATTAAACCCTCAGCCCGAGACAATTTTTGCGCGTAAGTAGCGGCCGTATGTGCCTGCTCGATTCCAGAGGCCTGACCCTTGGAGATCAAAGAAGTCGCCTGAACGACTAGTTTAGAACCTAAAATGGCAAGCTCATCATGTAATTGCTGGGCAGTAGTCTTGGGCCCGATCGGGCAACACTCCTGTAATAGTATCGGGCCAGTATCCAGGCCTTCGTCCATCTGCATGATGCTCACACCGGTTTGAGAATCATCGGCCATTATCGCTCTCTGAATTGGAGCAGCACCGCGCCACCTTGGAAGGAGTGAGACATGGATATTGATGCAGCCATATTTAGGGCCAGTTAGCACTTCAGTGGGGAGAATTAGCCCAAAAGCCATAACTACGGCTAAGTCTGCGCCGAGAGCGTTAAACTGATCTTTGGCATAGTTATCTTTAAAGTTCTCAGGGTGCCGAACCATTAGTCCGCGGGCTTCCGCAGTTTTGTGGACTGCCGACTTGAGTAAATCGTGGCCACGGCCAGCTGGTCTTGGCGGTTGCGTATATACACACAATAACTCGTGTCCTGCATCGACCAAACTATTAAGTGCAGGCACTGCTATATCTGGTGTGCCCATAAAGATTAGCCTCATGGCGTTAGCCCCAAACTTAACCTAGTTTCTTCAGCTTTTTCATTTTTCGCATAATTATATTGCGTTTAATTGAAGATAATCGATCTGTTAATAGCACCCCATCAAGATGATCTATTTCATGTTGAATGCAGATTGCCGCCAAACCCTCAGCCTGAAGCTCTTTGACCTCACTATTCTCATTTATATAACGGATATGGACCGTTTCAGGCCTCTCCACCTCTGCATATTGTTGAGGGAAAGATAAACACCCCTCCTCTCGCAACACAAGAACGTCGGATGCACTCATCACTTCAGGATTTACAAGTTTCAATGGCTCCGGTTTTTCATCATGTCTCGCCACATCCATGACGATTATCCTTTTATTAACACCTATTTGTGGAGCGGCTAATCCAACTCCAGGGGCCGCATACATTGTTTCCAACATATCATCCATTAAAGCCCGTGTTTGATCATCTACCTCCGATAAAGGGGTACAAGGGACTTTTAATCGTGGATCAGGAGCCTTAATGATATTTAGAATTGCCATTGGTTTGAATTATCTATTTCTGGGAGACAAATTCTTTTCCTATTCCGACTGGGCATAAGCGTCAAGAAGTCGCCAAAGAAATCCCCTCGATTCGGTCCATCATGATACCTTAGAATAGTTGTTTTAACCCCTCTGAGAGCCCTATCAATGGATCCAATGATCCTTTCCGCTGTTATTCTCGCCATTATCGTTGGTGCCATTATAATTTATGCGATGGATCGCCATCGCCAAAAAAATTCTGAGAAGTCTTCAGAGTTAGCCGGAAGAATCATCCAAATTGCTGAATCCCAGGCCATGGCTCAAGCACAATTGAATGAAAGACTTCAGGCCCAAGAACGTGCTCTAACAAAAGTTGTAGAGGAACGCTTATCTGATCTAGCTAAACGGGTAGGAGAAAATCTTAGTCAAAATACGACTCAAACCAATGAAACCATGACTAAGCTACAAGAGCGCTTGGCAGTAATTGATGCGGCACAAAAGAATATTACTGAGTTGTCGAGTCAAGTTGTCGGGTTACAGGACATATTGTCGAACAAGCAAGCAAGGGGAGCATTTGGTGAGGTGCAACTCCAAGATTTAGTTAAAAACGTCCTTCCCCCAAGCTCATATAAATTTCAGCACACTTTATCAAACGGACGAAGAGCGGATTGTGTCATCCACCTTCCAAATCCGCCTGGTTCAATTGTAATTGATGCAAAATTTCCTCTCGAAGGATACCGCGCCCTAACAAAGGCTGTAGACGATACCTCCCGAAAATCAGCGGTGCGGAAATTCACAGCAGATATTGCTACGCATGTCGCCCATATTGCGGAGAGATACATTCTTCCTGGGGATACAGCAGAGTCAGCCCTTATGTTTCTGCCCTCTGAAGCAGTCTATGCGGAGCTCCATGCTAATTTTGGGTCAACAGTTGAAGCTGCCTGGAAAAAGCGCGTTTGGATTGTTTCTCCAACCACCTTAATGGCGACCTTAAACACAGTTCGAGCGGTACTCCGGGATGCGCAAATGCGAGAACAGGCAGGTTTACTGCAGCAAGAAGTGGGCAAACTTTTGTTAGATGTAGGACGACTTGAGGCCAGAGCAGATAATTTACAAAAACACTTACAACTTTCAGAAAGTGATGTTAGGCAAATATTGATTTCAACTGGGAAGTTAACTAGTCGAGGACAACGTATCCAAGAATTAGAGTTGGAAGAATCCGAGACTGATCCAGTGATCACTTCACAGAGCTAGAATCTCCGACTCAAAGTGGGAGGCGGGCACGCAGCGCGGCCGAGATGGTCCCATCGTCGAGGTAGTCCAGCTCCCCTCCAACTGGCACGCCATGCGCTAGACGGGAAACGGTTACATCACATCCCGACAAACGCTCGCTTACATAATGGGCCGTAGTTTGCCCATCGACTGTGGCAGAGGTCGCCAGGATAATTTCTTTGACCACGTCGTTTGCTGCTCGATCAATTAAACTAGAAATATTGAGGTCTTCTGGCCCACGTCCATCAATAGCTGAGAGCGTCCCGCCGAGCACGTGGTATCGCCCAGAAAAAACCGCTGTCCTCTCCATAGCCCACAAATCAGAAACATCCTCAACAACGCATATCACTGAGGGATCGCGACGAACATCCTCGCAAATTCCGCATGGATTGCGAGAATCTATATTGCCACAAGTTGAACAGGGATGTATCGATTCCGCTACCCTACGCAGAGAATCTGCCATTGGAAGCATCAGGCTCTCGCGACGTTTAAGAAGAAATAATACGACCCGGCGAGCGGAGCGCGGACCTAAACCCGGGAGACGAGAAAAAATCTGTACCAATTGATCAATTTGGTTTCGTTGCATTTAAAGTCTTTTAAAAAGGAAGTGTCATGCCTGGCGGAAGACTCAAACCACCCGTCACTTTACTCATTTGTTCTTTCATAGCCTCTTCAACTTTTTTTCTTGCGTCCGCATGAGCTGCGACTATCAAGTCTTCTACTACCTCCGCATCTTCTGAATTGAACAGGGAGGGATCAACAGATAGTTTTTTTAATTCATTTTTTCCAGAGAGAGTAACGGTTACAAGCCCCCCTCCTGCACTACCTTCGACTTCCATCTCAGTCAATTGATTCTGCATTTCTTGAATTTTGCTCTGCATTTCTTGAGCCTGCTTCATCATTTGGCCGAGGTTTTTCATGGTTAAATCTCTTTTTCTTCTTCATCGGGATTAAGTAAAACGTTTTCGAAATCTTCTTCATGAGGAGTTCGTTCTGTAACAGCCTCTACGCGTGCCCCTGGAAAGGCCTCCAGGGCAGCTTGAACCAGCGGATGCGCTATAGCTTCATTACGTCTCTCTCTAGCCGCAGTCTCACGCACGGATCTGATCGTCGGCTGCCCTGGTTTTTCCGATAAGCTGACTAACCACTGGTCCCCGGTCCATTCCTTCAAGAGCCTTGCCACCTTATTGGCCAGGTCTTGTGGAGCCTCAGATCCAGCCCTAAAAGAGATATGGCCGTGCTCGAAACTCACCAAATTAACCTGCCCGCGTAGCGCAGCGGCAATCAACCCTTCCCTTTTAGTTTCGAAGAGTGCAACGACTGCCTCAAAACTATCTAGATTATAATCTTCAGAGGTTATCTTTTCTATTTCAGGACGCGCTAATGCTTGTATCCCTCCTGATGCCACCAACTGGGGAGCTACAGGCGTAACGCGAGAAGACTGGCCGGTTGGCGCCGACTGATGGGCCAAGCGCTGAGAATCAGATGAATGCCCCGAACCCCCAGATGCCCCTTGGGTCTGCAGCATCCTTATCAAATCGGCTGGTGGAGGAAGTTCAGACATTAGTGTAAGCCTGATCAAAACCATTTCAGCTGCCTGAATTGCTGAAGGCGCTGTGCGAACCTCTTCATTACCTTTTAGGAGGACTTGCCATATTCGGCCTAAAGTTCCGATATTTAATCTTTCAGCAAGGTTCACCCCACGGGTTCGATCTATTTCCGAATTTCCAGGGGAATCGGCTGCTCCAGGATCAAGATTTAATCGAGTTAACCAATGAACAATTTGTAGCAAATCTCCGATAACTGCCAAAGGATCTGCTCCCGAGTTATAGAGGGAGGCAAGTTCATCAATGGCCTCCCGAGGCTTTCCAGCAAGCAAATGTTCAAATAGATCATATATCCGACCGTGATCCGCCAAGCCGAGCATATCCCGCACACTTGAGTCGGTTATGTGGCCATCTTCTTGAATACCCGCGTGAGCCACTGCTTGGTCCAACAACGAAAGTCCATCTCGTACCGACCCATCCGCGGCCCTGGCAATCATGGCAAGAGATTCCTCAGAGGCCGTGACGCCCTCCTTCCGGGCGATTGACCGAAAATGATCTATGAGAACCCCTGTTTCGACCCGCCGCAAATCAAAGCGCTGACATCTAGACAAAACTGTAACAGGCACTTTACGGGTTTCAGTTGTAGCAAAAATAAATTTAACGTGTTCAGGTGGTTCCTCTAGGGTCTTTAGAAGGGCATTAAAAGCGCTGGTCGACAACATATGCACTTCATCAATGATATAAATCTTGTATCTGGCTTCCAAGGGCCGATAACGGACCCCATCAATCAGCTCACGTATATCGTTGACCCCGGTCCTGCTGGCTGCATCCATTTCAATGACATCGACGTGCCGATCTTCAGTGATAGCAACGCAATGGGAACAGACCCCACAGGGTTCTGCCGTAGCCTGCCCTGTTCCATCAATCGATACACAATTTAATGCCCGAGCGATAATTCTGGCAGTGCTGGTTTTTCCAATACCCCTTACTCCGATGAGAATGAATGCATGAGGTAGTCGATCAATTTCGATAGCGTTCGTTAAAGTACGCACCATTACATCTTGGCCAACCAGTTCTGAGAAAGTGCTTGGCCTGTATTTTCGTGCCAATACCTGATAGATGCTTTTCTCTACAGTTTCATTCATGTCGAGCTGATCCGTGAAAACATCCAATGGTTGCGAGAGATAAAACGGTGAGAGGCTGGTGAGACAACCCAGGAAAAATCTCGTTACGGCTGCTTCCTTCCGGACCTGACCGGGTTGGCGAGGATCCCGTCTGCCGCCAACCTCTCAAACTAACTATACCAGGATAAAGCCAAGAGTCCCAATAGCCTGGTAAGATTAATACATCAAGTTGCGCAAGAGCAGTCACTGTGCGACCTTTAAAGCATGCTGACACCTAATTTTTTTGCTGAAAATGGTCTAGAACGGCTTTCTGAAAAACGGTGCAATGAGAGCTGGACAAATGATCTATTAAAGAAAAAGAATTCTGCTTTCCTGCCATTTTGGCGAACCAAAAGTCTTGTTCAAGACTTTACCTCAACCAAGAGCGAAATCAGCTTACTTAGCCATGAGGAAATCTCACAATTTAATCGAAAAGATAACGAATTTATATTTTTGGGCAGTCGGAATGATACGCCTTACTTTCTGATTGATCTTTCTGATATTGAGGACCCGAGCAAATATAACTCATTATCAGGAAATCGAAGCTTTAAGGATTTACGTGAAGTTGGACTCAGCCTTTCCAGAGAAGAAGGCGGCATATTGGCGTACTCCCGAGCGTTAGCCCAATGGCACAAAACCCATAAATTTTGTGGTCGATGCGGTGGGAAAACCGAGTCCCAATCTGCCGGCCATGTGCGTCGCTGTTCAAATCCAGACTGTGGATCAGAACATTTTCCCCGAACCGATCCTGCTGTGATTATGCTGGTAAGCTATGGAGACAAGGTTTGTCTGGCAAGAAAGAGCGACTGGCCCAAAGATCGATTCTCCGTATTAGCTGGTTTTGTTGAGCCTGGAGAAACCCCAGAAGGGGCGGTCATTCGAGAAGTTAAAGAGGAAGTAGGCCTCGCTGTGACCAATGTCAGGTACCACTCTGCGCAGCCATGGCCCTTTCCTGCAAATCTTATGCTCGGCTACTTTGCCGAGGCTGAATCGGATGAAATTTCGATAGATGATTTGGAAATCGAGGAAGCAAAATGGGTCACTCGAGAGGACTTAGAACCCGAAGCTTTGGCATACTTCGAAAACCCTCACTCAGTCTCAATTGCCCGGCGTCTTATAGCGGATTGGGTAACCAAAAAGTTTTAGAAAACTCATTAAGTTAAAGAAATATCTTACTTAGTCTTTTGACGGGCTTCATGCGCCGGATACGTGCCCAAAATCCTAACCTCGTGGGAAAAAAATGCGAGCTCCTCCAGTGCCAGTTTCAACGCCGGGTCTTCCGGGTGACCATCTACGTCAGCATAGAATTGCGTCGCGCTGAAGCTCCCACCTATCATGTAGCTCTCTAATTTTGTCATATTTACCCCAGTTGTAGCAAAGCCACCCAGCGCTTTATACAAGGCGGCAGGGACATTACGAACGCGGAAGACAAAACTTGTGATAACGGGTTTTGAGTTCTTTTTTATTGAGAGCGGCTCTCTGGATAGAACTACGAACCGTGTTGTGTTGTGATCAGCATCCTCAATGTTTCTTTTTAGAGATTTAAGCCCATAAATTTCTCCAGCCAGACTGGAAGCAATTGCTGCCTCCTGCTTGTCATCTCGCTCAGCCAATTCTGCTGCAGCGCCTGCCGTATCGGCATGAACTATCGGCTCCAACCCTAGTTCGTGAATAACTTTTCCGCACTGTGCAAGTGCGTGAACGTGGCTGCGAACAATTTTTATTGTTTTAAGCGATGCACCCTTTGGAGCGAGGAGATGGTGATTAATGCGAAAAAAATATTCCGCTACGATATTTAAGCCTGACTCTGGCAGCAAGCGATGGATGTCAGCTACGCGTCCTGCGACTGAATTTTCGATCGGCGTCATAGCAAATTTAGCTTTTCCATCTGATACCGCAGCAAACATTTCCTCAAATGTTTGACACGGCACTGGTTGCAGTTCTGGGTAGGCTTTAGTGCATGCCATATGGGAATAGGCTCCCGCTAATCCCTGAAACGCAATTATATTTGTCGCTTTTTTCTGTGCCATTTCTAAATCTCGGCGATGATAAAGTCCTTAGGGTGCTATCCTATCTCTAGCCCTTTCCAAGTCTGCGGGAGTATCAACACCGTCTGGGATGGTGTCAACGAGTGCAACATCTATGCGCATTCCAGCTTCTAGAGCCCTTAACTGCTCAAGGTTTTCGCGCTTCTCAAGAATACCTTGAGGCAAAGAAACAAAGCTCTCCAACGCAGCCCGTCTGAAGGCATAAAGGCCTATATGATGATAAAACTCTCCATGCCCCCAAGGGACTGCAGCGCGGCTAAATAATAACGCTCTACCGATCTTCTCATCTTTGGGTATGGCTGCGACTGCTTTGACCGCATTTGGATCATTCCGTTCCCTTACATCAACTATCTCCGCGACTAGCGTCGCGATGTCGACATTTTTATTAGCCAAGGGCGTAACAACGGAACGAATTATACCTGGGGCGATTGTCGGGAGATCTCCTTGGACGTTAATAACTACATCATGGTAATTGGCTTTATCTATGATAGACAAAGCCTGGAAAACGCGATCAGACCCGCTTGGCAAATCGGGGTCAGTCATCAAAGCTTTTCCACCTGCCTGACCCACTACCTCGACGATTTCTTGATCTCCCGCCGCAACATACACAGGACCGATGTCGGCCCTCTCAGCCTGGCGAAGAACATGAATAATCATCGGTTCCCCACAAATATCAATGAGAGGCTTTCCAGGTAAGCGGGTCGAGGCCATTCTAGCCGGGATGATAATGATTGGGTTCATATTTACTGCCGACACTCTATCAATTCGCCTAAACAAGCTTTTTAGTCGAAAATAAAGCCTATGGAAATTGAATAAAGAGAATTACTGCGGCAACTTGACGCGGAACACTATACTCACTGAACGCGCAATGATTAGACAGACAATGACGAAATGATTAAGATCCGCGGCAGTTGGTAAAAACTCGAGATCCGTTGTTAAACAGGTGTGCTCATGTCGTCGTTTGAGTTGAATAAGATAGTCGGGGCGATCCTATGCGTAGGTTTGGTCTCATTAGTGATCAGCATGATCGGAAATGCGCTGGTCCAACCGCGTGATTATCAACCGTCTGACATGAAAATTGCGGAAGCCGCGGCACCGGCGCCAAAAAAGCAAGTCAAACTCGAACCAATTTCGCCTTTACTTGCCTCGGCGAGTGTTGAAAAAGGAAAAGCCCAATCCGCGAAATGTAAGGCCTGCCATGACTTAGCGTCCTCGAGAAAAAATAAGATTGGACCGCCTCTCTGGAATATAGTGATGGAAGGAGCGGGAAAGGCTGAAGGATTTGGCTACTCTAAAGCACTTGTCGCTATGGGAGGCAACTGGGATTACGAAGCACTCAATGGTTTCCTGGCTAACCCCAAGCGATACCTTAAAGGAACCAAAATGGCTTTTGCTGGAATAAAAAAAGCGAAAGATCGTGCGGATTTAATTGTGTATTTGCGAAGCCTAAGTGAGTCTCCTAAACCATTGCCCTAAATGCACATACGGAGGAGGCTCCGTTGATAAATTTACCCGATGATCTAACAGATTTTGCTTGTGTTCTTGCCGACATCGCGAGAGAGAACATTACACCATTATTCCGATCAAATATCTCTATAGACACAAAATCAGATAAATCGCCTGTGACTCTGGCCGACAGAGAAGCCGAAGGAGCTATGAGACGGCTAATTAACCGTCAGTATCCTGATCACGGCATCATCGGTGAGGAGTACGGCGATGAAAATATTAGCTCTGATTTCGTATGGGTTCTCGATCCCATCGATGGAACTCGAGCTTTTATCGCCGGGAAACCAACCTTCGGTACGCTCATTTCGTTGCTCTATCGCAATCAACCTGTCATTGGAATAATTGACCAACCGATACTAAAAGAGCGATGGGTAGGCTTGGCGAAGATTGGAACAACACTTAATGGGGCGCCAATTAATACCCGATCCTGCCCCGCTTTGTCTGACGCTATACTCAACACGACTTCTCCAGATATCTTTGATCAATTATCACTCACGACATTCAATAAACTTTCTAACCAATGCAAATCCACTTCCTATGGGGGTGATTGCTACGGATATGGTCTAGTCGCTTGTGGTCTAATAGATCTCGTGGTCGAAAGCGACCTAAAACCTTATGATTTTTGTGCTCTTATTCCGGTTGTAGAGGCCGCAGGCGGGAGAATGGTCGACTGGAGTGGCGATGAACTGAGCATCCAATCATCTGGAAAAATAATTGCAGCCGGCGACCCAGGCCTATCAGACGTTGTTTCAGATATTCTAAGCTCGAATTCTTGACTTCAATGGCCTTAGGCCCGACATAAAACTCTATCGAGAGCGGAGCATGTCATGGGAAAATTTTTCGTTAAGATATTAGTCTCGATCACAGTTGCGATTGGCATCTGTGCGCCGTCAATCGCCCAAACGCTCAGTAGCCGCCACGCACTAACATTGGGCGATAAGCCCAAGTACGAAAAAGATTTTAAAAATCTAGACTATGTAAACTCTGACGCCCCAAAAGGAGGCAAAATCCGTCGGCACTCAATCGGAAGCTTTGACAGCTTTAACCCGTTTATCATCAAGGGTACCCCTGCGGCAGGAATAGGCTTGGTATTTGAAACGCTGACCACTACAACAGAAGACGACGCTCTTTCCGACTATGGATTAATTGCTGAGACAATTACCACTCCGAGTGATCTCTCATGGGTTGAGTTCAAACTGAGGCGAGATGCGCGATTCCACGACGGGACACCTATCAGTCCGGAAGACGTGATTTATAGTTTTAAAACCCTTACAAAGCAGGGGCGGCCGCACTACCGATATTACTATTCCAACGTAAAAAAGGCGGAAAAAACTGGTCCGAAAACGGTCCGTTTTCACTTTAAAGGAAAACGAAATAGAGAACTGCCACAAATCATGGGCCAACTACCCGTAATTTCCCAAAAATGGTGGTCCCAGAGAAATTTTGCATCGACAACACTCGAAATCCCTCTGGGATCTGGCCCTTATAAAATCAAGAGTTTTGAGCCTGGCCGTTATATTACGTACGAGCGCGAGAAAAATTACTGGGGCAAAGACTTACCGTTAAACCGCGGCAGGTATAATTTTGATGAAGTGCGCTTCGATTATTACAAAGACCAATCTGTAGCAATGGAGGCGTTCAAAGCCGGAGAATACGATTTCCGTACAGAAAATTCTTCCAAACGTTGGGCAAAAGATTACCAATTCCCTGCTCGCCGCGCCAAAAAAGTGATTGTGTCCGAGCAGTCGCATACCAACCCTGCGGGGATGCAAGCGTTCGTTTACAACTTAAGGCGTCCCAAGTTCCAAGACAAACTCCTTCGGGAGGCTTTAAGCTACGCATTTGATTTTGAGTGGTCCAATAAAAATTTGTTCTATGGGCAATACAAAAGAACTAGAAGTTTCTTCCAGAACTCCGAGCTCGCTGCCACTGGGCTACCCTCTCCCGAAGAGCTAGAAATACTGACTCCTTTACGAGACCACATTGATCCGCGTGTATTCAATCAGAGTTATGCACCGCCCAGAACATCAGGCGACGGACGCGTACGGGGAAACCTAAGAATAGCTCAACGCTTGCTGAAAAAGGCCGGGTGGAAAATAGAAAACACCAAACTAATAAATCCAAAGACAGGCCAACCACTAGAAATAGAATTTTTACTGGTTTCTCCCGACTTTGAAAGAGTGGTTTTGCCTTTCATTCAAAATCTAAAGCGGCTCGGTGTATTGGGAAAAATACGTACCGTTGACCCCTCGCAATATCAAAACCGGATCAGAGATTTTGACTTTGATGTGATCATTTTTACCTTTGGTCAATCCAATTCTCCGGGAAACGAGCAGCGTGATTTATGGTCATCCAATGCCGCTAGCCGGAAGGGTAGCTATAACATCTCGGGAATAAGAAATCTGGCCGTCGACTCGTTGGTTGATCAAATCATTAGCGCACCCAATCGAAAAAGACTTGTTACTGCGAGCCGAGCGTTGGATCGGGTGTTGCAATGGAGCCACATCGTGATCCCGCAGTGGCATATTAGCGCTTTTAGGCTAGCTAGGTGGGATAAGTTTGGCATTCCTCCGAAGCCACCTGCCCACGGTCCTGGATTTTGGTCATGGTGGATAGATCCAGAAAAAGAGGCATCACTTAGGTCTGTAAGAAAATGATTATTAATCAGCCTTGGAGATACCTGGCCTTCAGTACATTAGTCATTTGTCTTGTTTTTCTGGTAGCTCCAACTATCTCCGCTCAACAAGCTAAACATGGCATATCAGCTTTTGGTGACCTGAAATATCCGCCCGACTTTAAGCATTTTGAATACGTCAACCCGAGAGCTCCCAAGGGGGGAGCCATTAAGTTAAGAGGAATTGATAGTTTCGACAGTCTCAACCCCTTTATTTTGAAAGGGGTTGAAGCGGAGGGAATTGGATTGATTTATGGCACTCTTCTCGAGCGCTCAATGGATGAACCAGACTCGCGTTATGCTTACATAGCCAAGAGTGTCACAGTCGCCGGTAACAGGCTTAGTGTTACGTTTGACATTGATCCGAACGCCGTGTTTAGCGATCGAACCCCAATCACAGCCTCAGACGTTGTCTTCAGTTTTAATACACTTATGAAAGACGGACATCCGCGGTACCGAGTAATTCTGAACAATGTAAAAAAAGCAAAAGCAATAGGAAACCGCGCGGTTCAATTCTCTTTTAAAATCCCAGCTAACAGAGATTTATTCCTTCAGTTATGTGATCTTCCGGTCCTATCCAAGAAGTTTTATTCCAAGGTTCCTTTCAATAGGACATCCCTTATACCTCCTGTCGCGTCGGGCCCCTATAAGGTAAAAAAAATTAAAGCAGGTCGCAGTATATCTTACGAGCGCATCACAGATTTTTGGGCAAAAGATCTCCCTGTTATGGTTGGCCGTTATAATTTCGATGAAATCCGAATTGAGTATTTTCGTGACCGAGACATAGCCTTCGAAGCTTTTTTCGCCGGCGAATACGATTTCCGTGAAGAATTCACCTCTCGCGCTTGGGCAACACAATATGATCGCCCCCCTGTACTCAAAGGAGAGATAAAGCGTGAAACGCTCTCCGACAATAGACCATCTGGGGTTCAAGCATTCTTTTTTAATCAGAGAAGACAAAAATTTAAGGATCGGCGTGTTCGTCAGGCTTTGGATCTTGCTTTTGACTTTGAGTGGACAAATAAAACTCTTTTTTTCAACGCATATAAGCGCACCAATTCGATGTATGAAAACAGTGAACTTGCAGCCCACTCCGTTCCCACCAAGAACGAGCTCCAGCTGTTAAATCCACTAAAATCGCAAGTCCCACCAGAGGTATTTCGAACCCCTTATCAGTCGCCCAAATCGGACGGCTCAGGGCGAAATAGAGCAAACCTTCGGAAGGCCGCTAAATTACTGAGAGATGCTGGATGGACAGTGAAGGAAAATCGTCAGTTATTTAATGCTAATGGAAAACCACTCACGATAGAGTTTTTACTTTTTGAAGCTTCCTTTACAAGGATAATAAATCCCTACATTCAAAACTTACGGCGAATTGGGATTAAGTCTTCAATAAGAATTGTCGATGTAGCAAACTTTCAAAACCGCCTAAAAACATATGATTTTGATGTAATCGTCCAACGTTACATTCAACCCAACACCCCGGGAATTGAACAAAAAACCTATTTTTCCTCCGAAGTAGCTGACGCTCCAGGATCGCGTAATGTGGGTGGCATAAAGGACCCTGCCGTTGATCAATTAATTACAAAAATAATCGAAGCCAAAAATAGAAAAGACTTGGTATCGGCGACAAGAGCTCTGGATCGCGTTTTAATGTGGAATAATTACGTTGTCCCTCAATGGTATAAGGGGTCTCACAATATTGCTTACTGGAATAAATTTTCTCGTCCTGCCAAAAAACCCTTATATGATTTGGGAGTTTTGGATACATGGTGGTTCAATCCGGCTAAAGGGCAAAATAGAGATGATGAGATGGACAAAAAATAGACTTTCGATGGTCGCCATGAGCTCGCTATTAAAATCTAAAATTGGTGCAAAATGGCTACCTACATAGTACGCCGTTTACTATTAATAATCCCGACTTTGTTTGGGATCATGGTAATAAATTTTGCCATTGTGCAATTTGCTCCGGGAGGACCTGTCGAGCAACTTATCGCTCAAATCACCGGTTCTGATGTTGGGGCAACAGCTCGGATTAGCGGGGGTAGCGGAACCGAAACAGGAGCCTCTAGCAATACCGCCTCTACAAGCGGAATTGGTTCAGCTGGCGTAAACTCTAAATATCGCGGAGCGCAGGGTCTTGATCCCGAATTTGTAAAACAGCTCGAGAAACAATTTGGTTTCGACAAGCCAATTCACGAGCGATTTTTCAAAATGATGGGCAACTACCTAATGTTTGATTTTGGAACATCATACTTCCGGGATGAAACCGTGATCAACTTGGTTCTTGAGAAGATGCCTGTATCCATCTCATTAGGTCTTTGGACCACTTTATTAGTTTACCTAATTTCAATCCCATTAGGCGTACGAAAGGCGGTTTTAGATGGGAGCCGCTTTGACATCTGGACCAGCAGTATAATAATCGTTGGAAACGCTATACCCAGCTTCTTGTTTGCAGTGCTCTTAGTGGTTTTATTTTGTGGCGGAAGCTATTTGGACTGGTTTCCACTCCGCGGCTTGGTTTCAGAAAATTTCGATCAACTTTCATTGGCAGGGAAAGTTCTCGACTATCTCTGGCACATGGTGCTCCCGGTAACGGCGCTTGTTATAGGAGGATTTGCATCTCTGACCTTTCTTACCAAGAATTCATTCCTTGATCAGATAAATCAACAATATGTGTTAACAGCGCGGGCCAAGGGATTGCCAGAAAGCAGGGTCCTATATGGCCACGTCTTTAGAAATGCGATGCTTATTGTCATCGCGGGATTTCCTGGCGCCTTCGTCGGTATATTGTTCACAGGCTCTCTATTAATTGAGATTATCTTCTCACTTGATGGCCTCGGCTTACTGGGCTTTGAGGCAGTCATCAAGAGAGATTATCCGGTAATGTTTGGTTCCCTTTTCTTTTTTACTCTTCTTGGCCTTGTAATGAAGTTAATTGGCGATTTGACCTATATGATAATCGACCCCAGGATTGATTTTGAGGCAAGAGATGTCTGAGAGCTCTGCATATAGCAATCAGCCAGTTAAACAATCCACCTTCTGTGGGAGAAAAATTACGCCGCTTACCGCTCGGCGGCTCCATAATTTTCGCGCGAACAAGCGTGGATACTGGTCGATGTGGATCTTTTTAGTGTTATTTTTAGTCACTTTGTTTGCAGAGTTTATCGCTAACGACTCCCCTCTAGTCGTTCGATACAAGGGGGATTTTTATTTTCCCATCTTCAAGGTCTATCCCGAGACTACGTTCGGAGGTGACTTTTTGACCGAGGCAGAATACCGAGAGCGAGATGTTCAAGATTTGATTGAAAAAAGTGGGGGGTGGATATTATGGCCTCCAATTCGCTTTTCATACGAAACAGTGAATTTTGCTCTGAAGGAACCAGCACCATCGCCACCGACTTTTGAAAATCTGCTGGGAACAGACGATCAAGCTAGAGATGTGTTTGCCCGGGTTCTCTATGGTTTTAGGATTTCGGTGCTATTTGGCATCGTATTGACTGTTGCTTCAACTGTGATTGGGATAGCCGCTGGTGCTGTCCAAGGCTACTTTGGAGGCTGGACAGATCTACTTTTTCAGAGGTTTATCGAGATCTGGTCAGGCCTGCCGCGGCTTTTTCTATTGATTATACTTGCCAGCATCATTGAACCTAATTTTTGGATCTTACTAGGGTTGCTGCTGCTCTTCGAATGGATGGCCCTGGAAGGAGTTGTCAGAGCTGAATTTTTGCGCACAAGAAATTTTGATTATGTTCGAGCTGCGCGAGCTCTAGGTGTCGACAATCTTACTATTATGCGTCGGCACATTCTGCCAAACGCCATGACGGCTGCCCTGACTTTCCTGCCATTCGTATTGATTGGATCAATAACAGCTCTCACCTCCCTTGATTTTCTTGGATTTGGACTACCCCCGGGATCTCCCTCGCTGGGGGAATTATTGGCTCAGGGGAAATCCAATCTCCAGGCGCCCTGGCTTGGGCTTACAGCCTTCTTTGTTCTTGCGCTTATGCTCTCTCTCTTGATCTTCATCGGAGAGGCAATTCGTGACGCCTTCGATCCAAGGAAGACGCTGGTCTGATGATTGACTCAAGTCCGGCATTACTGCGAGTTGAAAATCTATCAGTAGCCTTCAAACAAGGTGATAAAGAAGCAGTGGCTGTAAAGGATGTTTCTTTTGATATTTATAAAGGAGAGACAGTCGCTCTTGTAGGTGAAAGCGGATCAGGTAAATCTGTAAGCGCTTTATCTATTTTACAACTTTTGCCATATCCGCTTGCCACACACCCAACAGGCAATATCTACTTTGCCGGAGAGGACATTTTTCGAGCAACACAAGACAGGCTCCGTGAAATAAGGGGAAATCGGATCGGGATGATTTTTCAGGAACCTATGACATCCCTTAATCCCCTTCACACGATTGAAAAACAGATTGGAGAGGTGTTGATCCTTCACAAAAAAACTCGACGAATTTCTGTTCGGGAGCACGTATGCGAACTTCTCAAAAAGGTAGGCCTAGACAGAGTGGAGGAAAGGCTCGGGGCCTATCCACATCAATTATCTGGAGGGCAAAGACAAAGGGTAATGATAGCAATGGCCCTTGCAAATGAGCCAGAGATACTGATTGCTGATGAGCCTACGACAGCCCTTGATGTAACCATTCAGGCTCAAATTCTATCTGTTTTAAAGGAACTACAAACAAAACAAAAAATGGCCATGTTGATAATCACTCATGACCTTGGGGTAGTTCGAAAAGTTGCTGACCGGGTTTTTGTGATGACCCAGGGCCAAATCGTAGAGTCTGGTAAAACCGAAGAAATTTTTCTTAACCCCCAACACGCCTATACCAAACATCTACTGGCGTCAGAGCTCAAGGGAACAACCGCCCCCGACTCTCCCGAGTCCCCGGTCATACTTGAAGCTGATGATTTGAAAGTCTGGTTTCCCATAAAGCGTGGCCTCCTTCGACGAACCAAGGGTTATGTTAAGGCGGTAGACGGCGTTACCCTCAAGATCAAGGAGGGGCAAACAGTCGGAATAGTGGGCGAAAGCGGATCAGGAAAGACCACCTTTGCTCTTGGGTTGCTGCGGCTAGAGCGGAGTTCAGGAAGGATTATATACCAGGGGACAGATATTAGTGAACTTGGTTGGAAAGAGATGCGTCCACTTAGGGCAGAAATGCAAATCGTATTTCAAGACCCATATGGATCGTTAAGCCCGCGTCTCTCTGTTGGTCAAATCATCGAGGAGGGGTTGCGCATTCATCAAAGCGGTATGGATCCTGTAAGGCGCCAGAAAGCAATTATAGATGTCTTACTCGAGGTCGGATTGGATCCTGAGACCCAAGACAGGTATCCGCATGAATTTTCGGGGGGTCAACGGCAGAGAATTGCCATAGCGAGAGCACTAATACTTAAACCCAAGCTAATCGTGCTGGATGAGCCAACATCGGCTCTTGACGTATCAGTTCAAGCCCAGATCGTTGATCTGCTGAGGGATTTACAGATACGATACAAAATTTCATATCTTTTCATCAGCCACGATTTAAAAGTGGTACGAGCGCTAGCAGATCAACTAATTGTAATGAGAAACGGGAAAGTTGTAGAGCAAGGTAAGTCCTCAGAAATCTTCAAAAATCCCTCAACCAACTATACAAAGGAATTACTGTCTGCCGCTCTTGACTTAGAAACATCGGAAAACACGCATATAAATTGATAAATTCTGGTGTAATTTTTTCTCCATAAATTTTCAGAAACCATCAAATAACTATACTCGGACTAAAATCTTCCATTTTCACATAATAGAAGAGTGAAGCTGTAAATTTTGCCTATCAAAAAAATTATTAGGTTTTCAGTTTTTTCCGAAACGCCTCTGGATCACATTAAAAAGAGCTCGAACCCCCATTGCCTCTCCTCCAATTGGACGGCCGGGCCGATTACGATTGTTCCATGCCATTATATCAAAGTGTACCCAGGGGGTCTTTTCACTGACAAACTCTTGCAGATAGAGGGCCGCTGTTATCGCGCCACCTTGCCCGATTGACCCAACATTATTTACGTCTGCCACGGGACTGTCGATAAGGTGACGATAACCCTTCCAAAGGGGCAAGCGCCATGTCGGATCGTCAACAGCCTGTCCTGCATGCGATATATCTGAAGCCAAGCGGTCGTCATTACAAAAATACGCTGAGAGCTCTGGGCCCAGGGCAATCCGCGCTGCACCTGTCAATGTTGAGTAATCGGCAAGAAGTTCGGGCGACTCTTCCTCGGCTAGCGAGAGTGCATCGCACATTACCAACCTTCCCTCGGCATCAGTATTTCCTATTTCCACGGTAATACCAGCGCGGGTCTTTATCACATCAGCGGGATGATACGCGTTACCTGAAACAGAATTTTCTACTGCTCCGATTAAAACGCGGAGCCTTACATCAAGGCGAGCATCCATGACCATGTGTGCAAGCCCCAATACACAAGCGGCACCCCCCATATCTTTTTTCATCCGCAACATTCCAGATGCTGTCTTAAGATCTAAACCGCCGGTATCAAAACAAACTCCCTTGCCTACTAAGGTCACTTTAGGAGCCCGAGGACGACCCCATGTAAAATCTATAAGACGGGGGGGTTTTGAAGATGCGCGCCCCACAGCATGAATCGTTGGAAAGTTCTCCTTAAGCAAGGCATCACCCACGATTGTTCGAAACTTGGCCTTGTGAAGCCGAGCAAGTTTCCGAGCAGCATTGGCCAGCTCAGGAGGCCCCATATCTTCAGCAGGAGTATTGATCAAATCCCTGACCATAAAAACTGCATCCACTGAACGGATTACTGCATCCCTGTCGCAACCTTTAGGCCATACTAGATTAGGGAACTTCCTCGAGTTCTTTTGAGTTTTATATTTTTCGAATCTGTAGCATGCCAGTGCCCAGCCGACAGCCAAGTCAGTGGCGAGCTGCTTTTTTAATTTTGTCTTTATAAAATAAGTTCCCATGGGAAGGTTTTCAGGCAAACCAGCTAAGGCCCAAATACCTATTGCCTCCTGTGTTCCAACCAATACCTCAGAAAGGGTACCTCTTGGACCAGGCACCAAACAATGAGCGCCCTCCTCCGCTCTAAAGCCTGAAGCTTTTACCCAGGTTTTAACAAAAGATGGCTGTTCCTTAATCCATTCATCGAAGGTCGTTGTCTCGATCAGACTGATCGCTATAGCGTCTCTAGAAGAGGAAAAAAATTTATAGCTCATTGGCTCGTCCCATTACGAGAGGTGTTGGTTTAGTGAAATATCCAGCTAACATCAGCTTTTGGTCTTTAGCTAGGGGCAAAATTTAAGAGCCAAGGGCGTCGTTTAAATTACTTACTATATCTTCCATGTCTTCAGCTCCATTAACCCGGGTGCCGATCGCGATGTGCGGGCTAAGAACTGCATTTTTATATCTGCGAAATGGATCGTCTATCTCACCAGGTTCCTGATAATGTACATCCATACCTATACCTCCAAGATGACCTGACTCGAGAGACTCCAACAAAGCTTCCCTCTGAATGATGTCTGCTCTGGCAATATTGACAATTATCGTATTGGGCTGCGTCATCTCCAAAAGTTCCCTCCCAATCATACCCCGGGTACCCTCATTCAGCGGCACATGGATTGAAATAAAATCCGACTCTTGGAAAAGACCTTCTATTGGCCTGTAAGATGCGTTGAACTTTTTTTCTAGATCTTTTGAGAGTTGATTACGCTGAGTATAAAGAATTTTCATATCGAAGGCATTTGCCCATCTGGCAACTTCACGACCTACAGAGCCTAGACCAACTAACCCCAGCGTCGACCCACGCATATTCTTTATACCGTTTATCCTGGCCCAGTTAGAGTTAGCAGTGTGTTTGCGGTTATAAATTCGGGCTGGCCACCCTTCTGCCTGCAACTCCTCGATCGTTAGAAGTTTATTAGTCTCTACCAGTTTTTTTCCAAGGGTCATCATCAGCGCAAACGCATGCTCACCAACAGCGACGTTTACCCGTCGAAAAAATGGCTTAACGATTACTCCCCGCGCCTCACAAGCCGCCTCATCAATATTACGCATATCCGTGCGAAAATTATGACAAATTTTAATTTTTGGACCAGAATCGAGTTGTTTTTGTCCGAATATATAATCTTCAACCACAACTCCATCTGCTTCTTTGAGCGAGTTGTCGAGTTCTTCCTGGCTATGAGTTAAAATCACCGTTGCCGGAAATACATTTGTATATTTCTTCCGCAGACCATCTCGCCATTTTCTGAACTCCGGCATGTCTACAGAATAATAATCCTCAAATGCATCGACACGGTCTTCTGGGCAATCCGGATCCAATATGACGCTAAGAGCCCGTATTATATGATCATCTTGGACGACAATGGTGGTCATAATAAATTTTTCCTTAATTTCTGAATTATTCAACGCCGCAAAATAATCACGTCGACTAGTTGGTCAACTTTTTGCAACCATTACGCGGCAGATGCTTTAGGTAAGAATTGCTTCACCCATTTTCCATTATTGCGCACCTGCTCCTCCCATACTTGATAAAATTCAGGAACTACTCCTCTCAACACAGCTGGATAGCTTATCAGAGCGTCCCGCCATGCGGAGAGCAAAGGTAAATCGTCGAGAAGCCCTGTGGGCCTTACGCGGTCAAGAAACGTAAATCGCATTAAAGCCGGCGCGTAGGCAGCATCGACCAATGAGAACTCCACGCCATTAAAGAAAGGACCTTGATTGCCCCGCTTTGACAAAGCACCTTCCAGACGGCTGGCGGGAACTCTGGCTTTTTCTACTCGGGCGTTAAAGTCGTCCTCATCAAAAGCATTAGAGATATGGGTAATTTGACTGAAAGTCGGCACAAAGTCTGTCCAGGCGCGATTTTGGGCGCGCAAAATAGGATCTTTAGGATGGAGACGTGGTTCTGCAATTTCATCAAGATATTCCGCAATCGCATTAGACTCAAATAATGCTGTCTCTCCATCTATGATTAAAACTGGCACCTTCGAGTGGGGCGATATCTCCAGAAACCAATCAGGCCGATTAGCGCGATCAATGTATTCTATTTCATATTCAATGCCTTTTTCTTGAAGTACAATCGCAGCCCGGTGGACCCAGGGACAAGTTTTGAAACTGCAAAGCTTAAATCTCGTTTTCATCTTATCCTCCAATATATTTGACCAAAATATACGGTGCAGTGACTTGTAGAACAATCAGTCAATTTCCCTGCGAGATGCCAATGATTCTCTATGGGCAATATAAATAGAAGCAGCAAAAATTATCGCACCTCCAACCCACACCCAAAAATCTGGTAACTCGGAGAAGACAAACCAACCAATTAATGCCGCAAAGGGCAACCTTGAAAAATCATATGGCAAAACCGCGGTGGCATCAGCTGCTGCAAACGCTCGAGACAAGAACCTTTGATTGAGTGTTGCAAAGAAACCAATGGCCAACAAAAAACCAAGCTGTTCCCATGAGGGGGTAACCCAAACGAATACTGTCGGTAAAGCTATTAGGGGAGTGACATATAACATTAGAAATAGCACTGCAGTATCGGGATGATCTTTTCTTGTTGTATATTTTACCAGAGCATTACTAGCCCCGTTTGTCATAGCGCCAATTAGAACCAGCACTGCACCTAAATTGATCGCATCAAACCCTGGCCTAAGTATTATCATCGCGCCCACAAAACCAATACCCAGTGCGACCATACGGCGCCCCCGAATTTTCTCGCCCAAAAACACCACAACCAAAGCCGCAGCAAACAGAGGAGACGTAAAAATCAATGCTTGGGAATCTGATACCGGGATCATCGCAGCACCGGAAAAATAGCTCATAACAAAAGCAACGCCAATTAAGCCGCGCAAAGCATAAACCTTATGGTTTTCAGTTTGAAAAACGGTCGGTCCTGTTCGTAAAACAAAAGGAACCATAAGTATAAGGTTCGTTATTGTGCGAAAAAAACCGATTTCAAATGGGTGTATTTCCTGTGCAATGACTCTTATTAAAGCGGTCATAATCGTGAAGCTAGCCGCGGCCCCCATCATATATAGGCCGCCGCGAAGTGCTGGCGCCAGGTCAGTCAATAATAAATCCTCAGGTTCTATTTCTCTGAACTTACCAAGAATTTAGAAGACACAAGAATTGTCGAGCCCTCAAATCTAATACCCAGAAAAATAAAATTTAAAATTTACATTCTCCAGGATTGCTTTTTTTAACCATCAGACATAGCCCCACTCTTGATCTCGCTGCCTATCTTCCTCTTTACGGTCATCGGGGTCTCCATATCCGCCTCCCCCTGCAGCCTCTATCCTCATAGTTGCACCAATCTCGAGATCGAGCCTCGTGGTTATTGGCATTTCTTTTTCATTATGCTGACCGGGGTTAATTATAAAACGACTAGGTCTTCCGGGCTGCCCTCCTGCTACTCCCTTGGGCGGACGGGCCGCCCGGTCGCCCCTAAAAATTACCATTGCAGGCTGCAGAATTTCGTAATCACGCCGCATCGCCAAACCGCCACGATACTGACCATCTCCACCTGAACCAGGTATAAGCTCGTATCGCGTTACGCGACATGGAAATTCCGTTTCTACTATCTCAATTGGGGTGACATAAATATTTGAAAGATGGACTGTCGTGCCTGATGTGCCATCCTGAGTAGCTGAACCACCATAGGCTGAACCATATATTTCATACTGGTTACCTCTCGGCACTCGGTCGGTGCCACGCCAATCGATGGTAAGCCCGCCGCCGCTACCCCCACTGTAAGCTGCCGCTCGCTCAGGAACAAAAACACCGAAAGCCTCCAAAAGCATGTCAATCACGGTCATGCATGTTTTCATATAAGAACTGCACGGAGCAGGTGGATAAGGATCCACAACTGTTCCTTGTTTTGTCTCCAGTCTGACACAATCGAATGCCGCATCCGAATACCGGAGATTAGGGTCGAGCATTCCAATTAAAACTTGGAAACAACAAGCTTCAATCAACCCACGACGAATATTTACAGGTCCCTTTCCTTGGGGATCACTCCCTGAAAAATCAAAAGAGACCTCGCCATTTGCAACGTTCACTTTGACATGCATCCTGACAGGCTTCGAAAAATCAATGCCGTCACTGTCAAGGAATGATTCTGCTTCTGATTGGCCTGCAGGCAACTTTGATAAGGCAGCCCGAAACTCAGTAGCCGCTGCCAAAATCATCCCCTCCATACAATTCAAAACGGTGTCTGTGCCGTATTCAGAACAAATTTCCAGCAGCCTATTACGTCCAATTTCTATGGCTGCAACCTGACCACGCAAATCACCCAGTGTCGTCTCAGGAAAACGGCTATTTGTCCGAATAAGACGCTCTATGTCGCGATTCAATTCACCCGCACGATAAAACTGTACTGGCGGATATAAAATTCCCTCCTGGAAAATCTCGGTCGCCTGGCCCCAAGTGGAGCCGGGAACTGTGCCACCAACGTCAGCCTTGTGCGCGATGCTACCGGAAAACCCAATCAACACTCCGTCTTTGAAGATTGGCATAATCACTCCCATGTCGGGAATATGAGGCAGGTTGCCATCATACGGATGATTCGAAACAAAGATATCGCCATCTTCGAGACCTGAGTCGCCATAAATTTCTAAAATTCGACTTACCAGATATTTATAGGCCGTCGAATGAAAGAACATAGGCGGCGCGACAAGAATGCGGCCCTTTGGGTCAAGTATTACACAGGAAAAGTCTCTCGACTCGCGAACAATCGTTGAATACCCCGACCGAAAGAAATGGTGGTGCATTTCCTCCATAAGACTGCCAATGCGATTGCGCAAAATCTGCACCGTTACTGGATCAAGCTTAGTCGACGAATCCATCAAACTTTATCCTCTCTAAGAATTAAGTTTCCAAAGACATCAACCTCCATGTTCCAGTCAGGAGGCACTACGGTAGTGGAATCAAGTTGTTCAATAATTGCCGGCCCAGCAATCTTGCGACCGGGGACCAGAGTCTCTCTGCGATAAACATTTGCCGACACGCTGCCAGTGGCACCAAAGATGGCTGACCGAGTTTGTAACTCGATTTGTTCGACCACGAGATCATGTTTCCTCGGCATTAATTCTAATTTGGGTTCTTCAACGACTGCCCTCACCCGATAACTAACCAACTCTATCTCAGCTTCTCTCGCCGCATGGCCATGCACCGCTTCGTGACGTTCATGGAACCTCTCGGTGAGCTTAGGAAGCACCCCTTTTGTTAGAGGAGGGCCAAGACCCTCGAGATCGACACGCAATTCGTACCCCTGGCCCGCATAACGTAAATCTACCTCTCGATAAAATCGGACAGATGAATTTCCAAGACCTTCTTTTTCAAGGTCAAGAGAGGCTGTTTTTTCAAGGTCACGGAATGTTGCCTCCATTTCATGAGGTAACAATTCTCCCAAATCATCAAGATCTGAGCGGATATAGTCATGTATGACATCAGCGCAAAGCAAACCAAATGCTGAAAAAGCCCCCGGACTAGCCGGAATCAGCACCCTCTGAATTCCCAAATCACGGGCGACTAATGCTGCATGTACGGGGCCAGCACCACCAAAAGGAACCAATGTAAAATCTTTTAAGTCTACACCCTTCTTTGCAGCCTGGACCCTTATTTCATCCGCCATCCTCGCGTTGACAACACGGATGATTCCCATAGCTGCCGTTTCCAGGTCGGCACCCATGGGCACGGCCACTCTATCTGAAATACTTTGTCTCGCCGCCTCAGTATCGAGCTGCGTTCTTCCGCCAAGAAAGAAATCTGGATTAAGAAATCCACACACAAGATCTGCGTCGGTCACAGTAGGCTCTTTACCACCTTTGGCGTAGCAGACGGGTCCAGGTTCAGCACCAGCACTTTGAGGGCCAACCTCCAAAAGTCCTGCTGAGTTTATTCTCGCTATTGAACCGCCACCCGCTGAAATTGTAGAAACATCGAGGGCGGGCACGGCTACAATTCGTTCCGCAACATAGGCCTCCGCATGCTCCAGTGGGACTCCGTGTTGGATAAAAGCGATATCGGCGCTTGTCCCCCCCATATCCAGGGTGACGATATTACCAATCTCCATGCTTTTACCGATAAGCCAAGCCGTAGCCTGAACACCTGCTGCAGGTCCTGACAATAGAGTATGGACTGTTTGACTTTCCGCGTTAGCGGCAAGGGGCATTACGCCCCCATTTGACTGCATTAGAAATCTGCGAGGGGTATCGATAAGTTTTCTATCCAGACCCTCTGCAAGCGTTTTGATATAATCTGAGAGGACTTCGACAAGGTAGGAGTTTATTATGGTTGTTGAATATCTTGGCCATTCTCGAATCCGAGGAAGGACTTGAGACGACAGAGAAACTTTAGCGTCGGGTATGATTTTACGTATAATTCGGGCTGTCTCTCGTTCATGCGCATCATTCATGAAAGAGAATAAATAACAAACAGCAAAGGAATTAACGCCTCGACCTGCGAGAGATCGTGCAGCCTCCTGCACGCTGCTGACATCCAGCGGAGTAAGCTCACAGCCTTCAAAATCGATCCGGCAGGGTATTTCCTTTGTTAAATCTGGCGGCGTCAGATGTTCGGGACGCTTAAATAAGTGATCGTAGGGATTGCCCTCATCTCGCGCCTGCGTTTGCACTTCGCAAACTGCTCGGTACCCACTGTTTATAAGCAGTCCAACCTTGGCACCTTTGCCTTCCAACAGTGCATTAGTCGTTACTGTTGTTCCGTGGCTAAAAAAGTAAATTTCTTCTGGCGATACACCTCTATCTAAAAACCTATCTACGCCTGCAAGTACAGCCAGAGCCGGATTTTCAGGCGAGGAAGACACCTTCTCAATCAAAATGGAGCCGGTCTGTTCATCTTTTAGAACAAGGTCTGTGTGTGTGCCCCCTACATCGACACCTAAACGATAACGCTTTTTGCCGGACCCATCGTTCATACCGGCGTCTCTCCCTTACAAATTTATTGTGCGGTGGCAGACCATAACGGTTAAACTCTTCTCCGTCAGCACCCCGAAATAAGTTAAATTTTAGCAAATATTGATTTTAGCAGGCCGATGATAAAAAAAGAGCCCTCTCATTCTCCGCAAAAGATTAACTTCTCATCTCAAGGAAAAAACTTAACCGGTTATCTCTACGTTCCTGTAGGAACGGGCCCGTTTCCCTGTATTGTTGATAACCACGGGAGCCAACTTCCTAGAGGCTCTGCTGATTTATCTCACCCCCAAACAGCTGCATTTTTTCAAACGCTCGGTTATGCATACCTTTTCCCCCATCGAGCTGGCTACGGAGAGTCAGAGGGCACCCCATTATACGAGGAAGTCTCAGCCCCAAGGGGCACTTCTTCACACGATGACCAACTGTCCGAGAGATTGGAGAGAGAGAATCAAGATGTGATTGCTGCACTAGATTGGTTGCAAGACAAAGACAGTATAGATAACACCCGGATCGCTGTGATGGGCAGTTCACTCGGAGGAATCCATGCGCTGCTCGCCTTATCCCGTGACAAAAGGTGGAAATGCGGCCTTGATTTTTCTGGCGGCGCAAGTCAGTGGAAGGGTCATACCAAAATCAGAAATATATTACTGCAAGCAGCTGCAGACCTCACTAAACCGGTTTTTCTGATACAGCCAGAAAATGATTTTAATACTGCTCCGACAATGGAATTGGCGAAGATATTATCCCTACATGGCACACCATATAGAGCCACTATTTTTCCAGCTTGGGGCGTCACTGGAGGTGAAGCCCACCGGTTCTGTGCCACCGGGCAACAAATTTGGGGTCCAGAAGCAAAGGATTTTTTAGAAGAATTTCTTTAGGGGATAGTTCAATCCCCAAAATCAAGTCCCCTTTCAACTCCAGGACGCGATATCAACTCATCATGCCACCTATCAATATTGGCGTACCCTTCCGACATCTCAGGATAAGTAGATTTCCCTCTAGTGATGATCCCAAAAGCCGCGAAATCTGCCAGTGTGATTTCCTCTCCCGCATAATATTTTTGGTTGCCCAATATATTATCTGTGTGCTCCATATGAGTTCTGTATCTTTGTTGAAACATATCTTTAGCGTGATCATTTTGTTGTTCCCAACGCGTGATAAAAGGAATGGTTCCATAACCAGGTCCAATTTCGGTTGCCGCATGCATTACGGGCTCCCAAAATCTGGCTCGCTTTGCTGCATCAGTTGGAATGAATTTGCCAGCCTTCTCACAAAGATAAAACATGATGGCCATTGATTGGCAGATAGTTAATGGACCTGCGGCGGTATCTTGATCGATGATTACAGGAGTTTGACCAAGAGGGTTGAGTTTGAGGAATTCCTCCGATTTATGCTCTTTATCTGCCATATTCACGCGATGCAGAGTATAATCAAGGCCACACTCTTCCAGAGTTATCTTCACGCGTAATCCGTTCGTTGTTGGTGCTGCGTACAGGTCAATCATCCCTTTCACTCCTCTTTGGGGATCTACTAGATTTATTTATTACATTGTAAGGGAGTCTTGTCTGCTGCACCAACAAGGGACTTGCATCGGTGACCTTCTCGGTTAAAACCAGTGGCATGGCTGGCAAAAATTCATCACCACTATCAGCAATTCCGTCAGTAGACCGCTTGCTAAATGAGCAGAGCTCAAAAGCTCTTATTTCTGAATACGGTCGAATCGCTGTGACAAAGGCAATTCGAGAAACCTTGCAGGCCTATCGCAAAAACTATTCCACGCCCCCCCAAAAAATACCGACAATGAAAAATCTTGTATCAGAGGTAAAAAGATATCTTGCCGAGTCATTTTCCCCGAGCCTCAAGCCCTTATTCAATTTAACCGGCACTGTGCTCCACACAAATTTAGGCAGAGCACCCTTACCACGAGAGGCTATTGAAGCAGTTGTTTCTGTCTCCGGTGGAGCTAGTAATCTTGAGTTTGATCTCGTCTCAGGAAAAAGGGGCGATAGAGACAAACACTTAGAGGCCCAACTTTCAGAACTTACCGGTGCAGAGGCCGCAACAGTGGTCAACAATAATGCCGCGGCAGTAATGCTAACACTAAACAGCTTGGCACTTCGAAAAGAGGTAGCTGTGTCTAGGGGAGAATTAGTCGAAATTGGTGGTTCTTTTCGAATTCCCGATATCATGTCTCGGGCTGGCGCCAAACTTTTAGAAGTAGGGACCACGAATCGCACTCATCTCACAGATTTTGAACAGGCTATTGGCCCCAGAACCGCAATGATTATGAAAGTCCATACCAGTAATTATGCCATCGAGGGTTTTACCGCCGCCGTCGATGAGAAAAAACTAGCTCAATTATGCCGGGAGAGTCGTATTCCCTTCACGGTAGACCTCGGCAGCGGCACACTGGTTAACCTGGAAGAATTCGGACTACCGCATGAGCCAACTCCTGCAGAAACAATAGCTGCAGGGGCGGATTTAGTGACTTTCAGTGGAGACAAACTCCTTGGGGGTCCCCAGGCGGGCATCATTGTAGGCAAACAAGATCTTATCAAAAAAATACGCCGTAATCCTATGAAACGGGCGCTAAGACTAGATAAAATGACTATTGCTGCCTTGTCCGCCGTCATGGATTTATACCGCCAACCCGAGAAGTTAATTAGTTCCATTCCTGGCTTGCGGGCGCTTTCCCGAAAACCAGGGGAAATCAATCAAACATGCAAGAAAATTATAAAACCCATCTCCGATTGGGTGGGTAATAGTTACTTGGTGCAAATCATTGAATGTGAGAGCCAAGTCGGCAGCGGAAGCATGCCCAACAGAAGACTAAAAAGTGCGGCAATCTCCATCACGCCTAACTTTGGTAAACGCGGGGCAGGAAGTGCCCTCACCGAGATTGCACGCAAATTTCGAGCCCTACCAATTCCAGTAATTGGTCACATCGAAAACGGATCATTTCTCCTCGATATTCGCTGTCTCGAAGATATCGAGGCTTTCGTCAGTCAGCTAAGAGAGCAGCCTTGATAGTTGCCACCGCAGGTCATGTCGATCATGGTAAAACGCTTTTGGTGAAAGCCCTAACGGGTACAGATACAGATCGTCTCCCCGAAGAAAAGAAACGCAACCTAACTATAGATCTCGGCTTTGCATTCCTCCCTGTACCAAACAATACGCCCCTCGGGTTTATCGATGTTCCAGGTCACGAACGCTTCATAAAAAATATGCTTTGTGGTGTTAGTAGTATTGATTTCGCCCTCTTTGTTATTGCTGCAGATGACGGCCCCATGCCGCAAACCGAGGAGCATTTACAGATTTTAAACTTATTAGGGATCGAAAATGGGGCTCTTGTGATTACAAAAATTGATCGTGTTGCGAGCGATAAGGTTGAACAAGTGAACCAAAAATTTCGTATTTTAGCTAAAAATACCAGCCTAGAAAAAATTCCCTATTTTCCGGTTTCCGCCCTCACCGGAGAGGGCATTGAAGATCTTAAAGAAAAGCTTCTGAATGTAGCTCAGACTTTTCAATCAAAGCCAATAACCGGAAACTTTCGGCTCCCGGTGGACCGTAGTTTTACAGTGACCGGCTCAGGCTTGGTAGTAACGGGCACCGCATCATCCGGTGCTATAAAAGAAGGGGAGACCTTACGTATATTGCCGAACGACATCAACGCGCGAGTTCGGGGTATCCACTCACAAAATTCAGGTAGCAAGACAGGCAAAGTTGGCGAGCGGCTCGCGCTTAATTTGACGGGACAAAATGTCAGCAAAGAACACGTTCGACGAGGTAACTGGATCGTTTCCGATAAAGTCCCAAACTTGACCTCAAAATTTGATGGCCAGAATGCAGGTGCTCACGACCGAGCGCAAAAAATTATTACATTGGACACCCGTCCATGTACACATTGGGTCTTCGGAGACCACTGGACGGCTTGCTATGCTCGAGGAAAAACAAGTCGAACCAGGGCAAAATACCCTAGTCCAAATCATCGTCGAACAACCATTGGGAGCCCTTCATGGGGACCGTTTCATAGTCCGTGACCAGTCTGCTCGTCGAACAATTGGAGGCGGAACGGTAATCGATATATATCCTCCAAGACGCGGCAGGGCTAAAGTTAAGCGGCTCGCTTTCTTGCGAGCGATGGAACAGCGTAATCACAAAGACGCTTTGACAGAACTTTTAAATATTGCTCACACAGGACTGCAGCTAGAAAACTTCGTCCGAAACCGAAATCTTACCCCGTCAGAGCAAGATCGGCTATTTAAAGTGGCCGACATAAAAATAGTAGAAACTGGAGATGGTCGTCAGGGTTTTAATCAAACCCACTGGAACAAACTCAAAAAATTGGTATTGGAGGCACTAAATTCCTGGCACGTTAAAAATCCAGAACAGATAGGGCCCAATGAAGACCGCTTGCTAACTCTCACGGGCCTTAACGTCCCAGAGGGTGTAGGAGCAGAACTGGCAAGGGATCTTGCAAACAAGGGGGATATTGTTCGGCTCGGAACAGCGCTGCACCTACCAAACCACAAACCAGCCCTGTCGGGAAAAGACTCCGATATGTGGGAAAAAGTTCAACAATACTTGAATAAAACTGGTCTTAAGCCACCCTCAATCTATGAAATAGCTGAAGAAATAAGCGTCAACCCTGTTAACCTTGAACGGTTAATGGTCAGAGCAGGGCGCACCGGACTCTTACAAAGGATTTCTAAAACGCGTTTTCTTCAACCAAAGACATTGATTGATTTGGCTGAAATCGCAGAAATCACCGCATTAGAAAATCCAGAAAATATTCTGGAGGTTCGAGCATTCAGAGATAAAACAGCAATTGGACGCAATATGACCATCGAGGTTCTGGAGTATTTCGATAAAATCAAGTTCACACGGCGGAAAGGCTCTGGACGCGAAATTCTTAAATCGGCATCTGGAGTATTTGGTATTTCCTCTAGACGGTGACACGTAAACCTAGCTTCAGTAAAGTTGTAAGAGCTATGGAAGAGAATCGTACCCCGGTGGGGCGCCCGGACTTCAAATCCGGTGAGAGGCGTAAGACGTCTCTGGTGGGTTCGACTCCCACTCTTTTCCGCCAAACAGATGCAGTAATCTCTTTTTATTCCAGCCTTTAGGGTTAAAAAAGCGACCAGCGTAGCGAGAGCGTTTACCCTTTCACGGATCCCGCCTCTCACCAAAGACAGTGTCCAAACTGAAATGTAAAGTTTTCAAAGAGGTTCTTTTGACCTCACTCGAACAATGATAGATGATATTGGTGTGTTAACGAGAGGGCTTCTCAATATGACAAAGAAACTCGGTATTGGAGATCAATTCCCTAATATAACTCTAAATTTAGTTAGTGGTGGAGAACTGGTCCTTCCTACGGGTATGGACGGAAAATATAATATAGTTCTTTTTTATCGGGGTCATTGGTGACCATATTGCCGCCGGCAGTTAGTCGGCTTTGAAGAACAAAAAGACGCGCTTAATTTGTTAAACGCAACAGTCGTTGCTGGCAGTGTTGACCAAGGTGAAAAAGCTTCTGAGGTAGCCGAAGAAGTCTCCTTCCCGATCGCGGAAGGTGTTACCAGAGAAATTGCGGATACCCTTGGCTCTTGGTGGGAAGACCGCCGCGAAATTATTCAACCATCTGAATTCATAATTGACTCAGCCGGTAAGATCGTAATCAGTTCATACAGCGACGGGCCTTTGGGTCGATTTGATGCAAACGATGTTGTTAGGCTGATCAATTTCTACGAGTCACGCAAATAGACGCCACATCCCGCATATTTAGTGGTATTGGCGCCTCCATCAAGAGACTGGAAGACGACCGATTGGTCAGAGGGGCTGGAAACTTTTCTGACGATCACAAATGTGATGAGGCTGCATATGGGGCTTTCTTACGTTCTCCTCATGCGCACGCGGAAATTACCTGTATAGATGTTAGCAAGGCGAAAAACATCTCAGGATGTCTCGGTGTTTGGACTGCCGAGGATTTAAAAAAATCCAAAATAAACCCGTTCGTAGCCGACCTCATCAGAGCCAAGCAATACCCGAACAGGGATGGCACCCTTATGTCAGCGCCCCCGTTTTACCCCCTAGCAGATGGACGGGCGCGGCATGTAGGAGATCCGATAGCGTTGGCAGTGGGTAACTCAGCAGCCGCTGCTATTGAAGCCGTGGAGGCAATCGCCGTAACATGGAAAGCGCTCCCCGCAGTCGTAGAAACCGAGAAAGCCGAAATAGGCCCATCTATTTGGTCGGGTATCCCAGGCAACCTGTGCTTTGACTGGGATACCGGAAATGAAGAGAAGGTTAAAGAGGCTCTCGATACGGCGGAATATAAAGTGTCTTTAACTGTTACTGATAATCGGACCGTAACTTGTTTTTTGGAACCAAGAGCTGCTCTCGCCCGGTGGGTGCCAGAAACTCGCGAATATGTTTTGGAAGCGGGCGTACAAAGTTTAACAGCAATGCGCGACCGACTTTCTGAAATCTTGAATATTGAAGCCTCCAAAATCCGTGTTATTAGCAGAGACGTTGGGGGCGGCTTTGGCTCACGAAATGTCATTTACGGTGAGTACGCCTGCCTTCTTTTCGCGGCAAAAGAGCTACGCCGCCCAATCCGATGGACATCAACGAGGCAAGAAGAGTTTAAAAGCACGGCACAGGGTAGAGATTATGTCTTATCAGGTACGCTTGGGCTAAATTCAAGCGGCAACTTTGTCGCTTTGCATATCAAAGGGGTATGCAATATGGGCGCTTATAACACGGGTAATGCGCCTTTCACTGCGCTTCGAAATGTCACCCGAATGCTAGCTGGGGTATATACAACTCCCGCGATGAGGTTAGAACTAAAGGGCGTATTCACTAATACTGTGCCTATAAGCTCTTATAGAGGAGTAGGCAGGGTAGAGGCAATCTATATCCTTGAACGCCTCATTGATGAAGCAGAAAAATGTTGTGGTATTGATCGCTTAGAGCTGCGGCGAAAGAATTTAATAACCAAAAATCAATTTCCCTACAAAACGCCGACAGGGTCAATATATGACAGCGGTGATTACGTAGAAAATATGCGTCAGGCGCTGCAAGCAGCGGACTGGAAGAACTTTTTAAATCGTCGCTCTCTATCCAAAGCACGAGGGAAATTGAGAGGCATCGGCATATGTAACTTCATTGAGGGTGCGGGGGGAGATAGTTCCGAGTTTGCCGCCATAAAAGTGTCTGGAGACAACCGCGTTCAAATTCGTACAGGCTGCCTCTCCCAAGGCCAAGGACACGAAACATCAATGCGGCAAATTGTTGGTGAGGCATTAGGGTTAGATCCTCAATGCATTGATATGCCAGAGGCAGACAGCAAAATAACAAGTCAGGGGACCGGTACTAACGCCTCTCGTTCAATTGTACGCGGTGGATCTGCTCTCTTTGAAGCAGTGACAATTTTAAAAGAAAAAGCATTAACCTTTGCCTCTGAGATTTTAGAAGTTTCAGAGCAAGATATTTCATATCGAAACGGATCATTTTTGATCGACGGCACGGACCGTTCAGTCTCTATATTTGATATCGCACGGCAGCGTGAGCTAGCCGCTCAGCGGTTTCACAGAAATGAGTTGGTTACTTATCCCAACGGATGTCAGGTTTGTGAGGTCGAAGTCGATCCAGAGACAGGAGAAACAAAAATTCTGTCATTTATAACGGTTGATGATGTGGGTCGGGCCATCAATCCCATGATCGTCCATGGGCAATCGCAAGGAGGAATCGTCCAAGGAATTGGTCAAGCAATGTTTGAACATACCATTTATGATAGAAGTTCTGGTCAACTTCATACAGGGTCTTTTCTTGATTACTGCATTCCAAGAGCAGATCAATTGCCCTCGATAGAACCTATTTCAAATGACTGCCCAAGCCCTACCAATCCCCTTGGGGTCAAAGGGGCAGGAGAAGGAGGTACAACCGGTGCACCGGCAACAATCATGAACGCAATTTCAAATGCTCTAGCACCGGCTGGCGTAAGTCGAATTGATATGCCAGCAACACCTCATCGGGTGTGGCAAGCAATTCAGGAGGCTCATAAATCTCTTGTCATTAATAAATAGGTAAGTATCGCGCCAAGCCCGCAACCGGCAATTACAATGGCCATGGGAAGTGCTGTCCCATCATATAACAACCCGACTAGGGCGCCGACACTCGCACCAGTCCCAAATCGAATTAGACCAAGAACTGCCGAAGCGGTGCCAGCAACTTCCGGAAAATACTCTAGTGATGCCGAAGCTGCGTTAGCATTCACTAAATTATGTGGAAACATATAAAGCGCGATCGGGATCGCAATTCCAAATAAACCACCAATCTCAAACCACGAAAAGAAGGCTAGAGAGACCCCTCCTACGAAGGCGAACCCCAATCCGAAGCGCAGCATGGGGCGCACACCAAATTTACCCACCAATCGGCTGTTGAGCCAAGACCCCAGCATTATCGCAATAATATTAACCCCAAATATTAATCCATAATGTTCGGGTGCAACCCCAAAAACCTCGATATAGACGAAAGGTGTTCCAGAAAGTTGGGCAAACATGCCAGCGAAAGAAAAGCCTCCACAAAGCATATACCCCATAGCCTGGCGATGACGAAAAACCAAAAGATACTGAGGAATGATCTGACCAAAACTTGTGGCCTGACGACGTTCTTTTGGCAAAGTCTCCGGCAATGCGAACCAAGCCAGGGCTAGGGTTAAAACCCCATAACCTCCAAGCAGCCAGAAGATCGAACGCCATCCAAGAAATTTCAATAAATAGCCACCAATAAACGGTGCGATGAGTGCGGAGAGCGACACAATAAGAAGAGAAAGCGATAGAATTCTGGCCGACTCTGTTCCAGACCATAAATCCCGGACAATGGCACGGGTCAGGACGAGGCCTGCTGCGCCACCAATAGCTTGAAAGAATCGAAGCGTGATTAGTGCATCTATAGACTCGGTAATTGCGCACAGAAGACCCGCTACGACATAGAAAATAATCCCAAACAGCAAGACTGGACGACGCCCAAAACGGTCAGAGAGAGGACCATAAAGAAGGGGCCCGATAGCAAAGCCGATCGTAAATGAGCTCAAGGTCAGTTGAGCGTTACTGGCAGTGGTTAGAAAATCTTTTTCAATCGTCGGCAAGGCCGGAAGATACATATCCATAGACATTGGCCCAAATGAGGACAGTGTGCCAAGAATTAGGATAATGGTTGCTCCCGCGATGCTAACACGGGCTTTCTCACTCATATTAAATCGCCGAAAGTTCTGGCATGACCTCGTTAGAAAACAGCTCAACCGTTTGCTGCATTTCCGCAGAGGTTTGATCACCGTAAGCAAACTGACAAACCAGATAATTAGCCTTAGAGGTTTTGAGGTTTTCTGATAAAAATTGTGTAACCGTCTCTGGCGAACCAGCAATCCCCATTCCATCTTTTTCTAAGCCGTCATAGGTGGCCGCTCTTTGATGGCGCGGAGAAGATCCTCGATCACGAAAAAGAAAGTTAAAGCTCTCGTGCCACACGGGATAAGAGCGTCGGGCAATATCAAGCGCCTCAGCATCCGTTGGAGCGACGGTGACGAACCTGCCGATACCCATCAATGGCTCTGGTAAAGATTGATCGAAAGCCTCTACATATGCATCAACGAATTGGCCGGTGGGGCCGGCAGGATCTAAGCTTATAATATTTAATTTTTGTTTAGCTGCTTTTTTTGCGCTTTCTATGGAATGAACGCCATACCATAACGGGGGATGAGGCTTCTGGTTCGGGTCAAAAATCACCGGCACATCGCCACAATCAAAATACTTACCTTTAACATTGATCCGCTCCCCTCTGAATCCTGCCATTATTATTTCCATGGCTTCATCGTAAAATACTTGGGCCTCTGAGGGTTCGACACCAAAGATTTTTAATTCGAGGGGTGAGGCACCACGCCCAAACCCTAATTCAAGCCTACCTCGGCTCATATGATCCAACATGCATATTTCTTCAAATAATCGTAACGGATGATAAAGCGGTAATGCGAAAATCATTGGGCCGAAGCGTAATTTTTTTGTACGTTGAGCGACTGCCGAGAGAAATACGCTAGGTGAAGCAGCCATGCCCAAAGGAGTCGAGTGATGCTCAGCAATATGATAAGCGTGAAAACCTGCAGAGTCATATAACTCGACCAATTTGAGCCTTTCCTCGTAATAATCCGCGAGTGCGGCTCCGCTTGCGTCTACGTGATCAAAAATTCCAAATTTCATGATAGCTAAACTACACCTTTATTTTACTTCTTAAAAAAAACCTAGACCACCGATTGGACTCCGAGGCGCAAGCATGAATTCGTATTTTTGATTACCGAAATATCTTCATAGGCAAAACAAGATACCTCTGCCCCATTTAAAGTACCAGTGCATCAGCCATCTGTGCCAAGGAAAATCTAAATATTTTTAGAAAAGTAGATTGGAGATTCAACTCTCTATCCTTGATACCAATTAATTCACTATTTTATAGTAAGCTAGCTTATTTTATGCTAAACAATTATAAGTTAGCTTACTATTTGTGTTGTCGCTTATGGCTTTGAAAGACCCTCCAGAACATGTCGCCTATCTAATAGGGGATGTGTCCCGTATTTTCCGAACCGTGTATGACAGGCGGGTAGAGCCCCTCGGGTTAACGCGAGCGCAATGGCGCGTACTTTCCAGGATCAACAGGATGGAAGGCGCCACCCAAACGGAGCTTGCGACAGTCCTTGAAATAGAAAAACCAACGTTAGGTCGTCTTTTAGACCGATTGGAAGAAAAGGGTTGGATAGAACGTCATGCCGATAAGCAAGATGGAAGAACGAAGCGAATAAAATTGGCCAATAAAGCCCAACCATTGTTGGAGAAGATGTATGACTTGGGCGATGAGATTTTGGAATCTGCAATCGCTGGATTATCAGAAAAAGAAGCCGAACAGCTGAGGCATTCTCTTAGCAAAGTAAAACAAAATTTATCTAATTTGATGGATAACAATAATCGGGGCTCCGCGACAAAATGAAGGGTATCAATCGCCAGGTCATTCGGTTCTTCTTCCTCCTTGTCCTACCGACAGTAGGCGTTGTATTCGGGGCAGATTATTGGCTTAAATCCTCGCGATTTGTTAAAACTGAAAATGCCTATGTTAAGGCCCATCTTCTTTCCATAAGTTCTGATCTGGACGGCCGGGCAGCCAAACTGCATGTCAAGCCAAACCAGATTGTTAAAAAAGGGGATCCGTTGTTTGAGCTAGACACCGAACCTTTCAAAATAGCTCTAGCCCGGGCTCAGGCCGAATTGATTTCTATAAAATATGACTTAAACGCATTGCGTGAGGAGCTCTATGAGGCAAGAGCCCAGCTGTCTGAGGCCAAAGCCGAAGTTGTTTACTCGGAGCGTGTTTTTAAGCGCCAAAAAGAATTATCTCAACGAGGGGTGGCTTCGAAGGTACGCCTTGAAGAAGCGGAGAGAGAACTGACTATCGCAAGACAGCATGTGCGAACAACCCGACACCGCATAGGCCGTATCGTGGCTAAACTGGGAGGAGAAGTTACTCAACCCTTAGATAGACATCCCAGCTACATTGAGGTGAGTGGGAGGGTAAAATCTGCAAAATTAAATTTGAGACGCACAATTATCTTTTCCCCTGCAAATGGAACTGTAGGCAGCTTTGCTCTTCAACCCGGGGAGTATGTCCAAACGGGAAAACCAGTAATACCCATTATTCAGAGCGATGAACAATGGATCCAAGCCAATCTAAAGGAAACGCAACTTACTCATATTCGCCCCGGCCAAAATGTTGAGTTGACTATCGATGCCTATCCTGATGAACACCTTGAAGCCAAAGTTATTTCCATCAGCCCCACCACTGGCGCCGAGCTCTCTATTCTTCCACCCCAAAATGCCAGCGGTAATTGGGTAAAAGTTGTTCAGCGTGTGCCAGTCCGCATCGAATTTAAGAATAAGGAAGTAATTAGAAAACTTCGTTCGGGTATGACTGTGCAAATCTCTATCGACACAGGTCGAGAGCGCTCGCTTTTGGCGATGATAAAAAGTAGTTTTGCTAACACTGAAAAGGTAAGATGAATTCATCTAAAATCGAGCCAATAGGCTCGGAGGGTCCAGAAACTAATGTCCCGATGGCGACTTTAGCCATCATGTTATCGACCACAGTAGTCATTATGGATATCAATATTGCTGGAATTGCACTTCCTGCAATGCAAGGGTCTTTATCAGCAAATCAAGATCAAATTTCTTGGGTGATGACAACCTATTTCATGGCTCAAGGCGTTACCATGGCAGCAACGGGCTGGCTTGCAGGCCGGTTTGGGCGGAAAAGACTTTATGTTGGGGCACTTATTGGGTTTGCATTTTGTGCGATGATGGCCGGCAACTCTGCTACTTTAGAAGAAATCATCATTTGGCGGGGACTACAAGGAATGTTCTCTGCACCTGTAGTACCGATCTCCCAAGCGTTAATTCTCGATCTGTACCCGAGGGAGAAGCACAGTTTTGCTCTTGCCCTTTGGGGATCCGGTGTAATGGTGGCGCCGGTCTTAGGTCCGGTACTTGGGGGTATTATTACCGAAGAATATAGCTGGCGCTGGGTGTTTTACCTCTCTCTGCCCTTCGCTATTCTGGGTGTTACCGGCACATTGGTTTTCATAAAAGAAATCTCCCGTGATTTAGAACGGCGCTTTGATTGGCTAGGTTTCTTTTGTTTGGCGGTAATGCTTGCCTGTCTGCAATTCACTCTAGACCGAGGTGAGAGTGAAGGATGGTTCAACTCTGACTTAATTTTGTTGATGATAGGCCTGATAGGACTCAGCTTTTATCTTTTCGTTATTCACAGCATGACCACAGAAAACCCTTTTATCAGTGCAGGGATTATTAAGAATCGTAATTTTATGATCGGCATGATTTTCATGTTTCTACTAGGCGTTCTTGTAATGTCGATAAATGTTATCATGCCGCTTTTCCTACAAAACGTCCGCGAATTTCCAGTTGTCACTGCAGGCTTGACCATGCTGCCACGAGGCCTCGGCACGATGTTTGCTCTAATTCTCGCTGGCCGCCTGAGTGGGCGCATCATAGACCCACGATTAGTAATTTTGATTGGTTTTGTGTGCGTGGCGTACTCTGCTTGGACATTATCCAATGCTACTACTGATGTTGGCTACGCAACCTTCGCCATAGCGGGATTTTTTAACGGGGCGGGAATAGGACTTGTCTACGTCCCTTTAACAACAGTGTCATTTTGGACCCTACCAGTACAATACAGAACCGAGGCCTCGACTTTATCTAGCCTAATACGGAACTATGGAAGCGGTATCGGGGTCTCCATAGTTATTAGCTGCCTATCACGGACACAAAAAGAGTCCCAAGCTTTTCTGGCAGAGCGGATTTCTCCTTTTAGCGAGATTATTAGCACCCCATGGCTGCCAGAACTTTGGTCGATTAACTCTATCCGAGGCCTCAGCGCTCTTGAGGCGGAAATTAATAAACAGGCATTGTCTATTGGGTTTTTAAACGACTTTAACCTTATTCTAGTCGGCACGCTTTTGGCAATGCCACTGATTTTGCTAATCTCTCGGGGCGAAAATAAGCAAAAGCCCAATTGATAAAAGAAAATAATGTTTTTGATGAGGAAATCCTACCAATGACTCGCAAAATTCGGAGTGCTGATAATGATGCCTTGTTTGATGGGATGCTCAAGGCAGCGGGAGTGAATATGTCCCCAGAAGAAAAAGAGAATTTACGAAACGCACATAAAGCGCTGAAGACACTGGCGGAAAGGGCAAGACCACAACGTAAAGAAAGGAGTTGGGAAGTAAGAATGGCGCCCTTTTACACGCCCAAAATACCCAGAAAAATCGCAAAAAAATGAACTGCCCTCCTCCCCCCCCTACAATCTCAGACGCCGCAGCCGCCATAAAATGTGGTAAGCTCTTGCCTACTACTCTGGTAGAACAAGTGCTCGGTCGGATCGAAGCATTGAACCCAAGCCTCAATGCCTATCATAAGGTATTCTGGGAAGAGGCACGCCAAGAAGCAATCGAAGCAGATAAAGAAATTACCTCCGGTAATTATCGAGGCCCCTTACACGGCATTCCCTTGGCAGTTAAAGATGTTTTTTATCTAAAAGGGTACCCCACCACATCCAATTCGCGTTCAATGCTGGACTGGCACGCGAATGAAGACGCAACCGTAATAAAAAAACTCAGAGATGCAGGCGCGATCCTAACCGGCCAACTTAACACATTTGAATTTACTTTCGGCGGACGACCTACTTTTGACGCAGCATTCCCTCCCGCCCTAAACCCATGGGATATTGAATACGTAACTGGAGGTTCAAGTTCTGGATCAGGAGCGGCAGTAGCAGCCGGATTATGCCTTGGAGCTCTCGGATCCGATGCCGGGGGATCTATAAGGACGCCGGCATCCTTTTGCGGCATTGCAGGGCTTAAGCCGACCTTTGGTCTCGTCAGCTCGTACGGTGACATGCCTCTAACCCATTCCTTCGATTGCGTGGGACCAATGGCGTGGAGCTCTGAAGACTGCGCAATGATTCTCCAAGAAATAGCCGGTTACGACAAAAAAGATCCTGTGAGCGCTGAATTACCACCCGAGGATTACAATGCGTTCCTCTCAGAGGGTGCAACCAATTTAAAAGTCGGTTTAATTCGTCATTTTTACACCGATGACTGGAAGGCACCAAAAACAATTGTCGGAGCTGTCGACAATATAGCAGCAACCCTCCAGTCACTTGGGGCCCAGGTTGAAGAAATCTCAGTATCCCCCCTAATGGATTGGCATGCCGTTGGTCGAATACTGCTCCCCGCAGAAGCCTATGCTATTCACGAGGACCGACTGAAAAATCATTGGGAGGAATATGGCTCCCTTGCGCGCGGGCGCATGATGCTAGGAGCAACCATCCGCGCCGCAGATTATATTCAAGCCCAACGCAGACGCAGTGAACTTATGGAAGAAATGGATAACATTTTCTCGACCTACGATCTCGTCATAACCACAGCAACGTTGGACGAAACACCTCTGCTCACTGATAAAAATCCATACCCGAACTTGGAGACCCCTATGATCCAAGTTCCTTTTAATCTCACTCTTCACCCCGCGATTTCAATTCGCGCAGGGTTTTCAGAGAACAAAATGCCTATTGGTGTGCAAATCATTGGACGTCATTGGGAAGAAGCAAAACTATTGGGTACAGCCCACGCAGTAGAGAAATCACTTAGCCTTTTATCAATCCGACCAACAGATCGATTCTGACCTACAAACACTCGATCCAGCAGCAACAAATTGGTCCAATATCATAAGATGATTAAAACTGGCTTCGCGCTCCGATGAAATTCTGGACGGCCTCATTCACAACTTTGTAAGCACTTTTTAATGGGGAAAAACCACCTGGCCTTTGAGGGTTAAATGATCTAATCAACCTAAAACAAAGACTTTGAAATCTCTCAGGGATTTTCTTCTAAATCAACACGCAACGCGCCCATTACCCTTCCATGCATATTGTAGGCGCCAATCAATACAGTTAACTCAACGATTTGACGATCAGTAAAATTCTTTGCTGCTGCCTCATAAATATCATCGTCCACATTAACACCTTTGGTTACTTGATCGACATATTTTAGAACAGCTTTTTCTTGCTCAGAAAAGCTCTCAAGATTTATTGAATGCTTCAGTGCTTCACATTCAACCCTCGAAACTCCATCGGCCTCTGCTAACTTCGGCACATGCTGCCTAAGCATATAATCGGCTCCTAACAGGTAGCCAATCCGAATAATAACTAATTCTCTCAGACGGCCTGATAGCTCGGTTTCCCATCGAACCGTATTCATCTGGTTAAACCATGCACCTGCAAGCGGGGGCGCATTAAGAAGCATACGATAAATATTAAGTAATTTACCACGACGACCTGTTCTCATTTTTTCTACCAAATCGACAACATCAGCTGGTAGCTGTTCATCAGCAAGCAAAGTTACTCTAGCCATCATTATCCCCCTCGGGTTTACCCTACATAGAGCTTATTAGGCTTAATTCACTCCCGCAATTGACCACCTCCTCGCAACAAGCCTAAGCTCTGATAAAACAAAACAAAGGGAGGGGTTAGTATGTGCGCAAGTCCAGTAATTGAGAGGCGTGATGACCTAATTGTGCCAATTTCGGAGGATGAGTGGAAAGTTCGTGTAGATCTTGCCGCCTGCTACCGTTTAGTCGCCCATTTTGAAATGGATGATTTGTTTGCAACTCACATTACTGTGAAAGTGCCAGGGCCAGAGATGCATTTTCTACTAAATCCCTATGGCGTGCATTTCAGTGAAGTTACCGCATCCAGCCTGGTTAAGGTCGACCTTAATGGCAATATTGTATCTGACACAGATCACGTAATTAATCCAGCTGGTTTTGTTATTCATTCTGCCATTCACGCCAATCGGCCAGATGCGATTTGTATCCTTCACACTCATACGGTCGCTGGGATGGCAATTTCAACAATTGAAGAGGGCCTTCAACCCTGGTGTCAAAAGGCTACCAGATACTATAAGCGCCTTGCTTATCATGATTTTGAAGGTAAAGCTCAGGACATGGATGAGCGAGAACGTCTGGTAAAAGACCTTGGTGATAAAAATTATCTCGTGCTCCGCAATCACGGCCTTTTAGTATGCGCGTCCTCGATTGGAACGGCATTTAAAGAAATGTATGCGATGGAAAAATCATGCAAAACACAGCTTCAAATTATGGCTTCTGGAGGTAAAATTATTGAACTCTCAGAGAATTTACTAGAGCATACGGCTCAGCAATTTGAAAACGACGCCAAGGTTACTCGGGAAAGGCCGAGTGGATGGCCATCCCTCTTGCAGATGCTAGACCGAGTTAATCCGGGTTACGCAGCGTAAAAAAACGAGGCGCCTAACCTGACGGCTAGGTTGGGCCCATTATGTCCCAGAGGTATGCCAGTTAAAATCGGAAAACCAGTGTCTGAACAATGATCCAGTACAATTTCTTCGACTCCAGATCCAAATTCGCCAGTATCTGAGATATCAGAAAAATTACCCAGAATTAAACCATTAAGATGGTCTAGCATTCCAGCTTGCTTAAGCTGCAATATCAGCCGATCTATGACATATGCAGGTTCATCGATATCCTCTATGAATAAAATTTTGTTAGTGGTTTTTAATTGAAACTGTGTTCCGCATAAGCTTGCCAAGACAGATAAGTTGCCTCCAACTAAGGGCCCCTCAACATTACCTTCACGAAGAGAGGTTAAACCAATATCGGGCAATGACCTGGCATCACCTCGAATTACCTCTAAAAGTCTTTCAAAGGATTTCTTATCCAGACCTTGGGCAATATCGGTAAGCATGGGACCGTGCCATACTGGCGACTTTGTATTACTTTCGATAGTAGATAGGAGGCTAGTAATGTCACTGTAACCGATCAAAGGTTTAGGGTTTTTACCGATCAAATCGAAGTTGATGTATTCTAAGATACGTGTCGAACCAAAACCGCCGCGCGTGCAGAGTATCGCATCCACACGTTCATCTTCGTACAAATTGTGCAACGCTTCCGCTCTCGTCTCATCGTTACCCGCAAACTGGCCTTCCCTAAGAAAATTCTGATCCGGAATAGCAGTATCTATACCAGCAGACTCCAGGGCACCGCACGCGGCCCGAAGTGCCCCTGGATCAAGCCAACGAGCTGGCGAGACAATCCCAACTGTAATCATTAATCTTCTTGACCTAGGTTTTGCCGCCTCTGGGCGAGTTTTTCACCAGTTTCAAAATATCGCCCGGAAATCGCCCTCTCCGCTTCATCTTCATTCTCGCGTGTCCAAGCGCTCAGAGGATAACCGTGCCATGGTTCCTTCAGTTCCAGATCCGGTAGTCCAAGTGAATTCCATTTCTCTCGAGCCGCATCCATAAAATCTTTTCGAGGCAATGAAACAGGTGGGTAAGGGTGTTCTCGACAAGCGTTGATGAGCAATGCGGACGCACCCTCTCCGTCGGGATAAAGTCTATCTATTTCTGACAAATTAGGTGATATCGAGGGATCCAGCCGAGGCAATTTTCCACGAATGATTTCAACGTCCCTATGCGGCTGCATGGCATAAGACAATGCCCATAGGACAGCATCCATCGAGTCTGGATTAACGTCGGAGTCAACCGCGATGAAAATTTTGCCGAGCGAGGAGTCAAAACCGGCTGCTGAATGCAATGCCTGCCAAGGCTGGCCTAGAGCAGGACGGTCCAGTTGAATTACGAAAAGCATGTTACAACTTGCCATTTCGTGACAAGCCACCTTGATAACCGAGGGAATATTGCAGTTATTTTTAAGGTGATTAAGATAAATGCCATCAAAAGCGGCCTTTCGCATGACAGTGCTCTCCGATGGCGGAAATTCGCTTATTATTCCCTGATAAATTGGCTGATTTCTCCAACTTACTGAAGTCACTTCAAGAGCCTTTTCCATCTTACGAGGTCCTAGATACCCGCTGGCTTCTCCAAATGGCGCCTCGGGTTCGAGAAAATCAGTTCTTACTCTACCCTCTATAACAATTTCCGCATTAGCTGGTATCTGACAAGAGTTTGTCTCCGCGTCCACCACATCTATCGGAGCTCCGTTCAGCGCACCTGCGATTCCATATTCATCGACACCGTATGGGACTTTAGCAGCTGCCGATAAGAGGAGAGCAGGAGGCCCCCCAATAAAAATTGCGACATCCAGGTGTTGTCCCAAGCGGCGCGCCTTCTCCCACTGAATATGAAGATGTTGAGTGTTTACGTCTGTTGCGCAACCAATCCTATCTGGTGCTTTAATCATGCCCCGATAAATACCAAGATTGTTTGTGCCAGTTTCTGGATCACGTGTTACCCAGGTGCCCGCGGTAATAAATGGCGCGGGATCAAATCCAGGGGTTGAAATTAAATGTGGAAAACGATCCACGCCTTCGCCTAAATCAGAACCCGTAGCAATATTTTGTTTTATTGGGGCGTCAGATGCTGAAATCTTTTTAGGGGCAAGGTGATTCCCCTGCACCTGTGCCCATTTTCCTCTTATTCCTTCCTCGTCTGTTCCAAGAGCAGCAGCATATACCGAACGCGAACAACCTAACGAACCGAGCGCAACGGTTGAATCATAGTTCCTTCCCCGTGAATCGGTAACGCTCTTAAACCAGAATGCCTTTCTTTTTTCTTCCGGAAGTCCCCTAAATTGAAGTCTGACGAGAGGAACCAGTTCTGTGTCCTTGCTTACCGTTTCTTCAACTACATATAAAAGATCACGGCGGGATAATTCATTGAGGTAGTCGCGAAGATCTGTATAGGGCATGATAAATCCGTTATCTAAATAGCGCTTAGTAGCGCATCATAAGTTACAACAAATACCGAGCCGACAAAATCCGGCCGAGGGAGAGAGCAAATGACCAGTCAGGCAGGCATTCAAATTATCGCTATTGAAGAACATTACCTTGATGAAGACGTTGACGCCAAAATTAATAAAGGCGCTGGCGGACTCGTTAAAGAGAGGCTTCTAGATGTCGGGGCCGGCAGAATTGCGGAGATGGATGCAGCCGGAATAGATGTCCAAATCTTGTCTCATTGCCCCCCGGGAGCACAATGTTTCGAAGAAAACGAGCTTGAACGAGCTCTAGCAGTCAATGATAAGTTGAAGAATACGATCGATAACTATCCGGATCGCTTTATGGGCTTTGCTTCCATGCCCACAAAGGTTCCCGGAGCCTGTGCAGATGAATTACAGCGATGTGTCGAGGAACTTGGATTCAAGGGCGCGCTGACCCATGGGCTAACCGATGGTGTGTTCATTGATGATGAACGTTATTGGCCGATGTTTGAGCGAGCTCAAAAACTTGATGTACCGATTTATGTCCATCCTGGTCCCCCACATCCTGCTGTAATCGAAGCCTATTATAAAGATTATGTTGAAAAATGGCCCTCTATTCTCTCAGCGGGCTGGGGGTTCACGGTGGAAACCGCTACGGCAGGTTTACGGCTTATGCTGTCAGGGATTTTCGATAAATTCCCAGATCTAAAAATTATTCTTGGACACATGGGAGAAGGACTCCCGTTCTTACTCTGGCGAGTCGATTTCAGCTTTTCGAAAGGATTCAGGCCGGATGCTCCAAATGCCCGTATCCGGGAAATTTTCACCAATAATTTCTGGGTCACGACAAGCGGCAATTTCTCAAATCCAGCATTGCTTTGCACGATGATGGAGATGGGGATTGATAGGATTCTTTTTTCAGTAGATTGGCCCTATGTCGAAAATAAGCCGGGACCAGAATGGATGGAAGGCGTGCCGCTATCTCAAGAGGATAAGATAAAAGTTTTAAATGGAAATGCGAAAAAATTGTTACGGCTCTAATAGGACCGTTTTAACCTTATCTTAGCAATCAATCCCAGCATTCTAACCCTACTTCACAGTATAGTAAGAATGCTGGGGCTCCTTTTATTGTTTTTCTTTCTTATACGTCAGGTCGTTTATAATTCAGGTTCGGCCCCCCCCTTTGGCTATCCAAGTAAGATTCCACATTGTCCAAAGGATTCATTGCGTGACGCATGCGTGAACCAACTAACTGATCTAGCTGAATAGCTTGAGAAACCGTTAAATCCCGCCCCATCTGAACCGCTATCTTGGAGTGTTCTAGTGGCGCGAGATGCCGTGATCCGATTTCCTTCGCAATGCTAATGGTTGTTTTCTCTAGATCAATCGCCGGCATACTTTGGGAAATAATACCAATGGCGTCTGCTTCGGTGCCACTAAGGTTACGGCCGACAAGTTGAATATATGCCAATTTCTTAATTGGAATACCGCTGTGCAAAAGAGTAGAGGTCACAAGTTGACCAAAACTCCCCCTCAGGATCTCAGGCATACCAAATTGTGCATCATCAGCGGCAAAAACCATATCATGACAATTCATAATACCGAGGGCACCTCCCAGGCAGTAACCATGCACCTGAGCAATCATGATTCTCGGAAAAGCCCGAACCGCTTCTGCCAACTGTATCGAAGGCGTCGGCCTATCCCAATCTCGTAGCCCCGCTTCATTGACGGAACGCAAGAAAGTAAGATCAAGACCAGACGAATAGTTAACCCCGTTACCTCGAGTTATTACACATTTGAGTTCAACGTCCGACCGAATTATTTCTAGGGCGTCAAGAAAAGCATTCAATAAGGCTTCGTTTAACGCATTTCTTTTTTCTGGTCGATTAAAAGTAATTCGAGCAACACCTTCGCCCTCGAGTTTATCTAGTATTAACTCTGGCCAACTTTTTATCTCGATCCATTCCTCAGCCATATTTTCTTCTCCTAGTTGGGTCAATCCAGCTATATCTAACAAATAGATTACAAAAATTTTCAGAAGCCGACGCGATCAAATTCAGGGGGAGGAATAGGAAACTGAGACTGTTTCACCTGATCCCGAGTAATATCAAATTGCATCAGATCTTCACCTACTGTCAGTGGCCCGTCATAAGTTGGACGCGTAGCCGGTATTAAGTCCTCCGGTTTAGCGCCACCGAAAAGTAATAAGTGCGTGTAAACCGCAAGTTTCGGCTGCGAGAGCGAGAAGACCTTTCCAGCATCTTCGGGAATTGTATGGTTTCGACGGATACGCTCAAGATTTGATTTATCCTGCCCTTCTCCCATCCCATGGGTAACCTCGTGTACGAGTAAATCAACGCCCTTGGAATGCTCAATCAGATTCTCATTATACGTCGTATCCCCGGAAATCACCACAGAGCAACCATCAAAATCTATTCTATAACCGTATGCTGATAGTTTTTCACCGCCGTGATCAACTTTAAATGCGGTGATAACAACGCCATCTTTTTCATAAACAGGACCTGGAACAATTTCCTTTGATCGAAGAATCACTCCATCTGGAGAGTAGCTGTGTGCTCTAACCCTAATATCTGTTGCAAAGGCGAGGGGCAGATGTTTCATCATCTGATCAGTCCCTTCTGGACCCCAGACAGATAAGGGGGTTTTTCTATTTCCCCAAGGACGACCTATCCAGCCCGTTAACCAAAGATCGACAAACCCAACTACATGATCAGAGTGATGATGGGTTAAAAACATTCCTGTGATATCACCAAAGGGTATCCCCAGCTGAAAAAGTCGCTGTAATGCACCCCGTCCCGCATCAAACAAAAATTTTTCGTTGCCTACTTCAACCAGCGTGCAGGGACCAAATCGACTTAAAATAGGTGGTGGAGCACCCGTTCCAATCAATGTCACACGAAACATTTTTTACTCTCTTTCAATATTCTCTTAGTAATCTTCCATTTTCGTGAATTTGGTCTTTTATCCCGCAACTTCGAAGGCCTTCCCAAATAATTGCATTAAAAGAAGTAACAACCGTCACATTATACGTCTTTTCAAGGATTTCGACTGTATCCGCCAGTGGCCAGTGCGGACAGGAATAAAGCAGGGTATCAATCTCTTGATCCTTTTCTAATAAATTTCTTCCAAGATCTAACGCGGTATTTTTGGAGATACGATTATAATCTTCAAAAGTAGCGCCAACACCTAAACATATAACTGGTTCAAACCCTGAATCCGACAACTTACTCAGCTGGGCTTTATTTCGACTATTTGACGCTGGATGAATAATTCCTACGCGGTGTGCATTTACAGCTCTAAGGGCCTTTATTTGAGCCGTGGCACTTGAAGAAACAGGAATGCCAAACTCTACAGATAAGTCATTTAAAGCCTCTTCTAAGGCTTTCTCTCCCCTAGAAAGGTTCGTAGGCGAACCACCTAAAATCACCATGTCCGAACCAGCTCGCACAAATGTTTCCACCGTTGCACGCGCCTCTTCATGGAGATGTTTCATATTACCATCAGCGTGAGAAGAAACATGTTGAGTGAGTATCTGTAGCAACACGCCTTCTGGAACAAGTTCGTAAAACAGCTTGGGAAAAATTTCCGTAACGTAGGCAACAGAAGTGTATCCAATACGCGCTCGAGGCTCCGTCATTTTCTTCTTTTTTCCCTTAATTCAAAACTAGACCATTAAATTCAGACCCAAAACACCCCACAAAATCGTTATCGATATCTATCGATCTAGTTTGTTTTTTAATTCAGCTATTTCCTCTCTTAAGGCCGAGATTTCTTGTGAAACCAACCTAGTATCGGAGTCAATAACAGTCTCAATTTTTTCCACAGTCCGGTCTTCCCGTTCTGCATGCATCGTCTGCATTGAATCAACTATGATAGCTATAAACAGATTTAATACTGTGAATGACGAGACAATAATAAAGGGAACGAAAAATGCCCACGCCTGCGGGAATTGCTCCATCACCGGCCTAACAATACCCATAGACCAACTTTCTAAGGTCATTATTTGAAATAACGAGTACATCGATTCACCAATTGTACCAAACCATTGTGGAAATTCTCCGCCAAATAATTTGGTTGCAATCACGGCAAAGACATAAAAGACTAACCCGAGCAACAAACCAATTGCTCCAATCCCTGGAACTGCATGCAGCAAAGCTCCAACAACCCGTCGCAGCCTTGGCACACCAGAGATAATACGAAGAACTCTCAGTACACGAAGGGCTCGTAGCACACTAAATTCTTCACTAGCCGGGGCTAGGGCAATGGCAACAACAAATAAGTCAAATAATCCCCAGGGATCACGAAAAAAGCTCAATCTGTAGACAATGATGCGAAGAATAATCTCAACAACAAAAATCCAAAGAATTACATGATCAATCAGAATTAATTCTGTTCCAATCGCTGCCATAGCGCGGGGAGATGTCTGCAATCCCAATATTACGGCGTTAATCGCAATTAACCCAAGGATTGTATGACGAAATAGAGCGCATTCAACAAAACCGCGCAAACGGCCACGAAAGCTTGATTCAGTTATTAATTCTGTTGTGTCAGCCATAGCATTTCTCACAATTGACACAAATTATTAGCGCGTTTCATCGTGTTAAGGAACAGGTCCAAATATCCTTCACCGGCTTGACCACCTTAATCTATCTTTGATAAGAACAAAACAAGAACATTTAAAACCTATGAGAGGTAGATTCTATGATAAACAATCGCACTAACTGCCGTTCTGCGATCTCAGATCTACGTGCGCGCATCGGGCAGATAGAGCGTGGAAAAAAGAGCACTAGGTTAGAATTTATCCCCCCGTCAGTTTTAGGAACTGGGATAACAGAACTAGACTCGCATCTACCAGATGGCGGGTTAACCTTGGGTGCCCTGCACGAAATAACAATACCCACTCCTGCAGACACTGCTGCCGCAACCAGTTTTTGTATGTCTCTTCTGTCCTCCTTACTACGGACCCGTAAAGGGATCGCACTCTGGTGTCAGAATAGCGAAATGCTTGATACGGGAGAGATCTACCCTCCCTGCCTCATACAACATGGAATTGACCAAGATCGGTTGATTTTTCTTAGACTCAAACGTGACGACGACATTCTATGGGCGATGGAAGAAGCACTAAACAGCCATGGGCCAGCCTGCGTTCTAGGTGAGATAGCGCACACAAATTTAACAAAGACGCGCAGACTTCAGACGGCAGCAAATGAGGCTGATTTACCAGCCATCATATTACATCCCGGATGGCAGGGGACATGGAATTCTGCCGCAGCTACAAGGTGGCGGATAAAAACCACTCAAAGCCGGCCATATGGCCTGGCTAAGACGTTGAACGAACCAGGAAATCCTCTTTGGCAAGTCGAGCTTTATCGTTGCCGCAGGGGCACCCCCGGTATATGGAAAATGGAATTTCAAAATGAGAAGGGTAATCTCTCTCTGGCTGCCCCGGCTAGCAACGGACCGGATAACTCGTGCAGCGCCGACATTGCATAATAGACCTTTTGCACTAGTTACGGAGCGTCATGGCCAAGCCATCCTATTCGCGACAAACGCAATAGCAGAACAGGAAGGACTAAACCCTGGCATGAAACTAGCCGATGCACGTGCAATTTTTCCAAAATTAACTGTTGAACCAACACAGATTCAAAAAGACAAGGCTATGCTGGAAAAAATCAGAATCTGGTGTTCTCGTTACAGCCCTTGGACTTCTAGCAGTGAGATCCAAGATGAACAAGAAAAAGAAAAAAAAGATCCAAACTTGATACTGGAAGGACCAGGTGGCGGCGGAATCTGGATAGACGCGACTGGCTGCAGTCATTTATTTGGAGGCGAAGAAATAATGCTGACTGATTTAGTCAACAAAATAAATCAGATAGGCTTTGTTTCTAAAGCTGCAATCGCAGAAACCAGGGGTGCTGCCTGGGCGTTAGCACGTTATGGCCAAAATAATCAAAAAAACTGGACTATTGCACCACTCGGAACTGCACGAGAAACCCTAGCTCCGCTACCAACTGCAGCTCTAAGACTTTCCTATACCACCAGATTAAACCTCCAAAAAGTAGGATTACATACTATTGGTGATCTTCTGAAATTACCTCGTGCAACACTATCTGCTCGTTACGGCACAACACTACTCAAAAGATTGGATGCTGCGATTGGAAAAGTATCTGAATCAATCTCCGCTGTGAAATATAAAGAACCACTATATGTTCGGATCTCCTTCTCCGAACCAATCGGAAATTCAGAAGATTTCCGGGCAGCTCTAGAAAAAATGTTAATCTTATTGTGCCAGAAAATGGAAAGCCAAGGTGTTGGTGCAAGAAGGTTGATTTTTACCTTGTACCGTGTTGACGGCAGCATAGAACAGCGTCTAGCTAGCGCCACTCACCCTATTCGCGACGTTATCACCTTAAAATATTTATTTAACGACCGTATCAACGATATTGATCCCGGCTTCGGCGTAGATGCGACAACTCTATTCGCAGAAAGGACGGAGGCATTAGGCGACACCCAAGCGAAACTATCTGATGACCGGAAAAGTAATAATTTCGAACTATTAATCGACCGACTAACAAACAGATTCGGAAATGAAAAAATTTTATCGCCGAGAATTACCGAAAGTCATATACCGGAGCGTGCTGGTACACTTTCATCAATTACAGAGAAACACCGTAACGCTGATATAAAGCATAAAAATATAATCCGCCCAGTACGGTTACTCTATCCACCAGAAGAAGTTGAAACTATCGGCCTAGTATCCAAACTTCTCGTCGAGCCACCATCTGTTTTTCGTTGGCGTAAAGTTCTCCATAAAATAACCCTAAGCCAAGGACCAGAGCGAATTTCTCCTGAATGGTGGAGGTTAGGAAATACAGGCACACGCGATTACTTCCAGGTTGAGGACAGCAGAGGTCGACGATTGTGGATATTCAGAGAAACTAATCAAGGAAGCAAGACCACTCGTTGGTATGTCCACGGATTATTCCCATGAATTCTTATGTTGAATTACAGACCACGAGTAATTTTTCTTTTCTAAAAGGTGCGTCTTATCCGGAAGAGTTAGTCCACCGAGCGGTAGAACTCGAGCATAAGGCTATCGCTATTACTGATCGCAATACACTGGCCGGCGTAGTTCGAGCCCATCTAGCAGCGCGAGAAACAGGAATAAAAATAATCGTTGGCGCACGTTTAGACTTCACAGATTCAGAATCAATTTTATGCTTGCCCACAAATCACGCTGCTTATAGCCGCCTCACAAGGCTAATAACCCTAGGTCGAAGACGTGCACCAAAGGGTGAGTGTTATCTTTCAATAGATGATTTCTTAAATGCACAAAAAGACCAAATCATTGTCATTCTATCGCAGAGCCAATGTGATTTAGACCACCTATCCTTCACCCTGTCACGCTTCTCTGGGGTAATGGGTGACCGTTGCTATCTATCACTACAGAATTTCCTCGAATATGGAGACACTAGGCGGATTGCTTTACTAGATAACTTGGCAAGCAAGGTGAATGTCTCAACGGTCGTAACCAATGATGTGCATTATCACGACCTCACCCGCCGTAAATTGCAAGACACCTTAACTGCCATTAAAAATCGATGCACAGTCGATAATGCTGGGTACAAACTTTTCGTTAACGCAGAGCGTCACCTCAAATCGGCTGATGCAATGTCTGCCTTATTCCCTAATCATAAAGAGGCGATTTCTCGTACAGTTGAAATTGCCGAACGATGCTCATTTTCGCTTGATCAACTGGTCTATGAATATCCAGATGACGAGGCCCCGCCCGGAACCACCCCGCAAAAACATTTAACAGATTTAGCATGGGCAGGAGCTCAGGATCGATATCCCAGTGGAATTCCTGATAAGGTGTGCCTCCAAATAAAACATGAACTCCAACTAATCGATGAACTTTCATACGCTAATTATTTTTTGACTGTACATGACATCGTTCAATATGCACGAAACCGGGGAATTCTATGCCAAGGTCGCGGCTCAGCCGCAAATTCCGCTGTTTGTTATTGTCTCGGGATAACAGCAGTCGATCCCACGAAAATCGATTTATTATTTGAAAGATTTATTAGTGCTGAACGTGGAGAACCGCCTGACATAGACGTTGATTTCGAGCACGAACGCCGTGAAGAAGTAATTCAATATATATATAAAAAATATGGACGCGAACGTGCCGGGCTTGCAGCCACGGTGATACATTACCGCGGCCGTAGTGCGATGCGGGAGGTGGCACGCGCGATGGGACTAAGTCGTGATGTAGAAGATGCTCTATCAAAAGCCTCAGTAATAGAAAGATTATCAAAAAAAAACAAACTTCCTTTAAGAGAGGTAGGACTCAGCGAGAACGATCCAAAAATTATTCTCACCTTGCAGTTGGCAAGTGAAATATCTGGATTTCCAAGACATTTATCCCAGCATGTAGGTGGCTTTGTCATTACACGGGGGCGATTGGATGACCTTGTTCCTATCGCCAATGCAACAATGGAAGGCCGCACGACTATAGAGTGGGACAAAGATGATCTCGACACATTAGGTTTTCTCAAAATTGATGTGTTAGGGCTGGGCATGTTGAGTTGTATTCGCAAAGCATTTGAGCTCTTACAAAAACACCATCAACATGAAGTCGATCTCGCAACCGTCCCAGCGGAAGATCCAGAAGTCTACAAAATGCTGTCTCGAGCCGATTCAGTGGGTGTGTTTCAAGTCGAAAGTCGAGCGCAGATGACAATGCTACCCCGTCTAAAGCCTAGAGCCTTCTACGATTTAGTTATCGAGGTCGCCATTGTTAGACCAGGCCCAATTCAAGGTGATATGGTCCACCCATATCTAAGACGCCGCAACGGAGAGGAGGAGGTCACATTTCCATCCGAATCTCTGCGCGAAGTGCTAGGAAAAACATACGGTGTACCTTTGTTCCAAGAACAAGCCATGAAGATTGCTATTGTAGCAGCAGGCTTTACACCGGCAGAAGCAGATGGGCTAAGACGCGCCATGGCCACTTTCCGCCGTATGGGCACCATCCAACAATATCGAAACAAAATGATCCGTGGCATGATTGCTCGCGGATATGAAGAAGATTTTGCTAACCGCTGTTTCAAACAAATTGAAGGATTTGGTGATTACGGTTTTCCAGAAAGCCACGCAGCAAGCTTCGCTTTGCTCGTATACGTCTCCGCTTGGCTCAAGTACCACCACCCGGCAATTTTTGCCTGCTCATTGTTGAATAGCCAACCAATGGGTTTTTACGCCCCTGCTCAGATTGTCGGCGACGCCAGCAAACATGGGGTTACAATTTATCCACCCGACGTGAATTACAGTCACTGGGATTCCACTATAGAAATAACTGCCGAGGGCTTGGACGCCCTCCGCCTTGGGCTTAGACAAATCAAAGGCTTTCGAGAAGATTTTGCTGATCAACTTATAACCGCAAGAAAAATGGGAAACGGTAGGCCTTTCTTTGATATAGATGATTTTGCCCGACGCAGTAATTTACCTAAATCTGTTCTAGAGCAGCTAGCAGACGCAGATGCATTTCAGTCGATCAATTTATCTAGAAGACAAGCGCTTTGGTCGACACAACGTGTCAACTCAAATCAAGCACCTCTTTTTATCGAATCAGGTGAGGGAATCGTCGAACAGAAGGTACATCTACCTAGCATGGGACTCGGAGAAGAAGTCAGCCATGACTATCGCACCATCCATCTATCTCTTAAAGATCACCCTTTGTCTCTACTGAGAAATTTAATGACATCTATGCGTGCAATCCCGGCAAAAAAATTATCAAAAATAGAAAATGGCGGGGTAGTGAGCGTCTCTGGTTTAGTTATTAGCCGTCAGCGTCCTGGTACAGCAAGTGGTGTTATCTTCACTACGTTAGAAGATGAAACCGGAAGTGCAAACGTGATTATTTGGCCGAGTGTATTTGAAAAATATCGCAAGGAAACATTAGTTTCTAAATTACTTTTAGTACGTGGTGAACTACAACGCGAAGGTCTCGTAATCCACATAATTGCAAGACATCTGATAGACATGACATCTAAACTTTACGAGCTGGCTACACCATATAAAAACAATACTCAGAAACCCCGGTATCCATCACGTGATTTTCAATGATCTAGGCATAAACACTTTCTGGATCCACGCTATAATCGCACACAAGTCGTAAATAAAAAGCAGGATAAAATATGCCAATCTGGCTGAGACTATCCATCGCTGGCGCAGCGACACTTTTGGTCGGAATGGGTTTGGGACGTTTTTCATACTCACCGTTAATACCTGCGCTGATAGAACAAGGTTGGCTTACAGCGACAGAGGCAGGGACAGCAGGGGTAGGAAATTTCGTTGGTTATCTAATAGGTGCGTTCGCCGCCCCTTCGCTAAGAAGGGTTTTTGGAGAAACAGGCGCACTGAGATTATGCTTGCTCGCTACTCTAATAGCTCTCGTTAGTAGCATGTTACCGTGGGGATTTCTGTGGATCACTTTCTGGCGTGCAGTCGCCGGGGCCGCCGTAGGCGTAATCATGATATATGCGCTTTCCATTACCACCCGATTTGCTCCGCGGGGAAAATTAGGTTTAGCCACCAGCATCACCTATACAGGGGTCGGTTTGGGTATTCTTCTCGCAGGTACTGCGGTGCCCCTCTTGCTGCAATTCAGCGTTAGCTTAGCGTGGTTCGGCATTTCAATAGCAGGATTCTTTGCAACACTCGTTGCTTTCTGGGGCTGGAGAGCGGCACCAAGAACCAATGAGAGAAAAGAGCAGGAAACAGTACACCCAACCATCGACTGGAGTTGGAATGCAATCGCGATAATCACTGCCCGAACTTTATTTTCGTTAGGTCTAATTCCACATACAATCTATTGGGTCGACTATCTGGTAAGAGGTCTTGGAAACAGCAACTCTTTCGGAGGTCTCCACTGGACGCTTTTTGGTATTGGTGCAATTTGTGGGACATACTTGTGGGGCAGGCTAGCAGATCGGATAGGTTTTCATATCGCCCTCCCCTTGGCCTATGCTCTAGTGGCAAGCGGCATAGCGCTGCCAGTACTTATCCATGAGAATTGGGCACTTATAATATCCTCACTAATTGTAGGCGCTCAGCCAGGCTTAACAGCTATTCTCTCCGGACGTGTACATCAATTGATGGGAAAGGACAAAATGCCTGTCGTATGGAGAGCAGCGGCTCTGGCATCTACGACCATTCAAGCGGCTGGAGGATTCCTGTACGTGATAATTTTTGCCTCGACCAGCTCTTATATACCTGTGTTTCTAACCGGAACGGCTTTTATGGGAGCCGGTGCAGTTATTGCATGGACAATGCGAGAAAAAAATCATTAATCTACGCCCTCTCCGATCGGGAAACAAAATTCAACCAACACCTTGTTCGGATCATGCACGAACAGCTGATAAATACCTTCATCAGGGGTTGCCCTCTCGTAGTATTTTAGCCCTTTTAAATCCAAGTTTTCCTTAACCTGCGCGAGCCCGGTGGCAGAGAAAGCAACATGACCAAAACCAGCATCCATATCCTCGGGCTGCCCATCATGCCTGCCTTTGGGAGGACGACTGGAAATATGTACAAGAGGCCGATCGCCGGCGTACATCCAATATCCTGGGAAGTCAAAATTGGGCCTATATCCGACTTTAAGACAAAGAAAGTCCCTATAAAATTCCATTGTCTCTTCCAATTTGTCGGTGCGGCACCGGATATTCACGTGGTTAAGAGTACTAACAGGCAAGGACAGATCCCCAAATCAAAGACTAGAGTGCATGAGGCAATTGAGATGCCGAGACCAAATCAACCTCAACACCACGGCCAGCTTCTTTTGCTTTTTTGTAAACCAGCATGGCGATAGCGATCTCAGAGGCAGCAGTACCGTTATTATTTTTATGATAGGTAATCTGCCCCTCACCTGTTCGGCCCTCAACCACACCAGATGCAAGAGGACCCAGCTCGAGAATATCTTCTTCTTTGATTATTCCAAGCTCCAAGGGTTCATAAAGGTCTCCTTGCTTCTCTGAAATGACAGACTCCCTAAGGTTCGTTACGATGACATCAGACCTCTCTACGGTTCTGTTATCGATTTCACGCCGGGCTTTTTTCAAAAACCCTCCTTCGACCAGCTGCACGTTGCCTCCTATGATGCCTGTCACGTGCTGGCCCGGCTCCAATAAATCACCGTCGAACAACTCAACATTTGTGCTTGTAGCACACAATACTATGTCCGCGCCCTTAATGGCGTCATCACCTGTTTCCACGGGCGTTATTTCTAAATTAAATTTTGGTCCATATTTTTCTGCAAAGGCTCGTCGATTTTGAGGGTCTCGGGAATAAACCCTCACGCGCCGGATCCCTGGACGAACACATTTAAGCGCCAAAAGCTGATTTGCGGCCTGTCCTCCAGAACCAAAGAGACCAACCTCAGTCACATCTTCCCGTGCAAGATAACGAAATCCGACCCCCGAAGTTGCCGCTGTTCTCAGAGCTACAAGGCTTGTATATCCAAGGGTCCGTTCGACAGGCTCGCCAATAACGATTGCTAAAAGTTGTCCATTCTCAGAATCATTCAAAACATGCACAGGATGTTCTCTGTAGGCATAATGTTGGTTTGCTCCTCCATCCTCCTGAACAACGTGATCAGCTCTACTAGCCGCACCTATCACGCCCATCGAATGTGAGCCGCCTGGAAAATTACTAATGCGCACGCCTGAAGGTGAATGTACTCGACGGCGAGGTGCGTTGATCACTGGAAAATTCATCCCATCAATGTACCCCTGCTCTACAGCATCAATGGCTTCGTCCATAGATACGAGGTCTTGAATGTCATCAGGTTTCAGCAGAAGGAATTTATTCATTTAAGCTATCCTCCATATCGGTTCTGCGGCACGTGCAAAGGATGCTTCCTTTCCAACTATCCAGATTTATTATCGATTAGGCACAAGCGTTAATGCCAGCACCCTCCAATAAATTGATATGCTCACAAGTAAGTTTTTTGCCTGGTTTCTCGTCTACCTCGAATGCATATTTCGATAAGGCACTGGAAATATCCTTGGCTCTAGTTTCAACCCTTTTATCTGATCCAGGGAAGGCTTCTGCCGTCAAATTAATCCAGTACTTCTTGCCATCCTTGATAGCTAGGGTATTCACCACCAATCCATCAAATGTAATGATCCGTCCCGAATATGCTTTCCCTTGGAAGGGTATGTCCTGAGCTAAGCGAATGTCCTTCAGTTCCAGCTTTTCTAATAATTTAGCCATGTCATTGGTTTCCCACTGACCCCGTTGGCGCTTACCCTGGGGAATGCCCTGGAATTTAAAGTCTTTTTGACTTGCCTTATCCCTTTGGATAACCACATCCCCACCCTTTGGAGAACTGATCTCGAGCTTTTTGACCGCCCCTCGTTTTATGTCGAGTATCGTTTTCAGCGTCCAATCGGCAGGACCCTCTCCGAGATCAAGGCTGCCTTCAACGAGCCACGTCTTCTTGTCATCTCCAAACCTCATGTAGGTTCCGCTTCGGCCATTCCCGAACAAATCCTCATTCTTTTTTCCAACGATCCCCTTGGCAAGTACATCCCCGCCTTTTGCGAAAACGGTAACCTGCTTTGAACTGGCGCCCTTTGCGCTAGGATCCCTCAGATTCAATCTGGCATACCGCTCTGGGTCATTGGTTTTTGGCTCCAAAAACCTAAGTTGTGAAAGCTGTACAACCACAGTCTTAAGCTTATCAAAAACCACAGGAAAATTACTGAGTTCCTTAATCCCCCAACCAACGTCGGTACGAGACAAGGTAAAGGTTCGAGAGGGCGTCTCTACTTTAATTTCTGAAACATCGTTAATTTTCGTCTCAAGCCCGGAGTAAACCAATGGCCTATCTTTCGGAATCTCTACAGGTGCAGGTCGCGAAAAAACCGCCAAGATGGCACCAACGACCAATAAACTGGTAAGAACAGCGAAGGTGAAAAATGAACGGGGTGACATTACAAGTGTCCTCTCTTCACGTTGAATATAAAATTAAGCTGCGACTGCGGACGCTCTGGCCCGCTTAGATCGCCCTCTTCGGAACAACCCGAAGCAAATTGCAAATACCATGACAATGACTGGAACCAATCCTATATTTATGGCTTTCAACCAAGCTTCGAGTCGATCGATATCTTCCCGCAAAGCTAATTGAACCGCCCTTAGATCTTTCCGTATTGTGACAGATTCGCGCCGAAATTTCTCTATGGCCGCTTTTTGATCATCTGACAGGATTACCGTCGTTCCAGCCGCTGTTTCTTTGGTTTGAAGTTCTTTAAGTTTTTTTTCGATTTCCGCTAGCTTTTCCAGAAGACCCTGTTCTTTCGCCCGATAACGGAGTTCGGCCGAACGCTTCATCTCCTCAACCTTCCTAAACGGCCTTCCACTCACTCCGCGACTGCGAAGTCCAATCAAATCTGCTGACCCAGTAAAGGTATCGACCGCGTTGAATAAGAAATCGGCATTATCAGCGACGGGCACTGTCATCTGTCGGCCAAAGAAGTTCTGTGTCCGCACCCAAGAGCCGTCCGCAAGCATATCAGTATCGGCGATCACCAGGATGTTCGCCTCTTTCTGGGAACTGTTAAGATGTGGCAGATCATCAACGACTTTTTCGCCTTTTTTAATCTGAGCGGCTTTTATTTGATCCCGAATTTTATCTTTGGGTTTTCCACTTTTAAACGCGCTATCAAGCATCCCCGTGAAACGCCCTGAGATAACAAACTTTTTATCTGCAGATTTAAAATTCTTGAGCAACTTTGCTGGCTTGGGGTCCTTTTTGACGGATTCGACCTCAATTTGCATGGCCTCCTTACTTGACGTTAGCAGTGGAGTCATCTTGAGTTTAGAACCAGGGGCGATATCTAGCGTCCCTGAAGAGGCAACGGCGATTTGTTCCAACTGACCACTGACCACATCGTTCTTGTTGAGTCGATCATCACGAAGTGTGACCCAGGCGATAAAGTCCGTGATCACTGGACGCCCGAGAGAATCACGTCCTGCATTAACGCGCTGAGCGCCCAGCCTGTCGCCTAACACTTTGCTTTTATCGTAAACTATGCCGTAGCTCTTGAGGAGTTTTGGCAAATCTGAACCCGTATCGGGGGGCTGGCGGTTCATTCTATTTCCCTGTGTCGCAATTTCAGAGAACGGATCAACCACAATAATTGTTTTTCCTCCCCTCATTATATGCTGGTCGATATAATAACGATCCACCTCATCCATTTCTCTTGGGTGCACAACCATCAGCAAGTCGACATCCTCCGGAACGGGATTCTCAAGGGTGATCTTTTCAACATCAAACGCCTCTCGAAGATGTTTCAAGATCTCCCAGGGCCGATAACGCTTCAGCGGATCTGCTTCGATGGGAAGGGAAGAGACAAAACCAACCTTTTTCTTCTTGGGATTGGCCAAATTCTGCACCATCCTGCTTAAATCGTACTCCAGAAAGGGCTCCCTCTGCCTCGTTAGGAAGGGTATTGTATCCAGATCGTCAGTGGTATTTGTGCCGGCCAAACCAAAATACCCAAGGTTACCAGCTTGGGTAATAGGTATTCCCTGAAGTCCAAAACCAACAGCTCGATCCTCCTCGGTCGAAAATGGCTGAGGTCGAATAATCTCCAACTTCAAAAGACCGCCAGAGAGTTCAACGTAACGATCTAATAATTCTCTGACTTGCCTTCCGTAGTCTTTTAGACCGGGACTAGTGTCCAGAAGCTCATCTGACATAAAAAGCCTTAAGACTATGGGCTCCCTCATGTTTTTTAGGACATTTTTTGTCCCATCAGACAAAGTATAAAGACGCTCTTCTGTTAAATCGATCGTGACACGTCTTAAACTCTCCGTTGAAAGAACGTGGAGAGCTAAAAAGAAAACTGGCAATAATATTAAACTTGCTATTCCAAGTTTTCTACGATCCCAATTTTTAGAGAGATTTGCCATGATATCCTCTTAGGCCCCCCGTTTCTGGTCCACAACCACGACGTTTGCAAAGAGAAACACGCCCATTATGGAAAAATAAAAAACCAAATCGCGTAAATCTATCACACCCCGAACAATTGAGTCATAATGCACAAGAAAGCTCAGGGACTGAATTACCTCGACCAAAAAGACTGGAGCCCACCCGCGAAAGGCTGCAAGAATTAGATCAAGACTACTCATCATAAATAAGAAAATTACAGCAGCCCCCACCACGAAAGCGATAACTTGATTTTTAGTAAGTGCAGATACAAAGCCGCCAATCGCTAAATACGATCCCGCCATAAGGAGACCTCCGATATAGCTTGCAAGTATTATCCCATTGTCAGGGTTACCTAACCAATTCACTGTAACCCAAACGGGAAATGTCAACGACAGAGCAATGCCAGAGAAAACCCAGGCCGCAAGGAATTTCCCAAAGACCGCACTCGTTGTCGAAACAGGCAACGTCATGAGCAGCTCTAGCGTGCCCGATTTTCGTTCTTCTGCCCAGAGTCTCATGGCCACTGCAGGGATTAAAAATAGATAAAGCCAAGGGAGCATGCTAAATAAAGAAGTCATATCGGCCTGGCCGCGATCAAAAAGGCCGCCAAAAAAGAAAGCGGTCGCGCCGTTCATCGCAACAAAAATCACAATGAACACATAAGCAAGAGGAGTCGTGAAATAGGCTCGAAGCTCTCTCCGACAGATTGCAAGTGTTGTTCCCATGGTCTCTAACTCTTTGGACTTGTAGTGATATTTCGGAAAACTTCATCCATTTTTCCGCGCTCCACGTGGATCTGTTCGACTGTGACTGCTAGTTCCTTCAAACACTCGCTTACGGTCTCGAGGATATTCACAGGTCCCCGCGGGAAGACTGTTAACGATACCTGGCCATCACCTATTTCAGAAGACTCCACTTTTTCCACCATTGGCAGTGCCAGCAGTTTATCAGTCAAGCTATCCGGCACTCCTGAAACTCGAACAGAGACCGCATTGTGAAATGAAGACCTGGCTTCTAGTTCCTGAGGTTTACCGTCAGCAACGACTCTCCCATTTGCGATGACAATTGCCCGCGAACAAACAACATCGACTTCCTCCAAAATGTGGGTCGATATCACGATCACTTTATCGGACGCCATCTCATTTATAAGGTTGCGAACCTCATGTTTTTGGTTTGGATCAAGACCGTCTGTCGGTTCGTCAAGGATCAATACATCAGGATTATGGAGAATAGCCTGAGCAATACCAACGCGCCGTTTATAGCCTTTTGACAGGGTCCCTATTGGCTGGTGCATCACATGCTGAATATTGATCCGATCAGCCGCGCTATCGATTGCTTTATCGCGATCCGAACGGTCAATATTTCGAACATCAGCCACAAATGTCAAAAATTCCCTTGGCGTCATGTCATCATATAGAGGGGCGCCCTCGGGCAGGTAACCGACTTTTCGTTTAACCTCTATAGGGTGGGTCCTAACGTCAAATCCATCAACAATCGCCGTGCCGCCAGTCGGAGGCAAGAAACCTGTCACCATCCTCATTGCTGTTGTCTTTCCTGCCCCATTTGGTCCCAGAAAGCCCAGCACCTCTCCCCTGGCGACAGAAAAATCAATGCCATCAACGGCGGTAAAATCTCCAAATTTTTTAGTCAGACCAATAACCCTGAGCAAATCGCTCATTGACTCTCCTCCTCTAAAACCACCAAGCATATTGTGATTTAAAACCCGGCAGTTTCAAGAAACTAAAACCATTTGATTATAGAGGGCCGAAAACGACAAATGCAGCCTAGACTATAACCTGATTTTTTAGCACCTGTTTTTCGCAGGAAAGGATGTGCGCACAGGGGAGGCTGTTGTCAAGAGAAGTTTTAATATTTACGGAAAGTTTCGCGCAAAACCTAAAATCCCTGCCACTTTTCGGCCTATAGCAATGGAGGCTGTAAGCCCTGGAGACTCTATCCCGAACAAATTAACCAAACCCTCGATCCCATGAATTTCCGGCCCTTGTATCATGAAGTCTTTCGCTGGTTCTCCCGGAGCCTGAATTTTTGGACGAATACCGGAATAGCCGGGCTGAATAGATCCATCTCTGAGGTTTGGAAAATATTTTCTGACAGCATCATAAAAGACATCCGCGCGGTTCAGATCTACGTCATAATTTATCTGATCTATCCATTCCACATCTGGCCCAAACCGAACCTGACCAGCAAGATCTACGGTCACATGTACTCCTAAACCCGCCTCCTCAGGCACAGGGTAGACCGGTCTAGAAAATGGTGGTTTTCCAACTAAGGAATAATAATTACCCTTAGCAAAATAAGTGGGGGGAATGTTCTCTTGAGGAAACCCTTGAATGAGCGCTGCGACACGCTGCGCGTGGAGCCCTGCGGAATTCACAACAATATCGGCATGGATTTGGGAGGGATGGGAGCCGCCTACATCAAGTAAGATACCATTTTCGCTGACCTGACCAGAAATTACCGGAGACAAAAAGGCAACCATAGCCCCTGCATCTTCGGCGTCACCCTGGTAGGCAAGCATGAGACTATGGCTATCAACTATGCCTGTGGAAGGGGACAAAAGAGCACCCACACAATAAATTTCGGGCTCCTGTGATGTGACCTGATCAGGCGTGAGCCACTCAAGATCTTCAACCCCATTATCAACAGCCTTTTGCTTTAACGCCTCCAATTGAGGTAATTGCGCATCGTCGGTAGCCACGATAAATTTGCCGCAATTTCTATGGGGAACACCATGGGAAACACAAAATTCATACAAAGCCTTTTTCCCAGCGACACAAAGTTCTGCTTTTAAACTTCCAGTGGGGTAGTAAATACCTGCATGGATGACCTCACTATTCCGGGAGCTTGTCTCGGTTCCTATTGAGTCGGCAGCCTCTAGTACGATAACCTCTTTGCCTGCTAGAGCGAGTTCTCTTGCCACTGCGAGCCCAACAACCCCTGCCCCAATTACGACTGCTTCCACATGTTCGGTCAAAACGAAATCACCTGTTCCCTAACCAGATTATCTCTATTAACTCGTACCAAAGCTTCTTAAAAGACCTGAGAGCTAAGCGGCGAATTTAGATTTTTAAATCAAGTTCAAATTATAGTGGATAAAAACGCTTCAATGTAAGTAAAGGTTTCAAAAACACAGAGCCCGCGCGGAAGTCAGACCCTACTCGGAGCCTCATCTTGACTAAATTCCAGCGTCCTCCCACACTCTTAAGTTAAAGGATCCAGTTTAACTAAGTCTAGTAAAGGGTGTACTAAATGGCTGATGGTGGTTCGAATTATGCGGTTGAAAATTTAAAGGTTCAGGTAGCAGCCTGCACTCGACTGCTAAATAACGAGGGAATCTTAGGTTACAGTGGGCACGTGAGCGCCAGGTTACCGGATGGCCAATCTCTGCTCATTCAATCATTTGATGCCAGCAGAAGTGATCTAACGCCAGAGGAGCTTTATATCGTAGACTTGGATGGAAATATTCTTGATGGGCCGTCGGATGCCAGACCAGTAAACGAAGTCGAAATCCACTCTGAGGTTATGCGGGCGCGACCAGATGTAAATGCTGTGCTTCACTACCACCCAGAAATTGCAACCCTTTTCACCATGGTGGAAGGACTGGACCTCGTTCCGATGAAAAATCATGCTTACAGATGGGCTAGTGGAATACCAACTCACCCCGAATCTTGGCATATAGATACCGCGGAGCGCGGTAGGTCTATGGCAAATACCCTAAACCAACATAATGCACTCTTACTCCGAGCCCATGGGGCTGTTATCGTATCAGAGGATATACCAGCATTAATGGTCGATGCGGTTCATTTTGAAGAGAATGCCAAGGCCCTTTATGACGCATCAAGACTTGGCGGAGTAAAACCACTCACAGCAGGCGAAACAAAAGAATTTGGTGAAAATTTTAAACGCACAAATCACGCAGTGAAATTATGGCGTTATTTTTTAGCCAGAGGTGCTGATGCTGGGGCTATACCTCATGAGTGGGCTCGCGAGTTAATGCCTACGGAGAGAGCGTAATCTCCCTTTTCATTTAAGGTGTGATTTATCAGAAGTGCGAGTCACCAAAACCAAATAAATAAAAAGTATGACACCAACGGGCACGAATATGCCCATCCTCAGGTCAACGGAAAGAGTCAAAACAAATAGAGCAGAAATCCCCACGACGACGGAAAATAAGAAATGCAGCGTACTGACAAACTGATGCGAGTAACCAAGTCGGTTCAAAAGTTGATATAAGTGGGATCGATGTCCTTGCGTCACATTCTCGCCCCTCCTCCACCTTCGAATAAAGGTGCAAATCGTATCAAATAGAAAATGCACAAAGAGTAGCGGAACAATAAACCAAAGGGCCCCGTCATTTGTGGTTCCGGCCAATAAAATAGCAGTGACACCTACAAGAAAACCGAGAAATTGACTTCCACAATCACCCATAAAAATGCGGGCTTTAGGAAAATTAAAAAATAAAAAGCCCAGAGACGAAGCAGTGACTATTGCTGAAAAAATAGCTAAATCAAAGGATCCAATCGAAAGGAAAATAACACTCAAGAAAGTCATTGCAATTGCAGTGCATCCGCCGGCAATACCATCAAGGCCATCCATAAAATTTAAAACGTTGGTCATGCCAATTATCCAAATTAGAGATAAGGGATATCCAGCCCAACCGAACTCAATTACCCCAAAAAAAGGGAGATAGATTGAATCAAATTTTATGCCTCCGATTAGCACGACTAGTGATCCCAAAATCTGAAAACCAAGCTTTGCTCTAAAACCACTAGCTAACTCGATATCATCCAAAAACCCGCCCAAAGCCAAAATAGATCCGCCTAACAAAATAAAAAAAATCAGGGATCTAAAGTCACTTTCGGCGTATAAAAATGAAAAAACTCCCAAACCTAATATGACTGTCAAATAGATGCCGACCCCCCCAGAGCTTGGCACTGCCGTAGCATGGGAGGAGCGCGCGTTGGGGATTGCAAGCACCCTAAATTTAATCATCAGTCGGGTCGCCGCCGCAGAAATTATAACCAGGCACAGCCAGCCCGTAAGGAAACCCAAAGAACTAAAAGTCGACAAACTCGCACCCAAACAGCTTCTAATCTTACAAACCCTATCTGTCCCTAAACCTCAAAGAACTGTCAATAGAGGTCAGAAGCGGGGAAATCTTTGTCTCAATCCTTGGTCTCCAATGAAACTCAAAAACTAAAGCTGAGCCCTTGAAAACGTCGATATTAAAAAACCTTTGGCGTATCGACCGCTCGGAACTTACAAGGAAGTCCTATGGGATAGGGTGTTCGGTGAGAACAAAATGATAGTTTCTAGCAGATCTTGCGTGATCGTCAGTCTAGCCTATCATATGAGGCATGATTGACATCACAGATATGACATATGTCCGAATTGGCACTTCAAATATGGAATCCGCCACCTCTTTTGCGACTGACACACTTGGATTGCAGTTTGTCAGACAGGAACAAGATCGAATATATGTGAGAGGAGATAATCGAGATCATAGTATTTGTTACGTAGATACTGACCCTTCCTATAGTGTCCTCGGAATGGAACTCGATGATCCCAATGCCCTAGACTCAGCATTTTCAGAGTTGGATGCATCGGGCGTATCAGTAAGGCGGGGAAGTCCTGAAGAATGCGCTGATCGGAGGGTGTCCGATTTTATTGCATTTTGTGATCCCACAGGTAATAACATTGAGCTCAATGTTAGGCCATACAAGGCCACTCGCCGTTACTTTCCTAGTCGCGACGCAGGAATAACCGAGTTTAGCCATGTGGGGCTACGAACTACCAACGCTAAAGCGGACGAAGAATTTTGGACCTCTCTCTTCAATGTAAAAGTTAATGACTGGATAGGCCCTGCCGGCTTGTTATCTTTTGACAAAGTCCACCACAGGTTTGCTTTATTCCCCGCAGACCGTCCGGGCATTCAACACATAAATTTTCAGGTGGAGAGTATAGATGACATCATGCGATCTTACTATTTCCTCTCCGATAAACAGGTTCATATCGTTTTTGGCCCCGGAAGACACGCTACCTCAGGTGCCATGTTTCTCTATTTTGAAGGCCCTGACGGCATGGTCTATGAGTATTCGAATGGGGTAAAAATCATAGAGGACCCCAATTATAGGCCTCGTCAATTTCCTTTCACGCCCGAGGCATTTTGTGTTTGGGGTGCGGTGCCAGATATCCCAGAATTTAGGGACTAGATAAAATGTCAGAAGAATTTGGTGCTCTCGGTGAGCCATTGGAAAACACTCAAAGACGTGTTCGGCTTGCCGCGAGAGCTTTAGCCAGACATGGCTTCGTTCACGCCTATGGGCATGCGAGCGCTCGTCTCAATAAAAGCGAGTTCTTAGTCTGCGCCCCTCAACCAATGGGATTGATCGAACCTGGCACCAACGGAACGGTAGTTAATATTGATGGTCCCTTACCAGATGGAGTTCTGGGAGAGGTCAGATGTCATCAACAAATTTATGCCGCCAGGGAAGATGTGAATGGCATTTGTCGAATTTTTCCCAGAAACGTTATGACCTTATCAACGTTCCAGTTAACTCCGAAACCGCGACTTGGATTCGGTTCATATTTCCATCCAAGTCCGCCCTTATGGGACGACCCTCTTTTAATCCGAGACGATACTCAAGCACAGGAATTTGCCAGAACATTGGGTGACTCCAGAGCTATAGTGATGCGAGGAAATGGTGCCGTTTGTGTAGGACCCACAATTGAAGAAAGCGTAGTGATGGCCTTTTATTTAGAAGAGTCCGCTATTACAGAGCTTGCAGTTATGGCGAATAAAAGTGACGCTCAGTCAGTATGTTTTACCGAATCAGAAGTGAAAATCCGAGCTACAGGGAGCGGTAGGATTTATGAAAGAATGTGGGATTACCTTACCGCAGGCGATCCAGAAAAATAGGTAAATACACCCTTACTTAGAGTAAATGGCCGCTTTTTTCCCGTTTCACAGACAGATAAAACTCATTATGTTGATTGGAAGGGAATTTATGTTCCACACGCTCAGTAACCTCTATTCCATACTGCTGAAGACCTTCCACCTTATCAGGGTTGTTTGTCATCAATCTTACCCGCCGGTAGCCAAGCTGTTTCAGTATATGTGCTGCGGGCAAAAAGATCCTTTCGTCCGAGTCAAAGCCTAGTCTCTCGTTGGCCTCCACCGTATCAAACCCCTGGCCCTGTAGGGCATAAGCTCGCAATTTATTCAGCAAACCAATTCCCCTACCCTCTTGGCGCAAATACAGCAGTACACCAGAACCCTCTTCAGAAATCTGGGCTATTGCGCCTCGTAACTGTTGACCGCAATCACATTTTAGAGAGCCTATGAGATCTCCCGTAAAGCATTCTGAATGAAGACGGATCAAAACAGGTTTGTCACTCGTCGGGTTCCCTACCACGATAGCTAAGTGTTCTCGTCCGCCGTCCGTGGAACGAAAGGCCAGAATTTGAGTATCCTCAGCATCTTCCAGTGGCACTTTGGCCGCAGCCACCTGATGAAGCGTCCCTGAGCTATCGTATTCGTAAGCCTCAGCGTTTTCAGAGGAGACAGATAAAATCCCATTTTGTTCGAGCAAATTCAGGTCAAGTTTTTCGAGTTTAACCATGATCACTGACGGCAATAGCCTAGCTGATTTAGCTAGCTGCACTGCGGCTAGAGTCCCATCAGATAGAGGCTCACGCCTAGCCGTGAAAGGGCCCCGGAGGGGATGGTTCAAATCAGTGGTTGGATCGGCCAAACTGCGTGCCATATCAGCTGTAAGCCATGCCGGAAATGGCACGAGGACAATCTGATCGGTATAAAGACGAACCTTCAATGTTCTTGCTCGGTGATGAGTGATTGCTAGGTCAGGGTCTCTACCAGAAATTTTCTGCATTAAAGAGAGAGCACGTTCTGTCACGGTCTCAGTAGGGACAACCAAAAGCGGTGGATCTTTTTTTGAGGTCAAACACAATAAGCGGCCGCGACGCATTTCGAAGGTTGCTCGATCTGCAGATAAAAGGCCACCTGATTGCCCAGGGCCATGGGAGAGTTTTTCTAAATTCATGGGCTTTATATAATGCCATATTGGTTAAAGGTCATCATGGAATGGCCAGGATCACAATTATCGCGCCTTAAACTCAATTATGCCGGCACATAACCTATTTGAATGTTTTGTGATATACGCCAGTTAGCCCAAAAATTTTTCCCGAATTTCATGACGGGTCGCCAAGGGAAAGGCAGCCGCTAAAATCACGAAAAAATCCTCGAGATCCGACTCATTCACAACGCAATTTTTTGCGGTAAAATAATTTGATATATTGGTGATAACTTGCCCCAAACTTCCACTATCAATTTGGTCGGGGCCAAGTGCAATATCTCCCAAGACGGACGATAGCGCCAAGTGTTCGATACGTTCGCACTCAATCTCAAGTCCTAGAACCGATTTTCTCATCTCTTCAGTATGCGGCCCAGAAAATCCGTAAAAGGGATCCTTTAGGCGATCCCGAACCGCTCGAAGCTTGCAAACGATGTCTCTATTCCACAATTGGGAAACCTCTATCAGTCTAGAGAACTGCGATAACGAGAGTGTCCCGCGCCCAGTCCCTCCAACCCAAATGCTCAACAATAGCAAATTGACATCCATTTCATGTCTATCTTGGATGTTGATAAATGCCCTTGAGACGCCTTCACCACCATAAATTTTCAGAGAATAGTCCCAAAATCCATTTTCAGGGTAATCTATTGACATAATTAAAAACCATTTATCTCATTACGGACTATCTCTTAGGGCCGAGATAACCTAACAATTGCTACAGACTAAAGATGGTTTGATAAGATGACAAAGCCTCTCAAAAACAAAATCGCAATTATTACCGGCGGAGGCAGAGGTTTGGGCAAGGCAATGGCTATAGGGCTTGCAAAAGCTGGAGCTTCAGGCCTTTGCATCACCGGAAGCAGCTCTGTCGATCAATTGAAACAAGTCGCGAGGGAAATAAAATCGCTCGACACAAATACCAAAGTTTTACCTGTGATCGCGGATGTCACGAATCCTGACGCATGTTTAAAGGCGGCAAACCAAGCTTGCAGGGCTCTTGGACCAGTTGACATCCTAATAAACAACGCGGGGAAAGGACAAAACTTTGTCGCGGATGATCATGTCCCTTTTTGGCAAGCAAAAACATTAGGTTGGAAAGAAATTATAGAAACAAATGTGAATGGCCCTTTTTTTATGGCTCGTGCAGTAGTCAAGTCGATGATAACTTCTGGTTGGGGAAGAATTATTAATATTTCAAAATCCCGCGACTCAATGCACCGGCCCAAAAACAGTCCCTACGGCCCATCTAAAGCGGCCCTTGAGGCAATGACACTCTCGTGGGCACAGGACTTATCTGGAACGGGTGTTACCGTAAACACCCTGGCCCCAGGCGGGAGTGTAGATACTGGGTTTGTGCTCCCTGCGGTACGCGAGAAAATTAATAATAAGAAAATCACGAAAAAATTTTTTGACGCTGAAGTGATCGTTCCAGCTGCAGTGTGGCTAGCGTCAGGTGCCTCAGATGGAATAACAGGATGCCGATACGTAGGGGCCAAATGGAACGCAGAATTACCCGACAAAGAAGCGGCAGAAATAGCCCGGGAATCCGCTATTTTTCAACGACCAACACGTGACTCCATCCTGAAGAAGACATGGACTAAGCCAGGATTTTGACTCAGGCCGCTGTCTTTGAGGTTGTCGGTCGATGAGCCTCTGCCAAATAATCTTCCGCCTGCATCTCTTCTAAACGCGAAGCGACTCTGACAAACAAAGCTGCACCATCACCTTTTTGGTAGAGCTCATCTGGCAAGGCCGCTGCAGAGCAAACAATTTTAGTTTTTTGTTCGTATAATGTCTCAATAAGTGTCGCAAAACGCTTAGCAGCATTTCGGTCACTCGCCGTTAATACTGGGATATCCGAAATAAGAATAGTCTGAAAACTGCAGGCTATGGCACCATAGTCAGAGGGCCCCAGGGGCCGATTACACAACTCTTCAAAAGTAAAAAAAGCGACCCCCGCCGCCTGTTTCTGTATTTGAAGGGACCTACCTTGCACAATCAAAGAGGTTGGCTCAGCCGGTTGACCATTGGTCAATTGATCAAACGCTGCTTCAAGGTTTCCTCTCGAGGACTCATCCAGAGGGCAGTGCCAGACCCCAACAGATTTAAGCCTATCCCGACGATAATCATTACCTCCCCCTAACTCGAAAATATCAAATTTTTCAAAGATAAGATCGATGAAGGGTAAGAAACGCTCACGCTGCAATCCACCTTCATACAAATGTTCCGGAGCGGTGTTGGATGTTGCAACAACAGTTACGCCATAACTTAATATTTTTTCAAAAAGTCGGCGGACAATCATGGCGTCCGCAATCGCCTCAACCTGAAACTCATCAAAACAAATTAGAGGGCTCTCTTCAGCTATCACCCTAGCCAGACTGCCAAGCGGATCTGAAATAGCCCCTGCATCATTGCCCGTCCGTAGCTCGTGGAGCCTCTCGTGAATAGCCTGCATAAACGGATGTACATGCACTCTTTTCCGGGGCCACACAGGAGCTGTCTCAAAAAATAAATCCATTAGCATGGACTTTCCCCTCCCAGGAGGCCCATGAATATACAGACACCGGGGATGCTTTGTATTCTCGTCTGCCCGGAAAAATAACTTTTTAAAGAGAGAGAAACCTGGACTAGCTCTTTTTATGGATAACTCCTGGTGAAGAAGTTCTAATCTATCGATAACAATTTTCTGGTTGGCATCCTCCTGGATTTCGCCTGCCAGAAGACGCGCCTTGTAAAGCTCTCGAGGTCCCTTCTCCATGGAATTTTTTAAGATTTAAATCCTGCTCTCAAAGACCAATAGTCCCAAGCCCTGTCTATTGCTAAATCACCAACAAATTGATCCATGCACAATGATACTTCTCCAGCGGATAAAAAGTTTGGAGTTCCAAGCTGCAGACATTGCATCGAGATCCTCGCATTGTGCTCGAGGAAAACCGCTATTAGCACTGCCTCTTTAATGGTTTTCCCCACAACAACAGCACCATGGCCTCTCATTAAAGAGGCACGTCGTTCACCCAAAAATAAGGCCAAGTCTCGACCCTGATCCATGTTGCTCACCAGTAAAGAAGTATCACCAAAATTATCGCGAATATCCCAAACTGGAACTTCATGACCAACGGTTGCCCCCATATGGAAGACAGGCTGAAGTTTAACATCTGTCACCCCGAAAGGAATCACAGAGTGAGAATGACTGTGCACAACCGATTTGACATCGGGGCGAGCCTCATAGACACCGCCATGAATGTGGCGTTCTGCATAAACCGTTCTATCCCTTAGATCGACCGGACGACCATCCAAATGAAATTCCATCAGGTCATCAAGTTCAATAACACCGGGCGCTCTCGATCTAGCCATAATATATTTCTCTTGATCAAGCGGATGCCTGACACTTATGTGTCCAAATGCATCACAAATGTTTTCTTGATCTAAGATACGGTTGGCAATGACTAGGTTGAGCATCGCCTCTTGAACTCGATCTTCCAATACACCCTCCTTAAATCGACAACGGTGGGAAACTAATTTTTGCTGGGATAATGACTCTGGACACAAATCAGACCCTACTCACCATCCTAAGTTCTGTTACAACTAGAACTCACTAATTTCTTCCGATTTGTCGATGAAAACCATTATCTCAAGTATTGAACTCCACAAAAAACGTGTTTCTTTCACAATAGTGTTTGATACCTAGACACAGACTCGAGGAAATCTATTCCAGCAAGAATCCAAAAAATTAGAGAATGCCCTTTAAAAAGGACTCTGTCTTAGCCCAGCTATCATCTCTCGCTTCTTCCCTAAATCTCTCTGGAGCGAGAAAATTTTGGAAGGCATGACCCGCGCCATCATAGCGATGAAACACATGTTTTACGCCAAGCCTATCGAGCTCCGCTCCAATTTTATCCACATCTTCAGGAGACGGATTACCATCGTCATTTCCAAAGAATCCTAAAACTTCTGCTTTTAAATCTCCGAGGCGATCAAATGGGGTAGGCGCACTATCATCTCCCCAAGGTTTAAACATATTTCCAGAATAATAGGGAACGCATGCTTTGAATTGTGGGTGGGTGCTCGCCCCGAGAAATGCCATACGCCCCCCCATGCAATGTCCGGTAATACCTAACCGATCCATATCCACTGTGCCTAAGCCCTCCATCCATTCAAGGGTTGCGCTAATATCTTTAATTATTTCTGGATCTACAGGAAAAGGGTTCTTTTCTGGAGGATCTTCAACCGGTGGCCAGTGATATACATCTGGTGCAGCTGCGACAAACCCTGCCGATGCAAGATCCTCAAGCACTTTGATTGTGAAGTCGTCAAAACCACCGCGATGGAACATCACAACCACCCCAGGATGAGGGCCAGCCCCCCCCGGAAACGCATGAGCGATCCTCATAGGAACCCCGTCTACTTGAACTTCAGAGTATTCTGCCATTAAGTCGCCTCCTTTAAAATCACGCATTTTTATAGAATTATAGACACTATTAGGGCTGGCCTTTTTGGTCAACGCGAGGCAGTTTTACATCGCGGTATTTTGAAATCTCTAGGAATATAAAAGGAACGAAATGATGGCGGAAAATGGCAATCAACCGTCTTGGCTAAAACCAGTTGTCGATTACGGACCCCTGGTGACCTTTTTCGTAACTTACTATCTGGAAGATCTTTTCTTCGCGACAGCGGCTATTATGGTAGCGACTGTCGTGGTCATTCTTCTGTCATTGTTGCTAACCCGCAAGGTTCCAACCATGCCGCTCGTCACAGCAATAGCGATCGGAATATTTGGAGGACTGACCCTTTTCCTGCAAGACGAAACATTTATAAAAATGAAGCCGACAATCGTTGAAATAATAATCGCAGGCATTCTTTTTGGAGGATTATTTTTTAAAAAATTATTTTTAAAAAACTTAATGGGCAGCGCTCTCCCGATGACTGATGAAGGGTGGCGCAAATTAACATCTCGTTTTGCTTGGTTTTCTATCGGGCTTGCGATCTTAAATGAACTAGTCTGGAGAACTCAAACAACAGAAATTTGGGTCAATTTTAAAGTTTGGGGGCTTTTGATACTCACGTTTCTTTTTATCTTTTCACAAATGCCGCTCATTCAGCGGCATGGCTTAAAAGATCCATCCGCAAACGGGGAGAGTTAAAAGATCTGTGACTAAACCAAAAACATTGCTTGATAAGATATGGAAGCGTCATGAGATAACGATCAATCCAGCCGGTCAGTCTCTACTTTTTATAGACCGCCACTTTTGCCACGAGCTATCTTTTCACGCTTTCAACATGCTTGAAAAGCGAAAAATGAAAGTTAGACACCCCTCTCGAACAATCGCAGTTGCCGATCATTACACACCAACAACCGGCGAAGACGCTCGTGATTTCAAAAGCCTGGATAGATTTAAGCTTTATAACACTTTGAAAAATAATGCTCTTGAACACAATTTAAACTTCCTAGGTCTGGGTGATCAAAGACGGGGCATCATTCATGTAATTGGACCCGAGCAAGGGCTTTTCCCTTCCCGGCACCACCATCGTTTGCGGCGACTCTCATACCGCGACACATGGTGCATTAGGCGCCCTTGCCTTTGGCATCGGTGCCTCAGATGTCAGCCACGTCCTTGCCACTCAAACGCTTTGGCAGCCAAAACCAAAAAAAATGAGAGTAATCGTGAAAGGATTTCGACCGGCATATGTGTCTGCAAAGGATATTGCACTATCAATCATCAGGCATATCGGGGCCGCCGGAGGAACAGGTCATGTTATTGAATACGCTGGGCCGGTAATATCTAGCTTATCGATTGAAGAAAGGTTAACCGTCTGTAACATGTCCATTGAGGCTGGAGCTCGCGCGGGAATGATAGCACCTGATGAGACCACGTATAAATGGATTGAGGGTCGTCCACATGCACCAAAAAACGATAATTGGAAAGAGGCTTTAAGTGCTTGGACACTGTTAAAAACAGATGAGGGTGCCATATTTGATAAGGAGTACGAAATTGACGGACAACTGATTACCCCAATGGTTACATGGGGAACCAGCCCGGAGGATGCACTCCCAATTACCGGCCTGGTGCCCGACCCGCTTGAAGAAACCAATGCAGAAAAACGCGCAAACTTAAAAAGAAAATTGGACTATATGGGGCTTAAACCCGGAACCTCACTCACAGATATTACTGTCGACCGCGTTTTTATAGGGTCTTGCACTAACAGCCGGATCGAAGATTTAAGAGAGGCCGCAGCGGTTGCGAAAGGTCGGGCTGCCTGTGTTCACTCGATCGTTGTCCCTGGATCTGGATTGATAAAAAAACAAGCCGAAATCGAAGGGCTTGATAAAATTTTTATTGAAGCTGGTTTTGACTGGCGTCCTGCCGCAGGTTGTTCGATGTGCGTGGGTGTCAATGGTGACTTGGTCTCACCTAAAGAGCGTTGTGTTTCAACTTCCAATCGTAATTTTCGCGGACGCCAGGGTCCTGACGCCCGGACTCACCTGACCGGGCCTGCAATGGCGGCAGCGGCAGCCGTAACTGGAAAACTTACTGACGTAAGGTCACTCCAAAGAAATTAAAATGGTACCTTTTAAAACCCTCAAGGCTCTGGCAGCACCCATTAACCAGGATAACATTGATACAGACCAAATCCTGCCCGCCAGGTTTCTCATGATGCCAAGGGATCAGAAGTATCGCACCTATTTATTTCGAGATTTACGTGAAGATAATAATGGGCTCCAAACGCCAGATTTCTTCCTGAATCAAAAAAAATTTTCCAAAGCACAGATTATTGTAGCCGGTCGCAATTTTGGCTGCGGGTCCTCTCGAGAGGGGGCGGTGTTCACGCTAGTAGACTCCGGATTTAGGTCTGTTATTGCCCCAAGCTTCGGCGATATTTTTTACAATAATTCATTTAACAACGGCTTATTGCCCATTGTCTTACCTGAAAGGCTCGTAAAAGAGCTGCAACAATTTTTAATTAACGAGGCTGCACCTGAGATTACTATTGACCTTGAAAGCGAACAGGTATTTTGCGAAGCGACATCCTGGGTAAAATTTGATATTGATCCCCATCGGCGGGAGAGATTGCTAAAAGGGTTGGATATGATCGATTATACCCAGCAATTTGGGGAAGCGATAAACCGCTATGAGCGTGACTGCTTAGTTGATAAAAAATGGTTGTGAAGCGTTGACAAAAAAAGGCCTGTTACTAGCGATTTTTCTCCTCTCGCTGCTATTTCTAGCAGCAATTATTGCCGTGGCAGCGTGGATGGGTCTGGAAGAAACAAAAATTTCTTTCCACGGCTTCATAGCCCTTGGGTTGGGCGTGTTTGCTACATTCGGGTTAGGCGCCGGTTTGATGTTTCTGGTTTTTTATAGCCACCGTAAGGGTTATGATGATGAGGCTGATGAATGGAGAAAAAAGGACCCCTAGCACAAGACTAATTTGAGTATTTTAGTCCAACAGCGATGTAAAATCTCCAGGACAAACAAATGAGTCCTCAACCCCGAGAGCATAAAAATCGACTGTATAGATCAACTCCCATGTGGCCATTCCTGCGACCGGGAACCTCAGGCTTGCTTGACAGCGGTGAGTGGGGAGATAGGCTCAAAATTCGAGAAAAGGGTATTGAGATGAAAGAGCTGCCGATTACATTCGCTTGTGGACCATACGATCGCATGGAGGCACTCCGGCTTGGAGAAATTCAACCTGAAGGCATCGATCTTCGGTATATAGCGGTCCAGTCTCCCCCAGAAATTTTCGCGCGCATGCTAAAAACGCGATCTTTTGATGTTGCAGAGATGTCGCTCGCCCATTACATGATCATGCGGTCCCGGGGTGATTTCCCATTCATAGCAATACCTGTATTTCCTTCGCGAGTTTTTCGACACGGTTTTATTTTTATCAACAAAAATTCAGGAATTGAGCAACCCTCCCAGCTATCTGGAAAACGTATTGGGGTTCAGGAATATCGACAGACTGCTGGAGTTTGGGTTCGAGGAATCCTTCAACATGAGTATGGGGTGGACTTAGATACCGTCCAGTGGGTCGAGGGAGGAGTTAACACCCCAAGACCAGAGGACGAGGATATGGACCTACGTCCATTAGGCGGAATGTCAATCGAAATAATATCAGGTGACCAGTGCCTCAGCGATCAATTAGAGGGGGGCCAGATTGATGCTTATTTCGGCGCTCGTAGACCAGACAGCTTCGATTACGGCAGAAATGTGACTAGACTATTCCCTCACTACAGAGATGAAGAAAAAACCTATTATCAACGAACAGGCTTCCACCCAATCATGCACACGATAGTCATTCGTGAAGATCTGCATAAGGAACAACCCTGGGTTGCGGAATCACTTTTCAAGGCCTGTCAAGCTTCCAAAAAATGGGCTTTGGATGCCATGAAATTTTCCGGAGCTCAAAAAAACATGTTACCGTGGCTGCACGAAGAAATTGCGGAAATGCATGCTCTAATGGGGGATGACCCTTGGCCGTACGGTGTTAATCAGAACCGGAATATGCTCGAAGCCTTTGCGGGGTATCTCTCTGAACAGCATTTTCTCGAGGAGGCGCCGAAGGTGGATGACCTGTTTACCCCGATCATCGCGTGGACAGAGTAGAAAATTTTGGGCCTACTGTTAAATTACTGCTAATTGCCAAAACAGGGGCCAACTTGCTAAGTTCCTCAAACTATCAAAGATCAGCGAAACGGCTGAGCTAAATCAAAAATACTCTAGCACCGTGGTTTGCCATGTGTTTAAGGGAAGGAGACCCGCAAACCGCCTTCCCCATTATTTTTATAGAGCTTTACTTCCTGCGAGCTGCTTTCTTCGCCGATTTTTTAGGTCTCTTCTTAGCTGACTTCTTAACAGCTCCGCTTTTCCCCTCACCCGCTCCAATATAAGGAGAAAATACCGGTTTATAGGTCTTTTCATCAATAAATTGTCGGATACCTTCTTGGTAGGAGTCGTGGCCCCGAGCTGCATCTCTCATCTTGATTTCAGCCTGCTTTGCCGCAAGATAGTCTGCCGCCGCATCCCAATGCATATTTTGAGTGGCGCGAATGGCATGCTTTGTTCCCCGTAAAACATTTTGGTTCTTTTGCAGCAATTCCTTCGCCAGTTTCAAAGTTTCACGCTTAAGGTTCCTTTTCGGCACCGAAAAAGTAACCAAACGCATTGCGGCAGCTTCCTTACCGGTAAAAGTTCTCCCGGAACAAGCATAATACATAGCATCTCGAGGGCTTACGGTATCGGACATCATCTTTGATACCATTCCACCTGGCAGAATTCCCCAGTTTACCTCGGAAAGACTGAAAATTGCATCATCTGCAGCAATTGCAAAATCGGAACAGATGCAATGCGTAAAGGCCCCACCGACACAGTATCCGTTAATCATTGCGATGGTTGGCTTGTTATACATCCATAAAACATCGCTTCTCCATCGGCTATTCGCACCTGCTTCTGCCTTTGCCGCTGGATTCCCATCCGTCTCTCGAAAGTATTCTTTTAAGTCCTGACCTGCGCTATAGGCGGTTCCTGCTCCCGTGAGAATTACTAATTTTGTATCTGGATCAACCTGAAGCGCTTTCATAATTTCCATCATTTCTCGATGAAAAGTTGGGCTCATCGCATTGCGTTTTTCTGGTCGATTAAAAGTTACCCATGTAATGCCATCTTTTTGCTGGTCAACTTTCACACAAGTATATTTCTTAGTTAGCATAAATCTCTCCCCTAAAATTTTATGTCAGATTATTTTTCCAAACTGGCCTTATATCTATCGCTTTCACACCCTTCCCTGCCTCAAGAACCATCAATGGATTTATTTCTATCTCGGATAGAACCTCCCTGTGATCGAGAAAAAACCCGCACAACGCCACAATGGTCTTAGCAAGTGCATCCACATCTTGTGCGGGCTGCCCTCTGAACCCATCAAGGATCTTAGAACCTCGCAATTCAGATAGCATCGCACGAACCTCTGACTCGTCAACCGGAATAAGCCTTAAGGAAACGTCTTTCAAAACTTCCACAAAAACTCCGCCCAAACCAACAACCAGGAGAGGACCAAAATCAGGATCATCGCGAAGCCCAACCAACATTTCTGTCCCAGCGATCATCTCTTGCACCAAAAACCCCGAAATATTGTCTTGCCCGATGCTCTCGATCAAATTTACCGCTTGGACTTTGACAGCCTCTCGATCTTTGAGACCTAATCGCACGCCACCTGCTTCAGTTTTATGGCTAATGGTGTCAGATATGATCTTTATCGCGACCGGAAAACCTATATCCGCCGCAAACTCAGCGGCTTCCTCGGGACTTCGGGCTATCGCCTGATTCGGCGTCATAATGCCCGCTTTTGAAAGAAAGTCTGCTAGATTTTCGCTACGCAATTTACTGTGCGAGATCGCAGAAGAAAGCTCAGGGATACCCCGCCTCCGAGCCTCACCATAATTTATAAGGGCTTTAGCCGCTCGCACAGTTTGGGGTATTCCAAAGAGAAAAGGAATTTGGGCAGCCTCCTGAAAACTTCGATACTTGTCATCAGCATTCTCACTCATCCGCACCAACCCTAGGATAGGCTTATCGGTTTCATTCTTTAACTTTACATAATGCTGATGGGTTTCCTCTAAGTCTGTTGGTAGGGGCAGCCGACCTTGCAAAGCCACGATGTCAACACCGGGATCGGCCGCAAATAAACCGCAAAGATTGGTAAACCTCTCAACATTGCCTGCAAGCCGAGTTCCTGCATCCATAGGATTATGCACATCGACATCCTCTGGGATGATCTCTTCCATTTTTTTTATGGTATCTGGGGATAGAGCAGCGAGCTCTGCACCCTCCTCCTCTGCAGCATCAATCGATAGACCCACAGCGCCACCCGAAGAGGTCACCACAGCCAAGCGATTGCCTGTCGGATATCGCTTCTGTTGGAAAGCAAGACAGATCTCGACCATATCATCTAAATTGCTGGCTCGCGTTATGCCAAGGCGAAGGCATGCGGCCATAAACACGTCATCATCAACCGCGACAGCCCCGGTATGCGTTTTAGCCTGCTCTTTTCCCATTTCCGAGCGGCCCAGTTTGACCAAAATTATAGGTTTTTCTGCTCGAAAAGCCTTCTCTGCCGCCGCAATAAACGCCTGAGGCCGCCTAATACTCTCAAGCATTCCCACGATAATCTCTGTGTCGGGATCATCTGCTAAAAAATTAATGTAATCCGCGCAGTCGAGACCAAATTCATTGCCACAAGAGACTGCATAAGAGAATCCTAAACCTCTCTGAGCCGCCCGCGCAAACCAATAACCAAGAGTACCACCCGAGTGAAAAACTCCACCAACTTTGCCAAGCTTCAAATTCCGCAGACGACTCGTAGGGTATTGAAGGATTTTTTGGGGTAAAGAAAAGGTTCCCATGCAATTTGGTCCACAAACCGATAATTTAGCGTCAGAGATCAAACCACTCAGCTCTTCGCCCCGATCGGCGCCAATCTTTTTTCGCCCTTCGCCAAAACCAGCCGAAAAGATCGTCGCAGCCCTAAGATCATGAGCAATGCCATCTCGTATCACATCATTAACAAATTGCGCCGGCACCAAAACAGCTGCATGCTCCACCGACTGAGGTAGTGCTCCAAAATTGGGATACACCTTCTCACCCCAAAGCTCATCCCTTCGGGGGTTAATCAAATAAGTTTTTACTGGCATGCCTGCATCTTTGAGATTCTGATACAAAACCCGGGACCAGCCCTCTCCACCGGTCTCGGATGCCCCGACTATTGCCATTGATTTGGGTTTCAGAAGAGGTTCAACGTTTCGAAACATCGCTCTTTTCAGTCCTCGTTATTTGTACCATCAGGATTCAAGCGCTGGGGAGATTTTCCCAATTCCACACCTTGCGGTCTTGGCAGCCCTTCCGGCGTGTGACAACCATCACGGTAACGGCCAATACCTTGGGCGTTACCAATCACCGCCCCACTCTCATCACGAGCCTCAGCCACCGACATAAACATTGTCCTTCCTCCACCCGTCTTCCGAGCTTCAATTGTTATTCGACTGCCATGTCTGCCTGCGGCGACAAAGTTAACGCTTAAGTTAACCGTGGCCCCAGAACGGTAATTTTCAGGAACAGTGCAATAAATCGCCGAGTGGGCTATGGCAGTGTCAAGCGCAGTTGCGAGGCATCCACCGTGTAAAACTCCTGTGCCATTTAAATTTTGATCTGTAACATCAAACTCTATCACGCAACGGTCCAATTCCCACTCAACAAGTCTTATACCAATATGCCCTGCAAACGCTCCGAATTCTTTGAGCGTTGGTCGAGCAGGCGGCAAATTCTCGATTTGCGAAGACATTCTCAATCCCCGTATTGTCTAAAAATCTGCCTTGCCAAAGCCATCTTTAAAATCTCAGTAGGGCCCTCAGTTATAACCATGCTGCGCTGATCCCTGAAAAATTGCTCGATTGGTAGATCTTTAGCTAGGCCCATCCCACCGTGGATTTGCATGCACCGATCTGCGGCTTTGAAGGACCTTTCATCGCCGAAATATTTACACATATATGACTGTTTTCGGACGTCTTCACCATGATCAGCCCTCCAGGCTGCATCATAAACCATCAGCCTCAATTGGTGGAGATCCTGAAACATATCGACGATCATGTTTTGAACTGTCTGACGCTGGGACAATTTTTCTCCAAAAGTGCTACGTTGTTGAGCATAGGAACAAGCGAGTTCAAGACAACGCTCGATAACACCAATACCCCGTGCTCCATGCCTGAGCCGACCCTCTGTCAACCAGCTTTGGGCAGCACGCATGCCATCTCCCTCATCGCCTACGCGTTGATCGACGGATACACGAACATCTTCAAATGCTATCTCCCAAGGTTTATCTGAGATCATTAAATCTTGCTGACGAATCCGCTTTATCCCTGGTGTGTCCATATCTGCAAGAAATACCGTAAGGCCACCCCTGGACCCCTTGTTTCGATCTGTAGCGGTTACAATTTGCGCAAAATCTGCATCTCCAGCGCCAGTTATCCAACGTTTATAACCGTTGATAATATAATGATCTCCATCTCGGACGGCTGTCGTCCGCATGCCGCCTGGATCTCCCCCGGCATCCGGTTCGCTTTGACAGAAACAACTCTTTTTCTCTCCAGATAGAACTGGATAAAGCCATCTCTCTTTTTGTTCCTCATTGAGGGTGTACAAAATTGGACTTACCCTCGGCCCGAAGATCGACGCATTACGGGCTGGAATGGCGATTGTGCGGGCCATTTCTTCCCACATCACGGCTTTAGATAAGTGACCCAAACCCAAACCCCCATATTCCTCGGGCACGTCAAACATCCAGAGCCCCAAACCTCTGGCCTTTTCTTCGAGTTCCTTTTTTATACCCGGGAAAAATTCAGTGCCGTCATTCGTCTTACGTTCGATCGGTATGAGCTCACTGTCTACAAAACGTCGGAGGTTGTCCTTCAACATTTGCAATTCTTCAGGTAGGTGAAAATCCATACTTCTCCCCTTCTTTAACGGTTTAGATCAACAACAACCCGCCCAGCGATTTGCCCCGCTAAAATTTTATCAGCTAAATCGGGTAAATCTTCTAGCCCTACGATCTGAGTAATATTACTCACTGACTGGCTGGGTATGTCCTTAGCAAGTCGGGCCCAAGCCTCTTTCCGTCTTCCGATTGGACACATAACTGAGTCAACACCAAGAAGATTAATGCCTCTTAGCAAAAAAGGAATTACTGTAGTGCTCAAGCCCGCACCTCCTGCAAGACCGCAAGCAGCCACGCAGCCCCCATGCCTTATTTGGGTTAGTACATTGGCCAACATCTCACCACCAACGGCATCTATGCACCCCTGCCAATATTCGCTTTGCAGGGGTCTTTTAGGCTCAATCATCATCTCAGATCTGTCGATTATTTTGCCCGCGCCCATAGCTTTTAGACGATCAGACAGGTTCATTCGACCGGTAACCGCGTGAACCTCATACCCATTCGCTTTGAGAATTGCTATCGCGATACTTCCCACCCCGCCATTTGCACCGGTGACAAGGACAGGACCTTTTTCAGGTTTCACGCCGTGATCCTCCAATGCCATCAATGCCAACATGGCAGTGAATCCTGCCGTGCCGATTGCCATTGCTCTTTTTGGTGACAGGCTCTCAGGCATTGGGACTAACCAATTTGCATCCACCCTAGCCTTCTGAGCGAATCCTCCCCAGTGGCTTTCACCGACCCGCCAACCGGTCAGAATAACTTGATCCCCGACGACATAATCCGAGTTTTTAGAGGTTTCGACCGTGCCTGAAAAATCAATCCCCGGGATGTGAGGATAATTTTTTACCAGCCTTCCTAAGCCGTTAAGAATCAATCCATCTTTATAATTCAATGTGGAGTGCGAAACAGCAACGGTCACATCGCCTTCGGGTAAACTGTCTGCATCCAGTTTCTGAACAGAGCCATAGACACCGCGCTCCCCCTCTTCCAGGACCAAGGCCTGAAATTCTGTGGCCATCACACCACCTCCCTAACTTCGTTTTTATGAGCAAATGTAAACTTCAGTATAAATACCGGTCAACTTATTGGGTAGCTCCGTTGACAAGTCTTCTTCACGCCCGGATCATTTAAAAAAAATTGCTTGGAGGTCTCATGGAATATCCCCTTTCCGAAGAACACCGTATGTTCAGAGAAACAATGCAGCGGTTCGTAGATGAGGAAATGATCCCATTCGAACTAGAGACTTGCGAAGGCGGTGAACTCAAACCCGAATGGAGAGATAAATTCCATTCCCGGGCCAAAGACCTCGGCATTTGGAAAATGGAGGTTCCAGAGGAATACGGTGGCGTAGGAGCCGACCTTATATCCCTCGTGATCGTTTGGGAACAATTAGGCCGCACAATCGCCGTCCCCACCCGTGGCCTGGGCGGGATCATGGGACCTCAGGTCCGTGCCCCCCTGTATGAGCTATCTGAACCGATGAAAGAAAAATATCTTTATCCTGTCCTAGATGGCAAAAAAACCGCCTGCTTCGCCCAAAGTGAACCAGATGCCGGCGGAGATCCAGGTAGCATGCGCACGTCAGCGGTAAGAGACGGTGACAAATATGTTATTAACGGCACAAAAAGATGGATAACCGACGCTGATGAAGCAGACTTTGCCCAGCTTTTAGCTGTTACCGACAAAGATAAAGGCTCTCGGGGCGGCATCTCTTTGTTTCTAGTTGATATGGATTCACCCGGTGTAAAAATCACTGCTAAATATGACACAATGATGGGCGACCAGCCATGCGAGATTCATTTTGATAATGTGGAAATACCGATAGAACATCGGGTCGGTGAAGAGGGGGAAGGATTTGGTCTGGGACAGAGGTTCCTAGCACATGGACGCTTAAAACATGGCGCAAGAGGCGTTGGCACAGCCCAGAGGTGTCTGGACATGATGTGCACATATGCCAAACAAAGGGAAACATTTGGACACAAACTTTCAGATAGGCAGGCTATCCAATGGTTAATTACAGATACACATGTTGAGACACAGGCAGGCCGTCTAATGGTTTACAACGCTGCAGATATGGCATCGCGAGGTCAACTCGATCGAACCGACGGGTTTATACAAAAAATGTATGCGGACGAGCTTGGATTTAGGGCAGCTGATCGCTGCATGCAGGTCCATGGCGGAATTGGACTAACAACTGATCTCCCGATAGAGCAATTTTGGCGCCAAGCACGATCCTTCAGGATAACAGAGGGACCAACTGAGATAATGAAGTGGGTAATCGCTCGAAATATTCTCAGAAATTACGACTGATTTGGATAATTAAGTTCGATAGCTCGGGTCTATCCGGTCCATCTTTCGGACAAGCGCTGGCCATGTTGGGTGCATATCAGTCCTGTTATTGTTTGGTATCCAACTCTGTGCCGCCGATTTCTTCAGGACCTCTTCTGATGGCACTTCAAGTTCTGTCCCACCGGCCATAGCAGCGAGTTGTGATCTGCAGGCCTTCTCAAGATTATACATCAGATAAAACGCTTCGCCCAAATTTCTGCCAAGGGTCAGAAGTCCATGATTTCTCAGAATCATGGCAAACTTATCACCGAGGTGTTGGACAATACTCTCCCGTTCTTCTACCTCAAGTACGACACCTTCATAATCATGGTAAGCAATATTGTCGTAAAAGCGGATTGCGGCCATTGATAGAGGTAAAAGTCCGCATTTCTGCGCCGAAACAGCCATACCTGCCTCTGTATGGGTGTGGATGGCACAGATTACATCCTTTCGCGCGGCGTGGATAGCGGAGTGAATCACGTAGCCTGCCTGATTAATTTCAAACGGGCTATCAATAACTTTATTGCCCTCCAGATCTATCTTAACCAAGCTGGATGCAGTTACTTCGTCGTACATCATCCCATAAGGATTCAGCAAGAAATGTTCCTCTACACCTGGCACCCGAAGAGAAATATGATTTGCAATGACATTCGTCCAACCGTAGTAATCAACGATCCGATAGGCACAGGCTAAATCGACCCGGGCTTGCCACTCCTCTTCACTGACCTTTCCCTCTAGGGATGGTATGTCGATGCTAAAGGCTCCACCCATAACTTGCTCCACTATCCACTCTCGCCAATAGCTTACACGCAGGCATCCTCAATTCAAATGCCATATAAATATCTAAATAGCGGATCCGATCAGAAAACTCCGCAAAACCGAGCAGGACTAGAGAGCCTCTTAACGTCTTTAAATCATTCTGGTCCAATTTGGTTAGAGTAAAAAATTATGGCAATCTCTTGATAGACGCAGGCTCCTGCAGTTAACCGCAAGTACAAGTCAAGTCTAACGTCTAAGAAAAGGTCTTCTACCGAAGACAATATTTCGAAAAAAACAGACCTGGGGGGAAAAATTTAATGGGAAGACTGGACGGGAAAGTAGCAGTTGTAACCGCAGCCGGCGGATATATTGCCGGGGCCACTGCACGTCTATGGGGCCGTGAAGGTGCATCCGTAGTTTGCTTAGATATAGCTGAGGAAAACGTAAAAAAAACAGCCCAAGATATAAATGATGGTGGTGGAAAAGCGATAGCCATTGTCTGCGACGTTACAGACGAAGATTCCGTGGCAGCCGCTTGTGCTAAAGCGAAGGAGTCCTATGGCCCGATCACGTGTTTAATGAATGCCGCAGCCGGCCAAGACAAAAAAGCCCGGGTCCATGAAACAAATATTGCAGACTACCGGCGGGTTCTCGACATAAACCTCACTGGAATGGTGATCGTCGCCAAACATTGTCTTATTCAAATGCTTGAAGCCGGGATTGGGTCTATCGTAAATATCTCATCAATCTATGGCATGGTGTCGCCTAAAGAACGAGCTGTATACGCCACCTCCAAGGGTGGAATCCGTATGCTCACAAAAAATATAGCCGTTGATTATGCGGCGGATAATATCCGTTGTAATTCGATTATGCCTGGTCCCATTCAAACCCCGAGACTACTCGTCCGGAATCCATCACTTGAGGCAGTTCTGGAGCGTCACGGCCCAAGACTCCACATAGGGCGACTGGGCCAACCTGAAGAAATCGCTGCAGCAGCGCTATTTCTTGCAAGTGATGAAGCTTCATATGTCTCAGGGACTGATATGACCGTTGATGCAGGCTATACGTCTTATTAAACCCGATTAATGCCAGAATACTTGCAACCGAAAACCCTTGAGGAGGCATTATCAGCACTGTCTCAACGCTCATATACGCCACTAGCAGGAGGCACCGATTTCTATCCTCCAAGATCAGCTCAAATAATCAAAGATCCGATCCTCGATTTGTCAAAAATCGGATCATTACAAGTAATTGAGGAACGAGCAGACCATTGGCGCATTGGAGCTACAGCAACTTGGTCAGATATAATTAATGCTGATTTACCGGAATTATTTGATTGTCTGAAGCTTGCTGCGAGGGAGGTAGGTGGGCAGCAAATACAAAATATCGGCACGATCGCCGGCAATATTTGCAATGCTTCACCTGCTGCCGACAGCATTCCACCGTTACTGGCGCTTAACGCCAAAGTCGAGTTAGAGAGTATTCGGAGAACTCGTACCGTTAATTTATATGAGTTCATAACTGGAAATAGAACAACCTCGAGGGACGCTGATGAACTCCTGACCGGGATTACAATCCCCCGGCCAATGGAAACATGTGTATCGACTTTTTTAAAACTTGGAGCCCGCAAATATCTTGTGATATCGGTCGTAATGGTGGCTGTTGTTTTAGAGTTAGATGTTCACCGCATCATAAAGTCGGCACGCATTGCCGTTGGATCTTGCTCCCCGGTAGCGCAAAGGCTACCCCAACTTGAAGATGACCTAATCGGGAAAAAAGTTGGGTCAAACTTTTTAGAAACGCCCTCACACGAGCATTTATTATCTCTAACCCCTATCGATGATATTCGATCTAAAGCCTCTTACCGCAAAGATGCAGCCTTAACACTCATAATCCGCGCTCTAGAGGAGTTGGAAACAAAGCTTTCATGATTTCACTTGATGTAAACGGACAACTGCATGTCACAAAGGCACGACCGTCAGATCGTTTAGCCGATGTCATAAGAAATGAAATTGGGCTCACGGGGACAAAAATAGGTTGCAACGCTGGGGATTGTGGCGCCTGCACAGTGCTAATCGACGGCAACCAAACCTGTGCTTGCATGGTATCTGCCGCCAGGGCGGAGGGATCAAAAATAATAACTGTTGAGGGTCTCGCCAAGAATGGGCAGTTAAACGCTTTGCAAAAATCATTTCACGCATTCGGGGCCGCACAGTGCGGAATTTGCACTCCAGGAATGCTTATGGCAGCGACTGACTTACTTCAACACAATCCCTCACCAACAGAAGCAACCATTAGGGATCATCTCGGGGGGGTCTTGTGCCGTTGCACAGGTTACCAAAAAATTATTCAAGCTATCCTGAATATCGAAGCAATCGATAATGCTGGTATAGTAGACCCAGGAATAGGTTCTGCGGTAGGCGCGCGCACGGCTAAAATCGATGGCATTCAAAAATTAACAGGAGCCGAAAAATTTGGCGATGATTCTGCGCCAAAAAACTCTCTGTGGATCCGAGCAATCAGATCACCTTTTTGGCGAGCAACCTTTGAAATTGGTGATCTTAAAAGCTTTGTTAAAAACACAGATGGACTTTTGGATATCCTTACGGCTAAAGATATCCCTGGTAACAATGGCTTTGGCATCTACCCTGATGTAAAAGACCAGCCAGCCTTGGCAGAAAAAACTGTTCGATATCGCGGTGAACCCGTACTGGCTTTAGTCGGAGACCACGATGCTATTTATGCCATAGACGACAAAGACCTGCCTATCTTATGGAATGAGGAAGAACCCCTTCAGGGTTTCGATAAACCTCTAGCTGAAGGAGCTGACCTCATCCACCCAAGCAAGCCCGGCAATATTTTGGCGGAAGGGTGCGTGATAAAAGGTGATGCGCTGGCTTCCTTAGCAGGCAGCCCAATCATTGCAGAAGGTAATTTTGAAACGGGTTTCGTGGAGCATGCTTATATTGAGCCGGAGGCGGGTTGGGCTCAACGTGTCGGAGATCGGATCGAAATCTATACAAGTACCCAATCACCCTACATGGATCGAGATGAAGTCGCCCAACTCCTCGGAATAGAAAAAGAGAATGTACGCATAGTGCCTTCGGCTTGTGGGGGTGGTTTTGGCGGGAAACTTGATCTGTCCGTCCAAACTTTTCTGTCAATCGCAGCCTGGAAACACAAGTTACCAGTTAGGATGGTATATGACCGCAAAGAATCTATGGCTGCGACCACCAAAAGACACCCGTCTCGAATAACGGCACGATATGGCTGCGACGAGAACGGTTCGCTGAAAAGCTTTTTTTTCGACGGTGACTTCAATACGGGAGCGTATATTTCCTGGGGGCTAACGGTGAAGGATCGGGTCCCCATTCACGCATCCGGCCCGTATTACGTACCAGCTATTAAAGCCAAATCTCGGGCAACCTTCTCTAACGAGCCGGTTGCAGGCGCATTTCGTGGTTTTGGCGTTCCTCAAGCGGCGATCGCCCATGAAGCTCTTATTGATGAGTTGGCGGAAAAAACGGGCCAAGACCCACTTGAATTCCGACTAAAAAATGCGATCCGTAAAGGGCAAGCAACCAGCACCGGTCAGGTTTTAAAAAGTGCGGGACTCGCGCAATGTCTAGAGGCTCTCCGGCCGGGGTGGCAAAAAGCTCGGGCGGAAGCTATTGCATTTAATGCTGCATCATCAGGACCTTTCCGGCTCGGAGCCGGCATAGGATGCATGTGGTACGGCTGCGGCAACACCTCACTTTCGAACCCATCATCCATTAGGATTGGCCTCTCGGCAAATGGTCGTATCACCCTCTATTCTGGAGCCCAGGATATTGGCCAAGGCACCAACACCACAATGGTTCAAGCTGCAGCTGATGCTCTCGGTGTGCCAATGAGCCAAATTGAGATCGTTTGGGGAGATACAGATAAGACACCTGACTCTGGAAAAAGCTCTGCTTCGCGCCAAGCCTATGTGTCAGGAAACGCCACAAAATTAGCTGGAGAAGATCTGCGATCACAAATTCTGCGATTAGCGAATGCTGGTTCTGATGCACGCCTAGATATTCAAAACAGCCGCATTTTGGTGCATGACAGAGAGACAATCCATGAAATTGATTTAACAACTCTAAAAAATTCAGAGGGTGGAGATGTCTTGTTGGGTTCCGGTTATTTTGATCCTCCCACAACAAGCTTAAATTCTAATGGGCAGGGAGAGCCTTACGGGACGTACGGATTTGCAGCACAATTGGCATTGGTCGAAGTCGACTGTGGCCTTGGAAAAGTGCGAGTGCTTCGGATCGAGGCAGCCCATGATGTCGGACAGGCACTTAACCCGATCCAGGTGGAAGGACAGATAGAGGGAGGCACAGCGCAAGGAATAGGCCTAGCGCTAATGGAAGAATATATCCCCGGAAAGACAGAAAATCTCCATGATTATTTAATCCCCACCATAGGCGATATACCTGCAATGAAAATTTTTATAATAGAGGATCCCGAGCCTTCCGGTCCTTGGGGAGCAAAAGGCATTGGTGAACCTGCATTATGTGCAACCGCTCCAGCAATCTTTGGCGGAATTTATCAAGCAACCGGCATTCGAGTTCGAAGGGCCCCTTGCACGCCAGACCGACTTCGGGCAGAACTGATCCGATCGGGGATCTCTGGCTCCCGATAGTTTTAAGCTTAGGAAATAATCAAACTAACTTAATCGGAAATTAGGACTCGGGAAAAGTGAGAATTAAATCAGTTATTTTTTTCTTCTTCTTTATGATTATGTTTGCGTTTCCAGCTACGGCTGAAACGCAACCAAAACTTGCAACAGGTAAGATCGAAATTAAGGCAGCCTGGGCACGCGCATCAGTCAGCAAAAATGGTGCAGCTTATTTAACTATTCACAATCACGGAAATAGAGGCCAACTCCTCACTGGCGCCAAGACTCCTGTGGCACAGAAGGTTGAGATCCACACCCACACAATGGACGGACAGATTATGCGAATGCGGAAGATTGATAGCATCGGTATCGCTCCCAATAAAACAATTAAAATGGCCCCCGGAGGCATCCACCTGATGCTATTAAATCTAGAGCGAAAATTACAAAAAGGAGAGGAATTTCCCCTTGTGATTAAATTTGAATCGATTGATCCCATCAACATCAAAGTTAAGGTGGAAGGGATTGGAGCTATGCACGGAAGTAGCGGAGAAAAAAGAGACACCAGCGGCCACAAGCACATGAACCATTAGCAGGGAACCACAAAGTTCAGGGAGGTGATTATAGGGACTCAAGACCCAGACATCCCAGAGAAAATACCCCGTCGGCGTTTCTTTGGTCGACGTTTAGTTTTTTTGGAAGGATGGGAGTCTTGTGGCTCTTCACCTGATAAATGCTCAAATCTTCTTCGATGTTCAGAAGATGTGCCGTACTGAACAGAAAGACCCATTGCTCTCTTTAGAAAAAGACCCGCGTCATGCTCATCAGTAAATCCGATGGCACCGTGCAATTGAATAGCTGATTTAGCAATCTGCAAAACAGCCTCTGAGGCATGGGCTTTTAATGCGGCTACCATTGCTCTTTGGCCTCGCCCCTCATCGAATGCTCTACAAGTCTGGTATAATAAGGAACGTGTAACTTCCAGGGCCATAGAGTCATCCACTAACCGATGCTGAATGACCTGGAAAGATCCGATAGCCTTGCCAAATTGTTCACGGGTCCGAACATAATCAAGCGTCAATTCCATTGCCCCTGTCATAACACCTAGCATTTCTGCGACATGACCAATGAGGACCCGGTCATATATCTGAGTTGAAATCTGTGCCCCCTGTTCTCGACCAGCAACCAGTGCCTCCTCTACAAGAAAAACCCCAGGAAAATCTATCTTACCTATGGTTATGCCATCCTTACGAGAGATCACTTTAGAAATAAGCCCGGCCCCATGCCCTCTCACCGAGAAAACCAGGGTCCCCTCTTGGGTTTCCGCATTAACCAGATAATCATCTACCAAATCTGGAACTGGAACAGCGGGGGTTTTCCCGGTGAGCTGATAACCGTGATGCTCGTTAGTGGATATTATTCCTGGGCTATGCTCTGGCGGAAGAACACTATCCCTAATTGCGGGAACGACAATTCGTTTTCCTTCCATCAGCTCGGTCAACACTTGACCAAGGCCGGTAGCCGCACGGCCATTGGATATTGCCCAAGCCGATACTGCCATTTCAGCAATCGGTTCAGTCATCAGGCCCGCACCAGCAGCTTCCATTACCAAGGCAAGCTCCGTTAGTCCTAATCCCAATCCTTTCCGGCTGGGAGAGACTAGCAATCTAAACCATCCATCTGCGGCCACGGCCTCTAATCTCCCGCGATCGAAGCCTGCTTCTTGTGCCAAGTTAGCCCGAAAGGTAGCCGGACCCCCGTTTATTTTTACGAATGCTCGGGCGCTCTCCCGAAGCATCTCTTGATGCTCATCTAGAACTAAATCCATACCTGTTAGGTTAGAAGCATCCTATGGATCTAGCAATGCGCCTCCATTGACAGCACGTACCGAAGTTTTAGGTTAAAATTAAATCTTTTCCGACAGGAGTGTTTAGCCTTCATGGCATCAATCAACTTCATCGCCGATGACAAAAAAAATAAAATGTTTCGAGAAGAAGTTCGTTCATGGCTGAAAGAGAACTTGCCCGATAATCTTAGGGGTTGGGCAACGCGACCGCCCCCGGAGTTAGTTCAGCCATGGTATAAAAAACTTCATCAACGGGGGTGGATTGCGCCACATTGGCCAAAAGAATATGGCGGCATGGATGCCAGTGTAGACGAACAGCTAATCTTGCAAGAAGAACTTGGACGTGCAGGTGCACCGGTGCTATCGCGCCAAGCGCTGAACCATATCGGTCCAATCATAATGAAATTTGGAACTCAAAAACAGAAAGAGTTTCATTTACCAAAAATGCTGTCAGGAGAAATTTTATGGTGCCAAGGGTACTCTGAACCAGGTGCAGGTTCAGACTTAGCCAGTCTCAAAACAAGCGGAGTGGTAGTGGAGGACCACCTCGTCATAAACGGTCAAAAAATCTGGACCACTTGGGGCCAGCATGCCGACTGGATGTACGCTCTCATTAGGACAAACCAACGGGTGGCCCGCAAACAGGACGGCATAACATTGGTTCTAATTGATCTCAAAAACACTCCAGGGATTACCATCAAACCCATAAGAACTATCGCGGGCGATGAAGAATTTGCTGAAGAATTCTTCGACCAGGTAAAGGTACCATTGGACAATGTAGTTGGAGAAATTGACAAAGGTTGGCCCCTTGCCAAAAGCCTCTTGGACTGGGAAAGAATTGGTAATGCAAACCCTCAGGCCGCTCTCGAAACCTTGGAAAAAATCCAGCAAGTCGCCAAAGTTACTCAAAAAATTGATGATCCGACCTATAAGGACAAACTAACTCGAGCCGAAATTAGAGTCCTCGGACAGGCCGCAATGTTCGCCCATGCCGTCCAACTGGCAAGGGCCAATATCGAAATTGGCGCACACTCATCGTTCATAAAGCTTTTTTCTACCGAGACCGCCCAGGAACTCGCCGATCTCCTATTAGAAGCCGCAGGGCCAGATGGCGCCAATTCAACACCATTTAGGACGGAATTCGGAGAGATTGATATCGCAACGACTTGGTTGCAATCGCGGCGCTTATCAATATTTGCAGGAACCAGTGAAATACAAAGGAACGTTATGGCCAAGCGCATTCTCGGCCTTACTTAGAGCTAAATCACAACATTCTTAATTCAAAACTGAAAACCGTCCCTCCGGCTGTAGCGCAAATACCGGCTCCTCCCGTGCGCCTCTCGCTGCCTCGTTAAAATTTATCGATGGGTCCCAAAATTTCGCGTTGAACCTGCAACCTGTTACCCCATCTGAGTGCTCCGAGGCAAGCCAAACAGCCAGTGAATCCATTATGTCCACCGGTTGCAATTCTCTGCTCTCACGATCAGGCCGAGAAAGATCAGAGTCTACAGCCCCACCAGGACATATCGAGTTAATCATAATGTTCTCTGCCTCACACTCCGCTGCCCAGATCAACGTTTGAGATTCCAATGCTGTTTTAGTGACGCCGTAAGGGGAGTTTTTGGGAAAAGAAAAATTTCTTAAAGAAGTTGATACATTTAAAATCTTTCCGCCATTTTGGCTCCGAAAATATTCAACCGCCGCTCGAGCCATGTTGAAAGTACCAATGACATTTACAGTAACTGTTTCCGCGTAGATATCAGGGTCGGTCTCCCAAATGGGGAGTGAGTTTCCAGTTGGTGGTAATCCTGGGCCGCGCATCAACCTCCTTGCATTGTTAAATAATATGTTAAGCTTACCGAACTGTGAAACGGTCTGTTTAACGGCTTCTCGGCATTGAGCTAAATTCGTGACGTCGAGAGGAAAGCCACAGGCTGCACCCGTCCCATGCCTTGCATTAAGCTCATCAGCCAATTCGATACATCCATTTGGATCAACAGAAGCGATGCTAACACGCCCCCCACACCGCGCTATGGCCTCAGCCATAGACCTACCTAAGCCGCGATCGCCGCCTGTTATAAGAGCAACGCCACCCGCCAAATCAATCTCTGGCAGTTTTACACCAGATCTCGCTAATTCATCCGCCATATCTTTTTCTCCTCCAACCCTGATAGCGACGAGTCTTATACAAAGGTATAAATGCGAAAATTATATCAGGCTTAATTGTTACATGACTAAATCGCCAGCACCAACTAGCAAGCGAACACTCGTCGGGATCTATTGGATGATTTTAGGCTGTGCAAGCTTCGCGGTAATGATGGCTAGCGTAAGGTATATCGGACCAGAGTTAGACGCTATTGAGATTGTCTTTGTTAGAGCAATAGTGGGGCTATTTATGATTATACCTATAGTAATGCGCTCAGGCTTCGCGGCTCTCAAAACCGAGCAGCTCCCATTACATGCTCTTAGAACTGTACTCGCATTTGCCGCTATGGTGACCCTTTATTATGCACTTGCTGTAACACCACTTGCGGACTCTATTTCTCTCACCTTTTTAATACCCCTCTTTACAACTTTTGCTGCTGCATTTGTGCTTAAAGAGAGGGTGGATTTCGCAAGATGGTTCGCAACCGGTGTTGGGTTTTGTGGTGCACTGATCATCGTTAGGCCGGGTCTAACTGACGTAAATCCCTACATTTTCTTGGTTGTACTTTCTTGTATATTTTACGCAGGGACATGGTCGACGATAAAAATACTTACCCGAAAAGACTCCGCCGCGGTAACCACATTTTATATGAATATATTAATGGTTCCGCTTTGTACTATTCCGCTTTTATTTGTCTGGAAGACGCCAACGTTAGATCAATTGCTTCCCCTAACGACGATGGCATTATCTGGTTGGCTCGCCCACTTCTGCCAAGCCCGGGCCTTTGAGGAGGCTGACACGAGCGCCGTCATGCCATTCGATTTCTCTCGACTGATATTCGGAGCAATCTTAGCATGGCTTCTTTTCGACGAAATAGCAGACAAGTGGGTGTGGACTGGCGCCCTAATAATTTTTGCCGCTGGATATGTTACAACCCGATTGGAGGCCAAAAAAACTTGAACAACTGTTTCCCTAAAAAATTATTAATTTTTACTGCCAAACCTTAATGACTGTTTTGTAGAGCCTCCCAGACATGCTTTGGGGTCGCAGGCATCTCTACCGTTGGCGCCCCTGCACGATGCAGAGCGTCATTAACCGCGTTCATCACTGCGGGTAATGCACCTACAGTACCAGACTCACCAACACCTTTTACACCGAGAGGATTTCGACCAGTTGGCACCTCATTAGCCGCAATCTCAAAGTCACAAAAATCACCCGCTCTGGGCATGCAATAATCCATGAATGATCCCGAGAGAAGTTGTCCTGACTCTGGGTCATAATTGACATTTTCCATCAGAATCTGACTGGCACCCTGGACAATTCCTCCATGCACCTGACCATCAAACAAAATGGGATTTAAGATAGTGCCGGCATCATCAACAGCAGTATAGCGGACGATTTCAACCTCACCAGTTTCTCTATCAATTTCAACTTCTGCGAGATGGCAACCATTTGGGTAAGTAGGCCGCTGTCCTTGACCCATCCCAAATTCACCATGCTCATATAGACCAGGTTCAATATCAGGAGGTAATTTCGATTTGTTAAATGCGGTCTTGGCCACATCGGTTAAGGTTACTGTTCTGTCAGTGCCAGCGACCGTAAAATTACCGTCACCGAATTCGATATCATCAGAGGCCGCCTCAAGCATGTGAGCGGCTATTCTCTTACCTTTTTCGATAATTTTTTCAGCGGCATTATGGACGGCAGAACCCACAAAAACCGCGCAGCGGGCATTGAAAGTACCCACCCCCGTCGCAATTTTGTCAGTATCGCCAAAGCGGTATTTGATTCCTTGGTGATCTATACCCAGCTTGTCCGCTAGAACCTGTCGAAATGTTGTATCATGACCCTGACCATGGTCCATTGCTCCACTTTGGAGCACTATGCCGCCAGCAGGGTCAAAGCGAACTTCGACATGCTCGAAGTTTGTACTGGCAACGCCAGTTATCGAGTTAGACATGCCGATACCAAGAATTTTTCCACGTGCCTCCGCTTCCCGCCTACGGGCATCAACACCCACGTAGTCTCCAGCCTTCAAACAATCTTCGAAATTTGCCAAAAAATCGCCGCAATCATATTCGTCTCCCAAGCAAGTGGTGTAGGGGAGAGACTCGCTATCAATAGTATTGATTCGTCGAAGTTCCGCAGGATCGATTTCAAGTTCTCGAGCAGCAACATCTATAATGTTTTCAAGATAATACACTGGCTCAGGCTTAGCCCCCCCACGATACTGAGCATTAGTCATGGTATTCGTGAAAGCACCAGTTACCGTGCAGTAAATTTTTTCAAAGCCGTAAACGCCTGCCATGCCTCCGAAGCCGCCCGTTACTGAGCGCATATTCCGATCTGTCGCATAGTAGGCGCCTATTGGCACCTTAACATCGGCCCTAATCGCCAAAAATTTATAATCCTTGTCAAGGATGAGTTGCATATCAGCTAGAGTTCCGCGCGCTTGTTCATCCGTCAGAAGTCCCTCTTCTCTGCTTGCAACCCACTTAACGGGACGACCGACGACCTCGGATGCCCAGAGAACAAGGCTATATTCCGGCTGACAACCACCTCGGGTGCCAAACCCGCCACCCATGTTGTCGCAAATAACCTGTAATTTATTGTGAGGCATGTGAAAAATTTGGCCTGCAATCATGCCGCGCATACCATGAACTGACTGCACAGTTGCTCTCAGCCTGTAACGATCCTCAAACGAATCATATTCCCCAATGCACCCCCGATTTTCCATCGGATTACCTGCAACACGGCTAACGCAAATTCTGTGCTTCACAACATGTGCCGCCTTCGAGGTTAGAGCGTCCACCCCCGCTTTATCTCCCTTTTGGAAAAAAAACGCCTCATTGTTTCCCGCCTCTTCCCAGATTACAGGAGCGCCGTCCGCTAAAGCGTCGTCGGCTGCCACCAAAGCGGGTAAAGGCTCGTAATCCACTTCAATAAGCTCTGCCGCGTCTTTTGCCTTTGCCGCACTCTCTGCGACAATAAAGGCCACTGCTTGTCCGACGAACCTAACACGGCCTTGGGCCAATAATGGCAGCGAACAACTAAAACCGGGGGACCCATCTGAACGCTTGCCCGGATCAGCCGGCTTAAGGGCACCTAGGCCCCGATCCTCAAGCTCTGCGCCGGTGAGAATGGCAAGCACCCCGGGCATTGCTTCCGCCGTAGAACTGTCAATGCTTTTTATTTGAGCATGAGCAAAAGGTGATCGTAAAACCTGCGCATAAGCCTGATTGGCTGCAGTAACATCATCTAAATATCGGCCCTTACCTTGGAGGAGACGAAGATCCTCATCTCGAACTACCGAGTCGCCAATACGTACCATATTCATGTCATTTTCTCCCAAAAATCAGCAATCAGGAAACCGTGGCCTCTTTACCGGTACCACCATCAGCAACTGCTTGAGCTATTTCTTCGTCACTCAGACCAACAATTTCCCGCAATATTTCAGTTGTGTGTTCACCAAGCAATGGGGCTCTCGTCACGTCAGAGGGTGAGTCGGACAGTTTGATGGGATTGCCAATACTCAAATATCGGCCCCGCTCTGGGTGATCCACTTCTACAACTGTTCCCGTTTCTCTCAGACTTTCCTCTATCGAGAGCTCCTTCATGGATAGGATGGGTCCACATGGGATATTCAACGGGTTGCAGCGTTTCATAACCTCAAACTTATCGAGTGTCTTTGTCCATTCCTCTATCGCATCAAAGATCTGTGGAATTTTATCTAAGCGTTCTTCCGGTGCAGCATATCCCTCTGCGTCTTTCCATTCCGGCTTACCAATAAGATCACAAATATTCCCCCAAACTGCGGCTTGGGTGATAAAATACACGTAAGCGTCAGGGTCACTCTCCCAACCTTTACACTTTAAAATCCAGCCTGGCTGACCACCGCCAGAATCATTTCCAGCACGTGGCGTTGCCTCTCCAAAGGGTATACCTTGACCAAACTGACTGTACTCCTTGAGAGGACCCCGCTCCAGGCGCTGTTGATCTCTCAATTTCACGCGGCAAAGATTCAAAACTCCATCTTGCATCGCACAAGTCACGCGCTGTCCCTTGCCAGTTTGCTCACGTTGAAACAAGGCCGTGACAATACCAAGCGCAAGATGGAGTCCGGTACCAGAGTCACCGATCTGCGCCCCAGTAACAATCGGAGGCCCACCAAGAAATCCTGTCGTCGATGCGGCACCCCCGGTGCATTGTGCAACGTTTTCATAGACCTTGCACTCTTCATAAGGTCCCGGGCCAAAGCCATTAATTGAGGCGTATATGAGACGGGGATTGATTTGCTGGATTGTTTCCCATGAGAAACCCATGCGATCGATAGCCCCGGGAGCAAAATTTTCCACCATGACATCGCACTCTTCGAGAAGCCTAGTAAAAATCTTCTTACCGGACTCAGTTTTAGGATTGACGGTCACGCTCCTTTTGTTGTGGTTAAGCATCGTAAAATAAAGACTGTCAGCATCCGGGACATCACGAAGCTGTCCTCTTGTCGCGTCTCCCACGCCAGGCCTCTCAACTTTCAAAACATCCGCGCCAAACCAAGCCAATAATTGAGTACAGGTAGGACCCGATTGAACATGGGTCATATCCAGAATTTTCACGCCTTCTAGAGCTTTCATTTTTGCACCTATTCCGATTGGAATTATTTTTTCGAATCTTATTTCTTCTGTGACACAACGCTTTGAGGATTTAGATTGCCGATACGACCACTTTCGGTACCCGCTCCTTCATCAATAACAGCATTTACGAGGGATGGCCTACCAGAGTCCATCGCCTCATTTACTGCTCGGGACAACTCATCTGGCGAGGTAGCATTAAAACCAACGCCACCAAAAGCCTCCATCATCTTATCATAACGGGCCCCTTTGACGAAGACAGTTGTAGCGACGTCTTCGCCCGCAGGATTTGTATCTGTACCTCGATAGATACCCCCGTTATTAAAGACCACCACGCAGACTGGTAGGTTGTATCTACAAATTGTCTCTATTTCCATCCCGGAAAACCCAAATGCGCTGTCCCCCTCTACCGCAAGAACGGGCTGTCCTGTCTCTACTGCGGCAGCGATCGCCGAACCCATACCGACGCCCATAACGCCCCAGGTCCCCACATCCAAACGTTTGCGGGGCTTGTGCATATCAATGATTGAGCGCGCGAAATCAAGAGTATTTGCCCCCTCATTGACCAGAATAGCATCGGGTCGCTCTGAAATGATATTTTTGAGAGCACCTAAGGCACCATGATAATCCATTGGCACATTGTTGTTTTGAAGACGAGGTGCCATACGCTCTATATTAGCATCCCGTTTTTCCGAAACCGAGCTGAGCCATTCTTTCGGCGGTGCAGCCCATTCATCTCCGATTTTGGCCAATAATGCCTCAACACAAGAAAAAATATCGCCGACCAGTGGAGCCGCAATTTCTTTATTACTATCCATTTCCCTCGGTTCGATATCAATATGGACAAACCGCTTCGGATTTTCTCCCCAACCCTTTCCTTTACCATGGGATAAAAGCCAGTTAAGCCGCGCACCGATCAAAATTACGACATCGGACTCCTTTAAGACGAGTGACCTAGCGGCCCCCGCTGATTGTGGATGAGTGTCAGGAAGCAAGCCCTTTGCCATACTCATTGGGAGGTAGGGAATCCCTGTCTTTTCCACAAAGGCGCGAATTTCATTATCGGCTTGAGCGTAAGCGGCCCCTTTGCCAAGGATAATCAGAGGTCGTTTTGCGTTTTGAATGACTTCAATCGCACGATCTACAGAGCTCGGTGCGGGAATTTGTGCTGGCGCAGGATCGACAACTTTCACGAGGGATTTTTGCCCCGCATCAGCATCCATTGTCTGACCAAGCAAATTAGCGGGTATGTCCAAATAAACACCACCCGGTCTTCCCGATACTGCGGCCCTAATTGCCCTCGCCACAGCAATACCGATATCCTCTGCATGGAGAACTCTATAAGCAGCTTTACAAAGCGGCTTTGCAACCGCGAGTTGATCCATCTCCTCGTAGTCACCCTGCTGTAAATCAACAATTTCTCGTTCTGACGAGCCGCTCATGAGGATCATCGGAAAACAATTTGTGGTAGCATGGGCCAAAGCAGTTAGTCCGTTGAGGAAACCTGGCGCAGAGACCGTCATGCAGATGCCTGGTTTTTTTGTCAAAAACCCTGCGATTGCTGCCGCATAACCGGCATTCTGTTCATGCCTGAATGAGAGGACTTTCATACCCTCAGCCTGCATCATACGTCCGAGATCTGTTATCGGGATACCGGGGACGTTGTAGACAGTGGTGAGCCCGTTAAGCTTCAGCGCGTCAATAATTAGATGAAAACCATCAGTTAATGGTTCATTAACCGGATCGGTGTCCAAATTATCCTTAGCATTGTCAACCAAATTAATACCCCTTTAACCAATTCCGTTTGAAAGCCATTTCGATCGCGAAAATCAAGACTTTCCCCATGGACCGAGCGAATTCCTAACAATTATTATCTCGACCGGAAAGAATAATAACTCCACGGAACCACTCTTATCCGTTAAAAAGTACCATTTTCAACCAAAGCGAAATAAAACCTCAACACTTGATATAGTCCATTTAATCCCGGCCGAGGGACAATAAATGGTATCCGGGAGGTGGCAAGCCGGCAAACCAAATTTGTTATTTGATGAAAGAGTCACTTTTCGGGGCTCCGTTTTAGAGAGGAAAACTGGTAAATTCCTTGGCTAACCCTAGACTATATAGGTAAAAGATATACAAAAGCTGTCGCTAGGACACTTAAAATAACATGCTTTAAATTGATCTTAGAACCCCAAAAAAACCTTATCTACAGGGTTGAGGTCAAAATACGAAGGAACAATCTATGTCAGAGGTAAAATCCGATTTACAAATAGCGCGTGAGGCCAAAATCAAGCCAATCGGGGAGATTGCCGAAAAGCTGGGCGTTCCAAATAATTATTTGCAACCCTATGGGCACACAAAAGCAAAGGTAGACGTGAGTTTTCTCGGCAATGAGTCGAAAAAAGGGAAATTAATTCTCGTCACCGGCATTAGCCCCACCCCAGCGGGAGAGGGTAAAAGCACGACAACTGTTGGGTTGGGTGACGCGCTTAACCGTATTGGGAAAAATGCAACCATCTGTCTCAGGGAACCCAGCCTTGGTCCATGCTTCGGCGTAAAAGGAGGAGCAGCTGGTGGCGGCTATGCTCAGGTTGTTCCAATGGAAGACATCAACCTTCATTTTACCGGCGATTTCCATGCAATCACATCGGCGCACAATTTGCTATCAGCTCTCATCGATAATCATATCTATTGGGGAAATAGCCTCGGAATTGACTCCCGAAGGGTAGCTTGGCGAAGAGTAGTGGACCTGAATGACAGGGCATTGAGATCAATCGTTGCTTCATTGGGTGGGGCAGTGAATGGTTTTCCCCGTGAAACAGGGTTTGATATAACCGTGGCCTCCGAGATCATGGCCATATTTTGCCTTGCCAATAACCTCCAAGACTTGCAAGAACGGATCGCCAGAATCGTCATCGCGGAGACGCGTGGAAGGGAACCTATTACGGCAGATGCGTTAAAAGCCGAAGGTCCCCTTACAGTGCTGCTTAAAGAGGCCATCCTACCTAACCTTGTACAAACGCTTGAACATACCCCAGCATTTGTCCACGGCGGTCCCTTCGCTAACATTGCGCATGGCTGTAATTCGGTCTCGGCGACAAAGTCAGCACTAGCGCTATCTGACTATGTTGTTACAGAAGCCGGCTTTGGATCAGACCTCGGAGCCGAAAAATTCTTTGATATAAAGTGCCGGTCCGCTGGTCTTCAACCAGATGCAGTCGCCCTGGTTGCGACTGTTCGCGCCTTAAAAATGCATGGAGGCGTTGCTAAAGAAGATTTGGGAAAAGAGAACATTGAAGCTGTCCGGACTGGTGCTGCCAATATGTTGCGACATATAGAAAACATTAAAAGCTTTGGGGTTCCCGTAGTAGTCGGAATTAATCGGTTCCTCACTGATACTGATGCGGAAATAGAACTCCTCCAAGACATATGCGCAGACGCAGGTTCAAAAGCAGTTGAGTGCACACACTGGGCTAATGGTGGCGCCGGGGCCGAGGAACTGGCGCATGAAATAGTTGCAATGTCCGATCAGCCTAATAATTTTGAATACCTCTACCCCGATGAAATGCCACTTTGGGAAAAGATCGAGACAGTTGCAAAAAAAATATATCGGGCTGGAACCGTCTCAGCATCAGCTGCGGTGCATAATCAACTCTCGACATTGGAAAAACGAGGTTATGGAAACTTCCCCGTTTGTATGGCTAAAACCCCTCTGAGCTTTTCTACTGACCCCAAATTAATGGGGGCCCCGGAGGGCTTTGATGTAAATATCAGAGAGGTGCGGCTCTCAGCAGGAGCAGGATTCATCGTGGCGATTTGCGGGGACATAATGACCATGCCAGGCTTGCCTCGAGTGCCCTCAGCAGACTCCATTAGACTGAATGAGCAAGGGCAAATTGAAGGGCTATTTTAAGGAGTTATCACTGATCGGGAAGCAATCTTGAATCATGATTAAAAGCACGATGGTGCCAGGATATTGAATAACACGAAGTCAACTTGAAATGGACCAACCAACGACAACTCTCCCCTCTAGTAATGTCCACCCGGGCTCAGGGCGTCGCAAGGCCCCAAGATTCCCGAAAGGAAGAGTTCTAGACGACAAAGACCTCGAAGAGATTCGAACAATGCTTGGAGACACCCCAAGAGACAGGGATCTTCTGATAGAATTTCTGCATTTAATTCAAGATAAAAAAGGTTTCCTTCCCGCCGGGCTATTACATGCCCTGGCAGAGGAAATGCGAATTCCAATGTCAGAAGTTTATGAAACTGCGTCTTTTTACGCGCATTTCGATATCGTTCATGACGAGCAGGCTCCCCCTCCAGAAACCACCGTAAGAGTATGTGACTCTTTGAGCTGCATGCTTAAAGGTTCAGATACCCTTATTTCAGCCCTAGAAAAATCATCCCCACCCAGCGCTCGTATCATACGCGCACCTTGCATGGGTCGTTGCGACCAAGCACCAGTGTGCGAAGTAGGTCACCTTCACGTTGATAATGCAGCTGTCGATAGCGTTTTATCTGCCATTGCGTCTGATACTCACGACCCCATTATACCGGATTATGAAAACTTAGAAGCGCGGCTAGCATCAAAGGGGTATGACATATTGCGATCTTGCATCGAAGGTGGGAGGTCACGAGACGAAGTCATTGCAGCACTGTCTGATGGCGGGCTTCGGGGGCTGGGTGGAGCCGGTTTCCCAACGGGCCGAAAATGGGATTTGGTTCGATCAGAGCCAGGACCCAGGATGATGGCCGTCAACGCAGATGAGGGTGAACCTGGTACTTTTAAGGATCGTCATTATCTAGAACGCGAGCCCCATGCATTTTTAGAGGGTATGCTGATAGCCGCTTGGGCTGTCGAGGCGGAGTCAGTATATATCTATCTCCGAGATGAATACCCAGCCGTCTACAAAATTCTTTTAAAAGAAATTTCAGCTTTAGAAATAGCAGGCCTGGCAGATCATACTAAGGTTCATTTACGTCGCGGTGCAGGTGCTTACATCTGTGGGGAGGAGTCCGCGATGATTGAGTCGATTGAGGGAAAACGGGGACTTCCTAGACACAGGCCCCCATATGTTGCACAAGCTGGTATTTTCGATCGTCCCACGCTCGTGAATAATGTCGAAACTCTTATTTGGGTTCCAAAAATCCTTGAGAAGGGAGCGAGTTGGTTTGCCAGTCATGGTGTGCGAGGTTCGAAAGGGCTCCGTAGCTACTCGGTTTCTGGACGAGTCAAAAATCCAGGCGTCAAATTAGCGCCAGCTGGGACGACCGCTCGTGAACTTCTTATAGATTATTGCGATGGAATGAGTGATGGACATGCATTTAAAGCTTATCTGCCCGGCGGAGCCTCCGGAGGCATCCTACCTGAGAGCCTCGCCGATCTACCACTAGATTTTGGAACATTAGAAGAGCATGGCTGCTTTGTTGGCTCTCACGCAGTAATTTTTCTCTCTGATCAAGATGACATGAAAGATGTAGCGCTAAATCTCATGAAATTTTTTGAGGACGAAAGCTGCGGTCAGTGTACACCCTGCCGGCAGGGGACAGAGAAAGCGACAGCGCTAATGGCGGAACCGAAGTGGGATATGGAAACTCTCAACGATTTGGCAAATGTAATGGCAGATGCCTCCATTTGCGGCTTGGGACAAGCCGCGCCTAACCCACTTCTTTCAGTCATGAAATATTTCCCAGAGGATTTATGATGTCTGAAAAAATCACCTTCGAACTTGATGGCAAAACCACCACCGCTCAACCAGGTGAGACAATATGGGAGGTTGCAGCCAGAATTGGTGTAGAGATACCACATTTGTGTTGGCAACCAGATCCTGGCTATCGCGCAGATGGAAACTGCCGAGCCTGTATGGTCGAGATAGAAGGCGAACGAACGCTCGCTGCCTCATGCATAAGAAAACCGACAGAGGGGATGAGGGTGAAAACCGCGTCCGCACGTGCCAAGAAATCGCGGGAAATGGTTTTTGAACTTTTACTGGCGGATCAGCCAGAGCGAGAGGTAAGCCATGATCCTCGGTCAAAATTTTGGGGGTGGGTTGATGCGATGGGAGTGACGAAAACTAATCGTCTTCCGAGCGCCGACCGCCCCGAGCCAGACAATTCTCACTCGGCAATTGCAGTTAACCTTGATGCTTGTATCCAATGCAATCTGTGTGTCAGGGCTTGTCGTGAAGTTCAAGTAAATGATGTTATTGGACTTGCATATCGGGGCCATCAATCAAAAATTGTTTTTGATTTCGATCGAAACATGGGTGATTCGACCTGTGTGGCCTGTGGGGAATGTGTACAATCTTGTCCCACGGGGGCATTGATGGAAGCAAACCTATTGAATGCCTCAGGAACCAGAACAGAATTTGAGACAAGAGCTGTGGAGACACTCTGCCCGTTTTGCGGAGTAGGATGTCAAACCAATGTAAATATCAAAGATTCTAAAATTCTGTTCGTCGACGGCAAAAATGGTCCTGCAAACAACAATAGGCTCTGCGTAAAGGGGCGCTTTGGATTTGATTACGTTCATAGCCCAGATCGACTAACCCAACCCTTAATACGCAGAGATGATGCGCCAAAGGAAGCGAACATCCAAATTGGGCGTGAAAGAATCGAGGAAGTTTTTCGAGAAGCCACTTGGGAGGAAGCACTGGACAAGGCAGCCTCTGGGCTAAAAGCAATCTTTCGGCGAGATGGTGGCAGCGCAATAGCAGGTTTTGGATCCGCTAAATGTTCAAATGAGGAAGCATATTTATTCCAAAAACTCATCCGACAGGGGTTTCGGACCAATAATGTGGACCATTGCACAAGACTGTGCCACGCATCCTCAGTTGCAGCGCTGATGGAGGGCTTGAATTCTGGAGCTGTTTCAGCACCTTTTACAGCCGCCAAGGATGCAGAGTGCATAATCGTCATTGGGGCACGCCCAGAAGAAAATCACCCCGTAGCTGCAACTTATATTAAAGACGCGGCGAAAAAAGGGGCAAACTTGATTGTCATGGACCCTAGGGGACATCGATCTGGCCTCGGAAGATACGCGAGCCACATGCTCCAATTTAAACCAGGCAGCGACGTCGCATTGCTCAATGGCATGCTTCATACGATTATCTCAGAGGGTTTAGCCGACGAACAATATATTCAGTCCAATGCAGATGGCTATGACGAGTTAAAGCAGAAAATCTCGGACTTTCCGCCCGAAAAGATGGAAAAAATTTGTGGTATACCGGGAAAGGTTATCCGCGAGGTTGCGCGCATTTACGCATCGTCCAAAGCCTCCATTATTTTTTGGGGAATGGGAGTCTCTCAACACGTCCATGGAACCAATAATGCGCGATGTCTGATCGCTCTCTCGCTAGTGACAGGGCAAGTCGGAAGAGCCGGTACAGGTCTTCATCCCCTTCGAGGACAAAATAACGTCCAAGGGGCCTCAGATGCAGGCTTGATCCCAATGTTTTATCCCGACTATAGGTCGGTTGAAGGCAAAGAAATCCGCGAGCGATATCAAGAGTTCTGGGAGCAGGATTTAGATCCCCAAAGAGGGCTAACAGTCGTAGAAATTGTCAATTCAATTCTCGAAGGCCAAATCAAGGGAATGTATATACTTGGTGAAAATCCAGCCATGTCCGATCCTGATCAAAATCATGCACGGGAAGCTTTAGCGTCTCTAGAACATTTAGTTGTCCAAGATATTTTTCTTACCGAAACAGCTTGGCATGCAGATGTAGTCTTACCCGCTTCCGCCCATGCAGAAAAATCCGGCACCTTTACCAATACCAACCGCCAGGTCCAAATGGCCCGTCCGGCCTTAGAACCACCCGGCAATGCGCGTCAAGACTGGGAGCTCATTCAAGAATTAGCGAAAAGAATAGGGTTAGATTGGAATTATAAAGATCCTAGCGATGTTTTTGCAGAAATGTCCGAAGTCATGCCTTCCTTGGCTAATATTACTTGGGAAAGAGTCGAGAGAGAAAACTCTGTGACTTACCCCTGTCTGGCACCCGAAGACCCAGGGGAGGAAATAATATTCGGAGACGGATTCCCGACCTCTAGCGGACGAGCAAAAATAGTTCCTGTGGATATTGTTCCACCAGATGAGCTACCCGACAGGGAATATCCCATGATCCTCTCAACTGGAAGACTTCTTGAACATTGGCACACTGGCGCGATGACCCGACGCGCAGTGAATTTAGACTCCTTAGAGCCGGAAGCAATCGCATGCCTTAATTATAGAGACATGGAGAGGTTAGGCGTCAAGCCAGGAGAATTGGTAAGCATTAAAACCCGGCGGGGACACATATCAATCAAAGCACGGGAGGACCGTTCAGTTCCGGAAAATATGATCTTTGTTCCATTCTGCTTTTCGGAAGCCGCGGCTAATATTTTAACCAACCCCCAACTTGATCCCCTTGGAAAAATTCCGGAATTCAAATTTTGTGCGGCTAAAGTCGAGCCTATGACTAAAGGCGCGGCTGCAGCGGAATAAAGGTCCCGCGCCATGGCTGGGACGGAAGACACGGCAAATAATTTCTTAGACGCTCTCTTATTAGCACTCGATTTAATTACAGGATTGAACGCAGGGCTAATAGAAATCGTTGGCCTATCTCTCTCAGTTAGTTTAAGCGCAGTCCTAATTGCTGGGAGCATCGGACTGCCCCTCGGAGCCGCTCTCGCCGTTTACAACTTCCGAGGACGTCAAATATCAATCGTTCTCCTCAACGCGCTAATGGGGTTACCCCCTGTCTTTATCGGGCTCACAGTTTATCTCCTCTTATCTCGATCTGGTCCCCTCGGAGCCCTTGACCTTCTGTTCACTCCGACCGCTATGGTCATTGCCCAAGCCATACTTATTACGCCAATCGTGGCAGCTCTGAGTAGACAAACATGTCAAGGCCTCTACGAAATCTACCAAGAACAATTGCGATCTCTCGGGGCCACTCCCTTGAACATGATGCTGACCATTCTATGGGATGCCAGAATATCACTACTAACCGCAATTATGGCGGGTTTTGGTAGGGCCATCGCGGAGGTCGGGGCCGTGTTTATAGTAGGTGGTAACATTGAGAATTTCACGCGAGTAATGACAACCACCATCGCACTTGAAACCAGCAAAGGAAATTTAGCTCTTGCGATGGCACTTGGAATTATTCTTGTGTTGCTCTCGATCGTCGTAAATGGAGTCGCAAGCATTACTGCCGATTCAGTCAGTCGGTCCAAAGCAAATAGATGAATATTTTACCTCTAACGCTAAAAAACGTCACCTATTACTCGGGTGGCAAGCAATTACTTAAGTGTAATGTGACGATCAGCGAAGGCCCAAACACCATGGTTCTTGGGCCCAACGGCGCAGGCAAAAGCATCTTTCTTAGAGTTTGCCACGGACTCTTAAAACCAACCGAAGGGCAGGTCGAATGGACCGGAAAAGAGCAAGATGCGAACAACCCCAATCAGGCCATGGTTTTTGAAAAGCCCATTATGCTTCAAAGAACCGCGGAAGAGAACTTGGCCTACGGATTAAAGCTGCGTAAGGCCAAAAAAGACGTAATTAAGCAACGGGTTTCACAAGTTTTACAAAGGGTTGGCCTTACCGAAGCCGCCAAACAATTAGCCACGTCTCTATCCGCAGGGGAACAACAACGGCTCGCGTTGGGCAGAGCATGGGTACTTGAACCAGATGTTCTTTTTCTGGACGAACCGACCGCCAATCTAGATCCAGGCTCTACAGCCGAAGTGGAAATAATTATCCAAGAGATTAAGAAATCCGGGACAAAAATCGTCATGACAACACACGATCTGGGGCAAGCAAGACGACTGGGGGGCGACATTATTTTTCTCTATGGAGGGACTCTAAAAGAACACAGTCCAGCAGAGAAATTTTTTGACTCACCCAAAACCAAAGAAGCCAGGGCTTTTCTCAACGGAGAGATATTATGGGGACAGGATTGATTACACTCATAAACCGGCTCATTTTGATCGCCGCTTTTCTTTGTTCGACATCGGCATCTGCGGAACAAGTCATAAAGTTAGCATCCACCACCTCAACCGAAAATTCAGGTCTTTTTAAATTTTTACTACCAAAGTTTGAAAAAGCGACAAAAATCAAAGTTAGAGTTATCGCTGCAGGAACAGGACAGGCGATAAGAATAGGAAGAAACGGCGATGCAGACGTACTTATTGTCCATCACCCCCCATCTGAGGAGAGATTCGTTGCAGAGGGGTTCGGTTTAAAGCGCCATAAATTAATGTACAACGATTTGGTAATTGTTGGGCCAAAAACCGATAGCGCCAAAATTAGAGGTGTCGAGGAAGCAACCATTGCTTTTTCGAAAATAGCGTCCTCAATGCAATTATTCGCGTCACGAGGTGATGAGAGTGGGACCCATTTAGCTGAAAAGGAAATTTGGAAAAGGGCTCAACTTAACCCTCAAAGGACAAGATGGTATTTATCGCTGGGCGCAGGAATGGGATCGACATTAAATATAGCCGTGGCAATGGATACCTACGCCCTCACTGATAGGGCGTCCTGGGCCGCTTTTAGGAATAAAAAGAATCATACGATCCTTATGGAAGGTGATAAGAAGCTTTTTAATCAGTATTCCGTAATAGCCATTAATAAAAAGAAACATGGGCACGTAAAATTCGACCTGGTCAAAAAGTTCACCAATTGGCTTTTATCAAATGATGGTCAAAAGGCGATAAGAAACTTTCGTATTAACGGTAAACAAATGTTTTTTCCTAATGCAAACAGGGAACAATAAAAGAAAACGCTTAAATCTTCAGGAGTAATCATAAAAGTCAAATGCGTCTCGGTTTCTTTACCATGCCCATCCATCCATTGCATCGTGATTACCAAACCACTCTGCGGGAGGATCGAGAAACCATCATCTTGTGTGATCAACTCGGCTTCCATGATGCATTTGTTGGAGAACATCTTGCGGATGCTGCGGAGTCGATATCAAATTCAATGATCTTCCTGGCTACTCTTATTCACGCGACCCAAAATATTAAGTTAGGCACCGGCACAACGAACCTCGCTCACAATCATCCAGTTTTGGTGGCCACCCACGCAGCAATGTTCGATCACCTAGCAGATGGCCGTTTTATCCTTGGAATCAGCCCCGGCACCTTGCGATCAGACAGAGAAGCCATGGATATTCTTGAAGATGACCACAATAAAATTTTTGCGGACGCCATAGAGGTCGTCCTAGAAATATGGAAACGTGATCCGCCATACCAAATAACAATTCCAGGTAATCGTTTTAAAGTTACCACCGAGACGTCTTTCGATCCGGAATTTGGCGTCGGTGTTATGCCAAAACCACTGCAAGATCCTCACCCTGAAATAGTCGGTACGGTAGTAGCACCGTTTTCCAAAGGGGTGGTCGAAATGGGACGTCGTAACTTCCACCCCCTCTCTGCTAACTTCCTCCTCACAAAATGGCTTCCCTCGCATTGGCAAAATTATCAGCAAGGCTGCGACGACGCAGGAATAAAAGCGGATCGAAGAGACTGGAGAATCGCTCGAACCATATTCGTTGCGGATGATGAAACAACGGCCTCTGCATACGGAAAGTTTGATTCAAACAGTCCATATAGATTTTACTACAACCAGTTGTTCACCAAATTAAAAAGAGCCGGAAGACACGGAGTTTTTAAACGGTATTCTGAAGAACCAGATGATACCCTCACACTGGACAGGATCGTCGATGACTTAGTGATTTCGGGCACTGTAAACAGTGTGGTAGATCAAATTTTGTCATTGCGGGCCGAAGTTGGCGCCTTTGGGGAGTTGGTTGTAGCTGGAATGGACTGGGTTGATGAAACTTTGACTAAAAGATCTCTGCAACTAATGGCTGAGCAGGTAATACCACGTGTAAATGAAGCGCTTAAAGAATAAGAAAATTACTAACCTGCTTATTTGGTCGGCAGCAAATTGTTTTCTCTTTACATAGGACTAGCTTGGCGGTCTGCCACGCCAAGCCTCTTCCAAGCGTGATAGGATTTCATCCCGTTCGTAAGGACGCGCACAAAAATATTGATCTAGCATAATTTTGTCTGTGGCCTCATTTAAAACCTCTCGATCCAGCCCCAAGTCTCTCAGTCCGCGAGGCACACCGCACGCCTCCAAAAGTCCGTAGAGGGCCTGAGGCGCATCCTGCTCGCCATTCCCCAAGGCACGAGAAATTCTTCGACAGGGATCAGGCTGAACCTTCCGAACATAGGCTGTGGAGTGGGGTAACATGATTCCGTGGGTTGGACCGTGCGGAAGATCCCAGCCGCCACCGAGCACGTGGACCATTTTGTGATGCAAAGTGGTACCCGCCGATATTACAGTCGAACCACACAACCATGATCCAAGAAAAGCCTGTGCACGCGCCTCTATGTTCGCCGGATCTTGAGCAATTTTAACCAACGCCGCCGCCATTTCTCCAATTCCTCTCTCGGCAAACATATCGGTAACAGGATTGGCATTTCTTCCTAGGAAAGAACTGACTGAATGCGCTATTGCATTTAAACCACTTGCAAGAGAAGTATCTTTAGGGAGGGCAACCGCAAGCTCCGGATCATAAATCAAAACCGATGGAAGCATTTTTAAATCATAATTATTTCGTCTAACCCCATCATGGTGGATAATTCCTTGGATGTGAGTAGTTTCAGAACCTGAATATGTGGTCGGAATAGCAATTATTGGAATGTCAAATTCTAGAGCTATAGATTTCGCTAATCCCACAGCTGTCCCGCCTCCGAAGGAAACCAAACAATCAGCCTTTAATTCAGCTGCCATTGCGCGCCCTTTCTCGACCGCTACCATCGGGACAAAAATTTTAGCGTCCGAGCAAATGCCAACGGTTTTATCTCCAAGCAAATCGGCGATCTTTTCCGCTTGAGGCACCCGACTCTTCGTACAACAAAACATTACTCGCGTCTTGTTCAGCCGGCTTACCTCCTCGGCTAGCCTTTTGATCACCCCAGCCCCAAGTATCACCCGAGATGGATAACCCATATGTGTAAAAGAACTCACTTAAAAACTCCTTAATTCCTAACTGTTTTTTTATCTGATTTCTATCGAAGGTAAAATCTTCAAAAAATCAAAAAAATATCGCACACTATTCTGAGTCACAGAGAAAAGGAGGTTGATCGTGTCAGGGGAAAAAATTCAGTCGAAATTTGTGGTTAATAGAGCCGACGAAAACCCTTTCGTTAGCGGAGGATTGCGAGTGTATCGGGAATATCGAGACCTTGGTATCTCCGACGCCACCATGGGTCGCGTCCACGCGCAAATAATTCGCACAACTAAGCCATGCCCTGAAGAAGGCAGTGGTCTTCATTATCATGATCTTGAATTTCAGATGGTCATGATTTTAAAAGGAAAATCTAGGGTTTGGTTTGAAGGCCAAGGCGAAGTTGAATTTAATGAGGGAGATTGTTGGATCCAGCCGCCTAAAATAAAGCATAATGTGATGTACTATTCTGAGGACTACGAGTTACTAGAACTTACCATTCCAGCAGAATATGAAACCGTCACGGTCGAGGAATAGTACTTTTTGTGGCTTTCGGAGGTAAAAATTCCAATGAAAGTGGGCGACTTATCTTTATTAATTTCTTAAAGACAACGTCTCTCATTCGGCTCCGAATGATTGATTTTTCGAAAAGCGCATTTTCTGATCAACTAAGAATAATGGATTGAGGCGTATTTAGTGGATAACTTAACCCGGGAAATAGCCCGTTTTTCATGTGATTGGAAATACGACGAAATTGTTGAACACATTCCGAACTTGTTGGCGCAACATATAATTGATTCTATTGGATGCGCTTTAGTGGCAGAAAACACCCTGCCAGCCAATATCGGTAAAAAAATTTCCTTTGGACAAACCCCCGGGAAATTCGCCGGCAAAACTTTATTCAGTGCACAAACGATGCCGCTGGATATGGCCGGTTTTATTAACAGCTGTATGATCCGCAATTACGATTTCAATGATCGATTTCCCGGTGGACATCCATCAGATGGGCTCGGAGCCCATTTAGCGCTCGCTGGATCGACAAAAATTACTGGTCGAGAGTTTATTCTTTCGGCCCTTATAACCTACGAGACTTTTATTCGTATTACCGAAGCCTCCAAGCTTCGGGAGCGAGGTTGGGATCAGGGATTCGCTGTTGGGATTTCTGCAGTTGCAGGACTTTCGCGCCTTTTGGGACTGTCATTTGAACAAACGGCCAACGCCATCAGTATAACAGGAAGCGCCACTGTGCCGCTTCGAGTATCTCGTTCTGGGGCTCTAACCGCATGGAAAAATGTCGCGACACCGTTCGCGGCCCGCAATGCAACCTTTGCCGCCATGTTAGCCGCGGAGGGTATGCCTGGGCCTGATAGCATTTTTGAGGGTCGGGCCGGTTTGTTCGACAATATTACAGGACCATTCATAATAGATCCCCTTCCTCATCAGGGGGGAAAAATACGTTTTGAGGAGGTGCAGATTAAATATTGGCCATTAGAAGCAAGCGGTCAGCCAGTCGTTTGGGCGGCTCTTGAGCTAAGGAAAAAATTGGGCTTTTCGTCTATTGACGAGATAGAGGTCATTGAAATTTTCTGTGACTCACATGGAAAAAATGAAATCGCTGGTGGACCTGAAAAGTGGGATCCTCAAACTCGAGAAACAGCGGATCATTCGATGCCATATATATTCGCCCGGACATTTGCCGACGGTCCTCCATCCATTGCTTCATTTTCTGAGGCTAAAGTTCTGGACCCAACATTGCGCCCGCTAATGAACAAGATTGTTGTGACAATAGACAAAGATATAGAGGCAATGACGCCTGAGAACCTTGCTGTGAGGGTCGTAACCAGGATGAGAAACGGAACCATTCTGGAAGCAAAGAGTCGAAACCCGCCTGGGCACCCCAAAAATCCTATGACGAGAGAAGAGATTGCGACAAAATTTTCCAAACAGGCTGAGCCAATCATTGGTTCACGTCGATCGCAAGAAATTACTGATGCATGGGCAGAGCTAAAAAGCGCACCCGATGTCCGCCCTCTTATATCGATGCTAAATATTTAAGGACAGATAAATTGGATATATCGCCAGATACCTATATTTTGGTATGATATATCCATCTGTTTTAAATAAAGGTAGGGCAATCTAATGGCCAATCTAAAAATCGGCGAATTAGCTCCAGACTTTGAATTACCCAATCAAAATGGTGATTTAATCAAGCTTTCCGACTATGCGGGGCAGAATGTACTGGTTTGGTTTTTCCCAAGGGCATATGGCGGCGGGTGAACAAACGAAGCAAAGGGGTTCCGTGATAGAACCCAAGGACTTTCAGAACAGAATACGACTCCTATTGGAATTACATTTAGTCTGCCCGAAGAGCTGAAGAGATGGTCAGAAGATAATGCCTTGACCGGAGACTTGTTATCGGATCAATCGAGAAGTGTAGCGATTTCTTATGGGGCTGTCGAAACTCAGGACCAAGAGCGCCCCAAACGTATGTCCTATTTGCTCGGACCCGACATGAAAATCTTAAAAATATATGAAACCCCAGAAGCAGCTATTCACCCAGCAGAAGTGCTCAAGGATTTGACCTGATATCAAGAGCGATTATGACAGACTATTGGCTTAGTAAAATGATGTTTGACCTCCAGAAATCTGGTGATGTGAGCAGTTGGCGCGCTGATAGAGAACCGTTTTTAGAACAGTATCCCATTAGCGAAGAAATGAAGCAGGCAGTAAGGGATGATAACCTTGCGGCAATCGCACCGCACGTAAATGCTTACCTACTTCGGTTTTATTGCGGGATTTGTGGAATGGGAGATAAAGAATTTATAGAGCGTCTAAGAGAAATTAACACTCCGGAGCGACATTAATATGGCTCAGTTAGTTGGTGCCTTCGCCTCAAGCCACGCCCCACTCATTGCTCGCGACTGGGATATACTCCCACCGGAGGCTAAACAAAAGATTAGTTCCGGTTTTAGGGAGATGAGGTCCCGGATCGAGGAACTTTGTCCAGATCTTCTGATTATGCTGGCACCCGACCATTGGGTAAATTTCTTTTTAGACAACCTACCGGCTTTTTGTATTGGCCTCGGACCAGAACACGGAGGACCTCCGGAGCCATTTTTATCTCCTAAGTTCCCATATAAAAAATTAAAAGGGCACCCTGAATTCTCTCGCCACCTGGCAGACACGGCATTCGAAAGCGGATTTGATCCCTCCCTATCTTACAATGTAAATCTCGACCACGGGTTCTGTATCCCACTATGGCAGCTGGGGCTTGACCCACTACCTAAAGTTATTCCGATTTTTGTAAACGAGCTTGAGCAACCCATGCCTAGCATAAAACGCTGCTTCGATTGGGGCCGAATGATCCGATCAGCTATCGTAAATTACCCGGAGGATCTCAAAGTTGCGGTGATCGGATCTGGTGGTCTCAGTCACTCTATCGGCGAGCCAACGATGGGAAAAATTGACGAACGGTTTGATAAAGATTGTATTGATTTATTCTCAAAAGCAAATGAAGCCGAAATTATTGAAAAGCTTATAAAAAACCTTCCAAATGCAGGGAATGGGAGCGAAGAGATCCGGAGTTGGATAATTGCCCATGCGGTAATGAATGGTGAGGGGTTCGAATTGATTGATTACGCTCCAATACTAGAAGTCTATGTTGGATGCGGTTGGGCAGAATGGAAGGTCGCTTAGCTCAATTCATTAGTCGTTGAAATTATCCTTGAGTGTACCGGAAGAATATTCCTTTTTAGAGAGACCCCTTCTCTGCAGTTCTGGTACAACAAGATCCACAAAGTCCCTAATGTTATTCATTGCGTGATATCCTCGACCAAGGATAAATCCTCCATTTGCACCAGTCTCAAAATGCACCCGTTCTAATTCATCCACAATTGCCTTGGGTGTCCCCTCAACCGCCATTATCCGCTTAGTTAGGTAATCCCGGCCAAGCTCTTTCACTGTCGTATTAGGGTTTGTCGTTCTGAGTATCTCCTCAAAAGTTCCTAGATTCCCATTTGTCTCACGAACCTGATCAATAAAATCAGCCAGGGTCATTTCCGGATCTGCCAAAGAAAAATCTACGCCAAACCATTGAGACATTTCGATAAGGCCTCCTTCAGGAGGTATTGCGTCGAGAAAAGCTTTTTCCTTAGCTCTTGCCTCAGATTGAGACTCCGCCACCTGCACTCTAACCGACCACAGAATTCCAAGATCTCTGGGTTTTCGCGAGAATTTCAATAATCGTTTATCGATCTCGGTTCGATGCTTCTTCATGCTATCAATTGTTCTTCTCGTGCTAAATTGCAGGTCTGCAAATCTTGCAGCGAGATTCATACCCGGGCCAGACTGCCCAGCTTGGATAATCAACGGTTTTTGTTGAGGCGATGGCAACGCGGGCAATGGACCCCGAACATTAAAATATTCGCCTTTAAAATCTAGTCGGTGAACTTTATTTGGATCCAGAAATAAGCCCTCTTCCCTATCTAACACAACCGCATCAGGCTCAACACTATCCCATAGTCGGCCAGCAACTTCCAAAAACTCCTGGGCTCTTCTATAGCGTTCGCCATGCTCCATCATCACATCGAAGCCCCAATTCATTGCCTCCCACTTATAGGCCGATGTCACCGCATTCCATGCAATCCGCCCTTTTGTAACATGGTCAAGGGCGTTAAATACCCGTGCACAATGAAACGGATGATGATAAGTCGTAGACATAGTTAACGCATAACCAATTTGTTTTGTCATGCGCGCTAAGATCGGGATCATAGGAGTCATATCGTGACGTGGCCATTTTACCCCATTGGTCACCACTGCATCATGTGATCCCCCAAAATCTTCCGAGGTGCCGCCGGTATCACCAAAAAAAAGGAGGTCCATCCTACCCCGCTCAGCAGTTTTTGCTATTTCTTCATAAAATTCAGAACTGCTATAATATGGGTAACCTGCCCAAGACCCTGGCATACGCCAAAGAAAATCAGTGTGCAGAAAAGACAGGTCTGCAGCTAAATGAATTGTATCCTTCTCAGACATCTAAATGATCGGTTTCAGAGGTCTGAATTGGCTTTACCGCATCATTTATTAAGGTCCAAATATAGTCTGGCGTTAGTGGTAGCTTTCTAATTTCTACCCCAAGTGAGGATAATGCATTTGACACGGCATTCGCCATTAAACCACCGATTGGCAATAAGCCGCCTTCCCCTGCTCCCTTTGCGCCGAGAAGACTGATTGGGGACGGGTGCTCTTCTAACAGATAGGCTTGCAGATTTTGAAAGCTTGAGGAGGATGGAACCAGATAATCAGCCAATGTTCCGGATATTAGCTGACCCTCTTGGTCATACATCACATGCTCGAGAAAGGTTCCTCCGAGCCCTTGCATCATCGCCCCTATGGCCTGCCCCTTCAAAGTCATGGGGTTAATAATCTTCCCGACATCTTCAAAAAAAACGAGATCAACTATCCTTACCTCTCCGGTTTCAGGGTCGACAGTGACATGAGCCGCCGCAGATCCATTGGCGTAAGTATGCTTATGATTATGAAAAGTCTCCTCCACCTTTTCGACACCGTCGGCTAACTCAGAAAAAGTAGCGCTTTTTTGATCCGGTCCCAGCGCCATTTGATTAACTAAATTGACCTGATCAACCCGGCAATCAAAACGGCGAGCAGCAACTTCTTTTATCTTTTCACGTAATTTAGTTATTGCCAAAATTATTGCAGACCCACCCATCACCGTTGATCTCGAATGATATGATCCAAAGCCTTCGCTTATTAGATCCGTTGAGCCATGGGCGAGAGTGATCTTATCAAGGGGTACCTCCATCGCATCAGCAGCGATCTGAGTGAGAATGGTTTCAACGCCTTGTCCCACCGAGGTAGAGCCCACATGAACGCAAACTGAGCCGTTCGACCGAATAGCCGCGCTTGCATTCTCCCGGGGTCCAGCCCCACCACCCTCAATGAAACAAGAGACTGCCAAGCCATGGTAGACCCCCTCAATCAAATTTCCACAAAGTGGTCGCTTATCGGCCCAACCTATCTCATCAATACACCGATCTAGGATCTTTTCGTAATTACCACTATCCAGCTCATCTGTGACTGAAACAGGGGTTATCGTAGCTATTTGATAGGGCATTTCGTCTTCTCGAACCAAATTGCGTCTCCGAAATTCTGCGGGATCAATACCAAGATCTTTCGCCGCCATATCAAATAAACGCTCGCAGAAAAAAATCGTTTCAAATCTGCCGGGACCACGATAGGTGCCAATCGGAGCCTTGTTGGTGAGCATCGTGTGTGAGTTAATTTCTATATTAGCCACTCGGTAGGGCCCTGACATAAACTGAGCCACGTTTCTGGGACTTATGGGCCCGTTAGTACGAAAATACGAACCGGCATCAACCCACACCTCACCTCGCAAGCCAATAACAGCGCCGTCAGACCGGCAGGCGATTTCTATTTCACAATCCATTTCGCGAGCATGCCCGGTGGTCTGAAGATTTTCCCGCCGATCCTCGATCCATTTAACCGGCCGTCCAGTTTGACGCGCAGCAAAGGGAACTAAAAAGTCTTCTGGAAAGAATTCACCCCTGGCTCCAAATCCACCGCCCACGTCTGCTTCTATCATTTGAATGGCGCGTTCCTCTATATCCAACATATCGGCCAGTATACGTCTGTTGGGAAAAGGTACTTTAGCGGCACCATCCACTTTAAGAGTGCTTCGCGTATCATTCCATTCGGCCAGCACTCCACGGGCCTCCATAGGCAAGGCCAGGTGCCTTTGTGTTGAAAATTTCTCTCGCCGGATATAGTCAGCATTCTCAAAAGCAGCCCGGGCATCGCCTTTTTGGGCGGAATAAACGACGGCCTCGTTACTCCCCCATCCTTCAAACAGCAAAGATCTATTATCCCGCGCATCCGCGGTGTTCGAGATAGCCGGCAAAGGCTCAATATCAATTTCGATTAGACCCCTTGCGTCTTCCCCAATCGCAATATTTTTTGCTAGAATTATCGCAATTACTTCCCCTACATATCGAACTTTATCTCTTGCTAGGGCTGGCTGACCAAGAGGTATGAGGTCTTCCATAGGCATCAACCTGAGCGGCACGAGTGGCATCTGGGCCGGCAGATCTGCCTCAGTAATTATAGAATAAACTCCAGGCAGAGCTGCCGCGGCAGAAGTATCAATGGAGAGTATTCGACCGTGGCCAATTGGGCTACGAAACATTACGGCATATAACAAATTTTCCCGAGACATATCGTCAACAAATTGGCCACGTCCAGGAAGCAACCTCAAATCTTCGATACGGGGAACTGGCTGACCAACAAATGTATTAGTTATTTTTTGGCACGAGTTAGACATTGTACAAGAATTTCACTTTGGTCCGCCCTTTGCAAGAAGACGATAAGCTATCTATTGCAGCAAATTCTTGTTTTGATAGAGTGCCCTACAGATTTATTGGGTTAAGGACTTATTAAAATGGACACCATAGATAGAGGCAATTATCCGGATTTTGTGTGGCCATACGAGGATACATCGCGCGTGCCCTTTCAGGTGTATACGGATGAGGAACTTTATCGCGTTGAGCAGAAAAAAGTTTTTCAGGGAAATGTATGGAATTTTCTCTGTCTAGAGTGTGAAATCCCGGAACCGGGTGATTATAAGACAACCTATGCCGGGGACACGCCCATCATCGTCGTACGCGATGAGGCCGGTGATATAAATGCGATGGTAAATCGTTGTGCGCATAAAGGATCTTTGGTTTGTTACAAGCCGCGAGGCAATGTAAAAGAATTGGCTTGTGTTTACCATAATTGGGTATACGACCTCAGGGGAAATCTCACCGCTGTCGCGTTCCGGCGAGGGGTGGGCGGCAAGGGTGGCCTTACAGATGAATTTAAAAATTCGGAACACGGGCTCCAGCGACTAAGGGTAGAGGTTTTTCGGGGCCTGGTGTTTGGAACCTTCTCGGAAAAGACAGAACCAGTAGCTGATTACTTGGGAGATGAATTAGTATCAGCAGTAGATCGAGTCCTCATCAAACCTCTGAAGGTATTGGGCTACTACTCCCAGATTTTTAAAAATAACTGGAAGCTATATGTTGAGAACAACAAGGACTCCTATCATGCCAGTCTGCTTCATGTTTTTCACAATACATTTGGTGTCGTGAGACCCAATATGGGAGGTGGAATAAAAATCAGTGACTCGGGTTGGCACCATCTCAGTTACACCGAACGAACCGACATTTCGGATGATGAAATAGTTAAAGAGAATGTTAGGTCTAAGCAAGATGCATACAGCCTTGAAGATCCCACACTAATGGAACACAAATTAGAGCTAGGCGATAATGTTACCAATAATATTCAAACTATTTTTCCGACCCTTGTTATCCAGCAAATTTTAAATTGTCTGGCTGTGCGCCAGCTAATACCCAAGGGAGTGAACGAGTCTGAGTTAATATGGACGATACTCGGCTTCGAAGATGATGATGAAGAAATGATTCAACACCGGGTCGCCACCAATAATTTAGTAGGTCCAGCAGGCTTCATCTCTATGGAGGATGGCGCAGTTGGAGCATGGGTCCAGCGTGCTGCCAAATCGGATCGCGAAGCCCTGACAGTGATGCCGATGGGTGGACGAGCGATTGAACCCAGTCAAGGATCACGGGTTACTGAAGCCGCTGTCAGAGGGTTTTGGAAGGGCTGGAGAGAGTGCATGGAGATTTAGGATGGCATCGATCCCAAGCCAACTAGATGATGAAGTCTCCCTGAGGCTTCGTATTGATGCACTCAATGCAAATTACGTGCACACAATAGATGATGACCGGTTGGAAGACTGGCCAAATTTCTTCACAGCTGATGGCGAATACAGTATTTCTACACGCGAAAATCATGAAATGGGCCTACCAATATGCCTTGTCCAGTGTAAAGGGACTGGGATGTTTCGCGATCGGATCACTGCATTAAGACAGGCAAATATTTATGAGCCCCACACCTACTGTCATTCAGTCAGCGCACTTCATATCTCCAGCGCATCTCAAGGTGTGATTGCAACAAAATCAAATTTTACTCTGGTCCGAACGATGTCAGAGGGTGAAATGATGCTTTTTGCGGCAGGTCGCTACGTGGACAAAATTGTCGACTATAATGGGGAACTTAAATTTGCAGAGCGCCGTGTCATATTAGAATCACGGCGTATAGATACCCTATTGGTCATACCTATCTAAAGTCTGTGGCTCAATTTTCCGAGAATTTTAGAAATCCAGGGTATACTAGCGCCCAAACAATATCTGTCCTTACCGGCGCAAGCTTGATGCTCACGATGAGCATGGGCATGCGCCAGAGTTTCGGGCTCTTTGTCAATCCAGTTACACAAGATCTGGGGATAACGGTTGCGGACTTTACGCTAGCAATTGCCTTGCAGAATCTTACTTGGGGCCTGAGCCAGCCCCTCATCGGTGCAATCGCGGACCGCCTCGGTTGCAGAATGATGACCATTCTGGGTTCTTTTTTATACGCGGCGGGGCTAGGTGTCACGATGGTGGCGACAGGACCTATAGGCCTATGGATAGGCCTTGGTGTAATGGTGGGGCTGGCTCTGGCTTGCACTGGCCTAAGTCTAGCTCTGGCTGCGTCCGCGCGAGCGGTATCATCATTAAAACGCAGCGTTACCCTTGGCACTATCTCCGCTTTTGGCTCTATCGGCACCTTTATTGCTGCACCACTCGCCCAGGGGATGATCGACTCCGACGGATGGTTGTTTGCGATGGTCGGCTTCCTTGGATTGTGCGCAGTTATGATCCCAGCAGCTTTTTTTACTGGAGCGGGAGATCAGGTCTTCAAAGATAAAATAGGTGATGGTCAAAATATTGACGCCGGCATCAACATGTCTCTCAGGGAAGTTTTATTGGAGGCTTGGGAGCACAAAGGGTATGTGACCATGGCTGTCGCTTATTTTGTCTGTGGCCTACAATTGATCTTTATCGCAGCTCATCTACCCGTCTATCTTGAACTTTGCGGTCAATCGCCGGCCTTGGGTGCCCAGGCTCTTGCTGTGATAGGCGGTTTTAATGCGGTGGGATGCTACGTTCTTGGCTGGTTAGGTGGAAAGTTTCCCAAACAGATTCTTTTGGGTGGAGTATATATATTACGGTCATCTTTTATCGTGGTTTATTTTTTGCTCCCTGCAACCCCCATGACCACTCTAATTTTTGCAGCTGTCATGGGTTTTCTTTGGCTCGGAGTTGCGCCACTGGTCACCGGGTTGGTATCTCAAATATTTGGCCTAAGAAACATGGCAACTCTAACCGGAATAGCATTTCTATGCCATCAAACTGGGTCCTTTATCGGCGCCTGGGGAGCCGGGCTTTTGTTTGATGCGATGGGAAATTATGACCTAGCTTGGCAGATTGGAGTCCTGATAGGCATAACTGCCGGGCTTTTCCAGGTATTCATGAATGACAAACCTACGCCCCGGATCGGTGGGACTGTAAAAGTATAAATTAACGGATCATAATCTCGTGATCTTTTACTGGATGGCCCAATAATTCATCAAATTCATACGTGGAAAGCACAAATTGGATACGGTTTATGAGTACTAAAAGAAAACTTCACTTCAACGCTTTTATGAGACCAGCCACCATCCACACGGGTGGCTGGAGATATCCCGGTGGCTTTGCTGATGCAAACTTTAACCTCAACCACATTATTCGGTTTATCCAGAAATTAGAGGAAGGAAAATTCGATACATTCTTTATGGCTGATCACCTTGCGTTGCTAAACATGCCAATTGAAGCGCTTAAGCGGTCAGCCACCCCAACTTCTTTTGAACCTATGACGCTTCTTTCTGCTCTCGCCATGGTCACCAAGAAAATAGGTCTCGTTGCAACATCATCAACAACTTATGATGCCCCGTATCATGTCGCGCGCCGGTTTGCCTCGCTTGATCACATCAGCGGAGGACGTTCGGGCTGGAACATTGTTACAACCGCGAACCCCAATGCATCCAGAAATTTCGGGATAGAATTCCAAATGGAGCATGACGAAAGATACAGTAGAGCGAAAGAATTTTACGACGTCGTTACAGGTCTTTGGGATAGCTGGGAGGATGACGCATTCGTTCGCAACCAAAAAACTGGCATTTTTTTCGATACAGAAAAAATGCATATACTCAATCATCAAGGAAAATATTTAAAATCTCGCGGCCCCCTAAACATTGCCCGCCCTATCCAGGGATGGCCGGTTATCGTCCAAGCAGGCGCATCAAACGCTGGACGCCAACTAGCTGCAGAAACAGCTGAAGTAGTATTCACGTCTCAGCCTACGATCGATCATGCTCGAGAATTTTACTCAGACGTAAAGGGCCGCATGAAACAAATCGGTCGTAACCCTAGGCACATGCACATCCTACCTGCTTGCATGGTCATCATTGCCAATTCGCTGGAGGAGGCAAAGGAAAGACGAGCTAAACTAGACTCACTCGTTCACTTTGAAAGTGCGATAGCATCTTTGTCCATCGCCCTCGGTACTGATGCATCTGTATTTGACCCCGACGGGATGCTACCCGATATACCAGAGACAAATGCTGGACAATCAAGTAGAGAAAAAGCAATTCGAATAGCCAAGGAGGAGGGTCTTACAGTCCGACAACTAGCCCAGAGGATTGGTGGTCACTCGAGCCTCTGTCTTATGGGACCGCCCGAGCTAGTAGCTGATCAGATGGAGGAGTGGCTTTCCACTGGGGGGGCAGATGGATTTACAATACAATTCCCATATTTACCCCAAGGCCTCGATGATTTCGTCGAAAAACTAGTTCCCATTCTCCAAAAAAGAGGAATTTATCGAGAAGATTATGAAGGTAACACTTTGAGAGAAAATCTTGGGCTTCCGCGCCCGGAAAATCAGTTTCTATCTGCCTGAGAAAAACCACTAAATTTTCCCAGCCGATCCACGATTATTGTCATTTACTTTACAGGGTTTTCATCCAGCACTGTCATCCTGCGCAAAAGTCTGGACTCTTTGGGATTATAATAAGTTCTAGCATGTGCAGTGCAACGATTATCCCAAAGAACTAGGTCCCCTACTTTCCAAACATGCTCATACACATTTGTCGGATCCTCTATCATCTCAAAAAGATAATTCAAAATCTCGTCGCTTTCATTAGCCCCCAAGCCTTCGATAAACATCGTCATCTGGCGATTTACAAATAAAGATTTTCGCCCTGTTTCAGGATGTGTCCGAACGATAGGGTGAAGAAATTGCGGGCCATTCGGATCGATGGTTTCCGGTCTTGTAGTAGCGTTAGCCTGGTAATCGAAATAATTCAGAGCCCGCAAACCCTCGATGCGCATTTTCCAATCATCGCTCAGTCCCTCGTAAGCCTTTATTAAATTGCTAAATCGGGTGTTCCCTCCCTCATCCGGAATAGTTACAGCGTATAAAGTTGAGGCCTTTGAAGGACGTTCAGTATAACACTGGTCGATGTGAAACATCATTTCGCCTTGTTGCACTGCAGTTGGTCGTGATGAGTCTTCGGCATTCGCCACCCACAAAGCATGCGACTTAGTATTGCCCGATGTTCTATACACTTTGGAACGTAAACCAGCTAAGTTTCCAAAAATTTTACAAAATCGTTCTTGATGCTGTTCCTCGATATTCTGGTCACGAATAACCAACACAAGATAATCTCTCCATACGGATCGAAGCATTTCCTCAACTTTTTCAGAGATTGAACTTCGCAAGTCAATGCCCGTGATTGCTGCGCCACCTGCATTAGACAGAGGACGAACCTGCGGAGTAAGTTGGGTTACGGTAGCAAAGTCGTTCATAGCTAGGCCTAAAAAGAATGATTTCCTCAATGCGAGAAGTTTGTCATAAGTCGCCTAAAAAACAAGAAATAGAAGTCGAGTTTATCAATTCAGGCGGCCGTGTATCGGTAATTAATCAATAAAATCACCGCGACGACTGATTTGGACATCGCGGTGCACATTAGCTGACATCAAGAATCCAAATCCAATCATGAGCGAAAGCATCGAGGTTCCTCCATACGAAACAAGGGGTAAAGGCACCCCAACCACGGGAACTAGACCCATGACCATGGCCATATTTATAAAGGCATAGAAAAAAAGTACGCTGATAATGCCTGCACAGACCAGCCTGCCAAATTGATTCCGTACTCGATAGGAAATAAAAAAACCATAACCGATCAGCAACGTATATAGGCCCAAAAGCGCCAAACTCCCGACCAGACCAAACTCCTCAGCAAACATCGTAAATATAAAATCTGTCTGCTTTTCAGGCAAAAAACTCAAGTGGCTCTGGGTCCCAGCAAGCAACCCTTTCCCAAAAATACCCCCTGACCCGAGTGCAATTTTTGATTGAATAATATGATACCCAGCCCCAAGAGGATCAGATTCTGGATCTAGAAATGTTAAGACACGACGCTTTTGATATTCATGTAAGAGGGACCAAGCAACAGGCAAAAAGACCAACGCAGTGAGCCCTGCTAGGAGAAATTTCCATAATCTTACCCCCGCAAGAAAAAATACCACTAGTGCAGTTAAACCAAGCATAACAGCGGTCCCCAGATCCGGCTGACGAAGCACTAAGCCAACCGGTATCGCTATCAGCAATACAGGAGTTAGAAGCCAACGAATACTTTTTAATTCAGATAGGGTGATACCATGAAAGTATCTTGCCAGGGCGAGAACCATTGCTATTTTCATAATCTCGGATGGTTGCAACTGCACAAATTTGAGATCGATCCAGCGTTGGGCTCCCATTCCAATTACACCCTTTAATTCAACTGCCACCAACAGAGCTAATGATAGGAAGTAAATGAAATAAGAATATCTCAACCAAATTCGTATATCCGTAACTGCGACCAAAAGCAGAATACCCATTCCAAACATAAAACGAGTAAGCTGTCTTGATGCCCAGGGCTCCCAATTGCCGTTTCCAGCAGAATACAGCATGCAGAAACCTACTCCAGCAAGTAAGCAGAGAATAAAAAGCAAGGGCCAACTGACCATTTTTAACTTTTGACCCAAACTTATATTATCTGGGGAATATGCAGCCCTAGAAACCATATTTAATTTGTTTTACCGGACGTGGTTAATAGATCGCGCTTAAAGGCTTCTTCCAATATGTCACGAGCCACCGGGGCGGCGACCTTAGATCCACTGCCGCCGTGCTCAACAATTACGGAAATGGCTAATTTGGGTTTTTTTATCGGTGCAAATGCGACAAAAAGAGAGTGGTCGCGGTCTTTCCAAGGGAGCTCTTCGTTTTTAATGATACCTGTCTCACGTTCCTCTGAACTAATACGGCGCACTTGAGAGGTTCCAGTTTTACCCGCCATAGAGAGTTTTCTCTCAGAGATCCTCGCCCCCCAACCGGTCCCGCGCGGCGTGTTGACCGCTGCATCCATACCATTTTTTATGACCTCTAAATGACTCGGGTTTATCTTTAGTTTCGAGGGCAGGGGCTTCTCTATCAATCTTATCTTATCGCCAGAGACCAGAGCACGCAGAAGATGCGGCTTTATCTCGCGTCCAGTTGCCAACCTCGCTGTCATGACCGCGAGCTGAAGAGGCGTCGATAAAACAAAACCTTGACCTATACCAGCCAAAATAGTCTCTCCACCCTGCCAAGGCTTACCCAATATTTTTTTCTTCCAAGATCGCGTCGGCACCAAGCCGACTTTCTCCCCAGGAAGACCTATACCTGTCAGATTCCCAAGCCCCAAAATGCCAGCCATCTTTGCAATACGCTCAATACCAACCCTATTGGCCAGTTCATAAAAATAAACATCACAACTTTGCTGAAGGGCTCGTTTCATATTCATAGAGCCATGTCCATTCTTAGCCCAGCAATGAAATTTACCCATACCGAGTGTGAAGTGACCTGGGCAAAAAATAGTATTTCGGGGGCCAATTAAATTATATTTTAATGCTGCCAGGGCGACGAGCATTTTAAAAGTAGAGCCTGGGGCATAGACCCCCGAAATTGATTTGTTGATCAAAGGCTCATATTTGTTTCCTTTAATTGCTTCCCAGCCTTCTCGACTAAGTCCTTTATTAAAATCATTGGGGTTATAGCCGGGTACAGAGCACAACGTTAAAATATCGCCTCTCTCGACATCCAATACCACCGCGGCCGCACTTTTAAGTGAAGACAAACGTTTTCTAGCAAACCGTTGTAGGTTGAGATCAATTGTCAACACAACGTCTTCTCCAGCGACACCCTCTTTTCTCTCAAGCTCTCTGATCACACGACCTAAAGCATTGACCTCAAGCTGAGTGTTACCCGCTTTTCCGCGCAAAGTTAAATCAAACTGCCTCTCAATACCTGTTTTTCCAACACGAAAACCTGGCAACTCGAGCAATGGATCTCTGTCCCTTGAACCTGGCGGCGGTGGAGCGACGTAACCCAGTAAGTGTGAAACTTCCTCCCCATGAGGATATTCCCTTGTTTGATCGGCGTTGATTGATATTCCAGGTAGATCAGGAGCATTTACCTCTATTTTTGCGACCATTTCCCAATCCAAGTTATCCTTTAAAGTCACAGGAACAAAACTTCGCCGGCGGCGGGTCTCCATTAAAATTCTTTGAACATCTAAAGGACCGGTTCCCGCAAGCTTGACGAAATTCCTGAGGGTATTCTCAACATCCTCCGTCTGCTCTGATGTAAGAACAGCCCTATAAATCATTCGGTTTACAGCTAAAGGCTGACCATTACGATCGAATATTCTTCCCCTTGGAGGGGCTAATAATTTCATATTTATACGATTATCATCTGCAAGGGTTTTAAATCGATCCGCCTCTAACACTTGAAGCTGGTAAAGTCGCCCTCCAAGAACTCCGACCAAACCAAGTTGAGCACCGGCCAAGATTAAGGTGCGGCGGGTGAACTGCTTACGACGTTCGGAGTCTTCCCGATGCATCTAGCTTACCCTGTAAACTTTCCGGCTAATCCATATCAACAAAGCCGCCCCGAAAGGAAATAATGCCACCGTCAATATTGAATGAAATAGAACTGAAACTAGATCTAAAAGCTCGCCGTACCATAGTGAACAAGCTAGCCAACCCACGAAGCTCGTCCCAAAGACCACTAATGAAAATCCTACCCAAAGAGGCAAAAAAGTCGTTCCTCTAAGGCGCTTGCTATAGATACCGAGCAATACTCTTGCGACTAAAAATATCAGAGCGAACATCCCAGCAGGTGTGCCAGCTAAAAAATCATAAAATAAACCCACCAAGAAAGTAGTAACTGGATGTAAAAGTTCTGGCTTATAAACAGACCAATAAAACAATCCGATTAAACTCAAATTAATTGCGATCCCACCATAATGAGGCAAATACAACGGCGGAACTGACATCAGCACCAACACTATCATGGTCATCAAAGGAACTTGGTGTCGAGCAGTATTCTCAACAAAGTTTAAAAGGTTACTAAGCACCTTCTTGCTCCATTCAAAAAGCCAATTTCCTTATCAATTTAGATCCGGGGAGATAATTTTATCGCGAACCACCACTCGCACATACTCCAGTCGATCCAGCCTCGCAAAAGTTGAAATAAGAACGTTTCCATCACCTGCATTTAAAATAGTTCCCACGGGCAAACCGGCGGGCAAAACACCTCCATGACCCGAGGTAACCACCCTGTCTCCCTCGGTTAAATCCGCAGATGCAGGCAAAAATAAAAGCTTTGGCTGACCAGCATTGGTTCCCGTTAGGATTGCCCTATCCCGCGATGATTCAACCAGCACAGGAACGCGGGAATTTATATCTGTAATCAACAAAATCCGCGCTGAATTTTTACCAACTGCAATTACCCGACCGATTAACCCCTCACCCGAAATGACCGCATTACCCTTTTTTATGCCGCGATCGGTCCCAACATTGATAATTAAAGTACGAACAAAGGGGCCGGCCGCGTCGCCAATTACTCTGGCCGTAATTTGAGATGGGGGCAGATCGCCAGTATATCCTAAGAGAGTTTTCAATGCCTTATTTTGAGCTCTTAAATCGCGAGCAATCATTTTCCAGTCGTTTAGCCTTTCATTTTCTGCTCTAAGAACCGAATTATCCTTATGCAATTGCGATAGATTATCTAGACCCTGGAGGACCTGATTAATTGACGCTGCTGGCCTCGATATAAAATCAAGTATTGGCGAAAATATATCTGCTATCACCACTGAAGTCTTCTCAATGGTAGCGCTTTCATTCTTATCTAATACCATAAAGCTAATGGCAGCCGATATTAGAATAAAAATTAGAGATTTATGGACCATTGCCCTCAGAGGAAAGGAGAGCCTGATCAGACGTGATCCATGCTTAAATTTAGAGTTAATCCTCATAATCAATTAAATTCGAGTGAAAAAACACTCTAAAGCCATCAGGCTCTCAACTAGAGCTGGAAAAAACATTAGTCCATTGCTTCATATCTTCAAGGCAATGACCGGTTCCCAAGGCAACACACGATAGAGGATCCTCAGCAATCGAAACAGGCAAACCAGTTGCATGCCTGAGGACCAGATCTAGATTGCCGAGGAGAGCTCCCCCACCTGTCAAAACAATTCCCTTATCTACAATATCAGCAGCCAACTCAGGCGCGGTATGTTCCAGCGCAACTTTGACAGCATCTATTATCGCTCCGACCGGTTCAGCAAGGCTCTCAGCGGCTTGCCTTTCAGACATAATTACTTCTTTCGGGACCCCATTCAAGAGATCCCGCCCTTTTATTTCTATTGTCTTACCTTCACCATCAGCGGGGATACTAGCAGAACCTATCTCTTTTTTGATCCGCTCAGAACTACTCTCCCCTACTAAGAGATTATGGTTCCTTCGGACATAAGCCGCGATCGCCTCATCCATTGCATCACCACCTACCCGGACAGAGCGTGAATAAACAAGTCCACCAAGAGATAAAACAGCTACCTCAGTCGTCCCGCCTCCGATATCTACAACCATCGACCCCGTGGGCTCGGCGACCGGAAGCCCCGCTCCTATGGCCGCGGCCATTGGCTCCTCAAGAACATGAACTCTGTGTGCTCCTGCAGAAAGCGTAGAGTCTTCGATAGCTCGCCGTTCCACTGCGGTAGAACCAGAGGGCACAGCAACAACAATTTCAGGGCTCACGAAGGTTCTTCGATTATGCACTTTTCTTATGAAGTGCTTTATCATCTCCTCTGCCACCTCGAAATCAGCGATAACGCCATCTCTGAGCGGTCGGATCGCAAGAATGTTACCAGGCGTTCTTCCCAACATTAACTTGGCTTCATCACCCACGGCGAGAACTTGCTTTTTACCCCTTGTTTCACTTATCGCGACAACCGAGGGCTCATCAAGAACTATGCCCCGACCTTTAACATAGACCAGAGTATTTGCCGTTCCTAAATCAATGGCCATGTCCGCAGAGAATATGGCCCGAAGTTTCGAGAACATTTTTAGCTACCCCTCATAAAATTCATTCATGTCGCAACCTTTTTACGCGGATAGTGCCCCCGGTAGTGTTTTTTCTCGCTTCTCGATTAATTTATTGAGAGCATTGAGATATGCACGCGCGCTTGCCACCAAAGTATCGGTATCAGCGCCGCGCCCAACGACACTCTTTCCCTTCTCCTCCAACCGAACCGAAACTTCTGCTTGGGCATCAGTGCCTTCAGTAACCGCGTGCACCTGATATAGCCGCAGACAAGCATTGTGTTGAATAATTTCTGTTATGGCGTTGAATGTAGCATCAACTGGCCCATCTCCTTCAGCTGTTACCTCGCGCAATGCACCATCAATTGTAAGAGCGAGAGTAGCTGTTTGGGGACCCTCTGATCCACAAATCACCCTAAGCGAAGCAAATTGGATTGAGTCTTTATTGCTCTGCACCTCATCATCCACAAGCGCTACAATATCTTCGTCATAAACGTCCTTTTTTTTATCGGCAAGCGACTTAAATCTTAGAAACGCATCCTGAATGGCATTCTCACCCAGCTCGTAACCCAGTTCCTCTAGCTTTACCCTGAAGGCATGGCGACCAGAATGCTTTCCCATCACAAGCTTAGATTGGGTCAAGCCCACCGATTCCGGCGTCATAATTTCATAGGTCTGGGCATTTTTTAGCATGCCATCTTGGTGGATACCCGACTCGTGGGCGAAAGCATTTGCCCCGACAATGGCCTTATTCGGCTGCACCGCAAATCCCGTCACTGACGCTACCATCCGAGATGCTCTAGTAATATGGGTGGTGTCTATTCCCGTAGTGAATGGCAACATATCACTCCGCGTTCGCAAGGCCATGACAATTTCCTCCATGGCTGCGTTTCCGGCTCGTTCTCCCAAACCATTGATCGTGCATTCTATCTGGCGAGCACCTGCAGACACCCCAGCGAGTGAATTTGCCACAGCCAATCCCAAATCATTGTGGCAATGAGTTGAAATGATTGCCTTATCAATATTTGGCACACGATTTTTGAGCATCCCGATCAAGGAACCAAACTCTTCCGGGACAGCGTAGCCCACCGTATCAGGAATATTAATCGTCAATGCGCCTGCTTTAATCGCTGCCTCGACGGTTCGACATAGGAAATCATGCTCTGTCCTAGACCCATCCTCTGGGGACCATTCCACGTTATCTGTAAACTGTCGTGCATATGACACGCTATCAATGACAGCCTGGTAAACCTCCTCCGGCTCCATACGCAATTTAAATTTCATGTGAAGTGGGCTGGTGGAGATAAAAGTATGAATCCTACTCTGTTGAGCAGGTCTCAATGCCTCCGCCGCACGGTCGATATCTCCCCGAGCGGAGCGGGCCAATCCACAAACAATTGAGCCCTTAACCAATTTCGCAACTTCATTGACAGCTTCAAAATCTCCTACAGATGCAATAGGAAAACCCGCTTCTATCACATCCACACCCATTTCTTCTAATAACTCGGCAATCCCGAGTTTCTCCTCAAGGTTCATGGACGCACCTGGGGATTGTTCCCCATCACGCAAGGTAGTGTCGAATATAACTACCTTATCGGGTCTGTTTTTGCTGGCGTTCATATTCCAGCTCCTTAAATTAAGCCTATCTTTGGAGATAGGATATATCTCCACTTTTTAAAGATGCAACAAATAGCTTGGTTCAAAGCCTTCACGTTCGCGCGACAATTATTAACCAAAATTTAACTCAATTTCAGCTAAAAACTTGTCTTTTTTATCAAAATAGCTTCTCAGTTTTTGGACTTATCAACCAAACGATTTTCAGCGATCCATGGCATCATGCCACGAAGTCGTTCGCCAACCTCTTCAATTTGATGCTCGGACTCACGTCTACGCATGGCTTTAAAGCTTGCCTGGCCCGCAGCATTTTCAAGCACCCAGTCTTTCGTAAAGCGACCAGACTGGATATCTTCGAGGACATTTTTCATTCTCGCTTTTACGCTTTCGTCAATCAATCTTGGGCCAGAGATGTAATCGCCATACTCTGCGGTATTTGAAATTGAATAGCGCATATTTGCGATACCACCCTCATAAATCAAATCCACGATCAATTTCACCTCGTGCAAACACTCAAAATAGGCCATTTCAGGGGCATAACCGGCCTCAACTAAAGTTTCAAAACCAGATTTAATCAATGAAGTTAAACCCCCACACAGTACCGCTTGTTCTCCAAATAAATCTGTCTCGCACTCTTCCCTGAAGGTTGTTTCAATAATCCCCGCTCTGCCACCACCTATAGCAGATGCATAAGAGAGACCGATCTCATGCGCATTTCCACTGGCATCTTGTTCAACCGCTATGAGACAAGGGACACCTGCCCCCCGCTGATACTCCGACCTCACAGTATGACCAGGCCCTTTAGGCGCTATCATGAAAACATCCATATCAGGCCGAGGCTCTATCAAGCTGAAATGTATATTTAACCCATGCGCAAAAGCCAGTGCGGCACCTTCTTTCATGTTAGCTTGCAGAGCATTGGTATATAAAGATGCCTGCAATTCATCAGGCACCAATACCATAACTACATCTGCCCAAGCCGCTGCTTGGTCGGGTGACATTACTTTCAGACCTGCACCCTCAGCCTTATTTATACTAGAAGACCCAGCCCTTAGGCCGACAACGACTTCCGCAACGCCACTTTCCGTCAAATTAATGGCATGGGCATGACCTTGGCTGCCGTATCCAATTATAGCTACCTTCTTAGATTTGATTAAGTTGACATCCGCGTCGCGGTCATAAAAAACACGCATAGTAAGTCCTCTTTTCTTTTTATTATAAAGCGTTTTGCTCAGTGTATTTTCTTCCTAAAGCGTCTACCTAAAGCCCCTTTGCCCCGCGCGCAATAGCAACGACACCAGTTCTAGAAGCTTCGACTAACCCGAGGGGGCCCATCAACTCGATAAAAGCATTTATTTTTTGGGTTGAGCCTGATATTTCGAACACGAAAGAAGTTCCTGTACTATCAATAACGTGCGCTCGAAAAATATCTGCTATCCTTAGAGCTTCTACTCTCTTATTTCCGGATCCCTTTACCTTGATGAGAGCCAGTTCCCGTTCAACGGATCCACCCGAGGCAGTTAGGTCGCTAATCCTATGCACCGGTACTAGGCGGTCAAGCTGCGCTTTGATCTGCTCGATAATCATCGGTGTTCCAGAAGTGACGATACATATCCTCGATATTTGATTAACCGGATCGACTTCAGCAACGGTCAGGCTCTCGATATTGTAACCTCTACCCGAAAACAAGCCAATTACACGCGCCAAAACCCCAGATTCATTGTCTACTAGTACAGCAATTGTGTGTTTCTCGATGTTCTCCAATTCAAAACTCCAATCAAGTATCGTTTAGACCAAAACCATACCCGCTTCCGAAACTGGTTTTTCCGCCTCGTCAGCAGGCCCTAGCAACATCTCATTATGAGGAGCACCAGACGGGATCATAGGAAAACAATTTTCTGTTTCGTCCACCACAATATCCGCGATCGTAAGCTGATCACTATTCAACATCTCGTCAATAACAAGGTCGACATCTTCGGGCTTTAACGCTCTAAGACCCTTTGCTCCATAGGCCTCGGCTAACTTTACAAAATCGGGCAACGAGTCGGAGTAACTCTCTGAATATCGACCACCGTAAAGCAACTCCTGCCATTGCCGAACCATACCCATATAACGATTATTCAGGATAAAAATTTTAACCGGCAGACGATACTGCACAGCGGTTGAGAGTTCCTGCATGTTCATTAAAAAGGAGGCTTCCCCCGCCACATCGATAACAGTGGCTTTGGGGTGAGCCACCTGCACCCCAATGGCCGCCGGGAAACCATAACCCATCGTGCCCAAGCCACCTGATGTCATCCAACGATTAGGGTGATCAAAATGAAAATATTGGGCAGCCCACATTTGGTGCTGTCCAACTTCTGTTGTGATGTAGGTATCTTTACCTCTGGTTGCCTGATAAAGACGTTGGAGAGCATATTGAGGTTTTATCACCTTGGTAGAGGGGTTGTATTTTAGGCACTCTTTTGCCCGCCACTCTTCAATCTGTTTCCACCATTTGGAGATTGCAAGGTCATCCTGCTTGACCTTCTTTGCTTGCCAGACCTTTATCATTTCACCAAGAACATTCGCACAATCACCAATTATAGGTATATCTACTGCAACGTTTTTGTTTATTGAGCTTGGGTCGATATCGACATGTATTTTTTTTGAGTTAGGCGAAAACTTGGATAATAGACCAGTTACACGATCGTCAAAGCGCGCCCCAATATTCACCATGACATCACAATCATGCATTGCAAGATTGGCCTCATAAGTGCCATGCATCCCAACCATTCCAAGGAATTTTTTATTGGTTGCAGGGAAAGCACCCAGCCCCATCAGTGTCAGTGTAACCGGACTTCCCGCAAGTCCCACTAGTTTTTGAAGTCTTTTGGCAGCAAGAGGACCCGAATTTATCACACCACCGCCACAATAAAAAAGTGGTCTTTTAGCTTTAGCGATGAGCTCCACGGCCGCCCCAATGTTCTTTTTGTCTCCCTTTATTTGGGGCTTATAGCTTCGGTGCGACGACTTTTGATTTTTTTCTGTTTCAAAAGGGGCTTCCTCTATCAAAATGTCTTTAGGCAAATCAACTACGACAGGGCCAGGGCGGCCAGATGTCGCAACATAAATTGCTTCTCGCAATTGAGAGGCAAGCTTATTTACGTCCTTAACCAGGTAGTTATGCTTAGTGCAAGGACGGGTGATGCCTGTTGTATCTGCCTCTTGGAAAGCATCATTACCAATGAGATGAGTTGGAACCTGTCCGGTGAGACAGAGAACCGGCATGCTATCCATCAGCGCATCGGCCAAACCTGTAACCGCATTGGTAGCCCCTGGGCCCGACGTAACCAAAACGACTCCTAATTTTCCGGTCGATCGGGCATAGCCCTCAGCCATATGGACCGCTCCGCCTTCCTGACGAACAAGGACGTGTTTCAATTTATTTTGTTTGAAAAGCTCATCGTAAATTGGCAAAACTGCACCACCTGGGTACCCGAATACCGTGTCCACTCCTGCTTCAAGCAGGCACTGAATTATAATTTCTGATCCATTCAATTTTCTTTTTGCCATCATGTAACACTCAAAATTTTGTTGTAGCCGCCTATCAATACATTCAGACCTGCCAAGCTCCCCTCACGATCGGAAATTTGATCATGAACCCCGCCCTCACGAGGGAAGCGCCGCAAACTAATGACTTAAGCCAGATTGGTCAACAAAAACTTGCTAATTTTTGAAAAGATATTTGGTTTATTTTTATTAGAAAATTTCTCTTTTACGACTAAATCCGCAATAATCTGCCTTTGAAACCAAGTAAATTGTCTCTTTACATAATTGCGAGTGGCCCTTTGGGTGCCTTCAATCGCCTGATCTTCGGATATCTGACCAGACAAGTAAGATAGCAAATGCGGTACGCCTAGTGCCTTCATTGCAGGCAAATCGGGACCTAACTCAAGATTCTTGAGGCTGATCATCTCTTTCATCAATCCAACCTCCAACATTTTTAGCACTCGCGTGTTACAGATCTCATATATAATTTGACGATCAGGCAGAAAAATAATTTTTAAAAAGTTATATGGACGGTTAACGGAATTACCTGTTTGCCATTTTGATAGCGTCTTACCAGTGGATTCATAAACCTCAATTGCTCGTGTGATCCGCTGACCATCCCCCGGCTCTATCTTAGCAGCTATCTCCGGATCGAATTCGGCCAATTGCGCATACATGGCAGATAACCCCTGATTATTAATTCTTTCCTGTACCGAACGCCTAACTTTTGATGACACCTCTGGCATCAGATCTATCCCCGAAATCAGGGACCGAATATAAAGTCCGGTGCCTCCAACGATAATTGGGAGTTGATTGTTATCGTGTGCGGCCTCTATCTCCTTTAATGCCAATTCTAACCATGCCCCAACCGAAAACCATTCCCAGGGAGGTTTGAACCCGAAAAGCTTATGCGGACAACGTCGATAATATGTTTGGGAAGGAGCTCCAGATATTATTTCAAGGCCCTTATATACCTGCATGGAGTCCGCATTGATCACAACGCCATTAAAGGCTTCACCGACAGCAACGGCTAGGTCAGACTTCCCGCTTCCGGTAGTCCCCCCGATAATAATTACAGGCTTCATACCCAAATCCAAATATGACACTTACGAAGCAAATTATAGTTAGATTTAAACCACAACCAAACTTCAATAGGACGTGCCGTGCCAAAAAACCAAGACAGCTTGTATGTTGACAATTAAAAACGCATAAAACAGCCATGACAAATATAATTACATTAGTCGCTGGGGAACGCGGCCCCCCAATAACAAATGAGCTCGTTAATGAAGTCCGTGATCAATTGTCAGCAGGAGAACCAACCTGGTTGGCTGAAGGTTTCGCATGCGACCTTCCATCCCAGGTTGATTTGGAACACCTTCAAAAGCTTGCCCGCAATTCTGATGCTTCAAAAGTCTTAGATATATTCGTCCAACCCAGGACTAATAGACGTAAAAGACTTCTCCTGGCCGACATGGACTCAACTATAGTGACCGGAGAAACGTTGGATGAACTTGCTAAATATGCAGGGCTTAAAGAGGAGATCTCGGAGATCACTGCAAAGGCGATGAGGGGAGAGTTAGACTTTGAGTCTGCCTTGCATGCGCGTGTGTCTATGCTCAAAGGGCTCTCGGAGGACGCCCTGCAGAGAACTTGGCAAGAAATCCAACTTACGGCAGGTGCCAGAGAATTAGTTCAAACCATGTCAGCAAATGGCGCTCACTGCATCCTAATCTCGGGAGGCTTCAGCTTTTTTACCGATCGCGTAGCAAAGAAAGTGGGCTTTCATGAGGCTTTCGCTAACCAATTATTAATTGAGGAAGGACACCTCACCGGCTTGGTCCAACAGCCGATCCTCGACAAAAACGCTAAATTAACAACTCTTGAGAAAACAATCCTTAAACTCAATATCGATCGTTCTGAGTGCATTGCTGTTGGAGATGGGGCAAACGATATACCAATGATAACAGCTGCCGGGATTGGGGTGGCATTTCACGCAAAACCCCTAGTCGAAAAGCACGCCCCGGCAATTGTCCGCTTCGGAGATTTAACCACACTTCTATACATGCAGGGTTTCAAGAAACACGAGTTTTGCCGATAAATCTCTAGCCATCTTTATGGGCCAATAACATAAATCGAACTTTTACCCTCTTTTTTGCAATTGAAGTGCTACAAACCTTGAATTACCTGCTCTCTCTATCAAAAACAAAATTGTTTTTTCTCCACCCTTGCGAGCCAAAGCGACCTGCTTCTTAACGTCGGCCCCCGATGAAGGAGCCTCCTGACTACGTCCGACCCTCCTAATAATATCTCCCGGGAGTAAACCTTGTTGACCGGCAAGACTATCCTCTTTGACGGTCACCACAATCACCCCATCAACACTCTCTTCTATCTTAAATTTTTTTCTAAGAGCAGAATTGATTTTGGCTAGCTCAAGACCGAGAACAGTCGATGGTTTATCAACCTCGCTTGTTGATGAAGAGTTCGACGCGACAACCCCATCATTTTCAGGAAACTCACCCAAAGTGATTAGAATAGTTTTTTCCTTGCCCTGCCGAAGGATCTTCACCTTTACTGCCTTGCCCACTTTGGTCTCGGCGACTGCCCGAGGTAATTCGCGCATGTCTGTGATTGGTCTCCGATCAAAATCGGTAATTACATCACCAACCTTGATCCCGTATTTTTCAGCAGGGCCGTCTGGAGTAACGTTGGCCACAAGGGCACCTTTCGGGTCCTTCATTCCAAGGCTTTCAGCAATTTCCTCCGTCACCGTTTGAATTCTGACTCCCAACCAACCCCGTCTGGCTCGACCAAACTCATTAAGTTGGTCTATAATTGGTTTCGCCAAATTCGCAGGAATTGCAAAACCTATCCCTACACTCCCTCCTGACGGTGAATAAATTGCCGTATTAATGCCTATGACTTCCCCTTTGAGATTAAACATCGGCCCGCCTGAATTACCTCTATTAATTGAAGCGTCAGTCTGGATAAAATCGTCGTAGGGGCCGGCATTTATGTTGCGTGCTCGCGCCGAAATTATACCTGCGGTTACCGTCCCACCTAATCCAAATGGATTGCCGATAGCAACCACCCAATCACCAACTTTCGAACGATCTGAATTTCCAAACTTTACGAAAGGAAGAGACTTTTTGGATTTAACCTTCAGCAACGCCAGATCCGTCTTCTTGTCTTTTCCTACGACTTTCGCATCCAGCTGGGTATTATCGTGGAAGATGACAGTTATCTCATCTGCCCCATCTATGACATGGTTATTTGTAACGATTAAGCCATCAGAACTGATCACAAACCCTGACCCAAGCGAGGTGGCCTGACGGGGTTGTTTGCCATTCCCTCGCTGCTGCCTTTCAAAAAATTCTTTGAAGTATTCTTCTAAAGGTGACCCTTGCGGCAAATTTGGCGTGCCAGATCTATCTTCACGCTTTAAGTTCTGTGTAGTGGAGATGTTAACAACTGCAGGAAGCAACCTCTCTGCAAGCGGCGCGAAGCTCTCTGGAGCCCCCTTGGCCAAGGATACCCCCGTGCTTACAAAGTAACACAACACTGCAAAGCACAACCAAACACCAAGAGCCAGGGTCGTCCTACTTTTCAGATACCCCTCGGGTTTTAATTCAGTCATTTCTAAAACTCCATTAATGCTTCGCAGTCCAACCGATTTGCTAGAAGTCCAACACCATTTTACTACGCCTGATAGCCCATCATAGATGTCTATCACTGAGAGTTATTTTGTAGATGTGGATTAGCAACTCAAATTGCGAGGTTTTTTTTATAGCTGCTCGCCTCCGAGCGGACTTCAGCTAGGACCTCAGCAACCACAAAACAAATACACCTATGACAGCCGCGCCCAAGCCTGCGGTCCTAAGTGACTGGGACGGAAGCATCATCGCTTGCTCCATCATACGTTTCATTCCACTAGGAAAAAGTGCATAGAGGAGACCCTCAACCACAAGCACAATAGCAAACGCAGTGGCTATGTAATAAATCATTAAAGAGATGTTGGTCTAATTTATTTTTTATTTGAGCCTTTGCCTATTTCATTGAAAAAGCGAAAAAACTCACTGTCAGGTGAGAGCACCATGGTTGTTCCATCGCCAAGCGCTTTGCCGTAGGCCTCCATTGATCTATAGAACGCGAAAAACTCTGGATCCCGTCCAAAAGCATCATTGAGGATCCGCGTTTGTTGTCCTTCTCCCTGGCCTCGAAGGATACGAGCCTGTCTTTCCGCCTCAGCGAGTATGATGGTACGTTCCCGGTCCGCATTAGATTGAATTCGAGCCTTGATTTCAGCGCCCTCCGCTCGGAGCTGTGCCGCCTGGGCCACCCTTTGGGAACGCATGCGATTATAAACTGATTCAGCCGTCGCTCGAGGCAAATCAGTCCGACCAATCCTAACGTCTACTACCTCTACGCCAAATTCCTTTGCTTCGGCCCGGATTTCTTTTGTAATGACCGCCATAATGTCATCACGTTTTGGGGAGAGCATGTCAGCAAGCAACACCTGACCAACGGCCGCACGAACTTCCGAATTGAGACGACCTCCAAAAAGTTGCAAAAAGTTCGCCTGAGTCACAGCCTTTTTCTTAAATTCTAATGGATTGGTGATGCGGTAACGCATGAAAGAATCTACGTTAACCCGTTTCTGATCTTTGAGAATAACCTCTTGGGGCTGAGGATCCAGCTCCAGAATTCTCTTGTCGTAATACTCCACACTTTGAAGCATCGGAACTTTAAAGTGAAGTCCTGGCTCAGTTTTAATCGCTACTGGACGACCAAACTGCAACACAAGCGCTGATCTTGTCACATGGACCGTATACATCCCATCAAGCGCGAGAAAACCTCCCACAATGACAAAAATCCCAACAATAATAAGTCCAATCTTATTCATTTTACTGTCCTCCACCCGGCTGGCCCGACTGAAGACGTTTTTGGACCTCCGGTAATGGGAGATAAGGGACCACGCCAGATCCACCTCCCTTCTCGCTATCAATAATGACCTTGTTTGAGCCGCTCAAAACCTCTTGTATTCTCTCGATATAGAGCCTTCGCTTTGTAACGTCTGGATTACCCTTGTAAGCGTCGTAAACCTCTAGGAATTGTTTCGCTTCACCCTCAGCTTCCTTGATACGTTGCTCTCGATACGCCCTGGCTTCCTGTACTGTCCGCTCTGCCTGACCTTTGGCTTTAGGCAAGATGTCATTGCTGTACGCCTCCGCCTCATTTTGCTGGCGCTCACGATCCTGCTTAGCACGTTGCACGTCATTGAAAGCATCAATAACTGGTTGAGGAGGCTCCGCTTTCTGCATCTTCACCGATGCTATAAATATACCCGCCTTGTACTCATCCAGAATTTTCTGCAGCGACTCTCGGGTCCTATTTTCAACTTCACTTCGCCGAGCGGCTAATGCGTCTTCAAGATTTGTCTGACCGACTACCTCTCTCAAGGCACTCTCCGAAGCAAGCTTGGTAGTGCCTATCGGATCACGGGTATTGAATAGAAAGTCTATTGGATTTTTAATTCTCCACTGAACAACATAGTCGATATCTATGATGTTCTGATCTCCTGTTAACATTAAGCTTTCTTCCGGAACATCTCTGACCGTTGCGGCACGGCTTCCTGCTCCAGTACCCCTGAAACCAACCAAAATTTCATTAGTTTGTTCAACATTTGGGGTGTAGACCCTGCCAATGGGCGACGGAAACCAAAAATGAAGTCCAGGCGCTGTCGTAGAGTCAGAAACTTTTGCGCCAAAAAGAAGTTCTACCCCCCGTTCCCCTGGTTGAACCCTGTATATGCCAGAAAAGAGCCAAACCCCAAGAAGGGCGATAACGATGAGAGCGATACCCTTCCCGGTTCCCAACCCTCCAGGCATCATATTCTTAAACTTCTCTCGGCTATTCTTGATTAATTCATCTAGGTCAGGCGGCGTTGGGCCTCTGCTTGAACCCCCACCCGAAGAGCCTCCAGAGCCGCTACCCCAGGGGCCGCCGCCTCCATTACCTTTTCCGCCATTTTGTTGCCAAGGCATCGCCATCTCCGATTTATTAATACATCGCCCAGAGAAGCAAGGCACTTACTTAAATCCCCGCCATTGCTCCGAACCTTTAGTGCTATATATGTTAGGTACTTTACGAACGCAATGAGTGAAACGCACCTTTCTGGGTGTCCCAGGCAGATGAACCATTAAAAGGCCGGCATAAATGTCAGAAAAACTGGAAGATAGGATCATAGAAATTCTCAGGACAATTATCGTTCCCTCTCGGAACGGAGACCTCATATCGGAGGACATGGTTTCTGGGTTGATCAATAAAAATGGAAATGTGGGATTTTCCATTGAGATCAATCCAACAGAAGCGAACGATATGGAACCCATTAGAAAAGCTGCAACAGATGCAGTCGCAGCTTTAGAAGGGGTGGTCTCGGTCACTGCGGTCCTAACGGCGGAGAAACCAAAAAAGGTGCCACCTTCGCAGCCAAATGCTTCTCGAGGAACGCCAAAGCCCAAATTATTAGAAAACGTTGGCGCCGTTATCGCAGTGGCGTCTGGTAAGGGCGGGGTTGGAAAATCGACAACTGCAGTGAATTTAGCGCTGGCCCTTGCGCAATCGGGGCTTAAGGTTGGATTAATGGATGCAGATATTTATGGCCCTTCTCTTCCGATGATGATGGGCATTGACGAAAAGCCTGACTCTATCGACGGAAAACGATTGTTACCGATTGAAAAATACGGGCTAAAATGCATGTCGATCGGCTTCATGGTTCCTCCGGACACACCAATGATCTGGCGGGGGCCGATGGTTATGGGCGCACTGGAGCAGCTCATGGGTGATACCGATTGGGGTGAACTTGATATAATGGTTATCGATATGCCACCTGGAACAGGGGACGCTCAACTGACTATCGCACAGCGCGTCGCTCTTGCAGGCGCGATTATTGTGTCAACACCCCAAGACCTTGCGTTGCTGGACGCCGTCAAAGGGCTCAACATGTTTCAAAAAGTGGAAGTGCCAATTCTGGGAATCATAGAAAATATGAGTTATTTTTTATGCCCCAATTGTGGAGAAAGATCCGAGATCTTTACCCATGGTGGGGCTGAAAAAGCCGCTATTGAAATGGGAATTAATTTTCTGGGGGCGATCCCGCTTGAGATGGCGATCAGAGCGGGCGCCGACTCCGGCAAACCCCTCGTCGCGTCCGACCCAAAGAGCCCGCACGCATTGGTTTACCATTCGATCGCCGACATAGTGCAACGAAACGCGCTTGAAATTGCGAAGAAAACTGGTCCGCAAATAATTATCGAGTAATACCAATGAGTGCTTCAAAAATCCCATTTAGAAAACAAATGGAATTTGAATATGGAGAGGTTCAGCAAATTACCCCGATGATAAGGAGGGTAGTGGCCCGAAACCCCAGTAATTTCACGTTCCACGGCACAAATACTTACATAATTGGGCACGGAAATGTGGCCGTAATTGATCCGGGACCGTTGATAGAGGAACACCTGGGCGCCCTTATCTCTGCGCTGAAAGACGATACTGTAGAGCACATTTTGGTTACGCATACACACAACGACCATTCGCCGGGGGTGGTCCCACTAAAAGAAAAAATTGGAGGCCAAATTTGGGGTGCACACCCCAGGGAAATACCAAGTCAGCAACAAACATCGGAGTCGATTGATTGGAATTTCAGTCCCGATCATGTGCTGCGTGATGGAACCCAAATTGCCAGTGATGAATGGACCATCGAAACCATCGCGACCCCGGGCCACATGTCTAACCATATGTGTTTTGCTCTTAAGGAAGAAAATACTCTCTTTACTGGAGATCATATAATGGGGTGGAACACAACTATCGTGTCTCCCCCTGACGGCAGTATGAGGGACTACTTTCAAAGCCTGGACGTGTGCATATCAAGAGAAGAGGAAATTTATTGGCCAGCTCATGGCCCAGAAATCACAAACACAAAACGCTTCACTCGTGCCTATAAAAATCATCGAAGGATGCGCGAAGCAGAGATATCCAAATGCCTGGAAAAAGGGCTGGGTTCGGTTCAAGAAATTGTGGAGTCGTTGTACCACCATCTACCAAGCGAAATGCATGGGGCAGCCGGAAGATCAGTTCTCGCTCACTTGGAGCATATGGTAGAGACTGAACGAGCCAGACTTATATTCAATGGTGAAAAAGAAGGACGTTTCATCAAGATCTAGAACTTTTCACTGTTTAAGGATGTATTTCAATTGGAATACCCGGCTCAATAATTGACCAAAGCACCCGCATTTCCTGGTTCGTGACTGCAATACATCCTTGGGTCCAGTCAATGTAAGGATGACCAACATCTTTCTCTGATTTATTATTTGGCAATCCATGGATCATGATTTTACCCCCCGGATTAACACCCGATGCCTCAGCTCGGGCTTTATCAGTCTCATTTGGATAGGATATCCGGATCGCCCGATAAAATTGGCTATCACGGAGTTTTTTATCGAGAACATAAGAACCCTCTGGGGTTCTGGCATCACCCTCTTGTAATTTGTGACCTTTGGAATATCGCCCAAGTGCAATGTTAAAAATTTTCAGAACTTTTTCAGCACGCATGACAATAAGCTTTCTTTTTTCTTTCAACACAACAACGCGATCTGCTAATTCACGCAGCTGGTTCCCTGCCTTTTCGTGAACCTTTGCCTCCGCAATCGCATTGGTTTCGCCGCTGCAAAGAAAAATAAAGCAAAAGGCAAGCACCCCTCTAGCCAAAAATATCCCGATTTTTTCGGCCCACCCGTGATCATTTTCAGTGCTCTTAATCATTTCAGGAAACAAGGCCTGATTATGACAACATGCGCCATTAATTAGCCTTTTCCAGCACTACGAAGCTATAATCGCAGCTGTCTTGTGGGCAGCCGGGGTGGAAATTTCTGGATATTTCCGACCAATCCTTACGTTCAAATTTCGGGAATTTAACGTCGCCATCTACTGTCATGTGAACTTCTGTTAGATACAATCGGTTGGCAAACGAGAGTGCTTCTCTGAACACGCGCTCTCCCCCTATGACCATAATTTCTCCATCCTGCAAAGATGATCGTTTAGAAGCAACAACCAGAGCTTGTTCAAAGTTTTGGGCAGTCTCATGGCCAGGTACGCGATAATCTTGATCACGGGTTAGAACGATGTGCGGCCGACCAGGGAGTGGTGCTCCAAGAGACTCGAAAGTCTTCCTACCCATAATCATCGGTTTGCCCATGGTTATGCGTTTGAAATTCTTCAAATCTTCAGAAAGTTGCCAAGGCAAAGAATTATCACGCCCGATGACGTCATTCTCAGCGATAGCCACGATTAAGGAGACCTTCAAATTCATAGCGAACCTTTAAACTGCTATCGGCGCAGAGATATGGGGATGGGATCGATAATCACGCAGGATAAAATCCTCAAAACGGAATTCAAATATATCAGCGACTTTTTCATTGATTGACATCACTGGTAATTCAAAAGGTTCTCGCAAGAGCTGAATACGCGCCTGTTCAATATGATTTAAGTATAAATGCGCATCACCCAAAGTGTGAATAAATTCGCCTGCTTTCAGGCCTGTCACTTGTGCTACCATAAGCGTAAACAAGGCATATGAAGCGATATTAAATGGGACGCCAAGGAAAATATCAGCGCTTCTCTGATATAGTTGGCAGGAGAGCCGCCCGTTGGCCACGTAAAACTGAAAAAGGCAATGGCAAGGCGGAAGAGCCATTTTATCTAATTCGGCAACATTCCAGGCGCTAACGATATGTCTTCGAGAGTCGGGTGTGTTCTTTAGTCCTTTGATCAGTTCCTTAATTTGATCGAACTGTCGACCATCCGGACCGGGCCAGGACCGCCATTGTGCACCATAAACTGGCCCTAATTCACCTTGTGGATCTGCCCAATCGTCCCAAATGCTCACGCCATTTTGGTTAAGATAGCCAATATTTGTATCACCTTTAAGGAACCAAAGAAGTTCATGTATTATCGAACGAAGATGGAGCTTCTTGGTTGTGACCAATGGAAACCCCTGACTTAAGTCAAAACGCATCTGGTATCCAAAAATACTTTTTGTTCCAGTCCCAGTGCGATCGCCTTTCGCGACGCCATCCTCTAAAACACGATGCATCAAGTCCAGATATTGTTTCACCAAAATTTCCTAACTTTTTAATCTAGGCAGCTTGATCTTTAATTTAAGGCAGAATCAGGCCATATTAAAAGCGCCGGTTTGCCGGCTATGGCGATAAACGGCTTGTGGAATAAACGATGCGGACCCGGGGGCGGTACCCGGCGCCTCCACCAATTTCAAAATCTGCTGGGTTAGCAGACTTTTGGGGGCGAAATAGGATCGACGCGCGTGTAAAGACAAGTTTTTCGTTCGGCATGGTACCACCGTTATCGGGCCGATATACAATTGCCAATGATAATGACTTGGCTCTCGCTGCCTAACTATAGGTAAGCGCGGTTCGGGGGGCACCGGGCAACAGAAGCCCCCCACTTTAGGGTTTCCTAATAATATCGCTCTTTGCTCCCCCTTGCCCAAAACCCAATCATAGATTTAAAAAGGTTATATGAGCGAAGATCTATTGGACTATTCGAGACTTGTTGACCAAGCCATGCAATCGGTGATGCGCCAAGCACTAGAAGTGGCCGCGAAAGACGGCTTACCCGGTCAACACCACTTTTATCTGACTCTTGACACAACCCACCCCGAAGTAGAGATGAGTGATAGCTTGAGGGCTGAGTATCCTGAAGAAATTACTATCGTTTTAGAAAATCAGTTTTGGGACTTGGAAATAAAAAAAGACCATTTTTCAGTGACGCTTAATTTTGGAAAAACACCTCATAATCTCTCGGTGCCATTTGATGCGATCACTGCCTTTGTTGACCCATCGGTAAAGTTTGGTCTCCAATTCGCGAATAAACTCGAAGAGAAAAAAACAAATACTCCAGAAGCCCCCTCATCAAATCAATTGCCAGACCACCCTCCCCCTGGGGGAGAAGAAAGCCCCGAAAACTCAGCGGAGGTCGTGGTCCTAGATAGTTTTAGAAATAAGGATTGAACGTTTATACGGTTATAGGCCCAAGGCTTACCTGTTAGACATCCATCAGAGATTGGAAAACATGATGTCATCTGAATTTTCGATAAATGAAATTTTCCCCTTAAAACCCGATGAAACAAACTATCGTAAATTAGACACGGGAAATGTTGGGGTCGACACCTTCCGGGGGGAAGAGGTTTTGGTGATCGAAAACGAGGGACTTCGGAGCCTTTCCATGGAGGCCTTCCATGATATCAATCACTTCCTTCGGCCAGCACATTTACAACAATTAGCGAGTATTCTTGAGGATCCCGAGGCTTCATCGAATGATCACTTTGTTGCTTGGGACTTACTCAAAAATGCGAATATAGCAGCCGGAGGGCAATTACCCATGTGTCAAGATACCGGCACATGTATAATTCTTGGGAAAAAAGGCCAACGTGTTTGGACCAGGGGTGACGATGTTGGACACCTCGCAGCGGGTGCCTCTGACGCTTACACCACCTATAATTTGCGGTATTCGCAGCTTGCCCCTATTTCCATGTATGAGGAAAAAAACACCGGGAACAACCTTCCAGCGCAAATAGATATTTATTCAACCCCAGGCGACACGTACAAGTTTACCTTTATTGCCAAGGGGGGTGGTTCAGCGAATAAAAGCTTCTTATTTCAGCAAACGCCATCCATGCTTCATCCTGCTAGGCTGGTGGAGTTCTTGAGAGATCAGTTCATGCTCCTTGGAACAGCAGCCTGCCCACCCTATCACCTTGCAATAGTAATTGGTGGTACATCAGCAGAAATGAATTTGAAGACTGTCAAAATGGCCAGCATTCGCGAACTTGATGGTCTCCCCACCCAAGGGGGCCCGAACGGGCACGCTTTCCGAGACCTTGAGATGGAAAGCGAGATTCTCAAACTCTCGAGAGAGATAGGCATTGGGGCACAATTTGGTGGGAAGTATTTTTGCCATGATGTCCGCGTTGTCCGATTACCCCGACACGGAGCGTCCCTCCCCATAGGAATCGGTGTTTCATGCTCTGCGGATCGACAAGCAAATGCTAAAATTACAAGAGACGGAGTTTTCCTAGAAACCCTTGAAACGAATCCGGCCCAATATATGCCAGACATGGAAGAAGCTGAATTAGGCGGTGAAGTTGTTGCGCTTGATCTAAATCAGCCAATGGAAAAAATTCGTCAAATCCTAAGCAATTATCCGGTCAAAACGAGGTTATCATTGAGTGGTCCAATGATTGTCGCCAGGGATCTAGCCCACCTGAAAATATCAGAACGGCTAGATCAAGGAGAATCGATGCCAGCATACCTCCGTGATCATCCTGTTTATTACGCAGGACCGGCTAAAACCCCAGAGGGTTTACCTTCGGGTTCTTTTGGACCAACAACAGCAGGCCGTATGGACGCCTATGTCGACCGATTTCAAGCGAATGGGGGCAGTTTTGTTATGCTTGCAAAAGGCAATAGATCGAAACAAGTTACTGATGCCTGTGCCAAACATGGTGGTTTCTATCTGGGTTCTATTGGCGGACCCGCCGCGCGACTTGCTCAGGATTGCATCCGAAAAGTGGAATGTATCGAATATGAGGAACTGGGTATGGAAGCGGTTTGGAAAATTGAAGTGGAAAATTTTCCCGCCTTTATTATCGTTGATGATAAAGGAAATGACTTCTTCGCCAAAATTGGTAGGTAGAGCGCTCTATCGGATGAAGATCCAGGATCCGGATAATCTAATTTGATTTGGCCCCATTAGCGCAGATTTGTGCTCGTACAGACATCGCGGGATCCGCCAAAAACAAAAAGTTCACATTTTTTGGCTACTCTGTGCATGGAACTTGTCAAAAAATTTATGAGAGATGAGCGAAACAAATAACGTCAGTCTGGGTTACCCAGATTGAAAGCGTTCTATTCAAAAGAGTTTTGGTCATATATCCTTTCAACAAACATTCAAACAGTGGAGATATTCCCCAGCCGTGTCTGACCCCTCAAAGCCAACTTACAAACAGCTTGCAATCAATTTAAAAATTGCACGATTTATGGCAGTGGTCATGACCGTGGGCTGCCTAGTCTGGAACCTAGACTTCCTCACCTTTATAGACATGGCTCCGATAGAGGAGTCATTTCAGGCTTTTGTTCTAGGACTAGCGATCCCCGCAACTTTTCTTACTTACGGGATAAGTAGAAAGACCCCAGGAAAGCTTATTTGGTATGATGCGGCGATTGCTACTCTCGGTATCTGTCTGTTCTGGTACATGAGTTTAAATTTTTTATCACTCAAAGAAGATGGATATTCTAATAGTACAAATGAAGTTATTATCCTGGGCTGGATTGCCGCCGCCCTCGTGATAGAGGGTCTCCGGCGCTCAGCAGGCGTAGTTCTGCTCTGCGTAGTTGGGATCTTCATGGTTTATGCGCCGATAGCGCACCTGGTGCCGGGTCAGCTGGTGGGCCTAGATTTACCACTGTGGCAAATTGGTATGAATTTGGGATTTAACCCGAATGCTTTGTTTGGGGCCCCTCTCGTGGTCTCAACAACGATCGTAATTATGTTTATATTTATGGGCCAGGTTTTGCTGAAAGCCGGCGGCAGCGAGTTCTTTACAGACATTGCTATGGCAACAATGGGCAGAAAGCGCGGTGGTGCTGCAAAAATCTCAGTCGTGGCATCAGCCTTATTTGGCACCATCTCAGGAGCTGCTGTATCCAACGTAGTGGTGACCGGCGTTATAACCATACCTTTGATGCGAGAGTCAGGTTATCGAGCCACACATGCAGGTGCCATAGAGGCCATAGCATCAACGGGAGGACAAATGATGCCTCCAATCATGGGAGCAGCAGCCTTCATGATGGCCGAAACTTTGGAAATTCAATATAGCGAGATTGTAATTGCCGCGATTGTTCCTTCCCTTCTGTATTATTTTGCGACCTTTACCCAAGTGGACTTAATAGCAGCGAAAGAAAATATAAAAGCCCTCACCATCGACTTGCCTGAACCCATCAAGGTTTTGAGAGAAGGCTGGTATTTTCCCTTCCCCTTTATCCTACTGATTTACATGTTGTTTTGGGAAAACCAACCTGCGGGAGTAGCAGCTGTCTGGGCGGCAGGCTCTCTGGTTTGCCTCGGCACTATTTTTTCATATCGGGGGAAAAAAATCAGACTTACGGACTATTACGATATGTTTGCAGAAACGGGAACAGTGACAATCAGCCTAATAATGATTGTCGCGGCATCCGGGCTCGTCATTGGCGTTCTTAATATGACCGGACTAAATCTTGCTCTCCCAACCGCCTTAATAAGCCTTGCCGGAGATAATCTCGCCGTTTTGCTAATTATCGCTGCCATCATATGCATTGTCTTGGGAATGGGGATGCCGACTGTCGTCGTCTATATTTTGCTATCTGCCCTGATTGCCCCAGCCATTGTAGAAGCTGGGATAGATCCGGTGCCAGCGCACATGTTTATTCTATATTTTGGTATGATGTCGATGATCACGCCGCCGATCGCCCTCGCCGCCTTTACAGCGGCAACGCTGACGAAAGCCGACCCAATGGCGACGGGGTTTATTTCGATGAGATTTGGGTGGACAGCTTATGTTGTGCCATTCCTATTTGTTGTCTCACCAACCCTACTTCTTTACGGGGATAGCATCACAACAATTACGATAGATACCATTACAGTTGCTATTGGTGTTTATGGCGTTTCTGTCGCAGCGATAGGATATTTTTGTCGCGAACAATCATTGGTCACCCGCGTACTTTTAATTGTTTCGGGGGTAGCCGCGATGATACCGGACCACGCGTTTGGTCTTAATTATTGGGCTGATATAATTGGCTCATGCTCGGTGATACTTTTATTGGTAAAGGAATTTCTATCTAGAAATAACTAGAAACAGCTTTACAGTATCATCTTTGTATCAACGAATTTGAAAAATATTAGGGAGATAAAAATGAAAACAAAAATTTTTGCATCTGCGCTTATAGCCGGCGCTTTTATGGCTGCGCCAGTCGCAGCTCAGAAAGTTGTCAGTGTTGCAACCAATCCTCAGGGAACCCTCGGCTTTCTGACAGGCATTGCAGTGGCAAAAGTCGTCACCGCAAAAACTGACGTCACTGCTCGGGCTCAACCCATGGCTGGGTCTTCGACATATTTACCAATGTTAGACCGTGGTGAAATTCATTTTGGCTTCACCAACGGTGGAGAGCTCCAACACGCCGCCGAGGGCGTCGGGACCTTTGCTGGAAAAAAACAAGGCAATCTGAGAACGATTGGAGTTATGTTTCCTCTCCGATCAGGCATAGGGGTAGTCGGTGATACAGGTTTGACCAAAATATCCGACCTCAAAAAATTCAAAGGAAAACGAGCACCCACTAAATATACCGCGTTAGCAATTATTCAGGATTTTATAGCCGCAGGGATGGCCAATGGAGGCGTCTCCTACGCGGACTTTAAAGGGGTTCCTGTCTCAGGCTTGGCTAAAGGAGCATTAGCACTTGGCCAAGGAAAAGTTGACTTGGCCTGGGTACCGGTGGGTTCCGGACTAGCGAAAAAAATTAACAATCAGCTGCGCAATCGCGGCGGTCTCAGGTATCTCGATCTTGACCCATCACCTGAGGCTTTAGCGCGTTTTAAGAAAGTTTCGCCTGCTCTACGTCTGAGAAAAATCAGCAATACTAAAATAGCCGGCATTAAACAGCCCACACACGTCGCTGAAATGGACTACATAATGCTAACAGGGAAATCAACCAGCGAGGATCTAGTTTATCGGGTTACTAAAGCTCTTATTGCTCACCAAAAGGACCTCGGGAAAGCTTTCGGCGCATTTAAGCGTAACAAAGTTGCTCAAATGGGAATGGTCAAGGAAACACCATATCATCCAGGCGCGATCCGAGCGTTGAAAGAGGCCGGAATAAAAGTAAATATGTAAAAACCAAAGCACTCAAAAGCCCCTCACCACTTTTTTGGCGGGGGGCTTTTTGTTACACGGTCTCGATGAATTGAGATAAAATATTCAGGACCTTTCGTCTTACAATCGAGCCAAAAGCTTCTAATTATTTCTTTTCATGTTGATAACGAGGGCGATTACCTGATACTTGCCAAATTGGAGGCATAATATCTCTTCTTATTGTCTCGACCGGCGCTACTGGGAACGCGGGAATTGGTCTTTCCCCAGCAACAGTGACCCTCTCCATTTTTCTTCGGTTAGGATAATAGTCATGCAATGCAGAGTGCTGCACTAAACGATTATCCCAACTAACAACCATATTCGTTTCCCAATGATGGCGGTATTGGTATTCATGCTGATACACTTTTCGAAAAAGTAGCCTGAGCATTGTATCACTCTCATCAGGGTCCATATCCTTAATTTTAATAGTGAATTGCGGGTTAACAAAAAGCACTTTCCTCTTGGTCACAGGATGTTCAGTCACAACTGGATGAACGGGGTTAGGGTATTCTCTTTCATAATATTGGAGCTTTTCTCGATCTTCCGGCGAATTGCCAAAACGTTCCCGGAAATTTTTGAAATCATGCACAGCTTCAAGGCCCGATATGAAGTTCTGCATTTTATCAGACAATCCCTCGTAAATTGCGGCCATGTTAGCGAAGGCCGTATCGCCCCCGTATTCGGGAATAATCTTGCAACTCAAAAAAGTCGCTTTTGCGGGACATTCCCTAAAAGTTTCATCTGTATGCCAAATATCGGTGCTGTGTGCAGGGTTTCCTTCCCTATTGTCATAGACAATTAACTCAGGAGCATCCGCAGCGTTTGTCGAGAAAGGATGAACTGATAAGTCGCCCCAGTAGCCTCCAAACCGTTTTAAATCCTCAGAACTAATTTTCTGATCTGGAAATACAAGAACACCATACTCTGCGTGCGCCCGAATTAGCTCTTTAACGGTTTCTTGCTCAAGTAGCTCAGTAAGATCAAGACCAGAAATTCTGGCCCCTAAATAAGGGGCTAGCCTTTGAATTTTAAACTTTGTATACGCATTAACTCCGTCATCCATCTGCGTCCCCCATAAACATGCACACTTTGACGCAAAAATAGCATCTTTGGTCGGGATGTCATCAAACACAAAATGAATTAACCTAGTTTCATCTCAAGAGGTGCAAAATCAAATGCCTAGTAAAAATTGCGATGTCTTAATTATTGGCGGCGGCGGAGCAGGTTTAGCGGCAGCGATAGAATCACGAGAGGCCGGAGCTGAGACAATTTTGCTGGAAAAGAATGCCACCCTTGGTGGTTCTACTGCTTGGTCAATCGGATCCTTCACAGCAACCCAAACCCCTCAACAAATTAATGCTGGAATAACGGACTCTCCGGATGAACATTTCATCGACATGCCAAAATTCGCAGGCCCTTTAGCAAACCGCGATAACCCTGAGCTCAGGCGGCTTTATGTGGAAAATGCCAACGAAACCTTACGTTGGCTAATGAGCCATGGAGTCGAATTTTTCGGACCGATGCCAGAGCCACCGCACACTAAACCGAGAATGCATAATGTCCTTCCCAATTCCCGAGCTTATATTACTAGACTTGAAGCTCATGCTCGAAAGATCGGCGTTGATATCCGACTTAATTGTGGAGCAAAAGAATTTTTGCAGGAAGGAGGCAGAGTAATCGGGGCGCGGTGTAAGGACGGAACTGAGATTATTTCAGGCGTTACAATCCTTACAAGTGGAGATTACTCAGCGAGCCCCGAGTTAAAAAATCAATATATTTCCGGACTCTGTATCCAAAGTCGACGCGATGAATCCAACCGCGACTGGTGATGGCCATAAAATGGCCCTAGATATTGGGGGCAGAATAATCAACGGAGATGTATTATCTGGACCAACCCTGAGGTTTATACCCCCAAAAACCGAAACACTTCAGCGCATGCTTCCTGCAACCCCGTTGATGGGAAAGATTATGCGCGTCGCACTGCAATATGCGCCAAGCTGGTTATTAAGACCGTTTGTCTTACGTTTCACTGTCACCTCAATGGCTCCAGAACTTGATCTATTTCGAAATGGGGCCTTATTGATTAACAAACGAGGTGAACGTATTACTTCGGAAGCAACGAAACTCGGCACTGAAATCGCACAGCATCCGGATAAAATAGGTTATGTTCTTATGGACCAGGAGCTGGCGAAGAGATATAGCAAGTGGCCCGATTTCATTGCCACGGCCCCCGGAGTTTCGTATGCCTATTTTGACGATTTTCGGAGGACCCGAAAAGATATCTTTATGGAAGCAAGCACTTTAGGTGATTTAGCCGTAAAGCTGGGAGTTGAGAGAAATGTTCTCGCAACCTCTGTGAACTCTCACAACCAGGACAATACTCATCAGATCTCCAAGCCACCTTTCTACGCTTTGGGACCTGCTAAAAGCTATATCGTCCTGACAGATGGTGGTTTAGCCGTAAATGAACAACTGCAGCTTCTTGGCGAGAACGATAACCCGGTGCCGGGTCTCTATGCTGCTGGATCTTCTGGCCAAGGCGGACTAATGCTCAAGGGGCACGGTCATCATATTGGGTGGGCGTTTACATCTGGACGTTTGGCCGGAAAGAACGCCGCAAGAGAAGCTTTAGGAAAAAACTAATTTTTCTGATAACCAGGGATGAACTCAGAAAGATCAATCTTTTCGGCTCCCGGGACAGAAATTTCCGCGGGATAATTATCTTTTCTCGTCGCATCTATGCCCATCTTGGTAACCAAATGAGAACCCCCAGCAGGGTCATAAGACGCTGGATCTAAGGGTGAACCCTTTGCGTAGGGCACCATAAAAATATCACGGTCTGCTCTAACCCTGGTAGCAATCGCATGAAGCACTGCCGTATCATCGTACACATCGACATCCTGATCTACGATTACGACAAATTTTAGGAAAGGATCTGCCACAAAAGCCGCCATTGCAGCTTGCTTTGCTTCTCCCTCTATCATTCGATCTATTGCGATAAAACACATGAATCGGAACCTACCCGAGCGAGGAACAGCCACCTTCGTTACCGTGGGACAGGCGATCTTAACCGTTCTCTCGATAAATGGCGTCCGGATAATGCCAGAAAGTAATAAGTTATCCGCGTGACCAACAAAAGCATTTTGATAGAGCGGGTTTCTCCTATGTGTAATGGCCTTTATTTCCAAAACAGGGTTCATGCGTTCCGGACCATAAGTACCTGGATACTCACCAAAGGGTGCCTCAGACCTGCGCTCGCCGGGAAGTGTCAAACATTCAAGAATAATTTCTGCATCGGCAGGGACTTGTAGAGGTATCGTTTTGCAATCCACCATACGAACCGCCTTTTGCATCATCCCTCCGGCCAGACAGAGCTCATCAGCCTCCATCGATGAAAAACAAAGGGAGCCAATAAAAAAAGCAGGGTGGTGGCCGATCACGATGGCTATCGGGCAGGGTTCACCGCTATTTTCATATTTTTTCCAAATGACATTAGCATCGGCTGTCTCAGAGAGCTGCACTCCAAGAAGGTTACGAGCATGGACCTGATGACGATAAATACCAACGTTATTGATGCCTGTGTCTGGATCACGCATGACAGAAAGCCCTGCGGTTATAAACTTTCCAGCATCTAATTCATGGTATTTGCAAATCGGAAATTTGGCGACATCAACATCTTGTCCGGTCACCACGACTTCCTGCACCAAGGCGCTTTCAACTTCGACTGGGGGAATAGGGTTTTCTTGTCGCACCGCGCATTCTTCCAAGAAAGCATCTATGTCCCCATTTTCCATACCGAGGGCATAGCGAAGCCTCTCAAATCCCGCATGCATATTTGCAACAAGAGGCACGTCAGAACCCTTAACATTTTCGAAAATTACAGTTCTAAAATGATTGTCAGCCTCAAGCCGATGTAAAATCCCCGACACCCCAAACTCGGGATCCACCTCTTTAGTAACCCTGAAAATTTCTTCTGGGTGTTTCTCTTCTAGGTATTTTATAAAACCCCTCAAATCGAGGTCGTAATAAGCATTGGAACCTTCAGTCATTTTATCCTTCAAATTCAATATCTTTATTTTGGGGGATCAATCTCGCACCCTGCTTCAATCCAGGCCTTCATGCCACCTTCGAGATGAGCGACAGGCTGAAGCCCCATCTCTTGGGCGGTTTTAGCCGCCAACGCCGACCTCCAACCGCCAGCACAGTAAAAAATAAATTTTCGATCACTTGTAAAAAAATCTTTGTGATAGGGGCTCTGAGGATCAATCCAAAACTCAAGCATCCCCCGCGGTACATGATGAGCTCCCCTTACTTTTCCTGTTTTAGCTACTTCCCTGATATCTCTCAAATCAATAAAAATAGCCTTATCTGCTTCCAAATGGGCTTTTGCCTCGGCAACATTCAAAGTTTCGACTAAAGCATCTGCTTCAGAGACCATTTCCATGACCGATTTAATTTTCATCCTATCCATTTTGGTCTCCCTCAATGCGTGCATCCAAGATGGTCATGCCTACCCTTTTCCGCCCAATACCATGCCCCCATGGCAAGGTAAATCTCCTTTACCGTTTGGCGAATTTCCCCATCTGAGAATTCACGCCAAAGCGAGGCAACATTTATAAAAACGCGCTCCCTATCAATCCAGTGGGGGAAATGATCAGCCACTATTTCACTAGCAGCATCAGTCCAACTCATCCCGGAGTCGAATCTTGGTTTAGCTGCGGCCCATAGCTCTAACAAATACTGCTTGAGATTTTGAACACATTTTTTATCGCCTACTGGACCATGACCTGGAACAACAACCTCGACATCCCAACTCAAAATCTGGTCGCAAGCTGAAATCCAGTTAGATATCGGCCCAGACCAAATTATTGGATGACCGCCAGAAAATATAATATCCCCTGTATAAACAATCCGATCTCCAGCGATCCAGACCAAAGTATCTCCCGAGGTATGAGCTGGGCCCACGTTCAAAAGCTCAACAGTTTTGTTTCCAATTCTCAAGGACATACTCGTGTTAAAAGTACTGGTTGGCAGGGTGTTTTTAATGCCTCTAAAGTCAAACTTGCGCCCCATTAATTCATTAATCAGACGCCCAAATTCACCGTAATTTTGCCAATTTTCAGTTATTTTAATGAAGGCCTCTGGGGGTCTTTTTTCCATTTCCCGCCTGGTCGCCTCAGATGCCACTATGTTCGCGGCTTTTACAATCTGGTTGCCATAGGTGTGATCTCCATTCGCGTGCGTGTTAACTAACGTCCCAATTTGTTTAGCGGCCGGCACCGCATCGCGCATCTTGGCAAGCATTGCTTCAGTTAAGGGTAAATCAAATAACGTATCGATGAGGAGGGTCTCTCCACTATCCTCTATCAAACCGGCGTTGCTCCAGCCCCATCCACCATCGGGCTGCAAAAATGCCCAGCATCCATTGCCTACGTCATGCAAGCCATGCGAAAATAATGATTGACCCATTAGCTAAACTTCCACTGCGATGTCACTGCCAATCCTCTCAAGCCTATCTGCACAGTCTATCAAGTCCTACCATGCCAAAGGCTATTGGAAAAATGAAACGATATATGCCGTAGCAAAAGGTTGGGCTGCAAAAACTCCGGACGCCATCGCGGTCAGTGATCGCTTCAAATCTCTAACTTACTCGGAACTAGTTTCTGAGGCAGACAATTTGACTTCCTGGCTTATTGAAAGAGGCATCCATCAGGGAGAACGGGTAACTTTTTGGATGCCAGATCGAATAGAAAGCCTAATTGTAGTTCTGGCCTGCTCTCGAGGTGGTTTTATAGTCTGCCCCTCCCCGCACCGAAATCACACCGTATCAGAGGTAAAAAAACTCGTTGATCAAATGAGGGCTAAAGTTTTTTTCTATCAAAGTGGTTTTGGATCCGACGCAGCTGAATTTGATATCGCCAGTGAAATTAGAGTCTGTTCGAGTGTTCGGGAATTTATTGAATTGGCGCCCCCGGAAAAACTGGGATTACTCTTTGGTGGACAAATCAATTCCTCTGGAGAGCCACCGAAACCGGTAAATGAGCCAGACAGGGTAAGCTATTTCGCATTTACATCTGGCTCGACTGGACGCCCAAAAGGTGTGATGCACAGTGATAACACGCAGCTGGTAACTGCGAGGGGACAATCAGCCGACTGGAAGATAGACCAACAGTCCGTTGTCTATTCCATGAGTCCTTTCAGCCACAACCTTGGTATGGGAGCATTCTTGACCACCCTAATGGGCGGTGGTCACTTCGTTATCCATGACCGTAAAAAGGGTGAAAGCAATGTAGATCGAATAGTCGAAATTGGAGCCACTTACCTTGTAGGCGTGCCAACCCACGCAATTGACATTGTCGATCAAGCAGCAAAAAAGGGGCTTAAACAATTAGGGAATGTAAAGGGGTTTCGCATTTCGGGGGCTGCTGCGCCAAAGACGGTGTTTACAAAGCTCATGGACATCGGCGTAACACCCCAAAGTGGCTACGGGATGACAGAAACGAATGGCCATCAATACACCCACCCCAATGATCATATAGATCGTATAATTGAAACCAGCGGGAGAGCATGTCCTGGGTATGAAGTCAGAATATTTGACCCTGATGAACCTGAAAACGAATTAACTCATGGTTCGATTGGCCTAGTAGCAGGCCGAGGTGCCAGTCTTATGCTTGGATACTTTGATGACCAAAATGCGACCGAGGTGTCATTTAATAGCAAAGGATGGTTTTTGACCGGCGACCTAGGTTGGATAGATGAACACGGTTATCTGCGGATCACAGGCCGACGCAAAGAGGTGATTATACGTGGCGGTCACAACATTAACCCGGAACACATTGAAGAGCTCTCAATGCAGCACCCTGATATAGAGAGAGCAGCAGTGTTTCCGGTACCTGATGATCGGCTGGGAGAAAGAGCTTGCGTCGCCATTATGAGAAGATCCGGTACGGAAACGTCATTCAAAGTTTTACTCGAACACCTCAGAAAACTCGGACTTTCACGCTATGACTTGCCCGAATTCGGACTTTTAGTTGAAAATATACCCTTAATGGCTAATGGAAAAATAGACAAAAAAACTATTTTAACGGGGGTAAAAGAAGGAACCATGGCGCCAATTCCCTTAAACAGTTTGAGCTAAGCTATGCGGGCTGTAGTAGTTAACCAGTTTGGGCCATTGGAAAATGCGATCCTCACCGAAACCCAGGATCCCATCATAAAAAACGGCGAAGTGCTGGTCGAGATTTATGCAACCGCCATCAACTTTGTCGATTTACTTCTCATAGGGGGCAAGCATCAATCACGGCCCGATACACCCTACATTCCAGGGAAGGGTCCCGCGGGATTGGTCTTAGCGGTTGGCCCTGATGTAAAAAGCCTATCGGTTGGAGACCGGGTCTTGGCTATGTGCGAACCTGGGGGAGGCTTCGCCGAGAAGATCGCGATCCCAGCAGAACAATGTCATTTACTGCCAGATTCACTGACCTTTTCGGAGGCTGCTGGTATGGCATTAGTCTTTGATACTGCTTGGTTTTCTCTCCGAGAAAGAGCCCGAATACAAAAGGGGGAAACGGCACTTATATTGGGTGCTTCTGGCGGCGTTGGGCTTGCTGCACTGCAATTGGTGAAGGCCTTTGGCGGAAAAGCAATTGCCGGTATCTCAAACCCCAAAAAAGAAAAGCTGGTAACTGAAGCTGGTGCAGATGAAATAGCCTGGCTTAACCGCGACAATCTCCAGGAAGACCTAAAAAAACAGATATACTCCCTTAATGATCAACGTGGGGCGGATATAATTATTGATCCTTTGGGCGACAAGTTTTTCTCTGCCGCATTGAGGGCTCTTGGTTGGTGCGGGCGTATCGTGATTATTGGTTTTGCCGCTGGCGATATCCCCTTGGTTAAAACAAATTATTTGTTGGTGAAGAATATAGAGGTCTCGGGACTGCAGATTGGTGACTATAGAAAGAGAAGACCAGATAAAACTGAAAAATGTTTTGAAGAAATCTTTTCGCTTTTCGAAAAGGGCGAGATCAGGCCCCTTCCCACTGAGACCATGCCCATAGAAAATTTTAAGACTGCCCTCTATCGCCTCAAGGAAAGAGAAATAAACGGCAGGATAGTCTTAGAGCAAAATAGGCTAGAATGAGTTCGGGATAGACTAAAACTTTCTTGAATGTAAGACTTGTTCTTTAGATAGAAGATAGGGAGGCGCAGCATGGATACCATAAATCCACTTGATTACATTCCTGACGAACCGCATCCGTTTCGGACTGATCCGCCAGGCACGATCACCAAAATGCCAAGCCCCAGAGAAATACACCACGTCCATATTTTTTCAGATACAAATTACGACGCGATGGTCGATTTTTACACGTGGCTCTTTAATGCCGAGATCATCCGAGTTAATCCAAACGGGCTTACTTTCATCTCATATGATGATCACGATCATCGCGTGGTGATTGTAAAACGGGAAGGATGGGGTACCAAACCTAATAGGCCAATTGGGGTTTCACATTTGGCCTTCGCCTATGCCAGCCTTGGGGAGCTCGTATTTATATACAAAAAGATGAAAGAAAAAGGATACAAGCCAGTCTGGACTAATAATCATGGAAATTCGACTTCTTTCTACTACAAAGATCCAGACGGGAATATGGTCGAAACACAATTAGACAATTACACGACGCTGGAGACACAACAATACAAACGCTATTATCAGTGGTCGGAAGATTTTCTTGAGAACACTGGAGATGGAGACTTCGATCCAGATAAAATGGTTGCCTTATATGAATCCGGAATTTCGGATAAAATCCTTTGCAGTCGGCACGAGGTCGCGAGACTCGTTAAGGAAGGCAAGCTTTAAATTTTAGGATCTGGGCATCCATGACCAAGAGCGACACTTCCGAAAAAGCTAGATTGTATATCCCAGACTAATCCGAAATGTTGCGCTATCGCATGTACATCTCTCCATGCCCGTTGCATAGGATGGGTTGTCTCCAAACCTCGCCCACCCGATAGTGGCAACAAAGTATCTACAGCATCGCAGCACATCTTTGCCGAGTGCCCTAAATTAATGCGATAGCGAACTCTCTCTTCAATCGAGTATTCTTCACCTGCGCGACCTTTGGACACTATCCCTTCCAGTTGACGTTCGATAACTGCATCGGCAGCATCAAGGAGAGCCGCTGCGCGCGCAATGCGTTCATGGACCGTCGAAACTTTTGTTAAATCCGCTCCTGTCACACTTTGCCGGCTTTTCATGTCAGCGATCATATCTTCTAAAGCCCCTCTCGCGGCCCCCATAGCGGGGCCAATAAGGTTGAAAGGCGAAATTGCAAAAAGAGGTAGTCCGTAGAGATAGCCCCCCCCCGCTGCCTCCGAGCCCGGGGTCCCACAGCCCTTGGTAAGTCTCGCATCAAGCGTACGATGTTTGGGAATTAGTACGTTATCAACGACAATATCATTGCTTCCAGAGCCCTTCAAACCGTTACTCTGCCAGGTGTCCTCAACCAAACAGTCGGCTAAATCGACCATCACAAAGTACACGTCTGGAGGACCTTTACCTTCCGGTTGGGGAACTGGAAGAATAAGAAGGGCCCACTTACAAAAATCTACACCGCTGGAGAAACGCCACCGTCCAGAGATTAAAAATTCTTCGCCCCGACGTTCAACCTTTGTCCCTGCCGCCAGAAATGATGTAGCAACACAAGTCTGTGGATCATGTTCCCAAATTTCTGCTTGGCATTCATCAGGCATCATGCCGCCCATCCAACCATGGCATGCAAGGATAGCAGCGACCCAAGCTGAAGAAGCGCAACCCTTCCCCAGCTCCCGCGAAAACAGTGTGTGAGCGCCAAAATCTAGCTCCAGGCCTCCATATCGTTCCGGTTGAAGTGCGCTATAAAAACCGGCATCTAAGAATCTCTCATGGGTTTCCTCAAGCATTCGACGGTTATTCTCAGTTTCATTGGCATGTCGCTTGAGGTAGGGAATCATCTCATTGGCTTTTTTGATCAGAGAAACCTGATGAGCCCGTTTATCGCCAGAAATTTTCAAAGCCGTTGCCATTACTCACCCTCAAAGAGTCATTGGAATTAAGCCAGGACCATTATGACAAGTAACCTCGCCAGTTTCTAATTTAAAATGATGCTGTGTGAAAGTTCCACCCTTCGCCTCCCGAACGATAAAAGCAATACTTTGTGTTGGCCCTGCTTGCTCCTGGTGAATTGCGCCCGGCGGCACTACATCTATATCACCAGGGGCCATTTCGTGAGAATCTAATTTTTTTATAACCGCTGGTCCCCGATCGGGGTCACCACCATCGGTACGCTCATAACGATGCATAGTTTCATGACCAGTGATTAACCCATACAAGGTCCATTTGTCGCCATGGTCGTGAATATTTGTTAAAAGATTTGGTTTGCGTACCGTTGCATTGAGCACAAACCCAAAGTCAGGGTCTTCATAAAATAACAAGTTTTTAACTGAAGGCGCGGCCTCCACCGTTGCTGGCCAGAAATTTGCCGCCGACTTAAGCCCCTGATCGGCGAGTAAAGGAACCATTTCTTCCCTTATTTTAGTCCAAAGTATTTCTCCCCCTAAGCCAGACTCAAAAAGGGCCCGGACACGATCAACAAAAAGAGCGGCAGCTGGTAGGTTTGGTTTCTCTTCAGGATCTCTCATATAATTTATCCGCTTCTTCCACACGAGGAAAAATTTTTAGTCAGACCATTGGCTGTCATGCCCGGTCATCATAAAGTAATTCTAAAGTCTGCTGAGAGGAAGTGATGTTCGCACAATTAAATCATATCGCGATAACCAGCGATCAATATGCCATAAATGCAAAATTCTACGAAGCATTATTCGGGCTAAGAACGTCGAAGAACCCCCGTCCTGCGCGCGCATGTGTTGTTAGCGATGGGGTCGTCGGAATGAATATTATACCGAGACGCGAAGGCCGAACCAGCGGCCTTGATCACTTTGGGTTGCAAGTCGAGGATATAGATGAGGCAAAGGAAAGAATTAATAAGTTCGATCCATCAATAAGAACCTTGAAACGGCCTCCTGTTCGGCCATTCGCTGCCTACAGCGCTCATGATCCTGATATCAATATTTTTGATCTGTCTGCAAAGAGTTTGCAGATGCAGAAAGACGTCTATGCAGATGAGCTAGAGCAAACAGAAAGGCGCTTCAGCCATTTCGCGCTCAGAACCGCACATGCTGAGCGTTGCGCGGAATTTTACCACGAAGTTTTCGAGCTCAGCCTAAAAAATAAAGAGAAAGATGACCCCAATTTTTACCTCTCTGACGGAAATATGACGCTGGCCATTCTTCAGTGGGATATCGATGACTACTATGGCATGGACCCCCAAAGGACAGGGCCAGATCATATTGGCTTTAAAGTGGAAAGCCTTGATAAGGTCAAAGAAGATTTGGAGGACTTAACCGGTCAGAACCCTCACATGCGGATTAGGGCCCTCGGTTATGGGAGTGAGGGTGAAGCGCGGTTAGAGTTGTTTCAACGCTGTACTCTTAACCAATTTCACATAACCGATATAGAAGGCGTCTATGTCGGCATTTCTGAAACCTAAACTGTTTAAAATAACATCGAGGGAGGTCTGAATTGGCTATAGAAATTATTGATGTGGCAGAGGTAGGAAAACGGGAGAAAAAGCGCACCAGAGTTTTCGATACGCGAAAAATGCATGCTTGGGTTCATTATTACCCAAATCCTGGAGATCATGATGACATGCATTGTCACAATGAAGACCAAACCTTCATATGTTTTGAGGGGCAATGTACGATGCATTTTCCCGATGGGGGAAAAGCCGAACTCAATCCGGGAATGGCAGCTCTAATTCATGGAGGTTCCTTCTACAGGCTGGAGAACACCGGGCAAGGACCTATGATTTTGATGGGAAATCGATCTGGTCAACAAGACAATATCAAAATCATTGATTATGAAACCAGGAAAGACGTGAGACAGAAATATGGAGATGGAAAGGTCCACATCCATAATTCTGGTGCTGACCGAGTAGTGGGAGCAGGTTGATTTTGAGGGCAATCAGAAAAGGAACCCCGAGGCTCCTTTTCTACTCCTAAACACCGATCAAATTCCTATCACGGGCTGAAGAAACCGCGCGGTAAGACTGCTAAATCGTAATGGAGCGTTCGTTACAGCAAGGCAAATACAGTCTTCCCCCGGCACTGCGAAAGGTTTGTGTGTAACTGCCGAATCAACTGTCTGCACATCACCTCGCTGATACAACCCAAGCTGATCTTCAAAAGCCCCTTTGAGGACTAAGGTCATTTCCTCACCACCATGACCATGCTCAGGGACTGGTTTACCTGCCGGAATGCGCAAGAGCCTTGCCACTGAACCATCTTCATCGGAACAAATCACTAGCTGATGTGCAGATGGACCTAATCGACGCCATTTAAGCTTATCAATATCTCCGCCCGCGTATTCTCTGAGAGGATTCGGCAAACAAGTTTCTTCATTTGACGGAGACCCGTTTACTGAAACAGGCTGTTCATCTTCTTGGTCTAATCTATCCAAAATATTTTCAAGAACACCGCTCTCCAACTTTATCTCTTCAGAGACATCGAGAAGAGAGCCTGCAACAGCCTCAAGATGTGATATGGTTTGCCTACACTCAGGGCACACTGCCAAGTGGGTTGCGACTGCTATACTCCAGGATTCTCCGAGCGCTCCGCTTGAATAATCTAAAAGAGTCTCTTCATTGGGATGATGAATAATGCTCATCGGATATCTCCAATCTCCGATCTAATGTGTTTCATTGCCAGCCGGATCCTTGATTTGACGGTGCCGAGCGGTATTCCAAGTTTATCTGCGACTTCAACATGAGGAAGTTCTTCCATAAAGCTCAATTTTAAAACCTCCTGCTGCTCGGGAGATAAAGCATTAATGCACTCCTTCAGCCTAGAAGCTTCCTGATTTCGAACAATAACCTCCGTCGGCTGTGGCTCAGGCTCCGGAATGAAAGCCGGATCCTCATAATCAGGTTCTGGTCTGTGCCGCTTCCTTAGAAGATCGATGCGCTGGTTTCTTGCAATAGTATATAACCATGTACTTGCTGAAGCCTTTGTCGGATCAAATTGTTCCGCTTTTCTCCAAACGCGAATAAAAGTCTCCTGAACAACTTCCTCTGCTAGTTCGGGGCCAACCCCATTTCGCATCGCGAATGACTTGATTTTCGGAGCAAAGGCCGCAAAAAGTTTTTTAAACGCATTTCGATCTCGAGACTCAGCAATCGAAACCAGGTAACTCTCCATAGACTCGGTATTCATTTTATCAGAGCTTCCCAATTTCTTGCGTCTTTTCCGGTTTTTTTTAACCGACCGTTCGTCGCAACCTTTGCTTATTGGCGCACGAGAAGCAAGCGCGAAACCACCAACATAGCTGAATCTATCTTGCTCAGTCGAAGTTTCAATATATGAGGATACGTTGTCCATTCTTGTGTTACGGTTTTACTGACTTTTTAGATCACTACAGCAAGGATCTTAATGGGTTTGAGCGAATTTAACTTAAGCCTAGATCGAGCCGATTTAATTTGTTAGGGGAATGAAATGAATGACCCTGAGAATAGGATGAATGTTGCAGTCATCGGATCCGGTATAGCCGGACTCTCGACATCGTGGCTGCTAGGCAAAAAACATAAAGTCACCCTCTATGAAAAGGACAGCCGGCTCGGGGGGCATTCCAATACCGTTGAGGTCAGCTTTGGGGTAAAAAAAATTAATGTCGACACGGGTTTTATTGTTTTCAACAACCAGAATTACCCCAATCTTGTTGCTTTGTTTGACCATTTAGGTGTCGAAACAACCCCAAGTGATATGTCTTTTTCAGCCTCTCTCGGTGATGGTAGATTGGAATATTCCGGTACCAACCTCCGCGGTTTGTTTGGTCAACCATCCAACGCACTGAAATTATCTTTTTGGCAGATGCTCTATGACCTAAATCGCTTCTACAAGTCAGCGCCTGCCGACTTAAAACGCGGTGAATTAAAGGACCTATCATTAGGAGACTACCTCTTTAAGAAGTCTTTCTCGGCCGCATTTATTGAAAATCACATCTTACCAATGGGAGCTGCTATATGGTCTACAACCTCCCAAGAAATGAAAAATTATCCTGTAGAATCCTTCGTAAGATTTTTCGAGAGCCACGGGCTTCTGCAAGTCACAAACCGGCCAGAGTGGCGCACCGTGAAAAATGGTAGTGCGCAGTACGTAAATAAATTGATTGAGGATTTTTCTGGAACGATCCGAATGGTTGGCGTCAACGCAATCGAAAGAAGTGATAATTGCGTTATCGTGAGAGAAATGGGAGGGGATATAAAAAATTATGACCATGTTGTTATTGCTACACATGCTGACCAGGCACTGGCGCTTTTGAAAGATCCAGGGAAAGACGAATCCGCCATTCTTGGTGATTGGCAGTACACCAAAAATCGTGCCTTTCTTCATTCAGATCCCAGATTTATGCCGCGCCGCAAACATGTTTGGGCAAGCTGGAACTTCATTCAAAACATGAAAAATAATTCTGATACACCCCTTTGCGTAACGTACTGGATGAACTCCCTTCAATCCTTACCCGAAGATCACCCTCTATTCGTGACGCTTAATCCTCAACAAGACCGAAATCCGGCTTATACCCATAGGATAATTGATTACGAACACCCTCTCTACGACAGGAAAGCTCTTGCATCTCAAAATAAACTGTGGTCGTTGCAAGGCATAAGGCGAACTTGGTTCTGTGGCAGCTATTTCGGATACGGTTTTCACGAAGATGGTCTCCAGTCAGGATTGCTGGTCGCGGAGAAACTGGGAGGCGTGAAAAGGCCCTGGGATGTTCCAGAGAAGAGCTCCAGGATCAGGGTGTTTTAGTTAGGCCAGTATTTTTGGGGAGGTCAATGAATTCTAGTTTTTATTTTGGTGAGGTAACACATAAACGCTTTAGGCCAAAAGCGCACCAACTTCGATATAGCGTCTTTGCTATGTTGTTAGATATCGATGAATTAACCACCCTAGACTCGAATATTTTAAGTTTCGGATATAACCGGCGTCGTCCCATGTCGTTCTATGATAAAGACCATGGTCCCCTCGATGGATCGCCATTAAGACCCTGGGTTAAGGAACAACTTATTGAGGCTGGTATTACGGAAGAGTGTTGCAGGATTGCTCTTCTGTGCTACCCACGGCTTTTTGGTTATGTTTTTAATCCCCTTAGTATATTTTTTTGCTACGCTCGCGACGGATCATTGATCGCAACCCTCTATGAAGTCTGCAATACTTTCTCAGAACGTCACACATACTTGTTTCCGGTTAGTCAATGCGGTCAAAAAGTCATCCGGCAAGAATGTCCAAAATCACACTATGTATCTCCATTTATTGACATGACCGGCTCTTATCGTTTCAGTTTGTCTCCACCAAGCGATGATATCCGACTGGCAATCCGTTATGAAGACGCGGGCGCCTTAGTTCTGGCTGCTTCCTTTTTAGGGAGGGCCAAAAAAATTTCCAACTTGGCGACTGTTACCTTCTTGTTACGCACGCCCCTTCAGTCGTTAAAGGTTATTGCGGGAATCCATCTTGAGGCTTTGTATATGTGGATCAAGGGGTTTAAAATTTACCCACATGTAACCAGAAAAGAGAAGGCGAGCGTGAGCATGCACGCAGAAATTCCAAATAGAGATAATTCTCAATGAGCGCTGCAGAAACGCAGTCATCCGAGGTTTCCGCAGGAACATCCTGGCAGGAACGGCTGCTCACCAGGATATTAAAAAATATTGAATTCGGGTCCATAAAGATTACGACCCCCAGAAACAAAATATTAGAGTTTACGGGGTCAAAAGAGGGCCCTAACGCAGATATTCAGTTAAAAAATTGGCGCGTTTTAATCAGAACAATTTGGGGCGGTCACACCTATTTTTTCGAAAGCTTTCGGAGAGGGGAATGGGAAACCTCTGACCTTTACGCACTCTTGCTTTTTGGAGAGCTAAACGAGACTTCAGTAGATAAAGTCATGAAATCCACGATTTGGAGACGTTTGATAGAGCAAGTGCTGCACAAGCTGAACCAAAATTCACGAAAAGGAAGCAAGCGCAACATTGCTGCGCATTACGATTTGGGGAATAGTTTTTATCAACTGTGGCTAGATAAGAGCATGACCTACTCCTCTGCCTTGTTTGAAGGGCAAACAACCTGTCTTTCAGAGGCCCAAAGGCAAAAATATTTGCGTATTGCAAACAAGATAGAACTAAAAGATGGAGATAAGTTGCTAGAGATCGGTTGTGGTTGGGGCGGGTTTGCAGAAATTGCTGCAAAGGAATATGGCTGCCAGGTCACCGGACTCACACTCTCGAAGGAACAAGCCAGTAGCTGCAAAAAAAGGTTAAAAGATTCAGGGATAGAAAGAAAAGTAGATATCCGACTTGAAGATTACCGGGATGTCAAAGGTTTGTATGATAAAATTGTATCAATCGAAATGCTTGAGGCAGTCGGAGAAAAATTCTGGAGAAGATATTTTGAGAGTATACGTGATCGATTAGCACCCGGTGGCAAGGCCGCAATTCAGACAATCACAATCAAGGATGATTGTTTCGAAAGCTACAAAAAAAACCCTGACTTTATTCAGCAATTTATTTTCCCAGGCGGCATGTTGCCAACTCCATCGGCGATTAAACACAATGTAGAAGCTGTAGGACTAAAACTCACCGATACCTTTTATTTTGGAAAATCGTACATAAAAACCCTTCACCTTTGGGACCAAGAGTTCAAGAAACAATGGTCACGGATCGAGGAGCTTGGTTTTGATACAGACTTCAAAAACACATGGACCTACTACTTGAACTATTGTGCTGCAGGATTTCAAAGTGGCCGAATTAACGTAGGGCAATTTTTAATTCAGAAAAGCTGATCGAGTCCCGGAACATCGGTGATCCAAAATAAATTTCTGGGCGTAAACGGCCCCGTAAGTTGCAGTGTTAAAGGCGACATTTACGGGCAGGCGATGAACTTTTTAACCCCTTTAAATAGAAATATACAAACTAACTTCCGATTGGAGACTTTTTTCGAGGGAAACTCGAGAGCCGAAGGTTTGTTCGAAGATAGGTTTGGAAATATCCGGAAACGGTTCAGCGTAGCTATCCAGGGATCCTATAATGAAAATACTCTGACCCTTGATGAGAGTTTCGAGTATGACGACGGGTCAGAAGAAAGCCGTCAGTGGAAAATTGCCATTCTAGAGGATGGCACCTACGAGGGTCGAGCATCAGATGTAGTTGGCAAAGCGGTTGGTGAGATTGCTAATAATACCTTGCATTGGAGCTATTCCATGATGCTGCCTATTGGGAAGAAGCAGGTCCGAGTAAGATTTGATGACAAAATGTGGTTAATGTCTTCAGGCGATCTATTAAACAGAGCGCGCGTCTATAAATATGGAATCCTCATTGGATCAGTCACGATAGTGTTCAGAAAGGACGGCAGCTCGATTGGCCATATGGCTAGTGACCAACCCGTCGATATAACCAAGACACAAATCGTCCAATGACGGGTAAGTGCATTAAAAAATATCGACCAGAGTCCCAATAGTCGATGTGTTCAATCACCTTCCCATTTTGGTCAAATACGATACGGGATGTGCCCGGGACTATCCATGGTCTGTTCATCAAGAGAGCTGAAAACTTCCAAATAAGCACAGCTTCGCGATCTGCTTGAAAGACCCGTGACACCTCAAACCTTACGGGTCCGACTTTCATAAACATCTCTGAAAAGACACCCTTGAAAAGCTCAATTCCTCTCACTTGGTGGAAAGGGTCAGAAAAAAACACATCTTCACCCACAAATTGATCAAAATCCTCTAAGGTCTGCGGTGAAACCGATTCCAAAAATTCTGCATATTTTCTTGCACTAGTCATGGCACCTTCAAAAGTCTTTTAGTGATCCAGAAAAATATACCGTAAGGACAAATGCGCAAAATCTTAAGGAGAGTCTTAAATCGCCATGGAAAAGCAATCTCAAAATTTCCTCTCTCCAGCCCACGAACGATATAACCAGCAGCTGCCTCTGCTGTTATCAAATCAGGCATTGGAAAGTCATTTTTGTCAGTGAGGGGGGTTTTTACAAAACCGGGGTTTATTAAAGAAAGTTCAATGCCACTAGCATTAAGTTCAGGCTTTAGCGACTCGGCCATATTGATTAAGCCCGCTTTTGTGCACCCGTAAGCTGACGCACTCGGTAAACCCCTATAACCAGCAACGGATGCTACTATCGCAATGTGACCTTTCTTTAGCTCCAAAAAATACGGGATAATTGCCGCTAAACCATGAATGGTTCCCATAAGATTGGTCTCAATCAGTTCTCTAAAATCGGTAACAAGAAAATTTGTAACTTGGACTGGTTTGTGATTACCGGCATTCAATATGACTAAATCAACTGAACCAAATTTTTCGAATATTGCTGCCGCGGTTTTCTGAGTTGCCTCATAATCCGTTACATCAAGCGGGAAAATTTCAATCGCGCCCTCCGTGACCTCAGATTTAAGCGAAATAAGATCTGTTGTGGTACGAGCGCTTACCGCTACCCTCCAACCAGCATCGGCGAGACGCTTAGCCGTAGCGCGACCGATACCTTTTCCAGCCCCAGTTATCCATGCATTTTTAGCCATTTTTCTACTCTTGAAACGCAAAAATATATTAAAATAACATACTTGGGGTTCAGCGATATCTAGATTTTTAATTCTCTGGTAGTACAGTAGTGATAACTGATACTCGGAGAAGCTTATTGACTGAATCAGAAACCTCCCCAATCGAGCAAATTTGCATCGAAAAAGGTATGAGGATGACTGGACAGAGGCGCGTTGTCGCAAGAGTTCTCTCTGGTTCCGAGGATCATCCTGACGTGGAAGAAATTTACAGACGTGCGGAGAGACTCGACCCACAAATAAGTATTGCCACTGTTTATCGGACCTTGCGACTATTCGAAGCGGCAAGTGTTATTGATCGGCTCGAATTCGGTGATGGCCGTGCACGCTACGAGGTGTCATCAGCTGAAGTTAATCACTACCATCTAATTGATGTTAAATCAGGAGAAGTGATTGAATTTGAAGACGAGGAAGTTGCGCGTCGTCTAAAAGAGATAGCACAAAGGCTTGGCTTCAAACTTATCGGAGACAGACTTGATCTCTATGGCACACCAATTGGATCTGATAAAAAAGATTAAAGGAAAACACTTACCGACGCTGTGATGCATTCATAATTATCACAGGTATCAAGCCCACGAGAACAATTATCAGAGCGGCCGGAGCCGCCTGTTCAATCAATTCATCCTTCGCAAATTGGTAAACCAGCGTAGACAAAGTCTCAAAATTAAACGGCCGGAGAAGCAATGTAATAGGCAATTCCTTCATTACATCCACAAACACTAGTAGGCCAGCAACCAACAAGGAGTTCCTGAAGAGGGGTGGACCAAGCCTAAACATAGTCCGACTAAAATTATGTCCTAAAACAAAACTCGCGTTCATTATGTTGGGAGAAATCCGGCTAACACCCGACTGCATTGAACCATGACCAATCGCCAGAAACCTGATTACATATCCAAAGATCAGCAAACTCGTGCCACCAATCAAAAAACTCTCCAGCCCAATACGAAAATTTTCTTCAATAAACCCGCCGAAGAAATTTTCTATAACACCAGAAAAAGATACCACACCAATGGCTAGCACCACGCCCGGAAAAGCATAGCCAGCGGAGGAAACAGAACTCAAAAATTTTAAAATTGGATGGTTTTTGTAACTAGTGGTCAACACCATTATGCTGGAAATAACTGCGACAAAGAGAGCAGCCAGCGCGGCAACTGTTAAGGAATTTATCGCACTATTAAATAACACGCCTGCCCTCGACATCGATATTCCCTCGATAACAAAACTTAACAAAATACCCACGGGCAAAATAAACCCAAGACTGAGGGGGACGAGACAAATAAGTATGCAAAGGCATGCTAACCACGCTCGTGTTTCTCGCAAAGGAATGCGAGCTATATTTTGAATGCCGCCAGAAAAACGCTGACGCGCGCGTGCCCTGCGTTCGATAAAAAGCAGCCCAAGGATAAAAATAAATGCAAAAATCGCGATTTGTGCTGCGGCGACAAGATTGTTCATGCCAAGCCATACATTAAATATCCCAAGTGTAATCGTCTCAATGGCAAAATATTCTACTGTGCCGAAATCGGAGATTACCTCCATCAATACGAGGGCAAGCCCGGCAACAATTGCAGGACGTGCCAAGGGCAAATCAACAGAGAGATAAAAATTTCGGTTATGAAGAGATGCGGCCTGATAATAAGATAACGGTGTGAGGCGAAACGCCGTTCTAGCGAGCAGATAAATATAGGGATAAAGAACAGCCGACATCACAACGATAGCCCCACCCATAGATCTTATTTCCGGAAACCAGTAATCCCTCGCAGACTGCCATCCGAAAATATCCCTCAAAACAACTTGAACGGGACCGGCATATTCCAAAAAGTCTGTGTAGGTATAGCCGATAATATAGGCCGGGACGGTAGCAGGAAGAATTAGGCACCATTCGAGAAAGTTTGCACCTGGAAATTTACACCGAGCAACTACCCAGGCCGTGCTGATCCCAAAGAAAAGGCTTAGAAAAGCAACGCCGGCCATTAAACCCAGAGTGTTAGCAACATAACGGGGGAAAACAGTTTCCATCAAATGCGGCCAAAGGCCTCCGCTATCCCCAGCGCCGACGACAAAAAGGGCGATAAACGGTCCCAGTAAGAATAGTGCGACGACAACCCCTGTTAAAGACCAAATGCTGGGCCTATCGTAAGAAGGTGACACCCGAGAAAAAATTTGCCAGCCTACCATCCAACACGATCGATAATCTTTTGGGCGAGGGGTGTTAAATCGGCAATCTTATTAATAGACTGATCATCCCTCTTAAACTTTGCCCACATTTTCACATTGGTCGCTGCATCAGCTTCCGGATTGACCGGCAGCTCATAGTTTATCCTTCCAAAAAGCTTTTGAGCTTGATTCTCTGAGAGAAATTCGAGGAATTTGACAGCAAGCTTTTTATTTCTTGAATATTTTGCGATACCCCCACCTGAAATATTTACGTGATTTCCCCTATCACCTTGATTGGTGAAAACAATTTCTAAAGCATCTGCCCACTTTTTTTGTTCGGCCTTGTCTGAATTTTTCATATAACCAAAATAATAGCTATTCATTATGGCCACATCACATATGCCTTGGTAGATCGCCTTGGCCTGGGCCCGATCATTGCCCTGAGGGCGACGTGCCAAATTTCTAACAAGACCGGTTGCCCACGCCTCAGCAGCCTCTTCTCCATTGGCTGCGATGATCGAAGCTAAAAGTGCCCGATTGTAAACGTGACTGCCGGGCCGAGTACAAATACGACCCTTCCACTGTAGTTTGGCCAAATCCTCTATCCGCTTTATTTCATCTGACTTTACCCGCCCCCTCGCGATAGCGACTACTCGCGCGCGCAGTGACAAACCGAACCAGCGACCACCATCATCTCTTAAATGAGAAGGTATATTTTGATTGAGCTTGGGGGAAAAAATCTTGGCAAATAAACCATTGTCGACATAAGCGCTCAGTCTCGCAATATCTACCGTTAGTATCACATCGGCGGGGCTTCTGGCCCCCTCAGCACGGAGCCTCTGAACGAGTCCTTTATCAGCAAAAACAACATTCATTTTGGTCCCCGTGGCCTGTTCAAAAGCTTTTAAGAAGGGATCAATCAGGAACGGTTGCCTATGCGAATATACATTCAATACTGAGCTGAGAGCACTAAAACTATGGACAGTCGTGCAGAAACCTAAGATTAAAAAAATTACAAACTTTTTCACTATTTAATATCCCCGACCCCAAGACTCCGGATTTTCTATAACTCTAAATAATTCAAAGGCCCCGTTTAATAATGATAATCAGTCTCAATGTCAATTATATTGAGAATGATTATTAATTTCAGATAAATTTCGGATAAATTCTCCAAGGAATTCGAAAAAATTTTCAAAACTACCCAGAAAACTGTGAAGCGAAGTGCGAGCCAGTTAACTGGCATGCCCCAGATATCACTTGCGCCCAGCTACTTAAGGCCTTAATAGGTCCAAATTGAGAATGATTGTTAATTTCATTTTCATGTCACACAGGGATCTTGAAAAATTGGGCTACTTTCGACGCTGCAAAAAATGTTAGAGCTTAGAAATATCTGCTTGAGTCTCGAGAAAGACCGGATAATCGAGGATATTAGCCTCCAGGCTGATAAAGGTGAAATTATTTGCCTTCTGGGACCATCTGGTTGCGGCAAGTCAACTTTGCTTAGAATTATAGCTGGCCTCATTCCAGTTGACTCAGGAAGCGTCATAATTAACGGAAACGTTTTCTCCTCCAATGACCGCATGGTCGAACCCCATAAGAGAGATGTAGGGTTTTTATTTCAAGACTTTGCCCTATTCCCCCATCTTACAGTGGCGGAAAATATTGGTTATGGACTTAGCCATTTGAAATCAGATGCCGCGCGTGAATTAGTCATCAAACTCTTAAAACAAACCCGTATGAGTGGTCACGCTGAGAAATTTCCGCACCAACTTTCAGGTGGGGAACAACAACGGGTAGCGTTAGCGAGAGCCAGGGCAACCCACCCAAATCTTCTTTTGTTGGACGAACCATTCTCCGGTTTGGACGCGGCGCTGAGGAAAGAACTCGCAGAAGAGACCAGGGATACCCTCAAAAAAACTTCTTCCACGGCCTTGGTTGTCACCCACGACCCCGAAGAAGCGATGCTCATTGCCGATAGAATAATTTTGATGAGGAATGGTCAGATCGTTCAGAGTGGTAAGCCCAGTGACATATACCACAGGCCAATTAATGGTTTTGCTGCCCGCTTTTTTGGTGAGGTCACTAGCTTTGAGGGGCAAGTGGTCGATGAGAAGGTAAAAACGCCCATCGGAATTTTCGGAGCAACATCAATTGTGGACGGAACCATCGTAGAAGTTCTAATTCGGCCTGACGCCATCAAAATCACCCCAGAGGAAAAAACCGCTAATTTGCTTCAAATTTGCTCGATAAGAGATGCTGGGAATTCTAGCTTGATAAAGCTCGCGGCGGGTAACCCCAAACAGCCTCATACTCATGTAAAGGTCCGTCATAGGGGGACCGAAAAATTTAGTGTTGGCGATGTGCTGGGGATCGATATTGATAACGAACAGGTTTTTGTATTTGAGATCTAAAATGACGACCCAATTAGGCTAAAAATTTTCAAGCCAAAGCGCACTATTCCTAGAGATATTCTTATCGTCAGAACAAAGATTTTGGTGCACTAGATTTGCACTCATCACTGCGCGGCAGATCGATAAAAAACAACCATCCCTCATTGACCAAACGGTAACCAGAATGCGAAAAAGGAGAAAATAATTCTCCCCTGGTCTCTTTTATGGTCTTAAACCCACTGAAAACACAACTAGAAGAAGTAGAAACTTCTCCAGAAGTCTCAGACGAAATCAAGACCACTACGTGTTATATGTGCGCTTGCAGGTGCGGCATTAGAGTGCACCTAAAAGAAGGTCAAATTCGATATATAGAGGGGAATCGCAACCATCCTGTCAATAAGGGGGTATTATGCGCAAAGGGCTCAGCCGGCATAATGCAGCACTACTCTCCAGCAAGACTAAAAAAACCCCTCAAAAGGGTGGGGCCAAGGGGCTCCGGCGATTTTGAGGAAATAGAATGGGAAGAGGCGATACAAACTGCAACCAGCTGGCTTAAAGATATTCGCGATACGGATCCAAGAAAGCTTGCTTTTTTCACGGGCAGAGACCAAAGCCAGGCACTTACAAGTTTTTGGGCAAGTCAGTTTGGAACCCCCAATCACGCAGCCCACGGAGGGTTTTGCTCTGTAAACATGGCCGCTGCTGGGTTGTACACAATTGGAGGGTCATTCTGGGAATTTGGAGAGCCCGATTGGGATCACACCAAATATTTCCTTATGTTTGGAGTGGCTGAAGATCATGACTCAAATCCGATTAAAATGGGTCTGGGAAAACTCAAAAAACGGGGAGCAAAATTCGTATCGGTTAACCCAATAAGAACAGGTTATTCAGCCATCGCGGATGAATGGCTCGGCATCCGTCCGGGAACAGACGGTTTGCTAGTGATGTCAATTATAAGAGAACTATTAATCTCAGATCAAATCGATTTGGAATACCTTATTAGGTACACAAACGCACCCTGGCTGGTAATTCAGGAAGAGGGATCACCCGACCACGGGCTCTTCGCTAGAGACGATGACGGTGCCCCTCTTGCCTACGATCCAACCAGGAATACGATTGTCCGAGCAACTGATGTTGAAATTTCTCCTGCACTCACGGGTTCTTATGAAGTTGACGGAGGTCGCAAGGCTGTCCCTGCTTTCGAGTTAATGGTCAGACGATATCTATCCCCTGATTACGCGCCCGAGGCCGTGGCAGCTCAGTGTGGAATATCGGCGGAAACGATAAAACGTATCGCAAGTGAGATCGCCGATGTGGCATTCGAGCAAACTATAGAAATAGATGCTGAATGGACTGACTGGGCTGGTAGAAAACACGATAAATTTATTGGTAGGCCTGTATCCATGCACGCGATGCGCGGAATTTCTGCTCATTCTAATGGTTTCCAAACATGTCGATCGATCCATATTTTACAAATTCTTATTGGCAGTATCGATGTACCGGGAGGTTTCCGGTATAAACCACCATTCCCAAAACCAGCTCCACCACCTCTAAAGCCGGCTGGAAAAGTTGGTGAGATCAATGCCAATACGCCAATGCCAGGGCCACCACTTGGCTTCACTGAAGGACCCGAGGACCTATTGGTAAATCCGAATGGCGAGCCAATACGAATAGATAAAGCATACTCTTGGGAAGCTCCCATGGCAGCACATGGCCTGCTGCACATGGTGATTAATAATGCCTATCATTCCGACCCATACCCGGTTGATCTTCTATTTCTTTATATGGCGAATATGAGTTGGAATTCCTCAATGAATGTTCCTGACACTATCCGGATGCTCACAGAGCAGGATGAGAAAACAGGAAACTATAAAATTCCAAAAATCATTTACTCCGACGCCTATTTTTCTGAAATGGTACCTTACGCGGATCTCATATTGCCGGACACGACCTACCTAGAACGTTGGGATTGTATATCTCTTCTAGACCGTCCAATAAGCGATTCCGATGGTGCGGCCGATGCAATCCGACAACCGATCGTTAAACCAGACCGCGACGTGCGTCCATTCCAAGACGTGTTGATCGATTTGGCGGCAAAGCTGGAATTTCCTGCGTTTATCAACGATCGTGGCATCCCAAAATATCCAGGCGGATATCCCGACTACATCGTCAATCATGAGCGCACCGAGGGTATCGGACCCCTGGCAGGATTCCGAGGCGAAAATGGAGACAGAGAAGGTAAAGGCGCTGTCAATCCATCACAATTAGACAGATATATCGAAAACGATTGCTTTTGGCGCCATGAGTTCAAACCTTCTGAGAGATATTTTAAACACTCAAATCAGGGATATTTGGAAAAGGCCGTAGCCCTTGGTTTTATCGGAAAAAAAGAACAGATTATCCTCCAAATCTACTCGGAACCATTGCAAAAATTTCGCCTCGCAGCGGAAGGTCATGGTAATGTAGCTGTACCGGACTCTCATCGAGGACGAGTGGCCAAATTCTTCGACCCGTTGCCATTTTGGTATCCTCCTCTGGAAGAGGACAGTGTCTCTTCAGAAGAGTACCCAATGCACGCGCTGACCCAGAGACCGATGGCCATGTATCATTCTTGGGGTTCACAAAATGCCTGGTTGAGACAAATTTATGGCTATAATCGTTTATATCTCAGCCGAAAAAGGGCGGAAAAGCTGCAAATACGTGATGATGATTGGGTGTTTGTTACTTCACATCATGGGCAAATTAAAGTCCAGGTCCGGCTCATGGATGGAGTGAATGAGGACACTGTTTGGACTTGGAATGCGATTGGAAAACGCAAAGGAGCGTGGAACCTATCAGAAGACGCGCCCGAGTCTAATCGTGCGTTTCTCCTAAATCACCTAATTTCTCAACTCCTTCCCCCAAAAGGAGGAGAATATAATCACAGCAACTCAGATCCGATAACCGGCCAAGCTGCCTGGTTTGATCTGCGCGTCCGCGTAGAGAAGGCGCACGATGACCGACCAGGTACGATCTCTGAACCCGAATTTCCGACTCTACCAAATGCCCCAAACCTTGATGAAGGGCATGCTACACTGCGCATTGGAAAAAAAATAAAATTGCTATGACAACTCTCCCACAAAAAAGTGACAATCCAAAATTAGGCCTGGTAATAGACCTCGACGTGTGCGTGGGATGTCACGCCTGTGCTGTAAATTGCAAAGAATGGAATGCGGGGGGACATTCGGGCCCTCTTACAGATTGGAATGCATACTCAGGCTCAGAGAAACATAATGGTCGGGATGATGGCGCCTGGGGAGTTTGGTTTAATCGAATCCACAGTTATGAGGTAAGCGAGAACGAGGATAGCCGCACCGTGCATTTCCCACGATCTTGCTTGCATTGCGAAGAACCCGCATGCGTCACCGTCTGTCCTACCGGTGCTTCCTACAAGCGGGAGGAAGACGGAATAGTGCTCGTAAATGCTGACACGTGCATCGGCTGCAAACTCTGCTCTTGGGCCTGTCCCTATGGCGCTCGCGAATACGATCACACCGACGGGGTGATGAAAAAATGCACTCTATGTATCGATAGAATTTATAATGAAAACTTGGAAGAAATTGATCGGGTTCCTGCCTGCGTGTCAACTTGCCCGACCAACGCGAGGCATTTCGGTGATTTAAATGATCCAAATTCAGCTGTCTCAAAGCTGGTAGAAGATAGGGGTGGTTATGATTTAATGCCTGAGATGGGCTACTCGCCAACCAATAAATATTTACCCCCTCGCGCCCGAGGAAAATCCGACAACCCAGATCAAAAACTTAATGTAGAGGCGTCGAAGACAGACCAAGAGTCAAAACAAATTCCAGAATCAAACCAAGACCTAGAGATAAAAAACCCGCTTCTTCGCTGGGTAGACGTGGTACTCTCGAGGTAAAGGCGACAAGCTATGCATCCAGCATTTTCCGTAATATTTTTTACAACTTCATCAGGTGCTGGCTACGGCCTTCTTTTTATGCTGGGAATGTTCAATGCGCAGATGGACAAATCGTTGGAAGCGACGGTAGGGATATCTTGCTCAGGTTTAGCGATAATTCTAATAACTGCCGGTCTACTCTCCTCTACAGCTCACCTTGGACACCCAGAAAGAGCTTGGCGTGCGTTCTCACAGTGGCGCTCGTCTTGGCTTTCTAGGGAGGGTGTATTAGCAATCCTGACATATATTCCGGCGATCATGCTACCTGTTTCATTCTATTTTCCTGAAGATTTGGCATGGAAGGGTTGGGGGCTGATAGCCGCTATTCTATCTGCAGGGACAGTGATTTGTACCGGCATGATATACGCATCACTCAAAACCATCAGGCCCTGGGATGCTTGGCAGGTAGTCCCTGCATACCTCTCAATCGCCATGTTGGGTGGGGTCCTCATGGTAGCATTCATTGCGGTGATCTTTGACGCCTATCACCCAATTTACAGCTGGAGCACCATGGGATTAGCAGCATTGGTCGGGTTTATTAAAATCAGTTTCTGGAGAAGCGCCGACAGAAACAAAAATCGAAGCACCGCAGCTACTGCAACTGGACTTGGAGGCGCTTCAGCCAAAGTCTCTCTGTTGGACTCCCCAACAACATCCGAAAATTACATCATGCGAGAAATGGGGTTTGTCGTCGCGCGAAAACACTCCAAAAAGCTCAGAAAAATATCTGGTTATAGTCTTTTCGTCATTCCCGCGCTGACCGCAATGCTCACGGTAATGATTGAAGGAAAAGCGGTAATCGCCACCTTGATCCTTTGTGGCATAATAGCCTACTCAGTCGGTGCAATAATCGAACGCTGGCTCTTTTTCGCAGAGGCCAAACACGTAGTCACCCTTTATTATGGCGTGAAATCAGTTTGAATAAAGCTCCCTTCGAACGCTTTTTTATCCAACGAATGAATAATTTTTGGAAGACTTGCCCAAAATTGAGCTGATGCGCCCAACAACCAAAAATCTTTAGACCTTAAGTTTTTGACACCATTTAGAAGAAGTCCCACTTTTTACCCTCTAGACCGCCTCGGTGCCCGATCGACCTATTCCTCAATTTTAATGGTCTAAAATTGCCAATCCCCCTCACTCCATTCTAGGAGGCTAGTCAGGCACGGGCACCTGATGCAACTTCATAGCCATCGAAACTGCGGAGTAATAACCTAATAGAGCTAGCACTTCCGCTAATCCATCACGACCTAATAGTTTTGAAGCCGTTTCGAAAACCGAGTCTGAGCCCCCTCCAGGAGCCATCGACACTCTACAGAGGTCATAAACAGCTTTTTCTCTCTCATCTGAAAATTCCGGTTCTCTATTCGAAATGATTGCCGCCATCGTTTCTTCAGAGAAACCTAATTCGAGGCATCTTTTTTTATGTGCTGCTTGCACATAATCACCTTTCCAGTGGGTAGCGATTATAACAATGGACAACTCCACTTCCCTCTCGGAAAGATGGCTCTTTTTATTTAAATAAGTACCGATAGTTTCCATCGCTGCTGCCAACTTAGGCGCATGGATCCAGATTTTATAGGGCGTTAGAAGTTTTCCACGGCCTGCGACCAGATCATCAAAAACCTGCCTTTGTTCAGCACTCAGCTCTTGTTCCGGGATCTCAAGAATACGAGATGAGTTCATTATCATTTTTCCACTCATATTTAAGCTCTCTTTGATATAACAGAATTAATCAGGACGGACACTGGGCTTAATCTTATTCATTGGACCAAAATTAGTAACGCCTTCTTTATTTCTAATTTATTTGCATGTTTGCTAATAGCACGCTCTAACCCACCAAGTTCTTCACCCAATCTCCTGTATCGGCCCATCGAGCTCGTTCCCACCTCAATCAATCAGTTCAACAACAAATGTCATCAGTATTGATGGCAAATAATGCTCATTCTAAACTTTTTGAAGATTAGCTTTCAGGTCCGGAGGAGCAGAGGGAGATTTTTATGAAGATAGATCGTGTTCAAGCATGGGCACTCGATGTCCCAGTCGACTTCTCGGAAATTGGAATATTAAGGCAAAATAATACGCAGATGGTTTTTGCCGAGGTAGAAACCAACGATGGCATCATTGGTCACGGTATCTCCTCGATCGCTGATCCAAGACCTATAGCAAACACAATTAATGAGGTTCTCGGACCCAAACTGGTAGGCATGGACCCGATGGACCATGAGAAACTTTGGCACCATATGTTTTGGAATGTGACACCTTGGGGACAAACAGGGTATGCCAGCCACGCAATTAGCGCGGTTGATCTAGCAATCTGGGATATAAAAGGGATCCATCTCGATTTACCCGTTTGGAGACTTATAGGCGGTGCCCGAAATTCGCTCGAAATCTACGCGACCTGTGGTTTTTCATTTCTAGATGACGATCAACTGGTCGAGTCGGTATCTTTGATGGCTGAGGCAGGCTTTCGTGGTGCTAAAATACAGGTTGGGCGCCCAGGGCAAGACACCAGAGGGTCCGACATAGCAATGGCTGAATTAATTAAAAATGACGCTCGACGCATTGGCAGGGTTCGTGAAGCTCTGGGTGGAGACTTCGAAATCGCGGTAGACGCAGGGTGCCGTCTTGACATATCAAGCGCCTACGACCTTTGCCTGAAAATTGCTGATTATGAAATTGCATGGTTTGAAGAACCAATAATCCAAAATGACGTTAGACTTTTATCCCAACTTAGGAGCCGCCAACCAATAAAATTAACGGCGGGCCAAAACGAGGGGCTCGCTTATCGCTTTCGCGATATGTTGACCCATGGATCGGTCGATATGATTCAGCCAAATATGATCATTACAGGTGGGCTAACCCAATGTCTTCGTATTGCCGGCCTTGCCGACGCCTTCAATACGTCGATTGGAAATGGGGGCGGTTGCCCTTTTCACAATATGCACCTTCAAGCAGGCCTTCAAGTAGGCACAAACCTTGAATATCAGGTAAATGCTGTTAACGCGTGCAGGTTTATTTTTAAAAATTTACCCAAGGTTGATAACGGTTATTTGAAATTGCCACACACCCCAGGCCTCGGGCTTGAACCAAACAAAGACGCAATCAGAGATTGTATTATAAAATAAAAACGCTGGATTAGTTGATGGCAAAGCCATACATAACCCAACATTATGAAAAAAGTGGCGGAGGGAGAGGGATTCGAACCCTCGATACGGTTGCCCGCATACACGCTTTCCAAGCGTGCGCCTTCAGCCACTCGGCCACCCCTCCGGTGGTCGGAAACTATATCATAATTACGAATAATTGAAGCCCAATAGCGATAAATCAAACGAGATCATCAATAAATGTTTATAATCAGATTAGTTGGGTGGATCTTTGTTCTTGCCGCATCAATTGTATTCCTCATCGAGTTCAGATCTTGGTTGAGCTCAGGTGACTGGCGTCTAATTCCAAATGGCGAATTATGGTATCAACTGCATTCGGAGAGTCTAAACATAGCGCAAGCAGTTATCCAACGTTATATTCATCCCTCTATTTGGGATCCTTGGATCGTGGGGATTTTATTAACTCCTAGTTGGCCCACTCTCTCTATAATAGGTGCGGTGATTATAGTATTATGCCGCGTTACGTCCCGGCGGACGGGGCAATAACGCCGCTTTCCAGAAGTTAATCGTTTGAAATTCTAAGCGCCTCAATAAAGGCTGTTTGCGGTATTTCAACAGCTCCGAACTGCCTCATACGCTTTTTACCCTCTTTTTGTTTTTCTAATAGCTTTCTCTTTCGAGATATATCTCCACCGTAACATTTTGCTGTCACGTCCTTTCTAAGCGCGCTGATTGTTTCACGCGCTATTATCTTGGCTCCAATTGCCGCTTGCAGAGGGATTTTGAACAGCTGTCTGGGAATTAGATCTTTGAGCCGCGCACAAATAGCCCGACCACGGTGATCCGCTTGGCTTTTATGCACAATCATGGAGAGAGCATCAACCGGTTCAGCATTAACCAAAATTGAGACCTTGACCAAGTCGCTCTCTCGATAAGCATCTAGTTGATAGTCAAAACTAGCGTACCCTCTCGTGACCGACTTAAGCCGATCATAAAAATCAAACACGACTTCATTCAATGGTAATCTATAAACGGCCATTGCACGTTGGCCTGCATAGGTAAGCTCTAGTTGTTCCCCGCGTCTTTCCTGACAAAGCGTTAAAACCTGCCCTAAGTATTCATCGGGGACCAAAATTGACGCACGTATCCAAGGTTCTTCAACCGTTTGTATACGCGTTGTCTCTGGCCAGTCTGCCGGGTTATGAATTTCTCGCATTTCCCCGTCCGTGCCGTACACCTTATAAACGACTGATGGCGCCGTAGTAATCAATTCGAGATCAAACTCACGCATCAACCGTTCTTGGACAATTTCAAGGTGGAGGAGACCTAGAAATCCGCAACGAAAACCAAAACCGAGTGCAGCGGAGGTCTCAGCTTCAAAATGGAAACTCGCATCATTGAGGCGTAATTTTCCAAGGCTTTCCCGTAAATCTTCAAAATCTGCCGCATCGACGGGAAAGAGGCCACAAAAAACAACTGGCACACTTGGCTGGAATCCAGAGAGCATTGCCCCCGTTCTCCTTCGGTCCTCGGTAATCGTATCCCCTACCATTGTTTCTGAGACATGTTTAATCGAGGCAGTTATATAACCGATTTCCCCGGGATGGAGGGCGTCCACCTCTGCCTGCTTCGGCGTGAATGTACCAACGCCATCAATCTGCCTCAGGGCGTCTGCACCCATAAACCGAACCTTCATTCCACGTTTCACCACGCCATCATGGACCCTTATCAGAACCACAACCCCGAGATACGGATCGTACCAGCTATCAACGAGCAAGGCCTTTAGGGGGGCATCTGGATCACCTTCGGGCGCTGGTAATTTTTTAACGAGGGCCTCTAGAACTTCTTTTATCCCCTGCCCGGTTTTCGCAGACACAGCTATTGCCTCAGAGGCGTCAACGCCAATTACATCTTCAATCTGTTTGCGAACTCTATCGGGTTCCGAGGCTGGAAGGTCTATTTTATTCAGAACTGGAATAATCTCATGGTCGGCATCGACCGCTAAGTATGCGTTCGCGAGGGTCTGAGCTTCAACACCCTGACTCGCGTCAACAACCAAAAGAGAACCCTCACACGCAGCAAGTGATCGACTTACTTCGTAGGTAAAATCGACGTGACCAGGCGTATCCATAAGATTGAGTTGATAGATATTACCATCCTCAGCCTGATAATTTAGCCGAACAGTTTGTGCCTTTATGGTGATGCCTCGCTCGCGCTCTAAATCCATCGTGTCGAGCATCTGCTCTTTCAACTCGCGTTCACTGACCCCACCGCAGAACTGTATCAACCTATCAGCTAGAGTCGATTTGCCGTGATCAATATGCGCGATTATCGAAAAGTTTCTGATGTGAGTAAGTTCAGACATTCTAATTAAGCCAAATAAATTTCAGCAAAGGTTGTTTTCATTTTTTGAGCTAAATCCCCTCGAGATGGTGTCCTGGTATATGGACAATCCTTACCTTCGCAACGAAAAGGCCCGTCTTCCATTTCCCCTTGTGACACATTTGCAAAAATTTGCCTTAAAAAAAATCGCCAAGAGAATATAAATCCTAAAACTTGAGGGGCAGGTATCTCGGTCTGATAGGCTACTCCCTTAAACTCCCACCAGTCTTTTTCTCGACAGCTGTAACAATTAACTCAGACACAGCAGAAATATCTTGATCAGTCAGTGATGTCTGTTTCGGTTGGAGGGTGACCATAATGCCAAGAGATTTTTTTCCTATCTCCACTCCCGCTCCCTCATAAATATCAAAAAGGTCAACATTTTCAATTAGGTTCGCATCTGAATTTCTAACCGCCTTCAAAACTTCTTCCGCATCCACCTGTTTATCAACAATAAAAGCAAAATCTCTATAAACTGGCTGGAGCGAGGGAATTTCCAGCATCGGTCTCGCGGAACTCTTGCTTCGTTTAACCGGCACCGAATCTAAAAAGACTTCGAAACAAACTATTGGCCCGGTGGCCTGCATAAAATCCAAAACTGACGGGTGTAACTCTCCAAAAAAACCCAAGACATTTTTGCCCAGCCTCAATGCACCTGATCTACCCGGATGATACCAGGTCGGCGCATCACGCGTTAATTGAATACTGTTGACCGGGGCACCTGAGGCCGAAAGGGCCGATAATGCATCAGCCTTAGCATCAATAGCATCTACGTCTCGCTTTGGGTCCGCCCAATGCCTGGATACCGCATTTTGAGACCGAAGCCCGGCGGCAACAAGCCGCTGTCCCTCCGGAGTATCCCCGTCATACTGAGGGCCAACCTCAAAAAACAATGGGCTTGTTATACCTCGAGCTTGATTTCTTGCAGCTGCAACCAACAAACTAGGGATTATTGATGGTCGCATAACGTCTAAATCACTACTGATCGGATTTGAGAGAGTGAGTTTTTTCGATATTCCGCCGAAGTAAGCAGCATGCCGTGAGTCAATGAACGAGTAAGTTACGACCTCAACCAGTCCCCTTGCACTCAAGCTCCTTCGGACTTTCTCTGCACGCCTTTGGAGATCATTCCGCGGAGCAGAGCATGAGGCTTGATCCTGTTCTAATTTGACCTCTGGTATCTTATCGAATCCGTAAATACGGAGTACTTCTTCAACTAAGTCTGCTTCACCATCAATATCGTGACGCCAGGTTGGAACTGTGACTTTAATATCACCGTCTTTCATCTCTGGATTAAAACCCAAATCAAACAAAATCTTTTGGCTTTGATCTAGAGAAATATCTACACCAGTCAGATCTTTTATCCGCTGTGGTCTGAGGATCTTGGTGGCTTTCGTTTCAGGTTTTAGTCCAGAAAATACCAATTCTGATGCTTCGCCACCACAGAATTTCAGGATCATTTTCGTTGCAATGTCACAGCCCCATTCCACGGAGTGATGATCTACACCTCGTTCAAATCGGTATCTCGCATCAGACATAATGCCCAACTTGCGGCCGGCCTCCGCTATTTTAATTGGATCAAAAAGAGCGACTTCGAGGAAAACATTTTTAGTGCTGTCGTCACACCCAGCATTATCTCCCCCCATAACCCCACCAATTCCCTGCGGGCCACGATCATCCGAGATAACCACCATGTTCTCGTCAAGTTCATAGTCCTGGTCATCAAGACCTTTGATCCTCTCTCCAGAGCGTGCAAACCTCATGACAAGATCACCGCTTATCTTGTCGGCATCGAAGACATGGAGCGGACGGCCCAAATCAAAGGTCAACCAATTGGTGATGTCCACCAAAGCAGAAATGGGTCGAAGACCTATTGCCCTCAGCCGATCCTGAATGAATGCTGGGCTTTGAGTGTTTTTAACATTCCTGAAATAGCGACCAACCACATAAGGGCAGGCAGTCTCGGCACCCGGGGGAAAATCATGCCTCCATTTGATTGGGCTCTCGAATGAACCGAGTTCAGATGAGTTGGGCAGTGGGTTCAGCTCTCCTAATCCAGCGGCCGCAAGATCTCTTGCGATCCCCCTCACCGAGGCACAGTCCCCTCGATTTGGGGTGAGCGCGATCTCAATCACTGGGTCGTCTAAACCTGCCCAGGTCGCCCATTTCTCGCCGATTGGCGCATCCCCAGGCAATTCGATAATACCCCCGTGCTCATCTGAAATACCCATCTCTTTCTCAGAGCAAAGCATGCCGTGAGACTCCTCTCCTCGAATCTTGCTCGATTTTAGGGTCACTTTTGTACCAGGGATAAAGCTACCAATGGGCGCAAACACGCCTTTAATACCCTGTCTCGCATTGGGAGCTCCACACACGACCTGGTAATGAGTTCCACCTGCATCAACAGTGCATAGCCTTAGCCTGTCAGCATTTGGATGCTGACGAGCCGAAATCACGTGCCCGATAAGAAAAGGGGCAAAGGTTGCCGCGCGATCATCTATGGCTTCCACCTCGAGACCAAGCATAGTGAGTTTATCTGTGATTTCATCCAAAGAAGCATCTGTAGCCAAATGGTATTTCAGCCAGGAGAGCGTGAACTTCATTCCTTTACGCTCCCACTGCCCCGGGCATATCTAAGGCTGAAAAACCATAGTGACGAAGCCAACGAAGATCAGATTCAAAAAAGGTCCTCAGATCTGGAATGCCGTATTTGAGCATCGCTGCCCTCTCTATTCCTAACCCAAACGCAAAGCCCTGATATCGTTGGGGATCAATGTTGCAGTTCTCCAGGACCCTGGGGTTCACCATGCCGCACCCGAGGATTTCCAACCAATCCCCCGCTCCAGAATTCCCCTGACGCCCAATTTTTAATCCGCCACTATCACGCGAGCAGCCAATATCCATCTCAGCTGACGGCTCTGTAAAAGGAAAATACGAGGGACGGAATCGGACTGGTAGATCCTCTACGTCAAAAAAGTTTCGGCAAAAATCGATCAAACACCCTTTCAGATGCCCCATGTGGGTTGCTTCATCGATTACCAGACCCTCTATTTGGTGAAACATCGGAGAATGTGTCGCGTCGTAATCGGCCCTGAAAGTTCGCCCGGGTACAATTATCCGAATGGGCGGCGATTGAGATAACATAGTCCTAATTTGCACTGGCGATGTGTGTGTACGAAGAACAAGTCTGGTACCATCCTCCTTTTCAGGAAGGTAAAAAGTATCATGCTCTTGTCTGGCCGGATGTTCTGAGGGAATATTTAGTGCAGTGAAATTATTGAAGTCACTTTCGATGTGAGGTCCATCTGCTACCACAAATCCCATCTGGGCAAAAATTGTTACCATTTCATCTATCGTTTGACTTATAGGATGAATGGTACCCGCAGGTTCTTGACGCACGGGGAGAGTAATATCCACAGCCTCCCTTGCAAGACGCGCACTTAATTGAAGGGCCTTCAATTCCTCGTGCTTAGCAGCTAGCGCAGCGGTTATTTCCTGCTTTAATGAGTTGAAAATTCGACCAGCCTCTTTTCGTTCTTGAGGCTCCAATTGACCTACGCTTTTCATCAACGAGGTAATAATACCGTTACGACCCAGTGAAGCGACGCGAGCGTTTTCCAATGCCTCCAAGTCGTCAGCCCGCCCTATTTCGACGAGTAATTGTTCACGGATTTTATCTCGTTCGACTTCTTGTGCACTCATTGGACTTCTAGCAAAATTTTCGCGGAGTTAAGCCAAGGTCTGCCAAACAGCTTAGCTCGCTAATGCTGCCTGCGCTTTCTCGCACACCGCCTTAAAAGCTTCAGGTTGGTTAATTGCAAGGTCCGAGAGCATTTTTCTATCGAGCTCTAGCCCAGCTTTTTTCGACCCATTAATCAATTGAGAATATGTTAAGCCATTTATCCGAGCCCCTGCGTTAATGCGCTGGATCCAGAGGGCTCTAAAGTTTCTCTTTTTTGCCCTACGGTCGCGGTAAGCATATTGGAGACCTTTTTCAACTTTCTCCTTCGCGATCCTAAAGGCGTTCTTATTCCTTCCACGATAGCCTTTGGCCCGTGATAAAACTTTCTTATGTCGGGCGTGAGCTTGGACGCCGCTTGTAGCACGTGACATTGCGTTACTCCTTTAACTTTAGTTTTTTAGAGAAGAATCAAAGGTAAGGCATATACTGCCGGACGATTTTTGCGTCCTGCGGAACCAACGTTGAAGTGCCTCGAGACTGACGCTTCATTTTTGTTGGCTTTTCCTCCAAGCAATGACGCTTGTAGGCAAAGTTTCTCTTAATTTTACCCGATCCTGTTTTGGAGAAACGCTTCTTCGCGCTAGACTTAGTTTTCATTTTTGGCATTTATTAGTTCCTTCTAATGAGGTTCGATTTCAAAGGTGGCCTCGGCATGCCTGCTCAGAAATCATATATAATTTCTAAGCGCTCGGACTACCCGTTTTTAGCTAGATTAACATTACTAAGAGCGAAGGTTTCTAATAAAAATTTAAGGAAATTGCAAGCAACTAAGAAAAGTTTACAGAAAATGTTCGGTATTCTGTTTTTTTTTGGTTTTGACTTTTCCTAAACGGGTTAAGGAGTTTTAAAAGAAGCCATGCTTTTTGTAACCAATTTATCGTCAAGCATAAAAAAGTAAATTTTCAGAGAGGTCGATTTGTTCAAGTCTAGTCGCAAACTAAATGAGCTCGTCCCTGGTGTCGGCCCAATTCACTGCTTGAAACTTTTCGTAAATTTTAAGAAGTGTTGTTTGGGTTACCTTAAACTCATCAGAAGTTAAATTTAAGTTGAGGCTCGCTAAAGCGTGAGCCTCCCGAACTCTTAATGCAGATAGCTCCTTTTTACCGCGTTGAGTAAGGGAAAATAAGTTTGACCGGCTATGGCCTGGGTTGCGCAGACTCTGAATATCGCCTCTATCCAACAAAGAATTGACTTCAAGCTGAATATACTGCCGCGAAACCGACAGATCTCTTGAAATCTTGGGCACCGCAGAGGGACCGGTTTTATAAAGATACTCCATAATGGACCTAGACCCCGATCTGAGGCTTGTCTGGCCGTGAAGCTGATTATTTGATATTTCAAGCTGTTTGGCCAAAGACTTCACCACCCGAATAACTGCGAGGAACTGAGTTACATCCTTTTGCTCCATGATAAAGCTCTTAACCATCTTTTTGACAATTTTATTGTCATTCTGACAATTTGACTGTCAAAAAGCAAGAATACAAAAAAAGGCGGGATTTTCCGCCTTTCAAGAAATTCTGTCCGAAAAAAATTTACCTGGGTGCAATTACCATGGTCATCTGCCTGCCCTCCATTTTGGGAAACTGCTCGACTTTTGACTCTTCTTCTAGATCTGTTTGCACCCGTTCTAAAACCCGCATTCCGAGCTCTTGATGTGCTAATTCGCGGCCCCTAAAGCGGAGAGTGACTTTTACTTTATCCCCATCATCCAGGAATCGCTTCATTGAGCGCATCTTCACGTCATAATCATGTTGCTCTATTCCAGGTCTCATTTTGATTTCTTTCACATCGATGGTCTTCTGTTTTTTTCGAGCATCGGCTTTGCGCTTTTGATCAAGAAACTTGAGTTTACCGTAGTCCAAAATTTTGCAAACTGGGGGACTTGAATTTGCAGCCATCTCGACCAAGTCGAGGCCCGCTTCATCTGCCTTCCTCAGCGCTTCATCAATATTTACAACGCCGAGGACCTCTCCATCGGCACCAACAAGCCGCACTTCCGCAGCTTCAATCGCCTCGTTCACCCGCCTATCGTCTTTATGGGGGGATGGGGCCACAAATGGTCTTCTTGGTATGGTTTCTCTCCTTCGCTATTGAAACTTAATCAATCTTCAGTCTTTAATTAGCCACTAGCGGCGCCGAAGTTTCATCTTTTAGTCTATCTAACGCCTCGCTTAGCGCAAGAACTTCCTGCGACTTTCCTCCAAGCCTTCGCATCGCGACTGTCCGGTTTTCAATCTCTCGGGCTCCTACGACCAGCAAGACTGGCACCTTTCCTTGAGAGTGCTCGCGTACTTTATAGTTTATTTTTTCATTCCTGATATCGAATTCGGCACGTATACCCGAATCGCATAGATTCTTGTGAACTTCCTTCGCGTAATCATTTGCTGCATCGGTGATGGTACAAATTACTACCTGCACCGGCGCTAACCAAAGGGGCAGCCTTCCCGCATAATTTTCAATTAGGATCCCAATAAAGCGCTCAAAAGAACCCAAAATAGCTCGGTGCAACATTACAGGACGATGTTTTCTTCCGTTCTCTGCAACGTAATCGGCCGATAGCCTCTCAGGCAGCACGAAATCCACCTGCAGTGTCCCGCACTGCCAATCACGCCCAATTGCGTCACGAAGCACAAACTCTAGCTTCGGGCCATAGAATGCTCCTTCACCAGGGTTCAAACTATACTCCAAACCTGCCTCGCCCACCGCATCAAGCAGAGCCTTCTCCGCTAAATCCCAAACTTGATCTTCCCCAGCACGAACTTTTGGACGATCGGAAAATTTAACTTTCACTTCCTCAAAGCCGAAGTCCTTGTATATCGTTTGCAGAAGATCGCAGAATGATAGTGTCTCAGATGTAACTTGATCCTCGGTACAGAAAATATGGGCATCGTCTTGCGTGAAGGCCCTAACGCGCATTAACCCGTGCAGTGCACCGGAGGGCTCGTAACGATGACAAGAACCAAATTCTGCCATTCTAAGTGGCAGGTCCCTGTATGATTTTATGCCCTGACGAAAAATTTGGACATGTCCCGGACAGTTCATCGGCTTCACGGCCAGCGTTCGTTCATCTTCCGTTTCTACCGTAAACATGTGTTCGCGAAACTTTTCCCAATGCCCGGAATTCTCCCAAAGAATTCGATCATAGAGAGTAGGCGTTTTCACCTCCTGGTAACCGGCTGCGTTCAAGCGATTGCGCATGTAATCCTCTACAGTTCGATATAGGGTCCACCCGTTCGGATGCCAGAACGCCGCGCCGACCGCCTCCTCTTGGAAGTGAAACAAATCCATTTCTCGCCCCAACCTACGATGATCGCGCTTTTCCGCCTCCTCAAGTTGATGAAGATAATTTTTAAGCTCCTTTGAGTCACGCCATGCTGTCCCGTAAATGCGTTGCAGCATCTTGTTTTTGGAATCTCCTCGCCAATAAGCTCCGGCGAGCTTCAATAATTTAAAGGATTTACCTACATGGCCTGTGGATGGTAAATGAGGCCCCCGGCAAAGGTCAAACCAATTTCCTTGGCGATATATGGAAACATCCTCTCCTTCGGGCAATCCCTCAATCAGTTCAGCTTTAAAAGCTTCTCCCATATCTTGAAATGTTTGAACTGCTCGCTCCCTGTCCCAAACCTCTCGCAAGAACGGCTGATCAGCTGCCACAATCTCCGCCATTTTAACTTCAATTTTTTCGAGATCATCTGGGACAAAGGGTTCGTCCCTGGCAAAATCATAATAAAACCCATTCTCAATCGCTGGCCCGATTGTGACCTGGGTGCCTGGATACAACTCTTGAACAGCTTGAGCCATCACGTGAGCCGCGTCATGGCGTATTAGTTCAAGAGCTTGTTCATCTTTACGCGTTATAATTTTAACTTCACAGTCAGATTCTATCACTCGTGAGACGTCCAATAGCTGACCATTTATTTCAATCGCTATTGCCGCTTTCGCTAGCCCTATACCAATGTCACTAGCCAACTCAAGGCCAGTAATTGGACAGTCAAACTCCCTGACGCTTCCATCAGGTAACGATATTGAAATGCTCATCTTGCTATCATATGCCCAATCATACTCCCAAGGCTGTCTAATCTTCTAGGGCTGAAGTGCGCGGTTTACCTTATCCTTAAGGCTGCATCAACCTTTTCCACCTCCAATTTAGATAGATCGTCTCTTTGCAGAATCGTCACCACAGATCCATGAGGAGAGGTTAGCGCATAGTCCGACGCCGCCGAAAAAAGAACGACCGTGGGACAATCAGACGCCGCGATCAGATGCATCGGCCCCGTGTCGTTACCAACGGCACAAGCAGCCCCCCGTGCAATAGTCACAATATCTTCTAGCGAAGTTTTCCCGATCAAATCGAGGAAATTCACATTTTGACCAAGAAGATATTTGGAAATTTCTCTTTCATGGCATCCACCCAGGAATACTGGCGTCACTCCCCTCTGATCAAGTCTCCTTGCCAATTCTAGAAACTTATCCGTTGGCCACCGCTTTTCCAGCCGATGCGGAGAACCACCAGCCACCAGGAGTGCATATTTATGAGGTAAGCCAAATATTTCAATATTCGATTTAACCCAAGAAAGTTGGGGTTTTGGCACGAGCGTTATGCCAGCAATCGCTAATTGCTCAGCCTGACGGTCCATTGTATGCATATTATCACGCCGTGGATTAGTGTGTGGATGTGAGCAACCCGATACAATCCCTGACCATTCAGGCCTCGCTGTGGGCCCCATCAATCTATAATACCAGCCAGATCTATCAGAGGTTTGCAAATCGTAAACTCTGTCGAAACCTCCTGATAGAAGTTTATTTCGTAAATCAATCCATTCTGTGATCTTCCAAATAGAGGGCCTAGAGTCGGTTATGATTTCATCAAACCAATTACTCGTTTGCAAAAATTTTTCGTACGGCTTTGTCGTAAGAAGTGTAATTTTTGCTCCAGCATGATGCTTGCGAATTGCTTCAAAGGGACCGCAAGCCAAAACTATATCACCAAGCGCGCCTAATTTTATTATTAAAATCCTCTCAAGCATTTGGAGAGAAGCTGGCTAGAACATCTCTGTATAAAACCAATGTTCGGGCACACATTTTGTCTCGGGTATATTTTTCTCTTACGTGTATCATAGACCTTTTGGATAAATCAGATCGGCTTTCCTTATCCAGAGACAGAACCGTTCTCAGCGCCTTTGCGAGAGCATCTGGATCATTTGGCGGAACCAACCACCCAGTTTCTCCGGGGATCACGGTTTCCCGAGCAGCTCCATGATCCGTGGCTATTACAGGTCTACCCATGGCCTGAGCCTCAATAATAACTCGACCAAATGCTTCAGCTTCTATCGAAGCAGAAACCACGACATCTGACATAAGCATTGCAGATGGTATATCTTTGCAGTCGCCCACTAAATGGACCATTCCCTGCAATTCTAGACGGTTAATCTGCTTTACTAGTTCTCTAACATATTGGGTCCTGCCTTGAGCACTTCCTGCCAAGATGCAACGCAGACCATCTTTGTCTTTGAGACGCGCTAGCGCTTCAACTAATACACTTTGGCCCTTCCAATTTGTCAGTCGACCAGGAAGAAGTATGACGCGATGATCATCAGGAACTCGCCATTCCTCAACCAATTTTTTTAACCGAGCACCGGAGACCGCATTCGGATGAAAAGCTTCAACATCAACACCTCTTGGCACCAAGGAAACCTTTGACGGGTCCACCCCATAATTATTTATCACTAGATCAGAAATAAAATCAGAAATCGCTATAACCTTATCGCCTTTTGACATAATCGAGTTATAGAAATGCTTCAGTCTATTCCCATCGCTATAATTTCCATGAAAAGTTGTTATAAATGGAATCTTCATCCTTCGCGCAGCGTAATAAGAGGACCAGGCTGGAGCCCGACTGCGAGCATGTATAATTCCCACTTGATTTTCCCGAATTAAGGAAACTAGTCGACCGATATTAAGACCTAAAGTAATCGGATTCTTGGAATGAACGGGCAGCTCAAAGTGAGTAGCACCTGCACGTTGCAACTCCCTAGTCATGTCTCCCCCAGAGGATGCGACCAATGCCTTACCTCCGGCGTTGACTATTGCACGAGCGATATCAACTGTTCCCCGTTCAACTCCTCCAGTGGAGAGTGACGGCAGTACCTGAAGCACTGTTAAATCGTCTTTTTCGCTTGTTTCTCTAATGGTACTGTTTCCTATCTACGCAGATATACTCGAACAAAATACGGTTACAATCATCAATTATGCCAAAATCAATTCACTCAGAATCAAACTTTGAAAATGCCCCCAACGTCAAAACGATAAAGTCAGAAGACGGTGAGACAATTTCTTATCATTTTTCAAAGGGCAAGACACCAGGGGTTATATTTTTAGGAGGTTTTGCGTCCGACATGACCGGCACAAAGGCGCTTGCCCTTGAACGACATTGCCAAGTCAACAACCGCTCTTTTGTTAGATTTGACTATAGAGGACACGGGGCGTCTACAGGAACCTTCAGCGATGGGACTATAGGAGCCTGGCTACGAGACGCGACCTTAATTTTGGACAAAGTAACCAAGGGCCCTCAAGTTTTAGTGGGCTCAAGCATGGGTGGCTGGATTATGCTTCTCCTGGCACTTGCCCGCCCGGCACGGATAACCGGTCTAATAGGCGTTGCGGCTGCGCCCGACTTCACAGAAAGACTCCTATGGGACAAGTTACCCGACGAGGCGAAATCTGCTTTGCAACTAAAGGGCAAGTGGGAAAAATCATCCGAGTATAGCGACCAACCTTATGTGATCACACAGAAACTTATAGAGGAGGGCCGCAACCACCTTCTTTTGGACGGGCCAATTGATATAAATGTTCCAGTCCGACTAATACACGGTATGCGCGATCCGGAGGTCCCCTGGTATTATGCCCAAGGCATACAAGACAGACTTAATAGCACCGATGTTACAGCAATACTGATAAAAGATGGTGACCATCGACTATCAAGGGACGAGGATCTCGAGCGGCTTTGTCGCGAGTTAGATATGATCTGTGATTACTTGGGCTAGTTACCAAGTATTTCATTAAAAATTGCATCCAACCCCAGCCGATAGTTGGGAAAAAGCAGTTTTACACCCAATTCCCTTTTTATTCTGTCATTGTTCACGCGCCGCGACTCTTTGTAAAAGGTCTTTCCTATTTCACTAAGGCCCGAATCTGCGAGCGATATAGCAGGGGGAGGACTTCTGCCCATTAGTGCATAACCGTATTCAATAATTTCCGAAGACGTCGTGGGCTCATCATCTGCGAGATTATAGAGAGCACCAGGTCTGGGCGACGATATTGATGCTAAGATGACTTGAATTATGTCTTCCACATGAATACGACTAAAATAGGTGGTAGGGGCATAGATATGTTTAGCCAGGCCCGCGTTAATGCGGTCAAAAACACTCCGCCCAGGACCATATATTCCAGACAATCTAAAAATTTGCACCGGAACACCGGCGCGAACCCCAAAATCTAACCATTCCTGCTCCGCCGATAATCTATCAATTCCCCGCTTTGTTCCCGGGTTTGGAGTAAAGCTCTCGTCCACCCAATCACCCGATGTGTCACCGTAAACGCTTGTGGCGGATAGGTAACCGACCCATTCCAGATCTCTGAGAGCTATCAATTCCGATAGATTGTATTGCAGAACAGGATCTTTTCCACCAGAAGGTGGAACAGAAGATAATAAGTGTGTTGTTTTTTTAAGCGTAGATGTTTGCTCAACTGGACCCCGGCCATCAAATAAAAAGACATTCGCCAAATCAATTTTGGAGCGTTTAGTCCCTGCTACTTCCCATCCATCCACTACCAAAGCCTCATTGAGACGCGTTGCACAATATCCAAGCCCAAAACAAAATATCCGAGGCATCACCAGTTCCCTAACTGCTTTTTCGTCACGGGATTAGAATCCGAAAAGCCAGGACTTTGAAAAACCGCATCAGAAATTCTCAAAAGCTCTAAAAGTCGAGATCTGCATAGTGTTTGGGTGGAGGCTCTCCAGGCAAATGATCCGCAAGTATGGCGCGAAAAGATGGTCTAGACTTTATTCTAACATACCATTCTTTGGCTGATATATGGTCTTCCCAAGGCACATCACCCAGATAATCCACAGAAGAGAGATGTGCCGCGGCGGCTATATCCGCTATTGAAAAAACTCCGCCAGCTAACCAGTTTCTGCGCTCGGATAGCCAGCCAATATAATCCAAGTGATAATGTATGTTTTGTTGCCCAGCTCGGATGAGTGCGGAATTTGGTGCTCCCGTTTTTAGAAATCGCTTAAAAATTTTTTCCCCGACCAAATTTTCACTAACTTCGGCACTAAACTTTCGATCGAACCAAGCCACGATGCGTCGTGCCTCGGCACGCTCTTTTGGATCTACCGGAAAAATTGAAGGATCAGGAACAATCTCCTCAAGGTACTCGCAGATTGCTTGTGAGTCCGCGATAGATGTCCCATCGTCTTCAATCAGAACAGGAACCTCACCGGCTGGGTTGATGGCGAGAAACTCCCTTCGCCTCAACCAGGTATTCTCCGTTTCTAAACGATAATCGATTTTTTTTTCCGCCAAAACAATCCGAACTTTTCGGCAATAGGGGGACAGCCATAAATGATAAAGAGTCTTCATGCGCTTAACCTATCGTAATTCCTGATTTGATGGAATTATGAAGATCAGCAGCTTTGCAAAGAAATTTGCTGCGATATACCCTATCCAACATAAGTTATTACTAATTCGATATTGGCGGATATTATCATGCTCACGGAACTAACCATCGCTTTAGAACGTTATGATCGCCACATTCCTTTTTTTATGGGCACTGTCAGCCCCCCTGTCGGCTCAGGATGGACTCTAAAAGCTCTCGAAGTTGGAATGGCGCCTCCGAGAAGGGATGGAATTAACCGGCACGCAAGATATATGCGGGATAATGAGTTTGATATATGCGAAATGTCTGTTTCTTCATATTTAACCGCTAAATCTCGAGGCGCACCCTACACGGCCATACCGGTCTTTCCTCGTCGATTATTCAGCCAAAACCATATGTTTGTCTCATCAGCAGCTAAAATAAAAGAACCTCGGGACCTGATAGGTCGGAAAGTATGCTGTCGCAGTTTTCAAACGACAATGTCAGTTTTAGCAAAAGGAGATTTAGCTTTCGAATATGGCGTGCCATGGCAGGAAATGGATTGGCACACGATGAGCTCCGAGTTGGTTGATTGGCCCGGAAAAATTGACGCAAATCTTAAACTAATCGAGGAAGCATCCGCGCCTGAAAAACTAATTTCAGGTGAACTAGCCATGATGATCCATCCACACCCGCCTGCAAAGTTGCTTGAGGCCATGGAGGAAGGAAAGGTGCACCGGCTCTTTCCCGAGACAAAAAAAGAATGCGCTCGTTATTTTAAGAAATACGGTGATTATCCAATCATGCACCTTACTAGTTTTTTCAGAAACGATTGCTAAAAAATTTCCAGACCTGCCAATAGCTTTGATGGAAATGTGGGAAAATGCGAAAATGCAGGCTTCGGGCTTCTATGAAGACCCAGGTTATGCAGAACTTGCTTTTGCGCGGAATGACTTCGAAGATGAAAAGAAGCTGTTTGGCAAGGACATTTGGACAAGTGGGCTATCCGCAAATAGAGCTAATATTGAACGCTTTATGCAATACCTCGTCGACCAAACCCTAATAGAGTCAGCTTTTATGATCGAAGATCTATTCCACGAAACAGTTTTGACAACCTAGGAGTAAATCTCAAAGCTTCAAGATACCGATCCATTTCAAGCCTATGAACTTATGAACAATTCGGGCTTATCGGCTAGGCAGAGGCTAGGCTGCCTGATTGAGGTCCCATTGGCACGTCTAACTTGTCTATCATTTCTTTTGGGACAACTTGCCAGAAACGTTTTACCTCACGTTCCCAATCAACCAAAAGTCTCTCTGTGAAACGCGACTGAGTCTCAGCCCAGTGATCCTCCACAAGGCGTCGAAGAGAGAGATCCCAATGCGATGATTGAATGCGATCAATTAAAACCGTGTCAGGGTTCAAGTTCTCGACAAACTCGGAATTGGTATCATATACGAAAGCCATTCCACCAGTCATTCCAGCACCAAAATTGTCGCCGACAGGGCCCAAAATAACAACTGTTCCACCGGTCATGTATTCGCAGCCATTTGCACCACAACCCTCGACCACTGCATCCGCACCTGAATTGCGCACAGCGAAGCGCTCTCCGGCCTGACCCGCTGCAAACAGCTTTCCGGCCGTTGCGCCATAAAGCACTGTGTTCCCGATGATGGTATTTTCTTGAGTGGCGAGTGAACTAGATGTGACGGGTCTAATAACAATTTGTCCTCCGGATAAACCCTTACCCACATAATCATTGGCATCACCAAAAACTTCCAACTTAAGACCCTGAACGGCAAAAGCCCCAATAGATTGGCCTGCAGAACCGCGGAGGCGAACCGTTATGTGGCCGGGTTGAAGCCCGGTCATACCAAAACGCTTCGTAATCATTGATGAGAGGCGGGTTCCGATTGCCCGCTGCGTATTCTGAATGTTGTATGCCAACTGCATTTTCTCTCCACCCTCCAAAGCTGGGAGAGCATCTTTAATCATCTGAGCATCAAGTGTATCTGGAACTTCATTCCGTTCAGCTGATGCAAGTCCAAGCGGATTTTCACCAGGATCGGCCTTAACAAGCAAAGGATTAAGATCCAAATCATCCAAATGTGGATTGCCCCGACGAACTTGCATCAGAAGGTCCGTCCTTCCTATCACATCTGAAAGCGAGCGCACTCCTAACTTGGCGAGAATTTCGCGTACCTCCTCAGCTATAAAGCTGAAAAGATTCACTACTTTCTCTGGGGTCCCTGAAAACTTGTCTCGGAGCGCTTGGCTTTGAGTACAAACCCCAACAGGACAGGTATTTGAATGGCACTGGCGAACCATAATACAACCCATCGCGATTAAGGATGTTGTCCCGATGCCAAATTCTTCTGCCCCCAAGAGCGCAGCGATGACTACATCGCGTCCGGTTTTGAGGCCACCATCAGTTCGCAGGGTAACCCGGTGACGCAGACCGTTTAGACTTAAAACTTGGTGAACCTCTGCAAGGCCAATTTCCCATGGCAGTCCTGCAAATTTGATAGAGGATTGAGGACTGGCTCCAGTGCCCCCGGAGTGTCCGGACACTAGAATCACGTCAGCCTTGGCTTTAGCCACACCGGCGGCGATTGTACCTATTCCACTCTGGGCAACCAATTTCACACAAACTTTGGCATCGGGATTAATTTGTTTCAGGTCATAGATTAATTGAGAAAGGTCTTCGATAGAATAAATGTCATGATGCGGAGGAGGAGAAATCAGCGTTACCCCAGGAGTCGAATGGCGTAATCGCGCTATCACACTGCTAACTTTGATGCCAGGAAGTTGCCCTCCTTCTCCAGGTTTTGCTCCTTGTGCGATTTTTATTTCAATTTCTCTACAATTATTGAGGTATTCAGCAGTGACCCCAAAACGCCCCGATGCAACTTGCTTTATCGCTGAGCTCGCATTGTCCCCATTTGCCCTTGGCTTAAAGCGCTCCGGGTCTTCACCTCCTTCGCCGGAGTCTGACTTGGCTCCTATTCTGTTCATCGCAATAGATAGAGTTTCGTGAGCTTCTGGACTGAGAGCACCCAAAGAAATTCCGGGAGCCACCAAACGCTTCCTCAACTCTGTAATAGACTCTACTTTGTCGACTGGAATGGCCTCTTGCTGGGAGACAAAATCCATCAAGTCACGCAGGGCCACTGGCGGTTGATTGTTTACCGCAGAGGCGTACTTCTTATAAGTAGAAAAAGAATCAGTATCACAGGCACGTTGGAGCGTGTGAATTAATCGTCCTTCAAACGCATGTGCTTCACCAGTTCGTCGAAAACGATAAAGTCCCCCAATCGGAAGCGCCGTTACATTTTGGTCAAATGCCTGCCGATGCAGGTTAATCGCTAAATGCTGCAAACCGGATAAACCGATGCCTGATATCCTGGAACTTATTCCGGGAAAATATTCTGAAACCAGTGTCCTACTTAGCCCGATTGCTTCAAACTTATAGGCCCCCCTGTAGGGAGAAATTACTGATATCCCCATCTTGGACATAATTTTCAGAAGACCCTGGTTTATTGCCTCAATATAACGAGACACGCATTCCTCATATGACAGTTTCCCAAAAAGACCTCGTCTATGGCGATCAGCGATGGACTCTTGGGCCAGATAAGGATTCACAGTCGTAGCGCCAACACCAATTAAAACAGCGCAGTAATGCGTATCCATGCATTCACCAGATCGGATATTAATGGAGGTAAACGTCCTGAGGGACTCTTTGATTAGATGAGAATGCACACCCCCAGTTGCCAAAATCATCGGTATTGGGGCTCTATCCTCATTGATCTCCATATCTGATAAAATGAGATGCACAGCCCCGCCCCTAACGGCATCCTCGGCCTCCGTCCTTATACGATCCATCGCCTCACGAAGCGCATGCTCACCATCAGACAAATTAAATGTGCAGTCTATAAGCACCGCATTGGATCCAATATGAGAGCTAAGGCCTTCAAATTGTGCATTGGATAAAATTGGGCTTTCGAGCTGGATTAAACGCGTTTGGCCTTCATCCTGGTCCAGGACATTTCCCAAATTCCCGAGACGAGTATTTAACGTCATTACCCGATATTCACGAAGAGAGTCTATCGGGGGATTTGTTACTTGACTAAACGCTTGGCGAAAAAAGTGATGAAGGCCACGGTAATGTTCTGAGAGCACTGCAAGCGGGGTATCATCGCCCATAGAGCCAATTGCCTCCTTACCCTCATCTACCATTGGTTGGAGCAATAATTCGAGCTCCTCGAGGGAATAACCTGCACAAATCTGCCGGCGGCGGAGCGTATCCCGGTCTAACTCGATTGGTTCTGATAGATTATTTTTTAGCTGCGTCTCGAGTGTTTCAATGTTTTCTATCCATTTCTCAAATGGCGCCATACCAGCGACATGATCCCTCAATTCTCGATCATGCCAGAACACGCCAGAGTCGAGATCCACACCGATGCATTGTCCTGGTCCCACTCGACCTTTTTCCACAATCCTAGCTTCATCGAGGTTGACCATCCCCGTCTCCGAACCCACCACAAGCAATCCATCATCTCGAAGCGAATAACGCAGTGGTCGGAGTCCATTTCGATCCATACCCGCGATAACCCATCTTCCATCAGTCGCGCATATAGCAGCTGGCCCATCCCATGGTTCCATTACACAGTTCGCGTAGTTGAATAATGCACGATGGTTGGCAGGAATATTAGTTTTTTTAGACCATGAATCGGGTATCATCAGCGTCTTTACCATGGGCGCATCACGCCCCCCGCGCACCAACAACTCGAATACGGAGTCAAGAGCTGCCGAGTCTGAACTTCCAGGTTGCACAACCGGCTTAATGTCGTCAACGTGTTGGCCAAAATACTCCGACTGCATGCGTGTTTCATGGCTACGCATCCAGTTGACGTTGCCCGATAAGGTGTTTATCTCGCCATTGTGCGCAAGCATGCGGAAAGGTTGCGCCAACTTCCAAGTGGGGAACGTATTAGTTGAGTAGCGCTGATGATAAATCGCGAAACGAGACACGAAACGATCATCTAGCAAATCTGGATAGAATTCGGTAACCTGCTCTGCCAAAAACATTCCTTTGTAGATCACCGACCTGCAGCTCAACGAACAGATGTAAAAATCGTTTAAATTTTCATCCAATATCTGATTTTCAATCCGTCTCCGAATTACATAAAGGTCTCTCTCGAAGGAGTCAGACGTCATGCCTGGCCTTCCAGCAATCATAATCTGCTCTATTTCAGGCCGAGTAGCATTTGCCTTCTCACCGATGACATCCACATTGATGGGTACCTGCCGCCAGCCATATATAGCGTAGCCGAACTGCAAAATTTGGGCTTCAACGATGCAGCGGCAACGCTCTTGGCCGGTCATGTCGGTTCTCGGGAGAAAGACCATTCCCACAGCCATAGGACCGGCACCAGGAGTGTGACCAGTACGAATAGTATGCTCATGAAAGAAGTCTTGAGGGATCTCAACAAGTATCCCGGCACCATCACCCGTTTTGCCATCAGCATCGACCGCACCACGATGCCATAAGGCCCTAAGCGCCTCCACTCCAGCCTCCACAACCTCTCGACGCGGTTTACCATCGACAGAAACCACCATCCCCACGCCGCAGGCATCATGTTCGTGGGATGGATCATAAAGCCCAACCTGACGAAGACGCTGGGCCTCTTTTTCGTTCCAGCCCGTGCTCCCGAATGAGATGGTATTAGAAATTTTTGTCATGCCGCAGCCTCCGAAATCGGCGCCCGCGCCTTAAGATATTGATGAATTGAGTCGGCTGCATCGCGTCCATCTTTAATAGCCCAGACAACCAATGACGCCCCTCGCACTATATCGCCGGCAGCAAAAACTCCATCCAAGTTGGTCATCTTTGTTCGGGGGTTGATCTTTACTGTTCCCCAATCACTAACACCTAGCTCTGGTACCCCAAAAAGTTTCGGCATATCTTCCGGATCAAATCCAAATGCCTTGATAACCAGGTCTGCCTCCACATTGAAACTTGACCCATCGATAACCTCCGGAGTTTGCCGGCCAGAGGGGTCGGCCACTCCCAAATGGATTTTCGAAGCTCGTACTGCTGATACTTTTAGATCACCAAGAAAGGCCTCAGGCTGCGCGAGGTACGTAAAGGCTACCCCTTCCTCTTCAGCATACTGGACCTCTCGCTGCGACCCTGGCATGTTCGATTTATCACGGCGATACAAACAAGTAACCGACGACGCTCCCTGCCTAATTGCTGTTCTCACGCAATCCATTGCTGTATCTCCTGCCCCCAGGACGACGACTTTTTTCCCTAAAGCATTTAGTTTGCCATTATCAAATTCCGGGACTTTGTCTCCAAGACCCTTACGATTAGACGCTGTCAGAAACTGCATCGCCTGCACAATGTTATCCAAACCACTACCTGGCACCTTAATGTCCCGGGCCTTATAGACCCCAGTTGCTATTAGGATTGCATCATGGCGTTTTCTAAGTTCATGGAAAGATTCCTTATCACCTACGCCTTGGGAGCAGTGCATCTCGATACCTGCTTCCTGATAAAGCGAAACCCTTCGTTCAACAATGTCTTTATCCAGTTTGAAATTTGGGATCCCATAAATTAGTAATCCGCCTATACGGTCATAACGATCGTAAATATGAACCTGGTATCCGGTCCTGCGCAGAATTTCAGCCGCCGCAAGACCCGCGGGGCCTCCACCAATTATTCCCACAGACTGAGCCAATTCCTTTTTTGGCATGGGCGGCTTAATCCAACCATTTTGGAATGCTGTTTCCGTAATAAATGATTCTACCGCCCCAATAGTTACAGTACCGTGGCCAGCCTGCTCTATAACACAGTTGCCTTCGCAAAGGCGATCCTGGGGACAAATTCGACCGCAAATTTCTGGAAATGTATTAGTAGAAGACGATACTTCATACGCCTCCTGCAATCTATCTCCCGCGGCAAGCATCAGCCAATCGGGGATGTTATTATGAAGAGGACAGTGGACCTGACAAAATGGGATACCGCATTGCGAACAGCGGCTCGCCTGGATTTCAGCTTGCTCGTGAGAAAAACCGCGATATATTTCCTTGAAATCTTCTCGGCGATCGCCCGCGTTTCTTTTTTCCGGTGTCTTTCGATCTATAGAGACAAATTCCAGCATTTTTTAACTCCGGTCCAACTCTAGCTTTGAAGATTTTTTCTAGGGTAAAAAAAAACCACCCCGCTCCAATTCTGCCGTGGATAGTTTATGAATCTTCCCTAATTATAGCACATATTTTTTTCATTTGGCGAGTAAAAACTTGTATATTATGACAGCCTTACTTACCTTTTTGGATTGTTGACCAATCAATGTTTGTGAGCTACTCAGTATCATTTAGTCTGTAGACAATTTTTTCGTTCCGAAACGGTACTAATTTAAAACTGCGTTAGAAATCCACCGAAATGTTTCACCATTTTGGTTACCACAATTCATTTATAGTTAAGTCACCCATGCCCCTGTTTCAAATCATTACACTCGCGATTATCCAAGGCGTCACAGAGTTTCTCCCAGTGAGCTCATCTGGCCACTTAGTAATAACTTCCGGCCTGCTTGGCTGGAAAGACCAAGGGCTTATGATAGACGTAGGTGTCCATATCGGGACCTTGGGTGCAGTTATATTTTACTTGCGTGAGGACCTAAAAAAAATGGTATGGGGCGTGCTAGCAAGTACTCAAGGCAAAAAAAATGACGGGGCGGCTCTGGTAAAATGGGTATTCATAGCGAGCCTACCGGTATTTCTATCAGGCTTTTTGGTCGCATGGTTTATACAAGGGGGCCTCCGGAATCCAGCGATTATAGGATGGGCATTCATCATTTTTGGAGTCCTTCTGTATTTGAGCGATAAATATGGTTATCAAAAGAGGTCTATTCAACAAATGTCGTGGAAAGACGCATTAAAAATTGGTCTTGCTCAAGCCTTCGCGATTATTCCGGGGACAAGTCGCGCTGGCGTGACCATAACCATGGCCCGTTTTTTGGGATATGACCGGCGCGAATCGGCGAGATTTTCGATGCTCTTGTCCGTCCCCGCGATACTTGGCGCGGCCACCTTACTTGGTTTAGATCTCAGCGGGGACCAACGGTCTTTTTTTGAATTTTCAACTGCTTTAGCCGCGGGAATATCCTTTTTAACAGCGCTTATAGCAATTTACTTGATGATGGGCTGGCTGCGGCGCCAAACCTACACTCCTTTTGTCCTGTATCGGGTGCTGATGGGGGTCTTTATCCTGTTTTTAGCTGAACAGATATAGTTTGCTAATTTTTAAAATGAGGCTCATCGTGGTGCCGAGATCCTATTATGAAAACGGGCCAGATAGCTTGGAAGAACAGTTTCCAGGGAGACCGGCGAAATACCCATATCAGCAAAGCTAGGGCTTTCCTCAGAAACGATATTATCTTCTCGCATTAGCCGAACCTGATCCAAGGTCAGGGGAGGGGGCGGGGTCAAAGCTGGCATCATCTTCGCAGGCAAAGCAAATAAACTCTCAATAAGATGACCACCGACAGCGCTAACCCAAAACGGAACGGGCACTAGAAGGCGACGACGATCGATAGTTTTTAGCAATAATTCCATAAGTTCTTTGAATGTCATAACCCTCGGGCCGCCCAATTCATAGGTTTGACCGCGCGCTTCTTTATTTTGCAAAGACCAAATGATCGATTGAGCAACATCACAAACGTACACCGGCTGAAATTTTGTATTCCCACCGCCGATCAGTGGAAGCGCCGGCAAGAATTGGCTGTAGGCACCGAATCTATTGAAGAAATCATCCTCCGGTCCAAAAAGGAGGCTTGGACGAATTATGGTCGCATCTCTAAAAACGCGACGAACCTCCGCCTCTCCCTCTCCCTTTGACTTACTGTACAACGCTACAGATTTGGGATTGGCCCCAATAGCAGAAATATGCACAAACGTTTTCACACCAGCATCCGCGGCGATGGATGCCATGCGGGTGGGGGCCTCCCTATGGATCTGATCAAAATTTTGAAGCCCCCTTTGGTAAAGAATGCCCGTCAAATTCACCACGGCAGTGGAGCCGCTTATGACCTCCTGGATGGACTCTTTATCCCTCACATTGCAGGAACAAATAGCGATCTGACCGACCTCCCCCATGGATTTACACAGAGAAGCATGATTTGCACTTCTACTTGCGATCCTTATAGCCGCCCCAGTTGGCGCTAGAGCCCTGACCAGGTATCTGCCAATAAATCCAGATCCTCCAAAAATGGTCACAATCTTCTTTGCCATACAAAAAGTCCTTCTATGAAAAGGAAAAGTTTCAAATTCGAACCTTGCCAGTAGCCCTAACATTTCAGCAGGTCAATAATACCTCCCAAAAAATATTGACATGCTCATATGGTTTGGCATACCCAATACCTCTGACCAAAGCCCAGGTGGCGGAACTGGTAGACGCGCAGGTTTCAGGTACCTGTGGCCGCAAGGCCGTGGAAGTTCGAGTCTTCTCTTGGGCACCAACACTTCAGACTTTGGCATATCTTTAGCTTAAACTGCTGCATCTACCGAATACATAATCATCACCGCATTACGAGAATCTAAGTTGCCTGGCCATCACCCAAGTTAACCTAAATATTATTCGCTCAGTAAAAATGGAGCTAAAAAATCATGCACAGTCATCTGGCTATTACCAGTTACGAACAAAAGCGTTTTTAGTTTAGCTCGCCCGATAATCAGATCGAAATCACCCCCTTAGCTCAATCTGCTCTCCGTCTGGCCCTTCAAAAACTGCCCGTCTCCAACCCTTCTCACTAGGCGATCGAGCTGCAGTCTCGTAAGGTTCGGTCACGCATTTGATCCTGCAAGCCTTCAATTGCTCCATCGCTGCATCAAGGTCACTGGTCTCAAAACAAAAATGAAAGCCGCTCATTTTCTCTCCCGGTGAATTTACCAATTCCAAAATAGTGTCGCCCATTTTTAAATAGGCAATACGAAAGCCTGGACCGGCAGTGTGTTCAAAGTATTTATCACACCCAAAGTTATTCGCATAAAAGTCAATGGAATGATCTATGTCCGCTACGTGAATTGCGACGTGATCTATCCGTTTGAAGAGCATAAGACACCTTTTATTTCAGCTATTACATTAGTTTTTAAATTAAAACGTTCATTCGCTGAATCAAATTTTCCAAATTCCTATTCAGCGAATACCATAGGGAAGTTTATTAACCCTGGATCCGCGATCCGTGTAACCAATTTAAATTTCAACAGAGTGTGGCGGACTCGAACAAAAGATAAATATCCTAGTCTTAAGGTGATTTGTTGTCAGCTTTCTCGTGTCCCACCCCACTGATTTAACAGCTTTCAAAGGCGTATCAATTTTTTCTATGATTCACATAACAACTCATGTATGGCATACTCTCTGAGATTTTTTGCGAGATCTAAGGGTTGTACATATTACATTTCATGACAGTTCCGAGTCACTTTAGCCACAAAGTCAAAAGCTTTTTCTTTTGGGGAAACGCCAAGGCTGAGCAAACAACTAGGATGAATGTTTTCAACTAAAAACAGGGAAATTTGATTTTGACGACAACTATAACCCTTCACCATGGCGATATACCAAAAGACCTCTCTTTCGGCTCCGCCGTGGCAGTCGACACGGAAACATTGGGTTTGGTACCAGCCAGGGATCGTCTATGCCTCGTCCAATTATCTGCGGGTGATGGCTCAGCACATCTCGTCCAATTCAATCAGGGTTCTTATAAAGCCCCCAATTTAAAAAGATTATTAAGTGATGATACAGTCGAAAAAATCTTTCACTTTGCACGTTTCGACCTAGCTATATTAAAAACTTATTTAGGGGTCGAGTGCTCGCCTATTTTTTGCACCAAAATTGCCTCTAAACTATGCAGAACCTATACCGACAGGCACGGGCTTAAAGATATTTGCCGAGAACTCATAGAAATCTCCCTCTCCAAAGAACAACAATCCTCTGACTGGGGGACTCGGGAACTCACTGCTGCCCAGAAAACCTATGCCGCATCCGACGTTATCTATCTCCACGAGTTACGCGAAAAGCTTGAACTGATGCTAATTCGAGAGAAACGTCTAGGTTTGGCTCAAGCTTGTTTCCAGTTTTTACCACACCGGGTTAACTTAGATCTGTTCGGATGGCCCAACACAGATATATTTGAGCACTAAATCGGTTTTTGAAGGATACTGCGAATGACGCATTTAAATTTTTATCAAACAACCCACACCTAACTAACTACGGATCAATGAAGGTCTCACCAAAAGAATGCGAAACCGATAAAAACCCTGAACCAATGAAGATTGCAGACATTGCCATTGGCAAAAAGGTTTTGCGGAAAGAGGCGGAAGGCCTCCTCGCGGTCGCCAACAATCTCGATGAAAACTTTGGTAAAACACTCAAAATATTGAAGTCGGCAAGGGGACGAATTGTTGTAACGGGGATGGGGAAAAGCGGCCATATCGCCGCTAAGATAGCCGCTACTCTGGCCTCTCTCGGTACTCCAGCACAGTACGTAAATGCAGCAGAAGCCAGTCATGGCGACCTCGGAATGATTACTAGCCATGACGTTGTATTGGCACTTTCAAATTCAGGAAATACGGCGGAGCTAACCTCCGTGGCAAATTTTACGCAGATGAAAAACATCCCTCTTGTCGCTATCATAAGTAAGGCAAATTCTATGCTCGGTAGGATCGCCGACATATCTTTGACATTGGGTGACATTGAAGAAGCCTGCCCACTAGGGCTTGCCCCAACCACCTCTTCCACGGCAATGCTAGCACTTGGAGATTCACTTGCCATTGCCCTGGCATCTCACTCAAATTTTTCTTCATCAGATTTCAATGCACTACACCCAGGTGGCCATCTGGGAAGGCAATTTATGCGCGTAGGCGACCTCATGCACACTGGGGAGGCAATTCCGTTAGTCAAACAAGCAGACAATATGTCTCAAGCATTGCTCGAAATAACTACAAAAAGTTTCGGCTGCGTCGGAATACTGGACGAAAATAGATCTCTAATAGGTATAATTACAGATGGTGACTTACGACGTCACATGGATAAGAACTTACTTGCCCGTTCCGCTGTTGAAATTATGACCGCTAAACCGCAAACTGTTACCCGAGAGATGCTTTGTTCCAAAGCGCTAGAAATTATGAATGACCTTAAAATCACTTCTCTTTTCGTTGTTGAAAAAGATCACAAACCCTCTGGAATCCTTCATATTCACGACTTACTCCGCACGGGCTTAGACATTTAAAAAGCCTCGACCCTGGCAACCAAAATGTTTTCTTTGAACCCAAACCCCTTTCAATTTCTCTTGAAGACAGGTGGTTCATATTCGCGTTTCGTGAATTGCATGAGAGTCCTTCTGCCCATAATCGCAATTCTAATCATGTTAGCAATTATAATATGGCCAAAACTTCAAGATGATCCAAAAAAGTTTCGATTGGGCATTTCCAAAAATATTTTGGGCGAAAACACGTTGCAAGAACTAGTTAACCCTCGTTACACCGGTTTGGATAAAAACAAACAGCCATTCTCTATTACTGCTAGCTCTGCATCCCCAAAAGAGGGGAGTCTTAATCAAATTAATCTCTCTTCTCCGAAGGCTGATTTCTCGATGGCCGATAATGGTTGGATCGTTCTATCTGCGGCCAATGGAATTTATGATTTAGCGAAAGAAGAATTAGAACTAGAGGGCGTTGTGAATATCTTTCACGACTCGGGCCACGAAATTAAGACATCAGATGTAAAAATTGATTTCAAAAAAAATATCGCCTACAGCAAAAAACAATTAGAAGGGCAAGGCCCTATTGGAAATATTGTGGCAAAAAGCCTCTTAATAAAAGGCGGAGAATATTTTTTTAAAGGTCCTGCATCTGTAATTATTGAACCCGATCAAATAAAAAAATAAATACCGAAATGAAACTATACCTTATAACTCTTGCGTCTTTAATGATTTTGGCTCTCCCAACCTCATTGTATTGCCAGGTCCTCAAACTACCGACACAGAACCGGCAGATTCCCATTGAAATAAGCGCGAAGGAAGGGATTGAGTGGCTGCAAAAAGAGCAGGTCTATATTGCTCGAGGTAACGCATTTATTCGTCAGGGCGCGACAACAGTATATGGTGACACCATATCAGCATGGTACACAAAGGACGCAAGCGAGAAACCGAAAATATTTCGTATCGATGCTAATGGAGACGTCCGTGTCCATTCAGCCCAACAGACGGCCCACGGGACACAAGCAGTATATATCATAGAACAAAACCTACTTATACTGACAGGCAGTCCAAAATTATTCTCCGGAACTGATAGTTTGGCGGCCCGCGACAGCTTGGAGTTTTGGGCTGAAAAAGACCTAGCCATAGCACGTGGAGCAGCTACCGTTTCAAGAGGCGAAAACCGATTAAGGGCCAATGTTCTGACAGCACATTTAGGTAAAAATAAAGACAAAAAAACCTCCATAAAGCTGATAGAGGCTCACAACAATGTCCTAATCTCTACGAAAGGAGAGATCATCCTAGCCGAGAAAGCTTCCTACAATTTAAACACAGGAATCGCCAAGGTCGAACAAAACGTTCGCATCACCAGGGGAGATAGTCAATTGAATGGCGACAAAGGTTTAGTCAACTTTAAGACAGGTGTGAGCCAAATATTTAGCAGTGCTGGAAACCAGGTTCGTGGTTTCTTCCAACCTCCCAAAGAAAATTTGGAGCAAGAATTGAGCCGATAACGCGAGAACCGTGGTAATTTCTATTAAATTCGTTTATTTTGTGGAAGCGGTCATCATGATTTATTCCGCTTTGAAATATAACTTAGATAAAAACTTGTGCTTGATAAACCAAAGATAGTTATTAGCCGGGACGGATTGGTTGCCGAAAAGATTGGTAAGTCATTCAAGAAGCGTCCTGTTCTAAGGGATGTTTCGATTTCGCTTCAGCGGGGAGAAATTGTGGGTCTGCTCGGGCCTAATGGTGCCGGCAAAACAACCTGTTTCTATACTATGACTGGTCTGCTTTCACCTGATTATGGCGAGATTAAACTTGATGGAGAGGTAATAACGTCGCTGCCAATGTACAGGCGGGCTAGGAAAGGTGTGGGTTACTTGCCCCAGGAAGCCTCGATTTTTAGGGGCCTAAATGTAGAAAACAATATCAGAACTATGCTGGAAGTGTCTGAACCATTAGCCGATAAACGAGAAGCGCGTTTGGAGGATTTACTTGCTGAATTTTCAATTACCCATCTCAGAAGAACCCCCGCGATGGCTCTTTCAGGCGGAGAACGGCGTCGCGTTGAAATAGCTCGGGCCCTAGCCTCTGATCCAAGCTTTATTTTATTAGATGAACCTTTGGCAGGCATCGACCCGATCGCAGTCGGGGATATTCGTGAGTTAATAATCCAACTTAAAGCCAGAGGAATTGGAATTTTGATTACGGACCACAATGTACGAGAGACATTAGAAATTGTAGATAAGGCCTATATCTTGCATGATGGACTTGTACTTATGACTGGCACTCCCTCTGAAATTGTCGCGCATAACGATGTAAGGCGTGTCTATCTAGGGGACAGGTTTAGCCTCTAATTTTAATTTTTCATCAAATTAATTGGGACCCATCAAATTGAGGCGAATATAATGGCTCTTACACCGAGATTGGATCTAAGACAGGTCCAAACCTTGGTAATGACCCCACAGTTGCAACAAGCTATAAAACTTCTGCAACTATCAAACTTGGAACTCGCAGATTACCTGGATGAAGAACTAGAGAAAAACCCCCTTCTTCAACAAGAAGACCAGAGCTCGGGCGCCGAAGATGAGAACCAAAACCCTGAAATACAGGAACCGGATCAGGATGGCAGTCCCGATACAGAGGTGGGTAATACAGATTTTGAGGACGGGTTTGATACCTCAGACATCACTGATTTGATTGGCACGAAGACTCTCTCCGAGGAGAAAGAAAATAACCTAGATGCTGAATATGATGATGTCTGGTCTCAGGAGGGCCCCACAGACGTAGCCGTCGATTTAAGAGGAGAGGACCTTGACTTCCGTATTATGGGCGCGAGCCCCTCAGCACAAGACGAATTCCCGATTGACATTTCGCCTGCCGCCAATAAAACCCTGAGAGAACATCTAACAGCCCAGGCGTCCCTGGACATAGCCGAAGCCGCGGACAGAGCCATCGCTAATGCTTTAATCGACCTGCTCGAAGACACCGGTTACTTGACCACCCCCATATCCGAGATAGCAAACATCTTGGGTTGCAAAATCAGTAAAATAGAGCAAATCCTTCAAAAAATTCAAGCTATGGATCCAGCAGGTGTCGGCGCTCGGAACCTATCGGAATGCCTTTCCATTCAGCTTAGGGATCAGGACAGATTTGATCCAGCTATGCAAGCATTGGTCGAAAACTTGGAGCTTTTGGCAAATCGTGAGTTCAAAACACTTTTGAAGGTTTGCGGCGTTGACAAAGAAGACCTCGCCCAAATGATCAATGAAATCCAAGCTTTAGATCCCAAACCCGGGTTAATGTTCGAAGAAACTTTATCCGAACCCATCGTCCCTGACGTGATCGTTAATCGAAAAAAAGGTGGAGGCTGGTCAGTCGAACTAAACAACGATAATTTACCTGGCATATTGATCAATAACAAATACTACAACGAGGTTCGATCCTCCACTCTTTCGAAGCAAGATAAAGAATACATTTCATCCTGTTATCAATCAGCAAGCTGGCTGTTAAAAGCTGTTCATCAAAGAGCCCAGACTATATTAAAAGTATCTTCAGAAATTGTGCGCCATCAGGAGGGATTTCTAGAGCATGGGGTTAATCACCTGAAACCACTGATACTCCGAGATATAGCTGAAATTGTTGGGGTGCACGAAAGTACCGTCAGTCGGGTAACGACGAACAAATACATGGCGACACCGAGAGGTGTTTTTGAATTAAAATATTTTTTCACATTTGCCTTGGGTAATTCTGAGGATAAGTCTGGCCTCTCCGTTCAAGCGATTCGGGCAAAAATTAGGAAAATGATTGACGATGAAGAGCCCAACAAAATCTTATCCGATGATAAAATCGTCTCTCTTTTAAAGTCAGATGGAATCGAAATAGCAAGGCGTACAGTTGCCAAATATCGAGAATCGATGAAAATTTCATCATCAGTTCAAAGGCGACGGGAAAAGAAAGTGCTCCTTGCCAGCTCTTAATTTCAGGATTAATTGGGTCTTTTGGTTAAATTGACAAAATTACAAAAGACGCACTATTTGTTTAGTCAATAGAAAAGGTTAATCAAAGCCGAAGAGACGCCTGTTAACATACAGAGTCAATTATAAAAAAAGTATGAGTATTCGATCGTTGTCGAAATCCTGACGATCTGTGGAAATCGTTAGAAAATCACGAGCTTAAAGATCTACGGAATAAATTAAAGAAGGTTCAAGATGGAAATCACAGATTTTATTGAGCCCCAAAGAATTCATATCGGTGTGAAGGCGACGAGCAAAAAACAAATTCTTGAGGTATTGGCCAGGAACAGTTCACTTGAAACAGGCTTAGCGGAAAGAACCATTTTCGACGTTCTGATAGAACGAGAACGCCTGGGGACAACTGGAGTTGGCAGAAGAATTGCGATACCCCACGGAAGGATTGCCCGACTAAAAGCCTTGCATGGGATCTTTTTGCAACTTGATAAACCAGTCGCATTTGATTCAATAGACGATGAACCCGTGGATTTGATATTCCTACTGTTAGCTCCGAAAGGAGCAGGTGCAGAGCATTTGAAGGCTCTGTCTAAAATATCCAGGCTATTGAGCGAAAGCGACCGTTGCGAGCGGCTCCGTAAATCAGAAACCAAAGAAAAGGTATTCGAAATCCTCAAAGAGAGGTAGAATTTGCTTCCTGGTAGCTTTCTATCCTTCCGCCCAGATCGCATTTTTACACCATGAACAAAAAGGACGTGCGCGAAATTCTGAGGGTTTTGGTGGAGCCAGGGGGAGTCGAACCCCCGACCTCTTGAATGCCATTCAAGCGCTCTCCCAACTGAGCTATGGCCCCTTAATATAAAAACCCTTAATCAAAAAGCTATTCTAGCACAATAGCAATGGCTTGGATTCCTTCGTGAAACTCGATCTATAAGTTAAATAGTTTCAAGTACCCCCCCCGACACAGAACTAATCTAGAGAAACTTAGGTCTCCTCTCCATCTTTATCACTATTTTTATCGATAGAACCTATCAGTTCATCATCCTCATCCATATCTTCTTCGAAAACATCACCGTCTTCATCGTCACCATCTAGCATTTTGATATCCTCAAGTTCTACATCATCATCGTCTAAATCCATTTCCGTTGATGAACGATTTCCGCTCTTTTGGGATCCCTTTTCTTGACCCTTTTGGATCTTATTTTTGAGGATTTCCGGTTGTCTAGATCGAGAGACACGGGATGAGGCCAACGGGTCAAATTCTTTTCCGCAACTTGGGCAAGATACAAGGGTTTTATTTAAGTCATAAAAGCGTACGCCACATCCAAGGCAGATCCGCTTTAATCCCAACTCGGGTTTGGCCACTCTTTTTACTCCTTTTTGTTCATTTACAGTGGGGTGCAGAATTGTGCCATGCCATGAAGTGACGAAACTGTCAAAATTTTTTTCACTATAAATTTAGCGATTTTCTTTCTATATGTTAAAGACTAAAAAAGGGCCCTTTAACAGGCAGCATGGATAAAATGGTAAAGGGATCGTCGCTTGAGCGCTGAAGACTTTTTTTTATGAGCAAACTCGTATCTCACCCTGTCAGACAAATAACGGGAGAAATCCAAGTCCCAGGGGATAAATCAATTTCGCATCGCGCCTTAATTATCGGCGCAGTCGCGGTTGGAGACACTATAATTTCCGGGCTTTTAGAGGGCCAGGACGTCCTAGGCACGGCGAAAGCGATGGCTGAATTAGGAGTAAAATCCACTCGTGATGATAAAGGAAATTGGCATATTCAGGGGGTGGGTATAGGAGGACTGAGTAATCCCGAGGAGGTTATTGATTTTGGAAACTCCGGGACTGGCGCAAGATTAATAACCGGGCTAGTTGCGACTCACGAGATCAGAATGCAAGTCACAGGAGATAGTTCTCTCCGCAAACGTCCGATGGGTCGGATACTCGAACCCCTTGGCAAAATGGGCGCAGAAGTGATTTCGAAGTCGGACAAAAAGATGCCATTTACCCTACTTGGAACCACGGACCCAAAACCAATAGTTTATGAACTTCCTGTTCCGTCTGCCCAAGTAAAATCAGCAATATTACTTGCCGGTCTTAATACCCCTGGAATGACTACAGTAATCGAGAGTGAACCGAGCCGCGACCATACCGAACTTATGTTGAAAACGTTCGGAGCTGACTTGTCTGTAAAAGTCGACCGATCGGGCAAATCCAGGATAAATTTAGTTGGTCAACCAGAGTTAACCGCACAATCTATTGTGATACCTGGTGATCCATCCTCTGCAGCATTTGCTGCAGTCGCTTGCTTGATCACCCCGGACTCAAAATTAATCATTCGTGATATTGGCATCAACCCTCTTCGCACCGGACTATTTAAAACCCTTATCGAGATGGGCGCCAGGATCACCTTCACAAATTCCCGATTGCAAACGGGGGAACCGGTAGCCGATTTGGAGATATCGTCAAGTAAACTTAGCGGTATAAATGTACCCGCTGATCGAGCCCCTTCTATGATCGACGAATATCCAATACTAGCAATAGCGGCTGCATACGCGAGGGGGGTTACACGACTATCAGGTCTCTCGGAATTACGACTAAAGGAGAGCGACAGGCTATCAGCCATTGAAGTCGGCTTGAAAAGCTGTGGTGTAACCGCCAATGTGGAGGAAAATGACCTAATAATTGAGGGCAATGGTGATAAAATTTTGGGCGGAGGACAAATTAAAACCAACTTTGATCACAGAATAGCGATGGCGTTTTTAGTCGCGGGCATGGGAGCCAGGAATCCTATTTCGATCGATGATGAAAGCTCCATCAGTACAAGCTTCCCAGGTTTCTCGGGATTGATGGGCGACATTGGTGCTAACATACGTCAACAGCCATGAGAACAAAAAAATTTCGATTAATTGCGGTTGACGGACCAGCTGCGAGCGGGAAAGGAACACTCGCTAGGCGAATTGCGGATCATTATGATTTTGCCTACTTAGACACAGGTCTTCTTTACAGAGCGATAGGATATGCGGTCATTAAGGGCCCTGGCGATATAAACAACCCTACACACGCATTGAAAGCAGCAGCAGAATTAGATCCCACCGAGCTCAATAATCCTAAATTACGTTCAGAGACGGTGGGCGAAGCCGCAAGCATCATAGCGACCAGCTCAGAGGTTAGAGAAGCCTTATTGAAGTTCCAAAAATCTTTCGCGTATAATCCTCCAAATGGAAAAATGGGTTCAGTACTAGACGGCAGAGATATTGGAACAGTCGTTTGCTCAGATGCTGACAGAAAGATATTTGTTCAAGCTGATATTTCGATCAGGGCGATACGCCGCTATAAAGAGTTGCGGTCTCGAGGCTTAAACGCTATACATGCGCGCGTTTTGCAAGAATTAAAAGATAGGGATGCGCGAGATGTTTCTCGTGAGACGTCACCCCTTATCCCAGCAAAGGACGCGTTTATATTGGATACTACGTTTCTCGATCCTGAGCGAGTATTCACAGCGGCGCTAAAATACGTTCTTTTTTGAACGTTTGTTTGTTTGGTGATTTAGAGGCGACTTTACACCTATTATTTTTTTGTGGCCTGTTTAAACGAATTTGTACGGCTGATTTAAGGAAGAGATAGTTGGGAGAACAAATGGCGACGGAATCTAACATCGTTGGGGTTGAAGCAGAGATAGACGAGCAGAGTTTTGCCGCAATGCTTGAAGAGACTTTCAACGAAAATGAACCCCTTGAGGGATCGGTTGTAAAAGGAACTATTATCGGTATTGAAGGGGACGTGGTCCTTGTGGACGTCGGCCTAAAATCAGAAGGCCGAATCCCCATTAGAGAATTTGGAAGGGGTGAAGAACCCCAAGAAAGTCCTATTAATATCGGTGAGATCGTCGATATTTATTTGGAGCGAATGGAAGATCGAAACGGCGAAGCTATGCTGAGCCGCGAGAAGGCGAGACGCGAAGAAGCTTGGACTGTTATGGAAAAAGCTTTTGAAAATGGTGAACGCGTGGATGGCACGATCTTTGGTCGCGTAAAAGGTGGGTTTACCGTTGATCTATCGGGAGCGGTGGCTTTCCTGCCCGGTAGCCAAGTAGATGTCCGACCGATAAAAGACGTAAACCCGCTGATGGGAGCCCTACAAGCTTTTCAAATTCTTAAGATGGATCGCCGCAGAGGCAATATTGTTGTATCCAGGCGAGCAGTTTTAGAGGAAAGTCGAGCAGAACAACGAGCTGAATTGCTTTCGGGTATGGAAGAAGGGCAAGTTATTGAGGGTATCGTCAAGAACCTCACAGATTATGGAGCCTTTGTAGATCTCGGCGGAGTTGACGGGTTACTCCATGTGACTGATATAGCTTGGAAAAGAGTGGTTCATCCAAGTGAAGTATTGAATGTTGGGCAGACCGTTAAAGTGCAGGTCATTCGCTTTAATTCTGATACACAACGGATCTCTCTCGGGATGAAACAACTTGAGGCAGACCCGTGGGACGATGCCGTATCAAAATATCCGTTAGGAATGAGATTGAGCGGAAGAGTCAGTAACATAACAGATTATGGTGCCTTCGTTGAACTGGAGCCAGGCATTGAAGGCTTAGTCCACGTCACTGAAATGAGCTGGACCAAAAAAAACGTTCATCCTGGAAAAATCATCTCAACGAGCCAAGAGGTCGAAGTTATCGTTTTGGATGTAGATATTCAAAAACGAAGGATCTCTCTAGGAATTAAACAAACACAAGAAAACCCTTGGACGGACTTTATGGCTCAACACCCAACTGGCAGCGAGATAGAAGGGGAGATAAGAAATATCACAGAATTCGGCCTCTTTATCAGCCTGCCTGGAGAAATCGATGGGATGGTACACCTAACTGATATATCCTGGGACAAGCCGGGTGAAGAGGCGATCAACGATTTCAAAAAAGGAGATATGGTTCGAGCAAAAGTGCTTGATATCGATATTGAAAAGGAGCGAGTTAGTCTTGGCATCAAACAGCTAAACTCAGATCCATTTGAATCTGCTGCGGGTGACTTAAAAAAAGGGGACACCGTTACATGCACGGTGACTGGCATCACAGATGGCGGGCTAGAAGTCAGCTTAGCAGGGGGAGTGCCTGGATTTATTCGCAGGTCAGATCTATCGAGAGAACGCAGCGAACAACGGGGAGATCGATTTGCTGAAGGTGATCGCGTCGATGCGCTAATTACATCGATTGATAAACGCGACCGTAAAGTTAACCTGTCAATAAAACAACACGAGATACAGGAAGAACGAAAAGCGATGGCGGATTACGGATCATCCGACTCAGGGGCCAGCCTAGGAGATATTCTAGGAGCAGCAATCCGTAAAGCAGAGGTTGATACAGAGCAAGAGGGTAACGAGGAACCTAAAAATTCAGAAAAATAATCTGAACAAAAGCAATCAATTGTTCCCCTGGGGGGCTTTAAGTCATCGTGATGCTAGATGCGGATTATCTTTTAGAGAGGAGGGCCTTAAAGAGGCGGTTAACTTTTTGGCGCCTCCTGGTGATTTTAATAGCCTTTGGGTTCACGACCTTCATTTTCTGGAAATACAACGAAGCCGGATTGGGAAAGAGTCACCTAGCTTCTATCCAATTAAATGGATTGATATATCACGACAAAGAAAAAGTTCTGGCGATAGAGAAAGCGAGAAATGATCCATCTGTCCTAGCCCTTCTAGTCGAAATAAACTCACCCGGAGGCACAGTAGTTGGTGGGGAAACTCTTTACGAGTCTATCCGCTACTTTGCTGACAAAAAGCCAGCAGTTGCTATCATGGGTGATCTAGCCACGTCAGCGGGTTATATGACTGCAATAGCCGCGGACAAAATTTACGCGCAAAAAGCGACAATAACCGGCTCCATAGGTGTTTTATTCCAGACTGCAGAAGTTACTGAATTATTGGCTAAAATTGGCATAAACGTGGAAACCGTAAAAAGTAGTCCTCTCAAAGGTTCACCCAACCTTTTGGAAAAGGTGACACCTGCGGCGAGAACTTCTACAAAATTAATTGTTAACGACATTTCAGACATGTTTATCCGAATGGTGGCCGAACGTCGGGGTATTTCAATCGACCAAGCTAGGGCTCTATCAGATGGCAGGGTTTATACCGGACAGATGGCACTAAAGCAGGGATTAATAGATGCAATCGGTGGTCGAAGAGAAGCGATAAACTGGCTTGAAATTGAGAGAAATATTCCAAATGACTTACCAATCATTCCCTTGCGGAGCAAAAAGTCCGAGAGTAAATGGTTAGAGCGGCTCCAGGGTCTATCACAAAAGATCTTTTTTTCGGAAAGGTCCAAGCTTGACGGTCTGCTCTCAATCTGGCAGCCTTTCAAAAATTAGTGTGGCGTTGCACTCTAACTTATTGAATTATAGTCTATTTCTGGATTGGGCAGGATGACCAAAACTGAACTTATAGCCCGCCTTTCGGCAAAAAACCCACAACTTTACCATCGTGACATTGAAAGAATAGTTTCTACCATATTTGAAGAAATTTCCGAAGCGCTCGCTCATGGCCGAAGGGTTGAACTTCGCGGCTTTGGGGCGTTCTCGGCTAAGACAAGAGGCCCGCGGATCGGGCGCAACCCAAAGACTGGGAAAGTTGTTGATGTTGCTGAAAAACGTTTGCCTTTTTTTAAGGTAGGGAAAACTCTAAAGGCACGGCTAAATAGTCCTCCAAACAGCTGAAGCTATATATCCCCTCAGAGAGATATTGTATCTGTGAAACCCCTCAGAAACTTGCTCATTGCACTTCTAATTTTGATTGCTATTTCGTTCTCTGTGGTAAATCGCAGTGAGGTCACAATCGAATTATGGCCGTTACCGTTAACCCTCTCTGGTGCACTCGGATTCGTTATTTTAGCAGCTATCTCGTTTGGAATCCTGATTGGGATTTTCTGCGCTTTAATAAGTAAACCAATTAAAAAAAAGCAAAGAATCGTTCTTCCCAAGAGGGAAAAGGATCTCCAGGGAATTAAGTCAAAGATTCCTTGAATTCAAAATCTTCAAGCCAGGCTAAAAACGCGCACGCTATTGCGCAACGCTTCCCTCCCTGCTATGCGGGTTTAATCTATTTTACAATATAATGGAGCAGCATTATGGATCCGCACAAGCGTATCTTTTGTGCATTGGATACTGCCGACCTAACTGAAGCGAGAGAAATGGCCATGGCACTAAAGGGCACTGTGGGTGGTTTCAAGCTTGGAAAGGAATTCTTCACTGCCAATGGCCCACAGGGAATTGCGGCAATTGAAAAAATTGGACTGCCAATTTTCCTTGATTTAAAATTTCACGATATCCCCAATACAGTTGCAGGAGCGGTGAGATCAGCAGCACTGACAAACTGTTTAATGACAACAATTCACGCCTCCGGGGGTTCGGAGATGATAGCAGCCGCGATAAAGGGAACTAGTTTTGGAAAACCAAAGGTCCTCGCGGTGACGGTATTGACAAGCCTTAATTCAAATAATTTAGCGGAAATTGGTGTTTCAAATTCAGTCAACGAGCAAGTTTTAATGCTCTCAAAATTAGCCCTCAAACATGGAGCTGACGGTATTGTAGCCTCTCCGAATGAGATCAGGATGCTTCGACAGGAACTTGGCAGAGATTTCATTATTATGGTCCCCGGCATCAGGCCGGACTGGGCAAAACAAAATGATCAGAAACGAACCATGTCCCCCGCCGATGCGATAAAAGCTGGCGCAGATTACCTCGTGATTGGACGGCCAATCACAACGGCCTCAAACCCCCCGGAAGCCGCGGAACGTATCGCCCACGAAATTGAACATTATGCAATTTAAAACTGAAATAAAGACAAAAATCTGCGGCATAAGCTCGATGGAATCCCTTGAAGCAGCAATCGTTGGTGGAGCTGCAGCAGTGGGTTTTGTTTTTTTTCCAGCTTCTCCCCGCTTTGTTAATATAAAGGCTGCCTCCAAGCTAATCGCAGAGGTTCCAAAGAATGTTTTACGGGTGGGTCTAATCGTGAATATGGGAGATCGAGATCTAATAGAAATTGTCGATAATTTAACTCTTGATATGTTGCAACTTCACGGAGATGAAACTCCAAAACGAGCCTTAGAGATAAAAGAACGCGCTGATTTACCTATCATAAAAGCCATCAGGGTAGCCGCACCAAGTGACATTTCAAGGGCGGACCCTTACAAAAGTCTAGTGGAAAACATTCTTTTTGACGCTATGCCCCCAAAAGACATGAAACAAGCTTTGCCGGGTGGGAACGCAGTATCTTTTAATTGGAATTGGCTCGGAGATAAGAAGCTCCCCTATCCTTGGATGCTTTCTGGCGGACTAAACGCAAAAAACGTTGAAACAGCGGTCAAAACTAGCGGCGCCTCGTTTGTGGACGTCTCTTCGGGTGTGGAAAAGCGCCCGGGATCTAAAGATCCCGTGATGATCAAAGAGTTTCTCGACGTGACCAGCAAAATTGAGAAATAAAAAATAGCACCTGTAGAAGACACCCAGGCTGTCTGGTAGTGTATCTACTCAAACTAAAAAAGACCAAACAAAGAAAATGGATACCCTTAATAGTTACAAGAATTTTCCAAACCCTGACGGCCATTTTGGAATTTATGGTGGTCGTTTTGTCGCAGAAACACTTATGCCTCTGATTTTAGAGGTGGAAAAATCATACGCAGAAGCAAAGTGCGACCCTGGGTTTTGCAGCCAACTTGATTATTACCTAAACTATTATGTTGGGCGGCCGAGCCCCCTTTATTTTGCGGAGAGGCTGACCGAAGACCTCGGGGGTGCGAAAATTTATTTGAAGCGTGATGAACTAAATCACACCGGTGCCCATAAAATCAACAACACAATTGGACAAATTCTTTTAGCCCGCCGCATGGGTAAGACACGCATTATCGCAGAAACAGGAGCAGGGCAGCACGGTGTAGCTACAGCAACTGTTTGTGCGAGGTTTGACCTCCCTTGCGTTATTTACATGGGCGAAACCGATATAGCTCGCCAGGCACCGAACGTATTCCGTATGAAGTTACTTGGTGCGGAAATTATTCCCGTTAAGTCGGGCTCGGGAACCCTAAAGGACGCAATGAACGAGGCGCTAAGGGATTGGGTCACGAATGTAGAGGATACGTTCTATATTATCGGCACAGTCGCAGGGCCTCACCCGTTTCCTGCAATGGTTAGAGATTTTCAATCAGTTATCGGCCGCGAGGTCCGGGCACAAATTCTCGAAGCTGAAGGGAGGCTCCCTGACTCTTTAGTGGCATGCATCGGTGGTGGATCAAACGCCATGGGTTTATTCTATGAATTTCTTGATGAAAATTCGGTTCAAATAAATGCGGTAGAAGCTGCTGGCAAGGGCCTTAATACGGGCAATCACGCCGCGAGTCTCTCAGCAGGAACACCGGGAGTGCTTCATGGAAATCTTACCTATCTTCTTCAAACCAATGACGGCCAAATAAAAGAGGCACACTCGATTTCTGCTGGCTTAGATTACCCCGGAATAGGGCCAGAACATGCATGGCTGAGAGATATGGGTCGCGTAAATTACGTGTCCGCGACAGACGAACAAGCACTCGACGCCTTCCAATGGTGCAGCAAATTAGAAGGTATTATCCCAGCGCTCGAGCCTGCCCATGCTCTCGCTTATGTCAGAGACGTTGCGCCTGACTTACCCTCAGATCATATTCTCGTAATGAATATGTGTGGACGTGGCGACAAAGATATATTTTCTGTCGCAGAACACTTAGGGATAAGTTTGTGACCGCTACCAAATTAAGAATTAAAAACACATTCGAAGAACTGGCCAGTGACAATCGGGCAGCGCTTATTACGTTTATAACAGCAGGAGATCCCAATATGGATACCTCCATGCAAATCTTAGATGCGCTCCCCGACGCCGGTGCAGATCTCATAGAACTGGGCATGCCATTTACCGACCCAATGGCGGATGGACCGACAATTCAGCTCTCTTCTCAGAGGGCTCTAAGAAGTGGCCACAATACCCACCGGACATTGGAAATGGTAGAAAATTTTCGGCGTCAGAACCAGCATACCCCGATTATACTCATGGGGTACTTTAACCCAATATACACTTATGGCATTTCTAAATTTTGCCAGGATGCTTCAACAGCTGGAGTTGATGGTCTGATTGTTGTTGATTTGCCACCGGAAGAAGATGAACAGCTTCGAAAACCTGCCAAGGCCTCAGATATTGACTTCATACGTTTAACAACGCCCACGAGCGACACCAAACGTCTACCGAGGCTTGTTACTGACGCAAGTGGTTTTATATATCACGTGTCCGTCGCTGGTATCACCGGCGCTCACACCGCCAAGCAAGAAAGCCTGAGAAAGTCCCTTAGCCAAATTCGAAAGCACACTGATTTGCCCATTGCTGTAGGCTTCGGGATCAAAACACCGGAGGACGTATTGAAGATTTCAAAGGTGGCGGATGCGGCAGTCGTCGGATCTGCTATCGTTCAGAAAATTGCTGATGGCAGCGATTCTCCGCACATGGTAGAAAATGTTTTAGATTTTGTAAGGTCTTTATCTCATGCCGTTCAAATGGGGCGCTTAGATGAATAGAGGGGTATAATCATGAATTGGTTAACAAATTATGTTCGACCAAAAATTAGAGCCCTCGTTGCTAAGGAAGACGTGCCAGACAATCTCTGGAAGAAGTGCCCTTCCTGCGAAAAAATGATTTTCCATCGCGAGCTAGAAGCGTCATTAAATGTTTGTCCTCATTGCGAGCATCATATGCGTTTGCCGGCCCGAAGACGCCTGAAGATGCTATTTGACAGGGGAGAATTTGAAACCCTTCCCTTACCATCTCTCAAAACTGATGTTCTGAAGTTTCGAGACAAAAAAAAATATACCGATAGGCTCAAAGAATCGCGCAATCGATCCGGTGAACAGGACGCGCTAATCGTTGCTCACGGAAAAATGGGCGGCAAGGAAATCGTGATTGCGATCATGAATTTTGACTTCATGGGCGGATCAATGGGAATGGCTCTTGGAAAAGGTCTTTTGGTAGCGGCACAACATGCAATCAAGAGTGAAGCACCCTTTGTCGCCATTACCTCTTCTGGTGGAGCAAGAATGCAAGAAGGGATTTTGTCCCTCATGCAAATGCCACGATCAATAATAGCAGTGGATAAATTGAAGGGCGCTGGCCTTCCATACGTAACGGTTCTGACGGATCCCACAACGGGAGGCGTATCAGCATCGTTTGCAATGTTGGGCGATATCGCGATCGCGGAACCGGGAGCGATTATTGGTTTTGCGGGTGCAAGGGTTATTGAGGAAACCATCCATGAAAAACTACCAGAGGGGTTCCAACGGGCGGAATACCTCTTAGAACACGGGATGATTGACCTCGTTATTCATCGCAGGGAGCTGAGGGATAAAATTATCCAAATTATCGACCTCTTAACCAGAAAACACTCTGAAAAAATAATTCCTATGCCAACCTTTGAGAATGGCACTGGATCAACAAATGAGCGCGAAGCTGCAGAGTGATGTAATTGTTGAGAGGCTTCATAGGCTGCACCCAAGCCTTATAGACCTATCATTAAATAGGATCTTTGATCTCCTAGACAGACTCGGCAACCCGCAGAACAAGCTACCGTCTCCAGTTCATGTTGCAGGAACCAACGGTAAAGGATCTTATTTGGCATTCATGCAATCAATTTGTGAAGCGGCAGGTCTAGTCGTACACAAATACACTTCTCCCCATCTGGTCAATTTCGGCGAAAGAATAATTGTTGCAGGCAAACAAATATCAGAAAAAAACCTAGTAGACCTATTGAAGGAGTGTGAAGCCGCGAACGCAGGGCAGGAAATTACGTTTTTTGAAATATCGACGGCTGCTGCTTTTTTAGCTTTTTCAAGAACAAAAGCTGATGTCTCTTTAATCGAGACTGGTTTAGGCGGCCGTTTTGACGCTACAAACGTAATACAAAAGCCGGCGCTGACTGCGATAACGCCAATATCAATGGATCATATGCGGTTTTTAGGAAACACAATAAGTGCCATCGCATTTGAAAAAGCAGGGATACTCAAACCATCGGTAACTTCCATAATTGGCCATCAGGACCCAGCTGCGATGGAAATTATTGAGAACAGGGCAAATGAAATTGGCGCGCCTTTATTAAGGCAAGGCTCCGAGTGGAATCTTACAGACGATTTCAGCGGCCTCCATCTAAGCCATAGAGAAAACACGCTTGCCCTACCCTATCCTGGATTACCTGGAATGCATCAATACTCAAATGCTGGGCAAGCTGTTGTCTCAATTCTAGAACTATTCGGATCGCATATTGAAAGGGACACGATAGCAACTGGCCTCGAAACAACTAAATGGCCTGGACGTCTTCAAAAGCTCGACGAAGGTAAATTAGTCTCTTTAATTCCCAAAGGTTGGGAACTATGGATTGATGGGGGGCACAATCAGGCGGCTGCAGAAGCTATTTTGGACTTTGTCGAGGTCTGGAGTGATTCACCTCTTGTGTTGATATTCGGCGCGCTCAACTCTCGGGATCCCCAAGACTTTCTTGAAATCTTAGCTCCGGTCACAAGCTTAGCGGTATGCATCACTATCCCGGGGGAGAAATCAGCACTTCAAGCCCACGATTGCCTTTTGGCAGCTCAATCAGTAGGGATCGAAGCTATCGAAACCACCTCTGTACAGTCGGCATTAAAGACAGCGGCACGCCATGGGACGAAGGGCAGAATATTGATCTGCGGTTCTCTTTACCTCGCGGGCGCCGTATTAGCGGAGAATGGCACACCCCCCTAAACTGCCTAACGTTTCAATAGGCAACTTTAATAAAATCACAAAGAGGAGTTGACCCACTCCAGAAGTTTATCTTTTGACAGAGCACCGACCTTAGTCGCAACCACTTCTCCATCCCTGAACAACATCAAAGTCGGGATCCCTCTAACCCCTAGCTTGGTCGGGGTCTCAGGATTTTCATCAATATTCATTTTTGCGACTGTTAAAGTAGCATCCTTCTCTTCAGCGATCTCTTCAAGAGAAGGCCCAATTTGTTTGCAGGGACCGCACCACTCAGCCCAAAAATCTAACAATACCGGCTTTTCGGCTTGCAAAACATCTGCCTCAAATGAAGCGTCGGAAATAGCTTTAGTACCCATCTATTTTACTTTCAAAAAATTTATAGTTACTTCTTGATTATTCCCAAAAGTAGGGACCACCTGTAAGCCCGTCAACCCGGTTCCCAATTATCAAGCAAATCATCGGAAAGCTTCATTAAGGTAGGCCCTATCGTCCACAAAATACCGCACTCTATCTCACGATTAGGCCAAATTTTTCTAACAAGAAAACGATATGCGCTCATTTGCCTAAGATATGCTGCGGGAACCAAATGGAGATCATTGGGGGGAGGCCGGTTGGACTTATAATCGACTACTAATACGCGAGTAGATGTCACCGCCAGCCTGTCTACTTGACCAGATATAGTGATATCACCCACTTTACCAATAAGCGGCACTTCCCCACGAGACCCTCTGGAAAATAGTTCTGCAAAACGCGGATCATTTAAAACTCGTATTACTTCTGAAACTATCTGTGACTGTTGAGCTAATGATAAACCATGAACTGGCTGAGACACAAAATTCCTGGCGGCTCTCTCTTGCCTTTCCTTGGAAACTCCTGGAAGAACCTGCAAGAGTTTATGGATAATCAAACCCCGCTCAAATCTACCCCTATCACTCGAGGCAATAGGCGAGACAACAAGAGACTCGTCATCAAAACCAGATGGGGTTAAGTCGGCTTCTGCGGCTTTTTCTGCGGGTGGCGAATTAAATGCCCATGGAGGAGGCCGGGCTTCCTCGTTATCAATAACATTATCTTGCTTTCTAATTTCATCAACTATCCCCTTCTGGGGATTTTTCAGCCGATAGCCTGTTCCACGCCAACCTTCAGAACTCAGTTCAGATAAATCTATTATTGTCTCAAAACCCTTTAATGCATTTTCCAGTATCTGATACCAGTTTCCATCAACTGGTTTGGCACTTCCCTGCCATCCGCAGATATATAACCTATCCTCCGCGCGTGTTAAGGCTACGTAGAGTAATCTCCGATATTCCTGATCTTGCCGTTTTATTGCATCCGATCGCGCAACGGCTGCCGGCCCAACGGCATTTTCTGCAAGTGGCGCCCAAAAAGGTAAATTATCATCAGCCCATAATACGCCATTGCGATTTTTCGGCTTTGAAAAGGTGTCAGGTAAAAACACAATAGGTGCTTGAAGACCCTTAGCACCATGAACGGTCATAATACGAACTTCATCCCTTATACCTTCATCAAAATCCCTTTTGACCTCTGTGGCGTCATTTGAGATCGAGTGAATAAAAGCTTGCAGCGAAGCGGGACGGCCACGTTCGTAGAAAAGAGCGCGGTTCATGAACTCTTCAATGGGATCAATTGCATCAAAATCGAGACGCCCAATTATCTTTTTAAGCCCTCCGCGTTTAGCCAAGATTTCTGAGAATAGTTCAAAGGGGGGAACAAAATCAGCGCGCCTTAGTAAATCGGAAAGTTCACTTTCAGCCTCCCGATACCTTTGGTTTTTTTTTGAATTCGATTTGAGGGATGCCCACAAGGATTTGCACTTCGAATTACGTGTTAAGATAAACAAATCTTTATCATTCAATCCAAATAATGGGCCTTTAAGCACTATAGCAAGATTGAGATCATCCTCAGGCAATAATAGGAACGAGCCCAAAGCCAATAAGTCCCTGACCACGAGCTGATTCCGAAGCATCATTCTGTCAACACCAGCAACCGGAATGCGACGGACCTTAAGTTCTCTCACCAGTTGGGTTACGAAGCTGCTTCGACGCCGAACTAAAATTAATATGTCTCCAGCTCTGATTGGCCTATTTTTACTCTCTAAAGTCTCCTTTTGAGACAACCAAGACTCTATCTGTGCAGCGATCGTCTTAGCCAGCCTGACGGATGGCTCTACAACTGAACGGTTCCGAACTGGCGGCACCCAGGGAACATGGTCTTCATGATCGTTTGAGGTCACCGGAGGCCACATCTCAACGCAACCCCCATCTCCCTCACGGCGGGCAATATGCTTAGTACTCTCCCCGTCGACCACGCCATCAGCAATTTTAGGGTCGGAAAAAACTTTATCTACCAATGACAGTACCGACACCGTTGAGCGAAAAGAGACATCAAGTGATACATCGCCCCAAACTTTTCCTGCCCTACTAACTTGATCACTGAAGTAGTGACGCATCCTCTCAAAAGCTTCCGGATCGGCCCTCTGAAAACTGTAAATCGACTGTTTCGGGTCTCCAACAGCAAAAATTGTTCTGTTGACCGTACTCGCCCCGATACCAGAAAAAAATTCTTGAGCTAAAGCGCTTACCAACGCCCATTGATCGGGATTTGTGTCCTGCGCTTCATCAATAAGAATATGGTCAATGCCACCATCCAATTTATATAGAACCCAGGAGGCACCCCCATCGCTTTCGAGCAAACTGCGAGCTTTCAAAACAAGGTCATCATAATCCATCCGCCCATGGCGAACTTTCCAGTTCGAATAATTGGTGTTCATTGCATCAGCCACTTGTAGCAACGCAGCGGTGGCTCGTGCGACGAGAAGCGAGTTCAACTTTTGACGAAAAGCCCGAAGTCTCCAGGCCTCCAGCTCGAGGGCTTTTTTTAAGTCAGGATACTTTTCACTAAATTTTTTAGTAGCAATATTGTCCCTTATTTTACCAGTCGTTGTAAAAAAAACAGATTGATATCGATCGAAACCCGCCGACTTTGTCTCTGGTTGAGCGGAGAGCCAATCAACAATTAATGCGCCCTTTTTCATGTCGGTTTTTGAGGCCCCATCCATCATTAGTTCACCGGCAGAGCGCAATGACCCATGGTGAAGGGCATCTTCGGTGCAAGCCGCATTTATTATATTTATCTCGGTATCAGCAGTTGACACGTCCAATCGCTTGTTGATTTCCACCAAGGTTCCTGAAACGCCTCCAAACTGGCGAAATACAGATTCCAGCCTACCTCGTTCATTCGTCAGGGTTTCCAGCAGTTCCGAGAACCTGCCCTCATCAAGAAATTTACAAAGATAATTGATAGCCTGCGTGACTGAACTATTTTCATTTGATGGATTCAAAAATACCCGATTTCGGGCCTCTTTGAGTGCTTCCAAAGTTTCCGCTTCATCAAGAGTTGAAAAATAGGGCGCCAAACCTGCTTCTAATGGGAAGCGGCCGAGCAAAGACTCACAGAAAGAATGTATCGTTTGTATTTTCATACCCCCATGAGTTTCCAAAACCGAACGAAAAAGCCTTCTTGCGTTTGGCAGTAGTTTCTCATCCGGGGGTATACCTCGCAGCATTGTCAGCGCTCTACTTAAGGATAAATCGTCAGATATCGCCCAAGTAGAGAGGGCCTCATTAATCCGATTAGCCATTTCAGCTGCAGCCGCCCTAGTAAAGGTTAAGCATAGAATTTTTCCAGGCGGAGTGCCGTTCAAAAGTAAAGAAAGCACTCTATCGGTTAGTACTTTTGTTTTTCCCGTTCCCGCGGAAGCGCCAACCCAAACGGACCGATCGGGACTGGCAGCCCTTAACTGAGCATCATTGGCTTCCTCTAATGGGGACAATTTGTTCATTTGAAACCTTTGTAACCGTCGGCCCACTCCGCCACGCGCGCAAGATGCTCATATTCTGGGAAACTTAACGCCCACCTAACATCGGGCATCGAAAAATAGGGGGTATTTTGATTATCGAAACTGGAAACAAGGTTTTTTATCCCAGCCTCCGCCAAACGCGCTAATTCTTCGATATCTTGGTTCACCCCCTCACGCGCTCCAGCGATCCGGCCACCTGAAAGTCTCCAAAATTCTAGATCTGAAACCCTGCTAGGTGGAATTTCCCGAAACCCACCCGCGGAGGCAATGACGGCCTCGAGGGGCAATTGGGGTGAGTAGCCTTGCCGAATAGCCGATGAAGTCGGCTTGGAACCAGTTTTATAATCTATAATAGCTAAGCCACCTTCAGAAAGTAATTCAATCCTATCTGCTTGAGCTGTGAGGGTAAAAGGACCTGCAGGCGCATCAATTTGAAGGGAACCTTTTACTTCAGTCCAAACCTTAGTCCTTCGATTGCGACTTAATAGCTCATTCTCAACAAACCACTCAGCGATTCGGACAAAACGCGGCCACCAAAATGCCTTTACCCCGGGACGGTTTAAGTTTTTTCCGAAACACTTTTCTCCAATAGAAAGAATAAAATCTAACGGGTCCTCTGGAAAATTTTGAGCGGTCTCACGCATAAAAATATCCAATGCCTCATGGATAATGGTACCCCGCGATGCAGCACCCGGATCAGCGTCGATTTCCTCCAATGGACGAAGACCCAATATATGCCTGGCAAATATCGAATAGGGGTCCCGCCGCCAAGTCTCTATCGCAGTCACTGAGAGCCTTCTGGGCCGAGCTTCAACAGGGGGACACGGAGATGGCGGAGGCACTGGCGCGACTAGTGAGGGTCGGTCCAAGCCCAGTTGCCAACTAACGAGTTTGGAAAACTTGGAGTGATCAGGTAATTTCGGACTATTTCCCCTCTCTTGACGTCCAGCCTTTAATCTAGCCTGCAACATTAAAAGCCAGCGAGAGGGAACAGTGGGGCTACCATCAACTTTTTGGGAACGTGTAACCAAGACCTCACGCGCACAGAATGACTGAGCGAAATCATGGGCGCTAAGGCCGACTCTCTTATTTTGGGACGGCAATCCAAAAGACTCTCGCATTTGCAAACTCATCCATGGATCTGCAATGGGATCACTGGGCCAAATACCCTCATTTAAACCGCCTAAACAAACAAAATCGGCATCCTGCAGACGCGCCTCCAACAATCCCCAAATATTCAAACGAGGATGGGTACCGTAACTAGAACGAAATATTTGGCCTTCCAAGAGTGAGTCGAAGAAATTGCAATAATCTGAAGGCCGTATGGCGTCCAAGGCAGGTGGATACAAAAGAGAAGCAACAAAACTTGCAGTCGCGTTTCCCGCTTCCCCAGACCAAAGACGATCCCGACCTGTTAACAAATCGGTTGCAGCCATTTCCTCCGCAAATTTTATATGCGCGGCTACCAAGTCATTTGTTGGTAACAGATCTTTTTTAGTCATCAATTCTGCAAAGTGCGCAGCGAGGTCAGAAAATCGGCCAAACCAACTTTTTAGACTTTCCATCCCGCTCCGCTCGTCCAGAGCTTCCATGATTCCAGAAAGTCCTGGTGCAGGGCGGGGTCCACGAAGAACTTCTAATTCAAGCCTCCGCGCGTTGCGACGGAAGAGCCCCGGGGCCTCGCCGGCCGCTGATAGAGGGTGCTTGAGGAGAGACAAAATTGCGATCGGAGTACAATCTTCCGAAAATACTCCAGCGGCCAGGCGTAGAAAAACTGCCGGCGGTGTTTGAGATAGTGGCTGACCGGCCGAGTCATTTATTTTTATATCCCAACGATCAAGCTCCGCCGCAACCCGGCGCGCTAAAGTTCTATCGGGAGTGATGAGTGCCGCAGTTTTTCCCGGCGTCTCCAGCACCTGGCGTAAGGCCAAAGCTATTACGCCTGCTTCTTGTGCCTGGTTAGAACACTCAATCATCTCAACGTTTTCGAGCGCTTTCTCAGAAAGTGGAAAAGGTTCTGGAGGAATACCGCTTACCGGAAGCATGGCTTCACTAACCAAACTAAAGCGAGCCGAATTCTCTGTTTGGCTCATTTCACATTGCCAAAATGGCACCCGGTTTGGAACACAATTCACTCTCTTCAGAAACTGTACCATCCCAAATTGGGGGTGACTTGGTTCCAAACCCCTCGCCTCTTCGGACCCAAGAGTCGTATCAAGTCCTGGTAAAATAACACCCCCGCGCGCGAGCTTTGCCACTGCGACCAATAGGTCTCTTGTAGCCGAGACACTCCCCGTAGAGCCGGCCGCGAAAATAGGATGGGCTGGGGGCTGAGCTCTCCAGGCTTTTATCAATCTATAAATGAGCTTATTTCGCCGGGCGACAGGGTCAATGAAACCAATTGATTTAAGAACTTGCGGCCAACTCTCGGTAATAATCGTCAAAAACCTCAGAGTGACCTGCCAATGATCGGCATAGTCCTCAGGCACCAGCTCTACAAAATTATCAAAACTCAACTCTTCAGATTGAACCTGATCGATCAATCGCATTAAATCTCGAGCTAGACGAATTGCATTGCTTGGAGACACAAGACCCGCAAGAGGTAATTTTTCATGTTGTTCCAGAATTAGGCGTGACAAAAGAATTAAACGGTGTGTGTCTGGAATAGCAGGAGGAATAGAACCCGGGTCTAAGTCAGGCAGACCATCATCGATCTCAGCCAGGAGGTCCTCTCCTACCTCACCTAGAGGAAACAATCGAGGTAAAAGAACCGCACCTCCGCCATTAAGCTTCAGAAACGCGCGCTCCAAGCTACGACACGCACGTCGGGTTGGTAGAAAAATCAAAATATCCTCAAGATCCAATCCATCTTTCGGATACAGAGCCATCAGACCGTCAGCAAACGCTTCCAAGAAGGGGATGCCCGGTTGAATAGTCCAGACTCGATGAGACCTAGACATATTTTGTCTGAGAACCTGCTAGATATTTCTCGGCCTCAGTTAGACCTGCAGGAGTGCCGATATGGTGCCAGTCTCCATAATGAACCAAACCTTTGAGACGGTCCTTATATTGAGCCTGATCATAGAGCTCAGTCATCGGAAACTTCTTTGGTCGTGCCCCCCTGAATAAGCCCGGATGCAAGATCTGTAACCCCGTAAAGACATAGGGTGCCCTGCTTTGCGCTGACCGCCGCAATAGCTGGCCCGTTTCGGTAATAGTATAATCGCCGTTCCCATCATAGCCGGTAGCGGAGGATACTGGATGGAGCATCAGCAGCGCATCCATTGACCTATCATCCCAAGCCTCCCTCAACCGATTTAAGGCGGGAACACCTGAATCTGTCCAAGCTATATCGGCATTAACCACAAAAAATGGATCCTCACCAAGCATCGGCAAAGCCTGGGACACCCCGCCCCCTGTATCCAACAATTCATCCTCTTCTTTTGAGAATTCAATTTTGGGTGCCGTCCTTCTCTGCAAGTGAGCCTCAATCATTCCGCCTAAATAGTGTAAGTTTACAACCGCTTTTTTCACACCTGCTTCGACAAGAAGATCGAGAGCTCGATCGATCAACGACACGCCCCCCAATTTGACAAGCGGCTTGGGTATTTTATCGGTTATCGGCCTCATTCTCAGACCCAATCCAGCGGCAAGCACCATAGCATTATCAACCATAATCATCTCACAAGGGATCGAGGTGCGACTCTTAGCTCAACTGGCACTTGAGTATCCAACCATATTTTGATCGGTTCCAAATTGGGATGGAGACAGCAATTTTCCAGAAGACTCCAAACCCTCGGTATGTGTTTGATATAATTTGGTTTACCATCTCGGCGGAATAATCGAGCGAAAATCCCAATAACTTTAGCGTGACGCTGTGCCCCCAGCACCGCCATGGAACCCAGAAAAGTATCTTCATCGAGTATAGGAAAAGAATTCAAATAATGAATTTTCATTTCGGTTTGAATAGTCTTCGAGACATCGCGACGCGCATCTTCAAGAAGCGACACCAGGTCATATGTAATAGGACCAACTAGAGCATCTTGAAAATCCAATAAGCCGCATGCAGCAAAACCCGGTCTTTCATCAAGTCGGATTAAATTATCGACGTGGAAGTCTCTTAGAACCATGGTTGAGGGCACTTTCAACGCGTTGGTCAGAACAGATTGCCAGGCAATCAAGTAAGATTTTTTTGCAGATTCGCTTAGAGGCGCTCCGAAGATTTCAGGCAAATACCAGCTTGTGAATAGCTCAGCCTCTTGCAGCAAAAAATCTTGGGTATACTCGGGGAGCTCACGCAGAATTACTGCGGAGCCTTGAGAATGGAGCTCTATCAAGAAATCAGTTGCCAAAAGATATAATTCGTCCTCATTGACACCTCGATCCAATAGACTAGAAAATGTGTCATCACCCAAATCTTCCAAAAGCATAAAGCCCAAGTCACTATCTTCAGCAAAGATTCTAGGTGCGCTATAACCATGCTTTAAAAGATGTCGAGCGATCCTCGAAAATCCCCTAACGTCCTCCTCAGGGGGAGGGGCGTTCATAAGCACCGCCCTGTGGCCGCCTTTCATGACTCTCTCATAACTTCGAAAAGATGCATCAGCGGCAAGGGGCAGCCTCCTTGCCCCACCCCAGCCGGCATTCTCTAAAAATACCGCAGCCAGGGAATCCCTATCAACTTTCATATTTAATTGATTGCAACCGATCGAACCAATTGGTTTGCCCATGAAAACTCACTGTCCGCTCCGTGGATTCATGCCCTTGGTCTAATTTAACATACAAGCAATCAACGGGTATAGAATTTCCCATTCTTTCCGGCCACTCTATCAACGATATGCCATGATCATACGCTTCTTCCAGACCAAGTTCATGCAAATCCTCCCCATCCTCAAGTCGATAAAGGTCTACATGATAAATCTCAATCTCTGGAAGTTCATAAATCTGCACAAGGTTGTAAGTAGGACTCGTTACCAAAAATTTATTAACTCCCCGCTCTTCCGCCAGTGCATTAATAAAAGCGCCAGCAAAGACTGTTTTACCAGCACCCATGGGCCCCATTAGTGCGAGGATGTCACCGGGCATAGACAGCAATGCAAGTTGCTGTGCCCACCATTCAGTTTGAGCCTGATTTCCCAAGTGGGCTGTCACCAATTTGTTTGGTAAATTTTCTTCTTCCATTCAAATCCAACTAAAGAAACAGCCACCCCAAATCACGTCACTTTAAATTTTGGGCTAAGGTTTTCTTCAACAACATACAAATTTTTATTTAAAAAAACATCCAAAGGATCGTTATCGCTGTGGATCACAGAAATTATTTTAACGCGTGTATGTGAAACCTGGCCACCTTTGCGAATGGATGCCCAACCTTAGATGCCAATTTTTTAATTCGCAAAAATTAATAACGGTAATGATCGGGTTTATAAGGGCCGTTCTTAGCAATGCTTAAGTATTCAGACTGTTGATCAGTCAACGTCGTCATCTTCACGCCGAGCCTTTCAAGATGCAATGAAGCTACTTTTTCGTCCAAATGTTTTGGAAGTACATAAACTTTGTTCTCATAGGACTTTGAGTTCGTCCATAGCTCTATTTGAGCCAAAACTTGATTCGTGAAGGATGCGCTCATGACAAAGCTGGGGTGACCCGTCGCACAACCAAGATTAACCAGGCGCCCTTCCGCCAAAACAATTAATCGTTTTCCGTCAGGAAACTCTACCTCATCAACCTGAGGTTTGACATTGTGCCAATGATAATTCCGTAGAGACTCGATTTGTATTTCGCTGTCAAAATGGCCAATGTTACAAACTATGGCCCGATCTTTCATGTGCCGCATATGATCTAAAGTAATTACATCAATGTTCCCGGTAGTGGTTACGAAGAGATCACCAACACCGGCCAAAGCTTCCATAGTATTAACCTCATAACCCTCCATAGCGGCTTGGAGAGCGCATATAGGATCAATCTCAGTAACAACGACTCTAGCACCACTAGCTCGGAGAGATTCGGCGGAACCTTTACCGACATCGCCATAGCCACAGACTACAGCAATTTTGCCAGCCAACATTGTGTCAGTAGCCCGCCGAATCCCATCAACAAGGCTCTCTCGACAGCCATAAAGGTTATCAAACTTAGATTTGGTTACACTATCATTGACGTTAATAGCCGGCACTTTCAATATCCCAGATTTCTCCATATCGTAAAGACGATGCACCCCTGTGGTGGTCTCCTCAGATAATCCGAGAACATTTGCCAGAAGATCCGGCCGTTTCTCATGCATGACGGCAGTTAGGTCGCCTCCATCATCAAGAATCAAGTTGGGTTTCCATCCCCCAGGACCTTCCAGGGTCTGATCAATGCACCACCAAAACTCATCATCCGTCTCCTCCTTCCAAGCAAAAACAGGGGTCCCCGCCGCCGCGACGGCGGCAGCAGCCTGATCCTGCGTAGAAAAAATATTACAAGAGCTCCAGCGAACGGAGGCACCAAGGGCGGTCAGTGTCTCTATTAAAACCGCTGTCTGAATGGTCATATGAAGACAGCCGACAATGCGCGCCCCCGCCAATGGCTGAGCGGCACTATATTCCTCTCGGAGTGACATAAGGCCTGGCATCTCGGTTTCAGCTATCTTAATTTCGCGTCGACCCCAGTCTGCAAGGTTGATGTCCTTTATTTTAAAGTCGTCAGTCACAGTCATCAGTTGGTACCTTATACTTAAATTATCTTAACCCAAACTTGGCTATTTTTAATCTCGCACAAATACCAGCAAAGCGCGGCATCATGCAAGTAAGTTGGTTGGTGTATTCAATGATCCTCGCATTGACGCTGATTTACACCTTCGTGGTCCTCCTCAAAACCAGCCTCGACAAGAGCTACTAGCAGGGGAATAACCCGTTCCGCCTCGCAACCCGTGCCCTCGAATTGGAGAACATCACCGGGACCAGCGGCGAGAAGCATTAGGCTCATGATGGAGCTCGCTTCAGCAGAAGCGCCATTAGCAGAAACAGTAATGCAAACCTTAAACCTACCTGCCACGGACGCGAGTTTTGCTGCCGCTCGAGCGTGAAGCCCTCGCCTATTAACAATCGAGGCTGTCCCCACATACTTCAAGGTGCCCATATATTTATTTTTCGCGATCGGCCAATAACTGGGAGGCGACATTGATATACTTTCTCCCTGCATCCTGAGCCTCTTTAACTGCCTCTTCCAAAGCGTAAGTAAGTCGAATTTGGGCTAGTTGGATCAGCATCGGTAAATTCACGCCCGCAATTACTTCTACATTAGCCTCTTTCATTACTGAAATAGAGAGATTTGATGGCGTTCCCCCGAACATATCCGTAAGTAAAATAACCCCTTTGTTCCCCACATTTTTTACCGCTTTTAAAATATCAGCTCGTCTTTCCTCCATATCGTCCTCAGGAAAAATACAAATTGTAGAGATGTGTTCTTGTTTTCCTACGACATGTTCCAAGGCAGAAACCAACTCTAACGCCAACCGACCATGGGTTACCAAAACTAGGCCAATCATCTTTCACTTCCCTACTTTTATAACTAAACTAATTTCTATCATCAGTCTGTGCTTACTTCTCTATGACTGATGATGACGTTCTCCCCCCCCGCCTGCAACCATTCTCCAAGTTGTTGCGCAACAAAAACCGAGCGGTGCTGACCGCCAGTACAACCGATCGCAATAGTCAAATAACTCCTGCCCTCAGCCAAGAATCTTGGCAGCTGCGGTTCAAGAAAATTCTTAAGGTTTTCGAAAAAACTATTAAACCCATCGTCAAGCGTTATGAATTCGCCCACTTTCTTATCCAGCCCAGTACCTCCAGAAAGCAGCGGATCATAATATGGATTCCTTAGGAATCTTACATCAAACACTAGATCGGCCTCCCGAGGAATCCCTTTTTTGTAGGAAAATGAAATGACCGAAACAGTTAACCCAGGAATTCCATCAGAACCAAAATGACCCTGTAATATATTTTTCAAATCACGAATGAGCAAAGAGCTCGTATCGATAACTAAATCGGCTCTTTCCTGTAACTCTGCTACTAATCGCCTCTCCAAAATGATCCCGTCCATCGCGGGCCTATCTTGCGAAAGTGGATGTCGGCGACGCGTTTCAGAAAACCGGCGACCTAGTACTTCATTATCACAATCCAAAAATATGAGATCAACATTCAAGTCGCTTTTGACGATGAGTTTATCCATTTCTGAGAGCACGGAGGAGGCAGCAAAATCTCTAGTCCTAATATCGGCGCCGATAGCGAGCGGTTGGCTGGAGCGCCGACGTGTTCCCACCAAATCTCTCATCAAAGATATTGGAACGTTATCTACCGCCTCGAAACCAATATCTTCGAGAAGTTTTAGGGTCGAAGTTTTTCCCGCACCTGACATTCCGGTGATTACCAGGATCCTGGCTGTAGACGGAAGATAATCCGGATTATCTGAAAATTGGTTCACTAATGGGACTCACTGAAAAAAAGACTTTTCCCCTTTGATACCCCATAACCCTAAACTAAAATTATCGGTTAGTTAAATTTTCTTGGGTCAATTCTTAACTACCCAGAATTTTCCGGGTTTCATTCATGAACTCCTTGATTAGACCCGACGCTCGTTTTCAGACTGCTTCATGAAATAACTTACAAATATGTACCTGGTTAAAAACCCCTGGATCTTGTTAACTAAGGCTCTTCCTTTCTGGAGACGAATAGGGAAAGAACCTGTCCTTATGTGCGAAAAGCATTCTACCCCCTGAAGGATCTATTCAGGCTTTCGGTAAACTTACAATAAAAGCTGCACCTGATGCCTCACCTGTTGGTCCGATGAGATTTTTTGCCTTAATTTCTCCCCCATGCGAGGCGACAATTTGCCGGGAAATACTCAATCCAAGACCAGAATGCTTTCCAAAGCTCTCTGGGTCTGGGCGTTCACTATAAAAGCGCTCAAAAATTTTATCGGCACTTCCAGCGGGTATCCCGGGCCCATTATCTTCGACTGAGACCTCAACTGTTTCTTCGTGGACCGTCACTCTTATTAAGATCTTTGCTTTTTCCAATGCCAAAGAAAAGGAATTATCGAGGAGGTTTTCGAAAACCCGCAATAACCTTCCTTCATCCCCATTCACTATTGCGAGGTCGTCAATCGGGCGAATTAAAACTGGGGCGGTCTTCGGAGGCTTGTTATCGACCCTATAATTTTGCGCCAGAACTTCCAACATTTTTGTGACATCTATCGCCACCCTTTTTTCTCTTGATAATTCGGCATCCAGTCTCGATGCAGCCGAAATATCGGTAATTAATCGATCGAGACGCTGCACATCATCCTGGATTATTTTCATGAGCTTTTTTTGCTGGTCCGTTTCTTTCACCCGGCTCACTGTTTCCACTGCGCTCCTGAGAGATGACAGTGGGTTTTTTATCTCATGGGCCACATCTGCAGCAAAAGTCTCTATCGCATCAATCCGCTGGGAGAGTGCTTCTGTCATGGTATTTAGGTTTGAGGCCAGGACACCTATTTCATCATTTCTATTCTTAAAACCACCTATATAGCTTGGTTGGCCTGGAGACCTTTTTAACCGATCAGCAGCCATTGCAAGGCGTCCTAACGGGCCTACGATCGACCGTGCCAAATAAAAAGAGAGAAAAATAGTTATAGCCAGAGCCACTCCAAAAATTTTCACAATATCAAATCTTAGCTCTTTGACAGCCTGATCGATTTTTTGTCCTGATAAGGAGAGCAAAACAACGCCTAATATTTTCTTGAAACGCTGAACGGGGATAGCTGCGACCAAAACCAAATGCCCGTTTGCATCTACTCGCAACGCATCGGTATGCTGCCCGGCAAGGGCCTTCTTGACCTCGAGATAAATTCTACTCCCCTCACCCTGAGATTCGCCAAAGTGTATCAAATCTTGTCTGCCAGGCAGGATCCAAAGTAATTTTTCATATATATTATCAATAATATTAGAGACTCTTTTATTGTCCTCCGGGGGAGGCAAATCACTGACGTCAACCATTCCTGTGGTCAAACTATTTAATGTGCGTGAGTCGGTTACGACTAACCCTTTTGCATCATAAATGCGCACTCTTGCACCTGTCACAGAAACAAGACGGCGCAACATAAGAGAGGAATCTACCCGGTTTACTTCATTTAAATCTCCGTTTTTAGATGGCACGACCCTCTGCGCTAGAGCTCCCGCAAAAATCTTTCCTTGATTCTTCAAAATTAAGCGTTCTGCCTCAATAAGGTTTTCTTCATATTTGTTGAGGTACAAAAGACTGGATGCTAGCACGACCAATGCCAAAATATTTACGCTTAAAATCCTCCGCGTTAATGGAGACATCAATATGGTTTTGAAAAAATTTAGAGAAGTGAGCAAATTCTCTCCGACGTGTATCATTAAATCAGAATTAATATAGCGTTTTCAAAATTTTAAATACTATATCTTTTATCGATCTTTATAGCGGTATCCTATCCCGTATAAGGTCTCAATACGGTCAAAATCATCGGAGATAGCTCGAAATTTTTTCCTGATTCTCTTTATGTGCGAGTCTATAGTTCGATCATCTACGTAAATTCTCTCACCATAAGCAGCATCCATCAGTTGGTCCCGGCTTTTAACGTACCCGGCCCGCGTGGCCAGCGCCTTAAGAATCAAAAACTCTGTAACAGTCAAATCCAATGTTCTGCCATTCCAGCTACATAAATGGCGAGAGCTATTCATGGAGAGTTGACCTCTAGTGATCACTTTCTCATGGGAGCCACTTACTTCTTTGCCAATAACCTCTGAACGACGCAACAAAGTGCGAATGCGCTCGATAAGAAGCCGCTGCGAAAATGGCTTTTTAACGTAATCATCGGCTCCCATCCTAAGCCCAAAAATTTCATCAATTTCCTCATCTTTTGATGTCAAAAAGATTACGGGCAAATCGCTCCATCTTCGAAGCCTCTTGAGAACTTCTATTCCATCCATCCTGGGCATCTTTATATCTAGAACAGCCAAGTCAACCGAACTTCCCTTCAGTCCCTGTAACGCTGACTCGCCATCAGTGAATTTTCGAACAAAGAATCCCTCCGCCTCTAGAGCCATCGCAACTGATGTAATTATGTTCCGATCATCGTCGATGAGGGCTATCGTGCTTGCCATTTTTCCTCCGAATAAATCAAATATTAAGCGTAAATGAAGAATTTGTCGCAATTAGGGCAAATTTAACGATAAAAACCAGGCACAAGTTCAAACCTGCCAATCACACTAGTGTACCCAATCAATGAAACGCAACTAAATCGATAGCTTTCTACAATTCAGGTGCTAAGGCGTATCTCCTCCTTGCCCCCCAGAATTCCTGTCTTCCCCACTCTCTTTTATTTTTCCAAAAATTGAGGTCAAATATGTAATATTGCGTAGTCGCCGATGAATGTTTATGTTTCGGCGGTTCTAGAACCAAATTTAGATCGGAGACAGATAAACAAATCAATCTTCTAAGGATAGATTTTTGTTGTTTATATCTGCCCCGATAAGGAAACGTGATTACATCAGGAGATTAGCGTGGACCAAATCGGACCATTTATCAGCAGTTTTGGCATTGAAAACCAAGGAATAAAAACTACTGCGACAGTGCATTGGAATCAGGCAGCACCTCAGCTTTATGAAGCTGGTTTAAGACGCGGCGAAGGCATCTTATCTATTGACGGAGCTTTTGTTACCAAGACTGGTGAATACACAGGCAGGTCTCCTAAAGACAAATTCATGATAGAGGATTCATCAATAGAGGATGAGGTGTGGTGGGGGCCAGTCAATCAGAGGCTGGGTGCAGATAAATTTAATGCCGTCCACGCCCGAATGATGGATTATTTAAGAACGCGTGAAGTATTTGTTCAAGACTGTTTTTGTGGGGCTGATCCCACCTATCGTCTGCCCGTCAGGATAATTACCGAGAATGCTTGGCATAGCCTTTTTGCCAGGAATATGTTCATCCAACCCACCGAGGATGAGCTTAGGAGTTTTCAGCCGGAGTGGACAGTAATTCAGGCCCCGGATTTCCACTCGATTCCGGAGACCGATGGAACAAATAGCGAGGTTTGTATTCTGGTAAATATCCCGGCTAAAACCGTTCTTGTTGGCGGAAGCCATTACACCGGGGAGATCAAAAAAAGTATTTTTGGTGTAATGAATTGGATACTGCCAGCGCTTGGCGTTATGACAATGCATTGCTCATCTAATCTCGGAGAACGTGGGGACACCGCCATTTTCTTCGGCCTCTCAGGAACCGGCAAAACCACTCTTTCATCAGACTCAAGCCGTACCATGATAGGTGACGACGAACATGGCTGGTCCGATAACGGAGTGTTCAATTTTGAAGGCGGCTGCTATGCGAAAACGATCAATCTCTCAGCAGATGCCGAGCCAGAAATCTATGCGGCCTCAAGACGTTTTGGAACAGTGCTTGAGAATGTCGTTCTGGACCCAACCACCCGAATGCCAAATTTTGATGACGGATCCCTCGCAGAAAATGCAAGGTCATCCTATCCTTTAGATTATCTGGATAATATTGAAGAAAGCGGCATGGGGGGGCATCCAGAGAATATTATTATGCTGACTGCTGATGCATTTGGCGTGCTGCCCCCCATAAGTAAAATGACGGCAGAACAAGCCATGTATCATTTTCTCTCAGGATATACGGCTAAAGTAGCCGGAACAGAACGGGGAATGACCTCTGGAGCTGAAGCTACCTTCTCTACTTGTTTTGGAGCGCCCTTCTTGCCAAGACACCCAACTGTTTACGCTAAATTATTGGGTGAACGGATTGCAAAGCACAAATCAAATTGCTGGCTGGTCAACACCGGATGGAGCGGTGGCGGATATGGCGTCGGCGAAAGAATGAAGATTAGCCACACGAAAGCAATGGTTAGGGCCGCATTAGATGGAAAACTCGAGTCAGTCGGGCTGCAAGAAGATCCAAATTTCGGCCTTTTGGTTCCAGACGGCTGTCCAGATGTCCCCGGTGACGTTTTAAGTCCTCGTAACACCTGGTCCAACAAAAGTGAGTATGACTCAACAGCTCAACACCTAGCCAAGCAGTTTGAAAGTAACTTCAAGCAATTTGAAGAACATGTGGATGACGAGGTTAACAAAGCGGGGATCCACGCTGCGGCTTAAGTTTCAGAAATTGATTTAGAAAAGGAGGGTTTATCCCTCCTTCTTTCTTTTCTTTTTCTCATTTTGCTAAGATATCTCCTGGGCTTATAAAAGCCTATGAATTGGCTCCAAAATATTGAAGCGCGCTTTACTGCACCCACACGAGCAGCATTTTGGATCACGCTCGCAGGTTTGGGCTTTACCCTTACTATGATTAGTGTCAGAGAGGTCACTCCCGAACTTCATATATTGGAAGCCGTCCTATTTCGATGCCTCTTTGGTGTGGTGTTTATGGTCCCTTGGCTAATGAGGGTGGGGAAGACAGGCTTAAAAACCCTTCAGCCGACCTTGGTTATAACTCGAGGCGTGCTCGCATACTTTGTAAGTGGATTTTATTTTTTAGCTGCTACATTGGTTCCCCTGGCCGATATGGTCTCAATTACGTTTACTCGACCAATATTCGGCACAATTGCGGCGATCCTCGTATTACACGAAGTAGCGCATGCGAGACGTTGGTCTGCCATCGGCTTCGGTTTTATCGGAATGCTGATTATCATTCGTCCTGGTTTCCAAGAAATCAACATGGGAATGCTTCTAGTTCTTGCAGGAGTAGTCATTCAAACTGGCAATACGATTATTGTAAAATTGCTTACCCGAACAGACTCACCAGACACTATAGCTTTTTATCATTCCCTAGTAATGATCCCTGTCGCAATAGTACCCGCATTAATAGTATGGATAACCCCAACGCTTGAGCAGTGGTGCTGGTTAATCGCCCTGGGTGCCACGGGCATGTTAACACAAAGGGCCCAGTCTCGCGCATTTGCGGCAGCCGATGCCTCCTATGTTCTGGCTCTCGCCTTTCTTCGACTACCGATTGCTGCCCTCATTGGTTTCCTAATATTCGATGAAGTCCCCGAGATTTGGGTTTGGATTGGAGCCGCCGTGATATGTACCTCCTCTACCTACATAGCTCGTCGTGAAGCTAAGATAATCAAGAAGCGGGGATAAAATGAACCCTATAAGTTACTTCGCGACATTTATAAAAAGGTGGCCTGCGGCGTCCCAGTGCGGAATGCTAATCATTTTATCCGGTTTCCTGATGACAACTCAGCTAGGGATCGTAAGATTAATTTCTGAAGAGATCAGTGTATTCGAAATCATTCTGTTTAGATCCTTATTCGGTTTAATCGCTATTTCGCCTGTTATTGCGGGTGGATTCCAAATTTATCTAAAGCCCAATCGTCCTGGGCTTGCAATTCTTTGCGGAGCACTTGCCTTCTTTGCAAGCACATTTCTTTATTTGGCTGCAAAACATTTACCTATTGCTGACATCACCGCTATCCACTTCACACGACCTTTATTCGCAGCTTTACTCGCCGCATTAATTCTGAGAGAGGCTCTTCGTGGGGACCGAACAATCGCTCTTATTGCGGGGTTTATCGGAGCCGCTGTAATCATTCGACCAGGTGTAGTAGATCTAAATATAGGTGTCCTTTATGTGTTTGGCGTTGTAGCGGTCCAAAGTTGGAATCCCATCAATCGCAAACTCCTATCAAAAAGTGAGCACCCAGATACGGTCGCCATATGGAATATCCTGACAATCCTCCCTCTAGCCTTTATCGCTAGCCTATTCTTTTGGACCACCCCGACATTAGAGCAACTTGCCTGGATGGCTGTAATAGGACTTCTAGAACTTGCAAACCAACGCATTCTTAGTCGAGCCTACGTCCATGGCGATGCTATTTTGGTCGTCGCGCTTCATTATACGCGGCTCCCAATTGCGGCAGTTGTGGGCTTCATAATGTTTTCTGAATTTCCAGAAATCTGGATTTGGATCGGTGGCGGGATTATAGCCGGTGCAACCATCTTTTTGACCTTGAAAGAAAATAAATCCAAACCGATCGGCACGAAAGCTCAGAAATAGCCGGCTATCTGATAATTCTTTAATGCGCGTCAGCCCAAGATTTTCCCCAACCGGTATCGCAAACCAAAGGCACGGAGAGCGTTGCAGCGGACTCCATAGTGGTCTTCACTGCTGCAACCGTAGCGTCCAATTCATTTTCTGGAACCTCAAAAATCAATTCATCATGGACTTGAAGTAACATTTTTGCACTAAGATTAAAGTTTTCTAGTGCCACAGGCATCCGGATCATCGCCTTTTTAATGATGTCAGCGGCAGCCCCCTGAAGTGGGGCGTTGATGGCAGCACGTTCGTGAAAATTTCTTCTTGCGGGATTTTTATCATTTATCCCAGGCATATATACGCGTCTACCAAAAATCGTGGAAACGAAGCCGTTTTGTCGGGCAAATTCTTTTGTTCTCTCCATGTAATCTCGCACGCCCGGATATTTCTCAAAGTACGCATCAATATATGATTTGGCATCGCCCTGCGAAATCGAGAGCTGTTTCGCCAAACCAAAAGCAGAGATGCCGTAAATAATTCCAAAATTGATAGCTTTAGCGCGACTGCGAGTGGCAGGGTCAAGTTCATTAACAGGGATGCCAAAGACATCACTGGCGGTAGCAGCATGAATATCTGAACCCTTTTCAAAAGCGTCCTTTAGCGCCTCGATGTTAGCGACGTGAGCTAACAATCTCAATTCGATCTGAGAATAATCAGCAGACAAAAGCACAAACCCGTTTTTTGCAATAAATGCCTCCCGTATCTTTCGGCCGTCCTCAGTTCTAACAGGAATATTCTGTAAGTTTGGATCATTCGAGGAGAGGCGACCGGTAGATGCTATAGCCTGGGAATATGAAGTGTGGACCCGACCGGTTACCGGGTTAATCTCTCGAACAAGCGCATCAGTATAGGTGCTTTTTAATTTGGAAAGTTGTCGCCAATCCAATACCTTTTCGGCCACCTCATACCCCTCAGCAGCCAACCCCTCAAGGATTTCTGCCCCAGTTGCATAGGCCCCCGTTTTGCCCTTCTTACCGCCTGCCAACCCCATTTCGTCGAACAGAACTTCACCCAACTGTTTGGGTGACCCGATATTAAATTCACGGCCCGCCATTTCATGGATCTTGTCACTCAACTCAAGAATGCGCTTCTCAAAATCGTCGGACAGTGTCTGCAAGTGATTTGCATCAACCAAAATCCCTTCAGATTCCATGTCTTGTAAAACCGCAATAAGAGGACGTTCTATTCTTTCGTAAACTTTGGAGAACTTTTCAGTCACCAATCGCGGTTTTAGTCTTTTATGCAGAGACAGTGTTATCTCCGCATCCTCGGCCGCATACTCCAGTGCTTGATCTAAAGGCACTTCCGCAAAGGTAATCTTATTTCGACCAGTTCCAGTCACATCACTATATTTTATTGTTTGGCGATCGAGTAGGACTCTGGCCAACTCATCCATACCGTGACTATGCGCCCCGCCCTCCAAAACATAGGAGAGCAACATGGTATCATCTAGGGAGTAAATTTTAATCCCATAACGGGCAAAAACCTCTGAGTCATATTTTGCATTATGCAGAATTTTGAGGACACCAGCGCCCTCCAAAACAGGTCGGAGAACCTCTAACGCCACCTCTAAATCGATCTGACTAGGAAGTCTGGACTGATCTTTTAACTCTTCGCCACCAAGATTTAACGTGTGTTGCGGCGGCCCCGACACATGAGCTAGAGGGATATAACATGCGCTCGCACCTTCAACAGGTTCCGAGAGAGCTAGTGACACGCCCACCAAATTGGCATTCAGGCTATCAAGTGAGTCTGTCTCAGTATCCACCGCGACAACCCCTTGCAGGACTGCTGAGTCAGCCCATTTCTGAAGTAGCTCGGTGTTCTGCACTAATGCGTAGCGCACCGGAGAGTCGTCTATTTCATTGCCTTCCACTTTAGGTCCTTTAGCAGCAAAATCAGGAGAGCCCAATTCTGCTCGAACCCGAGATAAAAGTGACTTAAAACCCTGCGTTTCAAGAAAGCTAATTAGAGTCTCCGGGTCAGGATCCTTCAATTTAAAACTGTTATATTCTGCCTTAACCGGCGCATCCTGGGCCAAGCGTACTAATTCTCGAGATACTCTCGCTTGGTCCGCAAACTCGATCAGATTTTGTCTGCGCTTTGGCTGTTTTATGTCTTCCGCGTGCGCTAGGAGATTATCTAAATCACCATATTCGGTTATCAGTTGTGCGGCTGTTTTGATGCCGATTCCAGGGACACCAGGCACATTATCCGTAGAATCGCCGGCTAGGGACTGCACATCGACCACCCTATTGGGATGGACACCAAATCTCTTCTCTACTTCGGCATATGATATCCGAGTATTTTTCATTGGGTCCATCATCGAAATATTATCATCAATGAGCTGCATCAAATCCTTGTCACTCGAGACCACAGTAACCCGATGCCCATCAGCAGCTGCTTTTTTTGAATAGGTCGCGATTAAATCATCAGCTTCAAAGCCCTCCATTTCCGCTTGGGGCAACCCAAATGCCGATACAGCCTCCCTGATCAAAGCGAATTGAGGCACCAGGTCGTCGGGAGGAGGCGGTCGATTTGCTTTATAAGCGTCATAAATCTCAGTCCGAAACGTTTTGCGGGCTGTGTCAAAAATTACCCCTAACCAATCAGCTTCTAAATCATCGACGAGCTTCAAGACCATGGAGGTGAAACCATAAACTGCATTTACGGGCGTTCCGTCAGGACGACTCATAGGCGGCAGCGCATGATAAGCCCTAAAAATATAACCCGAGCCATCTATCAGAATTAGATGCTTCTTATCTTCCATTTTTTGGCTACGTATTACTCAACTGTTAACCATCAATGGCCAGTAGGATCGACAATCCCAGCTTTTAAGACATATAGCCTATCGCAGTAACCGCATTCGGCTTGCCCATTCTTAAGAGTAAGGAATACTCTAGGGTGTCCCAGGGTACCCCCTCCGCCATCGCAAGCAACCGTTAGTTTATCTACCTCTATTCTCTCGGACGGCTCCGGAATATTTTTTGATACTTCAGAATCCATAGAAATTATCTCAAAGAATTACGTTCATTTGACCCTTGGAAAAATGGATGATAACCGAACCGGAAGGTTTAGCAAACTAAGCGAAAGATATCCATTTTCCGATGATTAAACCATGAGAGATGCTGAAATTCCGACCCTTCCAGACAATGCAATTGAGATCAAAGATCTTACAAAAATTTATGCAGCGAGAGACCGGGAGAAGGCAGTAAAAGCTCTTGACCAGGTAAACCTGACGATCCCTCGAGGGTCCATTTTTGGACTGTTAGGGCCAAATGGGGCGGGAAAATCGACCACAATTAATATTCTTGCCGGGCTAACTATAGAAACAGCAGGAACTGTTAAAATTTGGGGCTTCGACCTTAAACAAGAAATGCGAATGGCACGCGCTTCTATTGGAATCGTGCCACAAGAAGTAAATCTAGATGCTTTTTTTTCCCCTCGGGAGGTATTGGAGTTTCAAGCAGGACTTTATGGGGTTCCAAAGCAGGAACGGGTAACTGCGGAACTGCTTCAAAGCCATGCGGCTTGAAGAAAAAGCAGACGCTTATGCGAGATCACTCTCCGGGGGCATGAAACGACGGCTTTTAATAGCAAAAGCATTAGTCCATTCACCGCCAGTGTTAGTGCTCGATGAACCCACCGCTGGTGTCGACGTCGAGCTAAGGCAACAGCTCTGGTCTTATGTAAAACAATTAAATTCAGAGGGCGTAACGATTGTTTTAACAACTCATTACTTGGAAGAGGCCCAAGAATTATGCGATCAAATTGCGATCATAAATCACGGACAGGTTGTAGCGTGTAATGACACACCTTCTCTGATTTCAGAGATTGACCAAAGGAAGCTTCTCGTGAACCTATCCTCACCCATAGAAAAACTCAGTTCCAGATTAATTGGTTTCGGAGGAAAATTAGAATCTCCCAATCAACTCGTTTTTAATTTTTCACCCAGTAAATTCAGCGCAGGGGAAATTATTTCTCAGATAGTAGCTGAGGACCTCGAGATCAGCGATTTAATATCTGAGGAGTCGCGCCTTGAAGATCTATTTGTCAGAATTACTGGCCTCGATACCCACCAAGCTGGGTCGGCCGGAGAAAATGATCTTGAGGCTGGGGTTGCATCAATCGCGCGCGGAAAACCGACGATCTAACCACACAAGCCGTTGGATCATAGAAGTAACCCAATTATTCATTCTAGCAGGCCAGAGGTTCTGCGGGAGAAGGAGATCCTCATAGTTGCGGACTTTAAGTCTATTTTGAGCTTTTCCAGTCTATTCAACCGCACCATTCTTTTGTTAACTATAAGGCATGACTGGCGTTTGTTTAAATTAAGCACCCGTAGCTCAGCTGGATAGAGTGCTGCCCTCCGAAGGCAGAGGTCACAGGTTCGAATCCTGTCGGGTGCGCCATATTTTTCTATTTTAGTTCAGTTGGTTAGCAGACTTTAGGTTCAGTCTGTTTTCAGAAAAATGCAGAATTGACACAGATTTGACACAGAAAGAGGTCAAATCATGGGTTGTGTGCGCAAAAGAGGTAAATCGTGGAATGCACAGGTGCGCCTTGCTGGTTGGAGAAGTTTCACAAAAACATTCCCCAGTAAATCGGATGCAATCTCATGGGTTAATGAATTAGAACGCAAACTCAGGTCTGCTCATACACCCGAGACAAAACCTTCAAGAAAAATCCTGATTAAAGAACTCATTAAACGATATGTCAGCGACATCTCTCCTACCCATAAGGGGGTGATACCCGAAACCTATCGTTTAAATGCTATTAGCAGAACATGGGTCGGGGATTTAGATGTTAGATATCTAACTAATACCCACTTTAACGAATACAGAGATTGGAGACTGAGAAAAGTCTCTAATGGAACTGTCCGTTCAGAACTCGCTATGCTCAAAAGAGTCATAGAAACAGCAAAACGCCGATGGGATTGTTCCATTCCTTACAACCCACTTACAGAGATTGAGTTTCCTCCCAGTTCAAGACCAAGAAATAGACGCCTCAGGGGAGATGAAAAAGAGAGACTTCTGGTTGCTGCATCCTCTCAGAGAAATATTTACGTCAAACCCATTATTGAGTTTGCGGTAGAGACAGGGATGAGACGCTCTGAGATTCTAAAACTACTCTGGGAGGATATAGATTTTGAGAAAAGATTTGCGCTTCTCTATGACACCAAGAATGGAGAGGACAGACGAGTTCCTCTTACAAGGCAATGCATGAAGGTCTTAGAGACAATCAGAAAACCATCGGGGTCGGTCTTTCCCATCGCAGAAAACTGCATCCGATTAGCATGGGAAAGAGTGAGGTCAAAAGCAGGAATAAACGACCTTCGGTTCCATGACCTTAGACACGAAGCGGTGTCTCGTTTCTTTGAGATGGGAATGTCTGTTCCAGAGGTGGCGCTTATCTCAGGTCATAAAGATGTGAGACAACTGTTACGATATACACACCTCAGTCCCGAGTCCTTGAAAGACAAATACGAGGCATTCCAATAGTGTTGGGTTTGATGCGTCGAAGATTGCAAAACAGTTGGGGATTGGAGTGGCATCTGTTGGTCGATACAGCGTTGGATGTTTGATCCAACAAAAACTCTCCCTTACACCTGAACAGTCAAACACAATGACATCAGTGATTGGTCGAGGGGCTCTTCACCACAAATCTGGTTGGGATAATGCAACGACACATTTCAAACTGGATTGATCGTTCTGGAACAGGAGTGTCATTCAACGGGAATACCCGTCCAACCGAATGGATATTGTAATGAGTAGGCGCAGAATAGGTGTCCAATCTCTTTTTTGAAACCAAACGGTCACAGGTGTTGGGTTCACCATAAACCAATAGAACCCCTGCACCATCTTGGGTGAGCATATCTATTCCGAATTTTATGAGGTTTGAACCAACACCTTGTTTCTGATTTTCTGGAGAGACAGCAATGGAGCAAGAATGTATCAGAGATCCTGAGTCAGATTTGTACGAAATTGGACGAGGCGTTGAAGGACACAAGCGGCGACTTGATTATCAAGTCCGCAACTAATGACTTGTTTCGCAGATGCGCAGTACAATCTGGGTTTTATGTACAAGAACGGACAAGGCGTTGTTCAGGACTACAAAGAAGCGGTGAAGTGGTATCGCAAGTCCGCAGAACAAGGGAATGCACTAGCGCAGTCCAATCTGGGTTTTATGTACGACAACGGACAAGGCGTTGTTCAGGACTTTGTGAGAGCGCATATGTGGTACAATCTTGGGGGTTCTAATGGGAACAAAACAGGGTCAAAGAACAGAGATTTGATTGCAAAAGAGATGACCCCTGCACAAATCGCAGAGGCACAAAAACTCGCACGAAAGTGCGTCCGTAAAAAATACAAAGGGTGTTGAGTCACCTCTTTTTCATTCCCGCATACACCAACGCAGATAAGACAAGGTTCTGACGAGATTGAACTAACATTACCTCTGATAGTTCAATAATCTTTTCTTCTATATTCCTGGCACTCTTCACCCTTTGCATCAGGGACTTCACTTTGTTGTGGTCTTTGAGAATGTATCCAATCGCAATAGCAGGTGCGACAGACCTTATGTTGAGTTCTGATAATAACTCTTCCCCAAACTCTCCATTCTCTTCTGGGGGAAGTGTGAACAGGTCGTCTGGGAAAGAGTTTGAGTCAAAGGAGTTGTCAGCATCATCTAGAAACGATTTAAAACTATGCATTTTGAACCCTTTTCTAATGGTGTTTTCTGTTGGAGTTCGTTCTGACAGAAACTGACATACTCATCTTTCAATCATCCATTGAAGAGGTCTTTGGTGTTGATACTTCTCTTCCAGAGATTGAATCTCTCGCACAACACTTCGTCTGCACACATCACTGATTGTTAGCATTTCATCTTTTGCAACTTGATATAATCGGTCCTTCAAAGGTTCTGGCACTCGAAAGGATATTTGTGGGTTCTCAATCATTTGTTTTATGACCTCCTAATGTTTGTTCTATCAGTGTCCTGATGGTTCTATTTAGAAGGTTCCATTCGTCTTGGGTGTAAGGACGGTAATAGGATTCTGATTGAGGACACCAAAGTATTGGTTGGTCTAGTTCATTCATTTATTTGTTCCTTATTCTTGTTATTAATTCACTGCGGTAGCGATTGGAGACACACATTTCTCCATCGACCAAGGAGAAGTGCGTCTCTGGGGTTCTGCGTCTAGCGACCCTCAACACATCCTGTTAGGCAACCCAATGGGGAGGAGCGGTCATCCTGTCTCCTTTTCACCTGTTTCTGCTAATGACAGGACAATGCAGGGACAAACAGGACTGATGACCCCCTCCATTGCGGTGGTGCTTTTTCTCAGTGCCACCATCGGTCAGATAATATTTTACAACCCTCGTTCTGACTTTGGTTGGCATTCACAGTCCAAAAGAGCGAACAGAGATATTCGTCAATGTCTCTTTGTGTCTTATTTGCCCGTCAGGGAACCCTTTAGTATCCAACGACTTACGTCACCGTCGTGTCTGGTCCAGACCTCAAGTTATGACCGTCGCATGGAGTGTTCTGATTAGGAACTGGAATGTGCCTGGTCGTCGGCACCTGTCTATTTCCCATCGACATATCTTCCGATACCGACGACGACAGGGGAGATACGACATCTCCTAATCATATGACCGTGTCAGAACTATTTAGACACGGAGCACCCCCAAACTATTGAAATATTATTTCTTTTTTTGATTTTTCATTCTGATGTGCAGAGCATCCGCAGAATCGACACAGGATTGACACAGAAACCCAAGCAGAGACAAACTCAGCGTCAGAAAATCTGTGAAAAATAAAGCGTTTTTCTGAATGAAATAGTGTCAGAACGCACTCCGAAGGCAGAGGTCACAGGTTCGAATCCTGTCGGGTGCGCCAATCTTTTCACTGGTTTAAGTCCGCACATGTCCTCAAAAATAGACGCTTGGTCACACTCTGGTCACAACGGAGTGCGAGATGGCGTCAATTCGAAAACACAGAAACCGCTGGCAAGTTCAAATCAGAAGACGAGGTGTTTCACCTTTCAGTCGGTCTTTCATTTACAAGTCCGATGCTACAACCTGGGCACGAAGGATAGAGGCGGACATAGACAAGCAAAAAGTGGGTCAGGAAAACCAGGCAGATCTTAAAAAGCCCTTTTCAGATTTACTGGTCCGCTATGCCAAAACTATCAGCCCAACTAAAAAGGGTAATGCAATCGAACAAATAAGACTTAGAAAGATCCAGGCATCACGCTTGGGTTGTCTCAAGACGGGACTGATAACCCCTCTGGATATCCAGCATTACATCCATACCAGGCTGCAGACGGTCAGCAACGATACTGTCCGCAGAGAACTAGGAATCATTCAGCATGTCTTCGAGACAGCCAGAAAAGTTTGGGGCATTCCGCTCTCTCAAAACCCTGTAGCTAATATTCGAAAGCCCATAAGTGGTCCGTCTCGCACTCGTCGCTTGGCCAAAAGTGAGGAGGCTATTCTGGTAAAAGCAGCATCCGCATGTCAAAACCCTCTCATTTTGCCGGTAATACAATTTGCGATTGCCACAGCAATGCGCAGAGGGGAAATACTCTCCGCACAATGGGAGAATTTTAAAATAAAGGACAAAACACTCTCTCTTCCAATAACTAAGAATGGTTTTAGGAGGGAGGTCCCTCTGTCAAAGGAAGCATTAAAGATTCTCGAGCGATTGAAACCACAAGCTTCCGGATTAATCTTTCCGGTTTCAGGAAACGCTCTGCAGCTAACCTGGAACAGAATTGTTTCTAATAACGGGATTCAAGATTTACGGTTTCATGATTTGAGACATGAAGCGATATCCAGATTCTTTGAAATGGGTCTTACTATTCCCGAGGTAGCGCTGATATCTGGTCATAGGGATATCCGCATGCTTTTTCGCTATACCCACTTAAAGGCGAGTGCGGTTGCCGACAAACTAGATCAACCATCTCCATAACCATCCCAGGTAACAATCTCCTGTCACTATCCCCTGTAACTATCCTGTGACCTCTATGGGGGGTCGGCTGGGGAGCGAGTGCGGGCGGTGAATGGGGCGGTTTGTCCCACTCCGTGGGACGATGGGCTGACGCGTGAGTTCAAGGGCGTTTGATCGAGAAGTCTTCAATTGGTTTGGTGCAATGGTCCAAAGATAAAAACTGACAATTGGGCACGATCTCTGCCTTTTGATACAATAATCATAATGAGAGACAGCGCCATAAGCTGACCCTCTCAGAAGCAGAGCCGCTCTGTCAGCACCTGACAACGGTAAGAACCCATCCGCTGGTTCCAGAGGTCGATGGGAATGCGTCTGGCGAAAGCAAAAGCAGCAGTAAAGGCAGATACCAAACCTGCGCCTACCCGTGTGGTTGCTCTCTGGAACTGTGACTGGCTCCAAAGATGAAGCCGATACACTTTTTGTCTTCTCTTGGGATCTCACAGTCTCAAGGGTGGCAAAAGTGTGTCTTCACCAAAGATGATACCCCCATACGGGATGTAATCCCGCAAAGAGAGAACAAATGAAAAGACCATTAACAGAACTGGAGACAGAAGAGATTCAGGTGTGTATCCAAAAAACCAATCCTCTTCGTCTACACCCTCACTATCAAAGCCTATGGAACTCAATCGTGACACAGTTTGAGAGAGATCACCGTCTGTCTGATAAACAGATCCGTATCTTAAAGATGAGTAAGAGAATCAGTGATGACCAGTCTCAGAAGCTGCAGCGAGGAACCATCAACACAAACCGCAAGCTGGATCTTGTCTTTAACCCCATCTCTCATTTTTAGAATTGGTCAGAAAGACAGATCCTGCGCTACTCTTAGAGATATCCATATCTTAGGGAGAACACACGATGTGTGTGAGAAGAGCGCACAGCGTCTCTTACGTCCCTAAAATCTTCAAAGATCAGACGCTCTCGCCTTCAATTTTTGAATGATTTGGGCGCTCAATCTCCAATAAAAGAGAGAAAAGACTCATATTCGTTAAAATCTTCGTCAATTCTGAGGGTTTAGAGACCTATAGGCAGGATCTTAAAAGGCTAAGGCGCACTCTAAGACAACTGGAACGCGAAAGTCCGTTTCGTTTTACCGTGATCTTACCCAATTTTGATGTCACCCATCTTCGCATGGTGAGCAAGCCCTCATGCCAAGAAATCAGATCCGTGCTCAATCCAGCCCATCCTGACATTTACACAGCTAACCCGAAAGGACAGGCTTTTCGTCAAAGAGTAGACGCTGCAAGAGGGCCAATACGACGCTTGCGGGAACGCGCCGTCAAAGCCTACATCGAACAACACAAACCCAAAGTCCTGACGCGATCTCAGGCCCAACACGCCTATGCCATCGCTAAGGCGCTGCTCCCACGAACGCTATTAAGATGAAACTTACCAAAAAGACCCTAAATAGGATTGGCTAGTTTAGGGTCATATTAGTGCACTGAAGTCCCAATTTATTTTCCTCCCAACCTTGGCTTCAAAAGATCCTTTTTAAGCAATTCTAAAATTGCTTCGTCAAGCGTCATTTGTCGTTCCATAGATTTTTTTTGGTCTCTCGCCCAAGCGGTTAGGCTTCGGTATGTGGTAATAGATACTTCAACAGGAATAGTTTTAGGTTCTATCGAAACTGGCTTTAGTATTGCCGCTGCGCCAACGCCTGCAACCAAGATTAGCGATACAACAATGGGTGGACTAATATACATCTATGCTGTCCTTAAAAATTATTTGTTTTAAATATTCTAAAATTACAAGATGACTTTTAAATTTGGTAAACAGGGTCCAAATTATTTTGTGATTTCAGGCAGAGCGCACCGCTTGTTTTTTTTAATGTAAGGACGGTTGCAGGCCCAATCAGCGCCTGAGTATTTAATGTGAGCAGTTCTAGGCACAATAATTTTGACACAAGTATCCGTAATTTTGCGATAGCCTCTGTTGCACCGCCAATATGGGGGGTAGGGATCACCGGTTAAAAATGCATTGCGGGGAACGACAACTTTAGAACAAGTTTTTTTAACTTTGCGATAGCCTCTATTGCACTCCCAGCCCTTGAACGAAAAACCTCCGATTAGATGAGCATTCTTTGGCACCACAACCCGAAGGCATTTATCTTGCTCCTTTAAATAACCTCGATCGCACTCCCAACCCGATTTCGATGAACCATCCCGCAAGTATCCATTCAAGGGGACCTTGATGGCATCGCATTTCTCTCCAGAAACGAAAAAGCCCCGATTACAGGACCAACTTTTCCCGGTATCGTCGAGATACCCATTCACTGGAACATTGATTTCAAGGCACAATCCATCTTCCTGACGGTACCCCCATTTACATTCCCAATTCTGCCCGTATTTTCTATTTGTCGAGAAGGAATTTAAGGGAGGTTTCTTTGCCCTACACCCGTTCTTATCGGAGGATTCTCCCAGAGAACACTCTAACCTCCCTGTGTATCCTTCGCCAATATTTGAAGCCAAGGTCTGGAACGGCATAGAACCTGCCGACACGTGCTGTTCAGACCACAATAAACCTAACAATAAAGTCGCTAATATCTGCGGCATCACGTAAGTATCCGATTTTTTCGTGTTATCAAAACAGTGTCCTTATCATTTAGATAAATAAAAGGTCTGAGTCGGCGCTCAAGTGTGACGTGATTGTTGCCTATGAAGCTCTAACTCGTTTTCAGCGGCGACCCTATGATGTAGATCGATGTGAGACTCCAGTCTATATAGGTTTTCCCCTTCCGATTGCGGTAACAGGCGAATAATTTTAAATAGCCCGTAAGGAACCTGAGCAAGGCTGCCGCCATTAATGGTCTTTCGTACAAATTGCACAACTTGCCCAGCGACAAACCTGGGGCTATTGATTTTTTTAATCATCGCCAGAGTCACCGCCTTTTCTATATCGATTTACTATCAAGCTGTCATAGCCAAAACACATCCTCTCTGTTGTTTGAGAAGACTACAGTCCCTGAACAACAGGATCAGAGTTTCCTTCCTCGACTTTGCGTTGGTCAGATTTTTCTGCTTTTTTTTCTTTTGGCGTTGTGACTTCTTAAAAGCACGTTTCTTTTCTTTCTCGCGCCGCTCCGCATTATAATTAGTTTTCCTAGCCAATTTTAACCTCGCAGACGTTCAGAAAGTCTTGAGTTTTACCTCGGTTTCTTCGCCACTCAAAAAGGCTCACTTTCGAGAGACCCGTAGCCTGAGACTTGCCTTTCTGGCCGGGTTTTAATTCAAACTGAACTTTTTCTGTCCTTCCAATAGGGTATCAAGACCTGCTCTTTCAACGTCACTGATGTGAACAAAAACATCTTCTCCGCCATCTTCTCGAACGATAAATCCAAAACCTCTCCGTAATTCAAACCATTTAACTGTACCTTGAATCATGTTCTTTCCTTCCACGACAAATTAGCAGCCGAAGAGCTGCGATTATTAGAATGATGCGATGTCGAAGAAGAAATCTGTGTAGCAACCCGAAGGGCTGATCAATCGAAAACGGCTGCGAGAGCGCTCCATCCATCTAATATGCTGAAAGCTCATCAAAGCAAGTAAAATCGGCAAAATTTTCCAAGTGCTCGTGCATACGAAATTCTAGCCACAAATCAGTTCTAATTTTTATCAATCGGACATTAAAAAAGACCGCATTGTGCGGTCTGTGTGTCTGTTTTTTGAGAGGTCATCGCTGAAGGCATCTGGCCTCCGGGAGCATATGTGTATTTTAGGTCTAAGCGGCTTTTAATGGCAAAAGATCCTTTAAAGGATGCCGTGCTGAGAAGTGGAGCAACATTCGCTGTAGCTTGAGCCCTACTCCTTTGACCATTGGCAACTTTTCATTTCCCGTTTGCTTTTAAATCATCCAGAAGCATCTCCATCGTGAGAATCTTTCATCATCGCTCCAAATCATCCGCCAGTTTGGCGTTACTGAAAACAAATCCGTTCTTCTTAATAAATCGATTGGGAAACGTATGCGTGGCTCTTCTGTCTTGATGGTCTTTCGCGTAGCAAAAAGCAAATCTTTCCAAAAGCACGACCACATTCATCCTTGGCTACCATGCG
>JAYQSL010000007.1:0-760000 GCA_038146865.1 Rhodospirillaceae bacterium
ATATCAGGGATTGGTCAAGTGAGTACCACTTGACGCGAAAACGCGCCCAGCTACTTGCGGGGTTTAAATTTGATCGTTCGCTTCGGGTGCTGGAGGTTGGGTGCGGATGCGGTGCTATAACTCGTCACCTCGGGGAGATCTTTGATCAGGTCGTCTCAGTAGAAGGGAGTCTGAAGCGGGCCAGATTGGCGCAGCTGCGAACACGCGAACTTGGATCGGTTTCGATAATCTGCGCACCTTTTCAGGAAATCCGTTTTTCGGACAAGTTCGACGTCATATTTTGTGTTGGTGTCTACGAATATTCCGGGGCCTTTATCGATGGACAGGATCCCTACGCTGCAGCACTTCAGTATTTCTCGAATATGTTGAGTCCCGATGGAATACTGGTGATCGCGATCGAGAACCAGTTTGGCCTCAAGTACTTTTGTAGCACCAGGGAGGACCACGTGGGAGCGTTTTTCGAGGGAATCGAAGGTTACCATCGTAGGCATCGGGAGGTTCGGACTTTTGGCAAGATCGAGCTGGAAAAAGACCTGAAACAATACTTTTCCGAAGTTCAGTTCTATTACCCTTACCCAGATTACAAAATCCCCGATTGTGTGATCGCTGAAGATTTTATGGCTTCTGGACAGGCTGGTGAACTGGTTTCCCAAATGAAATCCCGAGATTATGTCGGTACACCTAACCCGCTTTGGAATGATGCATCGGTATCGCTTGAGCTTGCCCGCAACCGCATGCTTGAATTTTTTTCCAACTCCTTCCTTGTCTTTGCCGGACGTGGAGCGCTGAAAGGATTTGCCTTCGAGCAGTTGGCCGTGATTTTCTCATCTTCTCGCAAAAGGGAGTTTTCAACCGTCAGTAAGGTACTGCGCGGCGAGGATAAACAGTTGCTTATCGCTAAGCGTTCCAGGCAGGGGCGGGCGGAGGTGAAGCAGGGGCTACTGAGGATGGTGGATACCGATGCGGCTTGGATAGACAGTTATTCCCTGCAGACCCAGGTGAACGTGCTGGCAATGGCCCGTGATCGCTCACTGGATGATATCTTCCAGCCATGTCGACAATGGCTGGAATACCTGCAGGCTGAGTCCAGTATGCAGCAAGGGGTCAGCTACCTGGGTGGTAACCATATCGACACCATCTGGCCGAATGTATATCTACTAGCTAATGAGTGCAGGGTGGTGGACAGAGAATGGGTCTGGGCTGACAGGATCCGGATGAATTGCGTCGTCATCCGCGCTATCTACGATTTCCTCTACAAGATCGATGCGATGGCACCGTATGCTAAGTCGTTGTCCAAGCGAAGTGGAAAGCAGTTGATTGTTGCTATAGGAAAGGCCATCGGTGTAAATCTGAAAGACAGTGATTTCGCTGAATTCATACGCCTTGAATTAGATTTTCAATATATTGTATACGGAGTGGATAAGCGGCGACATGCAGTTTACATGCATTGGTTCCTGTTTGACCGCCCTACGCTAAAGGCCTTTTTGAGGCTACGAAGCAGCGTGACATCGTTGATGTCCCGGGTGCGTCGAAAATTATCCACCTTGTGTGATAGGTGATTGGGCATGAAGAAACGAGGTGATCAGCAATGAAAACAGTCATCCTGGCTGGTGGTTTTGGAACCCGTATTGCCGAAGAGACCGGGCTAAAGCCAAAGCCCATGATCGAGATAGGCGGCAAGCCAATCCTGTGGCATATAATGAAAATTTATTCTGCCCACGGCATTCATGACTTCATTATTTGCTGTGGTTACAGGGGCTATGTCATCAAGGAATATTTCTCCAATTATTTTCTGCACATGTCGGATGTTACATTCGATTTAGAGACCAATAAAATGGAAGTGCATCAGAAAAATGCTGAACCATGGCGTGTCACCCTGGTTGATACCGGAGAAGAGACCCAGACCGGCGGGCGCCTGGGACGTGTTGCCAAATATGTAAAGGACGAGGATGCCTTCTGTTTTACCTATGGTGATGGCGTGTCTGATATAAACATAAGCAAGGAAATCGAGTTCCACCTCGCGCACGGTAAGATGGCTACGGCCGCGGCAGTGCAACCGCCTGGCCGTTTCGGGGCCTTGAACATAAGGGATGGCCAGGTTCACGGCTTTACTGAAAAACCCAGAGGCGATGGCGGCCTGATAAACGGGGGATTCTTTGTGCTCTCGCCAAGGGTGCTGGATCTGATTGAAGGAGACAAAACCGTATGGGAAGGAAAGCCTTTAGAAAATCTGGCGCAACAGGGTGAGCTGATGGCCTGGAAACATGATGGATTCTGGCAACCTATGGATACGTTACGTGACAAGAATTATCTTGAAGATCTTTGGGATGCAGGCAAAGCGCCTTGGCAGGTTTGGGCATGAATAACGCTTTCTGGCGTAATAAAATAGTTTTTCTTACCGGCCACACGGGCTTTAAGGGAGGCTGGATCGGGCACTGGCTGAACAAATTGGGCGCATCAGTCCACGGCTATTCGCTGGAGCCGCCTACAGCGACGAACTTCTATACGGAGACGAAATTAGATGAACGTTTGTCTAGTTCGACGACAGGCGATATTCGTGATTCCGGCCAGCTAACTAACGCGATGCATGCGGCCCGGCCTGATATAGTCATTCATATGGCGGCTCAATCCCTAGTCCGCGAATCCTACAATACGCCGGTTGCGACCTTTGCAACGAATGCAATGGGGACAGTGAATGTGTTGGAAGCTGTCCGCCAGGTGGGAACTGCCAAAGCGATCATCAACATCACTACCGACAAGTGTTATGAAAACAATCAATGGGTCTGGCCTTATCGAGAAAGTGACCGCTTGGGTGGATATGACACCTACTCAGCAAGTAAAGCCTGTGCGGAAATTGCCGCCGCAGCCTATCGCAGTTCATTTCTTGCGCAGGCTGATATTCATCTCGCCAGTGTGCGGGCCGGTAACGTGATCGGCGGTGGAGACTGGGCAACAGACCGGCTGCTGCCTGATTTTATCCGCGCCTTGCACGCAGGTAAGACGCTGAACATCCGCTCACCCAAAGCAGTAAGGCCTTGGCAACACGTGCTTGAACCGCTTGCTGGATATATCACGTTGGCGGAAAAACTTTATGAGCATGGTGGCGATTTTGCCGAAGCGTGGAATTTTGGTCCGAATGACGAGGATGCGCGCTCAGTGGGGTGGATTGTGGAAAACCTATGCGCTCGGACGTCTGGTGCGAGATGGAAAATCGAGACCGGCGCGCAGCCACATGAGGCAGTAGTGCTGAAACTGGACAGTAGCAAGGCAAAGTCGAAGTTGGGTTGGAGGCCGCGATGGAGTCTTGATCAGGCTCTTCAGCAAACCGTAAACTGGTATCAGGCGTGGCAGGATGGCGAGGATATGTCGGAAGTTACCAGTTCTCAAATTATAGAATATAGCAACGCATGAGTCGCTTCATCATCGAGCAAATGCCGATCAAAGGCCTGTCGGTGATTCAGCGACAGCCCATCGGAGACAAGCGCGGCTACCTCGAACGAATGTTTTGTAGCGATGAACTTAGAATGATCATCGGCCAGCGTAACATTGTGCAAATCAACCACACGCTCTCAGAAAGCGCGGGAACGGTTCGCGGTATGCATTACCAGAGGCCGCCCCACGCTGAAATGAAGCTGGTTTCCTGCCTGCGCGGGGAAGTGTTTGATGTGGCTGTGGATTTGCGTAAAGACTCGCCCACATTTTTAAATTGGCATGCAGAGATCTTAACTGCGCAGAATCATCGAACCTTTGTGATTCCAGAAGGTTTTGCTCACGGCTTTCAGACCCTCACGAATGATTGTGAACTGGTTTACCTGCATACCGCCGCTTACCACCCAGAAGCAGAAGCAGGGGTTGCTGCAAAAGACGCTGAGCTCGCGATAAAATGGCCCAGGCCGATAACTGAACACTCCGAACGAGATCAACAATATCCCCTAATATCATCCGATTTTTCTGGAATCCCCGTATGAATTGTCGTCACTGCGGTACACCGCTCAAACATACATTTCTTGATCTCGGGTTTGCCCCACCATCCAACGCCTATTTGAATGAGAGGGATCTTGTAAAGCCAGAAAAATACTACCCGTTAAATATCAAAGTCTGTGACCAGTGCTGGTTGGTTCAGACAGAGGATTATGCCGATGCAAGTGATTTATTCGGCGCTGATTATGCGTATTTTTCCAGCACGTCAGCGGCATGGTTGGATCATGCAACACGTTATGCTGAAAAAATGCTCCAAGAACTCTCCCTCAATCAGGATAGCCGAGTGATTGAAGTCGCTTCAAATGATGGCTATCTGCTCAAGAACTTCCTCGCGGCGGGTATCCCTTGCCTTGGAATTGAGCCCACCGACAGTACTGCTGCGGCGGCCGAAGCGCTTGGTATTCCGGTATTACGCGAGTTCTTTGGCGAAGAGCTTGGACTGCGTTTGGCGGAAGAGGGTAATAAAGCGGATCTGATCGCAGGCAACAATGTTTACGCGCATGTCCCAGATATCAATGATTTTACCCGTGGACTACGTGCTGCACTCAAACCAACTGGGACGATAACACTGGAATTTCCGCATTTGCTGAAACTGATTGAGCATAGCCAGTTTGACACGGTATATCATGAGCATTTTTCATACCTGTCACTTCATACTGTAAGCCGTATTTTCGACAAGGCTGGGTTGCGCATTTTTAATGTGGAGGAGTTGCCTACACATGGAGGTAGTCTGCGTGTGTATGGTTGTCATCTGGGCGATCGCCGTGGCGTTCAACCTGCGGTAGCGGAAATATTCGCGGAAGAGAAACACCATGGCTTGCAGGACCTTGATACCTACCTCAACTTCCAACCCCGTGCTGATAAAATCAAGAACGACCTCGTGGCATTTCTAATTGAGAAAAAGCAGCAGGGTAAGAAGGTCGTGGCTTACGGAGCCGCAGCCAAAGGAAATACCCTGCTGAACTATGCTGGGGTGAAACCGGATCTGTTGCCGTTCGTGTGTGACGCAGCTGTCGCCAAGCAGAACAAATACATGCCTGGAAGTCATGTGCCGATCCTGGCGCCGGAAGTGATTTTTGATGCAGAGCCTGACTTCGTCCTAATATTGCCATGGAATATCGCGGAGGAAGTCAAGGCATTACTCAATGAACGGTTGCCGGATGCTAAATTTGTGACCGCAGTTCCGGAACTGGTGACTGGATGAATATTGCGGTAACCGGTGCCACCGGTTTTCTGGGTAGACATGTATTGGCGGAGTTGCGTGCAAGAGACATAAATGTTGTTGCTACGTGCCGTAGCATCGGTGATGCTTACCGTGAGACCAGCGGTCTGCGATGGGTCGGGTTGGATATCGCAGCCCCGTCCGGCGATGTTTATGAATACCTGGGGCGACCCCAGGCACTGATACATCTGGCCTGGGGAGGCTTGCCAAACTACCAGTCTTCGCATCACGTTGAAGAAGAGTTGCCCAAGCACTATCAGTTTTTGGCTGGCCTGATGCGGCAGGGATTACCTGCACTGGTAGCCGCTGGAACCTGTTTTGAATACGGAATGCAGTCCGGGCCATTGGCTGCTCATGCCGCAACAAAGCCTGAAAACCCGTATGGATTCGCTAAGGATGCACTTCGTCAGCAGCTAAGCCTGCTGCTTAACGAGTACCCGTATTCGCTGACTTGGGCGAGACTGTTTTATATGTATGGAGATGGACAGCCTGACTCCTCATTACTTCCATTGCTGCGCAGCGCCGTGGAGAGGGGAGATAGAGAATTCCCGATGTCAGGTGGTGAGCAACTACGTGACTATCTTCCGGTGCAGGAGGTGGCTAGACAATTGGTCACCTATGCGATGGACCCCAGCGGGCATGGTCCTGTCAACATCTGTTCGGGCAAACCAATTTCCGTGCGCAGACTGGTGGAACAGTGGATAGAGGAGAATGGCTGGGAGATAAAACCCCGCCTTGGTGTGCTGCCGTATTCGGATTACGAGCCACTTGCGTTTTGGGGAATACCCGAGAGCAAAGAATCATGATTTTGTCGGCTCAGACAGTTAGAAGCCTGGGGTGTGTCACGGCCTAGGCGGGCAATAAACTTGGTGCTGCCCCTGTTTGTGTTTTTGTGTGTATTTCCAACGCCAACCTTTTATCTACCATGGGTATTCTTGCATTGAGCGTGCTATCGCCTCGACAATATCTCTATAAGGTGCGGCTGTCCGTTCCCGGAGTTGCGCGATGACTCGCTTCAGTATTTGCCTTCCCGTGCGGAATGGTATGCCGTACGTGAAGGATTGTGTTCAGCACATTCTGCAACAGACTTGTGGCGACTTTGAATTACTGATACTGGACAACCAGAGTACAGACGGTACTGCAGAGTGGTTACGCTCGCTCACCGACCCGCGGATAAGCATGAGTTATCTCTGATCGCCCATTGACGATCGTTGAGAGTTGGGCCCGCATCAAGACACTGCGTAAAAATGAGTTTATAACACTGATCGGCCACGACGACGTCTTTGACAAAGATTTTCTGCAGACGATTTCGGAACTGATAGAGCGGTACCCCGACGCGGCCCTATACCAGACTGGCGGAAGATTTATTGATGTCGAGGGCTACACCATTCGCTCCTGTCGACCAGTGCCGGAACAAGAGGGTGCCGCCGGCTATCTGCGTGCCCGTCTGAAGGGTGAGAGGGATGTGTTTGGTACCGGTTATGTAATGCGGTCATCGGATTATGAACAGGCAGGAGGTATTCCTGCCTTTGAAAAGCTGTTTTTCGCCGATGATGCCCTGTGGCTTAATCTCATGCGTGGCAGCAGTAAGGTTTGTGCACCGTCCGAACATTTTTCCGTGCGTATTCATTCTGGCAGTGAGTCAGCTTCTTTACCGTCAGCCTGGCACTCCATTCTGAAAGGCCTGGGCCAGTTTTCAGGTTTTCTGCGCCGTTACGCACGAGAGGACGCCGACGTTGGTAAGGTTTATGCTCAATACGCGGGAAAGTTCTTTCTCGAATACCATAGGAATGCGTCGATTTTTGCACTCATTGAAGCGAGTCGAGGCGGGACGTCGCATTCCCAGAGATGTGGTAGACCAGCTGGAGAAATCGTTGGCAATCTGTGCACCATCGGTCAGCGATAGGCTCTGGAAATCTTCCAAGATGGGAATTCTGCGCATTCTGAATTTGACGCCTGGGCGAGCACTGATTCCAATACTTTGGAGGCTTTATTACCGGTTGAGGAACAAAGCTAGATGAAGATACAAACCGCCGAAGAAGCACGGTTATTTGGCAATATTTGGGCTGTAATTGTGGCCTATCATCCGGATAGCAGGAAATTAAGCGCATTGTGTGAAAGACTGCAGACAGACGGTCTTGATGTCCTCGTGGTCGACAATACGGAAATCCCGAAGCTGTCAATTGGTGACCTTGCCGCCAGGACAAGGCTGAACAGTTTGGGTGAGAATACCGGCATCGCCCACGCGCAGAATGTCGGCATTGAGGCGGCGCTCGAGGGCGGTGCGCGAGCGATACTGTTTTTAGACCAAGATTCTAGTATTGGTGGAGGTTTTATTAGTAGCCTGCTCGGCGCGTTAAAGCCGGGGGTACCTGACATCGTATCACCGCGTTGTATCGATTCGGATACCCTTGACGATTTGCCGTCTGAGTCCCTGAACCGGTTCGGGTTTGTGCATCCGTTGCGCTGCGGTAATTCCCAGAAGCCATGTCCAACCGACATTGTGATTTCTTCTGGTACTATGGCAACTCGCGAGGCAATTATGGTGGCCGGCGGGCTTGATGAAGACCTGTATATAGATTTTGTGGATACCGAGTGGTGCCTGCGCTGTCGTAGCAAACAGATACCGATAAGGGTGGTCCCTGATGCGGTGTTGTTTCATCGCATTGGCAATCAATCAATCAAGGAAGGCGCTTTGACGATTATGTTGCATGGTCCTACGCGCTGCTATTACCAGGTTCGCAACAGTATCCATCTGTTTCGCTTGCGGCATGTGCCGTTAATTTTTTCCATCAGAACGATGCTCGCGGTATTGCTTAATCGGTTATTGCTTTTAAGGCACGTAACCAATCGTGGAGAGTATATCGAGGCTTATATGCATGGTCTAAGAGATGGCCTGGCCGGTGTGGTAGGTATGAGGCCTCATCGTTAAGGGTTATCAATCTATTTATCCGAAGTAGACCGTGACTGGAGACTAAATGACTAACACCAGCTCTTATCAAATATGCACAAATTGTGTCATGGACACCAGCGATAGCACGCTGACGTTCGACGAACGAGGGTGGTGCGACTATTGTCAGAATTTCGAGATCAATGTTAAACCAAACTGGCATCCCGGCGAGCGGGGGATCAGTGAAATCACACCGCTGATAGAAAAAATAAAGAGTGAGGGCGCTGGACGCGATCATGATTGTTTGATCGGGATTAGCGGCGGTCTCGACAGTTCATACGTCACTTACGTGGCGAAAGAGAAATTCGGACTGCGTCCATTGATGTTCCATTGCGACGCCGGGTGGAATTCCGATCTTGGGGTGACCAATATTCAGCGAATAATCGATTGCCTAGGACTGGACCTCGTTACGGAAGTGATCAATTGGGAAGAAATGAAGGATCTGCAAAGGGCTTTTTTTCTGTCACAGGTGCCGTTTGTCGATACACCACAGGATTTGGGGCTGTTTTCGTCGCTGTATAACTTTGCGGCAAAAAATGGTTTTAAGTATGTGATAACCGGTGGGAATAACTCTACCGAATGTGTTCGTGAATCGATTGAATGGACCTACTTTTCTACCGATATGCGTCATGTTAGAGATATTCACGAGCGCTTCGGCACGCGCAAGCTCGATACATTTCCGACATGCGATATTTTCAAGTACAAGACCTATTATCGATACATCAAGGGAATTCGCGTGATAAAGCTGCTGGATTCTGTGCCCTTTATCAAGAAGGAGGCGATCCGGGAGTTAAACGAAAGATTTGGCTGGCAGGCGTACCCGCAAAAACATTATGAATCACGCTTCACTCGATTCTACGAGTCCTATTGGACGCCGAAGAAATTTGGTTATGACAAGCGGCGCGCTTATTTTTCCAGTGAAATACTGAGTGGTCAGATGACGAGAAAGGAAGCTCTTGACCGGATCTCCCGCCCTGAACTTGATGAGGAGACAATGGCGCATGAGTTCGAGTACGTCGCCACCAAACTGGGCTGGACGGTTGATGAATTTCGCGCGATTTTCGAGGGAGAGAACAAGACATTCAGGGATTACAAGAACAACATGTTTTTGATCACACTTGGCGCACGTATTGCTAATATTCTTGGCGTGGATCGCAGGATATTCCGATGATCAAGGTCATCGATTACGGGCTTGGAAATATCCGTGCTTTTCTGAATGTTTACAAACGTTCAAACATCCCTGCCGAAGTGGCACGTAACGCTGATGATCTGATGGATGCCTCGCGTCTGGTGTTGCCGGGTGTCGGGTCTTTCGACCATGCCATGGAATTGCTGGAGGCGTCAGGTATGCGCGCGACGCTGGATGAACTGGTCTTGAACCGAGGGATACCCGTGCTGGGTATTTGTGTTGGTATGCAGATCATGGCCGAGCGGAGCGACGAAGGCTCGCTGGTTGGGCTGGGTTGGATCCAAGCATCAGTCAGGAAATTTCCCGCCAAGGAATACAATCCGCCATTGAGATTGCCTCACATGGGATGGAACGATGTGGTTCCGAAGGTCCCGTCGCTGCTGTTTTCGGGCCTGGAAAGCGAGTCTCGCTTTTATTTTCTGCACTCTTATTATTTCGATTGCGAAGATTCCCGAGGCCGCGTTGGCGGAATCCAGTTACGGAAAACGCTTCGTATGCGCCGTGCGACATAAAAATGTGTATGGTGTGCAATTCCACCCCGAAAAAAGCCATCAGTATGGCACTAGGCTTCTACAAAATTTTTCAGGGATATAATTATGTTGCGGCCAAGAATCATCCCGTGCCTGCTGGTGCGTGATAAGGGACTAGTCAAAACAGTAGGTTTTTCCGAACCCAAATATGTAGGTGACCCGATCAATGCGGTGCGCATTTTTAATGAAAAGGGTGCCGATGAGCTGATCGTTCTGGACATTGACGCGAGTGTCCAAAGCGCGGAGCCAGATTTCCGCATGATAGAGAACTTTGCTTCCGAATCTCGCATGCCACTTTGTTACGGGGGCGGGGTGCGTAGCCCCGAACAAGCCAAGAAAATCATTAGTTTGGGCGTCGAGAAGGTTGCGATAAGCTCAGCTGCAATTGCCGATCCGACGCTTATCAGTCGCGTGTCTGATGAGGTGGGGTGCCAGAGCGTGGTCGCGGTATTGGACGTCAAATTGGGTCGTTGGGGTAAGCATTCGGTATGGACGCAAAACGGTAGGAAAAATACCAAGCGATCACCGAAGGACCTTGCGCTGGAGTTAGAACAGGCGGGCGTCGGTGAAATCGTACTTAATTCCATTGACAATGATGGGGCCATGGAAGGTTACGACCTAAAGATGGTTGAGCCGGTACGAGAGGCAATAAATGTTCCACTAACCGTGCTCGGTGGTGCTGGATCATTAAAGGATATTGGTCAGCTGATTCGCCGATTTGGTGTCATTGGTGCGTCTGCAGGAAGCATCTTTGTATTCAAGGGAGTGTATCGTGCGGTATTAATTAACTATCCGTCTGCTCACGAACGGGATCAATTGGTCGACGAGTATCTGACCGTTGGAGAAGGAAATTGAGGTACAAACAGACGTGGAGCTCCCATGTAAACCTCGGGGTATGCCGATGAAGATCCTTGTGCTCGGAGCCACCGGATTGCTTGGTAACACAATATTTCGCGCCTTATCGCAATCAGGCGATTACGAAGTTTCCGGTACGACGCGAAACCTCTATGTAGACAAGTACTTCACACCTCGGCTGGCAAGTCGGCTGATACTAGTTAAAGACCTTGCGGATGCGCCGCAGCTGGCCGATGTTCTGGAACAAGTGAAGCCTGCGGTGGTGATCAACTGTGTGGCGCTATCTCGGACTGAAGAACAACAACCGTCTCGTCTTATCGCTCTTTTCTCGTTACTGCCCCACCGCCTCCATCACCTCTGCGCAGCGCGCAGCATTCGCCTGATACAGATAGGTTCGGATGGGGTATTCAACGGTAAGCGCGGTAGTTATACAGAGGCTGACGTTCCAGATGCGGAAGACCCTTATGGAATCGCAAAGATATTGGGTGAGGTGGACGGCCCACGCGCGCTGACCTTACGCACATCGATGGTAGGACCGGAACTTGCCAGTCAGGGTGGGTTGCTTTCTTGGTTTTTACGCCAGGAAAACGAATGCCGTTGTTACACTCGGTCAATTTTTTCCGGTTTACCTACTGTTGTATTGGCCAGGATTGTTCATGATATTGTCCTTCCGAATGACGCACTGCAGGGCGTCTATCACGTCGCGGCAGCTCCGATCTCGAAATATGATTTGCTCTCTCTGATACGCGATCAATACGGTAAACAAATAGAGATGATCCCGGATGAGTCCGTGGTAATCGATCGATCTCTCTCAGCCGAGAGATTCCGGCTCGCGACAGGTTATGAGCCACCCTCGTGGGAGGATATGGTCGAAACAATGCACGCGTTTAAATTTGGACTGAGGACAAACTAATGTTTACAAACAAGGTAATCGCCATCACTGGTGGCACCGGCTCCTTTGGTACTCATGTCGTTAAGCTTTTCCTGAAGACAGATGTTCAGGAAATTCGCATTTTTAGCCGTGACGAGAAGAAGCAGGAGGAAATGCGTATCGCGATGAATGATAGTCGTCTGAAATTCTACATAGGCGATGTGCGTAACTACGATAGTGTTGCCCAGGCGTTGCGTGGTGTTGATTATGTTTACCATGCCGCTGCCTTGAAGCAGGTGCCATCATGCGAGTTTTATCCTCTTGAAGCGGTACGAACCAATGTGTTGGGTGCTGAAAATGTGATGTCGGCCGCCGTCGCTAATAAAGTCAGGCGGGTCGTCGCGCTGAGCACGGACAAGGCGGTATACCCAGTCAATGCGATGGGGCAGACCAAGGCGCTAATGGAGAAGGTGATGGTGGCCAAGGCACGTACACTCGGTATCAATGAGACCATGCTGTGTGCAACACGTTATGGCAATGTCATGGCGTCGCGTGGTTCCGTTATCCCGCTGTTCGTATCCCAGATAAAGGAAGGCAAACCGATTACAGTCACCGACCCCTCAATGACCCGGTTTCTGATGTCGCTCGATGACTCGGTGGACTTGGTATTGCATGCCTTCGAGCATGGCAAGCATGGTGATATCTTCGTGCAAAAAGCACCAGCCTGTACGATAGGCGAGATGGTCGTCGCACTTAAGGATATCTTCAATGCGGATAACGAGGTGCAAGTCATCGGCACGCGCCATGGAGAAAAACTTTACGAGTCCCTAATTTCGCGCGAGGAAATGGTGCGGGCGATTGAAAATGGCAGTTACTATCGTATCCCCGCAGATAACCGGGATCTCAACTACGCGAAGTATTTCACTGCCGGCGAGGAGCAAATTTCCAATCTAGATGATTACACCTCACACAACACCAAGCGCCTCACTGTCTCGGAGGTGAAGGAATTGATGCTTGGGTTGGATTTCATTCAGTGGCAGCTTGGGAGCTTCGGTGCGGAAACCACCGATATTCGGTGAAGAACAAAAAATGAACCAACAAGAAAATAATGCATACATATGTGCCTTTTGCGATAGCAATCATTTGTCGCTGGTTATGGATTTTGGCCAAGTGGCGCTGGGCGGCGGATTTCTAAAGCAGCAACAACTTGCTGATGAAAACAAATATCTACTGCGGGTTTATTTCTGCAATGACTGTTTCGCCGTTCAGGTGGTGGACAAAGTCCCGCCTGAGATACTTTTTCACAACTACTTCTATTTTTCCTCCTCGATCGGGACGCTGAGAAATCATTTTCGTGATTATGCAGTTGAAATGACCAGTCGCTTTCTCGAGCCGGAGACGGCAACGGTACTGGAGTTCGGCTGTAATGACGGTGTATTACTCCGGCCGTTGGCAGACCAATGTATCCGCAATGTTCTCGGTGTTGATCCGGCGAAGAATGTTGTGGCGACAATTGACGACCCGCGAGTCCAGGTCATCAATGACTTCTTCACCGAGGATGTAGCTGGGGAGATCGTTGCCGGGTACGGCAAGGTCGACATGATCATGGCAAATAATGTGTATGCACATATTCCCGATATTCAACAAACTACCAGAGCGGTAAAACTGGCGTTGGCGGATGACGGCGTTTTTGTATTCGAGGTACACTATCTGGGCAAGGTCATCATTGAAATGCAGTATGACATGATCTACCACGAGCACCTTTATTACTACTCTCTGCTATCGGCAATGAAACATTTCGAGCGGTATGATATGGTGGTATTCGACGTCAAGGCTGTACCTATTCATGCTGGTTCGATGCGTTTCTATGTATGTAAACGAGGTAGTCGACACGCGCAGCCCTCAGAGGCGGTACATGCGCTTGAGGCAGAAGAAAGAGCAAACGGCTTCGACCGCTTTGAGACCTTTAAACGCTTCTCCGACCACGTTATGAAAACCCGCACCAAACTGATGGCACTGTTGGGTCGGCTTAAGGCAGAGGGAAAGCGTATTGTTGGATATGGCGCCTCTGGGCGCGCCAACACGATGATTCAGTACTGTGGCATCACGCATGAGCAACTAGATTATATCGTCGATGATGCGCCAGCTAAGATTGATCATTACACGCCGGGTTCACATTTCCTTATCCGCCCGAGCAGTGCACTGGCAGGAGACGAAGTACCTGATTATGTGCTGGTATTTGCTTGGAGCTTCTTTGATGAAATCTGTAAGCGCAATGCTACCTATCTCGAACACGGCGGACGCATGATATTACCGTTGCCGAAAGTAACGATTTATCCGCCCGAACGTTCTGTTCGAGTGTCTGAATTTGCTTAAACATTCGCTGGAGTAATACGATGAGAGTGATGTCAATCTTTGGCACGCGTCCTGAGATGATTAAAATGTGGGCAACGCTGAAGAAACTTGATGAGTTGAATTTTGAACATATTATGGTGCATACGGGGCAGAACTTTACGCCGGAGTTGCGAGAGTTTTTTTTCGAAGATCTATGCCTCAGGAAACCTGATTTTGAACTGGATATCGATACCTCAGGCTATGGTAAGGAGGTGTCCGATGTAATCCTAAAGTCAGAAGAAGTCATGGAGAAGACCAAACCGGATGCATTGCTGGTGTTAGGAGATACCTATAGTGGACTTGCGGTTCTGCCAGCATCACATCGTGGTATCAAGATCTTCCATATGGAGGCAGGTTTACGTGCCTGGGATCGACGCATGCCAGAGCAGCGTAATCGGATTTTGATCGATCACATCAGCAATATATTACTCCCATATAACCATTACCATCGAGAGAACCTATTGCGGGAAGGCATCCATCCTTCGAAGATCATTGTCAGTGGCAATACCACCTTTGAGGCGATGCGAGCGTTTGCGCCACAGATAGATGCTAGCGATATTATCAGCAGCCTTGGGCTGGAGCCTCGCAAATATATTCTCGTCACAGCGCACCGCAGTGAAAACGTCGACAATTCGGATACATTTGCAAATATTTTGGAAGCTTTGAAAAAGCTGACGGAACGTTTTCCTTTCGAAATCATTTTTCCGATGCACCCGCGCACGCAAAGCAAGCTCACCGGCATGAATATTCCAGGCCGACTGCGCATTATGGCGCCACTTGGATTTTATGATTTTAATCGATTGCTTAAGGATTCGTATTGCGTATTGTCCGATTCGGGTACTGCGGCTGAAGAAGGTATCTTCTATCAGGTACCTAATGTGAGCCTGCGCATGGCGACTGAGCGTATGGAAACCCTTGAAAGCGGATCGACGATAGTATCGGGTATGTCTCCTGACAATATTGTCGATTCTGTTGTAACGGCGGTCAATCAGCCTTGGAATGCGCGATATGACTTTGCCGATGATTTTTCTCCTTCGTCGGTTGTGATCAATGCCCTGCGTACCCAGATCACAAATTTCTTCTGAGTATAGATTTTGGTAGACGAACAGTACGAATTGGTGGACAAGGGGCAACTTGTCGCGCTTATTTCTACCGATTATCCGCCGTTACGAACTTCCGCTGCTGTCCAAATGCATGATCTAGCGGTCGGGGTCAGTGACGCCGGCCACTCGCCGGTGATGATATTGCCAACCGTTGAAATGGACGAAGACTGGAAAATAGAGATTGAGGATAAAGTAGTGATACTCCGAATCAAGGCGCCGAAAACGCGTGATGTCAGTTATGTGCGGCGTACCCTAATGGAGCTTTACCTGCCCTTTCTGATGCTACGAGGTTTACGGAGATCACCATTTGCCAGTTCTCGCTGGGATATCGTTGCGTGGTACTCACCGACAATTTTCTTCGGCCCTTTTGTCTGGTATCTGAAACGAACGACAGGCGCCCGTACATACCTTATCCTACGTGATATTTTCCCAGAATGGACACTGGACCTGGGGATTATGAGAAAAGGACCGATTTATGCCTTCTTCAAGGCGATCGCGTATATGCAATATGCGGTAGCCGATGTCATTGGTGTTCAGACCGAGTCGAACCTCGTTTACATTGATTCGTGGAGGAAGCGGGGCAAGCGACTAGAAGTCCTGAACAACTGGCAGACCCCGGCGCTTGATTTGGGCTCAACCATTCAAGTTTCGTCAACAGTCCTCGCTGGACGAAAAATTGCTGTATACATAGGCAATATGGGGGTTGCGCAAGGCATGGATGTGCTTATCGATCTTGCGCAAAGTTTCAGGCATAGAGAAGATGTCGGTTTTCTTTTTGTTGGTCGTGGTTCCGAGGTGTCGCGGTTGAAGGAAAAGGTTCGCGATAACGGCGTATCGAATATCCTGTTTTTTGATGAAGTTGACTCGAGTGAAATGCCGGGTTTGTTGTCCCAGTGTTTTATCGGACTGCTTGCCCTGGATCCGCGTCATAAAACGCATAATATTCCAGGAAAATTTTTAACCTACCTGCATGCTGGTCTACCGGTTCTGGCTCTCGTAAACGGCGGAACCGACCTGATGCGACTCATCAATGAGAAAACAGGTTGGCCGCGCATTCGACAGTTCCTCTCCGCATGGGCTAGAGGAATTCATGGAAACCCTGATGGACGATCCCCCCGAATACGCAAACATGTCGAGAAATTGCACTAACCTTGCCAAGGCAATGTTTTTAACCGGGAGTGCTGTTAATCAAATCCTGGCAAGTTGCCTAGAAGCAGAGCGATAATTTAGCAAGGCAGAGCGCTTACTACCGGCGTTACATGAGATCGGCAGGGGGTGATCATGTGTTTTAAGGCGCTGGATCATCTGGACTATCCAAAGTTTTTCATAGGTGTGAGTCCTTTCGAGCCGTTAGGAGACCTTGAAGCCATCACGCTGTATGGGTAGCTCATCAGGTTTCAGGAGCAGTTCGGAGAGCTCGGCAGAGCTTGAGCCCAGCGGGTGCGCCTACTGTTGGGCAGTTAATTGGCTTTAATGGGAAGGTTTGGGTTGGTCACGAATCCGTAACTCATTAGATTAATTCGACTGAAATGTTATAGACTCCTGCACGTGCTTTTATTTGTTGGCTGCGAGCTCTTTGATGCGGTAAATGACCTGGCTGCCGAGTTTTAAAAACAATGGGTCCAAGCTAATGGCTCGTTAGCGCTCAAGGGGACGCTGGGATGGCCCTCATCGGTCTAACGGTTGGGCTAGATTATTTGTGCGATTGATTTAGTTTGGTCGTTCATGGGTTTGCTCCTTCTCGTTGCGGTCGTCATGAAGGCCTTGAGGTGCGCTATTATAAAGCTTAAAAAAGGAAATTTTGAATAACCTTCGATGAACGTAATTTGCTGGGAAATATTTGATTTTTAGCCCGCCTCTCATTTCCTGGATTTATCATTCTGGCTCTTTGTGAGATGGTTATTAAGAATTGAAGCAAGGACGGGCTGAGAGATGGCTGAGTCAGATCGAAATTATAGATGTTAAAGAGGTGGGTCACCGTGAAAAGCGTAGGACCCGAGTATTCGACACGCGAAAAATGCATGCCTGGGTTCATTACTACCCTCAACCCGGTGATCATGACGATATGCATTGTCACAACGAGGATCAGACTTTTATTTGTTTTGAAGGGCAATGCACAATGCATTTTCCCGATGGTGGATCGGCAGTTCTTAATCCCGGTATGGCCGCGTTAATAAACGGGGGATCATTTTATCAATTAGAAAATACGGGTGAAGGACCTATGATATTGATGGGCAATCGATCTGGTCAACAGGATAATATCAAGCATATAAATTATGACACCAGAAAAGATGTCAGGGCTGATGGCGGTCACATTCGTATTCGCAATGGTAAAGAAGAACTCTCGGGTCAGAATCAATCCAAATAATCGAGAAGCCTCAGCAATTACACGACTAAAGTCCTATCGCAGGAGCTAGTCATACTAAATATGTAAGTCCGAGTTTCCCAGACAGGCAATGGTATTTAATCTTTAAAAAGCGAACGTTTCGCGTTTAATCTTTCTGTCACTAATTTCGTGGTTTGAGGAGAGAAACTGCGTCATCTGGAGGCGTACATCCTACCATGTTGGCCATCATTCCTGTGGCAGTAAAATGCCCAATGGTGTGAACAATTTCTGACATCTTTTTATGTCCGAGTAATTGAGTTGCTTTTTCGAATGAGGGTTCAGTTAGGTTACCTGTGTCTAAAAGTTCTTTGACCATTTCATAAATCGCCGCATCCTCATCTGAAGCGAAAGGCGGCACATCGTCATCGTTAATCGCCTGAATTATATTCTCGGGCAGCCCAGCAGAGAGGGCGGTCTTTGATTGCGCACTCCAGGGGTATTCGGCATTCCAATGTTTTACCGTTAGCAGGGATATAATTCGGACCTGGGCGTTTGTAAGAGAACAGTTTAACAAGTGCCCACTCGATATATTGTGCAGGTCCCATACGAAAGCCGAGTATGCATATCCAATTGCGGGACCAAACCCAATTCTTCCGTTATCACCGGCAATCCGATCGAAAATTGCTTTCTGATCGTCATCCATTGCATCTCTTCCTAAAGCGGGAATACGGGTCATAAGTTTGCTCCTGTTAAATAAGCTAAATTTTTTTAGGGAATTTCGATCACTACGTCTTCGGAATGGTCAATAACTTTGTAGGTTTTTTGTGGCACCATACAGGGTGGGCGTAAAACTTCTCCTGTTCGGATGTCAAAAGCACCAGCATGGAAATCACATTCAATCTCATAGCCATCAAGAAAGCCTTCGGATAGAGATCCGGGTCCATGACTGCAAAGGTCATCCATTACATAATAATTTCCTTCAAACTGGAATACTGCCACTGACAAGTCGTCTTTTTCTATTTTCAGCCCCTCATCTTCGGGCACTTCATCTTTTTTACAAAGTGTGAGCGTTGACATTTTTGCCTCAATTTTACTCGTTAAGTCACTCGAATGGCGGATTTGACTCCCCCTTTTGTCAACCGTCTTAATGATCTGACGATGATTTTGCAATCTCGCACGACCTGAAGCCGGCCTTGAGAGCACCAGAATCCAAATTTCGTCCAATAAACACTAACTTAGAGACTCTGCTTTGGGATTTCCAACCTCCTTTGAAGTCACCCTCTAACATCATGTTTACCGCCTGGATGACAAGTTTTTCTTCTTTCCCATCTATGGACAGAATTCCCTTGGTTCGAAGAATATTAGATCCCCATCTCGATAAAATATCCTGCAGCCAGTCCTCTAATTTTTGTGCATCAAAAGAATTCTCGCTTATTAATGAAAGGCTCGTGATCTCCGCTTCATGTATGTGGTTATCGCTTAGAGTTTTCCCATGATTGTGGTCCTCAATCCCAGAATCCAGCAACTCATCCTCTATACGCGCCAGCTCAAAACTACACTGATTTAAAGCCTTCGAGGCCTGGAGCTCTCCATGGTTGGTTTTGGTCACTCGGGCAAAAGGATTTATTTTGAGGATTCTTTCCTCAATTTGTCCGAGCATGCCGGACATTTCTTTGGTCTTATTTATGATTAAGTGATCAGCGAATGCTATTTGATCTGAAACGTCTTTATAATCTGTAATCTGCGCTAGAATGTTAATTGCATCGATGACACAAATCACTGAGTCCAGGCGACATTGGGTTGATATTACCTGATCCACAACCAAAGTTTGCATTACTGGGCTCGGATTTGCGAGGCCTGTGGTTTCAATAATAATCCCGTCTAATTCAGGCTCTCTTTTAATGAGACCTCTCAAGCCTTTGATTAGGTCCCCCCTCACAACACAGCAGATGCAACCTGAGGACAACTCAATGAGTTCCTCAGCGCCGGTTTCAATTAAATCGCCGTCAACTCCTATTTCGCCAAATTCATTGACAATTAAGGCGTAATTTTTCGAAGAAAGCTGGGGAAGTAAATTATTTAGAAGGGTGGACTTACCTGAGCCTAGAAAACCCGTCACTATGGTGACGGGAATTCTTTTGTCATCCTCTTCGATATCAGGCAGCACGGTTTCTCGCTATCTTACTCCCAAGGCATAAGAGAGACGTGGATGCAATCTCCGCTGCCCCCTACAGCATTTATTGCCTCATGGACATCTCTTAATCCAAACTTGTGTGTGGTCATAAGCTCGAATGGGTATCTTTTTGAATTAAGTTGTTTTAATGCCAATTCGCAACTCTCAAAGTTATGACCCCTTGCCGCTTTGATTGTTATGTATTTGTTACCAACTTTACCCATTGGGAAGTTAGGAAATTCAGGGACATCTTCTCCTTGGAATTGCAGTGTGCCGCCTTTGCGTTTTAGTGCTTCAACACCAAGGAGTGTCGGTATCGTTCCAGCTCCCGCTGTGCAATCCAGGGAAACATCGATGCCTTCTCCATTTGTAATTTCCATAATCCTTTCAAGGGGGTCTTCCTCGTCGACGACGATGGTGTGGTCAGCTCCCATCTTTTTGGCGACCTCAAGGCGTTTCTTATCTTTGGATGTTCCTGTAACGATTATCAATGAGGCCCCGGCTTGGTGTGCTGCGACTGTATTACAGAGGCCCTGTTGCCCTGGCCCTTGAATTAAGACCTTGCTGTCATATCCTACTTCACAATCAAACAAAGCCCATTGGATCCCGTTTGCCATGGGAGTTACGACTCCGGCTATTTCAGGGTTTAAACCGTTTGGAACTTTGTGAATTACAGAATTCCAGGGCAAATACATATACTCTGCGAAGCCCCCGAAGAGATGGGGCGCGCGTTCAGCGAGAGTGTAACCAAAGCGCAACCCGTCAGGAAATTTTCGCCAATCTGTAAACATACACAAGCGATAATCTCCGCGATGACAGTGCTCGCAGCTCATGCAGCCAACATAATGTTCAACGAAGACAAGATCTCCCTCTTTGAGACCTCTTCTTTCCTTGAAAACTTTTCCTGCTTTGGCAATGTAGCCAATATTTTCATGACCCATTACCACTGGCCCTTCGAATGGGGGCTTAGAATAAAATTTTACGTCTGTTCCACAGATCCCGGCCACCTCTACTTTTAGCAAGGCAGCTTCATCAGGGATGTCAGGCATGTCATATTCTCTGAACTCAGTTGTTTGAGGGGCCGTGCGAACGGCTGCATTTACTTTTTCCGCCAAAATTTTTCTCCCTATTTGAGGTTGACCATGATTTAGCAAAGCCACAATTTTACGGCAAGGCTATCGGGTGAAATGGAAATTCATGTTTCAGAGGTTGAGACCATCTAAAGACATACTTTTTGACATTGCCCGAGTAGAAGACTTGGTTCGTTCTCGTTTCGAGGTCGGGTGTGATGAGATTATTCTTGTATCAGAGGATCAAGGCTTTAAGCCCGGTTTTCCTCAGTTTGAGACCAACGTAGTTTTTTTTAAAAATCAGGTTCGTTATAGACTAAAAATTTTCTCTCGCGTTTCGCAAATTGACCAAAGTGATTTGCCTTTGAAGTGGCTGCTGCCCTCATTGGAAGATAACGGTGAATTTGATTGCTGTTGATCTAATCCTTGACAGGTAGGGAATAAAAATTGCGGGCATCTGAGATCACAGGCTCCCAAGAAACTCTAAAACTTTATCTGGGGCGTTTTCTTCTGTCTGGGCAGCGACGGGTATATCCCAATAATCCGAATTGCTTAGACATTCGCTCAAATAGCGTGCGGCCGATGTAGCGTGGAATTGATCGTCTCCAGGAACAATCAAACTAGGGATTGCCAATTGCATAAGATCTTCTGGATCAGCCCCCGGCGCGGTGTCGCGGTCGAAAAGGCCTCTATACATTGCTGTTACGGTAAGTCGATACTCTGCATTGTCTAAACGAGAATAATTCGAAGAAAATTCTTCAGAGTTACGAATTGGTTGGCCCCAGGGGCCTCCTCGCGGATCGGCTGAGAAATTTTTATCGTGAGATTTAACAAGCGAAACTACAGACTCTAAACCATGTTCTTCGACAAACGAGAGGTGTCTAGCAAATCTCTGATGGCTTGAAATCCGGTATTTAGCTCCTCCAACAGGCCAATAGTGGGTCATTGATAACGTTCTCTTCGGGTGTTGCACACCGAAAGCCATCACCGGGCTGCAGCCCATGCAGCCTCCCATAATATGAGCTTTCTCAATATCTAACGCATCCAACAAACCGACTCCTTGTCGAACAAAATGGGACCATGTAATCCGCTCTACGCGGCCACCGCTTTTTCCGTTTTCGCGTCGGTCGAAGAGGATGCATTTAAATTTTTTGGGGAGGTGCTCCAGAAGCTTAATTTTTTTATACACTCCAAGATTCGTCCACTGTTCAATTCTTGCATCGAAGCCCCCTGGGGCGAACATCAGTATGGCGGGTCCTGAGCCCAATATTTTATAGTGAGTTTTTATTCCGTCGGACTCAACAAATGGCATGGGCTTCTCTCTTGGCTTTCTGACGATCAGCTGACATATTCGGCTTCAATTTTGAAGTGTCAATGAGAAATAAAAGAGGCCAGTCTTTGGCCGTAATTGGTTGCGTAACTCGTTGACTGTGGCCGTTGTATTTTTTAGTTTACTGTCGCGAGGGAGCAGATGCGGCTTGGATTCGCGATGCTCTTTTTAACATTTTATAGAAATCGGCATCCTACTCGTGCTGGTTTATATTCAGATTGCTAAGGAGATGAAAAGATGTTGCGGAAAGAAGTTAATGATCTGTTGACCCAAACAGACAAAGGCACCCCGATGGGGGAACTTTTCCGTCAATATTGGATGCCAGCTTTGTTAGCTTGGGAATTGCCGGAGAATGATTGTCCGCCTGTCAGGATAAAACTCTTGGGCGAAGAAATGGTGGCCTTTAGAGATTCCGACGGCAATTATGGATTAATCGAGGAATATTGCGCGCACAGGAGAGTGTCTCTTTGGTTTGGCAGAAATGAGCAAAGCGGTATCCGTTGCCCTTACCATGGTTGGAAATATGATTACACAGGCCAATGTGTTGAGGTTCCGTCTGAGGCTGAGGAAAGTGGTTATGCTGAAACCATAAAGCTTACGGCGTATCCGATGATAAAGGTCGGAGACATCCTTTGGACATATATGGGAGATCCAGAAAATACCCCTCCCGAGCCACAGTGGGAATTCTGTCGTGTCGCCCCCGAGCAAACCTTTTCATCAAAAAGGCTACAGTATTCAAATTGGTTGCAGGCAATGGAGGGTGGAATTGACTCAAGTCATGTTTCCTTCCTCCATGGAACCGGATTAAATACCGATCCCTTATTTGAGGGGTCAAAAGGCAATGAGTATAATCTGAACGACTTTAAACCAATATTTGAAGTAGAGCCGTCCGATGGTGGTTTGTACATTGGGGCAAGACGAAACGCTGAGGAAGGCAATTATTATTGGCGCATTACTCAGTTCGTTGTTCCTACCTTTACCATGATCCCCCCACGAGCGGATCATCCCCAGCATGGACATTTTTGGGTTCCAATTGACGACGAAAATTGCTGGGCGTGGTCGTATGATTATCACCCGACCAGACCGTTATCCGACAAAGAAAGAAAAGCCTGTGAAGACGGTCATGGCATTCACAATGAATATGTCCCCGGCACCTTTATTCCCAAACAAAATCGTGAAAATGATTATTTAATTGACCGAGAAGCTCAAAAAACTGGCGAGCTGTTTTCGGGTGTGAAGGGTATCGCAATGCAAGATGCCAGCCTTCAGGAGTCGATGGGTCCAATTTGTGATCGAACCCGAGAAAACTTGGTCAGCACCGATAATGGAATAATTATGGCACGCAATATTCTTCGGAAGGCCGCTATTGCTCTTCGAGATAAAGGTGAAATGCCCATCGGGAGAGACCCTGAGCATCAGAAGGTCAGGTCAGTCGCTGTTGTTCTTCCACCTGACGAAAAATATGTGGAATCTTGTTCGGACGCATTGAAATCTGCGCCCGGAAAGGTGAGGACATCAGTTTAACGTTTATATAGATGCTAAATCAGCCCCTGGCATGCTTCCGGGAGGTAATGATTTTTTCAGAGGGCTGAAAACCTATGAGCATAGAAGTCGGATACCTTTTGCCCACCCGCGAACGCATCGTGGTTGGCGTTCATGAAACACGCGAAATATTAGAGCTGGCAGATCACGCAGATGACATAGGGCTTGATGCCGTATGGATTGGCGACTCACTTCTGGCTAAGCCTAGGCATGACCCCATTACCCTGATGGCGGCAATTGCTGGGCGAACGACTAAAATTAAAATGGGGACTGCAGTTCTTCTTCCGATGTTACGCAACCCAGTCTTACTTGCTCATCAAGGAGCGACCCTTGATCAGATATCTGAGGGTAGGATGATAATGGGGTGGGGTACGGCTAGGGATATCCCGTCGATCAGAGCCGAATTTCAAGCAGCTGGCGTTCCCTTTGAAAAGAGAATACGTCGTATGATCGACCAGGTGCATCTTTGCCGAGCTCTTTGGACGGGTGAATCGACGGATTGGGACGGTCTTTGGACGGTTAAAGGTGGTACTTTGGCACCAAAGCCGTTCACTCCTGGTGGACCAAAGCTATGGGGTGGTGGGGGCGTTCCATCCGCCTTAGTCCGTGCTGGTCGATATTTTGACGGATGGTTTCCATCAGGTGCGGGTACCCCTGGTGAGTGGGGAGAAAAATGGGCCCGAATAAAAGAGCACGCTGAGGAGGCAGGGAGAGATCCAAATAAAATTACAGGGGCAGCTTATTGCACGATTTCCGTCAACCAAGATAGAAATGAAGCCAATGCAGAGCTAGATAATTATCTTGAAGGCTATTACATGCAGTCTGCCGAGTTAATAAGGCAACAACAGTATTGTTTTGGTGGTGACCGAAAGGAAGTTATCGCTTGGTTGCAGGATTTTGCGAATAATGGTGCGACCCATTTGTGTATCCGTTTTACTGGAGCGAAAGACCGAGAGCAGATGGATGAGTTAAAACGGATCCGGGAAGAACTTGCTCATTAGACCGAGTTAGAGAGCCTTGATAGGTGAAGATAATCTTCCGGTGTGTCGAGATCAAACTCTAATCCCTCTCTTTTTAAGATTTTTGGGGTAACCCCGACCCGTCTTGCTTCTTCAACATGTTTGCTGAAACTCATGTAGCCAAAATAAAAATTGATTAATTTTGGTGGCCTCATAAAAATAGCATTAGTACCAAGACCTTTGCGGTCGCTCGTGAGTACTATGGAGTTCTCGCGGCCAGTTTCTATTATTGCTCTGATATCGTCGGCGCTGACCCTGGGCAAATCTGCATGGATAGCTATGATGCTCTCTGCGCTTAAAGGTATGGCATCAGAAAGAGCCTGATTGAGATCCCTTCCTTTTTCTTTGCCCCAGTATCTTATGCCACGCTCCCTTGCAGTTGATAAGACATCCAGATCGCGGCTAACTACAATAATGTTTTCTGGTTTCATTGCCTCAATAGCCGCATTGAGTACAGTATCAAACAATCGGAATGAGAGTTCCGCCCGCTTCTTTTTGGATAATAATCCCGATAGCCGTGACTTTCCCTCTTCTAGGGGTTTTACAGGTATAAGTAGTAAGGGCTTCACCGAGCTAGACTTTCTGCGAAGTCCAAAACATTCTCGGCCAGTACCTTTTCATCGGTGTCACTGCTCATAAAGGTATTAGTTGCCAATCCCACTAACCCTCGTGACGAGACTTTTTCTAATTCGTGTTCGTCGGCTTTATCAAAAACAAGTCCATCAATAAGACCCTGATAATGGGCTGCGATGGCTTCGGGCCCAGGGCTAGAGCCGAGTTCTAACATCATTTTTGCAGCAGGTCCTTTTAACGCTTTACCCCCAATAATTGGGCTCACTGCAATGCAGGGTGCTAGTCGATTAAGTAGAAGCCGCTCTAGCTTAGATATTGCCAACATCGGCTGAATCGAGACGAAAGGATTCGACGGACATATAATTATTGCTCTTAGCTGAGTGCTTAAAAGGCCTTGTTCGATGTAGGGCAATAATTCGGCGTTTTCTGCCCCTTCGTATCTGAAACCCAATACTTTGGGCTCACATTGCAATCTTACAAAATAATCTTGAAATGGAATTTCTCCCAATGCTGACTTTACAAAGGTTGAAATCCTAAAATTCGAAATTGGCGATATTTGGTGGGCAATTCCAAGTGCTTGAGACAATTGGTTTGTGACCATCGAAAGCGAATTTCCTGCCTTTAACAAACTCGTTCTCTGGATGTGAGTGGCCAGATCCTGATCTCCAAGATTGAACCAACTGGGGCCGCCCAAGCGCTTGAGGGTCTCCATAAAATGCCAGGTTTCATTTGCAAGTCCCCAGCCTCTTTCACGGTCATTAAGGCCCGCCAGCTTGTACATAACAGAGTCGAGGTCCGGAGAAATGTGAAGCCCCATATGCACAAAATCGTCACCAATATTTACCCCTATGATTAGCTCATCAGGGGAACAAATACTTGCTAAGCCGTTAATAAGCTTGGCCCCTCCTACCCCACCGGCTAATGCTAAAATCAACGGAACAAATCCGATTCTTTGGATCGAATGATCTGGCTTGCGTTTCCAATTTGCGTCAGTTTTGAGAAGCCTCTGACCAAAGCTACGGGCCGGCTCTCTGCTGCTTGCCCCATGATGATCGATGCTGCCGCCGCAATTTCATCAGCTAAACCAATAGTGGTCGCTTGCAGTGAGCGCGCATGCATATCCAGGGCTCCATTCAAATTTACGATCCCTGGAAGACCAGATACCCCTATTGCGGTTCCGATAGTGCCATTACGCCAAGCCCGTCCGATACTATCGTTTATAATAATCCCTAAATCCCCCCCGAGACTCTCGCGAATGCATTCTGCAGATCGATCAGCATTTTCGGGCAACAACAGAACCATCTCTTCATCGTCTTTTCCCGCCACGTTTGATCTGTCAATGCCCGCATTTGCTAAAACCAGTCCTGATTTATGCTCAACAATTAAAACGCCAGGTCTATGCGCGACTACAGAGACCGACTCTTGGAGAATAAGCTCTACTAAACGTGGGTCCTTCTCAACCAAACCCGAAAACCCGAGCGCTTCATTTGAGGGTCGGATCGAGGAGAGGCTGACCATTCTGCCCTCCGCTTTAGAGATAATTTTCTGAGCTATAACAAGAATGTCATTTTCTTTGAGCGTCTCGCCGCTTTTTAAAATGGAATCTCTGATAATTTTTCCGAGATCGTCGCCAGCGACAATTTCAGGCACATGATTAATACCAATGATTTCTAGTGTTTCGGGCGCTTCATACCCCGAATGATCCGTCGCCATTAATATAGTTATGCCTTCTTTCCGCTTATTCGGATTCCAGCCCCATCTATGCCATAATGCTTGTTGATAAATAATAACAAAGAGGTCATGGCTTCGGCTGCGGCGCTATTATCGATGGGACCTGCATGCCAACCTCGCATTCCCGCTGCCGTTACCAATTTAATAGCCTCCTCTCGAGCATATTTTTTATTCCCACAAACTAAAACGTCGCAATCAATCTCATGCTCGATATCTTGCAAATGATGAGCAGCAATATTTTGGAATGCAGAGACGACTTGGATTTCGTCGCCCAAGTGGCTCTGTAGTTTGGCAACTGCTGATCCATTTTGGGGTAATTGAACACGAAGTATCTTGGGGGGAACAAGGGGAACCGTTACATCTATTAGGATTTTACCTTTAATTTTATCTCGAATTTCATCAGCGACGCTGACTTGTGCGCTGGCGGGTACTGCTAGTATCGCAATATTCGATAAATCCGCTGCTTCCCCGTTATCTGATCCAATAACTGGAGTCACCGGGGACACTAGCTCATTAATCTTCTCCGCTGATAACATCGCTTTTTTCTGGTCGCGCGATCCTATAAATATTTTGTAACCTGCTTTAGCCCAGCGTAACGCCAGTCCGTAGCCTTGGTTCCCAGTTCCTCCCATGATAGCGATTATGGGGAGCTCATCGGCCATTTTTTTCATTGATTTACTCTCAAGCAACGCTTTTCTGGCTCTCAACAGGATACATATGTTGGTTCAATAGTGGCGGTGCTAAATATGCAAGGTTTTGCCTTTCTCTCCTAACATTTTTGTAAAAAGTATTCCGCATTCGGGGTTGGCGTCCCATTGTTTCGATTAGGGATTCCATCTCTTCCGGATCAAATTCCTGCCCATGCTCAGTTCCTGCAGCCCTGGTTATAGACTCATTCATTAAAGTTCCCCCAAGATCATTTGCGCCAGAATTTAGAAACGCCGCTGCTCCATCGCGACCATTTTTTACCCAGCTTGTTTGTATATTTTTGAAATAGGGATGCAGAGCGAGGCGCGCAATTGCGTGCATTAACAAAGTTTCCCGATATGTTGGACCCTTGCGGGACCGACCATGGTGGTATAGCGGCGCTTCCATGTGCACATATGGCAACGGAACAAATTCTGTAAAGCCACCCGTACGGGCTTGGAGATCCCGAAGAGCGATCAGATGATCGGCCCAATTTTCTGGTGTTTCTATGTGTCCAAACATGATCGTAGCTGTAGAGGGAACACCCGCCTGATGCGCGGTTTCTATAATTTCCAGCCACTCCCCTGCCGATATCTTATCGGGGCAAATTTTCTCTCTAATTTTCTCATCTAAAATTTCCGCAGCGGTCCCTGGCAGGGAGCCCAATCCAGCATCTTTAAGTCGACAGATGAATTGCTCAACCGAAATTCCTAATGTGTTAGCTCCGTGAGAGATTTCCAGAGGTGAGAAAGCATGGATATGGATATCGGGAGCAAAAGTCTTAACCGTGTCGCAAATTTTTAAATAAGTTTCACCCGTAAAAGTAGGGTGGATCCCGCCCTGCATGCAGACCTCCGTAGCCCCTCTCTCCCAGGCTTCTTGAGCCCGATATCCTATTTCCTTTAAATCAAGAAGATATGGCTTTTCGCCAAGCGCTGGTTTTCTTTTTCCCTTTGAAAAAGCACAGAAGGCGCATTTATAGCCGCAAATGTTGGTATAATTTATATTCCGATTGACTACGTAGGAAATCTCATCTCCACAGATCTTTTTTCTTAATTCATCCGCTGCAGATGCGACTTTTCTGAAATCGTCTCCCCTCGCTTTAAATAGGGTAATAATATCGGAGCGGTCGGCGATAGCACCCTGGCGCAATTTTTTCAGTACCGTCTTGATGTAGGGAGATCCCGGAGTGCTGTCATGAGGTATCACAGGGATATTTATGGCAGTCCCTGGGTGCCAGCTGTTTTCTCGAACAAGACCTGAGGAGTCGACAGACTCTGAGACGTTTCTCTGTAGTTTCGGGTCCAACCATTTTTCTGGCTTGAGCGCGTATTCGGGGTAAATTGCTAGTCTTTCTACCAGCCTCTTTCCTGCTTCAGCTGTGCGCGCAGAGAGATTTAATATTTCGGGCCAAGGTGCCTCTGGATTGACATGGTCAGGTGTCACTGGAGAGATACCTCCCCAATCGTTAATTCCCGCTTCAATAAGCATTTGGAAGGTATCTGGGGTAAGATTTGGGGGGGCCTGAATGTTCATTTTTGGTCCCAGAATTATTCTGGCTATCGCGATGCAACGCATCAGCTCTTCAAGGCTAGGCTCTTTGGCATTTTCCATTTTTGTTAGAGGTTTTGAACGAAAATTTTGGATTATGATTTCCTGAATGTGTTTAAACTCATCATTTGTTTTTTTAATTTCCAGGAGTGAATCAATCCTCTCCGCCCATGTTTCTCCGATCCCAATTAATATACCTGTTGTAAATGGAATGCTCTGTCGACCGGCTTCCCTGATAGTTTCCAGACGCAAATCGGGATCTTTATCGGGTGATCCAAAATGGGGCTGACCCTTTTTGGTAAGGCGGCTTGATATGTTCTCAAGCATCAGCCCCTGACTAACTGTGAATTCACGCAGGTCTCTCATTTCCTCGCCAGAGACGACGCCGGGATTTGAGTGAGGTAAAAGCCCTGTCTGAGTGAAAACCAAATCACACATTTCTGTTAGATACGAAATCGTGGTTGCGTGTCCAAGCTTGGCAAGGGCCTCCCGGGCTGCCTCGTAGCGTAACTCAGGTTTATCTCCGAGAGTGAAAAGAGCTTCTTTGCAGCCTGCAGCCTTCCCAGCGCGTGCAATCTTTAGGACCTCATCGGGTGTCAAAAATGGAAACTCACCTCGTCGCGGTGGGTGGGCGAAGGTACAATAGGAACAGACATTTCGACAGAGTTTTGTAAGGGGAATGAAAACTTTTCGGGAGAAAGAAATGTCGTGACCATGTCCTATATCTCGCAAGGCTTTTGCTTGCAGAAAAAGTTCTTGCGGATTGGGTGCTGTAGCAAATTTTAAAATTTGGTCGCGGGTCAATCTCTTGTCTTCGTATATTTTCGAAAGTTCGGGGGACGTTTCTCCAAAAAGGCCTTAACGCCTTCTTTAGATTCGTCGGTGTCGTAATAAAGACCTAACGCCTCGAATCCCAGTTGCCCAATGGCACGGATATTTTCTGAGTCTGCGTTGAAAGAGCGTTTTGCAATCGCCAGTGCCGTGGGGCTTTTTTCCATAATTTCCGCAACCCACCGTTCAACTTCTTGGTCTAGGTCGTTGTCCGAAACAACGGTGTTGACCAATCCCATATCAAGCGCCTCATTTGCTGTATAGCGACGACAAAGATACCAAATCTCTCTGGCTTTTTTTTCACCAACAATACGAGCTAAGTAAGCCGTGCCCCAGCCAGGATCTACTGAGCCCACTTTCGGTCCCACCTGCCCAAATATTGCGCTTTCTGAGGCGATGGTTAGATCACATAAGGTGGCTAAGACATTTCCTCCTCCGATAGCATAGCCCTGAACTCGGGCTATGACAGGTTTGGGTACGTCTCTAATAGCACTCTGAAGATCTTCTACAGGGAGACCGATAGTTCCCCGACCGCCATAGGTTCCTTCATGCGCGGACTGATCGCCCCCTGTACAAAAGGCTTTTTCACCGGCTCCCGCAAGCACAATGGCCCCTATATTCCTATCCCAGCCGGCTTTTTGGATGGCATGGATAAGTTCCTCACAGGTCTCTGCTCTGAACGCGTTATATACTTTGGGTCGGTTTATAATGATCCAGGCGGCGCCATTTCGAACTTCATAGAGAATGTCTTGATAATCTTCCATATCTACCCGTGCATCGTCAGTCCGCCCGAAACAGAAATTGTCTGTCCGGTTATGTATCCAGCATCATCGCTCGCTAAAAAGGCAACAACGCCTGCGTAATCGTCAGGAGCCCCAAGCCTTTTCATCGGAATTGCCCTGGCAAGGCCATCGGCAATTTTAGCTCCATCACCCGATGCCGCTTTGAATTCATCAAATAATGGAGTGTCCGTGGGGCCAGGGCATACACAGTTGATCTGAATACCATTTCTTGCACATTCCCTGGCAATAGTTTTGGAGAAAGCTATTATTCCCCCTTTGCATGCAGAGTAGACTGCCTCTCCCGATGACCCTACACGGCCCGCATCCGAGGAAATATTTATGATCCGGCCCGAACCAAACGCGATCATTTTAGGCAAAACAGCATGGTGCATATTCAAAGGGCCGTATAGGTTGATGGCTATCACTTTGTCCCAAAAGTCTCGGTCTGTCTCGATAAATTGGATAGGCAAATCCCAACCTGCGTTATTTACGAGTATGTTGATGGGACCATAGTCCGCCTCAAAAGCTCCAACAGCGGTGTCAATCGCATCACGATTTGTGATGTCGGTTTCGTAAAACTTTGCAGTCCCGTCAGTCGCCTCTATTTCTGAAACGGTTTCCAGAGAAGCATTCCGATTTATGTCGAAGATCGCTACCAAACATCCCTCGCTCGCTAACCTCTTAGCTATTTGACGGCCGATGCCAGAACCGGCTCCGGTCACTATTGCAGTTTTTTTCGCGAGACCTTTCATATTTATTGTCCGTCGGGGGTCCCAGCCATCATGCGCACCGCGCGATATGTTATAACCGTCTCTTCGTTTTGGTTTTTGATATCATTTTGAGTTGTCACGATTCCCCTGTTTCCTTTGCTGGTGGGCCGAAGATCCGTAACAGTTACTTCGGCGTGGACCGTATCTCCCGCAAAGACTGGCTTCAGGATCTTCTTCTGGACTTCTAATAATGCTAACCCCGTGGTTTGCATGGTAGATTGGCAGAGAAGCCCCTCTATTATCGTATATGTGCATGCGGCCGGTACTACTCGACCAGATATAACCCCGTGATCTTTACTGAATGAAAGGTCGGTGAAAAGTGTCTCAACCATCCCGGTAACACCGATAAAATTTACGATATCAGGCTCCGTAATCGTCCTGTTTAGGGTTTGAAAGCGATCGCCTATCGAAAGTTGATCCCAATACAGGCCTACACCAATTATTTTTAATTTTTCTGACATGCAAACCTACCGACCGGATCGACCCCAATCTTTTGTAACTCCTGACCTAAACATCTCCGATATTTCTTTCTCTGAAAACCCAGCCTCTTCAAGTATTTCTCTGCTATGCTCTCCCATATTGGGTTGAAGTTTGGCAATCTCTGCAGGGCTTTCGGAAAAACGCACCGGGATATCAGGTAAAATAACATCTCCCTCTGTTGGGTGTTGATGGTTCTTAAAAAATCCTATGTTTGAAAGGTGAGGGTCATTGGGTAGATCCTCTATCTTGGTTATCCGCGCGCACGGAATTTCTAATTGGTTAAGTGTCTTGATCCAGTCGTCGGTTGTCCGACTAATCATTAGTTTCCCGGCTATTTCATATAGTTCATTTATATTGTCGGACCTTGAACCGAGGGACTCAAATCGTGGGTCAATATGCATCTCAGCCATGCCTACTTCAGACCAGAAGTTTTTCCACTGGGGGTCTGTATATGCCAGCATGCATATATGGCCATCACTGGTTTTATAGGGTCTTCGCCATTGGGCCAGAACTCGAGTATAACCCATACCCCCTTCAAGGGGCGGATCAAATGTCGCGGCGAAAAGGTGCTCAACCAGATTAAACGCTGTCATGCATTCATACATTGGTATTTCAACAAACTGTCCTTTACCTGTTCTTTCTCGAAAAACGAGTGCGGCGCTAATCGCATTTGCGGCGTAGAGGCCAACTGTCTTATCCGCAATTATCGTAGGAGTGTATCTAGGCTCGCCGGTAAGGCGGGCCATCAAATCTGCTGTGCCACTTTGTCCCTGGATTACATCATCGTAAGCAGGCTGACCCGCATAGGGTCCGTCTGCGCGATAGCCGTGGAGACCGGCGTAAATGATGCCAGGATAACGCGCTAAGACGTTAGAGTGGCCAAAGCCCAACTTCTCGATTTTTTGTGGCCGAATGGAGTGAATAAAAACGTCTGCATTATCGATTAATCGCCACAAAGCCTCTTGGCCTTGGTTTTTTTTTAAATCGAGTACGATAGATCTTTTATTTCGGTTAAGGCCCATAAATAGAGCTGCCATATGCGAAGATCTGCGGGGGCCGGTTGTTCGCGTTGTGTCTCCTTCAGGAGCCTCAATTTTTATGATATCAGCACCCAGATCTCCCAGTTGCTGCGTACAAAAAGGGCCGAAAACCACGGATGATAGATCTAGCACTTTAATCCCAGAGAGTGGTCCAGACATAGAAGTGTCCTATCTTATTTCCAAATGAAGTCCGATACATTGAAATTGGTGGTAGCTTGGGCGTAGTCTTCTGTTGATCCTGGCCACTGAGTAACAATTTTCCCCGTCTCGGTCTGAAAATAGCTCAGACAATTCGCGGTTGTCATCGTACTTTCATTAAGACGTTTTTGAATAGTTGCATTAAAACTTTCTTGTTTTTCTTTTAAAACCTCTAGGGTTGTCTTTTTATCCCTGTCCAGTGTTGTGATGGCCTCCCCAATATAACGAGCCTGGCATTCCAACATAAAGATAATGCTTCCTGATAGATTTGTATTTGGACCGTACATCATAAAAAAATTTGGAAATCCGGACACTGTCATCCCGAGAAAAGCTTCCGCACCATCTTTCCATAATTCTCGCAAGGACATCGCATTTGTGCCGACTAAATTCACGGGTGATAGATACTCTGTAGTCCGAAAACCTGTATTATAAATAATAACATCAATGTTTTTGTACTCCCGCCCCCCCGCGGCAAGCCCATCGGGTAAAATTTTGGTTACCTCATGAGGAATTAATTCGACATTATTTCGGGACAAAGCCGGGTACCAATCGTCCGACCGCAAAACGCGTTTGCAACCGAAGGGATAATCTGGCGTCAGATGGGATCGCAACTCGTCGTTTGGCACAACTGTTTTTAAGTATTCGATAAAGCCGTCTTGGACATGCCTGGTTTTTTCAATCGAATATCTTCGATCAGAGTTGTTGACCATTTCTTCATAAATTTCTCGTCTTTCTTCCTGGCGTTGCTCCAAAGTTATGGAGGAGTCGAAGTGATCCTCTCCTCGAGAGGCGATTTTGGGAGTAACGTATTGGGCGGACCTCTGAAAAATCAGCAGAGAGCCAACGATCGGTGCTATTTCAGGGACAAACTGTATTGCGCTGGCCCCAGTCCCCACTACAGCGACCGTTTTTCCGGAAAGGTCTATGTCATGATCCCAGTTTGAAGAGTGGAAGCTATCCCCTTGGAACTGATCAAGCCCGGAGAGGTTTGGAAGGCGAGGCCGATTAAAGAGACCCATCGCAGAAATAAGGATGTCCGCCGAAAAAGTATTTTGGCCCTCAAAATCGAGATCCCAGCATCTTTTTTTATCATCGAATTTTGCTGTTTTTAATTTGTGTCCGAAACAAATTTTATCTGATATTCCGTACTTTTGAGCGCAATTTTCTAAATATGATTTGATTTCAATGCCCGGAGCGTATCTCTTGCTCCAAGTGTGATTCTGTTCAAATGAATAGGAATAAAGGACTGATGGAACATCACAGGCCACCCCGGGATACCTATTGTCACGCCAGACTCCACCAATTTCAGTTGATCCCTCAAAGATTTTAAAGTCGGAGTAGCCAGCGCGCTGCAGCTCGATGCCCATGGCGATACCACCGAAACCAGCTCCTATAATAGCAATTCTTCGATTTTTCATCGATATCTACTAAAAACAATCATTGAGGTAGGGCGGCTCAATTTTTCATTGAACCGCCCTTAAGTTATCAGGCCAAGGGAGAAAAACTCGCAGGCAGAACGATTTTATTGGTTTGAATCTGGAGGGTTTCTCGCCGACCTTTAGGTGGCCAAATCCCTTTAGCAGCGGCCTCAGCACGAACTTCAGCTCGATGGTCGAGGCTTTCATAGCTCCAAATATGCACAAATTTGTTGAGTCCACCGGACTCTGTGTGCATTGCCATCACAAGGGGAGAGAGCTTTTCTCTTTTGGGGACCGCTTTGGACCAGTTTTTGTATACCTCGCCGATCATTCCTGGAATGACTTGATATTCTCTCCATTCAAAAATCGGGCCCATCTTCCCCTTTGGAAATTCAGGGGTCATTGGAGAGGGGTGGAAAATTTCCGACTGCATATGCTCTTGGAGATGACCAACTTTCGGAGGCCATGCATATTTTTTCTCACTTACTGAACGTGCTCGTTTTCGTTCCCGTTCACCAGCATCCTTATAAGGCCAAATATGTATGACTTCATTCAGCATTCCGATTTCTGTGAAAAAGAAAGCAGAGAGTTTTGAGAGGTTTTTCCTCTTTTCATAGGCCTTGCCGAATATCTTTATGAATTCCGGCACGCCTCTCGGTTTAAGCCTGTAGGTTCTCACTTCGTAAATCATAGATGCCTCCTTGAAATAATTATTTGAACCAAATTTGCCTTAGAACCAAGTGTGACATAAAACACTGATCAAACCACCCTTAATGAAATGAGAGTTGTTATGAAATTATTAAGTTCTTTTGTTGCAGTAGTGATCGCTTTATCAGTAGCCGGAGGAATTGGTTCTGCTGATCAGGCCCGAGCATCAGGGAAATTTGTTTTTACGGCGATACCGGATCAAGATGAGAGCAAACTTAGAAAACGTTTTGGGAAAGTGGCGACTTACCTCTCTAAGGAATTAGGGATGAAGGTCGAGTATGTGCCCGTAAAATCCTACGCTGCCGCGGTTACTGCATTTAGAAATAACCAAGTTCAGTTAGCTTGGTTTGGAGGATTGTCAGGCGTTCGAGCTCGGCTATTGGTTAAAGGATCGACCGCTATTGCACAGGGAAAAAAGGATCCCTTTTTTGAGACCTACTTTATCGCTCATTCGAGCACGGGACTCTCTTATTCCAAAAATTTCCCTAAAGGAATAGCAGGAAAGACTTTTACTTTCGGGTCAAAAGGATCGACCTCGGGACGTTTGATGCCAGAGTATCATATTCGCCAAGCATTCGGGAAAGCACCATCTCAGGTGTTCAAGAGAGTTGGATTCAGTGGTAATCACTCAAGAACAGTTTCATTGGTTCAGTCTGGTGCCTTTCAGGTTGGGGCTACCAACTTTAAGGTCTGGAAAAGAGGCCTGAAGGATGGAAGCATCGATCCAAAGAAAGTAAAAGTCATATGGAAAACACCTGGTTACCCCGATTACAATTGGACTATACGGGGTGATGTGGATCAAAGTTTTGGTAATGGCTTCTCTAAAAAAGTGCAAAAGGCCTTGTTGTCCATGAGCGACCCAGACTTGTTAAAATCTTTCCCTCGGGAAGCTTTTATTTCTGCGAAAAATGATGATTACAAGCCAATTTTAGACACAGCAAAATTGCTTAAACTTATCGACTAGTGCCTTTAATTGAACTTAGGGGAGAATCGGCGGGCTATAGCGGCCAGACGGTTCTCTCCAATCTTGATTTCTCCATAGAGGCTGGCGAACGCATAGCTTTGGTGGGCGAGAGCGGCGCTGGTAAGACCACTTTGCTTCGACTTATCTATGAGAGGTCTGGTAGCAATGCGGCCCTTGTGCCCCAAGAGTTTGGCCTAGTGCAGGCTCTGACTGTTTTTCACAATGTTTATATGGGTCAACTGCATTGTCGCTCCATATGGAGAAACCTCCATAACTTGCTCAGGCCCAGGCGAGATGATGTCGCTGAAGTAGAGAAAGTCGTCGAAAAACTTAGATTGGGGGATAAGATTTTTACCGGCGTAGGGGAGCTGTCTGGAGGGCAGCAACAGCGTACAGCAGTAGGTCGTGCACTCTATCATCCGGGAGATCTACTCGTAGCTGACGAACCAGTCTCTTCGGTTGATGAACATCAAGCTCAGGAAATCTTAGAGACTATAAATGGGGAAAAAAACACGGTTGTGATTGCTATGCATGACCGAGCCCTAGCAATACAATTTGCTGATCGGCTGATTGGAATTAAGTCCGGAGAGATTGCTTTAGATGTTCCGGCAGCGGGCATGAAACCATCAGATCTCGATAGTCTTTACCAGGTTAGCAGCTCTTGAAGGCTAAAAAGTCATCTTCACCGTTGGCGAGAACAACCGGGATTTTTTTTGGCATTGCATTTGTGTGTGCCTGCTTCTCCGACCTGGCAATCACAACGGTAGACCCCTGGGCCGAATTTAGCCGGTTGCTCGCGGGGATTCTTACTCCGGACTTTTTCTCCACCGATAGTTTAATGCTCTCTCTGGGGTACACATTGGCCTTTGCCCTTCTGGGCGTTGCGCTAAGTAATATCATAGGATTTGGGCTTGCCTTACTTTTCTTCAGTCGCACGGTCAGAGTGTTTTGTGCAGTCATTCGTTCAGTTCACGAGTTATTTTGGGCTCTTATTTTTTTGCAGCTTTTTGGTCTATCTCCGTTAACAGGAATACTTGCGATTACCATTCCTTACGCGGGTATAATCGCAAAAGTTTATGCCGAAATTTTGGAGGAGGCGGATCCAACACCGTTACAAGCACTGCCTGACGGTACAGCGCGGATATCTGCTTTTGTTTTCGTCAGATTGCCGGATGCTTTTGCTCATTTCAGGAGCTACTCAATGTACAGGCTGGAATGTGGGCTAAGATCCAGTGCTGTGCTTGGGTTTATAGGCTTGCCAACGCTGGGTTTTCATTTGGAGTCTGCCTTCAAAGAGGGTCATTATTCAGAGGTCTCGGCCCTCTTAATACTTTTTTATTTTGTAATTGCGACGATGCGTTTCTGGATGCGACGCCCTTTGCTTCCTCTTTACCTCATCATAGCGGTTATTATTCTCCCTTGGGGGGCAGAATTCTCAGCATCAAATATAGTTCGCTTTTTAACTGAAGATATTTTACCTCACCCCTTGAGGGATCCATCGGCATCGATGGTCGAGTGGTTCCACCTAATCATTATTGAGCAAGCTGTGCCAGGTATTATCGCAACGCTTCAGCTTACAATGGTTGCTTTAATTGCAACTGGTTTGCTAACGATGATATTTTTTCCACTGATCTCGCCGCTTCTTTTAGGGCCAAAGGCGAGGGGCATTGGGCATGTTTTTCTTGTCATAACGCGCTCGACACCAGAATATATTCTAGCCTTTGTATTGTTGCAGCTTTGGGGTCCTTCGATGTTGCCCGCTATTGTTGCATTGGCTCTCCATAATGGAGCGATCATTGGCCATTTGGTGGGCAGATATACTGAACAGATTTCCCTTAGGCCAGATACGCCCGCAGGCGCCAATAGATATTTCTTCGAAATCTCTCCTCGGGTTTACCGCCCGATGTTGGCTCTGCTTTTTTACAGGTGGGAGGTTATACTACGTGAAACAGCGATCCTTGGAATGCTGGGGATAGCAACCCTCGGTTTTTATGTAGACAGCGCTTTTGCGGATCTGAGATTTGATCGTGCTATGGTATTGATAGCGATAACAGCCGTATTAAATATTTGTGTGGACGCGATATCGCGGAAGGTTCGCAGCTATTTGCGTTTACAAACGAGTCTGGAGCATCGTTAGGCTATGCAGTCATCAAAAACACCTGTGGTTAAAGACCTGGTTCTCATCGGGGGTGGACATTCACATGTTACAGTTCTTAAACGTTTTGCGATGCGCCCCGTTCCAGGCGTTCGGCTAACACTGATTTGTAGGGATGCACATACTCCCTATTCCGGGATGTTACCCGGTTTTGTAGCCGGTCATTATAATTTTGATGATGTACATATTGATCTTGGGGCATTGGCGAGTTTCGCACAGGCGCGTTTCTATCATTCCGCTGTGATTGGTCTGGACCCCATTTCAAAGACGATAAAATGCGATAATCGTCCTGATGTGCAGTACGATCTTTTGTCAATAAATACTGGGTCGGTGCCAGACGTATCCAGAGTTAATGGTGCCGATGGAAACGTTGTTCCTGTCAAACCCATAAATAACTTTTTAAGCCGGTGGGAAGAGCTAACTGAACGATTAATGGCCGCAAATGGTGCGACTCGAATAGCTGTTGTGGGTGGTGGTGCAGGAGGTGTTGAAATCTTATTGGCAACACAGCACCGGTTAAAACAAATGCGGGAGTCGGTAAATCAATCGTCTGATGATATAGAATTTCATTTGTTCAGTGACTCAAAACAAATTCTGCCCACGCACGGTCCCGCAGTTCGTTCAAATTTTGAGCGTGTTTTAAAAGCGAGGGGAGTTCAGCTGCATCTGGGTGATAGGGTTACCGAGGTTGAGCCGGGATCTCTCTGCAGCTCTTCAGGTTATCGTCTACAGGCAAACGAGATATTATGGGTTACTTCGGCGGGTGCGCCAGGATGGCCAGGAAAAGCCGGGCTTGAAGTAGATAAGGGTGGTTTCATCAAAGTCGAAGATACACTGCAATCGGTCAATCATCCTGATATTTTCGCGGCAGGCGACGTGGCTACGATGATTAATCACCCACGCCCCAAATCAGGCGTATTTGCGGTCCGACAGGGTAAACCGCTGGCACGAAATCTAAGACGCGTGCTTTTAGGAAAAAGCCCGAAAAAATTTCGACCTCAAAAGCGTTTTCTGAGCCTGATATCAACAGGTGATAAAAGTGCCGTCGCTTCTTATGGCAAGCTCTGTGTCGGGGGCTCTGCAATTTGGAAGTGGAAAAACTGGATCGACTCCAGGTTTATGAAAAAATTTAACGACCTTCCAGAAATGGAGGAAGTTGAAAAGACAGATCTGCCAAACGGATTGGCCAGTGCGGAGGTTGTCCAGGAAATTTCTGCGATTGCGATGCGCTGTGGGGGTTGTGGGGCCAAGGTTGGCGCCACAGTGCTAACCCGAGCCCTTAGCGAGCTTAAACCCGCGCCCAGGAAGGACGTATTAATCGGCTTGCATGAACCTGATGATGCGGCAGTAGTGGAGGTGCCAGCCGGCAAAGCCGTGGTTCACACGGTCGATTATTTTCGATCAATGGTCGATGATCCTTTTGTATTCGGAAAGATTGCGGCTAATCACAGTCTCGGTGATATTTACGCAATGGGAGGGGAGCCTCAAACAGCTTTAGGCATAGCGACAGTCCCCTTTGGCGTTGAAGAAAAAGTAGAGGACACCCTCAAGCAGATGATGGCCGGTGCGATGGAAATTCTCAACGATGCAAATTGTGCACTCGTTGGCGGTCATACATCAGAAGGTCCAGAGCTGAGCCTTGGCTTTTCCGTTAATGGTTTGATTGATCAAAAAAAGATTATGAGGAAAGGGGGACTTGAGCCCGGAGATAAATTGATAGTGACTAAGCCGATTGGTACCGGCACGTTGTTTGCGGCTAACATGAGACATAAAGCAAAAGGTCGCTGGATTGCGGCGGCCTTAAATCATATGTCCATGTCTAACCGTTTGGCTGCCGAATGCCTGGTGAAGTATCAATCTCGATCTGCCACTGACATAACAGGTTTTGGGCTTTTGGGGCATTTGGTGGAGATGGTTCGAGCTTCGGGTGTCGATGTGAACCTGGAGCTTTCCGCAGTTCCGTTTATGGATGGTGCCGTCGACACAGCTAAATTAGGAATTTTATCATCGCTTCAACCTCAAAATGTTCGTTTGCGAAGAGCTGTGGCAAACTTAGAGGAAGTGGGAAGAGATCCTCGTTATCCGTTGATTTATGATCCTCAAACTGCTGGGGGGCTTCTGGCCGGAGTTCCAAACGCCATGGCGGATGAATGTGTGGATGAGCTAAGAAAAATAGGTTACACAGAGACCAAAATTATTGGTGAAGTTCTCGAACAATCCGAAAAACTCGAGCCGATCACGATAAAGATTTAATTAATTCCTTCCATTTTCTTCTTTCCAGTTCGGGTTCAAAAAGCTTTTGCCTGATTATGACTTGTGACTCCAGCTTATTTAAAAAATTTATGTCGTTCTCCGCTCGACCCAGAGTTTGCGCCAAATCGATTTCATCTCTTACCCTAAAGTAGCCCTCATAATCCTCCCCAAGCAGGCCTATATTTCCATCAATATCGGAGGCAATCACCGGCAAACCACAAACGATTGCTTCCGATAAAACATTGGCGCCCCCTTCCATGTTGGAACTAATTATCATGGCATGGGATCTTTGGTATTGACGTCTTACTGACCAACGGGGCACCTCGCCTCTCCAATCAAAACGGGCATTAAGTGAAGCTTCGAGCCTCACTTTTTCTTCCCATTCTGCGTTATGTGCTTTTCCTAAGTGAACGATCCGGATCCGAGAATTTTGGGGTAGGAGGCGGGCGGCTAAAGCGGGGCGTAGGCTGTCTTTTTCGTCACGTAAATGACCGACTACGCAGAGTTCAAATCGGTTCTTCGACGGAGATCGAGGAACGGTCAGTGGATCTGATGATTGATAAATTACTTTTAATTTTGTTCGAAAAACCTCGGGTATGGAACGCCACACAAGGTCATGCAAGCATACCAAAGCGCTGGCCCTTTCCATTGACTCGTATGTTTCTGAGGGATGAGAGTTTTGAAAATGATAAATGTCTGTCCCCGCTAATAGAACGATGAGCGGACGATCTGGGTACGCGTCACTAAATGCTTTGATCGATTTTAGAGAGCGCCAGGCATGAATGGCGATCATCATGTCCGCGTTTGAGTTTAGACTCTCTGTTAAAACCTCTACCCGATGGCCTAGATCACGTAATATTTTGGCCCAACGAACGGCCGTCGCACGATTTCCGGCCCGGGACTGTTTCCCCGCGGGAGTGATGAGGCTAATCTTCATTATCGCTTCCTAACTTGGTCAAGATGCCTGAAAAAAAAAGTAAAGAATACCTTTCATCTATCATGCAAAGTGCCCATCAGCGAACAATGGAGCTGATCGACGGCCTCGATGCAAGTCAGCTGATAGGTCCTAAACTTCCTATCTTAAACCCAATGTTATGGGAAATAGGTCATGTGGCGTGGTTTTATGAACAATTTATCTTGCGGAGGGAATATGGCTATCCGCCAATGCTTGAGCGCGGGGACATCCTATACGACTCGATAGCGATAGCGCACGACACGCGTTGGGACTTACCCCTCTATACTTTGCCCGAAATGAAAGATTACTTGGAGAAAGTATTAGATAGGTGTCTTAAGCGACTAGATGATGGGATCGCCAGTGAACGAGACTCATATCTCTATCAATTCACCACCTTTCATGAAGACATGCATGGGGAGGCTTTTACATGGGCGAGGCAAACACTGGCTTATCCAACCCCCAGGTTTGCGGCTGACGGTTTAGGTGAGAATTGTGCAGCAACTGCCAGCCAAAAAACGCTCGATAACAGCGACGCACAAATCCCTGGTGGCATTTTTGAATTTGGCGCTAGGCGTGATGCGGCATTCTATTTTGATAACGAAAAATGGTCTCACAGTGTAAATGTAGCGCCGTTTCGGATGGCGAAGACCCCAGTGACTAATCTCGAATTTTTAGAATTTGTTGAGGACGGGGGGTACGAAAATGAGTCCTTGTGGTCTCTAGATGGTATTGATTGGAGACAATCTGTTTCTGCGAATAAGCCAATTTATTGGCGACGGAAAAAGTCAGGCTCCTGGGAGATGCGGCGTTTTGATAAATGGATTGATCTTCCGATCAATGAGCCTGTAATCCACATTAATTGGTATGAAGCTAACGCGTTTTGCAAATGGGCTGCACGTCGTTTGCCAACGGAGGTGGAATGGGAGTTCGCCGCAACCATGAGAGATGACGGGACTGGAAAGCTTAAGAAATATAAGTTTCCCTGGGGTAATGATCACCCAACCCCGAACCACGCCTGTTTGGATGGTTATTCGCTTGGCTGTGTTCCGATCGATCACTGTCAAAATGGTAATAGCTTCTGGGGATGTTCACATCTGATAGGAAACGTATGGGAGTGGACGAGAGATACCTTCGGGCCTTTCGCTGAGTTTGAACCGGACGATTATAAAGAGTATTCCGAACCACTTTTTGGTTCTACCAAAGTGCTTCGAGGGGGCGCTTGGACCACCCGTTCAAGATATGTCACGGGTAATTATAGAAATTATTTCCAACCTGACCGGCGGGATGTTTTGGCTGGATTTAGAACCTGCGCTCTTTAAGAGCTAGATTTTTCCACTTTCTTTCCATGCTTTTTCCAGTGGGGTTTTACGCTCTGGCGTCGTAAAGATAACCGGCTCTCGACAACCTTCTGCGGCCTGGTCAGGGGTCAGGGACTCATCCCATCTTTCTGCCACGTATCTGCATCCGGTAATGCCATCTGAGGCAGAGGAAGCTAACCAAACCGATGGTTTTTTTATCACCTTTGGATCTAATCCCCGACCCTCTATTTTACCGGTTCCAAATTTGGTGTCGACGGCTCCACCAGGGCTTAATGTGTTGACGGTGATGCCAGTATCATAAAGCCATTCAGCCCATGCTATTGTCGCGGCATCAAGCGCTGCTTTCGATGGACCGTAAGGGGTTATTGCCTTCCGGTGCATAGAGTCGGTTCGCTTAGATATATTAATAATCCTTCCCCAACCTTCTTTCGAAATGAATTTTCCTGCCGCATGCATCATGAGAAAAGGCCCTAGAACATTGGTGTCTATGACATCCCTAAAACCCTTCGGATCCACATCCCAAAGATTTAAAGACCCGTCACCATGGTGAACGTAGCGCCCCGCTTTTCCTGCGTTGTTGACTAGAATGTGCAGGTGGCCAAACTTATCGATAGTTTCGGAGACTGATTTCAAGCAATCTTTCTCTGAGGTTACATCCGCGACTACGCAGTGTGCTGTCGATCCTAGTTTTTCAACAAGAGCTTTTGTTTCTTGCAATTCCGCATCAATTAATAGCTTGTCCTCATCGGCTGCGGCAGCCGCGGTTAATGTGATTGCTGATATGCCGGCTTCAGCAAAAGCGACAGCCATCTCTCTGCCTAATCCTCGAGATCCGCCTGTTATAAGCGCGATTTTTCCTTCAAGATTCATTTAAATATCCTACCTGAGTGATGCCTCAATATTACCACCATCTACGGTGAGTATGGCTGCGGTTGTTTTTTCTGCAATAGCCAAGTCAAAGAACGCCTGCGCAACATCATCTACTGATACCTCTCGTCCTAACAAATTACCCGACATGTATTCTTCTTCGGATAAACCTCGAGCTTGCGCGCGTTCCGCAATCATTGAGCCGGTTAGCAGGCCACTGCGTATTCTATCCGCGTTTACAGCCGAGGACCGAATTCCTTCTCTCCCGTAATCTAATGCATATTGTTTCATGAGGAATAATGTGGCGGCTTTAGGTAGCCCATACGGGCCAAAATTTTTGCCCGGATTTATTGCTTGTTTTGAGGTATTAAAAAGTAGGCAGCCGCCTATACCTTGTGCCCGGAATATTTTTACCGCTGCTTGAGCTGCGGCTTGATGTGCGAAAAAATTAAGTTCAAAACTTTTCCGAAGCAGTGCCGGTTCAACTTCCCCTATTCTTCCTTGCCAGGCCGCACCCGCGTTAGAAATCAAAATATCTAATCCACCAAAAGTTTCAGCAATCTGATCAAAGGCTGCATTCAGCGCGCCTTCATTTGTTACGTCACATCCGATACCGATCCCGCCCAATTGTTCGGCGACTTTAATTGCGAGATTCTCATTTAGATCAATTATGGCGACTGTTGCGCCCTCTTTCGCAAATCGTTTAGCCGTAGCAGCACCAATTCCTGAGCCACCACCTGTAATTGCAACGATTTTGCGTCCGAGTGGTTTTTCATCAGACTTCCCTAGTTTTGCTTGTTCTAAGGACCAGTACTCAATATCAAATATATCTGCTTCAGGAATTACCTCATATGTTCCTATTTCTTCCGCATCCATTATTACCGATATGTTATTCTCTGCCAGGTCAGCAGCGATTGATGCGGATGTTCTGGAGTTTCCCAGTCCAAATAATCCAACGCCTGGTACAAGAATAATCCTTGGCATTGGATCTAGCCTGATCTTCCGATTTTCCTGAGTCCTGTTGTGGCGCTCAAAATAGTCGTCATAGTCCGACTGATATTTTTCAAGCGCAATTTTTGCCCCCGATTTGAACGCACTCAAATCGTCTGAAAGTGGGGCAGGGACGATTAATGGCTTGGGTTTCGTCCGGATTACATGGTCTGGTGTAACGGTTCCTTGTTGACTATATCTTGCCAGTTCTTCCCCGTTCACATATTTGAGAATTGCGTCATTGCTTCTGAATTCCATTATCATGGGCTTATGGCGGTCAAAAGCGCACAGTCCCCGAAGAAGGGGTGCAATGCTTGCCACAGATATGGTTTTTTTTGATATGTCGGTAGATGGAAAGGTTTTGGATTTGCGCTTCGTAATTTCGGTTTCTGCAAGTGTAACCATTTCGATCATGCGGTCGTAGGCTTCCTGTGCGGTGTCGCCAAAGGTAAAGATGCCGTGCTTTAACAGGATTAGCCCGTCAACCTTTGGATTGTTTTCGAATATTTCTTTAGCTTTTTTTGCAAGCGCGAAACCTGGCATAATGTAGGGCACATAGCCCATCCGATTGCCAAATATTTCTTCGCAAATTGCATCACCGTGCTTTTGATCTGTAAGGGCTAGGATAGCGTTGGCGTGAGTATGATCTACAAATTTGTGAGGTAGAAAAGCATGCAACAAGGTTTCGACAGAAGGATTTGGAGCAGAGGAATTCAATAAGTTAATACGTTGGGCATTTACCATATTTTCATCTGAGAGCGCCTCAAGCTTTGCGAGCTCTCGAATATTTTGGAGCCTTACAGCAGGGAGTCCTGGTGGCTCAATAACGCTTAGGTCCCAACCACTTCCTTTTACGCACAGAACCTCTGTCTCCATACCGACGGTGTCATAAAGGGATGTTTTGACTGACGTATTTCCGCCCCCATGCAAGACCAATTTCTCCTCTCGGCCAAGAAGGCGCGAGGAATAAACCCTGAGCGCTATATCTTCGTTGCAATCGTCTCCTTTGAACCGTTCTATATATTCTTGCGCTTTTCGGTCGGACCAACGGTTTTCCATTTTTCTATCCTTGTTGATGTTCTGGAAATAGGTTTTCCAATGCGTCCTTTGACGCTCGACATATCCCTCGCTCAGTGATCAAACCAGTAACTAGCCGCGCCGGTGTAACATCGAAAGCTGGATTTGCAGCAGCTGCAGCTGAAGGGGCTATATTGACAGATTCAATTTTACCGGCGGCGGTCATTCCGGTCACGACCAACACCTCTTCTTGGCCCCTCTGCTCGATAGGGATTTCACTTCCATTCTGGCAGTTCCAATCAATAGTGGAGCTTGGAAGCGCTACATAGAATGGAATGTTATTATCTTTAGCAGATAAAGCCTTCAGATAGGTCCCGATTTTATTTGCCACGTCCCCGTTAGCGGTTGTCCGATCGGTGCCCGTTATCAGAAGATCTACCTGTCCTGACTGCATCAAATGTCCGCCAGCATTGTCCGAAATTAGGGTATAGGGGATTCCTTGTTGAGATAATTCCCAGGCTGTTAAACTCGCACCCTGATTACGGGGGCGTGTTTCGTCTACCCAAACATGGACTGGAATATCCTGTTCCTGCGCCAGGTATATTGGTGCTGTCGCAGTTCCCCAATCTACCGTTGCTAGCCAACCAGCATTGCAATGGGTCATGATATGTACTGGCTCAAGTTTTCCTTTTGATTCCCAGATATCACGGATCAAGCTTACACCATGCTCGCCAATTAATCGGCAAGTGTGGACATCTTCGTCACATATTTTTTCGGCTAAGACTCGAGCAGCTAATGCTCTTTCTTTTTCAGGCAGCTTTAATAGCTTTTTACTTGCCTTTTCTAAGGCCCATCTAAGATTGATGGCTGTGGGACGTGTCTCTGTTAGTTCATCAAAAGCGTTTTCGAGTCCTTTGTCTGAGGGGTTATCTCTAGCCGCTAAATACATTCCCCAAGCAGCAGTTGCTCCAATTAATGGCGCTCCACGGACGCGCATTTGTATTATAGCCTCAGTCGCATCCCCCAAATTCTTTAAGGAACGCGTTTCGAGATAATGTGGAAGTTTAGTTTGATCAATAATTGTCACTGATGTTTGGTCATTTTCGAGCCAAATTGTCCGCCGATGTATATCTCTTACTTTCATGATTTAATTTCAGAGGACCCTGCCGGCAACAGCATCAAGCTTCTCTATCATCTTTGGGTCTCGGGCCTCAGGAGCAGTAATGATGGCTGTATCCAATGCCGTGTTGCAACCCATTTCGCAGCAAACAGGGCGATCTGCAACATAAGGAGCGAGAGCCATTAATAAATCTTTTGCTGCGGCGGCATTTTTTTTCAGAACTTCTAAAATGGCGTCTACATTGACGTCAGCATGGCTAGGATGCCAACAATCGTAATCGGTAACCATTGCGACTGTCGCGTAACATATTTCAGCTTCTCGAGCGAGCTTGGCCTCTGGCATATTAGTCATGCCAATGACATCACAATTCCAGCTGCGATAGAGGTCACTCTCAGCCCGTGTTGAAAATTGAGGTCCTTCCATAACCAGGTATGTGCCTCCTCTTACCACGGGACTGGAGATGCTTGAACTTGCTTTCTCTATAAGATCCCCAAGTCGATTACATACAGGGTCCGCAACCGATACATGTGCTACCAGCCCTTCCCCGAAGAAACTTTTTTCTCTAGCAAATGTTCGATCGATAAACTGGTCGATAATGACGAAGGTACCTGGAGATAAATTTTCTTTGAGTGATCCGACTGCGGATAAAGAAATAATTTCTGTGCATCCTGCTCGTTTAAGAACATCAATATTAGCACGAAAATTAAGCTTTGATGGGGGAATGCGGTGACCCCGCCCATGCCTGGGCAAAAACATGATCTTTTGACCATTGAGGTCTCCGGCAATTAAAGAGTCTGACGGCGAACCAAAAGGAGAAGAGACGTGTTCTTCTGTGATATTTTTAAGCCCATCAATTTCATAGAGGCCACTGCCGCCAATTACACCCAACACAGGTCTGACTTTTTTATCAGTCACTGTAAAACTCCTCTTAAATTCCATGCTTTTTTCGGATTAATGTCGTCCCAATGTAAATCATAAACTCGCGATTTATAAAGGCTTTGTCGTATGCTCTGTAACTATAAAGATACGTTTGAGTCCCCCAAATATTAGCTTCAGCAAGATCACCATCTTCGCGCCGTTTATTTGGAACTGATTTTTCTTCATCCGCATTTTATTAGGCAGTGAATTGGTTTGCACGGCGCGAGCTGATATATAATCAGTCCTATCGGTTCCTTTTTTTGAACTCAAAATTTTAGAATACGGCGCGTCATGCCTTAGAGTTTATCTTAATGTCGGTCGGCAATAGAAGTCATAAAGATTTGTGTTATAGAATCTTACAAAGTAGCTCTGGGTTTGAACGAATATGAGTTATGAAATTAACGATTTGCCTGGAAAGGCCCGTTGGGTTTGGAGGGAGACTCTCAAAATTTATCGTAGGTCTCCGGAAACCCGATTAGCGTCGTCTTTGTCTTGTATCGAAATATTTGTCGCTTTGTACTTTGGTGGGATACTTCGATTCAATCCCAAAAACCCGCGAGATGAGGCACGCGATCGGTGTATCATCAGCAAGGGACACGGATCGATTTGTATGTATCCGATACTGGCCGACCTGGGCTACTTTTCGATTAAAGAGTTGGAAAAAGTTTGCCAAGAGGGGAGCTTCCTGGGTGGGATCCCAGATCCTATAATACCTGGTTATGAGACTATCAATGGTTCTTTGGGTCATGGCTTGGGGGTTGGCGCAGGGGTCGCCCTAGCCCTAAAACGAAAATCTTCCGACCGTAAAGTTTTTGTCGTTGTCGGGGATGGGGAGCTCCATGAGGGAGCCAACTGGGAGGCGATCATGTTCGCCTCTCAGCATAATTTAGATAATTTGCATCTGATCGTAGACGACAATCGAATCAGCATGCTTGATTTCACCGACAAGATAGTTTCGCACGCAAATCTCAATAAGCGGCTAGAAGCTTTTGGTTGGGGATGTGATGAATGTGATGGGCATAATGTGCTCGCCCTCCAATCATCTTTGAAAGCTCTAAAGGAAGAGGCTAAGGGGAAGCCTAAGGCTCTTATCGCCAGAACCCTGAAGGGTCGAGGGGTCCCGGGGCTAGAGAATGAACCACTCGCGCATATCTTAAATCCAAAGCCAGACGTTATTGAAAGATTGCTAGAGGACGAATGATGGGCACAAAACCAAATAGCGATGCGAGATGCCCTGTTGGAGAAAATCTGGCAAAGAATGGCTCATGACGAGACTGTATTCTTTGTCAGCTCCGATTTTGGTTCGCCCGTTTTAGATAAAATTCGGTCAGATTTTGGTGAGAGATTTATTAATGTCGGTATTGCTGAGCAAAATTTAATAAATGTTTCAGCTGGCCTGGCATTAGAGGGATTTAATGTTTTTTCATATGCCATTGCTCCGTTCATAACCATGCGGTGTTTTGAACAAAACAGGGTTAACCTCGCACTTTTATCGGAAGCTCGGAAAATCAATGTAAATCTTATTGGGGTAGGGGCAGGTTATAGCTATGTCGTATCTGGCCCAACGCATCAATGTTATGAAGATATTACTATCATGCGCGGGTTACCAAATTTTCAAATTTTTTCCCCGTCCGATCATGTGACGGCCGGGGCATTAATGGAGACCTGTCTTGAAAATTCTGGTGTAAAGTATCTGCGCTTAGATGCTCAAATCCTCCCCCAAATTTACCATGGTGGTTCACCAGACATAAACAGGGGATTTTATGTCCATAAAACATCCGGACCTGTGTGTTTGGTTGCTACAGGATATATGCTTCACACTGCGCTGCAGGTGTCAGGTCTATTGTCTGAAAAGGGTCTGGATGTTGGTGTGGTCGATTTGTTTGACTTGGTCGGTTTTCAGACAGAAGACTTGATCCGAGTTCTGGAGAAATATTCTGGAATTGTCACTCTTGAGGAGGGCTTTCGCGGTCGAGGCGGCCTCGACGCACTCTTCTTTGAAATGAATGCAAGGTTTGATTTGCGCAAGAGAATGCTCAATTTAGGTGTGGAACCAAATTATAGTTTTGCATTAGGGACCCGAGAAGAACTCCACGAGAAAGTAGGAATAGGGCCTATTTCTGTGTTTAAAGCCGTCCGGTCATTCCTAGATACTGTTTGATCGTTTGAAAAAGCAAGAATTTTTGGATTGAAGAAATGAAATTTCCCCTTATGAGAAATAATATCCTTCGAGAAGATTTGGACTCGGTTATTGCGCTTCTCAAGGATGATGACCCTATTTTGACTCAAGGTCCCCAAGTAGCTGCATTTGAGAAGGAATGGTCAGAATGGTTAGGTGTTAAATATAGCGTCTTTGTAAATTCTGGGTCCTCAGCAAATCTGCTTACGATGGCTGTACTAAAAACATATTTCCCAAGCGGGGGAGAAGTCATTGTCCCCACCCTGACCTGGGTTTCAGATATTGCATCAGTAATTCAGAACGGATTTTCGCCGGTGTTTGTGGACATAGACCCCTTTTCATTGGCCATGGATCCAGCGCAGGTTTTAGATAAAATCAACGATAGTACGCGAGCAGTTTTTCTCACCCATGTCCAGGGTTTTGATGGGTTAACAGACAATCTTTTAGAACAGCTTAACGAGAGAAAGATCCCACTTATTGAAGATGTTTGTGAGTCCCATGGTGCTACTCATGGGGGTGAAAAGCTGGGCAGTTTGGGGTGGATTTCAAACTTCTCCTTTTACTATGCTCATCATATGAGCACGATAGAGGGTGGCATGGTGTGCACCAATGATCCAGATGTCTATCAGCGAGTTCGGATGTTTAGGTCTCATGGGATGACCCGTGAAGCAAATGATATTGAGTTTAGGGAAGGATTTCAAAATGATTACCCTGAGCTAAATCCAGACTTTATTTTTGCATTTCCGGCCTATAACACTCGCAACAATGAAATAGGGGGGGTTTTGGGGCGCTCCCAACTCAAAAGGTTAGATCAAATTATCAAACGCCGAAGCTTAAATTTAGAGCGTTTTTTGAACCAAATTGACTCTAAAAGGTATCGGACGAATTTTAAGTTAGATGGGTCGAGCAACTATGCTTTCAACTTAATTTTAAAGGAACCAAACGATACCCTTGCGAAAAACCTTCAGACTAGAATGCGAGAGAACGGCATTGAATTCAGACGCGGTAGCGCCGGAGGGGGCAACCAACTGAGACAGCCCTATTTACAGTCTTTCATCCCGAAAAATTATCACCAGCAGTTCCCCGAAGTCGAACATGTTCATTTCTACGGGTATTACATCGGAAATTTTCCGGATTTGAGATCCGGAGAGATCGATGAAATTTGTGAAATTATAAACTCTGTTTAGCCCATCAGCAGGGATCGGTAATATTCAGTCAGGGTAGGGGAAACCATATTCAGATGCGTACTTTTTCTTTTACCAGTTCTAAATTGGTATATTGGTAATTATGCAAAGACAGGAATGAGAAAAATATGTTAAGCGGCGCCGAGATATTAAAAACCAATCTAAGGCTGTCCATTGAGGCCAAGAAAAGTTTTTTGAATTCTGACGAACATATGGAGCTATTCGATCAAGCAGTAGGTTTGGTCATCGACAGGTATTTATCGGGCGGACGCCTATACATCGCTGGTAATGGTGGGTCAGCTGCAGATGCGCAGCATTTAGCAGCGGAATTTGTAAGTAGGTTATCCCGTGAGCGGGGCCCCCTTGCAGCTGAAGCATTGACAGTGGATTCTTCAGTGCTCACCGCTATCGGAAACGATTACGGCTTCGAAAACGTTTTCGCTCGCCAGGTCGAAGGAAAGATGACAAAAAAGGATGTCTTTCTCGGCATTACGACATCAGGCCGGTCTCCAAATATTCTCAATGCGTTAGATGCCTGTCGTGATAAAGATATTCCAACAATTATCTTTTGCGGGCGGGATGGAGGCCCAGCAAAGCGGAAGGCAGACATATGCGTCCTTGCACCCGGGGAAGCAACTAGCGTGATCCAAGAAATCCATATAGTCATGGCACATGCGTTATGTGAGTCGGTAGAAAAAGCAATTTTTCGTGAAGAATAAATTGGGAGTGTTAGCTATGCCTTTTAATATTCTTGTAACAGGAGGCGCTGGGTACATTGGCTCGATAATGGTTCCCAAGCTTCTCAATTTGGGACACAAAGTTACGGTGATTGATAATTTCATGTTTGGGCAGGCAAGCCTCAATCATTGTTGCCATTACCCAAATTTTGAGGTCGCAAATGGAGACATTCGTCACTCAGACTTCATTGCACCTTACTACAAAAATGCCGATATAATTATTCCCCTTGCAGCCTATGTTGGAGCTCCTCTGTGTAATAAAGATCAGGTGGGTGCCCAGACCGTGAATCATGATGCCGTTATCGCCATGCTCGATATCCTTGATGAGAACCAACGAGTTTTAATGCCCACAACAAATAGCGCCTATGGTACAGGAGATAAAAATAACTTTTGTGATGAAGAGTCTCCGCTCAACCCAATTTCAAAATACGCTATTGATAAAGTGGCGATCGAGAAAGAGCTTATGAAACGCGAAAATTCCATAAGTTTTAGGTTGGCGACAGTATTCGGTATGGCACCTAAAATGCGGATTGACCTATTGGTCAACGATTTTGTGTATAGGGCTGTTCACGATAAATTTATCGTCTTGTTCGAGAGCCACTTCAAAAGAAATTACATACACGTCTCAGATGTCGTCGGGGCATTTATTCACGGTATCGAGAACTTTAACGAGATGCGCGGGGAGATATTCAATGTGGGTTTATCGGAGGCGAATGTCTCCAAGGCAGAACTTTGCAACAGAATAAAAAAACACCTTCCGGACTTTTTTGTCGTAGATGCGCCTTTGGCTTCAGATCCCGATCAAAGAAATTATATCGTTTCAAATGCTAAACTCGAGGCCACGGGCTGGAAGGCCAGGGTTGGCTTGGACGAGGGTATATGTGAGCTTATTAAAGGGTTTTCTATGATAAAAAATAATAAGTTTAGTAACGTCTAACTCGTCTTTACGGTTTTTGTTTTCATCTGGGCAATGTTGGCATTTGAGAACCCTGCCAAAACTTTGTTAAATTTTGGGAACTCTGACAGGATTTCTGGGACCCAACATTAGAATGAGTCAAAATCATTCTGGAACTCCCTCATCTGGTTCAAAGACAATTACCCTGCTGCCTGGACTGCTTATCTTAATGGGTACTTCTACTAATCCTGCGAGCGCAGATGAAACATTTTTTCTTTTGTCGGGCTCAACAAAAATTAGTAAAAATCCGCCCCCGCCAGCGCCAAGGAGTTTTCCACCTATTGCGCCAGCGGCCAAAGCCCTATTGTAAAGCTCGTCGATTTCGTCGTTGGTAATCCCTTTCGCTAATTTCCGTTTCCTCTGCCAGCTCTCATGGAGTAAACGGCCAAAGTCACGTAAATCAGATTGATCATCGGTAATTTGCTGATGGCCGATTTCGACCATCTTATGAATTTCTCTGAGATCGTCTTTGTTAGCTTGCAGGTTGTCTATTTGCCCTTGCGCGAATTTTTCGGATAGCCGACTACGACCAGTAAAGAAAAGCATTAGATGAGACTCTAATGCAGCACGCCGATCTCGGCCTATAATAACAGGTTGAATTTCGAAACTACCGTCCTGCAGGAACTTAATTAAATTAGTCCCGCCGTAGGCTGCCCAAATTTGGTCCTGAGAACCGACTGCTTCGCGGATTATATTCTGTTCAATATGTATGGCCTGTTCAGCAAGATATTTCGGCGAACTCGAATGACCATTTAGTGCCCTTAGAGCCTGGATAAGCCCCACTGTGAATGAAGAACTGCTGCCTAGGCCGGACCTCGCGGGCAGGTCGCCATCATGATGAATTTCTAACCCTGATTGCACGTCGAAAAAAGATAAAACGCCGCGGACAGCGGGGTGGTTTATCTGATCAACGGTTTTAACGGTCTCTACTTTTGAATAGACGATCCTATGAGTGTGCTCGAAAAAATTTGGAAGATGCCGCACGCTTATGTAGCAATACTTGTCTATCGTAGTACCGAGTACAGCTCCACCATTTTCGGAATACCAAGATGGGTAATCGGTCCCGCCGCCGAAAAAAGATATACGATATGGCGTGCGCGTTATGATCAATTTACTTTACTAACCTTGATACATTTAGTTCTTTATCGAGGCCTCGTCATCGACGATTAACCTTCGGAGCCGCGTTTTACTCATTGCTTCAATATGTTTCCTGGTCTCGGTGCCAAATTTTTGCGTGACCATGTCTAGGTAGCTTTTGTTCTCAAAATATTCGTGAAAGGCCTGATCCCTAAATTTTAAAACCTCCGCGCTAGACAAATGGTCTGTAGGAAGAGGGGTGCAATCAAAACTATGCTGAGAGAATCCACTCCACTCACTGGGAAGGTCCCAGTTATTTTCAAGGGCGTTTTGGTACAGTCGGGAACCTGGATAAGCCATAGCCGAATAAAAATTTGCGAATTCACAGTTTAATTTTTTGGCTAGATCTAGAGTTGATCTCATACTTTGCAATGTATCATCAGGTAATCCGAATATGAAGTTGCCAATCACGGAGATGCCACCTTGCTGGATCTTTTCTACGATGTTGAAGATGTCATCTTCTGAAAATGATTTTTCAGCTCCATCTCGCACATGATCGCTCCCAGACTCAATCCCTAGCGCCAACCACCGAATCCCTGCTGAGCGAAGCATCGAGATCATATCCTCTCGCACGGTATCCACTCTGGCATAGGCCCAAAAATTTAATTCAGAAACATATGGTTTTTTGGAAAGGCCTTCGCAGATCTGTCTCACATGGCGTTCGTTCAGTACGAACATTTCGTCAATGATCTTGAACGTTTTTACTCCATATTGGGTGTATAGATGGTCTACTTCAGAAATAACGGCGCTCGGTGTGCGCATCCGATAGCTATTGCGGCCGAAAGGCGCATTAATGCAACAAAATACGCATTTATAGGGGCACCCCAAGGTTGTGTATATGGAAGCGTATGGCTGACGGTGTGATAAGTCCTCAAAACACTGCCAGTTATGGGCCCGATATTTTTCCATGGGTAGCATATGCCATACGTTGCCGTGAAATTCGGTATCAAGATCTTTTTGCACTGGTGCTGGAGAATTTTTGAGAACTTTACTTTTCTTGTAGTCAGTGTCCCACCAGACCAGTCCGGGTACGGTCTCCAAATCTTGATTTATTGCCCACTTGCTCTCGCTTAGGTTGAGAAGTCCAGCTATGGTCTCGGGACCCTCTCCATTACAAGCAAAATCTATAGGTTCTTCACGAAGTGTCCTCTCTGGTAATGCTGATACATGGCCCCCTACAATTATAATTTTCCTATCTTTGTTCCGCTTTTTGATGGCGAGGGCTGCCTCTCGAGCTCCGACCATTTGTTGGGTCGATGCCGAAGGCTGATGACCAAAAACTACAATAGTGACTATACGGGGGTTTAAAACTTCGACTTTCTCGGCGAGTGCGTCTGGACCAATTTCCAATGCCTCTGTGTCGCAGATGTCAATTTCAAAGCCTCGGTTAATTAAATAACCCCCGATTAACCGGCACCATAGAGGGGGTTCTACCGCTGTTAATTCGCTCCCTAGGGACTGGTATATTTTTTCCCTGCCACCGGGGTTTACCAATACCGTATCCATAAAATTTAGACCCCTAAGTTTCGGCTTCAGTACCTCGAGAAGCTTATTTGAACGATTTATTTTTCACTTCTTAGAGGCGAGACTTAAATTGACTATTCTGACTAATTGAACCAACCCATACTTTCAGTCAAGTTTTTAGGGTCAAAGGTACCAAAAACATTGGGTGCCGAAGGATGTTTTTGTTACTAGTGGCTGTATCTTTTGAAATTGTGTAAGCGAGACAGGGAATGGTAGAGCAAGTCGTGATCTTGGCAGGCGGAGAGGGAAGGCGCCTGAAGGGTTTGAGTCAGGGTATACCTAAACCGCTGCTCGACGTAGCCGGGGAGCCATTTGTGGCTGGCCTAATTAACGAACTAGCTAGATTCGGTTTTCGCGACTTCCTATTATTAGTCGGGCCTTTTCAGATACCATTTCAGTCACTTCTCCCAGGAAAAATTCACCCGGAAGTTAATTTGCAATTTGTCTCTGAGCCGTGTCCCGCTGGAACCGCGGGCGCCCTATCTTATGCCCGAGACTTTTTGCAGCCAGAATTTCTATTGGTAAATGGTGACTCTTTTTTTGACTTTAACTATTTAGACCTCGCTCTAAATTTACCGCGCGAAAAATGGCTGATGAAGCTCGCCTTGCGTTTTGTGGATGATACTAACCGTTATGGTGCCGTGATTTTGGATGACACCAAGGTCGCTGGCTTTCTGGAAAAATCCCGTGTTGGCTCCGGCTTCATTAATGGTGGTGTATATTTGATGAAACGAGAGATTCTTGAAGAGGTTAGAGATCTCCCTTGTTCTTTGGAAAATGACGTGCTTCCGCGCTTAGTTGAACGGTCCGTTGTCTTCGGAAAAGAATATAAGGGTAATTTTATTGATATTGGTACACCCGAAGATTTTCACCGGAGCCAGTCTGTTCTTAGAGATTGGCGACGAAGACCTGCTGTTTTTTTTGATAGAGATGGCGTTTTGAATCAGGATACAGGGTACGTCTATACCAAAGAAAAATTCAGCTGGCTCGGGGGTTCTAGAGAAGCAATCCATTATTTGAATGGGCTGGGATATTTGGTTTTTGTTGTCACTAATCAGGCTGGAATAGCACGAGGTTATTATGAAATTGACGACGTTATATGTCTTCACGATTGGATCAACCAGGAGCTAAAACTAAGTGGCGCTCATGTGGATAAATTTTATTTCTGTCCGCATCATCCCAGCGCCGGTCAGGGAAGTTTTACTCGATCCTGCGCGTGCAGAAAGCCGGAGCCAGGAATGATCTTATCGGCATTTCAAGAATGGGATATCGATAAGAGAAAAAGCTTCTTAATTGGAGATAAAAATTCTGACGTCGAAGCAGCTGGACGAGCGGGAATAAAAGGTCACCTTTTTAAAGGAGGAGATCTTTATTCATTTGTCAGGGATGTAGTGGAATCATTAAATTAGATATAGGCATAAGGTCTGAACCGAGAGCGAATAGACTTCAAGAAGAAATTTTAGGGGTAGAATTTATGGCAGGTATAAATGATCTAAAGGTTAAGATTTTTGCAGATGGAGCTGATTTAAGTTCAATGGTTGAGTTTTCAAAAAATCCACTGATTCAGGGCTTCACTACTAACCCCAGTTTGATGCACGCGGCTGGAGTCAGGGACTATCCGGCATTCGCCAGAGAAGTAGTTCAGGCAATACCTGACCGTCATATTTCTTTCGAGGTTTTCGCAGATGAGTTTTCGGAGATGGAAGCCCAAGCCAGGGTGATTTCGACTTGGGGCGAAAAAGTTTACGCAAAAATTCCTATTACTAATTCGAAGGCAGAATCCGCTTGTGACATGATCGGAAAGCTATCTCAAGACGCCATAAAGTTGAATATTACGGCGATCTTCACGCGTGAGCAGGTAGAGGCAGTGGCAGCGGTTTTGTCGCCAGAAACCCCTGCGGTAATTTCAGTTTTTGCCGGGCGCATTGCAGACGCGGGGATAGATCCAATGCCTGTAATGAGGGATTGTAAAGATATATTAAGTGGCTTACCGGCATCGGAGTTGCTCTGGGCAAGCTCAAGGGAAGTCTACAATTTGTTCCAAGCCGACCAAACAGGTTGTGATATAATTACAGTGGCGAGCGATGTGTTGGGGAAGTTGTCTACAATTGGGAAAGACCTTAATCAATATTCTCTGGAAACCGTTCAAGCCTTCTGTAGAGATGCGGAAAATGCGGGGTTTAGCATACCAACCCGTTGATGTTTGTTCATTTGGTCTGTCTGAAAAATCGTAAAAGTGCAAGGATCCGACGCAGCTCATCATTGTCATCGCATTAAATCCACATTAGCGGGTTTCTTATGAATTCTCTCGGTATTAAAGAAATTGGTTTTCTCGATTGTCCTGGGGGAGGACAAGTTTGGGTTGAAGGTGGCTTTGCGTTTATCGGTCATATGTCCTGGCCTTTTGGAACATCGATTGTGGATGTTAGGGACCCCTCGCAGCCAAGAGTTATTGCCGAGCTATCCATGCCGGAAAACACACATTCCCACAAAGTGCGGGCTAAGAATGGTTTGATGCTGGTAAACCGTGAACGGCTTGGCGGTGAACAACCATCAGATTTTATGGGTGGTATCGGAATTTATGATGTGTCCAACCCTCACAATCCCAGACATATTGGCGATTGGGAGACTGCTGGTAAGGGTGTGCATCGTTTCGATTTTGATGGGCGATACGCTTATCTTTCTCCAACTGTTGATGGCTTCGTCAACAATATCGTGATGATTTTAGATTTTAAAAATCCTGAAAAACCTTGCGAAGTTGGGAGGTGGTGGATTCCCGGACAGTGGAAAGCCGGCGGAGAAACGGCTTTTTGGGGTGAGGGTCTCGCCCCTAGATGTCATCATCCACTTCGGATGAAGGATAGGCTTTACGTGAGCTATTGGCATCATGGATTTTTTATTCTCAATATAGAAGATATGACAAAACCTTCTAAGATCTCGGGTTTTGCCACCAGTCCAGCCTTTCCACACCCCGAGCATACGGCTTTGCCTATACCCTTTAAGGTCCAGGACCGAGATGTTTTGATCCTTGCTGACGAGGATGTTGCTAAGTTGCGCCCTCACGCGCCCGCATTTTCATGGGTGGTCGATATTACGATTGAAGATCAGCCCCTCCCTATTTCCACCATCCAGCCCAAGGGACAGGGTGCTGAACATGCACCTCCCATGACAGGATGCCACCAACCCTCGGAAGTGGTTACTGGAACGGAGATCCCCTTCGCGTGGTTTGCCCAAGGGCTTCGTATTTTTGATATTAAAGATCCCTATGCACCTGAAGAAGTGGCTTGGTTCAGGCCAGATCCGGTTGACAGCCAAGGACGGCTCTCAACGAATGACGTCACTATTGATGATCGTGGTTTGATTTATATTATTGATCGGGTTCGCGGCATGCATATTGTTGAAAGGATCTGATTTTTTTGAGAGTGCGGCACTATATCTCCGCTATTCAGCCAAGGTAGTGTGGCGTATTTTTGGAAAAGATATTGATTTGATGCTTGATTGGTTTCTTATCCTGGTAAAGGTTAGAATTCAAAAAGGAACTGTAATTCCCTCTAAGGCAGATTGGCAGTCGATTAATTCCACTTTTTTCCAATTTATCTGAAATCCCGTTTTCCCTTTTTGTAGGCCATGGAAAATGGTACCTGCAAAATCGCGTCGACGGTCAAACCGATACTCGGCCATCATAAATTTGCTTCTCGTGATAACGAAATCATCTTCCTCTGACTCTATAAAGAGATTTCCAATTATTCTGCTGGTATTTGGAAGGCCCGCATGCATTTGTCCGTTATTCAATCGACGTACACGCGTTTCAAGGAGTTTTCGATCATCGTATATAATTGAAACGGTTTGAAACGGATCTTTTTGGCCTATTTGGCTGGGCACCCAATACCAACAATCTTTGGTGAAACATGCCAACCAAGTTTCAAAATCGTTATCGTCTAAAAGGGCTGATTCCTTGATTAAGAAAGTCTCAATTTTTTCTCTGAGATTCATTGGGGGGCCGTATTCATCAAGTTTTTCCAAGTCCTAAAGGCATTCCTTATATGCAGTTCGCTTGTGCCGTTGGCGGCCATCCATCCGCCATGTCCATCAGGTTTGTCCTTACCTATTTCTCTAGCCATCGGGATCCATTCCGTTCCGTCTGAGCTAAGACCTAATTTTATTCGCGCATAAGTTTCGAGGTCGTCTGTTAATACTGGTGATGCAACAGCATTCGTTATATTTGCAAAATGAATTGTATCTCTAAACATTTGCTCCGGAGCCCCCTTTAATCGAAAACAGAAACCTAGAACGATTGTCCGGTCGACCGATATAGGCTGTATGACACGCAATTGTCGAAATTGACTCATGAAGGAGACGTTCGGAAAGACATTTGTATTCCAGCGACCCACAGACAAAATATCTCTTGTACGCTTTTCGCCATGCACTTCTCGCATGGCTTTTAAATAATCTTTAAAATATGGGTCTTCTAAAGTAGCAATTAGCTTTTCATCATCATGGAAATCACCGAGGTACGCGTGTCCATTCGGGTATGCCCACAATCCCACCTGGTTTTCCCAAAATGCGTAGGGAGCACCATTTTGGCGCATTTGGCGAACAGCGATTTCGCCCGCGCCGTCGCTGAAGACTTGGTCGTCTTGAGCACGTGCTGACTCTATTGATGAACGATGGACGGAATTTGGATGTAACCCATCACAGAGATTTTCTAAATAAAGTTTCCAATTACCATTGTATGCATGTCGTGCGGTTCCCCCCGCAACTTCTACTTCACCATCGGGTGCTCTATCAATTAAGTCATCAAAAGATGTAGTGATATACCCGAGATGTTCCTCGAGCGCAGGTCCATCAGGAGCTAAATTTGCGAATATAAATCCGCGATAATGATCAACCCTTGCTACCGATTTCATTCCCTTTTCCGGGTCATCTAAACGAAAATCTGCGGGGTAACCATTCCTCAAAGGCACTGACAAAAGGGAGCCATCTGTATCGAATTGCCAGTCGTGGTAGCAGCAATTGAAAGTACTGGCATTACCGGTTTCTTCTCTCAGAACCATCGCTCCGCGATGACCGCAGCGATTAAATAAAACATGTATCTTGTTGTCTTTATGACGCGTTAGAACCACGGGTTGCTTTCCGATACGCGTGCAGAAAAAGTCACCTGGATTTTTGACTTGGCTTTCATGGCCCACGTAAATCCACGTTTGACCGAATATGCGTTCCATTTCCAAATCAAAAATACTTTGATCCGTGTAAACAGATTTATGTATGCGGTCTGTTTGGACCAGGGAGTCGAGGTCGGTTTTTTTCATTTTTAGATCCTACTTCTGCTCCTTCATTCTCAAAAGGGCCGAGAGTGCCGCAGCGCAAGTTTCAGGACAGTTAAACGCCGGAATATTATTTCTGTTTAATCTTTTGATGATATTTGGGGCCGCTGGGCTGGCATAAATCATGATCGGTTTGTCGGCTTTTTTTGACAATTCGATCACTGGTTCCGCCACTAAGTCTGGGCGCCCTACGCCTGAAGATCCGATTATCGAAATGACCGCGTCATATCTAGAACTCTCTAGAAGAGCTTGGATTGCACCCCTAATTATCTGTGGCTCGAGACCGGCAAGTGTTAAATCAATCGGGTTATGTTCAGAGGAAAATCCAGAATGTTCGAGGAGGTTATTCAATTTGCTCTGGGTTATCTTGTCCGGATCGGGTGCAGTAAACCCCGCAATCCCACAAATATCGGCGATCAAGCTCCCAGCTCCACCAGTAGTGGTAAGGATCCCCAGCCTTTTGCCCTTGAGAAACTTATTGGCTACCAGCATCTGTGGAACGTCTAATAGGTCATCGTAGCGTTCAGCCCTTATGATCCCTGTCTGGGCAAAGAAGCCGTCATATATTTCATCTTTTCCAGCCAATGCTCCTGTGTGAGAGGCGGTACTCTTTATTCCGGCTTTAGATCTCCCTACTTTATAAGCTACGATGGGTTTCCCGGCTCTTCTGACATCATCTGCTGCCTGTTCGAATTTTTCCTTATCCCGAATTGACTCAATGTAAAGCGAGATTACCCGGATGTTTGGATCTTTTGCAAAAGCGCTCATCAGATCAGAAATCTCAATATCAGCTTCATTGCCTGTAGCGACAAGGTGGGAAAGCCCAATGCCTTTTTCCGCTGCTCTGGAGAGTAAAGATCCGAGAATGCCGCCGCTTTGAGAGAGAATCGCTATATTTCCCTTGATTCTGTCTTTGATATCCAGGGCTCCCGATGCTGATAGAGTAATGCCATCGACTAAGTTGAGCATCCCGATGGTGTTGGGACCAAGCAGTCTCATATCGCCCGAGTATCTCAACAGATCGTCTTGAATTTCTTTTCCTTCAGATCCGATTTCGGCGTAGCCCGAACCAACGACAATGGCTGCGGCGCAGCCGGTCTCAGACAGTTCAGCGACCGCCGCTTGAGTGGTTCTTGGTCCGAGCATGATAATCCCGACATCAGGAGTACCGGGTAAATCTCTAATGGAATTAAAGCATGGAATGCCGTCTATTTGAGCTCTACTAGGGTTAACAGGCCAGATCTTCCCATTAAAACCATCTTGTCGGAGGTACCTGAGAGGGCGCCCTGACGTTTTAGTTGGATCGGATGAGGCCCCAATTATGGCGACACTCTTGGGCTTTATTAAACGCTTTAAGTTTTTCCAACGGACACTATCCATCTGATTTTTTTGATCTGTTCAAGAATTCATTTACCGACTCTTGATGAGCGTCCGTGGTGTAACAAATTGCTTGGGCCTGGCAACCCAGAGCAAAGACCTCTTCGATGGAGAGTTCAAATGTTTGATCCATGATAGATTTAGTAAGAGCTAATGCGTCTGGGGATCCATTAATCATATTTCTCGCCATCAGCAACGCGTCTTCGATTAAGGCTTCTGGTTGCGAGAGCGCCTCGATCATATTCATGGACCTGGCCTCGTCCGCGTTTACACGCCGAGCAGAAAATATCAGTTCCTTTGCTCGGGCTAAACCAACTCTTCGAGGCAACAAATACATTCCCCCACCATCCGGAATTAGGCCACGCATTAAATAGCTGAAGATAAAAAAGGCATTTGTGGAGGCGATAACAAAATCGCAAGCAAGCGCCAAGTCAGCGCCTAGGCCAGCGGCTGGCCCATTAACCGCTGCTATTGTTGGGATTGAGGCCTCATGAATAGCTTTTATTACGTGATGAGTGCGTCGTTGCCTCTTCCAACCGTTTATAGCGATCTTGCCTTGCGGCGCAGCAAGTCTCTCTTGCATCGCAGAAATATCACCACCTGCGCAGAATGCTGCGCCTCGGCCAGTGATAATCAAAGCTCGGACTCCTTCGTCTTGCTCCGCCCAATCAATGATTGCCATTAAATCATTCCGCATGCAGTCATCCACTGCATTACGAATTTCAGGTTTATTGAGCGCTATAATCGCAATCCCCTCTCGGAGCTCCAATTCAATGTTTTCTGCGGTTGGAATTTTTATTGGGGCTGTTGGCATTGGTTTGATCCAGTCGTAGGTTTCATAGTCATATGATAAAGAGCTCATAGGGTTTGGTACAGCATCTGATCATGGCAGAGGTGATCTTCACTTTGTTTTTAAAGTTTGCGGTTTTGGTGCGGGACGGGCTATGCCTGTGCATTCCGGGTTCGGCGCGCTAGGGTTAACGAAAGAGGAGTTAATAATGCCACCGTTTGAAGGGAAGATTTTTGATTATTTAGTCATTGGTGGCGGCAGCGCTGGTTGTCCCCTCGCCAGCCGGCTTTCGGAGGATCCAACCAAACAAGTATTGATGCTTGAAGCTGGAGAAGATTTCCCACCTGGTGAACAGCCACAGGACTTAGATCAGGCATTTGTAACAAGCTCGAAGAATAACCAGCGCTATGTTTGGGGTGATTTGAAAGCAGCGTTTTTTCCCCGTCCATCTAACGCGCCCGACGAGCGACCGCGCCGTCGTTATCATCAAGGTAAATTTATCGGAGGAAGTTCTTCGGTAAATGGGATGTGCGCTGTTCGGGGTATTCCCAGCGATTTTGAGGATTGGGAAGCGGCAGGGGCTTCTGGTTGGGGCTGGGAGGGTGTGCTGCCTTATTATAAAAAACTCGAAAAAGATTTGGACTTTGGGGGACCCATGCACGGAGACCGAGGCCCAATCCCGCTGCGCCGCCTTCCCAAAGAGGTCTGGCCGGGATTCACCGCTGCCGCATGTCGAGCTTTTGATGCTGCCGGTTGGCCGGATTTAGAAGATCAAAACGGAAGGTTTGAAGATGGCTATTTTCCAATCGCCATGAACAACATCGACGGGAAAAGGATTTCCGCTGCTGTTGGTTATCTCACAACCGAAGTGCGTGGCAGACCCAATTTTAACCTGCTTGATCGTACGCACGTTCGACACTTGTTGTTTGAAGATCGCAAGGTTATCGGGGTTGCGGTAACAAGAGACGGACAAGATTTTGATTTAAAAGCGAATGAAGTGATTCTGAGCACCGGTGCGCTTCACTCCCCCGCTTTATTAATGCGTTCCGGAATTGGTCCAGCAGAAGAACTCTCTTTGCACGGGATAGAAACAATTGTCGATCGCCCTGGTGTCGGAAAAAACTTGCAAGAGCATCCTGGGGTAAACTTTGGCGCTTGGTTGAAGCGGCGCGCAAGACTGCGAGGGGATTTGCCCACGCATATGATCGCATCATTGCGTTATTCTTCCAATTTTGAGGGTGTGCCAAATGGAGACATGTACATCGTGCCGACTAATAGAGCTGCTTGGCACTCCATTGGTAGCCAAATTGGCATCATGCAGCTCTGGGTAAATCGGTCTTATACTCGAGGCGAGGTTAAGCTTGCGAGTGCAGATCCTAGGGACGAGCCGTTGGTCGATTTTGACATGTGTTCTGATCGGCGAGATATGGAGCGGATGATTGCCGGCGTCAAATTTATGGCTTCAGTTTGCGAACGGCCAGAGTTCAATGATGATGTTGTAGAGTTTTTTCCGGTAAGCTATTCCCCGAGGGCTGCTAAATACGGAGTATATAACACATGGCAGGCCTTTGAGACTTGGGTCGGGTCGCTGTTGATGGATGCACTTCCCCCGGCGCGCCGCTGGATTATCGACAATATGATTTCAGATGGTCCGACAATTCGAGAATTGGCCTCAGATGAAACCACATGTGAACAATGGATTCGAAAAACGGTGCTTGGCCATTGGCATGCGTCTTGTTCTTGCAAAATGGGGGCTGCCGCAGATCCGATGGCGGTTACCTCCCCCTCTGGGAAAGTTTATGGCGTGGATGGTCTTCGGGTTGCAGATGCGTCAATTATGCCAATTGTCCCTTGTGCTAATACCAACCTTACATCCATTATGATTGGTGAAAAAATTGCCGATCTTGTAAAATCAGAGAATATTTAAGGGGGCGCTAAAATGTCTGGGAAGCTACCACCGGATATTGATATTGAAACACGATGTCGTTTGCCGAGGGCAGACAGGTCAACACTGACTGGAGAGGCGGCAGACATTTATGATCAGCACGTGGCGGGAACCAGTCAGTCTCTAAAGGGTTTAAATGGTCCTGGTGGAATTAGATTGCACAGTCCGGAGCTGGCATCTGTAGCTAGACCCTATGCGCGTTATCTGAGATTTGAATCCGGCCTCGAAGGCGACTTGCGTGAATTGACAATTCTTGTTGCTGCTCGAGAAGCAGATAATAATTTCGAGTGGTCTGCGCATGAGGGCGAGGCGCTTAAGGAGGGACTATCGGATCTCACTATAGAGGCAATTAGAACACGGGGTTCGGTCGAAGACCTGCCTGAACGTGATGCAGCTCTTATTCTCTTGGGAAGGGAAATTTTTGGTGATCATAAGGTTCGCCCTACTACGTATGCGCGTGCCCATAAACTTTTTGGGACTCGGATGTTAATAGATATAGTCGCCCTCATGGGAATTTATATCTCTACCGCCGGGCTTCTTGCCTGCTTTGACATGCAGTTACCTGAGGGAGAAGAACCCAGACTCCCTGATTGTTAGAATATTACGCCGCTTGGTTGTCTGTCTTTCAATGCTGGGGTCTCAGGCACTTCGCTCTATTTTTTTACTGCCTTATATTTGCTTCTTGGAGAGCTTGCCAAATTTTAAGCGGGGTGGCAGGCATATCGATGTGATGAACTCCCATTGGGAGTAAAGCATCATTAATTGCATTCATGATTGCTCCCAAGGCTCCTACATTTCCAGCTTCACCAGCGCCTTTAGCACCTATTGGATTTAACCCGGTGGGTACTGGATTGTTCTGTAAGTCAAAGCTGCACATATTATCAGCTCGAGGCATGCCATAATCAAGGAATGATCCTGTGAGTAGTTGTCCACTTTTGGGATCGTATATGATTTGTTCACTTAATGCTTGTCCTACCCCTTGACCTATCCCGCCATGGATTTGGCCTTCCAACGTCAATTGGTTTATGACAGTTCCTACATCGTCAACAACCGAATATTTTATGATTTCTGTTATCCCCGTTTCTGGGTCTATTTCCACCTCACATACATGACAACCATTTGGAAAGGTTGGGGCGTCGGGGACAAAAGTATCAGTGTCGAAGAGACCAAGTTGCATGTCGCTCGGTATTAAAGTGGGATTATAAGAGGCTCTAGCGACTTCTTTGATAGAAACGGAACGATCAGTACCAACAACGCTAAAAACACCGCGTTCATAATCAATATCATCTGATGCGGCCTCCAAAATGTGAGCAGCAATTTTTTGGCCTTTTTCGATCACCTTTTCAGCCGCGCGAGAGGCGGCAGATGAACCTAATATTGCAGTTCTTGAGGCGTATGTGCCTGCTCCAAAGGGCAGCATATCGGTATCCCCAAAATCAATCCTGATATCTTCATGATCGATACCCAGCTTATCGGAGACGACGATTTTATACATTGTGTCATGACCTTGTCCGTGATCTACCGAGCCTGCGACGACCGTTACAGTGCCGGAAGGGTCAAAACGGACGGAGACGGTTTCGCCTTCTGTTTGAGCCGTTTGTTCGATAAAATTAGCAATCCCAATGCCGCGCAGTAGCCCGTCAGCCTTGGCTTTCTGCCTTCGATCTTCAAAATTTTCGTAGTCAGCAGCGGCAAGAGCCTTCTCTTGGTTTTTATCAAATTCGCCGCAGTCCAAAGTAAATATCAAACCTGTTTTGAAAGGATAATCCTGTTCGCGAACAAAGTTGCGACGACGGATCTCGGCCCGATCCATTCCAATCTCTCGGGCGGCCGCATCTACAATTTGTTCGAGAACATAGGCGGCTTCAGGTCTACCCGAGCCACGGAATGGGCCATTGCAAGCAGTGTTGGTGAATACCGCAGATGACTCCGCGTAAATTAGCGGTGTTCTATAGGTTCCTGCCAGACCGCCAAGGTGTCCTGCTGGTGATATCGTGCCGCCGGGCTCCAAATATGCGCCGATGCCGCAGGTGCTACTTACTTTCAATGCTAGAAACCGGCCATTTTCATCTACAGCTAATTCGACGTCTGTTGTTTGATCGCGGTCGTGATAATCAACGGCCATTCCCTCGGAGCGGTCGCTAACCCATCGGACGGGAAAACCTATTTTTTTTGAAGCCCATAAAATCATATGGTTTTCTGGATGGTGACCACCTTTCATTCCAAAGCTTCCACCCACGTCAGTGGTCATTACTCGAAACTTTGTTTCTTGATCCTGGAAAACATTTTCTGCAAGGGTTCGGCGTACTAGAAATGGGCGCTGTGTGCCGCAATACAGAACATAACGGTCATCATGGGGGTCGTATTCCGCAACTGCAGCGCGTGGTTCCATGGTGGCCGGTGTAATTCGATTAATCACCAGCCGCCGCTTGGCGACGAAAGGGGCCTCCGAGATTGCCCTTTCAACAGCGATCTTATCACCAGCTGCATAAAAATAGCTCTCATTATCAGGATTAGCGTCATGCAAAATGGGCGCGTTTTCTCTCAGGGCCTCTGTTGAACCGATCACCAATGGTAATTGTTCATAATCAACTTCAATCAATTCCGCTGCGTCTCTAGCTTGGTCACGCGTATCGGCTATAACGACTGCAACGGCATCACCAACTACACGAACTCTGTGTTGGTTTAGAGCGGGCCGGGGCGGACAAAACAGAGGTGAACCATCCCTTCGATGCCGGGGGTGGCCGGCCGGGTGCCAACCCATTTGATCACCCTCCCAATCTGAACCCGTGAACACCGCAATGACCCCAGTCATAGATTTAGCGACCGAGGTGTTGATGGAAACTATTTTGGCATGGGCAAAGGGTGATCTGAGTACCCAGGCATGTTTGCAATCAAAGAGACGTACATCGTCGGTGTAACGACCCTCGCCCCTCAGAAGTCTTGGGTCCTCTGTTCGAGGTACACTTTGCCCGATCGCAAACTGGCCCATTTTTTCCTCCATTTATTCATGCAGCATCTCCAAGCATCCTGCCTGTTGCTATTAAAGCGATCAACCTGGGGGGTGCACAAAGATTTGTGCCATAATAGGTTCTAATTGAGTTAAGAGTTTAAAACTTTACTCGTTAGGAAGGAGCGATAACCATTTCTAAACCGGCAAAGTTGAGCCATGATAAGCTCTACAATATGGCTATTAATTATTGTCAACATTATCTTGTGTCCCAAGAAAAGCTTGCCGAATACTTATCGAGGAAAGTCCATCTTGGAACAGCAAATGATGTCGAGCGAGGAGAGCTTCTCAATAAGGTGCCCTCCCTGGTATCTCAGATGACAAGGTTGGGTTTTGTTAATGATAAGGAAGCGGCATCTGCAAAACTGAGATCTACTCTTCGTTCAGGATATGCTCCGAGTGTGGCCTCTGGTTTAGCCGCGGTAAAAGCAAAGGTCGATATTAACGTCTTAAATGACATGCTTGCGGAAACACTGAGAGAGTCCTTTCCGGATCTGGAGGGTAGCTGGGAGGGAAGCAAAAAGGATGAATTCCTTGCGAGAGCTGCCCTTAGTCGCTCTCGGCGGGGTCCTTTTCGGGGCGCAAAGCGAACCCAAAAGACCGATCAGCGCGATATGGCTTGGCTGCAGCGTCGGGGTTATCGATATGAAGAGATATGTAGGGCGATGAAATTAGAACCAGATGATTTCTTTTAAAATTCAGAGAAATCGAGATTGGGCTTTAACTCAGCTAAGGTGGCTCTCTATTTTACGCTGCATATAGCGGAATTTTGGTCTATCTTGAGATGCAATACGGTCTAGTAAAAAAGAAGTCGGCTGACTATGGCAGAAATAGTTTTGGGTATCGGGACCTCACACGGGCCAATGTTATCAACACCCTGGGAAAATTGGGGTGCGCGAGTAGCCTTTGATAAGGGTGCTAACCATGATTTTAGAGGTGCCAAATATAGTTTCGATGAACTTGTTGCCCTTAGAAGGGATGAAGGTCTCGAAAATCAGATTACGAGAGACCTATGGCAAATCAGGTCAAAAGCCTGTGATGTGGCTCTGAAAAAGCTAGCTGAGGCTTTTTCAGAAGCCGCACCCGACGTTGCGGTTATTGTCGGTAATGATCAAAGAGAATTATTTAGCGACCAAAACACTCCAGCATTTTCGGTATTTTATGGTCAAACTATAGAAAACCGCCCTAGAACTCCGGAGCAAATAGCGCAGTTACCGCCCGGAATAGCGGTAGCCGAGCGTGGTCATGCGCCGCCTGAGGACGCGGTTTATCCAGGTCATCCGGAATTGGGTTTACATTTAATTGAGTCGTTGATGCAAGAGGACTTTGATGTTTCCACTATGAACCGGTTGCCGAAGGGAACGGGTTACGTTAACGGCGTCCCTCATGCTTACGGTTTTGTTTATCGACAAATAATGCGAGATCTTCCTCCACCAACAGTGCCAATCATTTTAAATACCTTTTATCCGCCCAACCAGCCTACCGCTGCCAGATGTATAGCATTTGGTAAAGTTCTCGGTCGGGCAATTAAGAATTGGAAAGACGAGGCAAGGGTAGCTGTAATCGCTTCGGGAGGGCTTAGTCATTTTGTAATTGATGAGGCGCTGGATAAACTAATTTTGAGGGCTTTTGAAGAGGGCGATGAAGCCGCACTTTTAGGCGTTCCGGAAGATTTCTACCAGTCTGGCACCTCTGAAATAAAAAATTGGCTACCTGTCGCCGCTCTAATGTCTGAAGGTGGACTAAGTATGGAGCTTATTGATTATGTCCCTTGTTACAGGTCCGAGGCAGGTACAGGTAATGCCATGGGCTTTGTCCTTTGGAATGCGCAATAGGTTCCTTAATCCCAGTTCTTAATGGGGTCGGCCCCTAACAGTTCGAATTAGTTTAAAAGCGATGGCTATTTGCTTCAATGCCGAGAAGAACGGCACCCACTGGCTCGAAATTTGAGTGATGAGATTGCCCCTGAGCGGAGATCGCCTGTAAATCGCGAAAGCGCCTTTCAAAGGGATGCATCTCGAAAATACCGTTAGTCCCCGTAGCATGGAAGGCATAATTTCCTACCTCTCTCGCTTGAAGCATAGCCCAGGTTATCGACATTCTCAGCCTTGCTCGAAGCTCTAAGGGTGGGTTGTTCGTTTCAACCATGTTTTCCCAATATTCTTCGACCGTTTCGATCCAAAGCGCCCGAGCGGATCTAAGTTTAGCTTCATTCTCGGTTGTTTTAGATTGAATTACCGCATTGTCTCTCAGCATCGCGGGCTGCCCGTCAGGTTTTCCGTGGCCTCCCGAGGGTTTTTCAGAAGCAAGCTTTTTAAAATCCTCAAAAAGAGAACGGGCTACACCGAGTGAGAGCCCTGCGAAAATTATTCCGTATGCGGTAAGTAATGGCACTGAGTAAAGAGGTCCGAATTCATTCCGGTCAGGCTGGGAGTCACGCCAGGTCGTATGAGCTTCATCTACGAATAGGTCAGTAGCTACATAAGTGTCACTGCCAGTCCCCTTTAAGCCCATTACATCCCAAATTCCTTCAAAGGTAATTTTCTCTTTTGGGATCAGCATGGTTCTCATTTTGGGTGAACCATTCTCGTTAAGCACGCGGTTACCTTCTTTATCGACCACAAAGCTGTGTCCACCAACCCATGTTGCGTTTAAGCTGCCGCTACCAAATCGCCATTTACCATTGGAATTGTAACCGCCTTCAATTTTCTCTGCCTGGGCCGATGGGTTAGGGGGGCCCCAAGCTAATACCGCATTGGTCGGTTCGAACATTTCCTTGGCAACTTCAGATGGCGTGTAAGCGGCACACCAGCTGCATCCGCTGGCCTGGCCAACGCACCAAGCGGTACTGGCATCAGCTTTCGCAATAGCCTCCGTGGCAAGCGCGATTTCAAGCGGCGTTGCTTCTCCACCACCTACAGATTTAGGCAGAGCCATTCGAAAAAGTTGTTGCTCGTGAAGGGCAGCCATCACCTCATCGGTCACACGTCCACCAGACTCGGTTCTCTCCGCATTGGCGTTAATTATTGATTGGAGGCTTTCTGCACGTCCTACCCAATCAATAGAGTGCTGAGTTATATCTTCAACAAGCTGGTCCATAATTTTCCCCTATTCACGAACAAATCTATAATACCAGTACTTTGACGGTTGGCTAGAGAATAGAGCCTCGGTATAAGAAGCTCCTAAATCATATAGTGTAACCTTTGTGAGTGACAACATGTCGGACAGCCATCAGGTAAAAAATAACCAGCAGCGGAATGAGGGTTACTCAGACCTTCGAGATCTCATCGAACGTTTCGAGGAAATGGGGGAAATCGAAACGGTTAATGGAGCTGATTGGAACCTTGAAGTTGCGGCCGTCGCAGAAACGGTAGCTGCCCAAGACCCTGGCCGGGCTCCTGCGCTTCTTTTTGATAACATTGAGGGCTATCCAGAAGGCTTCCGGATTTTAGCGGGCGGCGCAAATGGACTAAGGCGTCTCGCAGTGGTCATGGATTTGCCGGATCCTGAAACCGAGATGGATTTGGTCAAATCAATGCGACGAAGAATGAGAATGGAGTTCGAGCCTATTCCACCCGTGGAAGTTTCTACCGGGCCCATTATGGAAAATATCGATCGCGGCAGTGACATAAACATGTGGAAATTTCCGGTCCCATTTGTCCATGAACTTGATGGGGGAAGATATATAGGAACCGATGATCTTGTCATTATGCGTGATCCGGATACGGGTTGGGTTAACTGCGGCACCTACCGAACCATGGTCCATGACGAGACAAACGTCGCTGTTTGGATGTCCCCTGGTAAGCACGGGAGGTTAATTTCAGAAAAGTACTTTAAGCGTGGGGAGGACTGCCCAGTTCTGATTTCGTGTGGGCAAGATCCCCTACTTTTTATTTCCGCTCATCAGGAAATTGATCCGGAGGTAGACGAGCTTGCTTACGCAGGAGGGCAAAGAGGGCGGGCGATTGAATATATCCCCTCTGAAGTTCACGGCTTACCCATTCCAGCGCACTCGGAAGTGGTGATTGAAGGCACAATGAGTCGGACCGAGATACGGGAGGAGGGCCCATTTGGCGAATTCATGGGTTATTACGCATCAAACGCTAGTGAATTGCCTGTCGTAAAAGTAGAGAGGGTGTATTACCGAACAAATCCAATACTAACGCTTGCTGTTCCTTCCCGTCCCCCTGAGAATTTCACCTTTGCTCGGGCAACGGTGAAGTCAGCCCTGATTTGGGATGAAATGGAAAAAGCCGGTATCCCCGGCGTGAAGGGGGTTTGGTGTCACGAGGCGGGTGCTGGTCGCTTGTTCAATGTGGTTGCAATAGAACAGCTCTATCCTGGGCATGCGTCTCAGGCCGCGATGGTTGCAACCAATTGCCACGCCGGGAATTATGCTGGTCGATGGGTCGTCGTCGTTGATGAAGATATAGATCCCTCGAATATTTTTGACGTAGTTTGGGCCATGTCGACGAGATGCGATCCCCCTGAAGATGTTCAATTTATCAAACGCGCTTGGTCCACTCCGCTTGACCCCCTCTTGCGCGAGCCACCATGGCAAAACAATCGAGGAATCATTGATGCTTGCAGACCTTATGGGTGGAAGGATGATTTTCCGAAAGTAGCGGAGGCGTCTCCAGAGCTGAAAGCTAAAATAAGGGCGAAATTCCCGCAGCTATACAAATAAACCGCTGCGTTTTTGACTGATCTAAAGGTTGGGCAATAACGCTATCATTCAGATTTCTGAGACCTTGCAAGCTTTGAGTGGAGTTTTTATCGATCAGCTCAATTGGATTTCGGTTGAAAGAATGGAAATCTGGGTTGGCTGTTACCCTCAAGAGCATGGTTTAGGGATGTGTCAATAAGATAGTTTCATTGTCGAAAAGCAGCCTAAAGAATATTTGAAGGTAGCGACGCCAATTTATCTAAACAGGCTCGGAACTGGCTATTTCAAAAGGTCAAAAAACACCGATTTCTGCTCCAGCGACATACAAAAGGCGGAGAGCTAGAGCCGTCATCAAAATTTTGAACGTCCGTCGAAACCAATGTTCGGGCATTTTGTCGAGGAAGAAACGGCCAGCAAAGTTGCCCAAGATTCCAGAGGCAATCATCGCTGCGATCAAAGGCAAGTAAGCACTTAGAGAAATACCCAGAAAGCCAAAAGCAACTAATTTGCAGATGTGGCATATTGCCATCAGCCCGGCCATAGTGGAGGCATGGTTCTGTCTCGTTTCTGCTGCACCAGCCACGAACGGCCCCACCATTGTCCCTGTCGCGCTAACAAACATACCGATAAAGGTTGCGGCAAAGCCGAGCCCCCCGAAGCGTTTTTTTATTGACCCCAACACGGTGAAACTGGGCATCCAGACCAGTACTATTATCATCAAGGCAATAATTCCCTGCAAGATTCCGGTAGGGAGAGCGATATAAATTTGGGCTCCTAACGAGGCTCCTAGCGCTGCCCCTATAATAAAAGGTAACAGAGTTTCTTTTAGGACATATCGCCACATAATAATTGCCCGGCTGGAGCCAACCCCTAATTGCACAAAAGTGTGCACGGGTACTAAAATTGATGGCGTGAAAAATATAGCCATCACTGCTAGAAGACCAAGTCCTCCCACTGTTCCGGTCAACATGCCGAGCATGGTCGTCGCAATGGTGGTGATAGATAAGAAAATAAACAGCCAGAGGGGGACGTCGGGAACGCCTAAAAAGTTTGCTTCCATTGAGAATCCAGTCTGATACTTTAATTGCTTATAGCCTTGAACTGTCTTTGTTCATACCTGTTCCCCGCCGCAGTTTGGACATACGGTTTGGCGTATAGTTTGGCTTCACAAATTTAGGTGGCCCTGGGGGTAGCGTTCAGGGGCTGCTTGCGGCACAATTCACATTGAAACGAGATTTCATAACCTAGAATTTATGGGAGAAGCCTAATATGGATCAAGTCCGTTATGAAGCGCCGAATTCGCTCGATGCGGCAGTCGGGTTGCTGTCAGGTGCTGAGGGTATGGCAAAAATTTTTGCCGGAGGCACCGATGTTATGGTGCAGATTCACTCGGATCTTATCGAGCCAGATTTAATCGTTAACGTGAAGAATATACCGGAATTAACCGGCATAACGCAATCGAATGGCTCCTTTACAGTTGGAGCAGCGACCCCAGTAGTCGAAATGCAGGAGCATGAAGAATTCTGCAAAACGTGGCCTGGGGTTATTGAAGGGGCGGAATTAATCGGTTCGGTTCAGGTCAAAGGCCGCTCAACCATCGTTGGCAACCTATGCAATGCGTCGCCTGCAGCAGACTCGGTGCCTCCTTGCATTGCCGCGGGGGCCACTGTCCGGATTGTTGGCCCCAACGGGGAACGTCAAGCAGCAGTGGAAGATATTGTTTTGGGACCGAGAAAAACATCCCTCGAGAAAGGCGAGATTATTGTTTCGACCACTTTCCCTTCCAGGCCGCCGCATTCTGGTGATTGTTACCTGAGGCTTACGCCTCGCACAGAGATGGACATTGCAATTGTCGGCGCCGGGGTAAATCTGACACTTGATGACGCAGGGACCTGCATCGCAGCTCGTGTCTCGCTTGGCGCGGTGGCACCGAGATTTCTTTTAGTGAAAGAATGTGCAGATGCGCTCATAGGAAGCAAGGTTGACGATGAGGCTCTGGCGGCAATGGCGAAGGCGGCATCAGCCGCCGCAGATCCAATATCTGATAAACGTGGAACAAAGGAGTACCGCATAAAGACAGCGGCTGTAATGGCCCGTAGGGCCGCGGAAAAGGCACTCGAGAGAGCGAGAGAAAACTGATGGCAAAAGCACACGTGACAACAACAATTAATGGGGACGAGTACGAATTCCTCTGTGAACCGCAACAATCACTCGTGGATGTGTTGCGAAATGAGTTACGACTTTCTGGCACAAAGGAGGGCTGCTCTACAGGGGATTGTGGGGCATGTAGCGTAATGATGGATGGACGCCTTGTTTGCTCCTGTCTTGTCCTTGCTGTAGAGGCTGAAGGGAAAGAGGTGGAAACCATCGAAGGTATGGGGACCGCGGATGATCTCCATCCTCTGCAAAAACGATTTTTGGAGATTAATGGACTGCAATGCGGTATCTGCACGCCCGGGATTTTAGTGGCAGCCAAAGCGCTCCTTGAGAAAAATGATAACCCTACTGAAACTGAGATAAGGTATTGGTTGGCCGGTAATCTTTGCCGGTGCACAGGTTACGATAAAGTCATTCGCTCCGTGCAGGCAGCGGCTGAAGATATGAGAAAGGGATAATTTCATGGCAACGATTCTTGAAGAAAGTGGGTTTAACCCAGATGCAGATCTCAAAGTTGTTGGGACCAATCCGGTTAAACATGATGGTTTAGATAAGGTACTAGGTCGCGCCAAGTTTGGAGCTGATGCTTACCTACCTGGAATGCTTTATGGCAAGATTCTGCGGTCACCGCACGCCCATGCGATTATCAAATCAATTGACACTTCCAAAGCAGAGGCATTGCCGGGCGTTAAGGCAGTTATAACTTCAGCAGATTTCCCTGAAATTCCCCAGGGGACAGGCTGGGGAGATATGAGCCGTACTACCATTGCTCGTGAGAAGGCGCTTTTCGATGGTCATCCCGTAGCAGCGGTTGCAGCAACCTCTGAACAGGTGGCAAAGCGTGCCTGCAAACTTATAGAGGTTGAATATGAGGTGCTTGGGCATGTTATCGACGTAGAAGATGCAATGGCAGAGGGCGCTCCTATTTTGCACGATTATATGCGCACGAAGGGTGACGAAAATGCCCCCGACGTACCGACTAATGTTTGCGAAAAAATGGTCAGCAAGTTGGGTGACGTCGCTGTTGGTTTTGAAGCGGCTGATTGCGTGGTTGAACACGAATTTGACTCAAAACCTATGCACCAGGGTTATATTGAGCCTCAGGGTTGTATTGCAGATTATTCCGAGGATGGCCTGGTCGAGGTCTGGACTTGCACCCAAGCTCCATTCGTATATCGGGACCGTCTTTCAGCAGTGCTGAAAATTGATGCGGCTAAAATCAACGTGCAGCAGTCTGAACTTGGTGGAGGTTTTGGCGGTAAAACCGGATTCTATGCAGAACCTTTAGCTATCATTCTTTCGAAGAAAGCGAGCGCTCCGGTTAAGATGACCCTGACGCGGGCTGAGGTCTTTAGAGGCACAGGGCCCGTCTCCGGGACAAAATCGCGCATCAAAATGGGATGCACCAAAGATGGTAAGATTACGGCGGCTGAAGCGGATTTATATTTCCAAACGGGCCCCTATACCGGCTCCATGTACTTTAATGCGCCAAACGCAATGTTTACTCGCTACGAGTTAGAGAATGTCTACATAGAGGCTTATGAAGTTGTCTCGAATAGACCAAAAGTTAACTCATTCCGGGCTCCTTGTGTTCCACAGATTGTCTTTGGGGTGGAAGGTATCATTGATGAAATGGCCAAAAAGATCGGCATGGATCCCATTGATTTCCGGCTAAAAAATGCCGCGAAGGAAGGGCACACAACGATCTACGGTGATACTTGGGGACCTGTTGGTTTCATAGAAACCCTAGAGGCAGCCAAGGAGACTGATCATTATAAGACACCGGTAAAGGATGGTGAAGGCCGAGGAATCTCATGTGGATTTTGGTTTAATCGAGGGGGTGAGACTTCCTCTACTATGACTCTTGCGCCTGATGGAACTGTTACCATCGCGACCGGTACCGCGGATGTAGCTGGGTCACGGATATCGATAGCCATGATGGCCGCAGAAGAACTTGGAATTAGTGTTGATAAAGTGCGGGTACGTATGGCTGACACCAATTCTTTGGGGTTTAACAGAGTTACAGCCGGCAGTAGGACAACATTTTCTGTAGGTATGGTTGTCGTTGATAATGCCCGTAAGTGTATCACTGAATTGTGCAGACGCGCCGCCAATATTTGGGGCGTTGCGGAAGAAGAGGTGGTTTACGAGGATGGGCAGGTTAAACCTGCCAGCTCGAATGTTGGAGACTTTGAGCCCATGTCCGTTGGTGAGATCACATCTAAAACCACAATGACTAATGGGGCTATTGTTTCTTCATCATCAATGAATGTAACTGGGGCTGGTCCCGGGTTTGGCGTGAACATTGTCGACGTAAAAGTGGATGAAGGCACGGGTCGTGTTGATGTTCTTCGTTGGACTGTTGTTCAAGATGCTGGAAAAGCAATTCACCCGGTCCAGGTCGAGGGACAACTTCAGGGTGCTGCAATCCAGGGCATGGGTTGGGCTCTCAATGAAGAATATATTTACACAGATGAGGGTAAACTCGATAATCCTGGTTTTCTTGATTATAGAATGCCAGTGGCATCAGACGCGCCCATGGTTGATTGTAAGATTGTTGAAATCCCAAATCCCAAACACCCGTTTGGGCTGAGGGGTGTTGGCGAGGTGCCGGTGGTCCCGACGATGGCTGCTGTTGGCAACGCGATCACCGATGCGATCGGTATCAGGCCGACGTCTTTGCCGATGTCACCACCAAAACTCTTGAAGTTAATAGAAGAACGAGATGCCGGTTAAGCAGCCTCAAATCTCTGATTTAAAGGGGGGAGCTGAGCTCCCCCCTTTTTTTCTGAAAACCAAATTTGTCGTCGTCGCATAATTGCACCAAAAAATGATGTTCTGATGGATTCGCCCAAGCGTTTTATAGAAAATGATAATTTGCGAGGGATCTTTTGGATGACCGCGGCATCTTCTTTAGTCGCAGTGGCAGCAATTTCAATTCGTCACTTATCGGCTGAATACACGGCCTTCCAGCTGGTGTTTATCAGGTCGGTGCTTGGGACAGCGATGCTATTGCCCTGGATTATAAGGAATGCCAGAGCAGGGCAATTAATCTCTAAGCGTTTGCCAATGTATTGCCTCAGAACTGGGCTCAGCTACTCAGGGATGGTTTGTGTCTTTTATGCGCTATCGGTAATACAAATTGGTGAAGTTTATTCACTCCTATTTATTGTACCCTTGCTTACCGTTGTGATGGCTGTCTTTTTTTTGAGAGAAACTGCAAGGCTCTACACATGGTTAGCCTGCATGGTGGCTTTTGCTGGAACACTCGTGATCTTAAGGCCAGGCACTGTACCATTTAATGCTGCAGTGGGGGCCGTGCTCTACACGGCATTCGCTTATGCAGCCACAAATATTTGTATTAAATCGTTGAGCCGGACAGATGATCCTGTGCAAATAACTATCTACGGTAATTTTTTGTCGCTGATCGTAGCCGGGGTAGGAGTGCTCCTCACCGGGGATAGTTGGGAGGGTTTTAGTTTGGATGATATCCCCTGGATGTTGGGTTTAGCGGTTTGTTACCTCTTTGCAGGGTTATTTCACACACGCTCAGTTGCTGCCGCCGATGCACGTGTAGTCCAACCTTTTAACTTTCTTCGGCTACCTGTTGGCGTGTTTCTGGCTTGGTGGCTATTTAACGAGATGCCAAGCGTTTGGACTTGGGTAGGCGCATTTATGATTTTTACCAGTTCCTACTATGTACTATGGCGAGAGAAGGGGCAGAATTGATCCGTATATAGGAATGTTTATCGCCCATAAAAACGCTTGACGGTATCAAAAGCGACTTTTTGCAGAAATTTAGCATCGGGTTCCTTCACTTTACCGAAATAATCATAACTATTGCCGATGGGCGAAGTCTCATAAAGGCTGGTAAAAACCACGCATGCTGCCAAATAAGTGCCTAACAATGAGGGATGTGATCCATCGAAATCTTTATGGAGCCGAACATCAGGTCTACGCGCATAAGCCTCAGCAAAAGCCAGACCTACCGGAATAACCATTGCTCTAATAGCATTACCGGTCTCAACATATCTTCTCGCTAGCAGCTCTGTCATAGCGGCGTCAAAACGTCTGTGGAATGTCGCGTAAGCAGGGGTCATGTAGAGGATTGGAATGGCGCCAGCTTCAATTATTTTTTGGGAGAAATATTTTACTGTTTTTTTGAACAGACGAGGACGCTTTTTTGACCAACCAAGTGCACTCCCTTCTTGTAAAATTACAAACTGGAATGGTCGATCAATGCGCAGTTTGCCTGGCTTTAAATAGGCTTCTACAGGGTGATCACGCAGGGCTCCACCACTTATGGTGATAGATTTGAATTTAAGTTCTTTTTGAGTATAAAGACCAGCCTCCACAACCATCCGGCGGACGTGGTTATGGATGCTATCGTTATAATATAGGTAGCTATTCCCTATAAAAAGAAGATGCGTTGGATTTTTAATATTTAGGCTTTTTATTGAAGGTTCAAGACAATAAGCCGGGTTCTGGATGAATAAAAAACATATGAAAAACGCAAATAGGCTTCTTCTTTTAGAACTCAAAGAGGCTTTCCTTCACTTGTCTCCCAAGCCTCTCCCATAAAAATATTGGAGGGCAACGTTTCATCTAGGACCTTACGAGCAGCCTCTGGTCCGGCCAGAGGCAGATTTCCAGCATCTAGGACCCCAATTTGTTTTAGTGCAGAACCTTGATCCCAATAGAGGTGCTCATGGCATACTTGGTCGCCACGGAATTTTACAATAATTACTGTGGCAATTTCGACTTCTTTGCCGGTTGGCTCTATACCCGGGAAGTATCTGTCTATCACCGAGTCGTGCCGAAACTTTGTATAGGTTTCAAGCACGACCCGATTGGGTCCCATTGTGTAAGATATGCGGGTGCGATCGCGACCACCTGCATTCTGGTCGACGAAGTGATATTTGTAGAACCGCTTAAGCATATCATGCCCCACTCCTCCAGCTAGAGTGGGTACGTGGTTAACGTATGGTTCCTCTATCATAGTCGCCATTGTCGCATCGACGTCTTTAGTCGTGAATTCGTGATAAACATGCTCGGCAAATAGTGATACAAAATCGTAATAGGGACCGACAACTCTCCTTATCAGCTCTAAAGTTCTTGTATGCGCCAGATCATCAGCTCGCGGATTAAAATTGGCGTTCTCTGGGTCGGCGAAACCCGGAGCGCCCTCTTCCCATATATAGATTCGAGATCCGTCTTTTCTTTTAAATTTTGATTGAAGTGTTTTTGGATCTTCAAGGTGACGGTCTCTATTACAGCCGCCAAAGTGACAAACTATCGGGCACGGAACTTGATCTAAGAGTTCTGGAGATTTGATAAGTTCTTCAGAGTCAAAACAAACGATACCTTTGAAAGCACCATTTTCTGATGACCCACAGATAAGGGAGGCTCCCTTTCCATATCCGACAGCCACTAATCCGAGTTCTGTTTCGGGCAGTTTTTTCAAATATTCTGTGGCCTTTATTAAGTCTCCCTCAGAGGCGTTCCCTGCTATTGCCAGCACCGAGTAACCCTCCTCGGCGAAGAGAGTTGCTCTAGAACACATTTGTTGGCTAAGGGAATTGCTGCCGCTTACTAAAAGCAGTCCAGGGCCTGAGCCGCTGTTATGAACCGCCCTAAAAACCATCATTTTCTGATCAAAGACGCGCTCAATCAATTCGCCCTTTGGGGCTCTATAACGGGGGATACGGCTTTCGTCTCCCATCGAATTTACTCCTGCCTTTTGTTGGAGCTAAAATCGTAGTCGGAACCACTCTCGCAGGAGAAGCGCCAGGTAACCAAATTTCGATTGCGACCTGGTGTAAAAGCCCATTCTAAAAATTTTCGTTGGTCAGCGAGTGCCGCCTCCGCGGCAGCTCTCCGATATCTGCCCGGCATCGTGTCGTTAAGCCATCCATGTGGTGCTTCATTATACACGTGTATCTCGTAAGATTTTCGATGCCTTTCGAGGGAATTTCTTAGAAGCCCAATGTGGTCTAGGCTAATCATGTGGTCTCCTTCTCCAAACATTCCAAGGACGGGGCAATCGATTCGGGCTATGAGTTCATCCAGTGGTTCCGGGAAAAGATCATTTTGTTTCCATTGTGAGTCTTGAGCGGCGCCATACCAAACAAGGGCCGCGGCAATTTTGCGATGTGCTGCGAGCACTAGAGGGTGGCGGCCAGTCTGGCAGACACCTTTTACAGCTATGCAGTCTTTATTTACTTCGTCGCACGCCTCTAGAAAATCTACTGCTTGTGAGAGGTGTTCTACGGCCTCACCATCGGTTATGTCGTATCTCGAGTTTCCTGCGTGCAATGACGTTTGGTCTGGGGCTCGGAAGAAGCAATCCGGAGCCGCGCAGATAAAGCCCTCTTGCGCAAAACGTTCGGCAAGATCTTGTGTGTGTTGGACAAAACCATAACGTTCATGCATCAAGACAATACCTGGCACGGTACCCTTGAGGTTGGCGGGACGTGCTACAAAGATTGGCAATCCATTTTTGCCTTTGGTGCTTTCGGTATGAATCGCAGACATATCTTTACTCCGATTTCATAAGCGCTATTGCCTGATCGGTTGTCATTACCCGACCCATGCGAGGGAATACACGCTCTAGGAAAAATTCATTGTTATTGCCACGCATGGAATAACAACAATCACTGATGATCACTAGACCCAGATCCAGGTCGCGTGCCGCAAAAGCGGTGGAGGCAATTCCGACATCTGTTGACCCTCCCGCTAAGATAATCGTATCCAGGCCCCGCACCTTTAAAGAGAACTCTAAATCAGTTTGAAAAAAACTATTCCATCGATGCTTTGGGATGACGACATCGCTATCTAAAGGGGCAAGTTCGGGAGCAATCTCAGCTGCTTCAGATCCTTTGTAAAAACCTGGCTTAATAGTCTGTTCCCCACTGTTTATCGGTCTGAGCTCCATGTCTGTGTCTGTTAGACGGGCTACTGTATCAACCCCCCCGGGGGCATGCTGGCCAATAGGATAGAAGCTGATCAATCCCGCAGCCCTCGCGCCAGAGAGGAGCCGTTCCATATTCAACAGAATATTGCGTTCGTTGAGAAATTTTTCTTTATCTGGGTTGCCTGAGTGAAGATAACCGTTGAGCGTATCAAATAAGACTAATCCGGTATTTTTTGCTGACAGAGTTTCAGAAACCCTTGAGATCGCGGCCATAATCGTCCCTTGTAGTAAGTTTTAATTAGCCAAAGAGGAAAATCCCGGATCAGTGATTAGTCAAGTGTATGAGGACAGGATAAAATCCAAAAATCCTAAAGGGAGGCAGTGTTATGGCTATTATGATCTCAGATTCTGACGTCAAAAAGTATTTGTCCATGGAAGATTGCATGGAAGCCATGCGGGTGGCTTTCTCAGATTTTGCGGCGGGTAAGGCGAATTCTCCGCCTCGAGTTCGTTATATTTCCGAGACGCCAGATCCCAAGAGACGGTATTGGTGTAATGTCCATGTTGGCGCGGTTCCGAGTTACGGAATGGCATGTGTCCGAGCTGGATCGCATGTCATCGGGTTTGATCCGCAGGCTAAATCTGGGCGAGCACGTTCTTATCCTGATCCAATCAACTGGACTGTAGTGATATTGTATGACCTGGCTACCGCAGAACCAAAGGGGTTCATGCATGAGTCTTATTTATCTGGAATGCGGGTTGCAGCTACCAGTGGCGCGGTTGTTAGTGCTGTCGCTAAAGAAGATGCAAAAACGCTCGGTCTTTTTGGAACTGGGCGGCAAGCGAGGGCCCACGTGACCGCGATTTGTAAAGCACGGCCTTCGATCGAGACTGTTTTCGTGTATTCTCCAACGCGCACACACAGAGAAGCCCTCGCTAGCCATGTGGATTTGCCCGGCGTAAATATTGTGTCATGCGATGCTCCAAGGTCTGCGGTAGACGGTTGCGATATAATTTGTGCCGCGACTGCGAGTTCACAACCTGTTTTTGATGGTGATTGGTTGGTTGGTGGCCAACTTGTAATTTCTATCGCAAATTCGGATCTCAATTTAAACCGATATGAAGTTGACGACACAGTGTTAAAAAAAGCGAAAACGATTTTAATTAATGATTGGCACAGCGTTGATTTTAATAAACAGGTCGAGCTACTAGATTTAATAGAGTCTGGCGATGTCTCGAGAGATAAAGTGCTAGAAATTGGTGATGTCTTTTCGGGCAAGGTCAAGGTTCGTCAAAAGCCAGATGAGATCATCTATTACAAGAATAATAGTGGGCTAGGGATGCAATTTGCTGCCGCTGGTGCAGTGATATACGAGCGGATGAAGGATCTTCCAAACAATAGGGAGATCCCCCCTGAATGGCTGGGCGCTGAGGCATACTCTCAGGGAACTGGCTGATGATCTGATTGGTTTTCTATCAAGCGATCAAGAACACGCCGGACCTGAAAAAGCGCGCTGTCTGCCGCGAGATCGACCCGGGGAATTGTGTCGGTATAACGTTCTTGCTGAGCCTCTAAGATAACCAAGTCTTCATGAAAAGTTTCAACTGATTGTTCATAAATTAACTTTTCCTGATCTTCGGTAAGCGCTCCCTTTTCGTGCATTGTTGTCCAAAAATAATGAGTTTTGGAATCCGTTTCCGGAGTCGCAATATGCAGGGTTCGACGGTCAAGCATTAAATTATCCCCCGCTGCGTTCGTCATTCCAGTGCCTGCTTTGGCAACTCCAACCGTAAGGGCCATGAAACTGGGTGGCGTGAAATCAACAATCTGCCATCTATCAACTTTACCCTCGTAACCAAATGCTTTGATATGGGCTGGCGCAGGATCAATGTCTCGCAATATTCTGGAAAGCCTAACATGATCGGGATTGTCACGTTCGGTAGTCTGCTCGTCTGTCGCCTCAAGTCCTGCAGCCCCAATGGTGTTTTTATGGGACCAGGGTACGTGGGTAAAATCCATAAGATTATCGACCAAAAGCCGCCAGGAGCACTCGGCATTAAATTGAGCTTGCATACTGGTCCATCCCTCAAGCGAAAGTTCATGATGGGTGTAATGGGGAGTGGTCAGGGCTTTGTCGGGATCACCGATAAAAATGTGAATGTAATTTTGATCTTCAAGTGTTGGATAGCACTTGACGCCGGCGTCAGAGGGAATTTTTTTCTGACTGGGTATTTCTATTAATCGCCCTTGCGCGTTGAATTTCAGTCCGTGGTAACGGCAACGAAGCTCGTCTCCTTCGATTGTGCCAAGGGATAATTTGGTTTGCCTGTGACAGCACCTGTCCTCAAGTGCAACTGGTGAGCCGTCGGTTTTTCTGTAAAAAACAATCGGTTCTCCGCAGATTGTACGACCAAGTGGTTCTTGAGTGAGTTCTTTTGATAGAGCGGCGACATACCATCGATCTCTTAAAAACATTTTGACCCCCCCAAGTTGATCCTTAACGGTGATAGGGATTTCTTCCCAAGTTAATTAGGTAGGACATCACCATATTTTTGACGAATACGTTTTTCCAAGGCATCACTGTTACGTGCTACGATTGGAAAAGTATCCCTGCGCTTAAACGGCTTGCATGCGTCGACAACAACCCGAGAGTTGCGTGGGTCTTCGTGGCTGTAACTCATGGGGTCTAGGTGCGTGCTCCAGCAGCCATTTAGTATGTCTACTCCTTCGCGAGGATCACAACGGGTGCACATCGACCATAGCACATCATTCATATTAGCTGGGTCGATGTCATCATCAACCACCACCACCCATCGATTTGCATATGCTCCAGCGTGGCATTGCGACGCGACAAGTCCCGCTTGTTTCGCATGACCTCCATACATTTGCTTGATCGAGACTGTTAACCACATCCGGCTTCCGCCCGCCTCGTGCGCCCATACGCCTCGTACCTCGGGAATTCCGGCGGCCTCTAATTGGTTCCAGACGGCTCCACAACGATAAGTTCCACGATAAAATGTATCATCATTCGGTGGTACAGCAGGTATGGCACCCATGAGTATTGGGTCGTCACGATGCATAAAAGTTTCTATTCGGATCGCGGGTTGCTTTGTCGTCCCGCCAGCATAATATCCGGTCCATTCGCCCAATGGTCCTTCGGTTACTCGGTCATCGGGGTGGATAAACCCTTCAAAGGCGATTTCAGCATTAGCAGGCACGGGAAGGCCAGTTTTTGGCATGTTGATTACTTCAACGCCCTCGCCGAGTAGCCCTCCAGCCATGTCATATTCATTTTTGCCATAGGGTACCTCTAAGCCTGCGACCATAAATAGAGAGGGATGCATACCCACGACTACAGCAATGGGACAGGGCTCTCCGCGCTCGTGGTATTTATTTCTGATTATATCGCCATGTTTGCCCTTAGAGGTCATAAGCGACGCGACATTGCTCTCGTGAGCTTGAACCCTGTAAGCACCATAGTTTATCCAGCCGGTATCGGGGTCCCGCATAATCACCATGCATGCAGTACCAATAAAGTAGCCACCATCAAGTTCATGCCATTTTGGAGTTGGTATTTTGGTGATATCGACGTCTTTACCTTCATAAACATTATCGAGAAGCGGGCCGCCATTGACCTCTACGGGTGGAATTGAGGCCTGATTTTTCATGTAGTTACGCCAGTAATCTACGAGCTCAACCTCAGATTTATTTACATCTTCACCAAGGGCGAGATTTATTCGGGGGACAGCTGTCAGAATATTCGCGAGTACTCTATAGCCTTTGGGATAGCCAGGGATTTCATCGAACATAACGGCGGGATTGGTCATTTGCCGCATGTAGATATCGACAAGGGCGCCAATTTCCTCCTCTCGTTCAACACCCGTAAAATGTTGGACTTGTCCATTCGCTTCGAGATCAGAAATCCAATCGCGTAAATCCTTATTGGCCATGTGTAAGCTTCTCCAAAAGTTCTTAATTTTGGCTCTTTATGATTTCTTTGAGCCTTTGCGGTGACACAGGGATTTGTTTAACCGCGCCCGGTATACCTATTGCGTTATCTATAGCGCTGGCAATTGCTGCCGCTGCCCCAGTAATGCCGGCCTCACCAGCACCTTTTATGCCGATTGGTGTGCGAATAGAGGGAAAGTCCTCCGTGAGGAGGATGTCCGGGATTGGCACCTCATGCATGGTCGGTATTAAATAGTCAGCAAAGGTTACTGACAAAGGCTGCCCCTCAGAGTCATAGCAAAACTCCTCGTATAGGGATCCGCCAAGCCCTTGTGCTAACCCTCCCACAAGTTGTCCCTCAACCAGCATTGGATTTATAGATCTGCCGATGTCATAAGCGATAAAATATTTCTCGACATCGACACCACCTGTCTCAGGATCAACCTTTACAACGCAAATATGGTGTCCATAGGGATAGGTTTGATGATCAATATTAAACCATTCTTCGGCTGCAAGGTAAGGCACCTTCTTCCCTCGTTCTTTCGCAGTCGGCAACAAGGCTTCTGCTATTTCTCCCAAGCTGAGAGATGGACCCTCTGGATTACTTTTCTGATGAACAACACCTCGAGATATTGTTAGATCTTCCGCGCGCATTTGAAGAAGCTCTGCAGCTGTCTCTAGCGCTTTTTTTCTGACCGCTAAAGCTGTCGCATTCACAGCACTGCCCGTTAGAACACTAGCGCGCGACGCGTGAGCACCTACACCATAGTCAATCCGGTCGGTGCGGCCATGGACAACATTTATTTTTCGATAGTCAGCGCCGAGCGCATCAGCGCAAATCTGAGCCATTGCTGTCTCAAATCCTTGCCCGAGAGAGGCGCCTCCTGTGACAACTTCGATGTGACCTGTTGTGTCCACGAAGATTTTGGCCCCATCGGATGGCCCAAGCCCACTTTTTTCGAAGAACATAGAGAGGCCAACCCCTACCATTTCTCCTTGGGATCGGCGATCAGCCAACTCGGCTTTTAAATCGTCCCATCTTACAGCGTCTAGGCCCTGATCTAATAAGCCTGCGTAGTCTCCAGGATCGTGTTCAACAGAGTCCCCAAGGACATCAAGATCTCGCCCGTAGGGCATTTCTTCAAGGGAAATCAAATTACGACGCCGAACAGAAACCGGATCCATATTCATCTCGTGCGCAATTTTGTCCATCAGCCGCTCGCGGACAAATGTTGATTCAAAACGACCTGGCGATCGATATGTCGCCGCAGGTGTCTTGTTAGTTAATCTGAAATGGCAAATTGAGCGGTAGTTGGGAATTCTGTAGGGCCCAGGCAAGGTGCCGGTTGTCATATTAGCTACCCTGGTTCCATGGGTCCTAATGTATCCACCCTGATCGAGAAATAACTCGTCATCAATCGCTACTACTTCTCCATCTTCTGCGACTGCTGCTTTGCAGATATGGCGCTGCTGTCTGGAATGATTTGCGGCCATCAAATTTTCTTGGCGGTCCTCTATCCATTTGACTGGGCGATCAAGGCGCATGGCCGCGACACAAACTAATACATCCTCGGGGTAGAGCTCACCTCGGATCCCAAATCCACCACCGGTGTGCCCTTCGAATAAGTGAACTCCAGAAGATGGCCTATTCAACATGCGGCATATTGTGTCTCTATTTCGGTGCGGAACTTTTGCAGCTCCATACAACTCCAAGACGTCACGCGCCGCATCATAGCGCCCGATGGCGCCCCGCGTTTCAAGGGGAACTCCTGAGTGGCGGCCAACTTGCACATCAACTTCTACCACCTTGAATGCTTCAGCAAATGACTTCTCAATATCACCGTAACCTTGCTCAACAAGTGCAGCTTCGGTTGTATAACCCTCTTTGAAGTCTTGGGGTTGCTCATAAGCGTCAATAAGAACCTCTAATGGTTCAAGTTCGAGCGTAACTAGCTCTGCTGCGTCCTCTGCAATATACGGGTCCTCGGCAAATACCGCAGCCACAGGGTCACCAACATATCTCACCCTGTCTCTCGCGAGTGGATATTGCCTAAAAAGGGCGAGCGCAGGATTGCTTCCCTCACGAAAATCAATCGGTGGAACGTCTGCGATGTCTTCGGAGGTCCAGACTGCAATTACACCCTTCATTGATAGGGCAGCGGTTTTATCTATTGATTTAATTGTCCCGTGGGCAAGCGGGCTTCTTACAATCCGCATATGTAGTTGGTCTGGAAAATTAATATCGTCTGCGTAACGCCCTTTACCAGTGATAAGAGGCGGGTCTTCCAGTCGTGGTACCGAGTCACCCAGGTGTCCAAGAAGTTCGTTTGTGTTCGTGCTCATTTTGTAGTGATAGCCTTTTTAAGGTCAGCAGAAAAGCCGTACAGGTCTAAAACCTATTCATCAATTTTTACAACTCTTATAATTTCTGATAATGGCATAGTTAGCTTTCTGCTGACCTAAATTTTCAAGGAATTTCGACATGCCTGACAGTAAACTTTTTGGAAAAGATATTAAAAGGCTGGAAGATCCTATCCTATTGAGAGGTGAAGCACATTTTGTGGACGACATTTGCCTCCCAGAAATGACTCACGCTTGCTTTGTCCGCAGTCCTTTTGCTCATGCTTTGGTTAAAGGAATAAACGCCTCTGCGGCGCAGGAGATGGAAGGGGTTGTGGCAGTTTTAACACTTGCTGATTTGCGTCCACAGCTTTTGAGCGAGCTTCTTGTTGTTGGGCTTCCCAGCCCAAGTTACCGTCAGGAGAGCGATCGGCCTGTCCTCGCCTCTGAGGAGGTTTGCTATGTTGGGGAACCGGTTGCTGTAGTGATCGCTAAATCTCGACATATTGCTGAGGATGCCGCTGCAATAGTCGATGTTGATTACGAACCCTTACCAGCGATCAGCGACTGTAAGAAGTCATTGGAAGACGGAAGTTCAACAGTTCGAGCAGGTGCCCCCCACAACCTTATGGCAGAGTTCTTACAGGAATACGGGGATGTAGAGGCTGCTTTTGCAAATGCACCGCACGTGTTTAAAGAATCTCTTTTAATCCACCGAGGTGGCAGCCATTCAATAGAGTGTCGCGGTTGTGTCGCCCGCTACGAAGATATTACAGATGAATTAACCCTTTGGACCTCGCATCAAATGCCGCATTCTCTCATGCGGACTTTTGTTGAGATAACGGGCCTAGATGAGAACAAAGTAAGGATTGTGACGCCCCATGTAGGGGGTGGTTTTGGCCCTAAACTCGTTGTTTACCAAGAAGATGTTAGCCTTTTATTAGCCTCTAAAATTTTAAAATTACCTATTAAATGGATTGAGGACCGTCGTGAACATTTCACCAATACTACGCAGGAGCGGGATCAGTATTGGGATGTTGAAATCGCAGTAAATGATGAGGGCTTAATTCAAGGCGTTCGTGGTGGGGTGATCCATGATCACGGGGCTTATACTGCTAGGGGAGTCAATCTCCCATATAATGCGTCCGAGACCATCTCGCTCGCCTACGAAATTAAAAATTTTAAGATGACTGTTCGCGTTGCGTTAACCAATAAGGTGCCAGTAACACCTGTCCGTGGTGCGGGACATCCGCAAGGTGTCTTTGTAATGGAGCGATTACTGGATCGTGCGGCAAGAGAGCTAAAAATTGATAGAGCCGAAATTCGGCGTCGTAACCTTATTCCTGGCGACCAAATGCCCTATGAGAAGCAGCTTAAGACTCGAGGGGGAATGCCGGTTTTGCTAGATTCTGGCAATTATCCAAAGTGCCAGGCGATCGCGGAGGAAGCTGCAGACTGGGCAGGTTTCCCTGAGCGTCAAAAGGCGGCTCTTGCAGAGGGGCGTTACCTCGGAATTGGTTTGTCTAACTTTGTTAAAGGTACCGGCAGAGGTCCTTTTGAGCAGGTAACAGTACGAATTGGACCGTCAGGCAAGGTGCACGTCTATACCGGCGGGGTAAATATTGGACAGGGTACGCATACAATGTTGGCTCAGATTGTCGGTGAGCAACTCGGGGCTGATATGCACAATGTTACCCTCGTTGGTGGGGACACGCATGCCACTGCGCTTGGAATTGGCACCTCAAATAGTCGGCTCGCGGTGGTGGCGGGGACCTCTGCACACGTTGCAGCGGTAAAAGTTCGCGAAAAAGCGTTGAAGGTCGCCTCCCAGCTGCTGGAAGCTTCTCAGGAGGACCTCGAGATTATTGATGGTGACGTAGTTGTTAGGGGCACGGATATGCGAATTTCGCTTGGCGATGTTGCTAATGCGGTTGCCGGTACCCCAGGTTATGCATTGCCCGAGGGTACAGAGCCAGGTTTAGAGGCCACTGAAAATGTAGTGCTTGATAACCTCGCTTTCGCAAATGGTACCAACATTATCGAGGTGGAGGTTGATCCGGAGACAGGGGGGGTCAAGGTCTTGAAGTTCATTCTCGCCCACGACAGCGGAGTCATAATCAATCCAATGATGGCCGATGGCCAGATTTTTGGGAGCGCGGCTCACGGGATCGGCAACTCGCTTTTTGAATGGATGGGTTACGATGATGATGCCAACCCTGTAACTACGAATTTTGCTGAGTATCTTTTGGTATCTGCTACCGAGATGCCTCATGTACAAGTTATTCATCACGAGTCTCCGTCACCTTTGAACCCATTAGGTGTCAAAGGCGTTGGGGAATGCGGTGTTGTCCCAACTCCTGCGGCGGTTATTTCTGCTGTTGAGAATGCTTTGGAGCCTTTCAGCGTGTCCTTGAGTAAAGCGCCTGTCAGCCCGTCTGAAATCGTTGGCTGGATTAAACAGGGGCAGATGCAGGGCGCGGCATAATCTCTGCTGGTTGGGCTGGTGACTATCCGCTTTGATGACATTGGGGACCGTCTCAAAGCCTTTCGACTCGGATCTGGTTTGAGTGCTGAGGAGGTCGCAGTCCGACTCGGAATTTCCAGGACTGCACTGTATCGATGCGAAAAAGGGGATCTTGTTAAAATAGAAACCCTTGAACGGCTGTCTCAATTATTGGATGTATCCATGCCTACTCTGATGGGTGTGGGCGTCGAATATATCGGTTCTGCTGTAAGCTTTTTTGAACGATTGCGACAAATAGAGGAGCTTAGTGAGCATATTACTGTGCTAGCGGGATCCGTTTCATATCTCTTGGCCTCTGAAAAGTTTGATAAAATCCTGCCGGACGTTTTGAGAGAGAGCCTCGCTGGGGATGCTGACTCTAGGCTTTCAGACCTTTTAGGAATCCTAAAGGCAAGAAAAGAGGCTTACCAGCATCGTCAGCCTGGAATTCTAAATTTAGTATCCGGCGCAGAGATTGAGAGATTTCTTAGAAACGGGCTTGTCGGCAATATAAGTTTACCGGCAAGCCTCCAGTCTGAGAGACGATTGGTGGCTCAAGCAGAGGCGATGCATTTAGCGGATCTGATGGAAAGTCAGCCCATCGGTATTCAGGTTGGGATTATTCCAGGCACGTTGCCGCATAATAGTTTTCAAATCTTTCGGCAGGCAGATCGACGCTTGCTGGCTTTGAGCCCATTTCGTTTGGGGGAGCAACCCAATATTTCGGTGGGTATTGCGATGATCACCGCAGCAGAGGAAGCCCTAACGCTGCATCTTAAGATGGCTGAGGAAATGTGGAACAACGCAAAGAAAGGATCGGCAGGAGCCCAGTACCTTAGGTCTCTTATCAAAATCCATGGATCAGACTGAAAGCTGCTTATGGTCGATTATCAGGAGAATTTGTTTGAAAAGCTCTCAAGGCTTGCGATGGATTCTCATCGGAAAGGCGACACCAAAGAATCTATAAAATGGTGGCGGAAATCTCTTGAAGAGAGTCCCCATCATTTGGGCGCACAGCTGAATCTTGGGGCATTGTTGGCTCAAACCGGAGAACTTTCAGGAGCATTGGCTCTTTTTGATAAGGTGGTCTCTAAGGTGCCAGATCATGCTCTCGCGCATGCTAACAGGGCGGGGGTGCTTCGGGCACTCGGCGATAAAGAGCAAGCCTTGGCTGCGTATGATAAAGCAATTAATTGTGACCCGAGTTTCTTAGAGGCAAAATGTGAGCGGAGTGAAGCTCTTTTGCATTGGGGTCTTTATGAAGAGGCGTTGCAGGGTTTTAACGAGGTCCTAGCCGAAAATTACAACTTCTATTCGGCTTTAAAGGGTCAGGGCCTCGCTGCCTTGGCCCTCGAAAATCACGATGTAGCCTTGAACGCATTCAGGAAAACGCAGGCGGCGAGAACCCTCATAGCAAAAAATGAGATAAAGATATCCCGCTTAAAATTACGCCATGATCGGGAACAATTTCGTTGGCTTGAAAAATTCTCTGAACAGGTTTCGATATTTGATGAGCTTGAGAATGAGTTAGTTTGGCCGGAAAATGAGAACGAACCGATAGATCTGCCATCCTCTTGGCGAACTAAGGTTGCCTCTTTTTTTAATTTGCCAATTCAACTTGGAAAAGGGGAACTTGTCTCTAAACCATTGGCACAAAACGCTCTTAAAAGTCTCAATTCTTTCGATCTAAATGACGGTGTTTGCGTAATCGATGAGCTTTTAACTGAAGACGCATTTTTGGGCCTAAGAAGTTACTTACTGAAAAGCACCATCTGGCGAGACTTCACTCACATTGATGGTTTTGTGGCCACCTATTTAGAAGATGGTCTGGCTTCACCGTTATTACTGCAAATCATAACGGCGCTTCGGAAAACGTCTGCCTTCTCTAATTTGCCTCTAGTACAAGGTTGGGCGTTCAAAGGGGTGTCGAATGACAAACGGATTGGTGTTCACGCAGATGATGCGCGCTTATCTGTTAATTTCTGGATTACACCTGATACCGCCAACCTCAAGCCGGGGCGCGGTGGTCTGATCGTTCATCGAAAGGTTCCGCCAAGTTCATGGTCAATAGGTGATTATGATCACGATCAGGTCCCAATAGAGGAATGGGTAGCAGAAAATGATACGGATCCAATTGAGGTCCCTTATCAGGCTAATCGAGCGGTAATTTTTGACTCGCGTCTGTTTCACGGTTCGGGCGAAGTCGAATTTTTGGATGATTATGAAAGCCGTAGGATAAACCTCACACTTTTGTTTGGTTTCCCCCAATAATTCGATTTGTTGTAATAATTTTGGTACAAATCTTTATTTTTAAACAACTTTCCTATATGGTTGCGTAAAATATTCAAAAAAAAGAGGGTAAGAGATGGCGGGTCACGTCATAGAGGATAGCTATTCGACAGCTGCAATTAGAATAGAGGATCAGGACCCCGAGCCTGGCCGGCCTGTGGGAGAATTCATTTGTAACGTTGCTTCAAATGACTGGGTGAATGACGAATATAAATTGATTTCGCTCGATGTTCACGAAAAAGCTTTAACAGCGGCTGCAGGTCAATTCTTTCACCTTCTTTGTCCTTCGCCCGACGGGGCCGAAGTTTGGATGCGCCGCCCCATGAGTGTTTACCGAGTAGATAAACAAAATCGTAGAGTAGAGTTCTTATATAAATGCGAAGGCCGAGGAACGAAGGGGATTTCAACGCTAGCAGCGGGGGATGAATTCAATATAGCGGGGCCGTTGGGTGTCGGGTTTTGGTTAAAACCGGAATGGAAAAATATTGTTGTCCTTGGTCGGGGCGTCGGCTTGGCGACATTAGCCCCTCTATCTCAGCTGGCATCAGATAATGGCGTTGGGATTACCGCGATTTTGAGCGCACGAAACCCAGATGTCGTTATGTCGAGGGATCTATTTGAGAGCTATGACGCCGATGTTATCGAGGTGGTAGATACTGATGGGTCATCTGAAGTTAGCAACGTAGAAAAAATCATTCAGGACCTAATAAGCACTGGTAAAGCGGATGCGTTTTTCACCTGTGGATCCAATAGGTTGCTAAATTTAATGAAGCAAATGGGGCAAACACATGGAATACCTGGCCAGGTTGCGATGGAACAAATTATGGTTTGTGGCTTTGGGGCTTGTTATGTCTGCGTTCGGACCTTTGAGGTCGGCGGCGAGCGGGTTTTGAAAAGGGTCTGCAGAGAAGGACCTGTGTTTAACATGGAGGAGGCAGTAGGATGGTAGATCTTTCAGTAAAAATCGGTGACCTAACCCTGCAAAATCCTGTGACCCCGGCGTCGGGTGCCTTTTCGTGGGAGTATGCTGACGTCATTGACCTTAATCGTTTAGGAGGCTTGGTTGCCAAGACCATTTGCCGGGAACCCCGTTTTGGAAATCCAACCCCTAGAATGGCAGAGACTGAAGCAGGGATCATTCAGTCCATCGGTCTTCCTGGGAAAGGAATAAATTATTTTTTAGAAAATATTGTTCCCGAGTACAAAAAGTTTACGCCGCCCTTCATTGTCAGTTGTTCATCAGAAGATCCAGATGAATTTGCCCTGCTTACAAAGGAGCTTAGTATTCCAGAAGTCGATGTTGTCGAGTGCAATATCTCCTGCCCAACCAGGAATACAACAGGTGGGAATTTTTCTCTCAACAGTGAACATACAAAAATGGTTGTTGGAAAGTTGAGGGAAGCCACGGATAAACCCCTTTGGGCTAAACTTTCTCCCAATGCCGGTGACCTCGTTTCTATTGCATTGGCTGCTGAAGAGGCTGGGGCCGATGCTGTGTGTATTGCAAACACGTTTCTTTCACTAAAAATTAGAACTGATAATTTTAGGCCAGCACTTGGAAATAAATATGGCGGCATGGTCTCTCCAGCACTGAAGCCGATCGTGGTACGGATGGTGTATCAATGCGCGAAGGAAGTTAAAATACCGATAATTGGGATCGGTGGCATTACCAAAGCCGAGGATGTCGTGGAATATATGTTGGCTGGAGCTAGCGCCGTTGGCATCGGTTACGCCGGGTTCAGGAACCCTACTGCCTTAACGTCAATAATTGACGATTTAGAGGCCTGGTGTGATGCCCGCGGTATAGAGAGAGTTTCAGATCTCATCGGCGCTGTGCGCGATGATGATATGGAAATGGATACCCTCAATGCGGCAAGTGCTGGCGTCTAGTCTTTAGTCGTTATTAATCATCACCTGGGACGGTGCCCTTTGGCAGCGATGCTACATGGCTGTATATCTCACGGGGGCGAGTGAACCATATCTTTTCACGCTCTGGATGATTGCATATATGATGTAAGATGTCCCGAAGACCGGCCAGACGATAAGGCTGTCCGACTACAAATGTATGTAAGGCGAGGCTAAAAACTAAAGGTTGTTTATCAGACAGTCTTATCTGCTCGTCAAAATGGGCACAAACCATCTCGGTAAATTGACTTGCTGTATGCCTGCGAGAGAGTTGCGCCGGCGAATCATTGATCTCAATATGATAAGGCAACATCAGTAATGGGCCGGATCTAGTGCGCATCCAGGTTGGTTGATCGTCATTCGACCAGTCCATGATAAACTTGTAGCCGGCCTCTTTTAATAAGTCGGGGGTGTGGACGCTCTCCGAGATCCAAGGTCCCATCCAGCCACCAGGGCCTTCCCCCTCATGTTCTATAAACGCATTCGTGGCACTTTCTATTAAAGAACGCTCCTCCCGCTCAGAGTAATCACCTTGTTGTTCCGAGTTAGTAATACCGTGGCCAATAAATTCATCATTGCGTTCTCGAATACGTTTTGGAATTTGGGGGGCGTAGTCATAGATTGACGTGTTCATTAGGTGGCTTGCAGGTAGACCCAACTCATCTAAGAGATCAAAAATTCGCCAAATCCCGACCCGAAGCCCATAGTCTCTCCAAGCGTAATTTCGGACATCAGGTTGAACACCAGGGTTTGTTGGCGTATGCCCAAGGCCTTCGCCAAAACTAAAGTGTTCAATATTTAGACCGATATAAAACGCGAGCCTTTTTCCCTCTGGCCAACTGTAGTCGGGCCGCTCACTAATAGGGCTATAGTCATATCGCCCGTGCTTTTTTAATTCCAATTTTAATGACCTCTATTCTCGCCCATTTGAGTGTTTTTTTTAAGATTAATTAAATCAATGATTTGCATTGCTCTCTTTCGCGAAACGAATTAGCGCCATAAAGCGATAAATACCGTGGACAAATTTGCTGTATGGAAGTGTCAAGAACAGGCTGAAAACTACCCCGAGGTGGATCGCCAGCAATATACCCATGAGTGGTGTTTCTCTTAAGAAAAGCAATGCAAGGCCAGTAAATGATGTCAAGAACAGCATTGCGATAAAACCTGTATCCATTCCAAACCGGTCTGCATCCTGTAACTCTTTCGGTCTTCTAAACTTTTCTATCAGGAGCCCCGCCGGTCCTATTACAAGTCCAATTCCTCCCAAAGTTCCAAGGATTACGGGTAAGTCCCACCAAGGATAGGGAGCCTCTCTTCCTAGACCGTAATGATAAAGGGTTGCGACTGATGTCGATGCGAAACATAGGAGAAACCCGTAAAAGGTCATATGATGCGCATGTTTGCGTCCATCTTTCTTTTGGGTAGTTTCCCCACTGCAGCCAGCTCCGCCGCCATCTAAATACCTTAACTTGAGAGAGTCACCGAGAGCCTGCCAAAACCCATTCCCGGAACCAGCGATACTAGCATTACTGGTGTCTTTCCAGAATTTTATGGCTCCCATAATAATCGCTATTATTGCAGCGACAAAAGCGACTCCAAAGAGGAGGGCCATGGTATTATGCGGCATCAATTTATAAAAAGCTCCAGGCCCCTTGTGCACGGCCCATAATAGCTCAGGATTATTGAAATAGATGAAACCCAAAATAAATCCTGCGACACTCAGCGCAGTGATAATACTGATGGTGAGGCCATTGCGGTAAAATAGGCCTGAAAGGAAATTTGGCCATGCATACCGGCTGTAGGTCTCCGCCCTCAGAGTCGCCATTGTTTTTGGCACGTTGACCTCAAAATCATGCGGGGGCGAAAACTGACAATCGGCAAAGCATGCGCCGCAGGCATGACACAGATTCGCCATGTAACTTAAATCACCCTCAGTAAAATCACGGCGTAATTCCATCGCCGGGAATACTGCACACAACCCTTGGCAGTAACGACATGAATTACAAATCGTCATCAGGCGGTCTGCTTCAGTAAGGTTCGCAGAAGAGTGCTCAATCCCTCTGCCTCCCGCTTTGGTTGGCTTGGCTAAGGGACCTTGCCCGATAACATTGCTAGTTGCGGACATTTTTTGATGCCTCCCTTCCGGCTATACGCCCAAAAACACTTCCAATGGTCATGCCTATACCTGCTGCATACCCTCGCCCTAAGACATTGCCGGACATAATTTCGCCCGCAGCGAACATATTTGCAGATGGTTTTCCGTCAGACATTTGGATCCTCGCATCTCTGTCCACTCTAACGCCTAAATATGTAAAAGTGATCCCGGGTCGGACAGGATAAGCATAAAACGGCGGTGTCTCTATTCTTCTGGCCCAGTGTGTTTTTGGCGGATTAATCCCTTCCGTATGGCAATCATCTAGGATGGTATGATCAAAATTTCCCTCGATGACTGAGCCATTGAATTGATTTATAGTCTCTACCAGTTTCTCCTCAGGAATTTCGAGTTTTTTTGCTAACTCATTTATTGAGTCGGCCTTTATGGGCGGATAAAGGGAGGGCATAAATTTTTTCAAAACTGAATGGTCGAAAATAATGAACGCTATCTGATCGGGCTGCTGAGCCACCAGACGCCCCCAAATAGCATAACGTTTAGGCCATATGTCCTCGCCCTCATCATAAAATCGCTCCGAACGATTGTTTACGACGACGCCGAAAACCACACAATCCAATCGGGTGATAATTCCACCATCGTATTTCGGAGCTCTTGCATCAATGGCGACAGCATGGCATTGGGTTGGATCTCCGATCTCCTGAGCACCCTTATCCAATAGCATTCTTAAGACCGAACCTTGGTTATTTGCGGTTCCCCGGATTAAAAAGTTTTCTGCCGCCTCTCCCCAATATTTTTTCAACCAATCGATATTGGACTCAAAGCCTCCAGCGGCAGCCACCAGCGATTTAGCTTGTATATTGTAATTTTTTGCTGGATCAGCTCCAATTTTAGCTTCTGCTGACAGAAACATGCCATTTTCGATCTCTAGAGAGGTAACTTCCGCCTCATAGCAAATTTGAACGCCAATTTTTTCTGCGGTCTCATAAAGCGCATTGAGCATCGCGCGACCACCACCTAGGAAAAAAGAATTTGTTCGACCTAGTCCAAGAGTTCCGCCTAAGGGTGGCTGAAATTTAACACCCTGTTCAACGATCCAATTCAGCATATCTTTGCTCTCGTGGATCATGTGCTTGGCGAGTTCTTGATCTGTCTCACCCTCGGTGACCCGCATAAGATCATCAAATAATTCGTCCTCAGGATAAGGGCCGGTGAGGGTATCAGTGGCTTCATCGTGGGCGCATCGCATATTGCGTGTATGCCTGGTATTGCCACCCCGATAAAATTCTTTAGCGCGTTCAAGAACAAGTACGGTTGATCCATCTCTCCGTGCGCTTATTGCAGCGCATAGGGCAGCGTTCCCTCCGCCGATCACCAAGACATCGTATTTTGAAGAAAAATCAGGAATAGAATTGTCGTTGTTCACTTGTCTTTCCAGTAAATAGTAATTTCAAAATTTAATTGATCAATATTTTGCTGACCCATTTACACCATGAAATAAGCTGGTTGTCTTGCCATCGAGGACAAACAAGTTGGATTCCTACGGGGAGCTCGTTTGGACCTGTGTGAGTGGGTAGCGTCATAGTAGGCACGTGTAAAATAGTCCAATAGCCTTGGAATCTTGCATCTCCAGTATCTCTTAAAGTCTTGGGGGCCTCGCCGCTTGCAGCCGGGGTAAGAATAAAATCTAAGGGTTTAAAAATTGTGTCCATCATGGCTCTTCCATCTTCGGCTCTCTGCAGCGCCGAACGATACTCATCCCAGGGTATAGTCAAACCGTTATCGACTTGTTGAAGAATTTTATCAGACATTTTTTCACGATGGTTCCGTGAATGCCAAGATAGAACTCGGCTCCGTTCGAAATCATTCAGGAGATTTCTGGTTCTTGTGTGATCCTCAAAATTTTCGGGCATACGTATATCTATTATTTCCGCACCGGCGTTAGATAATTTTCTTGCTGAGTCTTCTACTGCGAACCGCGTCTCACTAGATGCCTCAGTCCAAAGGTGGGTTTTGACTAAGCCAATACGTGGGTGCGCAACTTCCTTTGCCGGTGGGAGCTCAGGTCTGTTGAGGAGTACTGAGGAGACAAGATCGATGTCGTCAACGGATCTGGCCATCAGACCAATAGTATCTAAGTTCTCGGAAGCAAAAAGGAGGCCTGATCGATTAATGATGTTGTACGTCGGTTTATAACCAAATATCCCACAAAAAGAGGCGGGTCTTAGAACAGAACCACCAGTCTGCGTGCCAAATGCGACGTGGACCATTCTGTCGGCAACCGCAGCTGCTGAGCCACTAGATGATCCTCCGGGAGTGTGTTCCGGATTCACCGGATTAGCTGTTGGTCCGGGGTAAGACCCCGCAAATTCGCACGTAACCGTTTTTCCCATGATGAGAGCACCAGCAGCGCGCATGATCCCTACGCAAGCCGCATCAACCTTAGGCTTCCACCCGGTATAGATGGAGGATCCCATCTCAGTGGGCATATCCGATGTATCGAGAACATCTTTAATTCCTATCGGTAACCCAGCTAAGGGGGCAGATTTTTCTCCCCGATCTATTTTGATAGCTTCCTTAAGCGCTTGCTCCGGGTTTAAGTACGCCCAGGCTTTGATGGTGGCTTCCCGTTCAGCGACACGGTCAAGACAGTCTCGCATTACAGCCTCTGCAGTGACCTGTCCGGTTTTGATCTTTTTAACAACTTCTGTTGCGGTAAATTCATTGAATTTATTCATACCAACATCTCACGAATATATTCACCTATTGCCATAGATGAGGTCAGCCCCGGCGACTCAAGCCCGTAAAGGCATATGAGACCAGGAATTCCATGCGTTTGGGGGCCTTGGATGAGAAAGTCTAGATTGGTTGCACGTGCTTCGCTCAGCTTCGGCCGAATGCCAGCATAACCAGGCTCTAGATCACCATCTTGTAATGCGGGCCAAAATTTTCTGATGCCCTCATAGAAGGGTCCCACGCGATTTGGATCTACCATATAGTCTATAGTGGAAGTGAATTCTGTGTCGGGTCCAAAGCGTATAGCCCCAGACATATCAGGGCTAACATGGATGGATAGACCATTTTCATCGGGTACAGGATAAATTAATCGTCTAAACGGTTTTTTTGAGGTGAGAACAAAATAATTTCCCTTTGCAAAAATCACATTTGGAACCGACTCGGCGTTGAGACCAAAAATAGATTTTGAGACCTCGGTTGCGTTATGGCCCGCAGCATTTACACAAACTTTACAGTGAACTGAGATTGGATCCTTACCGCCCACATCTATCTGGATGCCGCGATCAGTGACCACCCCACCAATAACCGGGCTATTAAGGACCAATTGCGTGCCAGAGTTTTCAGCGTCTCCAAGTAGTGCATTCATTAGATCGTGTTGGTCGACTATACCAGAGGACGGTGATAGGACCACTTCTTTAAAAATAAGCTCTGGCTCAAGTTCACGAACTTCGGCAGCATCTAATGGCCTTAAATCAAGAAGGCCGTTACTTTTTGCTCTTTCTAGTTGTTTTCTGAGCCGAATAACCTGTTGATCGTCATTTGCCACCAAGAGCTTTCCACAACGATTATGTCCAATATTCCGTTCCGGACAGTATTCGTAAAGAAGTTGTTTGCCGCGCTGACACAAGCGATTTTTCAAGCTTCCCATCGGATAAGAAATACCGGCGTGAATGCATCCTGTGTTTCTTGATGATGTATGGCTCCCTATGGAATCCTCCGCCTCGAGGATTAACACCTCCCTGCCGGTAATTGATAGTTCACGAGCGATGGCTAGACCTATCACTCCAGCGCCAATGACGATGCAATCGACATGTTCCATAATTTTTAGACTTTACGGAATTCAGGGGTATGGTGAAACCCTTGATGTTTGGGTTACTCTTCTTGCTGTGATGTTCAAAAAAATAAATCAAATGAGGTATTGTGAATGGGATCAATTGACGCTGATGCGCATGTAGTTGAGTGCGAAAGAACCTTTGATTTTCTAGACTCAGAATTTGAAAAATACCGTCCTCGGGTAGTGACAACCAAAGAGGGCGGAGTGGAGAGCAGTGTGGGTGTTGTTCAACGCGAATTTTGGTACCTCGACAACAGGATGCAGCCGAAAGAAGGAAACGTTGGAGCCAACACTTCGCGTGAGGCAAGGGAGATGGAGGATGTAGTCGGGCGGCTCGCCCATATGGATGATCTCGGAATAGATGTCCAGGTTCTATACCCGACACTTTTTCTGCGGCCATGGACAAGAAACCATGAGATCGAATATGCCTTATGTAGAGCCTATAACCGTTGGTTGGCCTCGATCTGGAGGCAGGCGCCCGACCGGCTTAGGTGGGTGGTGATGCCTTCGTTGTTGAATATCGATACGGTGAAAGCGGAGCTTAAATTTGGCAAAGAGAACGGGGCCTGTGGTGTATACGTTCATGGTATTGAACATGATACGCCACTTTATTCTAAGCGCTATTTCCCGCTTTATGAGGCCGCACAGGAGTTAGATCTGGCAATTTGTTTTCATGCGGGGAACAATAGTTTTCTTCTCGAGGACATCTACAAAGACGATGCAGGTTTTGCAAAGGCTAAGTTGCCAGTTGTTGCGTCATTTCATCAACTTTTATTGAAAGAAATACCGGCTATGTTTCCAACTTTGCGTTGGGGTTATGTCGAGGTCAGTGCGCAATGGGTCCCGTACGCTTTAAATGACCTTTCCATAAGGCTTCGTCGAAAGGGCACGGATATGTCTCCTACAATAATGGCGGATAATCGAATGTGGGTTGCTTGCCAAGTCACAGATGACCTTGATTGGGTTCTAAAATATGCAGGAGAGAGCCAAATCGTCGTGGGAACAGACTATGGTCATAACGATACTTCTACTGAAATTAAGGCGCTTCGAAAACTTAGCGAAGACGGTAAGGTTTCGCCAGAAGTTGCATCAAAAATATTGGAAGATAACGCCCGGGCGCTTTACGGTTTATGATCCTGGATGATGTCTTAATTAACCGCTGCTTGTATACCAGCCACCATTTACATGGACGGTTGTGCCCGTTGTAAATCTTCCGCCAGGGCCAACCAAATGTCGAACAGTCGCCGCTACCTCCTCAACGCGGCCAGCTCGCCCAAGCGGAGAGGGCCTTTTCAGGATGTGAGGCGGAACATGACCAGAACCGGTATCAATATATCCAGGTGAGACACAGTTCACTGTGATATTAAAAGGGGCAAGTTCTATGGCGATGGCTGTTGTCATGCCGTGAATCGCGCCTTTGGCAGCCGCAACATGTGCTCGATCTGGAATTCCGCTGTTCGCTGTAGCCCCACCAATGTTCACAATAGCTCCTCTATTACTTTTCTTAAGAAAAGGCACGGCCGCGCGACAGCAAAAGAAAGCAGCATCAATCGAGGATCCCTGAATTTGTCTCCAATATTCATCGGTTGTGTCCTCTAAAGAGGTTTCCCCTCTCATCGCGGTATTGCTGACTAAAATATCTATCCCTCCAAGTGTTTTACTTGTGGCGCCAATCAATTTTTCTACCTGGTCACTACTCGAAACATCAGCCAGGCAGACCGCTGCTTTTACGCCCATGTCTCGAGCCTGATTGGCTACATCTTCGGCTTCCTTCTGGGAGTTCCGACTATTTATCATCACGTTTGCCCCAGCATCCGCTAATGTGAGTGCTATGGCTTTTCCAATATTTCGACTGGAACCGGTTACGAGGGCATTTGCGCCCTGTAATTCTTTGTTGCCCGCGCGATAGATCATGCTTTAGGCCCGTTTCCTGGCGAGTTTGGCGCCGGCAACCAAAACCTCGAGCTTTTTGTAGGCGACATCTGAGGTGCATGGAGCAAGACCGCAATCTGGTGCCGGCATTATCTGTTCTGGGGAGAGAATTTCTGCGGCTCTCAATAATTTAAGCGCTACCTTTTCGGGTGTCTCCATAGTTTGATTGCTATTCCAAACGCATCCGAACATAACTTTTTTTGACGGGCATGATGAGAGAAGGGCCGGGTCTAGATTTGCCCCTTCAAACTCTAATGCGAGAATGTCGATAGAAGATTCATCGAGGGCTGATATAATGTCTGAATAAGAGTCAGTGATCGCCCGATCTTTTTTTTCTGGGTGAGGGTAACCGTAACAGATATGTACGGCTGTTTCAGCTTTGAGCCCGCTGGCAGCGACATTCAACATATCTATACCCCACTCTTTAACTTTTTTGGGATAACGACTGAAGGCAGGCTCATCAAATTGAATTATTGCCGGCCCCAGTGCATCCAAGAGTTTGGCCTCTTTATTAATTGCCAGTGCCCAATCTCCGGCCAAGGCTTTCTCATCATGATAAAAATCGTCAAAGGTGGAGTCGACGATTGTCATTGGACCGGGAAGGGTAACTTTGACGGGATGATTTGTTTCTCCTTTGAGGAAAGTTAGGTCATCTACCGTTATTGGCTCTTTATGCAAAATAGGCTTTATGCATCGACCACACTTAGCCTTGTTGCCCCCTCTTATTGTTTTTTCGACGAGTTCACTATAATCGAAGCCCTCAATGTTTTGAGTGAAATGCGTCAAATAATGCTCACGTCTTTGTTCGCCATCGCTAACAACATCAATTCCGGCATGTTCCTGTTGGCGAATTGCCAAACGGGTCACATCGTCCTTTGCAAGGTCGAGAGCTTTTCCATCCAGCGTCCATAAGCCGCGTTGTCCGTAACGATAATCTTTCTCTAGCTCTTCAACTGTCCGTGGGCGGTATAACCACGGTCGTTTTGGCATTGAGCCCACGACAGTCGTAAGAAACGGGGTTGAGCTTGTCATTATGCGGTTAGAGGATATGGAATTTGGTCTGGACCTGACCCTTCGTAGTATTTTCCTGTTTCACGGTCATATCTGCCTTGAAGTATTTTGCCGACCAATTCCCGGCTCCGAAGTATGACTGCAACTGAACGAATGTCGCTTCCTTGTTCGGCATGAACCTCATAAGGCCCTACCAAATCCGCTTTTCCTGCCACTCCCTTTGGCGCGCTGGTTAAGACGACTTTTGCATAACCTTCGCTTCTACGATCGTCGATCACATCAAATCGCTCTAGGGTTTCTGTGCCATCCAGCAGCCCATAAAGCACCCACGCATTAGCGTGATCATGTACACTGCCGGTTCGACCTGGCTCCCTTACAACCCCATTGATTACGAATCCATAGTCGGGATCGGTGTAAAAAAGTAGATTCTTGCGGCCCTCTGTTGAGGGCCAGTCTTTGCTGCGGTTAAGAAACTCTGAATCATTCAATAGAGTAGACTCCATAATTGCATGGGCCTTTTTCATTCTGACTTCATCCTCGGTTTCCTTAGCCCAAATTTGACGCAGCTCATCAACAAAATTCTGAAAAGCAGGGATTAATTTTTCCGACATAAAGTTTTTCCTTTAATTTTTACTATCTAGACAAGAATCTCATAAAATCAGTGATTGGGGGCAATATTCCCGCCAAAATCTGAGGCGATCCCTGCAGAAATATAACCTCCGTCACAGAACAGAATGTGACCATTCATGTATGATGCCGCTTCCCCGGCAAGGAAAAGCGCTGCATCTGCTATTTCTTCGATGGTGCCATAGCGTTTAAGCGGGATATATTTTTTATAACCCTCACGCGTTTCCTCATTATGGGTTACCCGCGTCAAAGGCGTATCGACAGGTCCGGGCCCGACGGCATTCACGTTAACCCCCTGCGGCCCTAATTCGAGTGCTGCTTGTCTCGTGAGGCCGATCACGGCCGCCTTTGAGGTGCCGTAAGCGGTACGACCTGAACCGGCACGAAGGCCGGCGATTGAGGCTATGTTTATAATCCGGCCATAGTTGTTTTTGACCATTTCTCTTCCCGCGGCCTGAGTACAATAAAATGTTCCGTAAAGATTGACCTTCATGACACGATCGAACTCTTCGGGGGTTGCCTCTAAAAATGAATGACGTTGTCCTGTACCAGCAACGTTTACAAGAATATCAACTTTCCCATAAGCAGCTTTTGCGAACTCTATCATTCGAGTCGCGTCATCAGGTTTTATCACATCCATCTCTATTGAAACCGCCTCTTGACCTTTTTTGACGATCTGGTCAACGGTCTCACTCAAGCCCAAGACGTTCTTATCAGCGGCAACGATTTTAGCACCGTTATCAGAGAATAAAGTTGCGATCCCCTGACCAATTCCGCTAGCAGCTCCGGTTATGACCGCCACCCGATCTTTTAAACGCATTTGAATTCCTCTGTTACCCCAATAGAGGATCGATTGTCGCTTTAATGACTAGAAAGTACAAGCTGATGAATGCTTGAGAGGCGCTAAACAAAGTATAATTGATTAATTCTGATCCCAAGTTTGCGATGTCTGCCAGGGGGTTGGGCTATCTCGCCATTCAATATGAGATTGAAATCGCTGATAGTCTTTTATGGTCCGTGGGTGTTGGCCGCTGGGCTCATCTCAGAGAGGTTCATTATTTCATTAACCATCAACTCAAGCAGGTCAGATTTTGTACTCGCATAATCGGGTTCATCCCACAAATTGACAAACTCATTCGGGTCATTTTTGAGGTTATAAATTTCGCCCCATCCTGTGTTGCTGTATTTGGTTAAACGCCAATCATCATGCAATAGGGTTCTCGCTTTGAAATTATTCCCAAATCCCATGTAACCCCGACGTTGGCTTTCTTCTATCAGTATAGCCTCTCGACTATTTTTTCCCCGAGCTATGTCAAACAAGGATTTACTCTGCATTCCGTTAAAAGGTTGAATTCCGGCACGGCCCAGAATTGTTCCTGCTAAATCAATGGTACCGGAATACCCAGTAGAACTTATGGGCGCATTCTCCTCATCTGGATCAGATAAGATACAAGGAACTCTTATTAAGCCTTGATAATGGAGTGCGGCTTTTAACAATAGTTGATGGTCTCCCATAAAGTCGCCGTGATCCGTCGTAAAGATTATGACGGTATTTTGTGCTAATCCGTTCTTTTCAAGCGCAGCCAAAACTCGCCCGATGGCGTCATCAATCATTGTGATCGAGCCATAATTGAGAGCGATTGCATCTCGAACCTCGGCTTCACTTGCCCCAAAGGCCCTTTGGCCATTTTTGTTTGCTTTTCCCATTTCCCGTTCTTGAAGGATTGCCGCTAATTGGGGCGGCCAATTCTTTTGGGGATGGTTATATGCTTCGGGTAAGGGAACCTCATCGGGATCATACATATCAAAGTATTTACCTGGGGGGGTAAAAGGGTGATGTGGGTCACCAAAAGAGCATTGAAGGATGAATGGTTTATCTGGATACGAAGTGGCGTGTTCCGATAAGTAATTGATGGTTTCCTCTGCGATAAAACTGGTTGGGTAAAGTTCTTCAGGGACCGCTGTTCGCCAAGCTTGGGGCGCAATTATTTTTCGGTTGGATGGGATAGCATTTGCGGGGCCACGGAGCGAATCTGAATTCGGATATCTCTCTTCCAGCCATCTAGAATAATGTCCCCAAACTCTATCTGAGTGTCCGACAGCGAGGGCCAGATGTTCAAAACCGTAAAATGGCGTTACAGGCTCAAAATCAGGATTGCGACCCCATGTTGTTTTTAACTCTTGTTCGTAACATCCATCAGACCATCTTTGTCGCCTAGCCTCAGCTAAATCGTGGCGCGGCTGTATCTTATTTAGATCCTGTTTTGGTAGACCAACCTCTACTGGTGTCGCCGACATCCCTTGCAAATGACTTTTGCCCACCAACGCTGTTCTATAGCCTGCATCTAGCATGAGCTCAGTAAAGGTTACCTCTTGCAAAGAGAGCGAAATCCCGTTCTGTCTTACCCCATGGAGTGAAGGCATGCGGCCAGTCATAAGAGTTGCACGATTCGGCATGCAAATGGGACATGAAACGTAGAATTTGTCGAAACGAGTACCGCGGTTTGCAATACTATCGATGTTGGGCGTTTGAACGATATCGTTGCCGTAGCACCCAAGATGGTCTGCTCTGTGTTGGTCAGTAATGAAGATAAGAAAATTGGGTTTTGCTGAGTTGTTATTCATCTAAAAGACTGTATTCGCCCTCTTTTAATCTGCAAATTTTTCCCGCTTGACGTAATTCATCTAGCTCAAGCGCAATTTCTCGTCCATCAAAACTCTCTCGGGCTACCATTAACTCTTCAAATGTTTTGGGTCCATCGCTTAGCGCCTTTTCAACCGACTCATATTTATGGCCCTCATAGCGAGGAGCCGCAGGAATACTAAATTCGATGGCATTCTTTCGATCTAGAGCAATGGTGAGATCGAAGCCGGCTTTGCCTCCAACCCGAGATCCATAAAGTGATGGATCCAATGGCAACGTTCGAAGGCCTCCCTCAACAATCAAGTCTCTATCAGGTTGAAATCGTGTTGCGAGCGCCCACTCCATTCTTGCGTCGTTAAACACATCGATATCCTCGTCAACTACGAAGACATTTTTGATATTGGCGAGACACCCGATACAGGCGGCGATGGCGTTGCGTGCCTCTCCAGGTACCCGTTGTTTGATGCCGACACGCAAGTTGAACATTCCGGCCCCGGCATTTGGAGCATAAACGGCAACTGGCTCTCTGATGGCGGTTTGAAGTGCTCTCCATACAACAGCTTCAGTCTTTATCGCGTTTAGAGATACAGTATCGGTGCATTCTAAGGCTTGACCGCCGATAGTCGAAACCTGGAATAATGGATCTTTTCGCATCGTGATCGCCGTGACGTGGAATAGCGGATTCTGTTTCATTATTCCGTAATAGCCGGCGAATTCTCCAAATGGTCCCTCGTCCTCAACATGTCCGCGAGGATCAAGATACCCCTCAATAATACACTCCGCATCTGCTGGGACCAAAATCTCATTGGTAACAGATTTTACAAGTGGAAGGGGTGCGCCACGAAGATTGGCAACAAGCCCGGTTTCATCAACCGGAATACGCATGGTTGCTGCAACATGATCAATTGGGTGTGAACCAAAGACAAAGCTTATTGGTAAATTTTCGCCCCGCCGAGCTGCGGCCTCATATATGGCTTTGAGGTCACTCGGAGAATTAAGGTCGACGCCAGCTTCAGTTCGGTTCCGCAACATCATTCGTCGGCAGCCAACATTTGTCAGACCCGTGTCAGGGTTTATGGCATAATCGATGGTAGATGAAAAATAGGGAGCACCGTCCCTTCCATGTTGAAATATTGCCGGTAATTTTGTTAGGTCCGCATCTTTTCCTTCCCATATAATGGACTGACAAGGTGCGTTTTCCGAAGTGACAATGATCGTTCGCTGCGGGGATGCTAGCCGTTTTATAACCTCGGATAAGAGATCCGCTGGCCCGACGCCAAAGGCCGCTGCCAACCTGGTTCGATCGGCCATTAAATTTCCAATAATTTCGAATTCTTCGGGCCCAGCCCTGTCAAATATAACCGCTTTGGGATTTGCCTCCAGGCGTTCCGCGATGCGACCTAGAGGGATCTTTTCCGTTACCCGTTCGATAGATTTAGTTTCAAATAGTTGGTCTACAAAGGAGCGGAGGCGGAACGTCTCCGTATCCGCCTCGTTACCGTGTAAAGATGTGCCTTCAGGCATGTTGGATATCGCCTAATTCTTTTTGTCTTTAGCTTTTTTCTTTGCCCGCGCCTTTTTCCTTTTTTCAGCTGCTTCCTTCATAAGCGCAGTAAAGCCTACGGCCTTTTTGAAATATTCTATGGTCTCCGGCGGGGTTGAAAAGGCCGATTTTACCACCTGGTCTAGATCTTCTCCTTTGACCGGATCCACGACTATGTTGCGTTTCTTCGCTTCCGCTAAAAATTTAGGTGAAGCTACGGTTTTGTTAAAGGCGGCCCGAAGCGCGATCACACGTGCTTTTGGAACTCCTGGTGATACGAAAAAGCCATGACCGATTGATGGACCAGTCTTTAAGAAATTCACCACAGCCTTGTCTCGCTCGGTTTTCATAAGATCCATTGCATTAGGAACGCCCGCCTCTGCAAGATCTTTGGTGTAGGGGCCCATATAAACTATCTGGACAATTTTCTTCCCTGCAATCCAGTGGGGTTTGGTTGATTTGTAACTATTATAAAAGCTAGACCTCCCGTTAACCTCACCTTTTTCCATCGCATTATTTTGGCGGTCGCCCCCGCGATATCCAGCAATCACTTTAAACTTCGTTCCAACCGTGTGGTTCATCCACGCGGGGAAAAAATAGCCCGTGGAGAGTTTGCTAGACGTGGCGGAAGTAACCTCAACTTTTTTTACGGCACTGAGCGTTTTGGCAGGCGATGTATGCCATTGTGTCAAGACCGAAGCCATTGGTGTAACTGAACCAATCCATTGTAACTTTCGAGAGTCGTAGCCAACCTTGGGACGCAAAAGAGGGGAGAGAACCGCTGGGGGTAAGACCGCGCCTACAATGGTTCCATCCTGAGCTGCAGCATTAACAATATATTTTACGGCGCGAGCCCCGCCAGCACCTGGCATTGCAGTAACGACCCAATTGGCTTTACCGGGAGTATTCGCTCCAATGTGTCTTGCCAAAACGCGTGCAACAAAGGAAAAACCGCCACCGGCACCCCCACCAGAAATCGCTGTAATCTGCCGATCCTTGTAAAACGAAGCAACGGAATCCGCGTGTGCTGGCATTGCCAACACAAAAGCCGAGAGGCTGGTTGCCGAAATCAATAATTTTTTCATGTGTCTCATAAACAACTCCCTAGTTTTTTTCAACACACTAACACCTAATGATTTTGTTTAAAGCCCCTCTTGGGTCTTTGCAGTTCTTTAGTTCTTATTATGCTGAGGACAGAAGTATTGTGTTCGTTATTTTTTATTTCTGGAAACTTTATTATGTCTGAGTACAACCCCTCAGTAGCGATTGCTGGAGCAGGTATCGGTGGATTGATAGCAGCGCTCGCCCTTCTGAAACGTGGCATTGATGTCAATGTCTATGAGCAATCGCCGGTCCTCGGTGAGATCGGTGCGGGCTTCCAAGTGAGCGCAAATGGTACCAGGGTTTTGTATCACCTCGATTTGGGTGACGAGATCGAAAAAATATGTTGGTCGCCCTCGGGGAAAGAGATTCGGATATGGAACACCGGTCAGACCTGGCCCTTATTTGATTTGGGGACAGAGTCGGTATCGCGTTATGGGTTTCCTTACATGATGTTTCACAGGGCCGACTTGCATGAAGTACTGGTTAAGGCGGTGAGGAAGTTGAAACCTGATGCCATCCATTTAAATAGGAGTTGTGTTGGGACATATACTAACGACGATAAGGCAGTCTTGAAGTTCTCGGATGGAGGAGAAGCGAGTGCCGACGTGGCGGTGGGTGCTGATGGTATCCACTCTGCTGTTCGCAAATCACTCTTCGGCGATGATAAGCCTAATTTTACCGGGATTATGGCCTGGAGGGGTGTCATTGATATTCGTGATCTTCCGGAGGGCTTACTTCGGCCGGTAGGAACAAACTGGGTGGGCCCAGGAGGGCACGTGGTTCATTATTACTTAAGGGGAGGTAAGTTAGTAAATTTTTTTGGGGCCCAAGAGAGGGATGATTGGCAAGTTGAGAGCTGGGTCGCGGAAGGCTCTCGAGAGGAATGTGTATCTGACTTTGCCGATTGGCACGAGGTTGTGAGGACGCTGGCGGCAAATATTGAAAAACCCTTGAAGTGGGCTTTGATGGATCGTGAGCCCATTGAGAATTGGACAGATGAACGCGTGACCCTTTTAGGTGATGCGTGCCATCCGATGCTGCCTTTCCTGGCGCAAGGGGCAGTTATGGCGATGGAGGATGGTTTGATGTTGGCTAGGGCCTTGGACGAGGTTTCAGACATTGTGGAAGCCTTACAGCGTTATCAAACTGCACGGATTGATCGCACGACGCGTGCTGTAAGGGGCTCAACTGAAAATGCTAAAAGGTTTCATAATTCTCGCCTGGCCGATCCCGAGGTGGCGAAGAAATATGTTGATGAGCAGTGGGACAAAGACGAGATCGCCTCTCGTTACGATTGGTTATTTACTTATGATGCGATTTCAGCCTCAATTTGATCGTAAATTAATCGCTAATAAAACGGGAGTGCTGAATGTTCGCTCAAATTAATCATATGGCAATGATAAGTTCAGATTATTCTTTGCTCGAGAGATACTACCGTTCGTTGTTTAAATTCACCAATTCTGGAAGAAATGACCCAGAGGCGTCTACGGTGGTTGGGGACGGCAATGTCGGTCTTAATATTCTTCCTCGTCGGGATGGCTATATTGGGGGGATCGACCATTTCGGGATGGTGGTTGATGATATCGATATCGTTCAGGATCGCATGAATGCAAAGGATTGGGGTGCAAAAATGGTCAAGCGCCCCTCCTATCGCCCTTTTGCTGCCTGGAGCGGGCACGATCCTGATGGGAATGTGTTCGATCTTGCCCCCAAATCCGGAGAAAATTTAGATGATGTTTACGCGGAGCGGGGTGAGTCGAAGGGCGCTAAATTTAGTCGATTTGCTATAAGGACTGTAAACGCGGAGAAATGTGCAGAGTTTTATTCAGAGGTTTTTCAATTGCAGCTTGCAAATCGGAAGGAGGGAGATCCCAATTACCACCTTTCAGATGGAACGGTCACATTATCCCTGATGCCGTGGGATATCGAAAAATTTGTGGGCATGTCGATTAAACGTCCTGGACCTGACCATATTGGTATTAGCGTAGATAATCTTGATGAGTTTAGACAAGAGATGCGGCGGATTGGTGACAAAAATACCTTTCTCGCCTCTCGTCCTCTCGGAGGAAGTAAAGAGGCAGATACTCGGCGCGATTGGTTTATGCAAAACGCTCTCGGGCAAATGCAAATTTCTGACCCTGATGGCAATTGGTTGGATATAGACGCGGTAAAATAAAGTCTTTTCAGAGGGACCTTATAAGTTTTCCAGGAAATCCTCAGTAATCTGGGCACAAAGCTCTGGTTTTTCTAGTTGCAGCATGTGCGTGGTGTCCGGGATGGCTTGCCATGAGTGTCCGTAGAGTTGATGCAAGGCCTGATTTACTAATGCCGGGGATCGGGCAGGTAAGCCATTAGGATCGCTGGCTATTATTTTGAGAGGACCCGCGAGCTCGGCAAAATGCGGGGTCAAGTTCATTGATGCATTCGTTGCGTACACACGCGACTCTCCGCTGGGCGGGCAGCAGAGTTTCCAATCGTTGCTGTTTTTGTCCTCTTTTAAGATAGACCGGGCCATCAGCTCGTGTGCACCCGCCACCCAGCGACCATGACTTTTAGAGTTTTTTAACTGCATTGCGAGATCAAGGGGGGTCTTAAAGATGGCCTGTCGTTCTGCAGCCCAATTCGCAAGCATCAAGTCATAACCTTGAGAGATACCGTGTAGGTCGTGCATTGGCGGCATAACCAATGGTGGATCGAATAGTATCAGCCCTCGCCAATTCCAACCAAACTCAAGTGCATGACGAATTGACGTAATGGCGGATATGGAATGAAAAACGCCAAAGGTTGGTTTTTGGCCGCAAGTTTTCTCTATTTTTTTTAGTATCTCCTCGAGATCTGAAGAAAACCAGGGGACATCATGATGAATTATGAGATCATGACGCGGGTTCCAACCATGGTTTCGCTGGTCGTATAAAAAGATGTCATACGCGGGCAGAAGGTATTGCCAGAAAGGAAAATAGGCATCTGATGCAAATCCATTTCCATGCGAAAGAATTATTCTTTTGCCGTCCGGGTTTCCATGCCTTCGGACAATGATCTCCGCCCCATCCTCCATTGTAAAGGGGAGTATCTCATCTGGTTTGGGAACTCGGAATTCTGCGTCCATACTAAGCTCAGATGTTTCGGTTACGGGTATTTAAATAACAAAACTGCTATCGGCGATGTTTTAGCATAAAACTCTGATTTTGGAATTTGGGCTAAAATTACCTTGGCACGCTCTGTTCAGCGTTGTAGGGTTCGCCATTCTTTTTAAACGGGAGGCATAGAATGCAAGTTTGCTGGAAAAAGATCACTGTTGTAGCCATTGCCGGGCTGCTCGTTAGCGCCTGCTCTGGTGTGGGTGGTCTGAGTGAGATGAAGCCTAAAGGCAAGGCTTTCGAGAAGGCACTTTTTAAAGAATATTCGAAGATGGCTTCTTATGAAGCAAAAGAAGATAGCCTAGATGAGAATGTACGCTTCTTTGTCGAGCGAGCGAAGAAAGCCGCAACCGGTAAAGCACCAAGCACTCAGATGATTTCTGATCGAAAGATCAAAGGAAAATATGCGAAGGATCTTGGACCAGCTTATGCCCGGCTTTGGGCTGCCCTTGACTCCAAAGGCGCTAAATTAGACGGCAAAAATGCTGCAAAAGCTCAAGTAATGTTTGAGTGCTGGCTCAGACAAGCTGAGAAGAACCAGAAAAAGAACAAAAAAATGGGCTCATGTATGAGTAACTTCTATGGCGCTATGGCGATGTTAGAAGGAGCTATTTACAACGCTCAACAAAAAAAGAAGAAAAAGAAGGCTGCTTCAAAAAAAAAAGTAAGTAAGAAGGCCGCAAAAAGTAAAAAAGCGCCTGGGCCAGTTAGAACGAAGTATTTCATTGCGTTCTTCGATTTTGGTAGCTCCAAGCTTTCCAAAAAGGCTCAAATATCTGTCGAAAGTGCCCTTGGGTTCGCAATCAGTAAGAGGAGTAACTCCATTGCTGTGACAGGGCACACGGACACGGTAGGAAGCAAAAAGGCCAATAAGGCCCTGGCAAAGAAGAGAGTTGCCTCGGTTCTGGCGATGTTTAAGGCGGCTGGTTTTAACCTGAAGAAAGATGTTGTTGACGTCTCTCTAGGTGAGATTGACCCCGCTGTCGCAACAGGGGATGGAAAAAAAGAGGCACGAAATCGTCGTGTTGTGATTGCTGTAGACTACCGATAAAAAGAACTTCAGTGACTAAAAGGGCTCCTTGGGAGCCCTTTTTTTGCCATCAGGGGCCATGCCCTGTGCAAAATGGACTTGGGTCCGAGAGGTCCATTTGTCTTCGCGCCAACTGTTCCATCAAGTCAGCGCGGATCATTTGATAATTTGGATCAGCCCATAAATTGTCGAACTCATTTGGATCTCTTTCCAAATCATAAAGTTCACCCCAATCAGCGCAGCTATAAATTGATAGTCGATATCTCTCAGTGATGAGCGATCTAACTTTGTAATGTGGAGGGAAACCCATCAAACTCCGCCTCTGATCTTCCTCAATGACCAAAGAGTCGTAAGCGTCTTTCCCATCGGCAATATCAGTAAGTGATTTCCCTTGCATGCCCCAATATGGTTCCAAACCTGCTCGATCTAGAATTGTCCGAGCGATATCTAAAGTCCCTCCTAGCGCGTCGGTTTTTTGACCCTTATTTGTACGGTTTGGGTCAGCCCAAACAAAGGGCACACGGATCAAACCTTGATAGTGAATGGCTCCCTTCAGAAGCAGTTGATGGTCTCCCATGTAATCACCGTGATCTGTTGTAAAGATAACGATGGTATTTTCCGCAAGCCCTAGGTCCTCGAGCCTGCCCAAGGTCTTTCCTATTGCATCATCAATCATGGTGATTGCCCCATAATTATGGGCGATGGCACCCCGGGCCTCCTTTTCGGTGCAAGCAAACGACATCACACCATCTTTGAACGCCTCACCCGCGTCACGCTTGCCGTGGAGATGGGCGACATGGGGCGGAAGCATGTTTTGAGGATGGTGGAATGCTGCCGGTACAGGTATGTCTTTTTGATCATACATATCCCAATATTTTCCGGGCGCCGTAAATGGGTGGTGCGGATCGGGAAATGACATTTGCAGGAAAAATGGTTTTTTATTATTAGAGAATTTTTCGAGATAGCTAATTGTTTTTTCCTCGACATATGCCGTCGTGTAGAGTTCCTCAGGCACCGCAGTCCTCCAGGCCTGCGGTGCCCATACGTCAAAGCCCGGCTCTAATGCATTTTCTTTTCCCCTAAGCGACTCAGGATCCGAGTGCCTTTCAGAGAACCACCTGAGATAGTCCCCACCCGCGGTATCTCCATGGTGGATTACCAGTGAAACATCTTCGAAACCGTAAAAGGGGAGGTGTAGATCAAAATCCCTATTTTCCCATGTTTTGGGCAACTCTTGATCATAATTTCCATCCGCCCAAAAATTCTTCCTTGCCTCTGACAGATCGACTGGTGGTTGAAGCTTATTTGGATCAGGGTTCTTGAGACCCATTTCTAGAGGCCTCGCAGAAATATTTTGCAGATGCGATTTTCCCGCCAAAGCCGTTTGGTATCCCCCGGCCAAAAGTATATCCGTAAACGTCGTATTTAGCATGGATAAGGGCTGCCCATTTTGTTTAACGCCATGTAATGACGGCATTCTGCCGGTCATTAATGTCGCCCGATTTGGCATGCATATGGGACAGGAGACATAAAACCTATTGAATTGGGTTCCGCGTGCAGATAAACCATCGATGTTTGGTGTCCGAACGATATCGTTGCCATAGCAACCCAGATGATCGGCGCGATGTTGGTCCGTGATAATCAATAAAAAATTTGGGCGATCCTGCATCACTACCTCACAACTTTATATTCTTTCAAAGCCTACACATCTTATTGGGAGGGTATAGCTCTATTTTGAAATTGCTGGCGTACGAAAGCCCAGATAGACGACGAAGAGCCACGCAACACACAAACCTACAGCAGTTGCCGCGAAACCATTCTCATAGCCCCAATAGTCTACAGCTGCGCCAGCTGCAGGCGGAATGATCACGCCGCCCAGACGATTAACGGTCTGTCTCAGCCCAACAACTGAACCCTGCAAGTCTCTGCCGACCGAACGAGCCTGAACAGCGAATAAAATGGGTTGGGACACCCCTTGGATGAAGCCCCTAATGAATTGGGCGAGTAAAAGCGAGATAAAAATAGCCCAACCAAAATAATTTGGAATGGAGGCAAAAATTGGCGTCGAAAGTATAAGAGCTAAACCAACAAACGTTGAAATTATAAGGGTGCCACGCGGGTCAAAACTTCGCATTGCATTGCCCGAGAAAAGGGAACCAATTCCAGCTCCAATCTCAGATGCGCTAAACAAAATAGCAAGTTTTGTTGCTGTGAAGCCGAGATCTTCGACAAAGTTAACATAAACTGAAGTTTGCAGGTTATAGGCAGAATTACGAACAAAGATTGCCGCAGTCGTGAACGCCACTGCCGGGATTGCCGTAAGCGCAAAACACTGAAGGTAATCTGAAACTCGGGGCAAAAGATCAGGTAAAGTTAAAGGTCTCTTAACATAGGAACTCTGATCCGTCTCTGCTCTAATTTCCTCTGCTGTTTGTTGCTCAGGCGCAAACCAGAGGCATAAAAACCCCAACACCGCCCAAAAAACTCCAAATGTAAATGCAGCTATTACGCCTCCTGCGAAGTCCCATACCAGTCCTGCGATGAAAGGTGCAGCCGACGTGCCGATACGCGCGTAAAAACTAAAGCGTCCCAGAAATTCAGCATCACCTTTGGATACTTGTGCGCTCAGAGTGAGGGCGCCCGCCCAAACGATTGAAATCGCACCTCCCACAGTCATCTGCATTAGAAATAAAGCCCAAAAACTGCTCATGAAGGGAAAGAATGCTCCCCCAATAATCACGAGACCAATAAAGACGAGGCTTACACGACGCGTGCCAAATCTGTCCATCAGGACACCGCAATGGATGGAAAATACAAGTGCTACGTAGCCACGCGCACTTATAATAAGACCGACATCAGTGGCGGAAAAGTTAAGAGAGCGCGCTGCATACCAACTTATAAGAAACACAAATAAGTCGATCATCCCCATGCTAAATAGCCCGAACCCATATACGGGTATTAGCTTATTAGAGGAGGGCACCTTTTCAGAAAATTCAGCCATTCCACCCGTAGTCGCGTCTTGCAGCTTCTTCGGTTAGGTAGCCCTCTGATATATCGTGTTCTATGGACTTTTTCGGCCGGCTCTTAGGATCTCCATATCCGCCTCCGCCAGCGCCATTTAGCTTAAATATTGTGCCCTTTTCAATTTTAAGTCGGCATGTTGATGGCATCACTTGCGCGTCCTTTGAGTCTGGGTGGAGGATAAATTGGCTGAAACCGCCAGACTTGCCTCCCTGCAGTCCTTTCGGTGCTTCAATTGCCCGATCAGAGCGATAGACAAGTTCTGCAGGCTCTAGAGCCTCATATTCCCTAGCAAAGTTAAGTCCCCCCCTATATCTGCCGGCCCCTCCCGAATCTGGGGTAAGCTCAAATTTTCTTATTCGGCAGGGAAACTCTGTCTCTATGATCTCAATTGGAGCTGCGAACAAATTTGCAAGATGGGGCGTTGCCCCGGAAGTTCCGTCTCCATTTGGACCGGCTCCGTAGGCCGATCCGAAAATTTCATATTGATTACCCCGCTTCGGTTTTGTTTTGCCCTGCCACGCAACAATGATTGAACCGCCGCTTCCCCCGCAATGCGCTATTGACCGTCCGGGCATAAGTGGGTCCATGGCTTCTAAAATGACATCGACTAATTTTTGACAACACTTCATGTAGGAAGAGCAGGGTCTCGGCGGGTCCGCATTTACGACTGAGTTTTTTCTAAAGGTAAATGAAATCAGGTCACGGATACCGTCGCTATATCTCAAGTCAGGATCAAGTAATCCAATCAGGCTATAATAGACAGCTGCTTCGACCATACCGATACGGAGGTTAACCGGTCCTTTGGTTTGATCATCGCATCCTGAAAAGTCGAAATGGAGACGCCCGTTGGTTGCTTTGATCTTTACATGTAATTTGACCTGTTTATTTAGCTCTACGCCGTCATGATCAAGAAAACCCTGCGCCTCGGATTCGCCTTCTGGTAGGGTGGAAAGAGCGCTTGCGAATTCCAAAGTTGATGCTTCAATCATTTGATCCATAGCGCCAATTAGGACGTCCGCACCAAACCGCTCACAAATTTTTTGAATTTGTTCCCGCCCTATTCTGGTCACGCCAATTTGCCCTGCAATGTCCCCTTGAACGACGTAGGGGGCTCTTGTGTTTGCGGAAATTAGCCTTTCAATATCCGGGATGGCCTTGCCTCGGTGATGAATTCTAACCGGCGGAAGCAGCATGCCCTCTTGGTAAAGTTCAGTAGCGGACCCAAAAGTACTGCCCGGAACAGTCCCTCCGACATCGGCTTTGTGGGCAATAGTACAGGCGAAGGCAACGAGCTTACCAGAATGAAAGATAGGTGCGACAAAGCCCATATCCGATGCATGAGGCAGATTGGCATCATACGGGTGGTTCGATACAAATACATCGCCATCTTGAAGGGCGTCTTCTCCGTAAAGCTGCAATATTCGTTGCACGTAATGAAAGTAAACCGGTGAATGAAAAAACATCCACGGTGAAACTAAAAGTCTTCCCTGGCGGTCTACAATTGCACAGGAAAAGTCTCTTGATTCCCTCACAATCGTTGAATAACCCGAGCGATAAAAATGGTAGTCCATCTCTTCCATGATGCTTGAAATGCGATTTCGAAGAAGTTCTACCGTTATTGGATCAACCTTCATGTTTTTTGCCTCTCAGCAATGATATTGCCGAAGTCATCGAGATGTGCAGTCCAATGTTCAGGAATTACGGTCGTGGAATCTAACTGCTCAATGATCGCGGGTCCTGAAATTGTCCTCAGAGGTAAGCCTCTCACGTTGATAAACCATAGTGTCCAAGGTCTGAACTCCATCAAAAGTAACCTCTCGGCTCGAAACTTTCTTTGAGATGTCTAAAATCTTATCGGTTTCCCAGTGCGCTTGTTTTTTAACTGGAACAGAAACGCGAACTCTATAGCTGACCAGCTCAATGATCTGGTCGCGTGCCGAATGTCCATGCTGTTTATGATGTATCTCGTGGAATCGCTCGGCTATTTCATTAATTACATCTTTCGACATTTCTGCATTTGAGAGACCCTCAAGCGGCGTCCGTATTTCGTAGCCTTGTCCGGCATACCGCAAATCGACTTCCCGAATAAATACACGTTTTTCACCCTCAAGCCCCTCATCTCTAAGTTCTTCATCGGCCTTTCCTTCAAGAAACTTAAACTTCTCTTCGGCTTTTTCGGGTTCTAGTTCCTCTAAATTGACAAGGTCAGATTGTATGTAGTCGTGGATAATATCGGCGCACAGGAGCCCCAAGGCAGAAAACGCTCCAGGGTTCGGTGGTATTAAAACTCTGGGTATATCCAATTCTTCTGCGACCATTGCGGCATGAACTGGGCCGGCTCCACCGAAGGGAACAAGTGTGAAGTTTTTAAGATCTATTACTTTCTTAGCCGCTTGGACTCTTATTTCATCCGCCATTCGAGCATTAATTAAGCGGACAATTCCCGCGGCAGCTTCTTTTGTGGTGATGCCCATGGGGCCGGCGATTTGGCTATCAATTGCTTCCTCAGTCGCGTCAATGGAAAGGATTGTCTCACCGCCCAGAAGGAATTTTGGGTTCAAAAATCCGCATATTAGATCGGCATCTGTGACCGTGGCCTGAGTGCCCCCTTTACGGTAAGCAACAGGGCCTGGGTCAGCGCCTGCACTGTCGGGGCCAACACTAATAAGTCCTGAAACTCCCAATCTGGCGATTGTTCCTCCGCCGGCGGAGATAGTGCTAATATCAAAAGCGGGAATGTCCATTCTTCTTGCGTCTATGGCACCCTCTGTTACCTCAAGAGGTCGGGCGTTACTGATAAAAGCGATATCACAGCTTGTGCCGCCCATATCCATAGTAACAAGGTGCGGATTATTCTGTTTTTGCCCCAGGATGAATGCAGTAGCTTGGACCCCAGCAGCTGGCCCCGACAACAATGTATGTACGCTCTTACCTCCTGCAGCCCCTGTCTTAAGGGGCATAACACCCCCATTGGATTGCATTAGGAATCGACGAGGCGTAGTCACGCCCAGCTTCAATAGACCCCTATCCAAATCGTTGGTGTATTTAGCTAATACGGGTTCGAGGTATGCATTTAAAAGAGTGGTCGAAAGACGCGGCCATTCCCGGATCCGAGGGAGTACCTTTGATGAGAGCGAAATGAAAGCGTTAGGAATTTCCTGCTCCAAAATCTCTCGCGTCCGAATCTCATGCCGATCGTTCATGTAGGAAAATAGAAATGAGACAGCAATGGACTCGATGCCAGCCGATTTGAATGATTTTGCGGCGATGCGGATTGCTTCTTCATCAAGGGCCTCAAGTTCATTACCCTCAAAATCTAACCGACCAGCAATTTCATGGGTCATGGATTGCGAGACAAGAGGTGGCGGACGACGAAAGTTTAGATCAAATTGATTGCCTTCTCTTGCTTGAGTTTGCACCTCTTGGACTGCCCTAAATCCTCGCGTTATTAGCAATCCAATTTTGCTTCCCTTAAGTTCTAGAAGCGCGTTAGTGGTCACGGTAGTCCCATGGCCAAAAAAACTAATCTCCTCGGAGGAGACACCTCGCGAGAGAAATCTCGAGATACCTTCCATCACAGCTAAGGATGGATTGGAGGGAGTACTGGCAACTTTTTCTATAAATAATTTGCCTGAACGAGTTTCTGTAAGGACAAGGTCGGTGTGGGTCCCACCAATATCCACCCCTAGGCGGTATTCAGCCAATTTAGGTCGCCTATTTTGCTAGTTATGATCGAGTATATCTGAGGCTATCCAGCGAGCAGCCGCTACTAAGGCCTCATCTCTGTGTCGCATGCCCTGCAGCTGGACTCCAGTCGGCATGCCGTCAACCTTAAGAAGCGGAAGCGAAATTGCCGGCATACCAATTATTGAGGATGCCTCATTATATATTGCGCTCCCCTGATCCATTCCTATCGGACCTGGGCCGGGAGAAGCTAAGGTTATCATGCCGTCACAACGATTTGCCAACTCATCGTGCATGTGTCGCCAATGTTCTCTCTTTACGAGGGCTTGGCGATATTCGGCTTGCGTGAGCCCTCTGCCCTCCTCAACGCCTTTCTTTAGACGAGGAGGAATTTTATCGGCGTCATAGTCTAAGTATTGGTACATTGGAAATCGCATTTCGAAGCGATAAAGTTGTCGCCACATCTCAGGCGATTGAGCTGTTTCAGTTTCGTAGGCTTCGATAGCTGGATCATCGCTCCGCCGATACAGTTCAATGCCAGAATTTTCTAAATGCGTCAGAACTTTATTGAATTCTTGTTTGGTCTGGCTATCAGTTTCTTCCCAGCCAGCTGTTTCTAATACGATCAGCCTCTCTGGTTTTCGAGGTGTTGGCGGCAATCGGCCTCCATAGAGACCAGGATGTCCGGGGTCACCGCCTGCATTCTCCGAAATATATCGGGCAACGATCCACATATCTTCCAAAGATCCAGCGATCACGCCCAGATGGTCCATAGTCTCGGCCGCCGAGTAAGTTCCCTGTCGATTCAAGGCGCCAAATGTTCCTTTCAGGCCATAGACGCCGCAGAAACTTGATGGTCGGATTGTGGAGCCCCTGCCGTGCGTTCCAAGTCCACAGGGTATCATGGTTGATCCCACCCCGGCGCAGGTGCCTGACGAAGAACCACCTGGTGTCCTCCTGAGGTCGAAAGGATTTCTTGTTTCTGCAGGATCTCCCCCACCAAAAGTGATCGTGACGGTTTTTCCAATGATAATCGCACCGCCCTTTCGTAAAAAATAGACGGACGCGGCATCCCTTATGGGCTGATTACCGCGAAAAAGATCGCTATTGTACTCGGTCGGCATGTCAGCGGTTTCTATTAGATCTTTGATACCGATAGGCATCCCATCAACCAAAGATAGCGGTTTACCGGCTTTATAACGTTCTGTGGACTCATCCGCTGCTTTTCTGGCTGCGTCAGTATTAAGGTAGGCCCAAGCTTTGACCTCGGTTTCTAATCGTTCAATAACTTCAAGGCAGCGTTCCAGATAGTCTCGTGGGGTGTCTCTACCCTCTAAAAAATTCTGTCTGTGATCATAGAATGTTCGTAACTTCCAAGTTCTTGGGTCGTAAGAACCTATCCCTTTTGCTGGTTCAGAGGTCATTTAAAGCTCCCTTTGAGTATTTATTTAGTGATCACCAAAAACCTTCGTTTTTAACGGTCTGGCCCATGAGTTTGTAATTTTGTAGTCTACAAAATAAACAGGGGAGCGAAAACCTATGGGAAGCAGTCTTGAGGGTATGGTCGCGCTCGTTACCGGATCGGGCCGTGGCATGGGACGCAGTCACGCTGGTTTGCTGGCGGAGAGAGGGGCGGATGTAATTGTGCATGATATCAATCCTGACTCTGTTGCAGAAACGGCGGAGTTGGTTCGCAGTAATGGCAGGCGAGCTGGTCAAATTATTGCCGATGTCAGAAATGTGGGAGAATTTACAGCAAAAATTTCAGAACAAGAGCTTGAACTCGGTAAGATTGATATTTTGGTCAATAACGCAGGTGTAAGTGGCAACAAGCTCGCAGTAGAAGACATTACCGAGGAGATTTATAACAATCTATTTGATATCCAGGTGCGCGGGTCTTTTTTTGCTGTCCAAGCTGTTTTGCCTGGGATGAAATCCCGAAAATACGGGAAAATAATTAATATTTCTTCCATTTACGCGATGGGTGGCAGTTCGTTCGCAAGCCATTATGCGGCAGCGAAGTCCGCGCTTTCCGGTTTCACTAAGAGTTGGGCTAGAGAATTTGCGCCTTGGAAAATCTGCTGCAATGCGGTGGCGCCAGGTTTTATACTTACAGATATGACGCGGGGAAGTAACTCTGATCAAATGCTGGAAAATCGTTCTAAGGCTATGCCTCTCGGTCGCTTTACCGAACCGCTAGAAATATCATATGCCGTGGCTTGGCTTGCCTCGAGAGAGTGCGACATGGTTACAGGCCAGGTCATTAGCCCCAATTCGGGAGAGGTGATTGTTGGGTATTAGAACCAATAGGTAGTGGGTCTAGAAATTTTTTTCCAAGGATTAAGTTGTGAATAATTACAAGAAGAAAATCTATTCAGATGAGTGGCTCTCATTCAATGATCCAGACATACCGGAATATTTTAATCCAACCAGTGTTTTACTTGATAGGAATCTTGCAAATAATCGTGGAGATAAAACAGCGTTAATCGTTGATAGCGAGAATTTTACCTACCGAGAGCTATTATATCATACTTGCCGTGCGGCAAACGGCCTTCAATCGTTGAAAATTGAACCCGGTTCAAGAATTCTTATGTTCGGCACTGACAGCCTAGAATATTCTGCCACTTGGTTTGGAGCCATACGTAGCGGTGTTGTTCCAGCTGTCGTTTCTGACGCCTATAAGGCCGAAAGTCTGCTTTATTTTCTGAGAGACACTTCTTGCGGCGCGCTTTTTATTGATTGTGAGCAGGTTGAAAAATTAAATGCTGTTGCAGAAGAATTACCCCATACACTGAAAACAGTGATTGTACGGGGTGATCGAGCTTCAGTAACAGAGTCAGGAGACAGAGAGACGCTGACTTTTTCGGAGATGGTTGAAGGCCAGTTCGATCAAGCAGACCCATATCCGCTGCATCACAATGATATCGCCTACATGTTTTACTCCGGAGGGACTACAGGCACCGCGAAAGGTATCACTCATCTTGCTCATGACTTTTACCTTGTGCCTGAGAGGCACGGTGCTTTTTTGGAATATAGAGAATCAGATGTGGTTCACGCTACATCAAAAAAATATTTCACGCATGGGTTGTGGCCAGGATTGCTGATACCACTCTATTTTGGTGCAACCAGTGTGATCTCTCGGCTGCCTCCCACAGCCGAGAACGTAGTAAAAATTATCGAGGCTTCAAAACCCTCAAAACTTATTACGGTCCCAACGATTATTAAAAATATTATTCTGTTTGCAGGTCAAACGCGGGTTCCGGACTTTTCCTCGATTGGGTTGGTAACATCAGCCTCCGAAAAAATGCCTCCCGAAATCTTTGAAAAGTTTTTTGAGTTTTTTGGATTGGAAATACTCGATTCCATTGGTTCAAGTGAAATAACTTACGAATGGATTGCCAACCGACCTAAAGATTTCAGAAGGGGGAGTTTAGGTAAGCCGGTCTTTGGTTTTGAGGCTAAGCTTGTCGATGAGGAAGGCCGCGAAATTACCGAGCCAAATAAAGACGGCGAAGCATGGATTAAAAGTAAGACTGCGTGTTTCTTTTACTGGCGAAAACTGGATAAAACAAAAGAGACATTTATCGGCGAGTGGACACGAACGGGAGATACTCTTCGGTTTGATGAGGATGGATATTTTTGGTTCTCGGGGCGATCTGATGATGTATTCAAGGTCAAAGGGCTTTGGGTATCGCCCATTGAGGTTGAAGCGGCGATTACTGAAGATGAAGCAGTTTTGGAGGCTGCAGTCGTTTCTTTCGAAGACAAGGATGGGCTAACCAAACCAATTGCCTATGTTGTTCTTAATCCTGGACACGAGGCGACAGATGAACTTGCGGCCCGTTTGCGATCTGGCGTCCAAAAGATTGGAGGATACAAAGTCCCAGAGCAAATCAAATTTGTGGACTCACTCCCTAGGACGACACTGATGAAGATTGATCGGCGAGCGCTTCGTTCCCCAGGATAATGCGTCACAATTGCTGCAACATGCTGAGTTTGGGCGAAGTTAGGCCTATGGAATCATTAAAAGAGTTTCTGAACGCTCATATCTGTTTTTAATTTTACGGATTTATATATTTTTTGTCTGTCTGTGTACCGGCATCCGAAGACCAAGAAGTTCGCGCAAGGTGCTTCCCTCATAGGCTTCGCGATAGATACCACGCGCTTGTAACTCGGGAACCACGAGATCGACAAATGCGTCAAATTCGTCAGGGAATAAAGAGGGAATAATATTAAAACCATCACAGGCCTGGTTAGAAAACCATTCTTGCATAATGTCGGCCACCATGTCAGGTGTTCCGACCAATACCATGTGTCCGCGCGCTGCGGCAAAGTGCTGATAAAGCTGGCGCAGGGTCCACCTGTTTTTTCGGGCTAAATCGATCATTTGGCCCGATCTGGTTCCAACATCGTCAACCGCTTCTAATTTAGGTACTAAAAGGTCAGGGTCCATTTTAGTGAAGTCATGCCCAACCCGGCGCGATAAAAATGCGAGCCCGTGATCCGGGTGGATTAGGTCTTGAAGCTCGTTAAATTTTCTTTCAGCTTCTTCCTTTGTTTCTGCGACGGTTACCGAAAGCCCAGGTAAGATTTTAAGGTCATCTGGTTGACGGCCATATTTCGAAAGCCGACTTTTAACATCTCTGTAGAACTCCTGAGCCATTTCCATACTTTGGCTGGCCCCGAAAATTACGTCCGCAGATTTTGCCGCTAGCTCTCTTCCTGCATCTGAGGCACCTGCCTGGACAATTATCGGTCGTCCTTGTGGCGACCGGGGTACATTGAGAGGTCCTTCAACTTGAAAATGTTTTCCGCTGTGATTGAGCATGTGCATTTTATCCCAGCTGAAGAATGTGCTCGTTTTTTTGTCCCTTATAAAAGCATCTTCCTCCCAGCTGTCCCAAAGACCTATTAGTACATCGACAAACTCATCAGCAATTTCATACCTCTCTGGCTTGGGCTTATGCTCTGGTTGACTGTAATTTAGTGCTGAGCGTCCGTTGCCCGTGGTTACAATATTGACGCCAGAGCGTCCGCCGCAAATTAGGTCAAGCGTCGCAAATTGGCGCGCAACGGTATACGGGGCATCGAAACTTGTACTTTTCGTGCAAACCAACCCTATGTGACGGGTATGTGGGGCGAGGGCTGCTAATAGAGTGTATGGTTCTAACCAAGCGGAATAATGTTGGCGGTTCAAAGCGGAGTCTACGGTTGTCCAGGCGGTATGTGTATCCGCAGAGAAGAGCATATCAAAAAAGCCCCTCTCAGCTGTTTGCGCCATTTCGATAAATCGATCGAAATTTACATTAGCATCATCATGGGCATTTGGATGTCGCCAAGATGCAATGTGGTGCCCTGTCGGGCGAATGAATAAGCCTAATTTCATATGAGCCATAGATAAACCCTGACCTTGTTATCTTTGTAAATCAGCCGATTGATGAAATTTTACTGATTAAGTCTATCATAATTGGCTGTATCTTATGCACCCGTCATCGCAGAGTTCTTTTGAGAGCCTTCCCTCAAAAACGAGACGATTGGCATGTGCTAGGGCTTCACCCAGGGCAAACCCGAGTTGGTGTTCGTCCAATTCTCGATTGAAAATCGCGGGGATCATCTCCGTTCCCGTTGTCGGCTGTGCACATGCCTGATAGGCGGCCTTTAGCCGGTCGTCATGATGTTCTTTTAGGCCATCTATCCGATCGTGAAGTCCATAAAAAGGCCGGTCATGAGAAGGTAAAACAAGGGCGTCTTCCTGAACTTTTTTAAATTTTGAGAGGCTCGATAGATATAAACCAAGCGGATCTGCCTCTGGTTCATTACTTTGCACGGACACATTTGTGGAAATCCTTGGTAACACTTGATCTCCCGAGATTAAAAGATTCCGCTCTTCGCACCAGAGTGCTGCATGCTCTGGCGAATGTCCTGCTCCTGTAATGACCTTCCAGTCATCCCCATTAATCTTTATTACGTCGCCATCCATAATCCTCACAAAATGATGAGGAAGGGGCGTTATAATTTTTGCAAAGTCAGGTCTCTTCGCTCTATATCCATCGACTGAATTTTGGGTCATCCCATGGGATCGATAGAATGTCATTCGCGCATCAATATCTGCGGTTGGCCCGCCAAATCGATTTAGTTGCGCCTGCATCCATTCGGAGTAGGTCATCCAAATTGATGCTTCAAATCGCTTCAAAAGCCACCCGGCCAAGGAAACGTGATCAGGATGGAAATGGGTAACAATTATTCTGTTAATTTCTTTGCCATCGAGGAGTTCTTCAATGTATGAGGTCCAGTAATCCTTTGTCTCATCAGTATTAAAGCCTGTATCGACTAGGGTCCATCCATCCCTGTCTTTAAGCAACCACAGATTTATGTGGTTAAGAGCAAAGGGCAGTGGCATGCGCAACCAAAAAATACCTGGAGCAACTTCGTGAGCCTCTCCAAATTCTAGACCGGCAAATGGATACTCTGGCTTTTTTGGCAATTTAAGGCTCGTTCAACTAGAGATCTGACGTGTCTCTGGTCAATTAGACATTCTGGTCTGTGTTGGCAGCCGGAGAATCCACTATCTGTGCCTCATCCAGATTATCATCCTGAGACCCGTCAAGTTTCGAGGTTTCGTCTGCGTCCGTAACCTGAGCCTGCTTCTTCTTTCGTTTTTCAGCCCTTTCTGCAGCTCTTCTTGCCTTTTCAATTTCGGTTGTCAGATCTTGGCGAGAGATTATCCCAAGTGCCACAGGGTCCTGAGCTTTGATATTGGCAATATTCCAATGCGTTCTATCGCGAACTGAGGTAATGGTGGACTTGGTGGTGCCGACGAGCCTCCCTATCTGGCCATCTGTTAACTCTGGGAAATTGCGCACTAACCAAGCGATCGCATTTGGCCTGTCCTGGCGTTTTGATACCGGTGTATAGCGAGGTCCTTTGGTTCTGCCGCGAGGCCTTGGCACTTTTGCCTCTGAGAGCTGCAAAGCCTGCGTTGAGTCCTTGGAACAGCGCTCAATCTCTTCATGAGTTAGCTGACCCGCCGTGATTGGGTTGAGGCCGGTCATTCCTATAGCAACTTCACCATCGGCGATGCCCTTTACCTCCAATGGGTGTAAAGCGCAGAAGTCGCCAATCTGATCAAACGTCAAAGTGGTGTTATCTATGAGCCATACTGCTGTTGCCTTGGGCATCAGTACCTGTGACATGTTTACTCCTTCACAACGAACTTTGTAAATTACTTATAGCATCTGACTCCGATGATGCGGAGAGCATCAGAGCAGAGTGGAAACCATCCTATTTGAGGGAATTCCATCAAACCGTTAACACGATTTTACCAATATGAGCGCTGCTGTCCATCAGTCTATGGGCCTTTGCCGCGTCTTTGAGAGGAAACTCTCTAAAAATTTTAGGTTCTATAATTTTTTTGTCTAACAACGGCCAAACTTCTTTCTCTAATTCGAGGGCAATTTTGGCTTTTTCAATTACGGGTCTAGCTCGAAGTGTTGAGCCTGTGAACATTAATTGCTTTACAAGGATCAAATGGACTGGAATTTCAGCTTTAGTGCCTTTTTGGATCGCAATTTGAATTAATCGTCCGCCAAAAGATAACGCATTGAGATTTTTAGCAACGTAATCCCCGCCCACCATGTCGAGAATGACGTTGACACCAGCTCCACCTGTTTCCTGATGTACAGCGTCGAGAAAGTCTTCTTCTTTATAATTGATTGCTTTGTCGGCGCCGAGAGATTCACATGCGGCGCATTTTTCGTCGGTTCCCGCGGTTGCAAAAACCTTTGCGCCCCGTGCTTTAGCAAGTTGGATGGCGGTGGTTCCAATCCCACTTGATCCGCCATGTATAAGTAGGGTCTCACCTTCTTGTAATTGGCCCCTCGTAAATACATTGTCCCATACCGTAAAAAAGGTTTCCGGAATCGCGGCGGTTTGAGCCATTGTCAGAAGAGCGGGCTTCGGGAGACATAATTGTGCGGAAGCTGCACAAAATTCTGCATAGCCTCCGCCAGCGATCAAAGCGCAGACTTCTTCTCCCTCTGCTAGGTCTCTCACATCTTCCCCCAATGCGACCACAATTCCAGCAACTTCCAATCCAGGAATATCTGATGCTCCCCTTGGCGGTGGGTACTGGCCTTTTCGCTGCATAACATCAGGCCGGTTAACACCCGCTGCAAGTACCTTGAGCAAGACTTCGTCCTTATTAATTACCGGGATGTCACGTTCGGTGGGCACCAAAACTTCTGGCCCTCCGGGTTCTTTAATTTCGATCGCGATCATTTTATCAGGTAAGGCAAATGACATGATAGAACCTCAAAAAGGTTGCGTGATTTTTACTTAGGCGCAAAATTACTTTGTAACTTCTTTGCGGGTGATGACTAGAGGAATACAGTTGTAAATGGAAGATGTGGATGATCTGCCCAGGCGACTGAAGACTTTGAGCCCAAAAATTTGGACGACCTGTCCCTTGATCAACTTGAACAGTACATCGAAGTGCTCTCATCTGAGATCGAACGGGTAAAACTTGAGATTGCTTCTAAAAATAGTGTGATGAAGGCAGCCGAGTCTGTTTTCAAAAAATAGCCTGAGCTTAATCATTTAGAAGTAGCTTCTACAAAAGTATTCTGTTGGAAGATATGAAACTTTTTTGTCTTCCAGCGGTATAACCGTGGATTGGGCTATTTTAGGCCGAAACCTTCAAATTTCTTATTGAATTTAGCCACTTGTGTATCCTGGGTATTGATCCTCTGTGCTCCCCCAGTCCACGCTGGATGAGAATTAGGATCTATATCTAGTTTCATGGTGTCGCCGGCTTTGCCCCACGTTGAACGAGTTTGATAGCTCGTCCCATCGGTCATAACGACAGTGATCTCGTGATAATCTGGGTGGATATCTTGTTTCATCTCTTTCTCCGTCTCGGCGGTCTTTTACATCATAAGTAATAAATAATGCAAGTATCCAAGATTGACGAAAATGATTACCAGTGGTTGTTACTCTTAACATTGATGCTGAAGGAAAAATAATTGGCTAGGAGAGGTATTCAAAGTAGCGAGAGTATTTCGGGTGATAAAAGACCCTCGGGAAGTCTAGGAGCACTTCGGGGGATCTTACCTTACCTTTATCCTTATAAGCTGCAGATCTTCGGTGCGCTTATTTCACTTAGTATTGCGGCCGGAGCAGTCTTGGTTATGGGTGTTGGCCTCCGGACGTTGGTCGACAAAGGTTTCAGTTTGGGGGATGAAGCCTTACTTAATGAAGCTCTCTTGGCTCTTTTTGCAATTATAGCGATCCTCACTGCAGCCACATATGCACGTTTTTTTCTCGTTTCTTGGATTGGGGAAAAGGTGGTGGCTGATATCAGACGAGACGTCTTTAATCATGTTCTCTCGCTGAGCCCGAGTTTCTTTGAGTTTACTCGTACAGGAGAAGTGATGTCTCGACTGACGACAGATACCACTCTCCTGCAATCAGTGGTTGGATCGCAAGTCTCAGTGGCACTTCGAAATTTATTACTTTTTCTTGGCGGCACCTCCATGCTCTTCATAACGAGTCCAAGGCTAACGGCATTTGTTTTTCTTGTAGTGCCTCTAGTAATCACTCCGATCATTTTATTTGGACGGAAGGTTAGGAAACTATCCCGTGCTAGTCAGGATAGAGTTGCTGACTTAGGCGCTTACATTGAAGAAACTCTCAATGCAGTAAGAACCGTTCAGGCTTTTAGTCATGAAAAGGTTGATATTTCTCGTTTCGGTGAAAGGATCGGGGTCTCTCTTGTCGCAGCTGTGGGTCGAATTCGAGCCAGAGCATTCTTAACAGCAACAGTGATGATGCTTGTTTTCAGTTCAGTTGGGGTAATTCTTTGGCTGGGTGGGCATGATGTTTTGTCAAACCGTATTACTCCTGGCGAGCTCTCGGCCTTTGTATTTTATGCGATTGTTGTTGCTGGTTCAGTAGGTGCGATTAGTGAAGTCATTGGTGATTTGCAGCGCGCAGCAGGAGCTAGTGAGCGGTTGTTGGAGCTCTTGTCCACAGAACCTGACTTAGGCACGCCGGCAAATCCTGTCCCTTTGCCCTCGCCGGTTCTTGGGCGTTTAGTTTTTGATAAAGTAAGTTTCACTTATCCGTCCCGCCCTGGATTCTCCGCAATAGAAGATTTCTCCCTGGTAATAGAACCAGGTGAAACAGTCGCACTAGTCGGTCCGTCAGGCGCGGGAAAATCGACCGTCATTCAACTCCTGATGCGGTTCTATGACCCTCAAAAAGGAATTATTTCGCTAGATGGCGTCGACTTGCGGCAAGGCGCAATAGATGAAATTCGAAAATCAATCGCAGTGGTACCACAGGATCCAGTGATTTTCGCCGCAGATGCCTGGGAGAATATCGGTTATGGGCGCCCCGAAGCGCAAAAGGAAGAGATTTTATTGGCTGCAAAAGCGGCCGCAGCGGCCGATTTCCTTGATCCACTCCCCTCAGGTTTTTCGACTTTTTTAGGCGAGAAGGGTTTGCGTTTGTCTGGGGGGCAGCGGCAAAGGGTAGCGATTGCTAGGGCAATGCTAAGAGACGCCCCCGTCCTTCTGCTAGATGAAGCGACGTCGGCTCTCGATGCTGAGAGTGAGAGGGTTGTACAGCAAGCTTTTGAAAAGCTAATGAGAGGGCGCACCACTATTGTTGTCGCTCATCGTTTGGCAACGGTTTTACGGGCAGATCGAATTGTCGTCATGGATAAGGGCTGCATTGTAGCAATTGGTAAACATCAGGAACTGATAGAGCAAAGCGACCTTTACGCGAGGCTTGCTGCTTTGCAATTTGATGTGGAACTGCCGAAAAAAACCGAATTTTAACAGTTTATTGAGCTGTTATACATAATTAGCGGTTCGTTAGCTTAAATTCTATCCGTCGATTCCTCTGCAGAGCTTCTTTGCTCGATGAATTTTCAATTGGATGGAATTCTCCAAACCCGGCTGCAACGAGTCTTTCCGGCGGAAGGCCGTTTTGAATTAATAGCTTGATTACCGAGACGGCCCTGGCTGTTGAGAGTTCCCAGTTGGATCGAAATTCTCTATTTCTAATTGGTCGTCTGTCGGTGTGTCCATCTACTCGTAAAACCCAATCGAGGTTGGCAGGGATTTTTGCTCCAATTTCACTAAGCGTTTTTCCTAATTCAGCTATCTTTCTGCGGCCCACTGCTTTTATTTCACTAGACCCTGAACCAAATAGAATTTCTGATTGAAAAACGAACCTATCTCCGACTATTCGAATATCACCACGATCTCCAATGACTTCACTCAATTTACCAAAAAATTCAGATCGATATCTAGCCAGTTCCTCTACTTTAGCTGCTAGTGCCGCATTAAGTCGTTTTCCAAGATTTATAATTTTCACTTGTTGTCTTTTGCTTTTCTCCTCGTAAGCCTCCAGGGCGGCTGAGATTTTTTCTAATTTTTGTCGAAGGGCAGCAATCTGTTGATTTAGAAGTTCAACCCTTGCCCGCTCGGTCGCTGACAGATTTTTTTCCTCCAACAGTCCTTTCTCCAAAGCACCAGCGCGAGTCTTCATTTGGCTTAGCAATAATTTGGTCTCTTTTAACTGCTTTTGCGCGAGCAAAGTACGTTCGGTCTCAGTGCTGAGTTTTGCCTCCAGTTCTTTCGATTTGTCTCTCAATGATGAGAGCTTTTTCTCGCTTAATTTTAAGGCGGTTGCGCTCAGGGAAACCTGATTTTCTAGTTTGGTACGTAATTTTTTTAGAGCCTCTATATCTCTTTGAAGCTGTTCAAGTTCTCCTAATTGCAACTTAATTTTTTCACGGTCGACTTCAATTTCCTTGTAAGAACTTGCAAGCTCTAAAGTTGTTTGATTCAGTTTAGTTTCAGATATCAACAATGCTTCAGCAAGTTTTTGCTTTTCTTGCTTAGACACAACCAGCTGATTTTTTAGCGCATCTCTCTCCGAGACGGTATTTTCTAGATCTATATCCAGTTGATTTATTTTTGATCTTAGCTCGGCGCTTTCTTTTTTTTCGATGGCAAGTAACTCAGATAGCTCAGCAACTTGCTGCGTCAGCCGACTTAAAGCTTGGTCTCGGCCCGAGAGGGTTTCTGTCAGAAAGTGTTGAGCAAGGGTAAACACCATCAATAAAAATAAAATGATGATCAAAAGAGTTGATATCGCGTCCACAAAGCCAGGCCAAATATTTGTAGGGGAATGACGTCTCATGTGAAGCTGCAAAGCGATAGTTTACTGGTGCTCAGCGGCTATTAGTGCGTTCAGCCGCAGCCGCAATCGTTCGTGATAAAACGCGAATTTCTGCCCTGAGTTCAGATACCATTTCGGCCCGGCCGCCTGATATTTCGTCGACTAAATTCACCAGGTTTTGCTCTATTTTGTTTAGACCAGACAACAATGCTTGACCTGTTTCGATTTGCTTTGGATTTCCCTCGCGAATGTCCAGGATGATGGGTTCCAGGGTTTGTTGAACTTTTGCCAGTTGAATCATCGTGTCTTCCGCTGTCCTCATCTGTTCAACTAAAACATTTATATTTTCAGCAAATTTGGCGACGACTTGGCTTACAGAAAGACGGCTTTCCTCGCCTCTTTCAAGGGTCCGTTCAAGCCTCTCGAGGCTGTCCGCGGTTTTTTCAAGGAGAGCCTCAACATATGCGGGAACCCCGACTTCGCCTTCAGATAAATTTATAGGCCCTGACGAAAGCCTTGTTTGTCGCGCTAGCCATTCCTCAACGTCATTATAAAAATGGTTTTGGGCCTGGCTTGACTGCAGTTCCAGGAAGCCCAACACAAGCGATCCCGCAAGCCCAAAAAGAGATGAGCTAAAAGCTGTTCCCATTCCTTCGAGCGGCGCCTGAAGACCTTTTTTGAGATCACTGAAAACCGTTGTCATGTCGCCCGAACCAGCACTGAGACCGCTTATGACACCAGCTACCGAATTTATTGTTTGGAGTAATCCCCAGAAAGTTCCGAGTAGACCGAGAAAAATCAATAAACCTATCATATATCTCGAGATATCCCGGGTTTCCTCCAACCTTGATGCCAACCCATCCAGCAATGATCGTTGCGATAAAGCAGATATCGTGGTCACAGTTTTCTGTTCCCCTAACATGGTTGCAATTGGCGCCAGGAGTTTGGGCGAGCCCCTCGTGTAAAGCCCGTTTTGATTAAAACGATAATCGTCAAGCCACGATGTTTCTTTTAATAGCAGAAGTGGTTGACGGATTATGTGGATCACCCCAATTACTAGGACGCCGAGGATGACCCCATTCAGCCCTGGGTTCGATAGAAATGACTTAAAAAGGTCAGAGGAAATTAATAATACAATAGCGACTACAATAATAAGAAAGACCACCATTCTTATGAGATATTGCCCTGGTTTTTTCATGATAACCTCTCTAGCTATACTGGGCCGAATGGTTTAACCCGCCATATCTCGCGGCGGTGACGCTAATTAATTAGAAGATCAACGCGGTCAGGTGGTACTGTTTGTCCTTTCGACCCAAGGGCGCGAACATCTATCCTCGTGCTGCGGATACCAAGTCCTATCAGAGAAGCCCGCACTGCAAGCGCTCGAGAAAGAGACAAACGGCGTGCTTGACTCTCTGTGATCCCAGTTGACGAGGCATAGGCTCTGACTTCTACCCTGCTTCTTTCTGAGGCCTTTAATTCACTAGCAATATCGCCCAATGTCTTCTGGGCTTGGGCGTTTAAATTAGAAGTTCCAATCCCAAAATTAATGGTAAACGGTTTTTTGTCAGTTTTAACAGGTGCTTTGGCCAGAACTGTGCTCTTATTTGCAGTTTTTGGTTTAGTTTTTGTATTTAAGAGGTCTTTAGGTTTGGGAGCAGAAACCACAGCTTTCCCCGACTTTACAGGGCTTTTGGGTTGTACTGGCGGTGCGCTTTTAGTGAGTATTTTTGGTTCGACAGTATCTCTAGAGGATGATCTCGTTACGCTAATGGGTGTCTGTTTTTTTTGACCTAAATTTCTTCTAATTCTTTTTTTAAGATCGGGGGGAGCGGTCAAGGAGGGATCCCATTTGGATTTCTTCTCATGACCTATCTTCCCGGCTGGGGGTATGAACTTTCCTCCAATTATAATCGGAAACTGGGGTTTTTTACCTCCAAGAGGAAATGGGACGACCGAAAAAGAGTAATCATTTTGCTCTGCAGTCCTTTTGCCCAAAAGTGCTGACGCTACATTTGGTGGAGCTCCTAATTTTTCGAGGACCTTGTTATCCACAAAAACGCTTTGAGCATTTGAGGTTCCACTAAATACGATGGCAATACAGCCAAAAAATAAAGTAAAAATAGAATGCATTTTTAACAAACCAGCGCTTGGGCGTCTCAGTTTGGTCATCGATCTATCCCCCTCAGCTCCATCTTTGGTCCTTGAGTAATTCACCAGATCAAACTAGGAATCCCGTAACCATAACCCAGACACTATAGCCCCACAATGAATTAACGTTAAGAGTGTCGTCGGTTCTTTAAGCCCTGCTGGAGTAGATGCTTGATTGGATCGTATAAGGAACTGTTCGTTGCCAGAATGGAACCGCCCCTGAGAGGATCGTTTCGGCCGTCAATTTCACTTACCATCCCACCCGCTTCTCTTACGATAAGGATTCCGGCAGCCACGTCCCACGATGAGAGACCAAATTCCCAAAAACCCTCGTAGCGGCCGGCGGCAACAAAGGCCAGGTCTAACGCAGCGGACCCGAAACGGCGGATACCTGCTGTGTGCTCCATAACCAGTGGCAACGCAGCCATCATCTCTTCTTTGCCCTCTCGACCCAAAAAAGGGATCCCTGTCGCGAGTATCGACTCTGAAAGTTTCGATCTTGCAGACACTCTGAGCCGAGTGTTGTTTAAATATGCTCCCTGACCCTTGGCTGCCCAAAAAAACTCCTCTCGAAGGGGGTCGAGGATGATACCCTCCAAAATTTCCCCTTTGTGCACATGCGCAATGGAAATAGAGAAATGCGGAATCGCGTGGAGAAAGTTAGTCGTCCCGTCAAGGGGATCAACGATCCACTGATCTTCAGCCTTGGCATCACCAATATGTCCTGCCTCTTCCATAATCATAGAGAATTGGGGATAGGCGGCGCTTAGCTCTCTCTGAATTATATTTTCGGCACGCCTGTCTGCCTCAGACACAAAATCAGCTGGGCCTTTACGAGAGATTTGTAAATGTTCCACTTCATTAAAATCATGAACTAGACTGCGTGCAGCTTTGCGGGCTGCGCCATCCATAATATTTATTATTGCTGGCCGCATTATTTTGCTCCTGCACCGGGATCAGGTACTTAGCTGAAGTTAGTCTTTTGCTCGCTCAATATACGAGCTGTCTGAAGTGTTAACGACAATCTTGGTGCCGGCCTGAATGTGGGGTGGCACCATTACCCGAACACCATTTTCGGTGACCGCAGGTTTATATGAGGAGGAAGCGGTTTGTCCCTTCACGACCGCGTCGGCTTCTGTGACCAAAAGCGTGACTGACGTCGGTGGTGTAAGTCCAACCGGAGTTCCTTCTACCGTATTTACGAGGACTTCCATCCCGTCAGTCAAAAATATAGCGGCCTCACCAGCCATATTTTTTTCAACGGTAAATTGATCATACGTTTCGGAATCCATCAGAGTAACCAGGTCGCCATCCATAAAGAGTATCGTGCACGTTTTTTCATCTGTCGTAAGTTTCTCAACAGTTTCTTGGGTTCTGAACCTCACGTTAGTTTTTACTCCAGTTGAAACATCACGCATATCTAAGGCAATGAAAGCGTTTCCTTTCCCCGGTAAAATCAAGTCATATTTGAGAATGCTGTAGCGTCTGCCCTCATGCTCGATAACGTGATTGGGACGAAGTGTATTGGCGTTCACCTTCATGATAAATATCCGAATTTTGGCTGCTGGTTGATTCCTGGCCGGAACCTATCACTCGGAGTCTAAAGGTTCAATATTGTCCTCGTAATGATGTGTCGCTCCTTTATGGTCTTCGACTATCCAACCCATTCCATCAACGCTTGGAGTAATCCAGGTGTCTTCAGCTGAAACTTTCCCGAAACCTCCGGGTATGTCCAACACATATAGAGGTTGTGCAATCCCAGAGAGACGACCCCGAATAGATCGAACTAAATTCCGACCGTGCCTCAGTGTGGTCCGAAAATGAGAAGTTCCTTGGGCTAAGTCGCCCTGATGCAAGTAATAGGGCTTTATACGATTTTCAACTAAGGTACGCATCAGTTTTGTAAGGTCTGTTGAGTTATCATTGATACCTTTTAAAAGAACAGTTTGACTCAGCATTGGGATACCAGAGTCAATTAATTTTCGGATCGCTTCCTCTGCTGATTGATCTATCTCTGACGCGTGATTGCAGTGTAGTACAATCCAAAGCGGCTTCTGAATATTGAGCGCTTTTAACATAGCGCTCGTGATCCTATCAGGATCAAGGGCTGGGACCCGAGTATGAATTCTAATCGTCCCAACATGGTCGATTTTCTCAAGTCTGTTCAGGATATCATTGATTCTTTGAGGTGCTAATATCAGCGGATCTCCTCCCGATAATATCACCTCCCAGATCTCATTGTTTTGTTTTATGTAGTCGAGGGCTTTGTCGAGTTGGGCCTCGCTTAAACGGGCCCCTCCAACTGAATTTCTCCGGAAACAAAATCGGCAGTATACCGGACAGGACGATACCGGCATGAGTAAAACGCGGTCTGGATAGCGGTGAACGAGACCAAACACTGGAGAATGGTGATCATCGCCGATTGGATCAGACAATTCTTTTTCGGACTTTTCATTTTCATCTGTTGTCGGCACGAATTGGCGAACCAGAGGATCAGACTTGCTTCTCCCTTTAAGCCGTTCCAGAAGTTTTTTCGGGATCCCGATGGGAAGGGTTCTTGCGGCGTCTTCGCAAGCCTCGGTATCTGAAAGACATACCAAGTTGGCGTCCACAAGTGCTGAGAGGATTTGCGAATGTTTTTTGCGCTTTCTTCCGGTAAGTTTTTGGATGATATTCATCCGATCAGAGCCTCATAAATTATAAAATGACATGAAAACTGACCCAGCTCAAAAACTACTCCCGAAGTGGTGGGATCCAGATCGTATCGCTCTTTTGTTACCAAAGCTTAGGGCCCGAAATCAAATCTTATCCGTAATAAAAGATTGGTTTAGAAGCGAAGAATTCATAGAGGTAGAAACTCCTGTATTACAGGATTCACCAGGCTTGGAGCCTCATTTGATAGCTTTTCAAACAACGCTCCTGGAGCCTTTCTCTGCGTCTGGCTCAACAAAGTATCTTCAGAGCTCCCCCGAATACGCGATGAAAAAGCTTTTGGTTGCCGGTATGACGAAGATTTTTCAAGTAGCCCGATGCTACCGAAACGCAGAACGTTCGATGATTCATCACCCAGAATTTACGATGCTAGAGTGGTATCGCTCTGGCGCAACTTGGAGGCAGACAGCGAATGACACCGAGGCTTTGATCAAAGCTGCAGCATCTTTGACAGGAAGAAAGGAGGTAAATTTTAAAAACAACTTATGTGATCTTCGAAAACCGTTTGATTACCTCTCAGTTACTGAAGCATTTTTGAAATTTGCGAAAATAGATCTTCGATTATCTCTAATAGATCCCAATTTTCCTGATAGGTCCAAATTGGCGAAGATGGCTAAAGACTCTGGGATTAGGATTGAAAATGAGGATAGTTGGGAGGTAATCTTTGACAGAATCTTGATTGAGAAAGTTGAACCAAAACTGGGTTTGGGTCGTGGAACTGTTCTTCATGACTATCCATTGCCACTTGCTGCATTAGCTCGAGGATCTTCTGATGATCCTCGTGTGGCTGAGCGTTTCGAGGTCTACATCTGCGGTGTTGAGCTGGCCAATGGTTTTGGTGAGCTTTCTGATCCCGTTGAGCAAAGGCAAAGATTTGAGAGCGATCTTAAGAAAAAAAAGGCATTAGGTATGGCGGTTTATCCAATCGACGAGGACTTTTTAGCCGCGCTCGAAGTGGGTATGCCTAGTTCTTCTGGTGTAGCTCTCGGTTTGGATCGTTTGGTGATGTTGTTGGTAGGCGCGAAGTGTATCCAAGATGTAATCTGGGCACCTATCATAACAGACTCATGAGAGAATTTTTTTTGGTTTATTAAATTACTATTCTAAGGGTTTGAAACTTAAAAGATGATCCAAAAGTGAAGAGTTAGCCTTTAATTTTTTCTTAGCCGTTCTCAAAATTTAGGAGCACCTTGTTAAATTCTTTAATAGCTTGTGCTGGTCCTCCTTCAAAATTCCAAACGCTTCCTGATACTGCTATAAAATCAGCTCCGGCTTCGATCAATGGCTGGCAATTATCCGGAGTTATTCCTCCTATTGCCACGCAGGGAACGTTTGTGATTTGAGACCAGACTTCTAAAATGTTTGGCTCGGCAGTATGCACCCTTTCTTTGGTTGAGCTCACGTAAAATGCACCAAAGGCCACATAATCAGCTCCTGCTTCACTCGCTTCCATCGCAAGGTGCTTGGAGTTATGACAAGTGACACCCACAATAAAGTCATCACCCACTAAGTTCCTCGCTTCGGGATAAGGTGTGTCGTTTTGGCCGATATGCACGCCGTCGCAACCTAACCGGGCCGCTAACGACGGATTGTCATTAAGGACAAAAGCAATATCTCGATTTTTTGTGACCTCCATCAGTTTGTCAGCTACCCTGCTAACGTTCTCATCCGAATCTTTAAGCCTAAGTTGGACACATGCAACATTTCCCTCATCCAACGCAGCGGCCAAAAGCTCAGAAAAAGAGGCTTCTATCGTCCTTTCAAAACTTGGCGGGGTGATCAAGTAAATTTGGCAAGGTGTCCTATTTGCCATTCTTTTTGTTAAACCTTGTTTTCGGAAGCCGGGGAACACAAAGCCATTGTCTAATTCAAAGATAATTTTATTGTCTCTATTAAAATTTTCCTTGATATATTTTTATAATATTGTTGAGCATCTCGAGTGCGTCCTCCCGCGGACGCTGAAAAGTGTTTCTACCTATAATAGAGCCATTCCCTCCACCATCGCGTATCGCCCGTGCTTCGTTGTATATTCCGTCAAGGTCTTTCGCCTCGCCGCCTGAAAAAACAACAATTCTGCGTCCAGCAAAGCAACTCTGAACCACATGACTAATACGGGAGGTTAGATCGTGTGTAGGAATGTTCTGGGATACATATACTTTGGCAGCTGCGTCGAGGAACATCGCGTCGGTTGGGGGCTTCACTTTAATTATGTGAGCACCAATTAAAGCGGCCATATGGGCTGCGTATGCGCAGACATCCATTGCCGTCTCACCTTCTCTGGTCACCATGCCTCCTCGAGGATAGGACCAAACAACAACGGCGAGGCCACATGATTTCGCTTCCTCTGCCAATTCTCTGATTTCTTCAATTAGTTCGTATTGATCCTCTGATCCAGGATAAATAGTGAACCCGATGGCTGCGCATCCAAGCTTAAGAGCATCTCCTACACTCGCCGTAACAGCTTGGTCCTTATTAGATGAAAGGGAGTTTGCACTGTTGCATTTAAGAATTGTTGGCACTGCACCTGCGAACGTATCCGCTCCAGCCTCCAACATGCCTAAGGGGGCTGCGAATGCAGAAAGCCCGGCATCTACTGCTAATTGATAGTGGTAATGCGGATCATAACCTGCTGGATTAGGGGCAAAGCTTCGCGCAGGTCCATGCTCAAAACCTTGATCAACTGGCAGGATCACAAGTTTACCAGTTCCCCCCAAACGTCCATGCATCAGAATTCGAGCAAGATTACTTTTCGTTCCTGGATTATCAGATTCATAACCGGAGAGAATTTTTTTAACTCTTTGTGATATTTTCACGATGAACCCCTAAATTATAGACCTACACACCTTGTGTGATTATTTTAGATGAAACCTGAGAATCAGAAACCATCTGACATAAGCCACAAGAAATAAAATCTAAATACCAAACCAGCGCTTGCAACAAGCCTCAGCATCCAGGCATTTTGCCAAATCTAGCTTGTGACTGGGGCGCCTGTGAAGATTAACATTAGCCTGATCAGCTATCTCTCTGATACTTCTGAGCGCAGCTGGTTTTGCAGTCAGAGCAAGCGCTTCAACGCCGGTTTCTATTGCCGCAAGTGCATCACCGGGTTGATCTCCGCAATCCAAAATACCCAATATTTTAAGATTAGGAAATTCGGATCGAACCAGTCTGATGATTTCAAAAAACCAACGAGGCCCCATGTAAGAAGACGCGCCAAAAGCACTCCATATAGACACTAATTGACCGTTACCGAGGGCCGCTCTGCAAGAGGCTCGGGCATGATAAATTCCATGAATTACAACAGGTCGCGCGGTATTTATCTTTTTTTGTGCCATGTACTTTAAAATATTCTAAGCATGAATTTGGTTATTGTCTCCGGTGATTGTTGCTCGAAAGTTTTTTGGAGATTGCGTCGAGAGGAGGGTGTTTTGTCGGGAATAGGGTTGTAGGGTTTGACCCCAAGGGGATTGTAAGCCTATCTTTTCAGGAAAGGCCCTTGGCCTCACGGGGGTTTTTTTCTGGGGGAGTTAGTCATGTCGAATTTGGAGGACGCGCAGAAGAAGCTTGGGTTGGCATTAAGTCGTCTAGAAGAGGCTGCAGAGAAACTGGTCGAGCGTGGGTCCGGTCCAGACTTGTCTCAAGAGCTTTCAGAGTTGCGCAAAAGATGTGAATTGCTAGAAAATCGTTCGATGACAGTTGCTCGTAGGCTGGACGACTCAATCGATCGGATCAAACAAATTATAGGGTCTAAGTGATGCCGCAGTTTGAAGTGGCCATAAATGGTCGTTCTTACGTTATTTCTTGTGATGAAGGGCAAGACCAGCATTTGAGTCGTTTGGCCGAGTACGTAGATAAACGGGTAAAGGAGTTGGTTTCCTCGGTTGGCCAGGTTGGTGAAGCAAGGCTTTTAGTAATGGCTAGTTTGTTGATCGCAGATGAACTTTCTGAGACTTTCGCCAAGGTAAGAGACCCAAACTCTTTTACTTCGGAGCAGTTAGAAGAGGAAGTTGCTAATGCAACCGAGTCTATAGCTGTTCGCATAGAACATATTGCAGCGAAGCTCGAAGCTGCGTAATTTGGGGATAGCGGTGCTGTGCGGTTCGCGAGGCATATTAATCTCCGGGGCCTATCAACACCTAAAGGGAGCTGTCCCTGTCGGAACCCTGGTTCAGTTACACGGCACCCACCTGCTATTGCGGGCCTAGGTGGATTACAGTTCAAACGGCCGTGCGGCTCCGCTATCTCGCAAAAAATTTGAATGCGAATTGATTGAGCGATCCGCAAAAGAAAAGACAATCAAAGCCAAGGAAGCGCTTAGAGCCCGAATGCGACTTGTGCGGCAGGCCGCGTCTAAAATTTTAGGAAAAAGGCAAGCTCAGCTCATTGCCGCGAATTTTTCCAATGCCTTGGAACATGGACTGAGACTTGATTCAGACAGCGTTGTTTCAGGCTATTGGCCAATTTCGGGTGAAATAGATATTCGAAACTTGATGGACCAATTGATAGAGAAATCTGTCAAGATCTGCCTGCCAGTAACGGGCAGGCCCGGCGCTCCAATGATTTTTCGTTCATGGAAAACCGGTGACAAGCTTCAGTTGGGCCAATATGGGGTTCAACAGCCAGAGCAAATTAAAATGAAATTAGAACCTGATACAGTAATCGTGCCTCTTCTGGCATTTGATAGGTTTGGAAACCGACTTGGTTATGGCGGTGGCTATTACGACTCGACGATATCGTTTTTGAGGCAAAAACGAGAAATTTTGGCCATAGGGGTCGCGTTCGATTGTCAGGAGGTTAGTTCAGTGCCATCTAACGAGCGAGATGAGAGGCTCGACTGGGTCATCACCGAAAAAAGAGTTATTCGAATAGGTCTGGATCAGAGATAAAAAATTAAAATGAAGATTCTTATATGTGGGGATGTAATGGGTCGTGCCGGCCGCAAAGTTGTTTGCGAGAACTTGCCACGACTGAGAGACACCTTGGACTTAGATTTCATAATAGTAAATGGTGAGAATGCGGCTGGGGGCTTCGGGATAACACCTAAAATCTGCAATGATTTTTTTAACGCAGGAGCCGATGTCATTACGACGGGAAACCATGCCTGGGATCAAAAAGAAATTTTCCCCCATTTTGCGACTGAAGAGCGGTTGCTAAGACCTGAAAATTATCCCGACTCAAAGCCGGGGCGAGGCGTGCGGCTCTTTGAAGCTGAAAACAAACGTAAGGTGTTAGTGCTGCATTTTATGGCAAATCTTTTTATGCCGCGGTTGGAAGATCCTTTTGATGGGGTAGAAAGAGAGTTGCAGAATTGGCGGTTATCCTCGTCAGCAGATGTCATTATTCTGGATTTTCATGGTGAAGCGACCAGCGAGAAAATGGCTATGGGCCACATGCTCGATGGCAGAGTTTCGGCTGTTGTAGGAACTCACAGTCATGTCCCCACAGCTGATGCCCAGGTGTTGCCTAAAGGCACGGGCTACATCAGTGATATCGGCATGTGTGGAGATTACGATTCAGTCATTGGAATGAAAAAAGAGGCTGCAATTGCGCGTTTTCGCAAACAGATCCCTAACCCCCGGCTTGAGGCTGCTTTGGGTGAGGCAACACTGTGTGCTGTGTTGGTGGAAACCGAAGATAAGACAGGTTTAGCCAAGAGGTTGGGCCCTGTGAGGATAGGTGGGAGGTTAAACCTTGAAATTCCTGCTTGGGCGCAGGCTTAGTGGGCAATTAACTGCAATGATGCCCTAAAACCCAATCTATCACTCGTAATTTCAAGTTGGGGAATCTAAGGACACGTCAGATTTGGGGAGTGAGGTGGCCCCATTGCTGCCACATTTTGAATTATACTCGTCCACCTATAACCCCGTTCGGTGAACTCTCCCTAGGGGACGTGCGAGGGAATACTGTATATGGTACGTTTAGGTATTGGATAAACAATTTATAGTAGATTTATGGCCGGTCATTCAAAATTTAAAAACATTATGCATCGAAAGGGAGCCCAAGATGCTAAACGCGCAAAAGTTTTTACTCGTTTAATAAGAGAAATCCAAGTTGCGGCGAGAATGGGATTACCTGATCCCGAGATGAACCCGAGATTAAAAAGCGCAGTCGCTGCAGCTAAGTCGGCGAACATGCCGAATGACAATATCGATAGGGCGATTAAACGGGCTGTAGGCGACGGTGAAGGAGAAAATTTCGAAGAGATCAGGTACGAAGGCTATGGACCGGGAGGCGTCGCAATAATTGTCGAGGCGCTCACCGATAATCGGAACCGGACGGCGAGTGAGGTTCGAGCAGCTTTCACTAAACATGGTGGTTCCCTTGGTGAAACAAATAGCGTGAGTTTTCAATTTAGTAGGGTTGGAGCGATAACTTTACCGGGCGACTGCGCTGATCCCGACCAGGTATTTGAAATCGCACTTGAGGCAGGCGCCACGGATGTGATCTCAGGCCCCGACTCCCATGAGATTACTTGCGCTCCGGATGAACTACACACGGTCCGAGCAACAGTCGAAGAAAAATTGGGCCCACCGGAGGAAGCCGCACTCGTTTGGAAACCAAACTCAACGGTGGAAATCGAAGAGGGTGTGATCGAAAAACTTTTCAAGCTCTTCGCAGCATTAGACGAGAGTGATGACGTGCAAAGTGTCTCTGCAAATTATGAGGCAGATGATTCGGTGTTGGCACGTTTAATGGACTGACAGGAGAAAAATTAAATTTTGATTTTAATCGGATTAGATCCAGGATTGCGCAGAACCGGATGGGGGGTCATTCAAGTTGATGGTAATCATTTGGCGCATTTAGGTAATGGTGTGATTTCAGTCCCAAGCTCTGATGACTTGGCCACTCGTCTTGCTAATTTGCACCGACAGTTATTATCAATTCTAACATCATTCGCACCTAATGAGGCCGCTGTTGAGGAGACATTTGTAAATAAAAACCCCAAATCCACGCTTAAGTTGGGGCAAGCGAGGGGCGTGGTAATGACGGTTCCAGCTTTAGAGGGACTACCGGTATTCGAGTATCCGCCAAACCGAATCAAACAATCTTTGGTAGGTTCTGGTCATGCGACCAAAAAGCAAGTGGAGGTGATGGTCAGGACCTTGTTGCCTGGGGCCAAGGTCGAGCAAGCAGATGCTTCTGACGCTCTTGCTATCGCGATATGCCATGCCCACCACAGACAAAGCGCCTTAAAAATTAGGGTCGCAGGAGTGCAAAAATGATTGCGAAACTGCGCGGTATAGTCGATGAAATAGGCCCAGATTGGGTCATAATAGATGCAGGTGGAGTAGGGTATCTGGTTTTTTGCTCATCCAGAACTTTAAGCATTTTGGATGAAAAAGAGGGGCCTGTGTCTGTCTGGATTGAAACGCACGTAAGGGAAGACCACATCCATCTTTACGGTTTTTCAAATGTTTCCGAAAAAGACTGGTTTAATTTGTTAACAACGGTTCAAGGTGTAGGAACAAAAGTTGGGTTGGCCTTGCTTAGTTCTATGTCTGTAGATGACTTAAAAGATGCGCTAATCACACAAGACGCAGCCCTGTTCACACAGGCTCAGGGTGTGGGACCCAGGCTGGCAGCTAGGATTTTGACAGAACTTAAAGACAAAGCAGGCACGTTATTAGTTGAGAGGGCTGGAAATAATAGAGAATTAGATCCAAAAAAACATCAAGCTGTTTCTGATGCAGTCTCTGCGTTAGTTAATCTCGGATACAAGCGACCTCAGGCGCTTGAAGCCGTGGGTAGGGCGGCAAAGCATTTATCAGAGGGTTCTGATATGGAGGAGCTCCTGGTATCGAGCCTAAAAGAGCTCAGCAAATGACTGAGGGGCGTCTTATCAGTCTTGACACTACAGAGGGCGACGCAGCAGATGTTGCGCTGCGTCCAGGGGCATTGGGGGAGTTTGTCGGCCAAGATAAACTCAAGCAAAACCTCAGTGTTTTCGTTGAAGCGGCAAGAAATAGAGGTGAAGCTTTAGATCACGTTCTTTTCCACGGGCCACCGGGGTTGGGGAAAACAACCCTCGCCCAGATAGTTGCACGGGAACTTGGAGTCGGTTTTCGTGGCACCTCTGGGCCAGTGATAGCAAAGGCTGGCGATCTTGCGGCAATTCTCACCAATCTTGAACCAAGAGATGTTCTATTCATCGACGAAATTCATAGGTTATCGCCTGCGGTGGAAGAGATCTTGTATCCTGCAATTGAAGATTTCCAACTTGATTTAATTATCGGGGATGGGCCTGCTGCACGCTCAGTCAAGATCGATCTTCCGCCATTCACTCTAGTTGGTGCAACAACGCGATCTGGTTTGCTGACAACACCTTTGAGGGAACGTTTCGGTATCCCCTTGAGACTTGAATTTTACCAACCTGGCGATCTGGAAACCATAGTGCGGCGGGCAGCAGGGTTGATGAAAATGAATATTACCCCCGACGGCGCAATGGAAATAGCCCGAAGGGCCCGTGGAACGCCGCGGGTAGCTGGCCGATTGCTTAGAAGGGTAAGAGACTTTGCCTCTGTAGAGAACGCAGAAAATATAGATGCAAAGACTGCGGATCTTGCGCTTAATCGGCTTGAGGTAGACCAGCTTGGTCTAGACGCCATGGATCGTCGTTATTTGACTTGTTTGGCAGAGAACTATGGGGGAGGCCCCGTGGGGGTGGAGACACTTGCCGCAGCGCTATCAGAACAGCGAGATGCCATCGAAGAGGTAATAGAACCATATCTCATTCAAAGAGGGCTTCTTCAACGTACACCTAAGGGGCGCGTTCTCACTAAGACTGGCCTGAATTATGTCGGTGCTGCGTTGCCTGAGAGTGGACCGTTATTCGAACCCCTTTCAAGTGCTGAAAAATTCGATGACTGATCCGAAAGATCAATTTTCTCATAATATTTCTGTGCGAGTTTATTTCGAAGACACCGACGCAGGTGGAGTCGTCTATCATACAAGCTTTCTTCGTTTTGCAGAGAGGGCTCGAACAGAGTTGCTTCGTTCTTTTGGTATTTCTCACCAAAGTTTAAAGGAAAAAGAGGGAATTATCATTGCTGTTCGGAGTTGCAATGCGGAGTATATAAAGCCCGCAAAACTGGATGACATGCTTGAGATAACCTCTGAAAGTATAATACCTGAGGCGACTGGACTTAGGTTAAGCCAAACGATCAGACGTGGAAAAGAAATTTTGGTTTCGATAGGTGTGAGGCTCGTTTGTGTCAATGAGAGAGGTAAGCCAGTAAGGTTGCCTTTGCGGATACGAGAAAAATTCGAGATATTTCAGAGTTAAGTTCGAAAAAGAGGGAAAGAGCTGGAAATGGAACAAGCAGAGGTTGCAGCAGCCGCACTAGCTGGATCACTGGGTCAAGATATGTCGGTTTGGGGTCTGTTCCTGCAAGCTGATGTCGTGGTCAAAGTCGTCATGATTGTCTTGCTTTTGGCGTCGCTTTGGAGTTGGGCGATAATATTTGAAAAATGGTTTCGTCTTCGGACTATGTGGGCTCGGGCAGATGCCTTTGAAGAGGCTTTTTGGTCAGGTGGATCACTTGAGGATTTGTTCTACCGAGCCGAGAAGGGGCGTCCCCATCCTATGTCTTCTATTTTTACCTCTGCAATGCGAGAGTGGCGCAGGTCGGGCACCCGGAATGTTGGCGATGTAGCTGGATTGGCGCAGAGGATAGAGCGCGTAATGTATGTAACGCTCGGTAGGGAAATGGATAAAGCTGAGAGACATATGACCTTCTTAGCATCGGTGGGATCCACGGCGCCTTTTATAGGATTATTTGGCACGGTTTGGGGAATTATGAATAGTTTTCAGGCCATCGCTATGTCAAAAGATACGTCGCTTGCAGTAGTGGCCCCTGGTATTGCTGAGGCTTTATTTGCGACAGCTCTTGGCTTGGTCGCAGCCATACCGGCGGTACTTGCATATAATAAATTAAGCTCCGATTTTGGCCGTTACGTAACAAGGTTGGAAGCTTTTTCCAGTGAGTTCGGAGCGATAATCTCTCGGCAATTGGAGGGTGAAAGTTAGATATGGTGATGATGTCGCCGTCATCAGGAGGAAGCCGTTCCGGGGAGGTCGCATTAGGCGTCGTCCTATGAGTGAGATTAATGTTACTCCAATGGTCGATGTGATGTTGGTGCTGCTTATTGTTTTCATGGTCACGGCGCCTCTTTTGACCGTTGGTGTTCCGGTCGATTTGCCCAAAACGGCTGCAAATCAAATCGGTGGTCAGGACGAACCGCTGGTTGTTACCATCAATAAAAATGGCGATATCTTTCTTCAGGACTCCAAACTAGAGCTTGATCAGCTAGCCCCTAGGCTTTTGGCGATATCCAAAAATAGGCAGGACGCCCGAATTTTTCTGCGAGGCGACCAAACAATTTCATATGGAACGATAATGTCGGTCATGGGTAAACTGAATGGATCTGGCTTTAAAAAAGTTGCTTTGATTACTGAGTCGCTTCCTTCGGCGGCTAGGCGTGCCCGGCGGAGTAGGTGAGAAATGCCGAAGGCGCTACTTTTTTCGATCCTTCTTCATCTCTCAGTTTTTTGTGCTGCCTGGATTGGGATTCCAGCACTCTTTTCACCTCCTCCAGTCGTGTCGGCTAATATCCAGGTTGAACTTGTCCCTTCGGTCGAACAAAAAGATAAAAACCGGTTAAGGATAAAAAAGCCCCTAAGAAATCTGAGGCGAAGCCGATTCTGAAAGAGCCTGTCACCCCCATGATTGACACGAGTGCAAGGGAACCTTTGCCAGAGTTACCACTAAAAAAAATGAAAAAGTCTGTTAAATCAGAGTCACTGCCGCCAATCCCGAAAAAAAAGCCACGACCCAAGCAGGTTAAGAAAATAGAAAAAAAGAAACTATCCGCTCTGATCCCGGCGCCGAAGAGAAAACCAATTCGTAAGTCCAAGCCCAAAAAAAACCACAGAAGTCCAATACGGCCGCTTTTAAATCACTACTGAAAGATCTCAAGGCTGAGAAAAAAAAGGATGATCAAACGAAATTCACTAAAATCTTAAAAGGCTTGGAAACGGAAAAACGACAATTGAAGGAAACAAATGAAACTAAACAAGAAATTAGAACTAACTCCCTCGAACAGAGACCAATTTCCTCCTTGGATCGGCGGAAAGAGATTTCCCAGCTAGTCGCAAAGATCCGAAACCAATTGAGCCGTTGTTGGAACCCGCCCGCGGGGGCGAAGAATTTGGAGAGGTTAAATGTTGAGGTCCGTATTAAGTTAAACCCGGATGGGTCCCTCAGGTCGCCAGCCAAAATCGGTGATTCATCAATAAAAGGGAAGCACCCAGCATACCAAGTTCTAGCGGAAAGTGCAGTGAGGGCTTTGAATGACCCGGATTGTATGCCTCTAAAATTACCTCTTGAAGAATATCAAGACTGGAAAGATATCGCCTTTAACTTTGATCCAAGAGCCGCTTTAGGCCAATAAGAGAGAAACATGTTGAAAATTTTCATAAATGGCATCTCGGTAGTCCTTCTGTCCTTCGGCATTTGTCTTGATCCCGGAAGAAGTTTTGCGCAGCTCAGAGTAGATATAACGGATGGAAATCCGAAGCCATTGCCTATCGCCGTAACAGAATTTTTTGGCGCTGACCCGAACGCTTCTAAGTTAGGAAATTCCATTGTCCGCGTTATTTCAAACGACCTTGAGAGGTCTGGGCTTTTCAAGTTAATCGATCGCAGGGCATTCATACAAAGCCGAGAGTCTTTGCGTCGGCTTCCTCAGTTTCCCGCTTGGCGCCAAATTAATGCTCAAGCCCTGGTTGTTGGGACTGCTCAAACGCTTGAAACCGGAAAACTGAGAGTGGATTTTCGTCTTTGGGATGTGTTTTCATCCAAGCAATTAATCGGCCGAAGGCTTGAGACTGAACCTAGTAATTGGCGAAGAGTGGCGCATATTATTTCCGATTCAATATACAAGAGAATTACCGGAGAGGATGGTTATTTCGATACGAGGGTGGTTTATGTTGCTGAAACAGGGCCGGCAAAAAAAAGGGTAAAGCGCCTCGCGATTATGGATCAAGATGGAGCCAATTTACGTTACCTAACCGACGGTTCAAATTTGGTTCTTACTCCCAGGTTTTCGCCAACCGCCCAGGAAATTACCTATTTGGCTTATGTAAACAATCGCCCTCGCGTTTATATCTACAACATAGATACAGGTCAAAGGGAAGCACTGGGAGATTTTCCGGGGATGAGCTTTGCTCCCCGTTTTTCCCCGGACGGCAATAGGGTGATTATGTCGATAGCAAAGAATGGAAACTCAGACATATATACAATGGATTTGCCTACCCGTCGGACAAAAAGATTGACCAAACACCCTGCTATAGATACGTCTCCTTCTTTTGCCCCGGATGGGCGTCGAATTGTCTTTAATTCGGATAGAGGTGGTCAACAACAACTCTATGTCATGACCTTAAGAGATCGTAGGGCACGCCGAATAAGCTATGGGACCGGTCGTTATGCGACTCCGGTTTGGTCTCCAAGAGGTGACTTAATCGCTTTTACTAAAATGTTCAAAGGGGAGTTTGCGATTGGCGTAATGCGTCCAGATGGGTCTGGAGAAAGACTGTTGACCAAAGGCTTTTTAGTAGAAAGCCCAACTTGGGCACCAAATGGACGAGTTTTAATGTTTTTTCGGAAGGATCGTTTGGGAAAACAAAGCGGACAACCAAAGCTTTTTTCGATAGATCTCACTGGCTATAACGAGAGGCTGATTCCAACTCCTACATCATCCTCGGATCCAGCCTGGTCACCTTTAAATTGATGAGATAGAACAATTTCATGATTAAATAAAAGGATTCTCGAAAAACTTCCTTGAAGTTGAGCGCGTCCGCGTTAGTGTAAGAGAGGACGCGCTCTATTGGTTTGAAACAGTGCGAAAGGATGGCCTCATGCGCTTGAAGTTGATTAGTATAATAATTCTTGGCTTTGCCCTATCGGGATGCGAGACCTCATCAGATGGAAGTGGGACCCTTGATACCGGTGCTGCCTCTGGGTCTGGTTCAACCAAGGTCTCTGTATTGAAATCGGCGGATATTAATTCAACCGATATAACAGCTCGTCCTTCGGAACCCGTTATTCCTCCTGGGACGCAGGAGGATCTTGTTGTCAATGTTGGCGATAGGGTTTTCTTTTCTACTGATAGTTTCCAACTTTCTGCTGAGTCCCGCGCCGTTCTCGAGAAACAGGCGAAATGGCTTAAACAAAATTTAGGAACGACCTTTAGTGTTGAGGGACATGCTGACGAACGGGGAACCAGAGAATACAATCTCGCTTTGGGAGAGCGCAGGGCATCAGCTGTAAGAGATTATTTGGTCGCACTTGGAGTTAATCCAAATCGTATCCAGACAATCAGCTATGGAAAGGAAAGGCCGGTTGACCCCAGATCAGTTGCAGAGGCTTGGTCTAAGAACAGGCGCGGCGTATCCGTAGTAAAATAGTAGATCATTGACATGAGGTGTCTTTAACGACCAGCGAGTGGGATTTTGTTGATCTCTCGGAGATTAGGATTTTGTCTAACCTTTGTTGGTTGCGTGTTGGTCAATGAAGTGGCAGTCGCGCAGTCGCAGGAGGCCGACGTGGCGTCATTTGCGCGCCAGGCGGTTCGCATTGATCAACTGGAGACTGAAATTAGAAGTCTGACGGGCCAAAACGAAAATATAAACTTCAAAATTGGTCAATTAGAGAAACAAATTAAAAATCTCAAAGATAGTTTGAGCTCTGCGACGTTACAAATCCAGCGTCTCCAGGAGTTCAGGTCTTCCGCCCAATCGTTGCCAAACGGCACGTTTGATAAAAGTCCGGTTTCGTCAGGAAAATCAACTTCGTTCGAATCGGCGATGCGTGTCCCGGGCGCAGAGAAAGGGGCAAAAGCTCTGGGAGTTCTTAGGGTCGGTCAGGGTTCAAGCGCTAAGCCAGTTGATCCCTCCGCAGGCCTCTCACCCAAACAGCTCTATGAAAAGGCACAAGGTTTTTTAACCAAGGGAAGAGAGTTTGAAAAAGCAGTCGAGCTTCTGCAGATATTTGTAGGCAGATATCCCAAACATAAACTGGCCCCGAATGCTCACTACTGGTTGGGACGAGCATATTTTGTTCGTCAAGAATTTCGAAAAGCTTCATTCTCCTTTGCTGAAGGACTACAAAAGTTTCCAAAGTCGCCAAAAGCATCTGCCAACCTTTTAAATTTGGGTATGGCTTTCCTGAGGCTAGGTAAAAGGCGAGATGCTTGCACAACCTGGGGGCAACTATCAGTGGCTTATCCTAAAGCGCCTGACGCAATCAAACGGCGAGTAGAACGCGAGCGCAAAAAAGCCAAGTGTCTTTAAAGCCTGGCGTTTTGCAGACAAAAGTTTCTTCGTCCTTGCAATTTGAATTCAATCGCAAGATGGCCTCCTTAGGCCCTTTCGAGAACTATCCACATATTGCTGTTGCGCTTTCCGGAGGCGCTGACAGCACCGCTATGCTCTATCTGCTAAAAGATTGGTCAAAGGCTTATGGGGCTAAAATTACGGCTTTAGTTGTAGACCATAAATTACGCTCAAATTCAACTTCTGAGGCTCTGCTCGTCCAGAAAAGGTCACAGGACTTAGGTATTAGATGTTATATTTTGACGTGGAACGATAGTAAACCGAGCGGCGGCCTTCAGGCCGCTGCTCGGGAGGCCAGATACAAACTTCTGGGTAATTGGTGTTTGAGCCATGGGGTGCTGCATTTAGCGGTAGCGCACAACAATGATGATCAAAATGAAACGGTCCTTATGCGTTTAAAGCATGGGTCAGGAGAATTTGGTCTCGCCGGCATCGCGGCCCAGCGTCAAATGGGCTGGGGGAGACTTATCAGGCCTTGCCTTATTTTTTCTCGGTCTTCACTACGTGAATATTTACGAAAAATGGGTGTGGCTTGGATTGAAGATCCCTCTAATCTTGATACAAAATTTGAGCGAGTAAGAGTTAGAAACGAATTAAACGGTGGTTTAGAGCATGTAGATTTGGAAGCACCGTTTTTAGCCGCTACCAGAATGGAAATAGATTATAAAACAGCGGAATTCTTGGCTGGCGCTGCGATGATTTCCAATGCAGGGTACGCTCGTATTGATCTGGCGGCTTTACTAAAATTACCGGCTTGTTTGGGTCAGAGGATCTTAGGACATTTATGTGCGACGATAGGGGGGGCTTCTTATTTGCCTCGTCAGGCCAAATCTTTGACCCTATTGAACTATTTGCACGCTGGAAAATTTCATGGAAGGACTTTGCACGGGTGCCACTTAATAGAAAAAAATGGTGAATTAGTGATTTTTCGCGAGTGGAGACGTTGTCGGACTCAGAAAATTTCTGGAAACTCTTTTTCTACATGGGATAATCGTTTCAGTTTCCGTCTGCCGCCCATGACTGGCGTTTCGGTAGGCCCTTTGGGAGACTTTTACCCAGTAATCAAAAGCAAAAAGTTCAGAGATATTTCAATGCCGAGACTAGCAATTATGGCTTTACCAGGATTTTTTCGGGGGAAAACACTTTTAGCGGTGCCTCATTTGGGCTTTGGACGTTCAACCGAATATGATAGCCTTAGGCAGTTGGGTATAAACTTTAGACCTCTTAGGCCTGTTACTTGCGCCCCATTTTCTGTTGCTTAATTCATTTTAGGCACCATCTAATGGGGAGGTTTCAACATGTTTGGGTGAAAGCTCTTTGCCCGAACAAGAGGATGTGGAAGTGGGAAATTTAGGAAAAAATCTAATTTTATGGCTCGTTATTGGCGCTCTGCTGGTTCTGCTGTTCAATATGTTTCAACAATCAGATGGACGAAATAGTAAAATTGGGATCCCTTTTTCAGACTTCGTTGCTGAGGTTGGAAATGGGCAAGTTAGAGAGGTAATGATAACGGGCAAAAGTATTGAAGGCTTTTACACGGATGGGAGAGCTTTCCGGACGTATGCGCCCGACGACCCTAATCTTGTAGAGAGATTGACGAGCAAGGGGGTGGTGATAAGGGCTAAGCCCATTGAGGATGGCTCACCGAGTTTAGTGCAGATCCTTATTTCTTGGTTCCCAATGTTGCTGCTTATCGCGGTTTGGATTTTCTTTATGCGCCAGATGCAGTCTGGTGGCGGCAAGGCGATGGGTTTTGGAAAATCAAAAGCAAAGCTTCTCACCGAAAAAGCCGGTCGCGTTACTTTTGAGGACGTTGCGGGCATAGATGAGGCAAAAACCGAGCTTGAAGAAGTTGTCGAATTTCTTAGGGATCCTCAAAAGTTTCAGAGGCTCGGGGGGAAAATACCCAAAGGCGTTCTTCTTGTAGGGCCGCCTGGGACCGGGAAAACGCTCCTTGCTAGAGCCATCGCAGGGGAAGCAAATGTGCCGTTTTTTACCATCTCCGGTTCTGATTTTGTAGAGATGTTCGTTGGTGTTGGTGCGAGTAGGGTTCGCGACATGTTTGAGCAGGGAAAGAAAAATGCACCCTGCTTGATATTTATTGATGAGATAGATGCGGTGGGGCGACATCGCGGAGCGGGGCTCGGTGGTGGAAACGATGAGCGCGAGCAAACCCTAAACCAGCTTTTGGTAGAGATGGATGGTTTTGAGGCAAACGAGGGTGTCATCCTGATCGCGGCCACCAATCGGCCCGATGTCCTAGACCCTGCGTTGCTGAGGCCGGGAAGGTTTGATCGTCAGGTCGTGGTACCCAATCCTGATATATTGGGCAGGGAGAAAATTCTTAAAGTCCATATGCGCAATGTTCCGACAGCACCAAATGTTGATGCTCGCGTCATCGCGCGTGGGACGCCCGGCTTTTCTGGAGCAGATTTGGCTAATTTGGTTAATGAAGCGGCTCTTTTAGCAGCGAGACGGAATAAGCGGCTCGTTACAATGGAGGAGTTTGAGGAAGCGAAAGACAAAGTTCTGATGGGGGCGGAACGGCGCTCGATGGTGATGAGTGAGGAGGAAAAAGAGCTTACAGCTTATCATGAAGCCGGGCATGCAATCGTTGGTCTTCATGTCCCTAAGCATGATCCCTTGCATAAAGTGACGATTATTCCGCGGGGCAGAGCACTTGGGGTCACTATGAATTTGCCTGAAAAAGATCAGTTATCAATGTCAAAAACTCAATTGACGTCGCGGATTGCCTCAATGTTTGGGGGACGTGTGGCCGAGGAAATGATCTTCGGTAAAGAAAACGTAACTACAGGTGCTAGCAACGACATCATGCAAGCGACAGGATTGGCAAGGAGAATGGTTACCGAGTTCGGGTTTAGCGAGAAACTGGGACCTTTGCGATACAGTGAAAATCAAGAAGAGGTTTTCCTGGGACATTCTGTCACTCAGCAGAAAAATAATTCAGATGCTACCGCTGAAATAATCGACCTGGAGGTTCGGCGCATAGTCGAGGAAGGTGAAGCCACGGCAAGAAGTGTATTGGCTGAATTTAAAGATCAGTTAGAAAGCCTGGCTAAGGCGCTTTTGGAGTATGAAACTTTATCTGGTGACGAGGTCGACTCGATTCTGAAAGGTGATGGCATTAATCGTCCAACGATCGATGACCCTCCCTCTGATCCTAGGGGTAGGTCTTCTGTTCCCTCAGCAGGAAGGAGAAAGAGCAATGAAGACGGCGGTGCTTCGGATTTGGAGCCCGAACCGCAGGGGACATAAATAACTCGGGTGTCGCCGTCAGTTTTGTTATGGACCCCATCTCGCTATCAGAATTGCCGAGTAAATTCGATTTTGGCGGCACTAAGGATGCCCCAATTGGGCTCCGTCCGAGGGGACTTTGGAAATCAGCGGTTACGGAGGGTCAACAACTCCCTTTTTTAGGGGGGCCGCATGTTTTTAGCAATCTTGAGATCTTCCTGAAGATCCGACAACATCTAGCTATTATTGAAGTTGATCATGGACATGCGACCCGGTGGGCGGACACTATGGGAGGTGGGGATCGATTTAGATCGGCTTTGTCCATGTTGACAAAAAAGCGCTCTCCTTTTGTGGGTCTGAACACACAAAAACCAAACATAATGGGAATAATAAACGTCACCCCAGACAGTTTTTATGCTGGTAGCAGGTTTGACCCTGTAGAAGCTGTGGATAAAGCTTACCGTATGATTGAGGATGGAGCAGATATTATCGATATAGGCGGAGAGTCTTCTCGTCCCGGTAGTAATCCTACTCCCAAGGAACAAGAAATGGATCGCGTGTTACCAGTAATAGAGAAGCTGCAAGGCTGTGGCGTTCCATTGTCGATTGACACAAGGCGCTCGGCTGTCATGCGAGAGGCTATCTCTGCAGGTGTGTCGATCGTAAACGATGTAACGGCGCTATCAGACGAGGGGGCGATTAAAGTGCTTAAAGAAAATCCGCACGTATCAGTGGTTTTAATGCACGCTCAGGGTATCCCGAGGAACATGCAAAATAATCCCCGATATAACCACGTCACTTATGAGGTTTTATGTTTTCTTCTCCATCAAGTCCTTAAATGTAAAGCCGCCGGTATCGAACGTAGCAGGATAGCTGTTGATCCAGGTTTTGGTTTTGGCAAGACTTTTGACCAAAATGTTCAAATGTTGAGGGAACTTGCCATGCTTCACTGTACTGGTTGCGTTATATTGGCAGGTATCTCGCGCAAGTCTTTTTTGGGTGCTATTACAAACCAAACTGAAGCAGAAGGTAGATTGTCAGCGTCCGTCGCCGCGTCTATAGCGGCTTTGTCGCAAGGCGCTCAAATTCATAGGGTCCATGATGTCAAAGAAGTCAGGCAGGCCTTTGCGGTTTACGATCGCGTCAACGCCGATTGAATCGCTCGCATTGAAGCTTTGGTTGCGGACAAATTACCAAAGTTGAGTGAATAGACGTCAATCGGGAGTTTTGGAATGGTAGCAGCATTATTTGGTACAGACGGCGTTCGCGGTGAAGTTAATAAATACCCTATGACACCGGACATAGCGATGCGGATCGCTATAGCGGCTGGACGGGTATTAATGAGAGGATCACACCGTCACACGGTTGTTATCGGCAAAGATACAAGAATTTCTGGATATATGTTTGAGCCTGCGCTTACTGCAGGCTTTATTTCGATAGGTATGGACGTGACATTGGTCGGTCCGATGCCTTCGCCGGCTTTGGCTATGCTTACTCGCAGCCTCCGAGCGGATCTCGGCGTAATGATCTCTGCTTCGCATAACCCTCATGAGGACAATGGAATTAAGTTTTTCGGTCCTGACGGTTATAAACTTTCTGATGACAAGGAACAAAAAATAGAATCACTAGTAATTTCTGATTTGGAAAATTCTTTAGCGGAACCTAAACACATTGGTAGGGCGAGGAGACTGGAGGATGCTAGCGGGCGGTATATAGAGTTCGTTAAGAATACCTTTCCAAAAGAACTTAGGCTTGATGGGTTGAAAGTTGTTATAGATTGTGCGAACGGGGCAGCCTATAAAGCTGCTCCGCAAGTTTTATGGGAACTCGGTGCAGAAATAATCTCCATCGGTAATTTGCCCGATGGATTCAATATAAATTTGGGGTGCGGGAGTACTGACACTTCGTTAATGCAAAAAACCGTTGTTGAGTCAGGGGCGGATCTAGGTATTGCGCTGGATGGCGATGCAGACAGGGTTTTATTATCAGATGAGAAAGGTAATCTTGTTGATGGAGATCAGATAATCGGAGTAATTGCTCAGTCTTTGCTGGAGGATGATCAATTGCGGGGTGGCGGTGTGGTTGCCACCTTGATGTCAAATTTAGGCTTAGAGAGCTATATTAAAGGATTGGGTCTTAAATTTATCCGAACCGACATAGGTGATCGTTATGTAATCCAAGCAATGTTGCGCGATGGCATGAACTTAGGAGGTGAGCAATCTGGGCACATAATTTTGAGTGATTACAATTCGACCGGAGATGGATTGGTCGCTAGTCTCAGAGTATTGTCAACTTTGTTGAAAGCTAAAACGCCCGCTAGCCAATTGTGTTCTAAGTTTGAGGCCTGTCCACAAAAGCTCGAAAATATTCCCTTCTATGGCGAAAACCCACTCAAGGATACGGCACTTCAAGAAAAAATATTGAAGCAAAAAGAACGACTTTCTGGCAGCGGCCGTTTGCTTATTAGAGAGTCTGGAACTGAACGTATAATAAGAATTATGTGTGAAAGTGATAATCCCGAGTTGTTGGATGAGGTGATGGACGAATTAGTCGACGTTATCAGTGGCGCGACGGGGTAACTATCTAACTGGTTTGATACTTAAATTGCTAAGTTATTTCGAGGAGGGTCTGTGGTTGGACGTGTTTTAATAGTAGCCGGTTCTGACTCGGGGGGAGGGGCTGGCATTCAAGCTGATATTAAAGCTGTAAGTGCATTAGACTGTTTTGCTGCTACGGCGATAACCGCGCTTACTGCTCAAAATACTCTTGGGGTCCATGATGTTTATCCAGTCCACGCGGAATTTATTGATAAACAAATAAACGTAGTGATGACAGATATTGGTGCCGATTGCATTAAGACAGGGATGTTGCATGATGCGGAAACAATCAAGTGCGTAGTTCGCGCTATTGACAGGGATGGGGCGGGGATACCATTGGTAGCTGATCCAGTAATGGTTGCCAAAGGCGGCGCCAGGCTCCTTCTAGAAGATGCGGTGGTCGCTCTCAACGAATATTTGATACCGAGGGCAACTCTGCTGACCCCCAATATTCCTGAGGCGGAGGCGCTCACGGGTATTAAGGCCTTAGATGAGTCAGCGTTGAGTCAAATTGGAGAGACTTTATTAGAGAAAGGAGCACAATCCGTCCTGCTCAAAGGCGGACATTTAAACGGATCAACTATTGTCGATAGGCTCTTTAGTTCATCTGGAGTAGAACTTTTTGAGAATCCAAGAATAAACACCAAACACACTCACGGAACTGGGTGTACTCTTGCTTCTGCGGTAGCAGCAGGCATTTCTGATGGTTTGAGTATTTCAGAAGCTGTTAATAGGGCTGAGATTTATTTGCATAAAGCTATTTCAGGAGCTCCAGGCTTTGGATTAGGTCACGGACCAATCGATCATACACATACGGTGCGGAATTAGTTTGCCTATTCCTCTTTCATACCGTTAGGGCTTTTGACCCGATTAAGAAATTTCCTATGATCAACCGTGTTTATTATGCCTAAAAGGACCTTCTTGTACCCTTCAACCGCATCGGCTCCGGCTTCCCTGTATGCCCTAGCTACTCTTTCGCGTTGATTTAAGGTCAAACGCCTCTCTAGTTCTTCCCCCTTGATGGTAAGAGATAAGAGTCTTTTCCTCCGATCCTGTACTCCTGATTTTTGAGTTATGAAGCCCTCTTGAATGAGTTTGCTCAGGACCCGAGATAAACTTTGCTTGGTAATTCTTAAGATGGACAATAATTCAGATACATTAATTCCTGGGTTGCGACCCACGAAGTAGATGACCCTATGGTGAGCTCGACCGAGACCGTATTGCGATAAGATTGCATCGGGTTCGGAGGTGAAGTCACGGTATGCGTAAAAGATGAGCTCTATTCCCTGACGCAATTCATCATCCCGAAGAAATAGTGGATTCGCCCCGCCCTTTATGTCAGTCATATTGACATATTTGCAGTGCAATGCTAGCGAAGGCAACAGTTTTTTTACCAGGCGGCACTTTTTTCTAGGCTTTTCTGTGGAGGCATCAGGTAGATGTTAAATTTCGATGATCAGGATGGTCAAATTTGGTATGATGGGGAATTGATCCCTTGGCGCAGTGCCAATTTACATGTTCTCACACACGGGCTCCACTATGGTAGTTGCGTCTTTGAAGGTGAAAGAGTTTATAACGACAGGGTCTTCAAGCTGCTGGAGCATACGGAAAGGCTACTACAATCTGCCAATTACTTAGGTTTTGAAATTCCTTGGTCCCTTCAAGAGGTTGCGGATTTCACTATCCAAACAGTAAAAGCCCAGGGCTATTCAGATGCATATGTACGCCCTGTAGCTTGGAGAGGCAGTGAAATGATGGGAGTTTCTGCCCAAGACTCAAAAATTCATTTGGCTATCGCAGTTTGGGAATGGCCGTCCTATTTTTCCCCCGAAGCTCGAATGAAGGGTATCAGACTAGACTGGTCTAAATGGAAACGTCCCTCGCCTGAAAGTGCCCCAGTCCATGCTAAAGCGGCTGGATTATACATGATCTGTACATTGTCAAAACATGAAGCAGAGTCTAAAGGCTATGACGATGCGCTTATGCTGGATTGGAGAGGCCAAGTAGCGGAGACAACAGGCGCTAATATTTTTCTAGTTATGGATGGCGCTCTTCATACCCCTAAACCAGATTGTTTTTTGGATGGGATCACCCGCCGCTCTGTGATTGAGTTGGCTAAAAACAGAGGTTATGAAATAATAGAGCGGTCAATCATGCCGGAGGAGCTTTCGAAAGCAGACGAAATTTTTGTTACGGGAACTGCTGCTGAAGTTACTCCTGTTGGTTGCATAGGTAATCAAGACTTTATTGTGGGTCCGGTAACCAAAGAACTATTAGAAGATTATGACCGGCTTGTGAGATCAGCTATTTCTTAGAAGTTGTTATAAGTTATTATTTTAGCCAGCGTTCTGAAGCTGTGTCATCTTCGGCTTTTGACTCTACCCAGTGGCTTCCAGCAGGTGTATCTTCCTTTTTCCAAAATGGAGCACCGGTCTTTAATCGGTCGATTAAGAACTGGCAGCTTTGAAGGGCGTCTTCACGATGTGCTGATGCTGTAATTACGAGCACGATTTGTTCACCCGGGGTCAATTCTCCGTATCTATGGATTACCAATACATCCTCTAACCGCCAACGCGTTCGTGCCTCTGATTCTAAACCAAAAAGAATTTTCTCGGTCATGCCGGGATAGTGTTCTAAGGTCATCGCAGTAATCTGTGACTCTTCATTGGCCCCCCTTACCAAGCCAATAAAGCTTGCAACCCCTCCTACTTCGACATTTTTTGCGCTTATCCCCCTTATTTCTTGGCCAGCATCGAAATCTTCTTTCTGAACTCGGATCAAAAGACTAACCCCCAGTCATTGGGGGGAAGAGTGCGACTTCTTTTGATCCGTTCAAGGGGGTCGCCATGTCAGCCATTTCTTGATCTACTGCGACGCGAATAGCCTTTATATTCTCAAAAGCCGCCCGATAACCATCCCCTTGGTCCCTTAAAAATTCAATCAAATCTTCAACATTCTCGACGTCGGGAGGTAAACTGATTTCCTCTGTTCCCAGTCCAATGTTAGTTCGAACCCAACCAAAATAAAGGATACGCATTAGCTCATCTCAGAAAAGGGTATAAAATTCAAGATGGTCCCGGCCCTTATATCTGTCAACTCTTCCGGTAACTCCAAAAGGCCGGACGTGTTTGCCATGGATGAGAGTACACCTGCCCCATCCTTGTGATATTTTTCTGCTCCAAATTGACCATCGGTGCCGGACGTAATCGATGCCCGTATCCACTCTTTCCGCCCAGCTTTCTTATTGTATGAAAAAAGTGCGGGAACCCTGAAAGTTAAGGGCGCCGTATCAGCGCAGCCGGCTAATGTCAAAAGCGCAGGTCTGGCAAATATCATAAATGTTACAATCGCTGCGACGGGATTACCTGGCAATCCTATAAACGGTTTCTTGCCAACTTGACCTAAAGCCAGAGGCCGACCAGGTCTGATGGCTAACCGCCAAAAATAGAGATTTCCAAGCGCTTGAACGGCAGAACGCACGTGATCCTCTTCTCCCATCGAAATACCTGCAGAGGTAATTATGACATCAAAATTAGGTTCAGCATTAGCAAGTGCTTTCTCAAGAATTTTTGGGCAATCCGGAACTATCCCTAAGTCACCGACTGTGCAACCCAGGCCTGTTAAAAGCGCTGAGATTGCATATCGATTAGAATCATAGATACATCCGCTATCGAGTGTATCTCCGATATCACGAACCTCATCACCGGTAGAAAATATTGCAACACGCAATCTCTCAAACACATTCAATTCTAATTTTGAAATGGATGCAGCATGCCCAATATGTTGCGCTTTAATTCTTTGACCAGATCGAAGTATTACAGCGCCCTTGCACACGTCTTCTCCCGCTCGCCGACAGTTTATACCCCTCCTGATCCCCTTTGGCAGAAATACCTGGTGCCCATCATATCGACAATCCTCTTGCATTATGACCGTATCATGACCAACCGGCATTGGGGCCCCGGTGAAGATTTGCCAGGCCTCATCTTGCAATGCCGCCCTAGAAGCCGGATGGCCGGCAGCAATTCTACCTGCCACTGGGAGTGCACTGTCTTTATCTGGATTTAAACCGTCAAAACTTACCGTATAGCCGTCAACTGCCGCATTGTCATATGGTGGAACTTCCCTGGACGATATGATGTCTTCAGCTAAAATCCTTCCAAGGGCCCTGGATAAGGGCACTTTCTCTGTCCCTTTAATGGGATGGAGGCGTTCCCGCATTATAGACAGAGCTTCCCCGGCTGTCGTAAGGGTATCTCCAAAGGCGAAGCAATTATCAATAAGTTGGGCCATATTATCTTAGAGAACCTGATAGGTCGGTTACAGACATCGCTTGCCTTATAACGAAGTCCGCTATCCTGAAAATATCTGAAAGAAGATGAAACTCCTTGTTTAGATCCAATGGCTTGGTATCACTTGCTACTGCGATCACAGTATCATCAGTCCTCCACAAGGGTGGTTTTCCGACAGAGTCACGAAAGACTTCAAGTTTTGGGTATGGCTCATTTTTGAAGCCTTCAACCAGGACTAAATCATTTCTTTGGAGTTTCTTTAATAACTCCCCGAGGGACGGTTCATTGTCGTTGTTGTTCTCATGCATAAGCACCCAACGTTTTGACGAGGATATAAGGACTTCGCAGGCGCCAGCCCGACGGTGTTCGAAGGAGTCTTTGCCGGGTTTATCCACGTCAAAGGTGTGATGGGCATGTTTGATTGTTGAAACCGAAAAGCCTCGCGCTTTAATTTCTGGTATTAGACTTTTAATTAGTGTGGTTTTTCCACTTCCGCTCCAACCAGTAATTCCAAAGACTTTCATGGGTGTGTGTCGTCGCTATCAATTCGGTCAATATGTTTAAGACCAGAACGAAGATAATCATAACCGGTGCATAAAGTTATGATCGCTGCTATCCACAGACACCATTCCCCTATAGCACGTGTGGGTATGAATTCTGGACCATGTTGGCCAACGATTAAGAACCCAATGGCAACCATTTGCAAAGCGGTTTTCCATTTGGAAAGTTTAGTCACAGGGATTCCTATAGCTACTCCGGCAAGAAACTCTCTCAAGCCAGATACAACAATCTCCCTGCACAATATGACTACCGCTGGCAGTAAGGTGCTACCTGAAATTTGTCCAAAACCCGCCAGAAGAAGTATCGTTGCTGCGACCAGCAATTTATCTGCGACAGGGTCTAGGAATTTTCCAAAAGCCGACTGTTGACTCCAGGCTCTCGCGAGGTACCCATCTAGGAAATCTGTTAATGCTGCGATCGTAAAAAGGCCGCATGCCAACCACTGACCCAGAGGTGAGTCTAAGTAGAACAAGGCAACAATTCCCGGAATTGCTATTATCCGTCCTAGGGTTATCATATTAGGAATACTGGATAGCATAATATGAGTTTGTTCTAGATTTTTGCTGACTTCATATTAGAGGTATAAAACACTCAGCCAATTAAGCCAAATTATCTGGTCGCATGAAAGAAATCGTATATTTTCTTTGCAAGAGAATTACTGATGCCTTTAACAGTGCCTAGGTCCGTTTCCCCTGCTTCGCCCACTGCTTTTGCTGATCCAAAGTGGTTGAGAAGGGCTTTCTTCCTAGAGCTTCCGATGCCCTCAATTTGATCCAATAGAGACTTGGTGATTTTTTTCTGTCTTCGAATTTTATGGCTCCCAATTGCAAAGCGGTGTGCTTCGTCTCTTAGCCGCTGAAGATAATATAATGCTGGATCGTCGGGTTTCATAATAAATGAAGGCTGGGTTTCGGTGTGAAATTGCTCACGTCCCGCATCTCTGTCAGGTCCTTTGGAGATCGCGACAATCGGGATCTTAAGCCTTAAATCGGCTAACACCTGGGCGACTGCTGTTAGGTGGCCTTTTCCACCATCTATTAATAAAAGATCTGGCCAATTTTTTGAAGTTAGTGAAGGGTCTTCTCTGAGGGCCCGTTTGAATCTTCGCGTTATGACCTCCTTAATCATGGCGTAATCGTCCCCTGGAGATATCCGATCATTTTTTATATTAAATTTTCGATAGGAGGATTTTGCGAAACCCTCTGAGGTGGCGACGATCATAGCTCCCACAGGATTTTCGCCCGAAATATGACTATTATCATAAACCTCTATTCTGTTTGGAGAGGCATGTAACTGAAATTTTCTAGCTATTTGAGCCAGGATCTTCTCCTGATTCTCATTTTGTGACAGGCGTCTTGCAAGTTCTTCACGAGCATTCTCCGCGGCTCGTTTGACAAGCGTAACCCGGGGTCCACGAGATGGCTTGTATAGAGAAACTTTACGATTAGCTCTGCAAGTTAGTGCTTCCTCAAGTAGATTCTTTTCAGATGGCAACAGGTTTACCATTATTAAAGGTGGTGGGGTTTTATTGGCATAGAATTGTCCTAGGAAGGCTGAAATAATATCCTCTCTTTTTTGATTGGCAGTTCTAGATGGGAAATAAGTACGGTTGCCGAAATTTTGGCCGTTCCGAAAAAAAAATACTTGCACGCAAGATAATCCCCCCAGATTTTCTAATGCGATGACGTCAGCGTCCCCTAAAGCGGTTATATTAATATCTTGGCGTGCCTGTATTTGGGTCAATGCATGGATACGGTCTCTCAGGGTTGCGGCCTCTTCAAAGTCTAGGTTTTCAGAAGCCTCTTCCATGCGGATAGAGAGTTTTTCTTGCAGTTTTCTTGTTTTTCCTGATAAAAATTGCTGTGCGTCTTCAACGATCGTTTTATAGTTGCGTTCGCTGATTTTTCCAACGCATGGACCAGAGCACCGTTTTATTTGGTACTGTAGACAGGTTCGGGTGCGTCCCCTGAAGACAGAGTCTGAGCAATCACGAAGTGGGAATGCTCGCTGTAAAGCGGCTAACGTTCTATTAACTGAGCCAGCCGAGGCGAAGGGGCCATAATATTCTCCGCCCTCATTTTGCGTGCCTCTATGTTTTAAGAGCTGTGGCCAATTACTTGCTGTGGTTAGACGAATATACGGAAAGGATTTGTCGTCTCTCAGCAAGATATTATATAGAGGTTTCAGCCGTTTGATCAGATTACTCTCCAGAAGCAAAGCTTCCGCTTCTGTATGTGTCTCTATGAACTCCAACTTGTGGGTTGCGGCGATCATCCGCTGTATTCTCACGGGATGCTTACTGGGTCGAGTATATGCAGCAACTCGGCGCTTCAGGTTACGTGCTTTGCCAACGTACAGAACCGATTCGCTATCATCTATCATTCGGTAGACGCCAGGACTTGAAGACAATGTCTTAACTGCCCTTTTGATGGTCTCAGCTCCGTTAGTGAGGTTTGGACTACCGACCTCAAGCCGAGTATTTTTCAATATTTTTTCTTTTTCTCCCATGCGTTGGGCGCCACTGTTTTTGAGTAATTAATGATTGCCTAAAATTTAGCATCGGTTATTCAAAAATTCTCGTAAATTTTTTATTTAACCGGGCCTTATCGGGTGTAATGCCAGAACTCTTCTAAAACCTCGAAGAGGGTCTACGAAATTAAGGTAAACCGGGTCTGGCTTTTCTTGAGAGATAGATATCAAGGGTATTCCAGGGCTAGTTCAAAACTTTGGAGTTTAAGGTTGTCTTATCCTATTAATTTCTACCCCAACGCTTGCCGTTTCTTTAAAAACATCCAGTTTTTCTACGCGCACGATTACTGCACTTACTTTTTCATATGATAGGCATAGTCCAGAAATCTTCTCTGCTAATGTTTCAACCAAATTGATGTGGCCGCCTGACACTAGCACCTTCACTGCCTCAACTATTTCTTCATAGTTAAGTACCTCCGAGATATGGTCCTTCTCTATGGGACTATTCTCAGCGACCGATATGTCTAGATTGACCCGCACTCGCTGAGGTCGCTCTTTTTCATGCTTATGAATACCAATGCGTGCCGACAAGATTAGGTCATTAATCAGCACGTGTCTGATTGTGTGGCTTGACGACTGTGTCACCAGGTTGTGTATTTTTTTAGTACTATTCATATCAACGTTGTTAACAGATGCGAATTTCACTCTTTAGGGCATTTGGGGGCGAGTGGGTATTCCCAACCCAAATGCTGTCCGCCATCTAAAGCGATCATTTGTCCCGTCATTGACTCTGCAGACAATATAAATTCAACCGCTTTTGCTATTTCTTCAGGAGGAGCGCCTCGTTTAAGTGGTGTACTTGCTTCTTGTTTAAGAAAATCCTCTCGGCTTTGCCTTGGAGATGGAAGGGTCGGACCAGGTCCAATTCCATTAACTCTCACGCGAGGGGCCATTGCGAGGGCTAAAGTCTGTGTTAATGACCAAAGACCTGATTTGCTGACTGAATATGAAACAAACCAAGGGGTCGGGTTCCATACCCTTTGATCTATTATGTTAATAATGTTCCCATCCTGGCCTTGTGGAAGGTTTTTAGACAGGGCTTGTGATAGAAAAAAAGGAGCTCGCAGGTTAACTGCTAAATGGCGATCCCAGGTGTCAAAAGTCGCTGATTCTAAAGTGTCGAGTTCGAACATGGACGCGTTATTTATTAAACAGGTTATCGGCCCGATGGCCTCTGCAGCAGCTGGGAAAAGACCGGCTATGTCACAGTCTGAATTCAGGTTTCCCCTAACAGGAACTGCTTTAATACCATCTTTGGATAGCTGGTTCGTCAGGTGTTCGGCCTCATCCTTGGAGTTGAAGTAATGGATAGCAATATTCCATCCCATTCTAGCTAATTTTTCAGCAATTGATCGCCCGACTCTTTGAGAGCTACCAGTAATGAGCACGTTTTTTAGGGGTTGGTCTGCCATATCATCACAATGTTTGAATCTTTCTAATTTATCAAGGTTGAAGCAGGATGCGAAAGCCTGGAACTAAGATTAGTTTTTACTCTCTGGGTTAGATATATAACTTGAGCGCACTAGGCAATGAACTATTCAGTATCGTTTGTAAGAAAAAAGTTGGAGACATTCTTTAGTTAACTTAGAGCTGTTTTTTTTCTTTTACCTGCGGCATTTAATCGGGCTGCTAGGCGTTTTGGCCCGATGGGTCTTTTAGGCGCTATGCCTAGGTCTACAGTTTCAAGCCTTTTGATTTCGTCCCTTAGTTGTGCAGCTTCTTCAAATTCCAGATTTGATGCTGCTTCTCTCATTCGATCATTAAGGCTTTCAATATGTTTTGCTAGATTTTGTCCTACAAGATGTTTCGAGTCTGTATCCGCAAGGTCAACTGTAAAATGATCGTGTTCGTAAACAGACTCTAAAATATCCCCGATCTTTTTTTTGACTGTTTGCGGGGTGATGCCGTTAGTACGGTTGAAATCTTCTTGTTTTTCGCGACGCCTATTTGTCTCTTCTATGGCATATTTGAGGGACTTGGTCATAACGTCAGCGTATAAAATAACTTCACCGTCTATATTCCGGGCTGCTCGACCGATTGTTTGAATAAGAGAAGTTGCGGATCTAAGGAAGCCCTCTTTATCCGCATCCAGAATCGCCACTAGTCCGCATTCTGGAATATCCAAACCCTCTCTCAGTAGGTTAATGCCTATAAGGATATCAAAAGCTCCCAAGCGTAAATCTCTTATGATTTCAATCCGCTCTAAGGTATCGATATCTGAATGAAGGTAGCGCACGCGGAGCCCCGCCTCCTGCATGTATTCGGTCAGATCTTCTGCCATACGTTTTGTTAGTGTTGTAACTAGGACCCGCTGGGCTTTTTTAACTCTTTCTCTGCATTCATAAAGTAAATCATCAACTTGGGTCTCAACAGGTTTGATTATGCATTTTGGGTCTATCAGCCCAGTCGGGCGAATAACTTGCTCAACAAATATCCCGCCGGTTTGCTCCAGTTCCCAGGGCCCGGGTGTCGCTGATACAAAAATCGATTGTGGTCTCATTCCATCCCACTCTTCAAACTTTAGCGGTCGGTTGTCTATGCAAGAGGGTAAACGGAAACCAAATTCTGAGAGTGTGGTTTTCCTATTGTAATCGCCTCGATACATTCCCCCCAACTGTGGCACTGTTACATGGCTTTCATCTACAATAAGAAGTGCGTCATCGGGGAGATATTCAAATAACGTCGGAGGCGGCAAGCCCGGGGCTCTGCCCGTCAAGTAGCGTGAATAATTCTCAATACCAGCGCAATGGCCCGCCGTTTCCATCATTTCCAGGTCAAATACGGTGCGCTGTTCTAACCGCTGCGCCTCCAACAGCTTGTTCTGCGCCCGAAGCTCCGCCAATCGTTTCTTTAGATCTATTTTTATGCTTTTTATGGCTTGCTGTAATGTTGGTCGTGGGGTGACGTAGTGGCTGTTAGGATAGATACGCACTTGGTCAAGCGCCATTGTTTTTTCACCGGTTAGGGGATCAAATTCGCTTATAGACTCCAATTCATCCCCAAAAAAAGAGAACCTCCAGGATCTATCCTCATAATGGACAGGGAATAATTCCACCAAGTCGCCTCGGACCCTGAAAGATCCGCGGTGAAAATTTTGATCGTTTCGACGATATTGAAGTTCGACGAGTCTATTGAGTAGCTGATTTCTATCCGCTATTTGCCCGACCTGCAGGAGGATAGTCATCTCCGAATAGGTTTCAACGGAGCCGATCCCATAGATACATGAGACAGACGCAACAATAATAACATCTCTCCGTTCGAGTAATGCTCGAGTCGCCGAATGACGCATTCGATCAATTTGTTCATTTATGGATGCATCTTTCTCGATATAGGTGTCGGTGCGCGGCACGTATGCTTCCGGTTGGTAATAATCGTAATAGGAAACGAAGTACTCAACAGAATTTTTAGGAAAAAACTCCTTCATTTCCCCGTATAGTTGGGCCGCAAGAGTTTTATTAGGTGCCAATATAAGTGCCGGTCGCCCTAGCCTTTCTATTGCGTTTGCCATTGTGAAGGTTTTTCCTGATCCAGTCACACCCAGTAAAACTTGTTCTCGGTCACCCTCCTTCACACGGTCTACAATTTGTTTGATTGCATCGGGTTGGTCCCCTGCCGGTTTATAGTCAGACGATAGAGAAAATTTCACACGCCCGGCAGGGACAGGCTTTTTGTCTAAAAATTGTTTCATTTCAAAATAAAATATTATAGCCCCCGCGAGGGTCAATATGACCAGAGTATTTGTTCAAACGGAGGTTTTTTCGTGCAGGTCTCTAGTTTCCTTGTTTTATGAGAATAACAGGGACTTTATAACGATAGGGACTGCGGCAGATTGCAATAAAGGACTGCCAATATCGATATAATCGAATTCTGCCAAATCAATGCTGTCGATTGATACTATCGGCTCTTTGAATAGGAGTTCCTCTCTGGCATGCCTTCCAAATATTCGTCCGATGTCTCCTGTGGATATTAAAATGAGTGCTCTTCCTCCAGAAAGGACGGGGTTCATGCCTATTATGACGCCTTTCAAAAAAGAATTTATCCTCTCAAACGTTGCCGAACCTTCCCATTCGAAGCAAATTGCTACAGCTTGTTGGCTTGTTTCTAAACCAAAAAAAGCCAATCTCTCACGTACCATTTTAGCGACTAAATTCTCTTCAATCGGTCCTGTGCCCAACGAAAGCGCGGGTCTAATCACCGGAATGTTTCGAAGAGGCAAGCTTTCCATCGGGCTGATGAAAACCGTCGTGCCGGATAGTTGGGAAGAGTATTGTGATGCGCCGATGACTGTGGCGCGAATACTCTCTACAGGCTCCTTGATCGTGAAATTGGTTTTGGCCAGTTTATCCCTCAAAGACGCTGCGATGATAGCCCCCATATCGGTTTGGTGGTCAGAACCATATCCATAAAAATACTCTGCGACACCCCCGGAAAAAGTAATTGCATCTATCGGACTCCGCCAATCAAGTGGGGGAATTCGATGTAGATTTTTGATTTCATCTTCCAGTTTTTGCTGCGAAATAACCGCGAAAAGCACCTCGGTCATCTGTGAAGCAATTTTTTCTATTTTATTCTTCGATGCTTTGCTTCCGATGGAGAGATTTGCCCCAACCTTTTCGGCGAAATATTCGCCTGTCTTATCAAGTCTTCTGATTTCCCAATTTTGGTCCCAAGAAATTAGTCGGGCTCCAATTTCTAAAGCTGTAACGCCCATAATCTTACCGTTTCGGCAAATGGATATTTTTGTGGTGCCTCCCCCAATGTCGATATTCATTATGGTGGCGCCCGTTAATTGCGAATTAGTAACTGCCCCTGATCCGAATGCGGATAACGCGGCCTCCAATCGATCACCTGCGGACACCGAAACAAAATTGCCCGTCTCTAGTGAGAAAAGATCTCCAATAGCGCGAGCGTTTTTTTGCATCAACGCAACGCCGGTCATTATAACCGCTCCCGTATCTATATCTGCGGGAGAGACCCCCGCCCATCGGAATTGTTCATGTATGAATTTTCTCAGGGAATTAACGTCGATTAACTGATTTCCCGAGTAGGGTGTAAGAATGATTTCCGACTCAAAAAATACACCTCTATCCGCGACGACATATTTGCCTGCTTCTTGCTCTAGCCGTATATCCGAGATTATTAAGTGGGTGGTCGTTGAGCCGATATCGATGCCGATGCTTCTAAGATTAGTTTTTTGTTCTACTGATAGGTTGCGTGTCGGATTTGCAAAAAAAATCCGTCCAGTTAATTCAGCTTGATCACTCATTTATCCGCCGCTTGAAAAATTCCAAGTGGTTCCCTCCCTGAAATAATGATCCTCCATAAAGCTGTTTGATTTATTTTTCGCACATTCACTCTCAAAGGTTAAACGGACCGCAGGGTCTTCCATCCAATAGGGTATGGAGGTTCCTCCTGGCTTGTCGACTTCCAAAACCCCTTCATCCGCAATCATTTCTCCTGGAACTCCGGCTTTTTGCGCCCGGTGATTGTTAGGGCCATACCAAGCCAGCAACCTCAATGGATCACGGCCCGAATTAAAATGTTGGTGGAACCAGCGCAACCTTGGCATAGGGCATGCGGAGATCATGCTAGCAAATCCATACTCTATTCTTAGCACTTCGTCTTGAGATCCGGTTTTCCAAGGTGTTGGTCCGATGTCCTCTGGCCAAGAATTACAATAGCCTACGCCACCAATGGAGATAAATACTGCGGCCTCGCCGGGGTAATAGGCTCTAGAATAGTGCCCAGCCGGGTATTCACCGATATACTGGTAAAATATGTTTTCAGCCATTTTTGGCTCTAGCCGGCGATAACCCGGCGTTCGGCGATTATCGAGATAAAGTTCGGTTGCAAACACATCGGGAATAATGTTTGTCCGACGCATTGCTAATCCTCGTGCCTCATCCTCCTCTAAACCATCTTTTGTTTCAAAATTATTTCCTTGGGTATTGAAACGTTTCGGAAAACTAACATCGCTTTTAAAGATTACATGTTGATCATTTAAAAGGTTGAATATGTTTGGTGCCGAGGTCCCAGCAAGTAATAACGCGGGGTTTGATGACGAATTAACAATTCTATGAAAACTATTCAGTGGAATAGAGAAAAGACTGCCTCTTTCCCATTCGAAGATTTCAGGAGGATCCCCATCAGTGGCCCAGATTTCTGTGGTACCTCTACCCTCGAGAACTAAAAAAATTTCCTCATATAAGTGCCTCTCTGCGTTCAAGGCGCCAGCTCCTGGCACTTCGACCAAATATGAGCCCCAGAGACCCTCAGTGCCAAATAGCTGGATGAAAGCTCCGCGGCCTCCCATATCAGGCCAGTTTCCGAGAGCAACATTTTGTAAATCTGGAATTGCAATGTCGCGAATAATTGGTACGTCTTGTGCAGCCATGAATCTGTCGTACGGGGTGGCCCGTCGGTTCCAAGCAGCGGTCCCGGCATACGTGTTGCCATTTGGCTCATGCCAATGCGGTTCGCCCGTTATATCATGCGGCATTTTCTACCCTTTTTTCGAAAAAAATGATCAAAGCTGACCAATGCGTCAAGTTTATTCCTCCGAACATCAATTAGTTTTGCATTAGCGAATATTACCGGAAAGCATTTGCGATAGGTCTTGCCAAAGGTCTATCCTGGGTCGGATAATATGATCAAAATGGGGAGTAGGAAATATGGCCACTCAGCTCAGGATTCCTGATGACATTGATACGGTTCCTCTGCACGATGCGATCGGTGCCGAGGTCCGGGGGATTGATCTCACAAAACCTTTGGAAGAGCCAACTCAGCAAATGCTCAGGGAGTTGATTGGTGAATATTCTATTTTGTTGATCAGGGGTCAGGATATTTCCGAGGAGCAGCAATTTGCTTATGCCCGCAGTTTTGGACCAATCGCGGAGCGGATGAAACCCGCTAGCGCAAAGCAAGCAGCGGAACAAGAGTCGAAGCGGTCAAAACACTTTGATCCAAATAATAAAATGCAAATGATCAGCAACAAGAGGGACGAAGACGGTAAGCTGATCGGTGCCCTAGGTGATGGGGAAATGTGGTTTCATACCGATAAATGCTATCTGCAGAAGCCCTATCATGTCTCTTTTCTTTACCCCACGGCATTGCCGACAACAGGGGGGCACACAATGTTTGCAAGTTTGTATAGGGCCTATGACCTCATCCCAAAGAAATTAAAAGAAACCCTTCAAGGACGAAAAGTTCTTCAAGTTTATGATTATGGCAAAGAAGGTAAGCCTGATTTGGCCACTAAATCTTTGGATGATGTGCTTCATTACTGGCAACCCTTATTTTTGAAAAATCCTTTTTCGGGAAAAACAGCGGTCTATGTAAGCCGTCTAATGTCAGCAAAAATAGAGGGTATGGATGATGATGAAAGTCGCCGAGTGCTCGACGATATTTGTGATATCATAGAAGATAAATCAAACTTTTATGAGCACACTTGGAAGATTGGGGACATTATCGGGTGGGATAACTACTCGACTTTGCACGCTAGAACTGATTGGCCGCGTCAGCAGGAACGAACCTTTCGGCGTTGTTTGACGCAAGGTGATCGGCTCTATTAGATTTTCGAGCGCAGAGACTTCTCAACCTCATTTGAACGATACTGAACCGCATAAATTTGCGTTACAGCGGTGATTTGATTTGGGTTGAATTAAAAAAACCAAGAATTTTATTATCTGTTAGTCGGCAACTTCGGATCAGGTTTGACGTTAAGAATTACGTTTAGGTCGCCCGGCTCGCCTCCGCCAAAACCCTCAACTCCAAATCCATTGATTTTGACCTTTTGTCCGTGGACGGACCCACTTGGTATATCAACCGCAACGGTTAATCCCGTCATAGTTGTTACCAGCTTACATACACCACTTTTGGCTTCTGAAGCCAATAAGTCCAATCTGACGGCAATATCTTGACCCTTCATAACCATAGACGTGGCCGCAGCGCCTTTTACACGTCCTAAGCGCGTACCAGCAATATCTCCAAACAAATCTATAAGTCGTTCTCCTGTGCTTTCGTCAATTTCAAAATCAAACCATGCTCCACCTTTTTCCCAGCCCTCTGGGTGTGGTTGAGACGGATCAGATTTAAATTGTTTAAAGTCGTATTCTTTTCTAGTTTTACTATTTGCGAGCACATTATAGGCAGCTGTTATCTTTTTGAACATTTCGGTCGCGGCCTCATCGCCTGCGTTTAGATCTGGATGAAGTTTTTTTGCTAGCTCTCGATAAGCTTTTTTTATTGCGTCATGCTCAGCAGTAGGCTCTATGCCCAACAATTCATATGCATTCATATCAGTTACGTCCCGTTTCAGAGCTTGTCCCCAAACTCTTTAATAAAACCTCAAGTTTAAAAATTTGGAATTAATTGAGTTGGAGCTTAATTATTTAATACAAGGGTGAAAAACAGATTCCATATTGATTAACATGAATTGTGTGTCTCGTTGGGGCTAATGCTCTGAGTGAAAGAATTTATTTTCCGGTTAGAAAGTTTTCTTGCAACTATAAAAATGCGAGACTATTTTGCCGCTCTATTTTACCTGATCTTGGTTCTAATATGACTATTCTCGCATCTCGCCTATCCCGCATAAAACCATCGGCTACAAATGCCCTTACAGGTCTTGTGAGTGAATTAAAGGCTCAAGGGAGAGATATTATAGGTCTGGGTGCTGGGGAGCCCGATTTTGACACGCCAGATAATATTAAAGAAGCCGCAGTCGCGGCGATCCGCAGGGGTGAAACAAAATACACCCCTGTCCCAGGGACATTGGCTCTCAGAAATGCAATTGCTGGCAAGCTGGAAAGAGAGAACGGTCTCAATTATGACCCAGCAAAACAAATAACGGTCGGAACCGGTGGCAAACAAATAATATTCAATGCAATGATGGCCTCTCTAAATGCTGGGGATGAGGTGATCATTCCTGCTCCATACTGGGTGTCATACCCGGATATGGTTGCATTAGCTGAAGGCACTCCGGTCTTCGTAAACTGCACGGAGACGGAGAGGTTTAAAATGAGCCCCGAGGCTCTCCGATCGGTAATTACTCCCAAGACGAAATGGCTTATCTTAAATTCTCCGAGCAACCCAACAGGGGCTGCTTATACAACAAAAGAGCTTCGAGAACTTGCAGATATACTCCTGCAATATCCAAATGTTTGGATATTAACTGATGATATTTATGAGCATGTGATTTACGACGATTTTACTTTTTCAACAATCGCTGAAGTGGAGCCCAAGCTATACTATAGAACGCTTATTCTGAACGGAATGTCCAAAGTGTATTCTATGACAGGTTGGAGGCTCGGCTATGCAGCCGGTCCTGAAGAGCTGATATCAGGCATGAACAATATCCAGTCTCAAAGCACAACTCATGCAACCTCAATTTCGCAGGCAGCAGGAGTAGAGGCCCTAGAGGGTACGCAAGAATTTATCATTCCAAATAATAAGTTGTTTAGAGAACGACGCGATTTAGTCGTTTCAATGTTAAACCAAGCTAAGGGAATAAACTGCCTCGTGCCGGAGGGAGCATTTTATGTTTATCCAAGTTGCGACGGCGTTATAAACAAGACTACCCCAAATGGTAAATTAATCGAAAACGATACAGATTTTGTCACTTATCTGCTTGAGAGCGAGGGGGTAGCGGTTGTTCAGGGTGCTGCTTTTGGGTTGTCTCCCCATTTTCGTATATCATACGCTACCGACACAGAACTGTTAAGGGAGGCTTGCGCACGCATTCAGAAGGCCTGCGCCTCACTTGTTTAGGTGGCTGGTTTTTGAATGGCTATCCCGATCGAACCGGTGATCTGTTTGCGAAAGAGTTTAAAATTTTTACAGCTGCAGAAACCCCAACGGAAGGCATTCGGTAGGTTCGGAAAAAGCTGAAAGCCCTTCGATCAATCAGACTTCCTAAAATTTACTCCAAAAATATAACTCCATGCGCAGGGATTAAGATAGGCCTCAGTCAGCCAAATCATTTCTGGGAATGATCTATAATATAACCAATCTTGGCGTCTGCTGTTTTCAATGGGGACAGAGAGCCGCCCCATTTAAATGGATGGTTTGACCACTCAAGTAAGTAGAGCCAGGGCCCACAAGAAAGCGGATTAAATTAGCCATATCCTGAGGGGTACCCATCCGTCCCAAGGGGATATCGGGTTCTTGAGTAAACCCGTGGGTGGGGGCGTTTGCGCTTCGCAAGGTATCAAACCTACCCACAACTGCGGTGTTTGCTCGAATATTTACAGGGCCAAATTCAATCGCTAGGCCACGGGTAAGTCCCATGAGTGCTTCTTTCGCGGCCATTACATGGGATCTCCCCGCATTCCCTTTATATGACGACATCCCTGCGAGAGAGACAATTGCGCCGCCACCCCGTTTTATCATCAGAGGTATGCAAAGTTTCGAGAGATTAAACGAGCCTTTCACGCAAGTTTCGGCTATCCGATCCCATTCTATTGTATCAACTTCAGATAGAGGAAGATTGGAGCGCACCGCGGCGTTATTTACCAGAATGTCTACAGTACCAAAGGCGCCAACGGCTGTCTCTACGATTGATGCAGCCGTTTGAGGGTCACCAATATTTCCCATAGCGATGGCAGCACTACCTCCATTATCTTCAATTTCTGTTTTTACTTCATGACACAAATTTTCAGATGAACGAGAGTTGACGATCACAGATGCTCCCGCTCGCGCTAATTCTATGGCTGTTGCTCTACCGATATTGCGCGCGCTTCCCGTTACTATGGCTACTTTCCCTGACAGTTCGTTGATCAGGTCTACCATCTGTTGCTCCTATAAAATTACTGAAATTCTGCTCAGTATTGCAAAGTTTAAAAGCCTTGACGATGGGGAGAAGCACCTTTAAAAACCGCTTTTTGAGAGTTATAGCTAATCTTTCGGGGATAAAGGTGGAATTATGTCACGTCGTTGCGAGATATCCGGTAAAGGGGTGTTAACTGGAAATAATGTTAGTCACGCCCAAAATAAAACGCGTCGTCGTTTTCTGCCGAACCTTCAAGTGACCACTTTTTTGTCTGATGCTCTAGGTGAAAAAGTAAAGTTGAAATTATCCACTCGAACCATCCGATCTATAGAAAAAAACGGCGGCCTGGACTCTTACCTGTTAACATGTCCGGATGATAAGCTAACCGACAAAGCGATAAAACTTAAAAGTAAAATTCGTAAAGCTGCTGCTGCCTAGACTTTTTGGAACCTGTCTCCCCAAATCACTCTAGGGTATGTCCCTGCATGCCATCAAAACCGAATAAGCATGGTTGATTGATTTCAATTTTTCCTCTGATCTTTTATCGCCGCCGTTGGAGTCCGGGTGGTTTTCTTTTACCAGTTTTTTATATTGAGATTTAATTTCTTGCACAGTCACGGGCGGAGAAATTGTCAAAATTTTAATTGCTTCCTCCTCCGGGGATCGTGGTCTTGGACGCCACCCTGTTTTTTCAGGCTGATTCTCTAATTTTACCTCGGTATCCCAATTGCCAATCCCAAAAGGTCCCAGAGTGAATTCCGACGCCCCGTTCTTACGTTTCCCAGTGAATGGCCAGGTGGGTCGCTGCCAGGTAATATCAAGACGGATGTGACGTTCTATCTCCTCTTCACTCATTCCCTCATAATAATTCCAGGACCGATTATATTCCCGAACGTGTTCGAGGCAGAACCAAAAGTATTCCTCCAGCCGGTCCGGCGATTGGGGCGCCCTAAACTCCCCAACCTCATTGCATTTGGCGAAATCACAAATTTTTAACCCATCTTTTCTTTGATTGGAGTCCGATGTATCGGTGAACAGTTCTGAAGGAGATCTTTTTTGCTTCATGTCACCATTATCGTTTGTAGGATTTTTGAATACAAGAAAACCTTTAGTCGCCAGTATAAAGATCAGGCCACCGAGATTTCACAATCGGTCCGGCGCTGGATAACGCATGACAGGTATTAATTTGATAAGGAGACTTATCTTTGCGGTCCTCTTTGAGAGTACTATCCTGCCCAGCTTCACGTTTGACTGTTTTAAAACCTATTGTGCCGACTGGACGAAGTAAATCAACTACATGAACGCACCCATTTACCCCTCCAACAATTTCTTTAAGCTTTCTATTCCAACCCCGCTCAATTTTCTCGCCTTTTAGTTTTTTGAAAGAAGGGATCACGCCTGGGCAAACCTCGTAAGGATGTGCATCCATGTCTAACTGAATATCAATTATTTCAACTTTGGAATTAAGCGTTATCCTTATTTTCATATCATGAATGGGCGTTCCGGCTGGGATGATACCGCGGTAACCATTTGGAATGTCGTAAGCAGCAAGATCAATCAGGTGACCTTCTATGTCCCAATTATTGTCCTCCCGACGAAATGCCGAAACGGTTATCTCTCGGGTCTGGATTGGATTGCGTTTGACTGGGGTTGGTAGCGGCATGATGTTTCTCACTTGGGATTATGGGCTTTAATGTATTTAGACCGATAATATGGTAGCTTTTTAAGAATTGATTATTCTTTTTTCTGCACTCTAGGCGGTGTGACCCTAATCATGGCGAGTCGATTTTGACGCCGACTCATAATTTCAAAGCGGAAACCTTCCTGATTAAAGATTTGTCCCTCCTCCGGAATAACCTTGCCAATCTCAATTACTAACCCCGCTAGAGTAGCTGCTGTTTGATCGGTAAGTCCCCAGTCGAAACGACGGTTAAGATCACGAATTGTGACGCGCCCGTCTACAATATAAGAGCCATCAGTTTGAGGGCGCACTCCTAAGGGGACGACATCATGTTCATCGGCGATATCCCCCACAATTTCTTCAAGAATATCTTCGAGGGTAACCACTCCCATTAATGATCCATACTCATCTACCACCAATGCAAAGTGTTCTCGTCTTCTTCGAAAAGCTTGTAATTGGTCTAGGAGAGAGGTCGATTCAGGTATAAACCACGGGGGGGATGAGACATTGTCGATGTTAATACGGTTTGGATTATCTAAATTTGCACTCACCTGCCGAAGCAATTCCTTTACGTGTAAAACACCAATAATATTGTCCATTTCCGAGCGCCAGACGGGGATCCTGGTGTAAGGCGCATTTACGATCTGTTTAATAATTTCAGCTGGGGGGAGATCACCGTCAACCATTACGAGATCTTGGCGATGATGCATAACTTCAGAGACATCAACATCAGACAAGTCCAATATACTTCTCAGCATTACTCGTTCGTGTTGTATGTCAGAGTGATCACCCTGATGGAGTTCTATTGCTCCCCGCAATGCTTCCACGGCTTCTGCTTTGTCCGAAATATCAACAAAGTTAATTCCAATAACGCGCATTGCGTTTGCTATCATCCAATTTATGGCTTGTGTAACTGGGGATAGAATAAAAATTAGAACTCGGAATAGAGGGGCTACGGCGAGTGAAACGCGGTCCGAGTGATAAAACGCATATGTCTTAGGCGCGATTTCGCCAAAAATAAGAACCAGGAAGGTCATTGCTAGCGTCGCATAGACCACACCATTCTTGCCAAAAAAAGAGATCAAAAGGCTGGTCGCTAATGCGGATGCCAAGATATTTACTAGGTTATTTCCAAGAAGGATTGCCCCGATCATCTTTTCTTTATTTTTAACGAGTGAATTTACGAGGCGGGCCCGGTCATCGCCTTGACGTTCTAGAAGATGCATTCGGGGTCGAGAGAAAGCAGTAAGAGCTGTCTCAGAGCCTGAAAATAACCCCGAAAGGATCAGTAGGACCAAAATTCCAACAAGTGTCGCTATAAGTTCTGTTTCCATCGATCAACTATTCAAGTTTTTATCAATGATAGCTTTTACATCAGCCATGTGAACATCTTCGCAAACGAAAGCCTTCCCAATCCCTTTTGTCAGAACAAAATTAATATTTCCGTTTCGGACTTTTTTGTCTCTAGCCATATGAGAAATTAAACGATCGCTGCTCCAGTCAATTCCTTCTATGGACTTTAATGCTACTGGAAGTCCAATCTTTTTTAGGTGACTTGTTGCACGTCTCGCTTCTATTCCTGGACACAAGCCCATTCTAACAGAAAGATCGAATGCCATAGTAATCCCGATGGAAACAGCCTCACCGTGGAGAAGCGTTTCACTAAATCCGGTTTCAGTTTCTAAAGCGTGACCAAAGGTGTGACCCAAATTTAGCAGCGCCCTAACTCCACCTTCTCTCTCATCTTTGGTCACAATTAAGGCCTTGGAACGGCAGCTAGTCGCAACTGCATGCGCGATCGCAACTGGGTTGCAATCGATTACTTTATCCCCATTCTCCTCTAGCCATTCAAAAAAAAGGGCATCTCCCAGTAGGCCATACTTTACTATTTCGGCGTACCCTGACAGCAACTCTCTATTTGGTAAGGTTTTCAAACTCGCAGTATCTGAGATTACCAGCCGAGGTTGATAAAAAGTTCCTACCAAATTTTTCCCTTGAGGGGTGTTAATGGCAGTCTTACCGCCAACAGAGCTGTCAACCATCGCTAAAAGGCTTGTTGGAATTTGAATAAGGTGGATGCCTCGCAAAATCGTACTTGCTGCGAAACCGGCGATATCCCCAATAACACCGCCGCCGAGAGCGATTAAACATGTATCCCGATCGACTCCCAGTTTAAGAATAGATTCTAGTAACTCGCGCAATCCCGAGAATGATTTTGTTTGTTCTCCTGGCTTTAAAATAACGTCAACCGGATCGTGACCCCCATTTTCTAGAGCCTTCCGCAGACTAATGAGATGATTCCTGGCAACATTTTGATCGGTAACGATAATTTTTTTCTTGCCCAATCGGAGCGGAGCTATCAGCTTGTCAGCTTCGCTGATTATCTCTTCCCCAATAATAATTTGATAGGAGCGATCACCCAAATCTACGTCAACGAAATGCCTGCTCCCCGCTTTATTCATTTGGTTGGTCTTTAACTTTGTAATTTTTTAGGGCCTGAAGAAGTTTGGTTACCGTAACTTTAGGTGCTTCGTTTCCGCTCTTCACGACCAGGTCGGCCGTTGCATATATAGGTTCCCGCTCAGTTAGAAGTCTTTGAAGAGTGTCTCTATGATTATTTCCTTTCAATAACGGTCGGTGATCGCGGCGCATCGTCCGTGAAACGAGCACCTCTAGGTCGGCCCTAATCCAAATTGAGATTGCAAACTGTCTGATAAATTCTCGGGTTTGATCGTCCATAAAAGCGCCACCACCGGTGGCAATAACTTGAACTGGTTGGATCAGAAGGCGTTTGATGACTCTCCTTTCACCCGATCGAAATTCTTTTTCCCCGTATAACTCAAAGATTTCCTGTATCGAGCAGCCCGCTGCTTTTTCGATTTCTTCATCTGCATCAACAAAAGGCAAAGATAATCGCTTGGCCAGTAATTCGCCGATGCAAGTTTTGCCCGCGCCCATCAAGCCAACAAGAACAACTGATTTTTTAAGGTTGAAGTTTAGCAATGGTACCATTTAGAGTTTTGAGATTCTTGCCTGGCGAAGGCAACTCAACATTGAAAGAGATCTCGCTTACAATTAAAATATTTAGCCATTATAGCTGGGGAAACTCTAAATTTCTCTCCAAATTGCCGGTAATAGGAATAATTATTATGTCCCAGAAAATAGAAACTTTTCAAGTGGATAGGCAGGGTTTATTAAATTAGGCCAGAAAGGGTCTTTCGGCAAAAATAGGAAGCTTATGAATCGTTTGACTTTAATTGCTTTGTGCCTTTCGGCATTTTTTTTGCTGTTAGGGACAATTTTTTTATCTAGCACTAAAATACCCGCACCATCATCTTCTGTTGAAAGGCTCTTGTCCAATGACCGTTTTCCTGACTGACCTCAAGTCGGTCTCTTTCTCGGCCATATGCTGCGCTGTAGGTTTAGTGCTAGCAGTCGGCCACGCGGCTTCACAGGAGCTGATCAAGGGAACCTCTGATCGGGTTGTCCCTGATGCCGAGCCCATCAGATTGGTTCCTTCGGTCGATAGTCCGGTGAAAACAGAAAAAAATTCCAATAAACCAAAAACGAAGACCGAAGCTGCCGTTAAGCTGAAAAAGCTAGATTTGGTTGATCCAGACTCCACCGGCATTCTGGATGCTGATGATGGAGGTTTCAAACCTGGCATGTGGGCGGGTTCAAGCAGGCCGTTAATTACCAATCTTCTTGGTTTGTTGCCTATAAAAATGACTTCGTCCAGCCAAAGGCAGCTGTTTAGGCGTCTTCTGCTTACAAGGGCTGACCCCCCTGTTGGTGAACAAATAAATAAATCCTTATTGTCACTTCGGATCGCAGCCCTTTTCGATGCTGGTGATTATACGTCCGCGAACAAACTGATCGACGCGGTGGGTCATTCAAATGAGCAATACTCGAAAATAAAAACCGAGATACTTTTCCGTCGGCACGATCCGAAAAAGGCTTGTGGCATTGTTCAAGGCAAGGGGGAAGATTATAACGCGATCTACTGGAAAAAAGCAGAAGCCTATTGCCTCGCGATGGACGGTCAGAATGAAAAGGCATTGCTAATATCAGAAATTCTATCAGAACAGAGCGGTTCGGTAGAGCCAGCATTTTTAGTTGGTATCGAAGCGTTAACCGGCAGCAAGACTAGCGTGTTGACAAGAATTGAGTCATTCAATGGGTTATTAATATCTCTTTTGCAGTCTGGAAAAGTCGCTTTACCGGATACTTTGCCCCTAAGCTCTAAAATTGGAGACTTAGCTGCCCTCGCTTTTTCGGAGGCTCGGCCTCCAACGAGGCGAATCCTTGATGGAGAAATTGCAATGTTGGGCGGGGCCATTACCCCCTATCAACTTGTTGGGCTTTATAAAATCAAGAAAGCAAAAAATACAGATTTGTTGCGAGTTGCTGAGGATAAGAAAATAACATGGAATGCGGAAAATCGCTCTTTCGTATTGCAGGCGGCGCTCGCGGAGGCACTGCCAGCAAAAAGGGCTAGGATTGTAGAACGGGCACTTTTATTAGCTCGCTTGCATAAAACCTTTGCTCTTACCGCGCTGGTGATGATGCCGGTCATGGATGAAATTGAACCATCCGCTGAATTATCGTGGTTTGCCCCTTGGGCTGTCCGTGCCTACGCTATCGGTGGCAACATGATAGCGGTTAGAAAGTGGCGTGATCTGATATCCAAGTCATCAGATACCTCGGTTTTGCCCTTAACTGTGTTGTCCGGTAGTTCAGCAAATGAAATTATTTCGGAAAAGACACTCCATCAGTGGTATTTGTCGCGAGAGAAGGCTGATCAGGAGGAGTTTGGAAACCAGGCGAGACTCTTTTATTCATTATTGCAAGCTCTCGACATCCCAGTGGCGGGGTCTTTATGGTCCGATGTCATAAATAGGGAAAATATAGACGAGCCGCTGCCAATGATAAGCGGTGTTTTGTCGCTTTTGTCAGATGCGGCCTCGAGAGGCAGGGTGGGAGAGACTGTCGCTTTGGCAATCATTTTATTAGGCGAGGCCGGGACAGAGCGTTCTAATCATTACGCCGTGGTTCAGGTGGTGAAGGCATTACACATGGTGGGTCAAGGCGAAATTGCTAGACAGTTGGCTCTTGAAGCAGCCGTCGCCGCTGGTCTGTAATTGGTTTTGATAGAGATAAGTTTCGCTGGGGTCATAGAAGACTTTGTCGAGATGATGTTGGTTGAACGTGGTGCGACAGGAAATACGATAGACGCTTATTCGAGAGATCTTAAAAGATTCTCTGATAGAGCTGGTGAAGCCGACTTGGGACCCAAAGATGTTACAACCAAGTTTGTTCGTGATTATCTTGCTGATCTCAGTAATGCTGGCTTTTCCTCTTCAACACAAGCTCGGCATATATCTACACTTCGGCAATTTTTCGGCTTTTTGGTAGAAGAGAAAATTCGTTTTGATGATCCTATGATAGCTATCGATACACCAAAACGAACCTATCATCTGCCAAAACTTTTGACTGAGAAAGAAGTGCAGACGATTCTTGTTTTCTGTTCAAGAGATCAAACTGCCGAAGGGCTTCGGACGAGCGCGATCATAGAGATTTTATACGGGTCTGGACTGAGAGTATCCGAACTTGTCTCCCTTCCTATGGATGGTATTTCTCTCGGAGAGAGATATATAAGGGTCAGGGGAAAAGGCGGCGTGGAAAGGATAGTTCCCCTCAATGATTCCGCCATAAATTCCCTAAAAAGGTGGCTCGCGGTAAGAAAAAAATTTATCCCAGATGGTCAGAATTCGAAATTTTTATTTCCCGCCGTTAAATCTAAATTAGGTCACCTATCGAGGGTGTCTGTTAGCTTGATGTTGAAAAAGGCGGCATGGGCCTCTGGCATTGATCCTGCTAGAGTTTCTCCGCACGTTTTTCGTCATGCTTTTGCGAGCCATTTATTGGCAAATGACGCGGATCTTCGGTCAGTTCAGCAAATGCTGGGACATGCGGATATCTCTACTACGCAAATTTATACCCACGTTTTAGAAAATAGACTAAGATCTGTCGTTGAGAAATATCACCCTTTGGCTGAGAGAAAAGATTGAGAACCCAATGCTAAGCTTTTTTGACTTTGAAAAAAATATCGCAGAATTAGAGGGACAGTTGGAAGAGTTGCGGCATTTATCTGATATCGGGGATATAAAAATAGCGGATGAAGTCTTAAAACTTCAGACGCGAATTGATAAAGCACTTGGTTCCACCTATTCAAAGCTTACTGCTTGGCAGAAAGTACAGGTGGCTCGTCATCCCGAGAGACCGCACTGTATAGATTTTATCAGTGCGTTAATCGATGATTTTGTTCCTTTGGCAGGCGATCGAACCTTTTCCGAAGATGCAGCCATCCTGGGAGGGATAGGTCGGTTCCGCGGTGGTTCCGTGGTGGTTATTGGGCAAGAAAAGGGAAGTGATACTGAGACAAGGATAAAGCATAGTTTTGGGATGCCAAAACCCGAAGGTTACAGAAAGGCCGTAAGACTAGTAGAGCTTGCCGATAAATTTAACTTACCTGTTATTACCTTTGTAGATACTCCTGGTGCTTATCCTGGGATTGGGGCAGAGGAAAGAGGACAATCTGAAGCTATAGCGAGGTCGATTGAGAAATTTCTTTCCGTTGGTCAGCCTGTAGTTAGTGTAGTAATTGGTGAAGGAGGATCCGGGGGTGCTATAGCGTTGGCGACCGCTAATGAAGTTATGATGATGGAACATTCGATATACTCTGTCATCTCTCCTGAGGGGTGTGCTTCAATTTTGTGGCGCAGTTCCGATCATGCAGAGCAAGCCGCCGAAGCTTTGAAATTAACAGCCCAAGACCTTCTAAAATTTGGGGTAATTGATAGGATTGTCCCAGAGCCTCTGGGAGCAGCTCATAGATCTCCTGAAAAGGCAATTCAAGCTGTGGGCGGTGCGATCGCGGAGGCCCTCCGTCAATTGATCGGCATGGACCCAAATCAATTAATTAAGGAACGACAAGAAAAGTTTTTGAGGATGGGAGATGAGGCACTCTTAGATTGAGTTTTGTTTATCGATTGCCCACTGAGTTTCCCTAAAAACACACTGCCGAGTCGTGATCTTCAAGCAGTCGTAATTAATGATTCAAGGAACTTAACTGCTGACTTTTTTGGGCCGCCGTTATGCAATTTTCCCGTGACAACGTTTGAATTTCTCGCCTGACCCGCATGGGCATGAGACGTTTCGCGGAACTTTCCCCCAAGTAGATGCGTCGTCAGGGTCAATCCATTTACCAAGGGGCTCGTGGAATATCCATCCTTCTGGTGCTTGGTCCGTGTCCTTATCGGTTAAAAAATCATTTCGACTGACGTCCATAGCTTGGAGTTGGGCTGCTGGATGAACTGAATCGAGTGTAACAGAGTTTTCAGGGAATGCTGGATCTTCACGCGACTCAAATGTCGTCTGTCCCGCATAAGACATGGAATCTTCTATATTAGTATCAGAGATTTCCATATGGCAGAGGACCATTGAAACGGTGTCCCGCAATGACTCTGTCATTTGTTCAAATAAGTTAAAGGCCTCGTGTTTGTATTCGTTCAGTGGGTCTTTTTGAGCGTATGCACGAAGGCCAATTCCTTGTCGCAAATGGTCCAAAGCAAGCAAGTGTTCTTTCCAGGTCTGGTCAAGTACTTGGAGCAAGACGCTCTTTTCGGCTAGCCGAATCAATTCCGGTCCATAATTAGCCACTTTCTGGGCCATTTTGCGATCAATAGCGTCAACTAGTCTCGAGCTGATCTCTTCATCAGCGATACCTTCTTCGGCTGCCCAATCTGATATGGGGAGATCCAAACCGGTCAGGCGAAGAATTTCGTCATGCAGTGCTTCCGTTTCCCATTGTTCCGAGTAAGCACTTTCTGGTATGTACCGCGCGACCATGTCGTCTAAAACTTCATGTCGCATGTCAATGATTGTTTGTGAAACGTCCTCTGACTTCATAAGCTCTTTACGCTGTTCGTAAATAACTTTGCGTTGATCATTCATGACATCGTCGAATTTCAGGAGATTTTTCCTGATTTCGAAGTTACGTTCCTCAACTTTGCGTTGGGCTTTCTCGAGTGCTTTGTTAATCCAAGGATGGACAATCGCTTCTCCCTCCTCGAGACCCAATTTCTGTAGCATTCCGTCGAGACGATCTGAGCCAAAAATACGCATAAGGTCGTCTTCCAAAGAGAGAAAAAATTTTGAAGCCCCGGGATCGCCTTGGCGTCCCGAACGCCCCCTTAATTGATTGTCAATGCGTCGCGCCTCATGCCTTTCTGTTCCAATAATATACAGGCCGCCGGCTTCTAAAACGGTTGCCCGATGAGCGGCCACTTCTAACTCAATTTTGTCTGTTAGTTCAGCCTCTTTTGATTTTTTGTCCTTTGCAGATTTAATCTTTGCCAGTTCATTTATTAAGCGCATCTCCACATTTCCGCCCAACTGAATATCTGTTCCGCGTCCTGCCATATTTGTAGCTATAGTTACTTGGCCGGGCATTCCTGCCTGAGCGATAATATAAGCTTCTTGTTCATGGTAGCGCGCATTTAACACATTGTGCGGTATTTTATCTTGTTTCAGCCGAGCAGATAATTCTTCCGATTTCTCAATGGAAACGGTTCCTACAAGAGCCGGCTGTTGTCGCTCACGGCACTCTTTGATCAGCTTTACAATGGCTGAATATTTTTCTTCAGAGGTTCGATAAACCTCATCATCCTCATCTTGTCTGCGTGTTGGTTGGTTTGTTTCTATTTCAACAACTTCTAAATTGTAAATATCACTGAATTCTCCCGCTTCAGTCATTGCCGTGCCAGTCATGCCAGCGAGTTTGGGATATAACCTGAAGTAATTTTGAAATGTTATGGATGCGAGAGTCTGATTTTCGTTTTGCACAGAAACATTTTCTTTGGCCTCTAAAGCTTGATGTAGGCCCTCTGAAAACCGTCTCCCCTCCATCATACGGCCAGTAAATTCATCAATTATGATGACCTGGTTATCTTTTACAATATAGTCTTTGTCGCGCTCAAATAAAGTGTGGGCACGAAGAGCAGAATTTACGTGGTGCACTAGTCCGATGTTTTGAATATCATAGAGGCTGGCGCCCTCGAGAAGGTTATTTTTAGAGAGAAGTTGCTCTATTTTCTCGGTTCCCGGTTCGGTCAATGACACTGAGCGCTGTTTTTCATCCTTCTCATAGTCATCTGTGGTCAATTCGTTCATTAAAGAATCGATCTGGCGATACAATTCAGAAGAGTCCTCAGTGGGGCCCGATATAATCAGGGGGGTTCGTGCCTCATCGATCAGGATAGAGTCCACTTCATCAACTATTGCGAAGTTGAATTCTCTTTGAACCATCTCTTCTAGAGAAAATTTCATGTTGTCTCTGAGATAATCAAAACCAAACTCGTTATTGGTTCCGTAAGTTATGTCAGCGGCGTATGCCTTGGTACGCTCTTCGTCAGTCAATCCATGGGTAATGCAAGCTACCGAGAGGCCAAGGAATTCGTATATCCGTCCCATCCATTCTGAGTCTCGCTTGGCCAAGTAATCATTGACGGTAACCACGTGGACACCCTTGCCCTCGAGAGCATTCAGATAGCAGGCCAAAGTGGCGACCAGCGTTTTTCCCTCGCCAGTCTTCATTTCAGCGATTGCTCCTCTGTGCAATACAATTCCGCCCATAAGTTGGACATCATAATGGCGCTGCCCTAGTGTGCGCTTTGCTGCTTCCCTCACTGTTGCAAAAGCTTCAGGAAGGATGTTTTCAAGCGTTTCCGCGCCTTTTAGACGGTCACGAAACATTTCAGTCCTGGACCTTAAGTTTAAGTCATCGAGAGCCTCGAGTTCAGCCTCCAGAGAATTGATTTGTTCTATCGTGCTTCGTAATTGTTTAAGGTATCTTGAATTGGCAGAACCAAAAAAACGACTCGCAATTTTACTGATTAACATGGACTATATTTTTCCCAAGTTTTTCGGTAGTTCGGACGAAATGTTTACCATTTGTAAAGACGGCAGTCACTAAGGCATGTAGTTCGCTTATGTCAAAGAATTATTACATAAGTGTGACCTAGATTTTATAAAAAATTACCCCTAAGACAGAAGTCTATAGCCTAGCAATTCAAAGCAGAAGCGATCAAAATGAGCCAAAAGTCACCGTTAGCTCCAAAAAGATTTCCCAAAATGCCGTCGATAGAGGGTCTGACTATGGCCTCAACGGCATGTGGATTGCGCTATCGGGGTCGTAAAGATGCTATGCTCGCAATCTTAACCCCGGGAACTACAGTCGCTGGTTGTTTTACAAAGTCATTGACCGCGTCAGCTCCTGTCGATTGGTGCAAAAGCGCTTTGAAAGGAGGCTTCGCTAGGGCGCTAATAGTGAACTCTGGTAACGCTAATGCCTTTACAGGCTTCCAGGGTGATAAAGCTGTTATTCAGACCGTCAACGGTATCGCTGAAATTCTTGGATGCGATCAAAAAAATGTCTTCGTGTCCTCAACGGGAGTTATAGGTGAACCACTTCAAGTAGATAAATTGCTCAAAGCAATACCTCGATTGGTGAAAAAGGCAAAACCTGGAGGTTGGCTAGATGCTGCTAAAGCGATTATGACCACTGATACATTCCCTAAAGGCGCAGTAGCCCAATCCAAGATTGGAGATAAACGCGTAACAATTTGTGGCATATCGAAGGGTTCGGGGATGATTGCACCCGATATGGCGACTATGCTGGGCTATATTTTTACCGATGCGAAAATAGATCAAAAAATCCTTCAGTCTTGTTTGAAGTCTGCGGTCTCAAGGTCCTTCAATTCGATCTCGGTAGATAGCGACACATCAACCAGTGACTCTGTCTTGCTTTGCGCCACTGGAGCGGCAAAAAACCGTTCACCTCAGTCAGCACGGGATCCAATTCTTAAAGGTTTTAGAAATGCATTGAATGCTGTAGCGCTCGATTTGGCACAGCAGATTGTGCGTGATGGTGAGGGCGCTACCAAATTCGTATCCATTTCAGTTACGGGAGCCTCCAATCATTCCTCCGCCAGAGTTATTGCTCTAGCAATAGCGAACTCCCCATTGGTAAAAACAGCGATTGCTGGGGGAGATGCGAATTGGGGCAGGATTGTAATGGCTGTTGGGAAGTCTGGAGAAAAGGCAAATCGTGATGCGTTAGCAATTAAGATTGGTGGTGTGCAAGTCACTAAAGATGGCTTCCGAGTACCTGGCTACGATGAGGCACCAGTCTCCCAGCACATGGCGGGTGATGAGATAGCGATAGAGGTTGATGTCGGCGTGGCGCAGGGAATTGCTAAAGTGTGGACCTGCGATCTTACTCATGAGTACATTAGAATTAATGCCGACTATAGAAGTTGAGGACCCAATTCCAATGGTTCTTGTGGTCGCGGCTGCACTCATTGACTCAGATGGTCGTGTTCTGATAGCGAGGCGTCCCTCGGGGAGAAAAATGGCAGGTCTTTGGGAATTCCCCGGAGGTAAAGTTGAGCAAGGCGAAACACCCGAAAGTGCTTTAATCCGAGAGCTCAGAGAGGAACTAGGAATTGATGTAACTGAAAATTGCTTGGCACCCTTAACTTTTGCATCGCATCCCTACCCCGAATTTCATCTTTTAATGCCTCTTTATGTGTGTCGAGTTTGGGAAGGTCAGGTCAAGGGAAACGAGAAACAAGCATTGAAATGGGTTTTCCCGAGGGATTTGAGAGATTTCCCGATGCCCGAGGCGGACAAACCTCTAATACCGACTCTACGAGATCTTCTCTAGTTAACTAAATGTAATTCCTATCTAGTCGCTCTTCTTGCCCTCATTGATTTCATGCAAAAAATTAAAGGCTAATATGTTGTCTCTTTCTCTCGGAACAGCTCAAAAATGGATTGGCCAATCATCGAATTCGCAATCGCATGGAAAGAGTTTTAATGGCTGAGGGGAAAGTAGATTATAGGGCATGGACCATCGTAGCCGTGATGTTTTTGGCTCTCGGGCTGGCGTTTACGGGTCGGGCGTCCTTGCCTGTTTTGATGACTGCTTGGGAAAATGATTTTGGTTGGACAAGGACTTTCATGGCATCAGGGGGCGCTGTGATACTCATTGTAATGGCTGTTAGCGCGCCCGTGGTTGGAAATTTACTCGATAGACATGGTCCCCGATTTATAGTGGGGGCCGGTCTTATTCTCAGCGGCCTCTCGATTTCGTTGACTGGAATGATGGAGACCAAGTGGGCTTTTCTTATTTTATTTTGTATCTCTGCAGCAATTGGGTACGGGGTGGTTAGCATCCCTATCGCGGCCGCCACGATCTCCCGAAGATTTGATCACAATCGAGGTTTTGCCAGCTCAATTGGAATGGCAGGAGTAGGAGGAGGGCAAGCAATATTTCTCCCTTTGATCGCATGGGCGATTAGCATGTATGGGTGGAGAATGGCCCTTGTTGTTTTTGGAATAGGCCTAATCGTCATTGGCTTTTTGTCCATGTTTTTCATGGATAACGAGGTTAAGGTTTCGCAGAGCCCTGCCGATCAGCAAAATATCAGTGCTGGTTTTAGAACAAAATTATATTCGGTTATTAGAAATAAAATTTTTTGGCTACTAGGCACAGCGTATATAATTTGTGGGTTTACTACGGCCGGAATTGTAAAAGTTCATTTTGTACCATTCGCAAACCTGATTTGTGGGTTTTCCCTAAATGAAAGTGCTACGGCTTACGGGGTCTTGGCCTTATTTGATGCTGTAGGTTTGTTAATCGCCGGTTATTTGTCTGACCGAGTGCATAGACCGCTCTTGCTGGGGTTAATTTATTTTCTTCGGGCTTTGACCTTTCTGATGCTGTTCTTTGTGCCAACAGAGTATTGGGTTTTGCTCGCATTTGCCGTGCTATTCGGTAGCTTAGATTTTGCAACAGTCCCTCTAAATGCAGGTCTTGTGGGTGATCATTTGGGTCTTCGAACAATGGGTCTATCGATGGGACTGATGTTCGCAGGTCATTCCTTCGGTGGTGCGCTAGGTTCTCTCTTCGGCGGAGTAGCGTATGATTATATTGCCTCATATGATTGGGTGTGGTTGGCTGGCCTGGCGCTTGCTTTTATTGCCTCAATTCTTGCTTGGTCCGTTCCTGAAGCCCGTCGAGCTCGACCTCATGTGGGGAATGCAGGCAACTAATTTGATTTTTTTAGCACTTCAGCGAGGTTTTTAAGTCCGCTACCTGGTCTTAGTGGCTGAGGCTGTGAACTATGAGGTGACCATCCAGTCAAAAAAACAATATCAAAAGTCGCACGAAGTCGTTGCTGGTGATCAGAGAAGTTTTTTCGGTATAGTCTTTTCATTTCAGAAAAAACATCTTTTCTAGAAAAATTTTTTTTCCGGTCTCTTAGAGAATTTGTCTCGCCCATTCCCCTTAAATCAAACATAAGTGAATCAACGCTCCTATACGTAACAATTATGCGGTCCTGGTCCGCGACAGGCAGTTTGAAACCAGTTCTCTGCAAAAGTGCTGCAGCATCTGCTAAGTCAACGAAAGGAGAGATCCTTGGCGATGCACCTCCCGTTAATTTGGATTCGGCCTCTATAAATGATTGACGCAGTTCTCCCAGAGTCTCTCCCCCGGGAAATGCAGCAAGGAATAACCCATTTGGTTTAAGTGCCTGGCGTATTTGAATTAAAATCCCGGGCAGATCATTCGCCCAATGGATGTTTCCGGTACATGTGATTAAATCGGCGCAGTTTCCAACAAGATCCAGTTTATCCGTTAACCCAAAAAAATCATCGTAGGCATCTATTGCGATAGGAGCATCGAAATCTTTTCGAACATCTTTTAGTCGATCTTCCAAACGGCTTTTGATTTCCTGGTGCAGAAAGTTGTGACTGCTAAACATTTGTTTTGCTCGCCGTCTGTGAGCCTTGATTGCTGATGGATCAAATATTTGCTTTGGTGGGGACATAAGCGATAGCTTAACCTATGTCAGCTTCAGTGGTAAACACGACGTGAATGTTCGATCTTTCGGTCGTTATAAAAGCCGGTTTCAATTTTTAGTGGGAGCAATAAATGATCAAATCCGTGGAATCTCGGGAGCTTAGAAATTGGATTGTGGATGGCTCGGAACTTGCTTTGATTGATTTACGGGAGGAGGGAGAATTTAGTGCTGAGGGACATCTGCTTTTTGCGATCTGTTTACCGATTAGTCAGCTCGAAATTAGAATAAGAGAACTTGTACCACGGAAATCCGTGAGGCTGGTTTTATGCGACGGTGGCGACACAATTACTCAAATTGCTGCTGAACGTTTAGTGCAATGGGGCTATTCTAATATTTTCATACTTTCCGGTGGTTCCAAAGGCTGGGAAACGTCTGGCAACGTGCTTTTCAGAGGTGTAAATGTTCCCAGCAAAGCTTTTGGTGAATATGTAGAGCATCATTCTGGTACTCCTTCAGTAAGCCCTGAAGAACTTAAAATGCTTTTGGAACGGGGCGAAGATTTGATTGTGTTAGATAGCAGGCCCTGGGTAGAGTATCAGCGAATGAATATCCCAACAGGCGTTGATTGTCCCGGGGCGGAACTGGCATATCGTATATATGATCTCGTTGATAATGATCAAACAACCATAGTTGTTAATTGCGCAGGGCGAACCAGAAGCATTATTGGAGCCCAATCTCTAATAAATTTTGGTGTGGAGAATAAAGTGGTGGCTTTGCGTAATGGCACTATGGGCTGGGCTTTGGCGGGCTTTGATTTAGAACAAGGCGGGGATAGAAAATTTCCTCCGATATCCGAGAAGTGCCTTGAGGCAGGGTTATCTCGGATAGACAACGTTGTTACCAGATTTGGTGTCCAGTCAATTGATCAAAATATTGTCGAAGAATTGATCCGAAAATCAGAGGAAATATCTCTATTTCTTCTCGATGTCCGGAACGTTGAAGAGTATGAAGCCGGGCATTTCCCGGGGTCCGTGCATGCGCCAGGGGGGCAGCTAGTGCAAGCCACAGATCGTTGGGTGGGCGTGAAAGAAGCAACCCTGATCCTATTTGATGATACGGGTATCAGGGCAAAGATGACAGCCTCTTGGCTCATTCAGATGGGATGGCGAAATATCTTTGTTATGTCTGATGTGACAGCTTTGGATAATTTGGAAAAAGGTCCGGCAATGTCTATTTTGTTGCAGCCGAGTGCTGAGGTGGCTGGCTTGTCGGTGGATCAGGTGAAGTCTGCGATTGATCAAAGAGCAGTTGTCCTGGATTTTTCTTCGAGCCTAGATTATAAAGCGGGACATATTCCTGGAGCGTTTTGGGCTGTCAGATCTCGTCTCAAGGAGTGTTTGGCAGCAATACCGGACACGCATCAAATAATTTGCGCATGTACCGATGGTGTTCTTTCTGCTTATGCAGCTGCAGATTTATTAGAGTTGACGGATAAGACTGTAAGCCGTCTGATCGGAGGCAATGCAGCTTGGCTTGCCTCGGAGCGGCCAATGGAAACTGGATTTCAAAATTTAACTACGCTTAATAACGATATCCAATACAAAGCCTATGACTTTGACGAAAATATCGAAGAGCATATGCAAGAATATCTTAGTTGGGAGATTGGGCTGATAGACCTGATCAAAGCTGATGGCACCTCGCGTTTTGTCAATTTACCAAAGGAATCCTATTGAGCCGTTAGTCAAGATCCTTGGCCATTCCTCCGAGAAATAACAGTTCTTAATTCTTTTCAAGATCTGTCTGTCTCTCGACTAGTTGTATTGGATTTGGGCTTGGAATAGGTTGTAAGAGTGTTCGGTACTAAGAGAGGTTTAGAGGAAAAATTTGGCGGTAATTGAGATATATACCACGCGGTTGTGCCCGTTTTGTATCAGAGCCAAAAGCTTGCTTAGGTCCAAGGGGGTGGAATTTACTGAAATAGCCGTGGATACAAATATGGAGCTTCGTCGTGAGATGACCGAAAGATCATGCGGCAGGAGTACCGTTCCACAAATTTTTATAAATGATGAATCGATAGGCGGTTCCGATGATTTGGCCGCCCTCGAGAGGGAAGGACGTCTCGACGACCTGTTAGCGGCTCAACCAGGCGAATGAGAGTGTGCGATGAAGAATTTTCCTCGATTTGCGCATAACGTTCTATTGGGGAGCTGTGTGGAGGCCTAATTTGATCACCTTTGAGATATAGTGTCGGAGATGTGGAGCTTAGGACTTTAAATTAAACAATTAACGAATTATCGTTTACGTTGAAAAACTAAATAAAGTAACCATATTTTAATTGGTAAGTTTGCCAAAGTAGCTTGGTAGAGAAAGGCTTTCGATCAGGAGTAAAGCCTTTGCCAGGAGTTTAGGTGCCATATGATAAGTTTTGACCTTAAGTGTTCAAGTGATCATGAATTCGAGTCATGGTTTCAAAGCAGCGATGCTTACGAGAAATTATTAAAAGCAAAGCAGGTTAACTGTCCAATTTGTGGAGATACCAAAATATCAAAGGCTTTGATGGCACCTGCCGTCAGTGGAACAAAGAAAAAAGGGGCAGATAAATCGGCAATGGCAACAAATGCAGCCGATTATATGAAGGCAATGCGATCCATTCGTCGCAAAGTTGAAGAAAACTGTGATTACGTAGGGACCAATTTTGCCGAAGAAGCGCGGAAAATTCATTATGGCGAGGCTGATGAAAGGAATATTTATGGAGAGGCCACAGTTGACGAAGCCAAGGGGCTGAAGGATGAGGGTATTGCGTGTGAGAGGATTCCTTGGGTCCCAGAACATGACGCGTAAAAACTAATTTTTTTCTTTCTGTGCACAGACCATATAATTTACCAAAGTATCGTTGCTTAAGGCCCAATCCCTTGTGAAGGGTTGGTAACTTAGTCCCGTGATACCCTTAATTCTGAGGGAATGGTCTCTAAAGACCGAGTCGAGTTCTGAAGGCTTAATAAATTTTTCCCATTGGTGAGTCCCCAGCGGCAACATCCTCATTATTATTTCAGCGCCGATAATCGCGAAAAGAAATGATTTTGCCGTTCGGTTTATTGTAGAGAGAATTACCGACCCACCAGGCTTTATTAGTCGCGAAAGCGCCTCGATAAAGACTGACAAGTCTGCAACGTGCTCCGCGACCTCAAGTACTAAAAGTACGTCAAATTGTTTTTTTTCTTTTACTAATGCCTCTGCAGACGTGCACTGATAATCGATGGAGATCCCTGTGGCGATTGCATGTGATTTCGCGATTTGGATATTATTTTCGGAGGCATCGATACCCGTCACGTTTGCTCCCATCCTATGAATGGGCTCCGCTATGAGTCCGCCGCCGCACCCCACATCTAGAACTGAAAGTGATGAAAAAGGAGTCGTTTCGCTCTCATCTAGCTTGTATTCAGTGCAAATGGTTTTTCTGATCCAGTTGAGTCGAGTGGGATTTAAATCGTGCAAAGCCCTGAATTTACCGTTGTGGTCCCACCACTCATCAGCCATCGATGAGAAATGTGCAATTTCTCTCGGATCTATCGAACGGCTTACATCATTTCGGTCAGTCAAATTAATCCTCCCGGCTGGCCTTAACACTTGCGTTTTTTTTAACATATAGAGTATGTAAAAGCGCGCTGCACGCGGCAAATCCTGCTCGTTACATTAATTAGCAGGAAAGGCCACAGGTGACCTAGTGCAGGGTTTTTTTTGGTTTAGAGGCGTGCATGGCTCTAATTGTTCAAAAATTTGGTGGTACTTCGGTCGCAGACATGGAGAGAATTGCGTCTGCCGCAAGGATTGTAGAATCTGAAGTAGCCGGGGGGAACAAAGTTGCTGTTGTGGTATCTGCCATGGCGGGCGAAACAAATAAGCTAGTAAATTATATAAGAGATATTTCGGCGACTTGTGACATGAAGGAATATGACACGGTCGTTGCTGCCGGAGAACAGGTAACTGCCGGGCTAATGGCTTTGGAGTTGCAGAAAGTGGGCCTTAAAGCGAGGTCTTGGCTCGGGTGGCAAGTTCCACTGCGGACTACTGATGCTCATGGCAAAGCCAGGATCAAGGGAATAGGTCCGGGGACCTTTGCTCGTTCAATCTCTGACGGTCAAGTCGCGGTTCTCGCTGGTTTCCAAGGATTGGGATTGGACAATCGTATAACAACCCTTGGTCGGGGAGGGTCCGATACCACCGCAGTTGCATTGGCGGCTGCGCTGGGAGCCGACCGGTGTGATATTTTTACAGACGTTGACGGCGTGTATACTTCTGATCCGAGAATAGTCGCAAAAGCTCGTAAGATTTCAAAAATCACCTACGAAGAGATGCTCGAGATGGCCTCTCTTGGTGCTAAGGTGCTGCAGACACGATCGGTAGAATTAGCCATGAAATACCGCGTTAAGCTGCAAGTCAGATCCTCTTTTAAGGATGTGGAGGGAACATTGGTAGTAGATGAGAATGAAATTTTGGAGCATGAACTGGTTAGTGGCATTGCCCACAGCAGAGATGAGTCAAAAATTACCCTAATTCGCGTTGCTGATAGACCCGGCATAGCCGCTTCGATATTTGGGCCGCTCACGGAGGCCAACATTAATGTGGATATGATTGTCCAGAATGTCTCTGAGGATGGAGCGGCGACGGACTTGACCTTTACAGTCAACAGGTCGGATTTCGATTATGCGCTAGATGTTTTGGAGAATAATAAGAATAACCTGGGTTTCGAGCGGATTGCCTCTGACCCGGAGGTAACAAAAATATCGGTTGTAGGCGTGGGCATGAGGAGCCATTCAGGTGTGGCACAAAAGATGTTTAACGCCCTTGCTGAGAGAGGAATTAATATTCAAGTGATATCGACTTCGGAAATTAAGGTGAGCGTTCTAATTTCTGAAGAATATACTGAATTGGCCCTTCGAGCTTTGCATTCCGCCTACAATTTGGATGCCACCTAAACACCGGGTGTTTTTGAATACAATGGAACCCACCGTAAAGAGGCCCGAAAGTACCATAACTGGATCGAGACAGCTTTTGCGAAAGGTAAGGCAGATAATGTCTGGTGAAGGTTCTGCCACTGATCGGTTGAACCACTTGGTCAAGACAATTGCTAGAGAATTGCTCTGTGAAGTTTGCACTGTGTACATCTTACGTGCAGGTGAGGTGCTCGAACTCTTTGCAACAGAAGGACTGAAATCGTCTGCTATTCATCAAACTAGATTGCGTGTGGGCGAAGGACTAGTAGGCAATATAGCTGCTAACGCGAGAGCATTAAATTTGCGCGAGGCCCAGAAACATCCTGATTTTGCGTATCGTCCTGAAACTGGAGAAGAGGAATTTCAGTCGTTTCTCGGTGTTCCCATTATCAGGACAGGTCGGGTTAGGGGAGTTTTGGCAATCCAAAACAAAGTCGCCAGGCAATATACAGAGGAAGAGCAAGAAGCTCTCGAAATGATCGTAGTGGTGCTCGCGGAGTTGATCGCGGGAGGTGAATTGATCGGGGCGGGAGAGCAGACCCAGGCGGAGGGCAACGCAATACTGCCCACTAGATTGACCGGGGTTCGAATTAATTCAGGAATTGCTATGGGAGAGGCAATCCTCCACCAGTACCGTTCATCGATCCGAAGGCTTTTCTCCGATGACCCAGATGCTGAGCATGACAGGTTAAGTCAAGCCCTGGCATCGATGCATGAGTCTCTGGATGTGCTTTTTGAATCTGAAAAATTATCGAGCAGCGGTGAACATCAGGACGTGCTTAAGACTTACAGACTAGTCGCAAAGGACTCTAGTTGGATCAAAAGGCTGCACGAAGCCACCGCATCGGGGTTAACTGCCGAGGCGGCAGTCCATCATGTCCATGATGAGATGCAAAGCAGAATGGCCAGTGCTAAGAATCCTTATTTACGTGAACGTCTAAATGATTTTACAGATCTGGCACATCGTTTGATGAAGCATCTGTCCAATGAAAATACTACGGCTGCTTTTGACGATTTGCCCGAGGATGTTGTTTTACTCGCGCGCAATTTGGGACCCGCAGAGCTCTTGATTATGAGCCCCATCGCATTCGCGCGATTTTGCTGGAAGAGGGCAGTGCCACCTCTCATGTTGCTATCGTGGCCCGTGCCTTGGATATCCCAGTAATCGGACGGATAGAAAATTTGTTGACGCGCATAGACCCATTGGACCCGGTTATCGTCGATGCAGAAAACGGACAGGTTTTTGTCCGACCGGGCGAAGACATACAGCAAATGGTGCAGCGGACCATTGAAGATCGTGAGATCCAGAGGAGAGCATATGCAGAAATGCGTTCTCAACCTCCAATCACCCTCGACAATCAAAGAATTTCTCTAAATATCAATGCTGGTCTGATGATTGAGGTAGGGCAAATTGATGAAACTGGTGCAGATTCAGTTGGCTTATTCAGAACTGAAATCCCATTTATGGTTCGGTCCGAATTACCTGACGTGGTCGCGCAAAAAGACTTGTATTCCAATATCATGGAACTTGCAGGGGGACGAGTCGTTAATTTTCGCACGCTAGATATAGGTGGTGATAAAAAACTGCCATATTTGGGTAGTTCGCGGGATCAAAATCCAAATATGGGTTGGAGGGCTATCAGGATGGCTTTGGATAGGCCCATGATGCTCCGGCATCAGCTACGTGCGTTAATTCAAGCGGCTGACGGCCGCGATTTATCGATCATGTTTCCTATGGTCGCCGAAGTCGCTGAGTTTGAGGCAGCGCAATTTATACTAAATAAAGAATTAGAACGTGAACGAAGTCGAAATGGCCGTCTACCATCCACCCTTCGAGTCGGAGCAATGCTAGAAATTCCTGGTTTGGTCTGGCAACTCCCGACTCTGCTTAAACATGTGGATTTTTTATCGGTTGGCAGCAATGATTTATTTCAGTTTCTTTTTGCTGCTGATCGGGGTAACCCGCTCGTCGCTGAGAGGTATGATGTTCTTTCCCCTGGTATGCTAGAGCTTCTAAGGAAAATCGTTAGAGATTGTCACGAAGCTCAGGTGCCTCTTTCTTTGTGTGGCGAGATGGCGGGCGAACCAATTGAGGCTATGGCGCTTATTGGATTGGGTTTTCGCAATATATCAATGTCTCCCCCACATTTAGGTAAAGTTAAACAGATGGTTCGCTCACTCGACACGGGCAGCCTTTCTCAATACATGGACACTTTGGTTGGAACAGCTGATCATAGCGTCAGGCGCAAACTAAGTTTTTACGCGCGGGATCATGGCATTAAAATTTAGAATTATGAAAATTTGATTTTTTTGTAACAATGATTACCTGATCAAAATTTCTTTGAGGCTGACAGATTATAAGTCTTGAATACTTTTGCGTTTATTGGAGGTATTTTTTTTGAAGAGTGGTGAAGAGGATAAACAGAGAGAGTCTAGCGCACTGCGAGAGGTTGGAGAGGCGCTTAGAAAACGACGTCTATTGCTTTGTCTATCACTTTCAGAGGTATCCAAAGCCCTAAGAATAAAAGAGGAATATCTTCTCGGAATTGAGGATGGGTGTGCCGATGGCCTACCGGGAAAAGTTTACCTAAGGGGGTTTATTCGGTCATATGCAGAGTACTTGGGGCTTGATGCAACACATCTGTCGAACAGTTTAGAACTTGGGACACTGTCAAATCTTGTATCGGAGAGTGTCCCTCCTCAGACTCCGTTCTCACTTAGCCAATCTCCTAGCGGGTTGGTTCTTATCATTGCTGGTTTAATTGCTGTCTCCGTCTATGCCACTTGGTCTTATCTCGTGGCCCGCCCCAAAAATATTAGCCCGGTGACCTCTGATATTCCGAAAGAAATTGCAGAAGCCCTGAAAAACTCAGATGTTAAAAATAATGATTCAGTCTTGGTGGTTGAGAAGAACTTACCGAGCTTTGTTCAATCAGTAGAGCATTTAGCAGGTCATGACCAGAACCAAATAAAAATTGGATCTGATCAAGCGAAGATCAAACTGGAAACACGACTACCGGTAGAACCAATAGATGTTAAAAACGTAGAAAAGAGCGAAGGAAATACACTGGCAAAGCCGACGTTAAAGAGAGAACTCCCTTTTAAAGAATCCGCCTCTGTTGCGTCAACGAAGTCAGAACCAATCTTTTTATATGAAAAAAGGGGTAATTTGCTCAATCAAGAAAAAAAATTAAAAACCGTTACGACAAAAATTTTTGAAAAGAGCGCACCTGAAAATATAGTCACGAAAACACCTGAAAATCTTAATATTTCAAGAGGCCGAATAACTATCAGGGGCAGGGTTGATAGTTGGCTTGAAATAAACCGCAAAAATGGAGCTCCTCTTATTTCCAGGATGTTTAGTCCTGGTGAGACATTTGTTGTACCAAGAGAAAGAGGAATTTTGCTGAGCACTGGGAACGCTGGAGGTATAGAGATCCTTCTCGATGGAGAGCTATTAGCTCCGTTGGGATTAAGTGGTTCCGTTCGGAGAAATGTGTTACTAGAACTGGGCAATCTGGATCAGATTATAAAGAAACCTTGATATCTCGCTTAAAATTAGAAATTACTGCCGGTCTGGGCGGTAAAAATAGCTCTGGAACGAATTCGTAAATCAAAGAAGGCGGATGGTTAAAATGGCAGGTTTGCAGCCAGTGAGGGGTACTCACGATATTCTTCCGGAGGAATTTCGGCTTCATCGTTTTGTCGGAGATACGGCTGCTTCAATATCGGAGCGCTTTGGTTTTGAAGAGATAGGTACGCCCATATTTGAATTTTCAGAAGTTTTCGAGAGGACACTGGGTGATACCTCAGATATCGTTTCTAAGGAAATGTATACTTTTGAGGATAAGGGCGGGGAAAGTATAACGCTCCGGCCAGAGGGTACAGCTGGGGTTTCTCGTATGTTTATATCCAATGGCCTAAATCAAAAACTACCTCTAAAGTACTTTTATCGTGGGCCTATGTTTAGATATGAGCGCCCTCAAAAAGGAAGATATCGTCAATTTCATCAAATTGGCGTGGAATTACTCGGGGTTTCTCAACCGCAGGCAGATGTTGAGGTTATCTCTCTTGCTAACATGCTACTAGAGGCACTAGATATTTCGGGGAATGTTACACTCGAAATAAATACTCTCGGTAATGGCAAAAGCCGATATCACTATCGTGAGGTGCTTGTTGATTACTTTAACGATTACCGGGAAGACCTATCAGAAGACAGCATATTAAGGCTTGAGAAGAACCCCCTACGGATCCTAGATTCCAAAGATCCCGCCGATCGTAAACTAGTTAAAAAGGCTCCAAAATTTAATCAATATCTCGACGCAGAATCTGAAGATTTTTTTTCATCTGTTTGTAGAAAACTTGATGGCCTTTCAATTTCATATCGTGTCAACGAACGTTTAGTTAGGGGTCTAGACTATTATGCGCATACCGCCTTTGAGTTTACGACTGATGCCCTGGGGGCTCAGGGGACCGTCCTAGCGGGTGGGCGATATGATGGACTAATAGCTCAGATGGGTGGGCCAGAGACCCCCGGAGTTGGCTGGGCAGCTGGCCTGGAGAGGCTCAGTTTACTGATAAAAAAAGAACCCACCCCAAAAAGGCCAATAGCAATAATCCCGGTCGCTACGGAACAGCATGATTTAGCCATTTCCATAGCACATCAAATGAGAGGTGAGGGATACAATATTGAGCTAGCTTATCAAGGTAATTTGAGCAAAAGGCTTAAACGAGCAAATCGACTTTCTTGCCGGGCAGCTGTGATTTTGGGAGGGGATGAATTGGAAAGGGGAAAAGTTGGAATCCGCGATTTCGACACCGGAGACCAGATGGAAGCAGAGCTCGATGCACTCAGTTCACGCCTGTCTAAATTTTACTCGGATTATTAAAATGTTAGGAGAGTTGGTTCATTGTTTTAGGCGTTGTTTTAGGGCGGCTTCTGACAAAAAAACTAAGTTTCCGTCGGTTTTTTGAGTTGGTCGAGGGTTTAAGAGACAATATAGCCAGTCCTATAATTTTGCCTAAGGTCATGCAGTTTTTCTCTGGGAATCATTATTATCGCTTCACTGCCAATGTCAAAAAAAACGGGAAAATCAATGACCGCTTTTGAGGAACGTTTGAGAGAACTTATCTCTCGGAGAGACGAATTGACCGCAATTTTAACAAATCCGGAAAAAGTGACCGGAGATGTTTTTGCGGATTTGTCTCGAGAATATGCGGAAATAAGTCCAATAGCTCTATGCATTGAGGAGAGATATGCCCTCCAAAAAGAAATTGCGGACCTTGGTGGTTTACTTGCCGACCAGTCTGAGGACCCGGAGATGAGGGCAATAGCGGAAGAAGAGTTTATGGAGGCAAAAAGCAAGATTCCAGAGTTGGATAGGAAACTGAATCTACTCTTATTACCGAAAGACGCAGCTGATGATCGCAGTGCTATATTAGAGATACGTGCTGGAACTGGTGGAGATGAAGCTTCACTGTTTGCCTCTGATCTTTTTCGTATGTACCACCGCTATTCAGATTTACATGGTTGGAAATTTGAAGCAATTGAAGTTGCCGAGACCGATGTGGGAGGCATCAGAGAAGCGGTTGTAGAGATAGCAGGAAGGGGAGTATTCGCGCGGTTAAAGATGGAGTCTGGAGTGCATCGGGTTCAGCGTGTTCCGGAGACAGAGTCAGGGGGAAGAATACACACTTCAGCTGCGACTGTCGCGGTTTTGGCCGAAGCAGAGGAAGTAGACATTGAGATCAATGAAAAAGAATTACGCGTTGATACTTTTAGAGCGCAAGGGGCTGGGGGTCAGCACGTTAACAAAACTGATAGTGCTGTTCGCATAACTCATTTGCCAACGGGTGTTGTCGTAAGCCAGCAGGATGAGAAGTCGCAACATAAAAATCGTGCTAAGGCGATGAAAATACTGCGAGCCCGTTTATATGACTTGGAAAGAACCGCTCTTGATAATGCGAGAGCAGAAGACAGGAAAACCCAAGTAGGTTCTGGAGATAGATCGGAACGTATTCGAACTTACAACTTTCCCCAAGGGCGAGTAACCGACCACCGGATTGCGCTTACACTGCATAAGCTGGAAAAAGTTCTATCTGGCGAAGGCTTGGACGAAATAGTAGATGCACTTATTGCTGAGGATCAGGCCGCTAAGCTAGCATCATTGGAGTGATGTCTTTGCCTAAAAAAAATTTAGCTGCCACTTTGATAAAAATGGCAGAAAAAAAATTATCCGGAATCGGGATAGAAAAACCACGCTTCGAAGCAAGAATACTTCTAGCGTACGTTCTTGAAATTAAGCCATTGGATTTAATTTCTGATCCCGAACGAAATTGCTCCTTTGAACAAACGCAGCAGTTTGAAACATTGGTACGTCGAAGAGTGTGTCGAGAGCCAATTTCTCATTTATTGGGTAGAAGAGAATTTTGGAGTTTAAACTTTCGGGTAACTAAAGATGTGTTGGACCCGAGACCAGATAGTGAAACGATCGTTGCCGAGGCATTAAAAAGATTCCCAATAAAAAGGGACCCCCTGAGTGTTCTTGATATCGGTGTTGGGTCTGGCTGTCTTCTCTTGTCTGTGTTGCATGAGAGACCCCTCGCAAATGGCTTGGGAATCGATGTATCTCAGGCAGCTATTGATATCGCGATTACAAACGCCAGTCAGATGGGTCTTGCAAATCGAGCGGAGTTCAAGTGCATGAGTTGGGTGAGCGGGATAGCAACAAAATTCGATCTCATTTTATGCAACCCACCTTATATTGCTTCGTCAGAAATTGAGCTATTGGAGACTGAGGTTAGAAAATATGAACCGAGATTAGCACTCGATGGGGGATGGGACGGTTTGGCTGCCTATCGCAAAATAATACCTCAGCTTTGCAGAATTTTGAATAGAACCGGTCTAGCGATTTTTGAACTAGGCCTGGGCCAGGCGGGTGGTGTGATTAGTTTAGCTGAGGAGTGTGGTCTGACGACCTTAGCCCAACCCAAAGATCTCTCGGGACATACACGTTGTTTGGTCGTAGGATTACAGAATAATTAAGACATTAAAAAAAGGGGTTGGAATAAATTCTATTCGCCTCTAAAATGTTCTGGCAGTGATGAGACAGATGGTTGTTTCTTGCTGTTCAGTTCTTAATTCCGTCATTTGCCCAGACCTCGGGTCAGTGAGGATAGTTGTTTATTTGGCAACTAGGGACTTGTAAAACCCAGGTAAACTGAAACAAAACTGGAAAAAATAGCATGAGATCGGGTTCAAAGAACCGGCGGTCAAGAGGCCGCGGCAATGGCGGAAGATGGGGCAATACGCCTCGGAACCACAACTTCGAGAGTAATGGCCCTGATGGAAAAGTCAGAGGAACTGCGCAACAGGTCGTAGACAAGTATCAGGCTTTAGCAAGAGAGGCGACTACGGCAGGGGATCCAATAAAAGCTGAGGGGTATTTTCAATTCGCAGAACATTATTTGCGTGTTTTGATGGTGCAAAACGCTAATGTTAATGTAGCGAATGCTTCTGAGGCCCAGCAGGGGCCTAGTGAAGGAAAAGATGGGGAAACATTGGAGAACCAAGAAACCGTCGAAGTGGCAGCTGAAGTAAAAGAAGTTAGCCCAGATATTGTGCAGAAAGGCACAGAGTTTGCCGAAGATGTTGAGTCCGAAGTTTCTCGCCCTAAGCGGCGTAGGCGTAGCCGTAAGGTGCAGGAAACTGACATTGAAACTAATCAACTAAAGGCAGAGGAACCTGTTTTAGAAAAAGAGGGACTCGCCCAGTCGGAGGAGCTACCCGAGCAGAAAAGCGTTGCTTAAAGTAGTCCAGTATCCTTGTAACTTCCTTATTTAATTTCCATATCACATATTAGTCCAAGGTGAGTTTAGATTCCTCGGACTCACTCTGGAATATTTTGATGGTTTTGCATCTAAGGAAGTTTAGTAAATGGAATTTGAAAAATTTACGGAACGGTCAAGGGGATTGATCGAAGCGGCGCAAAACTTAGCTGTAAAATTAAATAATCAGCGTCTCCTTCCAGAGCACCTTTTAAAAGTATTTCTTGACGATGAAGAAGGTCTTGCCGCCAGGTTAATAGTGACCGCGGGCGGGGACAGTCCAGGGGTGAAAAAGGATGTCCAAGAGGCGCTTAGGAAGTTACCCACTGTTGAGGGGGCTGGCTCAGGACAGGTTTATCTAGATCAAGTAACGAGCAAGCTTTTTTCTTTGGTTCAGGAATTAGCTGAAAAGGCGGGTGATAGTTTTATTACCTTAGAACATCTGTTGCTAGGAATTGCCTTGCTAGAGGATAGCCAAGCGGCAAAAATCTTAAAAATAAATGGGCTTACACCGCAATCTTTGGAAAGTGCGATAGAGCGCTTACGCAAAGGCAGAAAAGCAGAGTCCGTCAATGCGGAGGCGCATTTTGATGCTCTTTCTAAATACGCAATCGATGTTACGGAAAAGGCGCGTGATGGAAAGCTTGACCCAGTTATCGGACGAGATGAGGAGATCCGTCGAACAGTTCAAGTTTTGGCACGTCGAACGAAGAATAATCCTGTACTTATTGGTGAGCCCGGCGTCGGAAAAACAGCGATTGTGGAAGGGTTGGCGCTTCGGATTGTCAAAGGTGATGTCCCCGACGGATTACGTAACAAAAGACTAATGTCGCTTGATCTTGGCGCTCTAGTCGCTGGATCAAAATTCCGCGGCGAGTTTGAGGAACGACTTAAAGCCGTGCTGCATGAAGTAAGTGCGTGTGCCGGTGAAGTGGTAATGTTTATTGATGAATTGCACACTCTGGTCGGGGCTGGCGCGGCAGAAGGGGCGATGGACGCCTCTAATATGTTGAAGCCGGCATTAGCAAGAGGCGAGTTACATTGCATTGGCGCAACGACTCTTGATGAATATCGGCAAAAAATCGAAAAAGATGCAGCTCTCGCCCGCCGATTTCAGCCGGTGTTGATTTCGGAACCGTCTGTCCAAGATACAATTTCTATTCTTCGCGGATTAAAGGAGAAATACGAACTCCATCATGGTGTAAAAATCACGGATGGCGCAATTGTGTCTGCCGCGACGCTGTCGAATCGTTATATTGCTGACCGTTTTTTACCCGATAAGGCTATCGATTTGATCGATGAGGCATCGGCGAGACTCAGAATGGAAGTCGATTCAAAGCCCGAAGAAATAGATGAGATAGATCGTCGAATAATTCAGCTCAAGATAGAACGAGAGGCCCTGAAAAGGGAGTCAGATCAGGCATCTTCGCAGCGCCTAAAAGTACTCGAGGATGAGTTGAGTGAAATAGAGCCCCAGGCTCAAATTCTTGATGATTTGTGGCAGTCAGAAAAACAAAGGTTGGCAGGATCACAACAGCTCAAAGAGGAACTTGAACAGGCACGGCTGGAACTTGATCGAGTACAGCACGCCGGTAATTTAAGCCGCGCAGGCGAACTAATGTACGGAATTATTCCTGATCTAGAGGCTAAGATTAAAGACGTCTCGGAAGGTGAAGGGTCAAAAATTTTACAAGAAGAAGTCTCAGAAAATGATATTGCATCCATAGTATCCCGGTGGACGGGCATCCCAGTCAACAAAATGATGGAGAGCGAACGCGAGAAGTTACTCGCGATGGAAGCTGTTTTAGGGGATCGCGTCATCGGGCAAAGCGAAGCTATCGCGGCTGTCAGTAACGCTGTAAGACGCGCGAGGGCAGGGCTTCAGGACCCTGGTAAGCCCTTAGGAACATTTATGTTTTTGGGCCCAACAGGGGTCGGCAAGACCCAGCTTACAAAAGCTTTGGCTGAATTCCTTTTTGACGATGAAATGGCGATGCTTCGCGTCGATATGTCAGAGTTTATGGAAAAACATTCAGTCTCTAGGCTTATTGGCGCGCCACCCGGCTATGTGGGATATGAAGAAGGTGGGTTACTGACTGAGAGCGTGAGGCGCAGACCCTACCAAGTGATTTTATTTGATGAATTGGAGAAGGCACACGCGGACGTATTTAATATTCTTCTTCAGGTCCTAGATGAGGGGAGGTTAACTGACGGTCACGGGCGCACGGTTGATTTTAGTAATACGCTCATAATCATGACCTCCAACATAGGCAGTAACATTCTTGCAGATCATCAAGACAGGGATATTACATCGTCGCTCCGGGCCTCAGTCATGGAAATCGTTCGTTCGTCGTTCCGACCTGAATTTTTAAATCGGATAGATGAAATTTTGCTATTCCACCGTCTGGATAGGCGGCACATGCGGGGTATCGTAGACATACAGCTCCTTCAAATTCGAAAATTACTGGCAGACCGCAAAATAGAGCTGGACATTACTGATGGTGCGCTGAATTGGCTCGCAGATAAAGGGTATGATCCTGTTTACGGAGCAAGGCCACTCAAGCGAACTCTCCAGAAATTTCTTCAAAACGCACTAGCGACAATGATATTAAACGGTAGTGTCCGGGACGGAGACTTAGTTAAAGTAGATGCGCGCGATGGTGATTTGATAATTAAGGATCAAATTTCGAAGGCGATTTAGATATCAGTGGTTTGGAGGACCGCGAATTCATGTCCTGGTATAATCTTAGCTCTGAAGCCGAAGCTAATCATTCCAAGGGGGGCAGCCGATTGATAAGCCGATCAATTTCATTACGGTTCCTTTTAAAAGAGACCAATTCATTTCCTCTTAGCTTACGGCCGGGGGGTAACTTCATTTTAAGCGGATTGATTTGCTTGCCCATGACCAGAACTTCGTAGTGCAGGTGTGGACCAGTTGATCGACCAGTCGAGCCTACATAACCAATAATTTGCCCTTGCTGGACCCGCTTACCTCTCCGGATTCCTTTTCGATATCCGCTGAGGTGCGCGTAGGCGGTCGAGTACCGTGAGTTGTGGCGAATTCTTAATATATTTTCCGTAAGCACCCTTCCGTCCCGCAAAGACAATCTTACCATTTCCTGCCGCATAGATTGGCGTCCCAATGGGCGCTGCGAAGTCTATACCGCGATGCATTTTGGTATAGCGCAAAATTGGATGTTTTCTTTTGCCGTAGCGGGATGAGAGGCGGGCTCCATCGATTGGAGTTTTCATTAGTGCCTTTTGTGCACTGAGCCCTGTCTCATCGAAATATTCGATCTCGTCTTTGTTATTTTTGAATCGGTAAATGCGTTTTGGTATCCCTTTTAAAGTAAGAGCGGCGAACTTGATGTCACCCCATTCCACAAATGTACCATCAGGTAAATATCGGCGGGAGACCAAAATATCAAATCTATCTCCTGGGTGGATGTCGCGTTGAAAGTCTACATCCCAGCTAAACAATCTTATTGCTTCGACAATTACTTCGGGGGATAAGCCGGACCTCGTGGCATCGACATATAAGCTGGAGCGTATTTTTCCATTAATCCTTACATTCGTATCTGTAAGCGATCGATTAACCCGTTGTGGGAGAAAATTTTGATTTGCGTCGGGTCGTACCACGATGCTTTGTGAGGCGGAAAATTTCAATTCAAAGCCGTCAAAGATTTTTTTATCACCTTCAAATTCTTTAAAATAAATTTGGATATTTGTTCCTTTTTTTAAGTCACGGGGATCAAAGATTTTTCGCAAAGCTTTTATGCTTTGGTATACGTTTTTTTGTCTAACACCCGCTTTAATTAGGATCGCAGCTAATGTCTGACCCCCTTTGACCTCGTATAGAGTGGTCATAATTCGGGTGGGCGAGTTAAGTGTGATATCCTTCGATATATATTGACCAAGCAGCTTGTTCTGCTTTTCGGTCAGGGTGGAGAGTTGAACCGGTTTCTCCTTAGAAAGGGCTCCTGGTTGCGGGAGGTTTTCAGTTTCTTCTCCATTGAGCCCCCAAAAAACTAGTCCAACCAAAACGAGGAAAAGCAAAGCCCCAGAGGAAGCGGTAATCAGGAAACGACTCTGGTTAAATTTTCGGAACAAAATTAGAGCCTCATCTAATTTTGCTCAAAAATTCGAAAAGGAGCTGATTTCATAGACCGGAACATGCTTGAGCACCTATTCGAAGTCAATAAGATCTGTTGGATTCTTTCTGTTTTTGGGGAGCTTTTGTTCATGAGATTGAGGTGTTCCGGTTGACGGCAGCACCAAACCCGCATCTACTTTGTCCGAAAAAAATAAGAGGGCGTGGTGTTTCACTCAGCGGAACCATTTTTTAGGCCCAGAACAGTAGCTATTGTGGGGGCATCTGAAACCGGCGGTGGTGGCTGGGCGAAGGCGATTTATCAGAATCTCGAATATGGGGATTTTCCCGCGAGGACGTATTTGATTAATCCGAAACGAGACGAGCTTTGGGGAAATAAAGTTTATCCAGATTTTAAATCGATACCTGATGAGATTGATTTGGCTTTAACAATAGTGCCGGCACAATATGTACCGGGAGTGTTAGAGGAGGGTGTTTCTGCTGGCTTGAAAGCGGCCCTGATATATGCGGCAAGGTTTGGGGAAGGAAATGATCCCGAAGGCAAAAAAAGAGCTGACGCGATCAAGTTGCTTTGCGATGAAACTGGGCTCGTCGTTTGCGGTCCAAATTGCATGGGTGCCCTATCCTTGCACAACAAACAGCTTTTTTATCCGGCGACGCGAGTCCGAAGCCTTAGCGCTGGTGATACGGGCGTAATTTTTCAATCTGGCGGGACTTTTATGTTCTGGCTGGAGCGCGCGTCTGTGAGAGGCCTTGATTTCTCTTTCGCGGTATCCTCAGGAAATGAACTAAATCTTGATCTTGCCGATTATATAAATTTTTTAGTTGATGACGCTGCTACAAAAATGATTGTTTGCATGGTCGAAGGGATCAGAAGGCCGCTTGCCTTTAAGGAGGCTGCAAGGCGTGCTTTTGAGGCTGAAAAACCTATATTGATGGTTAAGGTTGGTCGGTCGGCTGCTGGTAAGGAGGCAGCTCAAAGTCACACAGGAGCACTTGCCAGTGATGACTTGGTGCTGAGAGCCGTATGCAAACAATATGGCGTGACTTGCTGCTATTCGCTTGATGAAATGATCGAGGCGGCCCTGGTTTTCAAGCAACGGCGCTGGCCCAAAGGGCCCAGGATAGCAATGGCCGGTTACTCTGGTGGTGGGAAAGGACTCTTTCTGGACTATGCAGAAGATGAAGGCGCAGTCATGGCGACTTTATCTGAGGAAACTGTTGCAGCGTGTGAAACAGAAATCGATGAAGGGCTATCTGGTCAAAATCCGATTGACTGTGGAGCCGGTATCGCTTTTAGGCAGAAGGCATTTTCATGGCTCTGCCAGCAAGTAGTCGCTGATGAGGGTGTGGATATCATGGCCATCCAGGGTCAGTTGCCGACGAGGGATGATGATCCTGCCAACCCAATTATATTTTCCGATGTTTTTGATGCGACTGACAAGCCGACGATTGCTTACACCCGCGTGAGCCAAAATGTAAGCGATGCAGGCCGCAGGTTTCAGGAGGCTTCTAAGATGCCCTTCGTTCAGGGTTTAGATTCAACGATCAAGGCTTTGCAGCACCTAGTGCAATATGGAGCAGCGCGTGATCGCGGAATAGAGACACTACCCGGGTCATCGGGGGATATCGTCTCTCTGGAAGGAGATAGGTTAGGCCGGACATTGGGCGAGTTTGGACTAACCTTACCAAAATCAATAACGGCTAGTGATGTGGCTGGTGCGGTTACTGGAGCTGAAAAAATTGGATTCCCGGTGGCGCTTAAAATTTTATCTCCAGAGGCTAGTCACAAAACAGAAGTTGGGGGTGTTTCGCTCAATCTCAAAGATCCAGATGGGGTGAAGTTAGCTGCGCAGACTATGACCGCTAATTTATTGGCTAGAAGTCCTGGCGCTCAAGTTCAAGGATTTTTGGTTCAAGAAATGGTTGATGGTCTGGAGGTCATAATCGGCGCCCGGGAGGACCCTCAGTTTGGACCATTTATGGTTGTTGGATTTGGTGGAGTTACTGTTGAGGCAACACAAGATGTCTCCCTGCGAATGCTCCCGGTTGATAAGGATACAGCGAGAGAGATGCTGGACGAGTTGCGCGGTAAAAAGCTTTTGGATGAATTCAGGGGGAGATCTGCCCGCGATGTTGAAGCGCTTGTAAAAGCTATTTGTGGATTATCTGATTTGTTTGCCTCTCATCGTAATCAATTGGTGGATTTTGAGATAAATCCTTTAATGGTTGGTGCTGAGGGCGAAGGTGTGAAGGCCGTAGATGTCAGGTTCGTGGAACGTGAGGAATAGGACAGGGTTATGGATTATGAACTGCCGGAGGAATTACGCTTACTTAAAGACACCGTGCGCCGTTTTGTCGATAATGAGATAATTCCCATCGAAAGAGATGCTTATGAGGGCCATCAGCTCAAGCCGGACGTCAGGGCGCTCCTTGAGGAGAAAGCAAAAGAAATTGGTCTATGGATGTTTGATGTCCCTGAAGAATATGGAGGGCTCGGCCTTTCACTCTTGGCCAAGGTTGTTGTTTGGGAAGAGATGGGAAGAACTATTGCTATTCCCACACGTGGGGGACACATCTTTGGACCGGTTGTAAGTCCTGTCCTTTATCATTTAAATGATAGTCAAAAAGAAAAATATTTATTTCCGGTTATAAAAGGAGAGCGTCGCGCATGTTTTGCACAGACGGAGCCAGATGCTGGTGGAGATCCTGGTGGAATGCGGACCACTGCAGTGCTGGATGGAAACCACTATGTCATTAATGGGTATAAGCGTTTTATAACCGGAGCGGATAAAGCAGATTTCGCCCAGGTTTTGGCTGCTACAGACAGGTCAAAAGGGTCCCGAGGTGGCATTTCGATGTTCTTGGTCGAAATGGATACCCCCGGTCTAGAGCTTGTTAGACCTCAACAAACGATGATGGATGATCGTCCCTGGGAGCTATCTTTTACTGATGTTCGTGTTCCAGCCACTAACATTGTTGGTGACGAGGGTGATGGGTTTAAATTTGGTCAGACCTGGATTACAGCAGGGCGTATGCGACATGGCGCGCGTGGCATCGGGGTAGCTGAGCGTTGCCTGGAACTTGCGGGCAAATACACGAACGAGAGAGAGACTTTTGGCCAAAAGCTCTCTATGCGGCAGGGAGTTCAATTTCCTCTGATCGATGCGTGGATGAAAACTAAAATGCTTCGCCAATTTATTTTTGCAACGGCAGCGCGTGCGGATGCCGGGGAGGATATTCGGTTCGATTCCTACATGTGTAAAATAGCGGGAGACGAACACGCGTTTAAAACATGTGATGATGCTCTTCAGGTCCATGGTGGAATAGGACTCACGACGGACCTCCCTCTTGAAAAACTATGGCGGGATAGTCGTTCTATGGTGATTACCGAGGGCCCCCCTGAGATACTCCGAATGGCTCTATCTCGGGCTTTTTACCGTGAATACGGATAACAAAATCGACCAATTGCTCTGAAAAAGAAAGGAAGAAAAATGGCAGGGAAGCTTAAGAACGTCAAAGTGACCATAAGAAAAGGCATTGCTTGGGTTATGTTAAATCGTCCTGAAAAACGTAATGCGATGAGCCCGTCACTTCACTACGAAATGGATGATACGCTGAGAGATCTTGAATCTGATCCGAGAGTGGCGGTTGTCGTTATTGGTGGCGAAGGAGGTTATTTTAGTGCTGGTCAAGATCTTAAAGAGTTCTTTCGTGAGACAGATGGTAAACCCTATGAAAAGAAACGTGCAGCTGAAGCTGCTAACCGTTGGCGATGGGAAAGGCTGTATAAATATGATAAGCCAACCATAGCAATGGTCGAGGGTTACTGTGTTGGTGGTGCGTTTATGCAACTATGCGCGGTAGATTTTGCCGTTGCAGCAGAGGATGCAATCTTTTCTCTTTCGGAAGTCAATTGGGGTATTTTGCCAGGGGCTTTGGTCTCTAAAGTGGTATCAGATACCATTCTTCCGCGCCATGCCTTGTACTATGCCTGTATGGGGGACGCCTTCGATGCTAAGGAAGCTGAACGCATTGGGCTTATAAATTTCGCGGTTCCTCAGAAAGACCTTAGATCTAAAGTGTTGGAACTAGCCGACAAACTGATGGCGAAGAGCCCCAATGTTCTGAAAGCGACCAAGCAAGCTGTTCGTATGGTAAGGACAATGGATTTCGATCAGTCTTACGATTACCTGGCCGCGAAAGGACAAGCAATAAAAGTTGGAGACGTTCAAGACTCATACAACACTGGTCTCAAGCAATTTCTTGATGAGAAAAGCTATAAGCCGACTTTTCAACCTTTTGCCCTGAAGAAGCCGGCAGCTAAGAAGGCCAATGCTAAAAAGTCGAGTAAGAAAGCTGTTAAGAAGCCAACCCGGCGAAAGTGAGCAGTTCAAGGAAAGAGCTAAACACGGAGTTTCTTTTGATTAAGGCGTCCTGTTTGGCTCTCTTTCCTTCTCAATTAAATATCCGGTAAGGTTAATCGTATAGCACTGTTCTTACGTCTACAGCCCTTACCCCGTGTCCTCTCGGAAGAACCATTAGCGGGTTGATTTCGATATCTTTTAACCAAGTTCGATGATCAAGATAAAATGTCGATAATGACAATATGGCCTTGATTAACGCGTCAATATCAGCCTCTGGAGAACCCCGCCATCCAGCTAGTTGCTCCTTTAATTTCAGATTTTCTATCATATGACGGATTTGAATCTCAGAAACAGGAAGTAATGACAGAGATATATCTCTTATCAGCTCGACCATTGTTCCCCCAGTTCCCAAAACTAACATAGGGCCATAGAGGGGATCTGTTCTGGCACCAACTAGCACCTCGACACCTGATACCATTTCCTGGATGAGAAAACCGTCGACTGTTGACTCTGGTTGAACTGACTTAAGTCGTTCTTCCATTTCAAATGCAGCAGTTTTCGCGTTTTCAGAATTTTGTATTCCGAGGCTTACGCCGCCGACTTCTGTCTTGTGACTAGCTTGCGGGGAGACTATTTTGATTGCTACTGGAAAACCGATTTCAGCGGCGGCTTTACCCGCATCTTCTGGGGTTTGTACCATTAATGATCTCGGTTTTTGAATCCCGATCTGCTCCAGTGAAGTTATTAAGGCCTCGCCATCGCACCGATCTCTTTCGCCTTTGGGGTCATTTGGAGTGCTGGGGGTTTTCCCACGCCTTTGTGAGAAAAACCATAAAGCATTCGCCACTCTTACCCCAATCCGTGTCCCTTGAACAAAAGGCATGCCAGTACGTTTCTGGAAATCTAGGCCTCCATCTGGAATTTGGTGTGGCATTCTAGCAAATGAAAAAACTGGTTTGTCAGTTGACTTGAGTAGATCAATAATTTCGTCCTCTGCGCCTGAACTACGGGCACTGCCAGGCATATTATTGCACCAGGCAACAATATCGACATTGGGGTCACTCGCGAAGGCTTTGCAAATTTCTACTGGAGAAGATTTTCCCGACTTACCGACAGGTGCCCCGGTGTCAATCGGGTTGCGGATGTGACAGTCCGAAGGCACAAAGGGGCGGATTTTTTCTATGGTTGCCTCGCTCAAGTCCGGGACCGAGGTCCCCTGTTCTTCGCAATAATCATGAAGGAGATCAACGGTGCCGCCTGAGGTTGTCATGAAGGCTACCCGTGGTCCTTGGGGCCACCTTCTTTGTTGAAAGCCGACTGTCATTTCGATCATTTCCTCCAAAGTTTCGCAATTTATGATGCCATATCGCTCACAAACTGCTTCGTATCCCGCGTAATCCCCCGATACGGCCCCCGAATGCGATTGTGCGGCTTCACGAGATTTTTGAGATCGTCCTGTTTTTATCGCTATGATTGGCTTTTCTGCCTCCAGGGCACGTCCGCATGCCCTCATAAAGGCTTCGGGCTTTCGAATTCCTTCTATAAAAAGGCATATTTGCTTAGTTTCTGGGTCATCTATACAAAAATTGATATAATCAGAGAGGTCTAGACTGATTTCATTACCGGATGATACGGCGTAGGAGAATGTAATCCCGCGTTCCGCGCCAGCTCTCAGATAATAGGATAAAGTTCCACCGGACTGCGTTATTAATGCGGTGGGTCCGGGCTCCAAATTGCGAATATGCGCGTGGGGGTAGCAATAAAGTTTCTCCCGAACGCCCACCAGTCCCATGCAATTCGGTCCACAAACAGAAATGTCTAAATTATTGAGTTGGCTTTTCAGTTTTTTTCCACGTTCAATCGACTCTGGTCTGCCCCCATCGCCAAATCCTGCCGCGTAGACTACCGCACTTTTTAGCCCAACTTCCGCACCGGAGGCGAGCGTTTCTGGTATGGCAGCAGCTGGGATAATCATCAAGGCGAGATCCGCAGGGCGCGGGGTGGAACGCAAATCTGGGTAACATTTGACCCCAAAAATTTCATCACGCTTTGGATTTATGGGCCATAGATTACCGTCAAAACCCGACTCAATCATATTGGCGTATATATTTCGTGGCCAATGAGATTTATCTGTTGCGCCAATCAAAGCGACGTTCCGCGCTTTAAAGATATCTGATGCCGAGACCACCATTCGTTCCCCCAAAAGAATAAAATTAGATGATTTAGGTAGCCTGAGCTGTTGTCAAATGGCTAATGAGCGAAACAAAATTCAACTCTGGTATTGGATAGTCAAAACTTTTTATTGAGATCTTCCCCTGGCTCCAATTTTCCAAACATCGGTTACGGAATCACCTGAATAAATAATAAAATGATCGTAAAGATTCACAGTGGTATCACAGTGGGTCGGTATCAGACTAATCTTATCGCCGATGTTGAGGGGACAGGCACCGTTATCAAAAATAACTTCGCCATGTTCTTCTCCGGCAAATTTAAAGGATGCACGTTCAATGTTTGAGAGTTTCGGCACTCCCTGATCTGAACTGATTGATTTTAGACCCACATCAACTATTGCCCGCTTGGAGTCTGGCCGAGATATAACGCTGCCAAGTACTGTAAGTGATTGCTCAAATGGAATTTTATTTCCATCTCCCCACTGAATATCGCCGTACCGAGCATCCATGAAAATATATCCACCAGGCTGGATTTCGGTGAAAATCTGACCGCAAGCGTCTATTTTGGATGTCCCAGTCCCCCCGCCAGTGAGGACGGGTATGTCTATACCATTATTTTGAATTAGCTCTTTGGTTTCGAGCAATAGAGATGAAGCTTTTTTTGCTTTAACTTCTCGCTCCTCGAAATCGACAACCATTTGAATCGCACCCTGATACCCTTGAAGTCCAACCAGAGATAACCATGGTGATGCGGCTATTATTTTCGCTAACTCGAGAGTTGGTTGACCAGGTTCAGACCCACATCGGTTCTGGCCTACATTTACTTCAATTACAACATTGAATGTAACTTCTTTAGAGCGACCAACGAGTTCCATTTCTCTTATATTTTCATAACTCTCAACTACGACTTTTGCGGAAGACCGAGACATGAGGGTTGCAAGTCGGGTTAATTTTGATACCCCGATCACGGGTGTCGTAATCAAAATGTCTTTAATACCCTCAGAAACGAGCACCTCTGCCTCGCCTAATTTAGCGCAACATATACCGGAGGCACCGTAACTTAATTGCAACTTTGCTATTTCATATGATTTATGTGCTTTCGCGTGCGGTCGATAGGCGATGCCAGCGCTTGCGGTCATTTGCTCCATTCGCCGAAGGTTACGAGACAGCAGATCTTTATTTACCAATAGTACTGGGGTATCTAGCTCTGCTAGGTTCAAATTGCTTCCTCCAATTGGTGAACTATCTTACCGCCCACGATAGTGGTTTTAGCCATTATGTTTTTTATATTCTCCTCCGGGCAGGTGAGCGGATCTTCGGTTAGGATTGCCAAATCAGCGATTTTCCCTGTTTCTAAAGATCCTTTCTCTCTCTCTTCCCCAGTAAGGTATGCGCCCTCTATGGTCGCACAATTTATGGCCTGCTGACGACTAATGGCTTGTTCGGGTGCCACAGGTTTGTCAGTGTAGAGGTTTTTCCGGGACACGGCTTGCCAAACCGGATACCACAATGTCGTTGGAACATTGTCGGTAGATAGCCCGATGTGCACTCCCGCATTTAGTAAGGATTTCAAAGGGCATATGTGATTTTCGTTATCGGAACCTAATTCATCAATTAAGGCTGCACCGTTTTTGTATATGTATCTGTTAGTATGCGCTGTCATAACGATGCCCATGTTTGAAAGACTCTCGATTTGCCTGGGTGTGGCGCAGCCAAGATGTCCAATAATCCAGCGTTTTCCGTTAAGGGGGGTAGTTTTGTTTATATCTTCAAAATAAGGGAGCAGGGACATCCAAATGGCACTAACTCGGATATCAAAATCGACAGCCGCGTTTAAGAAATCTGCTAATCTCTCTGGGGGGACGCCACTGTCATAATTGAAACCAGCCCAACCTGTATAAGGGGCCGCAGCCAAACGTGATGCCGCATCTGGGTCCATTCCTAAGTCACCAAAAATACCCCCTATGCGTAGCCAGTCATCTCCTGTTCCTTGCATTCCACCAATGGTGTCCGCCCAGCGTTTTAAAGCGCTTTTGTAATCCCCGTTCTCGGCAAAGTGCCAGGATGGGCTAAATACTAAATGCCCACGAACTGACGCTTGATTTTTTTGGTTTACCGTACGCCATGCGTCAATTAATTCCTGAGCACACCCGTGCTCTTCGAATACTGAAGTAGTTCCGCTCGCATTGTAAGCGCGCATTGCAGTTTTTAATCCATGCACACGGTCCTTGTGAGAGAACTTTGGCATGGACTGAAACCACTTTAGCTCTGCAATTGGCATAAAGGTGTATTCATGAATTATCCCGTTGGGCTCTCCTCGTGATTGATCGATTTCGAAACGTACATTAGATGGACAATCTGAGGGGATACGGGTAAGCCCCGCTTGTTTTAAAGCGAGGGTGTTAGCGACAGAATCAAGGGGCTGAATATGACGCCAGAAACCCCATATTGGACGGATATAGACCGGGTTTTTGGGTGAGACGGAGTCAAGTTCCCAGCGATTTGGGAGACGGTTCTCTGCTAAGTTCCCGGGAACATTAAAATAAAAAGGTGGATCGCCGATGGGCATGGTAACAACCCACTCACCCGGTTCAGTCTCCTTTACCAACTCCTCTATTCGTTGCAAGACATCATCGATTGATGCGCAGCCTGCGAGTGAAGGAAAGATATTTTTCAACCCTTCGCGATCTAAGTGTGCATGTCCATCGATCATTCCCGGGATAACTGCAGCCCCTGCTGCGTCAAGAATTTCCGTATCTGTGTCTGCGCTCTGGGAGACTTCTTCTTCTGATCCTATGGCTAAAATATGGCCATTCTTGAGTGAGAGTGCTCGATGAATAGAGCTTTTATTGTCGCACGTAATAATTTTGGCATTTTTGATAAGAAGTTCAGCTTTCGCGAAACTCTGTCCGAAGTTTTCAATACCCGCAGGCATAAGCTTCGCGTCGGTGATCAGCAGCACCTGCGAAAACACCCTTATCCATGACTTCTATGCACTTGGAAGAGCCAAAATAGGAGGCGCCAGAAGCCCTTTCCAATAAAAATCCTCGCGCTTTGAGAGCGTCTATTGTTTCTTGAGGATACTCATCATCAATGATTGGATTGCCGGAACCGTCTATGGACCAACGGGGCGATTCAAGTGCCGCCGAAAGTTCAAAACCACGGTCTACCAAATTAGTCAGCATTTGGACGTTTGAAATGGTCTGTGCGGGACCGCCGGGGGTGGTCATCAAATATTTAACGGCACCATCTTTGAACACCATTACGGGATTTAGGGTATGGCTGGGACGTTTGTTAGGTGCCACTACATTTCGATGATTGGGGTCCGTATCAAAACCTGTCATCCGATTGTTCAATAGGATACCTGTGCCGGGATCAAGCCACGCAGAGCCGAATACATGAAATACAGATTGTACAACTGCGCAGGCATTTCCTTCATGATCAACCATCGTGATGCAACTTGTTCCTCCAACACCTGGTTTCTGGTGACTGCCGGGAGTGGCCTCCGCAACAATGTTCTGCATTTTTTTTGTAAATTCTGGACTTAAAAATTCATCTAATGGTGCTGGGTAAAAGGCCGGGTCACAAATGAAAGATTTTCCTTCATCAAAGGCAACGCGTGCTGCTGTCATCAAATAAGCCAGCCTATCCGGATCAGATCTACACAATTCTTTAGAATTCAATCCAGAGAGGGCGTTTAGTTGCATGAGCATCAAATAGCCATATGAATTTGGGGGCATGACGCATACTTTGTGCCCTCTATAGTCAGCACTGAGGACATCAACCCATTCAGGCTCGTAACCCTGAAAGTCTGATGGAGAGAGAAGTCCACCACATTGTTGGCTATATTCACCGATTGATTTTGCAATTGCGCCCTCGTAGAACGCAGAGCTTCCTCCGGACGCGATAGAGCGGATTGTTTCCGCTAAATTCGGTTGTTTGATTAAATCCCCCGCGTTCAGAGGGACGCCGTTTGGCATGTACAAGCTCGAGCAGCCTGGATCTGCTGATACATCTTTTTGGAATAACCGTAATGCAGATGCCAATACTCTTGACATTGGGTGTCCATTTTCTGCGAGATCAAGAGCAGTTTTGAACAAGTTGGGCCATTCAATTTTACCATATTTTTGGTGTAAACGTTCCCAACCTCGAACAAGGCCTGGCACCGATGCTGCCAATGGTCCTCTGACAACCATTCCTTCTTTGAAGAAATCGGGAGTGGCCCCGGCAGGTGCATGGCCCGAGGCATTTAAGCCAATAGTTTTTTTCGATTTTGCATCATAATAAATTATAAACGCATCACCACCGAAGCTCGTTGCATGCGGTAAAACCGTACACAGCACTGAAGAAGTCACGATCATCGCGTCAATCAGTGATCCACCCGACTCGAGTGTTTTTACGCCGGCAGTAGAGGCAAGAGAGTGGCCAGACACGACCATAAATTTCGTTCCATAGACTGGAGATCGCGCAAGTTTTTCACCCGCAAATTCGTCTACTTTTGCCATTTTTAGCCCTGACATTTATTTTCGCCATCATGGCGCCGCTGACCAGCTTGTCAATCCGTGCTCCCGCAAAGTGCTCCATCAACATGAGACCAGCCCACCAGGTTTCGCGGATAGACCTGATTAATATATCTTTTTTACGCGAGCCTTAAACCCAAATCTTGGAGCTCCAACCAATAGCGAACCTTGCAGGGAAACAGATAAAATGATCTCTATGAGGATCTAATAATCACAGGATTACTCGAACAAAAAAACCTTGGAGGCAGCCAATGGCTTTACCACAACTAGAAACCATCGACCTTGGCAACGGGCAGGTTATTTCCTATCGAGATGCGGGGGCAGGGGAGTGCGTCCTCATTCTCCATGGTCTTGGGGGGCGCTCGGAAAGCTGGGTTCCGCAATATGAGGGACTTAGCGATCAATATCGCGTTATCGGTTGGGATGCTCCTGGATACGGGGGGTCTTCAGAACTAAAATTAGATGCCCCAAATATTGAGGATTATGCCGATTTGGTAATGCGTTTTGCAGATGCATTGGAGCTTGATCGTTTCCATTTGGTAGGGCACTCAGTCGGAACTTGCATTGCTGCCCGAGTTCATCAGACTCATCCAGGGCGATTGTTGTCTCTCACACTCGCTGAGGCGGTCATCGGTAATGGAACTTCACCAGATGATGAGAAGGAAAACATGCTTGTAGCTAGGGCACGGGATTTAACGGAGATGGGACCCGAAGAATTTGCAATGAGGCGCACGCCAAATTCATTATCTCCAAAAGCCGATCCTGAGGCTGTGGCAGCAGCAGTAGAATTTGCCCAGGGTATGCGTGTCCCAGGGTATTTGAAACTCTTCGGGGCTTTAGTACGCGCAAATATGTTTAAATATGTAGAAGCCCTTCAGGTGCCTGCTATGATTGTTGCAGGATCGGATGACAAATCAGCGCCGGAGAAATTTGTCAGAGAAATCGCTGAGGCATTTCCTGGAATTCGTTACGAAATTATCGAGGGCATTGGGCACCAAATTGCGTTTGAAAAACCAGACCTCTTTCTGAACCTACTGAAACATCACTTGGTTGCTGCAGAGGCAGCTATTAGAGGAGGTTAAATAGACTCTTTAATATCCCTCTATATGATGTCCCGAAAATTATTCATATCTCGTCCTCTATTTGGAAGCCTCTTGTTCGGGGGCGCAGAATTCTGTTGACCATTACAGCAATTACTGCCCCGATAAAAATCGGCACCCACCACGGTGTCTCAGCAAATAAAAAAATGGCCGTGGTCGAGGTTGCTCCAAGACATATGGAGATTTTGGGGGCATGCCGATATAGAGGGTGATCGATCTTAATATCTTGCGGCTTGGCTAGAATTTTTTGCCAGTCAGGTAAACGAGGATCCATTTTTTATTTCATTGCAAGGTTTCAAAGATGTGATTATTTCTCAAGACGGAGTTCAACCAATCGGGCCCAATAACTAGCTCCGTAAATCAGTGCTTGGTCATTAAAATCATAAAAGGGATTGTGAAGATAGCAGCCGCCCTCGCCGGGCCCGTTACCCAGCCAAATATAGCAACCTGGGCGTTCATTAAGCATAAAGGAAAAATCCTCAGCACCCATTTTGGGTGGCTGATTCAATAGAACATTTTTACTGCCAACGACATCTTCAGCAACTTTCGCGGCAAAGGCTGTTTCTCTCTCGTGGTTCACAGTGGGAGGGTAACCGCCTCCGTAATCGAAAATGATCTCTTCAAGATCTAAGCTAATTTCAGCCCCTTTTAAGATTTGTTGAATTGACTTTTCTGCGATTTTTTGAAGTTCGGGTTTAAATGTTCTAACAGTACCTCTGATAGTGACCTCATCCGGGATTATGTTATAGGTCTCCCCCGCATGGATTTGAGTCACCGAGCATACAACAGACTCTAGGGGATCTACTCTGCGGCTAACGATAGTTTGCAACATCGTAACCACATGTGCTGCTGCTACCATGACATCGCTTCCCATATGTGGAAACGCGGCATGCGTCCCTTTACCCCTAATTTTTATTTCAAAAGTATCCGCGGCAGCCATTGAAGGCCCTGGGCAAACAGCGAAAGTTCCAATGTCCTGTCCTGGAAAATTATGCATCCCCCAGACTGTTTCGACTGGAAACCTGTCGAATAAACCATCGTCCACCATTTCACGTCCACCCCCAGCGAATTCTTCTGCGGGTTGAAAAATGAAATGCACGGTTCCAGAGAAGTTTCTGGTTTCGGCTAAATATTTAGCCGCTCCCAAAAGCATTGCTGTATGCCCATCATGACCACAGGCATGCATTTTCCCGGGATACTTAGATGCATGGTCACAGGTGTTCTTTTCCTCAATATCTAACGCATCCATATCAGCTCGCAGTCCAATGGAGGGACCTTTACCATGGTGCCCTTCTAGAGTTCCAACGACGCCAGTCCGAGCTAGTCCAGTATGAACATTTATTCCAAAGCTTCGAAGTTTTTCAGCAACAAACGCGGCGGTTTTGTGCTCTTCAAAAGCCGTTTCGGGATGGGCATGAATATGTTGGCGCCATCCTGCCATTTCATCTGAAAACTCTGCGATCCGATTTATAACCGGCATGGTCCCCTCCAGCCGCTCATTGAATTTCACCAACTACTTTAAAGGTCAAACGGGGATACGAAAACCTTGGCCTGAAGACCCTTAGAGGCTAAAACCTCATCGGAGATAAATAGAAGGGCAGTTTATGTTTGAGGAATACGGTGAAATTCGGGAGGCCGTCTCCCGCTTGTGCAACCAGTTTGGCGGGGAATATTGGCAAGAGAAAGACAGTAACCGTGCTTATCCAACCGAATTTGTGAAAGCACTAACAGATGCAGGCTATCTCTCCGTTTTGATTCCTGAGGAATTTGGTGGTAGCGGACTTGGAATTTCGGCGGCCTGCGCGATTATGGAAGAAATTCAAAAGTCTGGGGGTAACGGCGGGGCATGTCATGCCCAGATGTACACAATGGGAACCGTCCTTCGCCACGGGACCGAGGAACAGAAACAGTTATATTTGCCTAAAATCGCGAGCGGGGAGTTGAGACTTCAGGCATTTGGTGTAACCGAGCCGACAAGCGGAACCGATACGTTAAGCCTCCGAACAACCGCCGTGAAAGACGGGAACAACGGGTATGTTGTCAACGGTCAAAAGATCTGGACTTCAAGGGTAGAGCATTCTGATTTAATGCTTTTGCTGGCGCGTACGACGCCGCGGGAACAGGTGGAGAAAAGAACCGACGGCTTGTCCGTTTTTCTGATTGATATGAGAGAAGCGGTAGGGAATGGACTGACTATTAAGCCAATCCGTACAATGATTAACCATGCAACAACAGAAGTCTTTTTCGACAACTTGAAGGTTCCAGCAAGTTCATTGGTTGGAGAGGAAGGAAAGGGCTTCCGTTACATTCTCTCTGGAATGAATGCCGAGCGAATATTAATTGCGGCAGAATGTATTGGGGATGCGAGGTGGTTTATCGATAAGGCCAAAACTTACGCAAATGAGCGCTCGGTATTTGGGCGTCCAATTGGTCAAAATCAAGGAATCCAGTTTCCCATAGCCGAGTCTTATGCACAAACCGAAGCCGCTGATTTAATGGTTAAGAGATCTGCTATGTTATACGAGCAAGGTGAAAATTGCGGTGCTGAGGCAAACATGGCCAAGTATCTCGCGGCAGAGGCGAGTTGGAAGGCTGCTGATATGTGTATGCAGACCCACGGCGGCTTCGCCTTTGCAGAGGAATATGATGTTGAGCGTAAGTTTAGAGAAGCTAGGCTTTATCGTATCGCTCCGATTTCCTCTAACTTGGTCCTCTCTTATCTCGCGGAGCATGTTCTGGGCATGCCTAGATCTTACTAATGGCTCTCAAACCACTAAAAGGAAAACTTGTCGTTTCACTAGAACAGGCGGTGGCAGCTCCTTTTTGTTCATCGCGTTTGGCTGATGCTGGAGCCCGTGTCATCAAGATTGAACGTCCGGAGGGTGACTTTGCCCGGGGTTATGATAGCGTTGTGCATGGTGAAAGCGCCTATTTTGTCTGGTTGAATAGAGGCAAGGAGTCACTAGTACTGGATATCAAAGCACCGGAAGACGCCGCGTTATTGCAGAGGATTTTGTCGACAGCCGACGTTTTTATTCAAAATTTGGCCCCGGGTGCTGCTGGTCGTGCAGGTTTGGACTCAACACAACTTAGAATCAAATATCCGAAGCTTATTACTGTTGATATTTCTGGTTACGGGGAAGAAGGCTCGTTTGCAGAAATGAAGGCTTATGATCTTCTAGTCCAAGCTGAGAGTGGTTTGTGTTCTGTGACGGGCCGAGCGGAAGGCCCGGGTAGGGTTGGGGTGTCAGCATGTGATATCTCTTGTGGCATGTACAGCTATATGGCAGTTTTAGAAGCTCTCATTGATCGGGAAATAACCGGTGTTGGGACTTCTATTAAAACCTCTCTCTTTGCAGGAATGGCCGATTGGATGAATGTGCCACTCTTGACTTATGATTACTCTGGGAAAGTACCGGAACGTGTTGGTCTCAATCACCCCTCGATAGCTCCTTACGGAGCGTACTCGACGTCCGACGGTGGTGAAGTATTGATATCAATTCAAAATGAGCGAGAGTGGGGACGTCTTTGCTCAGAAGTTCTAGATCGACCCGAAATGTCAAAGGATCCGAAATTCCTTGATAATGAGGCACGTTGTAAAAATCGAGTGCAATTGGATCATATCCTACACGAGGTTTTTACAGCGATACCGCATAAAGATCTCTTGGAGAAACTAAGAGACGCCGCGATCGCCTTTGGTGAAGTAAATGGCGTTGAGGGGCTCTCAAAACACCCGGCGCTCAAAAGGGTGAAAGTCGATAGCCCCACCGGCCCGCTGGAAATGGTTGCGCCGCCCGCTACTATTGATGGAGAACAGAGGGAACTTGGTCCAGTTCCAGATATAGGCCAGCATTCAGAGCAAATAAGGAAAGAATTTGCGGGATAAACCTATGGGATTTGTGGAACTCTAGATTTAGACATTAAGATTACGACCTTTTCATTAGAGAACAACGGAATGAATCTATGACAGATGCAAATAAATACACAGCGTGGATCGGTAAAAAGGAAGTAACAGAGGCGCTTGTAACGGCTTATCAGGCGGATGCTCTGACGGCTACACTTAATCGAGACGAACCTCCCTTCAAAGAAGGAGACGCGATCCCGCCGGGATGGCATCTTTTTTATATTCGTGAGGTCGTAAAACTAGCTGATACAGCGAGTGATGGGCACCCAAAGCGCGGAAATTTTTTGCCGCCGATTGATTTGCCGCGGAGAATGTGGGCGGGTACGAAGGCGACTTTTCATCGGCCTATCCATGTCGGTGAAAAAATTAACAAGGTAACCACGATAGAGGCCGTAACTCCAAAAGTAGGTAAAACCGGGAATTTGGTGTTCTTGAGTCTAAAACATGAAATAAATGGAGAGTCGGGGATCGCTGTAACAGAGCTTCAAGACGTCGTTTATAGAGAAGAGGCTAAACCAGGGTCAGTGGCTCCCGTACCACCTCTTCCATCAGCAGAAGCGGTTTGGTCTCGCGACATTAATCCAAGTCCAGTTCTTTTGTTCCGTTTTTCAGCTTTAACTATGAATAGCCATCGCATTCACTATGACTATAAATACGTGACTGAAGTAGAGAAATACCCCGGTTTGCTGGTGCATGGTCCTTTGACCTTGACGCTCCTAATGGATTTGTTCCGTTCTGAAAAGCCTAAAGCTTCTTTGAAAACCTTCTCGGTAAGAGCTCAGTCGCCTTTATATGATACGCATCATTTTAAGGTGCAAGGTTGCCCCAGTGATGATGGCAAAACAGCCCAATTATGGGCTATAAATCATGAAGGCAGATTGGCTATGAGTGCTTTAGCGGAGTACTGATGTGAAATTACTTTGCTCTAAGCTAGCAGCTGTAATCGAGGCTATTATTATCTTCTGTAAGATTTTGTAGAATGGACAAACAGCATTATTTCAACCGCAATTAAGGTCCGCCCGCCTGATTTTCGCGAGCATTTTCATTACCTTATTAATGTCGGACTGTAATTTTATCATTCCTGGACGTGGCTTTATAATGGCTTCGTCCATATAAAGCCCTCTATTGATTTCAATTTGCAAGGCATGACACCCTTGATTGGGTTTGCCGTAGTGTTGGGTAGTAAAACCGCCTGCGAATGGGCGATTGCGTTCGACCTTATAGTTGAGTTGAGTAAAAAAATTGTGCACGGTGGAGACCAGCCGTTCACTGCATGAGTTGCCAAAACAATCGCCGAGGATAATGTCCGCCCGTAATCTGCCTGCATCAGGGTCCTCCGGGCCTCCGACCGATGGCATCGAATGACAATCTACCAAAAAATAACCACCAAATAATTCCTTAGCTTCAAAGAGTAGCTTTGAGAGGGACTTATGGTACGGACGATAATGATCAGTTATTCGAGTAGCAGCTTCTGAAAACGTTAATTTGTCACGATAGATATTCTGTCCATTTGCGACAATCTTTGCGATTGTTCCTACCCCTGCTAATACTCTGCTAGACTTGGTATTAGCATATTCGGGTAGTTTATCTAAAAACATTGAGGGGTCGAGCTCGAAGGGTTCTCTATTCGGATCGACATACGCCCTCGGGAACCGGGCGCATAATAACGGGAGTCCGTATTTAGGTGCATCAGAAAATATTTGATCAATAAAACTATCTTCTGATCTTCGTAAAGACAAAAAGTCCAGCCTGGAACTTCTAATAAAATCCTTTGGATAATCGGTTCCACTGTGGGGTGAAGCGAGAATTACCGGTGCATTTAGGTCGGCTGGATAAAGAACATAGTGGCTCTCTTTAGAGCTTAAACTCGTATCACTGACAGAGTATGTTTCTTGCATGGTTCGAGTCTATATAATTTCATTCTGAGGTTTTCTTTTTCTTTTTTTGATTTTTGTCCAATGATGATAAATTATTTTTGAGGTTTCATTATTAAGGTTTATATTTTTTGGACTAACAGTTGAAGACCAAATCGGATCCCGAAATTTATTACTAAAAAAACTGGCCTGACACCCAAACAAAAACCCCATTTCTTTGAAGTACGTTCGACTGAAATGTCTTGACGAGGACCGGTTTAGTTGCCCCAAACATGGGATCAGATCCCGTTCAATAACAGATAACAACCATGTTAAGGTGCCCGAGTATAGAGGGTCTTTCAGACATTTTTTGGAATAAATTTGGGTAGCGCAAGTTCTATTCAACACGCCTATTCGTCTGAGGTATGGGTGATCTATAAAAAATAGTTTGAATTCGCGTCTATTGTCTTGCTAACCGGGTTCAGACCCCTGCGCCACGGGTCGATCGGGATCTCCAATCCAAGCCGACCAAGAACCCACGTAAAGAGCACCATTTATACCAGCTGCATACATTGCCGCTAAATCGTGAGCTGCTGCGTTTCCGCTACCGCAATAAACAGCTAATTGATTTGTGTCTTTTGCACCCAGTTCGGAGAAATGTGTGGCAAGCTCTTCGTCGGACTTGAAATAGCCCTCTGTATTAAGCGCCCCTGCAGCTGGTGCTGAAATTGCCCCGGGGATATGCCCTGTATCGGATTTTCCAGCGTCTCCCTCGTATGCAGACTTACCACGAGCGTCAAGGAGTATACCAGTTCGGGCTACTTTTTGTGCTTCTTCAGCCCCTATTGTTGGCATTTGTCCAGCAGAAATTATGAAGTTCCCGCTCTGAGGACAGGTGGAGGGTTTTTTCGAAGTGGCCAATCCCCCTGACTTCCAAGCATTGAAGCCGCCATCAAGAAGGCGAACCCTTTCGTGCCCTGCCCAACGAAAAGTCCACCAGGCCCGGCTGGCTTGTGCGCCTGATGTGGCATCATACACAATGACCAAACTATCAGAATCAATACCCCATTGCCTGATTGTTTGCTCTAACTCACCCGGACTAGGAAGCGGTCTTTTCCCGCCCTCTTTGCTAGAAGGTCCAGAAATATCCGCTGCCAATGAAATGGCAATGGCACCTGGTATTACGTCTCGACTCAATGGCGTTGCTTCCAAGTCGTCACTGACGTCCAAAAGTGTGATCTTTTCGGACGAACCCATTTTTTCTCGGAGACTATTAACCGAAATTAACACCTCCGAGCGTGGGCTTTTGATTTGAACCATCATTGTGTCATCGTGCAACGGTATAGTTGCCTCGTCGATCCGGTGTTGTAGTCTTTGACCGCACGATGCTGAACAACTCGATTATCCCAAACGGCCAGCATGCCCTCTTTCCATTCAAATCGGCATGTGGCTTCAGGGGATTTAATCATATCAAATAAGATCCCCAGAATATTTTGACTATGTACCCGACTTACACCTTTGATGTAGCAAACATAAGACTCACTTACGGCAACCCACTTGCGGCCAGACTCCGGGTGAACTCGTATTAGAGGCATCTCAAATGGCGGCATTCGCCTCCTGGCTTCAGCAGCCTCCTCAGGATCAAGGTATCTGTCAGTTATATGACCTGTCGCGTCTGGAGATTGAATGACCTTTAATGACTCTAAATATTTGGCGAAAAGTGGATCGAGCTGCTCATAAACATAAGCGGCGTTCGCAAACATGGTGTCTCCACCATTCTTGGGAACACTTTTTCCAAAAAGCGCAGTGAAAGCCGGCGCATCAGCTCTGAATCCGCCATCAGTATGCCAAACGTGATTTCTTAAGTAGGCATCTTTATCAGCGCTTACCACAGTTGCATCCGGGTTTTCCGGTGCCCGAGGGGTATGAGGTCCAGCATAATGAAAAAACTCGCCCAAAAATCCAGCGAAAGCTGTGAAATTCTCGGCTGTGACCGTCCCAGGTTCGAAGGCTACTAATCCTCTATTGTGAAGCAATGATCTCATTGCTTCACGGAAAGTATCCGAGACACCCTCGCCATCAAATTTGTAGCCTGTAATGTAAGAGCCTATTGAAGTTTTGATCGGCTGAACATTAACCTCACTGGGCAGTATTCCGAGGTTGAAGTCAGTGGGATTTACGGGGATGACAGATGCCATTGCTTTTATCGCTCCTTTGTCTACCAGCATAGGAATAGAAAAAAAATTTAAATTGAGCAAGGGCCTTCACAAAGGGGCTCCTTCAATGGCTTTCGCCCAAGTTGGGGAGCGCCATTTCAGGGTATTTGTTGAACTCCTAAGTGTTAAGTTTTTTATTTACTCAATAAATTTTTAAAGAACACAAAACCTACTTTTTAAATTGGTAGTAAAATAAGAGAGCTAGAGACGTACCGATAAAACTACCCACTGTATTCGCGTAAAAGTCTTGCCACTCGCCATATCGTCCGATGTAAGGTTGGATGATTTCGACTGAGCCACCAAAGATTACAGTGGCGAGGAATAAGCATAGAATCTGAAAAATATTCTTCCGCCCAATGCAAATTAAAAAGCTCAAAGTGGTGTATGCTAACACGTGGTTAAATTTATCGTTAGGGCTGAAGTTAAGAGTTTCCGGTATTGGCCGGAGAGAAAGATAAAGTATGGTGAAAAAACAGAAGATAGCGGAAATATCGGTGAACATAATACCTATCCCCCGCTTATAAATTGCGCTTGATCGAATCCGAATATTCCCGCTTTTAATTGGCATTAAAAAGTTACAGAGACCTATTTACCGTTTACACGGTTGAAAAGTGGATTGCGTTTGTGTCAGCATTATAAAATCTGATAATTGAGTAGCAATAAACATATGAACGAAGATAGCAAGCGAGAGCCCCATACCCACGGTGTTGGTGATATGTCAGAGCTGACCGATGTGCAAGCTCGGGCAAAATCTTTGGAAACTGTGCTTTCGGAGAAGGGGTATTTAGATCCCAAGGCGTTAGATGCAATTGTGGAGGCTTATGAGACACGTATCGGCCCTCATAACGGACAGAGAGTTGTCGCTCGTGCGTGGACAGATCAGAACTTTTTGGCTTCTCTTCTTGCTGATGCTTCTGCTGCTGTAAACAGTCTTGGAAATGTAAGTCCTGTAGGTAGTCATCTGATTGCCGTTCAGAACACATCAGAGTGCCATAATTTAGTCGTTTGTACACTCTGCTCTTGTTATCCCTGGGAGGTGCTGGGATTGCCGCCTTCTTGGTATAAGTCGGCTCCTTATCGCTCGCGCGCCGTCATAGAGCCGCGTCGAGTATTGTCAGAATTTGGTATCTCTTTGCCTAAAACGACAAATATTCGGGTTTGGGATTCCACTGCGGAGACACGATTTTTGGTAATACCTATGCGCCCCACAGGCACGGAGGGATGGACCGAGGAGGAACTCGCAAAACTCGTTACAAGAAATTCTATGATTGGGGCCGGGTTGGCACTGGAACCAGAACAAAAATCGTGAGCGCCTTTTAATGTCGAATACTGTTCATGATATGGGAGGAATGCATGGCTTTGGTCCGATAGAAGAAGAAGCCAATGAACCAGTTTTTCATTCGCGCTGGGAAAGCCGTGTTTATTCCATGAATAGGGCAATGGGGCCTCTCCGCTTATGGAGTATAGACGAGGGCCGTGCTGCGCAAGAGGCACTTCCACCTCATGTATATCTCGCCTGCAGTTACTATCAGAGATGGTTATTGGGCTTGGAAAGTAGGGTGTTGAAGCATGGAATAGTTACTGAAGAGGAGCTAGCTATCGGAAAGTCCCTAAACCCCACTCAGCGGCCGAGGAGGATTTTCCAACCAGAAGATGCTAAGGCTTTAACTCGCGGCAATTATGCCCGAGAGCCTGAGGAAAGTCCCAAATACACCGTGGGAGATCAAATCAGGACGATTAACTCTAACCCCACTAGCCATACAAGACTCCCGCGTTACGCACGCGATAAAGTCGGAAAAATTGAGGCGATACGTGGGTGCCATGTTTTTCCCGACTCCATTGCTGTTGGCATGGGGGAGAGCCCAAAATGGCTATATACCGTAGTATTTGAAGCACAGACGCTTTGGGGTAATGATGCCGAACCTGGGTCTTCGGTCTCTATCGAGGCTTTTGAGCCTTATCTCGTCCCAGCATGAAAGGAAAATATTCGCAATCTGCAGAAGAGTTCGTTAGCCTGCTGCCCAGGTTAAATAGCCTACCAAAGAATTCCGAGGGGCCTGTGTTCAGTGAGCCCTGGGAAGCCCAAGTATTCGCAATCACCATGCATTTATATGAGCAGGGTTTTTTTGAATGGGGAGAGTGGGTTGATTTTTTGGCGGCCGAGATCCAAAGCCCTGAATATGCAGATCGTGATGGTAAAAGTTACTATAAATACTGGCTTAATGCTTTGGAACGTCTCGTGCAGGCGAAAGGTCTTACAAGTTTATCTACCCTCAATGATTTCAAAAAGGCCTGGCATCGGGCAGCGCGTCGTACTCCCCATGGTGATCCTATAGAGATTAATGATTTAGATTTTAACGTCGATGCAAGATAAGATGAAAAGAGCCGCTTTACGCTAATGGCTTAAAATTTGGCTAAGGAAAAGTTTGGTTCTCTCCGATTGCGGATTTTCAAAAAACTCTTTTGGCGTATTGCTCTCAATAATTTGACCTTCATCCATGAATACAACCTTATCAGCAACCTGAGCGGCAAATCCCATCTCATGTGTGACAACCAACATTGTCATCCCTGACTCAGCCAGATCCACCATTACATCTAAAACTTCTTTTATCATTTCCGGATCGAGGGCGGACGTAGGTTCATCAAAGAGCATTATTTTTGGTTGCATGCAAAGAGAGCGGGCGATAGCTACCCTTTGTTGTTGGCCGCCAGATAATTGACCGGGATATTTATTCGCTTGTTCTGGAATTTTTACTTTCTCTAATAGCTGCATTGCGATCCTTTCGGCCTCGGCTTTCGGGGTGTTGCGCACCCAGACCGGCGCTAATGTGCAGTTTTCTAAAACTGTAAGATGTGGAAATAAGTTAAAGGATTGAAAGACCATACCGACTTCTTTTCGGACGGCCTCAATATTTTTTAAATCGCCTTTCAGTTCGATGCCATCGACGAAGATCTGGCCTTCTTGATGCTCCTCTAAGTAATTTATGCATCTAATTAATGTGGATTTGCCGCTGCCAGATGGTCCGCAGATTACAATCCGCTCTCCACTGGCAACGGACAAAGATATATCTCGGAGAACGTGGAAAGATCCGAACCATTTATTTAGTCCACAAATTTCTATTAAGGACTTGTGGCGAAATTCTGCAGCATTTCCATTATTCATGATGACCATCCATTTGAACCTTTTGTTCCCAAACGACGTTCTAACCACATCGAGTAACGGGACATAGAAAAGCAAATGATAAAGAAAAAGAGAGCAACAAAAACATATGTTTCGGTGGATAATCCTAACCAATCCGGATTGGCAACCATCGCATTTGCGATGCCTAAAATATCGAAAAGACCTATAACAATCACGAGGGTGGTATCTTTAAAAAGACCAATAAACGTATTAACGATTCCCGGTATCGATATGCGAAGCGCTTGTGGAAGTATGATCAAACGCATCGATTGAAAATAATTTAAGCCCATGGCCTTAGCAGCCTCATATTGTCCTGATGGTATCGCTTGAAGCCCTCCTCGAATAACTTCGGCCATGTAGGCAGAGGCAAACGCGGTGACCATTATTATCACTCTAATTACTGAGTCTAAGGTTGCATCTGGCGGAAGAAAAATGGGAAGTAAGATATTTGACACAAAGAGGAGTGTGATCAAGGGGACGCCTCGGACGATTTCTATAAAACTTATGCACACCCACTTGATGAGCGGTAGTTTGGACCTCCGTCCTAGGGCAAGTAAGATTCCCACCGGCAGTGACAGGACAATACCTGATAGGCCTACAATTAAGTTCAGCATGAACCCGCCAAATTTATCGGAGGCGACACTTGGAAGCCCGAACCCTCCCACAAGAAGAATGGTGGCTATAAAGGGATAGGCGATTGAAAATATTCGGAGATATCTCTGGGCTGGCACCCTCTCAAAGAGCCAGGGGGCGAGAGCGGGGAGTAGCAGGAAAAAGGCGACCATTGGCCTCCATCTCTCTTGCTCAGGATAAAATCCAAAGAGGAATTGCCCCATCCTCTGGTCGATCCATGCCCAGCAGGCCCCAGTATTTTGGCAAGCAAACCGATTATCTCCAGCAACCTGTGAACTCAAAAACACCCAATCAATTCCTGCCGGGATAATTAAAATTAATCCGCAGATACAAATGACGGTAAGAAGACTATTGTAAATATTGGAAAATAAATTTTGACGTAACCAACCGATTGCGCCGGTTGACCCGATGGGAGGCGGGCGTGGTTTGGTTCTATTGTTTTTTTCCATACTTTTGATGACTGAGCTCATCGTTCCACCAGAGAAATTCGTTTATTATACCAATTCATATAGGCAGAGGTTGCGAGGCTGAGAGATAGATACACCGCCATCCAGATTGCAACAATTTCTAGGGCATGCCCGCTTTGATTTAAAATGGTTCCTCCTATAGAGACCAAGTCTTGATATCCAATGGCAATCGCTAACGAAGAGTTTTTTGTAAGATTTAGATATTGGCTGGTAAGTGGCGGAATGATCACCCTAAAGGCTTGTGGCAGAATAATCAGCCTCATCGTTTGTTTATTTCTAAGGCCAAGGGATTGGGCAGCTTCCGTTTGGCCGACGCTTACCGAAAGTATCCCGGCTCGCACAATTTCTGAGATAAAAGCCCCGGTATAAGTGGCAAGAGCCACCCAGAGCGCTAGTAACTCCGGTGTTATATTAATCCCGCCAGTAAAGTTGAAGCGAGTTCTTTTTGGAATTTCCCAAACCATTGGTTCGTTTAGGCCGAAAAAAATCAGCACGGGTATACCTACAATTAGCAAAAGCCCGATCGGTAAAACTCGGAAGGTCCTTCCCGTTTCTAATTGACGTCGTCGGGACCACAGCGCTAATGCAAATGTCGCGACAAGACCAACCAGAAAAGTAAGTAATACCCAAAAAAACGATTGTTCAAAAATAGGTGACGGACCCCGTAAACCTCGATTGTTGAGGAAAAAACACTTCAAAAATTTCAACACTATCTCTTACCCTCGGCAAACTCGTGAAAGTGGCCCACCAAAAGATGATCTGGAGAAGGAGGGGAACGTTTCGTGTAATTTCGACGTATGTAGTGACGATCCGGCTTACAAGCCAATTTTTTGAAAGTCTCAGTATCCCGGCCAAAAAACCAATAATGGTGGCTGCAATGATGCCCAAGCTTGATACAAGGACAGTATTTAAGAGCCCTACGACTAGGGCTCTGCCAAATGAAGATTGTGAAGAGAAGCTTATTAGCCGTTGGTTGATATCAAAAAAAGCCTGGTTTGTTAAAAATTCAAAGCCGGCGGTGAGGCCAGCCTTTTGCAGATTTGCAATCGTGTTGGCGGTTATGAATGCCAGAAACGATGCAATCGAGAGCAAAACTATTAGTTGAAAAAATAGACCTCTGCTTCGGGGATTAAACCAGATATCGCGTGCTCTGATTGACAACATGTTCTTTGATGCCAGACGCGGCATGTTAACTCTTCGCTAATATTTGAAAAAAGTAAGAGGGATGGGGGCCGCTGGTGAAAAGAGCGGCCCCTGATCAATTAGCGCATTGGTGGCGCATACAAAATGCCACCATTTTTCCAAAGCGCATTAAGTCCCCTTGAGAGGCCAAGAGGAGTTTTTTCGCCTAGGTAACGATCAAAAATTTCACCGTAGTTACCTCCTGCTTTTAGGGCATGGACTGCCCAGTCTTTCTTTAAACCCAGCATTTGCCGAGGGTTCCTTCTGAGCCCAGCATTCGGTTTATCTCAGGATTTTTTGTCCCTTTTGCAAGTTTATCAACATTGGCTTTCGTGACCCCATATTCCTCGGCATTTATCAAAGCATTGAGGGTCCACCGGGCTATATCGGCCCATGCATCATCGCCTTGCCTTACTAATGGGCCCAGCGGCTCTTTGGAAATAATCTCGGGGAAGACCATATGATTTTTTGCGTCTGCAAAAGTTGACTTAGTCGCAGCGAGCCCCGAGGCGTCCGTTGTGTATACATCGCAGCGTTCCGCAAGATAGGCCTTTCGAGCTTCCTCATTGGTCTCTATGGGAACCGGTTCATACTTGATTTTATTCACGCGGAAAAAGTCGGCTAGGTTCAATTCCGTGGTCGTTCCGGTTTGAATACAAACTGACGCGCCATCCAATTCTTTCGCGCTTTTTACTCCTAATTTTTTACGACCAATAAACCCTTGGCCGTCATAATAACTGACACCTATGAAGGTAAATCCCAGTTTCACATCACGTGAGAACGTCCAAGTCGTATTGCGCGACAAGACGTCAATCTCCCCTGAGGCAAGAGCAGGAAAACGGTTTTTTCCCGTTAGATTTACGTACTTGACCTTCTTTGGGTCTCCCAAAACAGCTGCTGCAAGGGCTTGACAGTATGCTACGTCAAAACCTGCCCAGTTGCCCTTGTCATCAGTATAAGCAAACCCAGCGAGGCCGGTGTTTATTCCACATTGTAGCACACCTCTCTTCTTCACCTGATCAAGAGTGCCACTTGCAGCAGGCAGCGCTATTGCAGCTGTCGAGAGAGCTGCAAGTAAAAAACTTCTGAACATGTCTTTCGTCCTTTTTGTAGTTCCTGAACCGTTATTTGATATAAGATCAAGAAAGAGACTGGATAAAACGAACTCGTGAGTCAAATTTTTTCGGGAACAAGTAAGACTTACGCGCAGATTACCAAGCTTCTTACTCGTTAATTATAAGATGCAAGCCGGGCTCGAAGGGGTTTTTGTAATATTTAGTACGCTTGATTATAAGCCTGAGAGTTTTCATCAAATTGCTCTTTTTGGTTTAACGCAGCATATTTTGAATATTTATTTTTCGTTCCAAATAGATTTCCCTTGAAACTCGCAAAGCGGCATGCCTCTGGGAAACAGAATCGAGGGACATAAACTCGGCGGTCCAGGAAGATGGTCGAATTTGATGACGCAGATAACCCCTTTGGTTTTCGACAAACTTTATGTGCTGATTATTTCGCAACCAACGATCTGACGTTTTACTTACTTTTTTGCCATCTCCTCCCGAAGAAATAGATGTATTTACAAATTCATGAGCTACGGGAACTTTTTTTGGTTGAGAAAAATTTACATGAAGCTCACTAGCCAGATGCCGATGTAGGTCGCCAGCAAGAGATATAGGTCCTGGGATATTATTGGACTCGATAAAAGAGAGCAGCCGCCTTCTGGGAACCCTATATCCATCCCATTTATCCATCGAATATTGCTTTAGGTTCGGATCCCGGCTCGAATTAATTTCAGTAATTGGCACACCCTGAATGATTACATTCCAAATAGAACTGGTATTTCTGAGACGACTAAATAGCCATTCTTCTTGACGTTGGCCAAACATTTGAGCGCCTGAACTCATGGCCTCAGAGCAAAGGCTCGATTTTTGCCCACCGCAAGGCTGGGGTGTTCGAAATTGTCGGGTATCACAAAAGTTAAAAGATACCGTCCGCCCAAAAGTCAGGCTGCGGTATAGCTTGAGCTGGATCTGGCTCGGAGACTGGGTAGGCCTAACCGGCATATGTTCCCACCATGCTTTAAATGCAGCGGATTTTCGATTCTGGTAGGCCGAACCTGGTATTGCGCCATGCCAATTATTTTTTATTTCATGGTCATCCCATACTGCAGAGAAAGGGTGGGCGGCGTGAGCGGCTTGTAAATCAAGATCGCTTTTGTAAAGGGCATATCTTCTGCGATATTGTTCAAGCGTTTTACAACGAAAATCTTGATGAAGCCTCAATCCATGAGGGCTTTGGCCACCCTCGTAGATATAATCTCCAGTATGGATAATGAGGTCTAGATCGTCGGAAGCCATATGTCGGTATGCCGTGTAATATCCCGACTCAAAGTTTTGACAGCCTGCCTGCGCTATTCGAATGTCCCCAGGAAAAGCGTCAGGTGAAGGAGCTGTTCGGGTCCGTCCAGTTGGGCTCGCCACTCCACCTGCAATAAATCGATAAAAATATACGCGTGATGGTTGGAGCCCTTTAACGTCTGCGTGAATAGAGAACGCGGAGCCAGGTTTGGCGATTTCAACTCCATGCCGCAAAATATTTTTAAAGTGCTCGTCCTCAGACAGCTGCCAAGAAACAGGGGCGTGGTCGAGTGTCAATCCGCCATGAGGCTCATCAGGTCGAGGTGCTAATCTGGTCCAGAGGACTACACTATCTGAGAGAGGATCCCCTGAAGCCACGCCCAGAGTAAAAGGATACTCTATGAACTGTCCTCGGGACGAAAGTCTACATCCCGTAAGCCCCAAGCTCGATGACATAAAAAATGCGAGGCTTTTTTTTAGAGTATTGCGACGGGAAATAATATTTACTGCCATCACTATCTTTAAAAAAGATTTTAATTTCCCTTTTTTAAGGTAATGGTGGGCACGACTGGGATTGAACCAGTGACCCCTACGATGTCAACGTAGTGCTCTCCCGCTGAGCTACGCGCCCCAATTCCATCACGTTGGCGTTTTACACGTGATCCCAGGCAGTTTGCAAGGTCTCGTTTTCAACTTCTTTCAATGTGATTTATTCGCTTATCGCTATCTGCCTGAGAGTCTCCGCTGTAAAGGGGATCCGTCTAGGTCTCAGACCAGTCGCATCAAATACTGCATTGGCTATTGCAGCAGCTGTGGGCCCCGCCGTAGCTTCTCCGGCTCCAAGGAACGGATCTTCGGGTCGGTCAATTATTTTTATCTCAATTTCAGGTACGTTATCAAAACGCAATATTGGATAGGTGTCCCAATCACGGCTAGTGATGCCCCCTTTATCGTGAGTGACGGCCTCGTAAATTGTCCAACTTGCTGCTTGAATGATTCCACCTTCTAACTGTGCGGACAATCCGTCCGGGTCAACTACTTGGCCCGCGTCTGCTGCTCCAACAGCATAGTGAAGCTTTATTTCAGCTGAGTCGGTCACTTCAAGTTCTATTCCGACTGCCGCGTATGTTTTGCTGTTCTTATATTGGGCAAAGGCGATTCCATGTCCAATCCCTGGCCGCTTGTCTCTTTTGTAAAGAGAGCCGGCGGCACTTCGTAGGACATCAATCCCTCGCTCATCGGTTAGGTGTTTTAAACGAAAATCTAGTGGACTGATCTCTGCCTCAGTTGCCAACTCATCCATAAAGGACTCAATTGCAAATACGTTGGCGTATGCGCCAAGAGTTCTGAGTGATGAAGTTCTAAGGGGCATATCTCGCACCAAATTTTTTACGAGACGCTTGTTAGGCAGATTGTAAAGTGGATCTAGGTTCCGGTGTATACCAGCGTGCCTACCCATGTTTGGGTTTGCTCTGGGTTTTGGAAGAGCGTCTTCAAGATAGTTCAGCGGCAAAAGTCGCCCTGGTCCAGCGCGGTTTGCGCCGGGTCGCGGACGATTCATATGGGTATCGCTATAGGTCTCTTGCGACCAATCAATAATTTTGCCTGAACTATCAATGCTAGCTTGCATCATCATGCTCATCGCCGGTCCATAGGGCTCCCAGGCGTGTTCATCATCTCGGGTCCATTTCAATAACACGGGCCGATTTTGAACCTTTCTTGCTATGAGCGCTGCGTCGGTTGCCGCGTCGTCAGCGCCATTATGTCCGTAACATCCAGCCCCCGGTGTATGTGTGATTATGATGTCCTCAACATCCATCTCTAATCCGTCGGCCAATGCAGCTCGAAGCAAATAGATGCCCTGGCTGTGGCACCAGATTTTAAGTTTGTTGTCTTCGAATATGGCGAGAGCAGCCGAAGGCCCAATCGACCCATGCATTTGATAAGGCCGGTCGTAGTTCGCTTTCAGGGTACGAAAAGCATTGTCCGGCGGAGCACCGAGCGGTGGCAATGGTCCTTCGGAAGGGACACCCTCAACCACAATAAGGCTCTCGCGCGATTTTTTATGCAGGCTCTCAAAAATGTCCTCTTCTGATAATCCATCTCCGTGGTCCCAAGTTGTCGCGTTGAAGAGCCTCTGAGCCGCCTGGACTGCCTGATATTCCTCTTCTGCTAAAACAGCGAGGTAGGAGCCATCGCGGATTATTTTAACTTTTTCTTCAAGCAGCTTGGCTTCTATTTTTTTATCAATCTCTTTTAGTTTTGCGTGATAGTGAGGAGGTCGGACTGGTCGGGCATGGAGCATATTTGGTAAGATTATGTCATGGATAAAATTGGCGCTGCCACTTACGATCTTATCCATGTTTCTTGCCGTATTTCGCTTGCCAACAAATCTGTATTCGGATCTTGGTTTAAGCGGTGCCGACTCATCAACGGTAACGCCAAAAGAGTCTTCGTCTGAGATTAAATCCCAATAGGTAATGGATCGATTAGTAGAACATGCAATAACCAACCCGTCATTCACCTCTAGCGCTTCGATGGGTGCGTCGAGAGCTAATGAGGCAAGGCGGATCAATTCCTGTCTTGCAGTAGCGGCTGCAAACCTAACCGCGTTGCCGGACTCTTCCATAGAGTTGCTGCCTGATGTTATGCCCTCGTCCGGAGAAATAGCTGTAACGGGACATTCTACATCGATTCTACTTGGATCAACGGATAACTCTTCGGCCGCAATAAGCGCGACGGCTGTAGAGATCCTTTGGCCGATGTCCACCTTACCATTTGATATCGAGATCCTTCCGGGTTTTTTTAGCTTTATCCAACTATCAAGCCCTGGATTTTTCTTTAGAGAAGGATTATCGACCATGATGTAACCTCTCCGATGCCTTCTTTACGGCATCCAAAACTCTGTTGTGAGATCCGCACCTACATAAGTTTTTGTCGAGTGCTTTTCGTATTTCGTGATCCTTAGGAAAAGCAGACTTTTTTAATAGAGCAGTTGCGGAAGAGATGATCCCCGGTGTGCAGTAGCCACATTGGGCTGCATTTGATTCGATAAATGCTTCTTGGACAACCCTACCAATGGTATCTTTTGATAGGCCCTCAATTGTTGTGATTTCCGCAGCTGTAAAATCGGATACTGCTCTCACGCAGCATTGCACAGCCTCTCCATTCACTAAAATGGTGCAGGATCCACACTGCTCTTGAGCACACCCCAGTTTGGAGCCTGTTAGCCCCAGTTTATCTCGCAAGATATATATAAGCGGAGTGGTTGGGTCACACTCTATTTCGCGTCGGGTGCCGTTAACGGTTAGAATCATCTTCTCCATAAGTTCCACCATTTAATATTTACTTTTCCACAAATAAGGCTCTAATCGGTTGCATCCCAGTGCCCAAAATTTTTTGCCATTATGGCATTGGAGAGAGTTATTTACTTATTTCTCCAAATAATTTGCAAGTTGATCACGTTTGAAATAGGCCCAGCTCCAAAGACCGATGCAGAGTACCGCACCACTGATAACAGAAAACTGGAGGCCGACGAGCTCTGCTAAGCCTCCAGCAGCAAGTGCGCCGATCGAAGGACAGCCTCTAGCTATAAGTGTGTAAAAACTCAATATCCGACCGCGCATAGCGTCGTCTACAGCCGATTGAAGTAAGGTCTGTTCGATTACACCTATCATCACTATAGCGATTCCACCAATGAAAGTGCAGCAAAGCGCGACGGCGTAAAGGTTTGTACTGCCAAATCCGATTACCGATATTGATAAGAGAAATACGTTGAAAATAAGTAGTCGGGTAAGGCCAATCACTCCACTGCGTCTAGCGAGAAAGAGGCTGCCAAAGATGGAGCCCAAGCCGAGAATTGAAGTAAGTGTAGCGAGGCCATTGACCCCTTGGTTGAAAATCTCGTCTGCGAAGGCCGGGAATAGTTCTATGAATGGTCGACCAAAAATCGAATAAAAGGCTAGTATAATCAGCAGGGGCCCGATACCGGGATGTGTACTGACATATTTGAACCCTTCTATTATGTCGTTCCAAACTTTGGTCGAAGGTCTTTGCCTTTTTTGGGACCCGTTCTTATTGGCAATTTTGACTAGGTATAACATAAACACGAAGATCAAATCCGCTAATACAGTAAAGCCGACAGCGAAACCAATTCCGAGTTGCACAATCATCTGTCCCGACAATGCAGGGCCACCAATTCTGGCAATATTAAAGGCGATCGCATTAACGCTTATTGCTGTGGTCAAAGACTCTTTACGAACGAGTGTGTGAATAATGGATAAGCGAACAGGGAAGTTAAAAGACATTGTGACACCGTTGGCCAGAACAAGTCCTAACAGGATCTCAATAGTAATGAGGTCAGTGATGACTAGGATGGCGACCGCAGCCGAAATAGCGGCTGATATACACATGTAAAGGCGGATGGCTTTTAATCGATCAACTCGGTCTGCGATTGCGCCAGCTAAAGGAGCTAAAAAGATATTTGGCATGAAATCGGCCATCGCCATTACACCCAGCCAAACTGGGGATTTAGTTAACTCCCAAGTTAGCCAAGCGATGGCGATCCGTTGAACCCACATTCCCATTTGGGAAGCAAAGTTTCCAATCGTATAGTTTCGGTAATTTGGTGTGCTTAAAACTTGCCAAATAGCCTTAAGCCCGGTGACGTCGGCCATGATTTTTCCGATGTTATTTAATTTTACGGCTGTTCAAAGCGACCGCTATCACTGAGGTTACGCTCACGCAGAGTTTTTTGGCAAGAAGGTAAAAAATGTAAGCGCTCAATAATAGTCCATCATTTGCTTGAGTTCGAATTCTAAGTCTAAATTTTTTTCTGCAGCGCGGATTCTGCGCCATACATTTTGCCAGCCTTCAAATTCCTGTCTTTGTTCTGCTCTGGATTTTTGAATCATGGGTGTCATTCCTCTTTTGGGCAGAGGCGGTGGCGTATAGGACGCTCCTTCTTTAATACCCAGAGACGTCAGGACGTCCCGTAGGTCCGCAAAATGTTGTTTTTGTAATGCATATGTATCTGATGAACTTCCTATGAGGATCTCGGAAGTGCCCCGGTCTGAATCGATCAAAATGCTGATGGTTTCATCATTTGAGTTTATCGTAACGCCTTTGCGGTCGCCAATAGCCGATATAACGCGATCGAAGTATAATTTTTGCGAATTTGCCTTTTCTGTATCTGCAGCCATAAATCTTAAATTCTGCCTTTCCCAGTTCCAGGGTATTCGAGATCGAGAATCAAAGGAATTAATATCCCAAAATTCTTTTATAGTTAAAACCTAATGGTTTTCGGCAGATTTATTTTAACTAAGGGTGAAGTAAGTAAACTGCCGAGGTGGCTCGCGTAAATCAATAAAATTAATTTTCTCTGATCATTCGCACTGACGGGAAATTGCGATACTATCCAAGGTAAATACAACCTCGTAGGGAGATAAAAATGATCGAGACAAAGGGACTGAACGGCGCTCAGGCATTTTTAAAGGTTCTTAAAGCTATGGGGGTAGAAAAAATCTTTGCTTCTCCCGGGTCAGAGTGGGCCCCGGTTTGGGAAGCTTTGGCTGATCCTGGGGCAAATGATATTCCACTGTATATGAGCACGCGGCATGAAGAGACTGCTATTGGGATGGCTTCAGGTTATGCAAAATCAACCGGCAAACTCCCGGCGGTTATGATTCACACTACAGTTGGTGCTCTCCACGGTGCCATGGCAATGCGTGGTGCACTCCATGAACAGGTACCAATGGTAATCTTTGCTGGAGAAAGCATTGGCTTTGGCGAGGATGACGGGCCTGATCCCGGAGGGCAATGGGGTGCGCATTTGGGCGATATGGGCGGGCCTGCTGCGATGGTCGAAAAAAACGTTAAATGGAGTTTTGGCAACAACACGAAGTCAATCTTACCCACCACTGTGCAGCGGGCCTGCAGGCTGGCAATGGCGGGGCCTCGAGGCCCCGTATTTGTCTCACTTCCCATGGAACATCTTTTTGAGGAAATGACCCGCAATGTTGCTTCATCACTTCCTAATGCTCCCCTCCCTATGGCTGATCCGGGTGGATTAGCCGATTTAGCAGATTTGCTCGTAAAAGCTAAAAACCCTGTTATTATTGCCGAGGACGCCGGACGCACAGTAGCTGCCTCAGAGCATTTGACTGCAATTGCAGAGTTGTTGGCTTGTCCAGTTTCAGAGTCGCGAGCGACTGGGTCGATCAATATTCCCAGAACGCACCCTTTGCATGCTGGGTACAATCCTGCGGGCGCAGTGAAAGAAGCTGACGTGATTTTTCTCGCCTCGTCCGTGAGTCCTTGGCACCCGCAAACCGAAACCCCTGCGTCCGGAGCTGTTGTCGCCGTATTGGATGAGGACCCTCATAAAATTGATATTCCCTTTATGGGTATCCAGGCCGATCTAATTCTTGATGGAAATATTGAAAGTTCTCTTGGATATCTTCGGAAAGAGATTGAGAGTAGGGTGCAGCCTAATGATCAGGATCGCATTGGCCGAGCCGCTTCACTTAAAAGTTCCAATGAGGCTAGGCGGGCGAAGTGGGATGAAGAGGCTTTGGCATTATCAGAGGCATCACCCATGGACACAAAGTGGGTTGCCTATCAACTTGGTCAATGCCTGCCGGAGGATGCAATGGTCGTTGAAGAACTTATTACTCATCGATTAGCTGCCCACCAATATATTTCGCAATTAAAACCAGGTTCTTGGTTCTGTGGGGCTGCAGGTGGTCTTGGCACGGGCCTCTCGACAGCATTGGGCGTGAAGGTGGCCAATCCTGGAAGGCCCGTTGTGGGTCTAATTGGTGATGGGTCATTCAACTATGATCCGATACCCGCTATTTATGGTGCCGCGCAGGAACACAACCTACCTTTTCTGACAGTGATCTTTAACAATCATGGTTACTTATCTCAGAAAACAGGTGTTCCAAAATATTATCCCGAAGGGCATGCGGTACAAACTGGTAATTTCTCGGGTCTGCATATTGGTCCAGAGCCAGATTATTGGAAGATAGTCGAGGCATTTGGGGGGTATGGAGAGAAAGTGGAGGAGCCAGGACAAGTGGCAGGAGCCATTGCACGCGGCTTGGAAGCGGTAGAAAGCGGAAAAGCGGCCCTTCTTGATATGCGGCTTAGGCCCGTTGCGGATAGCATGCATCGGTCCGACAAGTGATAATTTTGTAGAAAATGAACTTTTACCCGTTTAGATCATTCACCTGGTTTTTAAAAGACGGGTTGCAATAAAGGCGTTGCACTGCCGAATATCAAATTCTACAGGTTGCTTCTAAACTCCAAAAGTGAAGCGCGAACCGACGTTTGTTGTAATTAATTTTTGGGGCATTTCTCTCTGCATTGCTTCTATAAACCGCCTTCCAGAGCAATGCATTGGCAACACAATGTCGGGATCAAATTCTTTAAAGGCTTGGACGGTGTGATTTATATAATCGTCAGTGGAAGTTCCAAGATGGAACCCTCCTACCACCGCATGGACTTTATCGACATTGGTGACGGCTTTTGCGGTGTTTACAGTATTTATAATTCCAGTGTGACCGCAGGAGGAAATGACCACTAAACCCCGTCCCCTCACTATGTAGCATGTGGCATGCTCCTCTGGATGGTTGTCCTTCACTAATCGGCCAGCTCTCTCTTCTTCTGAAAAATGGTCCGGAACATCTTGTTCCAGAACCATTGATCCGCCTGTCACCGTCTCGAAGGAGTCCCGTTCGATATATCCTGTCGTAAACGCCCCATCTAGAGCAGTTGGTGTTGTGCATGCGATTGGATTGACACTTTGGGCTGTCAATGCTGTGCGATCTAATGCGCCCCAGCTGACCATGTTGCCTTCAAAGCCGCCGGTCCATCTTTCTTTAAAAACACCCTCCCCGCCGATAAAGAAACGCATATCGTCGCGCATTTGGTAGCGGAATCTATCAATAAAGCCCTCCATGCCGCCGTAATGATCTCTATGTGCGTGGCTGAGAATAAGGCCGCTGATCTTTTTAGGGTCAATATCGAGTAGCTCAAAATTTCTGGAAATAATTTCAGGTGTATAGCCAAAATCCAGGAGGTATTGGGCATTTTCGCCGTTTGATAATGACTCCAAGTGGAGTGACAACCCCCATTCGCAAGCGAGGGTTGTCATTTGTCGACCCGGGATTTTTCCAACATGCTCTATGTTACAAAACTCATGGAATGTTTTTGGGAGGAACCTCTCATAAGCGGAATCTACGAGTACTCGAATTGACAGTCGGTCGACCAAGGGGGCTACAAATGGGGTTTTTATTTTATTCACACTAGGCCTCGGTTATATCGCAAACTTTTTTTGATTATGACGCGTCTCAGATCGGGCGTGAAGTAGTTGGGAACCGTATTTTTCAAATTGAAATTTTGCCATTGTCGCATAATTGGCATTACCCACAGACGTTCAAATGGTCTCCACAAGACCTTTTTGCGTCCCTTTTTTGGGTATAAGATCTTAATCGTTCTTTTAGTCGGCAGTTTGATTATGTCCTTAGTCGATTTGGCTTGGGGGAAACTTGATTGCCCTAGCAATGTGGAAACGACAAATGGTCAGCCTGCGGCAGATTCGCACCTGGGTTTTTCTTATTCCTGCGTCTATCGGAGTCGCATACCTTCTTCAATTAACAGGCTTTCCTGCTGCCTTTTTAATGGGTCCCATGTTGGTTGCAATTGTCTTTGCAGCTCGGGGAACCAAACTCTCTGTTGCAAGACCTTTAATGCTTTTTTCACAGGGGGTCATAGGAGTTTTGGTGGCAAGCGCCTTGGACCTTAATATTTTAAAGGTTCTTGGAGATAATATTCTCTCAGTACTTTTGGTTATTACTACGACGGTAATTTTTTCTACTTTTGCAGGCTGGTTATTGGCAAGGTCCAAGCGCCTTCCGGGTACCACAGCGGCCTGGGGTTGTGCTCCGGGTGCAGCAAGCGGCATGATCACTTTAGCCGAGGAATTTGGCGCTGACCCTCGCCTAGTAGCTCTGATGCAATTTCTCAGGGTTTCAATGGTAATCGTGCTGGCAACAGTCATTTCACGGCTCGTTTTTGATGTAAATGCGTCTCCTAAACTGGAGGCTTCATCATACTTTTTTGAACTTCGGGAACTGCCCGATTTTGCAATGACATTGGGAGCAATTATGGGAGGCGCATTCTTGGCGAGAGCCTTTGGGGTTCCGTCAGGCGGAGTATTCATTCCCATGGTTCTAGCGTTTGGATTGCAAAACTTTGGTTTAATGAAAATTACCTTGCCCCCAGCATTATTATACACTGCCTTCACTTTGATCGGGCTTTGGGTGGGCTTAAAGTTTGATCGTGAGACGGTCTTTAAAGCAATCCGCTTACTTCCAACGATGTTGGTTGGGACGATATCTCTGATACTACTTTGCGGCATTTCTGCTGCTATATTAGTCTGGTTAGTCGGGGTCGATCCGTTAACCGCTTACTTGGCAACTACCCCCGGTGCACTCGAAGCAGTTACAATTATTGCGGTCAGCAGTAATGCAGATGTCTCCTTTATTCTTTCAATTCAAACAGCCAGACTACTTGTCGTAATATTAACCGGTCCAATGCTTGCCAAGATGATTTGTCGTATTACGTGATTTGGAGTTTTCAAAAAATTTTAATTTGAATTTTTGGCGACGCCTGGGTTGTTTGGATAATACTTAACGGCCTAAATTTAAGCGAGCAGGTCTTATATCTAAATGCCAACAGGGCTTTTCAGGGAGAAATAAATTATGGCTGATAGTGATTATACCCCGCCTAAAGTGTGGAAATGGGAAACCGACCATGGCGGGCCATTCGCTAATACAAATAAGCCGACCGCGGGTGCACAATTCGAAAAAGAACTACCAGTAGGCGACCACCCTTTGCAGTTATATTCCAGAGGAACTCCAAACGGGATTAAAGTAACGGTCATGTTGGAAGAGCTTTTGGCTGCGGGACACTCTGGAGCGGAGTATGATGCCTGGTCCATCGATATTGGGAATCAAGAGCAATTTGGGTCTGGTTTCGTCGAGATAAATCCCAATTCGAAGATACCGGCCCTTTTAGATTATTCGACAGAGAAGCCAACGAGAGTGTTTGAGTCTGCAGCGATACTTTTATATCTCGCAGAAAAGCATCAAGCGTTTATGCCGGAAGATCCCTCAAATCGCCCTGAGATGCTATCCTGGTTGATGTGGCAAATGGGAAGTGCTCCTTACTTGGGGGGTGGCTTTGGTCATTTCTATAGTTATGCGCCTATTAAAATTCAGTATGCGATTGATCGATTTACGATGGAGGTGAAACGTCAATTAGACCTTCTTGATCAGCGTTTGGGTGAGAATGAGTTTATCTGTGGTGATGAGTATACAATCGCTGATATTGCAATTTGGCCTTGGTATGGTGGAACTGTTCTGGGTTGGCAGTACGGGGCAAAAGACTTTTTGGATGGTCCGAGTTATAAAAATGTTACACGATGGGCGGAGCAGCTATACGAGCGTCCTCCCGTGCAACGCGGCCGCATGGTTAATAGGGCTCGAGGGGATGCAAAATTTAGCGTCCCAGAAAGACACTCGATGGCAGATTTTGAAGGGAAAACGCCCGAACCACTGTAAAACAAAAAATGTTAGGTATAGCCCGTCAGTTCCTAATTAGAGATTTATTCTAAAAATCTATTAGTAATTTTCCATACCCGGGGATTTTATCTTTGACTCCCGCTTTCCGTAGGCTATGCCAAAAGCTAGCCGTATTAGAGGATATCACCGGCTTTCCAAGCTTTTCTTCTAAGCTATCTATCACGTCAAGTGTCCCGAAATCAGTGCAGCAAATAAGAATTGCCTCAGCGTCAGGGCAGTCAACTGAAAGAGCGTGTGAATAGACTTCGGATGGAGGCACTCGGCTGACTTTCTCTATTTGCCCGCTTAGCTGTAATCCCGCCATTTTTGCGACTGAGAAGCCATGACGTTCGAGGAATTCTTTTTCATGCTCATTAGTCTCATCGGAGTAAGGCGTGGCCATCCCAATTTTAGTGATCCCAAGTGCTGTTAATGCTGCAATGATTGATCCCGCGGTAGAAACAGCGCCTACTGAGCCATGTTTTTCCATGGTGCCAATTAAAATTTCCGGTGGACAAGCCATCGACCCAGCGGTGCATCCGTAAGCCATTAAGTCCACATTGCAGGCCTTGAGATCGGAAACAGCGGACTGTAGGTCTGCCATCATCGTTTTAAAACCATCTGCGGCTGGATCGCGATGGATAGGAGACCGAGTAAAATGGAACGAGATGCCCTCAGGTTTCATTCGATTGAATTCAGTTTCATTGGTGGTATTGCTCGGTGGCACAATGACGCCGATTCTTGCCCGCCAACCTGCCGGTTTAAGATCTGACAATTGTTGCATCTAAAAATCCATAAAATGTAATTCTATTTTCGCTATCCTGACTCTAAGCCATTCGCCTGACAATGGTGCTAGACGAGATGATCCAAGACGCTATGATCTCGGACGAATTGAGAAGGAGAGACCCCATGGCCCAAAATAGAGTGGTGATCGCTGGCGCAGGTCCTGTTGGTTGTGTTTCTGCTCTCTCTCTAGCCAAAGCCGGAATCCCCGTAACCATTTTGGAAGCGGGAGAAGATTTAGAGTTGGATCTCCGGGCATCTACTTTCCATCCACCAACCCTGGATATGCTAGATCAACTCGGAGTCGCTAATGAGCTAATTGACCAAGGATTAGTCTGTCCTCGATGGCAGTACAGAGATACCCAGGAAGGTATAATCGCTGACTGGAATCTCGGTTTACTGAACAATTACACTCGCCATCCTTATCGCCTGCAGGCTGAACAATTTCGCCTCACCCAAATCATCATGAAGCGACTCAAAGCCATGTCTAATGTCGAAGTCAGGTTTGGTTGTCGTGTGACAGATACTAAGCAAGATGGAAATGGCGTAACCGTAGCTTTCGATTCTGATGAAGGAGCTGACTCCCTCAGGGGAACCTACCTGATTGCAGCAGAAGGTGGGTCAAGTCCTACGCGGAAAACCCAAGGGATTGCCTTTGATGGTTTAACGTTCCCAGAAATGTGGCTAATTGTTTCTACACCGTTTGATTTTACTCAGCACTTTGAAGAGTTAACGCCAATTGCATATGTAACTGAACCCGATGATTGGTTCGTTTTTGTCTTCGTTTCTGGGCTTTGGCGCGTTTTAGTACCCACTAAGCCAGGGGATACGCCCGAGGCAATCCTTGATGATGATTACCTTCAAGCAAGATTGCAAAAAATTTGCGCTACCGGAAAAAAATATGAAATTGCACACAAAACTGCGTATAGCGTTCACCAGCGGGTTGCAGAGACCTATGTTCACGGTCGGATTTTTTTGGCGGGAGATGCTGCTCACATAAATAACCCCCTTGGAGGTATGGGCATGAACGGAGGGATTCATGATGCAATAAATCTGTGCGAAAAAATCATTAAGGTTTGGAGTGGGCAAGCAGGCGATGGCCGTGCCGAGTTTGCGCGATATGATGCCCAGAGACGGCCAATCGCTCATGAGTATGTGCAGCGCTCTACGCTACAAAATAAGCAGATGCTTGAGGAACAGGATCCGGCGACAAGGAAGAAGCGCCACGATGACTTACGCCGAACGGCGTCAGATCCAGACGCCGCCCGGGAGTTCTTAATGAATTCGTCCATGATTCGAGCTTTAGAGAGAGCAGCCGTTTTAGGCTAACAAATCAAGCGTGCTATTTAGAGGATATTTATTGTTTTACGGGGTCTCAGTTCACCCTAAGACCCAATCACCTCTAAAAGCGACCTTCACTGATTTAGGTTTAGCCCTCCCTGATTTGCCGAGGGGTGGGTTGGCTCAGCTTTCGTGAGAGCCATCGCAGAAAGGAGGATTGGCGGTTCTTTTACACCCACAAAAATACATTTCCCGATCTCTCGTGGCTACATATTGTAAGGGCGATATACCAGTTCCTTTGTGTGAACCATCACAGAAAGGCTGATCGGCACTTTTGCCACAAGCACACCACCAATATTCCTCGTCTTTTTTAACTTCACGTACGTGATAAAACGTCACTCTCCACTCCATTTAATAGTTTTCTTACCCGAGCTTTTACGCTTTAGGTTGCAATCTCTCAACCTACAGCATTTGGATTGCGTAAAAACGATATTAGCATAGATTATCCATACTATTTCTGTTTTGCCAGAGGGTAATTATCAATGAAAAGAGAGAGACCGCCTTTTCGGGCCGATCATGTGGGTAGCTTGCTCCGACCAGCAGAGTTAAAAAGCGCGCGCGAGCAATTTCTTGGCAGTCAAACTGCCAGCGAGCATTTGGGCCCTCATGGAAATGCCGATCTGGCTGGCGTCGAGGATCAGTGCATCAGGGATGTCATTGCATTACAGGAGAAAGCAGGTTTGAGTCTCGCAACAGACGGAGAGTTTCGACGGCGCTCCTGGTGGTTGGAAATGATTATGACTTGGAAAGGTTGTTCTGCAGATCGGCAAGACTCATCCTCTCCGTTTGCCTGGAAAAATGAGGGAGGAAAGCAACAAGATTTCTCGCATTTGAGAATAAATGATAAAATCGAGTGGCAGCAGAGCGCTGTCGTCGAGGCCTTTAAATTTCTCCGTGATAACACCAAAGTTATGCCCAAGGTAACGATGCCTGCTCCCCCGGTTATACATTGTTTTGCAGGAGGTGATCCCGGAATCTTGACCGGGTATTACAATGATATCGACGAGTTTTGGTCAGACTTAAGCGGAGCCTACAGATCTGAGTTGTCTGCGCTAGTGGAGGCCGGAGCCAGGTATATCCAGATCGATGATGTCACTTTGCCATTCCTTTGTGACCCTGAATATGACGCTGTATTTGATAGCTGGGGGCATGGGGTTAAAGGGATGCTCGATGAATACGCGCGACGGATCAATGATTGTTTGGCCGAGTTGCCTGAAGATGTGACGATAACAATGCATCAATGTCGAGGTAATCGAGAAGGTTTTTGGGCGGCAGAAGGAGGTTACGATCCAGTAGCTGATGTGTTGTTTAATCAAATCAATGCTCATGGCTATTTCTTAGAATATGACACTGCGCGAGCGGGATCATTTGAACCCTTACGTCTTGTCCCAGAAGGCAAAGTTGCGGCACTCGGCTTGGTGTCAACGAAGACACCAGCGTTGGAAAATGCAGATGATCTAAAAAAACGGATCGACGCTGCTGCAAAGCACGCGCCACTAGAACGATTGGCACTAACAACTCAGTGTGGCTTTGCGAGTTCGATCGTAGGAAACCCACTTACAGAAGATGACGAATATGCGAAACTTGAGCTAATCGTTGATGTGGCGACAGATATTTGGGGCTCGGTTTAAGCCCATTGCCAAATTTAGAGTTTTGAATCTCTTCTCTCTTTAAAATTGAACACGGGCAAGTTTGAGGCTGGTGAGCTTAGGGGGTCAGTGTTAGTTGGGCTTATATTGGGAGATATCTGAGAGATTTTCGCTAATTTCCATTTGACCTCTTAGCTCGATGGTATTCCTATCCGGATCCCTGATGAAAACCGAAACACTGCCAGCTTGTCCAAAGCTTACAGGGCCTTGGGTGATCTCAATGCCGTTTTCGCCCAGTGCCTGGATGGTTTCGCTAATCGACTTTACCCTGAGTGCCATATGTGTAAATCCAGGAAACTTTGTCTGAATATCCATCAAGATATTTTGGTCACCATCCGGATTATTAGCATTTACCACTAAATTAATTTCTAAATTTTGTTGGTTCTTAATTATAACCACAGCATCACTCTCTGATCTGTGTGCTACCTGAAAACCAAGCATTTGGTAAAACTCTAATGCTCGATCTTCGTCTCTTACTCTTATTCCAATATGATCAAAGGTCTCGACTGCGATTTTTTTCTTCGGTCCCAAAGCTCAATATCTCTTCAAGTTCTTCTTATTGGTCGATAAAATGCTTGGTAAAATAGCTTTTAAGGTGGAGTCAATGGCGGAAATTGATATTTAATTCATGACTAGATTGTTTGGTTTCCCGTTATCAACACGTGCAATTTTACCACCCGAAGTTTTCTCTTGGATTAATCGCCACTCATCCTGATATGTTCCATTGTAACCTTGGAAGTGAGGGATTACATAACGGGCAAACATCTCCATGGAATTGCGCATTTTGTCAAAATTTGTCCACTCATGACAATGTAACATTACACCCCCAAACCCCCCGGTGTATTTTATCTTCTCTTCGATCCAGTTAATCGCATCATCGGGGGTGCCAATAACCCAGTCTCGGATATCCGCGCAAGATTCGGGTGTGAATTCTTCAAAAGGTTGCCCTGGATATGTCTCGTAATGACCGCGCAGGCCAATCATAGAAAAATATTCTGCTTCCCGCATCATTCCTTGACGAACTTCGCTCCAAGCTTGTTCACGCGAGTCACAAATATGCATATAGGTCGCGATCCGCCAATTATCGCGATCGGCTTCACGACCCGCACTGGCCGCACCCTTTTTCACGAATTCCCAATTCTTGGCAGCGTCTTTTCTATTTTTTCCCGTAGGAGACATCCAAATCATATTGTGTCTTCCTATCAACTCGAGATTTGCAGGGGTCGCAGCAGATGGCATGGCTAGGGGAAGCCTAGGCTTCTGAAAAGAGCGAAGTTGAATTCTCAAATCATCAAATTGCCAAAACTCACCTTTGTGTGTAACCGGGTCGTCAGATTCAAGCAATTTAACAATAATATCAACAGCTTCATGCAGCTTTGGATACAACTCAGACTCGGCCACGTTGAAGAGCATTTTATCCGTAACTAAGCTGCAAGGTCCTACACCTAGAATAGCCCGACCTCGGGTCAAATGGTCCAGAAAACACATGCGCTCGGCCAGATAAAAAGGGTGATGAAATGGTGCCGAGAAGACCGATGTGCCCAGATTTATTCTGTGAGCATTTGCTGCAGCCATTGAAAGGGCCATTTCTGGCGCGGGGATTGTTTCCCATCCGCCGGAATGATGTTCCCCGATAAATGCGTCGTCGAAACCTAGTTTGTCACCCAACTGGATTAACTCTATGTCGCGATGAAAAGCGAGTGATGGATTTTCCTTAGGATGGTGGCATGGCATAAGGAACAGTGAAAATTTCATAAATAAACACTCTCAATCCGCGGTACCATTGAACAGCACTAAGTCATGCTACCATGCCGAACTTTAACAGAAAATAGCTCGCAAATTAATCAAGAAACTTTAAATTCGGTCCTCCAGCCAATCCAGCATTGTCGGAACGTTGCGCGCCCAGTAGTCGTGGCTACAGTGCATTGATCCTCCCCCGTTGTCAGAGCCGTCAATCAGATTGAGTGTTTTGTCATCAGAACTTATACCCTCAAAGAGCTTTTTGGCTCCTTCAACACTCATGAGAGTATCTGTTGTGCCGTGAGAGATCAGAGTGGGGATTTTAATTTTATCCGCGTCCTGAACGACAAAAGACTTGAGCTCCGCTCGAGCAGTTTCATCGTCAACGCCCCCTAAGAGACGTTGCAACGTTGGTTGAAGGTGGGCGCAATGTTCGTAGACATCTTCCAGTATATTGTAGCAGCCAGACCACCCTACCAGGGCTTTAATTCTTTCTTCGTAACATGCGGCACGTGGGGCGTAATAACCGGCTAGGCTTATGCCCATGAGACCAATTCGGTTCTCGTCGACCTCGGGACGCGCCGTCAGCCAGTCTATGCAAGCGGCTGTGGGGACTTCATAGTCTGGTCTCGTTTTAATCCCTTTCAAATAGATCGACGACCCTCTACCAGGGGTATCAACGAGCAGCAAAGCCCATCCACGATCTAAAACCTGGCGCCCTGAGAAATAAATCTCCTCTGCGTAGGCATCGGCGCCGCCAATCAGAAAGACAGCTGGGACTTTTTCGGTTTTAGGATCCGGCGGCAAAAAAAAGTAACCATCATAAACTTCATCGCCGCATTTGACTTCTATTATCTCCGATTTCGGTCCATTGAGTTTTACCGCTTCACGGAAACATTCTTGCGCTTTAGAAAAATAATGGGCTCGCCGGGGATCAAAACCGAGCAGAAACACATCTGCCATTCGCCAATAGTTATTGGCATGAAAGAAATAATTCCGGGCAGAAACGGGATGGCCTGAGTCTAGAGCCTCCCGAGCCCAAACCTCGGTCTTTTCGGCTAGAGCTATCCATTCCCGTTCCCAACTGTCTTTATCTCCAAGTTCGATCCGCTCGCAGCAGCGGGCTATCTCAAACACATCTCCGCCTCCCTGAGAGGCTTCAGCCGCCAACCTCAGGGTTTGGCTCGCGAAAGGATGGTGAGGGGTCAAAAATGTAAACATGCCCAATTCCCTTATTTTATTTCTTTGTGGAACCCTTAATACCACCCTGGATCAAAGCGACAATCCCCTGCGGACTTAGTGGTGTGTGGTTTATAACAACATCAAATGGCTTAAGAGCGTCTTCGACGGCAGCAATTACCGCTGCAGGGACCGGAATGGTACCTCCTTCGCCGGCACCTTTAACGCCAATCGGGTTTCGATCAGTTGGTGATTCGCGATGGATTAAATCTATTTTTGGTATTTCGGGTGCGGTGGGTAGGAGGTATTCACCGAGGTTTGTGGTGAGGGGGTTTGCTTCCTCATCCCATGCCATATATTCGAATAATGCATTGCCGATCCCATGCACTGAACCCCCAATAATCTGGCCGTCGACGATCATCGGATTGATTAATTTGCCACTATCATGGACGGCAACCAGACGATTAATTTTTATTTCCCCTGTCTCAATATCTACGGTCACTTCTGCCGCTGCAGCGCCATTACAGTAGGTAAGCTCGTCTGGTTTCCAATGGGATGAAGCTTCAAGTCCCGGTGATATGCCAGTCGGAAGCGAATATCCTGGAGTCCCAGCTACGGAGTTTGCAATTTCAGATAAGGTCAATGACAAATCTGTTCCTTTTACAACGGCCCGACCATTTTGCAGTTCTATGTCTTCCGCAGAGACCTCCATTAATATTGCTGCAATTTTTTTCACTTTTTCGGCAACTTTAGAGGCGGCAAGATGAATAGATGACCCTGCCGTGACAGCTTGCCTACTCGCAAATGCACCCAGTCCCAGAGAAATGGCGTCCGTGTCTCCGGTCACGACTCTGACCTGATCGATGTCCACCCCAAAATGCTCTGCTGCAATTTGTGCGTAGCAAGTGATATTTCCTTGGCCTTGATTTGTTGCACCCGTAAGGACAGTTATGAGGCCAGAACCCCCGATACGGAGAATGGCAGACTCAAAAGGACCACGGCCGGTGGGTTCCACAAAATTGGCAATCCCAATTCCATGAAAGACCCCGTCTTCTCGGCCCTTCTTTTGTTTGTCTTTGAAACTCTTCCAATTTATTGCTTCGGTCGCCGCTTCAAGGGTTTCTGGATAATCACCGGTGTCATAGGTGGTAAGTGTTCCATCCCTGTTCCTCAGCGGGATAGTGTAGGGCATTTTTTCGGCGGGAATTAAGTTCCGACGCCTCACTTCGGCTGGATCCAAGTCTAGCTTCGCCGCAATTGCATCCACCATTCTTTCCATTGCAAAAACCCCTTGGGGGCGGCCAGCGCCCCTAACCGGGCTGCAAGGAACTTTATTGGTATGAACAATCCTGACGCGAAGATCAAAGTGGGGCACTATGTAGGGCCCTGGAACGCACGTTGCCGAATTATACGGAAGATTTATTCCGCCAGGAATGTACGCTCCTTGGTCATGGATCATTTCGCCCCTTAAACCGAGAATTATTCCCTCATCATCAGTTGCGATTTCCATATTCCAATATTGGTCGCGTTCCTGTATCGCTCCTGTAAAATATTCAGTTCTGTCTTCCACCCATTTGATCGGGCGATTTATGGTCCGAGCAAGAAGGGGAATTACAGCTTCTTCCGGATAGAAAATGTATTTTGGTCCAAAGCCTCCGCCAACTGCAGGAGCGATGAGCTTAACTTCTTTCTCATCCCAGCCAGTAAATTCAATAATTTTTCGAAGAGCTGAATGCGGAGCTTGAGTAGAACTCCAAATTTTGGTTCTACTCTCAAAAGCCTCATATTTTGCGAGGACACCCCGGCATTCCAGAGAATGTCCTAGCCCCTTATATTGGTGTAATTCACGGCGCAGCACGTGAGGTGCGTTGGCAAATGCAGAGCCTGCATCTCCATAGGATAATTTAAAGTCAGCAGCTATATTATTTTGGTGACTGCTTCGAAAAACGGGAGAGTGGATCTCGCAAGCAGCGCGGCAATTATTTGCTACAGGCAATGGCTCGTAGTCCACCTGGACCAGGGCCGCTGCATCTTCAGCTATGTGACGTGTCTTAGCGAGAACCACAGCAATTAGTTCTCCAACATGACAAACTTCATCATTAGCCAAAACAAATTGTTCGGGTACATTTTCGACGAGCGGGCTTCCAGGTGGGGGAGGCATTTTGCCGTTCACGCAATGGGGTAAGATATCTGCAAGCGTGTATATACCGAAAACACCGTTTTGGTCCTCGGCCATATTTTTGTGAATTCTTTTCACAAGTGCATGTGCGAAGGGACTTCGGACAAATACTGCATGTAACGGCTGGTCGATCGGGATATCGTCAATAAAACCACAAACCCCGCGCAACAGGGATGGATCTTCTAACCTATTTAAACTCTTCCCAAAGACTTTGTCGCTGTCTTGATTTTCTGACATCTCGTTAAGCGGCGCTGGAGTGCGTCCTCTTCATTTTGCGGGGATAAAACCCCAATTGTTGCGCCCAAATATGATCAGTTTATCCCCGATAATTCGATTGATCTCTAAGCCGCTATTTTGGCTTTCGAAACAATCTTGTTTTAAGAGGGAAGCGGGGCATTAAGCAGCGGTTTTTTGAACTATTTCCGATGGGGACAGCATTTTGACGCCCTTGATATGATCTGACGCCTTCTCCCCGATCATAAGGACACAAGCATTAATATTGCCTGAGACGAGATCAGGCATCGCAGAAGCATCAACGACCCTTAAGCCCTCGGCACCCTTTACTCTACATTCATTATCCAAGGGTTTTTCATCTGTGATACCCATAGGACATGAGCATGATGGGTGGTGCGCAGTAATAGCGGTTTTTTTGATCCAGCCAGCAATATCCTCATCCGATTTGATATCAGCACCCGGCGCTAGCTCTCTACCACGCCATTTATCGAGCGCCGATTGACCAATAATGTCTCGAATTATTTTTACGCCTTCTACCAATTTGGGGAGATCATTCGGACTGTCTAAAAAATTTTGGATTATTCTGGGTTTATCCTTTGGGTTTTTGGAGCGAAGGAGGATCTCTCCAGTACTCTCTGGATGCAGAAGTACTGGCCTCATCCCAAAACCCTCTTCATATTTTTTTGCAAAACCTGGGAACCACATTCCGGCTTTAGGTGATGTGCCTCGGAATAAAAATTGAAGGTCTGGAACCGCTAGTTCAGGCCTGGTTTTAATATAGCCATGCAACCCGGATGGCAGCACTGTCGCCGGACCGGAATTGAATAGGAATGCTCGGACCATCGCCAACGCAATGCGGTCAAAGCGCATTAATTCTTGAAACGGGCTCCCTGTCGTGCGGGCGTAATGAACTAGCACGGCAAGATGATCTTGAAGATTTTTACCAACTCCGGGAGAGTCAATAACCGGTTCTATCCCAATTTCTCGCAGATGGTCTGCGGGTCCAATCCCAGACAGCATCAAAAGTTGCGGAGAATTAAAGACACCACCTGATAAGATGACCTCTCGCCCAGCTCGAGCATTTATCTTTTGCCCATTCTGTTCATATTCTACTCCGACCGCACGCCTGCCTTCCATTATCACCTTGCTGGCAAGAGCATTCGTTTGGATGGTAAGATTTTTTCGTCCTGAAGCGGGATGGAGATATGCGTAAGCTGCAGAACAACGCCTTCCGCCGGCTATCGTTGATTGAGAGTCTCCAAACCCTTCCGGCTGTTCACCATTATAATCGCTCGTTAACCCGAACCCGGCTTCGACGCATGCTTGTTTCCAATCTGTTAAGAGGGGGTCGTCGTTTCGAGCCCACTGGGTCTTCATCGGACCAGAGCCCCCTCTCCACGGGTTCTCGCCGTCCTCCCAGCTTTCACATTTTTTTAGGTAGGGCAGGACATCAGCGTAGGACCATCCCTGTGCACCTTTTTGAGCCCAGCGATCATAATCACCCATATGCCCTCTTACGTAGGCCATAACATTGATGGAGGACGAGCCTCCAAGCACCTTGCCTCGCATTGCTTCAATCTCACGGCCGTCCATTCGAGCTTCAGCCTCTGCATCAAAGCCCCAATCATGTTTTCTGCCCTCATGCATTTTTCCCATTCCCAGGGGAATTCGGATCAGGGGGTCGGTATCTTTGCCGCCAGCCTCTAGGATTAAAACCTTAACGTTTGGATCTTCAGTTAGCCGGGCCGCAACGATGCATCCGGCAGAGCCAGCTCCAACGACAATATAATCAAACTCTTTGGTATCGGTCATGTTCGCAAAAACCTTGTTAAGTCTGTGTATTTATTTACACCTGATGTGCAGATGCGAAAAGTCTTCAACGTTGACGGGTAATCAAGGTCACGGCACTCTCTACCAATTACTTGGAGGGAGAAATTTGATGCCGCATACCCTTAGGTCATTTTTAGAACAGGTGGACAACCGGGTTTTGCGTATAACAGACCCGGTCGACCCAATTACTCAAGTTGGTTACCTCTGCTCTGAGAGTAAGGGGCCACTTATGTTTGAGAACCTTACTGGTTTCGATGATTGGCGATTGACGGATATTCTAATTAAGGACCGGGCAGGGCAGGCAGCTGCCCTTGGGTTGGATGATGTAAAGGAAGTCTGTCCCTTTTTGGCAGGCCGAATGGCCGCCGGACCTGGAAAGTCAAAAATTGTTGACAACGGCCCGGTGAAGGAAGTGAAGCTTATAGGAGCGGCGGCAGATCTTCGAGAAGTTCCTATACCGATCCATTCTGATGGTGATGCGGGAAGATATTTGGGGTCAGGCGTTACTATCACACGGGACCCAGAAACCGGGATACGAAACGAGTCAATATTGCGCACACAGCTTACCGATGATCCCCACAAAGCCCCTTTTTGGATGGCAGCGCGTCATAACTACCAGCATTTTTTGAAGTATAAAGCTGCGGGAGAGCCAATGCCCATGGCTTTTGCGATTGGTCTTCACCCGGTTTATGAAATCATGTCCAATTGGTCTGGCTTGCACCCAGATTTTGATGAACTCGAATATGCTGCGGGAATACTAGGAGAAACCCTCGAGCTGGTTCAATGCGAGACTATTGACTTAGAGGTGCCTGCTCATGCCGAGATCGTTATTGAGGGGTTGGTTCACCCTGGCGAGGAACTCCCTGAAGGTCCCTTCGGTGAATTTACGACATTGGGTACCGGTGCAGAGGGGCCGGCGCCAGTATTTACTTGCACGGCAATTACGCATCGGAAAAACCCTATTTTCCGACATATGCAAGCCACATGGTTCACTGACCATCAGCCTTTGATCACGTTGCCAATGGAAGCAACCTATTACAATCGATTAAAGGAAACACATGGCAATACAAATGTCATCGATGTTTTTGTTCCCCCATGGGCTTCGCAATTTATGATGATTGTTCAAGTTGAAGCGAAGTGGGATGGACAAGTACCTGATATGTTAATGAGTGCACTATCGGGTCCAAATTTGCATGTTAAGACCGTTATCGCGGTAGACGAGGACGTCGACATATATAATGCGGAGGATGTCTTGTGGGCGGTGTCTTGCCGATGTGACCCAGCTCAGGATGTCTTCATTCATCCCAATTCTCGGCTTCATCCTCTAGATGTTTCTATTCCGCAGGTTGGTGACGAGTATACTGTCATGCGAATTGGCGGAAAAATGGGAATAGATGCCACCCGCCCGCCAACGTGGAGAGCGCGCGAAAGAGAAAAATTATCTCGCGTTGATCCTATGGGTAAGGGTGATGATACAGTAGAGAGGTTGCTTAAAATGGTACGTCAACCGCGATAAAACAAAGAAGATAGGGCTTATCGCGAACAGAAATTTCCCCCACTTTCATATCAATTTATGAATGTGCGGTTTTACTTTGAAAAAGGTTAAAGCTCTCACTGATCATCAGGATAATTGTATGGCTAGGAATTCATATACTTTTAAAATTGAGAAATTGACGAGCCATATTGGCGCTAATATTGTCGGTTTGGATCTCAAGGAAAAGCTCGATGAAGAAACAGTAGGAGCATTATATCAAGCTTGGTTAGATCACATTGTATTGGTCTTTAGGGATTGTAATCTCACTCAAGAAGATCAAATTCGCATAACAAACTATTTCGGACGCCAGGCTAAATTGGCGCGGCCGGCAAAATATTATCCCCCCGGATATTCTAAAATATTACCAAATATTATGCTGATTTCCAACATTCGAGAGAATGGCGAACCGATTGGGGCTCTACCTGATGGGGAAATGATGTTTCATCATGATATGCTTCATGCGGAAATTCCAGACAAAGGAACAATGCTTTACAGCTGCGAGATTCCAGACCGAGGAGGTAACACGCTGTTTGCATCTGGCTACGCTGCTTACGACACCTTACCCAAAGAAATAAGAGAACCCCTGGAGGGTAAACTTGCTTTTCACCACTATAATTATGGCTCTGTACAAAAGGGTGATGGCAAGGGCACCGAGGCATATTCGGAATCACTTCATCCAGTTTTTAGAGTCCACGAGGAAACCAAACGAAAAGCAATATACGTAAACCGTTTGATGACCGAGAAAGTCGAAGGCATGGAACCTGAACGGAGCCATGATTTGCTGTCAGCAGTGTTTGATCACATGGAGAGGCCTGAATTTGTTTATACACATGAATGGCGCATTGGTGATTTAATCCTTTGGGATAATCGCTGCTCAGCGCACGCTAGAGAGGATTTTCCAAATGGACAGCGGCGCCTTATGCTCCGAACCACCATCGAGGGAGATACCCGGCCCTTTTAGTTCTTTCAGACCTTGGTCAGAGCGGCTATTGTTCTCACAGTTGTAGTTTGTCAGAAGGAACTTTTCATGGCGATATTAGGCATAGACGCTGTTACTTACGGTTTGAGCGATCTAAAAAAAGGCAAAGCTTTTTATACAGATTTCGGTCTTAACAAAAAATCGGCGACGGCGACTCGAGCAGTTTTTGATGCCCAAGATGGGTCGCAAATCATTCTCAAAAAACTCGGAGATAAGACTTTGCCACCGGCCTTTCAGAGGGGTAATGGCGTCAGGGAAGTCACTTGGGGTGTTTCGAGCAAAGCTGATCTTAGTCGAATAAAAAAAGAAATGTTAAAGGATCGAGAAGTCATTGAAGACAAAGATGGCACGCTTCATTTTATGGATCCGGCCGGTGTTCCCCTAGCATTTCGGAAAACGCAGAGGAAAAAATTAAAGAATCCTGGTCGTACAGATATAAATGCACCTCAAGCCGCATCTCGAGTGGATGAGCGAGCCATTTACTATCAAAGAGCAAAGCCTCTCACTGTAGGACATATCGTTTTTAACGTACCCGACCTCAAAGCCCAACAGAGTTTCTATGTTGAACGACTGGGTTTCGTAATCACAGATCATTATGTGGGTCGCGGGGTATTTCTGAGAGTTGCGCCGTCAGCCAATCATCACAGCGTGTTTTTTCTAGAGGATGAATCGGGCAAGACCTCCATTAATCATATCGGCTTCGGCGTAAGAGATATTCATGAACTTTTGGCAGGCGGTATGGCTTTTACGGGAAAGGGTTGGAAGACTGCCGTAGGACCGGGCAGACACATCGTATCCTCCTGCTATTTCTGGTACTTTAACAACCCAGCTGGGGGCAATTCAGAATATTTCTGTGACGAGGATTATTGCACACCCGATTGGAAGGTAGGGCGATTTAATCCCGCACCGGAAACTTTTGCTGAATGGGCTTTGGAAGATGGAATAAAAAAATTCTCGGGCCTTCCTCCCACTCGAACCAAGCAAGATGCAAAATGATGGGTCAATTTTTGAATTAGGACGCGGGCCTCCCTTGCTATGACACAGCTCTAGGCATTGGGCTTGTTAGCGGATTGATTTGTTTTCGGGTGTAAATGAGCGCTAATGATGCCTCAACCAAGTTGTTGGAAGCCCTTGTAAATTAGAGAAGCAGCACCAGCTAGCAGAACAATTTGTAAAGCAAAATAAAAACCTGCGGGGTTTGACTTTTGGAAAGCTTTCGTCCCAAGCCAAGTTCCAATTAATGCGATTGGCCAAAGGGTTAAGCCCTCAAAAATCAGAGTGGGAGTCAGAAATCCGAGAGCGCCGAGTGATATCAACCGAATGCTCATTGTGAGGGTTGCCAGCATTACGTTTGTGCCGCGAAGGCTTGTTGGGGTTGGGCATGCATGTTTGAGGTATACAACTAAAAAATAGAAAGCTCCGGCCCCCGATAGTCCACCCATCAAACCACCGATTACGGCCAGGAGAGAAGCGAGCGGTTTCGAACGAAGATCAATAAACCGGACCATTTTTTCGATAATCTTAATCGTATCCATTAGGATAATGAAAACGATTACGGCACCTAAAATAATTACCAACCACTGCGGAGAGAGAATAGAAAAAAGCCACGAACCAAAACCGGTACCAACCACCAATCCGGCCATAAGGGGCTTGGTTACCTCCCAATCAGCTGTTCGGATCCCTGCAGGGATCAGCTGGATCTGTGCTGCTATTGTGGTCATCAAGGCCAGTAAAATTGCGTGATGGGGCGGGAGCAAGAACGCGCTAATCACTACGATCGGCACATTGGAGCCAAATCCAAAGGCACCTCTTATAAAACAACCGAGGGCATGAGTTGCCGCTAGTGCTAAAAGCACCCACCACTCGATACCCTGAAACAGCTCCAGACCAATAAAAAAATCTAACATTACTGAGATTAATAAATCCTAAATTAAAAGGGCCAGCAGCGAAATACGCTAATGTGTTAGCATGCGGGTGGTAAGCTTTCACCTCTCCGTGTGTTAGCCTCTCCAAGTTTTAATCAGCAGGGAAAGAAAATGCTTGAGCTTTATAATGCCGCCCATTCGACTTGCAGCCAAAAAGTCCGGATGTGCATGCACGAAAAAGGGTTGTCGTGGAAAGAGCACCTACTTGATCTCGGAAGAAAGGAACAGCTTGATCCTCAATATCTTGAATTAAACCCCAATGGCGTCGTGCCAACTCTAGTCCATGATGGCGCGGTTATCACGGACTCAAGTGTGATTTGTGAATATATTGAAGAGGTTTTTCCTCACCCGCACCTTTCCCCAGATACTCCAGTAGCCCGCGCAAAAATGCGTGCATGGATGCGCTACTTGGAAGAGGTGCCTACCGTAGCAGTCAGGGTGCCCTCTTTTAATATGGCTTTTCTTCCGCGGTTCGAAGGTCAAGATGATGATACATTTTTGAAAACAGAGGCAGGGCCTAGACCATTGAGAAAGTATTTTTTCTCTAAAATGGGTAGAGGAGGCTTTGATGTGCAAGAGATAAATGACTCCTTCGAGCAAATTAGACAGACGGTTGAACGAATGGCTGATGCTGTCAAAACAAGCGGCGGGCCCTGGTTAATGGGCCCTAGTATCACTTTGATCGACATTATTGTCGCTCCTTTGATAGATCGTATGAATGATTTGGGGCATTCTAATTTGTGGTCAGATCTCGAGCCGGTTGTCTCGTGGTATCGACTGATCCAACGACGTACCTCGTTTCAAAAAACCTTTTACAAAAATGCCAGAATTTCAGAGTTCCTTTGCCTCTCTCCATTGATCACAGAGTAAGAGCTCTGGATTTACGTATTGATAACAGGCTTGATATTGTTGGGAGAAACCTAAAAGGTCTCTCACGTTTCTTTTGCTGTTGTAATTTTAGGACCAAGAACGACCAGCAAGACCAGTAATGTGACCATCAGCAGGCCGGTCGTGAGACTTAAACCAATATGAATGCCCATCATGCTGCCTGCGAACCCAAGAACTAGGCCACTAAAAGATCGTAATCCCAGGTCCGCCATATTGTATACGCCGATTACCTGACCTCGAATTTCTGTCGGCGCATTTAGTTGAGTAAGTGTTCGAGATATCGAATTATAGGCCAGGTTTAAAAATCCAGCGAAAAATAGAGCAGTCCATGCGATGCCATAACTAGGTGTTAGTGCAAATACGCCCATTGAGAGGCACCAGAGTAAGGCCAGTATATAGGCTGTTTTAGGCGTGTTTTTGAGAAAATCCCTGGTTTCTAAAACAACTCCTGCGATGACGGCCCCGGCGGCATTTGCAGATAAAAGCAGTCCATAAAATATACCTGCATCACCAGCACCCAAATCAATCGCAAACTTGGGAACGAAAGCCTGATAGGCGTTTCCCACTAAAAAAGAAGTGGCAGCAGCGAGAAGGGTCATTGAAACAATTATGGAATTGCCTGAAATCGTACGAATGGTTTTTACTGCTTCCCCGAATCCACCAAGCCCCCTCCGCGCTGGCTTGAGTTCTTTGCGAAACCCAGGACCGTAAGGTGCTCTCCAAAGCCAAAGGGTAAGAGGAAGATAAATCAACACATTAAAGAAAATGCCCCAGGTGGGGCCCATTATGATCATCAATCCACTCCCCACAGCCGGGCCCAAGAGCAGCCCTAGAGTGCGGGATGTTGCGAGCATACGAATGGCGCTCTGTAATTGAGCGCCACCCACTATGTCATGGACGAGAACCTGGCCTGCTGGAGACCATAAGACACCAGCCATCCCATGCAACACAAGTAGCACGCAGGCGTGCCACATTTCCAAAATATCGAGGATAAAATAATATTCCCCATGCGAAGGAAACGAACATGAAAAGACACATCCCACACTGGATGACCCGTCGAGGATCGAACCTATCCGCAAGCCACCCTGCCCAAAATGAAAACATTAAAAAGGGGATCCAATGGGAAAAGGTGGCAAAACCATTTAGCCACTGACTTTCGAATTTATTCCATAGGACCCAATAGGTTATGACGTGCTCAACGAAATCAGCCATCATGGCGAGGCCGGCACCAATTAAATACATTCGGGCACCAGGGTGTCGCAGAGCAATGAAAGATTTGGGTTTCTCTGACCCGGATGTTTTTACATCGTCCATTTTTTTATCGGCTTATCTAGGTCCAATTTGCGTAGCGCCCGTCTCAAAGAAAAACAGCGCAACTAAAAAATAATTATGAAAATTCTATGGATAGTTTTGGTCTTATTATTTTGCTACAGTATCTCATAAATTCTTTTGCCTTGGAAATACTATAAAATTCTCCATCCATCTGGCAGACAGCGCCTTCACAGCCTTCGTTTAAGGAGGTTTTGCGCATTAAATTGTCGCTCTCATATCTTCAAGTTACTATCTAGAAAAGTCAGAATGGTACGGACAGAATGACAATTTCCATTAAACCATTTGATGCTGCGTTGGGTGCAGAAATTACCGGGGTTAATCTCGCTGATGAGATTAGTCCTGAAACCTTTCAAATGATTCACCACGCGTGGCTAGAGCATATGGTTCTGGTTTTTCCTGGGCAGAGCCTCGATGAAGAGGAACAGATTCGGTTTGCTAAACTCTGGGGAGAGTTCCCTCGGAGGGACCGTTATGATACCCGCGCTGAAAAGGATACCGCGGACAAATCTATAATGTTGGTGAGTAATGTAAGAGACAGTAATGGGATGCCGATCGGATCTTTGCCCGATGGAGAGATGATGTTTCACTCTGACGGTGCATATGATCGGCACCCTTACCGTTACACCATGCTTTATGCAGTAGAATTACCCTCTGAGGGGGGAAATACCCTATTTGCAAATTTATGTAAGGCATACGAAGCGCTGCCTGATCCGCTAAAAGTTAAACTCTCCGCGTGTACGGCGCTTCAAGAATATTACTCAGGAACAGTTATGAGGGGTCAAAATATTGGCCAAAAGAATGGTTCCTTCGCGCACCCAATCATTACGGTCCATGAGGAGACAGGCAAGCCGGTATTATTTATTAGCAGGTTAATTACTATGGCAATCCCGGAATTGTCATTAGATGACCAGATGGAAACCTTGGAATTTTTATTTAAGCATACAGAAAAAAAAGACTTTATTTACGAACATCAATGGTCGTTAGGAGATTTTGTGATGTGGGACAACCGATGCGTAAATCATGCACGTAAAGATTTTCCAAGCACCCAGAGGCGATTATTGAGACGCAATGTGATCCAAGGAACACAGCCAAAGCGCGCTAATATTTGAGTGAACTATCTGTCATTCCATCGCCTCGATCGACCCGAGCACGAAAAAATTCACAATCGGGCAGGCTCTAGACTTCCTCTAACTTACGAGGATGGACGCCGTTATCCTGACCAGTCGTCTGCCCAACGGAGGACAGATCCCCGCCTAACCAATTTTTTGATAGGTCAATCAAATCGGGAAAAACTTTTCTAGCCAACTTTTAACTATTTCCCTCACTCGAGTGTTGTTCTCGGCAAACATGAAATGATCGGTCTCGGCAAAAAGATGCAGGTCGCAGGGCATCCCGGCTTTCTGGAACAAAGCAACTGACTGCTCGGTTGGGGTAACACTATCGTCGGAGGAATGTAACAAAAGAAGGGGGCGTGGGGCTATATTACCCACCACGTCCTCAGCAGTAAAATTATACATGCTTTGAGGGACTTCAGCGGGAAATTTTTCCGCAGAGTTCTGGCTCAAATTGTTTCTTAGGTGCTCTGGGATAGGAACGATATCATAGCGGTCAACCATCAAGCTCTCGCCAGTGCGTTCTCGATGCCTGCGCCCCTCTTCCAGCATTGAAGTGAATTTAAGCCAACCCTCTTTGGTTGGGTGCTGCCCTCTGAATTTGCGTTCTCCGTGCCCCCATCCACCAGAGGAAATAACGCATGCAAAGCGGTCATCAACGCCCCCTGTGTAGATTGCAACGGCTGCCCCAAAAGAGGATCCAAGTACGCCCACTCTCGATGGATCGACTTCACTCCTGGTTTGAAGATAATCCATTGCGGCTCGGGTATCTTCAACTTGCTCTTGGCATATAACCCGCCCGAAATCACCCTCAGATTCGCCGCATCCTCGCATGTCAAAGCGAAACGCCGCGTAACCCCAGTCATTGAGCATTTTGCAAGGGCCCCGAACGTTACCAGACTCTTTATTTGACCCAAAGCCGTGGAGTACGATCACACAGGGAAGTCCCTTTTTCTGTTCCCCATCGGGAGTGTGTAATGCCCCAGAAAGGGTCAGATCCCCGGATTTGAACGTAATTTTATCTTCCATTTTTCTCTCCCACTACTCTGATTTCTACCCTTATAGGGGTCTAAACAGGAAGCTTGCAACCCGTGGGCCTAGACGCTACCCAACAGGGGGACCAGAATAAGAAAAATGTTGAGAGGCGAGAGTTCGAATGGCATCACATATTTTGATTAAAAAAGAGCAAGCGGCTGCTCTGTGCCAAGGCGTTTTTGAAGCACTAGAACTGCCCGCTGAGCACGCGCGGGCAGTTTCAGAGGGTTTGGTATGGGCAAGTATGAGGGGAATCGACTCTCATGGATTAATTCGTCTTGCATCATATGTGCGTAGATTAGATCAGGGAGTCGTGAACCCTAAACCCAAGATGAAGGTCTCCAAAGATCTTCCTGGTGCAATGATAGTGGAAGGCGATCATGGCCATGGGCAAGTTACACTAACTTGGGCTATGGAAAGAGCGATTGAGAAGGCACGTAACGCGGCGATTGGTTGGGTTTTAGTCCGAGAGTCTAAACATGCGGGCGCTGTAGGATATTACACTCGAATGGCTGCTGAGGCGGGAATGGCAGGCTTGTACCTTGGGGCATCTCAGCCAAATATGGAATACTTTGGTTCTAGGGTGGAAGGAGTTGCAACCAATCCAATTGCGATCTCTGTCCCGGGAAAAAATGGCAGAATTCTCTCTCTTGATATGGCGACAGCGGTTGCTGGGGTTGGAAAGTTAATGCACTACAAAGCCACCAATGAGACCTTGAAAGAGGGATGGGCTTTAGACTCGGAGGGAAATCCTACCATTGATCCTCAGAAAGCAGAAATTCCAACGGCGTTAGGAGGGCCCAAAGGTTCTTCCATGTCTTTACTATTCGAATGTATGACCAGCCTGATGGTAGCTAGCCCACTCGTATCCCGATGGCACGATGGTAGCTATCGGCGCCATCAGCAGAATGGACTAGTTGCGGCTGTTAATATTGCCGATTTCACAGAACTCGAAGCATACAAAACAGATGTTGAAGCATTAATTACAGAAATTAAAAAATTACCAAAAGCTGATGGCGTCGAAGAGATTTTGGTGCCAGGAGAAAGAAGCGATAGAATTATGGCGGAGAGGGAGAGGCTCGGAATCCCCGTGCCGATTAAAACATGGCTCCAGGTTTGTGAGGTTGCCGAACGGTTTGCCGTTAGAATACCGGAGGTCAAGGACTTCGATGATTAGGAGACCGTATTAACATTCTGATTTCAAGATTTGATAAAATCTTAAATCTTTTTTACGCACAACATTGCCCTTCTGGGCCTAACTTAAATGGTGGTCTCGGCAGCTCGAAGACTATCCATGAGTTGAGCCCTCCGCATGTATTCTCGCCGTTTTTCTTTATCCTCTCCCACTCTTCTTAAATCATCGAAACGCTTTTTTCGACTTTTGGGGTCGCTATCTTCCATCATTTTTTTGTTTGCAATGGTTTGGGCCTGAATAAAGTCGCTTGCTGCTTTGTGACGCTGCCTTGAATAAAGACCGATCAAGTCCTCTGAAGCTTCGCCGCGCCAGACTTTGCCAAGTTTTTCAGCAAGATTGATTGCATCATGAATGCCTCCGTTGAGTCCCATACCCCCAATCGGGTTATTTGCGTGAGCGGAGTCTCCCGCAAGAATTACACGACCCTTGTGGAAGGTTTTTGCGACCCTTTGATGAACTGTATAGACATTTGAGTAGGCGATATCGTAAGCACCGGTTTTGGGGAAAAAACGCTGCAGCCGCTCCTGAATGGCCTCGGGTCTGCTGGCCTGTTCAGGGGTTTCATTTTTGCGCATTGGAAAGACACCTCGCCATATTGGTGGGTCTGGAGGCTCTCCATTTACCTTGAAGAGATTACACCACTCATAGGGATCAGACCAAAAGTTACGATGTTGAACTCCGGGAATTACAGAAAAATCAAAATAAGTCCCAATTTTGATGAAATTTTCATCATACGTAAATCCCAGATAGTCTATTTCTGCCTCTTTCCGAATAGTTGAACCCGCGCCGTCGCAACCGATTATAAAAGAAGCTCTCATGGTTTTTATTGAACCATCTGGAAGTTTAACCTCGACATTAACGTGATTACTTTCCTGTTTGAGGGTTCGAACTTCGTGCTCAAAGAGGAAATTGAAACCAGTTTTGCCGCCAAATAAATCAAGAATCTTTCGGACCGTTTTATACTGTTCATACTGTAATACGAATGGGTAAGCGAATTCGTCACTTAGCTCAGTAAGGTCAAATTCAACAATTGTTTCGCGGGTTTCTCGATCCCAAATCCTATATTTAGGAGCCTCTAAACCCTCTTTCAGAATATCTTCCAGTCCAAGGTCAACAAGCATTTTTATGGTTGGTGGGTGATTGGATGCGGCTCGCTGATCAATTAAAGGCTGAGTTTCTCTTTCTAGCACTGTTATTGGGATGTCTTGTTTCCAAAGCGCGACGGCTAGGACAGCAGCTACGGGACCACCCCCGGCTATGATTACTGGATCGCGATGGGTCATTGGATTTATTTTATCAATTTAATTGGCAGGTTACTCTTCACGCCCGGTTTAATTTAAAATTCAGCGCAAGGCGAATCCATTTTCTTCCAGATAGGCACGAAATTCCGCTCTTTCTGGCACTGAAAGTTGGCGAGAAATGTGCTCAGACCAAAAATAGGGATCCGCTACACCGTAGAGATCAGTCTTCTGTTGACGCTCCGGCGGAACTGCGTGCGCCGCATGTCTAATCTGATCATAATTTGATATGTGCTTTTCAAGGTCAGTGTCATCATATGCGTTGTAATGGACAACTGCGCCTTGCGGCAATCTCTGATTTACGTAGCCGTCTGTGTCGGGCCATCCAAACATCACGCCGGCAATCGGAAAAACACCAGTAGGTAGCTTTAACACCTCAGATACCCCGTATATCGAGTCCCTCAGGCTACTAAGTGGGGCGCAACCGAGACCAGCAGCCTCCGCCCCGGCCACAAAATAACCTAGCGCCAAGGCGCCATCCACCGCTGCATTGAGAAAGCTGTCCATATTGTTGTTCTTATTTTTTTTCCCTGCGAACTCGCCAATTTGTCTATTTCTGCGCAAGTCAGCACAGAAAACGACCAGCCCAGGAACGCTTTCTATGATTTTGGTCCGTGGGCACCATGGCGCCAGACGGGCCCTTACACTCGGGTCCTCCACTACGATGATTGAGTATTGCTGAAGATTTGATTTTGTAGGTGCAGATTGCGCGCAGGCTAACAAGGTTTCTAGCAATTCGCGAGAAATAGGCTTGTCCTTAAAAACCCGGATCGACTTCCTGGAAAGTAAGGCAATAACCTGTTCAGTGACGTCAATGCCCTTGCCAAGTTCTGTGGATGAACCGTATCTGTTCTTCAAATGTGGTGTTGGATCGACCATTTCCAATCGTTCTCCCCTTAGAATGCGAAAAGTGTTAGCGCCCTTCAATGAGTTGGTTAGTATCTCCCGAGCTTCAGGTTTCCATAAAAATATTCTGCCCGACTATGTTAGAGTTACAGGGCCCAGGTAGTCTGCGATCATACACGCCATTACCTTGGCAGCATCCCTCGTGCGATCTACTGACGCACAATCTGAGTCAGTGTGGGCAAAAGGATCCTCTCCACAGCCATAGTTGGCGCATGGTATCCCCATATGATTCAGGTATCCCTGATCAAAGGCGGCAGTACTGTAAAACGTCTCGGGTGTCTCACCGAGCATCTTTTCAGCAGACGAGGATATGAGTTTAACAATAGGTGCTTCGTCGTTTAAAAGAGAGGGATACATAAATGGACCTCGAGTGAATTCAACTGCCCATGCTTGACCGCTCTCAGGATCTTTCATTCCATCGATTTTTTTCACCAGTTCATCTATTTGAGCCCATGCATCATTCGGATCTTCACCAGGCAGAAGACGTCGGTCCAGTGTTATCTCGCATTCATCTTGAATGGTGTGGGTGGACTCAGGATAACTCCGAATGTGGTTCACAGCCCAGGTAGGTTTGCCCAGATGAGGGTGCGAGCCAACCAAGTGAAGATTTTTTTGCAGCAGCTTTATTACTTCGACGGCTCCGGTTATCGCATTACAACCATTAATCGGTGCGCTGGAATGGCAGGGTTTGCCTCGTACCCTTATAAAACTGTCCACTCTTCCACGATTTCCAAGAGTGATTTTCAAGCTGGTGCCTCCGAGTAAAGCCATGTCGGCTCTGACACCCTGACCCTCAACCACGCTTGCGATGGCATCGTGTCGGCCAGTTTCCCCAGAAACGCAGCATAAAAAAATCAATTTTCCTTCTACAGGTATATGATTTTCGATGATCGATTCAATTGCGAGCAGCATAGCAGCCAAATTTGCCTTTTGCTCGCTGGCTCCCTTACCCAACACCACCCGCCCGGGTAGGCCGTAGTCTTCACCATCCACAACTTCGCCCAGGTAAGCATTTTTCATGGTCGCTTGCGGCTGGTTCATCGCGTTGCCAATAAACATCAGCGATTTTCCCGTTCGATTCTCACCAAAATCGGCGATGAGGTTATGCATGGGATCATAGCGGATATTATTAAATCCCATTCTCAAAAGACGGGGTTCGACTGAGTTCCTGATAAATTCGGCCAGCAGGGGTTCGGCTTCCAAAAGTTCTGTTTGAGGGCTTGGCACTCTCACTAAGTCAACAAGGAGGTCTTGAGCTTTTTCTAAAGTCAGTGATTTGTCGATGATGTCTTTGAAGTTCATTGCCGGTTATATCCAAATATCAGGCTATCTTATTAGGTTTGAGTAGATTAGGCGACTCAATATAGAGAACTAGCCAAGCCTTTCAGATAAGCTTGTTGTTGACAGAACTAGCTCGGACCTCTAAGTTCCGCGTCCAATCAGTTAAAGAAAGCCGGCCAAGGGTCTAAAAATGAAAATCGCAAACTCATTGAAAACGCTAAAAAAGCGCGACAAAAACTGCCGGGTTATTCGTCGTAAGGGTAGAGTTTTTGTAATTAACAAACGTAATCCGCGATTTAAGGCACGCCAGGGTTGATACCAGGCGCTTCTCCGCCCAGTAAATTTTGAATTTTTCACTAGGTTGCTTGTAAGAGATACTCGGGGCATCCTGTTATGCCCTCTGACTGTATCGTTGGAATATTGTTTCAATGGAAATGCCCCGCCCTGACCCCAAGGCGCTCGCTCGCCGATCAGAGCTAATAAATGAGCTCCGGCGCTTTCTTCCTCCTGAGGATATTATCGCAGATCAAGCCTCGCTAAGGGCTTATGAATGTGACGGCCTGACGGCATACAAACAAAGGCCAATGCTAGTTGCCCTCCCTGAAACTACCCAGCAAGTTTCACAGATACTTCGGATCTGTAGCGATTTAGGGGTAAAAATTGTTCCCCGTGGAGCTGGTACTTCGCTCTCGGGCGGCGCTTTACCGGTTGCCGACGGGTTGATGATTGGGCTCGCAAAGTTTAACCAAATATTGGAGATCGATTACCATAATCGATGTGCAGTTGTGCAATCAGGGGTAACCAATCTTGCGATTAGTGAGGCCGTTCGACGCCATGGGTTTTACTATGCACCCGACCCATCCAGTCAAATAGCTTGCACCATCGGTGGCAATGTGGCGGAGAATTCTGGAGGTGTTCACTGTTTAAAGTACGGTCTCACGACACATAATATTCTTGGTCTAGAATGCGTAGTCCCAGACGGTAGAGTAATTCGATTGGGGGGCAAGGCGCTAGACTCTGCAGGGTACGACTTAATAGGGGTCTTAACCGGGTCGGAAGGGCTTTTAGCAGTTATTACTGAGGTGACTGTAAGAATTTTACCAAAGCCGGAAACAGCGCGGGCCATGCTAATAGGTTTCTCATCGAGTGAAGAAGCGGGAAATTGCGTGGCCAGTATCATAAGTTCGGGAATTATTCCCGCCGGTATGGAGATGATGGATCGACCTGCGATAAACGCGGCAGAAGACTTTATTGAGGCAGGTTATCCCAGGGAAGCGGAAGCGCTTTTAATTGTGGAGTTGGATGGACCAAAAATTGAAGTCGATTTTTTGATATCTCGAGTGGAAAAACTAGCCGCTGCCGCCGGAGCGGATACTGTTAGGATTAGCAATAGTGATGAAGAACGAGACATGTTCTGGTTAGGCAGAAAGTCTGCCTTTCCCGCTGTAGGTCGCATTTCACCAGATTATTATTGTATGGATGGGACAATACCGCGCAAAGCTCTTCCCAAAGTTTTGTCGGCGATTATGGTAATGTCGAAAAAATATGGGTTAAACGTTGCGAATGTCTTTCATGCTGGTGATGGAAATCTTCATCCACTTATTCTTTTTGATGCCAACGTTCCCGGCCAACTGGAGCAAGCAGAGAATTTTGGTTCTGAGATCCTAAAATTATGCGTGGAAGTAGGCGGTGTGCTTACAGGTGAACATGGGGTCGGGGTCGAGAAACGGGACCTCATGGGAGTTATGTTTAGTGAAGATGATCTAAAGCAGCAACAGAGAGTTAAATGCGCCTTTGACCCTCTCCAATTACTGAACCCAGGAAAGGTTTTCCCGGTGCTTCACAGGTGCGCCGAACTTGGGCGTATGCATATCCATGATGGCAAAGTAACTTTTCCTGAGTTGCCACGTTTCTGATGAAGGAATTTCGTCCCAACACGCCGGCAGAGATCAAAACTGCTATTTTAGACGCGCTCTCTCGTGACTGCGCACTTGCTGTTTGCGGTGGAGGCAGCAAAGCAGGGCTTGGAGGTGAGGTGAATTCTGATTGGGTTTTGAATACGTCAAATTTGACGGGAATTTTAGACTATGAACCCAATGAGTTGGTCCTCACCGCGAGAGCAGGAACATCTATTTCTGAAATCGATGCTGTTTTGAAAGAGGCCGGTCAGCACTTATCTTTTGAACCTCCGGATTGGCAGCTCTTTCTTGGCAACGAAGGCAGCATCCAGACCCTTGGTGGTGTAATCGCAAGTAATTTCTCAGGTCCAAGGCGGATAGCAACTGGTGCTGCTCGCGACTTTTTTTTAGGTTTAGAAATGGTTACTGGACGCGGGGAAATTATCAAGAGCGGTGGGAAAGTGGTCAAGAACGTTACGGGCTATGACCTTTGTAAACTGCTAGCCGGTTCTTACGGAACCCTTGGGGTCCTGACGGAGGTAACTGTTAAATGCCAGCCGTTATCGGAAAAAGTAAGAACTGTTCTAGTTTTGAACTTGTCTGAAAAGCAAGCGATAGAGGCAATGTCCGATGCTCTCAATTCTCACCTTTCAATTACCGGGGCAGCACATCTCCCAAAAACGATCGCTGTCAAATCTAGAGCTAACTATGTCGGCCAGGCGGGCACCTCAATTACCGCGCTTAGAATTGAAGGCGTAGAAGTGTCAGTTATTGAGAGGTGCAAAGAATTAAGCAAACGGATGTCCGTCTTCGGAACTGTAGAAGAATTGCATTATCATAATTCAAAAAATTTATGGGAAGAAATCGCTAATATTTATTACTTTTGTGACAATTTAGAGCCCGTTTGGAGGGTTTCTATTCCGCCCTACTCCGGTGCAGATTTTGTAGAAGCGTTGCGTCGCGAAATGAACGTTGAGGTTTATTTTGATTGGGGCGGCGGGCTCGTTTGGGTGCAGTTATTAGAGCACAAGGAAGAAGAAGGGGGGTCAGAAATGCGGGCCTTGGCCCTGAAATATGGTGGTCATGCTGCTCTCGTACGTGCGGGTAATGTCAAACTCATGAGAACCCCATTTTTTGAGGTTCAGGATCCCGGCATCGCTTGGTTAAACCAGCAAATTAAGCAGAGTTTTGATCCCAAAGGGATACTCAATCCTGGTAAAGTTTTTGGGGCGCTTTTGTGATGGACACTCAATTTACCGAAGCACAGCTTGCTGACCCTAGAATTAGCCAGGCAAACGATATTTTGAGATCATGTGTTCATTGTGGTTTTTGTAATGCGACATGCCCTACATATTTGCTTACCGGTGATGAGAGGGATGGGCCGAGAGGTCGCATCTATATGATACGAGATATTTTACAACAAAATCGTGCAGCAACCTCATCAGAAGCACACCATTTGGATCGCTGCCTGTCTTGTTTTTCTTGTGTCTCAACTTGTCCGGCAAGTGTTGATTATCGCCGCCTGATTGATCCTATGCGGGAGAGATTGCTTCGGAGTTTTAGTCCGCCTCTTAGTGGTAACATTTTTAGACGCCTAATTGGAGAAGTTCTCACGCGGCCAAGACTTTCCGGACTACTTATTTTGATCTCACAACCCTTTAAGTCCGTCCTGCAGCTGGCCCCGGGGCCTTTTGGGAGGCTGTTTAAAAGTTTGCCGGCAACAAAACCATCTATGCCAATGGCTGAAGGGCTCTATAAAGCCAAGGGTCATCGGAAATTTCGGGTCATTCTAAATCCCGGTTGTATTCAGCAAACTGTAGCCCCTCAAATAAACAAATCCACAATAAGTTTACTAACCCGGCTTGGGGTAGAGGTCGTGGTGCCAAAAGGAGGAGTATGTTGCGGATCCCTGCATCACCACCTCGGACTCTCAGAAAAATCAATCAATTTGGCTAGAAGAAATCTGGGAGCTTGGGAAGCTGCGGAAGCATCTTATGGGCCTATTGATGCGATCATCTCAAATGCTTCGGGTTGTGGGGTAATGATGAAAGATTACGGGGAACTATTGAAGGAAGATGAGAGTTGTTTCGCTGTTGTTAAGCGTTACGCTGAGAAAGCCATCGATATTTGCTCTTTCCTATATGAAGCGGATCTGAAGTTGGAGGTAATAGAAAAACCTTCATCTAAAGTGGCTTTTCATATGCCATGCTCGTTATTGCACGGCCAAGGGGTCGCTGCGGCCGAGGCAGGACCCGAGTTGCTCCGACGAGTAGGTTTCGAGGTCGTTAGACCCAAGGAAGAGCATATCTGTTGTGGTTCTGCTGGCACTTATAGCATGTTGCAAGGCATCATGTCCGATGCCCTCAAACAAAGAAAATTAGATGCCCTCCGGGACCTTGAGGCAGATGTGGTTGCTTCGGCCAATATAGGTTGCTTGACTCAACTGGATGGGGGACTTGCAGTGCCCACGGTCCATGTGGTTGAGTTGTTGGACTGGGCTACTGGGGGCACAATGTCCAATAGACTAGCCGGATCTATGCCTGGAGGCGTTAATGGATAAATTCATAACGTGGCTTAACGCGTCTGCAGAGCTTTATTTCCCTAACATTGGTTTGGAGGAAATTGATGTTGATCCCCAGTTAGAGGCCCTGTTTTTGGCCTTAGGAAGCGCCAGCTCAGAGGTAGAAGCGGCGCCCATAGAGTCGATGATATGGTCTATTTGGTCAAAATCAGGCGATAAACAGGTCGATAAACTTATGGAGCGAGGGAATCTTGCTTTGCGCCAGGAGAATTTGTTGGATGCCTTTACGTTTTTTGATGCCGTAGTTGAAATACTTCCGGATTTTGCGGAGGGCTGGAACCAACGTGCCACGGTTAATTATTTATTGGGTGATTTCGATAGCTCTATCAGCGACGTTGAGCGGACTCTCTCGCTGGAGCCACGACATTTTGGTGCCTTATCTGGTTTGGGTATGATAGCTTTAACTTTAGGCCAAGATGAGCAGGCCCTGGAAGCCTTTGAAGCAGCATTAGATATTCACCCTCATTTATCAGGGGCCATAAGTCATATTAAAAAGTTACGAGAAAAGGTCCGAGGCTTAGGATCCTAGGTGTTTTGAAAACTAGTGTTTGCTCTAGTCATCGAGGAGTTCGACCCTAAGAACATTTGTTGCTCCCGGTGTCCCAAAAGGTACCCCTGCAGTTACAACCAGCGGTTGACCCGGAGACGCAAATTCAAATTTTTTCGCTAGTGCCCTTGCCTCGTCAATCATTGCAGCGAAGTCCCTGGCATCCTCGGCGATCACGCACTGCACCCCCCAAACTACTGCTAGCCTTCGCGCCGTGCGAACATGTTCTGTAACACATAATATTGGCACCGTCGGCCTTTCCCTTGCTGCTCTGATCGATGTGGAGCCCGATGTGGTATATGTGACAATTACGGCCGCCGATACAGTTTGTGCCACCTGCCGAGCCGCCGCTGTAATAGCGTCTGCTGTTGTAGCCTCAGGGGTAGTATTGGAGATTCCGCCACGGTCCCAAAATATTGGATCTCGCTCAACGCGGCCTATGATGCGTTCCATAATCTTCACAGCCTCAATCGGATATGATCCCACGGCTGTTTCAGCAGACAACATAACTGCATCAGCTTGATCGTATATCGCAGTAGCAACGTCCGACGCCTCTGCTCTTGTCGGCCTTGGTGAGGAGATCATTGACTCAAGCATCTGCGTCGCTACGACGACCGGTTTCCCATGCTTTCGGCATGCTCGAATAATTCTCCTTTGGAGAATTGGAACGTCCTCCGTGGGCATTTCAACGCCCAAGTCACCTCTTGCTACCATTATGGCATCTGACATCGCCACGATATCATCGAGGTGATCTATCGAGCTGGGTTTTTCAAGTTTAGACATGATCAGAGCGCGATCTCCGATCAGCTTTCGAGCTTCTCGAACATCCTCTGGGCGTTGGATAAAACTTAAACCTATGTAATCGACCTCCTGGTCTAATGCGAACTCTAGGTCAGATCGATCTTTATCTGTGATTGCTGTTATCGGCAGAACCGCGTTTGGAATATTAACCCCTTTGCGATCTGAGATAGTCCCTCCGACAGCAATTTTGGTGAGCGCATAATCTTTTCCCGCTTCCTCAACCGTGAGGCTGAGTTTTCCATCATCCAATAGAATTGTGGTACCCTCGTCTAGGGCCGCAAAGATTTCTGGATGCGGCAAGCAAATGCGGGTGTGATTTCCGGGCTCCGATCCAGGTCAAAACGAAAAGACTTTCCCTTTTCCAGCTTTGCCGACCCATTTTCAAATTCTCCTACGCGAAGCTTCGGCCCCTGTAGGTCTGTGAGTATAGCGATGGGACGACTGAATTTCTTTTCTAACGCTCGAATCGCAGATATACGTTTAGCCTGGTCCTCTCTGTTGCCATGGCTAAAGTTTAGCCTGAACACATCTGCGCCAGACTCGAAAAGTTCTTGAATGACCTCAGGCCTCTCAGTTTTTGGTCCGAGGGTGCAGATGATTTTTGCTTGCCGGTAACGACGCATGACGACGCTTATAACCTAACCTTAGGTGGATCACCAGAGCTTAGATATGCGCATCTAAAATCGTTAAGATTAGTTCCAGTCGGTCCAGTCTTGATGAGTTCCTCAGTCAATTCAAAGGCCTCGGCGGCTGCATGTTTTTCCAAGTAAACTTCCGGAACAATTCCAGCTTGCCTCATTCTCTGAATTGTTTTCGGGGTTACCATTGCGCCAGCTGCGCCCGAGGACCCATCCAAACCGTCGCTATCGCATGCAATGCCATACAACATCCCCTTGTTCTCTAACTCTAATGCAAGGGCTAAGAGATATTCGGTATTTCTTCCGCCCCGTCGTTTGAAAGCATTTCTGTCCAGCTTCACCGTTAGTTCCCCCCCCGATAACAAAACTGTGTCCAGTGGTAATTTCATTAATTTTTCAGCGTGTAGCTTGGCTACTTCTTGGGATGACCCTTGAACCGCATCACCAAGGTTCTGAACAGATATACCCCTTGAGGAGAGGTCCATCTCGGCACTTCGCAACATGTCAGATCCAGAGAGCACTATATGCGTCGTAGAGCTCAAATTGCTCTCGAGGGACACCGCCTTTGATCTCTCGGTTAGATATTTCTCAACGGGTTTCGAAATAGGAATTCGGTATTTTCCCAGAATATGCCTTATGTCTAACGGGCTCGCTGCAGAGGGGATTGTAGGCCCAGATGCCACCGCCTCAGGATAATTTCCAGGAACATCTGAAATTATCAAAGTTATCAAGGTGGCTGGAGACGCTGCTAAGGCTAGCCGGCCTCCTTTAATTCTGGAAATTTCTCTTCGGACAGCATTAATTTCGGAAATTGATGCGCCGCTGGCCAGCAAGGCTTTTGTTAGGGTTTGTTTCTCGGCGAGTGAAATCCCGGGTGGCGGATAACAAACCAGTGAAGAACCGCCACCTGAAATGAGGGCTATCACGAGATCTTGCTCGCGCAAATTATCGACTGTTTCTAAGAGCCTTTTAGCAGCAAATAAACTTGATGAGTCGGGAACTGGATGTCCGGCAAAGATGGTATCTAATCGTTTGCATCCGCTTTCTGTTCCGTGGGGTACTGCGATGGCGCCAGAGCAATCTTGATAAAAGTCTTCGACAGCCAATGCCATTCTGGCGGAGGCTTTGCCAGCTCCGATGACAATAACTCTGCCGTTTACATTTTTTGGCAAATATTTTCTGATTAGGGGGTATGGATCGCTAGCTCGCAAGGCACGATTAAATATTGCCCTTAATGGTAATTCTGACATAGCCGTTTTGGGATAGAACCTTTATGTTTGAGTAATAGATTAAATGAGATGAGGTCCGGAGGAAATTAGAAAGATGACCGAAATAGATCAAAATACCCGCATGGAGTTGGAAGCGGCTGCATTTAGAACGCTTGTCGGACACCTACAGAAGAGAACAGATGTCCAGAATATTGACCTGATGACTCTGGCAGGATTTTGTCGGAATTGTCTCAGTAAGTGGTATAAGGCAGCTGCTGACGAGAGGGGTATCGACTTGGATATGGATACAGCGCGCATGGATGTCTATGGTATGACATATGACGAATGGAAGAATACCTATCAAAAGGAGTCCACGGCTGAGCAGCAAGAAGCGTTCAAAAAGGTAATGGCTGATCCAAATCTAACAACCTAGTTTTAAGGACAAAAAGGCCCCCTCCAGAAATCTTTGCGATTTATTCGGGCTTTCAAGATATTTTTTGACATAAGAAAATTTTTATAAGGAGCAAAAGGTATGCCCGAGGGCACTGGGACGATCGCCAGAGATCAGTTGCGCGCTTTTATCGAGAGGATTGAGAGGCTGGAAGAAGAAAAAGCTAATCTTCTTGCTGATATCAGGGAAGTTTATGCTGAAGCCAAAGCTATGGGTTTTGACCCAAAGATTATGCGAAAAGTCGTTTCATTGAGGAAAATGGACGTCGAAAAGCGTCAAGAAGAAGATTTTGTTTTAGATACCTATTTGAATGCCCTAGGGATGCTGGAGCAATCCGGGGTGGATCCTGATCAATTTAAATAGGCAGCTGAAAAGCAAATTAAAACTTCTCCTTCCATGGTCGTAATTCTGTCTCCCATGCCCAACTGTCTCGTGGTTGCTTCCAAAATTGCCAATAATTCTCTGCTATCGAATTAGGATCTAGGAGGCCATCGGGCCCTCGATCGTTTCTAGGGTCATCTGGTCCTTTGCTTATTCCACCGTCTATTACAAAATGACCGATGTGGATGTTTTGCGGATGAAGTTCTCTAGCCAATGCCTGGGCAAGGCCCCGCAAACCGAACTTGCCCATGGCGAAGGTGGTTGAGTTCGGGTATCCCTTCACCCCTGCTGATGCCCCGGTAAAAAATATTGCCCCACTGCCTTTTTTTAACATTCGCTTAGCAGCCTGTTGGGCCATCAGGAAACCACCGTAGCAAGAGATTGTGATAGCGCGAAGAACCGCTTCGGGGTCGATGTCAGTGATCGGCCCTCGTACCCTATTAGAGGCGTTGTATATTGCTAGGTTAGGTTCTCCAATTTGATTGCCTACAGTCTCAAAAAGAATTTCCATCTCTTTAGGAACGGATGCATCGCATTTGTATGCTTTAGAGCCGGTCTCCTCACAAATTTTGGTAAGTTTCTCAATATTCCTTGCAGCTAAAGCCACGCGAAACCCTTCGCTAGAAAAACGGCGAGCTATACTTGCGCTGAGTCCAGGACCTGCGCCCACTATTAGAACTGTTTTTGCATCGGTCATGTTACATCCTTAAATCTCTTGTTTTAGCTTACCTCAATATATTCAATGATTCCTCTAACCCTGCTGGTTTGACGAATGATTCTAAGTATATCTGCTTTCTCTGAAGAGCTTTTTGTTCGTCCTAACAAGTAAACCGTTCCGTTAACGACCCGCCATCGATAGTTAAGCCATTTGATATCCTTTTTAGATAACAGTTGCGCGCGAATTTTGGCGTCAATCCAGGTATCGTTTGCTCTAGTTTTGATGTTGTCGTTCTTCACAATTTTGATGTTGTTGTAAAGCGCCCGAACGTTTGTGAGACCATTCACGAGCCTGGCTGCGCGGCGCTTGTTACCCTCGCTTGATACCATACCGGTTAGCATGACGCGCCCCTCGTAAGCGTCAACAAATACGCTAAAGAAAAGATCGCGGTTACGCTCCGATAAAAGCCTTTTATTAATGTCTAGGATAATCTCGTTGTCTGCAATTGTATTTCCACGGGACCTGTCATCGCCAAATGTCGCCAAAGGCCCGGTGCATCCACCCAGCAAGATCAAAGTTAGAAGGGCCGGTAAAATTCTTGATTTAAGAGTAATTTTACGATCCATAGAGTGCCTCCAATTGGTCAGAAAAATTCTCACGAACAATATGTCTTCTTATTTTTAGAGTTGGGGTCATCATTTCGTTTTCTATTGTAAGTTCTTCACTCGATAAGACGAACCTTCGCACGCGCTCGATTGGGTTAAGTTGGCTATTAACCCTTTCCAATACTCGCCCCATAGCTGCACGGAATTGAGGGTTCGCCATCAAATTCGAGAGATCCTCGGGATGCGACAGGTTGCTCTCGGACCATTCTCGAACGAAGTCTGTGTCAGGGATTAGTAGAGCTACGAGATGAGGCCTTTTATCGCCATAGACCATTGCCTGATGAATTTCGGGTTCAGCCACTAGAAAGCCCTCTACACGCTGAGGGGATATATTATCGCCCCCGGAATTAACGATGATGTCTTTCTTTCGGTCAGTAATTCTAATATGGCCGTCAGGGTCTATGACTCCAACGTCACCTGTGTGCAGCCAACCATCGACAATTGTTTCAGAAGTTGCAGCCTCTTGCCCCCAGTACCCTTGCATGACCAAATCTCCCTTAACGAGGATTTCGCCGTCATTTGCGATTTTTACTTCAGCCTCCGAAAACGGTATTCCAACGGAATCAATTCTGTATCCGTTTGGGGGATTAACACTGATCACTGGTCCCGACTCTGTTTGGCCATAGCCCTGCAGGAGCCTTATACCGAGACCTGTAAAAAACATGCCCACTTCATAATTTAGTGGGGCTCCGCCCGAGATAAAAGCTTTTAGACGCCCACCAAAACGGTCTGCCACTTTTGTCCGAACTATTTTTTCAAGCACCATGTCTTGGAATTTTTCAAATGCCGTTAATGATTTGCCCTCAAACTTTTTCTGGCCTAACGAAATTGTCTGATGGAATAAATATGCCTTAAGTTGGCTTTGCTGCTTTACCCCCCGAAGAATGCGATCGCGCATTGACTCATATAACCGGGGTACGGCCGACATCAGAGTGGGCCTCACCTCCTGCATGTTGGAGGCTAGTTTATCTATGGACTCAGCATAGTAAATTTGCGCTCCGATGCTTATCGGCCAGAACTGGCCTGCTGTATGCTCGTAGGAGTGTGATAAGGGTAGGAAGGAGAGGAATACCTCATCATCAAGTCCCATTTGGGCAAGAATTCGACTTGCGTCCCTACAATTACTCATTATTCCAGCATGCTGACAGATTACGCCTTTCGGCGTCCCGCCTGTCCCTGATGTATAAATTAGACACGCAATACTTTTGCCAGTGAGATTTTTAGACATTGCCCGGAGTTTATCCGTGCTGTTGCCATCTACCTCTGTAAATATTGTCTCTATTCTGACGATCTCCAAATCAGTTTCTGGAGGAATAAACTCATCAAGAACCAATATCTTTTTTGCTTTTAGGGACCTTTCCGCCGCCGGGAGCACCCGATCTAACAGTGATTGATTTGAGACGATAATCCAGTTCGCCTCACAATCCTCCAAGACATGCAAGTGTTCATTTTCATAATTTGTTGTATAAGCGGGCACTGTAATTCCACCCGCCGCCATAATCGCTAGGTCTACCGATGGCCATTCTTTTCTGCTCTCGGAAACCAGCATTACTCTGTCACCGGAGGCCAATCCGTCTCTTTGAAGACCTTCCGCAAGTGAGACAACTAAATCCGCGGTCGCTCTCCAAGACTGTGAAATCCATTGCCCGCTCTTTTTTTCCCATAAAAAGGGCAGGTTTCCTTTTTTATCGACCATGTCCGCGAATATGGTCACAAGGTCTTTCTGATTGGCGTCGTTCATGTCCACAATTCCGCTATCCTAGGGTTATTAACAGCTTAGGCCTTGGGTTATTAATTATTGCGAACTATATCAGTTCAACAACCACTTTTGTTAGGAATCACTGTGAGAAATCAGAAAAAAATTGAGTCAAGCACTCCACCGGAATGGGACCTATCAGATCTTTACAGCGGCATAGATGGTCAAGATCTTGAGGCTGATCTCTCGGCTTCGGATCAGCTGGCGAACTCATTTTACAAGAAGTATCATGGTCAAGTCGCTCGATTGAGTGGGCTTGATCTGAGCAAGGCTGTCGAAGACTTTGAGAAAATCGACGAAATATTGAGCAAAATTATGAGTTATGCTCAGCTTTCTCATGCACAAAATTTGACTGATCCGACTTCCAGTAAGTTTTATCAAACGATGCAGGAGCGTGTTACAACAATTTCTGCGCATTTAGTTTTCTTTGGATTAGAGATAAACGCTATTTCTGATCGATCAATGAAACAGAAACTAAAAGACAAATCTTTGTCGAAATATGAACCCTGGTTGAGAGACTTAAGACTATCCAGACCACATCAATTGAACGAGGATTTAGAGAGGCTTCTCCACGATAAGCACGTTTCGGGTAGGGCTGCTTGGAACCGTCTCTTTGATGAGACGATAGCGCGCCTCCGGATCAAAATCGGCAGAGAAGAAAAAACAATCGAGCAAACGCTGAATATGCTCTCGGACAGTGAAGCTCGCGTAAGGAAGGCAGGCGCTAAAGCGCTGGGAAAAAGCCTGGGCCAGAATGTTCATCTTTTCTCTCTCATCACAAATACTCTTGCAAAGGATAAAGAGACAGACGATCGCTGGCGTGGATATGCCTCGCCCCAAGCAGCCCGTAATCTAAGCAATCGAGTGGAGGATGAGGTCGTTGATGCGCTGACAAAGGCAGTTAAGCGATCTTATGCCAATTTGTCCCATCGATACTATGGTCTCAAGGCAGGTTGGTTCGGTAAAACAAAAATTGATTATTGGGATCGAAACGCCCCTATTCCGGGGTCAGGTGAAACCAATTATAGTTGGGATGACGCTAAAGACATTGTCCTCGAGGCTTACGAAAGATTCTCTCCTGAGCTCGCTCTTGTTGGCAAAACTTTTTTTGAAAAACGATGGATTGACGCCGCGAGCCGTGAGGGTAAAGCAACGGGAGCCTTTGCCCATCCGACTGTCCCTTCAGCACATCCATATTTGTTACTAAATTTTATGGGCCGTCCGAGAGATGTTATGACTCTCGCACATGAATTGGGTCATGGGGTGCATCAAGTATTAGCATCAAAACAGGGGCACTTAAAATGTAATACCCCCCTTACATTGGCCGAGACCGCAAGTGTATTTGGTGAGATGTTGACCTTTCGGTCAATGCTAGAACAAGAAGAAAACTTGGCTCGTCGTAAAGCAATTTTGGCCGGTAAGGTCGAGGATATGCTGAATACTGTTGTTCGACAGATTGCTTTTTACGATTTTGAACTCAGGCTTCATAACGAGAGGATTAAGGGTGAATTACCTGCGGACAAGATTTGTGATCTTTGGTTGGATGTACAAACGGAGAGCCTTGGGCCGGCGATACGCCTCCATGAGGAGTACAAATACTATTGGTGCTATATTCCACATTTCATTCATTCGCCATTTTACGTTTACGCCTACGCTTTTGGTGATTGTTTGGTGAATGCACTCTATGCACGATACCAAGAAGCTGAGACAGGATTTGTGGATCGGTACCTTTCGATGCTGGGAGCTGGAGGGACTCTCGGACACAAAGAATTGTTAGCGCCTTTTGATTTGGATGCATCTGATCCAGATTTTTGGTCGACAGGTCTTGATGTCGTCGGCAGGCTTATCGACGAGTTGGAAGAAATGGGATAGATACGTGAGCGAGCAATCCGATAACGAGCGGGCAACGGCAGGTGGCAGGTTAAAGCGTTATGCTCGTGTGGGTGGGGCGATAGGGGGCCTGGCTGCACGAGTCGCCGGAAATCGCTACTTTGGTCTTGAATTAGATAAAGAAAGACACGCCAGAGATCTAAAAAAAGCTCTCGGTGGCTTAAAGGGCCCACTGATGAAAGTGGCGCAAATCTTATCGACGATACCTGATATTTTACCTGCTGAATATGTAGAGGAATTATCGCAGTTACAATCGCAAGCACCTTCTATGGGGTGGCTCTTTGTGCGCCGCAGAATGTCATCAGAACTGGGGACAGATTGGCAAATGAAATTTGCTAATTTTGATAAACAGGCCGCTGCAGCTGCTTCGTTGGGACAGGTCCATAAAGCCTTCGATGGAAAAAAAAGTTTGGCGTGTAAGCTTCAATATCCCGACATGCAATCAGCTGTTGAAGCAGATTTGAAACAGTTGAAATTAATCTTTTCTATCTATCAACGCTACGATCGAGCAATTAACACCGATGAGATATACTCCGAAGTCAGCGCGCGATTAAGAGAAGAGTTAGATTATGTCCGTGAGGCGAAGCACATGGACCTTTATCGCAACATCCTCGGGCCAGTAAAGGCGGTACACGTACCGCAGAATTTGAAATCGCTCTCGACCCCGCGACTACTGACCATGACTTGGTTGGAAGGGGTGCATCTTCTGGAGGTGGCTGACAAGGATCAATCATTTCGAAATAGAGTGGCGGAGAATATGTTCCGCGCATGGTATGTGCCATTCTATCATTTCGGTGTAATACACGGGGACCCGCACCTTGGAAATTATTCGGTACGGGAGAATGGCGACATCAACCTTTTGGATTTTGGGTGTGTCCGTATTTTTAGCCCTCATTTCGTAAGGGGTGTTATAGATTTATATCGGGCTATAGAAACAAATGACGAGGCATTGGCAGTTCATGCTTACGAGACTTGGGGCTTTACAAACTTATCACGTGATCTCGTCGAGGTTTTGAATCTTTGGGCAGAATTTTTATATGCTCCACTACTTGAAGATAAAATAAGACCAATTCAAGAGGGGGAGAGTAAGTTTTATGGTGCTCAGGTCGCGGCGAAAGTTCATCAAGAATTACAAAAGCTTGGGGGAGTTAAACCTCCAAGAGAGTTCGTGTTAATGGATCGGGCAGCAATTGGTTTAGGCTCAGTGTTTACACATCTCAATGCTGAAATAAATTGGCACCAAATGTTTGAGGGACTTATTGAAAATTTTGACTCGGACGAACTTGACGTCTCTCAGGCGGCTGCTCTAGCAAAGGTAAAACTTCTTCCCGCTGCTTAGGGCGAAATAATTAAGTTTGCAAACTGGATGGTTTCTGCTAGAACCCGCGATCTAATGCTCTTTTGAGCCGTTTAGATATTTTTGATGAGAAGGAGAAGCCGGCACAGTGCAGGTATTTGTACGCGACAATAATATTGATGGTGCCCTAAAAGCGCTCAAGAAAAAAATGCAGCGAGAGGGGATTTGGCGGGAAATGAAAAGACATCGCGCTTACGAGAAGCCTTCTGAAAAACGTGTACGAAAAAAAGCTGAAGCAGTGAGGCGTACCCGGAAATTAGATCGCAAGCGTCAGCAGATCGAGGGTTTTTAGAACTTACTCCAAAGGCTTGTTATCTTTGAAACAGCCTGTGTCAGATGAGACATCTGAGCGTTAGTTAAAATAAATGGCGGCATCAGGTAAATGATATCTCCAAAAGGCCGTACCCAAACACCCTCATTAACAAAGTGATTTTTCAGTTCAGGTAGTCTGGATCCATCTTTAACTTGAACAACACCGATGGCGCCTTTGCTTCGAACGTCAATTACCCCGGGTAAACTTTTGCAGACCTCCAACGACTCCCTGAAGTGATCCTCAATCTCTCTTGTTTGTTTGCGCCAAGCACCAGTCTCAAATAGTTCTAGGCAAGCATTCGCCGCTGCGCATCCCAAAGGGTTCGCCATGTAAGTGGGTCCATGCATAAAAGCGTCTGAGATATTATTGGACTGGAAAGCTTGCCAAATTTGGTCGTTTGCCGCCGTTGCCGCCATGCTGATAGAACCTCCAGTCATAGCCTTGCCAAGGCAAATAATATCGGGTGCTATCTCTGCTTGTTCGCAAGCGAACATCGTGCCGGTTCGTCCAAATCCTGTGGCAATTTCGTCCGCAATAAATAGAACGTCATTGGCCTCGCATGCAGCTTTGATCGAACGAAGTATTTCCGGTTCATGAAATTTCATTCCTCCCGCCGCTTGAACTAATGGCTCCAGAATAACAGCCGCAACGTTTTTTCTTTCTTTTTGAAGCAATTTTGAGAAATCGCTGATTTCGTCTTGAGTTCTTGGCAGGACGGTTAAAATTTGTTCTGGAAAAAATCCTCTAAAATGGGAATGCATACCCTCTTCAGGGTCGCAAACAGACATGGCTCCCATCGTATCCCCGTGATATGCGTGTCGAAAACAGACGAATTTGATCCGTTCTGGCTGGCTTTTGTTTCTCCAATACTGCGCAGCCATTTTCAATGCGATTTCGACAGCAACCGATCCAGAGTCGCAGAAAAAAACGTGCTTTAAAGCAGAGTCGGTGCCTGCTCCAGGGAGGATATTTGCGAGCCTCTCACCTAAGCTTAGGGCCGGTTCATGTGTTAGACCACCAAACATCACATGCGGCATTTTCTCAAGTTGCAGTTTAATCGCGTTGGTGATGTGGCTATTATTATAGCCGTGACATGCCGTCCACCAGCTCGCTATTCCATCAATAAGTCTGCGCCCATCATCGAGAAAAATTTCCGCGCCTTCTGTCCTTACGGCCTTTAGAGGCGACGTCTCGGTCTGCATCTGCGTATAAGGACGCCATAAATGATCGAGCCGATTGTCAATCTTTGTCATGCGCAGTGTTTGCTTGCATGGGGCGCAGACCTAATCTCTTGAAAAGAGATTGATCGGCAGACACCTGAGGGTTTTCTGTGGTTAGTAAATAGTCGCCGTAAAAAATAGAATTGGCGCCTGCAAGGAAGCAGAGCGCTTGAGTAGAGTCATTCATATCATTTCGCCCGGCGGACAGTCTCACAATTGAGGCAGGCATCATGATGCGAGCCGCCGCAATTGTTCGGACGAAGTCAAATGGATCAAGCGTCGCTGCGTTCTCTAGGGGTGTTCCTGGAGCTCTGACTAGCATGTTTACTGGGACGCTCTCTGGATGAGAGGGTAAGTTTGCCAAGGTCCTCAACATTGACGCCCGATCGCTTATTGACTCTCCCATTCCCACGATACCTCCCGAGCAAACGTTTATCCCGGCAGCACTGACATTTGTTAGGGTTTCGATCCGATCTTTGAAATTTCGCGTTGAGATTATGGTGCTGTAAAAATCTTCAGATGTGTCTATGTTGTGGTTGTAAAAATCAAGACCCGCGTTTTTTAGGCGGGTAGCTTGATTTGCCTTCAACATTCCTAATGTCACACACGTTTCCATGCCGACATTTCGCACTGCGGTCACCATGTCACAGACAATATCTAGATCTTTGTCCGTGGGTTGCCTCCATGCGGCTCCCATGCAAAACCGGGTGGCTCCGGCATTTTTAGCTTCCAATGCGGCTCCCACAACTTGGTCCGTCGAAAGAAGGGACTCTTTTTCAAGACCTGTTTCAAAATGGGCACTCTGAGGGCAATAAGCGCAATCTTCTGGACAAGATCCAGTCTTAATTGAGAGTAAGGTGCTTATTTGTACTTCATTGGGATCAAAAAACTGCCGATGCAGGGTCTGCGCCTTGTGAAGTAGATCGTTGAAGGGTTCATAAAATAGCTTTTCGACGCTCTCTTGAGTCCAATCGTGGCGGATCGGGCTTGCTTTCGTTGGATTAACTGATGATTTTTCTTGTAAACTTTGCATTGTGGACTGTCCTAAAACACATCCTATAGTAAACCCTTAAGAATGAACGGCAAGCATGGTTGATTCAGACTCTTTAATCGGTACCAATGGATAAAAAAAGCTCGTTAGATAATTTCGCGGAGCAGAAGTTAGCGTCAATCGAACAGAATGGCTTGCGCCGTGTTTTGGACACAACTTCTCGCGGACTAGCAGGGGCGGCTTTTAGAAGAGAAAAAAGATTAATTTCATTTTGTTGCAATGATTATCTCGGCCTTTCTCAGCACCCAAAGGTCCGAAAAGCTGCCGCAGATGCTATTATGACATTCGGTGCCGGGGCTGGGGCGTCGAGGTTGGTTACCGGTAACCATCCTCTTTATGCAACACTTGAAAAGTCTTTATCCGAGATCAAGCGCTCTGATTCAGCTGTTGTATTTGGCAGTGGTTATTTGGCTAATCTTGGAGCAATTCCAGTATTTGCAGGTCCGGAAGATCTGTGTCTCACCGACGAGCTTGCACACGCCAGCATGCACGCTGGGCTTCGCGCGTCAGGGTCAAAAATTGAATATTTTTTACATAATGATTTAGAAGATTGTCGCCAGAAGCTAATGGAAAAGCGCGCCAGTTATAAAAAATGTCTTATTTTGACCGAAGGTGTTTTTAGTATGGATGGAGATCGCGCACCCCTTCAAGGGTTGTGTGATTTGGCAGAAGAGTTTGAAGCTTGGCTATTTGTCGACGACGCACATGGGTTAGGTGTTCTAGGCGATGGGGCAGGCAGTGTGGCTGCAGCGGGGTTGCAAAAAAGAGTTCACTTGCAGATGGGTACATTATCTAAATCGGTAGGTTCTTACGGGGGATTTTTATCTGGATCAGCCCCAGTTATAGACTTGTTGGTAAATCGTGCTCGGAGCCTCATTTATGAGACGGGGCTGCCGCCGGCCGCAGTCGCAGCGTCAATTGCAGCGCTAGATATTATTAGGACCGATAATAACCTTGTATCCCGACCGCTGCGGCTTGCCCGTGGTTTTGCAGAAAGTCTCGGTTTGCCTGAAGCCCAAAGTGCGATTGTCCCTCTCATACTTGGTTCGCCCGAGTCGGCTTTGCAAGCGTCCCTCGACTTGCAAGAGGAAGGGTTTTTAGTCACCGCTATACGTCCTCCCACAGTACCAAAGGGGACAGCTCGGCTTCGCTTTACTTTCTGTGCAAATCATTTTGAGGAAGACGTATCCCGCTTAATTGACGCGATTAAACGGCTGGGCCTTGCAAAATGATGAAGGTTTTTATTACGGGGACAGGAACAGGGGTAGGGAAGACCTATGTTACGAGCAATCTAATAAAAATCCTCAGGGGAGCCGGTAAATCTGTGGTTGGTCTGAAACCTGTAATCAGCGGTTATTGCGAGGACGCAATAGAGCAGAGTGATACTGCGTGCATTTTGACTGCAATGGGTCTGAGTGTCCAACCTCAGAATGTCCAGAGGGTTTCGCCTTGGCGATTTCAAGAGCCAATCTCGCCAGATATGGCGGCGGAGAGGGAAGAGAGAGAAATCGATTTTCAGGAGTTGGTAAAGTGGACCTTGGGAACCAGAAATGAAACAGATTTTAAACTTGTCGAGGGTGTTGGCGGCATTATGGTTCCGCTCTCGCGAGCTTCAACAGTCCTTGACTGGATAGTAGCGCTTGATTATCCAGTTTTGCTTGTTGGTGGAAGTTATCTTGGCTCTTTGAGCCACACTCTTAGTTCGATTGATGTGCTGCGGGGTCGGGGCGTCGAGGTCTTGGCCGTTATAATTAGCGAGTCACAAGAACAACCGGTAGCTATGAATGAAACTGTAAAGACCCTCAAAAATTTTGTTGTTGATATCCCTGTCCTAAGTCTGCCTCGAGGTAACGATTTGGTGTCAATTTCATCTGAGCTCGGTTGGACTTAGCATTATTTGAAGCAAAGATTTAAAAACTGAGCCTTCTAACCGTATATAGCCTTATTTGGAAGCACCTGAGCATTTCGATAAATATGGTTACTTAATTTGTTTTTATGCTAGAGACATAACGAATAACATGAATTTAATCGGGCTTGTGTGAATCATGGTAAAAAGGCATGGTTAAACTGTAAAAAATTACCATGGCCGTATCTTATAAGCTATGAAAATTGCTGTTACGAAGGAAATTAGGGCAGATGAGTCGAGGGTAGCAGCTTCCCCAGAAACTGTTAAAAAATATCGAGCACTCGGTTTTGAAGTGGTGGTTGAAACAGGGGCGGGCGACGGGGCATCGATTTCTGATGGAGCGTTCGCAGAAGCTGGTGCTGAAATTGTTTCTGACGCTGCTTCCGCATTAGAGGACGCCGAAATACTTCTAAAGGTCCAACGCCCGATGACCAAGGAAGAGGGGGGCGATGACGAGACTTCGCTTATAAAGCCAGGAACCATTCTCATTGCTAATATGCAAAGCTTGTCGAACCCTGAACAGGCGAAGCAATTGGCTGATGCAAATATTACAGTTTTTGCCATGGAGCTTGTCCCTAGAATCTCAAGAGCTCAGTCCATGGATGTGCTCTCTTCTCAATCGAGTTTGGCTGGTTATAAGGCAGTATTAGATGCCTGCAATGAGTATACTAGAGCGCTGCCAATGATGATGACAGCTGCGGGGACTATACCACCCGCTCGAGTGTTAGTTCTTGGTGCAGGGGTGGCGGGACTGCAAGCGATAGCGACCGCCAAGCGCTTGGGTGCCGTAGTTTCAGCATACGATGTCCGCCCCGCGGTTAAGGAGCAAGTTGAGAGCCTGGGGGCAAAATTTGTAGCCGTCGATGAAGAGGCGTCGGCGGACTCTGAAACGGCCGGTGGATACGCCAAAGAAATGACCACAGAATATCAAGCAAGACAGGAGCAAGTTTTGGGAGAGGTCGTGGTCAAAAACGATATTATCATATGTACTGCTTTGATACCCGGCCGCCCTGCACCTGTTTTGGTGACCGATAATATGGTCAAGGGTATGAAAAAAGGATCTGTTATCGTTGATTTGGCTGTGGAGCAGGGGGGTAATTGCCCTTTAAGCGAGTACGGGAAGGTTGTCGAAAAGGAGGGGGTTATTTTAGTTGGTCACGCAAATGTGCCCAGTCGCCTCGCGACCGATGCATCCGCTATGTATGCGAAAAATTTACTGAATTTCATTGAACCCATGGTAGATAAAGAAAATGGTTCTCTCGCAATTGATTGGGAAGATGAAATAATAAAAGGCAGTTTGGTGTCTCGGGATGGTCAGCTCGTGAACCCAGCCTTGCGCAATGACGAAAAACTACAGATAGGTGAGAGTCCCTCATGAATCCTGATAAGGCAATAGAATCGGCGCAGAAAGCTGCTGAAGCATCGTCAGACGGGACATTAATGCTTTTAGTTGCAGTTTTTATCCTCGCAATTTTTGTTGGTTACTACGTTGTATGGAATGTAACCCCTGCACTGCATTCCCCTTTAATGAGCGTTACCAATGCAATTTCTTCCGTGATCATTGTTGGGGCTTTAGTCGCAGCAGGTCCACTTGACCTGAACCTGTCAAAGATATTTGGTTTTCTTGCTGTTGTCCTCGCTAGCATAAATATTTTCGGTGGGTTTCTTGTGTCTCAGCGAATGTTGCAAATGTATAAGAAAAAAGGCTAGGAGGCTCCGTTGAACGAAGACCTTACAGCGTTAGCTTATCTAATTGCGGCAATCTGCTTTATACTTGCTCTGAGAGGGTTGTCTTCGCCTGATACGGCGCGCCGTGGAAACCTTATTGGTATCGCGGGGATGGTCATTGCGATAGGGACTACTTTGGCTTCTCCCGGTGTCTTGTCCTATACCTGGATTGCAATCGGGATTTTAATTGGGGGCGCGATCGGTACGATTATTGCGCTAAAAATTCAGATGACAGCCTTACCCCAGTTGGTCGCTGCGTTCCATAGTCTAGTGGGTCTGGCAGCTGTTTTTGTGGCGTCGGCCGCCCTCTTTGCTCCTGATGCTTACGGGATCGGATCCGTGGGGGAAATAAAAACAGTAAGCCTTATTGAAATGTCTATTGGAACTGCTATCGGAGCGATAACCTTTACCGGATCTATAGTGGCGTTTGCGAAATTACAGGGCCTAGTTTCCGGGACACCTTTGGTTTTTTCAGGACAACATTTTTTGAATGCGGCGCTTGGTGTGAGCGCTTTTGGGCTCGTCTTTTGGTTTTCGACGACAGAATCGTATGTAGCTTACTGGGCTCTCGTGGTTCTTGCTCTTGCGCTAGGATTTTTGATTATTTTGCCAATTGGTGGAGCCGATATGCCGGTCGTGGTGTCAATGCTCAACTCATATTCTGGCTGGGCTGCTTGTGGGATCGGTTTCACATTAGGTAACACGCTCTTAATTATAACTGGAGCTCTTGTCGGATCTTCCGGCGCAATATTGAGTTATATCATGTGTAAGGGCATGAATAGATCATTCCTTTCAGTGATACTCGGCGGCTTTGGGGGAGAAGAAAGTTCAACCACAGCTCAGGTTGTAACGGATCAGAGTGTACGCCGGGGTTCTGCCGAAGATGCTGCTTTCATTATGAAGAATGGAGGTAAAGTAATTATTGTTCCGGGCTACGGCATGGCTGTGGCTCAAGCTCAACATGCGGTTAGGGAGATGGCTGACGCTCTCAAAGCCGAAGGTGTTGATGTAAGCTATGCCATCCACCCTGTTGCCGGAAGGATGCCTGGTCACATGAATGTTTTGCTCGCCGAAGCTAATGTCCCTTACGATGAAGTATTTGAGCTTGAAGAAATCAATCACGAATTTACGACCGCGGATGTTGCCTATGTTATTGGTGCGAATGACGTTACAAATCCCGCTGCGAAAACAGACTCCTCAAGCCCTATTTTCGGTATGCCAATTTTGGATGTTGAGAAAGCCCGCACCGTTTTATTCGTAAAACGATCGATGGGTGCTGGTTATGCCGGCGTTGAGAATGAGTTGTTCTTCCGAGACAATACGATGATGCTGTTTGGTGATGCTAAAAAAATGACCGAAGAAATCATACAAGCGCTAGATTAATTTTTAAAAAATCATTGATAGTCGCTGTTTAAATAGCTAGTTCACTCGTATGGCAATACTGAAAATCGCGCGTATGGGAGATCCTTCCCTTTCTCAGCCGGCCGAGCCGGTTAGTGATCCAACCGCATCTGAAATAAAGCAGCTGCTCCAAGACATGAATGAAACCATGATTGATGCGGATGGTACTGGTCTAGCCGCTCCACAGGTTCATGTGCGCAAAAGGGTTCTTCTTTTCATGGCTGAACGCGGTAGTTCAGATCAAGGAGATATCAATGAAGCAGAACATGCTCCACTCACTGCATTGATAAACCCATCTTGGACAAAACTGTCAGATCAAATGATGGTTGGTTGGGAAGGTTGTCTATCCGTCCCCGGACTAACTGGTGCTGTGCCTCGCTATTGTCACATTCAATATCAAGGATATTCTCCGGACGGAGAGCTGATAAAACGTGAGGCGTCAGGCTTTCATGCCCGTGTATTTCAGCATGAATTTGATCATTTGGATGGGATATTGTACCCCCAAAGAATGAAAAGTCTGGATCTTTTGGTCTTCACGGATGAAGCTCAGCGCCATGGTTTGCCTGATATAAACTAATAAAACATTTTGGAAAAATTTTTCTATGGCTAAAAAATCAATAGAAGAACTTCAAAAAAAATTGGTCTTAGCTGCACTTACACACGTGGTTTTTGATGGATGGAATAGGGTTGCCCTTAGGCGTGCCGCAGCTGATTTATCTTGGCCTCGTGCGGAAGTCGACAGGCTATTTCCACGGGGAGGGCTGGATGCAGCCATTATTTTTTCGAAACTAGCTGATGAAGAAATGTTAGCTAGTACTTCTCGAGAGCCTTCTTCGGAAATGAAAATTCGGGATCAAGTGGCAAGGGCAGTGCGATGTAGGTTAGAATTTTTAGAACCGAATCGAGAAGCAATCCGGAGACTTACTTCGTTCATGATGTTGCCAGGAAATGGAAGGCATTCGTTCAGCCTTTTGTACCGCACGGTGGATGCAATCTGGTTTGCAGTCGGCGATAAGTCCGCTGATTTTAGCTTTTATACAAAACGTGCATTGCTTGCAGGGGTAGTCGCCTCCACAAACGTTTTTTGGTTGGAAGACCAATCAGAGGGGTGTCAAGACACTTGGGACTTCCTCGATCGAAGAATAAACGATGTATTGGGGATCCAAAAAATTCGTAAGAAATCAGAACAAATAAGAGGAATGATTCCCAATCCCCTCTCCTGTTTTTCTCACTTTAGGTCCGTGGCCTCATAACCGACATTGCTAATTCAATGTCTTGATTTTGCCAATCCGGAGACAACGGGAGCAGTCGGGTAACGTGCCCCATTTTCCTTCCTGAGCGTACAGTTTTTTTTCCATATAGGTGAAGTTTATTTTCGTTATTAGCAGTAACTTCATGCCACCGCTCAGCGTCTTCCCCAATTAGATTTTGCATCAGAGCGTTTGAATGCCTTTGGGTTGAACCGAGAGGTAATCCGCACACCACCCTGACCAATTGTTCGAACTGCGAAGTTATACAAGCATCAATCGTCCAATGACCTGAGTTGTGGGGACGAGGGGCAATTTCGTTGACTATTATCCGCTTGTCTTTTGTAACAAACATTTCAACCGCAATGAGCCCCACCAATGAGAGGGCGGATGCTATTTTGACGGCAACTGCGGTTGCTGCCTCGGCGATTTGGCTCTCGACTCTTGCAGGCGCAATTGTCTTGTCGAGAATATGATTGCTATGAATGTTTTCAACAACATCAAAACATTTGCTATTACCTTCTGTATCTCTCGCTATGATCACTGATATCTCACATTGGAAATCAACGAAACCTTCAACGATTGCTGGAACGGATCCTGCAGCTAACCAAGCAGCATCAAGTTCTTCTTTGCTGTCTATTTTCTCCTGGCCCTTCCCGTCGTAACCGAGTCTCGCTGTTTTGAAGATGGACTTGGGGCCAGTCTTTTCAATAATTTTGGAGGTATAGGTGAGATCGGTTATGGGTTCCCAAGGAGCAGTCTCAATTCCAATATTATTTAGAAATGATTTTTCAAGAATTCTATCTTGTGCGATTTTTAAGATTTCAGGGCTGGGTCTGAACTAAAGCATTGGCGTCTAAATAAGCGGCTATGTCCGCCGGTACATTTTCAAATTCAAAAGTTATTACATCGACGAGAGAGATGAATTTCTCTTGAGCAGCTCTATCTTCATAGGGTGCTATAACAGAGTCTTTGCAAACATGCGTGGCAGGCTCTTCGTCAGATTCACAAAAAGTAACTGCCTGGTATCCTAACTGTGCGCCTGCAAGAGCGATCATTCTCCCAAGCTGACCGCCTCCCATAATCCCAATGGTAGAACCAGGGGCTAGAGGTTGTCGAAGATTATCGCTCACTGGTGGCGTTCCGGGTCGAGGCCAACCGACTCGGATTGTACCGTTCGCCAGTGATCTAAAGCCTTACCCAGCTCTTGATTTGTTCCAGCTAAAATAGCAGCCGCCAAAAGCGCTGCATTAATCGCCCCCGCTTGCCCAATCGCCAGAGTGCCTACCGGAATTCCTGCAGGCATTTGTGCTATAGATAGGAGGCTGTCCATACCATTCAAGGCTTTGCTCTGGATTGGAACACCTAAAACCGGCAGAGGCGTCATCGAAGATAGCATGCCCGGGAGGTGAGCTGCTCCTCCGGCTCCGGCGATGATCACCCTTAGTCCTCTCTTACGAGCCGTTTTGCTATAATCAAAAAGACGGTCTGGGGTTCTATGAGCCGAAACAATTTTTGCTTCGTAAGCTATGCCAAGGTCCTCTAAGATTTTCGTAGAATGCTCCATTGTGCTCCAGTCAGATTGACTGCCCATGACAACTCCCACGAGGGGAATAGGCTGTTTTTCCGACTCTACTTCCATGGTCTAACTCCGAAATATCTTGCGGCATTATAGGGCTATGGTTGGGTGCAGAAAACCCATAGTTCCCATACTGATATAAATCTTGAGAGGTCAGGCGATATCGTCGGGTATGAGGTTGGAATTAAGAGCTGTAATTTGATCTTTTAATTGTAATTTACGTTTCTTAAGTCGCCGAAGATGAAGTTGATCATGGGTTCCGAGCTGGATTAGTCGAATGATCGTCTCATCTAGTTCGCTGTGTTTTTTTTTGGCTTGGGTGAGCAGATTTCTTATTTGAACCTCGTCCTGCATTTTTCATTAACCCTCTAGCGCTTGAGGCAGATATTATTTCTAAAGGATCCATCTGAGGAACAAAAGAAAAATTTTGTAGAAACTATTTTGAGAGTCGTGTTGAAGGGACTAGGCTTTATTTGGAATTAATGAATTGAGGTGCAGATGACTTCCGTTGCTGACATTGAACTTCTGAAGAAAGAACACGCACAACTAGAAAAAAAAATAAAGGAAGAATTAAGTTATCCTCATCAAAATATGGGGTTAATCGCCGAGTTGAAAAAATTAAAGCTCAGTCTTAAAGATAGTATAGCTGCTGTAAATTGAACTGAGACCAAGCACAGCCATACCTGAGCTGTTGGGTCTAAACTTTGTATTATCAGTTTAGTTATTTGTTCACTTGGATCAGTGAGGTGAATTTTGTGTCTTTAGCACTGATCCCTGGTTTTTCGTTATCGGATTTCAAAAGAATATTGTGTTGTCTTAGAAGGTAGACCCTAATTTAAAAAGTGTTGCTCAGGTCGAGTCCGGATCATAGAATTACGCATAGAAAAACATGAAAGCCAGTCCGAAAGTCTGGCTGAGCTTTCTCTCCAGTCATTCAACTGGTCTCCCAACCTGTGATCGAACCAACTTAGAGTGCAGGCGAGAGCTATTAAGTCTATTCTGATGGAATTTTCAGTTAAGTCCCACTCCTTATCAAACCAAGTGGTGGTTCTATAGATTTTTTCTTTTTGCCTTTTAATCCAACTCTCCGATCTGATTTCGATCGGCCGTGCTAGTTCTCTCTGTATCGCTATTCCAGCCTCACATAATCCATCGGCTAATGCTTCCCCATGAAGCGCTCTCCAGTGTTCTTTTGGTGCCTCGGGTATTAACTTAGGACCGTTGTGCATGGTGTCTAGAAATGCGCATATAACGGAAGATCCATTTAGCGCATTTCCGTTTCCCATGATTAAGGTCGGAACGCGACCGAGTGGGTTTTCTTCCCAAAGGCCACTTTCGGGATCATCATAATCAGTCTCAATAGTTTTAATCGTGTCGGACAGACCAACTTCTGCCGCGAAGACTTTTACTTTTCTCGAAAATGGCGAAGCCCCGCTTGTCATCAGTCTCATAGCTAGTATGCCAAAGTCAGCTCAAAAATTATCTTTGCGGAGCCTTACTTCCGCAAAGACGGTTACAGGATCATTGGCGTCTAACGAAACTGCGTTAGCAATACTTTCCATGTCGCACCGAAGAAAAGGGTTTGTCTCTTTCTCATCCCCAAGAAGTGAAGGTACAGTCCGTTTGTTTTCCGCACGCAACTTATTGATGTTTTCAGCTCTTTTCAGAAGTTTTTCATTTTTTGAGTCAACGCTGACTGCAAATTTGGCATTGGCCTGCGTGTATTCATGGGCGCAGAAAACTCTTGTTTCATCTGGCAGATTACGAAGTTTTTTTAGGCTTTCCCACATTTGCTGTGGCGTGCCCTCAAAGGTGCGTCCGCATCCCAAGGCAAACAGAGTGTCACCACAAAAAAGTGCGCTGCTTTCTGGAAACCAAAAAGCAATATGCCCTCGCGTATGTCCTGGTGTATCAAAAACCATTGCTTCTGAGTCTCCAAGAAAATAACGGTCCCCATCACCAACATCTGAGTCAATACCTGCTATTCTATCGTGATCGGCCCTGGGCCCGGTGATAGAACAATTGTACTTTTCTTTAAGCTCAAGATTACCGCCAGTATGGTCGTTGTGATGATGGGTGTTGATTATATCAGTCAGGACCCAATCGAGCTTATTAAGTGCCTCAATGACTGGATCGGCATCCGATGGGTCCACAGCTGCAACCCGGTTACTAGAAATATCGCGAATTAAGTAGACATAGTTGTCATTTCGCGTGGCTATTTGCTCGATCTCGAGTATCGACATCACTACAATCCTTTGCTTAGTTGGATCAATGTTCTAAGAAACTACCAAACGGACTGTGCATCGCCAATATGTGGAATGATATAAGTGATCTGAAAGATTTCTACGATAATCCTTTGGGGCAGGTGGTCCAGAGGATATTGGCAGACCAAATTCAAAAGCTTTGGCCCGATCTCAGTCGCTTATCGCTGTTGGGGCTTGGATTTGCTTTGCCCTATCTATCTTCCTTGAGAGGTAAATCAGTTGATATTGTTGCGGGGATGCCTTTGCAGCAAGGGGTGTTGCATTGGCCTAATAAGGACCTTGGCAGGGTTTTTACATACGACGAGGGCTCTTTGCCAATTCCTGATCTTTCCTTCGACAGGGTTCTGATCGTCCATGGTTTGGAGTGTAGTGAGAATTTTCGTCAAATGATGCGAGAGGTGTGGCGGGTTCTGGAGGATAGTGGTCGCGTGATTATTATAGTTCCCAATCGCCGAGGTCTCTGGTCAAGAATTGATAATTCCCCTTTCGGGAACGGGCTACCCTATACCCCCAGGCAACTTGATCAATTGCTGCGGGACCTCCTTTTTATGCCGCTCAGAAGGACCCAGGCCCTTTTTTTCCCACCTAGCAGTTCTCGCGCGGTTTTGGCGTCCTGGTCAACCTGGGAAAATATTGGCGCTCGTATTTTTCATACATTTTCTGGTGTTTTAATCGTAGAAGCGGGAAAGCGGCTCTATGCCGGAACCCATTTGTTGGCTGGCAAACAAGCCAGAAAATTCTCTAAACCACAATCAGCAAGAGAGACCTAGGTAGTCATGTGATCAGTTTCTTTTAAGTAAAAAGATTGCCTGTTCGCCAAGCAAATTTGCGGACCTGCCATTTGAAGCAATTGTTTGTTTTTTTCCCTGGCCATCCACGGAAATGGCTACTTCTATTTCCAGATTGAGATTTTTGCATAAAGTTACGAAGTCAAGGATTGTGCATGGGTGTATGTCTGGTGAGGAGTGCCAGGAAAATGCCGGGCTATTAACTGGCATTCTACCTCTGAATAAAAGGCCAATTCGTTTTTTCCAGTGCCCGAAATTTACAAATGAGACTACGGCATGTTTGCCTATTCTCACTAAATTGGAGACCACAACCTCTGGTTGCCTAGTAGCTTGAAGAGTTCGGCTCAGGACTACGTAGTCAAATGCATGTTCTGGATAGTCCGAAAGGTCCATATCCGCATCGCCTTGAATTACAGAGAGTCCCTTGGAAACGCATGCGTTGACCCCATTTTGGCTTAATTCAATACCTCGTGCGTCGCCTGCTTTTTCTTTGGCAAGGTAGGCCAATAAGGCGCCATCGCCACAACCAACGTCCAGTATCCGACTGTTGTGCGGTATTAGACCCGCTATAAGCCTGAGGTCATGTCTTAGGCCGCTCATTGTCATCGGCTGTGAGATTTCAGACATCAATATAGACCAATTTGGCCGGCGCAACCGTTGATGAAGCCCGCTAGAGTGCGATGCATTTCGGGTTCATCCAATAAAAACGCATCATGTCCTTTGTCTGTTTCAATTTCGATAAAGCTTACGTTTGCAGCGACCGCATTTAGCGCTTGGACGATTGTTCTACTTTCTGACGTGGGGTAAAGCCAATCACTTGAAAAAGACATAACGCAAAATTTTATTTGATTGTTTTTGAAAGCATTTGCCAAGACACCTTCATGCTCTGCACTGAGATCAAAATAATCCATTGCACGCGTAATGTATAAGTAAGAGTTTGGATCAAATCGATCAACAAAGGTACTGCCTTGATGACGAAGGTATGACTCGACTTGAAAATCTGCGTCAAAACCAAATGTTAACGCGTCTCTACCTTGAAGCCTGCGACCGAATTTTCTGTGCAGGGCTGGTTCAGATAAATAAGTGATATGTGCTTCCATCCGGGCAACTGCGAGTCCTCTGACAGGACGTTTGTTCTCCTTGAGGTAACTGCCCTGACACCAGTCAGGGTCCGCCATAATCGCCTGCCTTCCAACCTCATTGAAAGCTATGTTTTGTGCCGAATGACGGGGGGCCGTCGCTATTGGCACGGCTGCAAATACACGGTCCTTGTATCGCGAGGCAAGGTCCAGTACTTGCATCCCACCCATCGAACCACCGATCACTAAAAATAGTCGACTAATGCCAAGATGATCTAAAAGGCGTATTTGTGCATTCACCATATCGCTGATGGTGATCACAGGAAAATCGAGGCCCCATGGAGTTCCAGTTTTTGGGTTGATCGATACAGGTCCGGTACTACCCAAGCAACCACCGAGAATATTAGCGCAAATCACAAAAAGCTTATTCGTATCCACAACCTTCCCTGGTCCCACTAGGCGATCCCACCAGCCTGGCTTTCCGGTGAGTGGGTGGGGGTTCGCAACATACTGGTCCCCCGTTAGTGCATGACATACCAAAACAGCATTAGACTTTTGAGGATTAAGTTCACCATAAGTCTGAAATGCAACAGTGAAGGGACTTAGCTGTTTTCCGCTTATCAACTTTAACGGCTCATCCAGACCGAGTTCGATCACGTGACCCGGCAATTCACCGCTTTTAAACTTTGATATAGATGACGATTCAGATGCCATTTTCACAAACCACAAGGTGTTTTTATTTCCCTAGGCCAGATAGCTAGGCCCTGGAAAATAAAATATCAATGATTTCTTTGCTTTTCGATGCCAAACCTTTTAATTGATATCGTGTTATTTTTGAGCTTTTTACTGTAATCGGTCAAATTGCATGGCGAAGGATAAAACTGATCTTTCCGAGGTCCGAAAGGAAATCGACGAAGTAGACTCAAAGATCCTAAGATTATTGATGCGGAGAGCGGAAATCGTTGATGATGTTAGGACAGCAAAATTAGCGACCAATACTGTGGCCTATCGTCCGGGGCGGGAGGCACAGGTGTTAAGAAGGTTGGCTGTCCTCCATAAAGGAAATTTTCCGTTGGCAGCCCTGATCCGAATTTGGCGAGAAATAATGGCTGCATCAGTAGCTATGCAACAAGATTTTTCTTGCGCTTTTTGTGATTTTGAGGCTGGAGGAGCTGAGGCCCTAGTCAAGGATAATTTTGGTGTAATGACTCAAATGTCCAAGTATGCTAGTCCGGACGAAGTTATCCGTGCAGTTAAGAACGGCGAGTGCTCAGTAGGGCTCTTGCCAAAGCCTATACAGAATGAGAGAAGGCCATGGTGGCAGCACTTTTATTTTGATTTGGAACACGAGCTCCGCATCTGCGGCAGTGCCTTCTCAGGAAATAATTTTTCATCTCCCGAGGCTCTGATTATTGGAAAGGTGCCGCCTGAAGAAACTGGAGCGGACAGCACATATTTTGTACTAGAACACGATCGATCATTTGAAGAATTAGAAGCGGGGAAAATTTTTGGAGAACCGCTGATGGATTGTGTCTCGGTTGCAGGACCGACAATTGGCAGAGATAGCGCCCATTTTTCTTTGCTGAAAATCAAAGGATTTTATCTGGAGGACTCAAGGTTTGGTGAGCCTCAATTAAAGGAGTTAATTGGCTTGACCGGTTGCAAATGTATCGGGGCTGCGCCTCTAGGAATTTTGGAAAAATGATGAAAAGTCTTATGCCTCGGCCAGGAATTATGGAGATCAAACCGTATACCCCTGGCAAATCAAATTTGCCCGGTTTTCAGAATATTATAAAATTATCGTCCAATGAAAGTGCTCTCGGACCAAGTCAGAAGGCGGTAGATGCTTTTATAAAGGCATCAAAAGATTTACATCACTATCCCGATGGTGAGGTTGCTGGCCTGAGAGAAGCCATTGGTGATGTGTACGGTGTTGATCCTGCTAGGCTAGTGTGCGGGGCGGGCTCGGATGAACTTTTTTATAATCTAGCTCGAGCCTATGCCGGACCTGGAGATGAAATCCTATATAGCAAACATGGATTTAACATCTATCCGATCGTGGCGCATGCGGTTGGAGCAACGCCTGTCACTGCGCCGGAGAAAGAACTAGTATTCGATGTGGATGCGGTTTTAGAGGCAGTAACTGATAGAACTCGGATTGTTTTTATCGCAAATCCCAACAACCCCACAGGTTCCTATATTCCTAGGGAGGAGCTAAAGAGGCTCCGGAACGGTTTGCCTGAAGAAATTCTGTTAGTGATTGATGGAGCCTATTCGGAATATGTCAGAAAGGCGGATTACACAGACGGAATTGATTTGGTTACTGACAGTCAAAACACAGTCGCGACCAGGACTTTTTCAAAAATCTATGGGCTCGCATCATTGCGGGTAGGTTGGGCTTTTTGCCCGGAAGAAATTGCCGGTGTTCTCAATAGATTGCGGGCGCCCTTTAATATAACCGCGGCCGCGCAAGCGGCCGCAATAGAGGCGGTGAACGATCAAGACCATATCAATGCCTCATTGGCACATAATGATACTTGGCTTCCTTGGTTGCGAGATAAATTGAGTTCGCTAGGATTACACGTGCATCCAAGTGTAGGAAATTTTCTTCTCGTTCAATTTCCGGAGAGCTCCGGCTGCACAGCCGATGACGCGAATAAATTTCTTGCCTCCAGAGGGATTATTCCGCGTGAGACAGGGGGCTATGGCTTGCCCCAGTGTTTGAGGATTACTATTGGCAAGGAATATGAAAATCGTGCCGTTGAAAAAGCTTTGTCTGAGTTTGTCTCCCTCTTTAAAAACTGATGACAGGTAAGGGAATGGTCAAGTTTAAACGCGCGGCTTTCCTCGGAATGGGATTAATTGGTTCCTCTCTCGCGCGCGTAATGAAGCGTGATGGCTTGGTAGACCATATCATCGCCTGTGCGCGTTCGAGTGAGACTCGGGAAACGGCTCTTAAACTTGGCATTGCGGACTCTGTTACAGATGAACCAGAGGCAGCGGTCTCAGGTGCAGACCTTGTTTTGCTGTGCACTCCAGTTGGAGCGTATCAGGATTTAATAAAAAAAATATCCGCTCATTTATCTCCCGAGACAATTGTGACTGATGTCGGCTCGGTGAAGCAGCAGGTTATCAGATCGATCAGGCCTCATCTCCCAGAACATGTTCATTTCGTGCCGGGGCACCCTATTGCTGGTACAGAAAACTCGGGTCCGGCTTCTGGCTTTGACACCCTCTTTGAGGACCGTTGGGTGGTTTTGACCCCCGAGCCAGAAACCGAACCCGCGCCTATTGAAAAGGTGGCGTCTTTGTGGCGACAAGCGGGAGCACGCATTGAGATAATGGATGCTATTCATCACGATAAGGTGTTAGCTATTACATCTCATGTTCCTCACCTCATTGCATACACTATCGTGGGAACTGCCAACGATTTGGAGGAACACCTGAAAGGTGAAGTGGTGAAGTTTGCTGCATCGGGTTTTCGAGACTTTACGCGTATCGCAGCATCAGACCCAATCATGTGGCGAGATATTTTTTTAAATAATCAAGAAGCAGTCTTGGAAATGTTAGGTCGTTTGACTGAGGATATCTCTGTCCTGCAGAGATGCATAAGAGATGCCGATGGCGAAAAAATGGAAGCGTTATTTACGCGAACTAGAGAAATCCGTAGATCTGTAATTGAGGCAGGTCAGCATATTCCCCCTTCACCAAAGGATAGTTAGTGGTCAATTCAAAATAGGGCGAAGTTTAAGAAGTCTAATTGGCCCTACTGCGAGCCAGCCATCTTGAGCTGTAATTGGGACGGAGATCTTATCCTTATTATTTCCGCTATTTTTTGCGCCGAAGCTGCTTAGTACCATTTGTAGTAAAAAAAGATCGGAGTCCTGCAGCACTCCTGTTTTGGCTAGAGATTGAAATAGTTTTCTGAAGCCGGAAGCCTCTATTTTAAGCGATGCGAGCAACCGTAATTCTTGGTCTACAGAATATGTGCCAACTGACTGAAAGTTTATTCCGCCCCAGTCTGCTTTGAGTTCGTTGATTTCAATCGCGCCTCCCGATTGCCTCCATTCTGATAGAGCCTCTCTCGGCCTTAGTTTGGTCCTATAATTTCCATAAATATCCCCTCTTAGAACAAGCCGCTTTATCGGAAAATAAGCTGAATTTTTTGATTGGTTCGGTAGCTCAATTTCTTCTGCCGAAACATTCAGCCTGGCAAACTTCGGAATACCATTCTCAGATTTTTCCGAGGACAGTGTGAGTTTAAGTTTAGGATTGTGAAAGCTTACTGAGCTAAGATTTCCTCCCAGGGTTTCAATTGTCTTGGAGAAAAATGTGTATCGCTTACGGTCATGTTCTGCTGTCGAGATATCAATATTTAGTCCATCAAAACTTAGTTCGAAAAGCTTTTCTAGACTTTGATTAAACGCTTTTGTTGAAGTTTTCCCGCCAGCTACTACCGAGAGATCTCTCGGGTTTAGGGGTGACCAATCGAAAAAGACATAATTGCTGGACCAATGTAATGATTTTTTTTTGTCAAAAGGGGCTTTTATCGTAATTTCGCGGTAATTGGACCTCCACCGGAGAGGAAAACCCGTTTTCGTTCTTTCTGAGAACTCAATTTTCCACCCGTTATTACGCTTGTCGTCTATCCATTGGTTTTCCTTGTGGCTAAGGTACAAAGCGCCTGTCCACCATGACAGGTACGTGAGCAGGAGTCCCGCTAAAATCAGGGAGATAACCCACGATAGTCGAAATTTTAATCGCATTTGGGCATATCAAAATGGATGGTAATTAATCTCCCATACATATAAGCTTTCCCTTCCCTGATTCTAATTTGTTTATGTCTTATTTTCAAAAAAATAAAATGTCGCCCAGTATGACAGCGGCAGCCTCAGCCTTGTTTGTTTTTTTCTGGGCAAGCGGATTTATTTCCGCCAAATACGGTTTCCCCTTTGCTGAACCATTCACCTTCTTATGTTTGCGATTTTTAGTCGCGATAGTACTCCTAACGATAATCTGCTTTATCTGGAGAGTAGAGTGGCCAAAAACACCCACTGAACTGGGGCATGTTGTATTGGCGGGCTGGCTTGTTCAGGCAACTTACTTGATAGGCGTATGGTATGGCATTTGGTTGGGTGTTGATACAGGTGTGGTCGCACTAATAGTGGGTATACAACCAATTTTGACGGGGACCCTGTCTGGCATGTTTCTGGGTGAAAAAGTTACTAAGATAGGATGGATTGGATTGGTACTGGGTTTTGTTGGTCTCAGCCTGGTTGTCTCAGAAAAAGTCAATGTTGAGGGAACTCAGGGCTTAGGGGCACTATTTTGTGTTGTTGGCTTGCTCGGGATTACAATTGGTACGCTCTATCAAAAAAAATATTGCGGGGCAGTGGATACGCGCGCTGCTGTTTTGGTTCAAAATATCGCCTCATTAGCTTTAATATTACCTCTAGCTTTCTTATTTGAAACGAGGGACGTGATTTGGGAAGGAGAATTCTGGTTTGCCCTATTTTGGTCTTCTATAGGACTTTCAGTGGTCGCCATTGCACTTTATTTTGTCCTTGTGCAGAGGGGCGCAGCTGTGAAAGTGACTTCTATGATTTATCTTAGTCCCCCTACCACAGCGATTATGGGATGGGCTGTTTTTGGAGAGACTATGTCTGCACTTGCCTTGCTAGGTTTTTTGGCAACGGTGGTCGGGGTCGCTTTAGCCGCACGTGGTTAAGAATTGGTAAAAGATTTTTCAAGAACAGAAATTTTGGCTTCATTAACAGCAAACCTGTGGTTCTTCGCCTATGGCTCACTGATGTGGGAGCCAGGATTTGAGGTGGAAGATCGGTGCCACGGACGTTTGTTCGGTTGGCATCGTTCATTTTGCATCGATTCTATCTTGTATCGTGGAACTCCGGAGGAGCCAGGGCTTTCTTTGGGACTAGATCTAGGGGGATCCTGCAAAGGTATCGCCATAAAAATACCGACTAGGAATCGTGAGGAAATACTTGCAAATTTATCGGCGCGCGAGATGCCAGAGGAAATTTATTCGTGTCGACCGGTGAAATTATTCACTGGAAGGGGTATCATTTCTGCGCTGACTTTAACGGTTAATCGTGACCATCGACTGTACAGCCCGCCGATAGACGTCAATCTAGCAGCAAAAAGGATTGCTTCTACTAAGGGTATTAAGGGAACCAACCTGGAATATTTGTCGAAAACAGTGTCACTTCTTGAAAAAGAGGGGATAACGGATCGGTCCCTTGTTGCTTTGCTTGACAGGGCCAAACAAGTTTAGATGATTAGATTTTATTAAGAACGTTTTTAAGGGGATAATAATGAAGCTGGTTAGCTTTTTTAGAGACAATCGTAGGCGCTTCGGTGCGATCGTTGATGATAAAATTTTTGACCTAACGGACATAGAAGTTGATGGGCAGCTTCAAAACGGTTTGAAAGATGTATTAGGTAATGAGTCCGCATTAAATGAATTGGAGCGACTTTTAAGCAAGGGTAATCAGCCCGAGTTCGGGCTTGACGATGTAAGTTACATGCTTCCTATCCCAGATCCCCACAAGATTTTCTGTGTCGGACGCAATTATCGAGCGTATCATGAGGTCTTGGAAGACGGACGTCCTGACTGGCCCAGTATCTTCCCTCGTTTTGTTGATAGTTTTAGTGCCCACCAAGAGTCGATTATTCGCGGAAAGGACGATGGTGATCAACTTGATTACGAGGGTGAACTGGTAGCCGTAATAGGAAAACACGCGCGGCATGTGCGTGAGGAAGATGCATTATCATTTGTTGGAGGCTACACCATCGCGAATGAGGGTAGTGTAAGAAATTGGATTGGGCGAGGAACTCAAAATTGTCCGGTTAAAAATCAATGGCGGTCCGGTTCGATGGGACCATGGATCGTAACTGCAGAAGAGGTTCCAGATCCATCTGCGCTTAAGATTCATACCCAGGTAAATGGGGAAACCCGCCAGAATGGTGGCACGGACATGATGATTTTTGATCTTCCTTTTGTAATTTCCTACATAAGCCGTTTTACGCCACTTGCCCCTGGAGATTGCATCTGTACCGGCTCTCCAGGTGGGTCTGCTATTGAACACGATCCACCCGGATATTTGGCTCCTGGAAATGTCCTGGAGGTAAGCATAGGGGGAATAGGAACATTGCGGAATGTGATAGAGGCGGAGCTCTAGGTTAGGGGATTAATGAATGCAAACAATAATTCCCGATCCCTGGTGTTGTTCTCAGGGGGTCAAGACTCTGCTACATGTTTAGCATGGGCCCTCAATAACTTTAGTTACGTAGAAACAATTGGGTTTAATTACGGCCAGACCCATGCCATAGAGTTATCTGTCCGGAAAGACTTCCTTAAATTTATTCGGAAAAAATTTCCTAAGTGGGCGCAAAAATTGGGCCCAGATCAACTTGTCGACATGTCTTTCTTGAGCGGAATCATAAAAAGCACACTTACTGGCAATAGCGATTCAGAGATCTCGAAAAAAAAATTACCTTTGAGCTTTGTTCCAGGGCGCAACTTATTATTCTTAAATACGGCCGCTTCATATGGTTACGATAGGCGGCTACGCCACTTGGTTATCGGTACGGGAGAGGTCGACTTTTCCGGTTATCCAGATTGCAGACGCGAAACTCTGGATGCGATGTCGGCAGCCATAAAGCTTGGTATCGAGGAAGATTATCAAATTCATTCTCCACTTATGGACCTCACGAAGGCAAAAGTTTGGAAATTAGCTCATGATTTGGGAGGTAAACCATTAGTAGATTTAATTCTAGAGGTTAGTCATAGCTGCTATTTGGGAAATAGAGATTCACGTCACGAATGGGGCTACGGTTGCGGTATTTGCGATGCTTGTAGATTGAGAGCCGAGGGTTGGTTCAGCTATCGGTAAACGTTTTCGGGTGGGAAAGGCTTTGTCTGGAACGAATTGCAAATCCAACAAGTTCTTTTTGATATGGAGACGTTAAATTGAAACTCTATAGAGCCATTTTGGTAGGAGTGAAAAAATGAGCGAGGATTTTTTTTCCAATTCGGGCCACAGGTTGCCTCCCGTTCGGCGTGAAGATTTAGATGACGCAGCTAGGAAGGTATATGACCATTTCGTCGATCCCAATAGCACAACATATGTGGGCATTTGGGGGCCTGGAGGCATAAGGCTTCATTCACCGGAGGTGGCAAAACACACACAATCTATGAATGATTATATTCGCTATGGTGCCGGAATTGATCCACGTCTGAGGGAAATTGCAATATTGGTGGTCGCCCGCGAACATAATAGCCAATTTGAATGGTGTGCTCACCTGGAGCCGGCGTTGAAGCAAGGTGTCTCGGAAAAAGTTATAAATATTATTAGAGACAACGCATCGGTCGAGGGTATAGACCCTGTGGATGCAATGGTAATTAAACTGGGTCGGGAAATATTTTCAGGAACGAAGGTGACCAAGGAAACCTACGATTCCGCATTGTCTCATTTCGGTGCCAGAGGTCTTGTGGATTTTGTGACTTTAATGGGTGGTTATGCGGCTACTGCCGCTATTTTAAAGACTTTTAATATGCAGCTAAAACCTGAGTGGATCCCTTCACTGCCTATTGACGAGTAAATCCAGACCTCAAATTCATGTCTGTAAAGATTTAGAAATCATCGATGGCAATTCGGCCACTTTGACCATAATTACATATTAGCTTTGTTCTTTCATCTCTGGATACAAGTCAACATATCCGACTTTAGCCCTCCGTTCTGCTTGCGCCCGAGCGGCGTCAGGGGTTTTTGGAATGAAACCGAAACCCTCTACGACTCTGCACATGAAATTCATTCTTGCGGTGACCGCGATTATGTCGTGGAAGGCCTGTTTATCCCATCCAGCGTTAAATATAGCCTCGGCATCCTTTTCCATTACCGATGAAGGATCAAGGGTAAGCTTTTTAACATACCGGAAGACTGGTTTCCATTTTTCTTCTACCGGAGCGCTGTCAATATCGTCTACCAGCGCGTCAGCAATACCCCTCTCAATGCCTCGCGCATAAGCGGCTTCTGCATGAGCGATGTAGGAGTAATTAATGTTTGCTATTCCGGCTACGTACGCCTGTATCAGCTCTTTTTCCGCGGGACTAAGGGGGGAGGGGCCGTTGATCAACTTCTCTCCCATTTTTGTCCAATGCCCGTAAATGTCGGGATAAGCGGCGAAAATATTACCTGGTCCTGCATCCTCAGGCATTGATTTATCGTAAGGCATCAAAACTCCTCGTTTCACCTATTACCAAAGCAAAGCAGCAGCAGTTGGTCTCTAATCAGACAAAGTCGCGTGGTTTCCGACAGCCGCCTAATCTAATATGACCGCTCCGCTTAAATCAAATAAGTATGTTCTACCTGGTGCTCTTCGAGCTAGCGGCTCATGGTCTCTTTCAGAAACACTTGCAGAGCAGACCAACTTTTCTTATCTGCACCTTCACGGTAGCGTTTTGACCCAAACACTGTAAATGCGTGCGGCGCTCCCGAGTATACCTGGATCTCGTATTTTAATTTAGACCTCTCTAATTCTTTAGAGAGTTCTGCTACTTGATCCATTGAAATGGCTCGGTCAGCTCCACCATGGGCAACAAATATTGGGGGGGTAGAATCTGGGTAAGATTGACCTTGAGGCGTGGACAAACCTCCATGGAAGGACGCATAGCCTGCGATGCCTTGGGCGGCGCCAGAGCGGGCTATTTCCAGCGCGGCAGCGCCTCCAAAACAATACCCGATGACAACAGTTTTGGTTGGCCCTCGCTTGGTAGCCTCTTTAAGTCCTCCTATAAGGAGAGAGAGCATACGTTTGCGATCTTTATAGAGGGCGCGAGTAGCCGCACGTCGATCTTTAATTGCTTTAGGCCGATTTCCTTTTCCAAATAGATCCACAGCAAATGCGTCATACCCAAGCTGGACCAGCATATCGGAGCGTTTTTTCTCGTATTCTGTGAGGCCATCCCAATCGTGTACTATAAAAACAAGGCCCTTACTGGGTTTGCCAACCACTTTAGCGCTATATCCCTCAAAGGTCTCTCCATTTATCTGATAGGTGACGTCTGTGCCGGCCCAAGCTTTAAAGGACAGCATTACAAAAATGATGAACACGGATGATAATTTAACCATGAAGTTACCCTCGCTACTCGAGAATGCGGAACCGTCCCCTTTCTCGAAAAATTAGAATATTATGAAGTTAATTTTGAAACCCTTTTGACAGTTAAACTATAGAACAATCAGGTGTTTAGATAATGCCAAAAATTACGGGTCTTCAATAGAAATGTTTGATCGATAAAAAATATCAAGATCTTTCCCAAAAAAATTCTGTTTCTTAGAGTAAAAATGGGACAAATATCTTTTTTTCGATTTTGGAAGGGATTGATATCAAGAGTGTCCTCTGCCGACTCAGCAAACTACCCAGCTGGGTCCAGAGTCTTTTGAGCATTACTTATACCTTCTTCTAGGGTCTTAAGGAAAGTTTGCTTATCCAAACCGGGTCTAATCGGAGAGAGAAATTTCAGAGTTATAGTTCCTGGTTTGCGAACGAAACTTCTCCTGCTCCAAAAACATCCCGAATTAAGGGCAACTGGTATGACCGGTATCTCGAGGTCCTGATAAAGTGCGGCCACCCCAGTCTGGAATTTTTTTGCTGATTGCGGTTGGACACGAGTTCCCTCAGGAAAAATGACTATGGAACGTCCCTCCGCTAAACACCTTTTCGCTTCTGATCTCATTTTTCGGATGGCAACGAGCTTCCGGCCCCGCTCGATCGCGATGACGCCATATTTTCTTAGATACCACCCATAGAACGGAATATAAGTCAGCTCCTTTTTTAAAACCACCGCGGCGCCCGGCATAATAAGCGGCATTATAATGGTGTCCCAAGCTGATTGGTGCTTAGATGCCAGTAATATGGGTCCTTCTGGTAAATTGAGCTGACCTTCAATTCTATAATTTAGGCCACAAAAAACTTTTAGACCAAAGAGCAAACTGGTGCTCCAGATCCGGCTGGCTTTTGTAATCCAGCTGCGAGGCAAGAACAATAAGGGCAGCAAAAATATGGATAGTATCAAAGTCCATACCCAAAAGAATATTTGGTATACAAAAGACCGGAAAACTATCATTTATTTCTTTCCCTAAGGCTTTCCGGGCCCAAAAACAAAAGCAAAGTTACAAGGTATTTGTTATATTCTGAAATAATCATCTTTGATGCGTCCAAGTTTCGCCACCAATGTTTTACATTGAAAATTTTTGGAAAAACTGGATTAGACACGATTGTGATGTTCGGCAAAATTCTCTTGAACACCTCAAGACTGCGAATCATATGATAATTCGACGTAACAAGTCGAAGGGACCTAAATTGATTGGCGCGCATCCAGCGGCTTGTCTCGTAGGCATTGCCAATCGTGTTATCTGCATCATACCCGATCGCAATACAACAATTAAGATTTGTCGGTTTTCTTTTTGCAACTTTCAACAGTGCTTTCACATCTACCCCTCTAGCGGCTCCGGATACAAACAGTCGTCTAGATAATTTTTCAGAATCTAAGAGTTTGAAACCCTCCTCAAGGCGCCCTGTGCCACCTGTCAGAACGACTATCGCATCAGTCTGGTTGCGGTTTTTTTCCTTCGTTGTTGGAATTTTAGTTGTGAACCAAATAAGACCACCAAACCAAGCCAAGACTATCAGGACTAGGCAGCCGAGAAGGCGTCCTTTTCTTCTTCTGCGCAAAAAACCGCGTCTGATCATCCAAAATGCCGAAGTTTTTCACGGACAGTAATGTTTGAGATGATCATGCTTAAACCTACAGCGAGTATCCCTATTAGGGCGAGCGATGTCCATTCTAGCCATGTTACCGACAAAACTGCTAAAACATAGGAAGTTTCCCACTCGATGATCTGGGCGAAGGCAAGAAAAGTTATTGCTGCAAACAGCCAACCCAAAAGTGTTCCTTTGAGGCTTGCAATAAAAGAGTGGTTTGAGAATTGCCGGGCAATATCCTTATTTCTTGCGCCCAGGAGATACAGAAGCTCTATAATATTAGAGTGTACAATGAGCCCTGTTCTGGTCGTGAAGATTATGCTCGCTACAGAGGCTAAAAAGATCAGGACTATGGTTCCCAAAGTCAAAAGGTTTATAGCAGTCCTAATACGGTTGCTGATATCTAACCCATTTGAACGCTGGATGACTTTTGCATCGGGAATGGCAGATTTGATCGAAGACCTAAATCTCTCCAGAGGATACTGGGTTTTGTCGGCGAGCTGCATTTCTATTAGGGTGGGTAATGGAAAGGCGGTGGGGTCAGGTAACACGTCAGTCCCAATAAGGGGACGAAGGATTTTGGTCATCTGACCGTAGGAAATTTTTTCGACTGATTGGACACCGGGCAGGTTCAATAGTGTTTTAATTGCGCTCTTTATCTTGGCATCAAATGTGTCAAAAGTATCTAACTCAGTTGGATTTATCTGGATCGTAAACTTATTGGTGGGCTCGTGAACCCATTTGTTTCCAAGGTTAGAAATTATGATTGACAGGCCCAGTGTAATTGTAGCCAGCCAGACCATAAATGTTACTGTCCAAGTCAAATATCTGGTCGCTGGATCGTTTGCAAGAGGGACTGCGTTGAGTGTTTGTCTCATCTAAATCTCAGCGCTGTTTTGAAGACTTGCTTAAAAACTTGAGACTTCCCGACTCTATTAAAAGTTGGTTGGTATTGACCTCTTGGGATAGATCTTGTCTATGACTGGCGACAATAACAGTGGTGCCAATTTTATTGAGCTCCGTGAGAAGATACATTATTTTCTGAGCATTTTCCTCGTCAATATTACCAGTAGGCTCATCTGCCAGTAGCATTGATGGCCTGGTTACAACCGCTCGCGCCAGGGCTACTCTTTGTTGTTGCCCTCCAGATAAAGATGAAGGCATTTTATCTGTCTGTTCTGTAAGTCCGACCCAATCAAGAAGTTCGCGAACATAATCCCTAACTTGGCTCACTGTTGCTCCAGCAATACGCAATGGTAAAGCAACGTTCTCTGCTGCAGTTAGATGGTTTAAAAGTCTGAAGTCCTGGAAGACTATACCCACTCTTCTCCTAAGCTTAGTCAATTCTTCTCTGTTAGTCTCCGCCAAACTCTGTCCAAGGATATAAACGGCGCCATAGCTGGGTCTCTCTGCCATATAGAGAAGTTTGAGAAGGGTGGATTTACCGGCTCCGCTCACCCCTGTGACGAATGAAAAACTGCCAGGTTCTAGAGAGAATGAGACGTCGTGCAGGACTTCCTTGCCGGCACCATAACGTATACCGACCTTATCAAATTTTACTGCTGCGTCTAACTGCACTAAAAATCCTCCATGCCTATCAGGATTACATGCCTCTACCGACTCAGTCTAGTTATCATGGTAAGACAATCTTGCTCTGACTCGGGCGTGAAATTATAGAGATACCAACGCTAGAATAGATCTTTTTGCTAAAGGTGAAGCAAAAGCATGATTATTATCACCTGTCCCAAATGCAGCATAAGTTACCGTGTTCAGCGTAATGCTGTTGGTGGTCAAGGTCGGATGGTTAGATGCACCAGATGTGGCGAAAGTTGGAGGTATCGAATAGGTGAAGGCCCCAATCAAACTTTTGATACCGTTAAGAAGGAACATAAATTATCTGATACCGTAAAAGATCGGGGGTCTGAGTTGGTTCCGGGCTCTGCGGCGAAGCCAGTAGTTGCTCACAATCAAATAAGTGCAGAAAAAAAACAGTCTTTACCCCCGACTAAGACAAAGAAAAACATCCCAGCTATATTATGGTTTGGGGTGATTATAATTGCTGCCTTTACTTGTGCGGGATTTTATTGGAATCGAGATCAGATTGTGGACAGAATTCCCACTATAAAACCATATCTCGACCTATTGGGGTTGAAAACCAAAGATATAGATCCTCTCTTCAAGATTTCTGATGTAAAACTTAGGGTGGAAAAGCAGGGTGCCATTGCCAGCCAAATGGTAGATTTTTCCCTTAAAAATATAACTAAGCAAACAAGAGAATTGCCAAGTTTGACGGCTATAGTTTTAGACTCCGATCGAAATATTTTGGACTCATGGAAAATTCCTCTTCATGGAGATTCACTGAAACCGGGAGAGGCGAGACTATTTTCCAAGGAAATTCAGCGAGGTCTCCCTCTCGGAAAAACCTTAAAGCTCACTGTTTCGTCAAAGGATTAAAAATATGGGTCAGGAACAAATCGAGGTGTTGTTTGATGCTGATCGTATCGCTAGTCGTGTGACTGCACTCGGGCAAGAGATCGCGCGCGGGGAGCCGTCTGATCTTTTGATTGTAGTTATTTTAAAAGGAAGTTTTGTATTCGCGGGCGATCTGATAAGGGCAATCGAAGCAGCCGGGACCTCAGCGCGCGTCGATTTTATGACTTTGTCCAGTTACGGAAGTAAAACAGAGAGTTCGGGGAATGTCAGGGTGGTCCATGATTTGTCGGAGGACGTTGAGGGACAAACAGTTTTGATTGTTGACGATATTCTGGAGTCGGGGCGGACAATCGCTCATGCTTGCGATCTTTTGCGTAAACGAAAGGCGGCTGATATCAAGACCTGCCTGCTCCTGGATAAACCAGAGAAACGGTTAATAGACATCGAGGCAGATTATTTAGGTTTTGAAATTGGCGATATTTTTGTTGTCGGATATGGCCTAGACTTTGCCAATAAATACAGGGGACTACCCTACATTGGCTCTATTAGGGCAAGTTGAATCTTTTCAGGTTGAGAGGTTGCTACTGTAGCTTTCTTTAAGAAGACTGAATTGCAGGATTCTCATCGGGTTTCACCCGAATAATAGGATAAAACTTAAAGCTCGCTAAAAACGTTCTAACAACCTGTCGATGTAGTCCAATTCCATTCTAGGACGAAACTGTTCCCCAGCCCTCCGGCGAAGTTCATCAAGTATTTGTCGAGCCCGTTTTAATGTCGATGGGGAGTCTATTTTTATTGTGTTTTGATCAAAACCATCGCCTTCTTCTATTTCTCTGCCTAAGGGGTCTAACGAGGGCCGGTTTCGATCTTTTTGAACCTGTCCATTCCCAGATTCACGAGAAAATTGTTCTCGCAATTGCCTCATCATTTGTTGCCCTGCTTGCTGAAGACTTTGTAATGCTTGGCTTTGGGCGCCCACTGCATCAGTCGGACGGTTGCCTCGCAGCGCGCGGATGGCCTGATCCATGGATTTCCCGGCTTTATCCAGAAACTCCCCTGGATTTAGCCCTTGGCCACCGCGCATTAAACTTTGCAATTTTTGTAGCATCTGTCGTAAAGCTCGTTGATCAGCCGGTCCAGGCATTTGACCTAAAGGGGGCGTGCCAGGTCGTCCGAACTGGAATGTCCGGTCCATTAGACTTTGTTGTTTTCTAATAAGTTGTTGAAGTTGCCGCATGGCCCCGGCTCGGCGGCCCATTCGACCACTGCGCGCACGAATGACTTGCATTGACCTCATATTGCTGAGCATTTGCTGCAGTCGGGCAAGCATCTGCCGTGCGCCTTCTCGGTTTCCAGATTGCATCATATCCTGCATTTGTTTCATCATTCTTTGGATATCTGATTGGCTCATCATGCGCATTGTGTTTGGATCAAATTCAATTTCTTTTATATCTTGAGGTTTCCGACGCATCTGCTCCGCGAGGGCTTGCATGTATCTTTGAATCGCTATTTTTAGTTGTCTCATGAGCTCATCAAGTTTTTTTTGGTCAGCACCTTCCAGAAGTGCTTTATTAAGAGCGTTCTGTAGTCTTCTCATCTCCCGTTCTGCGATTGAGAGCCTACCGTCCTCGAGCCGGAGGGCTATATCCCATAAAAGATCCGTTACAGGCTGTATTGCCGTGTCTTTCTTTTCGTAGGCAAGGCGTGCCGAGGCCGAACTAAGTCCGAGGTATACCACAACGTCGTTGGCGAATAAGCCTGGAACGCTTAGTATGGCACGGAGTCTTTGAACTACTGCATCTCGGTTGGGCAAGTCTTTGAAAAGTTCTCTTCTGACAGAGGCGATATCTCTTGCCACAGGGTGGTTAAACCGCCGTTCTGGTAACTGATATTTAAAAGGGGAGCTATGACCAACTTGGCCACTCGTATCATTAGTATAAAGTTTTAAAAGAACCGGTGCTCCCGCCCATTTATGGGATGCAAGGTCAAGTTGCATATTTTCTTTTACGGTCTGCTGATAATCGGCTGGAAACGTCAATTTTATTTTAAGTGTCTCTTTCCCAACGACTGTCCCCTTTTCATATGTCCGCTTAATTTCAATCCACCCTTCTTTCAGGCCATAATCATCGGATGCTGAGAAACTTACCCGAGACGATGCTTGGGGATTAGGTTTGGGCTTGTCGACAAAATTAATCCTGGGCGGATTATCGGGAACTACCGATACACGCCACTTGGCAAGAGTATTTCCTTCCGACTCAACAGACAGAGATCCATCGTGTCTAATTTCTTGGACTATTTGGCTGTTTTTTTCATCAATCTTCAAAAATTGTTTTTGCCTAGAAACCCTAACCAAGTCGTCAGAATTTTTATTCGTTTCTTCGATCACCAGATAAGGGGGCCGGTTACTGCTTTGCGCTTGAGCTGTAACCTTGCTCCCAAACGGAATTTCAAGAACTGGTGCTTCTGAAGATTGGCCAAAGACCTTGTTTTGGATTTTCTGCTGGTTCCCTGTTTGTGAAGGAAGAGTTAAATCCATTGACTTGTTTTGAAGTGGAAAAATAGGGGGTAGCCCTGTATATTCCGGGGGCGAAATCCAAATATCCAGGACCGTCTTAGAGGTGCTTGTGGTTTCTGGAGGAGCTAACAGGAACGCATTTTTAAGCCTTACAGTTGGATCGTCGTTGCTCCAAAAAAATCCAACAAATAAGGCCAAAATGATACCAGCTCTGAGTGCCAGGGGATCATGTCTGGCGAGATTTGGTTCTGGCTTACCCGCCCGTAAGTTTTTTAAAGATCCTATTAAACGCATTCTGTGAAGTTCCCACAGACGACCAGAGTCTTTGTTAGTGGTGCTGAACAATTTATCATCGAGCGATGTCAAAGGTCGGTGTGAAAGACCGCTTTTAGTCTCCACGCGTCTTTTGGCTTCTCTTACACTCGGTAACTTTATTGCAGATTTGGATTTTACAAGGGCCCAAAATATTCCAACCCCAAAGAATAAAAGCACTAAAAGATGAAGCCAATTTGGCAGTAAAGGCAATATGTCGAATAACGCTAGACTTATAAAAAGACCCAGAATTAGGCCAAGCGGCAAAAAGGCGGGCAAGAAATGTTCCCAAAAATATGCAAGTCTGGCCATCCACAGAATAAGGATGGCTTTTTTATCCTGTGATTGTTTCTGGTTGGTTTTCATTTTGGCAGCTCATTGAGGACCAGAAGGTCGATTCAATAAGGATGTTCACAGCCAGTTGGGTAGTTGGTCAAGTGATAAAATATCTTCATAAGTTGGCCGGGGCCGAATTACCGCAGTCATAGCCTCCCTGACCATAACCTCGGGCGTGGGTAAACGCGTATTGTATGTTGAACCCATGACTGCACCGTAAGCGCCGGCACTTGCAATTGCGATCAATGCGCCTTGTTCTAAGGGTGGTAGATTTGCGGATTTCGCTAATATGTCGCCCGTTTCGCAAACAGGGCCAACTACTTGGGCGCTGGTCAACTTCCCGTTTGCATCTTTCTCCTCGGTCAAAATATCATGAACAGCATTATATAGGGTAGGCCGTATAAAGTCGTTCATTGCCCCATCGATTATCACAAATCTTTGCACAGGCGTATTTTTGATAAAGAGGACCCTGGCGACTAGTATGCCCGCATTGGCGACCAAAAACCGACCCGGCTCAACCGTAAGCTCAACGTTTAGGGAAGAGACAGTGTTCCTAATTGTCTCTGCGTAGTCTTTAATCTCCGGCGGATTTTCTGTGGTGTAGGTGACGCCAAGTCCTCCACCTAAGTCGAGACGTTCAACGCTCTCTCCGGCGGCTCGTAAGTCCTGAACCAGAATTGCTATCCTATCAAAGGCGTCTTGAAATGGTGTCAGAGAAGTCAGCTGGGAACCTATATGTATAGCAAGACCTACCACATTAATTCCTGGCATTTGGGAAGCTTGCGTGTATAGGGCGGGAGCTAAGTCTATATCTATGCCAAACTTGTCGGCCTTGCGCCCCGTCGAGATCTTATCATGAGTTTGAGCATCCACGTCTGGATTAACTCTCAGCGCTACTGTGGCTGTTTTTTCTAATTCTTGCGCGATATTGGAAATTAACTCTAACTCGGGTGGGGATTCGATGTTGAATTGACCCACACCAACTTCAAGGGCATGACGGATTTCATCTTGGGTCTTACCTACCCCCGAAAAAACGATTTTATCTGGCGCTATTCCCGCATCCAGAGCTCTCACCAGTTCCCCTTTACTCACGATGTCGGCACCACTGCCTAAGTTACCAAATGTTTTGATAACAGCTTGATTAGAATTTGCCTTGACTGCGTAGCAGATCTTGACCCCCATAGGATCCAGCGCACTTTTGAGTTCAAGGTACTGATGCTCAAGTGCAGAACTTGAATAACAGAAAAAGGGTGTGCCAATCGTTTCAGCGATGCTAGCGATAGAAACTTCTTCAACAAAAAGGTGACCGCCCCTATATCCAAAAAAGTTCATTTTGGATATTTCCTAGGAAATGTGTTGTCCGCCTCTGCGGGGGGTAAAGGGTCCCCCTTTTTGCCGCATGCCACCTGAGTTACCGCAATTGGAACAATCAACAACAGAGAAATTAAGAGTTTCATCTCAGAAATCTCTCACGTGCGTGAGCAATCTGTAAACGTACATTTTCCGGAGCGGTTCCGCCAAAACTCGTCCGGCTCGTAACGGATTTTTCAACACTCAGTACATTGAAAACGTCATTTGTTATTCTGGGTTCTATCTTTTTCATATCTTCTAAAGTGAGCTCTTCTAGTTCTGATCCCCGTGTTTCTGCGAGCCTGACAATCTCTCCGGTAACGTGGTGTGCTTCGCGAAATGGCATTGAGAGAACCCTAACAAGCCAATCTGCGAGATCTGTCGCTGTGCTAAATCCTGATCCTGCAGCACTTTTCATGGAGCCCCGGTTAAACTCTAGATCGCTAATCATGGCAGTCATTGCACAAATGGAGAGCGAAATTGCATCAGCAACATCAAATGTCGGCTCCTTATCTTCTTGCATATCCTTTGAATAAGCTAACGGTAGACCTTTCATAACAGTTAACAAGGTCACGAGATCACCAAAGATTCGACCAGCTTTTGCGCGCACCAATTCCGCAGCGTCGGGATTTCGCTTCTGTGGCATGATCGAGCTGCCCGTTGTGAGGGAGTCACTTAGAGATGCAAATTTAAATTGTGCTGAACACCACAAGATTATTTCTTCCGCGAGCCTAGATAGATGCGTGGCACAAATTGCCGCTGCAGCCATAAATTCAAGAGCGAAATCACGCGAGGAGACAGAGTCAAGTGAATTGGCAGTAGGTCGATCAAAGCCCAACGCCTCGCTCGTTGCGTGCCGGTCGATCGGGAAGGATGTTCCCGCCAGCGCAGCTGCCCCAAGTGGGCTCTCATTTAATCTTTTTCTGGCGTCGGAGAAACGTCCTCGATCTCGACCAAACATTTCGACGTATGCCATCATGTGGTGTCCTAACGTGACAGGCTGGGCACTTTGAAGATGCGTGAAACCAGGCATTATCCAGTCAACATGTTTGTTCGCCTGGTTAATTAGCGCGCTTTGAAGGTTTTGGATTTCTTTATCAAGAGCATCTGACTGTTCCCTTACCCAAAGCCGCAAATCAGTCGCAACTTGGTCATTTCTAGAACGCGCAGTGTGCAGTCGGCCGGCATTTTCGCCAATGAGCTCTCGCAGTCTCCCCTCAATATTTAAATGGATATCCTCAAGAACATTTTTGAAATTGAATTGACCAGCCGCCATTTCCTTAGCGATGGTATCGAGACCAGAGATAATTTCGTCGTGAGCTTCTTTAGTAATGATCCCTTGTTTCACTAGCATACTGCAGTGCGCTTTTGATCCCTCGATATCTTGCGAAAAGAGACGTTGATCAAATCCAATAGAAACATTAATCGCCTCCATAATCTTGTCCGGCCCTGATTCAAACCTTCCACCCCACATGGTATTGGAATCATTGTTTTGCTTGTTTTCTTGAGATTCGTTCTTATCGTTCATGAAGAGCTCTCTCGAATGGACAAATTTCAGTGCTAAGAAGTCTTATCATAATTTCTGGTTTCTGTGTTTTGGCTGCTACAACATGGTTTGTTTTGAGCGGAAAAGGGACAAAAATCAATTCTCAACCTGCATTAGTTGGGTCGATGAAAAAATTTATTCCAGCTCAAAAACGTTCGGATCCTATTCCCTTGACCTTTCTAAAGGATGATAATACCACAGCTTCCTTATCTGAATGGCGAGGAAAAGTGGTCCTATTGAACTTTTGGGCGACTTGGTGCAGCCCTTGTATTCGTGAAATGCCATCACTCCAAAAACTTAATAACCTCCTTTCAAAAGAGAGCTTTGCAGTTCTTGCACTCTCTCAAGATATGCAAGGTTGGAGAAAAATCCGCCCGTTTATACAAAAATATCAGCTCAACGACCTCCCCATTTATAACGATCCAAAATTAAGCGGGGCCAAAAGATTTGCGGTAAAAGGTTTGCCCACGACCATCCTGTTAGACCGGGATGGCAGAGAAATCGGACGTCTTCTTGGTCATGCCGAATGGGATAGTGAGGAGGCGCTAAATCTAATCAAATACCATCTATCAAACTATTGATTATCGAGTGGGTACGGGGCTTTCTCCGGTGTAGTCATAAAACCCGCGCCCTGTTTTTCGCCCGAGCCAGCCCGCCTCCACATACTTCGCCAGCAAGGGGCAGGGTCGGTATTTACTGTCGCCTAGTCCTTCGTAAAGCACTTGCATGATTGAGTAGCAGGTGTCGAGACCAATAAAGTCTGCCAATTCTAGTGGACCCATCGGATGGTTTGCCCCAAGTTTCATCGCCGTATCAAGGTCTATGACTGAGCCGACTCCCTCGTGCAGCGTGTAAACGGCCTCATTAATCATCGGTAATAAAATTCGGTTAACAATAAACGCGGGAAAGTCTTCTGAATTTACAGTCGTTTTTCCGAGTGCTTCCGCTAAAATTCGGATTTTGTTGTAGGTCTCTTTGTCGGTGGCAATACCTCTTATCAGCTCAACTAATTTCATCACAGGGACAGGGTTCATGAAATGGAGACCAATAAATTTACCTGGCCGATCGGTAGACGCGGCTAGTCTCGTGATCGAAATCGAAGAGGTATTAGTTGCGAGTAGGGCTTCAGAGTTGAGGTGCGGTACAAGTTTACTAAATATGGCTTTCTTTACGTCTTCATTCTCCGTAGCAGCTTCTAGAACAAGGTCGCAGCTCCCGAATTGGCTATAATCTGTGCTGGGGCGTACATTTGAAATTGTATTTTCAAGGGCTTCTGCTGTAATCCGGTTTCTATCAACTAGACGTTGTAGGCGATTTCTGATGCCTTCAATGGCCTTATCTAGGACCTCATCAGAAATATCCACAAGTGTCACGGGAAAGCCGCTTTGCGCGCAGACCTGGGTGATACCACTTCCCATCTGACCTGCCCCAATAATGCCGATGTGAGATATTTTGCCTAAATCATTATTTGATATTTGCTCTTCTTTCAGCGCTGCGTTTGCAATGTCATCCATGTTCAATCCACTTTATTCGCACTAAGGCGTGAATTTGTTTTAAATGTTTGTTTATTGAGAAATAATTTAGCGGGGTTTTATCTCTTGCTTGTCTAGCTCGTCAGCCAGTTCGGGCAAAATCTGAAAAAGATCTCCTACCAGTCCATAATCCGCTACCTGGAAAATAGGCGCTTCTTCGTCCTTATTAATCGCTGCAATTACTTTGCTGTCTTTCATTCCGGCTAAATGTTGGATTGCTCCCGAGATACCTACCGCCACATAAAGTTCTGGGGCTACAACTTTACCTGTTTGTCCAACCTGATAATCATTGGGGACGAAACCCGCATCTACCGCTGCTCGGGAAGCCCCAACACCAGCACCCAAACGGTCGGCCACAGCTTCAACAAGTGGAAAGTTATCACCTGATTGCATGCCACGTCCGCCAGAGACGATGACCCTTGCAGACGTTAATTCTGGTCGCTCAGATTTTGTTAATTCTTGACCAATAAATCGTGATAAACCAGGGTCGGCGACCGGGGGTGTTTCTTCGATGTCAGCTGATCCACCTTGGTCACTTGCTTTGCTAAAGGCGGTGGTCCTGACCGTGACAACCATTTGATCCTCATCTGTTTGCACAGTGGCAAGTGCATTCCCGGCGTAAATGGGCCTCACAAAAGTCTGGGCATCTTTAACTTCTGTAATATCTGAAATTTGAACTTGGTCTAATAGGGCAGCGATTCTGGGGGCGAGGTTTCTGCCCATGGTCGTGTGGGGCAAAACGATATGTGAATATGGCCCCGAAATACTAACCACAAGGTCACCAAGTGCCTCTACGAGGCCGGTTCCGTATGTTTGTGAGTTAACACATAAAACTTTTCTGACCCCGGGAATCTTCGCGGCATCGCTTGCAACGCTAACGCATTGGTCGCCCGCGCACAGTAAATCAATGTTTTTACCTGCTATCTCTAATGCGGCCGTAATTGTGTTAAAGGTGCTATCCTTTATTCTAGTGTTGTCATGCTCGGCTACCACTAAGGCTGTCATCAGATAACCCCCGCTTCATTTTTTAACTTATCTACGAGTTCAGAAACACTGGACACTTTGCGTCCTCCTTCGCGAGGAGGGGGATCATCGACCCGCAAGGTTTTTATTCTTGGCGTAACATCCACGCCGAGATCGTCTGGACTAAATTCTTCTATCGGTTTCTTCTTAGCTTTCATAATATTAGGGAGCGACGCATATCTTGGCTCGTTGAGCCGAAGATCTGTCGTAATAACGGCCGGGAGTGTCAGCTCTAGTGTTTCCAGGCCACCATCAATCTCCCGCGTAACCTGCACATTCTTCTCCGCGATAGCTACTTTCGATGCGAAGGTACCTTGAGGCCAATTCAGTAAGGCTGCGAGCATTTGGCCAGTTTGACTGCAATCATCGTCGATAGCTTGTTTGCCAAGGATGACGAGATCGGGATTCTCTTTTTTAGCCAAGGCTACAAGGAGTTTTGCTACCGAGAGTGGTTGCAATTCTGCATCGGTCAGCACATGAATCCCCCTGTCCGCTCCCATGGCCATCGCGGTGCGAATTGTTTCGGTGCACTTTGCTTCTCCCATTGAGATGGCGACGACCTCTGATGCAGTTCCAGATTCTCGAAGCCTGATCGCCTCCTCTACCGCGATTTCATCGAACGGGTTCATAGACATTTTTACATTAGCGAGCTCAACACCCGTCTTATCGCTCTTAACACGGACTTTCACATTGTAGTCAACGACCCGTTTTACCGCGACCAAGATTTTCATGCTTTTCTGCTCCAACCGTTTTGTCTTGGTTTGATCTTCACAAACTGACTTCTGATTTAAAGATGCCAACCTACCTCGCCGCTTAGAGCTGTCAAGGAGACTTTGCGTTGCAAAATAAGCATGATTTGTTCTTAGGTGCCTAACAAAAAGGCGAGCCCCAATAGCGCTATAGCTGCCAGTTGAAAAAAAACTCTCAGCCTCATTAAGCGATTGGACCATTTCGAGTTAAAGGGGCCTTGATGGATCATTCCGACAACTCCCATAACCAACACTATTAGGGTTGCCGCCATCGCTATGACAAGGATAATCGAAAAAACCATGATTTTATTTTAGACCACGAACGGACTGGTTGAATAGCCAGGCATTTTGTCGCGCGATAGGCGTAGGAAGCAAGATCAGTATGTCTCTTTTAGACAGAATTAAGGAATGCAATAACGCCGCCAATGTAGGTGAATATCTAGCTTTTTTTACGGGGGGTATTCGAGTAGGATGGCTGAGTGGCGAATTTGCGGCAATCCTGGCCGCTTATCCCGAGGTTTTTTCGTTTGGTCCCGATGGTGTTTCGCTCGTCTCAGAGCTGAAAACCTATGAGGATAGGACGAGAGCTGTTGCGCGAGTAACGAAAGACCTTTGCGCAAAAGGTTGGTTTGAGGGGTGGCGGAATGAGGCTTATCCAGTAGGAACTAGCTTCTACGAAGAGCCCTTGTTTGAAATAGAGAGAGCAGCGGTACCTTGTTTTGGGATCCGGGCCTACGGTGTTCACGTAAATGGCTTCATAAAAAAATCAGGCTCGGTATATCTTTGGATAGGCCGGCGGGCTCAAGACAAGGCAACTTATCCTGGAAAACTGGATAATATGGTGGCCGGAGGTCAACCAGTTGGCATTGGGCTCCGTGAAAATGTGCTCAAAGAAGCTTATGAGGAAGCCTCTATTCCAAGCTCAATTGCAAACCAAGCCATTTCCGTGGGAGCTATTACATATTGTCACGGTTTTTCGGGGGGCGTTAAACCGGATGTCATGTTTGTGTTTGATATGGAAATGCCTGAAAATTTTACCCCCAAAAATACTGATGGGGAGGTCCAATCCTTCGAGTTATTGCCAGCGGAAGAGGTGCTGAAGATTTGCGCGGAAACATCGGATTTCAAATTTAATTGCTCTTTAGTCAATATTGATTTCTTCATTAGGCACGGAATTCTGGGTCCTGACCATCCGGAGTTCCTCGACATCATTGCTGGTTTGCACAATTGAAAAAGCTTATTACAAAAAAGCGGCTGGATCTTTGTGTGGCAGAACTCTGTGAAAGGGATGCAAAGCTGCGCCTTTTGGTTACACGCATCGGTCCACCCCCGCATTGGTATCGTCCGCCAGGTTTTAGGACCTTGCTCTATTTAATATTAGAACAACAGGTGTCTTTGGCATCCGCTAGAGCTGCTTGGGATAAATTAGTTACAAGGCTTGGCAGGGAGCCATCTCCCGAGACCTTTTTAAGGTTGTCAGATCAACAGCTCAGGGATGTCGGTCTATCTCGACAAAAAATTCATTATGGGAGGAATTTAGCGGAGGCGGTCCTGAGCCGAGTTCTGAAGCTGGACAAACTGCAATCGCTCGATGATGCCTCAGTGCGCGAGTGTTTAACTAATATAAAAGGCATAGGAAGATGGACAGCGGATATTTATATGCTGGAGGCCCTTCGGCGGCCCGACATTTGGCCTATTGGAGATTTAGCACTTGTTGTCTCTGCTCAAGAGGTGTTTGGTTTGGATGAAAGACCTAGTGCAGAGCTTTTAGAGGAGCTGGGGGATGGCTGGCGACCTTGGAGATCAGTTGCGGCAAGAATTCTCTGGCATCTCTATTTATCTAAACCCAAGCGTCGAGGGGGAGACAAACCCAAATGATTGATGATTTGCCTGAACTGTCTGGTCCGGTATTCGAACCGGCCTCTAAACGGCCTGCGAGCTCCATTGTCCTGTTGTTGCATGGTTATGGTGCGAATGGCGAAGATCTTATCGGCCTTGCACCGCCTCTTTCGCAAGCATTACCGGACACGGTATTTCTGTCGCCTAATGCTCCATTTCCTTGCGAGGGTAATCCGATCGGCGGTTTTCAGTGGTTCGACGTTTGGCAGAACGAAGGAAAGGATAGGATTAAAGCAGTTCGCTACGCGGCGGAAATAGTGAAGGCTTATATTACCGCTGAGCTTGAAAAACGGGATCTTGATCTTTCGAGAATGGTATTTCTCGGATTTTCTCAAGGGACAATGCTTTCATTGCATTTAGGGCTGCGCTTAGAAAACCCGTGCGGTGCAATAGTTGGGTACTCAGGCAGATTAGAGGCACCAGAATTGCTGGAAAAAGAAATAAGATCCCGTCCTCCGGTTATGTTAATCCATGGTGAGGAAGACCCCCTACTTCCCGTCGAGATGATGGACGCTGCGGAGACAGAGCTGAGGGCTAATCAGGTAGACATTAGCTCCTTTCGACGGCCTGGTCTTGGCCATGGTATCGATCCAGAAGGACTGAAATTGGGAGCCGCTTTTATAAGCCGTTGCTTAGCTGGCTGACCCTTGATAGTCATTTGTTGCTATGTTGTGAGAGGTTAAAAGCCAGATTTGGAGGGCAGTGATGATTGAAACAAAGGGTGTTTGCCATTTTACAATACCCGTCACAGATAGTCGTCGGAGCACGGAGTTTTATACCGAGATACTTGGGTTTCGATTGCTTAACGCCAATCATGAAAGAGGGATGGTGTTTTTAGATACGGGCGGAGATTGCGTTGTTTTGATGAAAACAGACACTAGTATCGCGCCGGTAATGCAGCGTGACTCCCATCATGCGTTTCACATCGATCCGGATAAATTTGATAGCTCATTGCAATTTTTAGAGGATAAAGGGCGTAGAGATTATTCTGGTTGATGAGAGAAAGGAAAAAGCTGTTGTTACGGGTCGAAGCATATATTTCCCTGACCCAGATGGTAATGTACTCGAACTTGTTGATATGTACGCTTATTCAGGTAATCAGAACTGAGTTGCTATGCCGGTTCTTCGACCCTCCGACCTGTTGAGTCAATAAAGCTCTTGACGCTTTTAACCTCAGTACCAGCAAGGCGTTCTGCCAGCCAGTCAGCTAAGTATGTACGAGGGTTCTCTCCGTTTGCTACGGAAGGGGCGTCTGCCACCGAATGGTTCGCCCCTTCATAAACACATATTTCTTTGGGGGATTTGATCAGATCAAAAACTTCATAAGAAAACTCAATCGGGCTCAGTTGGTCCTGCTCACCAGCCATAATGAGGACAGGACATTTTATTTCTCCAACATAGGGTCGCAGGTCAATTTTTTTAGCAAATTCATCAAATTGAGCTTCGTCTTCATAATTTGCCATCCACATATACCGTAGTTTAAAACTTGGCGATGCCATGTTAAAAATGGTGTTACACCCAGGTTCATGGCAAACCCCTGAAACCCCGACACCTTTTATTCTATTGCCCAACGCTGCCGCCCATTGCAGACCCCAGTACGTTCCGAAACTAGAACCCCGGACCACAATTTTTTGAGAATCTATTGACGGGTGATGTTCTAGCCAGTCAACGACCACTTTTGCTGCATCCATGTGATTATTTTCGGTAACGTATATTCCAAGGGTGACGCTCTCCGCTTGGCCTGGACCATCTATCGATAACACAGCTATCCCGCGCTCAAGATAGGCATCTCCGTACATGGAAACACCACTCTCTTTGCAGCTATCCATTCCAGGAATATTTATGATGCAGGGGAAAGTCTCCCCTTTCTCGGGCTCACGAGGTAAATGCAAATATGCGTGTAACTCCTTTCCTTCGAAAGGGATCCTGACTATCTCTATGGGTCTGTTTGCGTACTCGATATACTTTTCATAGCAATGATTCATCCGCTCTTCTTGCTCGATTAGTTCCTCGTCGACCTCAAAGATCGGCCATCGGGCGGTAGCCCATAAGAGCGAGGCGGTGAGGTAACTTTCTCTTGCCGCTATAGTGCGCCCTGCTTGTTCAAAAGCGAGGGCTTTAGCTTCTCTCTTTTTTGCCGCAGTGTTGAATTCTCTGGCAAAATCGCTGACTTTCTTAACTCGGTCGCCGGCAGCTCGAAATTCTGGCACACCAGCGGGTGCTACCGGAGCGCTCATATATCGGATGCGTCCTTGGTCCCATTCCACTCCGACAGTCCTGATAACGGCATCCAAAATCCACCTTTGTTCCTGCCAGCGCTTCATGCGCCGATCCACTTTTGCAGTCATTGATTCCTCCCCGAAAGAACCCCTATCCATCATACGCTACGATGGGTAATTATTATGAGCAAGAGGGATTATTTGAGTCTTGGAGACTTGAAACTGTCTTGGCTGGCAAGCGTATTTTAACCTTATAACGGTCTCTTGAGTGTAAGAATGGTATGAGAATTTAGTGGCATAAACAGCAATGTGCAGATTACCGCCAACGCTATGCGGCGGCAGAGATATAGGGGGCGTCGCCGCCGATCACAGTCCGATGCATACGGCGAATATCGGGAAGCCCATACCCACCGACCGCCCGATGGCAAAGGCTCCTGTTATCCCATAGCACTAAGTCATTATTTTTGTACTTGTGTCGATAATGGTAGGGTCGTTTCTTATCTGTGATGTAAGAAAATAGCTGGTCAAGAATAGGATCTGCTTCATCATCCTTCATACCCACAATACCAACAGTAAATCGAGGCGAACAATATAGAGCCTTACGTCCGGTTTCAGGGTGTTTTAGCACCAATGGCTGTATAACTTCTGGCCGCTCCTTACTTTGTTTTTCATAGAAATCCTTCGCGCCCGGGCGATCTGGAGATATGGTCACACGCTTGTTACGAACTTTGCTAACATGGTGAATGCCATACTTCCCTTCGATCTGTTGTTTTAGTTCATCTGGAAGAGCTCTATAGACCGCCTGCATGTTACAGAACTCTGTATCACCTCCACGACCAGGATTTTTCACAGATTGGAGAATTGTAATTTTAGAGGGAACCCTTATGTGCGAGGAGTCCGAGTGCCAAAAGTCGCCACCGTCGACTACTCCCACTGCGGTACCATCCGGTCGGATTTCATTAGAGAGGATCATCACATGTTCGCTCTCTTGAGTTGTATGTTGAATGTTTGCCGGTATTTCTAAAGTGCCAAATCGGTTGGAGAATTGGACTTGTTCCACTGGCGTGAGCCTTTGGTCCCTGATAACGATGACGTGATGATCCAATAAAGCCTGTTTGATCATATTTTCATCGGATTTTTTTATTGGTCGAGTTAGATCTAGGCCGGTTATCTCGGCGCCTAGTACATCTGAGAGCGGGCTAATTCTCATAATCAAATCCTTCTTAAGGCTGAATAAGTATCTTCCGAGCGCGACTTATGTCAAATGTCTGAAATTCGGTCACTTCCGCGCAGCCCGATTTATTCATAGGCAGGCTTTTCACAGAACGATCGTATCAAAATAGGGAGTCAATTTTTAAAATATCTCTAAAATGCGCACAATGATGCGATGCAAAACCAAATCTTATCGCGCTTTTCTATCAGATAGTCTTGCCAAAGGTTTTAAAATCTAACACATTATGTGGTGACCTGAAACGAGATCATGACTAGATAGTGTGTTGCCGACCATAGATTCCCCAGCACTCGTATTAAACGCCGATTATCGGCCTCTGAATTATTTCCCGTTGTCGCTGTGGTCATGGCAAGACGCGATAAAAGCAGTGTTTATGGATAGGGTAAATGTTGTGGATCGTTATGACAGGGAAGTGTCCTCTCCGAGTTTTTCGATTAAATTGCCCAGTGTTGTCGCACTGAAAGAATACATTCCCCAGGCTCGACATCCTTCATTCACTCGATTTAACGTTTTTTTGCGAGATAGATTCGCTTGCCAGTATTGTGGTGATAGCTTTCTCGCGACAGATTTAACGTTCGATCATGTGTTGCCAAAATGTCGGGGGGGAAAAACGAGCTGGGATAACGTTGTTACAGCTTGTTCATATTGTAATTTAAAGAAAGCAAATCTGATCCCTAAAGACGCTAATATGTTTCCTCGACAGCCTCCATCCCGCCCAACAGTATGGCAACTTCAAGAAAATGGTCGATTGTTTCCGCCCAATTACCTGCACGAGAGTTGGAGAGATTATCTTTATTGGGATAGTGAGCTAGAGCCAATTTAAGATACGTGAGATTAAAAACTCGCTGAACCAGGGAGACCATATAGTGGTCTTTGAGAATATTAGCCCGCAGTTACAGTGAAAGACTAAGAAATTATCGTGTCCGAAATGGAGACCCTGGATTTTTAGACGCACGGCGTAACGCGATAGAATCCTCTATATTCTTGTGCTTAGCCATATTGCAAGACGGGAGGAATTTTTAATAGTAGTTTTCAGCACCTCGTAGCCCGGCGCATCTGTAGCGCCCTTTTCTCGTGCCAAATCTCTGTGCGCTACCTCATCTTGCCGATAATCTTCTATAATTTCTCTGAGCTCTGACTCGTCATCGCCTAATTTTTCTCTTTGGGCGCTATAATGTTCATCAATAACTTCCTCAATGGCCTCCGTGCATGCCATCGCGGCTTTTGGCCCTAGGAGAGCAGATCCAGCGCCCAATGCAAAACCAGCTATGTGCCAGAGAGGTGATAATGCGGTCGGACGCACTCTTCTCTCTGCGATTAATTTATTAAACCCATCAAGATGCCGTTCTTCCTGCTTCGCCATCTCTCTTATTGGCTCCTCGGAAGGTGTGCCCTTAAGGACGGCTAATTGGCCTTCATAGATGCGAACGGCGCCATACTCCCCTGCATGATTGACGCGTATCATACGTTCCACTTGGACCTTCGGCTCTGGGTCTCCTGGAAGAAAATGTTGGACAAGCGTTTGGTTAGGTTTTTTTCTTTGGGTCATGGTTTGCCATTTCTTTGGGCTGTATAGAAAGCAAGAACGCCGGCAATAAATGAGATAAGTCCATTATATACCGCTAGTGACAGTCCAAATAGTGACCAAGGTATTAAATCACATCTCACGATCTCAGCATTCAGTAATTGTGAGCGTAATGTTTCTAAGGAACTGCCGCCGATGGGCCCCGTACAGCTAGGGGGGCCACTGTAAAGCCCGTATTCAATGCCGGCGTGCCAAAAGCCTATTCCGGAGGTGCTAAAAAAGCAGAGTCCGATCATCCAAAGTAGTCTTTTCCGTTGGTTATCCGAGAGACCCCTCTTGTATCCCAGCCAGCCAAAGATAATGACAGCGATGTGCGGATAACGCTGGATTACGCAAAGTGAGCATGGTTCCAAACCACCTACATACTGGCCTAAGAGCGCCCCTGCTAATAGCAAGGCCGACGTAACAGAGAGCACTCCGCATATCAGCCTATTATCGGATCTAAAATTTTGTATCTGGTTCCACATAGTACTGTGCTTATTAGTTAGGCATTTTAGGAAAAATTCAAAGTACCTTTATTTTAAAAGGCGTATTTAACAAGCATAAACCCACCGACAAGCAATGCGAAAAATAGTATAGTTATCAGTCCCAGCCGTCTCTCTATAAAACTTCTAATGGGAGGTCCCAGCCACCAGAGAAGTAGGGCGACAGAGAAGAATCTTATGCCTCGTGCGACAATTGATGTCACCGTAAAATTGGTTAAATCGAGTTCAAAAACGCCTGAAGCAATTGTCACAAGCTTAAATGGGAACATTGTGGTTCCGCCAAAAAACACAATCCATTGGCCATATTCTGCGTATTTACCCCTAAATTCGGAAAACTGGTTTTCGTAAGCATATAGCTCCAGCAGGGGCATACCTATCCGTTCAAATGCTAAAAAGCCAATCGCGTAACCTGCAAGCCCCCCTAATACCGAGGAAATCGTGCAAATGAACGCAATCTTGAACCAACGGGTTGGCGCCGCCAATATCATCGGGATTAGCAATACGTCAGGTGGTATAGGAAAAATGGAGCTCTCTAAAAATGAAATGCCAGCTAAGGCCCATATGGCGTATGGTCTTCCGGATATCTTTATGATGTTATCGTAAAGGCTCCGAAGCAATTCAACCTCTCGGTGCGCAAAAGTTTTACCTTGTTTTTGTTAGCAGTGGAAAAGAGTCAAGACAATCAGAAGTAAATCTGAACTTTGAATAACACTATACCATTTATTGACCGTGAGCTGATCCAATGTATTATCCACATCTCTTTTGATTACAGGGCCCCTGTGGCGGAACTGGTAGACGCGGCAGACTCAAAATCTGTTATCGGTAACGATGTGGGAGTTCGAGTCTCCCTGGGGGCACCAACGACTTAGTTATGAGGCAAGTAGGACCTGGGTGAAACCCAAGACAGGTTAGTTTAGGCGAGAAAAGTTCCCTTCCTGTGACCCGAAATTTAAAAACACTTCAAATAATTGGTTCCAACAATCCCGGAGGCGCGGAAGCATATTTTGTCCGCTTTGTGAGAGCTTTGAGAGCCCACTGCGAGGTCACTGCGGTCGTGAAAAGGGGATCTTGGATCTCTGAACAACTCTCATCCTTGGATATACAGCATGAAAAGATGCGTTTTGGAGGTCTCTTTGATTTTGGAACGCGCGCAGCCCTGTTCAGGCTTGTCGGGGAGGGAAGGTACAATATAGCTCAGACCTGGATGAGCCGAGCGAGCAAGCATTTTCCTTCTCGAGCTGATATCCCCTGGGTCTGTAGATTAGGGGGGTACTACAAAATGAAGTATTATCGCGGAGCTAATGCTCTGATTGGTAATACAAAGGATATTTGCGAATATATAAAAAGAGACGGATGGCCGAGCCATAAAGTGGCTTATCTTCCGAATTTCGTAGACCCACCGCCTGCAGGTGAAATACTGAGCAAAAATGAATTGCGAACAGAACTCGGTATTCCAATAGAGACAAAAGTTCTTTTTTGTGCGGGCAGATTCCATGAAAACAAGGGATATGATTTGGTGCTGTCAGCGCTGGAACATCTTCCAAAAGATACCCATTTTCTGCTAGTTGGTGATGGCGTTAAAAAAGCTGCGTTGGTCAACCAAATCCAGGCTCTCGATCTAGATGGGAGGGTTCACATTTTCCCCTGGGCGGATAACGTCTCCCGTTTTGCGGGGGCTGCAGACATATGGCTAGTGCCATCGCGAGTAGAACCACTGGGTAATGTGGTGATAGAAGCATGGTCTAATGGAATACCGGTGATTGCTAGCGATACGCCTGGACCGCTATCTTTGATTACCAATATGAAAACAGGTGTCTTATTTGAAGGCAGTAACATCAATGATCTCATAAAAAAAATACTACTAGTGAGTAATAACTATTCTTTGATCAACACGCTGGTGAAGAATGGCAAAGAAAAATATCAAAAAAATTTTAGTGAAGAAATTGTCATAAAAAGCTGGCTCAACTATTACGAAGGGGCCCTGAAACCCTGAGAAAGCGCTTAAACTCAGTTGCATGCTTTTGATTGACGGGATTTGTCGCCATCGTCCTTGTAAAATTAATGGGTGCGGGCAATTTTTTTGAGATTAAAGATCTATAAAAATTTTGATTAACTTGATTGCATTTATCCTAGAAGGCTGACTAATCTTTTTGATTGTCCCTTTTTGAACAGGAGTTAAGGAATGACCTTCAAACCTGCGACCCGAGGACGCGAACATTCTGAACCGATGATGCAAGTAATTGATCCCGCGGGTTGGTTCCCAGAGGATATGATCGGGACTAATGAATGGATCTATACATTTTCCGATACTGAAATTTTGGAAATTCTGGGGGCAGTGGATGCCTTAAAGGAAGATGGCAAAACTGTGTTAGATGTCACTCGTGAGAACTTTATTTTGCCAGTATTTGATCAAAGGTTATCTATTTTAAGAGACGAATTACTCCACGGGCGCGGTTTTTTTCTATTGAGAGGGCTGCCAATTGAAGACATGAGCCCAGAGTCTGCTGCCATGGCATTCTGGGGATTGGGCACGCGATTTGGCCGTTTTGTCTCACAAAACGCTAAAGGGCACATGCTTGGTCACGTCAAAGATTTCGGAGGTGATTATAGTGATCCTAAAGTTCGTGGTTACCAGACTGCAGCACAGATGAGCTACCACTCTGATCAATGTGATAACGTTTGGTTGATGTGTATTCAGCCGGCTAAATCGGGTGGGGAGAGCCTGATTTCCAGTACCGTAACCATCTATAACGAGATGCTTCGAACTCGGCCTGAGCTAGCAGAAGCTTTAATCGGTGACTTTTACCAAACTAAACATGGTGAAATATCAGAAGGCGAAGATCCTTTTTACAAACTGCCGGTATTTTCTTTTAAAGATGGTTTTTTTTCGGGGCGGGGGGCAGGAATTCATCTGCTAAAGGCCTTGGATCTTCCTGGAGTTCCCCCTGCAACCAAAAACCAAAAAGAGGCTTTTCCATATTTCCAGAAACTGGCTAATAAATTCTCTTTTCCTACTCACTTTCAAAAGGGTGATATTCAGGTCTTGCACAGCCATGTAACTGTTCACACAAGGACAGCGTTTCAAGATTTTGAGGAGCTAGAAAAAAAACGGCATCTTATGCGTTTATGGGTGGTCGATGAGAATGGAAGGTCACTTGTACCGGGTTTCCGAGAGAATTTCTCGGGTATCGAAATGCCTGGCGTAGAACATACCGCACCTTTAAACGTATTCGAGGCCGCTTGAGTTAAACTTTCTGTGTTCTAGTGTAAGTTGAAAAAAAGAACAAAAATCAGCCGTGAGTCGTTTGCCTCTTGGACAGAAGTATCAATCCGATACAGTGATCTAGATCCTAATGGCCATGTTAATAATGGCGCTATAAATCAATATTTTGAGGATGGGCGCGTAAAATTTCGTGAGGATCTGATGGGTGGCCTGGGACGGGAGATATTGACCGGCTTTGCGATTGCTCACTTCGAAGTAAGCTACTACTCGGCTCTGAATTATCCGGGGAGTGTAGAAGTTGGCACTGTGGTCACACGGATCGGGGAAACATCTTTTGGCCTAGGCCAGGCAATCTTTGTTGGCAGTCGAGAAATAGCTGGGGCGCATGTAGTTTCGGTATATTTTGATCCAGCTACCGGTACAAAGAAGCATCTCCCTGAAGAACTTCGATCTGTCTTGAAAAAAGCATTGCTGTAACCTCAGATCGGTACCCAGTTGTCTTAATATCCCAAAGTTTAGAAGCTTGGTGCTGGTTATAATAAACACGAATGAGCGGTCTTTCCCTAAAAATGCTTTGATCCGCTGATCGCAGCGATCCCTGCTTTTGCGACCACTAGGTCCTGTGCCCCGGTCCCAGATCCTACTCCGATCCCTCCAATCAGGTTTCCCTCAACTATAATAGGGAGACCGCCTGGGAGATTTATCCGCTTACCGTCAGTTCCGATTGCCAACTTAATATCAATTCCGGCTTCAATGTCGCCTGATGGAATTCCATAGCAGGCGGCTGTTTGCGCTTTACGCAGCGATGTTTCAAGGGACATTGAAAAGGCTCCATCCATGCGCGCGAAAGCAATCATGTGTCCCCCTTGATCAACAACCGAAATGCATTGAGGAACACCCATTTCTGACGCGGCAGCAACGGCAGCATTTATTATTTTTTGAGCACCTTGATAGGTGAGTTTGAGGGTAGATTGCGTTTCACTCATGAATTGGTCCTGTGTAGATAGTTTGTAAAATGGATCATCATTTAACGCGTAATGATACGCAAGCAGTTCCTGCAGCCAAATCTAAACAAAATGATTCTGTGCGACCTAGAAGTCTCTATTCGATGTGATGTCCAAATTAGGGGTGGATATTTTTAAAATGACTATTGAGAGTTTGGGGTTTTTAAGCGCGGGCACACACAACGACCCGCATTAGCCTTTTTCCCATCTTAGCCGAAAGGTTTCAATATTTCTCCAGCGACTTTACCCCTCTTTAGGAGTCGTCTTTGCTCTGGGGGAAAAGAGGTTCGAGCGTGAGCGGAACAACGATTGTCCCAAATTAAATAGTCGCCCAAGGACCATATGTGTTCGTAATCAACCCGTTCTATAAAATGAAAAAGTTCTTGCAAGAGATCGCTGGCATCAGATTTGTCCATGCCTTGAATTGCCGCACTCATTAATCTGTTGACATATAGGGCCGGGCGTTTTGTCTCCGGATGAATGAGAACCGCTGGCTGCCAACAATGAGGTATCCGGGCGAGGTCTGATAAATCTGGTTCTTGTTTTACGGTATAGTCGTAGACTTGTAATACCCGCTTTCCGGCAATCTTCTTTTTCAAATTATATGGGAGAGCCTCCCAGGATAAATAACAATTATTAAAAAGCGTGTGTCCACCAGTTTTTGGTAACTCAACCGAATAAAGCCAGGTAGCTTTATCAGGCGCTTGTGAAAACGAATTATCGTGGTGAAACCACATATCACTATCACCAAAAGACCCTATTTCTTCGTTAAATTCATTCCTGATATTGGATACCAGTTGAATATTGAGGTCCTCATCTCGCCGACGTCCCAAGGGCATATGGATTTTCCCAATAGAACCAAGCCAATCGGCACTTGTCTTAAGTTGTAGGTCATTGAGCTCCATATCACGAAAAATAAGAAGAATGTGTTCAGCGAAAGCAGATCTTAAGATCATGGCGTCTTTTTCAGAAATGCTCTCGTCCAGAGCAACACCCTGAACCTCAGCCCCAATAGTCTCACTAAGCGGCCTGATTTCGATCATATCGTTAACCCTATCTGTCAAAATTTAATTCGCTGCATCTTTAATTGCCCACCCTTGTTTTCCAATGCTCTATTGCATTAAGGATTGACGAAGATTTAAAGGAGATTGAAATGCCATCATCAGTGTATCCCACGTTAAAAGATAGAGTAATAATTATAACGGGCGGCGGGCAAGCACTTGGTCGCGCTTATGCACACGCCTTTGCCGAGCAGGGAGCTATTCCAGTCATTGCCGAGCTCGAGGCGGAAAAGGGTGATCGCGTGGTTTCAGAGATCACGCAGAAAGGCGGGCGCGCATTTTGTGTCCCAACCGATATTTCAAATCAGGCTGACGTCGAGGACATGGTTGAAAAAACGATCGACAAGTATGGCCGTGTGGATTGTTTGATAAACAATGCGGCTGTCTTTTCCAAAATCACCATCGCGCCGTTCTGGGAATTGCCGGTAGATGAGTGGAAATCGGCAATGGAGGTCAATATAAATGGTGCTTTTTACTGCTCTCGGGCCGTGGTTCCCATTATGCAGGAGCATAAATGGGGCCGGATTATAAATATTGCTTCAACAACTGTGCCTACTGGGCGGCCAAATTATCTCCATTATATAACGTCGAAGTCAGCGATGATTGGTATGACGAGGTCAATGGCTCGCGAACTCGGAGACTGGAATATTACGGTGCATCTTTTTATGCCAGGAGCCGTTGAGACCGAAGTGGAGCGTCCTTCGGTTTCGGGAGCGATGTTTCAGAATTTGGCGCAGCAACAAGCCCTTAAGCGTCCGGCAACGATGGATGAATATGCCGGGTTTATGCTCTGGCTTTGTTCAGATGACGCAGAATTCACCACAGGGCAAACATTCGCGGCAAATGGGGGGATCGCTTTTCCCTAGTTTTCCAATTTTTTTGGACTTTTTGGGTGAGGAGTAATCTGCTGATTACGTAGGGTCTCCTCCCAGAGTTTCTATCGTAATATCGATTTGCTCTCTAAGTTTCTTTAACCAGGTTATTACCCGTTCAAAGTCTTCTTCTGTATATTCTTCTTGAAAAAGTTCATGTTCATTCATGAGCTTTGCGATGATTTCAACAAACTGAAGCTGGTCTGGGTCCAATTTATTCATGCTGTCTCTCCGGTTACCTTGATATTTTAAGGTCTATCGTTTCTGTTTTTTCGCGACAAGGTGTATAGGAACCTCAGGCTCCCAAAAACGGTCCTTTTCCCGTCTTTTAGAGCTCCAACAGGAGGCCAGACCAATGGATAGAATTATAGAACTCTTAATTGCGGGCACACCCCTTGATATTCTCGGCTTCTCCGGTTTGTGTGGGGTTTCCTTTTTGGGCAGTTTTATCGCGGCTTCACTAGGCCTAGGCGGCGGTCTTCTAGTACTCGCGACCATGACATTATTTCTACCGCCAGCGGTCCTTATACCGCTCCATGGCATCGTTCAGGTTGGGTCTAATGGCTTTCGTATATGGCTTATGAGAAGGGACGCGCTTTATACCGTCGCGCCAGCATTTATTGTTGGGACCCTTTTAGGAGCTTGGATTGGAGGAAAAACCGTATTCGCTCTGGAAACCTGGGTCTTGCAAATGATCCTCGGCCTTTTTGTTCTGTATGCGACATGGGCGCCGAGCTTCACAAGTCGCAAACCGGGGCCAGTTAAATTTCTAAGTGTTGGGATAGCTGGCGGGTTTGCAACAATGTTTGTTGGCGGCACCGGGCCTCTCGTTGCGCCGTTCGTAAAGGCTGCATGCTCGGCTCGGCAACAGGTTGTCTCTACCCATGCACTGCTCATGACCTTTCAACATCTATTTAAAGTGATTGCCTTTGGTTTGCTAGGTTTCGGGTTTGGGCCCTACATACCGCTGCTTGTGGGCTTGATAGGATTTGGCATGATTGGCACCTGGGTGGGAAGGAAGGTGCTGGATAAACTTCCAGAAAAAGTATTTAGGATCGGGCTCAATGTTATTCTTACGTTATTGGCCTGCAGGTTGCTTTATGCCGCCGTGTCGGCTCATTTTTCTGGCTAACTGTCGGCTGATTTCGAAATCCAATTAAACAGAAAAGCCGCTGCAAGAGCCCCTGCAAATTGTGCTGCTATGAATGCAGGAACATGATTGGGTAAAATCCCTGAGAATGTATCTGTGAAACTCCTTGCGATAGTAACTGCGGGGTTGGCAAATGATGTAGATGAAGTAAACCAGTAAGCCGATGAAATATATAGCCCAACCGCGAAAGGAACCGCGCTCTCCCTGAATTTAACGCAACCCAGAATAACAAGTACCAGGCCAAATGTTGCAATAAATTCTGAGTACCATTGGGATGGTCCCGACCGAATTTTCTGCGAAGATTGAAGGAGTTCTGTTTCAAACATGAAATGAGCGCTTACAACACCAAGTATTCCACCAACCAGTTGAACTCCAATATACGCCGCGGCAATTCCAAAGCCGATATTTTTTCTCATGAGAAAAACGACTGTTACGGCGGGATTAAAATGAGCCCCAGACACTGGGCCAAGTGTAAGAATTAACACAACAAGGATCGCACCAGTAGCCGCCATATTGGCCAGTAGGGCCACGCCATCATCGGGAGATAGGTTATCCCCCATAATACCTGAACCCACCACACCCATTAATAGCAAGGCGGTTCCTAAAAATTCTGATGCTAGTCGACGCGATAATGTAAACACAAAAATTATCCAGGATTTATTCGAAAACCATGACCTCTAAGGCAAGACCATTGGCTGGTTCAACTGTTGTTATGGGTATTGCAAATTTATCTACCTTACATATTTCGAAAAAAAGGAAGCAGGGCTTTCATTCCTTTTAGCTCTAAAATATTTCTGTTTGATGACATGAATGCTCTGTTCCATAGTACATCCGCAGATAAAATTACTGCAAGCGGAGGCGTTCTATTGTCGAAACAAATTATCGCAAGTTTTCCTGAAAATCCGCATGATCATAGTCAATGTTTTGATGAAGCGATGGATGCGGCAGAAAATTTGTGTAAGAGGTTCGGTTTAAGACTGACGGCTCAACGGCGGCGGGTGCTCGAGTTATTGTGGACCAGTCATAAACCGCTGGGTGCTTATGAAATTCTGGATATGCTGAATAAGCAGGGCGCGGCTGCGGCGCCGCCGACGGTCTATCGCGCGCTAGATTTTTTGTTGGCGAATGGGCTGATCCACCGCATCGAGTCATTAAATGCATTTGTTGGGTGCGCTGCGCCAGACCAAGAGCATGGAGGCCAATTTTTAATATGTAGCAGTTGCGGACTTACAGCGGAATTAGACGATGATGACCTGACAAAAAAGATCCGCGAGAGGGCTTCTAAAATGGGTTTTGATGTAAAGAAACAAACTATCGAAGTGTCAGGACTTTGTCCCGCGTGTCGTATCCCAAATAATGAATAGTGCGTTTTCCCATTTACGCTGGCGCAATGATTTAATTTGAGTAAGCACTCGCTCTAAAAGTTTCATCACAGACAAAAAAAAAGAGAGAACTTTTATATTTTTTTAATATTCTTTTTTCACTAACAGCTGCAGGTTTCTAAGTGAAAAACCTTTTGCGCAACGTTCCCAAGAATATTTTTCTTGTCATTACTGGTTAGCTCCGCGTTCTCAATGATTTCTCGAGGTCTTAAATCTCCAAAGGCGAAGGGATAATCGGAGCCCATCATTATTTTTTCTGATCCATACATTTTGCATATAAATTCGAGTGCTTTGCCATCAAGCACAACACTGTCGAAATAGCAGGTTTTTAGACTATCTTCTGGATTGCCGTATTCTGGGTGCTGCCGGTGGTTTAGCTGCATTCGACCCTGTAAGAACGGAAGGCCGCCTCCACCATGCGAAATTACAAATTTTATCCCGGAATATTTTTGCACGTGGCCAGCAAAAATTAATCGAGACATAGCAGTGGTCGTATCTAAGCCACGACCGATTGTGTTTATCAGTCCGTAATCCGATAATCGTGGGTCTTTGCATCCAAACATTGGATGCAGAAAAACTGTTGCCTGAAGTTCCGAAGCCGTCTCCCAGAAGATGTCTAGATCGGGATCGTCAAGATTGCCACCGTGTCCATTAGGAAGTGTCCCTATCATCGTACCGTGAAAACCCGCTTCTATTGCTTCGCGCAGAACGATCGCCGCTATCGCTCCATTCTGCAGTGGGACGGAGCAAAGGGGAGCAAAGCGATGGGAAGTTTCACAAGCTCTCATAAGATGTTCATTTATAAATCGAGCCCACCTTAGACCCTCGTCCTCAGGCAGCTCGTAACCAAAGCTGTCAAGCCAACCCGCACAAACCATTGCATCGATCCTTTGCTCATCCATCCAGGACAGTCTGGACTCGCTTTGGATAAGCTTTGGCAGGATCGGGCGAGTCAAAGGACCCCCTGCAAACCCCAGTTTCCAGATCCCCGCCTCATGCAGACAATCAATGTTCGGAAAATTTGCGGATTTTGATTGTAGTTCCTCGAGCATGGCCAGAGGAAGATAGTGAGCGTGAGTATCCACAATCATGGGATCAAGATCATTTTTTCATTGCGGCTGCCGTATTAACCATTGAATGGATGGCTCTCGCGTAATCCAGCGCCCCTTGATCGTCCATTCGAGGCGCTGAAGTAAGATATTCTTTTAATCCCAAAATAGCGGGACGCTTTCGACTGAGCAAAATATCACAAAATTCCTTAACCTCGGCCTCAAGATCTTTGTCTTCAGCAACTGTTGAAATAATGCCATAGGCCATAGCCTGTTCGGCAGAAATAAATTTTGCGGTATAAGTCATCCATAAAATAGCATTCCTGTTCATACGATCGTAGATCGCTGACATCACCATCGTCGGCATAACGTTGTGATCCATTTCCGGAATATTAAACTGTGCAGACTTTGCTGCTATCGTGACATCACAGACTGCGGCAACTGCTGTACCGAACCCCATGCAGCGACCTTCGATCACAGCAACGACTGGGATTTTGCAATTTTTTATCGCGTTGTAGCAGTAAAAAATTGAATCATATTCATCGCGTCGCGTATACGCTTCTGGGTGCGGAGGTCCTGCATCAGGATTTCTTGCTCGCCCAGTACAAAAGTCAGGCCCACAGCTTCTGAGCAGGACCATGTCAGATGTTTCATGCGCTGAAGCAAGTTTGGCCGAGAACTCTGCCGCCATTGAGTCAGAACACGCATTATCGTCAGGTCGGTTGAAGGTCGCTTCAAAAATGCGTCCATTTTGGTTAAGAAGAAGGTGATTACTCATAAAAATCTCCAATTCCGTTGTATTTCTAGCTGTTCAACAATTCTTCAAGGTCTCGGACGCGCATTGGTAGAGTCGCGATTGATTTGCCGAGTGGTGCCAGTGCATCATTTACTGCGCTGGCAATAGCTGCGGGCGCACCGAGATATCCAGACTCTCCGGAACCCTTCTGACCGAATTCTGTTAGTGGTGAAGGAGTGTAATGTTTGATCATCTCGACAGTGGGAATTTCATGGGCAGAGGGCAACAGGTAATCCATAAAAGTTCCTGCTTGGAGTTGCCCACTCTCGTCATATTGAAATTTTTCATAAAGCGCAGCTCCGATACCATGGGCAATCCCTCCGAATGTCATCCCCCTTACGATATCGGGGTTAATAACAGTCCCGCAATCGTGCCCAATATAATAGTCATGGATTTGAACTTGGCCTGTTCCTGGGTCAATGGTGACTAACGGTATATGTGCTTCAAAAGCGTAGCAGGGGTACATTTGAACTGTCCCATCTTCTTTGGGCATCGCACCTCCGGTAGGAACTTCCCATGTATGTTGGGCTTGCAGTCCTGGCTCTGAGCCAATGGGCATGTTGTGATACTGCCTGTGCGCGATATCAACTAACTGTTCCCATTTAAGGCAACGCTCGGTGTCTCCCTTAACGTAAACATCTCCGCCTTCATAAATCAATCGATCCTCGGGCAACTGAAAATTATGTGCAGCGATAGCAATTACTTGGTTCTTTATTTTCTTTGCGGCTCCGGCTGCCGCACCGCCCAACATAATTGCCATTCGGCTCCCGACAGGGCTATTTGATGGCAGCGCTGTGACAGAGTCTGAATGAATGGCTCTTATACTATCTGGGTCCCGCTCTAACACCTCAGCAATGGAAACCGCGAGAAGTGTCTCATGTCCCTGACCCGATGAAGAGGTGCCCATCATTGCACAAATTCCACCCAGCATGTCTACTTTGATTAAGCATGACTCCATCCAGGTCGTAGTATTGTTCTTTGGGTTGAATAAAGGTTCGAAAGAAGAATTTCCCCCCGATGGCTCGAGGCATGTAGATAAACCTAGGCCGGCTAATTTGCCACTTTCCCTAAACGCGTTGCGTTTGTCGATTAGGGCATCCCAATCTGCAGTCTTCATAAGCTTATCAAGAACAGTGTGGTAATCCCCACTGTCATATTCCGAACCCGAGGGAATTCGCCAAGGAAATTCGTCTGATCTGATCAGATTACGACGACGAATTTCTTCGCGAGGGATATTTAAAGCCGAAGCGATCCGGTCAACAACTGTTTCAATAGCAAAATTGGTTGGTGCTTGGCCAAAACCACGGACTGCTTCCTGACTTGTTTTGTTTGTAGAGACCGATCTGGCATGGTACTGGGCGCTCTTGATTCGGTAAGGTCCCACAATAGCGCTAACGGGTTTGCCAAGTTGGAGGGGCGCGCGGCCTGGGTAGCAGCCACAATCATCCGTGGCAGTGATTTTTAGGGACTCCATTATGCCCTGTTCGTCGTAGGCAACCTCCATGTCAAAGATCCGGTCAGGACCATGCATTTCACCACCCGCCATGTTCTCCAGCCTGTCCTCAATAAATCTAACCGGGCGCTGTAGCTTTTTTGTCAGGTAAGAAACAATCACCGTTTGTCTGATGCCTCTTTTAAGGCCGTAGGAACCTCCAACATCAACATCAAAATGGACATTAACTGACGTGACCGGCATTCGAAGAGCACGCGCAATTTGCTCAGGGTATTTGGGCATCTGGATCGATGCCCAAACATCCAACATCTCTCTACCCTCATCCCAGCTCGCTGTAACAGCAAACGTTTCGATCGGGACGGTCGAGGAACGGCTCCATTTTGCGCGCAAGGCAAGGGTATGTGCAGCCTTTGCAAAGTCCCCTTCGACATCCCCCCATGTCCAGGTTTTATCGAAAAATATATTATTTCCGTTTTCTGGGTGAACGACAGGAGCAGTATTCTGAAGCGCCTCCTCGGGATCAATTACGAAATCGAGCATTTCATAGTCGATCGCCACAAGCTCAGCTGCGTCTTCCGCGATATGGCGGGTATCGGCAACAACCGCTGCAACCCATTCCCCCGCATATCGAGCGCGGCCATTTGCTAAAGGCAACCGTTTTACGTCGGGGAGGTCGAGGCCTGATAAAAGAGGATTAATATTGCTAGCTAGTTCTTCGCCAGTGAGAACGTAATGTACCCCTGGAAGTTCTAAAGCTAGAGAGCAATCAATAGAGTTAATTTTTGCACAAGTGAAAGGGGACGAAACCATAGCGACATGGAGCATGCCAGGGAATTTAAAGTCTGCCGCAAAACGACCTTTTCCCGTTACGAAACGTCGATCCTCTTTTACCCTTCGTTTTTTTGTTAGATATTTAAATTGCTGAGGAGTACTCATAGATTACTCCCTCGAGCCCTTTGAGCTGCTATTTTTACCGCCTCGACAATTTGTTGATAGCCGGTGCAACGACAGAGATTGCCGCCAATAGCTTCCCGAATTTCTTCCTCTGTGGGGTCCGGATTTTCCTCTAAAAGATGATGACATGCTATGAGCATACCTGGGGTACAATAGCCGCATTGCATGGCGTGATTTTCCCAAAATGCATCTTGGATAGGGGACAGCGAACCGTCTTTACCCCCGAGCCCCTCTACCGTAACGAAATCGTGCCCATCCGCCATAACGGCATATATTAGGCAAGATCTTACCGGACGCCCATCCATGATAACTGAGCATGCGCCGCAAACCCCATGCTCGCAGCCTACATGGGTGCCAGTGAGGTCAAGTTCATCACGCAGAAAGTCTACCAGTGTTAAACGCGCCTCGACTTCTCTTTTATAGGATGTCCCATTCACAGTGATCTGTATCGTGTTTTTGCTCATGCAAATTCACCTTGTGCTCGGTCACGGGCATCTCGAATTGCCCGCGCCGCTAAAATAGTGCTCACACGGCGCCTATATTCGGCACTCGCATGCACATCTGATTGTGGTTCTAATAAAGCTGGGATCAAAGAGATCGCAGTGTCGATTTCGCCGTCATCAACAACCTTCCCAGTGAGTGCTGTTTCGACCTCATTAAGACGCAGAGGACACGGGGTGGCACCTCCTACCGCTAAGTGGACGCGCTCACACCTACCGCTACTATCAATGGCAATTTGGGCGGCTGCCGCGGCCAGGGCGTAATCACTGTCTCTGATGCTCGTTTCATGAAAACCAAAACCGATATGCTCATCCTCCCAAATTGGGAACTCGACTTCCGTAAGGCACTCCCCGACTTTTAAACTAGTCACCATGGCTGAGTCGAAGAACTGGCTCGCGGGAATGGACCGCGTTCCGTTTGTGCTTTTTGCAGTCATTTTGGCATCAAGCAGCTGCGCAATTAGACAGATCTCGGCGGAGGGATCAGCTGCAACTAAACTGCCGCCAATGGTGCCCCGATTGCGGGTTTGGGTATGACCAACGTGTCCAAGGGCTTCTGACAAGATCGGTAAATTTTCACGGATCTCAATCGAGCCTAGGACATCTGCCTGCCTTGTTCCGGCTTTTACCCGTGCCACTTTTTCTGCAATTTCTATTCCTCGGAGCTCTTCGATGTCATTGATATCGACTAATGTCTGAGGTCGAGCCATGCGCATAGCCATAAGAGGGATTAACGTTTGGCCCCCAGCAATAATCTGTGCCTCACCATCTCCCTGATTAAGAGCTAAACAAACCTCATCAATAGACTTGGCTCGGATATAATCAAACGAAGCTGCTTTCATTACCTTCTTTGCGAGTGGATTAGGATTAACATGGTATTACACGTCCGGACCCTATGAAGGGGGGTGGGGGTTGTCAATACAGACCTCTGTGACATAACTCCACACCGATAAATGCAACATGAGATAAATATGATGAGTGAATCCAAACGTGCTTATCCTGACCTTCACGAGCACATTGAAGCCCTGGAAAAGGCCGGTCTATTGGTAACTGTGGATGACCCAGTGGATAAGGACTCAGAGATGCATACTCTCGTGAGATGGCAATTTGTTGGGGGCTTGAAGGAGTCTGAGCGCAAAGCATTTTTATTCCGAAATATACAAAATGCGAAGGGAAGGTCTTACGAACTCCCGATTGTCGTGGGGGCCCTTGCCGCTAATCAAGATATATACAGCGTTGGCATGGGTGTGCCGGTGGAGGAGATAGGCAGGAAATGGGAGCAAGCAATTGCTAATCCGATACCGCCATCCGAAGTCTCGGAGGCGCCTTGTCACGAGGTAATCATCGAAGGGGAAGATTTAATTGGCGAAGGAAACGGGTTGGACTCCTTGCCGATCCCTGTTTCAACCCCAGGTTTTGACAACGCTCCAACTCTGACCTCAACAAACGTCGTGACCAAGGATCCCGAGACTGGTATTCAAAATATGGGCACTTATCGCGCAGGTTTGAAAGCTGCCGATCGTCTTGTAGTCCGAATGGCAACAAGAGTGGGAGGTGCTGGTGGTTACCAGCACTACAAAAAACATCGGGAGAGGGGTGATAAGGAAATGCCTGTCGCGATTGTACTGGGGTGTCCCCCGTGTGTTGCTTTTATGGGGCCTCAGAAATTACCACTTGATATGGACGAAATGGCGATCGCCGGTGGTTTGGCCGGTGCCTCCGTTAATATTGTGAAGGCCAGAACCGTCGATTTGATGGTTCCAGCCGAGGCAGAACTTGTTATCGAAGGCCTGGTTGACACTGAGATGGTGGAGCCAGAGGGCCCATTTGGTGAGAGCCATGGCCACGTAGCTCTTGAGGAGTTCAATATGCCAATGCGCATAACGGCGATCACTAGGCGTAAAAATGCGATTTTGACGTCTTACATCAGTCAAGCGGCTCCCTCAGAGTCGAGCGTGATAAAAAGAGTGGCATATGAACCTCTATTTCTCACGCATCTCAGAGATGCACTGGGGGTCAAAGGCGTCAAAAAAGTCTCTCTCCACGAGCCTCTTACCGGACTTTTGCGCGTAACGATTATAACCGTTGAACGAGATACCCCTAAAACTGAAATTTGGCGTGCCCTCTATGGAGCCGCTTTTTTTAAGGGTGACTGCAGTAAAATTTGCATTGCAGTAAATGAGGATATTGATCCAGATAATGCGGACGCCATGCTTTGGGCGATGGCCTATCGCATGAATCCTACTGAGGATGTGCAAACGTTGGCACATCGGGGCCAGGGTCATGGGCCCAAGCGCGAGCATGCGGGAGAGGAAGATTCCACACTCCTAATGGATGCGACGATGAAAAGCCCAATGCCGCCGGTAGCTTTGCCTACACAAGAATATATGGAAAAGGGTCTGGCTCTCTGGAATAAATTGGGCCTCCCGACTGTTAAGCCGATGCCGCCATGGTTTGGCTATTCATTGGGTGATTGGAATGATGTTTGGCATCAAGGGGCAAAACGTGCGGCGGAGGGAGATTACTTGGAAAATGGTCAAAGGACTTTGCAGCGCCAACAAAAAGGGCTTGTGCCCGAAACCTCGGTGCGTGACACCGAAGACGGATGGTCTGATTTAGATCATTGGTAGTTTTTGATTTAAAAATTTACTTGAAGGATTGAATGCTCTCGGGCAGTATCCGCGGACTTTTATTCGGGGTGGGGCAAAACTTCTAAGCATATGGAGTATTTGACTCAGATCGTGATACTGCTAACGTGCGCGACGAGCCGATTACAAAGGTGGAAGTTTAGTTTTAGGGAATAGGGAGAACATCATGAAAGTTTATAAGGCAACCCTTGGTTTGGTTGCGGCTGCGGCCACACTCGGTGTGACTCAGGGCGCACTCCAAGCAAAGGATTTAACAATGGTTACGGCGCTCCAAAGGACCAATGTTTTGGCCCGAAGCGCGATCGAAGTTTTTATTCCGGCAATGAACAAAGCAGGAAAAGGTCAACTTAAAATTAATTATGTTGGCGGCCAGGAAGTTGTGCCACCAAGAAAAGCGGCAGCAGCTCTAAAGCGTGGACAGTTCAATATTCTTTCTGCACCAACCGCCTACTACATCGGAACGGTTCCCGAAGGCTATGCATTGTTGGCTGCAAACCAAGGGCCGAAGATTCTTAGGAAAAATGGTGCTTGGGAACTTCTCCAAAAGATTTACATGGAAAAAGCAGGAGCCCACTTGCTTGCTTGGGGAGAAAATATGACCTCCTATTACATGTATCTGACCAAGCAGCCCCCATTGGACGCAAATGGAGTTCCAAATCTGAAGGGCTTCAAGATGCGTGCGACTGGTACCTACAGGCCTCTGTTCAGAGCGCTTGGTGCGACAACCGTCAATATTAAGTCATCGGAAATTTTCACAGCGGTCCAGAGAGGAACTGTCGATGGTTTCGGCTTCACAGACGTCTCGGCAGTGGCGCTGGGCTTCCACAACATTGTGAAGTATCGGGTATTCCCAAACTTCTATCAGACAAACCAGGTTATTACTGTTAACCCGGCAGTCTGGAATAGCCTGACACAAAAACAGAAAGATATAATGAACAAAGTTGCGATCGAGTATGAAACAACCTCGGTCAAGTTCATCGAAAAAGAGCGCTTGGCGGAAGAAAAGATAATCGCCAAATCTCCAATGAAGACAATAAAGCTTGGTAAAGGAGCAGCAAAATATCTCTCCATTGCTCATGGCGAAATCTGGAAGGAACTCAAAAAACGTTCCAAGTATTCCGATCAGCTTGCTAAGCTTATGTACATTGAAGGTAAAGCCAATCGTCAGGTTGATACAGGCCGAACTTTGGACGAAAAGCGATAAACAAAACACCTGTTTTGGAAGAACGGCGCCGATAACCTCGGCGCCGTTTTTTTTACATCTTTTTCTTCCAAATGTGGATTTGATTGTTTGACAATAAATTCAACACTAGCCAGTATGCGCCCAAACAACCCTCATCTGGGTCCAATAAAAAGCGGGGAGGAGATCTAGCAGTATGAAATCATTCGACTCGGCACTAGGGAAACTTTCAACATGGATGATGTGGGTGTCGGCTGCGATCATCCCCTGCATGTTCACCGGAATTACGGTGGATGTGTCAATCAGGCTATCTGGAAATAATCCGCCCCTATTTACCTCAACGCTAGTTGAATATGCCCTTTTGTATATGACAATGTTGGCCGCACCTTGGTTAGTTAGGGAGCGAGGTCATGTGGTTATTGAGGCTCTGGTAACAGCTCTGCCTGCTTCTGTGAGACAACCTCTTGCCAAATGCGTTTACCTCTTGTGTGCTTGTATGGCCTTTCTTTCCGCCTATCTTTGTTGGGGTATTTTTGTTGATTACTGGGTTGGCGGTGAGCTTGATGTGAGGGGTGTCGACATGCCCTATTGGTCACAATTTTTGCCGTTGCCGGTATGTTTCGCATTGGTGGGCTTGGAGTTCTGCATGTATCTTGCGGGTTTGCGATCCTACTACTCTTATGACTTGGGCGAAGTAAAGGACGGGGTCTAACGATGGGTATGGAGTGGTATGAGGCGGGAGGCCTTCTCCTTGGTTGCATTATCACCGGTATGGCTCTCGGCATACCCGTGGCCTTCACATTTATGGCAACAAATATTGTCGGGATCTTCGTTTTCTCCGGAGGCTGGCCAGTTCTGCCTCAAATCGCTGACAATGCGACCAACTTAATAACAACCTTTACCCTATCACCTATCCCTATGTTCATTCTCATGGGGTCAATGTTCTTTCATACAGGCCTCGCTATTAAAGTCTTTGATGCATTGGATACATTGCTTGGGAAGATCCCAGGGCGCTTATGTTTTCTAACCGTCATCGGGGGGTCGCTGTTCTCGACGCTAACGGGCTCAACTATGGCCAATACCGCGATGCTGGGTTCGCTGCTGGTCCCGGAGATGACGAGGCGGGGTTACAGCAAAAAAATGTCTATGGGTCCGATCCTTGGCACCGGTGGATTAGCCATGATTATTCCGCCATCATCACTGGGTGTGCTGCTGGCGAGTATCGCGAATGTGGATGTTGGACGTCTTTTGATCGCAGGATTGTTGCCAGGTTTTCTTTTAGCCACCCTTTACGCGGGAATGATTTCTTTCCAACTTTGGCGTAATCCGGAGTCAGCTCCGTCTTACGATGTAGAGCCAACCACGTGGGGACAAAAGTTCTATCAAATTGGCGTCAATATTTTGCCGATGGGTTTCGTAGTATTCCTTGTGATCGGATTTATTGTTCTTGGATGGGCAACGCCCTCTGAATCAGCCTCGTTCGGTGTTGTCGGCGTGTTCATCCTGGCTGCTGTCCGCCGCATGCTAAGCTTTGAGAATATTGCGAAGTCTCTTGAGGGCACCATCAGGGTTGCCGCAATGGTGTTCTTTATTCTTATGAATTCGACGGTTTTCAGCCAATTGTTATCAATATCAGGTGCTGGCAGAGGCCTAGTGGCTTGGGCGACAAGCTTTGAAGTGGCGCCTCTGGTCATATTGACGGCAATGTTCCTTGTATTGATTCTGCTTGGAATGTTTATGGATCAAGTGTCTATGATGCTGATCACAGTGCCAATTTTTTATCCGTTAGCCGCGGCATTGGGCTACGATTTAATTTGGTTTTCACTGATTGTCCTGATGGCATTAGAGATGAGCGCGACAACACCGCCTTTCGGTTTGCTGTTATTTATCATGTTGGGAATGGTCAGAGGAACAACGTTGTTTGAAGTGGCAGCGGCAGCCATTCCCTTCCTGTTCTGTGACCTGATCCTGATCATTATTCTTGTCATTGCGCCCGGTTTGGCTCTTTATTTGCCTAGTCTTATGGGGTGACCAAGTTTTAATAAAATTATAAGCCCGGCCTTGAGCCGGGCTTTTCGTTTCCAGAACCCACTGATAACTTTATAAAAAAGAGAACCTAGGGAGCAATGTAATGTCAGAGTATAAATTCAATAACATCAAGATTGAAAAGGGACAGGGTATTGGTTGGTTGATTTTAAATCGGCCTGAGAAACGAAACGCGATGAGCCCTGAGCTGCATATGGAGTGTGCGGATGCCTTAGATCTCTTGGCCGATGATGATGACGTCAAGGTGCTCGTATTAACAGGTTCTGGAAAGGCTTTCAGCGCTGGTCAGGACCTTGCGCTTTATTTTAGAGCAAACCAAGATAATCCTAAGACCCGCGCCAAGGCTCGCGCCGCATCAAGTTCTTGGCGTTGGCATAAGCTTGTGAATTTTCCCAAGCCTACGATTGCAGCGGTGAATGGGTTTTGTTTTGGCGGTGCATTTACGCAGCTTTGCGCCTGTGATTTTGCGATTTCAGCAAATAACGCAACTTTTGGTTTGTCCGAGGTAAATTGGGGAATTATCCCTGGCGGCATTGTCAGCTGGAATGTTGCTGATGTTCTCTCCTATCGAGACGCCCTTTATTATGCGGTTACAGGTGATCCTTTTGACGGAAAGACCGCTGAGAAAATACGCCTAGTCAATTATTCTGTCCCAGCGAACAAGCTTCGCTCTGAAACAATAAAGTTAGCCAAAAAGTTAATGACTAAAAGCCCGAATGCTATGCGTTACACAAAGGAAGCAATTCGGAGTGTACGTCGGATGAATGAGCCTGAGGCTGCAGATTACCTCAACGCGAAAAGCATCGCTTGTAAAGCAACTGACCCTATTCCCGGTCGTGATGAGGGTATGAGACAGTTCTTAGACGAAAAAAGCTATCGCCCAGGGTTGGGTCAATTAGATCTTAAGAAGGCGGCTGCGAGAGGTAAGGGCGCGTCTGGTCAAAAGACATCCGCCGGTAAAAAAGCAGCGGCAAAAAAAGCAAAAAAGACCGCTCGAAAGCGCTAAGGCGAGTGAGCAGTGGACGATAAATTCGGCCGTTGTTGGTTTGATTAGGTCAAATGGGTGAGGGGTGATGGCGATAGAACTTTATCATAATGGTATGTCAACTTGCTCTCAAAAGGTGAGGCTCACCTTGGCTGAAAAAGGTCAAGATTTTTACTCCCATCACTTTAATTTGCGCGCCCGTGATCAGCATAAACCAGAGTATCTTGAGTTAAACCCAAATGGGGTTGTCCCCACCATTATTCATAATGGAAAAATTATTTATGAGTCAGCTGTCATCGATGAATATCTTGATGATGTGTTTCCCGATCCGGCTCTCAGATCTAAAGATCCATTTGAACGCTCATTATGAGGAGATGGGTGAAGCAGCTAGATGAAGGGCTTCATGCTGCAAGCGCAACCATTAGCGCCTGCATTGCTTTCAGATATCAATTTATGGAAGGCAAAACTTCTGAAGAACTTCAAAAGACCCTCGATGGGTACGTAAATCCGGAAAAAAGACGGAGGATGACCGAGAACGTGCTGGAAGGCGTAGAGTCGACCTTTTTTAAACCAGCAATCGCTCGCATCGTGAAGATGCTGGACGATATGGAAGCCGATTTACACCAATATCCTTGGATTGCGGGGGCGTCATACTCCCTGGCCGATATTGCTTTAACGCCCTATGTCACCAGAGTTGTGCATTTAAAACAAGATTGGCTTTTTGACACTCGCCCAAAAGTTGCGGCGTGGTTTGAGAAAATATGCGCTCGTCCCAACTACCAGATAGCTATGCGCCAATGGTTTATCGATGATTTCATTACATTGATGGCTTCGAAGGGAGAGGAAAATAAACCGGGGGTCAAGAAAGTCATTCAGGAAACTGTATGAAATTTAATTTTACCTTGCCGATTTCAGAAGAATTTTTTGATGCTAATAAAACGGAAACCTAGTTTACTTTATTAGAACACAGTTTAACCGGTTGAGTTCTCTTAACTGGATGAAAGGGAGAGTAATTAATGAAGAAGATCCTAGTTTACGGTATTTCTGCGCTTGCGTTGTGTTTTACAGCGCCCTACGCGATGGCCGCGAAGGCGAAGAAAATAAAGATTGGGTTTGTTACCACCCTGTCTGGAGGTGCGGGAGTTATTGGTAAAGATATGCGCCAATCAGTAGAGATCGCGCTTGATCACCTCGCTAACAAAATGGGAGGTATTCCGGTTGAGGTGCTGTTTGAGGATGATCAAGTCAAACCTGAGGTCGGTAAGCAGAAAACAGAAAAGCTTCTTAATAAAGATAAAGTCGATTTCTTGTCTGGATTTATTTGGTCACACGTTTTGTTGGCTTCGAGAAATTCAGCTGTTAAATCGGGTAAATTCTTGATTGTTTCTAACGCGGGAACTTCAAAAATAGCGGGTAGGCTCTGTCACAAAAATATTTTTTCGACCTCATGGCAAAATGATCAGGTGCCAATGGCCCTGGGTGAGGTGTTAAATAAAAGAGGTGTAAAAAGCCTCTATATCGTTGCTCCTAATTATGCGGCGGGTCGTGACATGGTCGCCGGTGTCGAGCGCACATTTAAGGGCAAAGTGTTGGGTAAAGACCTTACTAAATGGCCCACCCAACTAGATTTTTCAGCGGAACTTGCAAAGGCAAGGGCAGCGAATGCAGAAGGCGTATTCATATTTTATCCGGGCCGGGCAACCAATGCCTTTTTCCGTCAATATGCCCAAGCAGGTATGACTAAGACGCCGTTATATTCAGTCTTCAGCGTTGACTCTCTCAGCCTTCCCAAGCTTCAACAAGCTAAACTCCAAAATGTTCTTGGAACTTATAGCACCCAGTTTTGGTCTCCAGACTTGGATACTCCAGTTAACAAAAAGTTTGTGGCGGATTACCGAGCGAAGTTCAATGCCTATCCGTCTCACTACGGAGCGCAGAGCTATGACTCAATAATGATGATTGCCGATGCGGTTAAAGCGGTTGGCGGAGATCTCTCGAAAATGGATGCAATGCGAGATCAGATGCGAAAAGCATCGTATCCGTCGGTCAGGGGGGACTTCTCCTATGGAAATAATCATTTTCCAGTCCAAGATTTTTATCTCAGAGAAGTTGTAAAAGACTCTACTGGGAACTGGACGACGAAGATCGTTCAAAAAGTCTATGAAAACCATCAAGATGTTTACGCGAAAAAATGTAAGATGAAAAAATCTTGGTGATGCTGAATTGCTAATTTGATCGGGGGCGCCTAGGCGCCCCCTTTTATTTATCGAGTCCGGTTTCAATGTTCGACCCCAACCTTTTATTTGAACAATTTTTTAATGGGCTCCAGCTAGGGCTCCTTTTGTTTTTGCTTGCTGCTGGGTTAACGCTCGTTTTTGGCATAATGGACATGATGAACTTGGCGCACGGGTCGCTTTACATGTTGGGGGCATATGTTGCGGCGCAGATTACCCTTTGGACAGGCTCTTTCCTCCTGGGTGTGGCTGTATCGCTGCCAGTTATTCTTTTGTTAGGCGTTTGTCTGGAGGCAGGTCTCCTGCGCCCCCTTTATGCGCGCGGACATCTGGATCAAGTATTGGCTACCTTTGGAATGATTTTATTCTTTAACGAGTTCGTTCGGCTTGTTTGGGGGCCGGAAGGGATAGAAGTTCCATTGCCTGATTTTTTGAAGGGGAACATCGTTATTTTCGATATTCCTCTTCCAAACTATCGACTTGTGGTTATTAGCGTTGGTTTGTTGGTAGCTTTGATGATGTATCTGCTCGTTACTAGGACGCGTACAGGGATGCTTATTCGAGCCGGGGCATCGAACAGAGATATGGTGCAAGCGCTTGGCATTGATATCAACCGTGTATTTACTCTGGTTTTCGGGATCGGTGCTGCTTTGGCCGCTTTGGCCGGGGCATTGGCTGGCCCAATCCTCGCAGTTACGATTGGCATGGGCGAGAACATACTAATTCAGGTTCTTGTGGTGATCGTGATAGGGGGGATTGGCTCGATACGAGGCGCTTTCGTAGGTGCCATGCTGATTGGTATAATTGATATTTTGGGTCGTTCGTTTCTAGACACTTTCTTTAAATTATTTTTACCTGTGAATGCGGCAGAGACAGCGGGTCCAGCAGTCGCCTCTATGCTGATTTACATACTCATGGCCGCCGTTTTGTTTTTTAAGCCGCAGGGCCTTTTTCCAGCTAAAACGGGTTAATTAATGGGTAATAGGGCGCAAATAATAATTGTGGGTACGATTTTTGTGGGACTGGGACTCGTCCCGCTTTTTGCCGAGCTGACCCAGACTCCTTTTTACCTCGATTTGGCTCGACGAATGATGATCCTCGCAATCGGAGCCCTCAGTTTGAATTTGATCATGGGGTACGGCGGACTGATAAGTTTTGGTCATGCTGCCTATATTGGAATTGGAGCCTATGTGGTCGGTATTTGTGCAGAGCACGAATTAGTTAGTGGATTTATTCAATGGCCCCTCGCAATAATCGTATCAGGGCTGTTCGCGATTATCTTTGGCCTAATTAGTCTAAGAACGCGAGGGGTTTACTTCATTATGATCACACTGGCTTTGGCGCAGATGATGTATTTCCTGGGTGTGAGTTTAGACCGCTATGGCGGGGATGATGGCTTGCCACTCATCGAGAGGAGTAACTTTGGTGCGGTCGTCGATATAACCAATAACGTAACTTTATATTTCATTGTCTTAGGGGCTCTTGTCTTATCCCTTTTGTTTTGCAAGCGCTTGATTAACTCTCGCTTTGGGATGGTTCTCCAGGGTACGAGATCTAACGAAACGCGTATGAAGACCATCGGCTTTCCTACACTTCGTTATCAGCTCACCGCTTTTGTCATAGCAGGCATGATGGCCGGGTTTGCAGGCGCTTTATTAGCCAATCACACTGATTTTATTAACCCCGATATGATGCATTGGACCCGTTCTGGGGATCTCATTATCATGGTGTTGCTCGGCGGCATGGGTAGTCTTGCGGGCCCGGTCGTCGGGGCCCTCGCTTTCATCCTCTTAGAAGAGTTGTTATCTGGCGTTACCGAATATTGGCAACTTATTTTTGGTCCTTTTTTAATCCTTGTTGTTCTATTTGCGAGGGGCGGGTTGTTAGGTTTTTTTGCTAATAAAGAGCAACGCGATGAATGAAATCGTTTTGGAGGTTAACGGACTTTGCAAGAGCTTTGGCGGGGTCTTGGCCACGGATCACTTGGATCTAGGTGTCGAACAGGGTTCCATTCATGCGGTGATTGGTCCCAATGGCGCAGGGAAGACGACATTGATTAATCAACTTTCTGGTTTGCTGAGTAGCGATGATGGAAAGATTCAATTTAATAGAAGCGATATCACGAACCTCTCTGCGCCTGCGCGCGCTAAAATGGGGCTTGCACGTACTTTCCAGATCACCTCGGTATTTGGCGAGTTCACGGCCTTGGAAAATGTCTCCCTGGCTGTTCAGGCTCACGATGGGCACTCTTTTAAGTTTTGGCACGACGCTAGAGGAGACAAGTTCCTGACAGAACCAGCTCTCGAAGCTCTAACAATAGTGGGGCTCGAAGAACGTCAATCGATCAAAGCAAGCTTGATGTCTCACGGAGAGAGGCGCCAACTAGAAATCGCGATGGCTCTGGCGACGAAGCCGAAAATGTTACTACTGGATGAGCCAATGGCAGGAATGGGCCCGGAAGAATCAAATAGAATGGTTTCAATTCTGTCTCAGCTTAAGGGTAAGGTAACAATTCTACTTATTGAGCATGATATGGGTGCGGTGTTCTCCCTTGCGGATAAAATTACAGTCTTGGTTTATGGCGGCGGGATAGCGACGGGCACCCCGGATCAAATAAGAGCTAATCCCGTAGTTAGATCCGCTTATCTAGGGGATGAGGATTTGGAGAGCTGATGCTCGAAGTTAGACACCTAGAAACTTCATACGGCTCGAGCCAAGTTTTATATGGTATAGAACTTCAAATTGGCGCAGGACAAGTTGTGACCCTTATGGGCAGAAATGGTATGGGCAAGACCACCACAATAAAGTCTATTTGTGGAATGGTGCCGCCGAAAGCGGGATCTATTATCCTTGAGGGGCAAGATATTGTCGGTCTCCCATCCCATAAAATAGCGAGAGCCGGTATCGGACTTGTCCCTGAAGGTCGACAAATTTTTCCAAACCTGACCGTAAAAGAAAATCTTGTTGCAACAGCGCGAAATTTTGCGGGTTCTCCTAATCCATGGACTATTGATCGTGTTTTGGACTTTTTTCCCTCCGTGGCTGCTCGTATAAATGGGATGGGGAATGAACTGTCCGGTGGTGAACAGCAAATGTTAGCGATCGGTCGTGCCCTTATGACGAACCCAAAGCTTTTGATCCTTGATGAGGCAACAGAAGGGCTTGCGCCCCAAATTCGCGCCGATATTTGGCAATCTCTTGCTGAATTGAAATCTGAAGGTCAGGCGATACTAGTTATTGATAAAAATTTAGCGGCGTTAAACAGGATTGCTGATAAGCATTTTATCATTGAGAAAGGTGTTAGCGTATGGTCGGGCACACCCGAAGCACTAAATGCTGAGCCGAAAATTAAAGAACGTTACCTCGGAGTCTAAAAAGTTCGGTACATAAAAAAAGGCGCCTCTCGAGAGAGGCGCCTGTAACTAAAAATAATTCTGTTCTTACTTAAGGAGAACCTTTTGAAATGCCGCGAACTCATCAGCAGGCATTTTTGCCTTTGCTGATTTCCAGTTGTTACCATAAATGGTGTTAGTGAAGGCGGCACCTTCTGCGCCCTTAAGGTCAATGAATTTAACGCCATCTTTGGCGACTTTGTCATTGTCAATGTCGGCTAATTTACGCATGTAAGCGCTGCTGGATTTATCAAAATCCAACCCGGCTTTATCAATGGCATCCCTTTGTTTTTTGTTGAGGGCATTATAAGCATCAAGATTCATGACCACTGTCGATGAGGAACGAAAAAAACCAGGTCCGACTCGATATTTGATATACTTGGTCCAACCGTAGGCCATGATGCCACCTTCTGGCCAAGCAAGCCCTTTAACAACACCTCTTTCTAGAGAGGTGTAAACATCACCCGGGGAAATGCTAACCGGTCTTGCTCCCATCGCTTTAAGGAATGGGTGGTAAAGCGCGGTCGACCTCATAGTGGTACCACTTAGGTCAAGCCCTGTTTTGGCTGAAGCCTTAGGTGGCACTGTGAGGTAAATGTGGAAGTTACTCGACCCATCAAACGGGTGAGAAATCAAACGGGCATTTAGTCCTTTGCGAAAACATTTTTGGAAAAGTTCCCAAGCCCCATTCTTCCTGATTGCGTCCTGACCTACGTTGGACAAGGCGATAACCCTGGCGCAAGGAACTAGCCCAGCGTAGTAGGTGCTTGGTCCAAAATGAAACTTAACCACGCCCCGCTTAAGTGCTGCACCCTGCTTCTTATTTGGAATAACCTCAGGTCCGCCCTTGAGGTCCAAATTAATGCCTACTTTGTTATTCTTATTGAAAGGTTTATGAAAAAGGTCGATATAGGTCTTGGTTTGGTCATGGGTTGTTTTTAGGCTCACCACGGTAGGGAGATCTACTGCCCCAGCCGATGATGCAGCGATAGCTGCCACCGCAACCCCGCCTATCAAGAAATTAAAAAGCTTCATTATTTCCTCCCGAGCTTCTACTTTTCTAACTAAAATTCACGCGACACCTTGGCGTGAAGCATTATAGATTGTCAACCAAAACTACCGGTCGGCAGCGGAAGAAATCTTCTTTTTCCCAAAAGCACTATGAGAAAATTCGCAAAAACCGACGAGATTCGGCAAACTTTATTGATAGACCCGAAAAACTGAGGCTTAATAGTCGCCAAATGACATTAGGGGGGAACAGCCGTGAATTTCGTGGCGCAGATTTATAACAAGATTCTTTTTGGAATGGCCGCCTTGTCAGGCGTTGTAATCTTCGCAGCATTTTTGATGATTGTGACTGAGGTACTGTCCCGTTTCACTCCCATGCCCCCTTTAATATGGGTGCTAACATCGGTGGAATATATTCTACTTTGGTACACAATGTTGGCTGCACCGTATCTGGTCAGAATAAAGGGCCATGTATTTGTGGATGCGGTAACCCAGTTCCTGCCGCCGAAAGTCAAATATGTTACCGCGAAAATTGTGTACGTATTGTGCATCATTTGTTGCATCATTTATTGTACTCAGTGTTGGAATTTGTTCTCAGAAGCGTTTGCCACCGGAGAACTTGATACGCGTAGCTTTGAAGCACCGGTCTGGATTCTCTTGCTTCCAATGCCTCTGTGTTTTGGTATGTGTGCGATTGAATTTATCAGATATCTAATTGGGATTGATGACATGTACTCCCAAGATCTACTTGAAAGGGAGAATGTCTAATGGAGTGGTATTGGGCATTAGCAACCCTTATTGGGATGGTAGTCTTTTTTATGGCTATGGGGATTCCCGTGGCTTTCACGTTTATTTTAACAAATATTATCGGCGTCTTGATTTTTTACGGAGATCCCTCTGGGTGGATCCAAATAGCAGATAATTCTACGCAGTTGATAACCAGGTTTACGCTTGGACCCGTTCCGATGTTTATCATGATGGGAGCTTTGTTTTTTCATACGGGGTTGGCAATAAGAGTTTTTGACGGCTTGGATGTCATCTTCGGAAGATTACCTGGAAGACTTTGCTTTCTCACAGTCGCCGGCGGATCTGTGTTTTCGACACTCACGGGATCAAGTATGGCTAATACAGCAATGCTTGGCTCTTTAATGGTCCCGGAAATGCAGAAACGGGGCTACAACCGACAGATGTCGATGGGCCCTATTCTCGGGACAGGGGGCCTTGCGATGATCATCCCTCCCTCTGCGCTCGGTGTTTTGCTTGCCTCTGTTGCAAATATTGATGTTGGTAAGCTTTTGATTGCAGGCTTTATTCCTGGTTTTCTGCTCGCTGGTCTTTACTGCATAATGATTTTCATTCAGCTGCGCATGAACCCAGAGTCCGCACCGGCTTACGATGTTGAGATGCCAAGCTGGGCCGAGCGGGCCAAAATAGTGTTTATAAACATTGTCCCGATGGGGATCATCGTTTTCATGGTCATTGGTTTTATTATTTTCGGTTGGGCCACACCTACTGAGGCCGCCGCTTTCGGTGTCCTGGGCGTGGTGATAGTTGCCGCCCTATTTCGGGTTTTAACGTTCACAGCTGTGAAAACTGCTGTCGAAGCTACCGTTAAAGTCGGAGCAATGGTGTTCTTCATCATCATGAGTTCAACGGTTTTTAGCCAGCTCTTGGCGTTTTCTGGTGCAAGCGCGGGCTTGCTAAAATGGGCGGTCAGTTTCGATGTTTCGAAATATTGGTTCCTGCTGATGATGTTTTTTATCCTGATCGCGCTCGGGATGTTTATGGATGCCACTTCTATGATGCTAATCACAGTGCCAATTTTTTTCCCATTGGCACAGCAACTCGGATTTGATTTAGTCTGGTTTGGCTTGTTTGTCCTCATGACTTTTGAAATGGCCGGGACGACGCCACCCTTCGGGCTTTTGCTATATGTTATGCTTGGGGTGGCGCCAAAGGGAACGACGCTGTTCCAAGTAGCAAAGGCTGCTTTCCCTTACCTTGTTTGCGATGCAATTTTGATTTTATTATTGGTTGCGTTTCCAGCGATTGCCCTTTGGTTGCCAAGCTTCATGTGATCCAATAAAGCCTGTAAGGCGCCTTGGACCCTCGGTTAATAGTCGTTGATCTGCAGTGCCAGGTCCCTGTCTTCAGCGGCTCTCGCGTTGCCATGCGAACAGAAGGGCGCCGATCGCCAGTAGTAGAGCTAGCAGGCCCGGCAGAAGGGAGGTCTCTCTAACATCTCGGACTACGTAGCTTCGATTATCTAATACCCCTAGCCAATTACTTCCAGCAGCTCGACGTTCTGGTTGAACCCTGCGTATGGAGGGATAGCCTTCCTCAAGCCAGAAAATACCCCCTCCCAATTCACTAACAAAAGGAGAAAATTTTTTATCTGTTGCTTTCATATCCGACAATTCTAGCGGATTAAGATTTCCAACGGGAGCGAGGGTAACATTCTTTCCATCTTCTATTCGATAGACACCCGTCTCAGGGGTATCCACAAATCCTCTAGCTGTTCCTCCCAAGCCTTCTTTCATTTCTGCAAAGAAGGATTTTCCAGATGGAGTCAAAACCTTCACTCTGTTCGTATTAGGCTGGAGGGATTGTCTGGTGATAGCGAGCTGATTACCTTGGGTTTCGGCGCGCAATTTGTTTTCGTCTAGCTCGGGTTCTTTCATTAACCAGTGTGATATTCTTCGAAGTAACTCGACATGAGGACCACCTCCATCATAGCCGCGTGCCCACAACCAGATATGATCGCTAAGCAGTTGTGCAACCCGCCCTTTGCCGACGCGGTTGACAATTAATAAAGGTTTGCCATTGACCCCACTCATAAGCACATGGCCTGATCGCCGTTTAACTTCAATTTGGCGAAACCATTTTCCCCAACGGGGTAATTCCTCCCCCAGACCGGCTCCAGGTAAATCTCCCGTAATTGGATGCCTCTCTCCAGTTTTGGTAATTTTTGCGCGGACTGGGCCTGAAAAGACCCGGCCCGTTGGTTCTCCTGGGAAAATTTTCCCTAGCGGCGTGGCGAATAAAGTTTCCATGCTAGCAAACTCTGGGCCTGATGCCTCGAGAACGGCTCCTCCATTTTCAACATACTTCCTAATATTGTCGATATATACAGAAGGAAGAACGCCTCGGCGTCGATAACGATCAAATATGATTAGGTCGAATTCTTTTAATTTGACTTCGAATAACTCTCGTACGGGAAAAGCGATAAGCGATAGCTCGCGCACAGGCGTCATATCTTGTTTTTCTGGCGGCCGGAGGATAGTAAAGTGCACCAGATCCACTGACGGGTCTGCTTTTAATAAGTTACGCCAAGTGCGTTCGCCAGGGTGTGGTTCTCCGGAAACCAAGAGTACCCGAAGGCGCTCTCTTACCCCATTTACAGACAAGACAGCTCGATTATTGATCCTTGTAAGTTCTGAGGGGTCTGATTTGAGGCTTAATTGAATAATATTGGCACCGCTACGAGTTAGTTTGATCTTTATTGTCCTTGTTCTGTTCGGACGCATAATTACGGTTTGTTTTTTTTGGTCGCCAATCAAAATTTCAAGGGGAGTAGGACCAGAACTCGGCGTGTTGTCCTCCATGCGTAAGCTTATTTCTATCTCTTTTCCGACTATTCCAAATTTGGGAGCGCGTTTTATGACTAATCGGCGATCAAATTCCGGCCGGTTGCCCGTTAAGAGAACATGAAAAGGGCCCTTTAAACCGAATGATGAGGCGTTTCCCGGTATGTCGTGCACTTGGCCATCTGTGATTAAGATGGTTCCCGCACGCCTCGATAAGGGAATATCGGAGGTCGCTTCTGTCAAAGCATCAAAGATCTCGGTTCCATCAACGCGTTTGCTATTGCTATTTTTAACAGCTCCCGCTCGAATGATTCGTGTTTCAAGGTTGCGCATATCTTGCATACGATTTTGCAAATATTTGAGAGCTGCCGCCGTTTGCGCCTTACGGTCTCTAATAGTTTGACTTGTGGATTCATCAATAAGGATTGTAAGGACATCATTGCGCGCCTCGCGATCCTCCTCAACCGCAACAGGGTTAATCAGGATCAAAATGAGAACCCCGATAGCCGCTGTCCGCCAACCCGAGCCTTTTGCTTTTTTTAAAAAGGAATAGGCCAGCAAGATAAAACTGCAAAAGCCCAGACCAATTATAATCCACCAAGAGAATAGGGGAGCGAATTCTAGAGACATCATGATGGTTTCATCCCTTATGCTCTACTGGCCTAATCTCTCAATGATAGAGGGTACGTGAACTTGGTCAGTCTTATAGTTTCCCGTCATCGCATACATGATCCAGTTAACGCCAAAACGGAAAGCGTATTCACGTTGCCTCTCACCGTTGGGGACAACTGCAAACATTGGGAGTCCGTTTTTGTCCCTTGCCCATGCTCCCGCCCAATCATGGCTCCCAATGATTATTGATGAGACGCCATCATTATGGTTTCCCCCGCGTCGTTCTACCCAAACGGTACCTCCAGCCCACCTGCCTGGGAAACGGTCCAAAAGGTAAAATGCTTTAGTGAGCACATGGTCTGGAGGCACTTGCATTAGTGGAGGAACATCCAATTCGCCAATCAAATTTCTCAGCTTGGCTGAGGCAGAACTCCCCATGCCCAATATATTGGTGTTCACGCTCCCTTGTTCACGCGTGTCAAAAAGAATGGTGCCACCCGTCCGAAGATAGTTATTAAGTTTTGAGAGCGCCGCATCTGACGGGTTCCTTTGTGTTTCAACGACCGGCCAATAGAGCACTGTAAAAAAAGCGAGTTCATCTTTCTCTAAATTTACCCCGATTGGTTTTCCTGGTTCGATTGCTGTGCGGCTCTGGAGAACAACACTTAGACCCTCCATACCTGCTCTACTGACCGAGTCGATTTTGGCATTGCCGGTGATAACATAGGCAAGGTGGGTTCCCAGAGTTGCCCGAAGCCCAAGCTTTTCCTGGGGTGTCTGTGGAGATGACACAATATTTTTCGGGAGTCCGGTTTGACCTTGGGCGTTCGCTTCTGCCCCAAGGTCTATCGTAAATATCAATAATAGAAAGCCTAGACAGCCCAAAACCGAATTTTGGCGTGTTTTGAAATGCGGTTTCAGCCCCCGGATCGCAAGGCTGATAAAAAGGTCAAGAATAACAAGTATCAACGCTATAAGTAGCAGCGAGGGTTTAAATTCGATCTCTGTTCTCTCACTTAGTTTCTTTAGTTCTACGCCGTTAGGAATATTTTCTAAGGGTGTTAGATTATCTACACCAGAGGACAGATTTAATGTTATGCGTTGTCTCTTGGTTCCATAATATCCTGGGGGATGGATATGCGATGTTTTTAGATTTGAGTAAGTTTTTCCACTAATAGAGATAGCTTGAGGCGGCGGTGCGCCTAAAACTCCGAAACCATCCATGGTTTGAAGAGGCGGGTAAATCAAATCGCCGGTCTTTGTCTCCATGCCGCGGCTCAAAGCGATAATTCTGTTGAGCATTTTTATGAATAATCCTGAAATTGGTAAATTTGACCATTCAGTATTCGCGGTGACGTGAACCAGGACCAACCAACCTTCTCCTACTTGCTTCGCCGTCACCAGAGGTGTGCCGTCTGAGAGCCTAGCCCATGTCCGTTCTCTCAGGTTCTGGGTGGGTTCTGCGAGGATCTGTTTTTTAATTCTGATATCTGGGGGAATTTCGAGCCCGGCGAATGGACTCGTCGAATGGAAGGGCATCAACTTTGCGGGCTTACTCCAAGACATAGTGCCACCCAACGCTCGTCCCGTATTTCTCAGCTTCACTGGCATAAGTGAGGGGTCAGTTCGCCCTAGGCCAGGCCCAGCAAAGCGCAATAGCACTCCCCCGCTCTCTAACCAGGTTAAAGCTTGTTTTGTCTCTGCACCGGTTAGATTTATTGCATCCGCAAGAATGAGCATGGAAAGGTCGCGTTTCAACAGATTGTTTATGGGTCCTCTGAAAGTTTCACTAAAGGGTTCCAGCGCGCGCATGATATAAAATTCACTGCTAAGGAGTGGTTGTGATCCAGATCTCCCGTCTCGGGAAACAATACCTACGGGCCGCCGTCGCCAGTTTTCATCCAGTAGGAAGATGGACCCCGCACTTTTATTCCCTTCAACTGAAATTCTAGCTGCCTTATTTTTTACCTCGCTTGGAATAGAAAAAATGACTTCTGCTGAGTTCTGACCATTCTGAAAGGCTGAGCTTGATCTGCTCAGCAGACGGCCATTTTTATCATCAATTCGGACATGCAGTTTTATCTCACCCTGTTTTTGAGCTCGGAGAACTTTTACCGACAGGCCTCCCGGCTTGCTAATCGGACTTTTTATCAGCTGAGCGAGATCTTTTTGTTCCGGGACAAATAACTGCAGCGACCCACGTTCTTGAAGGAGGCCGATCAACTTGGCGAGAGAGCTATTTCCGTGTCCATCACTGAGGTATCCTACTTGCGCAGAGCCCTCCAGTTTTAGTCCGGCGACAGCATTTGCTGCGGCTCTTAAGTTCTTTGGCCAGGGCACAGGTTGCATTGCTTTTAACTTTTTGCGGATATCTTGCGGTCTGAGAAGACCCGTTACCTCTACTTTTCCGTTGGATTGATTGGGTGCAGTTGTGATCAATATCGCTGCACGCCCCTCCCTCTCCGCTTGATCGACAATTGAAAGGCCCGCGCGAATGGTTCGTGACCAATTCGGTGCCGCTGACCAGCCATCATCAATCACGATTACGACAGGCCCCGTGCCGTAAAATTTTTCTCCTGCATTCCATATTGGGCGTGCTAGGGCACAGATGATTATTGCCGCAATCAGAAGCCGAAATATTAAGAGCCAAAACGGCGTGCCGGCCGGGGTTTCTTCTTGGGCGTTGAGTTCTCCCATTAGGAGAAGGGGGGGGAAGGGCTGAATTTTTGGAGGCGGTGGAGTAATGCGTAAGATCCACCAAATTATCGGCAAAGTCGTTAATGATAGAAGCATCCAAGGCGAAGCAAAAACAAGAGAGCCTAAACTAAGCATAAGAATGGTTCCCCGATTGGTCACTCGCAGAGTTATAGAGCGCTAACAACGCGGTCTCTGGCCTCTGGTCGGTTCCATGGTTGGTACACGTCCAACCCAGACTTTGGGCAATCGTGGTTACTGAGTTACGGTGGTTGGATATTAAACGGGTAAATTCAGCCTGAATATTTTCTGCGCGACCGAAGGTCAATGAACCCTCATTTTCTAGACCATCAAAACGTATTCGTCCGGAAAAAGGAAAGTTATCCTCTGCCGGATCATAAATTTGTAGCATATGTCCCTTTATGCCTTTTGAAGCCATGGACCTAATTATTTTCTCCAATTTTTCGGTCGGAAAGAGAAAATCAGAGATCACAATCACGTGAGCATTTTTTGGCAAGTTCTCTCCATTTGGCGGTGTTCCCGCATTAGATTGCGGGGGGGACATCAATATCTCTAGTATTTCGTTTAACGTGCTCCTATTAGAGACGGGGGGCATACCAGACCCTAGGAGAGCAACGCGTTCTCCGCCTTTAATTAGTAAAGAGCATAATGCCAGGGCCAATACGATAGCTCGGATGAGTTTGTCGGGTAGTTCTGGACGAGATTTAAAATTCATGGATTGAGATTGGTCGACCCAGATCCAAGTACTTTGCGCGAGTTCCCACTCATTCTCCCGAATATAGGGCACTGAGCGCTTTGCTGTCTGTTTCCAATCAACGCGGCTAACTGTATCACCTTGTTGGTAAGGTCGAAATTCCCAAAATGTATCCCCCAGCCCGGCTTGTCGGCGACCGTGGGTCCCCTGTAATATTGTGGCAGCTATCCTGTCCGCGGCAATTTGAATTGCTGGCAGAGAAGAGGAAAGCCTCCCCGATTCTTTTTGAATTGAATTAGATAGGTTGACGGGCATTATGAGAATATTTTGAGGATCATCCCAAACGCTCGCAAAGCCGATCAATAACATCGTCAACGGTAAGTCCGTCAGCCCTTGCACTAAAGGTCAGTGCAATACGGTGCCTCAATACCGGTTTTGCAAGATCAATAAGATCCTCAATGGACGGCGAAAATCTTCCTTCAATTAAAGCTTTGGCACGTATTGCTAGCATTAGAGCCTGGCTTGCGCGGGGACCTGGGCCCCAAAGGATTTGGTTCTTTAATTCCGGCAGGCCCTGTCCCGAGGGTCTAGCTGATCTCACAATGTCTAGGATCGATTGAACGACGCTATCACCAACGGGTAGTTGTCGAACAAGGTTTTGTGCTTCAATAAGTTCTTCTGCATTTAGAACCTCGGACGCCGAGTTAGTTTCAATGCCCGTGGTTTTTAAAAGAACTTCGCGTTCTGCCTCTAAGGATGGGTAGCCGATATTTATCTGCATTAAAAAACGATCGAGCTGAGCTTCTGGAAGCGGATATGTTCCCTCCTGCTCAATCGGATTCTGCGTGGCTAGAACATGGAAGGGGCGTGGCAAGTCGTTTGTCGCTCCGGCAATCGAAACGCGCCTTTCCTGCATCGCTTGAAGTAATGCAGATTGAGTTCGTGGGCTAGCACGATTGATTTCGTCAGCCATTAGAAGTTGGCAAAAAATCGGTCCTTTGATGAAACGGAAGGAACGGGTGCCAGTTGCATTTTCGTCGAGAATCTCGGATCCCAAAATATCGGGAGGCATAAGGTCTGGGGTGAATTGTACCCTTTTATCTTCAAGTCCTAGGACGGTTCCGAGGGTATCAACGAGAAGCGTTTTTCCAAGGCCTGGAACCCCCACTATTAGACAATGTCCACCTGCTAGAATTGTTGCTAGCGTCTCTAATATAACTTCTTCTTGGCCATAGATTACCCTTCCGATACTCTCGCGAATTGCGGTCATTCGGGTGCCGAACTCTTCAATCTTCCCGGCTAAATCCTGCTCATTCATGAAGTCCTCATTTGCTCCTTGGGTACGAGATGGGGTAAGAGAAAAAGTCTCTGACAAAGTGTCCTCCAAAGTTGGGAGCGCCTAAATATGGAAAAATCCGTACTGGCGGGTTTGAAAGAAATACCCTCAAATTCTCCTGAGGGGCATAGCTTCTGCGGTGATATTGACATGCGCATCACTCGTAGTGGCACCTGGTATTATCATGGCTCACCGATTAGACGAAAACAATTGGTAAAGCTATTTTCTTCTGTATTAATTAGAGATGAGGAAGGAGACTTTTGGCTCGAGACCCCGGCCGAAAAATGTCGAATTCAAGTTGAAGATGCTCCATTTGTGGCCGTAAGTATGGATGTGGTCGGCAAAGGGCGGGAACAGATCGTCAAATTTTTGACAAACGTTGAAGAACAAGTGATTGCAACACCAGAGAATCCAATTTGGGTGGATATAAACCCCGAGAGCCTTGAGCCCTCGCCCTATATCCTTGTGCGAGATGGACTTCACGCCTTGATTTCTCGTGCCGTATTCTACGAGCTTGTCGAACTTGGAGTAGAAGAAGAGTCCCCTGAGGGTAAATTCTTAGGAGTTTGGAGTGGGGGCGTTTTTTTTAAACTAGGGGCAGTTTCCTGATTTGGGAGACTTAGAGAAAATAAGAGAAGTTTTTGCTCATTCTCGTCTCGGGAGAAAGGACGAAATCTCTGAGTGGCCGAAGTCGGATGAGCCTGGGGTGCGGTCCGCAGCTGTCCTCGTTCCACTTATTAATCACCCCAAAGCCACTATTTTGTTGACCAAAAGGAGTTCCTCTTTACCGGACCACGCGGGCCAAGTGGCATTTCCTGGCGGACAAATGGAACCCGGAGATGTCTACCCCGAGGATACAGCGTTGAGGGAGGCTCAGGAGGAAGTAGGCCTTGATCCCTCGAAGATCGAATTAATCGGGAGACTCAGCCCGCGCCAAACTGGCACAGGTTTTCACGTAATTCCTGTTGTCGGTATCCTCCAACCGCCCTTAAATCTTAAAGCCGACCCCGCTGAGGTGGATGTCGTGTTTGAGGTGCCTCTTAGTGAACTTGCTCGGGAGGCAAATTTTAGCCTGGAGAATGTCTGTAATAATGGCAATAAACGTTCTTATTGGGTATTGAAACATGATAGTTTTTTTATCTGGGGACTTACCGCCAGAATATTAAAAGAATTTTCAAGTTTATTGAGGTTATTATGATCAGAGTATTGTTGCTCACGGTGGTGCCTTTCTTTTTACCCACTGTGGCCTATGTTTTATGGAGAGTCTTTCTACCCGTGCGTTTCGGTGGCTCTGCGGCGATAGACAGAGATGAGTGGGAACCTTTGCCCTGGAAGTGGCTTGTTTTGGCGGGAGGGTTTTTGGTCGTAGTTGCCATTTCAATTTCTATAATATTTCCAGACCTTCTCGCCCACAGCGGCTCGGTTCATAAAAATTGAACATGCATTATGTATGATTTAACCCCTGTCGATCGTCTCAAATTACCGGATCGATTGCGAGGTGCTTTTGTAGAACAAGTCATCGATATCCTCTCATCAGCTGGGGGACCTGTTCGATTTGTTGGTGGCTGCATTCGAGACACAATCTTAGGTAAAGAAGTCCGTGACATTGATATCGCTACCCAAGAAGAGCCAGGAAATGTCATGCGGTTGCTGGAGAACGCTAATATAAAAGTGATCCCCTCAGGTTTAACACATGGAACCGTGACGGCAGTGTTGGAAGGGCAAGTAATTGAAATTACGTCTCTCAGGAAAGACATAAAAACGGATGGACGTAGGGCTTGCGTCGAATTTTCTCAGGATTGGCATGCGGATGCGATGCGTCGAGACTTTACAATCAATGCCCTTTACTGTGACTCGGATGGAACGCTTTATGACCCGGTTGAAGGTCTTGAAGACATCAAGGCCCAACGAGTGCGCTTCATCGGAAACGCTAAGTCACGTATTTCAGAGGACTTCCTCAGAATACTCAGGTTTTTTAGATTTTTTGCTTGGTACGGGGCGGCGGCCCCGGATCATGAGGCCTTGATCGCGTGCCAAAAGGCATCTCCTAATCTCAAAAGAATAGCTGGTGAACGGCTCTGGCAGGAGTTATCTCGGCTTTTGTTGGCTCCTGATACAAGGCGTGCCCTTCGACTAATGTCAGAAACTGGAATTTTTAACAGCATTTTCCCGGATATTGGCGCAATCAAACTCGACGAAAAGGCAGCTTTTACTATGGCCAGATTAGAGGATAGCCTCGGACAACCGCCTGAGCCCATTCGTCGTCTGGCTGCACTATTTTATTCAGCCTGTGATCAAGAGCAGGAGTTAAGTTTTACTGTGAGCAAGCGGCTCGCTCATTCCAATAAGGAGCAAGACCGTCTCTGTAATCTCCTCACGCTTCCGATTCCTGTCGGTGGAGATTTTTCAATTGATCAAAACCGCCAAAATTTTTACTTACTGGACAACTCTGAAGCGTATTCTGATATTTTGCTGCTACGGCAGGTTTTAGCTGGAGCAGAGGGACCAGAATGGCATGATGCATTTCGAATACCATGGGAATATCCACCACCAAAATTCCCGATTGGTGGAGCTGATGTAATATCCATGGGAATGGAGGCGGGTCCCAATGTGGGTCAAATATTGAAGCAGTTGGAGGATGGGTGGGTAAAAGGCAATTTTGTTGATAGTCGAGAAATGCTTTTGGAGAAATTGAAAACTCGATTGGAGATTAGGTCCATTTAACTTCTGGGGGCATGGACATCAAAATTGCTTCAACGTTACCACCAGTTCGAAGTCCAAATTTTGTGCCACGGTCATACAATAAATTAAATTCAACGTATCTGCCGCGACGTACTAGTTGGTGTTGTCTTTGCTCTTCTGTCCACGGACGCTCCATTCGTGATCGGACTATCTCCGGATAGACTTCCAGAAAGGTCTGTCCGACATCTTTGGTAAATGCAAAATCTTTATTCCAATCTCCGGTATCAAGATAATCATAGAAAATACCGCCTGCTCCTCTGGGTTCCTCTCGGTGCTGAAGGTAAAAATACTTATCGCATTCTTCTCGAAATTTTTTGTAGTACGTTTGGTCATGTTTATGGCAGCAGGCCTCGAGTTTTTTGTGAAATAACGCTTCCATCTCGGGATCAGGATACATTGGTGTTAGATCAATTCCTCCGCCAAACCATGTTTTGCTCGTACAGATAAAGCGCGTGTTCATATGAATTGCAGGAACTAAAGGCGAGCACATATGGGCGACGACGGATAATCCTGAAGCCCAAAATTTGGGATTATCCTGTGCACCAGGTATTTCTGATCGAAATTCAGGCGAAAATTCTCCAAAGACAGTTGAAATATTTACTCCGACTTTTTCGAAGACATTTCCATGCATTATGGACATTTCCCCGCCCCCGCCTGGAGCACCAGTATGATCGGTTCTTTCCCATATTTTGCGTTGAAATTCCCCCGGCTTTGTCGTTCGGTTTCTTGCCTCTTGGGTTGATTCTATGTCCTCAAAAGACAGGCAAATCTCATCACGAAGTGACTTGAACCATGCTGTCGCATCAAATTTATGATTTTCTACCTTCAAATCTCATCCTCAATTTCATTTAGCCGCGGGTAGCCATTAGTTTGCCGCAATCCCTCGCCGAGGGCGATAGCTGCGGCCGCCGCCACGTTCAAAGACCTTTTCCCTTTGGCCATTGGTATCAACAATCTCCCTTCGCACTCCTCATGGACAATCTCAGGAACCCCGGCAGACTCTCGCCCTAACAAAAGTATGTCGCTGGCACGAAATTTAAAGTGTAGAAGAGAGGTTGAGCTTTTAGTGGTCATTAGTATTACGCGTCCAGATTTTACCGATAAAAAATCATTCCAACTCTTGTGTCGCAAAAATTCGAGATCGGCCAAGTAATCCATGCCTGCGCGTTTTATTCGTTTGTCGTCCAAAGGAAAACCACATGGTTCTATGATGTCTACGCCAACGTTCAAGCACGCAGCTAATCTGAGCATTGTGCCCAAATTCTGGGGAATATCTGGTTGATAGAGTGCGAGACGCATTTACAAACCTTTGCATGTCAACGATTATCAACTATACCCTTTCGCGTCTGTCTCTGCTTGGGAGACGCGTTAATAACTTCTGCGGCGTTACGCCGCAGTGTTTTGGCCGGGAAGAGCGTTATTCAATACTAAATAGTAGGGCTCAAGAACAATATGAGAGATAAACATGGCAACATCGGGTGAAGAGACCTTAGAAAGCCAACCTCAAGAGGGGGAAACTCGGAGGGATTTCCTAACTCTGGCGACAGGCGCATTCGGTGCGTTTGGTGTAGGCGCTGCGGCTTGGCCTTTAATAGATCAGATGAATCCGGCCGCTGATACTCTTGCGGCTTCTACGACAGAGGTAAATCTAGAGCCTATTCGAGAAGGGCAGAGGGTCGTCATTAAGTGGCGCGGGAAACCTGTTTTTATAACCCGTCGGTCGGAGGCACAGATCAAAGAGGCCAGAGCCGTCCCTATTGCTGATTTAGTGGACCCTGAAAAAGACGAAGACCGTGTTCAGAAGCCTGAATGGCTGATCGTGGTTGGAGTCTGTACCCACCTCGGATGTATTCCCCTTGGGAGTAAGCAAGGTGAAAAGCGGGGCGAATACAAGGGATGGTTCTGCCCTTGTCATGGTTCGCATTACGACACCTCTGGGCGGATCCGAAAAGGACCCGCTCCGACAAACCTTCCAGTACCTAAATATTCTTTCCTTTCGGATAAATTGGTCCGCGTAGGCTAGAGGAACGCATTATGAGTAAAACAAAATTTACTAATCCAGTCATGAAGTGGGTAGATGATCGCTTGCCGGTGTTTACGTTTATGCAGCATGAGCTCCATGAATATCCCACCCCTAAAAATCTCAATTATTTTTGGAATTTTGGCTCGTTAGCCGGGATTGTCCTTGTGACGATGATCGTTACAGGAATTGTGTTGTCCATGCATTATACGCCTCACGTGGACTATGCTTTTGATAGCGTCGAGAGGATTATGCGTGATGTTAACCATGGCTGGTTGATACGCTACGTCCATATGAATGGTGCTTCAGCATTCTTTATCATCGTTTTTATCCATATTTTTCGGGGGCTTTATTACGGATCCTACAAAGCCCCAAGAGAATTACTTTGGATGCTAGGAGTGGTTATTCTTTTGTTGATGATGGCGACAGCCTTCCTGGGGTATGTGCTGCCTTGGGGACAAATGAGTTTTTGGGGAGCTACGGTGATCACGAATTTATTCTCTGCGATCCCCTTGATAGGTGAGCCGATTGTCACTTGGTTATGGGGTGGGTTTTCGGTCGACAACGCGACCCTCAATCGCTTCTTCAGCCTCCACTTCCTTTTGCCGTTCGTCATAGTAGGGGTGGTTGTTCTCCATATAGTGGCTCTTCACACACATGGGTCTAACAATCCAGTCGGAATTGATACAACAGGCAATGATGACCAAATTCCTTTTCACCCTTACTACACAGTAAAAGATTTATTCGGGTTGGGTGTTTTTCTTGTTTTATTTTGCCTATTCGTTTTCTACGCCCCAAATTACTTGGGTCATCCTGATAATTATATCCCCGCAGATCCGCTGCAAACGCCGCCCCATATCGTGCCAGAATGGTATTTTCTGCCATTCTACGCAATTTTAAGGTCCATCACGTTTGATATATGGTTTTTAGACGCAAAGCTGTTAGGCGTGATCGCTATGTTTGCATCGATCGGTTTGCTTTTCATTTTACCTTGGTTGGATCGCTCGCCCGTTCGCAGCGCTCGATTTAGACCTATCTATCGACAGTTCTACTGGGTGCTCGTGATCGATTGTTTTATTCTCGGAATAGTCGGTGCAAATTCTCCTGATGACCCAGTGTTTAATGGCCTTGATGGTTTTCAGTTTATCCATTTAGGTATGATCTCAACGGCCTACTATTTCTTCCATTTTTTAATTTTGCTTCCATTACTAAGCGTGATTGAGAAACCTGATCCTTTGCCAGCCAGCATAAACGAACCGGTTTTGGGTGGAGGAGGGCAATCTGTGCATGTCCCGGGTAAGCCTATGGAGAAAGTTAATGAATAAACTTGCTATCATTTTAAGTTTATTGTTTGGCCTGGGAGCGCCGGGATTATCTCTAGCCGCTGGTGAAGCTTTGCCTCCACCAAAGCAAAATTGGTCATTTGGGGGACTTTTCGGAACCTTTGATCGAGGAGCGTTACAGCGTGGTTATCAAGTCTATAATGAGGTATGTGCAGGCTGCCATGGCCTCCGTTTGGTAGCTTATAGAAACCTGACCGAGATTGGGCTCACAGAACAACAAGTCAAAAAGATTGCTGCAAGCAAAACTGTTAAAGATGGTCCTAATGATGAAGGCGAGATGTATGAAAGACCTGGCAGGCCCTCCGATCGTTTTGTTATGCCTTTTGCTAATAAAAATGCTGCTCGCGCGGCAAATAACGGTGCTTACCCTCCTGACTTATCCCTAATGGTTAAGGCGCGCATGGGAGGTGCCGATTATCTCTACGGCTTGCTAACTGGGTATCAAGAATCTGTGAAGGGCCTCCAAATCCCGGAAGGCATGTATTACAATAAATATTATCCGGGAAATTTGATTGCTATGCCCTCTCCTTTGGTTGACGAGGGGGTTGAGTATCCAGACAAGACCAAGGCTACTGTTCAACAGATGGCACGAGACGTTACTGTATTTTTATCTTGGACGGCGGAACCCGAAGTCGAGCAAAGAAAACGTCTTGGGATCAAGGTTCTTCTATTCCTTATAATCCTGACGGGCATGCTTTACGCAATCAAAAAGAGAGTCTGGTCGCAACTCCACTAGTAAGTGTCAGACAGATGTTTAAAAGCCCGGAGCTTCAGGCTACCGGGCTTTTTATTTATTGCTTCAGATAAGGGGTTTCCTCAAATTTGAGTGCCACTCCCAAAGGTCGCTTTAGGTTAACCGACGTTGCTGGCGAAGTGATCGAGGGTCCGCTTGTGCGCCCGTTCACATGCTCCTTGATTATAACTCTCCCGATCATCGCAGCAGAAGCCGTGGCCTGACTCATCATAAACATAGCAGGGTATCTCGGGGTTTGCTTCCTTGATATCATGGACCTGACTCAGGGGTATTCCCCCGTCATTGTCTCCAAAATTGAAGATAACGGGAACCTTTGGAGTGTCTTCACGCTTGGCGTGAATACCCCCGCCGTAGAATGTCGATGCTGCTGATAAGCCATTGCATTTGCATGCAGCTAGCCAGCTAACATAGCCCCCGAAGCAATAGCCGACAATTCCAACTTTGCCGGCCTTGGCAGCCTCATCAATGGCTGCTTGAACGTCATTCTGGATTCCTTCGTCATTCAAACTGCCGCGAGTTTCTCTACCTTTTTGAAAGTCGTCCTGCCCGTAGCCCAGTTCCAACCCTTTTTCTGCTCGATCAAAAAGCGCTGGGGCAATTGCCACGTAGCCATTTTTAGCAAACTCATCGGTTACATTTTTGATATGCTGATTGACCCCAAAAATTTCTTGGATCACGACCACTCCACCCTTTGGATTCCCATCAGGCGTGGCTTTGTATGCTCCCAGCGTGTGCCCATCAGACGCAGTTAACTCGATATTAGTACCCATTTTTTTCTCCCTAAATTAAGAAAATGTTATTTAACCGATATTGATGTGATAGATAAAACTTCCTCTTTTTGTAAGGCCAGATTATGCAATGTTCAGCGAATTGAACAGATCCCAAGCAAATTTATACATTGAAACGGAACAACATTATGTCGCCATCTTTGACAATGTACTCGCGACCTTCTTGACGCATTCTACCCGCCTCTTTGCAGCCTTGCTCCCCTAGAAAGGTTATATAGTCTTCGTACGCAATAGTTTCAGCACATATGAACCCGCGTTCGAAGTCAGAGTGAATGCTTCCGGCAGCTTGTGCCGCTTTTGTATTCTTTCGAATGGTCCAGGCTCGTGACTCTTTAGGTCCAGCAGTGAGAAATGTTATCAAGCCCAATAAATCATAACCAGCTCTAATAACCCGTGTTAACCCAGTTTCTTTCAGGCCTATGTCAGACAAAAATTCTTCTCTGTCCTTTGCGTCAGCAAGTTGCGCTATTTCGGCCTCTATGGATGCGGATACAATAACTACGCCGGCGCCCTCGGCCTCAGCGTAATTCTCCACTTTTTTAGCAAGCTCGTTACCAGAAGCTGCTGAGGCTTCGTCCACGTTGCATAGATACATTACCGGCTTCGCTGTAAGAAGTTGAAGCTGACGAAACAAATTTTGGTTTTCTAATTCTACTTCTACTAATCGAGCAGGTTTTCCGTGACGGAGAGCTTCGATGGTTCTTTTAACCAAGGGAATTGTCGTCAAAGCCTCCTTATCATTCCCACGCGCTCTTTTTTCTAACCCATCAACACGTTTTTCTAGAGATTCAAGGTCTGCGAGCATTAGCTCGGTTTCAATTGTAGAAATATCATCAAGAGGGTCAATTTTTCCCGACACGTGGGTTACATTGCTATCTTCAAAACATCGTACAACGTGGACAATAGCGTCGACTTCCCGAATATGGGACAGGAATTGATTGCCTAGGCCCTCCCCTTGACTTGCGCCTTTTACCAAACCAGCAATGTCAGCAAAGTCCATGTGAGTGGGAATAATTTTAGCTGATTTTGCAAGGGTTGCGATTTTTTCAAGCCTCGAGTCCGGAACTGCGATACGACCCACATTTGGTTCAATTGTACAAAAAGGGTAATTTTCAGCTTGGGCTGCTACAGTCTGTGTTAGAGCATTAAATAAGGTTGATTTTCCAACGTTTGGAAGCCCAACAATTCCACATGTGAAACCCATATTAGCTATTATTCCCCGCTTTAGAGGATGGCATATTCCTTGATATTTCGCTCATATAGTCAGATGTGTTATCGGCCAATAATAATGGTAATTTTTCAGCGACTAATTTTAGCATTGGTTCGATTATACTACGATCTGATCGGGAGAAGTTTCCAAGCACGTGGCGTGATACCGAACTTTGGCTATGGGGCCGCCCAACTCCTAAACGCACTCGGTGAAATTCATTCCCAACGTGTTTTTCGATATCGCGAATGCCATTATGGCCGGCATGTCCTCCTCCAGATTTTACCCTTATCTTGCCTAAGACTAGGTCGATCTCATCATGAAAAACGACGATTTGAGTGGTGTCGAGGCCAAAATATCTCATTGCCTCACCAACTGGTTTGCCGGACTCGTTCATGAAACTGAGGGGTTTTAGTAAAATCAGTTTATTACTGCCAACTTGGCCGTTCGTGAATTCCCCATGTGGCCTCTTCTTAACCTTGCAATGGGTCAACCCATAGCAACTTATGATTTCATCGATTGCCATAAAGCCCACGTTGTGCCGAGTTCGTGAATAATCCGGCCCAGGGTTTCCTAGCCCAACGATTAGGTGCATGCTATTGCCAAGCTTCTTAGAGGGCGATTACTCTTCTGAGTTCTCGCCATCAGGTTCGGCGCCATCTTCTGTTTCTTCACCTTCTGTAGCGGTTTCCTCAGACTGCATTACCGTGGGTGCAGCAATCGTGGCGATTGTGAAATCACGATCTGTGATCGTAAACTCTACACCTTCTGGCAGCGCCACGGACTCCGCATGGATGGAGTCACCGATGTCAAGCCCAGTTAAATCTATTTCAAATTGATCTGGAATATTGGCTGCAGAACAATTGACCTCTACAGCATGCCGCACGACATTGATAAGACCACCTCGGACAATGCCTGGGGCCTCCCTTTCATTAATAAAATTAACAGGGACTTCAACAGTTACCCTTCTGTTGGGATCAAATCTAAGAAAATCAACATGCAGTGGAACTCCCGTCACAGGGTGTATCTGCGTATCTCGTGGTAACACCCTATGTTTAGTGCCGTTAACCTCGATATCAATCAAAGAGGTGTAGAAGCCAGGTGTATCTAGAGCCTTGCCAATTAGCTTTGCTTCAATAGCGACCGATAACGGCGCTTCTTTGTTTCCATAAATAACTGCGGGGATCTTGCCTCCGCGGCGGACCGCTCGGGCGGTCCCCTTTCCGGCCCGTTCTCTCGGCTCCGCGGCTAGTATCTGTGTCTCAGCCATGCCGTTTCTCCTTTAAATCTTTTTTTGCGAGCCTCCAGGGGTGCTCGAACCCGCACCTTTTATTCCTAACCTGCACTATAGTCAAATAGACTCGACACTGATCTCTCATCACTAATCCGGGCTATCGCCTCCCCGATCAGGGGTGCTATGGAGAGTTGACGAATGTTATGAGAAACCCTTACCGCTTCGGTTCCCATTATGCTGTCCGTAACAACCATTGATTTGATAGGTGAGGAGGCAACTCGGGAGACAGCGCCGCCAGATAAAACCCCGTGAGTTATGTAGGCTGAAACCGATTGGGCTCCAGAATCCATCAAAGCTACTGCTGCGTTACACAGTGTGCCCGCACTATCGACAATATCGTCGACTATGACGCAGTCTTTACCTGTTACATCGCCGATAATATGCATGACTTCAGAGACGCCTGCTCGTTCTCTGCGCTTATCAATTATAGCAAGTTCTGCATCTAAAGCTTTAGCAATTGCCCGTGCACGAAGCACGCCTCCGACGTCGGGAGAAATCATCGCAAGATTACTTATATCCATATTATCTTGGATATCACGCAAGAACACTGGAGATGCATATAAATTATCCAGAGGAATGTCGAAAAATCCTTGTATTTGGCCTGCATGCAAGTCAAGCGTTAGAACTCGATCCGCCCCCGCTTCTGTAATTAAATTTGCTACTAATTTTGCCGATATCGGTGTTCTTGGACCTGACTTTCTATCCTGTCTGGCGTAACCAAAATAAGGTATAACCGCGGTTATTCTTCTTGCAGAACCTCGACGAAGTGCGTCTATACAAACGAGTAGTTCCATCAGATTGTCGTTAGCCGGGTAGGAGGTTGATTGAAGAATGAAAACATCTTCACCACGGACGTTTTCTTCAATTTCAACAAAACACTCCATGTCAGAGAAACGTCTCACACTTGCTTTGCAAAGTGCTAATTTGAGGTGTGCAACGATTGCTTCAGCCAAGGGACGATTACTATTGCCTGCCAAAATTTTCATACTTTTTTTCCCATAATAAAACCACCGACGAAGATGGGATTTTGAAGAGAACTTTGGGACCGGATCTTTATCAGCATGATCCGAGTCTGTAAATGGATTGCCCGTTCTCTATGACCATTTTCACTTGGTAGTAGAGAGTTTGAATTTCTAGGAGAAAGACAATGCAATAATGCTTTATCTGGAAGGTGGTGATTTTATCAACTAAGACCGTGGATTCGGGAAATCCAAACTTTTCTTGTTCTTTAGAGTAATCGCCTGTGCGGATTGATTAAGTTTAGACGGAGGTTATCACCTAACATTACAGCATTGTGCAGAAGGAAAGTAATCCAAATAAACAGACACACCCGAAGAAAATTAAATGTGGCATCCGTGCTAAGATCTCAACATAATAGCCGATACCATTCGGCCATAATCAGGTTCGCCCATAATGAGCGACCGGCGAAAGCTAAAAAATTTTTGGTTTTCCGTGAATGTATCACCCGCCACTGATGAGAGAACCTGGATGTCACTTCGATGAAGTTGGTTTTTAACAAAGCCCTGTAAATCAAAAAGATACCGACCTTTTTTGGTATTTTCGAAAAACCGTCGATTGGTAGAGTCGATAGAGATAAATCGCTCCCAAAATTCTTGGCCAACCTGGTAGGATTTATGCCCAATACATGGACCTATTACAGAAATAATTTGGGATCTAGAGGCGCCGAGAGACACCATCCCAAGAATAGTGTTTTCAACAACTCCATCTATCGCCCCGCGCCAACCCGCGTGGCATGCCCCAATGACCCTTGCCTTTGGGTCAAAAAACAGAATGGGGGCGCAATCGGCGGTCAAAATTGCAAGAATTTCCCATGGCTCATTTGTAACTGCGCCATCAGCCCTAGGCGGTTTTTGTGATGATCTTGCCAATGGGAAACTTATGACCTTGTTTCCATGGACCTGGTCAACAGTATTAATTCGGGAAACTTTACCATTGCTAATTTCTTGAGCAATAAGTTCCCGGTTTTTCGATACGTTGGAGCGAACATCGCTTGAGCTCAGACCGCAGTTAAGTCCGGCGTATATGCCTTTACTAAAACCTCCTTGTCGGGTGAAAAATCCATGGCGGACTCCTTCCATCTCAGCAAGTTCGTTGCATTTGATTGGATCAAGTTTTTTGCTATCGACGGTCATAACAGTCACACTGGGAAACCAGGTGGTGTAGGTAGTTGACGGTTGGTGATAACCATTACTTTAAATAGGGATCCCATACCTTTTGGTTCAGTTAACCTATTCGTGGCTGCAACAAAATCTCCAATAAGGTTTGGTGGCATATTTCGGGCTAAGACCTCAGTGCGTTCAATAATACCAATGCTTTCTAAAAATGACCCCTGACGAACCGGGCCTGATACTCGAGTGTCCTCCAGATCCGCAATTTGATATAACGCGTTGAAATCGACATGAGTGGTCAAATCAGAGTCACCCGGGCTTATTAATGGGTCAGCATATTTGTGCCTTCTAACCGCTTGTAAGGTATCGCCCAGACCTGCCTCAATGTGTCCATAGTCTATAATTAGTGCTCCAATGCCGTTTTTCCCAATGCGTTTTGAGAGCTCCTTGACCACTTGATGGGCCGGAAAACAGATCTCGTAAATCTCACCAATTTTTGCGGTTTCCTCAACGTAAAACGGAATATTGAACTCAAGCCTTTGGTCTATCGGGCATTCTGCAAAAGTTAGCTCATCCGCTTCAGAAAGTCCTACGCATCTTTGGTTCCAACCTATTTCCGTCTTTATAAACTGCTCTACCGGTAAGGCATCAAAAAATTCATTGGCCACAACCAGAACGGGACCTTCAGGTATTTGATCAAGCCTGACGTGCCAATTAACTTCAATTTCTCCAAATTTTTTTTTTAAAAGATTTTCTTGTTCGGTTCTGAGCACCCTACTGGTTTCAACAAGGTGAACTGATAACGATTGAAGGAAATTTGGAACAAAACTGGCCGCTCTTAGTATATCTGAGATCATTGTACCGCGACCTGGACCCAATTCGACTAACCTTGTCTGGCTCGGTCTTCCGAATTGTTGCCAAATTGATGCGAGATACATTCCACAGATTTCACCAAAAACCTGGGAAATTTCGGGAGATGTAATAAAGTCCCCCTTCACGCCAAGAGGATTCTGTTTTTGGTAGTAACCATATTTTGGATGACCTAGCACCAGAGACATGTATTGTGAAACCGGTATAGGCCCCATTTTTTTGATGAGCTGTTTTATATAGGCTTCTAGAGGGCTCACGATTTTTGGATCGCTCTATAAATCAACCAGAGTCCGCCAATCGTGAGGGGAATGGTCAGGATTTGACCCAATGTAATTGGCCCGAAAATTAAGCCCAAATGGGCGTCGGGTTCCCTTACAAACTCCACCGTGAAACGAGAAATTCCGTACCCAAGAAAAAAACAGCCGGCTACAAGGCCGGGTCGAGATAAAACACTAAATCGATACACCAACACCGCGATTACAGCGAAGAGTATTAAACCTTCTAGCGTTGCCTCATAAAGTTGACTGGGATGCCGGGGTTCAGGACCAGCCCCTGGAAATATAACACCCCAAGGAATGGTGGTCTGGCGGCCGTATAGCTCTCCATTGATAAAGTTGGCTACCCTTCCAAAAAAGAGGCCTATGGGGACACCGGCACATATAAGATCACCAAATGAGAAGATTGAAATTTTATTTTTGCGACAAAAAACACCTGTAGCAACTAAAACTCCGATAGCGCCGCCATGAAAAGACATCCCGCCGTTCCATACTGCAAGGATTTCCGGGATATTTTGAGCAAAATAGGAAGGCTTGTAAAAGAGAACATACCCCAACCTTCCGCCTATAATGACGCCAAGGGTCGCCCATAAAAGAAAGTCATCCACATGCATTCTTGTAATAGAGAGCTTAAATTTTGAAACCAAGATTAATGCGTATCGCCACCCAAATATCAAACCGAGTACATACGCAAGAGAGTACCATCTCACGACCACAGGCCCAAATTCGAGTGCAATCGGGTCAATGGCAGGAAAGGGGATGGCATACATTATAAAGCTCGCTGAAAGACCTTCTATTTATAAGGATCGTCCGATCTCAGGAAACTCTGGACATATTCCCTAACACCCTCTTCAACCGTCTTAAATTCTGACTTATACCCATGTGCACGAAGCTTGCCGATATCAGCTTGGGTGAAGTACTGATATTTTTCCCTAATCTCTATCGGGGTCTCGACATATTGGATTTGTGGGGTTTTACCCATTGCCAAATAGACAGCGTTGACAAGTTCATCAAAGGACTGGGCTCTACCAGTTCCAAGATTGAAGAGACCTGAAATTTGTGGGTTTTTCAAAAGCCAAAGAATTACCTTTATACAGTCTCCCACCCAGATAAAATCCCGCATCTGTCCGCCATCTGAATAAAGTGGATTATGGGATTTAAATAAGACTGCAGGACCCCCAGCTTTTATTTCTTTAAAGTTTTTTAGAGCAACGCTTATCATATTATTTTTATGATATTCATTTGGGCCGTAAACATTGAAAAATTTTAGTCCCACCCATTGCGACTCATACTCTTCAGAAATCCAGTTTTCCGTTTTTCTTGCTACCCATCTGTCAAAAAGATGTTTGCTCCATCCGTATGCATTGAGGGGTCTCAATTTCGACAATTCGAGTCGACTTGCATTATCTAAAAAACCATTTTCACCTGCACCATAGGTTGCGGCAGATGAAGCGTAGATGAAGGGAATCTTCTCCGTTTTGCATATATTCCATAGAGAGCACGAAAGTCGAAAGTTTTGCTCAATAATTAGGTCAGCATTTAACTCTGTCGTGGCTGATATCGCGCCCATATGCAGAAGAGCATCAACTCGCGTCGCGTTGCTTTTGATATAAGATTCGAGGTGCTCTGGAGGAATGATGTCGACTAAATCACGTTTCGCAATATTCCGCCATTTGTCATCGCTTCCTAGCCTGTCGCAGACGACGATATCCCCTGCGGCGCTCTCTTCCAGCCCTGCTACAAGGTTTGAACCTATAAAACCTGCCCCACCAGTCACGACATACATTTTGCTAAGCTCCTGCTGACCAGGCTTAATTTATAGGTTTTGCTTAGCTGCGCTTCAAGTCTCAGTATATTATTGCTTGAGTCCTTGGCTCTAGAGCCCTACTTTAATTTTATTGGGATAGCAGAGGACTAGTTATGCAGTCTAAGAATAAATTCTTTGATGACGCTGCCAAAATGTTCGGGGGAACGGCCAGCGCGTTAATTGGCCTTAGGAGAGAGATTGAGACTTTAATACAACAGCAATTTGAACGCTTTTTAGCATCGATGGATTTGGTTACGCGTGACGAATTTGAGGCAGTAAGACAGATGGCTCTCAAGGCTCGCAGTGAACAAGAGACACTTGTCGCCCGGATCGAGCTTCTCGAAAAGAAAATTGATGCTAAGCAAATCCCTAAAAGGCGAAAAACCACCGGTTCTAAGGTGTCCACTTCGGCCTCGGGTGAACGGGCAAGGAGCAAAAGGACAAGTAAATAGATTTTACCGCTCTGCCCTTAGAAAGCTTTTCCACAAGAAAATTTATGAAACTTCTTAACAAAGGTTGCGTGTTGGCAAACCATTTGGCACCCTATATATGGTGCTTCGGGGCTATCTTAGCACTAGATATTTTAATGAGCCTTTGGTTTAGGCTAAAATAATGTGTTCGAAAGGGTTTGAATGGCGAGCTTAGCTCTAAACGAAGTTGATGGAAAAGCTTCAAATCCAATAGATATTATAGAGCAGATGGCCGTAGCCAATGATTGGCTCCATGATAGGCAATCTGATGAAGAGATAGTAATCGATGTGGCAGGAAAATTGGCAGACTTTCGGCTCTTTTTCACGTGGCTAGATCATATTTCAGCAATGCATTTTGCGTGTGCCTTCGAGTTAAATATTCCCGACGGTAGGCGAGGAGTCATTTATGAATTGCTGGCCAAAATTAATGAGGGCCTGGCTGTTGGTCATTTTGATCTTTGGGCCGATCGTGGTTTGCCTGTGTTTCGTGCAGCCCTGCTCCTCAGGGGTAGCGGCGGGGCTAATGTTGAACAATTGGAAGATTTGGTTGATATCGGTCTTACAGAAAGTGAAAAATTTTATCCAGCCTTTCAATACGTCACCTGGGGAGGCAAAAGCCCTGAGGAAGCGGTGGGTGCAGCACTTTTCGAAACCGTAGGTGAGGCATAGATAAATCGATGAAGAGCCAACCAATTCTTCTGGTCGGCTGTGGGAAAATGGGCGGTGCCCTTTTGGACGGTTGGTTGTCCAAAGGAATGGCCGAGAATGACTTGATAGTCATTGAACCGCATGGGTTCAACCGAACAGGTATTAGGTCTGGGATAACAGTCTTAGAAGACCTAAAAGATTTAAAAACCGATTTTTCGCCTGAAGTCATCTTGTTCGCCGTAAAACCCCAAGTTTTAGACACGGTGGTCCCTCTCTACAAAAATTTTAAGGCCGAAGGTCTGGTTTACATTTCGATAGCGGCGGGACGAACTCTAGCTTCGTACGAAAGTTTATTGGGAAGTGATGCGGGAATAATACGGGTGATGCCCAATACCCCTGCCTCGATAGGTCAAGGAATATCGGTTGCGTGCGGTAATCGTAATGTCACTGATGCGCAGAAAGAGAATTGCCTGGAGCTTTTTAAGGCAGTGGGAGTTACCGCTTGGATAGATGAAGAGGGTTTGATGGATCCGGTGACTGCGGTCTCCGGGAGCGGACCTGCTTATGTTTTTTTACTAATTGAGGCGCTTACCGAAGCTGGCTTACGAGCAGGCCTTGAGCGGGAGTTTGCCGAGAAGCTCGCTAAAGTTACTGTTGCTGGATCTGGCGCGTTGGCGCTCGAAGCGCGGGAGAGCCCTGCGAATCTTCGCGAGGCAGTAACAAGTCCCGGGGGAACCACTTCCGCCGCATTAGATGTGCTAATGGGTGAGAGTGGTATGAAAAAATTAATGGAGCAGGCGGTTCAAGCGGCGACCTTGCGATCGCGTATTTTGGCTAAATGAAATAGCGATCCACCCCGTCTTTCATCTTCTGCGCCCCGTTCGGGCGAAGCAAAGCCCTCATTCTTGCAAGAGCACGGAGTTCGAGCTGGCGTATGCGTTCTTTAGAAACTCCAAGTTTTTGACCCAAATCTTTGCGGCTTGGTGCTTTCTCTGAGAGGAAACGACTCTTAATAATGGCGAATTCTCGTGGAGGTAATACGGCCAAAGCTTCCGATAACCTTTGTTTCCACAACTTAGTCTCTGTGGAAGATATCAATTTCTCTTCTGGGTTGGGGTCTTCAGAAGATAAATTGTGAATGTTGTCGGGTGTGTTAGCTCCAGCTGAGTCCAGTGATTGGTCTGACCATTTTATGCGCTTTGCAAGGGAGATGACCTCATTCAACTTTACGTTAAAACGTCTCGAAAGCCACTCCATCAAAGCCTCGTTTGCAGAGTGGTTATCTGGATTTTGATCAGAGCGCTGGTGCAAGTGAAAAAAAAGAGATTTTTGAGCAGAGCTCGTTCCTATTTTGACTAATGATCGCGAGCGAACGACGTAATCTTGCATTGAAGCTCTTATCCACCACATTGCGTAAGTGGAAAGACGGACGTTTTTATCGGGATTAAAGCGTTTGATAGCCTCCAGTAATCCTACAATACCCTCCTGTAAAAGTTCTGTGATTGGATGCCCGAAGCGTCGATATTTTTTTGCAACGAAAAGCACGAAGCGGAGTTGGCTCAAAATTAGCGCACTTGCGGCGGTTTCGTCGCCCGATTGAACCAGCTTGATTAGACGTTTTTCTTCGGGAATAGATAAGCGCTTTTGGTCAGCAACAAGTCTGAAGATTGGAGATGATGAAATTGAGGCCATTATCTTAAAAGGGTACCAAAAGTACCAAATCAAATAAACCAAATTTTAAACACTCAAAAACGGTTTTTCTGATATGATCAAGAGAGAGGAGGGATCAGAACTTGGCTAAAATCCAGAGCAAAGAGGAAGACCAAATTTTAAATGTATCGTTAGCTCTTGCTAGAGAGGAAGGGTGGTCTGATGTTACAATCGATAAGATTGCAGAGAGAGCTAATATGCCAAAAAGCAAAGTGCTCGAGACTTTTCCTGCTACTAAGCACGTGGTCTTGGCTTTGATGAGACATGTTTCTGCCGAGGTTTTCCAGAGTTTAGACCCGGAGGACTCCTGTGAACCTACAAGGGACATAATACTTAATGCCCTCATGTGTAGGGTGGAAGTTCTCTCAAAAAATCGTGAGGCTTATACGTCTATTTTTAAGAATCTATTTTTTAATCCGAAAGATTCTATCTTTCTTTATTCAGAGATCATGAACATCATGGCAAGGACTCTCGAAATCGCGGGTGTTAGTAACTCGGGATTGCTGGGCACCCTTCGTAGAAAGGCGCTTGCTGCCATATATTTGTCGACGTTACGGATTTGGATTGCTGATGATAGTCCAGGCTTTGCGCGGACTATGTCATTTTTAGATAAACGACTTCTGGAAGCAGAATCAATGGAGGGTTTCGTCCAGAACTTGCAACGGGTTGCGAGAGTTTCTTAGATAGGAAGTTTAATCTTAACCCTTGCCCCTCCCAGAGGAGAGTCGGAAATATCAATAGTACCCCCATGGGAAAGCACTATATCTCTAGCAATAGTGAGTCCGAGTCCTGTTCCTCCTATATCAGGAGGCCTCTCTGACTCGAGGCGGGTAAACGGTTGAAATACCGTTTTTCGAGCTATTTCGGGTATGCCTGGACCATCATCGTCAATGTGAAAGGTAATACTGTTAATGGAGTCAATTACTTCGACTTCGATCCGTGAACCGTAGGTTGCCGCGTTGTTGATAAGATTTGAAATACAACGCCTAAAACCAATGGGTCGAAGTTCCATGTGGAGTTTTTTGCTGCATATAATTTGAATTTTGATTTTGTCAGACTCGGTTTTATTCGCAATGTCTTCTAAAAGTTCGAGCAAATGGATCTTTTCCGCTTTTTCTGTGCTGTCTCCACGGGCGAAAGACAAATATTCCTCCACTAATTTTTCCATTTCGACGACGTCTTGCTCCAAGGCATCGATTTCCTCAGACTTCTGCAACATCGCTAGTTGAAGTTTTATACGTGTTAGGGGAGTGCGAAGGTCATGAGAAACACCAGATAGCATTGCGGTTCTTTGTTCGATGTTCCGCAGGACTCGGGCCCGCATGAGGCTAAAAGCCGCCGCTGCCTGTCTTATCTCTGTTGCTCCCTCTGGTTTGAAATCGGGCACATCTCGCCCCTTTCCAAACGCATCAACTGCTCTCGCTAGTCGTCTAATAGGCCTTACCTGGTTTCTCATGAACACAGTGGCAATTGCAAAAAGAAGGAGGGAAGTCCCCACCATCCACATTATAAAAATGTATGTTGTAGAGCTGAAAAGTCGTTCCTCGTGAACTCTGGCTTCTAGGATCCCGTCAGGCAGCTGGACGAAAATTGAGACCGTTCTGGGCAGCGAATTAATTTCAATTCTAAATGGTTTCCGAACCCGTTCCCGCAGCGCATCGCCAAGGCGCCTTTCTATAAGACTTTTGCCCCGGTCAAAACCGCGATTAGGGAAAATTTTTCCCCTCTGGAATTCAATATTGAGGGCTAAGGTCTGTGCCGCAGATTTAATGATCCAGGCCTCATTCTCCATCCCCGGGAAATGACGCCTCTGGTCGATCACACTGCTTATTTCTCCCGCGACCGAAGCTGCTAGTCTGCGGGTAACAGTCTCCCAGTGACGATCATAAAATATCCAGGTTGCTACCACCTGCAGCAGCACTAGGGGAGTAACTATTATTAAGATTGATCTCCCCAAAAGTGATCTTGGTAAATATTTCTTGAGGGAAAACATCCTCCTTAAAAATTTTGGTCGGTTTGGAGAACGTATCCGCGGCCTCGAATAGTTCTTAGATAGCGGGGCCATCGGGGAGTTGGTTCTATTTTTCTTCTCAGGCGCGTCACCTGCACGTCAACAGTGCGTTCACTACCCTCAGCTTGACTTTCCTCGAGCAGTACTTCTCTGCTCACAACTTTCCCGCTACTCTCTGCTAAAATGCACAACAAATTTCCTTCCAAAGACGTAAGGTGCACTAACGAGCCGTTTCGTTTTAGGACTTTGTTCTCACAATCGAAAACACAATCTCCAAATAGAACTTTTCTTGGGGTGCGGGTAAGCAAGTTTGATTTGGTTAGATTAAGGATATTCTCGATACGTAATAATAGTTCTCTTGGGTCAAAAGGTTTTGGTAGATAATCATTGACCCCCTGCTCTAGGCCAGCGATCCTATCCTCAACCTCTCCCCTTGCAGTCAACATTAGGATGGGAACCGAGTTTGTTGCCCGAATTGAGCGGGTGAAGGCATACCCGTCTTCACCTGGCATCATAACGTCGAGAATAATCAGGTCAAAATTTAGCGACTTCAATATTCTTCTCGCATGGGCCGAGTTGGAGGCAAGTGCCACCAGGAACCCATTGTCAGTCAGATATTGTCGGAGGAGTTCTCTAAGGCGGCTATCATCATCTACGACCAAAATATGTGTGGGACGTTCCATAATCTATTATTACATAAAAATTTTAACTTTCCGACTGATTCTAGGGGTTGGACTTTCAAGGCTCGTTGAAAACTTTGGATGTAATCGTTTTCACGATTGGAATTTTCAACTTTTTATAATCCACAAGCAAGAGAATAACTCTCGGGGGCTCTTCATGCCATTTTATCAGCCGGCAGCAATCGGTAAATGAAAACGAAGTATCACTTGACCGAATATGATCGGGGCTTTAAAAGCCATCCTGGGTCATAGCCCCCCAACGGGTTACGGCTCTTCTGGAAGGGAGAGTTCTTATGTTAGATAGTAAAATAGATACGCGGCCTTCGCGTAGGCCTGAAAACCCATGCTTTTCTTCTGGGCCTTGTGCGAAGAGGCCGGGGTGGACCATAGCTGGCTTGGAACAAGCACTAGTTGGCCGATCTCATAGGTCCAAAGACGGAAAAGCACGGTTACAAGAATTAATTGATCGCAACAGAGACTTGCTTGGTATTCCCAACGAATATCGGATCGGAATCGTGCCCGCGTCCGACACTGGCGCAGTGGAGATGGCTTTGTGGTCATTACTTGGGCACCGGGGGGTCGATGTGCTGGCTTGGGAGAGCTTCGGAGATGGTTGGGTCTCAGATATTTGCAAGCAACTCGGGCTTCAAGACGTCAATACCATAAAAGCGGACTACGGAGAACTGCCTGATCTATCCTGTATCGACTGGTCTCGGGACGTCGTTTTCACCTGGAATGGTACGACTTCTGGGGTCCGCGTTCCCAACGATCATTGGATCGATAGCGATCGGGAAGGGTTGGCAATTTGCGACGCTACCTCTGCGGTTTTTGCCATGCCCCTCCCCTGGGATAAGCTGGATGTCGTGACCTGGTCTTGGCAAAAAGTCATGGGCGGTGAGGCTCAACACGGGATGATTGTTCTTTCTCCCAAAGCAATTGAGAGATTAGAAAACTACTCCCCACCATGGCCTATGCCCAAAATTTTTCGTCTCACCAATGGATCAAAACTTATTGAAGGCATTTTTAAAGGGGAGACAATAAATACACCGTCGATGCTTTGTGCCGAAGATGCATTAGATGGTTTGCGTTGGGCTGAGACCGTCGGGGGTCTTGCTGCTTTAATAGAACGGTCGAATTCAAATTTGGAAGCTATCGTCGACTGGGTTGAGAAATCAGATTGGATAGAATTTTTGGCTAAAGATTCAGCCACACGCTCTAACACCTCTGTTTGTTTGTCTATCGTCGATCCATGGTTTTTAGAACTCGATCCCAAACTCCAGAGTATGGTGCCAAAAAGGATAGAAACCTTATTGGAAGCCGAAGGCGTTGCTTATGATATCAATGGTTACCGATCTGCTCCGCCTGGATTAAGGCTATGGGCAGGAGCGACGGTAGAACGCTCCGATTTGGAGGCCCTATTTCCCTGGCTAGACTGGGCCTACCTGATGATAAGAGAAGAGATGACCCAAGGATAAATCCGGTCAGAGTTCTAATTTAAATTTAGCAAGGTGGTGAAAATGCCCAAAGTACTCATTTCTGATAGTTTGAGTCCACGAGCAGCAGATATTTTTAAAAAAAGAGGTCTGGAAGTGGACATGATCACAGGCATGTCTTCGGATGAATTAATCTCTTGTATCGGAGATTATGATGGGCTTGCTGTTCGGTCTGCGACTAAGGTGACGCCGGAGGTCTTGGACGCGGCCAGTAACCTCAAGGTTGTTGGTCGCGCAGGCATCGGGGTCGATAATATTAATATAGAGGCGGCATCTGCGAGAGGAGTTGTCGTTATGAATACGCCTTTCGGAAACGCCATTACGACAGCGGAGCACGCAATCGCGATGATGTTTGCGCTTGCCAGGCAGATCCCTCTCGCTGACCGGCTTACACAAAGTGGCAAATGGGAAAAGACTCGCTTTATGGGAACCGAGCTAACGGGTAAAACTCTGGGCGTGCTTGGTTGTGGCAATATTGGCTCGCGCGTAGCTGAACGGGCGTTGGGTTTAAAAATGAAAGTTGTCGCCTACGATCCGTTTTTATCACCTGAGCGTGCGGCTGATCTTGGGGTCGAAAAAGTCGAATTGGCAGACTTATTTGAGCGGGGCGATCTGATAACATTACATACTCCGTTGACGGATTCGACGCGAAACATCTTGGATGAAGACGCATTTCGTAAAATGAAGGAAGGTGTCTTTATTATAAACTGCGCGCGCGGGGAATTAGTTGTTGAAAACGCTATTAAATCTGCATTAGAGAGCGGTAAAGTAGGTGGCTATGCGGTAGACGTTTACGCCGAGGAACCGCCAAAGAATTTCTCGCTCTTTGGGTTAGATAATGTAGTGGCGACGCCGCACTTGGGTGCTAGTACAGAAGAGGCGCAAGAAATGGTCGCCTTGCAGGTGGCGGAGCAGATGTGCGATTATTTGTTAAATGGTGCAGTCGTTAACGCTATTAATATGGCATCGGTATCCGCAGAGGACGCACCGAGATTACGGCCTTATATGTTGTTGGGGGAGCTGCTCGGTAGTATTTCGGGTCAAGTCTGTAGCTCTGGTCTCAAATCCATCACTATTGAGTACGAAGGCCAGGCTTCGGAGCTTAATACGCGCCCGATTACTGCTTGCGTTCTGAAAGGCTTGCTCTCTCCGATGATGGACTCTGTCAATATGGTAAATGCGAGCGTCGTGGCCCGGGATCGCAATATCGCGGTATCGGTAGTAAATCATGAACGGGATTGCGAGTACCAGACCCTTGTAAGGCTCCAGGTCTCAACGGAAACCCGACATTTCTCGGTATCTGGAACCCTTTTTGGAGGTGACAAGCCTAGAGTCGTAGATATCGGTGGGGTCCCAATGGAGGCCTCATTAAGTGTTCATAGTTTGTATACTTTAAACAGCGACAAAGCGGGGATAATCGCAGCCTTTGGAAAGGCCTTCGCTGATGCCAATATCAACATCGCTAATTTTGTATTGGGACGGACGCGTCAAGGTGGAGATGCAGTTTGCTTAATTGAGGTTGACGACGCAATTCCAAGCGGTGTCATCGAAAAGATCTGTGCGCAGCCCGATGTTCATGAGGTAACTCAACTATACTTGCCTATGCTTGATGGGATCAGTTGATAAATCTCAATGTTTCTATTTAGGATTAAAGTCCTCAAATTCATCAGTAATTGGCGAAAATATCCGTAAGGTGTCAGTATGTTTATCAATGTAGCAGCCGTGCAGCTCAAGTTGATTGCCCCAAACCTTATCGACGATCCAGGGATACGTCATTAAATTTTCGAAACCCACACGGAGTAGCTCCTCTACTAGGTAGCGTTTTCCGCCCTCTTTTTGTAGAGACAGTAGCGAACCGGAAATAGCGTTTCCTGCATGAGTAAGTAATTTGGGTAGGAAATCGCCGAGGGTCAGTAGCTTGCTGTCTGGATTTTGGGGATCGATAAGACCCTTTATGAAAGCGCAATCGGTATGTGAGATTTGGAAAATATGTTTGGCATTCAGTATCCTTATCCCGTATTCCAGGGTCGCTCCTATGGATAAATCTGATAGCCCCTGAGCCGGTGTTACCAGCCCGCCTATAGTTCGAATTTGGTAGATAGCTCCACTTTGATTGGCAAAATCAAGATTTTTTGACGGAAAATCGGAAGGAGCAATTAAAACTGAAGCTATCTTATTTTGTGTTGTCTTATAGAAAATAAAATCACTTAATTCATTGGCAACAGTATTAAATGAGGTATTTAAATTTGGCACTCTTTTGGACTTCCTAGTTCGAGTAGGAAACGCTCTTAATTTGGAAAATGACTAATTGGCGTTCCTTGATCAGAAACCAAAATTGCATATCCCTCTTAAACGCGCTAGATACCGGTTTGTTTTGGGATAATTTTATTTTCCGAACGTCAAACAAGCGGGTCGGATTTAATTTAGCGGTTTGGTTGGAAATGACGGATGCAGAGATGAATGCCCTGTTACCAGGGGGGCTTAGAGATCTCCTCCCAGAAGATGCTGCTTTGCATGCGGAAACTATCCAGAAGCTGGTGTCGGTTTTTTCAGCTTTTGGTTACCGGCTCGTCAAACCGCCTCTAATAGAATTTGAAGAGAGCCTGCTGGGAGGCATTAGCGGGACTGTGGGAAACCAAACATTTAGGTTGATGGATCCAATATCCCAGAGAATGATGGGGATCCGCGCTGATATAACACCGCAAATCTCTCGAATTGCTAGAACTAGATTATTGAAGGAGCCTCGACCCCTTCGGTTGTCTTACGCTGGTGAGGTTTTGAGGGTTAGAGGAACACAGCTGCGACCGAGCCGACAACTAACTCAGGTGGGTGCGGAACTTATCGGTTCAGCTGCACCAGAGGCTGATGCAGAAGTTATATTGATGGCCTTAGGTGCACTTAAGCGTATCGGGCTGAACCACCTAAGCGTTGATCTAACGGTTCCGAGGCTTGTGCCCCATCTTTTTGATCTTTTTGAGATTGAAGGTCAGCAGCGACTAAATCTGAGAGCGTGTTTGGATCGGAAAGACAAGTTGGCTGTAGCAAAACTTTCTGGAAAAGCGGCAGCCGCTATGGAAGTTCTGCTCAATGCCACCGGACCAGCCTCCAGAGCGCTTGGATTACTAGGAGACGCTGCGCTTCCGGGCGAGGCTGCTATCGAAGTAGAGAGGGTTGCAAAAATAGTCGATCTTTTGGAAACAAGATCACCTGGAATTCAATTAACATTGGATCCAGTCGAATACAGGGGGTTTGAATATCACACCGGCGTGGGTTTTACTATTTTTTCTCAAGACTCCTCAGCGGAGTTGGCCAGTGGGGGAAGGTATAGGGTAAGAAATAGCGCTGGTGAGGCAGGAGAACGTGCCACTGGAGTGACTCTTTACCTCGAGGCGATTATTGGTACTCAGCCAAAGCCAAGAAATGAACGGATGATTTTTGTTCCCAAAGAGACACCCTACGAAAAAATAATCAGTCTACAAGGTGAGGGATGGACAACGGTAATGGAACTCGGCCCGGAGGCAAATCGGAAAGAATTGGCGAACAAATTAGGTTGTAATTATATTTTGGATGGGGAAACGCCTCGTTCATTGAAAAATGTAGAGTAAGATATGACAGATGTAGTCGTGGTCGGCTCCCAATGGGGTGATGAAGGCAAAGGAAAGATTGTTGATTGGTTGTCCAGCCGGGCTGACGTTGTTGTAAGGTTTCAAGGAGGGCACAACGCTGGCCACACTCTTGTTATCGACGGCACCACCTACAAGCTCAGCCTTCTTCCCTCAGGGGTAGTTCGCGAGGACAAGGTGTCGGTCATAGGTAACGGTGTCGTGATAGACCCTTGGGCTCTTTTTCAGGAAATTGACACTTTGGCCAGCCAAGGGGTTAATGTTACCCCAGAATGTCTAAAAATTGCTCAAAATGCAGCGCTCATCTTGCCATTGCATGGGAACCTTGACAGAGCTCGAGAGGAGGCGAGGGGAACCTCAAAGATAGGAACCACTGGTCGTGGTATCGGCCCGGCATATGAGGATAAGGTAGCGAGAAGAGCAATACGTATTTGCGATCTCGCCAATCTGCAGGAACTTCCTGGAAAGATCGAAGGTCTTTTAAGCCATCACAATACTCTGCGCAAGGGACTTGGGGCGGAGCTTATAGAACCAAAGGCGGTTTATGAAAGTTTGACAGAAATCTCAGATCGACTTCTTAGTTTCTCCGATGATGTTTGGTTGACTTTGGATGAGGCCCGGCAGGCCAGGAAAAGAATTTTGTACGAGGGTGCCCAGGGCGCGATGTTAGACGTGGACCATGGGACATATCCCTTTGTAACCTCATCAAACACTCATGCGGCCCAGGCGGCCATAGGTTCCGGTTCCCCAGGACGATCAATAGGATATGTGTTGGGAATCACGAAAGCATATACCACCCGGGTGGGTAGTGGACCATTTCCTACAGAACAAGATAATGAAATCGGACAAATCTTGGGGGATCGAGGTCACGAATTTGGAACCGTGACCGGGCGTCAAAGAAGATGTGGTTGGTTTGATGCGGTAATGGTTAGGCAGGCAGTTAAAGTGGGCGGTATAGATGGTATTGCCCTCACTAAGTTAGATGTCCTGGATGGTTTGCCCAGTCTAAAAATTTGCACAGGTTACCGACTACGTGGAGAAAATTTGGGATATTTGCCTGCCGAGTCCAGTGCCCAGGCTTTGGTGGAACCAGAATACGAAATAATGGATGGTTGGTCTGAGAGCACTGAAGGAGTGAATGACTGGAGGAGATTACCTACCAAGGCAGTCAAATATATTCATCGGTTAGAGGAACTTATTGATGCTCCCATTTCCTTGGTTTCAACAAGTCCTGAGCGCGAGGATACGATCTTGTTGAAAGATCCTTTTTCCTAAGGCGTTCGGACTTTCTAAGGCATCAGCCGAATCCCAGGTTTTAATCATTGAAATATGCTTGGGATCGAGATTTTTTGGTCTTCAAATTTGTTGCAAGGATAAGGCCAAGTCTCGAGATGCTGCCTTTATCGCCCTTTGAACCTTTTCGAAGGCGCGGACCTCAATCTGCCGCACCCGCTCTCGTGAGATGCCGTAGTGGGAGCTGAGCTCTTCCAAAGTTTGAGGTGCGTCGCTCAATCGTCGTTCAACAAATATATGCCTCTCTCGTTCGTTAAGAGAACCCAGCGCATCCACGAGCATTTTTTGACGCGCCTCATATTCTTGACGATCAGCCAGAGTAGTTTCCTGACTAACCGTGTCATCAACTAACCAATCTTGCCATTCTCCATCCCCCTCCGCCTTGAGTGGAGCATTCAGCGAGTGGTCTGGCGCTGCCAGTCGCCGGTTCATGGAAATAACTTCTTCTTCGGCCACATTGAGAGCCTGAGCAATTTTGCTAACATTATGAGGAGCAAGATCGCCTTCTTCGACTGCTTGGATCTGACCTTTGAGTTTGCGAAGATTAAAAAAAAGTTTTTTTTGCGCCGCGGTCGTACCAATTTTTACCAGAGACCAGCTGTGCAAAATATATTCTTGAATAGAAGCTTTTATCCACCACATTGCATATGTGGCGAGCCGAAACCCTTTATCTGGATCAAAGCGCTTCACAGCTTGCATTAAGCCTACGTTCCCCTCTGAAATGAGATCGCCCAGGGGCAACCCGTAGCCGCGATAACCCATTGCGATTTTAGCCACGAGACGCAAATGGCTGGTAACCATTTTGTGGGCGGCCTCAACATCCCCGTCGTCAGCCCACCGCTTGGCGGCTTGGAACTCTTCCTCTTGGCTCAGCAAGGGAAATTTCCTTATCTCCTGCAAATAACGTGTAAGATTGCTGGTAGGGTCAATCTGATGCAACACTGGCAATTTGGCTGACATTTTTGTCTCCTGCCTTTGGGGAGTTTCTACCGTATCCGAAGCGGAATTTGGATCGATTGCTCCAAAGGTAAATTACTGAGATACATATAATAATGAATCTGCGAAATTCAATGATTGTTTGCCGTTTCCAATGTTTTTATTAAACAACAAAAGTCATGTGGTAAACGAGCTTCAAATATCAGAGGCTCTAATGTTTTAGGATGAACAAAGCCTAATGATCGAGCATGTAAGGCCTGTCGGGGAAAACGGTTTATCTGCAATAGAGTATCATTTTCTAGGGTTGTTCGCCTTGCCCGCGTGAGTTTACCGCCATATGTCGGATCGCCTAACAGTGGATGTCCTATTGATAACATATGAACACGTATCTGATGGGTTCGGCCCGTTGAAAGTTCGCAATCTATCAGGGCAGCTGCATCACCAAATCTTTTTTGCACCTTGTAACGGGTTATCGCCTGCTTGCCACCTGATTTGAGGACGGTCATCTTTTTTCGATCTCTTCCGCTTCTGCCTATATTTGCGTCTATTACCCCCTCCTTAGGCCGCGGTATCCCCCATACCATAGCTGAGTAGTTTCTCTTTATTGAATGCTCCTTAAACTGTATCGCAAGTGAGTTATGAGATTGGTCGTTTTTTGCGACGACCATGAGCCCACTTGTATTTTTGTCGATCCGGTGAACAATCCCGGGTCTTCGAACACCCCCAATCCCAGATAATGAATTTTCGCAATGTGCAAGCAGTGCGTTAACCAGCGTGCCATTTATATTTCCTGGCGCGGGGTGCACGACTAGCCCAGCCGGTTTATTAATCACGATTACATCTTTATCTTCGTAGAACACGTCCAGAGGAATATCTTCTGGCTTAGGAACCGGAGACTCGGGCTCCGGGATCGAGATTATAAAGATTTCATTTGATTTGACCCTGTAAGAGGGCTCGTTTATTTTTTTCCCTTCGAGTGATACCTGTCCGGACTCGATGAGAGACTTTACTCGTGATCGCGAGAGGGAATCTGAGGCCTTGGATATGAAGCGGTCTAACCGTTCCCCTTCATCATGGGGATAAACTTTGATCGTCGCGCTAGTCGGGGGGGCATTTAATTGGTTAGGCATGAGTTGAGAGTGGTTTAAATTATGAAAATTCTCAAGGTATCAGTCTTCATCATGGGATTTCTCATAGTTGCTCTCACATTGGTTGTAATTGTGACTATTGCAAATCGATGGGATGAAACCACGCCTGTGGCAAAGCGAGTGGTTCCAATAGTGTCGTCAGAGCCGTATAGTTCAGATATTAAATTGCCAGTTGGGTCAAAGATTATCTCCACAGACGTGGGGGATGGAAAATTGTTCATCAGGGTAGAAAAGCCTGATGGCAAACAGTCCATCTTTGTTATAGATGCGTTGACGGGGATTAAAACTGGAACTTTAGACTTATTTTAATTTAATTGCTCGATATTCGCGGATTTTGTGGGTTTGCGCTCAAAAAACCCTATCGCCAAGCAGAGTTTTTTTTAATCCTTCAGTCAATATCCTTGACTCTTTGGCCGATCGAAGGGAACCATAGCTCCTAATCTACTCAGAGAAAGCTGAAGAGACGTTTTCTTTGAGATGAGGATTAAAAAGTTGTTTTTGAATTCAGGGAGGAATAAGTGACAAAACAGATCGTGAAGGCCCCATTAACACTTGCACTAGCTTTAGGGCTGGCGCCGGCGGCAATTGCTGGAGGGCACGCTGTCAAGGATGTGACGGTTCAGGTGCCATCGGGCTCAGGTGGAACATATCATGTATACTGCCAAGTTGTTCAGCAAAATCTCGGGAGGCATTTGCCCGCCGGAACCAAGATGTTAATCCAAAATTTGCCTGGTGCTGGTGGAGCCAAGTCTGCTTCCTTCATGGCAAACGCAGCTCCTAAAAACGGCTCGGTTATCGCGATGGTTGCTCCTGGCACCATTACCGTTCCTTTATGGCGCAAAGTTAAATTTGATGCTCAAAAATTCGAGTGGTTGGGTGCCCCTGGAGCCAGATCCTCCGCGATTTGGTTTTGGCATACTCATGGCGTGAAATCGATTGCAGACCTTAAGACCCGCAACGATTTAAAGATAGCTACTAGCGGGTTTGCATCGGGTGGTTCTGTTATTCCGCGGATGGTGAATACTCTCCTAGGTACTAAAATAAAGCTCATATACGGATACAAAGGCGGTGGCGCGATGAACCTTGCAATAGAGCAAGGCGAAGCCATGGGTCGATGGAATTTCCGTTCAGGATTTACTGGCGTACGCCCAACATGGATACCGCAAAAAAAGATTGTTCCTGTGATAGCAACGGGGCCCAGGGATCCGCAGTTAAAAGGGGTTCCCCACCTTCGCGATCTCTTAAAGGATGGTTCTGTTGAACAAAGAGCTTATGATGTTATCGGGATGAATTTTGAGGTTGGTCAGGCTTTTTACCTTCCCCCTGGGACACCGAAGGCGACTGTGAATACTTATCAGAAGGCTTTTGATGCTATGCTTGCTGACCCCGCTTTGAAGAAAATGATTGAGGAACGACGTATTGAGTACTCACCTGTTACGTCATCCCAAATCAAAAAGTTGATAAAAGATGGTTTTGCGGCCGCGACACCAGATGTTGTGAACATTATCAAAGCAATTCATACGAAAAAGAAGAAAAGCTAAAACTGATTTGGCTATGAATTAACGTATCGGGACTCTGTGGATGCAGAGTCCCGATCTTATCTTCTAATCAATGTGTGTGAGACTTCGCTTTCACAAAAAAACGTCGACTGTCAGTCAGTCTCCTGTTGATTTGTGAGCGGTTCAGTTTTTGGGAGAAAATGATGCGAAAATCTATGATCACAGCCGGGATTGCAGCTGCGGCATTTGGACTAGCTGGTTTAGTCAGTGTTCCGAGTTTTGCAAAGACGGTTACTCTTAAATTACATGTGTTTGTGCCGCCGCCGGCAAATCCATTTAAAACCTTTCTTGCTCCATGGGCAAAAAAAGTTGAGAAAGACTCCGGGGGTAAGCTGAAAATACAACTTTATCCATCAATGCAATTGGGAGGAAAACCGACCCAGCTGGTTGATCAAGTCAAGGACGGCATTGTCGATATAGCTTGGACTCTGCCTGGGTACACCGCCGGTAGGTTTCCCAAACTCGAGGTTTTCGAGCTTCCGTTCATTCATACCTCGCCGTTGGCCACCACGATGGCTATTCAAGATTTTTACGACAAACATTTAAAGGAAGAGTTCAAGGATTATCACGTTCTTCTGCTTCATTGTCATGCTGGTTCGCTTTTCCAAACAAAAAAACCCATTCGCAAGTTTGAGGATGTAAAGGGGTTGAAGATCCGTACCGCCACGCGAGCGGGTGGTTGGTACCTAAAGTCAATTGGAGCGGTTCCGATAGGTGCGCCGCTTCCTGCTATTCCCCAGATGTTGTCAAAAGGCGTAATCGAAGGTGCCCTGTTACCGTTTGAAATCGCACCGGCGATAAAAATGCAACAATTGGTTAGTAACTTCAGCGTCCTTAGTGGAAGCCAACCTAGAATGAATACGTCAACATTTTCTTTTTTGATGAATAAAAAAAGCTACGCAAAGCTGCCAGCTGATTTGAAAAAGGTGATTGATAATAATTCGGGTAGAGCTCTCGCGGCTCTTGCAGGAAAGAACTGGGCCGATATTGAAAATCCCGCGCGCAAAGTAATGGCTTCGAAGAAAAAGAATAAATTTTATACTATTCCTGAGGGAGAAGTCTCAAAATTTAAGGCAGCAGCCAAGCCAGCAATCGATCGTTGGGTGGCGCAAATGAAGAAGAAAGGCATTGATGGAGAGGCCCTATTAAAAGATGCAAGGGCTATGATTGCGAAGTATAGCAAGTAATGAGTTCTGATTTTTGCCGTTTTAAAGTCAATGGCAGATCAAGATAAAGACTTACACCGGCCCACTGATATTGTGGGCCGGTTTTTATTTTCTTTGACCTATTGGTTGGCATTGTGTGGCGGACTTGTCTTATGCGCGATGGCAATTCTTACAACGATCAGTGTTTCGGGAAGATATTTTTTTAATTCACCGATTACGGGGGATTTTGAACTTATTGGTATGGGGACGGGAATCGCTGTATTTGCATTCTTACCTTTTTGTCAGTTAACGCGACAGAATGTCATTGTCGACTTTTTCTTGAGTCATACCTCCGCGCGGTTTCAGTGTTTTTTCGATTTTCTAGGCAACTTATCATACGGCCTCATCATAACCTTGATGACCTGGCGTACTCCTATTGGGGGAATGGAGGTTTATAAGAGTGATCAAATGACTTTGATTTTAGAGTTACCTCATTGGTGGGGGTTTCCATCCGCTGTAGGGTGTTTGGTTATACTCTTGATCGTTTGTGTTTACACGACTGTTCGGAGCCTTAATGAAACTCTGTTGGTTAATAAGCCAGAATGAGAATTTAGTATGACCGGACTTGAAATCGGTATCAGTGGCTTCGCGGTATTGTTGCTATTACTGGCCTTTCGTATACCGATAGGAGTCGCAATGCTTCTTGTCGGTCTAGTTGGATATTCGATACTGGCTGGTATAGATTCTTTGCTCTCATTTCTAAAAACCGAGATGTTTTATAGGTTCAACACATTTGAACTTTCGGTAATCCCCTTGTTTGTGTTGATGGGTCAATTCGCCGCTAAGGCGGGACTTAGCCAGGCATTGTTTAGGGCAGCATACCTGTGGATTGGGCATTATCGTGGTGGTGTTGCCATGGCTGCTGTGGGCGGTTGTGCAGGATTTGGAGCAGTTGCAGGCTCTTCCCTGGCGACAGCAGCTACCATGGGGCAGGTGGCTCTACCGGAACTACGCCGGTACAAATATTCCGGAGCACTTGCAACCGGGTCACTTGCTGCGGGGGGCACGCTGGGTATCCTCATTCCACCATCCGTGGTCCTAATAATCTATGCCATTCTCGTAGAGGCCAACATTGTTACCCTGTTCCAGGCAGCTTTTTTGCCAGGAATTTTGGCGGCTCTCGGTTATATGCTTACCATAGCGATAATTGTCAGAATTTGGCCCGACGCGGGGCCGGCAGCGGATCCAGCATCAAGAGCTGAGAAATGGGCTGCCCTAGTTGAAATTTGGCCTGTCCTATTAATTTTTTTGTTAGTGATGGGCGGTATTTATCTCGGGGTTTTTACACCAACCGAAGGAGCGGGTGTTGGGGTCGTAGGAACTTTTATCATCGCGATTACACGCGGCGGCATGAAGGTAGATGATTTTAAAGAGGCCCTGATAGGGGCTGCTAACACGACCGCTTTGATATTCTTAATTTTATTGGGCGCGGCAATTTTTAATGCTTTTTTGGGGTTTTCGCGTTTGCCGATGATAGCGGCAGACTTTTTTAGGGAGTCAGGATTGGCACCTATGACCGTGCTTCTGACCATGGTGATCCTGTTTATTATACTCGGTTTTGTTATGGACTCACTCTCTATGATCCTGCTTACAGTGCCAATTTTTTGGCCGATAATTGCAGCACTTGATTTTGGTCTTCAACCTGAAGATTTGCAGCTTTGGTTTGGTATCATAGCTTTAATAGTGGTTGAAATGGGCCTGATAACACCGCCTGTTGGGCTCAATGTCTTTATCATCAATACACTAGCTCGCGATGTACCCATGATCGAAACTTTCAAGGGTGTCGTGCCGTTTATTTTTTCAGATACTGTCAGGGTAGCTTTGTTGATTGCATTTCCGTGGATTACTCTTGTGGTGCCCAAGTTGCTGGCAACTGATTAGGCACAGTTTCAATTCTTGCTCGTCCGCCTATTTGGTTGCTAATATCTCTGATGGAGATGATCTCGTAGCGGAGACTAGATGATGGATATGCCTGCTGGCCTCGCCATAAAACCGTTATCGCCACTATGTGGAGCGGAAATTGTGGGAGTTGACTTAAGCCAAGAGTTACCGCAGCAAACAATTGAAGCCATCCAAAGGGCTTGGAATCAGTATGTGGTGCTTATCTTTAGAGGCCAAGAGCTATCGGAGGAAGCTCAGTTGAGATTTGCTTCTTGTTTTGGTGAGCTCGGGAAAAGAAAAAAGCCCCCAGATGAACTTAAAAAACGGGTTACAGGGACAGAACAATTCACACCGGAAGTTATGTTAGTTAGCAACAAAAGAGTTGATGGTAAGCCTGTCGGAGCTTTTGGTGATGGAGAAATGTGGTTTCATATAGATTCGGGTTATGCGGAGTCTCCTTACGCGTATACATTTCTTTATGGGGTGGAGCTGCCCTCATGGGGTGGTAATACGCGTTTTGCTAACACCGTAGCGGCCTACGAAGAGCTTCCGCAAAAGGTAAAAGATAAGCTCAAAGGCAAAAAGGCGCTGCATATCCATGAATATGAGCGCCGCCAACGCGTCCCACTCCGGGATGACATCAGCGGATCCCCACATTGGTTCCATCCAGTATTGATTGAGCATCCCAAAAGCGGGCGCACAGCACTTTTTGTAGATCGTCTTATGACGAGAAGAATAGAGGGCGTATCTCTGGAAGAAAGTGAAGAACTATTGGCATTTCTGTATGATCACGTTGAACAAGAAAAGTTTGTTTTTGAACATGAATGGGCGTTGGGAGACGTGGTTATGTGGGATAATCTGGCGACAATTCACGGACGAACCTATTTCCCGGAAACCGAGACCAGGTTGCTGCGGCGGTGCACTATTGAGGGAAGTCCACTTAAAATGGCAGGGTGAAAATGAATAATTGGCAACAATCTAGTATTGCACGACAGCCGGCGGAGCTTGGAAAAATCATTGTCGATCCGGCGGAATGGTACCCGAGTCAGATGGATGGTCAAGATTTCTGGATTTGGGAGATGACCGAAAAGGAGCTGTCAGAGACTAAAGAGGCGATAGCTGTTGCTGAGATCAAAAACAGAGATTTATTGGATATTGAAAAAAATAATTTTTCTCTTCCAACTTTTGCTAATGGGCTTTCAAAAATTAGTAAAGAATTGACCAATGGTCGCGGATTTGTCCTGCTTCGGGGGTTGGATGCGGACCAATTAACAAGGAAACAATACGCAACCGCTTTTTGGGGTATTGGTCGCCATATTGGTGATCCGTTATGTCAGAACGCGAAAGGCCACATGCTAGGTCACGTAAAGGATTTGAACGCTGACTACCGAAAAGTTCGCGGATATATGACAAATGCCCACATGGCGTTCCATTGCGATCAAGCAGATTTAATAGCACTTGGGTGTGTTCATAATGCAAAGTCAGGTGGGCATCACATGGTTTGCTCCTCTGTCTCGTTGTATAACGAGATGCTTCGCCGCGAACCAGATGCGGTTCGGATATTGGGTCAACTATTTTACCGTTCCCGACAGGGTGAAATTCCCCCCGGTGAGACTGACCCTTGGGTGCGTCAGCCAGTATTTGGGTTTAAGGATGGTTATTTCGCGGCTCGGGGAGTATCTGCCGCTATTGAAAAGGCGCAAGGCTTGCCCGGCGTCCCTCTATTAACTCCCGCCGAGCGTGATGCGCTCCAATTATTTAAGGAGATGGCCCCTGAACTCGCCATAGAAATACCATTTGAGCATGGAGACATTTTGTTTATGTGTAACCATGTTACCCTCCACTCTCGAACTGAGTTTGAGGATTGGCCGGAACAAGAAAGAAAACGATATCTTATTAGACTTTGGCTAACTACTCGGGGTGCTCGGCCAGTGCCTGAAGAAATCAGTCGTTGGTCAAACGGGGTCTATACGGAAGAAACGAAATTTTACGCACCTCTTGAGGCCGCATAACCTGTAACATTTGCCTTTATCTCAAATAGGTAAAGTTAGGCTTTTCTTAAATAGAACCCAAGTGACCTTAAAATGACGGGAAGCTTGGAAAAAACCGATCTGCAGCTCAGGTCTTGATCTTTTTTATCATTTTGTCGGCAATTTCACATTTTCCCTAGGAAAGCGAAATGTTAGCTTGCTCCCGCTTGTCTTTTCCAATGGAGGGTTTTTATGGAGGGGGATGAAAAAAGGGTCCTGTTCAAGGGAGGACTTGTTTATCAACACGACGGTGATGTTCATCACCCTCGCCTCGCCGACATAATGGTGGCTGGTAATAAAATTTTAAAGATAGGATCTGATCTTCCCGAGGGGGGGCGGAGATCATTGATGTCAAGGATCACCTCATAGTTCCTGGCATGATCAATGCGCACTATCATTCCCACGATACCTTGTGTAGAGGCTTATTTGAAGAGATGCCTCTTGAGTACTGGCTCCTTTACACGCTGCCGATGGGAGCTAATCGAACCAAGGAGGAGGTTCGATTAAGAACTCTTGTGGGCGCGCTAGAGTCTATGCGCTGCGGGATAACAACGGTTCAGGATATGCTGGGATTAATACCACTGACTGAAGAATATTTAGATGTGGTTGTGGACGCGTATCATGAAATTGGCGAGCGGGTAATATTCTCGCCAATGGTGTTCGATATTCCAGCGATTGGGATGATCAGATCGCGTGACGAGTTGCCGGATAACATACAGAAGATGCTGGGAACAGAGGCGCTAGATGCCAAATCTCAACTCGATTTTCTTGACCACCAAATGAAGCGAAGACCTGCAAGCGGTATACTGAATTGGGCAATTGGACCGTTTGCACCTCAGCGTTGCACTCCGAACTTGATTGAAGGTTGCGCAGATTTAGCCGATGCTCATGATCTTGGAGTCTACATACATACCTATGAAACTAGGGCTCAGGTATTAATGGCGCGTGAGAAATACGGGGCTTATGACGGCTCTTTTATTCGCTATATGCAAGCCCATGGATTGTTGAATCATAGATTGAATATCGCGCATTCAGTATGGTTAAGTCGAGAGGAGATGGATTTGATGGCCGCAGCGGACGCTGGGGCAGTTCTGTGTCACAACAGTAATATGAAGCTCAAAAGCGGTGTTTCCCCGATTCTCGATATGAGAGCAGCAGGAATGAGGGTGGGTTTAGGGTGCGATAATTGTTCCGGATCTGACGTTCAAAACATGTTCCAAGCTATGAAGTCGTATTGCATGCTTGCTGCAATCAGCGACCCATTACCTGGCGATAATTTAAGTCACGAAGCTCTCAAAAACGCTACGTTAGGAGGAGCAAGGACAGCTTTGTTACATGAGGAGTTGGGAGCTCTAAAAGAAGGTTACAAAGCCGATTTTATGACAATCGATATGAAGGATGTTGCTTGGTTGCCGTTTAACAGTGCCGCCAGGCAATTAGTTTATACGGAAACAGGCCGTTCCATAGATAACGTTGTTATTGATGGGCGGGTGGTGATACGAGATAAAAAATGTACCACCATTAACGAAGAAGATTTAAGATCTGAAGTAGAAGATTTAATGACCAGTTTTATACCAGAGTTTGAGAAAGTTAAGGCATCACGAGAAGAAGCTCTGCCACACATGCTTAAAGCGCATAATAACGTGTGGAACACCGACATTGGACTGAGGCGATTTATTGCCCGAACAAATTATGGCGATGGTGATCTTTAATCCCGTTTAAGAAGGAGATCTGAGCATGAGCGATGAAATTAAAATCAGACACACATGTTTGAGAGTAAGAGACCTGGAGAAATCAGTAGATTTCTATACCTCTTTGCTAGGCATGGAACTAATGCGTCGCCGCGAGTCACCAGAACGTGGTGAAACCGTCGCATATGTAGGGTATGGAGAAGAGTCAAAGAACCACGCATTAGAGTTGGTGCAAGAACACGAGCCCCCAATCCAATACGCGCATGGTAATACATACGGTCACATCGCCCTTCTAGTTCCGGATGTTGGAGTTATGGCAGACAAATTGAAAACTGCCGGCGTAGAATTTGTCCTGGACCCGCATTACGTTAAAGCGGGTAATCCAAATAAGATTGCCTTTTTTAAAGATCCCGATGGCTATGAAGTTGAACTCACCGAACGAAAATAGAAACTGAGTTTCAACTTTTTAACGACTCAAATTAATAGTCTACTGCCTCTTCATCGCCTGGTTCAGATACCGTATACCTTCTTAACAGGCGGGTCTCTTCTTTTGGAAAATCTGTTCGTGCGTGATTTAGACAACGATTATCCCAAATGAGTAAATCGTCAGGGGTCCATTTGTGAGAATATATGAATTCTTCCTTTTCTGCGTGGTTGAAGAGAAATTCGAGTAGATCATCGCTTTCTGAGCGACTAAAACCGTCGATATAACGGGTCATTAAACGGCTTAAATATAAGGTTTTTCGGCCACTCACGGGGTGTGTTTTGACCAACGAATGCAATGCATTCGGATAGTCAGAGTTGGTTTCAATTTCTTGATTCTGGTCTCTTAGAGTGGAGCCGTAATCATAGATATGCCTTGCTTTCAAATGCTTGATTTGATCTTTGATGTCCTCTGGCAACGCGTCATATGCGGCCCTCAGGTCGGCAAACATTGTTTCGCCGCCAGCCGATGGTATTTTGATCCCGTAAAGGGTTGTCGCTCTATATGGCTTATTGCGGTGAGACCCGTCAGAATGAAAGAACATCTCTCCATCTGGGAGGGATCCGATAGGTTTTCCATTCTTACGAATGTTGGAGACGAGCATTACTCCCCGCTTTTTGCTGCGTTTTACGTCCCCATTACTCCGATCCCGGTAGCCTCCGTCGACTTGCCCAAAGCATGCCGCAAATCGCTGTTGGTCCTGTGATCCAAGGCGCTGATTTGGGAAACATAGGACGGAATACTCTGCAAATGCGGCATGGACATCTGCCAATAAATTCTTATCGACCGGATTACTCCAATCAATTCCGGTAATTCTTGCCGCAAAATGCGAAGAGAGTTTTTCGATCGCAATTTCTCTTAACAATGCCATGAGAACCGTCCCAAAAATAAACAAACAAAATTAATTGCTATACTCTAGAGCAAGGCAGATATGCTGTCACGCAGCGCGTTGACGAAACGTCCTACTCGTGTTTCTTCTGTATCATATTGATCAAAAGCCGGAGGGGTATAATGAACGTTGCGCGCCATCCCAGAGATCCCGAACTAGAGGGTGTTTCCTTAGAAGAGATAGCTGATAAATACATTGCGAGATTTAATGAGCGTTACGCCGATTGGGAGGCGTTTGAGGATGCTAAGATTGACGGGTGGAAAAGGGCGCAGCACAGATATATCGGGGCCGGTGGCTCTGGAAAACATGACGAACAAAATGTGATTCCGCCGCGTGCCCATACGTTGTCGATAATGTACGTGGAGCCGGGGCAGGGCAATGCACCTCATACTCATGAGGTTGAAGAAACGTTTTTTGTTCTGGAGGGACAACTGGATGTTTTTATTGAGGACGAGCTTGGGAACCGTATCACAAAAAGGCTCGGTAAATGGGATTGTATCACAAGCCCCCCCGGTGTCATTCATGGGTATGACAATAACAGCCTTCAACCGGTTTATTTCCAGGTAATGTTGGGAAAGGGAAGACCTGAAACAATGGGATATTCAGATGACGAACTCTATGCGCGTCGTGATGCCCATCTAACGGAAGGAGTTTAAGCCGGTTTAAGACCAAGTTTTTGATCTCTTGCTCTCAGCCAAGCAATGAGAGGTATCGCTAGGGTAATCACCCATGCCTTCCCAATGATTTGTGGAATGAGAAATTCCATGTTGCCGAAAGCCAGGTAGAGAAAGAGGGCACTATCCACGACTAGCCCAATTGCGCCGCTCGCAAACACCGCAAGTACGAAACGTTTTCTCTGAAGTGGAGTGTAAATCGCGCAGTCAGCTAATTCCGATAGGAGAAAAGCCGTACCTGATGCAAATAATAAACTAGGTGGAGCCAAGAAGGCGGAGAGAAAAGCCCCTAAAAATATGGCCGCTATACACCAGACAATTCCTAATCGACGTTGAACTAAATCTCTGAAAATTAACGCGAGTCCGACTACAATAACTCCGCTTGGGGCCAACATATCTGGTGCTACTGGAATTAGACAAGGCCCGTTCTCGATACAGGATGTACCAACATTCATGATCATCCAGTTTGCGCCGGGGATACACAGCGTGAATGCTGCTAAAAAGATGAACCCTTCTATCTGAGTGCGTTTTTTTTTATCAGTATGATATAACATCGGTGTCCCAATAACTTTTCGTCACATTTGCTACAGGTTGGAACGTTATGGCGCAACAGTTATTCGGTACAACGAGGAATTTCTGTCGGCAATAAAGCTATAATGTTAATTCCGATGCCAAGAGAATGGTGAGATAATGGCGTTGCCTTAAGGGTTAGGCGGCCCATAACCGGGATGATCCGGTGGAGCCTGGTTTACGGTTAACACTGAACGGCCGCCAAATCTCTGTTTCCATTTTTCTATAACTTCTGGATTAAAAACATTATTTGGCAGGTCACCGGCCAATGCTTGTAAAACTGCATCCGATGCCCACTCAAAGCCAGGGCCTAGGCTGCTTTGTTTGTTGTATGAAATCATATGTCCAGAAAGTAAGACTTTATCCCCCATTTTCCTAAAAGGGGAGTCGGATGCAATCGGCTCATCCCAGAACGCGTCGATACAAGCACCAGCGATCACCTCATTGCGGAGCGCATCTATGAGAGCTTCCTCATCAACATTTTTTCCGCGGGAGGTATTTACGAAAATCGCTGAGGGCTTCATTTTGGCAAACTTCTCCGCATCCATAAGCTTATGTGTCTCTGAATTATTGACGCAATGCAGAGAAACAATATCTGCTTCGGCTAAAAGCGTATCCATATTGACACGCTCGACCCCTTTGCGAATAAATCTCTCGTCGTCGATATACGGATCACAGGCGATAATTCTGAAATTCCACGGTGCAAAGAGCTGAGCAACCCGAGCGCCAATGCGGCCAAGCCCAATCAGTCCGAGTGTTATTCCTTCATATCCATCGGTCGACCTCCGCCCAAGATAAATCCCGTAATGCTCAGAGGTTTTCCACCCCCCTTCTTTTATGGCCCGATCACGCTCTCGCTGCTGTTTAAGTTTGGTTAAAATCATCGAAACGGTTCCCTCGGCGACACCCCAGCAATTTGATTCAGTTGGTGCGTGGCATACTAGAATTCCGAGTTCCGTGGCAGCATCAACATCAATGTCATCAGTTCCAACGGTGCATTTGGCAACGACACGGAGTTCGGGGTTTGCCTCTAAGATCTTTCTTGTTATCGGACTAGATCTTATTGAGGTGCCAACCATCGCGGTTGCTGAACTTGCGATCTGAGCCATTTGATCTTCATTATTTCCGCCCGGTTTATGCCACTCTGGATCGCCGAAAGTAAGTTCACATCCATATCCTTCCATCTTTGCGTTGCATGCATCAGGGTTTTCGGGTTTGGCAAAAATAAATATTTTTGGCTTGGACATTTGTGCCTCTCTTTTTGTCGCGATCCTAGCTAAAACTTTACCAGACAATTATCGATTTACTAGCTACGCTAAATAGTTAGAGCCGATATCAATTGTTCAAGGTTTGGGGAGCTCTCGAGGTCTTTTACAAAAGACAAAATCGCTGTTTGTTTCTCACATGGCCATGCACCGTGATCAGCGCACTCACGAAACTTTTTTTCGATCTCTTCCCAATTCATTGGTGCGTTTTTGCTGCCTCTGGCGAAGTCAGCACGGCCGTTGATGACTTGCCCATCGTTCATCCTCAATTTAATGAGACTCGTAACATTTGAATAATCGCTTTCTATTTGGGAGTAGCTTGAAAAATTTATTTTTCTCATCAGTGCTTTAATAGCTGGGTTGGTAACCATTTGATCTGAGAATGTGCTCAAACCTGCGTGCCCCTTTAGAACCAGGGCAGCGAGCGCGAATGGCATGCTGAAACGGGCTTCCGAAGCGTTGTTTGGATTATCATGAACCAAAGTTTCTCGAACCCGCTGATTGGTCTGGACAGAGATTTCTTGTATCTTATCGGGCTTAATTTCATTTTCCGACATAAGCTTCAACATAAGCTCCATAGCCGGGTGCGTGAGGGCCCCGTTTGGCCAAGGTTTTATAGAAGTTCCTGGGTCAACTATCGCCCAAGGCTTACCAAGCTTGCCGCAAATGGCCTCTGGTATAAAGCCTCCCGCGGTAGCTCCAAACCACCCGTTTTTACGCTCAAATATCGCAGGTGCACCTGTAATTCCAGACCGAGCCATCTCGGCTGCCGCAACACCGCTCTCTGCTGCCGTGCCGCAATGAATCTGTTCCGTCATAGTGCCGAAATTACCTCGAATACCACCCGCTTTTGCTGTTGCTATAGCGAGCGCATTTACAACTCCGGCCTCATCCAATTTAAGAAGCCTAGCTGCCGCGGCGGTAGCGCCAAAAATACCAAGTGAAGAGGTCGCATGATAACCACTTTGATAATGGCGCGCGTTTATTCCATGATTTAATTTACATGCAACTTCCAGCCCGCAATGCATTGCAGCGGATAATTCAGCGCCTGTTGCTCCAAGTGCTTCTCCAACAGCTAGGGCGGCCGGTATTACAACGGCACCCGCATGAATACCGCCATTTCTATCTGGGGTCGGTTGCGGGTTGGTGTCATCATAATTATCTGCATGCATTGCTGTGCCATTAGCCAGAGCCGCTGAAGACGGTGAAACCCGGAGACTATTGCACAAGATCGAGGAAGTCTTATTTTGATCACCCGTCCCTATATAGGTTTTTATCTTTTTAAAAACCGCGCTTTCAGTTCCGGCAATCCCAAGTCCGAGGGCATCAAGAAGATGTATTTGACCGCGTGCGATCACATCACGAGGTGTATTTTCAAGCCGGGTGGCGACGACGAAGTTTGCAATTTCTTTTGTCAGTTCTTTATGGTTTTCAGACATGATGAACGTTGGTTATTGCTTTTTAGGCAAAAGTAGAAAAATTTTGGTATTTGGTAGAAATTTGGTTCACGCACCTTAAAATGGTTCAAATGGCAGTTTGCAATCTCTTGTCTCTACTTCGATGACCCAGAGGTCGGGGTCTCTCTCGATTGCTTTTCGAACTCTGGAGCTTGCCTCTACCTCATCTAAAGTGTCTTGTTTGTGAATTTGATACCATTCAGTATTGCCCTGAGGGTTAAGCATCTGAGAAAGAAGCCGACAATCGTCGGGAGGGTTGTAAACCTTAAAAAGCACCGTTCCGCCCATTTTTTCCCCGCTATTAAGCACTGTAACAGGGATTGCCTCTGAGCTGCACCTGCGGATAAATGCTCCTACCCATATGTGAGTGGGGAGGCGATCTTCGGTCATGCTATCCAAGTGGTCCCAGGAATGGCTCACCCATGAATGCGTCGGAAGCAGGTTCAATAGTTTCCGGCCAATCTCCTGGCGTAACCTGTCTGCGTTTAGAAGTCGGGCGAGGCTTTCCATCCCAGCCAATTTGTTCCATGTATGCATAGAGTTGGATCAGATGGCCATCAGGGTCTTCCACAAATACAGTGTAATCTATTCCACTATAGAGAACCTGAGGAATATCTTCGCGAATTTTGCAGCCGTGCTCATCTCGAAAAAAAGAGACTGCAGCTTTAAGCTGGCCATAATTTGCCAAGCGTACGGCGAAAGAAAATAGCAAAGAATCATCGCGACACGAGAGTTTTTCTCTCAACCTTACCGGATAAAGTGCCAGGGAGTGGTGTTCGGTGTTGTTTCTCAAAAAGTAAATGGGATCTCCCTCAAAATCAGCTTCCTCCGTAACAATAAAACCTAGCATATCTCGATAAAACGCTAACGAAGCGGCGATGTTTTCGCAGAAAAGCCTTACTGGCCCCACTTTGGTAATTTTGAATGGACGGCCAAGCAAAACACCATCAACGTCATATTTCTCCTCAAGGGGCTCCGTATCTCGATAGCCCGATGTGAATTGCGATCCAGACTTCAATGCATCATTGACTTCTTGATACTCAGAAATTTGGGGTAGCGGTGCGACCTTACTGAATTCCCGATGGTGCATATCCCATGGTTTTGAATGACCGTTCCAGCCAATTTGCTCTATTCCGTAATAAAGCTCGTTTTGAAACCAGTCAGGATCCATCAGGTACGTGTGCCAATTTGAGCCAGGCATATCTCGGCCAGCTTTCGCCATATTGCAGCCTTTTTCTGTTAACCAATGATGCCCATTTACAACCTCAGCTAGAGTGCCCACCTGCCAGGTTATCTGATTTACGGTAATATTTTTTCTCCAACGGTCTCTATTATCTGTGGCGCCTCGATAGGGGTGGTTATAGAGCACAAAAGCATGATGATCGTGGCTATAACGGAAAAAATATCCACTTAAATTACCAAAAGGCTTAAATTCATCAGGGATCTGACGACCCTCTGGAAAGGGATTTCGAATATCTACAATCTTGAAGCCCAGAAGCGAATGATAAAATCTCAGCGCTTCATCCATTTTTATCGCATTGATCCCAAAATGGCCCAACCGCCTTATTTTGAAAGGGCGGTCCATGAGGACGCCGCCAACACTGTATTTGCCATCGCGCGTATCAACCATTATTCGACAACCTTTTCCTCAAGTCTTTGGCGTAATCTTTAATTGCATCTTCAAATGTATATTTCGGTGACCAGCCCAGTATTTCTTTTGCCCGGCTACAATCAAGAGGAATGGCTCGATTCTCGGGGGCTTTACCAGGAATGATTTCAAGCCTTAGATCCGGTAAATAGGATTTAATTCCCTTAACCAATTCCTCGAAACTATGCACTTTCTCATATCCAATGTTGAAGATCGTCTCACTCAAGCTCCCCTGAGTCATAGCAAGATCGATCGCACGTCCAACATCTTTGGCATAGACGTAGACAAAATCCATGGTCTGCTCTTCCGGTATCTTAGCAACTTCGCCTGTCAGACCTGCCTTGACTAAATCCTGAACCTTTTGTCCTCCACCGGACCCACCCCAAAAATGTCCTACTCCGAAAGCATTGGCCAGGCGTAACATGACCAATTCAAAGCCCGAGTTTATCGCATAGGCCTCTAAAATTTTTTCTTGAGCGACTTTTGAATTGGAGTATGGAGCCCCTGATCCGAGGTGATTGTCCTCAATAACCGGACCAGTTTTAATTTTTCGCCAATCATAGGCGCCAAATGTGCTTATATGGACAAGGCGTCTAACACCGGTCAGACGAACTGCATTTGCAACCGCCATAGTGCCGCCAATATTCAAGTCATAGCCAAAATGAATAGGGTTGGCGGCTTTTTTCCCGATCACCGAGGCTGTGTGAAGAACGGAGTCTACATCATGATCTTGGATAATTTTTACAAGGCCAGGCAGGCTACGAACGTCTTCATTTTCGTATACAAAATCTTCGGTTCCGAGTTGGGAGGCAACATAGTCAATGTGAGGAATTGGATCGAGGAATACGACCTTTTCTCCTCTGCGAATAGCATGTTGTGCGAATGAAGTTCCAACCAATCCTGCACCGGTTATTAAGGTAGTCATTTAAGTTCTCCAGACGTGTTTTTTGATTTTGAGCCTTGTTCAGTTTTCAAGAGATAAAGACTGCTGGCAATAATTATTACGGCGCCAATATAAGACCAAAGACCAGGTATTTCTGAGAACCACATTAGGCCGATTAAAAAGGCATAAACAATCCTCATGTAATCAAAGGGCATTACAAAGCTGGTTTCACCCAATCCTACCCCATGGGTAAACATACCTTGTCCGATAATCCCGAGAGCGCCGGTGATTATAAGTAGTGCCATTTCAGTCCAGGATGGCATAATCCACATAAAGGACGCGGGTAGATCAAATATTCCTCCAAGCGTAAGCCCAATTAGCCCTGGTATAAGTGCTAGAGTTGTAGTTATCAGAGCAAAATAAAACATTATTGTGACGGTTTGTTCGGTTCGGCTCAGAAGTTTAATCGTGAGCACGACACCTGTTCCAAAGCATGTTCCCATAACCGCAACCAACGCCCACGGATCGAAGCCTTCCCCAAACGGCTTGGTTATCATCAATATTCCGGTGAATCCGATTACTGTAACAAAACCTCGTTTTAACCCAACTATTTCCCGCAATATTAAAACCGCGATGACGACCATAATCAGTGGTCTAGAAAATTGAATGGTAACGGTGTCTGCTAATGGTATGTGAATTAACGCAAAGAAAAAGCATAGATTGCCGAGGAAGCCGAATCCCCCCCGTGCTAAATGCAAGAATGGCTTGCGCGTCGGTATAATTTTGAGAAAACCCAATCGCCAAACTAAGGGCAGGAGGACGATAAGCCCTGCTAGAAACCTCACGAACAAGACCTCGAAGGCAGGCAAAGTGCGTCCCAAGAATTTTACCAGCGATGCCATAACAATCAGTAAAAACGCGCCTGTTACGACAAAGATTGCACCTTGTATGTTCGGCGAAAGGTTTTGCCAGGGTTTTAAAAATATTGGTTTGATTTTCGTAAGTGTTTTAAAAGATATTGTCATTGGAACCCAAAAGGGGAAAAGATGTTTGATTGTCTTCGGTGCTTCGGGTTTGTCAAATGGATGCCTCTTTTTAATATTTGTTTCGCTAATATTTTAGGGAGTGATGAAAATGGACGCAGGTAAGCTCGAAGGAAGCGTGGCATTAGTGACAGGTGCTGGCGGCGCCATCGGTGGTGCAACAGCTAAGAGGCTGGCTTCCGAGAAGGCTAAAATTTTGGTTACAGATAACAGGCTTGATGCGGCCAAAGCTGTAGCACTCGAGATCCAGAAGAATGGTGGCGTCGCGGAACCCTTTGAGCTCGATGTTTCTGATCAGACGGCGGCGCAATTGGCCGCGAATGCTGCTAAATCGGCATTCGGCAGGCTGACCATATTGGTTAACGTCGCTGCCGCTGTAACACCGGATGCGCCTGTTGAGACCTTGCCACTTGAAGAGTGGGAACAGGCCTTTTCAGTTAATCTAACGGGCTCATTCTTGATGGCAAAATATGCTATCCCTCTAATGAGGGAGGCAGGGGGTGGCGCGATTGTAAATATCGCCTCACAGCTTGGCACAATAGGGGTTCCAAATCGGTCTGCATATTGTTCGACAAAAGCCGCGTTGATCCATTTCACGACCATCTTGGCGGCAGAGGTGGCGGCCGATAATATTCGGGTCAACTCTATCTCTCCAGGAGTCATAGAAACCCCCCGCACATTGCGCCGATTCGATCGTATTGAGGATTTTCAGGCAGCACGAGGTCCTCTGCACATGCTTGGTCGAGTTGGGCAGCCGGAGGAAGTAGCCAAGGCGGTATTATTTTTGGCTTCAGATGATGCCTCTTTTTCAACTGCAACCAATCTCCTTGTTGATGGAGGTTACATTTATCTTAAAAGGCCTAAATAGCGTTAGAGTGGTCCAGTGCACCTTTATATTTGCTGAGTATTTTGAGTTTTCCACTAAGCGTTTTGGGGCAAGTAGATTTGATCTGAGCCCTTCCTGCTATGGTTTTTTGAATTCGAGGAAAAAAGGAACCTGAGGCACTTGCCGTTAAGTCTTGGTGGTGTTACTCCGAGATTATGATAAACGGTATAAAACATTCTAATGGGCATAAAATTGAGGGTGTAATTCCTTCTAATGAGCCCACCATCCCGGGGTCTACAATTGAAGCAAGTAAGGTCAAGTTTGACCTTGAGGCTGTCCTCTCTGCGGTTAGGCCATTGAGGTCTGTAGTGCCTGCGGATGCGCACTCCGCAGCAACTTTGGGGACAGAACGTGAGGGAAATGCGGTATTAATTGATGAATCGGGATTATTTTTAACGATAGGCTACTTAGTGGTTGAAGCGACCGATGTGTTCATTGGTGGTCCCGATGGGACCACCCTCAATGCGCATCCTGTTGGTTATGATCATGAGACCGGATTTGGTTTAATCAGATCAGTGGAAATGCCTGCATTCGCGCCAATCACAGTAGGAGACAATTCCAATAATCTGGTAAAAGGCGCCCGGGCCATTGTTGCCTCTTACGGAGGAAGCCGAAGGGCCCTTGATGCTCGTGTGGTTGATAGACGACTTTTTACTGGCTCATGGGAGTACATGGTGGATTCTGCAATTTTTACGGCGCCTCTCCACCCCAGTTGGAGTGGTGCAGCCCTGATTGATCCCGAGAACGGTTCTCTCTGTGGGATTGGTTCCTTATTTATCCAGGGGCCAGCAGGTGAAAATGAGGACGAACAAGGAAATATGTTCGTCCCTATAGAATTGTTATCGCCGATTATTGATGATCTATTGAAGATTGGGAAAAGAGCGGGTCCAGCGCGCCCATGGTTGGGTATGCATGCTTCAGAGGCACTTGGTCATCTGGTGATTGGAAGTATATTCGAGGGTGGGCCGGCAGCGAACGCAGGAGTTCAGCCCGGCGATATTCTAGAACAGGTTGAAGATAAGCCAGTAGAAAGCTTGGAAGAGTTTTATCGTGAATTGTGGTCTGCTGGTGAAGCGGGGACATCAATTAAACTTGGAATAATCCGAGGCTCAACGGGGATGGATATTTTCGTTCGCAGCGGAGACCGAAGAGAATATTACAAACAACCGCTCAGGCATTAATCTCTCAGCCCCATTCACTCAACACATAGCTGTCTTGCTCATGCGTGATGTGTTTTGCACGCAACGAGTTGAAGCTTTCTTTAGATAATAAGTGTGTTAATGCCCAAATGGCGGCGCCACGAACCAGAGGGGATTTTTCTGGTAGCAATGTTTTTAATTTTTCTACGTAGCTTGGATTTTTGCTATTCCCAATGGCAATCGCCACGTTTCTTAAAAACCTGTCTCGTCCGAGCCGTTTAATCGGTGAACCGGAAAATATCTCCCGAAATTCTTCTTCGCTTAATAGAATTAGATCATCAAGATGGGGCCAAATCTTTTCTACGTGGGGAAGGAGTTCCTCCGTAGTCGTATGACTAGCGAACCGATTCCAGGGGCAGATGGATAAACAGTCGTCACATCCGAATATACGATTTCCAATAGCAGTTCTAAATTCCTCCGGTATAGGCCCCTTATGTTCGATTGTGAGGTAAGAGATGCATCGTCTTGCGTCTAATCGGTAGGGTTCAGTAATTGCGTTGGTAGGACAAATTTTTATACATCTTTCGCAAGTGCCGCAGTGATCGGACTTGGGTTCATCGGGTGAAAGATCAAGTGTTGTGAAAATTTCACCCAAAAAAAGCCAAGAGCCGTATTGTCTCGAGACAATGTTGGTATGTTTTCCTTGCCAACCGATGCCTGCGGCTTCTGCCAAAGGTTTTTCCATGACGGGCGCGGTGTCGACGAATAACTTTACCTCGGCCTCAAATTTCTCGTGAATTTTGCGTGCAAGTACTCTGAGCTTTTTTTTAATTATATCGTGGTAATCTTTGCCGGAGGCGTAGACAGAAATGGCCCCGTAATTGGGCTTTGACAGGATTTCCATCGGATCTCGATTGGGTCCATAATTAAGACCTAACACGATGATCGATTTTGCTTCTGGCCAGAGGGCGTTGGGAGCCTTTCTTTTTTCCGCGTTAGTTTCCAACCAACTCATGTCTCCATGCCAACCGTTCTTTAGAAATTCTTTTAAACGGTCGCCGGGCTCCGAAGGCTGCGTGGCAGAGGTAAAGCCGACTGCATCAAAGCCCAAAGAGAGTGACCAATTGCGGATTAGACTCCGTTTCTTGTCTTGAGCAATCTGGCTCAACCTCGCCCTCGATATGGTGCGACAGTTTGCTCTGGTATCCATAATCCCTCGGGGACAGGACCGCTCTGATAGAAAACATCGATTGGGATTCCCCCCCGCGGATACCAGTAGCCACCTATTCTAAGCCATTGAGGTATGAGCTCGCGTTCCAGGCGCTTTGCAATTCCAATGGTGCAGTCTTCATGGAAGTGACCTTCGTTTCGAAATGAACCGAGATACAACTTCAAACTTTTACTCTCAACAAGCCAATCCCCTGGTGCATACTCAATTACCAAGTGTGCAAAATCAGGCTGCCCGGTGATAGGGCACAGTGAGGTGAACTCCGGACATGTAAATCGTGCTAAATACAAAGATTCACTGTGCGGATTTTTTATGCGCTCTAATACAGCTTCTTTAGATGACGATGGATTTTCCGTTGCTTGGCCGAGTTGGGTTAAAACGGTATTCAATATGTTTTCTCCTAATTCTATGCGGTTGAAGCCCGGACCGGGCCGTCCTCTATTTCAGAGAAAAAATTGCGACAGAATTCACTGAGCATCCCTGTTTTTATCGAGTGTCTAAGTCCCCGCATAATTTCTTGGTAATAGTGTAAATTATGACTAGTTAATAGCATTCCTGCCAGCATTTCTCCCGCTTTTACAAGATGATGAAGATATGCGCGGCTAAATCCATTGCAGGTTGGACACGTGCAGCAAAGGTCAAGTGGCCTCTCGTCATCAGAATGAATTGCATTTCTCAGGTTTAAGGTGCCACCTCTGACAAATGCTTGCGCGGTTCTTCCCGATCGTGTTGGCATGACACAATCAAACATGTCGATTCCACGGCTGACCGCACCTACTATGTCCTGGGGTCGGCCTACACCCATAAGGTAACGGGGTTTCCCTTGTGGTAGATGGGGTACTGTAAAATCCAGTACGTCGAACATCTGGGCTTGGCCTTCGCCCACCGCGAGGCCTCCGACAGCGTAACCGTCAAAGCCAATATCCATTAGCATTTCTGCGGACTTTTGTCTCAAGTTTTCGAAAATACTACCCTGAACAATACCAAAAAGACCGTAGCCAGGCCGAAGCATAAACGCGTTTTTAGAACGTATCGCCCACTTCATCGATAATTCTAGTGACTCTCTTGCCCTGGATTCTGTTACCGGCCATTCAGTGCATTCATCCAGAACCATGGATATGTCTGCATCGAGTAGATTTTGAATTTCTATTGAACGTTCCGGGGTCAACTCCACGGAGGCACCGTCAATATGAGATTGGAATAGCACCCCTTTTTCGTCTAGCTTTCGTCGCTGAGCTAATGAAAAAACCTGATAGCCACCAGAGTCTGTTAGTATAGGCCCTGGCCAATTCATAAACTTGTGAAGGCCACCGAGTGATGCAATTCTCTCGGCACCCGGCCTAAGCATTAGGTGATAGGTATTTCCCAGTATAATCTGTGCACCGGTTTTTTTTACACCTTCCGGCGTCATGGCCTTTACTGTTCCGGCTGTCCCCACAGGCATGAAGGCTGGTGTTTCTATTAGACCGTGAGCACAATTAATTTTCCCTATTCGCGCGGGGCCATCTTCGCAAAGCACCTTAAAACTAAAATTATCTGGACTGGTCATGATGAAAAACATTCCAGTAAACAAGCGTCACCATAAGAATAAAATCGGTAGTCGTTGTTGATTGCGTGTAAATAGGCAGCCCTCATCCTTTCTAGACCTGAAAAGGCTGCTACCAACATAAAAAGTGTCGATCGGGGAAGGTGAAAATTAGTCTGTAGAATATCGACACCCCGAAAACGGTACCCAGGTGTAATAAAGATATCAGTGGTGCCCTCAAAGGGTTTAATGCGGCCACTTTCTGTTGCTGCGCTCTCGAGCAACCGAAGAACTGTGGTTCCAGCCGCCACAATACGCCCCCCTCTTGAACGTATCTGATTCAAGTGATCAGCAGTAGGTGCGTCGATCATTCCCCATTCGGAGTGCATGACATGCTCTTCTACTTTATCGGACTTGACCGGTAAGAATGTCCCAGCTCCTACGTGAAGGGTCAATTTCTCAATGAAAATTCCCGCTTGCTCAAGATTTTCGAATAGCTGGGAAGTATAATGAAGACCTGCTGTAGGAGCCGCTACCGCGCCGGGGTTTGCAGCATAGATCGTTTGATAGTTTTTTTCGTCGGATGAAGTATCCTCATCACCTCGTTTTATATAAGGGGGTAGAGGCATGATACCGTGTTTTTCTATTCCTTTGTCGGTGTCTAGCCCATCAAACCCAAGAGTGACTTCGCCGCCCGATTTCTTCTCCAAGACATCAGCATAAAAATCGTAACCAAATTGTATCCTGTCACCTTTTTTCAACTTCCGTGCCGGACGCGCAAAAGCGTCCCAAGTTTGGTCAGAGTGGCGTAAATGGAGTGTTATTTCAATTTTAGCAGTGCCGCGGGTGCCGCTTAACTTTGCAGGAATGACCTTGGTATCGTTCAAGACCAGGCAGTCCCCTGGTTTCAGCAATCGGGGCAGCTCAAAAAACCTATGATCCTCCAATTTTTTACCGACCGTTAAGAGCCGACTCGAATCCCTGGGGTTAGCAGGTTGCTGGGCGATACAGTCTTTTGGAAGTTCGAAATCAAAATCACTGGTTAACATGGTTGTTGAGTACCATTTTGGGGGCTTCTGTCAAAGTGATCAACGAGTGCTATCTCCAAACCCAATCTTCATGGTAACATTGGCGGATAATTAAAATTTCTGGTGATTTTGAATGTCTCGCCCTGAGTCCCCAAAAGTTGCTCAAAAATCGGAGAAGCCAGATCCAGTCAAGGGTGCCTCGTATATGATGGCCTCTGCAATGTCTATTTCAGGAGCAAATGGAATGGTGGTGCATGTTGCATCGACCGGATTGCACGCGTTTGAAATAGCATTTTTTAGACAGCTTATTGGCGCGCTTATGATGACCGCTCTCACGGTGCGTGAGGGTCTACGTCATTTTTACACCCGTCGTATTAAACTTCATATCCTAAGATCAATCCTAAATGCCTTTGCTTTATTGGCCTATTTTTACGGGTTGAGTTTGGAACCCTTAAGCAAGGTTGTGGCTTTAAGTCTTACGGCGCCACTCTTTGCGACCCTAGGTGCGGTTCTATTTCTTAAGGAGGGCATGACACGGCACCGTTGGATAGCGTTGGGACTCGGCGTGATCGGGGCTTTGATCATTTTAAGGCCGGGCATTCAAGTGGTATCATTGGGCGCGATCCTTATTTTGTTATCAAATGCTTCATGGGCCTGCGCTCTTTTGGTTATCAAAAAGTTAACCGAGACCGACTCTGCTATAACCATTGCTCTCTGGGCGGTTTATTTTCAGGTGCCTGTGGCTCTGGGCGCTGCAATTTTCGTTTGGCAGGGTCCAACACTTAGCCAGTTTTGGTGGTTGGTAGGAATAGGGCTGTTGGGGACTGCAGCGCAAATCTTTTTAGGAGATGCTTTCAGACGCGCTGATGCAACAGTCGTGTTACCTATTGATTTTACAAAGATTTTCTACGCGAGCCTTATCGGTTATTTCTTTTTTGACCAAGTCCCCGAAATTTGGATTTGGATTGGTGCTTTTGTCGTCTTTGGTGCGGTATTCTATAATGCCTGGCAAGAAAGAGCCGTTCGGCGCAAGCTTTAACAACCGCCTACAAGGTGAAGAGAGGCGCCATATTCTCTGAGCCAATCCTTCGCTTGTTTTGTATTTGGACTGAGTTGAGCGACCGTATCCCAAAAATCTGGCGAGTGATTCATGTGCGCCAAATGGGCGACTTCGTGCGCAGCGATGTAATCAGTCACGAAATCCGGGGCCATTATTAGCCGCCATGAAAAGTTTAAATTTCCGCGGACAGAGCAGCTACCCCAGCGCGTTTTGGTGTCACGAATTTTAATATTCTTGAAAGATTTCCCAATCGTTGCCGCTTTTTCTTTCGCGAGTTCCAAAAACCTTTGCTTTGCTTGATGCTTTAGCCAGTCAGAGACCAACTCGTCGATATTGCTCCTGATATCCCATACAATAAGTTTGTCCTGTGTTAGCTCAACGCGACGAAGAGCTTGTTGGGTCGTTTCTATTATAACCCCGTGTCCACGAAATTGGATCAACACACCCTTAGCAAATGGCTGTTTCTTTGTTGTTGCCTCACACCGATGTGCCAACCAGTTTACTTTTGATTGAGCAAATTCTATTGCCTTTTCCAGCGTCACCCCCTGTGGGACCACGAGGTCGAAACAACCCTTTCCGGGCACAACTCGGAGCGAGATTCTTTGAGCACGTGCGCTAATTTGAATAGCTAACAGCGCTGACTTTCCTTGCGGCAAAGGAATTTGGTGAAATTGAGTCATTCGGATTATTTGTTTTACATGGGGTCTTTATATAAGCAATAATAATTTAAGTTCAGATAAAGCTTGCAATGTTGGATACGAGAGCAACACTTGACGGGTTAACACCCAGGCCTGGTTCTTATCTGTTGCACATTAACATCCCCAATGAATTTTTAGGAACTATTGGGTCTTTGGGCTCGATTATTTTGCCGCCAGGTGATTACATTTACCTCGGAAGTGCCAGAGGCCCCGGGGGTATTAGCAAGAGAGTTGCAAGACATTGTCGAGCTGAGAAAAAAACTTTTTGGCATGTAGACTATTTGACAAAGGCCGGGCAAGTCAGAGGTATAGGCGTTTGCGAGAATATTTCTGAGTGTACACTAACCGGTATTTTTTTAACTTGGCCAGAATTCCAGGTTCCAATTCCAGGGTTTGGGAGCACCGACTGTAAGCAATGTAAAGCCCACTTGCTCGGATTCAATCCTTCTAATAGGTCCAATGTATCGAATAAGATTTCTGAGATATTTCTGAGCGCTGAGTCCGCAAATGCTAAATTTTTAATTATTGAAAACTCTAGCTAAGCCTCTCTATTTTTCTATTTTGCCGTAAACCCGATCAAAAAATTAAAGGAGATATTTTCCTAAAGGGTCTTTGATGTTTCAGGCGGTTCCCTGTGTTAATTCTACAAAACCTCTGAACAACCCTTAATTGTTGCGCGTAGGCCTCGTTCCTTATCAACTGTTTCACGTATTTCATCCGCGAAAGGAGACCTTTCCATTAAACGGTATAAATCTGCAGCGCCTTGGTGAAACCCAGCTGATAAATTTACCGATAGACAAGTGGCAGCAATTTCTTCCATTTCTCCTATGTAGCGCTCTGATACGGCGGGTAAAGCCGGGGTTAAATTTTCCATTCTTCGATATAAAGCCTCTTGGCTATATTGAAATTCCTCATGGGCGATGTCTCCTACACCAAGCCGTTCCGCGGCGATTAACATGTTCGCGCAAAGGGCACTCACGCCTTTTGTGACGCCCGCATATACCATTTTGACCGCAGATGCCTGCCCAATTTCGGGGCCACATTGTTTAATTGCAATTCCCATCCCATCGAAAGTATCCATAATTGGCGCAGTGGGACCGCTCACAAACAACCGAGTGGGTTTTGGACTGGCTCCTGGAGGATTTCCAACGATGCCCCCATCAATTGCCTCTGCTCCTCCAGAATTTATTATAGAGGCCACTTCCTTCGCTGTCTCCGGGGACACCGCATTGCAGTCGACGTAAGGCGGCTTTTCGACGAGCCCTGCCATAAGTTCAGCAACCTGGGTGGCTATGGACCTTGCCTTTGATGGAGGAAGAATACTAAAAACTATATCGGCCTGTTCCAGTCCTTTTTTTAGATTTTCTACGTCTCGGAAACCCGCAGAGATTGCTCTTAATCTTGTGGCCTCGCTACGGCCATTTAGTATACCGAAGATTTCAAAACCATTTTGATTTAGGGCGTTGCCTACCGCCGCGCCCATCTCGCCTGGGCTGAGGATCAGTATTTTTTTCATCAGTATTTCTCGAGCTCCTATTTGTTTCGTCTAAATTGCCACCCCCAAGTGACTGCTCTTAGGCAAAAAATAGCGCAAAGTGCCGGCGTGAGTGCTGTTGCACCGAGGACCCAAATAGCAACGTTTTCAAGAGTATTGATATCTGTCCCTTTTTCTAAGCCTGCCATATTTGCAATCAACCCGGCGGCGGCCGCTCCGTACGCGACTCCGAGAGACCGAATGGTCTGCATTGATGAAGCTGTAATACTATCTTCGCCATCTTTTGCGACCGACATGCCAAAGCTAATCATGAGAACATTCGTGATTCCGACTGCTACGCCCACAAACGTAATAGAGATCGTGAGCCAGAGTAAAGATCCGACTAATACTGCCCAGAGGAAGACTAAAATAAAAATGGTTGCTGCGATCATACCGCAGACCGTCGCCAGCCGTTCCGAAAAACCGGAGACGCCAGAAACTGAGAGCGAGCCTATGGTCCATCCGACCGAAAAAACTAATGAGAGATATCCGACATAGAGCGGCGAGATCCCGTGCATCTCTTGTAAAAATAAAGGAGCAAACATTAGCAATGCAGAATGCAGAGCTGAAATAAGGAAATAAACCCAGTAGGCTAAGCCGACAGCATTGAATAAAGAAAGCGGTTTGGTCGGAAATAACTTGTCTGCAGATTGTCCATCCCTAAGGAAGGTAATCCAGACGAGCCCGCAAGATAATGCGATTAGCGAAAAATTCAGAAGGGGGTTCTGAGTTTGACTGGTTATACCTGCAGCGATGACACCCGCGGCGAGCATCAGCAACCTACGCCATGGCAAACGCCGGTGGGGCTCTTGTGCGATTTCTGGTTGAATTGTTTTCCAAGCGCCCCAAAGGAATAAGACAATGAACGGTACTTGTGACCAGAAAGACCCACGCCACCAGCCTATCTCTGCAAATGCACCCCCAAAAAAAGGTCCGAGCAAAGCTGCAACGCTCCATGTGGTCGTGATCGTTCCCAGCATTCTCGTGCGTATTTTTGGTTCAAAATAATCGCGGACCAGGGCTTGGGTTTGAGCGATGACGAATCCGCCACCCAAACCTTTTACAAATCGAGCGACAAGCATCGTGAACATATCGGGTGGGAGTGCGCAGCCTATGGTGCCGATAAGAACCACTAATCCTCCCCATAAATAACCGTTACGCTTACCAAAACGAACGCGTAAATGATGGCCCGCTGCGGCGCCTACTATAGAGCCCACCATGTAAATCATGGACGCCCATGTATAGAAGGAAAGTCCCCCTATATCGGCAATAACGGTGGGCATAATGGTGTTAATTATGAATACATCGAGGGCGTGTAAGCCCACGCCTAGGTTCAACAAAAGTGTCCATTTAGCTTTACCATCTCGGAATAGGTCACTCCAGGAACCCCGGTCCTCAATGTCATTGGAAAAGCTTTTGGTCATGAGAAAATTTTAAGCCTCAAGGAGGTCCCCGCCAAGCCATGGTGCTTTAGTTAAGAGGACGCTAATATCTATTTTATGACAGTATTAAGCGTTTTGGACCAGTCTCCAATTCTTTCGGGTAAAACACCCTCCGATGCTATTAATGACACGTTAGCATTGGCGCGTTACGTCGACGGGTTGGGTTACCATCGATACTGGCTTGCAGAGCATCATTCGAGTGGAGGGCTTGCCGGGGCATCCCCGGAAATTCTGATAGGCCAGGTCGCCGCGAATACTAAGAACCTGCGCGTAGGATCCGGGGGAGTAATGTTGGGTCATTATAGTGCTCTGAAGGTGGCAGAAAATTTTCGGATGTTGGAGACGTTGTTTCCGGGTCGCATTGATCTTGGAATCGGACGGGCGCCTGGTAGTGATCAAATTACTGATCAAGCTCTTTCTGTAGGTCCGGGGGCTCTCGGTCCACAGCATTATCCTCAACAAGTCAGGGATATGATAGCTTGGGTAAATGATGAAATGCCCGATGAACATGCATTTTCGAAAGTCAGGGCTATGCCAGTCGGACCTACAGCGCCTGAAGTTTGGTTATTAGGATCATCTGATCAAAGCGCGGCTGTGGCCGCATATTTTGGGGCAGCCTTCTCCTTTGCCCATTTTATTATGGGCGAAGGTGGTCCAGATGTGATGGAATTTTATCGAAACAATTTTCAATGTTCCAAAGCTCAAGAGCCGCGAGGGAGCGTCGGCGTATTTGTAATTTGTGCGGAGACAGATGATGAAGCGGAAGAACTAATGATAGTCCGTGATTTATCTTCTGTCCTCCAACGAACAGGACGCGGCGGGCCGGTCCCAACAATTGAAGAGGCCAAATCATATCGATATTCTGAGCAGGAGGAACAACTTCGAGTTTATAATCGTAAGAGATTTATCTGGGGTTCCCCTGACACCGTAAAAAATAAAATCGATGCACTCGCGATCGCTTACAAGGTAGAGGAATTTTTAATACTGACGATATGTCCCACCTTTGAGGCCAGGTGTCGATCATACGCTCTTTTGGCGGAGGCCTTTGATCTCGGGAAAAGATAATAAAGATCACTCAGTAAGAGCAATGTTGTTACATGGTGTCTAGAGTCATCGGGTTGTATCGGGGTTGTAAGAATCTTGACTGACCCAATTGCTGGAAAAGGTGTTTCGAGCGCATAGGTCAAAGGGGCTCATTTGTGGTTTGAAGGCTGCTGGTACGAATTTTGAGTGGCCTGTAAAGGAGAAGCGAATTCATGGAATCGAGGCAGTCGGTTATGGCCGGCGTAGTGTTTATGGTCCTTTGCACCGGGTTCCAAGCAGCGGCAAGCGGGATAGTCCGTTTGCTTTCGAGCGATATCGGAGTGTTCCAGCTTTTGTTATTTCATGGATTGATCGGGTCTACCATAATGCTGCCATACATCGCGAGGCTGCCTAGGGGTACCATGGCCAGAGCCCGAAACCATCTGGGTAAATATTTCTTGCGCGGCTTATTATCGTTTATCGGGATGGCAGCATCCTTTTACGCCTACTCAATCTTAGACATTGCTAACGTCCAAGCCCTTCTGTTCACCACACCATTATTTACGATATTGCTCGCAAGCATCATGCTAAAAGAATTTGTCGGGAAAAGGGGATGGATTGCTTGTTTAATTGGATTTATCGGAGCCCTTATAATTGTAAGACCAGGATTTATTGAGTTAAACCTTGGAGCGATTGGAGCCCTAGCCGCGGCACTCTCTTTTGCAGCTGCCAACATAATAATTAGAAAGTTATCTGCAACCGAAAACGCTGTTCTGATTACGGTGGCCGCAAATGTTACTATAGTGCCCTTTGCAGCCTTTTTTGCTGTTCCAGATTGGGTCAATCCCTCGGTTTCAGATTTGCCTCTTATTTTCCTAATGGGTGTCTGCTTCATGCTGGCGCAGATCTTTCTGACGATGTCGATTGGGGCTGCTGACGCCCGAGTAGTTCAGTCGGTAAATTTTCTAAGATTGCCTTGGGCTGTCTTTTTTGGCTGGGTTATGTTCCGTGAATTACCCGATTTTTGGACTTACGCCGGTGCTATTGTGATTTTCATCGCGGCCTATGACGTTCTCATGAGAGAACGGCGCAAAAAACCATGAATGCTCAAGACAATGCCTTAACGGGAATTATTTGGATGGTTTTAGCGACTGTCGGATATTCAGTGAATGCTGGATTGGTCAAGTATTTATCCGCAGAATTGAATACCTTGGAGATGGTATTTTGGCGTTCGGTATTTGCGATAGTATTTTTGCTCCCATGGTTGATCCGAAACTTTTCAATGGGTTTGGGAGCTGTTGGGCGTCAATGGAAGCTTTTTACGCTTCGTGGATTACTGACTTACGCGGCTATGGCAACGACTTATTTTGCTCTCGCCAATATGCCCATTGCAGAGGTATATGCTCTTCAGTTTACCAATTCTTTATTCACAATCTTGGCTGCTGTATTAATTTTGGGAGAACGAGCTGGGTTTAGAACATGGGCTGCATGCGCTGTTGGCTTTGGCGGTGCATTAATAATTTTAAGGCCGGGTTTCGAAGAAATCTCAATCGCCGCTCTGGCCGCACTAGCATCGGCAGTACTTTACAGTGCGACTAATGTAACGATTAAGATACTGTCTCGCACTGAGGCTACAACGACGATCACTGTCTTCGGCAACCTAATCATGCTCCTGATATCCGCCATTCCAATATTGGTTGATTTTCGGTTACCTTCTCTGGAAATTTTTCCCTGGATTATCGCCCTTGCAATTTTTACGACGGCAGGACAGTGGTGTCTCGCCCATGCGATAGGTTTGACTGACGCGAGAGTGGTCTGGCCATTTGATTTCCTTCGTCTTCCGTTCACTGCACTAATCGGATGGTTTTTTTTCGCCCAGCTTCCTGACGCTTGGACTTGGTTAGGAGCGGTAGTGATCTTTACCGCCGGGTATTATGTGATCCGTTTAGAAGCGGGGGGTAACAAAACATGAGAGGCGTTCCAGACGCGGTCATAGGGGCTTTTTGGATGCTCGTCAGCGCATTTTGTTATGTCGCTTCAGCAACAATCCTCCGAAGCCTTGGGGACACATACAGCCCTTTCGAATTGACTTTCATCCGCTCCTTAATCGCAACGGCAATTATTTTGCCTATGTTTCTTCATCAGGGAACAAAAATGACTCTAATTCCACCGCGGTTCGGAATGCATTTAGCGGTTGCGGGATTTTCGTATTTGGGCATTCTTTTTTGGTTTAAAGCGGCATCTATCATGCCGGTGGCAGATTTCTTCGCGCTACAATTTACAACTCCGCTTTTTACAATTGCCATGGCGATTTTCTTTTTACGAGAGCGCGCTGATTTAGCCAGTTGGATTGCTACGATCGTTGGTTTTGTTGGAGTTTTGATCGTTCTTCGCCCGGGAATGATGGAAATATCTATCGGGGCGATAGCTGCGCTCCTATCATCGGTGGGCTATGCGAGCGTAAATACCGTAATCAAATCTTTGTCCCGTACTACCTCACCGACAATCATAGTATTTTATGGCAACCTGTTGCTTGCGCCCATTTCTTTGCCCATGGCGATGGTCGAATGGAAGACCCCTCTGCTGGAGGATTGGCCTGCCATCTTGGCAATATCAATTCTCTCTACAATAGGCTATTTGACTATTACAAAGGGGATCACGCTTGCCCCAGCCAGGGTTATTCAACCAGTAAATTTTATGCGAATGCCTCTGGCTGCGGTTGCGGGATGGATTTTCTTTACCGAGTTCCCCGATATTTGGACTTGGGTTGGGGCAGTCGTTATCTTTCTTGCGACAACTTATGCTGTACAAAGGGGTGCTCGCCAAGATCGAAAGCCAAAATTGCATCGGGGCCAAGGATAATCGAGTTGTGTGTTTGGCCTAAGCCAAACCCTGAGAGCTTTTTAACAAGGAGGTTCAGGAGATACTCTTTTGGAAAGCGACAATATCGATGGCACTATATTTAAGGTTCTCTCGTTTCCCTTCTGATCGACAAGTACGTAGAAGTAAAAATGACAATTGCACCTGCGATAACCCAGATCGAGAATGTTTCCCCCCAATAAGCCCAGGCAATTAAAGCGATAACTGGTAAACGCAAAAAATCTAGGGGAAATAGAACCGAGGTGTCAGCGTGGGCCAGGGCGCGACTTATGCAGTAATGCGTGACTAGGCCAGAAAGGCCCAAACCCAACAGCCATGGCAAATGTCTCCATTCTAGCGGTGTCCAAACTAAAAATGCTGGTATGGCCAGGAGAAGAATTTGAATGGCGTTCATATTGAAAACCATCGTGGATGCCGAATCCACCATAGATAATTTCTTTACCATTACGTTATTTAGCGAGAAGAAAATAGCACCTAGAACGACCATCAAGACTGCCGGCTGAACTTCTGAGAAACCAGGTCGTATGATTAATAAAACACCAAAGAAACTTGCCGCCATGCCGTACCATCGGTGCCTATTTACTTTTTCTCCTAACATTAAAGCGGCCATGCCCGCAGTCATCATCGGAATTGTGTATTCGATGGAAGTAACCTCGGCTAAGGGCACCGTGATGATAGCAAAAAACACACAATATTGAGCGGCGACATGAGTAATATTTCTGGTAACTTGGAGACCGGGATTATAGGTAATGAGCCCCTTCCAACCCTTTGAAAGCGCAAAGGGTGTTATTACTACTAAACCGATAAAAGCGCGTATAAATAGTAGCTGAGGAATGGAGATTTCTGGTTTTAGAGCTCGAACGGATATTGCGATAACGGCCAACCCCGCAACTGCAACCAACATCCATAAAATCCCTTTTAGAATGCTATTGTCAGTTGGTTTGCGGGTTGATGGTGTATTCACTATTTTGAGCTTCCAAGGGGTCAGTTAGTGACCCTACACCCGCTATTGGGCAATTGCGAGGGTATGGTCTAAACTTTCGATCCTGTTTCGAGGAGTTATAGTCCTACAGGATATTAGGAGGTAAAGTTATGAATGGCTCGGCTGCCCTCAGAGAACTCAAACATCAGGTTATTTATGGTGACCTTAGGGAATATATTGACGCGGTAGACAATCTCGGGGAGCTCCGAAGGATTGATGGCGCAACTTGGGAGGAGGACATAGGACTTGCGACTGAGCTCTTGCAACATAATGAATGGGCTCCCTGTGCGCTTTTCGACAATATACCGGGCTATCCCAAGGGTTATCGGGTTTTTACCAATTTTTTTGGGGGTAGACGCCAAAATATTACCCTTGGTTTTCCTCCAGAATTATCAAAATACGAACTCAGTCAGGTTTTCAATAAGGCCTATTCGTCGGTCGTCAATCATCCGCTTCCATATACTGAGGTTAAATACGGGCCAGTCCTAGAGAATATAATTGAGGGAGAGGATGTTGATGTACTGAAGTTTCCAGTCCCGCTTTGGCACAAGGATGATGGTGGGCGCTACATTGGAACCGGATCATTCAATGTTACGCGTGATCCCATTGAGGGTTGGATAAATGTCGGCACTTATCGCGTGATGGTTCAAGATGAAAAGACAGTTGGATTCTATATTTCTCCCGGAAAGCATGGCCGCTTGCATCGTCAAAAATACATGGATGCGGGTGAACCAATGCCAGTTTGCGTTGTTGTAGGCGTTGACCCACTGAGCTTCCTTATGTCTTCGAGCGAAATACCCTATGGGGTTTGTGAATACGACATTATGGGAGCTTACAGAGGCAGTCCCACGGAGGTAGTTATAGGCAAACATACGGGGCTTCCTTTTCCTGCTAAGGCGGAAATCGTCTTAGAAGGGTTCTGCTATCCGGATCGGCAACGCATGGAGGGACCTTTTGGAGAGTGGACCGGCTATTACGGCAACCCTGAACATAACGGTCCGACCCTAGATATTAAGGCAATCTATCATCGGAATGACCCCATAATGTTGGGTTGTCCCCCTCAGCGACCCCCGGAGGAGCAATCACGTTATCGAGCAGTGGTGAGATCTGCTCTTTTGCAGGAACAAATTGACGCCGTAGGAATTCCAGATGTTCAGCGCGTGTGGTGCCATGATTGTGGAGGGGGGCGCATGTTCACAGCTATTTCTATTAAACAACGTTATCCAGGTCATGCCACGCAGGCTGGGCAAATAGCAAGTCAGTGTAGGCTCGGAGCATATGCAGGCAAATTCGTCGTTGTCGTCGATGATGATATTGATGCATCAAATCTTGACGACGTAATGTGGGCCATGTGCTTTAGGACTGACCCCGCGAATGACATCGATATAATCAACGCCGCTTGGTCGACCGGATTAGACCCCTTAATACATCCTGATAGAAAATCCCAGGGAGATACGACCAACAGCCGCGCAATCATCAATGCATGCAAACCGTTTCACTGGAAGGAGAAATTTCCAAGGGTAAACATGCCCGACGAGGAAACGGCTAGAAAGGCTCAAGAGCGCTGGGGTTGGTTACTTTCTCATAATAATCCACCAGTATAGCTGTATTCAGTATTACTTTGAGGCAACTCTGGTTTCATGTTGCGCCATAAAAAGCGTTGCGCCAGCAATTACAGCAGCCCCGACCCAGGTCCAAAGGTCGGTAGTCTGACCAAATAGTAGCCATGCAATTCCCGCCGAGATAGGTAAGCGGAGATATTCAATAGGCTCAATGATCGTGGTTTCGGCATGCACTAGAGCCCTTACTAAGCAGTAAGGTGCTAGCGTGCCTGCGATCGCTAAAAGAAGAAGCGCAGGGATATCAGATAGTTCGGGCACAACCCAGACAAAATCTAATTTTGATATTCCTAATTCCGGGAAGCTGGTTGCAAGAAAATATCCAAACCCCATCGAGGCCGCTGAAAATGCTGCAACCATTAGCTGATAGTAAAATGTTGTGGTGTTGGGGTGGTCGGTGGCCCCAAGCGATCGTGTGTAGATGGCTACTCCTGCATAGGCGAACGCCGACCCCAATACCAAAAAAGCAGCGGGGCTAATTGGCAGTGACCCTGGGCGCAGAATTATCAAAACGCCCAGAAAACCAATCACAGTAGGTATCAACCTTCTTAGTCCTGGCCGTTCTCCTAGCAAAAGAATGGCTAGTATAACTACCATGAGTGGAACAGTGAAATGTAACGAGACAGCTGTAGCTATTGGCAATGCTCCAAGGGCAATAAACCAAAGCCACATCCCTAAAAAATTGCAAAAGTTTCTTTGGACATGGGTCCAAATCCGCTCGGTTTTAAGAAATCCAAATCCTTTCCAGCAAACGATTGAGAGGAATATAGTCATCCCAATTAAATTTCTGAAAAATACCAATTCTATTGCGGGTATGTGTTGGAGTAAGTGCACAGCATTTGGAACGACAGAGTGCCAAGAAGCCGCTCCTAGCCCCCAAAATGAGCCTATGATGACATCGTTTCGCGTCATTATCCTCTGGCGGGCAGCATTATTAAAATCCATTATGCACAACTTATAATTTAGATGCGATCACTTCGATAAAACTATAGATTTACTGATTATATAGTTGTTGCTTTAAAGCCTAGGAGAGTTTTTCTTCTGTTCAAAATATAAAGCATCTAGTTTTTACAAAATCAGTTATTGGTTGAGAGCTTTAAATTGAAAGGTGAGTTTTTGACCTCGTATGTCTAGCAGCCGAAAAGATCTGGATATCACCCTTTGTCGCTCTGACCCCAATAAATAAGTGAGAGTTGTCTCAAACACCCTCTGAATAAGAATGCGGGGGATCTCTACCTTCCCGATCGCAAGACGAGTGATATCAATCTTCTTGGCTGATGGGAGTAGAAGAAATCGTATATTTATGAAGCTTCCAAGTTTGTCGAAAGGTTGGTTGCGCAAAAATGGTGCTTCGATCACCAGTCCGCCAATTAGTCCGAACCGTGAGACCCTAGCCCTAAAGGTCACATATTTTTTTGTTTTGTTTAAAATATTTAACACCATGGTTAATTCTGTGATCGTCATGGTGACCCTTCTAATGTTTGATGTGTCACCCGGTTCTTTTTTTGGAAAAAACACACGTCTCGTTGCTGCTTTTAAATCGCTTAATTTAGAAATTCCACTGGTCTTGAACATTGGTTGTTGGTCTAGGGCAAAGATTGGGAGGGCGAAAACCCCTAAAATTCCCAATAAAAGTGTGAACAGAAAAATTATGCGCACAATTAAACTCTCCCCTCCAATCCGGTGCAGGAGGCCAATGTTTTGGTGAGTTCATTATGACTTAGTGATACCGACATAGCTCATGACATGAGAACACTATTAAGCGCAACCAGAACGGCCGCACAAAATAAACCGAGGCCAAAGGCATAAGCAATATTTGGCCCCGTAATCACACTTAATGGATTGAGATTAAACATTATCGATCCTGTTATAATGGTGAGGCTGCCGAGAGATATAAGCGTGCACAAACCCCATCCTACGAGAAGTGCTTGCATGAGAATCAAATCAGCCACCTCCGATGGAAGATTGACAAATAATACGAGAAGCATTGTTCCAGGGACGATAGCGTGTATGCCCATTAGTCCCGCCAAAGTCATACCCATTATAACAATTAAAATAATGGAGATTGGGGAAAGTTTAAGGGACTGAAGCCAATTTAGAATTCCGCTTTGGGGCATTGCTGCTTCAAACACAGTTCCCAATATTATTGCACATGTCATAATTGTGACCTCTGGGCCGATGCGACCTACGCCTTGTATCGAAGCGGAAAGAACTTGTCCCCCTGTCTTTGCGCTGATTACAAATACAGAGACAAGACATGGAATTGGCAGGCTTATTACTAAAGATTGCAGCGTAGACCATCCGGTTAAGATACTTGTCACTACAACTAGCGCCGCTGTCAAAAACACGCCGGGGATTATAGGGCCCAGGCTCAACAAAGTTCGCCAAATGACAGCTGGTTTTCTCTCACCATCCATGATCACGGCTGAAACTAGTAACCCGATCACTGTGAGTATTAGGCCCAGTAATACAGGCTGCCAAAGGGGAACATTCGGAAGATACTCGCTGGCGATAGCCATTCCCACAACAAAAGGAGACCAGAATGGGACTAAGGCCATTCCCCGGGCCGCAATCAAGAAAATGCCTCGGCGGTCGGTTTCCGTTGAGTCACGGCCTATAATGGGCGCGAGTACCGCAAAAACACCAACCTGAAGAATGGCGCCAATAAAGTGAGCACCGGTTACTATGCCTCCGGCTCGTTGGGTTTTAGGTAATGAGGAGAAAGCCTGCCGTGCCTTTTGACTTTCCGGGCGATGATCAGCCGTTGCTCTGAGCAAAACCAGGGTCGCAAGAAAAGCAGGAAAAATAGCCGCCCGCTCCAAACCATCTATTATTGCTCCCTCGACCTCGTAAAAAAGAGCAATCCAAGTTGTAGCCAAGAGGATTACAATCGAGAGAATTTTCAGTGATGTCCGGGTCCCCGGAAAGGCGATTATAGCAAAACTTATGATTAATCCGATAACGACGGTATTTAAAATAGGCGTGTCGATAAATATTGAGGCTCCCCCCAGGATCCAGAGGGAAATCGCGTGGGCTTCAGAACTCCTGGAGATCAAAATCGAAAAGTCTTTTTTATTCAAGAGAAGTCATTGGCTTTCAAAGTTTGGGCGATGGAAACGCATTGAAGAAAATTTCTGACGAGCACTGATCTAAAAAAAATAAATAATTAGATGAGTTTATTTTCTTAAGCAGAGTCCAACCTACGAGATATCCTTAGAGCCCAAAATGCCGCTAGTAAACCGGCAGTGCACATTGCAGCCATCGCATAATAAGCCCCACTGCTAAAATTCTCGTACAAAATCCCAGCAAACATGGTTGAAAGCGCCATAGCCCCGCCGACTGCAGTGCTGGAGTAGATGCTCTGTGCCGTCGCCGCATATTTGGCGGGGATCATTCTTGCTATGAAATGGAGCCCCGCAAGATGAGTCGCTCCAAAAGTAAATGCGTGTAAAGATTGGACAAAGATTAGAGCGGGAATGGCCGAGGTTTCGGCTAATATAAGCCACCGGATTATCCCCGCAGACGCGGCTATGATTAAAAAATGAATAGGTTTTAGACGTTTGAGCAGAGAACCCGAAACGGCAAAAAGAATAATCTCGGCGACAACCCCTTCTGCCCACAATGCTCCAATCACGCTGTCGGGTATACCGGCTTGACGCCAGTGAAGTGTGGCAAAGCCGTAAAGAACTCCATGACTTGATTGAACGAGAGCGGCGCCGAGCATAAATATCAGCACAGGCCGCGATGCAAGAACAGCTTTTATCGGAGCAAAAAAATCTCTATTCCCCGCCGTGTCAGCCCTCGGCAGAAAGTGGCAGGAAAGTACAGTCAATCCGATAAATGAGATGATGAGCCATAGTATTGAGTCTGGATGCCGGCCTTCCAAGAAGAAACCGCTAAAGCTCGCGGTGATAATAAAAGTGAGTGAACCCCAAAGGCGAACCCGTCCATAATCTATATCTCCCTCTCTAACCTTAAGCATGGTCACAGCATCGCCTAATGGCATTAAGGCGAATAAAAACATAGTAGCGGGTATGCTTGCGGCTAACAGAGCCCAAAATCCATGCGCGGGAAGAAAAAGAAAATGGACAATGAGGCCCGCCCAAGCAACAAAAATCATTAGACGATCAGGGCGGCCATATCTGTCTGCAAATTGGGCAAGAAGGGGGTTTGAGAGTGCTCGCACCCACATCCCGGCAGCCATTACCAGACCGATCTGAGTAGGTCCAAGGCCTCGAGATTCTAGCCAAACTGGCCAAAAGGGCAGCATAACGCCGATCACAAGAAATAAAGAGGCATAAAAAAAGGAGATACGAATTGCCATTTCAGTGAGTTCCGGGGTTTCCCATTTTTAATGAGCAACGCATAGTAATGTTAACGGTCAGAATCAAGAGGGTATCAAATGTCCCAAAAGACTATCCAAGCTGAAACCACTGCAGAGGCATACCTTGCGCTGCTCGCTGACAGGGGGGTCGACTATCTATTTGGAAACGCAGGTACAGATTTCGCCTCAATAATTGAGGCTCTCTCTAAGGCGCAATTGGGGGAGGCCAAGGCCCCGATCCCCGTGACGGTTCCCCATGAAAATGTGGCAGTTTCAATGGCCCATGGTTACTACCTGGTTACGGGGCGTCCTCAAGCCGTCATGGTGCATGTGACCGTAGGAACGGCGAACGCTGTTTGTGGGATAATGAACGCCGCTCGTGAGAGAGTGCCGATCCTTTTTGCTGCCGGTCGAACCCCAATAAATGAAGACGGAGCTCCAGGATCTCGATCTATTTATATACACTGGGCGCAAGAGATGTTTGACCAGGCCGGTATGGTCCGAGAGCTGGTGAAATGGGAGTACGAACTTCGGAACCTCGAACAGCTTGAGACTGTCGTTGATCGGGCAGTTAGTTTGGCAATGACAGAACCCAGGGGACCTATCTATTTGCAACTTCCAAGAGAAGCCCTTGCCAAGTCACCAGGGGATTTTACATTTAACTCTCCCGGGCTTGTTAAACCAGCTGCCGTCTCTGCACCTAATCCGGAGGCGGTTGATCGAGCGGCGGACTTGCTATCTAAAGCCAAAAACCCTCTGATAGTTGCCTCTAGTTTTGGTCAAAACCCTGCTGATGTGGCCGTGCTGGAAGAATTTTCTGAAAAGTACGCGCTTCCTGTGGTTTGCTATAGACCCAGATACGTAAACCTTCCATTTGGCCATCCAATGCATGCGGGGTTTGAACCGGGCGCTATGATCGGAGAAGTCGATGTTATTTTGACTTTGGAATCTGATACGCCCTGGATCCCTTCACTCCATAAACTCAATCCAAATGCCAAGGTGATACAGGTCGGAGTTGACCCACTTTTTGCCCAGTATCCCATAAGAGGGTTTCAGAGTGATATAACGATTGCGGCAGATGCGGCGACAACTTTGGCTGCGATTAGTTCCGCAATGGGCCTCGGCACAAATGTGGGTGAACGCAGACAAGCAATGGCAGCTAAGAAAGCTGAAGTCGCTGAGAACATGGCCGCTATTATCGAAAAGCAAAAAACAGGTGGGCCAATGGAATATCAGTGGCTCGCGAGATGCATCGGTGAGGTCATGAATGAGGATGACAGACTTGTAAGTGAGTCCCAGCTACCTACTGCATTCTTAGGATCTAGGAAGGCAGGCACATTTTTTGGAACCAGTCCCGCTGGAGGTCTTGGCTGGGGTTTGGGTGCAGGATTAGGCGTTAAACTAGGCACACCAGATGCGAGGACAATTTGCGTGGTTGGAGACGGGGCCTACATGTTTGGGAATCCTACCCCCTCACATTTTGTTGCAGCCTCGTTGGAATTACCGATGCTTACGATTATCCTCAATAATAGAATGTGGGGCTCAGTGCGGAAAGCTACTTTGGGTCTTCATCCTGAAGGGGCTGCGTCTCGTTTGAATAGGTCTCCTTTAACCTCCCTCGAGCCTAATCCAGAATTTGAAAAGATAGTTCAGGCTAATGGTGGTTTTGGAGAACGAGTGGATAATGCGGAAGACTTGCCCGCAGCGCTAGACCGCGCTTTGAGAGCTGTTGATGTAGAAAAACGTCAAGCTGTTCTGAATGTTCAGACGATCTATGATGACGCACAGGCGTTGGCAGACGCAAAGAGGTAGTGCTCTTTATTGATCTGCCCGCCTGTATGAAGTGATCAGGGGGTAGTCGGGCTGCTCACTTGCGGCCTTGCATCAGGTAACCGTATTTTTCTTCTGATTTACGGGTTACCTCCGGGCTCGGTGCATTAGACATTGGAAATTGATCGCGCCAGTGAAATGGTATACAGGCATCAATCACTGCGACAGAATGGGTCATGTCACCATCCGCTCTTTTCTTTGGTGTAAGAATGGGATCAGCAGGGCTATCCCAAGCCCCAGTAATAAAATCTATCGACTCTTTCGGGTCACTCCTCACAACCATCGCCCAGATTAGTTGATCAAGCTGGGTCACATCGACGTCATCGTCCACAACAATCACGTATTTGGATGCGTAGGCTGCTGCACGGCATTGAGCGGCGATTTGTCCGGCCTGGCGCGCATGCCCAGGATACCTTTGTTTTATTGATACTCCATGCAGCATCCTCGAACCTCCAGTCTCATGACACCAGACTTGTTGGACATCTGGTATACCGGCATCAAGGATATTTTGTTTTAAATTCGCTGAGCGCATTACAGCTCGGTATCGGGCTAATTCATCAGGTCCTTGCCCCATGGGCGGGACACCTAAAAGAATGGGATCGTTTCGGTGGTATATAGCTTCCACTGTTAGATAGGAACGAGATTCTATTCCTCCTGCATAGTGCCCTGTCCATTCTCCAAATGGGCCCTCATCCCTTTTTTTGTCGTGATGGACGTAGCCTTCGAGAACGATTTCTGCATTGGCGGGAAACGGTAGGCCTGTGATTTTACCTTCGACAAGTTCCATAGCTTTACCTCGCATGCCGCCAACCATGTCGAGTTCAAACGTTCCAAAAGGAGCCTCGGTACCCCCGAAATAAAATGTAATTGGATCACCCCCAAGGACCATGCAAACAGGCATTTTCTCTCCCATTTCTTCATACTTTTGGCGGTGGATGTATCCGTGATGACCTCTGGCTGTGAGGAATCCAACGGTGTTTTTATCATAGACCTGGGCGCGATAGGCACCTGCGTTAAGCCAGCCGTCTTCCGGATCCCGTGTAATGGAGTATGTTCCCGTACCAATGTATCGTCCGCCGTCATTCTCGTGCCAAATTGGGGCAGGGAATTTAGTTACATCGATGTCGTCGCCCATTAAAATATTTTCAAATATGGCGCCGTTTTCTACAATTTTATGTTTGATAATTTTTTGATCGGTCAAAAAAGCTTCGCGATAGGAATTTGACAACTCCCATTTTGATAAGTGATCCGGAAAACCCAAGGTCATATTTCGCCGGGTGCCCGCAAACATATTCATCAACAGGCGAAAACCTTTCGGACAGCCCTCCACGTCTTCAAAAACTACGCAAGGACCATTTTCTTCCCTTAAAACGGCTTCGGCAGCAAGTCCTATGTCCTCGTGCCAGTTTGCTCCCCTGACATATTCCACCTCACCAAGCCTATCGGCCAATTCGAGCCATTCTCTTAAATCATCATAGGCGATATTTGGCGCGATATTACTGCCTGATGCCGTGTCCATTAGGGATCCTCCTTCATAAGAAAACATGAATCTGCCATGCCTATTGCCCATACTGCAACCCAGGCGCTAGGCTGTTGAAGATGTTGGTTGTTGAAACCCTGTTATCAATGAAAATGCGAGTGAGGTAACAATGGTGCAAGAGCAATTCGATGATACCTATGATATTATCGTTGTCGGCTATGGATACTCCGGGGGTATTGCAGCCATAGAGGCACATGATGCAGGTGCGAGAGTTTTGCTGGTGGACAAGATGCGGTTTCCCGGCGGTATCTCCGTTTGTTCTTATGGCGCAATGCGTTCAGCGCATAATGCAGGTCAAGCCTTCAAGTACCTTAAAGCAACGAATGGGGGGCGCACCTCCGAGCCAGTATTGCGTGCCTTGGCCACGGGTATGTCACAAATTGAGCCTTACATGCGAAAACTTGCCAAGGTAAATGGAGCAATTATCAACCCGCGGGAGAAGGTCGCTAATTATCCGTTTGAAGGCTATGATACTTTTTACCAGACCCTCATTGAGGAAATTCCAAACTTCGATCCAGATGGGTATTACCCGCATGTCAGGGGTGCGCCGGGAGGCGCTAAAGTCTTTAAGACTCTTGAAGACAATGTGGAGCAACGCGACATTGATGTCTGGTTGGAGGCGCCGGTAAAGGAATTGATTACAACTAGCGGGTCCAATGAGGTGATTGGTGCCGTGGTAGCCAGGAAAGATTGCGTCCGACGAGTGAAGGCCGATAAGGCGGTGATATTGGCCTGTGGTGGCTTTGAGGCAAATGAGGAAATGAAGCGGCAATATTGGCAGATGTCGCCAGTCTTTGCTGCGACAAATAGCTCAAACACCGGTGATGGAATCAAGATGGCGCAGGGGCTCGGGGCCCGCTTGTGGCATATGTGGCATTATCATGGATCATATGGGTTTGTTTACGATCAATATCCTTACGCGATCCGCATGAAGCGATTGCCTGATTGGATACCGGGCAGAGAACTTACCGCGGTCGTCCAGATGACATGGATAGTGGTGGATAAATATGGTCGCCGTTATATGAATGAGAACCCTCCTTACACGCAAGACACGTCTCATCGGCCTATGGAACATTTTGACCCCGTTAAGCAAGAATATCCGAGGATTCCATCCTTTGTGATCTTTGATGAGGTCGGCCGCAGGCGGTATAGGGTAGGTGCTCCAACTCGTAATGATCCAGATGCTCATTACGATTGGTCGACTGACAACCTTCAAGAGATCGAAAACGGGATAATCAAAAAAGCCAACTCAGTGGCCGAATTGGCAGAACAGTTGGACATGTCTTCTGACATACTCGAAGCGACATTGGAAAGATGGAACCAACTCTGTGCTATCAAAACTGATCAAGATTTTGGTCGTCCGCCCGGTACAATGATGAAAATTCAGCGCCCTCCATTCTATGCAGGGCAGGTATGGCCGGTTGTTTCCAATACACAAGGCGGTCCAGAACATGACGAATTTCAGCGTGTTATTGATGTCGAAGATAACCCGATCCCGCGTCTATATGCGGTGGGAGAATGTGGGAGTGCCTGGGGACACCTCTACATGTCCGGTGGTAATTTGGCCGAATGCCTTGTCTCCGGTCAAATTGCTGGCCAGCATGCGGCAAAGTTAGCAGCGCAAGGGCAGGGTAATGAAGACTAAATTAAGTTTTGTAATACCTTCGCAAGGTTCCGGCCATGGAGCCATTAGGCTTATCAGGCCATCAATTTAATCGATTAAGAACGCTCAAAAATGGTTTTGGAGATCACTCCTAAGAACCGTAAATCTCCATCAGGATTCCGGCATAGAGCTCGTATTGCAGAACAATTTCAAACAAAATGTAAATAAATGCGAGGGTACAGAAGGCCGAGTAGAGGCTCATTCGAACAGAGTAGGCACCGCGATATTTCATCCAACAGAATACAAAAACTGGTGTTATTGGCAGAAAACCGAAGAGATAAATTCCCAGAACCAGAAGAATCATCCAAAGAAAAACCACCATTTCTTTGCCCAGGCTTCGCTCTGTAGTATCAGCGTCCTGGTCAATTTGCTCAGGAGTTTTTGCCGAGAAAAAAACGCTAATTTTTTGGCCAATTTTCGTTTTTGTCAGGGTTAAAAAGTCAAGAAGAATTATCGGGATTGCGGTATAACCGACCATCAGTGGAAAAGCTCTATCGTTGGGCTTGTAGGTATAGCTTACAGCTATAAACCCAACGATTGTTAAAAGAATAGCTAGCAGAAACCAGGCTGTTGGCTGTCTATGTTCGGGGATTAATTTCATTTCGAGGCCTCTGCTTCCCGGCGACGATTGCGTTCTCTCACCTTTTTCCGAAAAGTTGGAAAACCAAGGCTGAGGACCGTCAAAATGAGCAGTGTTACCGACAGCCATCGGGTTAAAAACACCGTCATGTCGCCGTCATGGATCTGCATGGTCTGATCAAAATTTAATTCCGTAAGGGTTCCCAAAACAAGAGCAATTGTAAAAGTAACGCGGGGATAATTAAATCTGATCATGAAGTAGCCTATAATTGCAAAAATTAGTGCAATAACGACGTCTCCAATTTCGGTATGCAGAGCGTAAGCGCCGACCAAAGCAATGACCGATACTGTGGGGATTAATACATTTACGCTGACCATTGTTAGCATTGCCATATACTTAGCCAAAGCAAGCACAACGAGGGTCGCAAAAATAACCGATACGGTTAGAGCAACAACAAGAGTGAAAACTAAGGGTTCATTCTCAACCAGTAATTTTTGTCCTGGCTCAATGCCGTGTAAAATTAAAACTCCCAAGAAGACTGCTGTTTCTGCACTTCCAGGTATTCCAAAGGCCAGAGTAGGGATTAATGATCCACCATCCTTAGCATTGTTCGCCGACTCGGGTGCTATTACGCCTTTTATATTTCCTTTCCCATATTCAACGTCTGGATCAGGATCGCGTTGTACTTGTGTGGAATAGGATAAGAAGGCCGCAACGGTCCCACCAACGCCCGGAACTGCGCCAATGAAAGTACCGTAGCCAGAGCCCACAAGCATCGTAGACCAATTTTTGAAGACTTGTTTAACGCCATCAGAGACCCGAGAAATGGCAATAGATGAGGTATCTTCGGCGATTGAACCGCCTTTGACCGCTAAATTGATCATCTCTGATATGGCAAATAGACCAATGAGTGCAGGGACTAACTTTATGCCATCCTCTAAGAGAGGAATTCCCATAGAATACCGAACCGTACCCGTTATATCGTACAGTCCTACAAATCCTACAACCAAACCAATTATGGCGGTTATGAGTCCCTGTAATAGTCTATCGCCCGAGGACACTGCTATCGCGCAGAGTCCAAATATAGCCAGCATGAAGAATTCAGGTGGTGTGAATAAAAGAACGATCTCCTTCATGATTGGGATGACAGCAACTAAAGAAATTATTCCAACCACCCCGCCGAGGGCCGAGGCAGTGGCGCCAGCACCAATTGCCATTCCCGCTTTCCCTTGTTTGGCCAGTGGATAGCCATCAAATGTCGTTGCGGCGTTGGGCGCTATGCCTGGAGTGTTTAAGAGGATCGCGCTTACTGAACCACCGGTAGAGGTGGCCGCCATAATGCCGCCCATCAGAATTATGGCTTGAAATGGCTCCATTCCGAAAGTAAGCGGTATCATGAGGGCTACAGCGGTAGTGCCGCCAAGTCCTGGGATAGCACCAAATAAAAGGCCTACTGCTGATCCCGCCATTAGTAATAGAATAGAATTTAAAGAGAATAGGTTATCTATTCCAATAATAAGTGATTCGAACACTTCGATAGCTCGCGTTAAATTTAGCTAATTATTGCCGTTAAACCCTGTTAAAAAAGGCTAAATGGTGGATCTTGATGATCCACCATTCTTAACACGACCTTATTTTTTGACGCTGGCAGCTAGAACCGATTTGAACTTGCTATAATAAGCGAAGAGTTCAAGGGCCTTAGCTTTTGTTTGCGCAGCATTAAGAGGTGCTATATCTCGACCTACTTTTTTACCCCAAGCAGCAAATTCAGGATCTGAAACCGCCTTGAATACTGCATTGGCTAACTTCTCTTTTACGGCTTTTGGCGTTCCTGGTGTTGTTCCAATCATACGATCGCCCCCCAGGACTGCTAATTCCTTTTTGCCAAGGCTTCCAGTCGTTTCAACGCCGAATTGGGAAGGACCGTTTGTGATCTCCAACAAGGGCCTTAAGTCCTTAAACGCCTGCCGGTTCTTTTTCTTGCTTGTGATGTATTTCCTGAAGCTTCCTTTGGCTAAAATTGTTAAATCCCCATCACCGCGGATAACCCCGAGAGCATATTTGGAGCTCGATTTATATCCGGTAATAAAGTTTGGCTTAATCCCATAAGAGTCCATAAGTATGGCCGTTGCGAGATAACCCGTCGTGCCAGGTGCGGTCATTGGGATTTTAATTTTATCTTTATATGAGGTTACATCTTTCCAAGTTTTGAACTTGCCAGCCCGTGCGCTAGTGACAATCAGGTATTTGAATTCTGCCGCTCTTGCTAGCCAGTCAATTGTTCGAACATCATAGTCTGCCTTCTCGCCAATGATGTTTGGCATGGCATGGCCTGGCATATTGAATATTAACAGGTTTCGACCGTTTGGTTTTCGGTTTACCAAATAATTGGCTGCCTTTTTTCCACGTCCGCCTGGCATATTTTTCGGTACAACATTTACATTGCCACCAAGGTGCTTCTCGATTAACGGAGCGAGCTTCCGGGTGACAGTGTCGAAGCCGCCGCCAGGGCCGTAGGCAATAAGAAAAGTTATATTTTTTGCCTGTGCTGGTAATAATGAGGCCCCAACTGCCAAAGCAGCGGCCGCGGTTCCGGTTACAAGTCTAGATAACATCAATTCCTCCCGTAAAACTTGATGACGATCTGCGCCGTCTTTTTGATAAAAACTACCAGAACCTTAATCGATTAAATCTCGTTTGTTAAGGGATGTTTCGGTCAAACCGCTCAACTGTGAGATTCCCTAATTCTTTCACCTTTGCTCGATAGAGCCCAACAGCTTTTTTATAACGAGCAATGGTCTCTGGATCGTCTTCTGATTTGGGAGGTGCTTCATGTTCGAAGTTTCTGGCAAGGTCGGTGCCTCTTACCAAAAGGCCGCTTGTGCGAATATCGCCCAATTGAGAGAGGTTCGGGGGGTGATATATCAATGTCATGCCCAATCGACGTTCTCTTGAGAGGTTTTGTGCAGAAGAATGAATAAGAAATGCGTGATGAATAGATGCCTGGCCAGGTTTGAGCTCTACCGGCACTGGCGTTACAGAGGAAGTATCAAAATTTACTGTCTGCCCGCTAGAAAGAAGATTACCCTTATCGATATCCGGATTTCCGAGCGGCAATTGCCCCAATTTATGGCTACCTGGCAGAAACTGCATGCATCCACTGTCTATAGTCACTGGTGACAATGCGATCCATACTGTGAGAACCTCGCAAGGCGTGTGACCGAAATATGTATTGTCCTGATGCCAGCTCACATAAGCCCCATCACCTCCATCCTTTGACCACATAGTGTTGTGATAAAGCATTAGATTGGGGCCAAGAAGATCTTGGACAGGGTCAAGGACCGATGGCCGTGTGGCCAGTTCATGGACCCATGGGAACCGAAGGTAGAATTTGGTTTGACCTGACCCAGTGAGTTTCCCCTCCGCCTGCGTATTCTCGAGCATCTTCCTGAAAGTGGCAGCCTCTTCTGGTTTCATCACCTCTATCGGAAATACGAAGCCATCTCGGTGGTATTTTTCGATTTGTGAGTCATTGAGAGCCCTGCCCATTTGGCGCTAAAGCCCCTCAAAGAATAGTTCTAATTCGTGGGTAAATGCCTCAGGGCTATCAATCGTGGACAGGTGTCCTGCATTTGGAATGGTCACTAATTTGGAACCTGGAATTCCTGCTTTAATAAACTCACTTTCTGCTATCGGGGTCGCATCATCATTGTCCCCAACGAGTATCAGTGCGGGCACTTTTACGTTATCTAAATCACTACTGGCATCATAGGTGAATATTGCCCTAACGGTATCCACATAGGCCTTTGACGGACACTTTGCTATCTCTAAGGCGAGTTCATCCAATTTCTCTATTGGCGTTGTTGGCATCAGTCGGTCACCGGCGTATTGGCTGCCAAATTCTTGCATTGACAGGTAAGCAACCGCTTCTTGTGTGGCGTATATTCTGTCTTCTCCACCGGGACGAATACGAGCGAAGGAATCTGCAATTACAACAGACTGAGCAATTTCGGGCCAACGGCTAATGAGGTTCAGTAAAATGGGACCGCCCATAGACAATCCAACTATGTGGCAGGAGCTAATATTTAGTGTATCCAATAGAGCTTTATGGTCATTTGCGGCGTCTTCTACCGTGAAAAGTCCATTATAGGAGCTATTTCCATGACCTCGGCAGTCAGGTGCAATGCATCGGTATTTGTTTTTTAGCACTTCGATTTGAGCCCGATAGAGATAGGAATTGGTTCCCAGACTGTGAATAAACAGAATGGGTGGACCTTCACCAACGTCTTCGTAATATATTGTTTCGCCGTCAGTTTGGATTACCGGCATACGACTGTCTCCTTCCTTCGAAAAGATTTTTTACCTTAGCATCCGGGATTTGCTCCACAAGGCTCATTAACAAGCGGCTAACATTTCTTCGCCCTTGATTGTACATCGCCTCAAAACACGCCTTTCGTCTCTGGGAAAATCTGTTCGAGCATGACATGAACTTTGATTATCCCAAATTAAGAGGTCGCCAGGCTTCCATTGGTGCTCATAAATGATACTTGGGCTCTCGCAAATAGAAAAAAGCTCATCCAGGATTGCCTCACTGTCAGATCGAGGAATTCCCTCAATTCTTGCTGTCATGAGGCGGTTAACATAAAGAGCTATTCGGCCAGTTTCGCGATGGCGAATAAAAATAGGCTGCGTGCCATGTCGTATCCCGCGGAGATCACCATCAGGGTCTGCCTTTTCAACAGTTCCATAATTGTAAATCTGTAGAACCCTGCGTCCTTTTAGCGACTTTTTTAAGTCGTTTGGTAGGTTCTCATAAGCTTTATACATGTTGGAAAAACGGGTATTTCCGCCTTTAGAGGGTATTTCTAAGGCATAGAGGAATGTCGCGGCATCAGGTTTCGGGTAATAACAGGAATCATGGTGAAACCACATCTCCCCGTCTGGAAGGGAACCCAAGGCATTTCCCCGGGAGTCTCTCAGATTTGAAACCATCATGACGCTGTCATCAAATTCCTCACCCTCGGGCCTTCTTTCCTTATCTCGAGATCGAGTCCCGGGCGTTCCGAATGCGGACGTGAATTGTACTTGCTGTCTGTGATTGAGGTTTTGGTTCGGTAAAACAACAACGATGTGATCTTGCCAGGCATTTCTGATTGCGTCAGTCATCTCCGGGTCAAGAGAAAGTGCAGCATTTATGCCTTCGAGTGATGCGCCTAGAGCATCAGAGAGCGGGTTGCAAGTTAGGCTAGTCAAGTTATGCGGCTTGATCAGCTTGGATCATTGGCCCGCCCTCTACCGTGCATCTCCTTAACATACGACGCTGTTCAGCAGGGAAATCCTTTCGTGAATGGATAGAGCACCGATTATCCCACATAAGGAGATCTCCAATCCGCCAGCTATGCTCGTAAACCACTGAAGTATTTTCCGAGATTTCATAGAGTTGTTCTAGAGTTTCACGACTTTCTGTTTCGTCAAGACCTTCAATGCGAGCAGAGATAAGGCGACTCACATAGAGTGCAATGCGACCAGTTTCCGGGTGTTGGACAAAAATTGGTTGCCAGTAGTGCTGAATATTTTCGAGTCCGATTTCCTCTAAATCAACGCGGCCTCGAAGCGCAAAATCATAGGCTTGCAGAACTTTGCGACCCATCAGTTTTTGTTTGAGTTCCGATGGGATATGTTGATAGGCAAGGTACATATTAGATAGGCATGTTTCGCCGCCATGCGTGGGTATTTCAAGGCCGTGCAAAAAAGTGGCCTTATGTGGTTCTGGTCTGTAGCTCATATCGTGATGCCACCACATTTCCCCGTCTGGTAAAGACCCTGTGTAGTTACCTTCGTCGTCCTTTTCGTTGCTCACCATCATGATGGTGCCATCGTAACCGTGATTGTCCTCGTTTCGCCTATCCTTTGGCGTTGCACGCTCTCCGACCCGACCAAAATACCCTGCGACGTCGATCTGCTGATCCTTACTGAGGCTCTGGTCTCTAAAAACGAGGCAGACATGATCGAGCCATGCTTTGTACAATCGATCACGATCAGCCGGATCGAGTGGGTCACGCATGTCAATGCCACAAATCTCCGCACCTAATGGAGCATCAATTTTTCTCACTTCAAAGCTCATGGTTGGTTTTCCTTATTTAAGCAGCGATATCGGCGGCGATCATAGGCCCACCTTCTGTTGTACATCGTCGCATGACCCGCCGCTCTGATGCCGGGAAATCTGTTCGCGCATGGCATGATGCAAAGTTATCCCACATGACCAAGTCTCCAACAGACCATACATGCTCATACACGTTTTCATTTGCTTCGGATATGTCATGCATTTCACTCAATATAGCGTCACTCTGCTCTCGGCTCATACCATCAATAACAGCGGTCATAAGGCGGTTAACGTATAGGGCAGTTTTGTTTGTCTCTGGATGACGGATGAATATGGGTTGCGAGCGATGATGTATCCCTGAGAGATCTTTTTGGACGTCAGGTGTAGATGTTTGATCATAATCGTATACCTGAACCGCAGTCTTTCCCTTTAAAAGGGTCTTCAAACGCTCGGGCAGCTTTTCATAGGCACGATACATATTAGTGAATTTTGTATTGCCACCGGCGGATGGTATTTCAAGGGCATATAGGTAGGTCCCCCTATGGGGTTCTGGCATATAACACATGTCATGGTGAAAATACATTTCGCCATCTGGTAGCGACCCGATGTAGTTTCCTTGTTCGTCCCTTAAATTTGAGACCATCATGATATTGGGGTTGAATTCAGCACCCTCAGGTCGAGCCTCAGCGCGCCGAGAGCGTGTTCCTAAATCACCAAAATTAGAGGCAAAACTAAGTTGCGCCTTCTGGCTCAGATCCTGTTCCGGAAAAATCAAAACTATATGTTTTTGCCATGCCGCAAGAATCTGTTGACGAAGCGCGTCGGTCAGAGGCTGGTTTAAATCAATATCACGAACAAAGGCACCCAATGCCGCACCAGAAGGCTCTATCTTAATATCCATTATTACCAATGCTCCTCCTGTAGACGAGAATAGTTTCAGCATTCAGTATACCGAAATGGCAGATTTCAGAAAACCAAAACTCAAAAAAGTGCTGAAACAACTTATGGCGCTGCAAAATCTCTGTGGACCAGACTTGAATGCGGATGATGCTTTGCAAGAAATGCTAGATTTTTTATGTTTAATGCGAGGAGTGAAACCGGTTTTTGTCTCTGGGAGAGGGATTGCTGATCACAAATGGGTAGCTGGGGTCGCAGAGATAGCGAGACAAAACGGCCTACGGGTTCAAGAGGGCCCATTTTGGGACGCGTGTGACTGGCCGCCTGATATTCCCGCTTGGTATGCCGAGGATACAAAATCTCTCTTGAAACCATATCGCGCAATCTACATTACTCGGGCGAAGAATTTAGGAAATGAGGTCGAAAGGATTTGTAAGAATGGCGGACAACTCTCGATGGAGGATGAAGCCAGGCTTCTCGCTTATCCAGAGTGCTGCGTAAAATCCCATTACCTTCGTGCAGAAGGGTGGAACCGGGCTACATTGTCTATTCTGTCTCGCCATGCAGAGGCAAATGAGGACAAAATGCGTGAGCTCCTATCTAAAGACGAACTCCCGCCCGCTGAGACCAAAGAAGAAAAACTGATTTATCAATCAGCCTACACGGTCTTCCCCGCTAAGTTTGGTAGTTGGAACTTATGCGCTAAATGTCGGGGATCGAGTAATTCGCCCTCTGCTACGCAGATTGAAAAAAATCGCAATGTGGGCGAATTTGTAGATCCCGACTTAGTAAAAAAACTGAGTGGCCCCGTTCGAGCTTAGCGCACTCTTGCAAATAAAAAATTCGAAGTGGTGAGAACTCGGAGACCATCGACATCGATGAAATCTTTTAAATAATCTGGCCAGACAGTTTCAGCGATATCAGAACTGAGATCAAGAGTGGTAATGAAGTCCATAATCGAGACAAATCGGTCCTCGTGCGTTTTACGAACAACTGATATTTCTTTGAAGCCGCTATCGGCAACAAGATCGCCTAGCTCGATTGGGTCGTGCAGAGAAAAAGGTCTCCTGAATTCTTCTATCTCGCCGCCTTGTTCAGTTAATGCTTGCAAAACCGCAAGATGACATGGGCATAGCTCTATCCTGCTGAAGACATTTAGAACTAATCTACCCCTAGGTTTGAGAATACGGATAACTTCTCGCAAGAGTTGTATTTTATATGGAAAAAATTGGAGAACTTGGTTGCCAATGACAGCATCAAAGCTTCGATCTTCGTATCGAAGATAATTTTTGTGGCTATTTTCACTTGCAATTATATTAAGAATTTTCTCGCCATTTTTAATTTGCGCATGCTCCCGAAGCATACTTAACCACGGGTCGAGTTTCTCAGGCCCAGACGGTGCGTCCCCCGGTGTTGAATTTTTCCTTGACGTCGTTATTCCAGATTGGTGTTTCTCTGTCGCCATTTTGGTTTTCTAAAAACTCCCTGATTTCATTGGCACACCCAGCTAAAAACACACTGAAATACAATTATTATCCGAACGGAGTTGCTAAGCGGCACGCTTTCGGATCACGTTCTGATGGATCTCCTCGAAGAGGTAAGTTGTTTTTAAATAGGTCCTCATGGCCTCAAGGTCAGCCCCCTCAACGGCCTTAAATGGAGGATATGGTTTACCCAAGGATAATCCGATGATTTCCATAGATGCTTTCAAAGCAGGCGCTAATCCATAACCCATCCAACGGGCGGGAAATAGGCCAAATTGACGCTGCAGTCGACCTGCTTCTGCAATGTCACCGGCTTTGAATGCTTTGATTACCGCATTAGCGATGTAAGCAACCGGCGGGGGCATGGTTGCTCCGGCGCCGCCCAGGACTATTGATCCGAGCAGCATTTGTACCGTTGTAAAGTACTGAGCGTGGCCCCCATGCTGTATTTCCTCGATCAATCTGGCTACGCGAGCGAGATCCCGCGAGCTCTCTTTGACGTAGGCAACCCGGTCTAATTTTGCGAGCTCTAGCGTCCATGCAGGGTTAACCTCAGCTCCCGGTCCGGGATTTAAGTAAAGCATTATCGGATTTGAGGTCTCGGACGCGATTGTCTCGAAATAGGTAACGAGTTCACCTAACGTTGGTTGGCCGCCAAATGGTCTTAATGGCGCGAGGACTTGTAATCCATGTGCGCCAAGACCCTCCGCGTAGTGTGAGATTTCTATGGCTTTGTAAACATTTGGATGAGATACCCCTACGACAACAGGGACCCTGTCATCAACAAATTCTATTGTTTTTCGAATTAGCTCGAGGCGTTCATCGTAAGTTAGAAAGTGATACTCGGTGGTTTCCACACCGGCTACCGAAACCATAGCAGCCTCGCAGTCCTCAACAATATAATCGACCTCCCGTCTTAGGGTGTCGTAGTCAACGGATAGGTCATCTTTAAAAGGCGTGAGTGGTGGTACTACGAGACCGGGTGTAATCATATTTCTCTCCCTTGCTTAAACGCGTCTGAATGCACATAAAGTAATATCGTATCGCCGACGGTCGAAAACAGAATTTCGCCAATTTGACCTGAGCTAGAGAATTTCCATCCCTTTGACCCTAGGCTGCTTTCTTCCCTTTTTTTGCCTTATCTGATGCCTTTAGGAGACCGGCTCGTTCTAAAACGCCATCCAGCCTTTTTTCTAGTGGCTTATCCGCCGGCATCATAGGAAGACGGTGCTCGTTTTTGGGCATAATACCAAGCCGTTTCATCATGTATTTCATTGGGATTGGGTTGGTATCATAAAATACCGCTTGGTTGATCTCAAACAGCTCATAATGCAGTGTTTTTGCGACCTTTAGATTGCCATCCCAAACTGCTTCGCACATTCGGGCCAACTTTTTAGGCATTAAATTGCCAACAGCGTTCATTAGACCGCAGGCGCCTACGGCCATCATTGGATATGATAAGTCTTCGAGTCCTACGAAAATGCGGAAATTAGACCCAAAATGATCCAAACATTTTGAGACAAAACCTAAATCATCGACCGCATGTTTCATGCCCACAAAGTTGGGACAATTTTTGCTAATCTGGTCCAAGGTTTCCAAAGAGACACTTATCGCCGCGCGCCCCGGGATATGATAAATCATCCAGGGTAACTTGGTTATTTTCCCCACTTCTGTGTAATAAGCAACCAAACCGCGTTGTGGTGGCCTGATGTAGTAGGGTGTAACAACAAGAAGGGCATCGGCTCCAGCTTTGTCAGCGTGTGCACTGAGAACCAAAGTTTCCGCGAGGCTTTGTGATCCTGTTGCTACAACAACAGGAACTTTCCCGCAGGCCGTCTCAATCGCAACATCTGCGCAGCGGTTTCGTTCCTCAACCGAAAGTGTCGAGGGTTCTGATGTTGTCCCTGTCACCAAAATTCCGTGTGAGCCATTCTTTATCTGAAACTCGACCAACCCCGCATAAGCGTCGTAATCGACCTTCCCATTTTTGAAGGGCGTTATTAATGGCGGGATCGAGCCTTTTAATTCGTTTTTTCCGAGCCTTATCATCTCTAGCTTGCTACCTTTTCGCGATTTGTATTGAATCCAGTTTCAGCGCCAAGCACACTCCAAGGCTCTTGCAAGTCTTCTTGCCAGAGCAGAGACTCCATCACGATATTGAGCGGCTGATCCTGGATCGTAAGCTCGTACACTGGCTCATCTCCGGTCGAGGCGTGGTTATGAATACCCCAACCCGGTGCGGTGAGCAGCAAGTCGCCCGATTGCCATTCATATACCTTCCCTTCGACGGTCGACCTCCCTTGCCCACCAAAGATGTAATTCATCGCTGCCGAGACATGCCGATGAGGCTTGTCCACGATCCCGGGGGGACGAATCGTAATTGTTGCAAAAAAGTTTGGTGTTGTTCCATTTGTCCGCCCCGTCATTGGGTTCCAAAGAAGATATAGCCGTCTACCGACATAATCGGACCCGAGGGCGGTCAGTTTATCCAATTCTTTTTTGACTTTTTTCCAAGGCCAATGCAGGGCTTTCGATTCCACAGACTCTGGTGAAACCAAAATCTCGTAGGGCATCAACCAAGCGCCATCGTCAGTAAGCTGGAAAGTGCCATATGGACTTTTGCGCCGAGGATCATCAGCCGCTACCACTCCGGCTTCATTCTCCTTCTCAACGGCCTTCACCTCGGCCGGCGGGTTTTCTTCGACAATATGCACGTTCATTTTTTCCAATAAGGGCGCGTTTGTATAAGTCAGACGTGCCTGGACTTGATCTGTGTCATTGACATGGATGTAGGTCTGCATTGATGGAAAATTCCAGAGGTCATATTGTTCAAAATCTATCCTTTGACCACTCACTATTGAATGACCGGCCCCCTCTATACAGAAATTGACTTGCGTCGAGTTGTGACGGATCGGAGCTGTTTGTTCACCTGGGTTAAGCACTTCAAGTATAGGACGAATTCCTGGTGCAAGTCCGAGCCCGGTTCCTAATTTATGTGAGTCGGGATGAACAATCCAAGACTGCCTACGGCCATTATTAGGCTTTGGGAGTTCCGAGAGCCTTTTTATTTCCGCCTTGAAATCTGCCCCTTTTACTATCGCGGGCTCCCATAGCTCTGGCTGAGGTTCTACGTGGCCTGAGCGGTCCATAAAAATTGCCTTTTGTTCGGACATCATTCATCTCCAATCTGGTGATTATTCAAAGCTCCAAAGAGTTCTTGCAAGAAACTCTACAATAACTACGAACTTAGTTATTCTGATGCTTCTTCGTCAAGTTCTCTCATCAATAGCTTGATCTTTGATCGGCTTAATTGGGATGCCCTAGTCTGAGTTGTTTTCTTCGTCTGCGCGCAAATTTTCGCTCATCGCTCGCATCAGTCTTTTTATTTCTTCAATGTCGTGTTGAGACAAACCTCTGGTTGCAATTTCATTTACCCCCATAGCCATCAATAAGAGTTCTCGTTTCATCTCGAGTCCTCTCTCGGTAGGAAAAATATTTATAGTTCTGCGATCCTGCTGGTTGCGTGTCCGACGGACCAGGCCATTTTTCTCTAGAATCCGAAGGACGCTGGCCGTTGTTGGCTCAGTGGTACCCACGGCTATGCTCAGTGCGCGTTGGCTTTGTCCCTCGTTAATCCAAAGGGCGCGCATAATATAATACTGCCCTAAAGTCAGGCCATATTTTGAGAGGCGTCTTCTAAGGGCATTGCCGACAGCGATGTTGGTTTCCCTAACCACGAACCCAGGACTTTCATTGGGCTCAAGCCAAATATCATCTCTTGGAGTTTTCCGATCGGCCAAGGGGGCTCACTCTACAAACTGTGCCAAATCAATTTTGTCATAATTTTTGGGCAATGCCCGAACAAATTTTTCCCTTTCTTCCAGGTGACTCTCTGGCGGTTTCGTAGCGTCAATGATTGTTTTGGTTCCTGTGCGATACATTGCGCTCATACCGGGTACGATGTCTGATGCATTATCCAGGGACCAGATACGGGTGTTTGGAATTTTGATAACATCTTTTTCTGCATGGACCCTCGTCGTCATTGACCAGAATATCTGTCGTAAGTCTCCCGCATCGATATCATCATCAACAGCTATGGCAAGTTTTGGGTGCATATATGGACCAGATAATGCGGCCATAAGAGCTGTTTTTGCTTGTCCGTGGACCTTAGGGCGTATTTTGATCACTATTGCCATAAGGCCGGAGATACCAAGGCAACGAATATCGAGAATATCCATGCCCCCTTCGACCTTTGAGAGATGTTCATGCAACGCTACCTCAATGCAGGTTCCCGTGATCGATTGAGGATCGCCCATCGGGGCCCCAGAGTGCATTCCGTAAAATAGTGGGTTCTTCCGATGAGTAATGCAGTCCAACTGAAAAATTTCAGTAGAGCCTTCCATTGCGTAACCGCCTGTTACTTCTCCAAACGGACCCTCCTCGGTCATGCTCTTTGCCAGAACTTTACCCTCCAGTATTATTTCTGCTTCAGCGGGTACTTCGATGTCACTTGTTTCACACTTGACCAATCTAATGGGGTCATTAATCAAGCCGCCAGCAATAGCGAGCTCGTCCTTGCCAAATTGGGTTGTAAAACCGGCGGCGAATAAAATGGCTGGATGTGCCCCGATAACGATAGCGACCGGCATGTCTTGTTTCAGAGTTTTATATTGTTGATAAACCCGTTGCGCATGCCGCGGACAAATCAAGAACCCAGTCTTATCTGGCCCAAGAATTTGCTGCCTGTGATAAGAAACGTTTCTGATACCAGTTTCTCTATCTTTTATGATTGCCATTCCGGCTGCTATGTAGGGACCAGGATCTTGTTCCGAAGTCCACATTGCGGGAAATTTCGTTAGGTCACACTCCGACCCCCGAAGAATTACTTCCTTCACCGGGGCCTCTTTATTTTCAACTAAACTCGGGGTGAGGGGCTTTTTGGTTCGTTTCACTAGCTCGGATATTAATTCATCTTCTCCCAGGCCCAGCCCTATCGACCATTTTCGTCGATCTGTAACAATCTGGCTGCAAACTTGCCAGTTCGGGTGATTCTTCAGATTTGTGAATAAACTCGATTTGCCCTTTTGATCGTATATCTTCCAGCCCAATGCCGAGAGGTTTTCGTTCGGATCTGTCTCGGTATCGACTCGAATTAACTCACCTTGTTGTTCTAGGTTCCTAATGTGTCCGCGAAGAGATTGATCACGCATAGATGAAATTTTATCTCACTTTGTTCCTTACCTATCATGGACGCGGGGCGGGTGGCGTGCAACTCGTTTTGTCAAACCAAAGCTCCTTATCAAATCCTTCAGACCGAATTTTAGAAAAGACATACTCGAAGTGGTGCCTAATCAGTTTTGTAATGGTTAATAATTTTTGGAAGTGTTTGTTGTTGTCTACAAAGTGTATTAAATGAGGATTTAAAATAAGTTTTCGGAGTTAAAATGACTGGCAGTTTCCAACCCCCAAAGCGCCACCTTATGGGACCCGGTCCCTCGGATGTTCATGAGAGAATATTGGCCGCGATGGCAAGACCGACCATCGGTCACTTAGATCCGGCCTTCGTTGAGATGATGGAGCAGATAAAAGAAATGCTTCGTTATGCTTTTCAAACAAAAAACGAGCTGACCATCCCTCTCTCTGGTCCTGGTTCCGTGGGGATGGAGAGCTGCTTTGTTAATCTCATTGAGCCCGGGGACAAGGTAATCGTCTGTCAAAATGGTGCTTTTGGTGGGCGGATGAAGGAAAATGTGGAGCGGGTAGGAGCGGTTCCGATACATATCGAGGATGAGTGGGGCCAGGTGGTTGATGCCCAAAAAGTGTCGGACGCGCTTAATCAAAATCCTGATACTAAGGCGGTGGCATTTGTACATGCTGAAACCTCAACAGGGGCACAATCAGATGCAAAAACGATTTGTGGGTTGGCCAGAGACTTTGACGCTCTTTCCATTGTTGACTGTGTCACCTCCCTAGCTGGCACCCCTGTTTTGGTCGACGACTGGGGTGCCGACGCTGTTTATTCTGGATCGCAAAAATGTTTATCATGTATGCCTGGGATCTCTCCACTCACGATAAGTGATCGTGCAGCTGAAGTCGTAAGAAGTAGAAATAAAAAGGGTCAGAGTTGGTTTATGGATCTGACCCTTGTTATGGGATATTGGGGTGATGGAGGCTCTCGCGCTTATCATCATACCGCGCCCATAAACCCTCTCTATGGTTTGCATGAGTCTCTAGTCATGCTTCAGGAAGAGGGACTGGAGAATGCATGGGATAGGCACGCGTTAATGCACCGTGCTTTGCATGCCGGTATCGAGGCGATGGGACTTCAATTTCTTGTGGACTCTGATTATCGACTGCCTCAGCTCAACGCTATCATTATACCTGAAGGCGTTGACGAAGCAGCGGTACGCTCCTACCTGCTGGCTGAATATGGGTTGGAAGTCGGTGCTGGCCTCGGCGCGTTGGCGGGAAGGGTCTGGCGCGTTGGCCTGATGGGCCATAGCGCTCGCGAAGAGAATGTCTTCCTGTTTTTGAACGCAATCGAGGATGCGTTATCTCGGCAAGGAGTAGAAATTTCTGAAGGGGCAGGGGTTGCTGCAGCAAGAGCTATTTTGACCTAAGAAAAAGTAAAATTAGGGCTTTACGTTGGTTTCTCTGATTTTGTTTGATTTAGAGTTGTTAAGTTGTTTTGCTTGATGACCTCTCTCAAAGTGGCAATGTAAGCGTCTCCTTTTTGAGAATAATTTTTTAAGTTTTGCATCAAGGAAATTGCGTCCAGAGGAAGGCCCTCGCGTATGCTTTGCGCTCTGGCTTCACGAAATTTCTGGTACGAATTACTTGTATTAAGATTGTATGCATAATCCCACACCGACTCAATTAGGCTTGGATAGGACCTTACTGCGTATGTCTCTCCACCCTCTCGCTCTAGCGGGATAATCCCGGCTCCCTTCTTCCATGTCCATTGACCGAATAATGCATTTCCTTCGGTCGCAAACCTTGACGTTCCCCAACCACTCTCGACGGCTGCCTGAGCAATAATTAAGTCTACCGGCAGCGGACCAATTCTCGATAAAAGTTTTGAAGGGACTTGATCGGGGCTTTTATGCAATTTTGCGATAGCCTTCACCCATTGCTGCTCTTCGACTGTTAGAGTTCGATCAGGTTGGTTCAATTCAATAAGTGTATCTCTGTACTTTTCTAACCGATCGTTGACTGTCAAAGCCAAAGGTAAAATAGCTTTAATAAATAGGGCTTTACGCCGCTCGATATCCGTTATTTGCGAGAAATCAGGAGGCAGCTCTCTGATATACAAGTTTGGTACGAGTTTTGCGCCCGATTTTACGGAGGGCAGCGTATACCCGATGCTTGAGAAAACTGCCTCTAGTGCAGCCGAAGATTCTGGCGCTAACATTTTAGCGTTATCAAATACAGGAATAATGCGCGGCAGCTCGGTTTTTGGTGTTGTTGGAAAAAATAGTGCAGTCGCAATAGTAAGGACTATGAGCAGGACAAAAACTAACAGGGAAATTTTGGTGCGTTTCATTCGGACCCACTCCGAATTAAAAATTTAAGAGGATTGTTTGCCGTAATACAACATTGCGGTGTGTTTAGCCTCGGTGAAAAATAGCCATCTTTCGACTAACACGCCAGCAATCACTGACGTCGAAGCCAAGATCGCTGCCGGCATTCTTATCCAGAAATCCATTTCAACCGGCATGGTGCAGGCACAAAAAGGGACAAGGAGGTAAAGCAGGAAGGACCTTCGGCGGAGTTTTTCTATTTGCTTGCGATCCGAGGTGGGTCCTAATTGGTGATGAATATAGTTCTCTAAAGTCGTAGCCGTGGCTCTCACTTTGGCCGATTCTGAAGACCAAGAGCCAAAGGCGGACTCCGGACTGACCCAGGTGGGGGACCGGTCGATAAAAATCCAGTATTTTCTTTTGAAGATTAATGTCGCAATGCCCGTTATGATCAAGATTATCCCTATTACAGGCGTATGAAGACCGAACAGTTGGGCAAACATGTTGAACCAAACCACCCCGGTCCATAGCCCCATGCATATCATGACCCTTATTGTATGGGGGTTAAACCAAGCGCGTATCGTCCGAATAGATGCATAGGTCATTGCTGTGGACACTATTGCTCCCATTGCAAAAAAGACTGTCAGACCACTAATGAGCCGCCAAAAATTACCGTAGTCTCCAAAGCCCACCCAGCCCACCGCAAAGACAATAGCCGCGAGTATCGAGGCCAAGCTCATGATTGCGTGTCTAGAACCCCAGTTGGTCTTCCATTGAGTGAACGTTATCCAGAAGAGCTTGGGTTTTGAAAGGCCTATAATCGATGTCCATGTGCCGAGGGATATAATGGCCAAAGCCAAGCCAAAAGAGGCTAGGCCGAACATTCTATTCGGCTCTACTGCGCTGAAAAATGCAAAAAAAGACATCCATATGAGAATGCCAAAACCACATCCAGTTAAAGTCGAATGAAGGATTTGAGGCCATGGCACTTCTCGCAAACCTGGGAACCTTCTCAGTAAAAATGGGTCAGAACTTTTTTGAATGGGGACTATTTCCTGCGCTCTTGAAACCGGCTCCAGAAATGCTTGAATATCATTTTTTTGATCAATCTGGGGGGGCAGGCTGTCAGGCGGAAGGTAGGAATTAGTAGGCTTGTAGCCCAATTCAGACATCAGCTCGTATCCGCCTCGTTTTTCGACAAGTTTTGATACGTCTGAGCCGGGATCGTTGAGGTCACCAAAATGCCGTGCGTTGACGGGACATGAAGAAATACAAACCGGCATCCTCTCAGAAGAGGGAAGATCATCATCATAGATAATGTCCACGCACATATCGCACTTTTGCATGGAACCCGCGCTTGGGTTGAATTCAAGTGCTCCATAAGGGCAGGCCCAAGCACATAAATTGCATCCTATGCAGAAATTTTCATTGATTATGACAATTCCATCGTCAGATCTTTTGAATACTGCGCCCGTGGGACAAACTTCCTCACAAGCAGGCCTCTCGCAATGAAGGCATGAGCGCGGGAAATAGGCGAACCTCTCCCCAGTATTGGTACTATATTCAATAGAATGAACCCGATTATGCCACACTGATGACGGCTCAATCGGAATGGGGCCCTTCCTGCCAAAGTCGGATAATGGCTCGCCAGCCTTGGTTTCTTTGCAATGCAGTGCGCATGCTTCACAACCCACACAGCTATGCAAATCAGTCACAATACCAAGTTTTTGGACCTTAGGATCGAGAGGGTCGTCTGTCATGCTCACCACATAAGGTTAGATTGGCTTTTTATAATGTCATTAAAGCGAGCCGCAAACCAAGAAGTGGCTTTGGTTGCCTCGCGTTGCTATTTAATGGTTAGATGTACTGAAAAATATTATAAAAACGTAAGATGAAACTGGGGATGCAGCCTAAAGTAGAAATATTTTCGGATCCAGAAACAAATAATTCTACCTATTTGGTAAGGGATCCATCCTCCAGGGCCTGCGCTGTCATAGACTCGCTGCAAAGTTATGATTTGTTTTCCGGAAGGTTTAGCACGACCCCTGCACAAAAAGTTATTGAATTTATTCAGTCTGAAGGGTTGAAGCTTGAATGGATCTTGGAAACACATATCCATGCTGATCACTTTTCGGCTGCAGGTTTTTTGCGGGAAAAAATGGGAGGCAAAATAGCGATCGGTGAGAAGATCTGCGAGGTGCAAAAAACTTTTAAGAAATTTTACAATTTGGGCGCTGAATTTGTTCCCGACGGGTCTCACTTCGATCACTTGTTTCAAGATGAAGAGAAATTTTCGATAGGGAATTTACCTTGTCAGGTGCTTTTCACTCCGGGTCATACACCAGCTTGTGCGTCTTATCTAATAGGAGGGTCCGTATTCACAGGGGACACCTTATTCATGCCTGACTCTGGAACAGCCAGATGTGACTTCCCAGGTGGAGACGCGGGTGAGCTTTATGACTCGATTCAAAAAATCTTTGCTTTGCCTGGCGAGACCAAATTATTTGTCGCACATGATTATAAAGCACCAGGGAGAGAAAAATTTGCCTGGGAAAGCAGCGTTAATGAACAAAAACGGCATAATGTGCATGTTGGTGGAAACAGGTCGAGGGAAGAATTTTGTGAAATCAGACGCACGCGTGACCTATCACTCTCAACGCCCCGAATGATGCTAGCTGCAATACAATCAAACATACGGGGAGGTCGGATGCCTCCCCCAGAAGATGATGGTACAACCTATCTTAAGGTACCTGTCAATAAACTGTGACCTGTTAGAAAAAGATTAAAATATCCCCGCATTCACTATTCCGCAGCACCCACAACCGGATCTCCAGTTTCCTGTCCTGCCATTGAGCCTTTTTGTCTTCGAAGAAGGGGAGCCGTAAAACTTAACAAAGGCGGAATTATTAGGAGAGTGAGCACAGCTGACAGTGCTAATCCTCCTAATACAACGGAACCCAATCCTCGATATAATTCCGATCCAGCGCCTGGCGTTACAACAAGCGGTAGCATGCCGAATACGCTGGTAAGTGTAGACATAAATATTGGTCTAATCCTATTTCGGACGGCTTCATTTATGGCCTCGTAAACTTCCATCATCTCTATTCGCACATGATGCAATGTTTGGTGCACAAGCAAAATGGCGTTATTTACCACGGTTCCAATTAGAATTATGAAACCCAAGAGCGTGAGCATATCCAAGGCTTGGAACTGATAGATATTCAAGATTGAGAGCCCCGCTACACCACCTGCGGTAGCTAGGGGGACTGAAAACATTATAACGAGCGGAAAAACAAAGCTCTCAAAAAGAATAGCCATCACCAAATAAACGATCGCGACTGCTATTATTAAGTTGAAAACCATTGCTGACCAGGTTTTGTTTAATTCGTCTGCGGTGCCGGCAATCCTAAGCCTGACCCCCTGCGGCAACCCGGCCTCGGTCATGGGAGCTATGATCTCGTTTTTAACTTTTTCTATTGAAGTTTCGAAGGGGATATTGTCTGGAGGACGGATCTGAATTTGAACCGTTCTTTGACGTTCAAAATGCCTAATTTGTGTTGGGCCTTCAGTTACTTCGATTCTCGCCAACATGTACGCAGGAAGAATTTGCCCAGTACGGGTCACTACAGGCAAGTCGCCGATCCCTTGAGTTCGTTTAACCTGTTTGTCAGGCCCCATTAGCGTTAAATCGACACGATTACTCCCGTCAGTGACTTCAGCTACCCTGAGGCCGTCATTAAATGCATCAATAGAGACCCCAAGGTCCTTGGCGGTCAGGCCAACATCGGCGAGTTTAAGGAGATCTGGGATTATCCGAACCTCAGGCGCTCCTAATTCTAGACCGGGCCGTGGGCGAAGCTGTGTGCCTCCGCTTCTAGGCATGGCTGCAGACAGTCTGGTCATGGCATCTCTAGCGAGTTCCAATAACGTTTCTAGATCAGGCCCCGTTATATTTAGGTCTATAACCTGCGAGCCCCCCAATCCGCGTCCAAAAATGGAAGTTTGTCTTGCGAAGCCAAATGTTCCCGGCTCAGAAAAAATAGTTCTTCGTAGTATCGGCACAAGCTCTTTTGCCCGCGTTTCATCAGTTGCGGACGTCCCGATGAAGGTGGAGGTAGATCGGGATATGTACCAAAAGCGCGCCATCCTTACCGGTCCCTTGTCACACTCTTCTAACCTAACGAGAGGCCACTCTGTAGAGATCTTCAATCGGCTGAAAATCGAGGGACATTCTTTTGGTTTTTCTCCTGGTTCTGCCCAGTAGCGGCGGGTCATTCTTTCTGCGCGCTGTGCCATATTTGTAAGCTGTTCGAGGTTATACCCAGGAGGCGTCTGAGCTATTGCTAATACAAAATTTCTGTTTCCATCGGGTAGGTAGGAAAGTTTTGGTAAAAATAGCCAAGTTCCATAGCCTGCGAGCCCGCAAACTGAAGCGACAACTGCGACCCCCGCCAAACGGCTTGAAATTGTAATTTTTGTGAAACGACAGATGAAACTCGCAAAAGCTGATGCGGCTGGATCTATAATTGGAAGACGACGCTTTTGAGCTATCGATCCGGTTTTGTCGCCTAAAAGCCATCGAGCTAAAGCTGGAACAACGGTTATTGATACTAAAAGGGAGAGAGTTACCGCCACCGATAAAGCAATGGCGATATCTCGGAAGAGTTGGCCAACGACCAAATCCATAACCAAGATAGGCGCGAACACTACTACCGTGGTGATTGCTGAAGCCATAATGGCTCCCCAAACCTCACTTGCACCTTTGATAGCGCCTTCAATCCTTCCGCGCCCCATTTCACGATGCCGATAGATATTTTCGAGTACAACAATCGCGGCATCTACCACCATTCCGACGGCAAAAGCGAAGCCCGCGAGCGATATCACGTTTATACTTCGACCGAGCGCCGCGAGAGCAACAAATGAACCAACGATAGAGACCGGTATAGCCATAGACACCACGGCGGTGGCGCCAAATGATCTCAAAAATAAGAGCAGTAAGATTGCTGCCAGAGTTCCACCCACCCATATGTTTTGGCTGACCAAACCTACCGCAGCCTTAATATAAACAGTGTCATCATGGACTTGTTCCATAACGAGGCCGGCCTGAGGAAGCGTTTCTCTATTCAGTTCTGTGACCACCTTGCGGATACTATTCATTGTCTCAATGACATTCGCCCCAGTATCCCGAACCGCATTGACGATGATGGCATTTCGGCCTCGATCCCGACGCCGAGATGTCCTCCGTTTGAAGCCCTTTTCGACCTCTGCAATATCACCCACTCGAACGCGGAGTATTCTACCAGTTGCCCGATCTTGAGTTGAACGGAGGACAACCTCTTTAACCCTCTGAACCGTATTGAGCTCGCTTTCTGTTCGAACAGTATATTCTCGTTTGCCTTCCTCAACCTCTCCGGCGGATAAGTTTATATTCGTGTTACGCAGCGCATTATTGAGGTCGCTGACGGTCATTCGATAATGAGCAAGCCTCTGAGGGTCTACGATAACGCGAATTTCAGATTCATTGCCGCCGTAAACATTTACCAGAGCGACACCTTCGATGCGCTCAAGCCGATCAATGATTACATCTTCTACGAAATCGCCATATTCTGAAATTGGCCTGGAGTTGTTTTCAAGCGCCCTAATGGAGAAATAAGCTATTGGATTATCGTCTGAGTCCCTCGTCCTTAGTTCCGGTTCATTCGCTTCAGCCGGCAAATTCCCTACCTGCTGTAGGCGGTTATTTATCAACAGTATCGAGCGATTGCGGTCGGCATTTATATTGAACTCGAGGCTAATGCGAGCTCTTCCCCGGCTTGCCCAAGACTCCATACTCTCCAAGCCTTCAAGCCCCTTCAAAGCCTCTTCTTGCGGTATTAGGATTTCGCGCTCGACATCCAATGGTGATGCACCACGCCAGGTCGTCTGAACTTGAATAAGAGGCTTTCGGACGTCTGGCGTTAGTTGAATCGGTATAGCCTGCAGAGCTACCCAACCCATAATGACGACCATTAAGACCACTGACATAACGGCGACGGGGCGCCGCACAGCGAGCTCAATTAGCTTCATGACCTAGATCCTTCGCGGTTTTTGCGGCGATTTGATTTTTCGCCATTGCTATCTCTTTTATTTTGATTGGTAGGGTTTCCGTCGCGATCTCTGCTGCCACGTCGTCTTTGACCTCGATCGGATCCGCCACGCCTCTTAGAGTCTTGAATTCTAACTTTTTGATTGGGTCTAAGCCGTTCGTTTCCGCGGACCACAACCCGGTCGCCGGGATTTAAACCCTTTAAGACCTCAAATCTAGAACCGAAAGTCTCACCGAGCTCCACTTCTCGAAGCGCTGCTGTCATTTTGTCTTGATCAACAACGAAAACTACTTTTTTTCCTCGTCGAACGGTAATTGCATCTTTGTGTACCGTTACGGCGACCCTTGTCGGCCCTGCTGGGATTCTTAGCCTCACACTTTGATTTGCAGCAACCCTCCCTGCATCATAATTCTTCGCGGGAATAAAACGGACCAACCTGGTTCGAGATAATGCATTCTCTTCGGGAATTACCGCTCTAACAGACGCTTTAAATTCTTTTCCAAACTCTGGGAGGACGTCTACGGATATCCCCTTATCTAGACCACCAACCCTATTGCCAGGTACCTCGGCTTCGACCTCAAGGGAGCTATCATCCACCAACGTGGCCACATTCGCGCCCACATTTACGTAATTGCCAACCTCCACATGCAGAACTGTAACGACCCCGCTAAAAGGGGCCTGTACTTTTGCGTTATTCAAATTGATATCCGCCATTCGCAGCTCTGCCTGTGCCTGATCGGCTTTCGCCTCCGCTTCCGCTTTGGCACTTCTGAACCGCTCAACCTCACGCCTTTTATCGTCATAGCGAGCGACAGAAAAAGCTGCTGACTTCCTCAACCTTTCAAGTCTCTTCAACTCTTGTTGAGCTAGGCTTAGCTGCGCGTCGGCTCGCTTGATACTGGCTTTGTTTTCTCTTACTTCTGCTGATCTGAGACTGCGTTCAGCTTCCAGCATGCTTGTTATGAGGGTTGCCAAAGTTTGCCCTTTTTTAACCCGATCTCCCACCCTAACGAATACTTTGCCGATTGCACCTCTGGTTCTCGCTGCAACGTTTCCTGCCTGGTCGGCAACAATGCGCCCATACACTAATACTGTTTCAGACTGGCTACCCTTTATTACTGGGTCGACGACGACCGTGGCCGGCCCACCTCTTCCACGTCTCCCCCTGCGTCCTTTTCTTTTTCCCCTTGATTGTTTTTCTGCAGTCGTCTTCTTTGTTTCTGCTTTCTCTGTCGCGCCTCTGCTCCGTTCCTGTCCTAATGCTGTTGTGGGGCTTAGCGAGATTGATACCAGTGCTATGACAGAAAGCACGACCAGTAGGTAAACCACTGTTGTTTTGCCACCATAAAAGGAGCAGTACGCAGAAAGATTTTTTTTCATTTTGAAGGACCCTTTAAAGCATGACCTTTATACCCACTTCGCCAGCGACTGGATTTAAATCGTCATGTCATAGAAGACTTCAGAGAATGTATTCATAGCTATTTTTAGTCAATACTGTAAAATAATCAGTTTTCATTATTATAACACGAGTGATTAACAACGAGTCCGTCGCAGCCACGAACATGACTACAGCTTTTTTTTGCCACGAAATATTTGAAGCCCACGACACGGGACCAGGTCATCCAGAGCGTCCAGAGCGCCTGAGGGCGATAAAAAAGGTTATTTCATCAAGTAGCTTTGACCCTTTGATCCTCAGGGAAGCTCCCAAATCGACTTTGCAGCAAATAGCCATGGTTCACGATCTGGATTATGCCGAAAAATTAATGGATTTGATCCCTGCAAGTGGATGGAGCCGAATAGATCCCGATACAGTTATGTGTCCAGAGACCGGTGAAGCAACCCTTAGAGCGGTGGGTGCAGTGATCGAGGCAGTTGACGGTGTAATTGCGGGCGCATTCGATAATGCATTTTGTGCTGTAAGACCTCCGGGGCATCACGCAGAGCCAGAGCATGGAATGGGGTTTTGTTTTTTTAACAACGCAGCGATCGCGGCGCGGCATGCACAACAGGCCCATGGTTTGGAACGGGTAGCTATAGTCGATTTTGATGTTCACCATGGGAATGGCACACAGGCGGCATTTCGAGGAGATAAAAGTGTTTTTTTTGCATCGTCTCACCAATACCCATTTTATCCGGGAACTGGAGCCATCGATGAGGTAGGAGTTGGAAATATAGTTAATGTTCCACTCGAGGCGGGAAGTGGATCTAAAGATTTTAGAGATGGTTGGAGTTCAAAGATTTTCCCAGCGTTGGAAGCTTTTCAGCCCGAGTTTTTGGTAATCTCTGCGGGGTTTGATGCGCATGCCAGAGACCCTCTTGCTTCCCTAAATCTTGAAGCTGAGGATTTTTCTTGGATTACGCGGAAACTTTTGGAGGTTTCTGGAAATAAACTTAACGGCCGGGTCATTTCTTGTCTCGAGGGCGGATATGACTTGGTCGGGCTGGGAGAAAGCGTGGACGCACACGTGTCTGAACTTATGGGTTTCCGGCACTAAAAAAACAGCAATTCCTGTGGACACGGCAATATCTTGCTCAAATTGTTGCCTGTCTCTAAACTAAAACTAAATATTGGGTTTGTTCACGAATGGTCGAAGCGGAAAGAAAAAAGGATCAAAGTAAAGGCAATCTTGAAGACTTGTCGTTTGAAGATGCTTTAGCAGAGCTCGAGGAAATTGTTCGTCAACTAGAACAGGGACGGGGCACTTTAGATGACTCAATTTCGGCATATGAACGTGGGACTTTGTTAAAAAAACATTGTGAAGATAAACTTAACAAGGCTCGGATGCGCGTTGAAGAAATTACGGTTGGGCCGGACGGGGAAATTAGAACGGAGCCCAAAGATTTTGAATGAGGCAACGGCCCAAATTGCCCTCTCAGATGCAATGCACAGAGAAGCTGAAGCCCTTGAAGAGGTCCTTTCATCTTTGCTTGAGCCCGCGTCTGATCAAGAACCCCGTGTGCTTGACGCCATGCGGTACGCGGTACTCGGAGGAGGAAAGCGTGTAAGACCGTTTCTTGTGATCAATACGGCACGGCTATTTGATGTGGCCGATGACTTCTCGCTTCGCGTGGGCGCGGCAGTGGAATTCGTGCATTGTTATTCTCTTGTCCATGATGATCTGCCAGCCATGGACGATGATGACGTTAGACGGGGAAAAGCCTCTTGTCATAGAGCTTTTGATCAGCCTACTGCGATACTTGCTGGTGATGCTTTATTGGCATTGGCCTTCGAAGTGCTTGGTCACCCACTTACCCATTCAGATGCAGAAATAAGATGCGAGCTCACTACGAGTTTAGCTACAGCTGCAGGTTCCCGAGGTATGGTGGGCGGACAAATGCTTGATCTGCGATCCGAGGACGTAACAGCAAATATTTCACGAATTGCGCGGATACAGCAGCTCAAAACAGGGGCGCTTATTGAATTTTCATGTGATGCTGGAGCAATTTTGGGTAGAGCTGATGTCCGGAAGAGAGAGGCCCTGAGGCGATACTCAAGAGATCTCGGTCTTGCGTTTCAGATAAAAGATGACCTCCTAGATGCTCTTGGCGAGGAATTGCAAGTGGGGAAAGCGACAAAGAAAGATGCTGCAGCTGGCAAAGCTACCTTTGTAGCTCTTTTAGGAATTGAGGGTGCGAAAAGACGAGCCGATTTTCTCTGCAATCAAGCGATCGGTCACCTAGAAATTTTTGGCGCAGAGGCAAGGCACTTAGCCGAGCTCGCCGAGTTTGCTGTAGGAAGACAATCTTAAGGAGCGACTTTTGGCCGATAGACCGAGTACACCTTTGTTGGACCGGGTTAAACTACCCACAGATTTGCGAAAATTGAAGGAGGATCAATTAAGGGCGCTGGCAGATGAATTGCGGGCGGAGACCATAGATACGGTTGCGACCACTGGTGGACATTTAGGCGCTGGCCTGGGGGTAGTAGAGTTAACTGTTGCGCTTCATTATGTTTTTAATACGCCTAATGATCGTATAATATGGGATGTGGGTCACCAGGCTTATCCGCACAAGATTTTGACGGGCCGTCGAGATAAAATACGAACATTACGCCAGGGTAATGGCCTTTCCGGTTTCACCAAAAGGTCGGAGAGTGAGTACGATCCCTTCGGGGCGGCACATGCGGCCACCTCTATTTCTGCTGCTCTAGGGTTCGCTGTAGCAAGGGACTTTGCCTCCGAGAATAACAATTGCATTGCAGTAATTGGTGATGGATCGATGACTGCTGGCATGGCTTATGAGGCAATGAATAATGCAGGATCTATGAAGTCACGCTTGATAGTTATTCTGAACGATAACGACATGTCGATAGCCCCGCCGGTTGGCGCTATGAGTGCTTATCTCTCTCGACTGGTATCTTCTCGAACTTATCGCTCGTTGCGCCATATAATGCATGATCTAGCTGAAAAGTTTCCGCGCCCATTTAAAAACGCGGCGACCCGCGCCGAGGAGTATGCCCGGGGGATGGTGACCGGGGGGACTTTGTTTGAAGAACTAGGCTTTTATTATATTGGTCCGATAGATGGGCATAATTTGACCCACTTATTACCGGTTTTACGGAATGTTCGTGACTCTAAAGAGGATGGACCGGTTATCATCCACGTTGTTACGAAGAAAGGTGGTGGGTATCCTCCGGCTGAAAAAGCGGAGGATAAATATCATGGTGTTGGAAAATTTGATGTTGTTACAGGAACACTGGCGAGAGCACCTCAGGGCCCCCCCTCATATACGAGTGTTTTTGCCAACGCGCTTATCAGAGAGGCGGAACGAGACGATAAAATTGTTGCGGTAAATGCGGCTATGCCCTCTGGAACAGGCCTTGATAAATTTGGCGCTGTGTTCCCTGATAGAACTTTTGATGTCGGAATAGCAGAACAACATGCTGTGACGTTTAGTGCTGGACTTGCCGCAGAAGGCCTGAAACCCTTTGCAGCGATATATTCTACATTTCTGCAAAGAGCTTATGACTCTGTTGTGCACGATGTAGCAATCCAGAGCTTGCCGGTCCGTTTTTGCATGGATCGTGCCGGCATGGTCGGGGCTGATGGTGTAACCCATCAGGGTGCCTATGATATCGCTTACTTGGGATGCCTGCCTGGCATGGTAATGATGGCACCCTCAGATGAAGCAGAACTTGTTCATATGATTGCCACTGCTGTTGAATTAAATGATAGGCCCAGCGCCCTGCGATATCCTAGAGGGGGCGGGGTCGGGGTTGCACTCCCCGAAGAAGGGCAGGTTCTGCCCCTAGGCAAAGGAAGAATTGTTCGAGAAGGGAACAAGATAGCTATTTTGTCATACGGGACGCGTCTTGCAGACTGCTTAACTGCGGCAGAGGAATTAGCTGCTCGTGGTCTTTCTACAACGGTGGCAGATGCCCGTTTTGCGAAGCCCATTGACGAGGAATTAGTGAGACGACTAGCGAAAGAGCACGAAATTCTTCTTACTGTGGAGGAGGGGTCTGTCGGTGGTTTCGCAACGCAGGTGGTGCATTTTTTAACGTTGAAAGGGTTACTTGATGGTGGCCTAAAGTTTAGGCCTGTTTGTCAGCCGGACATCTTTATCGATCAAGAATCTCAGGAAAAACAGAATGAAATCGCCGGTCTAGATCACAAATCGATAGTGCGCATGGCACTCTCCGCACTTGAGGGAGATACGGAAATCTTGGGCGGGCTTGCCTGATATGCACCATTTTTAAACAATGGCAACTAAAATTCGATTAGATGCATTGCTTGTGGCACGAGGTCTCGCTCAAAATCGGACTCGAGCACAAGCTCTTATTATCTCGGGTTCGGTTTTCTCTGATCAGGTTCGGCTAGACAAGCCTGGCCATCAGGTAAAGTTGGAGACGAAACTAGAAGTCCGAGGGTCTAAAAAAAAATTTGTTTCGCGTGGGGGTGAAAAGTTAGAGCATGCTATTGCTCACTTTGGTTTTTCGGTAGTGGGAGAGAGGTGTCTCGATATCGGTGCTTCCACTGGAGGCTTTACCGATGTTTTGCTGAAAGCTGGAGCGAGCCATGTCACTTCAGTGGACGTTGGCCGTGGTCAGTTGGCATGGGAATTAAGAAACGACGAACGCGTCTTGGTCTTAGAGGGTTTCAACGCGCGCTATCTCACTAAAGAGCAGGTACCAATACCTCCAAAGTTCATTGTATGTGATGCAAGCTTCATTGGTCTCGAGAAAGTTTTACCAGCTGCTTTGGATTTGGCAGCTCCTAGAAGTGTGCTGGTGGCGCTTATTAAGCCGCAATTTGAGGTGGGTAAGGGTCGAGTTGGGAAGGGAGGTGTTGTTAAAGATCCTGATCTGCATCGTCAGGTTTGTGAAAATGTCACCACCTGGCTCGAGAGAGAAATGGATTGGGAAGTCAAGGGTATAACCGAGAGCCCGTTAAAAGGACCGAAAGGGAATAAAGAATTTTTAATTTATGCCTGCAAACGGGCTGATGTCAGATAAACCGAATCTAGTCAGCTCTCATGAGCTTGTCACGGTAAGGTCTTTGGGTCACCGAGGTGACGGTATTGCTCAATTTGCTAATCAAGTTTTTTATGTCCCCTTCGCTGTCCCAGGAGACAGCGTCCTCGTTTCCCTCAGTTTAGATGGGACTTTAAAAGTAGAGAAACATAGTCAGGTCAGTCCATTGAGGGTCGAGCCTTCATGTGAGTATTTTTCCCGCTGCGGTGGTTGCTCTGTGCAACAGCTGCAAAAGGATGATTATAACCAATGGAAGCAGAATATTCTTCTAAACGCCCTTAAGAGACGTGATATTGATGCATCGATCTTGGAGCCAATGATTGAGGGTGGTCCTCGTCGTCGTCGGCGCGTTAGGTTCCATTTTGTTAACACCAAAGACGGCATCGTATTTGGGTATCGATTACCCCAAAGCCATAGAATCATACAAATTAATCGGTGCCCATTAATTGGAACAGTTTTGGAGAACTATATTCAACCTCTGCGGACAGCTTTTTCAGATCTTTTTAAAGGTAAAACGGCTGGAGAGGTAACATTGACAGCGGCAAATGAGGGGGTCGACCTCCTTCTCATTATGGAGGGTCAGCCCGATCTTTTGATGCGAGAGAAACTAGCTGCCCTCGCGCATCGACTCGGTCTTGTCCGTATCTCATGGAAACAAAAATCTCGAAATGGGAAATCTGATCTAGAAATAATTCTGACGCGAAAACCTGTTACGATATGTTTGGGTGATACCCGGGTAAACTTGCCGGCCGATGGTTTTGTTCAACCTACGGCTGAGGGAGAGATGGTTCTAATAAGCTCAGTTATATCTGTTTTGAGGCCAGGAAATCTGGTTCTTGATCTTTTTGCTGGGAGTGGAACCTTTTCTTTGGCTGCAGCGAAAGCTCGCGCACAAGTGCATGCTGTTGAGTTTGATTCAATTCAGTTAGAATCGCTTAAAAATGCGGCAAAACTTGAAGACCTCTCGGAATTAGTAACATGTGAAAAGCGGGATCTGAAAAGAAGACCTTTGCTTGAACCAGAATTGCGTAAATTTGATGTGGTGGTTTTGGATCCTCCCCGAGCGGGTGCAGAAAACCAAGTAAAGCAGTTAGCAAAGTCGAATGTACCCAAAATTGTCTATATTTCATGCAACCCTGTGACGTTTGCCAGGGACGCCCAGACCCTTGTTAGGGCAAAATATACCCTTGAAAAAGCACAACCCATTGACCAATTTTTTTGGTCTCCGCATTTGGAATTGGTTGGGGTTTTCAAAAAAAATTAAATTCTAACCGCATTGTCCACGATGTCTCAGGAGGTGGTCAGCAAGCACACACGCCATCATAGCCTCTCCCACAGGAACCGCGCGAATGCCAACACATGGATCGTGCCGCCCCTTTGTAACGATTACGGTGTCTTTACCTTTTGTGGTGACAGTGTTTCGGGGCGTTAGTATAGAACTGGTTGGTTTCACGGCAAACCGGACAACTATTTCTTGGCCGGTAGAAATCCCGCCCAAAATACCCCCAGCCGAATTGGACTCAAAATGGACTTTGCCGTTTCGCATGCGCATTTCATCCGCATTTTTCTCTCCTGAGAATTCAGCAGCGGAGAACCCTGATCCGATTTCCACGCCCTTTACCGCGTTGATCCCCATCATTGCAGAGGCTAGATCAGCGTCCAGTTTTCCGTATATCGGTGCACCCAATCCGGCTTTAACCCCAGATGCACGAATTTCTATGATGGCACCAACTGATGAACCGGATTTTCGAACGTCATCCAGGTAGTCTTCCCAGCGTTTTGCCGCCTGTGCATCAGGGCACCAAAAGGGGTTATTTTTTACTTCGCTCCAACGCCACTTACGTGGATTGATTTTCTCGGTTCCAATTTGGGTTATTGCCCCTCGAATTTTGACCCCTTTTCCTATTATTTTTCTGGCGATTGCGCCGGCAGCTACTCGCATCGCCGTCTCTCTCGCTGACGGACGACCACCCCCACGGTAATCTCTCACGCCATATTTTTTCCAATATGTATAATCTGCGTGTCCAGGCCGAAACTTATTCATAATATCTGAATAGTCTTTTGAACGAGCATCTTGATTTTCAATTAAAAGCGCGATGGGCGTTCCAGTAGTTTTCCCCTCAAATACTCCCGACAATATTTTTACTAAATCGGGTTCTCGCCGCTGAGTAACAAATCGGGATGTTCCAGGTTTTCTTTGGTTTAACCATATTTGAATGTCGTTTTCAGTTAACGAGATATTTGGCGGAGTTCCATCTATTACGCACCCAATTGAAGGACCATGACTTTCCCCCCAGGTGGTGAATTTGAAAAGCTTTCCAAAGCTATTATCTGACATTTAATTATCTATTTTTTGACAACAGCTTCAATATCTGGAGCGTCAACTGCCTTCATTCCGATGACGTTATATCCGCAGTCAACATGATGTACTTCACCGGTGACACCCGCGCCTAAATCAGAGAGCAAGTAGAGGCCAGCACCTCCAACGTCTTCGATAGTTACATTTCTTTTTAATGGAGCGTTGAGCTCATTCCATTTCAATATGTAGCGAAAGTCGCCTATCCCAGAAGCAGCAAGGGTGCGAATTGGTCCAGCCGATATAGCATTTACTCTGACATTTTGAACACCCAGGTCGACAGCCAAATAGCGCACGCTGCACTCAAGCGCTGCCTTCGCCACACCCATCACATTGTAATGCGGAACAACCCTTTCTGAGCCAGCGTAGGTGAGCGTGAGAATTGACCCTCCGTTCTCCATAAGGGGCGCCGCAGCCCTGCAAATTGAAGTCAGTGAGTAACATGAGACTGACATAGTAGTAATGAAATTTTCGAGTGACGTGTCTAGGTAACGGCCGGTGAGCTCATTTTTGTCAGAGAACGCTACTGCATGAACTAAAAAATCCAATTTACCCCATTTGGATTGAATGAGTTGCATGGCGTTCTGGATGCTATCTTGATCGTTAACATCACATTCGACGATCAAACTGCAACCAAGCTGCTCCGACAGAGGGCGAACACGTTTCTCAAAAGCCTCATTTTGATATGTAAGGCCAACTTCAGCCCCATGCTTGGCTAGAGCGTTTGTAATACCCCAGGCTATAGAGCGATCATTAGCAACGCCCATTACGAGGCCTTTTTTACCTGCCATAAGCGGGGGAAACGCGGTCATTGGATTTTATGCTCCTACTCGAAACAGTGCGCTTTAGCTTACACGAAAGCTTACCGCGGGCAAAGACATCCTTGTTAGGCGAAAACGTAAACCAAAAGGTATCAGGATCAGCTTATTATTTGCCACGTTCCATCTGCACGACGACAGGCGGTTCCCCTCGCTGTTTCCGAGCGCCCGCCTACGGTGATTGTTTGCAAATATTCTCGGCAATCTTTGCCATGTCGAGAAGACGTGTGGGTTGTTCGAGTTGGAGTAAATGTGCCTGAGTTACCCGAGTCGGGATTCGACCATGATGAAGATTGACCCGAGCTATTTTTTTCAAGGGCCCGGTTTGCCGTTTGAGCAACGTAGGCTCGATCTACTTTGTCCAACAAGCGCCCGATCTCGTCACCGATGAGAAATCCTGCAACCGCTCCCGCTGCAGTAGCCGCCACTCTTCCGCTACCATCTCCGATTTTTGATCCTAATAAGCCTCCCATTGCACCACCAATAAGTCCGCCTAGCTGCTGCCTTTGACCTGCATTATTGGTCATACATCCGGTTAAGGTGGCTGTTATGCCAAGAAGAATAAGTACAAATTGGATTGATTTCATTTTTTATGTCACCAGTTTCTCATGCAGGAGTATGTTAAAAGGGTACACGAAAATGTGGTGCCTTTTCCAGCGCCAATTTTCAAATGGTTGACGCTTTTTTACTTTTTAATTTGGAAGGTAGGGTCTTAATTTATGGATGCTGATGGGTCGTCAAACCCTATTAAACTCTTTGAATCCTGGTTCGAAGAGGCAGAGGCGAAAGAGCCTGATATTCCTAATGCCATGTCATTATCCTCAGCCAATTCTGAAGGCCGCGTGTCATCGAGGATGGTTCTGCTGAAGGCCTATGATCAAAGGGGTTTTGTTTTTTACACGAATATTGGCAGTCGCAAAGGTCGCGACATCGCCGAAAATAGATCTGTTGCTTTGTTGTTCCATTGGAAATCACTAAAACGGCAGATCCGTATAACGGGTGCTGCAGATCAAGTGGATGGAGAGGAAGCAGATACTTATTTTGCCTCAAGGTCGCGCGGTTCGCAGGTCGGCGCTTGGGCCTCAAGACAATCGGACCATCTCCGAAGTCGAGATTTGTTGGAAGATGCAATACGAGAGTTCGAGAAAGAGTTTGCAGATAAGGCGATCCCAAGACCGCCTTTTTGGACAGGTTATCGTGTTATCCCGCATGAAATAGAATTCTGGGATGAAGGAGAATTTCGGCTTCACAATAGAATTTTATATTCTTTGGAGGGCTCTGAGTGGTCAAAATCCTTGCTTTATCCATAATCTCGCTTCATCCTCGTTGCTCATTAAATTATTTTGAGAAATAGCCAGAAGCAGTTCAGGATGAGGTGGGGACATGGCGATAAAGACGATACTAGCGTGTGTAAGTAGCGACGAGTATTTGGACTCCGTGCTTGAGGCATCCCAGCGGGTGGCTTCCGGTTTTAATTCTCATATTGAAGTGCTTCATGTGCGCGCGGACCCGCGCGGACTTGTTCCTTACACGGGAGAGGGCATGGATGGCACCATGATAGAAGAGATTATGGAAGTCACAGAAAAAGAGAGTGGATTGAGGGCTTCAAAAGTCAATACTGCATTTAAATCCTTTTGCAATACTAATGAACATCTTCATCTTAACGGTGATAATGTTAGCCAGGCAACGACGATTAGCTGGAACGAGGAAGTTGGTCGAGAAGATGAGGTTTTATCCATTCGTGGACGACTGTTCGATATAATTGCAGTTGGCCAACCCGCAAAAGATCAAGCCCTACCATCTCCAATTACCCTCGAAGCCGCGCTTTTGGACACTGGGCGGCCGGTTATGTTGGTTCCACCTAATTTGCCTAGCACAACAGGAAAACATATCGCAGTCGCATGGGAAAGCAGTACTGAAGCAACTCGAGCGATATCCAGTGCATTACCTTTACTCGAGAAGGCTGAAAGAGTGACACTCTTAGTGAGAAACCCAATGGAACCGCCCGAGATTTCCCCAGAGCAGGCCTTAAATCGGTTTGCTTGGTCCGGTATAAGCGCAGAAATTTTGCAGTTTAGCGGAGAGTCTGAAGAAGTGGGAGCTGCCTACCTAAATAGGTCGACAGAGATTGGTGCAGATTTACTCGTGAAGGGTGCGTATGCAAGAGCACGGGTTCGACAGATGATACTTGGCGGAAGGACTCGTCATATAATTGGAAATGCCGAAATTCCAGTTTTGCTCAGCAGATAAACAAAGGGAGTTGTTGCTTCTGTAAATTCATGTGTGGATCTCAGTTTTTCGGAGCGAATTCTTTATAGGTCTTTATTTGAGGCCTGATAACAACGATTGTGCTAATACTAAATAAGGCTAGAACACAGGTACGCTTATCCATTGATAGGGGTTAGCTGGTGAGGTTGAGGGATGGATTATACATTTTCAATTAAAGATATTGATTACCTGGAGATAGAGGGTATCCAATTAAAACTTCGAATTTATCGGCCCGAGGTGGAGGCTAAAATTTGGGTTATGGAAACCCACGGTGGCGCCTGGGCAAGTAACGATCGAACCTCTAACGTCGTTTTACATGAGGCACTCGCGAAAGCCGGTATTGGCGCCGTTGGGATCGATTTCCGCCTTTCATCTCAGGCCCAATATCCAGCGCCTTTGCAAGATATCAGTTACGCTATTCGTTGGTTTAAAAAATATGCTTCCGATATGGGTATTGAGATCAAAAAATTGGGTGGCCTTGGGACATCAAGTGGGGGTCAGCAAATGGGACTGATTGCACTTAAACCAAATGACCCGGAATATTGCCTCCCAGCCCCAGAGCTTTCTAATGTAGATCCCTCCATAGATTTTTTTGCCGCTTGTTGGCCAATATTGGATCCCCTAGCTCGATACCATATGGCTCAGGATAGAGGAAATCAGAGATTGGTTAACAACCATCGAAAATATTTTGAAAATGAAGCGGCAATGGAGAGGGCTAACCCCTATCTTTTGCTTGTTAGAGGAGAAGAAACTCATAGACCTCCAGCTATGATTATCCAAGGCACCGCCGACGACAACGTGAACCACGAATGGCAAGATGCTTTTGCAGAAAAGTACATTGCCGCGGGGGGTGATTGCCTAGTTCACAAATTTGAGGGACAGCCTCATACCTTCGCGACAAAAAATTCAGGTGATCCGCATTCTAAATCGGCACTCAAGAAACTACAGGATTTCGTTTCTGCACAAATGAATTAACGGTGAGGGTTCAGGCCAGCATTCCTGCAAGCAAGAGAAACTAAGATCGGCGATCATTGGTCAATGGGGCTGATGTGCGCAGGCTATTTCTGTCTCTAGAAATGCCCGCTGGGGGTCGTCGATCCCTAAGACTTCTTTTTTCATAAGTTCGAGGGGACAATCTTTAAAAATTAACCTGTTGTTAGATATCATCTCGCAGTTGGGAAGGCGTGGTTTCAAAAGATTTTGCATTTTCTTCTATTTGAAGATGCTTATATGCGCGCATGGATAGGGGTAAAGTGCAACCGTAGGTGATGATTATTCCAGCTAGGGTCCAGAGTGGTTCAGTGAACATCGCAGCTGCAAGAAATGCTATTGCTGCCATAGAGGCTCGGAAGTACTTGGTCCTTATCTTAATATTTTTGAAAGACCAAGTTGGAAGGCGGCTTATCATCAAGGCCCCAATAAGAAGAGTCCATGGTCCTACCAGCCACGGAGAACGCAGCCAATCCCATGAAGTTTCGGCGAAGACCATGAGTGGAAGCAGTAGAAGGCCTGCTCCGGCAGGCGCCGGTATTCCAGTGAAAAACCTGTTAGACCATGTGGGTAAAGAGTTTTCAGCAGAGGAAACATTGAATCTTGCCAGTCGAAGGACACAGCAGATAGGAAAAAGGAGGGCAATAGCCCAGCCGATACCTGCCGCCGCCTGTAATGACCAAAGAAACATGACAATTACCGGCGCTACCCCAAATGCTATACTATCAACAAGTGAGTCTAGTTGGCCGCCGAAATCTGATGAACCGCCTACCAATCTCGCAATGCGCCCATCTAGGGTATCCAAAAGTGCGGCTCCTGCAATTAGAAAAATTGCAATTTCCCACCTCTCCTCTAAACCAAATCGAATAGAGGTAAGACCGGCACAAAGGCCCAGCATTGTAAGCGCATTTGGAAGAAGCCGATGGATGCGCTCTCTTCGAATGTTTCTTTTACTGCTCTGTTCACTCGACCCCGACATCAGCGAACTTCTCCTTTGCGATCTTCATCTTCGGAGTTTAACCTAGCAATTACCGTCTCACCGGCGACAGCCTTTTGTCCCTCAACAACAAGCACAGTCGAGTTGGATGGCAGATAAACGTCAACGCGACTTCCAAAGCGTATCATTCCAAACCTCTCACCCGCTCTGATATCCGCTCCATCAGGTACCCAACTTATTATTCTCCTCGCAATCAAACCGGCAATCTGCACCACAGCTATTTCTGTATCATCTTTGAGTAATATACGTAGCGATCGTCGTTCATTATCGACGCTAGCTTTGTCCAATGACGCATTTAAAAACTTCCCGGGATAGTATGCAGAATTACGTATTTTTCCATCCACTGGAGACCTATTAACATGGCAGTCGAACACATTCATAAACACACTGACGCGCCTCATTGTCTCTGTTTTCATGCCTAGTTCATCAGGAGGATGGCAATCTTTTACTGATTGGACGACGCCGTCTGCCGGGCTTATTACAAGATCGGGTCCTATGGGGGTGATTCTATGGGGATCACGAAAAAAATATGCGCACCAGATGGTAAGTACGGCCCCAGTCGATCCCAAAATTTGGCCTGTCCATCCAGCAATTGAAAACAACAGGCTGGTGACTGCAGCAAAAAAGATAATGAAGGGCCAACCCTTTGGATGAATTCTAATTTTTGTCATTCTAAAACAGAACTCTGCTTTGTTTTTACAATATTAACAAATTAATCTTTCATTATGAATTTCTTAATGAGACTACGGATCCAACCCTTAAACCAAGTGTTTCTGTGTGAGCTCTATTGACCGCTATTTCAATAAGTCCGTTTGAATTCTCATACCAGAACGCTTCTCCCGCCGCGACATCTGAAAAAACTCTAGCTCTCCTAAATTTATGTTCTCTGAAACTTATCACGGTTTGGGCGCTCAGCTTTGAAGCGCGAAGCCCAGTAATAGCGTTGCCAAAATAGTCTACGTAAATAATTGCATTTAGGTCGTCTGGCCAATCAAATCGTTTAATTTCTGTTCGAGCCAGAGCCTTTCTATCAGGAAAAAAACCATCGAAAATTTTCGCCGCACTGGGTGCAAAAATATCTCGACCATGAAAGCTTGCTGATAGTTTCGTTGGTGTTTCTTCAATTTTCCAAACTTTTGCACCTTCGTCGGAGCGCACTACGTGTTCAAAGATTCCGTTGTCTGGCCCAACAAACCATTTTTCATTGGCACTTATCATGAGGGGATCTCTTGGCCCACCTACGCCAGGGTCTACAACAGAGACGAAAATTGTTCCCGGTTTGAAAGCTTCAGAATAAGCATTCAACAAATAGCTACTATATTTGGGCTGATATCGGGGTGCGTCATGGATTAAATCGATAATATCAGCATTGGGTGTAATTGAGGCTATGGCATACTTCATCTGACCGACGTAAGGTCCCTCTAGCCCAAAATCTGTAAATAAGACAATCATGTTTGTAATTATATCCGGGTGCCGTTACGTAGCTATCATTTTTGTTTTTAAATGATGAACAGTTTTTTGTCTGATTTAATTGACTTCCAACCACCTCCTGAGTAGAAGCCGCCAATATGCGTATTTTCGATTCATATAAACAAGTCCCTTCTGATCTCCAGGGAGGGGTCGTAGCGCTCGGCAACTTTGACGGCGTCCATTTAGGTCATCGAGAAGTCATAAGTGAAGCAAAAAGGGTGGCAAAGGGCCTTAATGTTCCGGCCTCGGTACTCACATTTACGCCTCATCCAAGACGCTTTTTCCGACCAGACGATAATTATTTTGAGCTGACCCCCGGAGAAGGCAAGATCAGATCGATAGAAGATTTGGGTGTCGATGCCCTTTTTTCCATAAAGTTTGATGAAAAACTTGCTGGCATGGACGCACCAGAATTCGTTGCCAAAATCTTGGCCGAGGGATTAAGGACAAAATATGTCGTTGCCGGATACGATTTTGTTTTTGGTAAAGGACGTCAAGGTAATCTGGCCTTGCTGAAATCCTCGGGCCAAGAGTTTGGTTTTGGTGTTTCCGTTGTGGAGGCTGTTTCGCCAGATAATAAGTCTTTGCCCGCGATATCCTCTACAGCGATTAGAAACCATCTTCGCGCGGGCCGGCTACTCTCAGCTTGTCAGTTGCTGGGGCGGCCTTGGGAAATTGAGGGCGAGGTCGTGAAGGGAGATCAAAGGGGACGCGAGATTGGTTTTCCGACCGCAAACGTTAATCCTGGAGAATATCTCAATCCTGCCCTAGGGGTGTATGCTTGTTGGGTCAGAGTAGTCAGAAGAGAACGGCCTCGATTGGCTCCCAGGAGTTGTAAACGTTGGAAAAAGACCAACTTTCCGGGGGAACAGTGTTACAGTGGAGGTTCACCTTTTCGATTTTGAAGAGGATCTATACGGTAAGACTTTGCGGGTAATTTTGGCAAAGTTTATCAGGCCTGAGATTAAATTCGATGGTTTTGATGCAATTCGCGCCCAGATTGATAAGGATAGTCGCGTGGCTAGATCTATTCTCCTGGAGACCACCCCGGGTTCAGTTAGTAAGAGCGGTGAGGAGCAATGAGTGTGGATTACAAATCAACAGTTTTTTTACCAAAAACGGATTTCCCGATGCGGGGCGCTTTGCCGCAAAATGAGCCCAAAATATTAGCCAAATGGAAGAGCATGGATCTTTACCAACGGCAGCGCGACGAGTCTGAAGGTCGTCCCAAATATGTACTGCATGATGGACCACCATATGCCAACGGGAATCTTCATATAGGCCACGCTCTAAATAAAATCCTGAAAGATGTAATCAATAAATCTCGGCAAATGACCGGTTACGATGCGAATTACGTCCCCGGTTGGGATTGTCACGGGCTCCCCATCGAGTGGAAGATCGAGGAAAAATATCGGGCCAAGCAAAAAACTAAGGACGATGTACCGATTATCGAGTTTCGCGAGGAGTGTCGGAGGTTCGCATCGGATTGGGTTGATGTACAGTCCGAGGAGTTTCAGCGCCTTGGGGTGATTGGGGATTGGAAAAACCCTTACACCACCATGACGTTCGCCGCAGAAGCAAAAATAGCCCAGGAACTGATGAAGTTTGCAACAAGTGGACAACTTTATCGGGGTTCCAAACCGGTAATGTGGTCGGTTGTGGAAGGAACCGCTTTGGCTGAGGCAGAAGTGGAATATCATGAATATGAGTCAGATCAAATTTGGGTCGCATTTCCGGCGATACCTTCGGGAAGTAACGCCTGGGATGATTTGTTGAATGAATTTCCAGATTTTAGAGTGGTTATTTGGACCACCACACCTTGGACAATTCCGGGCAATCGGGCGATATCCTTTTCATCTAAAATTTCATACGGATTATATAAAATCATTGAGGCCCCGGAAGAAAATTGGGCCAAAGAGGGCGACCTGTACCTGCTCGCAGATGAATTGGCATCTGAAGTCATGGCTACAGCACGGGTCATTTCGTTTGAGCGTTTGGTTGAAATTCCAGCAGAAACATTATCAAAAGGGCACTGTCACCACCCGCTTAGAAATTTAGGCGGTGGTTACAATTTCGATGTCCCGCTTTTTGATGGGGATCATGTGACGAATGATGTGGGGACCGGATTTGTTCATACGGCTCCTAGTCACGGCCGAGATGATTTTGAAATCTGGATTGCAAACAACCCTTTGCTGGATGCACGCGGTATAGACCGTCATATTCCTTATACGGTAGACGCAAGAGGAGCCTATACAAAAGAGGCGCCGGGTTTTGAGGGGGAACTCGTAATCAAAGAGAATGGAAAGAAGGGTTCCGCAAATTCTCTGGTTATTGGGGCCCTTGCCGAAAAAGGCGTGATGCTGGCTCGTTCTCGTCTGAAGCATCAATATCCGCATAGTTGGCGTTCTAAAACGCCTGTTATTTTTCGTAATACGCCTCAATGGTTTATATCAATGGGAGATGAGCAGGGGGCAAGGAGTTTACGCTCCAAGGCCCTAGAAGCAATTTCTGAGACTAATTTTTTCCCACCCCAAGGTAGAAACAGGCTGAGGGGAATGATTGAAACCCGACCTGACTGGGTAATCTCTCGTCAGAGAGCCTGGGGCGTCCCTATATCCGTTTTCGTTCACAAGGAAACGGGCGATATATTACGTGATCCAGATGTGAATGAGCGAATTGTAAAAATTTTTGAAGAGGAGGGGGCTGATTCTTGGTTTGCCTCAGACCCGGCGAGGTTTCTGTCTAATGGTTACTCTGCGGAAGACTATGATCGAGTTACTGATATTTTAGATGTTTGGTTTGACTCCGGATCTACTCACAGTTTTGTTTTAGAGCAGCGAGAAGATCTCAAATCTCCGGCCGACCTTTATCTTGAAGGATCAGACCAGCATCGGGGTTGGTTTCATTCGTCTCTTCTGGAGTCTTGCGGCACGAGAGATCGTGCCCCTTACAAGGCAGTTTTGACTCATGGGTTCGTTCTCGCGGAGGAAGGCGTCAAGATGTCGAAGTCCTTGGGCAACGTGATATCGCCTGAGGAGGTTATTAAACAATATGGTGCAGATATCCTCCGGATTTGGGTCGTTGCATCCGATTATTCTGATGACCTAAGGATCGGGCCCGAAATTCTAAAATTTCAATCGGATGCCTATCGACGCCTGAGAAATACACTGCGCTTTCTCTTAGGAAGTCTCGATGGTTATCGTGATGAAGAGAGGGTTGCCTTCGAAGACATGCCGGAGCTGGAGAGGTTTATCCTGCATCGCCTTCAAGATATCGACAAAATGATCCGTCAATCTTCCGAGAGCTATGACTTTCATAACGTTTTTATAGCCCTCCATAATTTTTGTGCGCTCGAACTCTCTTCTTTGTACTTCGATATTCGAAAAGATAGTCTTTACTGCGATAAAAATGATGCTCTTACCCGACGTGCAGCTCGGACGGTTCTTTATGATACATTTTCTTGCTTGACCGCTTGGTTGGCGCCGATAATCAGCTTTACCGCGGAGGAAGCATGGCAAAGCAGGCAGACCTTGGATTGGGATGATGAACCCGATTCTGTGCACTTACGACAATTTCCTGATGTTCCCCGCGCGTGGGAGGACCCGAAATTGGACCAAAAGTGGCAACGGATCAGAGCAATTCGCCGTGTGGTTACTGGGGCAATAGAATTGGAAAGAGCGGGTAAAAAAATTGGCTCGAGTTTGCAAGCGGCTGTAAAAATCTTTCTGAATCAGTCTGATGCCAAGCTATTCGAGAATTTAGATGTGGCGGAAATTTGCATTACATCCGCAGCGGAATTGACCACTGAGACGATCCCTTCAGATGCTTTCAGACTCGATGATGTCTCCAATGTTGGAGTAGAGGTAATCGCGGCGCCGGGGAATAAATGCGAGAGATGTTGGAAGGTGCTTCCAGAAGTCGGTGCCGCCGGGCAAGCAGAGGACCTTTGTAAACGTTGCTCGGAGTTTATGGACATTTGATTTTCTCAAAGCGTTCAGCGGTCTTTTTTGTTTTGTTCTTGATAGTCCTGGTTGATCAAGCGACAAAATGGTGGATTTTGGCGGTGATAATGGCTCCTCCTTCAATAATTCCTTTGTCCAACTTCTTTAATTTGGTGCTCGTTATGAACCCTGGCGTCAGCTTCGGAATTTTTGGTAGTGGTGATTGGTGGGTCCGTTGGGTTTTAGTTATTTGTGCTTCAATATTAACAGTTGGCTTGGCTGTCTGGATGATCAAGACAAAAGACCGTTCATTATCCCTGGGTTTGGCATTAATCATTGGTGGTGCCGTCGGAAATTTGATTGATCGAATTAGATTTGGCGCGGTAGTTGATTTCTTGGATTTTCATTACCAAAACTGGCATTGGCCAGCATTTAATGTTGCTGACAGTGCGATCACTCTAGGGGTCGTAATAATTTTGATTGACAGCCTATGTGTTAGGAAGTCCAAATGAACTTTATTTTTCACCAGGTTGGTACTAACTGCTCTCCAATGAAGGCTCAATCTTTTAAAAACGTATTTGCGATAATTCTTCCGATTTTGTTGATCGGTTGTAGCTCGGCCCGCGATATTGTGGGGCTCGGCAAACAATCGCCTGACGAATTCGAAGTGGTGACTAGAGCTCCGCTTAGCTTGCCCCCTGATTATGGTCTTCGTGTGCCAATTCCGAATATCAGTAGAACTCAAGAAAAATCTGTGAGGGACAGCGCCGATGACCTTATTTCTTCGAGAGGTTCTTCATCGAGGCAGAAGTTATCTAGAAGAAACCGACTGGGCGCAACTTCTCCTGCAGAGGATGCGATTTTGGGCCGCGCTCAGGCCAGGAGTTCCGATGATTCCATTCGCGCAAAGCTAAGTAGTGATAACAAGACGATCAGCGGCACCGATAAAAAGCTTATAGATAAAATTATATTCTGGCAGGGCGCCGAAAAGCCAGGAGCTATTCTTGATCCTGAAAAAGAGTCTAAACGAATAAATGATTTGAAATCGGATGGCAAAACTATAGCTAATGGTGATGTTCCTGTGATAGAGAGAGCGGATTGGGGTCTGCTTGACGGACTGTTTTGACGTTTTTTTAAAGCGCCCTGAAATCCTCTGGAATTAAGGACAAATTGATTTTAGTTTTTGGTCTGCAATAACTATCCGGCATATCAGTTAAATTTTGTGAATTAACGGTGCGGTTATGATAAAATTTTTATTGGTAGCTTTGTCATCAATGGCCCTTTTCAGTTATTCGGGCAGGACCGCGGTTTTTAACCCTGAGACTTATACCTTGAGTAATGGCATGCAAGTCGTAGTGGTCACCAATCGAAGTGCGCCAGCTGTGGTTCATATGGTTTGGTACAAGGTAGGTGCAGCAGATGAACCGCGAGGTCAATCAGGGATCGCACATTTTCTTGAACACCTCATGTTCAAGGGAACGAAATACACCCCACCAGGTGAATTTTCAAAAATAGTCGCGCGAAATGGGGGGACGGATAATGCCTTCACATCGCAAGATTTTACAGCTTATTATCAAAAGGTTGCTCGGAGCAAATTAGAGTTGGTGATGAAACTCGAGGCTGAGCGCATGACCAAACTTGTCCTTACCGACAAAGAAGTACTTCCTGAGCGAGACGTTGTTTTGGAGGAACGCTCTTCCAGAACGGATAATAGCCCGGCTGCACAGTTATTTGAGGCTCAGCAAACCGCTCTTTACCTAAACCATCCGTATCGACACCCCGTAATTGGTTGGGAGCATGAAATTAGAGAATTGAGTACTGAAAATGCGTTGCGCTTCTATAAAAAGTTTTATGCCCCCAATAATGCCATCTTGATTGTTTCGGGGGATGTTTCCTTAGAAGAAATCAAACCGCTTGCGGAGAAATATTACGGCTCTATTCCGGTTGGTGCCGAAATAGTGAGAACCAGATCGGCAGAGCCGAAGCATAGAGCCGCTCGAAGAGTTTCTCTATCAAGCGCTCAGGTAAGGCAACCAAGTCTCAGCAGGATATATATTACCTCATGTTATCGGACCGCACAGAAGCGAGAGGCATATGCACTCCAAGTTCTGGCAGAGATACTGGGGGGCGGAACGAGGTCTCGTTTATATCGGAGCCTTGTTCTGGAGCAAAAAAAGGCGATATCTGCCTCTGTCTGGTACAACCCAACAGCGCTTGATTACGGGGAGTTTGGAATTTCGGTGACGCCGCGGGACAATCTGTCGTTAGCACAAATTGAAAGGGCACTAGATAGAGAACTTTTGGAAATTAAAACTAAAAGTATTTCCGCTGATGAGATAAAGCGGGCGGCCAAAAAGCTAACCGCCGAGGCCGTGTACGCCCGGGACTCACTGATGGCAGCCCCAAATATCATCGGTCGTGCGCTCACGACCGGTCAATCACTAGAAGACTTAGAAGAGTGGCCCGAGAGGATTATGAGTGTTCGTGTCTCGGATGTCGTTGCTGCGGCCAATAAAACCCTAGTGCTACGAAATTCAGTGACCAGTCTTTTGACGCCTAAGAAAAGAGAAGGGCAGTAAGTTGAAAAAATGTTTGTTCCAGCTTGCTGTCTTAGCTGTACTATGTGTCTTTCCAATAAAATTCTGTTTGGCTGTTGATATTAAAGAGGTCGAGAGCAAAGGTGGGATTAGAGCTTGGCTTGTTCAAAATCCTTCGGTCCCGGTAATCTCGATGTCCTTTGCGTTTCGCTCGGGGGCTGTTTCAGACCCTGCGGGGAAGGAAGGAAGAGCACAATTTGTCGCTTCAATGTTGGATGAGGGCGCTGGGGATTTAAACTCCGAGGCATTTCAAGGAAAAATAGAGGATCTCTCCGTGCGTCTGAGATTTAGGGCAAACTTGGAGACATTTTCCGGATCAATTCAAACCCTAAAACGGAATCGCGCCGAAGCTTTCAAGTTGCTGGCATTAGCTTTAAATAAACCGCGTTTTGACCAGGATCCCTTTTTACGGGTTCGAGCTCAATTGAGTGCTTCTCTAAGGTTAGATCAAGAAGACCCTGATAGAATAGCTTCTCGGGTCTGGTACCGATCTGTATTTGGCAATCATCCATATGGGCGACCCATCGGCGGAACATTAGCCTCAATCTCTAACATCAACAGAGAAGACCTTGTTTTGTTCTCTAATTCTTTTTTTAGTCGAAAAAATTTGTTGATAGGGGTTGCAGGAGACATTGGCCCAGATGAGCTTTCTATGAGGCTGGATGAGATTTTTGGCGGCCTGCCAAAGGGCACTGATCGAGAGATGCTTGCCAAGCCAGAGATTCAGATGGAGGGTAAGACGATAGTTGTTGAAAAATCACTCCCTCAAAGCGTTGCATTATTTGGGCACCGGGGTTTCAAGCGAACCGACCCTGAATGGTATGCTGCGTATATCGTCAACAGAATACTGGGTGGCGGAGGTTTCTCATCACGCTTGATGGAAGAAGTAAGAGAAAAACGCGGTCTTGCTTATGGCGTTTACAGTTGGTTGAACCCTTTTGAAAGCGTGGGCTTAATTATGGGAAGCGTAGCTACCTCTAATTCTCGAGTTAAGGACTCGTTAGATATCATCCGTGGGGAGTGGCGTAAAATGTCAGAGCTCGCAATTTCAGAGGAAGAATTACAAGAAGCAAAAAATTATATTAATGGTTCTTTTCCCCTGCGTTTGGACTCAACCCGAAGAATTGCCCAAATGTTATTAGCAGTGCAGGTAAACAGATTGGGAATCGAATATTTAAATCGTCGGGCTTCCATAATCAATTCCGTCACCAGAGACCAAGTAAAAACGGTAGCAAAGCGCCTCCTGGATCCAGGGCTATTTACAGTTGTTGTTGTAGGAAAACCTGCAGGAATATCTTCTTCTCAATAACTAGAAAAGAGCTTTCCTTACTAAATTGAGCCCCGCCAAAGCAAGAAATAAAAAGACCCCCATCCTGAATCTTTCCTCAGAAATAAAACGACGTATTTTTTCGCCTATATACATGCCCGCCATTGCGGGCAGCATTGCTAAAGCTGATATTGGCAGATTGTCCAGATTTAAGATCTGTCTTTGCCATAGGGCCAGTAAAAGGAAGATCCCGGCTATAAAAAAAGTAATTCCCAGGGCTTGGACAAAAAGGTCTTTTTTTAATCCCAAAGCTTGAAAATATATCATCGTCGGGATCGCGATCACTCCGGTCATACCAGCCATCAGTCCTGCCGCTGTTCCAGTGACGGGCGAGAGCCAAACTTTATGCTTTTGCGAGACCGTGACATGGAATGCAAATATATTAACAAGAGCGTAAACTGTAATCACGGTCCCAAGTGTCATAATTATAAGCGCGGTATCAACATTCATGAGTATGTAGACTCCGGCGAATGTAAATACACATGCAGGTACTATAAGTGGCCAGTATTGGGATATGAGAAGGCGCGCATTCCCCCCCCGAATGGCTTGGAAAAAATTCGTGGCGAGGATTGGGATAACCAACAGAGGTACAGCGATGCGCAAATCGATGACTTGCGTCATCAACGCAACTGAGGTGAGCGGCAAACCCATTCCAACGACGCCCTTGATGAGGCCGCCTGAAAAAAATGCCACGAAACATACAGTCAAAATCATTAGATCCAAGATAGTGATATTCCCTTGATCAGCTTAGTTTTCAGAAGTTTTCAAAAATAATTCTCTTTATCTATATTTGAGCAATATTTTCACGACTCGTAGGTTTGGGCTACGTTAGTGTTTTATATCATGAGCTATACTCAAGACATATCTTGCTGTTTGGCAGAGCAAATAGGGGGCTCTGGATTGGAAGACAATGATATTGTTTTTCTTCTGGATCGCTTGAGGCCTGCGTTAGAAGCACTGAGAAATGCATATGCAACAAATGATTTTGCTGTCCTGAATACACCTAATGTAGATGACCTTGGCAGTTTAAGGACCCTTTCCAAAGATTGGAGAGAAAAATTTGAGACTGTTTGGATTCTCGGGGCTGGTGGTTCGAGTCTCGGCGGCAAGATGCTTTGCGAATTCTCTGAAAAAAAAGCGAACTCTTCGGAAAGCTCTCCACGAGTTGTTTTTTTGGAGAATATCGATCCATTTTCGTTCAAGAAAGCGCTACAAAATTGTGACTTTGATAAAACCGGTGTCTTGGCAATATCCAAATCTGGGGAGACCCTGGAAACCGTCGTACAATTGTCGCTTTGCTTGTCAGCTTGGAACCAAGCTGGGATCGATAGATTGTCTGACCAATTTATGGCTATTAGTCAGCCCGGTCAAAATTCACTCAGGGTAATATGCGAAAAAACGAATATACCTGTTTTAGATCATGATCCAAGGATAGGTGGCAGATATTCGGCTCTCTCTCTCGTGGGGGTTTTGCCGGCATTGATTGCGGGCGTCAATGGTGCAGATTTACGAGACGGTGCCAAAGTTGTTTTAGATCAATTTCTGTCGGGGTGTGATCCTCAAAGCTTCGCCCCAGCTCTTGGCGCGGCAATGTCGGTGGGACTAGCGGAGAAAAAAAATATCACTCAGACAGTTTTGATGCCTTACTGCGATCGTCTAAATTTATTTGGCAGATGGTATCGTCAACTCTGGGCTGAGAGTCTCGGTAAAAATGGTCTTGGGACTACACCGATAGATGCGTTAGGAGCCGTTGATCAGCATAGTCAGCTGCAACTCTATTTGGATGGCCCCTCGGATAAAATGTTCACCTTTATTAGGGTCGTTAACTCAGAGGCTGGAGAAAAAATTAAAATACCCTGGCTTGTTGGATCCGACCTAGGAATCCTAAACGGTAGGACTTTAAATGAGTTAATGGATGTCCAGTACCGTGCGACGGCAATGGCGCTAAAAGAACGGGGTCGGCCCTGTCGAACTATTGAAATTGAATCGGTCAGCGAGAGGGCAGTTGGCGCTTTGATCATGCACTTCATTTTTGAGACGATCCTATCGGGTCATTTGCTCAATGTTGATCCTTTCGATCAACCGGCAGTTGAAATTGGTAAACGCTTTGCCCAAAAATTTTTGCGTGAGTTGGAAGCTTGATGCCTATTCGCTTGTTGCCAGAAATTACAATCAACCGAATTGCGGCTGGGGAGGTGGTGGAAAGGCCTGCATCGGTAGCAAAAGAATTGGTTGAAAATGCTATTGATGCGGGTGCAAAGCGCATTGATCTTATTTTGCGTGGTGGTGGTCAGGGCAAACTTATCGTAACTGACGATGGCCAAGGCATGTCAAAATCGGATCTAGAGTTATGCGTCGAGAGACATGCAACATCAAAGTTGCCCAATGACGATTTGATTCAGATTCATGACCTTGGGTTTAGAGGGGAAGCACTTCCGTCTATCGGATCTGTGGCTCGTTTGAGCATCTCCAGTAAAAAAGCGGGCTCGCAAAGTGGCTGGAAAATTACTGTGTCGGGCGGAGCGAAAGCTGACTCCTGTCCGGCTGCTGTAAGTGTTGGCACTCGCGTGGAGGTTAGCGATTTGTTCTATGCAACCCCGGCAAGGCTTAAATTTTTGAAGACGGAACGCACGGAAGTAAATCACATACTAGAAACGGTAAAACGTCTTGCGATGGCTCGTCCGAATATTTCGTTCACTGTATCGGATGAGAGAGGTGAGAAACTATCGCTGGTTGCAGAACAAAATGACTTATTGGACCAGAAGATAAAGCGCCTTGGTGATGTAATGGGACGTAATTTTATAGAAAACTCTGTCTCCCTTCATGCTGAACGGGGTGCCATGCGGCTAACTGGTTATGCAGGTTTGCCGACTTTGAACCAGTCTTTTGCGAGATCTCAATTCCTTTTTGTAAATGGACGCGCAGTTCGTGACCCGTTATTGCGTGGTGCAGTAAGAGGTGCTTATCAAGATTTTCTTGCCCGTGACAGGCATCCAATGGTTGCTCTTTATCTGGAAGTGCCTTCCCAAGAGGTTGATGTGAATGTTCACCCAATGAAAACCGAGATCAGGTTTCGAGAAGCTGGTGCAGTCAGAGGATTAATTGTGGGTGCTTTAAAAAATGCTCTTGCCGAGGCCGGGCACCGGTCATCTTCCAGTGTTGCTCAGCAGGCGTTGGGAGCCTTCAGAACCGGGCAAAGTGGTTCCCTAACACGAATAAGCCAACGCGTCGGTGGAGCCGAAATATTCAAAGGTCAATCGGGTTCATTCTCAAATGCTTATGGTCCGCTCTCTGGTACAGAAAATCTTTCAGCGCCACCTGACACTTTTACGGGTATTACAAACGCAGAAAATGAGGGGCAAGATAACGTTTTTCCGTTGGGAGTCGCCAGGGCACAACTTCATGAAACTTACATAGTTTCGCAGACTTCTGAGGGGATTGTAATCGTAGATCAGCATGCGGCACACGAGCGCCTGCTCTATGAAGATATGAAGAATGCTCTAGCGAAAGGAGGCGTCAAACGCCAGGGATTGCTTTTGCCGGAAGTCGTGGAAATGGACCCTAGCGACTGCGAGCGCCTTGTGGATCAACAGGAGCGCCTTGGAAAAGTTGGCTTGGTCATAGAGCCTTTTGGTACGGGTGCAATTGTGGTTAGAGAGGTGCCGGCCTTGTTGGGGCAGACAGATGTAAAGGGTCTCATTAAGGATATAGTTGAAGACCTGCTAGAGCTCGGTGACAGCTTCTCTCTTGAGGAGAGGTTAGAAAACATTTGCGGGACGATGGCTTGCCACTCGAGTGTTAGAGCAGGAAGGCGTCTTAGTCAGCCGGAGATGAATGCGCTACTTAGGCAAATGGAAGTGACACCGCACTCAGGGCAATGTAATCATGGCCGGCCAACATATATTGAGCTAAAGCTACAAGACATAGAAAAACTCTTCGGGAGACGGTAAAAATTATCTTTTTTGGGGTTAGGTGCTCTTAGTCGACCAGTTCAGAAAGGTAATTTTTGTTTTACCGTATTTTTTTTCCTGAAGAATTTTGGCTCTCTCGGGCCAAACTAGAATCTCATTCCAACTTGTTTCAACGACGCATATCGCCCCATTTTTGATCCAGCCGGCGGCAGCCAAAGACTTAAGTGCCGGAGGTGCAAGCTCCGTGAAATATGGGGGATCAAGAAATACTAAGGAGCATGGTTGTTTAGCGGGCGGGGGAGACAATGCGCTGCTGGAAATAATTTCCATCTTGTCGCGCAACGCTAAATTCTTCGCATTCGTCCTGCAATAGTCCAGTGCAATTTTATTGATATCTATGCAGCTAGCGTGCTCTGCACCCCTAGATAAAGCCTCAAATGCCATCGCGCCTGTGCCACAAAAAACATCAATTAGCCGAGACCCTTTAACATGATCCTCGACGCCAATATTCGTGTTACCATGACACAGAGTATTAAAGACTGCTTGACGGACCCTTTCGGCTGTTGGCCGAATACCTCCCTGTGGGGGGGTCAAGATTGTTTTACCCCGACAATATCCAGAAGTTACGCGCATCAGGTATTTTTAAACTCTACTTTTTTCCTATTTGGATCTGCTTCTTATGGCTTTAAACTTTTTGCCCGAACCTGTTTGGTCTTCTATCACGCTCGCTGGGATCTCTTGTAGACCCCCTCGAGGTAAATTTCCCAGATGAAAAGGGCCGTATGAGACTCTTATTAATCGGCTCACCTCTAAACCTATATGACTCATGACACGTCTTATTTCGCGGTTTTTGCCTTCACGCAAGGATAACCTAAGCCAGCTATTGCTCGCCTTTTTTTCTTCAGTGATTGCTTCAATAGGGCCGTATTGAATGCCATCAATCAACACCCCCGCTTGGAGATTTGCCAATAACTTTTCTTCGTATTGTCCGAACACTCTCACCCGATATCTCCTGACCCATCCGGTCGATGGTAATTCAAGTTTTCGGGCGAGCGTGCCGTCATTTGTCAGGAGGATTAGGCCCTCGGAATTAAAATCAAGTCTTCCCACAAGCATAGTACGGGGCATATTTTTTGGCAGTTGTTCAAAGAGGGTTGGTCGCCCTCTAGCATCATGATTTGTGCAAAGGACGCCTGGAGCTTTATGGTAACGCCACAATCTAACCCGTTCCGGCAAGTTGATTTTTTTTCCATCGACTTTGATAACATCTTCGTTAGATACGAGCGTCGCTGGGGTCTTTAAGATCTTATCGCCAACACTGACACGACCAGCACTAATCATTCGCTCTGCCTCTCGCCGAGAACAGATCCCGCTGCGCGACAATCTTTTTGCTATTCGTTCTGTCATTCTGCCTTGAATCTATATTTATTTGGTTGCGTCCACAAAACCTTGGAAAATGGCTTGATCAGCCTCATTGATCCCATACTCTGGATGCCATTGGACGCCAAGACAAAAGCGTTTGCTCGGGACTTCAATGCCCTCAATTACCCCGTCTGGCGCGACGGCGTTTGCGATGACTGTGTTCCCAGGAGCTGCAACAGCCTGGTGGTGGGCACTATTAACTGTAATTTTTCTTTTCTTCACAATTTGATGGAGTAACGTACTTTCCTTGATAAGGATATCATGTGCAGGCTCGGATTTGGGATTTGTTTGCTCGTGTTCCAGCGGGTTCTCAATTTCATCCGGAATATGTTGGATTAAACTACCACCGAATATTACATTCATGAGCTGTTCTCCCCCGCATATTCCAAGGGTAGGTATATCTTGGCCGATTGCTTGGCGAGTAATTGCTATTTCGAAAGCTGTTCTTTTTTCTTTCAACTTCACAAGGCTGTGCTTTGATTTCGCACCAAATATCGCAGGATCTACATCAAAATTTCCCCCAGTAATTATGAGTCCGTCAATTAAATTAATGTATTCTGAACAAAGATCGGGTTCGTGGGGCAGGGTAATTGGGTTGCCGCCAGCATCAAATACTGCTGAACAATAATTTTCTCGAAGGGCATACCAGGGGGTTGTTGCAAACTCTCCTTCTTCTTCTCGGTCAAGGGTTAGGCCAATTATAGGTCGAGTCATAGAAATCAATTACTGGAAAAGCTTCATGTTAGGGATCTAGTCTAGGCGGTATTAACCCACCTGAACATAGTGCAAGGACTTGTCCTCTTAACAAAGTGACCTCACAATCATCAGAGATATTTTATGGAGGCGAAAATGGCATTTTCTAGTTGGCGGGGAATTATAGGTATAATTAAGCCCACGATGAGACCAGGAGGTTTAGAGGACATGATCCGCCTGTTACCCGAGGGTATCGGTGTTATTCCGCTATTTAATGATATTCGCCGCGGCGAACGGACGGAATTCAAAGAGATTATGAAGGATTATGACGCGAAGGTAGCTCTGCTGGCAGAACAGGGGTGCGATGTAATACACCCTGAGGGAGCTCCACCGTTTATGGTTATGGGTTTGAAGGGAGAGGCAAAAAAGATTCGTTCTTGGGAGAGAAAGCATAAAATACCGATCTTCACATCTGGGACAAATCATATAGCGGCTCTAAAAGCGCTTAAGGTAAAGCGGCTTGTGGGTGCGAGCTATTTTAGAGGTGAAATCAATGACACTTTTGCCGAATATTTTAAAGCGGCAGGATTTGACGTCCTTGATTTCCAAGGAATGGACGTAGATTTTAACCAGGCGCAAAATTTAGATCCGCATCAGGTTTACGCCTTTATCAAAAATTTAGTGCTTAGGAACAAGCGCGCGCAAGGTATCTATATGCTTGGCACGGGTTGGAAGGTGCTCAGCATAATAGAGTTACTAGAACAAGATTTGGGACTTCCAGTGGTCCATCCAGTACCTTCTAGAGTTTGGGAGTTTCAAAAGCGGCTCAGGGTTCGTGAACCAAGACAGGGGTATGGGAGGCTTTTGGCAGACCTGCCGTAGATAGCTCTGATTTTGGGCATGCTGCTAACGATGGTGGTTGCAAAGAATGGGTTAATGGAACTTGCTCTTGAGGAAGCAATAGAGGCAGCTTTAAGGGAAGAGGTGCCTGTCGGCGCTGTCGTCATTGACTCTGTCAGTGGAGAAATTTTGGCCGCCGATGGCAATCGCACTGAAGAGCTCGGGGATCCTACGGCGCATGCCGAGATGCTTGTTTTAAGAAAAGCGGCGTCTCAGTATGGCGGACACCGGCTGATCAATTGTGATCTCTACGTCACACTTGAACCCTGCCCCATGTGTGCAGCGGCCATTTCTCTCTTCAGAATTCGCCGCCTGTACTTCGGCGTGTCAGATTCAAAAAGTGGTGGGGTCGAGAGCGGTCCTCGCATTTTTAATCAATCGACTTGTCATCATGTCCCCGAAATCTACGGCGGAATTGGCGAGGTTCGCGCCAAGGAGCTTTTACAAGAGTTTTTTAGGGCTCGGCGCTAAAGTCGATTTTTCCAAAACTGAATTTCCCAATAGCTATTTTACGCCGATGATTTATCTCTCTGAATGGGTAATTATTGGCGGAGTGTTTATCATTCCTCGAAACCGTACTCTTTCCAGCGTGCGTTGACTTTGTCCATATCGGCTTTGTGAGGTGCCACGGTTGGTGGGTAGCGTTTTCCGCCGTATTGCTCCTCCGGTTCAAAATCAAGATTGATTGTGGCATCTATTAAAACCCGACACCATTTTCCTGTCCCAAAAAGCATTGGGTCACGATCTTTCAAACGGGTTGAGGGATCAAGAAGGGATCCAAAATTTGCAGGAAAGAAAACAATATCATCCTCAGATGCATTTACCCTGTATGCGAAGGCCCAATCGACTGCGCCATAATCCCGAATATCTATATCGTCATCCAGCACCCAGACATTTTTGTATCTCAGATGCGCGGAGTTTGATCCCCAAAGGGCGGCGGCGGCTTGTTTGGCTTGGCCACGATAAGTTTGATTTAATTGGATAAAAACTGTTGTGCCATTATTTGCAGGTGAACAGTGAACATCTGTTACTCCTGGTACGCCTGCCCGTTCTAGAACATTCCATGCGACCCCGGCGCGCTGTATTGAACTCATGACGCTATTCTCGTTCAACATTTTAGGCAGGGTGCCTTCAAGGGTTCCTCGGAAAATAGGATTATTGCGGTGGGTTATGCACGTAACTTTGGTTACATGTTTTGGCCCTGCGTCTCCCCCAAAATATCCAGGGTATTCACCAAAGGGTCCTTCCATTTCGAAGGTAGAGGGATCAGGATCTATGTAACCCTCGACAACTATTTCTGCGCTAGCAGGTACGAGTAAATCATTGGTTTCGCATTTTACTAATTCGACAGGCTTTCCGCGGATAGCGCCCATCACGTCGTATTCAGAGACCCCAGTTGGAACGGGGGCTGATGCGCAATAGGGAAGGGAAGGTTCCCACCCGTAAACATGCGCGACGGGCATTTTTTGTCCTCGTTCCGCCCATTTTTGAAAATGCACACCCCAATTTTGAGCTCTCCAAAGCAGAACAGGTAGGGTGTCTCTTTGACCAATCATTCCACGATATATACCGAGATTATGTACTCCGGTATCCGGGTCCATCGTCACGGTGGCTTGAAAAGTGTTTATGTACCTTCCGCCGTCTTCGCGGTGCCATTGAGGGACCGGAAAATCAAATAAATTTATCGAGTCCCCGACCAAGATGTTTTCTTTGACTGGGCCCGTGGCTACCTGAGTGGGTTCAACTCTCTGAGATAGATAATATCTGGTTGCTAAAACGAGATCTCGCGCCGGAGAGTCCTTAGGTAAGCCAAGGGTCATCGCCAGTCTCGAGTAGTTCGACATCCCACCGGTGAAAAGTTGTGAGCATCTCGCACTGTCCTCGTTGTAACCAGTTATGTTTTTGAAGAGTATTGCAGGACCTTCCCCTGTGCCAAAAGCCTTTCGGGCAATGGTTCCAAGCTCACAATTCCAATCTACTTCAACATCAATTTCTTGAAGTGTATCTTCCTCCTTGAGCGCATCAATCCAACCCCTAAGATCCTCAAACACCCTGGGTTGCAATCTGTTCGACACCCCGCCAAATGAGTCAATATCATTACTATTCATTATCTTTGTCTTTCCTGAAGGGTCCAAGTGTTGCTTATAGTAAGCCCTTGCCCCATTTATCGAGGCCCAATTCTTCCCATCGGGCCCTTGCCTTGTCTTGATCTTCCTTAGAGGGATGAACTGTTGGCGGCCAGCGTCGTCCCTGTTCATCCGGTTCATAATCAAGATTGATTGTGCAATCTAACAAGACACGGTGCCATTTACCTGTTCCAAATAGATGCACGTTTGAGTCTCGAGCTCGAACACTTGGATCAAGTCCTGCGCCCCAAGTCGAGGGGAATACGATTAAATCGTCTTCACCCGCATTGAATCTCCAGGCTAAAGCCCAATCGATCGCTCCATAATCATGGACATCGATATCCTGGTCCACAACGAAGACATGTTTGTACCTAACATGTGATGCGGAGTTACCCCATAGAGCTGCCGCCACTTGTTTTGCTTGTCCACGATAAGTTTGGTTAATTTGTACTGCCACATTAATGCCCGCTTGTATTGGCATTCCAAAAACGTCGGTAACCCCTGGGACACCTGCACTTTCTAGTGCGTTCCAAGCCGTCGCTGATCTCTGAATGGAGCTCATAATATGGTTTTCGCCGTAGGATCCAGGAACTGCACCTTCGAGGGCTCCACGTAATATGGGCCTGTCGCGATGGGTTATTGCTGTCACCCGAGCAACGTGTTTCGGTGTCTGCTCAGTCGCATAATAGCCGGTGAATTCAGCATATGGGCCCTCGGGTCTGAAAGTCTGAGGATCCGTTGATATCCATCCTTCGATTACAATCTCGGCGCTGGCCGGCACCTGCAACGGCACTGTTTCACAGTCTACTAATTCGACCGGTTCTCCTCTAATCGCACCCATAACTTCGTATTCTGAGACATCTCGAGGAACAGGTGAACCTGCCGTAAATCCCATCGTTGGCTCCCAGCCAATCACGAATGCGACGGGCATCTCGTCAGCACGGGCCATGTGCTTTGCATAGTGGTTTCCCCATCCCTGCGCCCTCCACAGGAGAACGCCAATATTGGCTTGGTCCAGCGCCATTCCGCGATAAATACCGACGTTATGAATCCCTGATTCCGGATCCTTAGTGACGCAAGCCGAATACGTATTTATGTAACGACCACCATCGCCACGATTCCATTTCGGGATCGGGAATTTAAACAAGTCTATATCTCGCCCAGTGATAATATTGTCTTTAACCGGACCTGTGCGGACTGTTTTCGGCGGTATACGTTCTTTAAAAATGTATCGACACATTTTTACCATATCACGAATGGGGGTGTCGGGTTTTAAACCGAACATCATAGCTAAACGCGAATAGCTTCCCTGACCATTCGTGAAGACCTCGCCGCACACGCTCTCAGGTGTGTTGTAGTCTTTGATATTCTTGAAAAGGAAAGCCGGGCCAGCTCCAGTGCCTTGCGCCATGCGGACGATCGTCCCGAGCTCCGTATCCCAATCTACTTCTTGATCAAACTCCGCTAGCTCCCCGGCTTCACGCAGTGCTGCAATCCAACCCCTTAAATCTCCAAAGGCGACGGGTTTTCTCTCAATTCGGTCGCTGCTTTCATCCAAAGGTAAAACCCCTTCAATTTGCTTAAAAATATAAAAACTTTTCTGGTCTTCTATTGCATGGGCAGAGTTCTGTCCACTTTACTACCTGCCCGTTTACCTGCAACACGCCAGAACATTGCCCTCAACAGAGGTGCCGCGATATGCTATCGATAGGTTTAGATTTTTGGAGATAAACTGGCCTATGGGTAGAGTGCTGACTAATGAGCAGGTAAATAGTTATAATACCGCGGGGTTTCTTGGGCCAATCGAGCTACTAAAACCAAAAGAAGCGGCTGAGATCCGTCACAAGATAGAAAAAGTTGAGTCCGAACTTGGAGGACAAATCCAATCGCGGTGTAAGATAAAAGCTCATATACCCTTTCTTTTTTTGTGCGAGCTGATCTCGCACCCTAAACTTCTTGATGCCGTAGAAGATATTATCGGGCCAAATATAATGTGCTGGGGCTCTAGTTTTTTTCAGAAAGAGGCGGGGGATCCGGGTTTTGTCTCGTGGCATCAAGACTCGACATACTACGGTTTAGAACCTTGCGAGACACTTACAGCTTGGATTGCAATTTCTGAAGCCTCACGTGAGTCAGGCTGCATGCGTTTCTTACCCGGGTCACATAATCAGGGGATATATGATCACGAGGAGACCCTGGCTGAAAATAATATTTTATCTCGGGGCCAGACTGTTCTGGGTATTAATGAGGAAAAGGCTATTCACGTGCCATTAAAGGCCGGTGAGTTTTCCTTTCACAAGGAGGATGTATTACATGCATCCGACCCGAATAAGTCTGATGACCGACGTATAGGTTTATCGGTGCACTATATTGCGCCAAAAGTTAAAGAAACAGGGTTTCCCGGTGCCAGTGCCATGCTGCTCAGGGGAGAAGATCATTTTGGGTTTTGGGCCGAGGACATCTGGCCGAAAGACGATTTTGATCGCGAGGCCCTAAAAGAAGTAGATCGTGTATGGAAGATGTATCAAATGAAGCCCGAAGACCGGCAACCTTCGCTCTGAGTCAAAAAAAAATTCCAAATGCCAGTATCAATGTCTCGTGGCGGGAAGAGGGTCATGGGCAGCCGATTTTTTTTATTCACGGTATTGGAACCGGATCTGAATATTGGGCGGACCAATTTTCTATCCTTTCGAGTGAGTACCACACTATTGCCTGGGATATGCCCGGTTATGGTACATCAGAAAATGTTCCTGCCCCACCGTTCGATGTGGACTCTTATACCAACGTCGCCATTGAACTTATTTCATGTTTGGGGATACGGAATTGTCATCTAGTGGGCCAATCTCTTGGTGCATTGATCGCGGCACGGATAGCAGCTCAATTTCCGACAGTTGCATTATCTCTCACACTATCTCACCCCTTAGTTGGACTTGGTAGGATGCCAAAGAGTGAGAGAGAAGCTGTCGCGGCCGCTAGAATTCGATTGTTTGAAGAACTGGGTCCCCTCAGATTTGCGCATGAAAAAGGCCCTGCCATATTAGCACCCAATGTAAATCACCTTCTTCGACAAAAGGTAATTGAATTAATGTCCAGTGTCAGAGCACCGGGTCTAAGAAACGCTGTTCATATGATGAGTGAAGCGGATATTTTTGATGATCTGTCTGTAATTAAGGTTCCGACAATGGTCATCTGCGGAGATTGTGATCCTGTTGCCCCTTTGAAGGTTTGTCGGTCGATTTCAGCCGCATCAGACACCTTCATGTTAGAGGTTTTAGCAGATGTTGGGCATTATGGCGCGGTAGAACAACCCAAGATTTACGCGGACCTACTAAAACGTTTCTTTCGTAAATCTAGTGCTTAAATACCGGAAAAATAAGATTCGTACTTGAAACAGACGTTGACCTGTGTACAGTCCCAAATTGAGGGTTATTGTTAACAGAAGAGACAGGGAGAAATCTGTAATGAAGTTTATTTTTACTGGCTGCGTCGCGTTAAGTGCTATCGCTCTTTCGGCGTCGGCAACTGCTCAGACCTTTGGGATTGGGTCAACTAAGGCGGGGGCGGTAGCCCAAATTACCGCAACTATCTCAAAAGCTGTATCGGAACATGCTCCTGGCGTTCAAATGCGAAAGCAAACAATGGGTGGTACCCAACAGTACATACCCGTTGTCAACGCAGGAGAGCTTGGTTTTGGTATTTCCAACATTACCCAGTACTACATGGCACAGGAAGGAATAGCTCTTTCTAAAGGGACGAAATATAGCGATTTGCGCATTATTGCGACCATGATGAAATTCACGGTAAGCCCCGTGGTTCCCATCAAAAGTGGTATAAATAGCGTTGCAGACCTCAAAGGTAAGCGCATTTCCTCTGGTTTCAAAGGGGCCCCTTTGTTTCACTATATAACCAGTGGAGCTCTTGCGACCGACAAACTGACTTATGATGACGTGAAAAAGGTTCCTCAGGTCGGTCTAGTTCAACATTGGCGCGCCTTTATTTCTGGAAAAACAGATATGGCAATAGCTGCCGCAGGAACAGGTTGGGTCAAGCAAATGCAGGCTAAAATTGATGGCGGCGTTAAGCACCTCTCATTCGATACGTCTCCAGAGGCTTTGGCTCGAATGCAGAAGTGGTATCCAAAGTCAGAATGGCAAATAGTTAAACCTGCCAAAGGTCTGACTGGGGTGCTAAAACCGACTAACTTTGTTGCCTATGACTTCCTTCTTTGGACACACAAAGGGATGTCTGATGATGTTGCCTATAAAGTGACGAAAGTCATGCACACAAAGGAAAAGCAACTTAAAGCCGGGGGTCCTCTGTGGCGTTCCTATCAAGCAAATGCCCGTCTTCAAAAAGATCAGGGCTATGCTTATCATCCAGGCGCAATTAAATATTATAAAGAAGTGGGTCTCTGGAAACGATAAATTCTCCTGGAGGAAACGCCTAAATTTTGATGTCGCCCGTGCACTCCCAAGGAGGCGCGGGCGATTTTCATATAAAATGATTGCGAATCTGTGTCTTAGTGGAATAGAGGGATCTTGTGATGGCTGGCGATGTGATGAGTGAGGGAACACCTGAAAATAAAAAAGGTGCAGCTCTGATTGCTGAGTGGGATGAGTCTCCGTTCGTTAAGTCTTCCGCATTGATCCTCGGTGCATTTATTACCCTTATTGCCCTGGCTTGGGCGATAGAACTGCCACTTAAACTCGGACTTGAGTGGCTGGACGAACAGGCGATGGTTGCTTGTCTTGGGTTGGTGATAGGCGTGGTCTTTATTCGATATCCCGCGAGTGGCGGGAGAAAAAGGCATTCTATTCCCTGGTATGATGCGATTTGCGCGGTGTCTGGTCTCGGGATCTCGGCTTGGCTTATATCTATCTATGGAGACATCGAACTAAATCCATTTGCCATGCGCGATCAGATGTTTTGGATCAGTATGATTTTACTGCCTTTAGTTTGGGAGTCGCTGAGACGAACTGCAGGGCTTAGCCTCACCATTATCTTTTCCGCTTTTGTTCTGTACGCTTTTATCGGTCACTGGGTCCCAGGAGAGATGTTCAAGGGGGTTGAACAGGATCCCTATCGTCTTATAGCCGAGTTGGGCACCAACAATGCTTCCATTCTTGGTCTACCTCTCAAGATTATTGTTTTAACAGTTGTTCTCTTCATTTGGATGGGGCAATTACTCCTGCATACGGGCGCATCAGAGTGGTTTACCGATGTAGCTGCAGCTATGATGGGCCGATCCCGCGGTGGTTCTGCCAAAATAGCGGTTGTGGCCTCTGGCTTCTTCGGCTCTATTTCCGGATCGGCTGTTGCCAATGTCGCTTCGACTGGCGTCATAACAATCCCCTTAATGAAACAGGCCGGATATGACTCTAAGAGTGCCGGTGCTATCGAAGCGGTTGCTTCTACGGGTGGTCAGATAATGCCTCCGATAATGGGTGCTGCCGCTTTTTTGATGGCAGAGATTTTGGAGCTAGAATATACAGAGATTATATTGGCAGCGTTGGTACCGGCAGCGCTTTACTACCTTGCTGTATTTGTTCAGGTTGATCTGGAAGCTGCCAAAAATAAGATTGCTCCTCTGCCCAAAGACCGAATACCTAGAATGGCCAAAGTAATGGGTGAGGGTTGGTTCTTTATTCTTCCATACGTAATTCTTGTTTGGACATTATTTTCACTCAATATGCCCCCTCAAGAAGCGGCCTTCTGGGCGGCGATCTCTGTGGCTGTGGTAAGTATTATTTTCGGTTACAAGGGCCATCGAATTACCCCGGCCCAATTGTGGGATTCTATTGCTGGATGTGGTCGTGCATCTGCAGATATCGTAGCGATTGGTGCAATGGCAGGAATTATAATTGCTATTCTGGATCGGACAGGGCTTGGTCAGGCACTTACATTGTTGCTGGCATCCGTTGGTGAAGATAGCGTCTTCTTACTTTTAGTCTTGACCGCGATCGTTTCAATTTTGCTTGGCATGGGGATGCCAACATCTGCAATCTATCTGCTGTTGGCTACCATGATTGCGCCATCGCTAGTGAAGTTGGGTATCAATCCGATCGCGGCGCATATGTTCGTTCTTTATTTTGGTTTGATGTCTATGATTACGCCGCCAGTGGCGATAGCAGCTTTTGCGGCGGCCTCGCTCTCGGGGGCCAGGCCGATGGAGACAGGTGTGACCGCGGTTAGGCTCGGTTGGATCGCTTATATTATCCCATTTGTCTTTGTCCTATCTCCAGCCCTATTGGGTCAGGGATCTGCGTTTGAAATAATAGAGGCCTCAGTTACCGCTTTGGTAGGTGTTTGGGTCGGATCCTGTGGGTTAATAGGTTTTGTCTTTGGACCGCAAAATAATTTCAACCGTCTACTGCTGTTTGCAGCAGGTGTTCTCTTGTTACTGCCGGCTTCAGCAATAGATTACGGTTTTGCGATTAATGGAATTGGATTCGTTATTGGTGCGGTTGTAGTAATTAAAGACTGGCTGAGAAATCGAGACACTGGTTCCGCTGAGGCTTAGGCTTGATGAGGCCTGCCCGCTGAGTTGAATTAACCTGTCATTTCGCACTTACGATTAAGAAAACTGGTTTTTCTTAGCTGTGCTGTGCGAGGGCCTAGAACAGTGGTTTCTCTCTGATCAGTGATTTCCCTTTTTCATAAATGTTTTCGGGCCAGGGTACGGCTTTTCTAAAAATTGTGTCGAGGGATACGCAAATCTGATCATTTATTGCGCATATTTCTTTAGTACAAGCATCGATCATTACAGCCCATACATGCAAACTTTTGGGGGTAAAATTTATAAAACAAGATCGTATCTGAATAAGATCTCCTGGAAGAATTTCTCGTTTATACTCATAGTTCTCTGTCACTGCAGCCATACCTCTATTATTTTCACGCATGTACTGGGGAGTTATGCCTGCAGTTGTAAAGGTATAGTAGGCCGACTCATTGAAAGCTCGACTGTAATAACGAACATTTGCATGACCCATATGGTCCATTTCCATCGGGTAAAACATACCTTGGTAAGCGAGGTTAAAGTCTTCGAATTCTTGCAGCACAGGATTTGCCTAATCAGAGATAAAAAAAGCCAAAATCATCGAAAAATGATAAAAAACTAGGGGTAGGGAAATTTTTCTGTCAATTTGATGGTTTATACAGTCGGAGATTTCCCACCATCCACGTTGATCGCCGTTCCTGTAATATAGCCTGCTTCGTCCGATGCTAGGAAGCATGCAATATTTGCAAATTCCTCGGTTTCTCCAATTCTCCCCATCGGAATGTTGCGGGCTTCAACCATTTCCTGGATAAAAGAGTCATAATCGAGATTTGGTTTAAGCTCTTGGTGTCGTCTCACCCATTGATCAGATTTTATAAAACCAACCAATAGTGCATTTACCAATATATTATCTGATGCAAACTCGTTTGCTAGGGTTTTGGTTAATGCCATTCCAGCCGCCCGCGTCACTGCGGTAGGTGCTCCTCTTGCCGCAGGCGCCTTAGCACCTATGTTCAAAGTATTAATTATTCGGCCCCATCTTTGTTTTTTCATTTGGGGGATAGCGTGTCTAATCAACCGCACTGCGGAGAAAAATTTTAAGTCAAAATCTGTCTGCCAATCTTTATCCGAAATTTGCATAAAGGGTCCGGCACGAGAGGTTCCAGCATTATTAACTATGATGTCTATCTTCCCCAAGCCCTTTTCTGCTTCATCGAAAGCTCGGTCGGTTTCCGCAGCATTTAATAAATCACAGGAAATTGAGATGACCTTACCGTTGCCATGGGAACTTATTTCCGAGCGAGCTGTATCGAGGTCTTTTTGATTGCGAGCCAGTATCGCAATATCGGCACCGGCAGCTGCAAATTTTAGGGCGACACCCTTGCCCAGTCCCTTGCTGCCCCCTGTTATGAGCGCGCTTCTTCCATCTAATCTAATATTCATGACCAGATCTCCCATCTGCAATCACCCGCCACCCAATGTCGCGCCGGAAAAAACCCTCTGGCCAGTCGATAGAGTCCAGTGCTTGATACGCGTTCTCATGGGCGGCGGCTATGTTATCCCCCATAGCCGCTACCCCCAGAACTCTGCCTCCATTGGCAATCAAGTCGCCGTTTTCATTTCTAAGCGTTCCAGCATGAAATATCTTTACATTATCAGAGTGAGCAATGGGATCGGTCTTCTTTATTATACTGCCCCCCGTGTAGGAGCCTGGATACCCCCGTGCAGCCATCACAACGATCATTGCGGCTTCTTCATACCACCTTAAATCAAAACCATTTAATACGCCGTCATGGGAGGCGATGAGCGCTGGTAAAATATCCGACTTCAAGCGCATCATGAGAACCTGGCATTCAGGGTCGCCAAACCTTACATTATACTCCAACAGCCTTGGTTCACCATTCTGGATCATTAGACCCGCGTAGAGAATGCCTTTGAAAGGCGCACCTTCTGAGGCCATACCTTTAATTGTAGGCTCAATAATCTCAAGCATAACCTTATGAGCGACCTTTTCAGTAACGACGGGTGCGGGGGAATAAGCTCCCATTCCACCCGTATTCGGGCCGGTGTCGCCCTCTCCGACCCTTTTGTGATCTTGTGCAGAGGCAAGTGGCAAAGCGGTTTTTCCATCGCATAAAGCAAAAAAGCTTGCCTCTTCCCCTGGTAAGAATTCCTCAATTATAATTTCCGATCCAGCTTCCCCAAAAAGGCCTTGCTCAAGCATTTCCTCTATCGCCCGGTTGGCTTCTTCCATCGTATCCGCAATCATTACACCTTTCCCGGCGGCTAAGCCGTCTGCTTTGACGACGATGGGTCCTTCAAGGGACTTGGCAAAATTGCGCGCAGAAGCGGCGTCTTTAAATCGACCATAGGCAGCGGTTGGAATATTATGTCGGGCGCAAAAATCTTTCATGAAGCCTTTTGATCCCTCGAGCTTTGCAGCTATCTGATTTGGACCGAAGTATTTAACACCAATTTTTGTGAGATGGTCCCCAAGGCCTGCCACCAGCGTTACTTCTGGTCCAATTACTACAAATTCAACAGAATTCTCTTTAACAAAGCTGATCAAACCGGGGATATCATCTGACGCTAGCGCGACGCATTCCGCTTCTTCTGCTATGCCAGCATTGCCAGGGGCGCACCACAGTCGTGTTACCAGCGGGGATCCAGCAATTGCCCAACAGAGAGCGTGCTCACGTCCACCATTGCCGATTACTAGTACCCTCATGCTAAGCTCTCCCAATTTACATAAAAGCTATCTTGGACTTAATGTAAGTGAACATCGGTCTAACACAGAATGCGAGTCGATATGACAGAACCCGATCTGCAAACCAGAGAAAAACTAGGCTCAGAGCACAATATTTCTGAGCTTTCCGTTGGAGATGTTGCACGGGCTATAAAGCGCACGCTAGAAACCGAATTTGGGCGCATTCGAATTAGAGGTGAAATATCCAGGCCAAATTACCATAGCTCTGGCCATCTTTATTTTACACTTAAAGATCAAGAAGCAGTCATAGATGGTGTTTGTTGGCGAGGAACGGTTGAAAAGTTATCTTTAACGCTTGAGGAAGGGATGGAGGTTGTATGTACTGGCCGGATCTCTTCTTATGCACGAAGTTCGAAGTATCAAATTGTAATTGAGGCGGTTGAGCTCGCTGGAGAAGGGGCGCTCCTAAAGCTGCTAGAAGAGCGGCGAAAAAAGCTCACAGATGAAGGTTTATTTTCTGATCAAAAAAAGAAAAAGCTTCCGTTCCTTCCCGAGGTAATAGGCGTTGTTACGTCTCCTTCGGGTGCCGTAATTAGAGACATCCTTCACCGGTTAACAGCGCGGTTTCCCCAACGGGTTTTATTATGGCCCGTTCCCGTTCAAGGAGACGGGGCTGCCCAAGAAATAGCTAGTGCTGTTTCCGGTTTTAATAGACTGTTGGACAACGAAAATACTCCGAGACCGGATTTGATAATTGTTGCGCGGGGAGGTGGAAGCCTTGAAGACTTGTGGTGTTTTAATGAAGAGAGTGTTGTTCGAGCAGTGGCGAACTCCGACATACCGGTGATATCAGGTGTCGGGCACGAGACTGATGTAACTTTGATTGATTTCGCTGCAGATTTAAGGGCGCCGACTCCGACTGCTGCTGCTGAGTTGGCAGTGCCAGTTCGGGCCGAACTAACGGCTCAGGTGTTGGATTTAATGACCCGGTCGGTTAGCGCAATGGGGCGCGTCCAGCAGTCTTTTCAGCTTCAAGTCGATGCAAGCTCTCGGGGTCTCACAAAGCCGGAATTTTTTATTTCTGAGGCACAGCAGAGCCTAGATGTCTGTTCAGATAGGCTCAGCCTAACCACTTCTATTCTTTTTCAGAGATTGAGTGATCGTGTTGAAACAGTTTCAGCAAAAATCCTGCACCCCCGAGAGTTCCTGAATGCCCTGGACGAACGATTGATACGGTTCCGTGAAAAGCTCGAATCTGGTGCGCAGATTGTGTTGGATGCGCGTTATCAAAAGCTTCGTGGATTAGATTATACAACTCGATCCTCGATGGCAGTCCAAAGATTATTAGAAAAATGGCAAAATATCTTGGTGAGTAATGGAAAGTTGCTCGTGAGCTATTCTTACAAGGATGTTTTAAAACGTGGATTTGCGTTGATAAGAGCAAGCGATGGAAAGCCTATAAAGCTCGCTAACACTCTAAAAACCCGAGAAAAAATCTCGATCGAATTTTTTGATGGGGTAAAGGAAGCCTCAGTCATGGGGGGTGGGACCAAAAATATCAGTAACAAGGAGAGAGACCGGAGGCAAAAGAAGGAACATCAATCTGACCAGGGGACGCTTCTTTGAGAGCACTGTTCGTTTTCCTAATTTTGATATTGCCAATTAGGCATGTTGTTGCTTTTGAGATAAGAGGGCAACTCCAACCTGGAGGGCTTGTTCATGTTCAATTAGAACCTGGTTCCTCTGCCAGATTAAACGGTAATCAATTATCGGTTTCCCGCGATGGACTTCTGGTTTTTGGGTTTGGCCGTGATGCTTCAGTCGATCAAGTGCTTGAAATCAAGGAGCCAAATGGATCGACAAAAAAGAAAATTTTAACTTTGCAAAAACGAAATTACAAAGTTCAAAAAATTCATGGTTTGCCCAAAAATAAAGTGATCCCACCAATTGTTCAAATAAAGCGAATTGCTAGTGAGAGGCAGTTAATAAGTAAGGCGCGAAACAAGCAGACCAATAGACGAGATTTCTTGGAAGGTTTTTCTTGGCCTACTAGAGGCAGGATCAGTGGTGTTTTTGGAAGCCAAAGAGTTTTAAATGGTGTGCCTCGTTCGCCACACTATGGGGTAGATATTGCTGCACCGATAGGAACCGCAGTGCGTGCTGCGTCGAGTGGTATTATTTCTCTAGCTCACGAGGACATGTTTTTCACAGGAAAAACCATTTTGGTAGATCATGGTTTTGGAGTTTCAACGATCTACGTCCATCTCTCAGAAATCACAGTCAGGGTTGGTCAACGAGTTGAAAAGGGTCAATTAGTGGGTCGTGTCGGGATGACTGGACGGGCGACAGGACCCCACCTTCATTGGGGTCTGAGCTGGGGTCAAGTTAAGTTAGACCCTCAGCTTGTTGTATCTCCCATGGACAATTAGTTCATATAATCTTGATTATTAGGCCATCGGTTATGGAGCCAGAACCATTGATCAGGGCGTTCTATAATCCAATCTTCGAGTGTTTCGTTAACCTTAGTCATCATTAATTCAAGATCCTTTTTTCGATCACCAGTTTTTTCATGGGATAACGGCGGAAATACGGTTACCCTGAAGCAGCATCCCTTAATGCGCTCAAGACGAATTGGAATGGCGGGGCAATTATACTTAAGTGCAAGTGCTGCTAGGGCCGGAGCGGTCATCACGTCTCTCCCAAAAAACGGCACTGCTATTCCGTCATTCATTTTTTGGTCAACCAGCATACTAATGGATTTACCATTTTTCATTAACTGAATGATCCTTCGGGCGCCTGCCGGTCCTTTGGGTATCAGATCGCTATCTTTTTGGCGCCGGACGTATCGAACCAAAAGATCTACGATTGGATTATTGGCGGCTCGATACACGGCAGCGGTGGGTACACCTAATTCCCTTAAAATTAATGGCAATAACTCCCAATTGGCAAAGTGACCAGAAAAGTAAATTACCGGTTGTCCATCATTTTGAAATTTCGTCAAATATTCGCGATTTATAACCTCAAGTTGATCTGTTCTTGACCAACGCGCAATATGCCTGATGTGTGCCATTTCTCCGATCACCCGTCCAAGATTCTCCCACATGCCGATAATTGAGTGTGAAATGGTTTTTTGATCGAGATCCTTTAAGGCATGGCTCATATTTTTCAGAGCACGTTTATTTATACCGAGCCTTGGACCAATTTTCCGACCGAGATAACCGCCAACATTGGAGGCATTAATAGGGGTTAGACATGAGAAAACTAAGAACAAAAGCAACAAACCAATGGCTTCAAAAGGGTATATCAGGAAGCGCATAAATTGGCTCAATTTTGATCTAGGTTTGCTCATTTAAAAAGTCCGTTTAACGCTTGATCGATTATTCCTGGGTCTTCCCAAACTAATTTTATCGGAACCTTCTTGATTAGTTGCTGGAATTCTGGGGGGAGGCGCACGTAATCTTTCTCTGTTGTAAAAAGGTCCGATGCTACTTCCGAAGCTTGAAGAAGAAGATTTTCTATTTCCATTTTTGAAAAACAGTGATGATCGGGGAAACTTTTTTTGAGAATTAAGTCTGCTCCCATTTCTCTTAATGTTTGAAAAAACTTTTCTGGCCTACCGATTCCTGCAAAAGCTGCCACTTTTCTATCACTTAAATCCAGAGGCTTTTCGGGAAGGATTTCTGCATTTGCAATGGGTAAGGTAAGTGTCTGGCTTATCAACCCAAGATCTTTTCCAATAATAACTGCAGTATCTGCCCTGTCACATCCATCCCTAAGATGCTCACGCATAGGCCCAGCCGGAAAGATGCGCCCGTTACCAATTCCGTAAGGACCATCAAACACGAGAAATGAATAATCTTTAAAGAGGCCCGGATTTTGAAAACCGTCGTCCATAATAATACAGGTGGCTCCCTCAGCGCAGGCTCGTTTAGCTGCCGTGACTCGATCTTTATTTACCCAAACCGGAGCAAACTTTGCTAATAGAAGAGGTTCATCTCCTACGTCGTTGATGTCATGTTTTGTAAGGTCAACTTTCATAGTTGACGCGTTCTTTCGACCGTACCCGCGAGATAAAAAATGAGGATTCTGTCCGCTTGCAACAAGTTTTTCGCAGATAGAAATCGCCACCGTGGTTTTACCTGTCCCACCCATAGTCAGATTACCAATGCAAATAACGGGAATTGGGGCTTTCCAAGAACGAACTCTACTGCGGGCCCCTTTGCTGATGGTGTTATATAACCAGGAGGCAGGTATTAAGGAATTAGATAGTAAGCCGCATTTTGTCCAAAAATCAGGTTTTTGCATCTATTTTTCTTGAATTGCAATCTCAACAATTGGCAAAAGTTGATCCCCAATGTTCTCAAGTATTTCCATCTGGCTTACCACTATTTTCTTTGCTGCATCAGTCTGTGATTTTCGGGTTGATGCATTAATAAGTAATGAATAAACGGCGTCGACTAGGGCTGCAGGCGTATCTATCCGCACGGCGGCCGCAGTGCGAACCATTTCACAAGTTATTTCATTAAAATTCTCTGTATAAGGACCAAAGATTACAGCGCTCCCAAGTTTAGCAGCCTCCAGTATATTTTGCCCACCATGAGGAATCAGAGACCCTCCAATAAATGAAACTGGTGCAATTCGATAAAAAACTCCCAGTTCACCAATAGTGTCGGCAATATAAATGTCTGTATTAGGCCTTAACTCCGTGCCTCGCGATCTAAGTTGTCCTGTAAGCCCCTGGTTAGCAGCCAGTTCGGCTATGAAGTCCCCCCTTATGGGGTGTCTGGGGGCTATAATGGTTAATAATTTGGGCAGCTGGTCGGATAAAATCTTATGGGTATTGATAATAAATTCTTCTTCTCCAGGATGGGTGCTGGCGGCTAACCAGGTGGGACGATCCGCGATAGAATCTTTTAACTCAGTGACTAATTGGGTTTCCGCTGGAAGGGGATCTGCTGCGTATTTGAGATTGCCTAACATTTGGACATTGGCTGCACCTAATGTTCTTAAATTTTTCATGTCGGTGTGGCTTTGGGCTAAACAAAGTCTGAAGCCTTTCAGAAGACTGGCGATTGTGCCTGGAAACCTGGACCAATTCTTTAATGAGCGAAGGGATATTCTTCCATTTACCAGGACCATAGGAATGTCTCTGGACTCGGTAAGTTTTATCAAGTTGGGCCAGAACTCAGACTCTACCCACAGCGCCAAACTCGGTTGCCAATGGTCTAGAAATGAGTCCACCCATTGAGGGCGGTCAACGGGCACAAACTGATGTATGGCATTCTTTGGCAGCCGTTTGGAGAGCATCTTAGCCGAAGTAACCGTTCCCGTTGTGATTAAAAAGTTACACTTTTCGTAACGACGATGTAGGAGTTCAATAAGAGGTAATATCGAAAGAGACTCACCTAGGCTCGCCGCGTGGATCCATATCAGGCTGCCCTTTGGTCTTTCTTTCGAAGGTTTTCCTTTACGTTCCTCAATTCTTGTTGGGTCCTCTTTTCCTTCCCGACATCTTTTTTTAATAACATAATCAATAACGGGCTTTCCTAAAGTTGCTGCTGCTCTATAGATTGAAAGGACCATTCTTTATCGGACCGAGCTATGGCTTTTTTTGGGGCTGGATCAGATTTCTCCCCAAGCGAGTGTCAAGTTCTGCTGTCATCTCATTTAGCGTAGTCTCAAGAGCAATGGTTAATTTAGCTATTTTTTCTTTTCCAGCGTCTTTTGGGACATAAATGGGCCGGCCCCATAAAAAGATACCTGTGGTAAAGGGAAGAGGTATCATTAGTCGGTCCCAACTTGATGCTATAAAAGCTGATTTGGCGGAGAGGGCTAAGGGTATAATTGGTGCTCCTGAGAGACGGGACGCCTCGACGATACCTTTACCAGCCCTCATCCTCGGCCCTTGCGGTCCATCTGGAGTGATTCCGACTACTTCTCCCCGATGAATCGTCCGAATGACTTTTCTCAGGGCAGAGCTACCTCCCTTTGTGGAAGACCCAGGCAATGTATTAATTCCGAAGGGAGCCACGGCTCTGGAGATTAACAACCCGTCTCGGTGCTCGGAAATCATTATATTAACGGGATTTTCAAACCGCCATGCGTGAACAAACATTCCGAGCCGCCCATGCCAGAAAGCGATGATAAAGGGTTTTTTATTCTTCAGCATCTCAGAAGGAATTTCTTTGGACTCTACTCGCCACCTTACGGTTATCTTTGCGAGGCACAGGTAGGCTGTAATTGTGCATCGGAGAAGCACTTGAATAAGATCTGTCCTCAGGACGTTTTTGGCAAAAGCCATTATTTACCCGTTTTCTCTCTGATCGGCAGGACTTCGCGCAGATTGTTGCTCTGCAAACTGAAGCGCATAAAGCCTGGAATAGGCGCCCTTGCGCTTTAAAAGCTCTGAATGGGTCCCAGTTTCAATAATTTTTCCATTTTCCATTACATAAATTCTATCTGCATTCACAACGGTTGATAAACGATGGGCTATAACGATTGTGGTGCGGTCTTCGGTGAGCACCGTCAGAGCATTCTGAACTAAACGTTCAGTCTCTGTATCTAAGGCAGATGTGGCCTCATCAAGCAAAAGGATAGGGGCGTCTTTTAGCATGGCTCGGGCAATCGCAATCCTCTGCTGCTGCCCGCCCGAGAGCTTAAGTCCACGCCCCCCAACATGCGTATCGTATCCCGCCGATAAGGTTTGAATGAAGTCGTGAGCATCTGCAGCTTTGGCCGCTGCAATAATTTCTTCGTCCAACGCATTGGCTTTTCCATACGCGATATTTTCGCGCACCGTATCGTCGAATAGAGATATATCCTGGGTGACCAAAGCAATATTGGAACGAAGACTTGCTAAGGTAAGAGACTTGATATCAATGCCATCGACTAAAATCCTCCCTTTTTGACAGTCATAAAATCTTGGGATCAGATTAAGGATCGTAGATTTACCCGCTCCTGACGGCCCCACCAAAGCAACGGTTTCCCCTTGCGATATTTCGAAAGTAACACCTGAAAGAGCTTTCTGATTAGAGTCGTAACCAAAATGAACGTTTTCAAATTTTATAGACCCGAAGGATTTTCCCAATATTTTTGCGCCTTTAGCATCCTTGATTTGAGGTTCGGTATCGATAAGTTGAAAAATACGATCAGCGGCTGCTAATCCATTCTGGAGGTTGGCGTTTAAAGTTGCCAGCCTCTTCATTGGCTCATATGCAAGTAGAAGGGCAGTAATAAATGAGAAGAATGTACCAGGTGTTGTCGTTCCCTCGAGGACTTGAGTTCCACCGTAGAGAATCACGGCAGCGATAGCCAAACCGCCCAATGTTTCCATTATGGGGTGAAATGCAGAACGGACTTTTGCTGCCCGTTGCACGAGGTTAAAGATGGTCTCTACCGCAGCGCCCGCCCGATTTATCTCGTAATTTTCCATGCCATACGCCCTTACATGTCGGGCCCCTCTGAAAGTTTCATCAAGCAAAGTGGTTAGTTGCCCAAATTCTTCCTGAGTATTCGCAGAAATTCGCCTTATTCGGCCTCCCAATCTGACAATTGGATAAATCGCAAGAGGAAAGACAAAGAATGCGATGATGGCTAAGAGCCAATCACGTTGAAACATCACCGCTACTAAGAAGATAACCGTGAGAGAATCTCGCGCTATACCGGTAAGCGCATCAGAGACCGCTGAACGCAAAAGATTCGCATCATTATTAATTCTCGAGATTATTCGACCAGTCGAAGTCGCGTTAAAGTACGCCACATCTGTTTTCATTAGATGGGCATACATCTGCAATTGCACAGTCGATATTATCCTCTGGCCGATATGGTTCATCGTGACAGATTGTCCGTAGGTAGCCATCCCTTTCATAATTGCAACTGTCAATATAATTAGAGGAATTAGCCACAGCATTGTTTGGTCACGTTCTAGAAAGACTTTGTCTAACATCGGCTGCATCAACCAAGCGTTAGTCGCAGTTGCTCCCGCTACGATCCCCATGCAAATGATTGCAAAAGCAAGGCGGCGGAAATGTGGCCGCACCTGCTCTTTGACCAACCTAGATACAAGCATCGCTGTCGATCTATCGCGGCGGAGTTCTGGGGTAACTTGAACTTCTTTTTCTTCGGTCATAGGCCTTGGCTCTTCCTCGGCCAACATATCATGCAGCCAATGACCGGCAAAATCTCTAAAGCAATATTATTCCGCGGCTATGGAAGAGGGTTTTGTGAGCCGGTTACGGGACCTGTGTTTAATTCGTGGTCGAACATTCTTCTCGATAAATTCTACTATGAGATGTGCCACATCCACACCTGACGCCCTTTCAATACCTTGTAACCCTGGTGATGAATTAATTTCCAAAACTTTAGGTCCAGTTTTGGAACGTAAAAAATCAACGCCAGCAACATTTAGGCCTAGAATTTTTGCTGCCTTTGTCGCTACTGAACGCTCGACCCGGCTTAATTTAGTCGCGGTAACGGCCCCCCCTTGATGAACATTGGCCCGGAAGTCTCCGTCTGTTGCCTTCCTCTTCATCGCTCCAACAACTTTACCACCAACTACCAGACAGCGCACATCTTCTCCTGCCGCCTCACTTATAAACTCTTGAACTAGAAAATTTGCTTTGATTCCCCTGAACGCACCGATTACAGACTCCGCGGCCTTTTTTGTTTCCGTTAGGACTACCCCCTTACCTTGAGCTGACTCCACTAATTTTACAATCAATGGGCCCCCTCCCACTATATCAATCAACTTTTTTGTATCTCGCGGAGAGTGAGCGAAGGCTGTGACTGGCATATCTACTCGATGCTGCGACAAAATTTGATGCGCCAATAATTTGTCCCGCGAAGCACCAATTGCCGAAGCCGTATTTAGACAGAACGAACCCATTAACTCAAACTGACGGACTACCGCCATGCCATATGAGGTGACGGAGGGGCCTATTCGTGGGATTACGGCATCAAAACGAGGTAAGGCGCCGCCGTCGATGTGGACCTCCGGGGAGCTCGCATTTATGTTCATGTAACAACGAGTGGTATTTATAATTTCGCAGACGTGACCGTGCTCCTCAATCACGTTAGCAAGACGGCGGCATGTGTAGTTGGTTGGCTCACGGGTCAGCAAACCAATCCTCAGAGGTCTACGAACCGGCCGGCTTTTTTTGAGGTTGTCGTAAAGATTGTATGACAATTCATTTTGTAGAAAAGTCCGATTTGGATCTACAATCATGTCCTTGGAGATAGCCTGGCGCCCCAGCAACATGCGACGCTGCATTGTGTCCCTATTTGTTAAAGTTACTTCGATAGGCCATTCCACCGAACCGATTTTGACACTAGTTCGGATTACGTAGCGCAACTCAGCTTCACCATTTGAACTCGTCACTTCCCGACGACCAATCAATGGTGCAGAGCAGAAAATTTCTATGTCGGGCCTTTCGGGTATCGGATGAATTCCAAAGCGGACATTAGGCTTTTGGGCGTCACCGAATGGTTCTATGGCGAAAGCATGTAATGCTGAGGTTCGTGCTCCAGTATCAACTTTGGCTGTCAATGCCGGTAGCCCAAGTTCTGGGAGGCTTACCCATTCCTCCCAACCCAAAATAATTTTGTCCATTTCCCACCTGCGGGTAGATTAAAGTCGGCGCGAGATAATGCTTTTAATGGAAGAGTGCAAGCCTAATTCCACCCGTTGTTGTGATTTCTTTTTTTGATTTAACCGGATTTTTCAAAAAAAGCGGATACATATTCGGCCAGGTGGGAAAATAATAGAAAATAATGTTTATGATCCAGCAATTGTCATTCCATCAATCCTTACGGTTGGTGCATCATAACCATACTTAAAAACCAGGTCATTTGCTGGCGTTAATGCCAAAAACATGTCACGAAGATTGCCCGCAATCGTCATTTCACTGACGGGGAAGGCGATAGCACCATTCTCGATCCAGAATCCGCTTGCGCCTCTGCTATAGTCCCCTGTCACTCCGTTTACGCCCATTCCTATCAGCTCTGTAACATAAAAGCCTTGTTGGATATCCGATATCAGGCCCGCAGGAGAAGCATCACCTGCTGTCATCCAGACATTGGTTGCCGATGGTCCCGGGGGTCCGCCGGTGCCTCGCGAAGCGTTACCAGTGCTTGAGCAACCAAGTTGTCGACTAGAAGATAGGTCTAGAATCCAGCTTTCTAATGTGCCCTCGTTGACTAATGACTTTGCTCTTGTAGGAAGGCCTTCGGCGTCAAACGGTTTAGAGCGTTGACCTCTCGGGCGTCGGGGATCTTCCATGATCGAGACGTTCGATGGTAATATCTGCTGTCCCAATCGATCTTTTAAAAAAGATGTACCTCGTGCGACTGACGTCCCATTGATTGCCCCTAATAAATGTCTGACTAGTCCGCTAGAAATCCTGGGGTCCAAGATAACGGGTGCCTGAGTGGTGGACATTTTCTTGGGGTTTAATCGCTTCACCGCTCGCTCGCCTGCACTCCTACCAATCGACGAAGGTGAAGGAAGGTCATCCCAGTGTACCGCAGAAGCAAAATCGTAGTCTCTTTCCATTTCGGTACCCTCGCCGGCAAGTACCGAAGCGGAGAAACTTTGACTGGTAACGGTGTATGTTTCTGAAAACCCAGTTGTCGTCGCTAGAGATATGGTTGAACGGCTCCAACCCACGTCTGCACCTTCTGAGTTGCTAATTCCCGCGACTGATCTGGCAGCATCCTCAGCCTCGAGCGCCGTATCTTTTATTTTTTCTGTAGACGGTTCATGACGATCAAATAGGTCTAAGTCTGGTGGTGCCTTTTCGAGCTGAGACCTTTCTGCTAGTCCACACCAGGGGTCCTCGGGGGCGGTTCTTGCCATTGCTACGCATCTTTCAGCCATCTCTTTGAGGCTTTCCTCAGAATGATCGGTGGAGGATACAACAGCTTGCCGTTTTCCGATTAACACCCTCAGTCCAAGATCGCGGCTCTCTGCCCTCTCTAACTTCTCGGTTTTGCCCAAGCGCACGCTTAATTCTATTGATGCGGAATCAAACATGACTGCATCGGCGGCTTCAGCACCAAAACCCTTCGCCGAACCAATGATGTCGTTAAGGATATCTAGCGAATTTAATTTATAATCCATAATTTGGCTTCCTAGTGTCTTCAGTGATCTTACCAAATCGACTTGCCCGAACCAGGCAAGCCTAAATCGGACCAAATAGAGTCTATTTTGCTAATGGTAGCATTATCCATGCGAATTTTTTTACCCCACTCGCGTTGCGTTTCTGGAGGTATCTTGGTCGTCGCATCGATCCCCATTTTGGATCCAAGGCCGGAGTAGGGGGAGGCAAAATCCAAATAATCTATAGGCGTATTTTCTAACATTACGGTGTCTCTCGATGGATCAGTATGAGTTGCAACTGCCCACACCACATCCTGCCAATTTCGCGCATCAATGTCGTCATCTACAACAATTACAAATTTAGTATAGGTAAATTGCTTAAGGTAAGACCATACGGCCATCATGATCCGTCTCGCATGCCCCGGATACGATTTTTTAATGGAGACTACCGCTATGCGATAAGAGCATGCCTCAGGCGGTAGCCAAAAATCGACAACTTCAGGGAATTGTTTTGTAAATAATGGAACAAAAACATCATTGAGTGCCTCGCCCAAAGTGGATGGTTCATCCGGAGGACGACCGGTGAAGGTTGAGAGATAGATGGGGTTTTGCCGCATTGTAACAGCGCTGACCGTAAACACTGGGAATTTTTCAATTGAATTATAAAAGCCGGTGTGGTCACCGTAGGGACCTTCTGATCGATAATCTGTCACGCTTACGTGCCCTTCAAGAACAATTTCAGCTTCTGCGGGGACAGATAAGGGGACTGTTTTGCACTTTACGAGAGATAACTTCTTCCGCCGCAAAAGGCCTGAAAATTCGTACTCTGAGAGTTTTTCGGGAACAGGTGCCACTGCAGCGATGGTTGTCCCAGGATCTGCACCTAAAACTACTGCCGCGGGAAGATCAGTTCCTCGTTGAGACGCACTTTTCAGAGCCTCTGCACCGCCTCGGTGTTCGAGCCACCGCATCAGAGTTTTATTTTTAGACAACAGTTGCATACGGTAAATACCAAGGTTCGTGCGGCCATTGTCTTCGGTTACTACGATAGGCCAAGTAATTAGCGGCGCTGGTTCTCCAGGCCAACACGTTTGGATAGGAAGGCTATTTAAATTTATTTCGTCACCCTCTATGACGATCTCTTGGCAAGGTGCACGCCTAACAGTCTTTGGTTTCATCGCTAAAACAGGTTTGACGAGTGGAACCATTGATTTAGCTTCACGGAGGTTAGAGGGGGGGTCTGGCTGTTGCAAAAATGCGAGCTGTTCCCCGAATGAACGGAGCTCCTCGCGAGAGCGGCCCATTCCAAGGGCCACGCGTTCCACCGTTCCGAAAAGATTTGCAAGAACTGGGATTTCTGATTTCGTTCCATCAGCCCTAATTGAGTTCTCAAAAATTACAGCGGGTCCCCGATCTGACAGCAGCCTCGTTTGAATCTCTGTCATTTCATGGACGGTGGAAACTGGCTCAGAAACTCGAATGAGCTCATTCCGACGTTCCAGATCAAGAATAAAATCTCTTAGACTGTCAAAAGTCATTTGCCCAAGTGTTCTAATCAATAAAGGGTCTTGTTATATTCCTAAACATTTATTTGGCATGCGTATAGTGTAACATTCGACCAAGGGTTTTGGAGGCGAGGAGATGCTATGAGAGAAGAGGTCGAATTTGCACTTTCTTACCCGTTTGCAATTCCTCGTTCTTCCTTCATGTTTACTGTCGACCAGACCCAACCCCTGAAGAAGTTGAGCGATGGCTTTCGATCGAGATTGCCGGTAATCGCGGTGGGTTCAAATCAGTCACCCTCACAACTTACCCGCAAATACAAAGGTCTTGCCGACACAGGAGAAATACCTGCAGAACGTGCAGTATTAAAAAATTTTGACGTGGTTTACGCCGCACATTTAGCGGGATATGGCTCAGTGCCTGCGACCTTCCAATCCTCGCCGGGGACATTAGTTACGATATTTGTGTTATGGCTGACAGAGATCCAGCTGTCTCGGATGCATCAAACAGAGTCCAATTATTATTTTGATAAGTTAAACGGACTTGAAATTAAAACAGAATTTGGTTTTGAACTTGATACGGCATACGCATACACCGCTCGCAATGGTTGCTTAAATATTGAAGGCAGCCCATTAGCTTTGGCTGAGATATCTGCGAAAGACAGGTACTTTGACGAAGCGACACAATTGCAGGCGCAAGAAGCTGTTCGGGATATTACCGACGCGGGAAAAGAAATCGGGACCTTTGTCCTCGAAACAATCGAAGGGGCATCGGTTCGCGACAGTCGGATTAAGTTTTTGGCAAAGAAAGCGCTGCAGCCCACTTTCGATCGAAAACTAATTGTTGATTTGAGTGAATATTAGTAGACATCAGTTATACGGACTAATTGTCTGAGGTTGCTAGCTCGTTAGGGATAAGTCTTCTCCTACCCATTGGGTTCAAAAAATTCTGCTTGCAAAAATACCTGCGAGGAAAAGCCAGCCGAAAATTTTATTTGATTGAAATTTTCTTAAGCAGTCACTGGGGCTATTTATGTCCACGCTCCAAATTTGCCAAAATAATTGGATTGAAGCGATCCACAAACCTAGGTAGAAAGGCCAGCTCAAAGTCAATGAAAAGCCTGCCTGAAAAAACATTATTAAGGCCAGTGAATAAAAACTAAATAACCAGGGCTTGCTGCCGAGGCCAAATTTTCTTGCGGTCGACTTTACGCCCGCTTTTGGATCGTACGCTCGATCTTGGTGTGCGTAAATTGTATCGTATCCTAGGGTCCAAAAGACTCCTCCAGCGTAAAGCCATAAAGCTTGCTCGTTGATTTCTCCTCTTACGGCTGCCCATCCAAGCAGTGCTCCCCAATTGAATGTGAACCCCAGAAAAAGCTGCGGCCAGAATGTAATCCTTTTCATCAAGGGATAGGTGAATACGAGCAAGAGAGCAGTAGCGCCAATTATCCAAGAGAACATATTGAGGGAGAGCAGCACAACAAGTCCTACAGTTAATTGAACAAGCAAAAACAATGTTGCCCGTGTAACTGTGATCTCACCGCTAGGAAGTGGACGATTTTTAGTGCGTGCTACCTGAGCGTCAATGTTTCTATCTATTATATCGTTGAGAGTGCAGCCTGCTCCTCGCATCACAATTGCACCAAATCCAAACGTGATAAATAGCCAAAGGTCGTCATAACTCTCATAGCAAAGAGCTATGCTCCACCAGCATGGAAAAAGCAGCAGCCAAGTGCCTATAGGTCTGTCATAACGGGCTAATCGAATGTAAGGATGCAATGATGAAGGAGTGTACCTCTCAACCCAGTTATCCACTGGAATATCACTTGCAGTCTCAATCGACGTTTTAGGTGATCGTTCCATGGTTTATGCTATCCTCAGTTTATTTTCTTCAATGTAAATTACTCGTCTCTATATTTCATGCCTTCTATTCGCCTATATACAGAAGTCGAGCTTTTTTCTGGTGCTTCAGTAGTATTGGGGCCCCAGCAATCGCACTACATCAATAATGTTATGCGCCAAAAGGCAGGACATTTCATCTTTCTTTTTAACGGATTGGATGGTGAGTGGAGAGGGCAAATCAAAGAGTTTGGTCGTGGGTGGTGTGACATTCTGGTCTTGGAGTGTACAAAAAAAATGACCGCTTCCCCAGACGTGTGGCTACTTTTTGCTCCGGTTAAGAAGACTAGAATTGACTTTATCGCCTCCAAGTCTACTGAGCTCGGGGCCTCGGCCATTCAGCCTGTATTCACAGAATTCACGAGGGTAGGTCGGGTCAATATAGATCGGCTTAAGTCCAATACTATAGAGGCGGCCGAGCAATGCGGTGCGCTCGTGATCCCTGAGGTTCGGGAAACTAAGAATTTATCGCAATTAATCGATCTTTGGCCTAGTGAACGGCAACTCCTAGTTTGCGATAATACAATTGAACGAATCCCAATATTAAACGCCTTAAATAATTTTAAAGACCGAGGTTCATGGGCAATTCTCGTTGGGCCAGAAGGTGGATTTTCTGAGTACGAACTTGACCAGATTCAGCAAAAGGCTAACCCTGTGTTTGTCAGCCTTGGTCCACGTATCCTTAGAGCGGATACTGCAGTGGTGGCAGCGCTGACATGTTGGCAGTCCGTCTTCGGTGATTGGGCTTACGACACTCAGTGAACACTCGAACAAGCGGGAAGACAATCTATGGCTGCTCCACCTTCATCGCCTGGAAATAAGATTACTAGTAAGCAAGATCTGGTTGCTTATATCGCAAGTGGGGAACGGAACCCGGCTGAGTGGCGAATAGGAACAGAACATGAAAAATTTGTGTATAATTTAGACACGTTTATTCCTGCTCCCTACGGCGGGAGTTCTGGGATTAAAGCTCTCTTGGAAGCGTTGCGCCGTTTTGACTGGGAACCTGTGGTTGAGGAGGCAAACATAATAGCGCTAACCCACAATGATGGTTGCGCTATTACTTTGGAACCTGGCGGGCAGCTAGAGTTGGCGGGGGCTCAACTAGAGACAGTTCATCAAACTTGCAATGAAGTACACAAACATTTAGCGCAGGTCAAAGAAGTGGCTCAAGAGCTTGGTCTTGGGCTGATTGGGATGGGATTCCATCCTACAGCCAAGAGAGATGACATAGATTGGATGCCTAAAGGCCGTTATCAAGTGATGCGGAATTATATGCCTGTGGTTGGAAAACTTGGCATTGATATGATGATTAGAACTGCGACTGTGCAGGTTAACCTCGATTTTACCTCAGAAGCGGATATGGTTAAAAAGTTTCGCGTGGCCCTGGCTTTGCAGCCAATAGCCACAGCATTGTTTGCAGCCTCTCCGTTTATAGAGGGTATGCCGAGTGGTTTTGTCTCCTCACGTAGCCATGTTTGGGAAGATACAGATCCAGATCGATGCGGAATTCTCCCGTTTGTTTTTGAGGATGGCATGGGGTACGAGCGTTATGTCGATTATGCTCTGGATGTCCCTATGTATTTTGTTTATCGAGAGGGAAAATACTTAGATGCATCCGGACAGTCTTTTCGAGATTTTATGAAAGGTAGTTTGCCTGCGTTACCCGGGGAAACCCCTACTGAGGGCGACTGGTCAGATCATTTAACAACATTATTTCCGGAGGTCAGGCTTAAAAAGTTTCTTGAGATGAGGGGAGCCGATGGAGGACCGTGGAAGCGTCTCTGTGCTCTTCCCGCTCTTTGGACGGGCCTTTTGTATGATCAAACGGCGCTCGACTCCGCTTGGGATATAGTCAAAAAATGGAGCCTCGAAGATCACAATTATTTAAGGCAAGAGGTACCAAAAACAGCGCTCAAAACGGCTTTCAAAGGAGGAACTGTTCAGGATTTGGCTCAGCAGACCTTAGAGGTTGCCGCCCTTGGTCTAAGGAACCGGAGAAAAATTGATGCTCGTGGGGCAGATGAAACTGGTTTTTTGGGCCCTCTTTTCAAAATAGCCGATAGTGGCCTGACACCAGCAGATGAAATGCTGATAAAATACGAGAACGACTGGGCTAAAGATCCGACCAGAATTTTCTCAGAGCTCAGTTACTGATGTCTGAGATAACTTTTATATTCTATACCTAAAAGTCTACTAACGGCTTACCAAAAATTTAAAAGGTATAGTTTAGGCTGCGGTCCCTCCAATCGTAAGGTTGTTAACGCGGAGTGTCGGTTGTCCAACTCCCACAGGGACACCCTGGCCGTCTTTACCGCAAGTACCCACACCTGGGTCCAGGGAAAGATCATTGCCTACCATCGCGACCCTTGTCAGAACATCGGGTCCATTCCCTATTAATGTAGCGCCTTTAACCGGAGCACCGACTTTACCATCTTCTATCAAGTATGCCTCAGAAGCACTAAAAACAAACTTCCCCGAGGTTATATCGACTTGGCCTCCACCAAAATTTACCGCGTACAAGCCCCGTTTAACGGACGATAAAATTTCTCCTGGATCTTTATCACCCGCGAGCATGTAGGTGTTGGTCATTCGCGGCATTGGAGCGCAAGCAAAGCTCTCCCTGCGACCATTACCTGTCGGTGCATCACCCATCAGTCGCGCATTGAGGCGATCGTGCATGTATCCTTTCAGAATTCCATCTTCAATCAGGACAGTCCGACCTGAGGGAGTTCCCTCATCATCAACATTTAGCGAGCCTCGTCGGTTAGTTATATTGCCTTCATCGACTACAGTAACACCATCAGCTGCTACTCTATGACCCAAAAGCCCGGAAAAAGCAGAGGTTTTCTTGCGGTTGAAATCTCCTTCAAGCCCATGCCCAATAGCCTCGTGTAATAATATCCCAGGCCACCCAGGCCCCAGGACTACATCCATTTCTCCTGCGGGCGCTTCAATAGAATCCAGATTTACTAAACCTAGGCGTAAGGCTTCTTTTGCTTGTTTTTGCCATGAGTCAGGTTGTATGAAGTCTAAGTATGAAACTCGGCCTCCCAAGCCATGTCCCCCCGTCTCCATTCGCACGCCATCTTCAACAACTACTGATATGTTTAGCCTGACTAACGGTCGGATATCTGCCGTTCTAATGCCGCCTGATCGTATTATTTGGACTGCTTGCCACTCGCCAGATAAAACAGCTGACACTTGTTTGACTTTGGGGTCGAGAGCTCTTGTGTAACTATCAATGTCTGCAAGTAAGTTTACTTTATCTTCAAAGGAGACTTGTTCCAAAGGATTGTCGTCTGAATAAATTTTTTCGTTCGGGGCATTGGGCGCCAAAGCAGTATGCCCTGAGTGTCCTGAACGAATGGAGCGGACAGTATTTGAAGCTCGTTTTATGGCGTTCTCAGAAATTTCGGTGGAATGCGAGTAGGCTACGGTATCTTCCGCAATAGCCCTTAACCCGAACCCTTGCGTGACGTCGAAAGAGGCGTTTCGGAGTCTGCCGTCATCAAAAGCTAGGCTTTCGCTTTGACGGTACTCAAGAAACAATTCTCCGTCATCGAGTCCTTCAAGGGCATCATCGACCACTTTTTGAATTCGGCCATGGTCCAGGTCCTGTTTTTTGAAAAACAAGTCGTCCGTTCGTGATAAATTAGACAAGTTCTATTCCTCGGAATTAATCCTATGGATCCAATATGAGGGCAATTGTCTCTCTCGTCACCCGAAAAAAAATCTAGAGCGATTTTTCGAGTTTCTTTGCCGAAATTTTTTTTGTTGCCTGGTGGGAAGTCTGCGACATAGGGTCGCGACCCTGATTAAGACTATGCGATTTTAGCCTCCAACCCCTACAATAAAGCTATATTTGTTGGGTTGTTAAGGGGTCATCGGTGGTATAGTTTTCGGTCCGTCGGAGACGAAAGATCCGACGACAGGGTAATCACGGACTGGCGAGAAAAATGCAGTTTAAAAAAGTTTCTTCAGCAATTTTGGGCCTGATCAGCGTGTTATATAGCAGTAACGCGATGGCAAGTTACGCTCGAGACTGGCAAATGGGTTTTCAGGAAGCGGCCACCGCTGTAATGCGTGACATTAATGATTTTCACAATTTATTGCTCATAATCATTACGCTCATCACTGTTTTTGTTCTAGCGCTGCTTATCTACACTATGTGGAGGTTCAGTGCGAAACGAAACCCAACTCCAAGCAAGACTACACATCACACAGCTTTGGAAATGATTTGGACTGTCGTGCCAGTCGTTATTTTGGTGGTTATCGCAGTCCCTAGCTTTAAACTGCTTTATTTCTCTGATGTTGTCCCCAAAGCAGATATGACGATAAAGGCCACGGGTTACCAGTGGTATTGGTCTTATGAATACCCTGATCATGGAAATGCCTCTTTCGACGCAAATGTCGTGGATTTACGAGATCCCGAGATGAGCGCTGAGGACCGAAAGATGTGGAAAGCCAAATTTGGTGACGACTACAAAAGGCTCTTGGACACAGATAATAGCTTGGTCGTTCCTGTGAATACCACAATACGCGTTCAGGTGACAGCAGGAGATGTTTTGCATTCATGGGCTGTACCAGCCTTTGGAGTTAAAACAGACGGGGTACCTGGACGACTGAATGAAACGTGGTTTAAAGCAGAGAAGATTGGGACGTATTATGGTCAATGCTCCGAACTCTGTGGGGCGCGGCACGGTTTTATGCCGATCCGTGTCGATGTGGTTTCAAAACCAGATTTTGAGAAATGGGTAAAAAAACAGGTGGCTGATTCCGGAAAATCAAGTTCCCCGACGGTCGCAACTTTAATTAATCAAAACCGCTGATAGCAAAGACGAGAGTTTTCTAATGAGCAACGCAGACGTCGCACACGGTCAAGAAGATCATCATCCTACCGGTTGGAAGCGCTACGCTTACTCCACTAACCACAAAGATATTGGTACCATGTACCTAATCTTTGCCATTTTTGCCGGGCTGATAGGTCTTGGTATGTCTGTGTTGTTCCGTATGGAGCTAGCCGAACCGGGTAACCAAATCCTTGGCGGTGATCACCATATGTACAACGTCTTGGTGACTGCACATGGATTGATCATGATCTTTTTTATGGTCATGCCCGCAATGATTGGTGGCTTCGGTAATTGGATTGTTCCGCTGATGATTGGGGCGCCGGATATGGCTTTCCCTCGCATGAACAACATCAGTTTTTGGTTGTTAGTGCCGTCTTTCCTCTTGCTTTTGGCCTCACCATTTGTAGCTGGCCCCCCAGGGGGCACTGGTGTAGGGGGAGGCTGGACAATATACCCCCCTCTTAGCTCTGCAGTGGGTCAACCTGGCCCCGCTGTGGACCTGGCAATTTTTGCCCTTCATCTTGCAGGGGCGTCTTCGATTTTAGGGGCTGTTAATTTTATAACCACAATTCTAAACATGCGCGCACCAGGTATGACGTTGCATAAAATGCCACTATTCGTTTGGTCTATTTTGGTTACTGCCTTTTTACTTCTATTGTCCCTACCAGTCCTGGCGGGGGCAATCACGATGTTGCTTACAGATCGGAACTTTGGGACGACATTTTTCAATGCAGCCGGGGGTGGTGATCCTATTTTGTTTCAGCACCTGTTTTGGTTTTTTGGTCATCCTGAAGTCTACATACTGATTTTGCCGGGCTTTGGTATTGTAAGCCAAATCGTATCAACTTTTTCAAGAAAACCGGTTTTTGGGTATCTTGGAATGGCATATGCGATGGTAGCGATTGGGTTCGTAGGGTTCATCGTCTGGGCTCATCACATGTATACGGTGGGGATGGACGTTGATACAAAAGCTTATTTCACTGCTGCAACAATGGTCATTGCTGTCCCAACTGGCGTTAAAATTTTCAGTTGGATCGCAACAATGTGGGGAGGCTCTATCGAGTTTAAGACACCCATGCTTTGGGCTGTCGGATTTATCTTTTTGTTCACAGTCGGTGGTGTGACAGGTGTGGTATTGGCTAACGCGGGAGTGGATACCGTGTTGCATGATACCTACTATGTTGTCGCCCACTTCCATTATGTTTTATCGCTTGGAGCGGTCTTCGCGATTTTCGGTGGCTTCTTCTACTGGTTGCCTAAAATGTGTGGTCGCGAGTATCCAGAGGGCCTAGCTAAATTGCACTTTTGGATCACCTTTATTGGTGTGAATCTTACTTTCTTTCCGCAGCACTTCGCGGGTTTAGCGGGTATGCCTAGGCGTATTCCTGATTATCCTGATGCTTATGCTGGATGGAATATGATTTCGTCGGTTGGGTCTTATATTTCGGCTTTCGGTGTCTTATTGTTCCTGCTAGTCCTGTGGCGGACGTTCTCTGCGGGCGCAAAGGTTGCGGAAAACCCGTGGGGCGAGGGTGCAACTACTTTGGAGTGGACCCTCCCATCTCCGCCCGCTTTCCACTCTTACGATGAATTGCCAGAGATCAAATAGGGTTTAAGGCCAGGAGTCCAACGGAGGTATCGTGAGCGAACCGCAGCTCGATTTGGGGTATGCCAACGCCAGATTTTCATATCTGGACGGGGGCGCTGTTTCAGATTACTTGGCGCTTCTCAAGCCTCGAGTGATGTCTTTGGTTGTGTTTACGGGCTTTGTCGGTCTGTATCTGGCTCCTGGGGAAATACATCCATTTTTGGCTTTTATTGCTGTCCTATGTATTGCTGTAGCCGCTGGCGCGTCTGGGGCCATCAACATGTGGTACGATAGAGATATCGATGCAATTATGGAGCGCACGTGTGATCGCCCTATCCCTGCAGGGAGGCTGCAACCAGGGGTGGCGTTGGCTTTTGGTAATACCCTGGCTATCGGGTCTGTTGCCGTCATGGGGTTGTGCATTAATTGGCACGCTGCTGTCTTACTTGCTTTCACGGTTTTCTTTTATGTTTTTATCTACACTATTTGGCTTAAACGCCGGACACCACAGAACATAGTTATTGGAGGGGCCGCAGGGGCATTCCCGCCGATGGTAGGATGGTCAGCGGTCACGGGTGAAGTGTCGATAGATTCTCTAGTTTTGTTTGCAATAATATTTATTTGGACCCCGCCTCATTTCTGGTCTCTTTCCCTTTATCGTAGTGGCGAATATGAAAAGGCAGGGGTACCTATGCTTCCAGTTGTATCTGGAGCGCAAGAAACCCGCAGGCAGATACTTATCTACACGTTGGTTTTGGCACCTCTGGGTGTTATGCCGGCCTTCTTGGGTACCACTAGTTGGGCTTATGGATTTGTAGCTGGGTTTATGGGATTGATCTTCATTTGGCTTTCAGTCCAGATTTCACGACAAAAAACAGATCATGCCGCCAGAAAGACTTTCAACTTTTCATTATTTTATCTCTCTGTTCTTTTCGCTGCGATGATTGCGGATCGGGCAATTGGGTTTGGTAATTGAGGGGTGCAGGAATGAAATTAACAGATGAACAAAGTCGTCGGCGCCGCAGCAGAAATATTGCGATCCTGGCCCTCTTAATAGGACTGGTATGTCTTTTTTATGCCATCACTATCATAAAAATTTCAGGCGCATCTTGAGATGAAATTCGCAAACCCAAAATGCCGCACCGTTTTGGGGCTCTTGCTCATCGTCGGTGTGATGACAGGCCTTACAAGTTATTCCTCAACCTTGTATAAAATGTTTTGTGATTTTACAGGTTACGGTGGCACTACGCAGCGAGCAGAGGTGCCCTCTGATACGATTCTAGATAGGGTGATCAGAGTGCGATTTAATGCAGACGTGAATTCGGCATTGGATTGGGAATTTCGACCGGTTCAAAAAGAAACGAAAATCCGAGTTGGCGAAAGAGCGCTGGCTTTCTATTTTGCTCGTTCGACTTCTGAAAAACCTATTACAGGCACTGCGACCTTCAATGTAACCCCGGCTAAAGCTGGCAAATACTTTGTCAAAACTGAATGTTTTTGTTTTACCGAGCAAACCTTGGAGGCAGGTGAGACAATAGACATGCCGGTTCAATTTTATATTGATCCAGAGATAGCCCAAGATAAAAATCTGGATGAAGTCGATACTATAACCCTTTCATACACGTTTTTCCGCTCTGCAAAGGCTGGTGAAGATGAGAAAAATGAAACGATTTCCGCCCGCATCACTGGTACTTCCTTACGCAATAAAATAAACTAACCGCAGTATTCAAAACAGGGACATAGACATGGTTGCACCCGCTGACAGTTCAAATATTCACGCTGCTGAACATAAACATCCTTGGCATTTGGTTGATCCAAGCGCATGGCCAATTTTGGGCGCCTTCTCAGGTGGAGTTCTTGCCGTCGGAGCGGTGATCTACATGCATGGGGGTGGCGGCTGGTTATTGGTCTTAGGTCTTCTCGCAGTATTGGGCGTTATGGCCGGCTGGTTTGCAGATGTTATAAAAGAGGCCACGCATCAAGGGTATCATACCCGGCCTGTCCAAATCAGTATGCGTTATGGAATGGTCCTTTTTATAGCATCAGAGGTAATGTTTTTTGTCGCTTGGTTTTGGGCTTATTTTAATGCAGCTTTTTTTCCTCCGGAGCAGATAAAAGGGGTCTGGCCACCACCAGGGATTGAGACCTTTAACCCCTGGGAACTTCCGTTTCTGAACACACTCATTTTATTAACATCCGGGGTCACAATTACATGGGCGCATCACGCGTTACTTGAAGGAAATAAAAAGCACCTGCTTCAGGGGCTCGGTTTGACAATCTTTTTAGGTCTTGTATTCACTGGAGTCCAAGCCTACGAATACAGTCATGCAGCTTTTAGTTTTGCCTTCGAGGAAGGTGCTGCGGGTAAAGGCGGGATATATCCGACAACCTTTTATATGGCCACCGGTTTTCATGGTTTCCATGTCATTGTCGGTACCACATTTCTGATTGTATGTTATTTCCGGGCAAAGAAAGATCACTTTAAGACTGATCACCATTTTGGTTTTGAGGCTGCTGCTTGGTATTGGCACTTTGTTGATGTTGTTTGGCTTTTCCTTTTTGTAGCGATTTACTGGTGGGGCGCAGGGGCGCCAGGGGCTAAGTAAACTTCGCAAGGTATTCCCTTTAGCCAAATTGGTCTGCGGCACTGTGAATGGTCATATTGCCAGAGAGAGTAAGCCAATATGCAAATTCGTATGACTGCCTCCTCAAAGTTTGGCTAAATCAAACGTCACCAGAGCTATCTTGGGCTGTTAAGACCTGCAAGTCGGTATGAGAGTAAGCAAACGTTCTAGCTTTGCAATTGGGACTGCGATCGCTGTTTTAGCATGTGTTGCGTTGGGGAACTGGCAATTAGAACGCCTTAAATGGAAAAAAGATCTTATTGCTGGGATTGTTGCGGGGTTTAGCGCAATCCCGGTTGAACCTAATGCGTCACTTCCAGAATGGCGTCGCGTCAGTATATCCGGAGTATGGCTAAATAAGGCCCCTTTTTTTGTTGGACCAGTTTCCAAGAGGGGCCGTGCTGGTTGGTATGTGGTTTCACCCCTCCGTTCTAGTGACGGCAGTATTTTATTTGTTAATCGGGGTTTTCCGAGAAAAAAGCCCGGGATTTAAAGTCAGCGGGGAGAGTTAGCAACATTTTGGGTATTATAAGAAAACCAAAGCGAGCAGGCGTTTTTGCTCCCGATAATAATCCGATCTCGGGAAATTGGTTTCGAGTTGCTCCTCTGGAATTTGCCCGAGCCCGGGACTTGAAGGGGGTTTTGCCTTTTTGGGTGGATGCGCTTGAGGTTCCAGCGGGTTCACCCTTGATCGCGAACGTCACGCCCCAATTACCGCCAAACAATCATCTTGAATATGCGGTTACTTGGTATGCGTTCGCATTTACCGCAGCACTGATTGCTTTATTATTTTGGATAAAAAATAAGTGAGTTATTTCCGTAAGAGGAATTCTCTTCCAACTTTCACCCTAGCGTCTCCATCATATTCAACAATGTCAGCTGTGGCATAGGTTTCTGGCCAATTCTGAGGAAGGTAACTACCGGTCCCGATGACATCAATCGGGGCTTTAGCAGCAGCGAAAAGGCGACATTTGGAGGGGTTGAACCCGCTTGAACCGACGATCCTGACATTTTGGTAGCCTTCCGCATCCAGAGCGTCCCGTAGATGCCAAATTGAAGCGGCGGATACCCCTGGTCCTACAAGGTAGGCGAGTTCACTCTCTACACGATAGCTCCTGACAACATCGGGTACATGTTTTTCTAGAACAGCATATGAAACCGTAGGGTCTAAGCGTTCTACGTATCTACTGCCGGGTGTGTCCATCCGAAATGATAAAGTCCCAGCTTTTACCCTTTCGGGAAAGCGCTTGGCGACGCTCAACGAGTCAGTTATTTCTTGGGCAAAGTAATCTACTAGCACCGTCATGGGAGCCTCTGGAAAGGACTGGTCAAACATTTCTGCCGCTCGAAGCGTGCTTCCCGCATAACCAATTAGGGCATGAGGCATTGTCCCGAGACCCTGTGGTTGTTCAAAATAGTGTGCCGTTGCATCAGTCGCGTTTCCGATGAACCCTATCGAACCGCATTTCTTTTTTGCCGCCAAAGACCCAACTGATGCGGCATAAGCCATAATTTCTGACATTCCTGTGCCGGCACAATGACGGGAATCCATGGCGAGGAAAGCGGTTTTAGGAAGGTCAGAGCACATTGAAAACGCGTTATATGCTGCGACACATGCAGGTCCAAGCTTTTGAAGCAAAAGGGTTTCAAGGTCAACAAGTTCTGAGAATAGCCCCGAGATATAGATAATAGGTTCTCCTGCGCCCACCCATGTCCCTTCAGGATATCTTATATCTTTAACAATCTTAATGTTCCGGCGGAGAGCGATGGACTCTAACCATTCAACCGCGAGCATTGGGGCGGAAATTACAGGACGCCGCATAAATACTGCGTAGGTTACTTGGGCGTCACCAAAATTTTTGACAATTTCTTTGGTCAATACGAAGTATTTATCAGTCCAATCGGCAATTTCGTTATCTTTCGCCGGCCAATTACTCTCTGAGCGACCAGATTCATCAACATTTAAAATTTCTTCGTGACGGCTCGGAGGCGTCATAGTCCAGGCTCGATTATTAATCTCATTTACTACAGCTCATTGAAACATAAAGTTGTGTTCCTAGGATAGTGTGGTTACAAGCATTTTCCAGAAGAGGGACAATAATGACAAAAGCGGCTTACCAAGTTTTGGAACAACGTTATCGTAGAATCGGCGCTATAAAAGAGGCTCAAGCAATTCTTCACTGGGACATGGCGGTTATGATGCCATCAGGCTCCGCAGAAGGCAGAGCCACTCAACTCGCCGAACTGAGTCTGGTAATTCACGAGATCTTGAAAGATCCAGAGATCGAGGATTTATTGACTATTGCAGAGAGCAAACCGCCAAGTTCTCGAGCTCAAAGGGCGAATTTGGTCGAAATGCGGAGAATGCAAATTCACGCCAACGCCATTGAGGCAGACCTAGTAGTAGCCTTAACGGAGGCCTCTTCTAAATGCGAAATGCAATGGAGGCACGCTAGGCCCGCAGGTGACCTTAAATTAGTTTCTAAAGAACTCGAGAATTTACTGTCTCTAGTTCGGAAAAAGGCCGAAGGGAAGGCGGAAATTCTAGGATGTCGACCATATGAGGCTTTAATGGATGAGTACGAGCCAGGGGTGACTATACAAGAAATTGATACGCTTTTTAATGATCTTTTGACCTTTCTTCCAGAGCTTTTGGATAAGATCCTTACCAAGCAAAAAGGTACTGGTGTACTTGTTGGACCTTCAGGAAGATTCCCGATCGAACGGCAAACGGAATTAGCGAAGGCCTTAATGAAGCAGTTAGGTTTTAATTTTGAGTTTGGGCGGTTAGATGTGAGTTTGCATCCCTTCTGCGGAGGTGTGCCTGAAGATATTCGGATAACGACCCGATATTCAGAAGAGAGTTTTGTAGAGAGTTTAATGGGAGTTTTGCACGAAACCGGACACGCGCTGTACGAACGAAATTTGCCGAGAGAATGGCGACTTCAACCCGCGGGGCAAGCGAGAGGGATGGCCCTTCATGAAAGCCAGTCGTTATTGGTTGAAATGCAGTTATGTCGCAGTGCCGAATTTTTAGAATTTATCTCGCCGTTAATTAAGACGGCCTTTGATAGCCAGGCCAAACAATTAAACACCGAAAGCCTAATAGCGTATTACGGGAAGGTTGAACCGGGTTTTATCAGAGTTGACGCCGATGAGGTAACATACCCTTTTCATGTCGTACTTCGCTACAATATCGAAAAATCGTTGGTGTCCGGAGATCTATCGGTATCAGATTTGCCGGACGCATGGAATGATGGCATGCGAAATCTTTTGGGTATAGTACCACCGGATGATCAAAAGGGATGTCTGCAAGATATTCATTGGTTCTCCGGTTCATTTGGTTACTTCCCCACATATACTATGGGCGCTGTTGCAGCTGCTCAAATGTATGCCGCCATTCAGCGTGAGTACCCAGACATTAGCGAGGGTGTAAGGGCGGGTGACTTTTCAAAAATCACTGAATGGTGCTGTCAAAAAATTCACCAGCAAGGTTCTTTGGAGTCAACGAGCAATATTCTTATCTCTGCGACTGGTGAGACCCTCAATGCTCGGGCTTTTAGGAGGCACATAGAAGCACGTTATCTGACTTGACGATTTATGCATCGTGTTTAATCTCCGCCCCCTTGTAGGAAGAAATTCGGAGTTCAACGGTTGGAATACATTAGTACGAGGGGAAACGCACCTGTCCTGAACTTTGAAGAGGTGATGCTGGCAGGCCTTGCAGATGATGGTGGACTTTATGTCCCGCGAGAATGGCCCAAATTTTCAATCGATGAAATTTTATCCCTGCAGGGATTATCTTATCCAGAGATTGCAGAATACGTGATCAGTCCTTTCGTAGGTAATGAGATAGATATTTCGACTCAGAGAGAACTGATTAGATTGGCTTATCAAGATTTTGGACACTCCTCGGTTGCGCCTTTAAGACGACTAGACAAGAACCTATCGATTCTAGAACTGTTCCACGGGCCGACTTTAGCTTTCAAAGATTTCGCTCTTCAATTACTGGGATATCTTTTTGATGAGGTTCTTCGAAAGAGAGGGGAACGTGTAACAATTGTTGGAGCCACGTCTGGAGATACTGGATCAGCGGCTATAGAGGCCTGTAAAAATAGAGATTCTATAGACATTTTTATCTTGCACCCCGATCAGAGAACTTCAGAAATTCAGCGTCGCCAAATGACTACGGTAACCGCTAAAAATGTTCACAACATTGCAATTCAAGGAACCTTTGATGATTGCCAAGATCTCGTAAAAGCTATGTTTCGGGATAGGGAATTTCGGGAGACTATGAATTTGTCGGCCGTGAACTCTATAAATTGGGCTAGAATCATGGCTCAAATTGTCTACTACTTTTCCAGCGCGGTGGCTCTTGGCATTCCAGAAAAGAAGGTTGCTTATTCAGTTCCAACGGGAAATTTTGGAGATATTTTTGCAGGTTATGCGGCAAAAAAAATGGGTCTTCCGATCGAAAAACTAATCGTGGGTACCAATTCAAACGATATCCTTAAACGATTTTTTGACTCCGGTGATATGTCTTCCCGTGCGGTAGTTCCGACCTTAAGCCCGGCCATGGATATCCAAGTGTCAAGTAATTTTGAGAGATTGCTTTTTGATTTGGCAGGTAATGACCCCGATGTGGTAAACACGGCGATGGAAACGTTTCGTGACTTGGGGCAGATGAAATATCCGCCCGAGATTTTATCTCTTGGCCGAGAAACTTTTTATGCGTCTAGCATTGGTGACGAGGAGATCCTTCGTGTGATCAAAAATATTTGGGAAGATTTTGATATTTTGATCGACCCTCACACAGCAACTGCTATCAGCGCTGGGAAGAAAGCTTCTTTAGAGAGTGAAGTTGAGATGGTGGTTCTGGCGACGGCGCACCCAGCGAAGTTTCCGGATGCAGTAATTAAAGCGACCGGTAAAAAACCGGAGTTGCCTCAAAGGCTAAATCATATTTTGTCTGCTCCTGAGTTTTACACAAAGCTACCCAATGACCTTAAATTGGTTATGGATCATATACGGGAGCCTGCCGTCCAAAAGGATAAAAATGTCAGTTAGAAAAACTGTCCTTAATAATGGGCTAGAAATTGTGACCGATGAGTTGGAAACGGTTGAAACCGTTTCTCTCGGTGTTTGGGTAAAGGTTGGATCGAGATACGAGCCAAAATCTCTGAGCGGTGTCTCCCATTTTCTCGAACACATGGCCTTTAAGGGAACGGGTCGACGAAGTGCTCGAGAGATTGCTGAGGAGATAGAGGCAGTGGGAGGGCAGTTAAATGCGTATACTTCAAGCGAAGTTACGGCCTACCATGCTACCGTAATGAAAGAGGATATTGGGCTCGGTGTGGATATTCTCGGGGACATCCTTCAACATTCAGCCTTTGAGGTCGAGGAGTTAGAGCGTGAACGAGCGGTAATACTTCAGGAAATAGCTCATGCTCAGGACTCCCCGGAAGACCTTGTATTCGAACTTTTTCAAGAGCTTGCATATCCTGATCATTCCCTAGGCCGTCCAATTACAGGTTCACCTGAGGTTGTTAAGGCCCTCGATCGCTCAAAAATTTTTGATTATATGAAACAAAATTACGGGTCGAGTAATATAGTAATTGCCGCCGCAGGGAATATTGAACACGAGAAATTTTGTGACCTTATAGAAAATGCATTTGGTGAGTTAGGTAAAGGTAATTCACTTAAACCGGAAAAACCATCATATGCAGGCGGAGAGCGTTGTATCCGAAAAGATTTTGAACAGGTGCATCTTATTATTGGCTATCCTGGGCCTAGTGCAGTTGATTCTTTGCGTCTGGAGGCTGGGATTGGATCAATGGTCCTCGGGGGAGGAATGTCCTCAAGATTGTTCCAAGTGATCCGTGAAAAAATGGGTCTCGCTTATTCAGTCTATAGTTTTATCTCTTCTTATCAGGACACAGGGTTGATGGGTTTTTATGCTGCAACCAGTCCCGACCAATCCGAAAAATTACTTGAGTTTATGCAATATGAAATCGGAAATATTCTAAAAGGCATAACAACGGAAGAGTTGAAACGTGCTAAAGCGTTATTGAGATCGGGGGTTGTAATGTCACTTGAGAGCACTTCCGCGAGAGCAGAGAGGGCTGCGCGCGACCTCGTAATTTACGGGAAGATTTTGCCGATTTCGGATCTAATAGAGCAGATTGATAATGTCTCGATCGATGGGGTAATGGAGGCTATGAATAATTACCTCAGTTCTAGTGTTATCTTATCTCAAGTTGGTCCAGCCCCGCATAACGCGTAATCCCAGTGGATGTAACACGGTCAGGCGTGACCAGCATGACTTGAAAGCATGGTCACATCGATACCAATAGTGTTAAGTGCGGTATTCCACTTGTTTTCTATTTTTGAACCAAAGAGTATATCTGTGTCTGCAGGTGCTATTAGCCAACCGTTTGCCTGAATCTCAGAGTCGAGTTGTCCCGGGGCCCATCCTGCATATCCCAGTGCTAGGAGATAGTTTCTAGGACCGTTTCCTTTAGAAATTGCACTTAAGATGTCAACTGTAGCTGTCAGTGCAACGCCGTTCTCGATGAGAAGTGATGCGTCTTGGGTGAAATCATCTGAATGAAGCACAAATCCGCGCCCTGTTTCGACCGGCCCTCCGAAATGGACCCGCGTTTTATCACTGACTGTGGCCACAGGTAAGTTTAGCTGTTCAAGCAAATCTGAAAAATTGATGGCTTCCGCTAACTTGTTAAGAATTAGTCCCATGGCCCCGTCGTCCGTATGGGCGCAGATATACACTACCGATCTTGCAAATCTCTGATCTTCCATTTGTGGCATTGCTACAAGCAACTGTCCGGTAAGATATTCAGTTTGATCTTTGTTTCCCGTATTATCTGGCATGCTAAGACTATTCGACTTTTTGAGGTTTTAGACCATATGTTTTTTAGTTTAACTGATATTTTACCAGCGAGTTGATGGATACCAACCCTTCCCAGCAAAAGAATCAAGCGCTTTTTGATGCAATATTATATTAGATTTTTATCCACGTTTTTCGGTTTTGTTTTTCCATTTTTTATGGGTACAGCAGCCGCTACCAGTGTGCATAACTCAACTTTCGTTACCGATCAGGGTCGAGTAACCCTTATAGCGGGCAGCTCAGGGTCCGAAAGCCGGCAAAAGACCTTCTTGGGGCTACATTTCGAAATGAAGGAGGGGTGGAAAATTTATTGGCGTTCACCCGGGGATGCGGGTTTCCCGCCGCAAATCCGTTGGGATAGGTCTCAGAATGTAAAAGAATTTGAGATGTTGTGGCCCCTCCCAAAGAGATTCTCGGTGTTGGGGCTCTCTACTCTTGGTTATGAGGATGAAGTTGTTCTTCCTATTGCGGTAAGGGTTTTAAATAAAAATCGTCCTGTTTTAATTAGGGCTAATCTTTCATATTTAACATGCAATAAAGTGTGTATCCCTTATGACACCGAATTGCACTTAGATCTCAAAAGTCAGGAAGGATTTAATTCAACTGATGGGCAGTTGATCGATCGCTATTTAAAACGTGTTCCTTTGCCAGGAATTAGAGAAGAACTTTCCATTATTAGCGCGAAGTCTACCGGGCCCTCAAGGGCCTCAAAGTTGAAGATTGAGGTCCGTGCAGATGGCGGTTTCAATGAGCCCGATTTATTTGTCGAAGGCCCTGAGGGTTATGTATTTGAACCCGCAAAATGGCAAAGTTTAAAAGCTGCTAATGACGGCCTCTTCACAGTGGGTTATCGCGATTTAATTAAAACTTCTGGAAAAAACCGCGCCCTCACGGGAGAAAAACTCCGCCTGACGTTGGTAAACGGGGAGACAGCGATCGAACATAATATTGTAGTCGAGTCAGTTGCCGGAAATAACCAAATTGAAAAAACGTATTTCCAGAGTTTTAACGAAATATTTTTTATTTTTGGATTGGCAATTTTAGGCGGCTTAATCCTTAATCTGATGCCGTGTGTATTACCCGTATTGTCGTTGAAAGCTCTTTCTTTGGTGCAAAATCTGTCGTCAGATCTAAAAGTAATTAGACGGAACTTCCTAATAACCGCCTCGGGAATAGTTTTTTCATTTTTTGTTTTGGCAACGATGTTGACGGGTCTCAAATTGACGGGTGAACAGGTAGGTTGGGGGATGCAGTTTCAACAGCCTATCTTTTTATCTTTTATGGCAATAGTGGTGTTGGTGTTTGGGGCTAATTTATTGGGGCTCTTTGACATTAATTTACCCAACGGGCTCAGCACCTTATTAGGTCAATATAGCCAAGGTAGTTTCTGGGACAAAAATTTTTGGACCGGGGTATTCGCCACACTGCTGGCGACACCGTGTTCAGCGCCATTCCTTGGAACTGCCGTCGGTTTTGCACTGGGGGGCAGTATTCTGCAAATATATGGAATATTTATCGCGATAGGGATCGGTTTTTCCCTCCCTTATCTTTTATTCGCTGCCATACCTGCTTCCACAAAATTCTTGCCGCGCCCTGGTATTTGGATGGTGAGGTTGAAACGGATCCTTGGAATATTACTTTTTGGCACATCCCTTTGGTTCGTCTCAATAATTAGTGATCAGTTGGGAGCTACAGCCATGATTGGAGTTGTGTCGGGGCTTTTTTTAATTATTACAGGTTTGTTAATATTAAAAATACGCTCGCGGGCAGGTGCCTCACTCCTGGTCGTTGGAATTTCATCGATAATGTTTACTCCTATCGTTTTACAAGACGGCGAGCATAAGAATTCGGTAAAAAGTGCAATAACCTGGAAAAAATTAGATCAGGATCAGATTCCGGAGTATGTTAAACTTGGTAAAGTTGTTTTTGTTGATGTTACCGCAGAGTGGTGTGTGACCTGCAAGGCAAATAAATTTCTTACTTTGGAAACGACTGAGATTGCTCGCCAATTGAACTCAACTGGAGTTATTGCAATGCAGGGTGACTGGACAAAAGCAGATCCATCTATTTCCACGTTCCTTAAAAAATTTAACCGCTACGGGATTCCATTTAATGTGGTGTTTGGTCCGGCAGCGCCAAAGGGCATCGTACTCTCAGAGATCCTGGTTAGTTCTAGTGTTACGCGTGCTATGCGTGAGGCCGGGTTGAAATAATCTCCTCATTCCCAGAGTTAGACCCGATTATTATTTTGTGCAAATTTATTTGGGCGCTAAGTCTATTCCGAGTCTCGCAAGGGTATCAGCTCGTTCATTTCCTGGGTGGCCGGCATGCCCCTTTACCCAACACCAATCAACCTGGTGAAGGCCTGTTGCCTGGTCAAGCCGTTGCCAAAGATCCACATTCTTGACAGGTTTTCTGGAAGCAGTTTTCCAGTCTTGATATTTCCATGCTTTGATCCATTTGGTTATACCATCCTTAACGTATACGCTATCAGTAAAAACCTTTGCGACAACTGGTCGTTTAAGGCTTTCTAATGCCATTATCGCTGCCATTAGCTCCATACGGTTATTGGTTGTATTTAGTTCCCCTCCATAGATTTCTTTCTCTTGACCTCGCCACCGAAGGACTGCTCCCCACCCCCCTGGACCGGGATTGCCAGAGCATGCACCATCTGTATACACCTCGACCTCGTTAATGCTTGAATTTATCATGTTATGCTCTGCAAGTATTCTTTTGCCGTGGAGATTCGTTGGTGGAACGATAGACGGTGCATGTAGTCTAGAGGATTCTTGGGATTAACGAGTGCGCCCGGCATCGGGTGGAGAAGATCATGAAGCCTCGTCAATAAAAATCTCAAGGATGCGCCTCGGCAAAGAATTGGTAGTGAAATTTCTTCTTTATCTTCCAATTTTCTAACCGAATTATAACCAACAAGTAGGGCTTCACCGCAATCTTTGCGATACTGGGATTTATCGTCGAAACACCAGGCATTCAAACAAATCGCAATATCATAAGCTAGAAAATCATTGCATGAGAAATAGAAGTCTATCACTCCAGTGATTTGATTTTCTTTGAAAAAGACATTGTCTGGGAATAAATCGGCATGGATGATACCTCGGGGAAGATCTCTGGGCCATGATTGTTTGAGAAAATCCAACTCTTGAGTGATCGTTTTTATTATGTCTTCGTCTACTACTTTCGTTCCATTAACAATTGTGGAGTACAATTGCTGCCAACCAGCTAATCCCAGGGCGTTGGGTCGAGAAATATTATATCCATCACTTGCAAGGTGAAGGCGAGCCGCTGCTTCTCCGACTTTTTCACAATGTCTAGGTGTAATTTTCTTAGGCCACATTCCCTCCAGGAAAGTGCAAATCGCTGCCGGTTTACCACACAGTTCCCTAAGTGTGGTTCCATCTTTGGCGCGCACAGGAACAGGCGCCGGGAAGGACCTCTCAGAGAGGTACTCCATTAAGCCCAAAAAAAACGGAAGGTCTTTTTTCTCCACGCGCTTCTCATAAAGGGTGAGGATAAAGTCCCCTTTGGTTGTTTTTAAGAGATAATTTGAATTTTCCACACCTTCGGCTATTCCTTTGAAAGAGGTAATTTCCCCAATTTCGTATTGTTGAACGAACTCTTTCAATGTTTGGTCAGTGACTTCTGTATAAACAGCCATATTTTTCTAGCCGTGACTATGTTTTTAAAAGAGTAGGTAAGCTGAAGTTTATTTCTTCTGTTGCTGTGCGCACAGTCTCAATATCAACTGTATAGCGGAGAGATAGCCAATTAATTAGCTCTTGAACCAATATTTCAGGTGCTGACGCTCCCGCAGTCACACCAAGAGTTTTTACGCCGTCCAGCCAAGATTGTTCAAGTTCGGATGCTTCTTGAATAAGAATTGACTTCATCCCTGTCTTCGCACTGCCGACTTCAGCGAGCCGATTCGAATTAGACGAGTTTGGTGCACCTATTACAATAAGCGCATCACAATCTTTAGCGAGTGCCTTCACTGCGGCCTGCCTATTAGTGGTCGCATAGCAGATATCTTCTTGTCTAGGGCCTTGAATACGTGGAAATCGTGTTTGTAATACGCTGATAATCTCCTTCGTGTCATCGACTGACAATGTTGTCTGAGTAATAAATGATAATTCGGCTGTTCCGGGAATTTGTACTGTTTCAGCCTGCTCTTTGTTTTCCACCAGGATGATATCACCCTCAGCTAATTGACCGAGAGTGCCTATAACCTCGGGGTGACCCGAGTGGCCAATTAAAACGACTACTTTTCCATTGTTTTTGTGTCTTTCAGCATCGACGTGAACCTTTTTGACCAACGGGCACGTTGCGTCTATCTGGATCATTTTCCGATTTTTAGCTTCGTTTATGACTGACTTAGGGACACCATGTGCAGAAAATACCACTGGGAAGTCCTCTGGCACTTCCGAGAGTTCTTCTACAAATATCGCCCCCTTATTGCGCAGGGCATTTACAACGTGGCGGTTATGAACAATCTCATGCCGGACGTATACGGGGCGGCCAAATTTTGCGAGAGCACGCTCTACAATTTCGATAGCTCGATCAACACCCGCACAAAATCCGCGCGGTTCGGCAAGAATAATTTTCAGGGTGCCGCTTTTCAAAGATTAACTCCTGGTCATTATGTTCTTAATATGTTTGTTCGCTAGAAAAAACTCAACTCCCTCGAATTTCTTTGTCGTTTTAGGGTTTAACACGAGAGCGTTTGGCTTAAACTTTCTATACTAATTTCAGACTACTGGTAGGAAACATGATTACCCGGCTGTTTGTTTTAATAGTTTTTACCTTTACGCTTTCCGGATGTCTTCCCTGGCCAAATGTAGCTAAGCCACCTTCGTGTCCCGAGGTAACACTTATCCAGGATCCTCCTTTGTTCGGTGACACACGAGTCCAAAGCAGTATTGTTAATTTCAGTGGAAAATGTGGCTATAAAAGAAAGAAAACAGCGCTGGAGGTATCTCTTAGTCTTGTTTTTGAAGTCAAAAGAAAAAATTCGAGTGATGTCTTCTCCCATAATCAAGTTTACTACGTTGCTATCCCTAAATTTTACCCAAATCCAATGGGCAAACGGGTTTTCAGTTTTCCGATTAAATTTGCGGTAAATGAAGAAAGAGTAAGAGCGTCTGATAGGGTTAGGATAACTATTCCACTGAAGGTAGGGACGCCGATTGATGACTATGTTATCTATGTAGGGCTATCCAAAAGTTCTAGCTGAAATTATTGGTGATGGAATTTAGCAAAGTCTGTTCCCATAGAACCATTCCATGCCTTTTTTCTGACGATTTATTGACTATTGAAGGTTTCTGGGAAGTTCTTTAATTGCAGTGTCTATGAGTTTTTGGGATTCCTTCTGTCCCAGTCTTCGTTCCAGAAGTTCTGATGAAGCTTTGATTGCCATATCAACTGCGAGATTACGAACTTCTGCGATCGCATCAGCTTCTGCCTGAGAAATCTTTTCATGAGCTAGTTGCTCTCTGCGGGCTAACGTGTTTTTGAGAGAATATTCTGCTTCAGATCGCATGCTCTCAGTTTGAGAACGAGCATTCGCAACTAAGGCCTCGATTTCTTTCGCTGCTTCTCTTTGCTTGCGTTGATAGTCGGCTAAAAGGTGCTGCGCCTCTTCTCTCAGTTTCTCTGCTTCATCAAGGCTGGAGCGAATCTTATCTGCCCGAGAGTCCAGAGATGTTATTATCATTTTTTTTGCGGGCTTGACTAGAACTGCCAATAGAATGAGGAACCCGACTGCTACCCAGAACTCAGGAGTATTCATGGTGCAGACTCCTGATTGATTGTTTCAACTGTGCTAAGAGCCTCTGCTTTCGAGACCTCAGACCCCGAGAGCTTTAGGACTGTTATTTGAACAAGCTCTGCCGCAACTGATTTAATATCGGCAATTGCATCATGACGTGCTGCGTTAATTTTAGCCTCCGCCTCCGCGGTCATCGCAGAAATGCTTTTCAGAGCTTCAGCTTCACGATGGGCTTGACTTTCAGCTATTTGTAATACGGCTTCCTGGATAATTTTTTGAGCTTCCAACTTACCGCTAGAAATAGACTCTTCGTATGCAGCCAGGACAGACGTTGCCTCAAGCTGCAGTTGTTCAGCACGCTCCAAGTCATTTTCGACACGAGATTGCCGTTCTTCTAAAACTCCGGAAATCCGCGGAATTACGACCTTCCACATAACTAAGTATAGCAGCAAGAACGTTATACAAAGCCAAAGAATTTGTGTTGGGAAGGTCGCAAAATCTAATTGGGGCATATCTCTCTGATCCGTCGCTTATCTCGACAAAGTTGAGTCAAACTAATCAGAATACGAACAGCAGCAAGAGGGCTACTACTAATGCATAAAGTGCGATTGCTTCAACGAGGGCGAAACCAATCCAGGTCATCGCAGTCACATGAGGCGCAGCGGCGGGGTTGCGGGCAACAGAGGAGATGAATGCGGCGAAAATATTTCCTATGCCGACCCCTGCGCCAATAACTCCAATAGCGGCTAAACCGGCTCCAATAAGTTTTGCTGCAGCAGCTTCCATAATTTTTTCCTTTCTTTTTTTAGCGGTTAATGCGTCTGATGCTCATTAAGGATTAATGAAGATGAATCGCGTCGTTTATATAAAAACAGGTCAAGATCGTGAAAACGTAAGCCTGTAAGAATGCAATTAGAAGCTCCAAACCAGTAAGGGCTACTACAAATGCCAATGGAAGAATTCCTCCAATAACCCCCATGCTCACGACAAAGCCAGCAAAAACCTTTAACATAGTATGACCAGCAGTCAGGTTAGCAAATAGACGAACTCCCTAGACTAACGGGGCGGGATAAATATGAAATAATCTCGATAGGGATCATTAATGGCCACAAAACTACAGATACGCCTGGTGGGACGAAAAAACTAAAAAAGTGCCATCCATGTCGTACAAAACCTAAGATTGTAACACCTACGAAAACAACAATAGCCATCGTAAACGTCACAATTATGTGGCTTGTGAAAGTAAAGCTGTATGGGATCATTCCTAACATGTTGCCGAATAGAATGAACATGAACAGAGAAAACACAAAGGGAAAATATTTCCTGCCCTCATTGCCAACCGTTTCGACTAGCAGATTTGCAACAAACTCGTATGAAATCTCCGCCATGGATTGCCATCGGCCCGGTACAAGTGAGCTTTTCCGCATCCCCAAAACGAGAAACAGTGTAATCAGAAGGACAGAAAGGGCCATAAATGCGGCCGAATTGGTAAAGGCTATACTGGTTTCACCGACGCTTATTGGCATTAATTCCTTAATTTCAAATTGTGCCAGCGGGCTCTGCGCACTCTCAGCCACTATCTTTGTTCCCTTCAGTCTCTTCTCTGCTAACGCTGCGATTAGAATAATTTTTTAAGTTAGCTCTGTAACCAACCGTTTGGCTTAAACCGGCGGCTGTTCTGTACACATTAAAAATACCAGCAATAGATCCCAAAACAAAAAACACCAACAAACACCAAGGATTTGTTCCTAACCAATAATCTAAAGCAAGTCCAATTAGCACTCCAACTATTAGAGCGGAAACCAGTTCAACACCGATCCGCATCGCGAAACCTAGGCCTTGACGCACACCGCTACCAACAGTTGCACCAGGTGCCTCCGATCCAGACGATTCCCTAGCATGACTCAACCGAGTGGCCAAGGAGTTTAAGGGATCGATCTCGTTATCATTCGTCATATGATCGCTATAATAGGATCGCACTGAAACTTTGCTCTACCCCTAAAAATTAGCGGCACAATAGGTGCTGGTTGAAAAGCTGTCAAGACGGAAAAAGAGGGGTGTAAGTCATTGAAAATAATTAATAATTTCAAAAATTATGGATGCTTATTCAAGCAGTCCGACGAATTTTTTCAGCTGACTGTAAATCAACAGACACAAGTTGTGAAACGCCGCGTTCACCCATAGTTACCCCAAAAAGACGATCAACCCGGGCCATAGTAAGTCGGTGATGGGTGACCACCAAGAACCTCGTTCCTGTTTGTGCCGCGATTTCTTGGATCAAAAGGCAGAACCTTTCCACATTTGCGTCATCAAGGGGCGCATCAACCTCATCGAGGACACAAATGGGGGCGGGATTTGTCAGAAAAACTGCAAAGAGCAGTGATAGTGCGGTAAGAGCCTGTTCTCCACCAGAGAGTAAAGACATAGATTGTAATTTTTTCCCAGGTGGGCTTGCCATAATTTCAAGACCAGCTTCCAAAGGGTCTTCATCGGTTGCGAGAGTGAGATATGCCTTACCCCCGCCGAAAAGTCGCGTGAACAACTTTTGAAAATGACCGTCCACCTCTTTGAATGCCCCTAATAACCTCTCTCTTCCCTCGCGATTTAGGCTAGAGATTCCGGTTCTCAAACGAGATATGGCCGCTAGTAGGTCTTCTCTCTCAAGTGCCATAGACCCGATTCTTTCATCTAACTCATTAGCCTCTAAATCAGCTCTTAGATTAACTGCCCCCATATTTTCTCGTTCTCTTTTTAGCTTCTCAATACGGGTTTCGATTTGTTCGAGTTCTGGCAATTTTTCATTTTCTTTGTGCTCAAACACCTCAAGCGCCTTGGTTGGATGCCTTTTTATTCGGTCAGAAGCTCTCTCGACGATTGCCTCAAGTGCGAGGTGACACTGTTCACAGCTCGCTTGATATCGCACTCTTGACTCTCGGCCCTCTCCTAGCAGCGCTTCTTTTTGCTTTCGAATTGAGGATATTTGCGTAAGCAAATTCTCAGCCTCCAACAGATTATCTGCGGCCTCATTTCTAGCTTGTTCGGCGTTTATAACTTTTTCGGTGAGCGAAACACGCCGTTCCGCTATTTCTGAAGGACTATTTTCAAGCTCGGTCAATTTTGTTTGATAAAGTTTGAGCCGTTCTGTTAAGATCTGAGATTGATCACGCGCATCGTCAGCGCGCGTCTGCCAAGATTGGGACTCGGTCTCAATCTCTCGGATACGTGTCTGCCGGTGAGCCGCCTGATTTGAGAGCTTTTCTTGGGCAGATCTGGCGTCAAGAAAAGCACTCCGTGCCTCGGCCAGGGAACTTTTTATTTGATTAGATTCATCCTTCATTTCTTGAATGTTTGTTAGGGAATAAAGTTCCTGCCTGGCATTCTCAATAGTTGTTTCTTGCTCGGCATCATCAATTCGTAGCGCTTCCAATTTCTCAATGGCTGAATTTTTACGCGATCGCGCATCTGCAAGGGATTGATTGTTCGCGATTTCCTCATCACGAATTCTCTGATAAGAAAGCTCTAGTTTCCTCACTTCATCTTTTGTTAACCTTTCGTGACTTTCAGCTTGTTGACGCTCAGTTTCAGCCTGCTCAAATTGCGTCTGAACGCCAGCTTTGGCGGAGGAAGCTGTTTTTATTTCTATACTTATTTCTTCCAACCTATTTCTCTGTGTAAGTCGGGTAGCTGCGGCTCCGGCGTCACCGTCTGCGGCGGTATAGCCATCCCATCTCCAGAGACATCCATTAAGGCTAACTAGTCTCTGACCAGTTTTAAGTTCAGGCGCCAACCGGTTCCCTGTATCCTCATTCTCTACGAGGCCAATTTGGCTTAGCCTCCGAGCAAGAGCAGCAGGCGCATCTACAAACTCTAGCAGTGGCTTGGCTCCCTCTGGGAGTGATGGGGCTGCGCTCATTGGCGGGAGTGTTTTCCAGTGAATTGGCGCGGCTTCATCTGAAGGCGCCTCTAGGTCATCTCCTAATGCAGCTGCGAGCGCCATTTCATATCCCGGTTTTACCTCAACAGCGTCAATCATCGGGGGCCATAATTCTGAGTTCCCAACTGTCAAAAATTTCTTTAGTGCTTCCTCCTCTGCATGTAGCCTATCTAAAATAGAATTTGCCTTTTGAAGGCTTTGTCTTAACTCTGCCTCCCGACCAACCAGAGTATTCCGCAAGCTAATAGCACCATCAAAAGCAGATCTGGCCTCGTCTAATTGGGTTTTTGCCGCGGCAGCTTCCAAGTCAAAGTTTTGGATTTGGGCTTGGTTATCTATTATCTCTTGAGCAAGATCACGCTCAGCTTCGACGCTCTTCCTTCTTTGAGAAATTTTCTGCCTTTGTTCTTCTCCGTTGGCGACCTGAGCTTGAAAACTGGCTTTTAGGGTTTCTTTTTGGGCTATTACTTCTGTTATCTTAGCAAGCCTGGCCTCCAGCTCGGAAACAGAGGACTGAATTTTTTGAGAAACTGCTTCAGCATTTACAAGCTTCTGTTGCTCATTTTTTTGAGAGTCTAGAAGAGAGGCTAATTCACTTTGCAGACGAGCTAGCGCCTGATCAGCATCTTTCTCGAGAGCAACCTCTCTCTGAATATCAGCCTTAATTTGATTGAGGAGATTCTCTACTTCCCTTTTTTCGGTTTCAATCCTTTCTTCCTCTTTTTCTAAGCCATCCTTTTCTATTAACAATCGTTGTAAAATTGCTGCTTTTGCCACCTCAGTTTCCCTCAATCCAGGCAGCTTAGATGCAGCATCACTCTCATCGCTACTTTTAATCGCCACTTCTCGAGTTAGCTCTTCTACAATATGCTCCGCGTCACTTAACCTTTTTTGGGCCTCTTTTTCTTCCGCTTTTGCATAGTTCCATTGATGATGAATAGCTATTGCCTCAGCGCGTCGGATATGATCGCTTAGATTGCGGTATCTGGTGGCCTGACGGGCTTGCCTTTTTAGTGTTTTGAGTTGCTCTTCCAGAGCGCCTAGAAGATCGTCTAACCTCTCAAGATTGGTTTCCGCAGCCCTAAGCCTGAGCTCTGCTTCATGCCTCCTGGAATGAAGTCCAGTTATCCCTGCAGCTTCTTCCAAAATATGGCGCCGCTGTTTGGGCTTAGCGTTTATCAATGCCCCAATGCGACCCTGACTAACGAGGGCAGTTGACCGGGCGCCAGTCGCTAAATCAGCGAAAAGAGTGTGAATGTCACGGGCTCTGAATTCTGTTCCGTTTACTCGGTATTGCGACCCCTCTCCTCTTTCAATCCGTCTTGTAATTTCCAGTTCATTGGCACCGTTGAATTGGGCGGGTGCGGATCTGTCAGAGTTATCTAAACCAATAGCCACTTCTGCAAGGTTTCTTGCTGGACGTTTATCAGTGCCGCCGAAAATAACATCATCCATCTCGCCACCACGCATCTGTTTGGCGGATGTTTCCCCCATTACCCAGCGTAAAGCCTCAACAAGGTTCGATTTTCCACATCCATTGGGACCAACAACACCGGTAAGGCCTGGTTCAATGAGTAATTCTGTTGGCTCCACAAACGATTTGAAACCTGTGAGTTTTAACCTGGTAAAATCCAATTTTCTAACCCTTAGGTGTTTTTAGTTTCTCTTCTATCACCGAACGCAGCTGTTCGACGTCTAACCCACCGGAGTAAAGGTCTCCATTAACTATAATGGTGGGCGTTGACCGAATAGAGAATTGTTTGGTTGCGGCAAGCCGCTCATTGATCACGGTGTCGATCATTTGTTTGTCTGAAAGGCATTTTTCGAGCGAGGCCGTTGTAAGTCCGCCCAATTTGGCCAGGGCTACTAAACCAGCAGCTGGGTCTCCAGAAGTCCATTGCTCCTGTTGAAGGAAAAAAGTTTGGATAAAGCGATATCTGCGTTTTGGTCCCGCACACCGGGCAATGATTGACGCTCTAAGAGCCCATTGGTCTAACGGAAAATCGCGATAGACGAGACGGACCTTATTCGTATCGACGAATTCCCGTTTTATGACGGGAAGCACTTTTTTGTGGAAGTCAGAGCAATGGGGACATGTCAGTGATGAATACTCAATAATCGTGACCGGAGCGCCCTTATTTCCAACAATCAAGTCGGTTTTATCGATGGTTATCTCAGAAAAACTCGCATCAGGGGATAAGCTAAGATTCGATTCTTTATCGTTTTTCGCCGTATTAGATGATGTTGTTTGCGTTTCACTCTCTATGATTGGTTTACTTGTAGAGATCCCATTGTAGATGGCGATAGCTCCACCTATCAGCAATACAAATCCGACGATATAAGGCCAAATGTTCCGCATATCACAACTTCCTACACTAAATGTAGCGCATGGTTGCGGTGTCGGTCCAGTTTTCAGGCGCGATTAGGAACGATTCTGATTTAATCCCGGTAAGCCTTCAATTTATTCAATTTCTCTCGATTTTAGGGTTTTTCCGAGGGCGGTTAGGGCTTTTCTTAGTTCGTCGTGTTGGATATTTGATGTCATCGATTCGATTTTTTGGGCAGTTTCGAGGGTCAAAGGTCTGATTTTCGGAAGCTGGTGGCTAGGTAAGGAATCAACAGAGTTGCCATGTATGATTGTTATTTTTTCAACTGCTTTGTAGCCAAAAAAAGAATTAATGCGCTCTAACAGGATAGGCTCTTCGTGCTGAAGTTCTGTGGCTAAAGGGGTGGGAGCCTGAATTCTAAGGGTTCCGCCCGATCTTTTTCCTCTGGGAAAGGTAAGTTTTTGGGGCACGGTTTCTTTTGCTAATTTCGGGGTAACGATTTCTTCCCAAAGTCTGATAATTTCTGGTTGTAAATAACCCCGATTATTCATAGCCGATGGGGCGGATTGCGTTATCAATGAGCCGAGCGCCCTTAAGCCATGCTTGTTCCGATTTTTAAGCTTATTCGCCAATCAAAAAATTCCGTGACTTTATATTAACGAATTATGCTACTTTAGTGGCCTATGGAGAACAAGAACCAAGTGAGCCCACAAAAAGCCGCTTTTTTGCGGAAACAGCTCTTGAATTGGTATGATTTGTTTGGACGGGAGTTGCCCTGGAGAGTTCCTTTAGGGAAATCTCCTGATCCGTATCGGGTGTGGCTTAGCGAGATAATGCTGCAGCAGACGACTGTTGCGACAGTCGGCCCCTATTTCGAAAACTTTCTTACTCGTTGGCCTAATATCAGTTCACTCGCCGATGCGTCCTTGGACGAAGTGCTGCATTCATGGCAAGGCCTAGGATATTACGCGCGGGCTCGCAATCTTCACCGTTGTGCTAAACTCTTAAAAGACCAATACGATTGTAAATTTCCGCAAAGCGAAAAGATGTTGCTTAGTCTGCCGGGTATTGGTCAATACACGGCTGCAGCGATTTTAACTATCGCATTTAATAAGCCTGCAAATGTTGTAGATGGAAACGTAGAGAGAGTTGTCTCCAGGCTGTTTGGAATAGAGGATCCTTTGCCTTCATCAAAAAACAAACTAAGGCAGTCAGCTGAGCAGCTTATTCCCTCCAAATCCGAGGGCCGACCCGGAGATTATGCCCAGGCTTTGATGGACTTAGGGGCAATGATTTGTCTTCCCAAGAGACCGAAGTGTGATAAGTGCCCTTGGGCTAAATCTTGCAAGTCAGCCCAATCGGGTCAGGCTCAATTTTTGCCGCGGCGTGAGCCGAAGAAGATTAAGCCCGTTCGCTATGGGATCGTTTATTGGATTCAGACTGAAGATGGAGAAGTCTTGTTACGACGTAGGCCGGAAACAGGATTATTAGGTGGAATGATGGAGTTTCCCTCCACTGAATGGGTTGAAGGGAAAGTGCAGACAGAAATGACACTTGCAGGACTTTCACTTGGCAATCGAGCCACCAGGGTCGAGGGCATTATCAGTCACACATTTACTCATTTCAAACTTGAACTTTCTCTGTCAGTAGTGCGACTGCCTCAAAGGATTGAGTTAGAGGATCTAATTTGGTGTTTGCCCCAACACTTTAGTGAGCAAGCTTTTTCTTCTTTAATGAAAAAAGTAGCTCGGCATGCGATGCGATACTTAGGGTAAAAGCTCCGATTGTTTGATAAATTCCCGCTAGGACCAAAACCGACAAATAATATCTTGTTTATAGTTGGTCTTGAAAAACAATCAGTGACTTGTTGGGCTTTGTCTTTTTGAATTTAAAAGGCTTTCGGCCATATTGGCCCGGACACGCTCACGAAGGTCATCGATAGGAAGTGTCTGGCCGCCTGACTCGTAATGCCAATAAGTCCATCCATTGCATGCCGGTGTATTCTGGACTTTGGCCCCGACTTGGTGGATCGATCCTCGGATGTTTCTAGACGCGATACTACCGTCCGCATTGACTTTCGCTGTCACTCTTCGTCGAATATCGAAAAGCTTATCGCCTGCTCGAAGCAGTCCCTGCTCAACCAGCGATCCAAATGCTATTCTTGGGGCTCCCTTTTTCGTTGGAGTGACCAGAACGTCTTTCTCTGTGGTCGCAACTTCAATCTTGTTTATTCGTTCGTTTGCAGCCTCTACATAGGCATGCTCTCGCTCGATACCTAGCCAGTCACGACCAAGCATCTTCGCGACTGCCCCTGTTGTCCCCGTACCAAAAAACGGGTCTAAAATAAAATCTTTCGGATTAGTTGCAGACAAGATAATTCTATACAGAAGTGCTTCGGGTTTTTGGGTAGGGTGTGTCTTTTTACCGTCTTTTTTTATCCGCTCTGTGCCTCCGCATATTGGTAGAACCCAGTCACTTCGCATCTGAGTTCCTTCGTTTAATGCTTTCATCGCTTGATAGTTAAAAACGGGTTTCGACTCTTTAGATTTTGAGCACCAAATTAATGTTTCATGGGCATTGGTAAAACGTGTTCCGTTAAAATTCGGCATAGGATTGGTCTTACGCCATATGACGTCATTCAAAATCCAAAATTCAAGGTCCTGAACTATCGCTCCAACTCTGAATATATTGTGGTAAGAACCAATAACCCAGAGAGTTCCATTGGGCTTAAGTACCCTTTTGACCTCTCGTAACCAAGAGTGTGTGAAGGTGTCATACGCCTGGAATCCGTCAAATCGGTCCCATTCTTCAGTCACACCATCAACTTTGGTGTGGTTGGGCCTATGGAGGTCTCCTGAAAGTTGTAGGTTATACGGGGGATCTGCAAAAACCATGTCGAACGTTTGGTCAGGGATTGCTCTTAAAATTTCTATGCAGTCCCCCTGCAAAATCTTGTTCCGTGTTTTAAAGTCGTCAATCTTCATAATTTCAAGGTGAATCAAGCGTCTATAAACGTCAAGAAAAAACTTAAGAATCAATAAGTTATGATCTATATATAGAAAGTAGGTTTAGCTATGACTCAAGATCTTGTTTACCGGGCTAAAAAGTTTTCTATGGTGGGGAGTTATACCTTTACTCTCAAGCGCTTCTAAATGCTGCCGGGTGCCATAGCCAGCATTTTTAGCCCAACCATAGTCGGGATAACGTCTATCTAGCGCCTTCATGACATTATCACGATACACTTTTGCTAAGATTGAAGCCGATGCGATAGAGATCGATAGAGTATCACCTTTGATGATAGTCTTCGTTGGGCATGGCAAAGTTGGAGCTTTGTTCCCGTCTATTAAGGCTAAGGATGGTGTTTTTGGCAAGGCGAGAACAGCGCGACGCATGGCCAGCATGGTGGCGTTTAGAATGTTATAGCTCTCAATTTCTTTTACTGAGGCAGCACCTATACCACTTAGACCATGCTTTCTAATTTTTGATACCAGGTACTGCCGTTCTTCTGGCTTGAGTTTTTTAGAGTCATCAATCTTTTTGAAGAATTCCTTATCAAATGATTTACAACGATAAATTACCGCAGCTGCGATTACCGGGCCTGAGAGCGGACCGCGTCCAGCTTCATCAACTCCAGCGACGAGACCACTATGCGCAATTTCGTGAGAAAAATCAGGCATTATTATCTGGCTTATCGAGGAAAGTTTTATGGCAGGTTTTTCGAATTTCGTTCAGGCGGTAAAAAATAAATCTTTTGAGTTTAGCTATTCGGCGCAATGTCCAACGGAGTAGTGCTCTCTCTCTAACAAACGTTGAGAGTAGAATATCCCTCCAGCCATCAATTCCTCTGGTTGCGATTAATTGAAGCCTTCTTGTGGTGCTGAGCCAAAATGGGCTCAATCCGAGGCTTAAAGCAGTTACGGCTATTATGAGGCGAGATTCGTCGGAGGAAATAGCCCCCACCGTTAGGCCTGTGGCGGCTAAAAGGAAAGAGAACTCTCCCATTTGAGACATTAACACACCAGCCAAGAACGCTTTCTGCCAGGTCTCACCCAGTAATCTTAATATTGCCACATTAAGACCGGTCTTAAAGACCATAACAATAAGAAAAAGAGAGAATACGACGCCGATATTCCGCCAAATGAAACCAAGGTCAATTAAAAGCCCGATTGAAAGAAAAAATACCATAAGTAGGACTGTCTGAATGGGTCTTACAACTAATAACATGGGCCTCCGTTCAGCGCTGTTGCCAACAAGGAGGCCTGCCAAGAATGCTCCGTAAGCCGGAGACAGACCCATAAGACCCAGCATAGCACCGCCTCCAAAGCAGTAGACCAACCCAGCCAGGGGCGACAAGTCCGGGTATTTGGAAAACAGGCGGTAAAAGGGTAAATGAGCTCTTCCTTGTTGCAGTAAAAATCTAATTAGGAGGGCGAGGAGAACAACTGCACCAACAAACTTTAGGGCGCCACCAAAACCCAATCCCTCACCGCCCATATTCTCCACGATCAGCATCATGGGGAGAAAGGCGAGGTCTTGGGCGATAAGAACAGCGATGGTGATCCTTCCTATCCTGTTTCTGGAGGCTTTAACCTCATCAAGCATTTTTACCGCAACTGCCGTGCTGGATAGCGCGACCACAAAACCTAAAAGCACGGCCGTCCTTAGAGGTAGGTCGATTATCCATGCCAATAAAAAAACAACTAGGAGACTACCAGCGCTTTGCAGTAAAACTGCGGGAAGTGCGATCCGCCAGGTAAACTTGAGTGTTCTTACACTCAACTCCATACCCACTATGAATAGTAAGAGGAGAATACCTAGCTCAGCAAAGTAAGCTACTATTCCCTCGTTTTTTATTAGCCCAAATCCGGTCGGACCTAGTATGACCCCCGACAACAAATAGCCAACCAGTGGAGGTTGACCTAAACGCGCCATAAACATACCACAGATCAATGCGGTGATTATGACGAAAGCTATTCCTGATAAATCCGCTGCATGTTCCATCGCTTAAATCGACTATAGCAGGATCAAGCTTGTTATGAAGAGTTACAAATTGTGAGTTTCAAAATTTTAAATGGGTTTTCAAAGGGACTGAGATTCTAATTAAAGATTAGCACGCTCTTTCTTATTCGGGGTAATTCGTGCAAAGACTTGCTAGTCAACAGATGTCGCAAAACAAGTGCGACGATCAGTGGATTGTTTTATAATTCTTTTCGGCAAGACCGAATTCCGCAAATCTGAATGTTAGATGTCGCAATGCACGATTAACCAATGTCTTTTTATTGATGTTGGTGTCTAAACTTTGTTCGGATCTTTCCTTGCTGTATTAAATTTTTCCAGGAGCCTGAGCTCAAAAGTAAAAACTTATGTGATCCCTATTTGGGCTTTACCATGTTAAATTAGTCAGGTGAAAAATGTGATCAAAATAAGTGTAATTATTCCTACTCTAAATGCCTCTGAGAGTCTTCTTAGAACCATAAATTCGGTCAAATTGGCAGCGGATGAGGTAATCGTAGTTGATGGGGGCTCAACCGACGGATCTGTTCAAATTGCTAAGGAGGCTGGAGCTAGGGTAATTAAGACCGGAAGTGGGCGAGGGCTGCAACTTTCAGTTGGCGCCAGTGGAGCCCGAAATGACCAGTTACTTTTCCTGCATGCGGACACCCACCTTGGGCCGAATTGGCCGGAGATGGCTAAAAATTTATTTTTAAAAGGCCAAAAAGCAGGCGTTTTTAAGTTTGTACTGGAAGATCAGAGTTTTTTTGCGAGATTGGTTGAGGTGTTTGTCAGCTTCCGTTGCAGATCATTAGGTTGGGCTTGGGGAGATCAAGGGTTATTGATTAATCGGAATCTCTACCTGGCTGTAGGTGGGTTCAATCCTAATATGCCCTTATTTGAAGATGTCGATATAATTCGGAGGATCGGCAAACCACGCCTAGAAATTCTAAATGAGAACGCAATTACATCTGCCACTCGGTACTTGAGAGGTGGTTACCTCTGGAGATCACTAAAAAATCTTTGCTGTTTAATTAGCTATTTCTTAGGTGTGTCGCCAGCGAAAATCCTGAGGTTTTACAATTGAAATTTTTAAGAAGACGGCCTGTTGTAATTATTTTCGCTCGGGTCCCTCGCCTGGGCGCGGTTAAAAGGCGATTGGCTGCTGGCGTGGGAATGCATGAAGCTTTTGAATTTTATGCCCGGTCTTTTTCAAACTTGGTTAGATCACTTTCGTCAAACCCTCATTGGGATTTAGAGCTCTGTGTGACCCCAAAAAATGTTAGGGGGATCAACAGAATTTTGTGTCACTCAGAGACAATAACATTTCAATCTTTCGGGGATTTAGGGTTAAGAATGGAGCGTGCCATCGTCAAACATAATTACAGTCCGGTTCTCCTTGTGGGTAGTGATATCCCAGGAATACTTCCCTCTGATATCGAGAATGGAATTAGGGCACTCGGAAGAAATGATTTCGTTTTTGGCCCAACACTAGATGGAGGTTACTGGCTTACCGGGGCACGACGAGGTAACTTAGTAAGGGGGATATACAAGCATGTTCGATGGTCAAGCCCCTATGCTTTGACCGACACTATGCGGAATACTCAAGGGAAGAAAGTAAGCACACTCAGGCATCTGAGAGACATTGATGATGAGGAGGATTATTACGAATACATGAAGTCTGGATAACGGGTCCTAATCTTTTGGTCCCGGGAATGCCAGAAAGGCTATTTTATTTTTGCTTCTTTGAATACAACGTGTTTTCGGGCAACTGGATCGTATTTCCGTTTTTCCATTTTCTCTGTGAGAGTACGAGGGTTTTTTCGGGTAATATAGTAAAAGCCAGTATCGGCCGTGCTGACCAATTTAATCTGTATCGAGTTAGCCTTCGCCATTACTTTTATTCCTTCGAAAGAATGATGGATGCTGGAAAATACAAGCGACGTTCATTCTGTCAAGGAGTAATCATATTTGTGCCAATCTTTTACTGGACCAGGGTGCCTGCTCTTTGGGCTAGTGAGATGCCTGACGATAGTCCCAAAATCATTCGTATTTAGAACGAAAAAATTTAGCGTCTCGGTTTTTGTTTTTTATACCTTGCATTTCTTAGGGAAGAGTTCCGGAATGAAGAAAAGAGCGACACACTAATGCTCCCAGTTTGTTTATCTGCGGATTTTATGAAGACTGATAATTGGTCCCCTAATGAATATTTTACCTTTTGTTTTGGCCCGATAAGAGCTCGCGATTTTTCGTCGAATCGAAAGCGTCCCCGGCCTAGTTCAGAAATCGGTAATAAGGCATCTGATCCAAATTCGTCTAGCTCTACGAAAAGGCCAAAGCGTTCTACCCCCGTGATTCTGGCCCCGGTTTTTTTTCCAAGCTGTCCAGAGAGTAGTGCTGCGGAGTAACGATCAAAGGCATCTCTCTCAGCCAAAGCCGCGCGTCTTTCTGTCATTGAGATATGTTTGCCTATAGTCTCAAGGCTCTCTGTTGAGCCTTTTTCGATCTTATCTGGTCCCAAGCTATGGGCGCCAATAAGTGCTCTGTGCACCAAAAGATCAGAATATCTTCTTATTGGAGATGTGAAATGGGCGTAATTGTTCAGGGCTAAACCAAAATGACCTATGTTTTCTGGACTATAAATTGCCTGTGCCTGTGTCCTAAGAATCGCATCTTGGATCCCTCTCGCATCCTTTCTGGCCATGACTGTTGTCAATAAGTTTGCAAAGTGTTTCGGTCTTACAGATTGACCTCCTTTTAAGGATAAACCCAAAGTCTTAAGAAAATCCCTAAGTGACTCGATGCGATCTAGGGCAGGGTTTTCATGAACGCGAAACATACAAGGCCATCCATGTTTAATAAGTGACTCTGCGGCACAGATGTTGGCCAAGATCATGAATTCCTCAATAAGTCGATGGCTATCCAGTCGATTTTTGGAACGAATGCTGGAACAGGAGCCTTTTTCATCTAAAATAATTCTGCGCTCAGGTATCTCGAGGTCTATTGCCCCCCGTTCTTTTCTCGCAACATGAAGAGCCTGATAAGCGCCGTATAGGGCGTCCACACGTTCGTCCCCAATTGGAAAACTTTTTTCATGCCCGTTGTCTTTTGCCTCTTGGAGCTGCTCGTAAGTCAACCTTGCAGCTGAACGCATCAGCCCCCTATGAAAACTGTGACTAAGCTTTTCGCCATCTTCGGAAATATCAATCTCCACCGCGATGCAGTATCTTTCTGCTCCTGGTACCAAAGAACATACTCCATTAGAGAGCTCCTCAGGTAGCATGGGAACCACGCGATCAGGTAGATAGACTGAATTTCCCCGGTCCTGTGCAGCATGATCGAGGGCGCTATCCATGGGGACATAATGAGAGACATCAGCAATTGCAACGAGAATTCGCCAGCCTTTTGTGCCGCCTTGCAGTGGGGTCGCATAAACAGCGTCATCGAAATCTCTAGCATCTTCTCCATCAATGGTAACTAGTTCAGTTTCACGAAAATCTTTTCGGCCATCGAGTGAGAATTTTGAGGTAATTTTTATCGATTCGAGGACCTCTTTTGAGAACGCGATCGGGATCTCATTTAACGCTAATACAAGGTCGCCGATTGCCCTGGGGTCGTCCTGATGAGCAATAATTTCGGTAACTTTTGCTAAGGGAAGCCCATATACCCTTCCTTCCAAAACCTCACAGGATACAAGATCTCCCTCTTTAGCACCGCCCAAATTTTCTTGGGCGACCAAGAACTCTCCTTTGCGTTTCCTTGAAACAGGCTCAATTCGCCCGCCCCCTGTATGCTCTCGAACCAACCCGAAAATCTTTCCCTGATTGCGCTCTAGTCGTCGGATGGTTCGGCCCCAAAACTGGTCTTTTTTCTTAAATAATTTTACAAGGAGCCTGTCACCGACCCCTGGTGCGGAACCATGTCTTTTATCATTAGTTAATCGTATAAAGTGGTTTAGCGCCGCGAAGTCAGGCCTAGTGGGTACTAGAACGGGATTGCCTTCTTCATCAATGGCAGTGATATCGACAACAATAATTGAAGGAAGATGGTCCGATAAAATATAACGTCTGCTTCCCTCTCGTTTGAGCAAACCATCTTTTTCGAGGTCTCTCAATAGCCTGGTAATGTATGACCCATCCGCGCTATCCAATTGGAAGTAGCGTTTAATTTCTCTTTTCCCGCAGGGGCCTATCTGTTTGGAGAAGAACTCGAGTAATTTCTCTCGGTCAAGCGGTTTTTCTGTGATCTCAGAAGAGCTCACGGGAGCCCAAGCCATCATTCTAATGAACTGTCAGTAGATTTTGAAGTAGTTTGCCGTTTCACGACCTTTTTAGCGGACTTCGCTTTCTTTGCCGACTTTTTGGTTTTTTTTCCCTTTGAAGCGCGAGCCAATAATAATTCTAATGCTCTCTCCAATGAGAGGTTTTCAGCTGTCTCAGATTTTGGGATTGAGGCGTTGATCCGCCCATGCTTTACGTAGGGACCATAACGGCCGCTATATATGTTGATTTCTTTTCCATCTTCGGGATGAGGTCCTAGTTCTTTAATAGGAGCCGCTGATTTTTTAGGAGGTTTTTCTTGGATTACGGTTACAGCTCGATTGAGTCCAATTGATAAGATGTCTTCATCTGGTCCAAGAGAGATATAGGCACCACCGAGCTTAAGGTAGGGGCCAAAACGTCCAATACCAGCGCTGATCATTTCACCACTTTCGGGGTGAGGACCAATCTCTCGGGGCAGGGCTAGAAGAGCCAGCGCCTGTTCTAAAGTGATTTCACCCGGACTTAGACTTTTAATTAAGGAGGCTCTTTTGGGTTTGCTTTTACCTTCTGCGTCCCCCAATTGGACATAAAATCCAAAGGGGCCTTTTCTTAGGGTTACCTCTTTGCCAGTTTCGGGGTCTTCGCCAAGTAGCTTTGGTAAGCTAAGCGCCCCGAGCTCGCCATCCTGTCCTCCGCTCTGTGATAAAGATGAAGTGTACGAGCAATCTGGGTAATTGCTGCAACCAACAAACGGTCCACTTTTCCCTAATTTGAGACCAAGCCGTCCCGTCTTGCAGAGTGGGCATGTTCTGTTTTCATTTCCGCTCTCGTCTTTTGAGAAGAAATAGGGTCCTAAATCAGCATCCAACGAGTCTATTACGTCTGAGATTTTTAAATTTTCGGTTTCTTTGATCGCCGAAAAAAATGCTGACCAAAATTCTCGTAAAACCAGTTTCCAATTTAGATCGCCTTTGGCAATTTGGTCTAATTTGTCCTCAAGTTCGGCTGTAAAATCATACTCGATATATCTCTCAAAAAATCCCGATAAAAACGCTGTAACAACTCGTCCACGATCCTCAGGAACAAATCTACGGCGGTCGAGGGCGACATAATTTCGATCTTGAAGAACAGAAATTATGGAAGCGTAGGTAGAGGGACGGCCAATACCTAATTCCTCCATTTTTTTTACTAGGCTGGCTTCGGTATATCGGGGCGGGGGTTTTGTAAAATGTTGTTCCGAAACGACCTTTGAGTTTTCGATCTTATCTTTCTCCGCCATGGCAGGAAGGATACGATCGTTCTCATCCTCACCTTCTTTTGGGTCATCATTATCTTCTTTGTAAAGCTTTAGGAAACCATCAAATTTTACAATTTGGCCTGTCGCTCGAAGGATAGTTGTTTCATCCTCGGTAGAGAGGTCAATGGCAACTTGCTCTAATTCAGCGCGTTTCATTGCGCTAGCTATGGCTCGTTTCCAGATTAATTCGTATAACTTTCTTCCATCTTCATCTAAAAAGGCAGCAATGTCGGAGGGTAGCCTCCCCATATCGGTTGGCCTGATAGCTTCGTGCGCTTCCTGAGCATTTTTTGATCGATTGCGGAATTGATTGGGCGTTTCTGGAACATATTGGGCCCCAAAAGTATTAGCAATTAATTCCCTGGCCGAGCGGTTTGCTTCGGCTGCGATGTTAACGCTGTCTGTGCGCATGTAGGTGATAAGACCAACTGTCTCACCATCCAGAGCAACGCCCTCATATAGTTTCTGGGCGCATCTCATTGTTCTTTGTGCCCCGAATCCCAGCTTCCTCGAAGCCTCCTGTTGCAGTGTTGATGTCGTAAAAGGAGGTTGGGGGTTTCTCGAAACTGAACGCCTTTCGATTGATTTTACCGAAAAATCACTCTTTTCAACCTTCTCTCTGGCTTGAGTAGCAATTGTTTCATTATATAGATCGAACCGATCGAGCTTTTTTCCATTAAAATGAGTTAAATTCGCATTAAACCGCTCGCCGCTCGTCGTTTCGAACTCAGCTTGAACTGACCAATACTCAGTCGGGATGAAAATTTCTATTTCACGCTCGCGATCGCAAACTAACCTCAGGGCCACAGATTGAACCCTTCCTGCCGATCGGCTGCCTGGTAATTTGCGCCAGAGGATGGGTGAGAGTGTAAACCCAACTAAATAGTCCAGAGCACGGCGGGCTAAATAAGCTTCAACTAATCCCGTATCTAATTCTCTCGGCGATCGCAACGCGTTTAGGACTGCCTCCTGCGTTATCTCGTGAAAGACAATCCGTTTTACATCAACGCCATCGAGAACCTTTTGATTTTGTAAAATTTCAAGCACATGCCATGAAATGGCTTCGCCTTCTCTATCAGGATCCGTTGCGAGATATAGGTTCGTTGCGCCCTTGGCCGCTTTTGCTATTTGCTTGAGATGCGCGTTTGATTTGTCATCGATCTGCCAGATCATATTGAAATCTTTTTCTGGATCCACAGAACCGTTTTTTGCAGGGAGGTCTCGGACATGACCATAGCTGGCATATACAGCAAAGTCTGAGCCTAAGTACTTGTTGATTGTCTTTGCCTTTGCGGGTGACTCTACGACGACAACATCCATTGATCAGCCATTTGTTGACAAATAAGACTCATTTCTGAGATCGCGAGATAATCAAGCTTTTTTCAAATTGGTCAACACAGATAAGAAATTCCCCCCATCTTAAATCTAGAAATTTTCTTTTTTCTGTATTGGAACCTTTAATTTGATCTCATGTCCTCCTTGCACACTTCGCACCACGCAGCCGCTTCGTCAACTCTCTATCTTTTGCTGGGTGGAAATTTACAACTTCCTGAATTAAGGGCTTAGCTGTCTCTCAAACCCTTTTGCTTTTCATCTTCTGTGGTTAATCAGAGGAGATGTAATGGTTTTCAATTGATTGCGATGAACAATTTGAGCTTCAGGTATTACTAGCGCCTATTCTAGATTCGTTACCTTTTAAAAGTCGCTTGATATTTGCTAAGTGCTTTACCCAAATTAAGAACGCCATAATCGAATAAAATTCTGTGATTTGTGGTGTGGAAATAAACCAAGCTAGGATCGGGCATGAGAGACTAGAAATAAGCGCCGCTAGAGAGGAATAGCGAGTCGCCGCTGCGATTATGATCCATACCGCCAGGGCACAAAAAGCAATCGGCCACGTTAGGGCAAATAATAGTCCCAAGGAGGTGGCGACTCCCTTTCCCCCCTTAAAACGCAGCCAGATGGGGAAAAAATGACCAATTAATGCACCGAATCCCGCCACTATTTCGATATCAGGACCAAATTTTGCCGCTACCAAGACAGCAATTGCACCTTTTGCAGCATCTAAAAGCAATGTCGCTGCGGCTAAACCCTTATTACCCGTCCTGAGAACATTGGTGGCGCCTATGTTACCTGAACCTATATCCCTGATATCACCAAGGCCTCTCACGCGCGTCAGTATAAGGCCAAACGGTATCGACCCCAGAAAATAACCTCCGAGAAGGGCAGCTAATATGAAGGGGTACGAAAACTCCCAACTAATCGGGTCAATCATTGGCAAAAATCCATCCGCTACTTAATTACGCGTGCAATAAATGAACATCGTTTTATGTAAAATACAATTCGAGACTACAAATGTGGATAAAATATTGATTTTGAGTCGATTTTTCTCGCCATACGGGGGCGTATGGTTTAGTCTCTCTTAGCGAACTCGGGAGGGGGTCGCGACTTTAAGATAAAGCGTTGGCTGTTCTAGCCGGCGGACTTTGGGAGATGTGGCATGAATTTTGACCCTAGTGTCAGGGAAATGAGTAATCTTTCGGGAATTGCGGGGGAGGTGACTCTTTTTAGAGCGGTAATTGCTCGAGCTTTTCATGATGCTCTTAATAGAAGAGCGATAGACGGGAAGGCGGTCGATAGTGATGCCAGAGAAGCAAGGATGCTTCGAGAGGAAGCTAGAGATTGGTTGCTAACAGACAGTCCAGATTTTAGGCGCGTTTGTGAATGGGCCTTGTTGGAACCTGAAGCAGTTCGGGACTCAGCAGAGAGAGCAATTGCAAACTGTGACGCTGAGGTAGGGCAGGCTGCTGCTTAACGTAAAAGCTTTACCCTTAGGATACATTTAGGCGTTAGGGATTTTCCAAAACCCTATTTAATCGGGGGAGCCATTGCTTTGCCCTCTTATTGAAACGGCCCTGCACGTCTATGACAACAGGCGGAGTTTTGGACCGAAACCTTAGCTTATTAACCCGTTCTTTGGATCAAGTGATAGCCGAAATCGGTCTCCACCACGCCTGAGGTATCGCCTACTTCCATAGAGAAAGCAGACTCTTCGAATTCAGGAACCATCTGGCCCCGTCCGAAAGAGCCCAGGTCTCCACCCTCATTCCCGGAGGGACAGTCTGAGTGAGTTTTTGCAAGCTCTGAAAAATCCTTCCCTTGCTCAACTTCAGATTTTAACTCCTCGATAAGTTTTAGAGCATCTTCTTTGCTTCTATCGTTACTGGAACGCATGGAACCGGCATACATAAGTAGAATATGTGAGGCACGTACTTGTTCTGTCATATTAATTCCTAATTCTTGTAATTATTCTGCTGCGACTTTTGGAGTTAACTTTTCCTCTACCGTGCGTTTTTTCATCGAAAAAACTTCATTTACCGCGCAATAATCCATGTATCCGAGACGCGCGATGGGTTTTATTTTTGTGATATCTACGAGTCCTTTGTCATTAATAAATTCATCGTTGATGTGAACCATTACCACTCTGCCGATTACCATGTGATGAACAGACTCTGGATCGTGTCCAGGCAATTCAACAGTTTTATGATGCACACATTCCATGTGTGCTGGCGCCTCTTTCACCATTGGCACTTTGACTTTCTGTGCTCTAGTAGGTGTCAGGCCGCATTCTAGAAGTTCATCAATCATAGGGTCATCAATCCAACTAGTATCAGACATCTTGGTCCGCGTATCCCAATGGGCCATGTTGAATACAAACTCGCCAGTTTGTTCTATATTGAGGACTGAGTCTTTTTTGGAACCATCTTCCTTACAACCGGCTGAAAACATTAAATAAGCTGGATTGTATGAGAGCATGTTGAAAAAGCTGTAAGGGGCAAGGTTGCCCACTCCATCCTTGCTTATTGAGCTAATCCATCCAATCGGGCGAGGAGCAACCAGTCCTTTTATTGGATTAAAAGGTAGCCCATGATCATTGATATCTGGATCGTAATACATTGTTTCTTCCTAGATCATTTTATCCTGAAGGGAATTTAACAGTTCTGATTAGTGAATTGCAAAGGGGCTGTCAGCGACCCAGGATAACACTATGGGTATAGCAACCGCGGATAGCAACGTTTCGGCGGTGAGAATTCCGGCCATAAGGCTTGCGTCTCCCCCAAGCTGCCTTGCGAGTATGTAAGATGCAGGGGATGCTGGGCACGCAGCAAATAGCATGACTATCACAAATGTGAGCCCGGAGAGCCCGATAAATATCATGATCAGGGCTGCTATTACGGGCATGATCGCTAGCTTAAATAGACAGGCAATTGTTAGGGCCAAATAGCGGTCTTTGCCGAGTGCTAAAACTAATCCGCTCCCGACACAAAGAAGTGCCAAAGGCAAAGCCGCTTGCGCAAGGATTTTTAATAATTGGATAACAATTTCCGGGGTGGAAACTGGAAGGTAATTGAGAGCCCAACCGATGGCGCATGCAACAATGATCGGATTTTGAACGATTTGTTTGGGGATTTTGTACCAATTTGTCGTCCCGGATCTGGTGTAGTGGGCGAGCGCTCCAATACAAATTAAATTTACTACTGGCATTAGAACAGCCACGAATAACGCGCACAAAACTATTCCTTCCGCTCCATAAAGGAGCTTCGCTATAGCAAATGCAATATATGCGTTTATCCGAATCGATCCCTGCAGAACAGATGTGAAGGCAGGACCATTAATTCGTATTAAGGGACGAATAGCGAAGACCACTAGAGTAGATGAACATCCAAGAGCCACAATTGTCGTTGCGATATTTGCTACTGGTAGCTCAGATAGATCAGCTATGGCTAAATTCCCGATGATCAGAGCCGGGAGTAGAATGTAGTAAGCAAGATTTTCTGCCGGCTGCCAAAATCCGTCGCCTGGAAATCCGATTTTGCGAAAGCCGAAGCCAACTAAGATTAAAATAAAAATTGGAGCGATGGCTAAGGCAATTGAGAACATTGCAAGGTTTTAGGCAGAGTTTCCGCTGGTGTCACTAATAGTTTTTAAATAATCAAGTGCGCCTTGCAGGATAAAGGCTGCCGCCATTTTGTCGACAACCTGTTTTTGTCGGGCTCGAGAGAGATCTGCCTCAATCATGGTTCGGGTAACGGCTACAGTGGATAGTCTCTCATCCCATAGGGATAAAGTTATACCCAATTCATCAATCAGATTCACAGCAAATTGTCTTGTCGATTGAGCGCGGGGGCCATACGTTCCATCCATATTAATTGGATATCCTAGAATGACTCCGGCAATTTGCTGATGCTCTATTATCGATGCGATATTCTCACAGTCTTTTCGGAATTTTTTTCGGGTAATTGTTTTGTATGGAGAGGCGATTAAGCGACCAAGGTCTGAAATCGCGACTCCGATGGTCTTTGATCCCAAGTCCAATCCAATCACCCGTCCCTGTTTGGGTAAGATGTGTTTAAGGTCTTCTATGTTGCGGATCGTCATTGCCGATGATATTTTCCGCGCACCTCTGCAAGGGCGTCTGTGAGATTAGCTTTCTATGACTTTGGAGAAAAATAGGCCATGTCCGTTGATAAATCTACCGTAATGCGGATATCGCAATTAGCTCGAATAGAAGTCGCAGAGGGTGATCAAGATAAACTAGCCGATGAGTTAAACAATATATTGACTTGGGTGGAACAACTTAACGAAGTGGATACGGAAGGTGTGGCGCCTATGTCATCAGGTTTGCCTGGCGCGGTTTTGCCCCAGAGAGAAGATTTAGTTTCGGCAGGAAATCGGCAGCCAGATATATTGAGAAATGCCCCGGACTCTAGGAGTGGGTTTTTTGTTGTCCCTAAGGTAATTGAATAATGTCAGAGCTCACGGCGCTTACAATCGCTGAGGCTTTAAAAGGTCTGAAAGCACGAGAATACACGGCTGAGGAACTCACCGAGGAACATATTAAATCGATCGAGGCCGCACGTGACCTGAATGCATTTGTTCTTGAGACTCCTGATCAAGCTATTGAAGATGCAAGGGCTTCAGATGTGAGGCGTGCGGGTGGAGAAGTCGGCGCGCTTGAGGGTATTCCTCTGGGGATTAAAGACCTTTTTTGTACAAAAGATATTCGGACGACCGCTTGCTCCCACATCCTTGATAATTTTGTTCCATCATATGAGTCTTTTGTAACCAAAAAACTGAGAGCCGCCGGGGCTACCTTTTTGGGAAAAACCAATCTTGATGAATTCGCGATGGGTTCATCAAATGAAACAAGTTATTTTGGGCCCGTCCGGAATCCATGGGGTCAAGCAGTTGATGATCCAGGCTTAGTGCCAGGCGGCTCTTCTGGTGGATCAGCCAGTGCAGTAGCTGCAGGGCTTTGTTTGGGCGCGACCGGAACTGATACAGGAGGATCAATCAGACAGCCGGCAGCTTTTTGTGGCATTGTCGGAATGAAGCCGACATATGGACGTTGTTCCCGATGGGGAATTGTAGCGTTTGCGTCCTCTTTGGACCAAGCGGGACCAATGACACGAACCGTAAAAGATGCCGCAATCATGCTTGGGGCAATGGCCGGTTTTGATGAAAATGACTCGACCTCCTCACAAAACGTTATTCCGGACTTGGAAGCCTGTTTGGGCCAAGACATCAAAGGTTTGAGAATTGGCATTCCTAGGGAGTACCGCGTTGAGGGCATGGACCAGGAAATTGAGACGCTTTGGGCTAAAGGTGCCCGGTGGCTCGAAGAGCAGGGCGCCGAGGTTATTGAAATTAGTTTGCCTAAAACAAAATATGCATTGCCGACCTATTATATAATCGCGCCCGCGGAGGCATCGTCGAATTTGGCACGGTATGATGGGATGCGTTTTGGTTTACGTGTCGATGGACAAAATCTCGAAGAGACTTATATGAAAACGCGTGCTGAGGGATTTGGTGCGGAGGTGCGGAGACGGGTGCTTATAGGCACCTATGTACTTAGTGCGGGGTACTACGATGCTTATTATCTGAAGGCTCAAAAAGTACGCCGAATAATTTCCGAAGAATTTGCCTCTGCTTTTGATCAGGTGGACGCAGTCCTCACGCCTACGGCGCCCACCCCTGCCTTTTCGCAAGGGGCAAAGACAGACGATCTCATATCAATGTATCTCAATGATGTGTTTACCGTGCCAGCTAGCTTGGCTGGTCTTCCAGCAATTTCCATCCCGGCAGGCCTATCTTCCCAAGGGCTTCCTTTGGGCTTGCAATTGATCACTCGTGCTTTTGATGAGTCAACTTTATTTCGTGTGGCCGGGGCTCTTGAAGAGGCTGCTGGCTGGTCACCACGTCCGCTCAAGTATCAAGGATCATAAAGTGCGATATCATTTTTGGTATGTGCTGATCCATGTTGGTTTAGGGCTAATTGGTTACCAGTATTTTTTGTTCACAAATACTGGGGGTACGTTAGCGTTTGGAGCAGCATTAGTTGTTCAGGCTTACGCTGTTTTTGAAATACATAGAGAGGCTTGGCCTCGTTTTAAACCGTCCAGGGACGCGGAACCTAGCCTTCAAACCCGAAATGAGATGTATACAGATTATAAGAAAAGGCTGCTTCGCGTTTGGTTTATGCGAAGTTGCATGTATGCGCTTCTAACGTTGATCGCTGCTATGGCCGTAAGAGGGGAAGGACCCTGATGAGTTTGATTAAAGGAAGAACCGGAGACTGGGAGATCGTTATTGGTCTTGAGGTGCATGCCCAGGTCTCCACCGCATCAAAACTCTTTTCCGGTGCCTCTACAGAGTTCGGCGCTGAGCCTAACACTCAGGTTACGCTGGTTGATGCCGCGTTACCCGGTATGTTGCCCGTTTTGAATAAAGAAGCGGTTGAGCAAGCGGTGCTCACTGGTCTCGCGATTAATGCAAATATCAACGAGCATTCAGTTTTCGATAGAAAAAATTATTTTTATCCTGATTTACCGCAGGGTTATCAAATTTCTCAATTTAGTGATCCTATTGTTGGTTCTGGCGAGATCGAGATAGAGCTGGATGGTGGTTTAACACGGACAGTTCGAATAACTCGTATCCATCTAGAACAAGATGCTGGGAAAAGTCTGCATGATCAGGCACCAAATCATACTTATGTTGATCTCAATCGATCCGGGGTGCCTCTAATGGAAATTGTTTCTGAACCCGATATTCGATCTGCCGCTGAGGCAGCAGCTTATGTTGTGAAACTTCGTTCAATTCTCCAATACGTAGGTAGTTGTGACGGCAACATGGAACGGGGTAATTTAAGATGTGATGCGAACGTCTCGGTGAGAAGGCCCGGAGAGGAATACGGGACGCGTTGCGAAATTAAAAACCTTAACTCGATCCGATTTCTTCAGCAGGCGATTGATTACGAAGCCAGGCGCCAAGTTGATTTGATTGAGTCTGGAGAAAAAATAGTTCAGGAAACTCGACTTTTTGACTCTAATAAGGGCGTTACGCGTTCGATGAGAAGCAAGGAAGAAGCGCATGACTATCGTTATTTTCCTGATCCCGATTTAATGCCATTGGACCTGGAATCTGATTATATCGAGTCTCTTCGCCTTTCATTGCCGGAACTTCCAGACCAAAAGTTAGAGCGGTTTATCAACGACCTAAAGCTGCCTTTAGACGTTGCTAAGGAATTAGTCACGGAGAAAGAAAAAGCAGATTATTTTGAGCCGGTGGCCCTCCGCCGCGATGCGAAACTGGTTTCTAGTATGGTCCGAAAAGATGTATTTGGTTACGCAAACAACCATTCATTAGAGATCTCGGAAGTTCCTGTTCTCCCTGATCAATATGGAGAACTCGTTGATTTAGTATCTGCTGGTGATGTCAATGCGCGAACGGCAAGCGAAGTTTTTGTTGAAATGGCCGAAACGGGGAAATCTGCGAAGTCGATAGTCGAAGAGCGAGGCCTAAAACAAGTTTCTGATTCAGGAGAGCTTGAAAAAATTTTAGATGACATTATCGCTGGTTCCGAAGAGCAAGTGGTGCAGTTCAAAAATGGCAATGAGAAGATCATTGGCTGGTTTGTTGGACAGGTCATGCAAAAGACCAAGGGTCAGGCAAACCCAACCGTGGTCAACGATCTTTTGAAAAAGAAGTTGGATAAATAGGAAGAGGTGGCACTTAGCCGAAGACCCTCTCCTCTGGTTTTTAATAAAAAGTAATTTGAAGAGGGTTTCGATGATTGACTTGTACACCTGGGCAACCCCGAATGGTCATAAAGTTCATATTTTGCTCGAGGAATTGGGCCTTCCTTATACGGTGTTTCCAATCAACATAAGGGCGGGGGAGCAGTTTGAGGAAAGTTTTTTAGAAATAAGTCCCAACAATCGAATACCCGCAATGATTGATCGTGATCCAGTTAAAGGCGATCAAATCACAATGTTTGAAAGCGGTGCCATGCTGATATATCTCGCAGAAAAGTTGGGAAGATTTTTGCCGGGATTGGAAAACCCCAAGGGACGTTCTGAGGTTATGCAGTGGCTGATGTGGCAAATGGGAGGTATCGGGCCGATGTTTGGTCAGGCAAGCCATTTCAGAGAATATGCTAGAGAACGGGAACCCCTAGATCGCCTTCAATATGGTATCGATAGATATACAAATGAATCACATAGACTGTACAGGGTTCTGGATAAACGTCTGGATAAGAGGGATTACCTCGCCGGAGAGTACTCAATTGCCGATATGGCTGTATGGCCTTGGTGTCGCGAGCCAGGTAGAAGAGGGGTTGACCCCAACGATTTCCCAAATGTTAGGGATTGGTTTGATAGAGTAGCAGATCGGCCTGCTGTAAAGCGCGCAACAAAGGTGCTTTCTAAAGAGTCAGTACGACCGACAAAGCATGACGATGAGGCCTGGTCCATCATGTTTGGTGATAAACAGTTTAATCGTTAAAAAATCTGCCCGCGGCTGGGTAGAAAGTATTTTTCTGGATGCTAGGCGGTGTTTTCTAACGCTCCAACCTTTCCGTCGATTAAAACAATTGCGAGTCTGCATGGTTCTTTGTAGCTGTTGTCCCAGCTATGGTTTGTCCCCTGTTGAACCATAACATCGCCCTTATTTAGGGTGACGCTTTTTCCATTATCCAACCCCATATCAATTTTTCCATCCATTACAAAAATAATATCCAAGGTATCCGTACGATGCATTCTACCAGGTGTTTCTGGTGGGAGATTCATAATCGTGAATCGCGTACCATTTGGAGGGGGCTGGGTCCCTAATTTTCGAGCGCCATAATCTTCTTTTGACCATATCTCTGCAGGGCACTCATCGCTAGACCAAATTAGCGTCGAGGTTGAACCCCTTGGGGACCATTTATGATTTTCGGCAGTCTTGTCCATAGCAATTATTGCTCTGCCATTTTCATCGTGCGTCGTCACGATGCGGCGAATTGGAGGGTTAGGTGGCGCTCCCGTTAAATTATTTGGCATTGTTGGTGGCAATGAGGTCTCCCCAGCACCAGGTTTGCTTTTTCCATCCAGTAAGACAAAACCTAACCGACATGTTGTTTGCCCTTTGTTTACCCAGCTGTGATTAGTTCCTTGCTGAACCATTACATCTCCAGCGTTCATGTGAACGGAAGCGCCATCATCCAGTTCCATATCAATTTCACCGGATAGGCATACTACATAATCTAATGTATCCGTTCGATGCATCATTCCGGGACAACCAGGCTCGAAATCAATGACACAAATTCTGGCCCCTCTTTCAACTGGTTGCCTCTCAACTACCCTTTTACCGTAATCTTCATCCGACCAAATTTCGACCGGCATTTGGTCGGCATACCAGATTAGCGTAGAGCAATTCATGCCATGGGGTGGCCATTTATGATTTGTTGCTGGCCCATCTATTTTTACAATTGCATTCAAGTTGCTGTCATGGCCTGTCACGATCCGGCGAATGGGCGGAGTGGGTGGTGTTTGGTTTGTCATTTCATTACTCCGGCAAGGGATATTTTTCATGGTCACCAGGTATTTCGACTTCAAAGGTGACCAGTACCAAAGCCACCATTACGTAAAACCCAATGATTGTAACAAGATCAAGCAATGTCTGTTCCCCGAGGATATCTCTAGCAGACTCGTAAGTCCCATCTGAAACATTTCTGTTTTCAAGGAGTTCTGTAGTTACTTGGAAGACGATTATGTCCTCGTCCGTTTTTAATTTTGGAATTTTTCTGTCCCGGATGGCATTCGCAACCTCCTCATCAAGCCCTAGTTTTCGCCAGCTATTCATGTGGGCATGCCATTCATATTGGGCCGTGTAGTGACGCGCGACTATAAGCACAGCTAACTCCACCAAATTCTGAGGAACATTGGAGTTTCGCCGCAAATAGGAACCAAACGCATTAGCTTTGTCCGCCAACTCAGGCGTACGAAGCCAAAGTGCGAACGGTCCCTTGGCTGCGCCGCCGCCTCTAGTCGATGCGATTTCGTCATTGGCTCGCCGTTGCTCTTCGGTCATTAGGTCAAGAGGTATGGGTTCTATTCTCGCCATGCATCAGTCCCTTTCCGTTTTGAAATCTGGTGATTTAGCAACCCATATTGAAAGACCGCAGAGTGCCGTTACACCAACCAATCCTACAATATAGAAGCTATTTGCTAACCCCACCACCTCGGCCAAACCTCCCATTATTGGTGGAATACACATTCCGCCAAATCGATTGAAAGAAATCCTCATACCGGTAACTCGACCTTGCTGAGATGGTCCAACATTTCGAGCAAGTATGGTCATCATAAGGGGGAGATTAAGACCTTGCCCAATTCCTCTGCAGCAAATTGCAATAAGCAATAAAGGAAAGAAATCGCCGAGCATGGGAGTGATCGCAATAAAAACAATTGAGATCCCTATCATAATGATTAGTAGCCAGTGGTCTGCGATTATTTTTGTAAGAGGGCCAATGGTTAAGGCAGCTATTGCGGAGGCGGCGTTGGCCGTTCCGATGAGTAGTCCTATGAGGGAACCTGATAGTTGAATTTCCTCCCTTAACCAGACTACGTAGAAGCTCGTTTGGACCCCGGATCCCGTTTGTCTCATCACCGTTATCATAATGACCATTGCGATCGCGGGAACCATCAAAAGCCGGAGCGTGGAAGTGTAGCTTGATTTGGTTCTCTCGGGGGGAACGTTATCATTCTGTGTGCCCTTGTCCTCCTCCTTTGGCAGCTCAGTATTGAGGTTGGGTAAGAATGAAGCCGCTATAATGCCTCCGGTAATCCAAATGGCGAGGAAACCAAAACCACCCCAGACCCCGTATGTATCCCAGGCGCCACCAACCGCGATCGGTCCGATAAAGCCGCCAATTCGGGCAACAAAAGTCATCCGGCCAGCATATATGGGATGGCCCTTCATCAGTTGGCCTACGAGGGTTTGACTCCCAATCCAGCCGGTAGCTTCAGCATACCCTGACAACATTTGCAGCACGATCAAAGCAAATACAAATCCAAAGGTAGGCGTTTGTCCCCCTTCGCTCGTGTCGACTCCGAATAATGGGCCAACGATGGGATAGGCAAGAGAAACCCCGATGCCAAGAAATCCGAACCAAATTATGACTTGGCGGGTTCCGAATTGATCCATTAATGCGCCGCCATAAATCGACATAGTGACGGTCAGGAATTGTCTAGCCGCAATAATAAGACCGATAAGAAAAGTGAGCTCTGGGTTAATAACAGCGACTAGAAGCAGCGCAACTATCGTAGAGGCCATGGATTGGACAGTTCCATTAAAGAACGCAGTCCCATAAACTGCGGCCTGCAATCCGGCCCCGTATGCTTCGCTCGTATCTTTAGACATACATGGAGCATGATCCCGCAAAAAGAGTCGCGCAACAGCACCTCAGGCTAAAAGGCATGTTAAGGTTTTAGCGTTTCAGAGAAACGAATTTTCCCGGTTTGCCCAGACGGCTATCCAGCACAAAGCCAAAATGCCGATACCGCCCACGACATAAAAGCTTACCTCCAGGCCAAAGAATTCTGCAATTGCACCCATCAAGATAGGGAAGATTACAGTTCCAAACCTATTTAAGGTCACTCTCAAGGCGGCCACTTTTCCTTGCTGATCATGACCGACTGCGCGCATGCTCAATGACATCATAAGAGGCATGTTAATTCCTTGTGCAAAGCCCCTGAGACATATAACGCCTAGTAGCCAAATATATATTTTATCGATCACAGGTAACGGCATACCGCCGAACTGGGCGGGTAAGGGTAGATTAACAGTAATGAGGGGGAGTAGAGGCGTTACAGTGATAAACACCACAGAAAAACCAATCGTCCAAATCAGAAGCCAGTGCTCTTTTATCCACTTTGTGTAGGTCCCTACTGAAAGGGAAGAACTAGCTGACACAATGTGGCTTACGCCTACCATAAAACCAATATCAAAAGCGGTGACACCTATCTGATTTAGCCAAACCGGATAAAAAGACACCTGCATAACCGATCCTGTCTGTCGGACAAGCGTGCAAGCTGCCATGAGGCCTACAGCGGGAATGAGTGCCATTCGCAATGTCTCGGTATAATCCCTGGCTTTCGGGATAAGGTCGGCAATCTTAATTGGTGGACTTGTTGATTTGTTGATTGCTGGGGATTTATTGGGAACGAGATAACCGGCGAACCAGCCCATAAAAGTCCAACCCGCCATAAAATAGAAGCCTGCTTCTGCTCCGAAAGAATGCCAAGCATAGCCCGCTAATGTCGGCCCGACGAAACCTCCGCATCTTAAGAAAAAACTAAGGCGGCCAGCATAGATAGGGTTTCCACGAAGGAGACTGCCGACTAAGGTTTGGCTACCGATCCAGCTCGTTGATTCAGCAAAACCGTTCAACAACTGCAAAAACATTACCGCGCTTACGAATGGGAAATGTGGAAATGCTCCCATGCTTAAAGTGCCCAGAATTCCGAGAATGAGCATTATACGCCGGGCCCCAAATTGATCCATCAAGGTGCCACCATGTATCGAAAAGAGCACAGGACCTATCTGGCGAGATGCGACGATCAATCCTATTAAAAATGGTTCTTCTGGGCCGACTAGAATGATTGCCCACAACGGCATCAAAATTCCCGTCATAAAGTAAACGTTGCCGTTAAAGAAACCTGTGGCATATATGGGTAGCTGCAGCCGCCAGGGAAATTTTTTTGTATCCGATGTCACGATATTGGAAGTCTCTAGAGGGCTATGGTTTAAAGGCACGAACTTTGAGCGAGAGAGTCCAACGCTCACTGAATTTTAAAGATCAAAATTGGATAGGTAAATTCCGTGATCGATTTTTACACATTTAATTTCCCTGACGGGCATCAGGTCGCGATTATGCTGGAAGAATTGGGCATGCCATACAAATCTCACATGGTTGATCTTACTAAAGGAGAAAATTTCTCACCGAAGTTTGAAAAAATTAGTCCTAACCATACCATACCCGCGATCGTGGACCATGAGGGGCCTGAGGGGAAGCCGGTGCGTGTGTTTGAGGCAGGAGCGATTTTACTTTATCTGGCCCAAAAGAGCGGACGCTTTTTGGGGATTAACCCAATAAGCAGTTTAGAGACGTCCCAATGGTTAATGCTTATTTTGTCTGGTCTTGCACCATTTGCGCGGGAATTCCTCTTAGAAAATAAGGCAGGACCTTATGAGCAAATGGGGTTCGAAGGCAGAGATTTATCTTTATTGGAGTCAAAAATTGTCAGGCACGTTAGCGCGTTAGACTTTCGCCTGCGAGAGTACCCATACCTCGCAAAGTCATACTCCATTGCTGATATGTCCGGGATTTCATGGATACAAGCTTTGCAGCATTGTGGATGCATATCTGTTGATGACTATGTAGGAGTTAGAAATTGGTATAACAGAATGAACAACCGTCAACCGGTGCGTCAGGGCTTAGAATTACTGGAGAAGGATTAGAAGGAAATTAAGATGTATGATGTTTACAGCTGGAGTACTTCAAATGGGCGTAAGGTCCATATTATGCTCGAGGAGCTGGGTGTCGATTATACGATGCACCCTATTGAAATCGGTCGCGGGGATCAATTTACGCCGGAATTTACAGCCATAAACCCCAACCAAAAGATACCAGCTATCGTTGATAATGATGGTCCCAATGGGAAAGCCTTCAAGGTGTTCGAGTCAGGTGCAATTTTGTTATATCTGGGCGAAAAGCATGGCCAGTTTTATCCTAAAGAGATAACAAAGCGTTATGAAGTTTTGCAATGGTTGATGTTCCAGATGGGTGGCGTTGGTCCCATGTTTGGACAAGCTCATCATTTTCGTCGGTCGAGTGGGGAAAAGGTGCCATACGCGATTGAGAGGTACACAAAAGAAACCCGTCGTCTTTGGAGCGTTCTCGATACAAGGTTGGACGATCATAACTGGATAGCCGCAGACGAATATTCCATAGCGGACATCGCGATTTTTCCGTGGTGTGCGAGGTTTGAATGGCAAGGAATTTCGCTCGATGAATTCCCCAATGTCAAAAGGTGGTATCAAACATTAGAAGCACGTCCTGCGGTCCAGACGGGAATGGTCCCTATGCAACCCCGTGGGAAATAAAACGCTGTTAAAACCCAAACTGTGAAAGAGTTATCTGGGAGCCATAAATTTGGCCTCCGGGTTTCATTATTGCCTTGAGATAAAAAACCAAAATTACGTTTTTTTCGTAAAATAAACATGAGAATAATTTGTTTATTATTGATTTTATTTGCGCTGGTCAGACCGGCTGAGGCTGAAACAAAACAATCGCCAGCTCCAGATATTCAGACGGTAATAGAGGCACAGCTGAATGCTTTTTCGCTCGGAGATGCTGAAGCCGCGTTCAATGCCGTTAGTCTCGAGGTTAAAACTATTTATAAGACGGCTAATTCTTTTATGACTATGGTGTTGAATAACTACACCCCACTTTTTTTTGCGAAGAAATGGCGTTTTGATCAGCTGTTTTCAGAAAACGAGGACTCAGTTCAGGTAGTGTATGTAAATGATCCAATGGGAAACGATTGGGTAGCGTTGTATAAAATGGTTAAAGCCCAAAACGGATCTTGGAAGATTGACAACGTTAACATGGCCCTGATTGAAGGAGTTCTAACGTAGGTGCGCTGACTACGGACAGTTTTAATCTCGTGACAAACGTTACACGAAGCGGGATAAGATCTGTAACAACAAGACAAATCACTTGTGCCAATTGACAGCTTTATCTTCTATGCAATAACTAGTCCTGCATACAGCGTGGAAAAACACCACTCTCGGCGGAGGGGTGGCCGAGTGGCTGAAGGCGCTGGTTTGCTAAATCAGTATGCGGGTAACCGTATCGAGGGTTCGAATCCCTCTCCCTCCGCCAATAATTAATTTTTAATAGAATTAAATTCTATTAGCTCTGCATCTGCACGGACTTGCCTGCGATGCGTCCAAGAACGAACGCCTTCATTAAACCACCCAAGTAACTGGCTCGAGGGCCTCCTTCTAGGCCGCCAGCTGATGAGCCTACGGCATACAAACCTGATATAATCGTTCCATTTTGATCTAGAACACGGGCCTGCGGGTCTATTTTTAGGCCTCCGGATGTAACAGTGATCCCCGAGCACAACGGTATCGCATGAAACGGAGGCTTTGCTATCTTTTTTGCAATTTGCTGCTTGGTGGTTCGTTTGGGTGTGAGGCGGTGTTCAGACTGATGCACTATCGCCTCGTTGTAAGCTCTAATCGTTGAAGCTGTCGCCTCAGGTTTCAATCCCGCCTGATTTGCCAGTTCTTCTATAGTGTCAGCTGTGAAAATTGTGCCTCCGTTATCTTGCAAGGATGGGTTGGGCGGAACTAAATCGGTTTCACATGCGCTATCCCATATCTCTTGATCAATAATTAACGTTGCGCCCGCGGGATCCTCTAGTCCGGCTATTTCATTGGCTAAAAAGACTCCCCCAAGCCCCTCGTCGGTAAAACGTTTTCCATTTGGTTGCAAAACAACGCCATCACCGCACATGATGTCTAATTGAGGGTAAGGCCATAGTTGGTCGTTCGTGAGAGCATCACGGCTCAAAACGTGTCCATAAAATGTGTTCATCCCAGTGGTTGCTGCTCCCAACTCGATTGCCATCGAGAGGCCCTCGCCGCAGCCGGTGCCGGCATTTCTCTGGCAAAGTTGGTTTGATTTGGGTTGGATATATTTTGCCACTAGGTCAAGATTGGCTTGAAACCCTCCATCGGCGATGATCACATTTTTTGCCTTTACCAAATGCTTTTGTCCTTTTGGGGTTTCATAGTTGACCCCAGTGATCGAACCGTGGTCGCAGTCCAAACTTTTTACGTGAGCATTCAGTACCATCGAGCCCCCATTGCTCTTCAAATTGCTCACCAGAGAGTTGAGTAATGAATTTGGCCCGCTGTTTTCCCAGTCAAGTCCGGCACGCATTTCTCGTAATGGAGCTAACATTGGGATAGGATTTTGTCTTCTGGGGTGTTGCTCAAATTGTGCCCCAATCGACTTCAGCCATTCAAATGTATCTCTAAGTTCTGATACAAAAGCTCGCACCAAACTCTCATCAGCCGTATCTCCGCTCGTTCGAACTATTTCTTCAAATAACTCGTCTGGCTCATCAGTTGGATGTCGGAAAGCGACATGCAAGGCGCCGGTGGCAATACGGGAATTGCAGAAGTACAGATCGCTTGCTCCCGCCTCTAGAACAACTACCTGTTTCTCATGCTGGGCGATAACATTTGCTGCGGTTAAGCCAGCAAACCCGCCTCCAACAACAACGGCGTCGTAATTCATTTTAATTCTTTCTCCTGTAAACCAGATAGTCGACAATTTTAGTCAATAAAGTCCCGTACGCCTAATTGAATTCAAACTTAAAAATACCTGATTTAAAAATTCTTATTTTAGAGCTTAACTTGGGTTATGATCTGCCGACCAGCCAAAATAGGGAGGACCCTAGATGAACAATCAACTTATGATTTTTTTTGCCATTGTGGCTGTCGTAGCGGCCATTGGCGTAACTTTAGTCGTGACCCATGAAAGAAATGATAATTTTGAGAACACGCGCAAATTTGCCCGCTGAGGATTCTATAACTTTTGAAAGGTCAATGAGGCCCAAAGACTAAACCAATGGGTCTTTGAAGGGGCTTTTTGTGGAATAAGGTGGACCACGTTTAAAAGCCAGGGACCCTTTCCTGGGATTGCAACAATCGCGCGACCGTCGGCTCCTGTTGTCGGTCCCTTAGTTCGTTCTCCGCTTCTCTTCGAGATTTGAATAATGCGAGCTCCCTCAAGGGGTTTTCCATTGTGAAGTAGCCTGACTGGTAACTTTTCATCCTCCTTAAGAGTGAATGGATTTTGTTCAGCTATCAGCTCCAAAGGCATTCCGGTAAATTGGTCTTTTTGTTTCGAGTTATTTCCTACCGCGATCAGAAGTTTGGCGCACCTTACATATTGCTCAGTAATATTTGCCTTTGGAAAACCAAAGCGGAGATGATCGGGAATGCGGTGTTCCAGACCTTCATTCTCTAAGTATGTTTTAAATTTTTCCCATTCTTTGAACTCAATTTCGATCGGCTTTGTATGATGTGTGACAACTGCTAATCCGTTTGACTCGAACGCGAGGACGGCAGCAGGATCATCGCCGTCTATACTTTTAATCGGGATTTTTTTTCCATTGAGGGTATAATTAAAGCTGTAAAAACTATCGCCAAGATAAGGCCAGGACTCGCCCTTGAAATATTGGCCTATCCTAATGGTTATTGGATTTTTTTCGTGTTTTTGGACGGTAAATTTTTCGGGGTATAGCCAAAATTCATGCGCTTTTACAGACGCAGTATTTTGCAATAAAGAAAACAAAAAACAAAAAATGAGAGGTACGAAAAATATAGATGACCGGAAAAGTGTTTTTAAAAAATAAGACATTATTCTCTCTATTTGCGTTTGGTCTGATTTTAATTACCTCTTTTTCTGGCGCTATTGTCAAAGCTCACGAAATTAGGCCAACAGTCTTCGAATTTGACGTTACAAAGAAAAATACGTTGCTTTTGAAAGCTTTGGTAAATTTTGAAGCATTGATTGCGGGCAGCGGCACTCAATCGGGTCAAGCTCTTGAGCACTCTGAGCAAGATCCTAGGTACGGAGAGCTAAGAAGGTTATCAAGACAAGAGCTAGAGCTTGAAATTAGGAAGTTTTTTCCCTCTTGGATAAGAGGCATTAAAATTAAATTTGATGATGCCTCGATACCCCTTACCTTGGATAAAATTACGATTAGAAGCCCTGAGGACATGGAGCTGCCTCGCCTAACGGAAATAACTTTAAAGTCAGATAACGTGGGTACACCTCGGTCTTTGTATTGGCGATATGATCCAAATTTTGGAGACAGTATTGTTAGGTTAAAATGGGATGGGGATAAGATTAAGGCATTTTGGCTTAAGCCAGGAGATGTCATAAGCAATTATGGTCTCTTTAATCAAAAATCTCGAACTAAAATAGAATTATTTATCGAATACATAAAAATTGGCTTTATTCATATTCTGCCTTTAGGTTTGGATCATATTTTATTCATATTAGGTCTATATTTTTTAAGTCTTCGCCTTAAATTTCTTCTTGTACAAATTACATCATTTACTGTAGCTCATTCGATTACTCTTGGGCTCGCGACGGTTTGGAATCAATTCCAAATTGCGCCATCAATCATTGAGCCTTTGATCGCCTTAAGTATTGTCTTTATCGCCGTTGAGAACTTATTCACGGATAGGCTGTCGAAATGGCGTCCTGTCGTTATCTTCATTTTTGGTTTGATCCACGGAATTGGCTTTAGTGGGGTGCTCAAAGATGTTGGTTACCAAGGAGGAAGCCAGCTGTTGGCACTGGGCGGTTTCAGTGTTGGCGTAGAGTTGGGCCAAATTTCTGTTGTGTTGATTGCTTTCTTGTCATTGGGAGTTTGGTTTGGAAGAAAGCTGTGGTATCGGGCCTACATTGTTAGGCCTGGATCAGTATTGATCGGCCTATTTGGCGCGTTCTGGTTTGTAGAGAGGATTTGGTAATCCAAACGCTATATCAAATTAGATCGGTTTTTTGTTGATTTATGCTGCTTATCCGATCGAACTAAGAAATTCCTTGGCGCAATCCAAATAAGTTTGTTTGGCGTCATCTGTCCATTTAGATAAGTTTCTGTAAGGAATCCCCATTCTTGGGTTATCACCCAGTTTATCTTCATTGCTTATAAGGAAAGCCCAATAGAGGAAATTAAATGGGCAGGCTTTGGGGCCTGTTTTTTCTTTTACGTCGTATTTGCAATCGCCGCAGAAATTGGACATGCGGTTAATGTAGGCTCCCGATGATACGTAAGGTTTTGATGCCATTTTGCCTCCGTCGGCATGCATTGCCATGCCGATTGTATTTGGCATTTCGACCCACTCTATTGCGTCTGAATAGACAGAGAGATACCAGCGCTCTACCTCCTGGGGGGAAACCCCAGCCAGTAACGCAAAATTCCCAGTAACCATGAGTCTTTGAATGTGGTGCGAGTACCCAGTTTGTTTTGTGGCAGTAATGGCTTCCTTGAGACAATTTAAATCGGTTTTTCCATCCCAATAGAAATTTGGCAGTTTGCGATTTGCATCTAATCCATTTGAATTCGCGTAATCGGGCATAAGTGTCCAATAGACTCCTCTGACGTATTCTCTCCAACCCAAAATCTGCCTAATGAAACCCTCCACAGCATTTATCGGGGCATCGCCATTTTCATATTTTTCTTCTGCGCTCCGACAGACTTCTTCAGGGAGGAGTAAACCAATATTGAGACTGGTGGAGAGGAGCGAATGGAAAAGAAACGTCTCCCCGGTTTTCATCGCATCTTGATAATCACCAAATTGCGGCAACATATCTTGAAGAAAATGCTTAAGAGACTCTAGAGCCTCAGACCTCGTGACTGGCCATGAAAAGTTTTCTGCGTTTCCAAAATTATTTTCAAAAGTATGCGAGACAAGTTCTAAAACCTCGCGGGTGATTTGATCGGGAGGGAAGCGAAGCCGACTTGGAATGGAAAAGCCCTTGGGTAAGCTCTTCCGATTTTTAGAGTCAAAATTCCATGACCCCCCGGCCGGTTTATCGTCTTTCATGAGCAACTGGTTTTCTTTTCGGAGTTCTCGATAGAAATATTCCATTCGCCATGTACGACGATCTGATGCCCATTCTTTGAAGCGTTCTTTGCTCGCAAAAAAACGATCATCAGGTAAAATATCGACTTTTATATTTAGACTTGTGTTCCAACTTTCTGCGAGCTTTTGAATTCGCCATTCTCCCGGTTCGGTGAGAATTAGACCCTCAGTTTGCCAGCGGTCGATGGCCCTTTTTATTTCTGATGTCAGCGTGCCTGTGTTACCGGGGTCGTCTAGTTTGACGTAGTCGACCCTGTAGCCTTTAAGTCTGAGATCGGCTGAAAAATGGCGCATTGCGCTCAAAAAAAGGACTATTTTTTGTTTATGGTGTGGGACGTATGAACACTCTTCCATGACCTCTAGCATAAGAATCACATCGTTTTTCTTATCCGCACCTTTTAGCGATGAAATCTGGTTTGATAACTGATCACCTAGTATTAACCGGATTGCGCCCATCTCACGTGCCTTTCGATTATGACAAGCATTGTTTAATAGAATGGTGCGGGACATGCCCCACAGAAAACAGCTGCTGACAGAAGTGTTAAAAATTAGTTAGTATTTTGAGGGTTTTAGTAAAGTCGGACAATTGTTGGGTTCGGCAAAGTTCTGAAATTGAGAGGTTGAAAGCGATGAATCCCTTTGAGCCTGGGACAAGATTAAGGCATCCCGCCGTTTTAGGAGAGCCAATTGTCGATCCTGCCGGGTGGTCGAATAGAGATTTTTCGGCTCGTGACAGTTACCTATATGTTCTGTCGTCAGACGAGATTGATGAAATCTTGCTTGCTGCTGATCAGTTTGAGAAAACAGGCATTGAACTGAGGGATCTTAGCAAAGACAAATTCGTTATCCCAAAATTTGAGGAAACCTTATTGGAGGTTATCCATGATGAGGTCCTAAATGGTAGAGGGTTTATTTTTTTAAGAGGACTGCCAGTCGAGGGTCGATCTGTTTTGCAGAATGCTATCGTTCAGTGGGGGCTGGCGAGTTATCTAGGTAGTATGCTCCCCCAGAATAAACAGGGCAATCTGCTCGAGCATGTAAAAAATGCAGGCGGTGATATCGATAGCCCTACCGGCCGAGGTTACAATTCTGCCAATACCTTGGGTTTTCACTCTGATGACTCTGATGCCTTTTCGCTCATGTGTCTTCGTGTTGGCAAATCAGGTGGAGAGCATCGGATCGTCAGTTCTGTAACAGTTTACAACGCGATGCTAGATCGTTTTCCAAGGTTTGCGAAAGAACTGGAATTTCTCTTTTATCGGTCTCGTAGAGGAGAAATTCCTCTCGGTGAGGTGCCGTTTGTTCGTCAGCCCGTCTTCAGCGTAACTGATGGTTACTTCTGTGCGCGTGGTGCATCAAGCACAATTAAAAGAGCGCAAGAGTTAGAGGGTGTGCCCAAACTTACGAAATTCCAACGAGATGCTATAAATTGTTACCAGACTTTGTGCGGAGAACTGTCTTTACTAGTAAACTGGCAGCCAGGAGATATTTCATTCGTGCTTAATCATGTTGCCTTGCATGCGAGGACGGCCTACCAGGATTGGCCTGAACCAGAGAAAAAAAGACATTTACTTCGTTTGTGGATTAATCTTGAGAAGAAAAGACCTATCCACGAAACCATTGCGCAGGATATGTCAGGCATTAAACTGGCGGAAGGAACCAACCCAAACACACCGTTGGATATGACCCCGGTGGTCTAACGAATTTTGAGTTCGAGAACGATAGCAAGATTATGAGTCGCATTTTGCTCTTACAGAAAAATAAATACCTCTACGGCTTGGCCATCTTTATATCGATATGGCTTTCTGCCGGGGTGTTATTGGCACAACCGGTTAAATTGGCAGAGGCCAAAGGTCTGCTTAAAAGTGGTTATTACCAAGAGGCGGAGTTAATTCTCGGCGAGATCAATGACGGTAGAAATTCTGAAGTTCTCCTGCTTCTAGGGAATTTGTATAATGGTAACTCTCAATACAAAGTGAATTATAAAAAGTCAGTATCCTATTACGGAAAAGCAGCAGAATTAGGAAATCCAGAAGCGGCATACAATCTCGGGGTTCTTTATTTTCAGGGACGGGGTGTGCCCCAGAACTACCAAAAAGCTCTCGAGTGGTATTCCAAAGCATCTAAGGCAGGTTTTGCACCCGCGCAGAATAATTTGGGATTTCTTTACCAAAAAGGTATGGGAACTGAACAAAGTAATGGGAATGCTTACGGATGGTATTCTATATCTGCGGCGAATGGCTCGAGAGCAGGTCTGAGGAATAGAGATATATTGTTGGCACAGCTACTTGAGGAAGAGGGAGCTGAAGTAGTGTCCGATATCCAAGCGCAGGCGCTAAAATGCATTCAAAATAATTATGCAAATTGTTTTGAGGGCGACAGCTAAAAATCCGATCAAAAACATGGTCGATTCACTCAATAATTTATGTTTTTGGTCGTAAAAATATTGTCTTGTTTCCAGGCATAAGATTGTCAGGTACAACTGGACAAAAGATTCATTTTTTGACTAATCTGTTTAGAAAAAGGGAGGAAAAATATCTTGAAGATTTTATCTAAATTTAGTGTCCTTAGTTTATTGCTTGCCGCGTCAGTAGGTTTTGCGGGAGTATCTTTAGCCGGGGGACATGGGGGAAAGGCCCCTAAAGCGTCACCGCAAGAACAAAAATGTATTAACTTGTGGAAAGCAGGCAAAAAAAAGCAATTTGCTAGCCGTAAATCTGGTTGTTGCGCTCTCGCAATGAGCAGTCCTCTTCCTCCAAAAGGTGCCCCAGTTTGGAGAGATAAGAGAGAGCGTAAGATGCTCAAAATGCTACAGGATGCAAAAAAATTCTGTGCCAAGCGCGGGTTCAAGCCGGGACCTGGTCCGAGAGGTGAGCGTGGAATGCCCCCGAGAGGTGAGCGTGGAATGCCCCCGAGAGGTGATGCCCCCGAGAGGTGAGCGTGGAATGCCCCCGAGAGGCGAGCGCTTAATGCCCCCGGGAGGAAAGCCCGGAAAGGTCTCTAAACGTTGCAAACCTCGGAAGAAACTGCCTGTAGTAAGGGTTTCTCAGGTGCTTTCTGAGTCAAAAGCCATAAGCTATGTGGTTCAAGGAACGACAGCACGGGTGCAAACAAAGTGGAACAACAAAAGAAGCGTTGCCTGTGTAAGAGGGAAAAAAGTACCCGTAAGAGTGGGCAACTCGCCCTCTGATTCAAATTGGGGAGCTTACATCCAAGGTAGTATGCAATGCGACCTTCGGAAGAACCGAAAAGGTACTCGCGTTGCGCAGATTTTGTGTAACTAAGACAATGATTTGAGTAAAATGTGTAGGGCGGCTTAGGCCGCCCTTTTTTTGCCTGGTTTTGATGGTAATAGTTGTCAGGGTCAACAGGCTTTTGAATTTGTACAATTCACCTATTGACCTAATCATTTTTAAATGATCAATTTTTCGGCATCAGCTCATTTTTAGTAAACAAGATCGCTGGCTGGGAAACGCATTAGCCCCAAAGAGGCTAAATAAAAGAATTTGGGACAGGGCATTGATATCGATTAGTCATCTCCAGAAAGATTTTATCGTTGCAGACGGCGACGGAAAGGTTTCAGCTCTGAACGATCTCAATATTGAGGTCGAAAGGGGAGAATTTTTTGTCATCGTCGGAGCGAGCGGGTCCGGCAAAACGACTTTATTGCGTTCAGTAGCCGGATTAGAGACGCCAGACTCCGGTTCCATAAAGATAGATAGCCGCACGGTTTTCTCGAATAAACCGCCCGTATGGGTATCCCCGCAAGATCGCGGTTTTGGTATGGTGTTTCAATCATACGCTGTTTGGCCGCATTTATCAGTTTACGACAATGTTTCCTTGCCTCTTCGAGAAGGCTCCCAGAAGATCCCGAGTGGTGAAGTTCGAGGGCGCGTCGAAGAGGCGCTCGCTATGGTATCTCTTGAAGAACAAATTGACAGACCCTCAACACTCTTGAGTGGGGGGCAGCAGCAGCGTGTGGCGCTCGCGAGAGCGATCGCGGTTAACCCTCAGGTTCTATTAATGGATGAACCTTTGAGTAATCTGGATGCGCGCCTGCGGGAAGAAGTTCGGGGGAAGATTAGAGGTTTGGCGAAAGACCTCGGCGCGACGGTGCTATATGTTACTCACGACCAAATCGAGGCTATGGCGATTGCAGATAAAATCGCGATTATGAGTTTTGGTAAGTTACTCCAGTTTGGTTCACCGACCGAGTTGTATAAAAAACCCAATCGGGCAGAGGTAGCGGAGTTTTTTGGAACAGTTAACTGGTTGGAAGGTGAAAGGCAGGGCGATAAAGTAAAAACGTCTTTAGGGGAGGTAACTGTTGGTCTGCCATCTTCAGGGTCGTCAAATGTTTGGCTCGGAATTCGCCCCGAGCATCTATTGTCGGGGCCTGAAAACGCTCAGAATAAGTTTTCAGTAGAATTAAAAGAATCAATATTCTTGGGTGACCAATATGCTTTTGAGTCAGTGAACGCTGACATAAAACTTTCCGGGAAAAGTCGGAATGCACCAGATGTCGTTGATGGAAAAATAGAAATAGCCATTGATCCCGGAGATATTATGGTCTTTGAGGCTAATGATGAAAATAATGAGTTTATCAGAAACTCTTTATTAGACTCATAGATTGGCTCTCGATTTTGTATGTCAGCAGAAGACGTTTTGATCTCACACTTAAAGTCCCAAATATTGGCAAGTTGCTTAAAGACTACTTGCTGGATACCCACAAAAAGCACAGAATTAAATAAAAGCAGAGGAGGTAAATATGACTTTAACCAATAAAATAACAAAGAGGGGAACTGCACTAACGATTTTAGCAGCTTCCTCGCTCCTGTTTGCGGGCCATGTGAGCGCCGGTGGACATTCGGGAGCGCCCAAAAATCTTACTGAACTTATTGCTGCCGCAAAAAAAGAGGGCCAATTCAAAGGGATGTGGTCTTCAAGTAGCCTTGGTGGCGGCAAAGGTTTTAAGCAAATGATTGCGGCCGTCAATCAAAAGTATGGGTTGAGCATTAAAGCTAAATTTACACCAGGCCCATCAATGACCAAGATGGTGGCAAAGACAACAAGAGAGCTTAAAGCCGGTCAGCCCGCTAGTACTGATATGCTTTGGAATAACTCTGGTGGAGCGCTTAAAGGCGGAAAGGTCGGCATTCTCCGCAAAATAAACTGGAATGCATTTCTAGAACGGAAGCCACTTGGCTGGGAAGGGTTCGATCACGTTGCCCCCGGAGGTGTCGGATTGGCTTCGGCCGGTTCGCTTGTTGGTATTATGTATAACTCTGATTTGGTAAAAGGAGATGATGTTCCTCAATCAATTGAGGATGTCTTCAAGCCCAAGTTTAAGGGTAAAATTGCTACCACTCCCTACGTCGCGGGAATGCGCGAATTCGGGATGCCGGATGTTCTCGGCAATAAGAGAATGGTTGAGTATACCAAACGTTTAACAAATCATATTGGTGGTCTTATGCGCTGTGGGTCAACGGATCGCTTGACCAGTGGAGAGTTTTTGATGCTGGTATTTAGCTGTGGTGATCAATACGTCAACCGAGCTAAAAATTCCGGAAGTAGTGAACCACTTGGTTATGCGATTATGAATGAGGCAGTAATCTCTCATACGCGGTATGCCATGGTACCTAAGAATTCATCGGCTCCTAATACCGCTACTTTGGTTGCTGTATGGTTGGGTTCCAAAGAAGGCCAGGCATGGATGTGGAAACAAAATGGCTTGGATATGCCCATTTATGCTGAGTCTCAAGTGAGAAAAAAACTGCTTGCCGCAAAAGCGAAGGGAGCCAGAATTGTGATGAATTCTCCTCAATGGCTTGGTAGTCAGGGAGGGTACATCAAATTCAGGAAAAAGCTTCAAAAGATCGTAAAGGCAAAGAAGTAAATTATTTATTAGAGTGTGCTGGGCGAAATACCCAGCACGCTCTAGTAATCATTTGAATTCAAAGACATATGTTCCGTCACAACAATTCACCGGTCTTAGTGGCTTTGGCCTTGTTGCCTATGTTGGTTATTGTCACACTTGTGACAATATTGATTTGGTTGAGTTTTCAAACAGGAATTCTTGGCACCTCAGACGCCACGTATACTCTCGGGAACTATAAAGACGTCTTTGAAGATCCAATTTTCTTCGACGCAATCTATAACACGATCATTTTCTCAATCACTGCAACGTTTGTCGCGATGGCAATTGGTCTACCTATTGCTTGGGTCACCGAGCGTACGACGATGGCCTATAAAAGTTGGGTGTATGTCATTATGACCTTGGGCTTGCTAATTCCAGGGATATACACGGCGATGGGATGGACTTTTCTCGCGCACGAGAGAATTGGCTTCATAAATCGATGGGCAGTGCAAGTTTTTGGTTTTTCTGAGGCACCGTTGAATATTGCCACTCCTGTCGGAATGGGATGCGTGCAAGGTATGAGTCTCGCCGCTCTTGGTTTTATCCTAACCGCACAGATGTTCAGGTCTATGAATCCCTCATTAGAGGAAGCCGCAAATATTCATGGGTTGGGGTTCTGGGGAACAATTAGGCGAATTACTTTGCCATTGGCGATGCCGGCAATCCTAGCTGCTGTAATCTATATTGTAGTTATCGCGGTCGCGACCTTCGATGTGCCGGCAATAATAGGGCTTGGTTCAAGAATTTATATGCTGAGTACCTATATTTTTCTGAAAACAAATCCTGGGGATGAGGAAATGGCGCAACACGGCATTACCGCCGCGCTTGGTGTCATGATGATTATTGTCGCTCTCCTTTTGACGCTTTGGTACAGCAGGGTCCTTAGAAAGGGAGATCAGTACGGGGTTGTGACCGGCAAAGGTTATCGCCCTAATTTAATAGATATCGGTGGATGGGGTAAGGCGGCATGGGGTTTCATAATTCTCTATATGTTTGCCTCAAAAATCCTACCGCTTCTGCTTATAGGCTACACGGCATTTATTCCTTACTTAGCCCCACCCTCGGCTAAAATGTTTAGCTTGATGACATTGGAACCTTTGTTAGAGGAGATAGATTGGGAGTTGGTTCTAAGGGGCATGGGCAATACTTTTCTCCTTGTTTTAACAGTCCCTGCAGCGACCTTGGTCGTGGGTTTCGCGATGTCATGGCTGATTATTAGGAGTAAAAGTAAGGGGCGATATGTCCTCGAGTTTGGAGCTTTTTTACCGCATGCATTGCCAGAAATTATCCTCGCGATTTCCGCGTTACTTCTAGCCCTGTTTTATTTAAAAGATATCGTTCCACTATATGGATCGGTAACTCTCATTGCGATAGTTTATGTTATAACGCGGATTAGTTTCGCGACTAGGGCGATTAATAGTGCTCTGCTTCAGATCCATAAAGAGCTGGAGGAAGCAGCTCATACTGCAGGAATATCTCCTGTCAAAACCTCATGGAATATTCTAGTTCCTCTTCTGCGCCCGACGCTCATGGCTGTATGGATTTGGTCCGCGATACTTGTTTACAGAGAACTCACTGTGGCAGTGTTCTTGGTCGGCCATGACAATATCACTTTGCCTGCAGTCATATGGAGCTACTGGCAGTCTGGTGCCGTTAATTTGGCCGCGGGTGTCACTCTTGTTATGACTGTCTTGTTGATACCTCTAATACTGCTGTTTTGGTGGTTTGGCCGTAAGTCGGTAATGCAGAGCAATTAAACGATTTTCTCTGGTTATTGAATTAGCTCAGTAGGGTGTCTTGGTCATTTTACCTCGATGATCGATCCAGCATTTCTCAGAAACGGCAGGTTTGCCATCTACTCGGTCTTTTAGCCAGTCATATACTAAGCTATCGCGGTTTTCTCCAAGGTCTCCCGAGGATGCCTGGGCCATACTATGGTTAGCATCTTGAAAAACGACCAAACGTTTTGGCGCCTCTATGAGCTCAAAGAGGTCATAGGTATGCTGGATTGGAGATAGTTGATCGGCCTCACCCGCAACAATCATGTATGGCGCTACTATTTGTTTAGCGATGGGGCGCAAATCAAAACCCAGCCGAAACTTATCAAATGCGTCCTCATCCTCGTATCCAGCCATAAACATGAATCGTACTTTAAATGTTGGAGAGGCCACATTGAAAATTGTGTCGCAGCCGGGTTCTTGGCAGACGCCTGTTCCACAGTAACCCAAAATTCGATTGCCTAGAGCGGCGGTCGCAACCGTACCGTAATAGGTGCCGAAGCTTGATCCTCGAAGAACAATCTTGGTGCTATCTATTTCTGAACGTGCTTCGAGCCAATCGCATACTGTATTCGCAGCTTCCCCCCAATTGTCTGCCGTAATCGTAATTCCCCTATTTCGAGTTTCACCCTGTCCTGGACCGTCCAACGCAAGAACAGCCATTCCACGTGCTAATGCGGAATCGCCGTGGAGAGCGACCATATTTTCTTTACTGCCGTCCATTCCTCCAACATGGAAAACGCAGGGGAACGGGCCTTCTCCGCCGTTGGGTAAGTGTAAAAAAGCCGCCATTGAGCTATCCCCAAATGGGATATCCACTCTTTCGACACGATGAGGCGCGTATTGAATAAACTTGTCATATGACTCGATCATTCGAGTTTCCCAGTTGAGATCCTCTTCATTGTTATCAAAATAAGACCATTGGGCGGCAGCATAGAGCGTTGCTGCGATAAAATAGTTTTCTCCCGCAGAGACAGTGCGGCCTTGGTCTTCAAACTGTTTTGCTATTTCCTCAATTCGGGTTCCTTCGCGGCCGAATTCAGGACCGATATCATCGAATTTTTTCATGCGAGCGCCAGCTCTTCGAAAAGCGGAGAGCCCAGCAGGTCCCCCTCGGCTCCCCTTACCGCCTAGCCTTCCCTGATCCCACTCAGGGCCGACAGTTCGTATCGTTGCATCTAATAGCCAGCGCTGTTCTTTCCAACGCCTTGTTCGGTTCTCCATTGCCAGGCTTTTTTGCATATCAACGCTCCCTTAATTTTTGTGAATCGTGCCTATCTTTTTAATTATGGTCAATGTCCTGTCGGCATGACATTTTATGTCTATTGGGTTTAAAATTTAGAAAAAGTGATGAGACATATAGGGGGATAAAATGCGAGAAGCGTCACAATTTCCGCGTTTTTCAGAAGCAGAGTTAAATAGCCGGCATCAACGTGTAAAATCACTAATGAGCCAGCACGAGGTCGACGCCTTGCTTTTTTTCGGAGCCGGTCAATTCTCCACAGATATTTATTGGCTATCAGATTGGCCGGGAGGAAGAGAGAACTATATCCTTTTTGAATACGACAGTGATCCAATAGTGATTGCTCAACTTTATAATCATATCCCAATGGCCCGTGTCCTATCAGTTATCAAAGATATAAGGTGGGCAGGAGCAAATACTGCTGCCACAGTCTCTAGAATCCTTGGTGAACGTGGCCTGGAAGGAAAAAGAGTGGGGCTTATAGGCGGGATACCTTACCGCCATTACCAGCGTTTCACGGAAGAAAATCCAGGTGTTGTTTTATTCGACTTCAGTAGTCCTTTTCGGATGATGAGGACAATAAAGAGCGATGAGGAAATCGCCCGCCTGAAGCTGGCATCTCAACTTACAGATAAATCAATGGCATCTATTCAAGAAGGGCTAAAAGTTGGAATGCGGGAGGATGAAATTCCCTATCTTATAGAGCCCACCTACTTAAAAGAGGGTGGAACAGCTGGTATCCATTTCATGACGGCAATGTCGATGGATGATCCGCATTTCCCTGTCCCTGCACAGTTTCATTCCAGTCGTCGCTTGGAGAGACGTGATTGTTTAATTACTGAGATATCTGGCGGTTACTGGGGTTTTACCGGCCAAATCCACCGAACATATTCCTTTGAAGAACCTACAAAAGAATGGCGGGAATTACACGATGTGGCTGTTGAGGGATATCTGGCAATAGAGAATGTGCTGAGAGATGGAGCAACAACAGTGGATGTAGAGAAAGCCGCAGAGGTTATCCACGAAAGGGGCTATTCCATTTATGACGATTTGCTTCACGGCGTGAGCCAGACGCCACCCATCATTCAAACAGCGACGACAAAACGTCATGAGAGCGATGAAATTATTTTTAAAGAAAACATGGTTGTGACCATTCAGCCCAACGTGATTACAAAAAATGAGAAAATGGGCCTGCAGTTCGGCGAAACTGTTGTGATTACGAAAGAAGGTTGTCAATCACTGAATGAATTCCCGAGAGAATGGCTGCTCTGTCAGGGATAATTTATAAGTAACTTCCGCCACACAGATTGCAGGAATTCTTTTTGATAAGAGATCAAGGTAGTAAAAATCAATGAAGTCAAAAGTAACATCAAAGGCCGCGATCGGAGACTCTATCGCCCGTGTCGAGGACGACAGACTCCTGAAAGGTGCTGGACGTTTCGTTGATGATCTCTCGTTGCCAGACATGTTGTTTGCTCAATTTATTCGGTCTCCTCATGCACACGCAAAAATTAAAAATACTGATGTCACCCGTGCACTTAGTGCAAAGGGAGTTTATCTCGCTATTACAGGGGATGACCTTGAGAAGTCGGGAGTTGGAAAACTCAAATGCCTATCATTTCCGAAAACAGAACCCGAGGGGGCTTTTTGTCCTGAACGACCTCTGCTTGCATCGGGTAAGGTTCGTTTTGTGGGTGAAGGGGTCGTGATGGTGGTCGCAGACACGGTGGAACATGCCAGAGACGCCTGCGATCTTATCGACATCGAATACGAGAATTTGCCTTCTGTCACGCTTTTCGGTGCGCATGAGCTAGGTGCGCCCCAAGTCTGGCCTGATGCGAACGGAAATAGAGCATTTTCAGTTTTATCTGGTGAAGAGGCCGAAGTTTCAAAAATCTTTGAGGGAGCCTCCCACGTTTCGAAACTGCGGGTCCAATATCCGCGTGCTACTGCAAACACGATGGAAACACGCGGCTCGCTCGCTTGGACCGACCCTGTCGATGGAAGGTACAATCTGTGCGTGAGTTCCCAGGAGCCTTGGGGCGTCAAAGAGACTGTTAGCGAAGCCTGCGGTGTATCCTCGCACGATCTTCGCGTGATTACAGGGGATGTTGGAGGCGGGTTTGGGATGAAGGGACAGGTTTACCCTGAGGACATCTTGGTGCTGCACGCTTCTATTTTGACCGGACATGCTGTGAAATGGACCGCGGATCGAACAGAGGCTATCGCTACGGATACACACGGGAGAGGGCCAATTTCAAACGGTCAATTGGCTCTCGATCAAGAGGGAAAAATTCTTGCTTTTAGAACTGACGTCGATGTCGATGTTGGCGCTTATCTGACCGGTTGGGCAGCGGTTCCTCCAAGAAATGCCGCTATTTCCTACCCAGGAATGTACGATGTTCCCGCAATATTTTCTAATATTCGAGCAACGTACACAAATACGGCGTTTTTTGGTCCTTATCGGGGTTCTGGGAAACCCGAAGCATCCTATTTGCTGGAGAGGTTGATAGAGCAGGCGGCCAAGGAAATGGGTCTCGACCCGATTGAAGTGCGGCGGAAAAATCTAATTCCACCTGACGTTATGCCTTATTCAACTCCTGGGGGGTACATTTATGATTCTGGGAATTTTGAGAAAGTCTTAGACGGGATTCTGAAACTATCAGATTGGGATAACTTTGAAGCGCGAAGAGAAGCCAGCAAATTGCGTGGTTTAGAGCGTGGGATTGGACTTTCTCTGCACTGTCAGAGGGCAGGAACTTTCTCAGAGAGAATGGAAATTAGAATTGATCCTGAAGGGAAGGCTGCACTCTACGTAGGAACTCAATCGACGGGCCAAGGACATGAAACTATGTTCGCTCAAATGGTTTCTGGTTGGCTAGGGGTTCCGCTAGACAATATTCGAGTTTTTCAGGGCGACACGGATAAGGTTTTGTTTGGTCGAGGTACATTTGCTCAGCGAAGTATGGTTACCGGGGGGTCAGCCCTAAAGGCAGCTGCCAATATCATAATAGAAAAGGGGAAAAAGTTTGCTTCTTTTGAATTAGAAGCCTCGGAAGCTGATATAGAATTTCAGGATGGTGTTTTTGTTGTCTCTGGGACCGATAAAAAAATTGGTCTTAAAGACGTTGCGGAATTGTCTTATCAGGGTGCTGGTATACCTCAAGAATTAGGGGTTGGCCTCGATGGTGTCGGAAACTTTGAGGGTATCTACAGCTTTCCTAATGGCGGTATGGTTGCTGAAGTCGAGGTGGACACGGAAACCGGTCTTGTGGTTGTCGACAAGCTATACGCGGTTGACGATATTGGATTGCCGATTAATCCAACTACCGCGCATGGGCAGCTTCATGGGTCAGTGGCTATGGGCGTCGGGGAGTGTTTGATCGAGGAAATAATATATGATCCTGATACGGGGCAGCTACTCACCGGTTCGTTTATGGATTATGGGATGCCTAGAGCCGATATTATGCCAGATATTATCTCTGAATTTGAGAATGACCCCGCGCGCACTAATCCTATAGGAGCCAAGGGAGGTTCCGAGGCAGGGAATTGTGGTGTACCTGCCGCGGTCTTTCATGCAATGCAAAATGCCCTAAAATCATTTGGTTTTCATGATATCAATCTCCCTGCTACACCTGAACGGGTATGGCGGGCGCTAAAGGAGACTTAAAAATTGTATAAAGGAGTCCTGATCCCTGTCATAACCCCTTTCAATGAAGACTCAACAGTCGATCAAATAGTTTTGAGGGAATTAATCGATTTTTATCTGAAAACGAAGGTCCATGGTCTTTTTGTGTTGGGATCGAGTGGGCAAGGGCCTGCTCTGTCGAGCGAGGAGCGTCGCATGGTCGCGGAGATTATCATTGAGCAGGTGGCGGGGCGCGTTCCCGTTATTGTTCATGTTGGATGTGCTGATACGCCTTCAACGGTGCAACTGGCAAAGCATGCAGCGCAAAATGGAGCTGACGCAATAGGCATAATACCACCGTATTATTATTGTGATGCTCCTCAAAGTGCGATTTTAGAACATTTTGAAATTGTCGCTCAGGCCGCTGATCTGCCAATTTTCATTTATGAAAACCCGAAATATTGTGGAATTTCAATTTCTCCCGAGTTTGGGGTGAGTTTGAAGAAGGCTGTTCCACATATTCGTGCCATGAAAGTCGCATATGGGGCCGGGGCGATGGCTGATTATGTGAAACTATTTCCTAGCGATGTTTCTGTATTTACTGGGAATGCAGATATTCTGGGATTAGTTCCTTTTGGAGTAGCAGGGATGATCAATCCCCCTACAAGTTCGGTGCCTGAGTTGTGTTTGGCGCTTTTTGAAGCCTTGGAATCAAAGAATTACTCGCTCGCCGTAGAGATGCAGGAAAAAGTTAATCGTGTCACTCAAATGTTCATCGCGACCCAAAAAAAATACGGACGGGGTACGATAGCAGAGACCTATCGGGTTCGAGGTATTGACGTAAAACGGTTTCCAAGATGGAAGTCGGATCCTCTTCCGGATGATGCGATTAAGAAAATTAGATTGACATACCGAGATGTCGGGATAACCGACTAAAATGTCAGCTTCTATAAAAAACGCTGATATTCCCCGCGTTGGAGCGGGTACTCCGGGAGGTACTTGGCTTAGGAGATACTGGTTACCGGTCAGTCGATCCGATGAAATTTTTGATATTCCAAAATCCGTAAAAGTTTTAGGAGAAGAATTAGTTCTGTTTCGGGCTGAAAGCGGAGAGTTAGGGTTGGTGGGACAAGATTGTCCTCATAGGGGGGCGTCACTGGAATACGCCGATGTGGAGGCAAATGGAATACGTTGTCCGTATCATGGTTGGTTGTTTGATGTAAATGGAAATTGTTTGGAGCAGCCCTCGGAAGTTAAAGGGAAGGAATTTTGTTCGAAAGTACGACAAAAAGCTTATCCGACGAGGGAATTAGGCGGACTTGTCTTCGCTTATTTAGGCCCTGACCGTTCCGATCCGCCAGCTCTTCCAAATTATTCCCCGCTCATTGATCATGGCGGCGCCCGCATGCATGAGCCCGTTCGTTACTTTGACTATAATTGGTTTAATTTTTTTGAGAATAGCGCGGACCCAGCACACGTCTGGATACTTCATGGTGAGAGCGCTTATGGCAATGGTAGTTGGGGTAGCAGATTTTTTGATGCGAAAAATCCACCAGACTTTGAACCCGTGGAAACTGACTACGGCCTTAAAATCGTTCTTTCAAAACCGGCCCATGATGGAAATGGTTTTGTCATTGATGAAATGAGTCTGGCTTTCCCGAGTATTTTGCAGATTGGTGATACTGAATTTGTGCATGGAAACGCGGATCCTGCAGATCTGGACTCAAGGGGCAGTAATTACGAACATTTTATGTTCATCACCCCGTGTGATGATCAATCTTTTATGATGTTCACAGTGGATTACTACACAGGTCCCCAAAGCGATTTTTTTGAACGGCTAAAGGAACTAAGAAAGAAAGAAATCCCAAAACATAACGTCAAGGAATATGATAAAAGGCCGTTGATGCCTTTCCGAGGCAATGTCAGGACTGAGGATATTGTGACGCAGGGAACACAAAAGTTACTGGGAGATCGTAAAGAGCATCTTGGAACAGCGGATAGAGGAATAATTATGCTCCGTCGGATGGTCAGGACTGCGATTGAGGACGCAATGCTCGGCAGAACGCCAAAAGGCGCAGATATATCCGCTGGTAAAGACGGAATTGTTCGAATAGATAGTTTTGTAGGCTTAAGAGACAGCCTATGAGCGCAAGAAAAGTTATAGTCACTGGGGGAAATGGAAACCTCGGTGGCCTCGCAATCCAATCCTTGCTGAACGAAGGTTACGAAGTCCTCAATCTCGATAGGTCAAGATCAACTTCCAAAATTTGTCGAACAGAAATTATTGATCTTTGTGACGCGACATCACTGCCCCAATACTTTGATGGAGCGGATGCGGTAATACATCTGGCCGGGTTTCAGGCACCTTATGAAGCACCTCACCCTGAGGTATTTAGCAATAATATAAGCGCCACCTACAATGTAATGGAGGCCGCCGTGAGAACGGGTTTGCGTCGATTTGTCAATGTTTCGAGCATAGCGGTCTATGGGTTTTTATATTCCCCGAAATTTTGGCAACCCGAATATCTACCTCTCAATGAAGAGTACCCTTGTGCTCCAAAAGACCCATACGCGCTCGCTAAAAAATTTGGGGAGGAAATAGCAGATTCCTTTGCCAGCACCGCGGATGTGAGCTTTGTCACGTTAAGAATTACTGGGATCAATTTTGATCTAGGATATTCTTTGTTACCCAATCGATGGAAAGATCCTGGGAAAAAAATTGGAACTTTTTGGAGTTACATTGATGGAAGAGATGCGGCAAGAGCCCTAGTGTTAGCCTTATCTGCAAAGATCGATGGACACGAAATTTTTAATGTCGCTAATGCTGAAAGCCGCTACCCACAGAAAACAAAAGACCTTGTCGCAAAATTTTTACCTAAAACCGCTGTGAGGAATAGTGTTGGTGACTATTGGGGCGGTTTGGATATAACAAAGGCGTCAGAACGAATGAAGTTTAACCCCCAATATCATTGGCGAAATTTTATTGATGAAAACGGTAAACCGGTTTGATTCAATCATAAAATAGGCCCACTATTCCCAATAAAATTTAATAAAATTTTTAGGGAGAGAAGGCGTGGCTACTCAACTCAAACCCTCTGCCTTTGGTACATATCAGTCTGACAATATTAAACCAATCGCTCGATGCGATCTTGGGGGGGCTGGCCAGGTAACGATAGACGGCAATTTTGCCTATATCGGTTATATGTATGGACCTGAGGGAACTAGCATCATTGATATTTCAAATCCCAGAGAGCCAAAGCCCATCTGGACGACCATGTTAGATAACCCACAGACTCATTCACACAAAGTGAGAGTTTTGGGTGACCTGATGGTAACCAATTCAGAACAAAGGCCTCAGCAAGGGGTAAAAGCAACGGCAGATTTTGATGAGGGTGGTTTTAAACTCTGGGATATTAAAGATAAGACCAATCCAAGGCTGATTAACTTCCATAAGACTTTCGGCAAAGGCGTGCATCGGTTCGATATGGATGAGGACTATTTGTATATGTCGACAGAGATGGAAGGATTTGTTGGCAATATCCTTGTAACTTATGACTACAGTGACCCCTCTAATCTGAAGGAGGTCTCGAGATGGTGGATGCCAGGCCAAAATATTGCTGCTGGAGAAACGCCTCACCCTCTCAGAAAAGAGCATCGACTCCACCATGCCTTGAGATTCAGAGATAAAATGTACGCAGGCTTGTGGATGTCAGGTTTTGCAATAATCGACATCACGGACATAAATAACCCGGCAACCCTATCTCATTACAATCCACACCCTGAAGCGAAAGAACCCAGCCACACACTTTTGCCATTTCCATTTAAAATAGGAGATAGGAAAATAGCTTTGGGCACAGATGAGGAAAGATCCCAGCGCGGACCTGATGCAGACGAGCCGCATGGGCCGCTTTATGTTTTCGATGTAACCGATGCTGAAAACATGAAACTATTGAGCACATTCCATGTTTCGGAAGAAGGATGTCCATATACCGGCAAGGATGTGAGATTTGGCGCCCATCAGTTTAGGGAAAAACTGGATGATACACTTACATATGTGACTTGGTTTGCGGCTGGCTTACGCATTATTGATGTGAGAAAGCCGGAGAGTCCTGAGGAGGTCGGATATTTCATACCAGAGCCCGGCTCAGGTTATAATGCGCCGCAGACGAATGACGTGGAGATGGATCATCGAGGGCTACTTTATATAACTGATAAAGCTAGAGGTTTTGATGTAATAGAGTTTGAGCGCTAAATATGATCACACTCTATAGCAAGGCAACATCTAATGGCCGCAAGGCTTCAATTATGCTCGAAGAGACGGGTTTGGATTATAATGTTCACCCGATGGCCCTAGAGAAGAAAGAGCAAAAACAGGATTGGTATCTCTCCTTTAATCCCAATGGAAGAATTCCTTGCATCGTAGATGACGATGGCCCAAACGGGGAGCAGATCGTCTTGTTCGAGTCGGGTTCGATTCTCGTTTATTTAGCCGAAAAGTCCCAAAGTTTATTCCCAAAAGACATCCTCAAAAGAATGGAGGTTTACAATTGGCTTTTTTTCGCGTCGGGCCACGTAACACATGCGGGTTTGGGGGTTCATTGGCAAGTGAGAGAGAGGGATGCAGGCAGAGAGCATGCCCACTTAGAAATTTGGCAGACCGAAAACAATCGTGTTTACGGAGTTTTGGAAAGGGGGTTGTCTGACCGAGAGTATTTAGCCGGTGAGTACTCTATTGCGGATATAGCAGCATTTCCGTGGATTTATCGACACGACATGCAAGAAATCAATTTAGATCTCTATCCCAACGTTCGGGCTTGGCTTGGTCGTGTGGGTGAGAGGTCAGCTGTGCAGCGAGGGCTCCAAATTCCTCCGAGGAATGATGGATTTTAGGAGAGTAAAAATTATGGGGTCAGATTATGAAAACATTTATGAAAATTCCCTGAAGGATCCGAAGAGTTTTTGGGCCGAAGCCGCTCAAGCGATCGATTGGGATAAAAGATGGGAAGCAGTCCTTGATGACTCCAATCCACCATTTTACCGATGGTTTAAGGGAGGTGCATTAAATACGTGCTATAACGCGTTGGATCGGCACATTGAGGCTGGAAACGGCAGTCAAAATGCTTTGATCTACGACAGCCCGGTTACCGATACAAAAAAAATATTTACCTTCGCAGAATTACGCGATTTGACTGCTAAATTTGCAGGCGTATTGGCAGGTCATGGTGTGGTCAAAGGTGATCGAGTAATTATTTATATGCCCATGATACCTGAGGCTGTAATTGCAATGCTTGGTTGTGCTCGTCTTGGCGCTGTTCATTCGGTCGTTTTTGGTGGTTTTGCTGCTCATGAGCTTGCCGTTAGGATTGATGACGCAAAGCCAAAACTGATTGTATCCGCATCTTGTGGTATCGAACCTGGACGTCTTGTGCCCTACAAACCGCTCCTCGATGCAGCTATAGAAGAGGCTTCTCATAAACCGAATGGCTGTATCATTTATCAAAGAGACCAAGAAAAAGCTCAGCTCATAGGAAATCGGGATTATGATTGGGTTGAAGAAATGGAAAGCGCCGAGCCTCACGCGTGCGTATCGGTATCCTCGGAAGATCCTCTATATATTCTCTACACCTCTGGAACCACTGGACAGCCAAAAGGCGTACTCCGTGATAATGGAGGGCACGCTGTAGCTCTTGCCTGGAGCATGAAAAATATCTACGGGGCGCATCCAGGGGACGTGTATTGGGCGGCTTCGGATATAGGCTGGGTGGTGGGACACTCTTATATTGTGTATGGGCCGCTTCTAAATGGAAATACAACAGTTTTGTATGAGGGCAAGCCTGTCGGAACTCCCGACGCAGGAGCTTTTTGGCGGCTCATAGAAGAGCACAAGGTCAGCATAATGTTTACGGCCCCTACAGCATTTCGTGCCATAAAAAGAGACGATCCTGAGGGCGCTCTTACTCAAAATTATGATTTAAGTAAATTTAGAACTTTATTTCTAGCAGGCGAGCGCTCGGATCCAGATACATTGATATGGGCAGAGCGTTATCTTGGTGTGCCAGTCATTGATCATTGGTGGCAGACAGAGACAGGTTGGGCAATCGCAGCCAATTGTGTTGGCCTAGGTCAACTGCCGGTCAAACATGGATCAGCAACAAAGGCCGTACCGGGCTGGAATTTAAGGGTTTTGGATGAGGCGGCGAAAGAAATTCCTCGGGGAGAAATCGGGGCCTTAAGCGTCAAACTTCCATTGCCCCCCGGCGCTCTCCTGACATTGTATAATGCGGACGATAGATATATTGACGCGTACCTTCGGGAATATCCAGATTATTACAAAACGGCTGATGCCGGCTTTATTGATGATGATGGTTATGTTTTCGTTATGAGTCGAACCGACGATATCATTAACACTGCAGGCCATCGTTTATCGACCGGGGCGATGGAAGAAGTTCTTGCAAACCATGCGGACGTAGCAGAATGCGCCGTAATCGGCGTTTATGACGCGCTAAAGGGTCAGGTTCCTCTTGGGTTTTTGGTTCTAAATGCAGGTGTTTCCCGTCCTCACTCTGAAATTGAGGAAGAAGCGGTTTATATGGTAAGGCGTGATATTGGCCCCGTTGCATCGTTTAAGACGGCTTTAACCGTAGAAAGGTTACCCAAAACGCGGTCTGGCAAAGTTTTGAGAGGTACTATGCAGAAAATTGCCGATGGTCACGCCTATGCGGTTCCAGCGACCATTGACGATCCCAGAATTCTGGACGAAATAACGGAGGCTCTCAGAAATGCTGGTTTCGCAACTCATTAAAAGTTGATTTTTGACCAATTGATTCTTGAATAGGAAATATAAATGAGCAACCAAATCGAATTGGAAGTTTTTACTGATTATATCTGACCTTGGTGTTACCTCAGTACCGTGCGTATTGAAAAACTAAGGAAAAAATTTAACGTCAGCATAAAGTTAATCCACTTTCCGTTGCATCCGGATACCCCGAAAGAGGGCCGCTCTATGGCGGATCTGTATGCATCTCGGGGTGCGGATCCGGACGCGTTGTGGCGCCAAATGAAAGATCGCATGGATGCGGAAGGCCTAGCCTACGGCAAAAGAACCCACACTTATAACAGCCGTTTGGCGCAAGAAATCGGAAAATGGGCGGACACGCTAGAGCATGGTGATGAGTTACATGATCAGATTTATAGGGCTTATTTTGTCGATGCAAAAAACGTCGGGGATCCGGAAGTATTGATTGATTTGGTCCAAAAAGCCTCTTTGGATGCAGATGCAGCTCGTGAGGTGCTAGAAAAGCGTCTGTTTGAGGAAGCAGTTGACGCCGATTGGGAAAAGTCGAGACGATATGGCGTAACGGGCGTACCTACATTTGTTGCAGGGGGGTATGGAGTAGTAGGTGCGCAGCCCTATGAGACGCTTGAAAAATTGTTACTGGAGGCAGGTGCCGAACAAAGAGGCTGATAATAAAGTCCCAGTTTTTTGATGTCTTGAGCTCTACCTCATATGACGACCCATAAAATCGAAAAATTTATTCCAAGCGTCAGCTGTTTGGGTTGCGCGATATCGTTCCTTATTTACGAAATCCTGGAAGCCGTGGCCCGCCCCGTCATAACAATGGAATTCATGTGTGACATTTGATCCAGTTAAAGCGCGATCAAGATCTCTAACATCTTGGGGGGAGGGGTTTTGATCATCGTTTCCAAATATTCCAAGGACTGGGCAGTTAATGTTATCGGACATTTCTATTGGAGGCGTCGCCTCTGGGCCGAGGCCTACCTTAATACGCCCGCCGTAGAATATGGCGGCCGCTGCGTATTCAGGGTTTTTGCAAGCCGCTAGCCAACTCACCCGTCCGCCCCAACAATGTCCCATGATGCCGATACGATCAGAGAGAACATCCGACCGCGAACTGCTGAAAGCCCATGTAGCTTCAAGATCTAAAATATTCCAGTCATCTCGCCAGGAATCGCGTTTCTTCTCCATCGGATCTTCTGGAGTCCACCAGTGAAACATAAACGGTATAACGGCAACGTAGCCTGCGGCTGAGAGCTTTTCTCCAATATCCAAAGTAAAGGGGTCTTCCTCGATACCTGCATGGGCTACAGGTAAATGTTGGCATACAATTATTGCAGGGTGCGGCCCATCACCCTTTGGCTTAAAAACGAAGATTGGCATTGGACTGCCATTTACGATGACTTCATGTTTGCTGTACATTTACATATTCCTTTTTGGCGGTGATTTAATCGTCTCACGCATTCGCAATTACGTCACTCTCTGAGTTTAGGACAAAATAAAGCCTTATTTGGCGCTCAAAAAATATTAATGGAGATAGGATCATGGATGGAGACTTGCGCGGTGAGGGCCTAGTTGTTTCAGAGGCACTCAAGGAGGATCTTAATAAGCTAGCGTTGGCCAGCCGTATTTTAGAGATGGAAGGCCATGGAGATTTTACTTTAGGACATTTAGGTATGCGAGACCCTGAAGGTCGAGGGGTTTGGATAAAGCGGTGGGGTTTGACCCTTGGTGAGGTCTTCGATTGGACCGATCATCAATTGATCGATTTTAAAGGAAAACTTTTATATGGGGATGGTAAAAAGAGACATAGTGAATGGCCGATCCATGTTGCCATTTATAAAGCCCGTCCTGATGTAATGGCAACGGCACACACGCATCCCGAATATGGTACTGTTTTCAGTTGCAGCAAAGAACCGCTTAGGCCACTTAGTAACGCTGGATCAAGTTTTTATGAACCTCCACCGCGATTTGAGGAGACCTCTGAGCTCGTTAGGAGTTTGGAGGTTGGCGAGCGTATGGCAGCTGTGATGGGTAAAGGTCCGGCTGTCTTTCTAAGAAATCATGGCGTCGCCTTTTGTGGTTCTTCTATTGAAGAAATGACCGTCTTGGGAGCAAAGCTTGAAATCGCATGTCGTCAAATGATCCAGATTGCCGCCTCTGGAATGGCTTATGATTGGCCTGAGGGAGACGAATTGTCGCGAAAGGCTAAAACGATGAACGAGGGTCGAAATAATGGCCTCATGTTTGATTATTTTACCAATCGCTTGAAGGCTGCGCAGGAGCAAGGGCATCCCGATCTGCCAAAAGAGAGAAGGGCAGCGCGATAGCAATTATTGAGGCTCTATGACACAGCCGAATGTTATTTTACCAGGCGGGGATGAACCTCCGCGGACTGGTTTCGCAGCAATGCGCCATAGAGATTTCTTGCTGCTGTTTCTGGGAAAAAATTGCGGGTTTATGGCGCTTCACGGAGTATTGGTGGCAGTTGCATATCAAGTGTATGACATTACGGGAGATGTCTTAAACCTCGCTTGGATTGGGCTTGCTACTTTTGCTCCTGCGATCGGCTTTGCGCTTTTCACAGGTTACGTCGCCGATCGGTATGATCGAAGAATCGTCATCGCCCTGTGCTCAACATTAATTATGATCGCATCAATCCTATTTTGGCTCATTTCTATGTCAGGCATGGATCAAATTTGGCCGGTTTTGATGGTTCTTTTAGTTTTGGGCACAGGGCGAGCCTTTTATCAGCCCGCCTCTAATTCATTTGTTCCAAACCTTGTCCCTAAAATTGAATTACCGAATGCCATAGCTTGGTATACCAGCGCCAATAAAATTTGTCAGACCGTTGGCCCAGCCCTCGGAGGACTCGGATATGGCATGTTTGGACCGGAGGCAGTTTATATAGGCGCAGCGATTGCACTTGGCTTTGGGACGATTAGTTTCCTATTGATCCAAACGAGGAACCTAAGGGAGGCTCCAGAAAGGCCGACCTTACATAATCTGCTCGCAGGTTTACGCTATGTATTGGAGAAGAAGATCGTCTTAGGCGCGATTTCATTAGACCTTTTCGTGGTCCTGCTCGGTGGCGTTACCGCTTTATTTCCGGTTTATGCGAAAGATATCCTTGATGTTGGCCCAGAAGGAGCCGGGTTATTGCGGAGTGCTTTTGCGTTTGGTGCTCTTCTTACAGGCCTAGCATTAACAAGGGTAGCTATAACAAGGGATGTAGGAAAAATTCTCTACGTCTCTGTAATAATTTTTGGACTTGCCACTATGGTATTTGGTCTTTCTGAAACTTTTTGGTTGTCTTTGACTGCCATGTTTGTGGTCGGTGCAGCGGACATGGTTAGTGTAAATATTCGGGTCTCATTAATACAATTAGCGACCCCGGATGTAATGCGAGGCAGGGTGAACGCGGTAAATTCAATTTTCACGGGTGCTTCAAATGAAATTGGTGAGTTTAGAGCGGGAGGGATGGCGGCACTGACAGGAGCGGTGCCTGCGGTTTTAATTGGGGGGGTTGGCTCTATCATGGTCGCGGCTATTTTTTGGAGAGTTTTTCCGCAATTAGCCCGAGTTCAGAGAATGGACCGAGACCTTTAATCAGAAACTAGTTTTTGTAGATGTGCCAGTGTTCGTCCTGGATTACTAAAGAAGCCGCCTGGCCAACTTCAAGCCGAGACTCCCCCTCCATACGTGCCATGATCATGGTTCCAGAAATATCAACTTCATATATTACCGCATCGCCTAGATACGTCCGACTATGAATTATGCCGCCGACACCCTCACCATTAGCTGCAACCCCGACATGCTGCGGCCGGATTGCCAATGTTACGGTATCTCCCTTCGTACATCCCTCTGGGAGATTATAGGTTTTGATTCCAAGAATGGAATCGACCGTCCCAGGGTCAGAGACTGAACCTTTGATAAAATTCATTTCTCCTACAAATTCCGCAACGAACTGATTGGGTGGTTGCGCATAAACCTCTTCGGGAGTCCCTACCTGTTGGATGACGCCTTCACTCATCACGCAAATGCGATCACCTAAACTGAGCGCTTCTGCCTGATCATGCGTCACATAAAGACTTGTAACTCCTGCTGTCTCAGCGATCTTTTTTAATTCGATCCGCATTTCCTCGCGTAACCGAGCGTCAAGGTTACTTAGTGGTTCATCCATTAGAAGAACCATTGGGTGGGTTACAAGCGCCCGCGCTAATGCGACCCTTTGTTGTTGCCCACCACTAAGATCAGTGACTGGTCGATCCTCTAGACCATCCAGTTGGACCAATTTTATACAATCCATTACTTGATCTCGGACCTGATTTTTTGGAAGACGCTTTCGGCCATCTGTCAGTGGGAGAGCGACATTTTGGAATACATTGAGATGCGGCCAGACGGCATAGCTTTGAAAAACCATGCCAATATCCCGTTGTTCTGGTGGCAAGAAATTTCCTTTTTCATATGAATTGACGAGCTCTCCCCCTATCTCAATTTCTCCGCCATCTGGTCTTTCCAGACCCGCGACGCAACGAAGGGTTGTCGTTTTTCCGCAGCCACTGGGGCCAAGTAAAACAACGAACTCGTTTTTAGCGACCTCTAGGTTGATTTTCCGAACAGCTTGCACCAGCCCTCGATTTGAGGGGTAGAACTTTTCTAGAGATCGGATTGATATAACGGGGTCATTGGACATTTTGAGGCCTCAAATTAGTTTATAGCCATGTTACATATCTGCAGATAGGCGACTTCTTCTGGCGAAACGCCAAAAGACGACCATCAGAGGGAATAGAGCGACCATCATTAGAACGGTAATTGCGGCAGCCGAAGTTGGGGCCCCTTGCGTCCATCTTCCCCAAACAATTGCGGGCAATGTAACGTTATCCTGGCTCACTAGAAAAACAGCGACAGTCATTTCACGATAAATAAGCAACCCTGTCCAAATACATACTGTGAGCATGGTAGGTCGTAATAAAGGTACCATAACCTTCCCAACTGTTCTGGTTCTAGTTAAACCCGAAGTGTACGCGGCCTCCTCCAATTCTTTATGGATCTGTATCATGGCGCTGTTTAGGGACCGGGTCCCAAATGGGAGCCAAACGATCAGGTAAACGATAACAAGGATCCATACAGTCCCATAAAGGGGTATGTAATTTTGTACCACGTACAAAGATAACATTAGGGCGCCGATCGAAATGACCACGCGCGGAATAGTGTGAGGTAGAAAGGAACCAAACTCCAGAACATAACGAGATTGGCTTCTTGATCTGACCACAATCCAGGAAACACAGAAAGCAAATACTAAGATCAATGGTGGGGTCACAACCATTAATATAAGGGTGTTCTTGACCCCTCTCCACACGTACTCCCAATTCATTTCTTGGAAGTTGAGTAAGGTAGCGTTTTGAAGAGCTTCCATCGTGGGCGGGGTTATGTATGGCTGGAACGCCATGAAGGCTACGATTAAGACTGGCAGCATCAGACCGATACAAAAGTAGGTGCTAATAAACGTCCAACACGCAATAGCCCATTTCCCTATCGGTATTTCTGTGGCTCGGTAGCCCTTTCCGGTGATCACCTGATATCGTTGGGATTCTCGAAGCATTTGCACGTACCATAGGGTAAGGAGTGCCGCCACGACTATCATTGCGGTTCCTAACGCGGCCGGAATGCCATACTCAGGCAATCCATCAGGCGGGAAAGCTTCTGTAAATACGTAAGTACTGAAAACGTAAATATTACTTGAGAGACCGATTACCGCTGGAATGTCGAAAGTAGCCAAGCCAATCACAAAAATGTAAATGAGGGCCGCCAAGATAGCGGGTCTTGCCAGCGGCAGTGTGATCTTTCTGAGGGTTCTTCTAAAGCTAAGCCCAGAGGTCAGCGCGGCTTCTTCCAACGCCGGGTTCATGGTTCGAAAAACTTGAACACTCAAGACAAAAGCTAAAGGGGCGAGTGTAAGCCCCTCGATCAAACCCATTCCTACTGGGGTTTCGATATTGATCGGTCCCTTATCAAGACCAAAAATCGCCATAAGAGCCTTATTGAAAACACCTATTCGTTCATGGGCAATAAAAGTCCAGCCCATGCCTATGAAAATTGGAGGAACAAGCAGCCCGGTGGTCATCATCGCATAGATGAGAGCTTTGGGCCTTATGGTAGTTCTTTCCGTAATCCAGGCGATTGGCAAACCCACTGCGAGCGCAACGGCTGTAGTGGCAACTGCAAAAACAAAGGTGTTCTCAAGCACTTCCAGAACGAATTCGTCACCAAAAAGGGCCAGGTAATTTTCCGTCGAGAACTCTGCCTCATCAGTTCCTAAGGTGCCTGTTTGGAAACTAACCCAAACGAAGACAATTACAATCCCAATGAGACCTATCATTGGCAGCAGAGCCATTGGTAGGAATGGTGAAACCGATATCCCTTTTCTGGACAAATACTTACTTATGGCGGTTTGCATCGAGAGAACTCTGGTGGTTAAAAAAATATGCCTGGTACAGAAACGGACTCTGTATCTGCGTGCCGCAGCTACAGAGTCCTATTAAAATAAAACCTAAGGGCTTATTTTTTCTTTCGACCTCTCAAGATCTTTTTAATTTTTTTCTGGTAAGAGCGAAGCTTGATCCCGTCTTTTGCCTGTTGCGCTGTTCTTTGCACAGTGCTGAAAAGGAACTTGGCATTGGGGTATTTTGCTCGCATCTCCGCGACTAATTTACCAGATCGAGAACCAGGATAAACCTCCAAATCATAAGCGCCATGTTTCCATAGAAGCTCTTGACCCTCTTTGGTTTGCGTGAAAGCTATGAATAGTTTTCCCACATTGGGGTGATCGGCGTTGGAGGTAACCCCAAGATTTATAATATTATTGCGCACGATTTCTTTTGGAACTGCGTGCTCTAATGGGGCACCGCGCCTTTGATAACGTACGGTTGCATCTTTGCCGCAATCAAAAATAAGCATCGCAAATTCACCGCTGGCAAGTTTATCAAGGCTATTACAGCTAAAAAATCCGCCTATCTGTGGTTTGAGTCGTCTTGAGTAATCAAGCATGAATTTTTCACCAAAGACGTCTGGAGCTGCAAACTGATAAAATCCTGTAACGTATGGGGTGGTTGCCACTAACCCTTTCCATTTTGGTTTTAGAACATCCTCTATACTGGTTGGAATATCGTCTCCTTTTACAAGGTTTTTATTATAAACGATGCCAACAACACGGGAAGCAACCGCTACACCAACGCCATCAGGGTTTACTCTGTCAAAACTGGCTTTTTGGGGCGCAGGCCTCTCTATTAGGGCATTCCAATCGACTTTTTGAAGTAAACCGGTTTTACCACCCGAGACCATATGGCTTCCGCTTCCCAAAAAGATATCCGTGCTTGATTTTTGTTTGGCTTTGTACTCTTGGGTCAGGCGCCCGAGATTGGCCGGAAAACTGCGGCCTTGGGTAAATTGGAGTTTTACATTAGTGCCATATCTCTTGTTCATCGCGTCGACCATATCTCGGAGACCGACATCGCCGCCAAAATGGCCTTCGGTCCATAGCACTTTCATCGCGCCTTCTTTTTTGGCACCAGCTATAACTTTCTCCAAGGCGGCCGAACGCGCAGACACGTCTGTAGAGAGAAGCGACGGAAATAACAGCGCGCTGACAAATAAACCGCTCACGAGCGTTTTTGAATATTTAGACTCAAGATATGAACGCATGACTGACCCTCCCTGGTCTATTTATGATTTATTATTTTTTTATTGTTGGGATGTTCGGGTATGCAGGGAATGCTGTCAACCATAAAGGCTCGGTCGGAAAAACCAGCTGCTAATCAGGGTAAATCTTCTGACCATTTGCGCCTAATACGTTCATCCAACTCTTGAGAAGACCGGGCAACGGTTGGGAAGCTATCTTTTCGTCTAAAGGGCCTGCAGGCATCAATAACGGCCCTTGAGTTCCTTCTGTCGGTTTCATCGTCGTAGCACATGGGATCGAGATGGGTGCTCCAACAACCATTAATGATGTCGATATCTTCTCTAAGATCTACTCGGGTCGACATGGCCCAAATGACATCATTAATATTAGAGGGATCAATGTCATCGTCTACGACAATGGTCCAGCGATTGGCGTAAGCTCCAGCATGGCACTGCGATGCTATGAGTCCAGCTTGCTTGGCATGGCCACCATACATTTGCTTAATCGACACTGTCAGCCAAAACCTGCTGCCCCCTGCTTCATGGGCCCAAACACCTCTTATCTCAGGTATACCGGCAGCTTCTAATTGGCTCCAGACGGCCCCACATCGATAGATGCCGAGATAGTAGGTGTTGTCATTTGGCGGCACTGCCGGTATCGCCCCAACGAGAATCGGATTATCTCGATGCATGAGGGTTTCGATCCGAATGGCAGGTTCTGGTCGGCTTCCCCCCGCATAATAACCTGTCCATTCACCCAATGGACCTTCTTGGATCATGTCGTCGGGATGAATGAACCCTTCGAAAGCAATCTCTGCATTGGCGGGTACGGGTAACCCGGTTTTTGGCATATTGAAGATTTCAATCGGCTCTTTGAGTATGCCTCCTGCCGCTTCAAATTCACTTTTTCCATATGGCACTTCGAGCCCAGAAAGCATAAACAAGGCGGGATGCATTCCTGCTACAACTGCCACAGGACAGGCCTCACCACGCTCATGATATTTTTCCATCATGAGTCTGCCATGTTTTCCAGGTGACATCATCACGCTTGCTGTTTTCTGATCGTGGCTTTGAACTCTATAGGCTCCGTAGTTAATCCAACCTGTGTCTGGGTCCTTCATTACAACCATGCAAGCAGTGCCGATGAATGCTCCGCCATCATGTTCATGCCAAACAGGTGTTGGGATAGATGTAATGTCTACGTTCGCCCCTTCCATGATATTCTCAAGCAGGGGACCGCCATTTACGGCTTTTGGTTCAACGGTTGGGCCCTCACGCATATAGTCGCGCCACCAGCCTATTAACTCATTCCGAGAGGCGTCAGGTTTGAGGCCTAGTGCGACATTAATACGTGGAACAGAGGTAAGTATATTAGCAAGAACTCGGTGTCCTTTTGGGAAACCGGGGACATCGTCAAACATTACGGCGGGTGTACCCATCTCGCGCATGTAGAGGTCAACGATACCGCCAATTTCTTCTTTGGTTTCAGCTCCTTTTATGGTTTTGAGTTCTCCAATGGCATCAACCTCTTGGAGCCAGTTACGCAAATCCTTGTTAGCCACGTTACACTCTACCTTTTTGTTTTAATGCCGCACATTCGGATAATCGCTGCGACTGGTCAACAGGCGTGGGTGGTGAATAATAGCTGATACCCTTGCGAAAAATCATTCTTGATGGGAGCATCGGTCTAACTTTTTTTACTGTCGATGGGGATAAAAGCAGCCGTGAAAGCGCCAAAATTTAGATATGTTAGACCTCAGTCTTTAAGTGAGGCTATTAGCTTACTATCCGAGTTTGCAGACGAAGCTAGAATTCTCGCGGGAGGGCAAAGTCTTATCCCTACGCTGAATATGCGATTATCCCAACCGGAAATAGTAATTGATATTAATAAGCTGGACGAGTTAAAGGGCATTTCTCTTGAGACTGATCATGTTCGAATAGGGGCAATGACCCGACATGTCGAGGTGATGGGGTCAGCATTAGTGAACGAAAATTTACCTTTGATTGCGGAGGCGTTGCCCTATGTCGCTCACGTCGCAGTGCGGAATAGAGGCACTTTTGGGGGTTCCATAGCACTCGCTGACCCCGCAGCTGAAATGCCCGCTTGCATTTTGGCCATGCAGGCGGAGATTGTGCTTGAGGGCCCGAAAGGGCGCCGAAAGGTGAAGGCGGATGATTTCTTTTACGGTTTATATGATACCGCGATGCGGCCGGATGAAATCCTAATTGAGGTGCTTCTCCCTCTAGCAAAACCCGGAGAGGTCTTTTCTTTTATGGAGTTATCTAGGCGAAAAGGAGATTTTGCTCAGGCCGGCGTTGCTTGCCGTGCATCAATCTCTGCAAAAACTTTCGAAAAGATAAGGCTTGTATATTTCGGCAGTGAGTTGAAACCCACTGTTGGCAAAAATGTAATGACTGCGTTGGAAGGGCAAACGTGGTCGGAAAACATTGATGAAAAAATCTTTTCAGAATTGGAGGACGATTTGGATCCAATCGACAATCTTCACGGGAGTGCAGCGCTAAAAATGCATTGGCAAAAGGTGCTGACGAAACGTGCGATAGCTGCTGCGGTTAAAAAGACGGAGCTGGTTTGATGGAAGACGAGAAAATTCAGATCGCGCTGAGGGTTAACGGCGAGGAGATAACTGCGAGGGTTGAGCCGCGCATTCATTTAGTAGATTTTTTGCGGAGTCAACTCGAGTTAACCGGTTCACATTTGGGGTGCGAACACGGGATTTGTGGTGCCTGCTCGGTGCGCTTGGATGGCGTGGTGGTTAGAGGCTGCTTGGTGCTAGCCGTTCAATGTGACGGGGCGGAAGTCACTACTATCGAAGGTCTGACCGAGAGTGGTGAGATCTCTGATCTTCAAGAACATTTTGTCAGCCGTAATGCTCTTCAGTGCGGTTTTTGCACGCCAGGTATGTTAATGACCGCTGCAGAACTTTTGGAGCGCAAAAAGTCGTTACCTAGGGAAGAAATTAGAGAATTTATGTCAGGTAACTTTTGTCGGTGCACGGGCTACCATGCGATCATAGATGCTATCGAAGAAACAATGAATGACCGAAGGTCTGGAGTTCAGTGATGGGTAGAGAGTTAAATTTAGGCCCTTTGGATCGCCAACATTCTTATGTCGGACGTAATTTGCCTCGTGAAAAAGCAAAACGAGCAGTCCGAGGAAGAGGAAGATATACAGACGACATAACTCTACCCCGAACTGTTCACGCTGCATTTGTCCGTAGCCCCTACGCGCATGCAGATATTTGCGAAATTAACGTAGAAAAAGCTATCGCACACCCCGGCGTCGTGCTGGTGATGACGGGTAGTGAAATGAAAGAAATGTGCACAGGCCCCTGGCTTGGCACGCTGTCTGTATTTGAAACAATGAAAACCGCCCCGCAGTATCCGATGGCAGTGGATAGAGTTTGTTGGCAGGGTGAGCCAGTTGTGATGGTGGTAGCAGAAAGCCGTGCTGTCGCCGAAGATGCGGCAGAACTGGTTTCGGTTGTTTATGAAGAGCTACCGGTTGTAGCGCACAAGGAAAAGGCTTTGGAACCAGGTGCTAACCTTGTTCATAAGGAATTAAATGAAAATTTAGCCTTTGAGAAGGTGATTGATAACGGTGATGTACGAAAAGCTTTTGACGAAGCCGACCACATAGTTGAAGGGGTTTTCAATTTTGGCCGACATACGGCCGTAAGTCTTGAAACACGTGCGTTACTTGCTTCTTACGAAAAGGATACTGAAGAGTTAACTATTTATACGAGCAGTCAGACACCGCATATGATCCAGGCGATCATCGCAAAAACACTCGGTCTTCCTGAACACAAATGTAGAGTCGTTGCGCCATTTGTTGGCGGGTCATTTGGTTTGAAAATTCATTCTTTTGGTGATGAGTTTGCGGCTACAGCCGCGTCGATTAAGTTGGGACGTCCCGTTAAATTTATTGCAGATCGTTTGGAGTCTTTTCTCACAGATATTCACGCGAGAGAGAACAAGGTCGCCGGCAAGATGGCAATTTCAGATGAAGGCGAAATTCAGGCGCTAGAAATTGATATTCTTTCTGGTGTTGGCGCTTACTCCCAATACCCAAGAACCTCTGTATTTGAAGCTAATCAAATTCTCAATATCACGGGGGGGCCTTATAAGCATCAAAATTACAAGGCCCGCATGAGAGTTGCCTACATGCACAAGGTGCCGACGAGCCAGTATCGTGCCGTTGGGCATCCTATTGGTAATTCGGTTGGCGAGGCATTGGTGGATATGGCGGCTGAAAAAGTTGGCCTGGATCCAATTGAAATAAGACGCAGAAATGTAATGGAGGATGACTCCTATCCGAGGAAAACAGCTTCTGGAATTGAAGTTGCGGATATGTCGCATCAGGCCTGTTTAGAAACCCTTGTTAAAAGAATGGGCTATGAGGAACTTATTGCGGAGCGCGATGCTTGCAGAAAGAAAGGCGTATTCCGAGGTATTGGTATCGCCGCTTTTATCAAGGGCACCGCACCTGGACCCGCCGGGTATTACGGTGCAGGTGGAGCTCCAATAGCCTCCCAAGACGCTGCTACAGTTAAAATTGAGCCTTCAGGTAACATTATCTGCTCGGTCGGCGTTACCGACCAAGGTCAAGGTGTAGACACGGTAATGCAGCAAATTACTGCTAGTGTTCTTGGAGTCCCTGAGGGAATGGTTAGAGTTATAGAGGGTGATACAGATGCCACCCCGTACGGTGGGGGTACCTATGCTTCGCGAGCTACGGCTATCGGAGGAGAGGCTACTTATCAAGCGGCCTTGGCCCTTCGGGCTGAATTATTAGTTATTGCAGGCGCTTTATTGCAGGCTAATCCGGACAAAATCGATATTTTAAATGGCAACATTGTTGATGCGGGCACCGATAATATTCGTATATCACTCTCTGAATTAGGACGAATTGCACATTTTCAGGTAGCTCAGCTCCCGAACGAAATTGAACCTCAACTCTCCCATACAAAGAGGTTTAGGCTTAGAGATGCCCTTTATATCTTTACGAATGGGATCCAAGGAGCCTATGTAGAGGTGGATCCGGATACCGGGTTTATCTCCTTGCTTAACCATTGGGTCGTTGAAGATTGTGGGCGCGTGATTAACCCAATTTTGGCGGATGAGCAGGTGAGAGGTGGGTGTGTTCAAGGCATTGGGGGCGCTCTTTACGAGCATTGCATCTATGATGACCAGGCTCAGCTTCTCAATGGCAGCTTGGTGGATTATATCGTGCCTATGGCCTCAGAAATGCCAGATATTGATGTCGCTCACGTGCAGACGCATACAGGGGTCTCCGAGTTAGGTTCAAAGGGTGTTGGGGAATCAGGTACAGGAGCTGCCCCGGCCGTGGTGATGAATGCTGTCAATGATGCAATAAGGCCTCTTGGCGGACGAGTGTTCGAACAGCCGATGACGCCTGAAGTAATTCTAAAAGCCCTTGGAAAAATTTAAATTCGTTCCTCTCTATTAGCACTGTATTTTTCGACTTTGCTCACAGTTTCTAAGCTAATAAGGTGCGATTGATTATCAATAATTTATAAACTTAATGGAGATTTAGGGATGGCGAAGGCTCGCATGCGCCATATTGCGTTATCGGTAAAAGATCCTCGAAAGGCGGCAGATTTTTTTATCAATGCTTTTGGGCTTGAGGAAGTCGGAGGGTCCGGTCGCGGCACAATCTATCTGTCTGATGGAACAATAAATATTGCGATGTTAGCCAGAGATGGAAAACCGCTTGGGTATCAAGGTGAAGAAGAATTCTATGGCATCGACCATTTTGGTTTTTGGTTCGATGATGTCGAGGAGGGTTGTGAGCAGGTTGAAGCTGCTGGGGCCACGCACGTCATGGGTAACAAAAGTGGTGATCCTACCAGTTATTTTGAGATCAAATATCGGACGCCAATGGGAGAAATTTTTGATGTAACCACAAGTGGTTGGCGAGGCGCTGTTAAAGAAGTGGAGCCCATGGGCTAGAAGTTTTTAGGTCTGGCGCCTCCAGATCATGTTGGAAAGCAAGTAATAAAGAATTTTAGGAGAATTGAATGGATCTCGGGTTAGCAGGCAAGAAAGCGTTTGTTATGGGTTCTACCGGCGGAATGGGCGAGGGTATCGCGCGGCGTTTATCAGCTGAAGGTGCGAGTGTTATGATTTCAGGTAGATCTATCGAAAAGGGTTCAGCCCTTGCAGCTCAAATTGGGAATGCAAGCTTCTGTCATTTAGATCTGTCAATGCAGGAAAGTATCGACGAGGCTATTAAAAAAATAGAGTCTGAGTTTGGTTCTTTAGACATCTTGGTTTGCAATGGCGGTGGCCCACCACCTGGTCCTATCGCTTCTGTGGAAACACAGTTATGGCAGGCTCAGTTTGAAACAATGTTCACCAATCAAATAAAAATTGTAAACGCGTATCTTCCACAAATGCGAGAGAAGAAATGGGGAAGGGTCTTGGTGGTTTCGTCATCAGGTATTCAACAACCAATTCCTAACCTTGGAATTTCAAATTCGATCCGCGCAGCGCAGGTGGGTTGGGCAAAAACTTTGGCTGGTGAAGTGGCTGCAGACGGCGTTACTGTTAATATCTGTGCGCCTGGAAGAATTCATACCGACCGCGTTAATCAAATAGATGAGGCCGCCGCTGAAAGGCTAGGGCGAGATATCGAGGATGTACGGGCCGAGAGCCGAGCAACAATTCCGATGGCCCGTTACGGGGAAGTAGCGGAATTTGCTGATACTGCGGTCTTCTTATTATCTGCAAATGCAAGTTATATCACCGGGTCAATTATCAGGGTTGATGGAGGCATGATCAGGGGTGTTTAAGCCCTAAACTTCCCCACCACAGGGTCGAAGTTGGTGGGTAAATTGGTTGGCAAGTCGAGCGCTGGTGGGCGTTGGCATTCAAGAAACTGTCCCTCTCCGGCTCGCCCTAGAAAATTTCCCGAGTCGCAGATTTTTTTTCCTCTTAGGTAGGTCATGATAGGCCAGCCTGTTACCTTGAAGTCCTGATATGGTGTGTAGTCCATCGCATCATGGAGTAGTTCCTGAGATATGGTGACTTCTTTATTAATGTCCCAGAGTATGAAATCTGCGTCAGACCCCTCAGTTATATCTCCTTTGCGAGGGTGTAACCCATACAATTTTGCTGCGTTGGTTGAGGTAAGAGCAACAAATTCTTGAAGAGATATTCGTCCTTTATTGACCCCTTCAGACATAAGTAATGTCATGCGGGTTTCTATGCCGGGAACTCCATTGGCTATTTGTTTGAAATGTGGAGTTTCTCCTGCGGCTAATTTCCCATTTGGATCGTCAAAGCGATATGGCGCATGATCTGAAGAAAATACCTCAAAAACACCTTCCTCAAGGGCTTGCCAAACAATTTCCTGATTTTCTTTATCCCGGGGCGGAGGACTGCACATGTACTTAGCGCCCTCCAATCCAGGTCTGTCTAAATCGTCCTCAGTCAGAAATAAATATTGCGGGCATGTCTCTGCGAAAACTTTGAGACCACGGTTTTGCGCCCACTTTATTTGTTCTATCGCCTCTGCCCCAGAAACATGGACGATTAACACTGGTACATCGACCAGTTCGGCCATGGAAATTGTTCTATGAGTGGCTTCCCGCTCGACGAGCATAGGCCTGGCAGTGGCATGATACCTGGGGTCTGAGAGCCCGGCGGCGAGTAACCGCTCGGCCATCCACATGATCATATCGTTGTTTTCGGCGTGAACCATTACCATGGCTCCCTCTCTTCGTGCCACGGCGAGAACGTCAAGAAATTCGCGATCAGAGAGCTTGAGGGCGTCATAGGTTAGGTAAATTTTGAAACTCGTGTAACCTGCTTTGATTAAGCTCGGTAATTCTTGACCCAAAACCTGTTCCGTAGGGTCAGAAACGATCAGGTGGAAGGCATAATCGCATGCGGCCTTTGGCGTGGCCAGGTCGTGGTAGTCGTTAACTACTTGTCTTAAGCTTTGGCCCCGGTGTTGGCATGCGAATGGGATAATAGTTGTGGTGCCGCCGCAAACAGCAGACCGACTTGCGCTGAACCAGTCATCAGCTGTCCAAATGCCATTCGAGCTAATTTGTTCCACGTGGCAATGGCTATCGACCCCACCTGGGGTAATAAGAAAACCAGTAGCATCCAACTCTTCCTCGGCCGTTTTATTGATTTCACCGATTTGGCAAATCTGACCAGCAAGAACGCCGATGTCGCAAACAAACCCACCCTCTGAAGTCGCCACATTTGCGTTTCGAATAATCAAGTCCAAATTCGCCATAAATAACTCCGGTTTGGTCCATCCAGCTTATGCGGTGTAGTATAAACTTTTTTATATGAGTAATTAGGCAGAAAAACCATGTCGCTTATTGATGAAAATTCTCGAGGTGTTTTTGCCATTGCCGTCACTCCATTTACGGAGGATGGGGTGGTTGATTTTGCTAGTACTGATTCCATGGTGGATTTTTACTTGGAGTCCGGTTGTAGCGGCCTCACCATCCTCGGTGTAATGGGGGAGGCGCCAAAGCTGACCCCCGAGGAAGCGGTCAGTTTTACTAGACGTGTCATTAAACGGGCGGGAGACACGCCTGTAGTTGTAGGAGTTTCCGGTCCCGCCTTTAGTCCAATGAAAGCTCTTACAAACGAGGTAATGGATATTGGAGCGGCTGGGGTCATGGTTGCTCCTATGGCAGGATTAAATACAGATCAGAAAATTGAAAGCTATTTTCGTTCTGTAACCGAGTTGTTAGGGCAAACTCCAATTGTTCTTCAAGACTATCCTCCCAGTAATGGCGTATATTTTTCAACTGATCTTTTAGTAAAACTTTTCAATGAGCTGCCCACCTTAAAGGTTTTAAAGCATGAGGACTGGCCAGGCCTTCGAAAGGTAACGGAATTTCGGGGAGCAGAAGCCTCGGCAAACATGCGTCGTATTTCTATCTTGGTTGGAAATGGGGGGCTATTTTTACCCCAAGAACTTCAGCGAGGGGTTGACGGAGCTATGACAGGTTTCGCCTTTCCAGACATGCTTGTTCGTGTTGTTACACTTTATGCGGAAGGTAAAGAGGATCAAGCAGAGGATCTTTTTGATGCTTACCTACCTCTTTGTAAGCATGAACAGCAGATTGGCATTGGTTTGGCGATAAGAAAAGAGACACTCAGACGCAGAGGCGTTATAAGGACGAATTTTTTGCGCGCCCCTGGTCCCAATTTGGATGCTACCGATCAAGCTGAGCTAACACATTTAATAAATCGTCTGTACCGGCGTTTAGAAGTTACTGGTCATTCAACAGAATTTTGGCGCGCAATATAGGAGTTTACGTTTTGAAAATTGCTTCTGTCGATCTTGTAAGTAACACCTGTTTTCCGGCACTTGCTGCAGACGAGCTTGGGTTTTTTAGAGATGAAGGGGTTGATGTTGAAATAACCCTTGTTCCAGCTATGGGCTCGACCGCTGCTGTAAAAGAAAATAAGGCAGATGCCATGATTGCAGGTTCGGTGCATGATGTTCTTACCGAGTTTGATCATTGGCAGGGAGTAAGTATCTGCGTAGCACTCTCTCAGGGCACTCCCTGGTTATTAACCATGAGAGAGGATTTCGAGGGTTTTCGAGGAGACTTCAAAGCTTTGAGGGGTTGCACTTTTACCGCAGCTCCCGGGCCAGATCTTGCCTTTAAGCAGGTCCTGCGAGCTGGGGGTATAGATCCAGAAAATGATGTATCCATCATCGATTTACCTGGGGCCCATGACAGTAACGTGTCTTTTGGTGTGTTTGCTGCTGAGGGATTAAAAAATGGCCAAATCGATGGGTTCTGGGCCAATGCTATGGGTGCCGAAAAGGCAAGACATTTGGGCGTGGGGAAGGTGCACGTAGATGTTCGTCGTGGAGATGATCCAGAAAATACAAGATTTTTTACCTTCGCTGGGCTTGTCGTTAGAGATGATTTTCTTGACGAAGCAGGACCTGAGGTTGACGCAGTGGTTCGAGCAATTGTTAGAGCGCAAAGGGCGTTGAGAGAAGAGCCAGCCCTGGCTCGGAAGGTTGGTGAGGGCAAGTTTCCCTCTGACTCTGCCGAATTAATTTCTAATGTCATTGCCCGTGATGTGGAGTTTTATGATCCTGTCATCTCTAAGGAACGTGTGAAAAATTTAAATAGATTTTCTCAATCAATAGGGCACATCAGCGGTCCCGTGTCTTACAAAAAAGTGGTGGCGCAACGCTGCATCGACCTCTGGACTGAAAAGTGATCGGATTTTGGTTCGGCTAATGTTTAAGGCCGTTTAAGTGCTCGATTACTGATTGGAGCTTCATAACGTCAGCATATTTGTGATGCATGTCAAAAAGATTGACCTTGTGATTAATAGGTGTTCGATCATAGCAGCATTCTTCGACCAGTGTGACATGAAAGCCGTTAGCTTTGGCGTCTTGCACGCCGGCGCGCAGGCAGCCGGAAGTCGTTCCCCCACCAATAATCAGGCTCTGCACGCCTAATCCAACCAAATGAGACATCAAAGGCGTCCCATAAAAGCAGCTTGCCCGTTGTTTGTAGATAATGAGGTCGTTTGGTTCAGGAGCAAGCTCTGGAAGAATCTGGTATGCCTCATCGGTCTCAGTGCTTGTTACTCGATTTGTTGGGCGGCCTGCTTTGGCATTGCTTCTCTCATCGCCAGTTGAATAAATAATCGGTAGTCCAATCGCTCTAGCGGCTTCGAGGAGCCGTTTTGCTGGTTCAACCATGGCCCAAGCCCTCTCTCCGCATGAACTTGGATGTTCTTTAATGACGTCAATGACACGCTGCTGTCCGCCATCGTAACTGGCTTGATAAACATCTATCATGAGGACTGCTGGATTAGGTCCTACGCGAAGTGGCCGTTCATAGGCACTATAGATTCGAAGGGTTTCTTCATCCATTAAGTCAGACCAGCAGTAATCTTCAAATTTCGAATTCATATGGAGCCTTCCTTTTCTATTGTCAGGCAGGAAACCCTTCCTGGATTAAAACTGTTTAACGATCTGGCCTTTTATCTCGAAAATTTCTGTCCATATGACCTCTGCCCTCTTGATCCCCTTGTTCAAAAATCCATGTGTATCCGTCTTTAGGATTACTAAGGATCTCCCAACAGTTGTCGTCTAAATCCCAAAACTTGAAGCAATAAGTCCCATGAATTGGGGCAGGGCGATTAACACTATGTATTCCCCATTCATCGGCATTCTCTAACACAGTTTTATAGGCAGCATCGACTTCTTCGTCCGTGTCGACATCAAGCCCGTTGTGATAATGGCGTGGCATGACGTCTTTTTCTTCACCAACCTGAACTACTGCATAAATATGCTGTCCACCGAGCCTTATCATCATGGAATTTTGGCTGGTGCGGACACACTCCAAACCAAGAAATGCTTCATAGAATTCCCTGGTTTTTTCGAGGTTTTTGCAGCCAAGGGTTCCATGAGAAATAAAGTTTGGTCGAAGTATTGAACCCTTGGTTATTTGGTCGCCATCCATTTTGTCCTCCCTGAAATCTTTTTTATTCTCCAGTATAAGGGTAAGTCTGTTTCCTCGACAGCCTTTTTATTATGCACACAAACGTTTTCCGCAGGTCAGGTTGTCTACTGTGTCGACTATTGAGGCAGCGTCGATACCAAAGTGTTTATAAAGATCCGAAATTTTACCGGTTTGACTATTGGGATTGAGGGGTCCAAAAGATTTAAAAATTACTTAGGTCATCTGTGTGCCCAACCCTAATTTAAAGACTGAAGCCAGAATTGATCCAGCTATCATATTGGTGGGCTCAATCGTCATGTTGTTTATAACAGGCGCGAGTCCTTATTTGGTTGCAGTATCTTTAAAAGACATGACCGAGGATTTCGGCGGTGGACGAACAATTCCATCATCGGCCTTTGCTTTGACATATATCGGATCGGGATTCGGAGGTATTTTGATGGGCTGGGTAGTTGATCGCTACGGTTTTGCGATACCCGCATTTACAGGTGCGATAATGGTTAGCCTTGGAGGGCTTTTGACTTCCGTAGTTGAACAGCCCTGGCAGCTTCTTGCTATTTATGGAGTTATGTTTGGTTTATCAGGCCAAGGTGCTCTGGCAGCACCCGCAATGGCGAACATATCGAGGTGGTACGAACAAAAAAGGGCGATGGCGGTCGGGATGGTGTCGAGTGGTCAGGCATTAGCGGGAATAATATGGCTGCCCATTTTTGGCTGGGCAGTAGACCTGATCGGTTGGAGAGATCTTTACTATTTGTTTGGAGCCGTGGCCTTGATGGTTCTCCTGCCCGTCGCGTGGTTTGTTCGACATAAACCTCCCAAAGTTCTCGAGCGTCCGAAAAATGGAGTAGAAACATCGGATAGAGAGAAACAAATAAGGACATTAGGATCCGCATCAGCCCTATCAAATAGAACGATACAGGTCACTCTGACGATTGCAATATTAGGCTGCTGCCTGGCAATGGCCATGCCTCTCGCCCATTTGGTGGCGTTTGTTACGGATGTTGGACATACAAGAATTGAGGGAGCAACGGTTTTGTCTGCCGTTCTATTTTCAGCGTTTATTAGTAGAGCTATTTTCCTGGGGTTAATAGCGGGGCGTATTGGCGGGCTCTGGTCTTTATTAGTATTTTCTGGGGTTCAGGGGTCTATGCTCGGTTTGTTCACTATCTCCGAACAACTTTGGGCATTGTACGCTTGTGCGATTTTGTTTGGCTTGGGCTATGGAGGAATTTTTCCAATTTATTCAGTTGTGGTAAGAGATCATTTGCCTCACCACCAGACCGGGTGGCGGACCGGGGTTATTTTTTCGTCTGGAGCTGTAGCTATGGGAGTAGGTGGATGGCTTGGTGGTTACATGTTTGACAGCACCGGCTCCTATCAGGCCCCCTTTCTAATTGGGGTCATGGCTAATGCCTTCAATATTTTGCTAGTGATCTGGCTGATAGCAAAATTAAAACCGTTGACTTCTAAGGGAATTTCTAACAACGGGATCGCGGCTTAGGGTAGATATTAATGATTTACAAAAATAGGAGAGTGCCATGAGTGAATACACCGGCGGATGCTTGTGCGGAGCAGTAAGATATAAGGTAATTGGAGAGCCTGTAAGGGTCGCGAATTGTCATTGTGATGATTGTCGAAAAGTGACCGGCGCCAGCTTTGCCACTAATGTTTTTGTAAAAGAGGAAGATCTTGTCATCGAGTCAGGCGTTACAAAATCGTATCAGCATACATCCGATAGTGGGAACACGATGACGAAGAAGTTTTGTCCCGAATGTGGTTCGCAGATTTTTAGTAACGGGACGGGAAGCCCCGGAGTTGTAGGAGTCAAGGTGGGATCGATCGATGATGCTACCGGTATTAAGCCAAGCATTACCGTGTATGCAGCCCGCGCTTTGCCTTTCAGTCACATAGATGAGGGTACCGAAATTTTTCAAGAAATGAGAACTAAATAAGTAAAAAAACTGAGCCCTTTACGTAGGCAAATAAATGCGGCATCTAATTGACCCATGAAACCAGCTAGTTTTAACTATCATGCTCCGTCTTCCATTGATGAGGCGGTCCGTCTCCTTTCCCAGTACTCCGACGCGGAAGGTCGAATTATCGCGGGGGGACAAAGTCTCGTTCCTACGATGGCGTTCCGGCTTGCGAGGCCAGCGCACCTCATAGATATCTCAGGTATCAGCGCACTGGATAAAATCACGCAGGAAGAGGATAGGCTTATAATTGGCGCTGGTGTTCGGCATTCAGCATTTCACAAGCCGGTTTGCGACGGGCCACTTGGCGCTCTGTTAACAGAGGTCGTCCAGCATATTGCTCACCTTCCCATACGAACGAGGGGAACATTTTGTGGAGCATTAGCGCACGCCGATCCCGCCTCAGAATGGTGTGCTTTGGCAGTTACTTTGGACGCCACTCTTGTCGCAAAAAGCGCTGATGGAGAGAGGCAAATACCTGCTTCGTCTTTTTTTGAGACTGTTATGACGACCACCCTGGTAGAAAATGAATTGCTGACGGAGGCGCAATTACCGATGCTGCCAAACAATTCGCGATTTGGTTTTGAAGAGTTTAGCCGACGTGCAGGAGATTACGCTTTGACCATGGCATTGGTTGTTTGGGAAGACGAGGGAGGAAAGATTTCAAATGCTCGCATCGGCCTTGGAGGAGTTGAAGATCGTCCAAGGCGGATTATTGAGGCGGAGGAAATTTTAAATGGAAATATCCCGTCCGATGATGTTTTTCGAGCAGCAGCCGAGGCGGCGGCGAGCGTCGTTGATCCGATGGAGGACCATGCGACATCGGCCGGCTATCGACGGGATTTAGTAAAGGCACTGACCAGACGGGCGATGGAAAAAGCTGTAAAATGACGCAGAAGCACGACATAACACTTGATATTAATGGTAAAAAATACGAGATCACGGTTGAGCCCAGGCGAACGCTAGTTGATGTTATAAGAGACCAGTGTGGTCAAACTGGGACTCACGCTGGATGTCATCATGGGGTCTGCGGGGCTTGCACCATTTTACTTGATGATGAACCGGTTCGCGCGTGCTTAATGTTTGGCATCCAGGCTGATGGTAAAAAAATAAGGACTGTTGAAGGGCTAGCGGACGGGGACAAGTTACACCCGCTGCAGCAAGCCTTCACAGACCATCACGCCCTACAATGCGGATATTGCACGCCTGGTTTTCTGATGCTCGCGGTTGGAATACTCGAAAAAGACCCTGATATTAGTCACGATGATCTTATTTCAGCATTGTCTTCAAATTTGTGCAGGTGCACTGGTTACGCAAATATTATTACAGCCGTGAAGGCTGCCGCGGAACAAATGCGGGCTGGCTGATGGCCAGCAAAACGAAAGTTATTTTGGGTGAAAGGCTGAGGCGTCTTGAGGATCCCCCCCTCATCACAGGGCAGGGCAGATTTGCTGATGATATTAACTTCCCTCATCAACTTCATATGCGGATTGTTAGAAGCCCTTATGCCCATGCTGAAATAAAGTCTATTAATACAGGGAGAGCTTCCAAAATCCCAGGGGTCGTCGCGATTTGGACCTACGATGACATTCAGAACCTAGGGCCAATTGATTTTAGAGCTGATAAGTCGGCAGAGGAACTCAAAGCGTTTAGGCAATTTTGTTTAGCCAAGTCACGCGTTCGGTATGTAGGTGACCCAGTGGCCGCGATATTCGCTGAGGACCCCTATATCGCAGAAGACGCTGCTGACCTCATTGAATTGGACGTTAATCAGTTACCAGTTATATCTGATGCTGATCAGGAGCCAGGAGAATTTGATGAGGGTTTAGGCTCAGAGGCCGCTTTGCTGACCCATACTTTTGGGGATGTTTCATCCGTTTGGGAATCAGCATATCTAGTCGTTGATGTTGATCTTAGAACCGGGCGTCATTCGGGAGTGCCTCTAGAGACCAGGGGTGCTATTGGGGTCCATAATAAAGCGACGGACACTTTAGAACTCTATGGGGCTGCTAAAATTCCCCATCGCAACCGAGATACTTTAGTCAGAATGCTCTCTCGTCCACCCGCGAGAATTCATTTGCATGAGGGACATACAGGGGGTGGTTTTGGAATAAGGGGAGAGCTGTATCCAGAAGACGTTTTGGTATTGGTTGCAGCAGAGAGGTTAGGGCGCCCTGTCAAATGGATAGAGGACCGGCAAGAACACATGATGGCAGCGAACCAAGGGCGCAATCAGCATCATCTCGCAAGGATGGCATTTGACCAAGATGGCCAGATTCTAGCTATGGCTGATGAATTTTGGCATGACCAGGGAGGCTATGTAAGGACACACGGTGCTAATGTGCCTAATCGAACCATGTGCATGTTAACTGGCGCATACAAAATACCAGCTTTCCAAGCTAAATGTCATTTTAGGCTCACAAATAAAACACCTGCAGCGACCTATCGCGCTCCCGGCCGCTTTGAGTCTACTTTCGTTCGCGAGAGAATAATGGACATTGCCGCGGAGAAATTAGGTATTGATCGAGTAGAAATTAGGCGAAGAAATTTGGTCGGCGTTGATGATATGCCTTTTAAAATCAGATTTGATGAGCCTGGTTTGGAGACACTAGTCTTTGACTCTGGTGATTATGAATCTCTGTTAGATAAAGCATTAGTCCATTTTAAATGGGATGAGCTTCAGGCCGAATTAAATGACCGTCGCGCAGGCGGAGAGCTCGTCGGATGCGGTCTTGGTGTTTTTGTAGAGGAGAGCGGCAAGGGACCTGTTGACGGTGCGCGGATAACTGTTGATACGAACGGAGACGTAGAGGTTTTGACCGGAGGAGCCTCTCTCGGTCAGGGATTTGAGACAACTATGGCCCAAATTACAGCAGCAGCGCTGGGTGCTGACTATAGTAAAATCACTGTCATTCACGGGCAAACTGATCGTATCCCGTACGGGATAGGAGCCCATGCTGCTAGGGCGACGGTGATGACAGGTAGTGCCGTAAATATAACGGCTTTGAAGGTCCGAGAGAAAGCGCTTGATGTCGCGGCGGAGCTGCTTCAGACGACAGCAGATCGTTTAAATATTGAAAATAGCGAGGTTTTTATCTCCGACAACCGAAATGGTCCATCCGTGTCTCTTGCGGAGATTTCTGAAAGATTGGCCCCAGGTTCAAAACATTTGGGAGGGCGTGAACCTAATTTGTCTGCGGAGGGTTTTCACAACACTAAAGAAAGTGCCTTTCCTTACGGTATCCATTTTGCGGTTGCCAAGGTTGATGCGGAGACAGGGCATATAAACGTGGAGCGGTTTATGGTCGCCTATGATGTAGGACGCGCGGTGAACCATATGTTGCTTGAAGGCCAGCTTGTTGGGGGCTGTGTGCAGGGCGTTGGTGGTGCGTTGTTTGAAGAGTTTTCCTATTCTGAAGCAGGGGAACCCCTCGCTGTGACGCTTGCGGACTACCTACTGCCGTCAATGGACTGCGCTCCTGCTGTAGAGTGTTTGGTTACTGAGGATGCTCCAAGCCCAACAAACGAACTGGGTATTAAAGGCGGCGGTGAAGGCGGAATCAATGGCGTGGGTGCTGCAATTGCAGGGGCTATTGATGACGCAATCGGGCAAGTGGGTGCCGTGACAGAGCTTCCCGTAACTCCTCAGCGGATGAGAGAAATTCTTAATAGGGCTGGCCAGGAGCAATAACATGGCAAAGTTGAAATTAACCTTAGCGATTGGTGATTACGAGATAGTGCGAGCACTAAAAGAAGGGGCCGTTGAACCTGATGGTATCGAATTGAATGTGCTCACAGATATGGATTCGACGACGCGCCATTGGCGGTTCCTTCGAAATCAAGATTTCGACGTTGCGGAATGTTCTTGCTCTTCTTATTTAGTTGCGCGGGATCAGGGTATGCCATTTGAGGGCATTCCGGTCTTTTTGCATCGTCGATTCAGGCACGGGTTTATCTTTATAAACACGGAGAAGGGTATCAACGAGCCAAAAGACTTAATTGGTTGCAAGATGGGGGTCAAACAGTATCAGTCGAGCGCCCAGCTTTGGATGCGCGGCTTTCTCGAACATGAGTATGGTGTGCCTCATCGAAGTATTAATTGGTTTTCTGAACTGGATGAGAGTATCGACTTCGAGCGGCCCGAGGACCTCAGCCTCAGTCGCTTGCCCGATGAAAAAGGCGTTGAGCAAATGCTCGTTGATGGAGAACTGGATGCATTAATGCACCCAGACCTCATCCAACCTCTTATTGATGGTGACAGGAGGGTAGGGCGTTTATTCCCAGAATTTAAAGAAGAGGAAAAAAAATTTTTTAAAAAAACTGGGATCTTTCCAATCATGCATGTATTAGGAATAAAACGTGAGATTGTAGAAGAAAATCCGTGGGTTCCAATAAATTTGTATCATGCTTTTAATGAAGCTAAACAAATTGCAATGAAGCGAATGATTAATCCCCGTATAGTTCCCTTAGCTTGGTATCGAGAGGCGTGGGAGGAACAAGAACAAATCCTGGGCAGTGATCCTTGGGAGTATGGGCTCACAGATGCGAATGTGAGACAACTGGACATGTTGGTAGGATTTTCGCACGAGCAAGGCATGATCCGCCGAAAAATGCCCCTCGATGAGCTGTTTCTGAGTGTTACACAGGGCCGGAAGAGGGGCGAGGTGTTTCGCGTATAAATGGCGCGAACAAGTTCAGAAATTCTGGCCTCCCTGCCGAGACGCCTGATTGATGTTCCCCGTACATGGGCAGAAGCGACGCCAAGCGAACCCGTCGTCTTTTACGAGGGGCAAAAGATAACTTATGAACAATTTTGGCGAGATATATGTCGCGCAAGAGACGCACTCAGAAATTTTGGCGTAGATGCCGGTGACCGAATTGGGCTGGTTGTTGAGAATTGTTACGATGCTATTTGTTTTTTCTATGCAATAACAGATTTAGAAGCCACGGCTATAATGGCCAATGCCAGGTTATCTGAACGTGAAATCCAAGTCGTCCTCAAAGAAGCAGATGTCAAAGGAGCTATTTTTGCTCCATTAGGTCTCAATTCCGTGAACGCGCATATTCAGTCCTTTGGTGGCACTGATCTCGGCGAATATGGCTTTAGTCAGTCTGCCTTCTCCTTTTTCAATAAAAACGCCTCTCCCGAGCCTGTAACTGATGATCCCAGCAAACTTTTGGCTGCGATGCTTTTTACTTCAGGAAGTACCGGTGTTCCAAAAGGAGCTATGCTAAGCCATCGGACAATGCTGTACCAGGCATCTATGGTTTCTGAAAGGAGAGAGTTTGGCCGTGGTGATTGCCCGTATGTTGTTGCTCCGATGGTCCATATCCTAGGTCTAGCTGGTATGGTTATTCCCCTTATCCACGGAGGGGCTTCTATGAGGTTGGTCTCGCGGTTTGATGCTGAAGCGGTTGTTGAAGAGCTTTGTAAAGGTGAATTGACGCACCTCTACGGAGCTGCGCCGATGTTTTCAGCGATCGCAAGTTTTATAGAGAAAAACAACATCAATATTGGGGGACACAAAGTTAAAGAAATTTTAGCTGGTGGCGCACCCGCGGGTGAAGAATTACGCGGTCGAATAGCTGAATATATTTGGGATGCCTCTCGGTACTGGTTATGCAGCCACTGAATGTTCTCCAATTTCTGCGAGTACGCCGACTGATCCGCCGAATCCCGGAGCGGTTGGAAAACCTTGGCATGGAATGGAGGTTCGGATAGCAGGCAAAAATGGCGAGGACTTGCCGTCCGGTGAGGTAGGAGAGGTTTGGTGTAGAGGCCCCAATGTGATGGATGGTTACTATCGTAACTCGGAGGCTACGGCCGAGGTCACGAGGCGAGATGGGTGGGTAGCAATCGGAGATCTTGCCTACCTTGACGACGACAATCAGCTTCACCTGGTGGGTCGCCTCAAGGAAATGATCAATCGCTCAGGTTTCAACGTGTACCCAGCAGAAATAGAGCAAGTTCTAAATAGCCATCCAGATGTTTTGTACTCGGCTGTTGTTGGTCGTTCCGTACCTGGAAACGAGGAGGTTATTGCTTTTGTTGAGGCATCTCCTGGACATCAACTAGTAATTAAAGATTTGGAAAAGTTTATTGCGGGGAAGCTTGCTCCGTACAAAAAGCCAGCAGAAATTATTTTATTGGAAGCTCTGCCGCTTGGTCCCACCGGTAAAATTGCTAAGTCAAAGTTGCAGGATCTCGCTGCTCTGAAATAGCACCCGAAGAATTATTATATTTTGGGCAAGCTATTATTCGGAATTTTCAGTGTGATAATTGGATGAAAACTTCTGAAAGAAGTATCAAAAATGTTGATAAACCGAAATTATGTTAGGCTCTATAATCCCTCTAAAATTATAATAAACTATAGAATTTCTTGGACTACACCATGGCTTTAAATATTTCTACCAATAAAGATAAGTTCTTTGCTGAGGTTTGCGGCTTGGACCTCTCAATGCCCCTCTCATCGACTGAAAAAGCGGATCTGCTCGAAGTAGCCCATGAGAATGCTGTTTTGCTGTTTCGAAATCAAAAATTAGATGAGGAACAACATCTCACTATGTCGCGTCAATTTGGAGGATTGGAAACAACTATTCAGAGGGGCCGGAAACGCAGAGTGAGGCCTGAATTTGCTGATATCTCTAATCTAGATTGGGATGGAACTATGCTGGAGTCAGATAGCGGTAGGGCGATTTATAGTTCAGCAAACCAACTATGGCACTCAGACGCATCATTCAGGGAAAACCCGCCGAAATTCTCTTTTCTATATGCTGAGGAAGTTGTTGAAACAGGTGGAGAAACAGAATTTTGTGATGAAAGAGCCGCTTGGGACGCCTTAGAACCTGAAATGAAAGAAAAGATAGACGGTCTGGTGGCCTGGCACTCCTTGATGGAATCACGGCGCCGAACGGGATTTATAGAGTTTACTGAGGGGGAGAGGGAAGCCTTTCCATCAGTGCCACAACCGATTGTTAGAACTCATCCTGCCACCGGAAGAAAAAATTTGTTTTTGGGGGCTCACGCCTCTCATGTCGAGAATTTAGGACGAGAAGACGGCGCGAAACTTCTTGATGATCTCGTGGAGTTCGCTACCCAGGAACGTTTTGTTCGAAGTCATACATGGTCGGTCGGGGATTTAATAATGTGGGATAATCGTTGTGTTCTCCATCGCGGAAGACCATTCAATGCCACCACGGAAAGACGTGTCATGAGGAGAACGACGATCTCGGGGGATGGTCCAATAGTAGTTAATGGTCAACCGATTGATGAGTTGGCCTCTTACGGAGCCTTGAACGAATAAATATGAGCTCCGAAATTACACTTGCGGCCAAAGATGGACACGAGTTTGCCGTTACGCATGCTCCAGCTGCTCAGGCTTTTGGTAGTGTTATCATCCTCCATGCGGTGTACGGCGTTACTGACCATATAAGTAAGTTGTGTGACAGATTTGCGAATGCAGGATTTTCGGCGTTTGCTCCTTGGTTGTTTGATCGGGTACAGGCGGGCCTTGTTCATCCTTATACACAGGAGGGAACAAACTCGGGGCGTAAGAGTTACGAGAGTATTTCCGAAGATAAACTCCTATTGGATATTGAGGCCTGCCGTCAGGAAGCCAATAAATATGGCCATGTTGCAATTTGTGGATTCTGCACGGGGGGAACTTGGGCCTGGGTTGGGGCAAGTGTCCTAGAGTTTGATGCCGCAGTCGTTTTCTATGGTTCTCAGGTCATAGAACACATCCATCGTAGCCCTAAATGTCCAACTGAAATGCATTACGGTGACGAAGATTTTGTAGTTCCAATAAATATTATTGAAATGATTAGATCGGATCATTTAGATGTGCCCTGCCACATGTATGAGGGCTGTAATCATGCATTTTTCAACCCTGATCAGAAGTTTTATGATGCCAACGCTGCTGACTTGATGTGGGACCGTTCTCTGCGTTTTCTTCGCAAGCAGTTGTCAAAATCCTAAAAAGAAGGTGACCCGAACGACTTGTAACTCTGTGGCGGTTTTCCGCCTGTTGGCTACTCGAAAAGGAGTCAATAATTCAATATGTTAAGGAGTCATTTTTAGAAGGCTAAGGTGAAATTAGCGGGGGGAGAAAATGTTAAGTTCCGCCTCCAGTAAGCTAGTAGAAGTAATTAGAATTTTGCCTCGGATGTTTCGCACCATAAAATATAAAGTTGCGCCTAAAAAAAGTGCATCAGGGGATTAAAATTTCTGCCGCTTAGCGGATAACGCTCCCAATCAGACAAAAATCGTTCATGAAGGCTCGAAAAAATTAGGGAATTTTTCATATGTCCTTGGACATTAGAACAACATCGTCCTAGCCTCCCGATTATAGTTCAGGAGAAAAGGGATAAGGTCTTATGACGGCGGTTGAAATTGCTAAAGTACAGGCATACTTAAGGAAGACTTTTTCTAATAATTTGATTAAAGTCATCCCACCTCAAAGATCTACAGGCCCTGTCGAGGTGCAGATCGGTGAGGAATTTATTGGCGTTTTGCATCGGGACGATGATGAAGGAGAAGTTTCCTATTCGCTTCTGATGTCAATATTGGAAGAAGACCTACCCTCTGATTTGATCAATTGAGAAAACTATATGCATCGTGGAAGTATTTTTTGGGCGTCTTTAGTAGCGGCTCTAAGTTGTGTTTTTGCTTTGGTGTATGTTACCGCACCGAAAATAGGACCCTTATCAACTGCAGCGAATGCTGCCCCTGAAACTACAAAAGCAAAAATACCAGGAAGGACTAAAAAAATGAGAATGATCACCAATGAAGGTGAAATCGTGCTGGAGCTTTTTGAAGATGAAGCACCCGAAACAGTTGCTAACTTCAAAAAATACGTTGTTAACGGTCACTATAATGGAACCGTATTTCATCGAGTTATAAAAGGCTTCATGATTCAGGGTGGCGGGTTCGAGCCCGGCATGACCCAAAAAGAGACTGGGGAACCTATAAAAAATGAGGCTGATAATGGGATTAAGAATGAGGTCGGGACAATAGCCATGGCTCGGACCAATGACCCTCACTCAGCAACAGCTCAGTTTTTCATCAATGTCGCCAATAACGAGTTTTTAAATCATAGATCACCTGACCCACAAGGTTGGGGGTATGCCGTATTCGGTAAAGTCGTATCAGGTATGGACGTGGTGGAGAAAATCGAAAACGTGGCAACAGGTCAGCGGGGACCTTACGGAGATGTTCCTAATTCCGATGTAATAATAGAGAAGGTGGAGGAAATAGAGTAGGCGTCTCCCTATTATTTTAGTCGAGGTGGAACTTTTACCCTTTCCGGGGCAAGGTGAGCGGCGTCTGAACCTGATACGCGATTGTATATTTCTACAGCCATGGCGAGATCAGAAATACCCATTCCCATCGCTTTAAAAAGCGTTAGATCCGCGTCGGGAGGCCGAGTGACATCCTCTGATATTATTTTGCCTATTGTTCTGACAGTTTCCCACTGTTGAGGACTATTGCCAAAATAGGACCGGAATTCTGCCGATAGGTTTTTTACGTTTTCGGTATTGTCTACTGCCACCACAGCGCAACGGGGAAAAATGTCTTGGGTAAATTCGACGCGAGCAGGCACTATGGCACCCATAGCGTTCACGTGTGTTCCTTTCTCTAACATCGCTGACGTTAAGAATGGTTGTGTGGAGTTAGTAACCAAAGTCAATAATGGAGCGCCCTCTAAAGCCTCTTCTAGAGAAGACGAATTAATTACATCGCAATCAAATTGGTTTTTTACTTGGTTAACTAATGCCTCTCTATTTTTTGGGTCTCGACTAAATATCCTCAATGTTTTCAATGGACGGGCAATATTACAGGCGCCGATCTGTGGAAGAGCTTGTTTGCCTGTACCGATGATGGCCATGTCTTGAGCGTTAGCAGGAGCAAGGCGCCTTGTTCCCACCCCAGTCATAGCGGCTGTTCGGAGTTGGCCAAGCGCTGTCGCCTCGATAATCGCTTTTAGAGACCCATCCTCTTGAGAAAACAAGGATACAATTGTCTCTGATTTTCCTCGAACATTGATCCATGTTTTAAAACCACAGAGACCGGCGCCTTCTACAGAGGCTCCTAGTGCATGCATCGCGTCATTTTCCGCTACCATGAGATGAGCCTTGGTCATGTTTCTGGCTTTCCCTTCCCCTTCCATTAGAAGGGTTCGTTCAAGGGCGTCCATGGCATCGGTCAAAGTTAGGACGGCTGTAACTTCTTTTTCGGTAATCCAGAGCGGGGCTGAAGTCATCAAATTTTCTCCTCAAGACAGTCTTTATTTTGTCTGATTAGGTGAAAAGTGGAAAGGTTGATGACCAATTCTACGTAAAATGTTGACAGTGGCGGGAAATCCTAGTCCAAATAAGAAAAAATACACAATATTAGGGGAGAGTACTGATGAAAATTTTGAAGATTGCCACTCTAGGGTTGGCAATGGCAGCAGTTGGCCATGTCGGTGTCGCGGATGCGAAATTAAAGCGGATTACTATTGGGTCCAATAAACAAGGCTCGGTGTTTTTTCTGTTAGCTAGTGGGTTTGCCAAGACCTTTCAGAAGGAGTTGAAAATCCGTTCGACTGCTCAGCCTCATGCAGGCTCATCGGTTTACATTCCATTAATTAATAATGGCGAGATCACAATGGGCCTCAATAATGGGATGGACTCTGGAGCTGCAGCTAGAGGACAGAAGCCGTTTGGTAAAAAAATGCAAAATTTCTATGGGATCGCTCGGGTATGGATCTTGCCTTACGCTATGATGGTAAAAGCTGATTCACCGATCAAAAGGATCGAGGACCTCAAGGGAAAGAGAGTGGTCATCGACGTCAAATCGGTTGTTTCCCTGGCGAATTTAAATAAAGCAATTCTAGCTACCGGTGGTGTTATGCCTGGGGATGTCACAGCGGTGAATAGTGCAGGAGTTGTTCAAAATATTAATTTAGTGGTTGAAGGCCGTGCAGACGCAGCTACAGTGGCCGCGGGTATGCCTGCCGTTCGAAAAGCGCATGCGACTGTGGGTGTGAGGATGTTGTCGTTGGGGCCAAATAATTCAGCAGAGATGTTTGCTGAAATGGCTCCGGGGTCTAGGCCATTTGTTCAAAAGGCTTTGAAAAGATATCCATTTATTAAGAAGGACCAGCTAATTACTGCTTTTGATGCTTATCTTAACTCCGGAAAAGCGGTTTCTTCCGATGATGCATACAAGGTTGCTAAAGTGCTTCATACGAAATGGAAAGATCTCCAAAAAGCATATGGACCGCTTCGTGGAGTTGGACAAAATAAAATTGCTCCGCCGACTGTTTCGCACCCCTATCATCCGGGTGCGATAAAATATTACAAAGAGGCAGGTATTTGGTCAGCAGCTAACGAAAAAGCAAATCAAGTTGCTATTGCTGCTGCAAAATAAATTTTTGAAGTAAATTCGCGATAGACGCTTGGGACCATTATGAAAGATAGGCTTTGCAATTTGGTCCTAGGTGTCTATTGCGCTTTGATGCCAATTATTGGGATCATTTGGATTCTGAGTCTTCTGGACTACGCCAATATCAGTCTAATCGACGCCCAGGTTACGGGGGTAGTGCTTGGGTTGGCTGCAGGCGCGGCATTTCTAAAGCACCCATATCAAGATAAACCTGGTTGGTTCGAGCTGCTCTTGTCTCTTTCTGCTCCAGTGCCGTGGTTGTGGATGTCGGTAAATTTGGAAGACTGGCTTCTAAGAATGGCAGATAGACCGCCAGAAATGTGGGTACCAGGAATTTTTGCTCTGGTGATGATGATGGAAGCCCTTAGAAAATCAGCCGGGGGTGTCATCGCAGGACTCGTTTGGATAATCATTTTATATGGTTTCTTTGGCCACCACATGCCGGGCGTTTTAGAGGCTGAAACTTTCCCACCTGCAAAAACTGTCCTCTATCTCTATGCAGATACTAATGGTGTCCCCGGAATTGTCTTAAACATCGTGGTCGGACTCGTTTTAGCCTTCATCATCTTTGGAAAAATGATGGAGATAAGCGGTGCAATGGGCTTTTTTAATGATTTAGCAATGGGTTTAATGGGCCATCGGCGGGGAGGGCCGGCAAAAGTGGCAGTTGTTGCTTCAAGTGCTTTTGGCTCAATTTCAGGGTCTGCCGTTGCGAATATCATGTCTACCGGTGTGGTTACGATTCCCTTGATGAAAAGGACCGGCTTTCAAGCTCGATATGCTGCTGCGATTGAAGCCGTTGCTTCTAACGGCGGTCAAGTAGCCCCTCCCGTAATGGGTGCTACCGCTTTTATTATCGCAGAATTTCTTGAGGTACCCTATGCAGAGGTTGCTTTGGCAGCATTCATTCCTGCTATTTTCTATTTTCTCATACTTTTTCTCCAAGTGGATGGGGTTGCCGTACGATATGGAATTGGTGGGCTTCCCAAAACTGAGTTGCCCGACCCATTTAAGACTTTTATCGCGGGTTGGTTGTACCTTGTTCCAATCGGCGTGTTGATTTGGATTCTTTTAGGCCTTGGCTACCGGGCGGGTTTGGCAGGTCTCTATGCATGTGGCTTGCTTTTTATATTTTTCCTTGTTCGAAAACGTGGATTGCCATCACGACAAGATTGGAGTGGTTTCTTTGTTGGTAGTGGAGAAAATTTGATTCCTCTAGTGTTAATAGGTGGCGCCGCCGGCATTATCATAGGACTGATGAATTCAACTGGCCTCGGGTTTCAGCTCTCTTTGATTTTGACAGAAATAGGCCAGACTGCGGGAATTCTCGTAATGCTTTTTCTGACGGCGTTTATTTGTATTCTTTTGGGGATGGGGATGCCCACGGCCGCAGTCTATATTGTACTTGTATCCGTAGTAGCACCGGCTCTCACGGAGATGAAAATTCCCGAAATGTCGGCCCATTTATTTATTTTTTATTTCGGATTGCTGAGTATGCTTACGCCTCCAGTAGCGATTGCGAGTATGGTTGCAGCCCAGCTAGCTGGTAGTGATATGTGGCGGACTGGACTAGTAGGATTGCAGTTGGCTGCCGCAGCTTTTTTAATGCCATTTCTTTGGGTTTTTAATCCAGCCTTCTTACTTAATGGCAGTTGGCAAGAGATCGCTACGGTTATTTTTACGGCTTTCTCAGCAGGCATGATTATCGGGCAAATGACAAGAATTTCTGGAATTGGTTCCTCTGAGGGCCTAATGATTTTGTTTTTGCTGGCCGCAACTATATTCGTTGGTGGTGCGACAATCTGGTTTGGTCAAACAAGCCCATTGACGATAGCAACCGGTTGTTTGGGTTTTGGAATTGTCTATGGTCTCAGAAAGTATGCGGACAGGAGAACTAAGGAGGCCAGAGCAAAATAAATTTTGCCGCACCAAGACAAGATAAGTATCTTATTGATTGATTTTTGCCCAACTATCTCTCAGGCTAATTGTACGATTTAGGACTAGATCATTTTGATTAGAAGATGTGTCAGGGCAAAAATATCCAAGTCTTTCAAACTGTACCGCGGGGGAACCAGGTTTTAGATCGGTGATAGACTGCTCTATCTTACAATTGTTTAAGATTTCCAGTGAGTTTTTATTTATATCTTCTAAATAATCTCGTTCCTGTCCAGGTGTTTCGGAATTGAACAGATGGGAATACAGCCTTACCTCTGCGTTTACAGCTGCATCAACCGCTACCCAATGTATCGTTCCACGAACCTTTCGACCATCTGGCGCATTTCCGCCTCGGGTGTCCGGATCATAAGTGCACCGAAGTTCGACGACGTCACCGGAAGAATTTTTGATAACCTCTCTGCATGTTATGAAATATGCGCATCGCAATCTCACCTCCCGCCCAGGACCAAGGCGGAAAAATTTTCGCGGTGGATCCTCCATGAAATCGTCTTGTTCTATCCAAAGTTCCCGCCCAAAGAGAACCTTCCTTGACCCCAATTCCGGTTTTCCCGGGTGGTTCGGAACTTCCATCTCTTCCAGATGGTTCTCTGGATAATTTTCGATAATAATTTTTAGTGGTTTAAGAACACCCATTTTTCTCAAAGAATTATCATTGAGGTTTTCACGGATAGCAGAATCGAGCATTGCCTGTTCTACCATTCCCTCGCTTTTTGAAATAGCTAGCTCGTTGATGAAAAAACGAATTGCATCGGATGGAACCCCTCTCCGCCTTAACCCAGCAATTGTGGGCATTCGGGGGTCATCCCAGCCAGCGACGAAACCCTCTGTTACCAACTGAGTAAGACGCCGTTTAGAGAGAACAGTATGTGAAATATTCAGCCTGGAGAATTCGTACTGGTGAGGTCTAGAGGGCACAGGTAAATTTTCTATAAACCAATCATAAAGCGGTCGGTGGTCTGCAAATTCAAGTGTGCATAGTGAATGACTTATAAATTCTATCGAATCAGTTTGTCCATGCGCGAAATCATATGTGGGATATATGCACCATTTCTCGCCAGTTCTGGGATGACTTGAATGTAAAATTCGATAAATTACGGGGTCACGTAGATTTATGTTCCCTGATGCCATATCGATCTTTGCTCTAAGGACTTTGGAGCCGTTTTCATAATGTCCATCCCTCATTTGGTCGAAAAGTTCTAAATTTTCGTCCGCCGTACGATTACGGTGAGGGCTCTCGGTTCCAGGAACAGTTAATGTGCCACGGTATTCTCTAATCTCGTCTGCCGTTAAATCATCCACATAGGCTTTGCCAGTGCGGATCAGATGGCATGCCCATTCATATAATAGCTCGAAGTTATCGGAGGCATATTTAGGTTCGCCGGCCCATGAGAAACCAAGCCATTTAACATCCTCTTTTATAGCCTCGATGAAGAGCTGGTCTTCTTTTACCGGATTGGTATCATCGAAGCGTAAGTTACACTGCCCGCCGTATTCTGCCGCGATCGTAAAATTAAGGCATATTGATTTGGCGTGACCTAAATGCAGAAAACCATTTGGCTCCGGTGGAAATCTCGTAACAACTTTTGTCACGGACCCTGAAACTAGATCTTTGTTGATTTGTTCGCGGATAAAGTCGCTGGTTGATCCGACTTCTGTATTATGATTGTTGCTGGTTTTGGGCATATTATTTATTACAAAACAAGAATTAGATGCTTATCTGCCAGAAAATACGGCCAAGGCCAAGTTTTTAAGGAGATATCGATCATCGAAACTAGGAGCACGATATGACGGATCCCCTATCGACTGCAGGTTTTGTTAACGAACACAATATTAAAGTACTTTGGACAGATTCAGACCCTGCAGGGATAAATTTTTACGGCAATTACTTTAAGTGGATGGATGAAGCTGCATACTATTTGTTTAAAGCTGGCGGTATTAAATGGGAAGAGTGGCGGTCTCGATTTAATGCTCTCGGTATCCCGCTTATTTCCGCGCATGCAGATTTTAAGGCACCCAGCGCATTTGGTGATGAATTACGCGTTATAAGTGGGATCACGGAGTGGGGAACAAGCTCTTTCAAGATTGTCCATGTTTTTCTTAATAATGAAATTACAGCAGCTGTCGGATATGAAAAACGTGTTTTCTGTCTGGGCGATCCGACAGACCCCAGCACTTTCAGATCTGCCCCTATCCCTCAGGAGGTAAGGGAAGGATTGGGCGGTGCCAAAGAATAGAATGGCTTAACCTATACGAGTCCTTGCGAGGTCATTTAAGGCGGTTTTCTTAATCATTTTCTTCGTCGAATTCGTCTAAAGTTGGTGGTACTCCAGGCAGTCCAAATTCTGCCCATCGCTTCGCGACGCGATCATAAGTGGAGGGTCTTAATAAAGTACGGACCGGAAAGTCTCGGTAATATTTGTGTGGTATACAAGCGTCTATTAAAGCTTTTGATCCATAAGGCCGATCTTCGGTGATAACCCGGCTCGGGTCGAGGCCGGTAGACCATGTTTTCCTTTGTATATCAATATCATCCGCAGGGTTGCAGCGCGTGCTCATAGCCCACAATACCTGGTTCATATCGGCTGGATCCACATCATGATCCACAGCGACAATCCATTTGGTGTAATACGCGGCGGCTGGGCATTGTGCGGCGGCAGCCAACACCTGTGCTGTGTGTCCCGCATATTGCTGTTTGATAGCGACCACTAAATGCCCCCAGCCTGATGCAGCTGCAGGGTGAGAATAAACACCTTCAATCCCTGGAATCCCAAATCTTTGTAAATCGTCCCAAATCGCTGCTGACCGCATAATCGCGTAGTAAGATCCGATTTCACACGCGGGATAATTTGCCATTAAAGCCGCAGTATGGATTGGAGATTTTCTCATATGCAGCGCGGTTACATGAATTACCGGCTGTGGTGATTGGGGTCGACCATAATAGCCAGTAAATTCTCCTAGCGGACCCTCGGGCATCTCATCGTCGCGCGCAACAATACCTTCGATCACAATTTCCGCTCGTGCAGGTATGGGCAGAGACGTGGTCACCCCTTTGGTTAGTGCCATTGGCTGGCCCGATATTCCTCCTATTATATCAAGCTCGGAGACTTCATTTCCATATGATTGGGCGGCAACCATAAAAGGAACTGGATCGATCCCATAAGCAGCAACTACTTCGCAGTCCTCACCTTTTCGCCACCATGCCTCTCGGTCCAATAATCCGTGTTTTCCTGGAGAGCAGTACATGCCAATTTTTCGTTTACCCTGAACCATCTGGCGATAGCAACCGACATTGATGCGGCCTGTTTCCGGGTTTTTCGTAAAGGTTATATCCCCCGTGCCAATATAATTGCCGCCATCCCTCGGCCAGAATTTTGGAGCGGGAAGACGGGTCACGTCGATATCATCACCAGTGAGAATGATTTCATTCACGGGTGCGTCGGCAGGGTCAATCATCTTCGGACTTATGCGTCTCTGGCTGAGTTCCCGCGTCGCAAGGATCAATTCTTTCGGCGATAAATCTGGGTCCAGCCCTACCGCGAGCGCATATCTTCGGTTACTGGCACCTAACATATTTGAGAGCACTCTCGTTCCAGATCTATCATCCTCGATGTTTGTAAAAAGTAGGGCAGGGGACGCTTCATTCTGAGCCGCCATGTAGGTCGTAGCTGCCAGCTCTTCATTTGCCGATACAGGCGCGTCGATCGTTAGTAGGCCGCCATCTCTCTCTACCAAAGACAACCACTCACGCAGGTCTTCCGGCCCGCGTTGATTATTAAGATTGTGCTCAGGTTCCTCTGGGTTTTTCTCGGGATTCATTATATTTTCCATGCCTAGGAGAGTGCCATGTAAGGCAAGGATAGGCAAAGAGTTACGCACTGAAATTTACAGACGATAAGTTTTGATAGTGTTAAGAGATTTTGAATAAGAAGATGTTAAAACGTGTTGATCATATGAATTTACAAGTCCCACCAGATCGAGAGGAACAAGCTTTATCGTTCTATCGAGATCTGATCGGTTTTAGGCCACTAAAAAAACCCGATAGCTTGGGACCGCGCGGCGGTCATTTTTGTGTCTCGGAGGAACCCTGGTACGAACTTCACATAGGGGTCGCCAGGGGTACTAGCGCTGCAGATCTATCAGAAGACAGTCCGCTGAGAAATCACCTCGCGTTTCAAGTCGATGATTTGATAGCTGCAAAAAAGAAATTTACTGATGCGGGGGTAGAGATCATTCCAGCCGAACCAGCCTTCTCAATGGAACGAGATTTTCACCAAGAAAGATTTTTTATTAGAGATCCTGGGGGTAATCTTCTTGAAATACTGGAACCTCGGCGGGCATATAAGTCCGCGCGCCAATGAGACAATATTGTAATGAGTGAACAACAACCTTTTATAATTGATGATCCAGAAAATCTGATTTTTAGGCTCAATCGTCGAACTCTCTCGGACCCATCTATCCTTGATGAAGAGAGAATAAAAATTTTTGATCGAAGTTGGATTTATTGCGGGCACGCCTCGGAAATTCCGAATGTTGGAGATTTTGAGACCCGGAACGTCTGCGGCCGCCCGGTAATTTTTTGTCGAGACGAGGACAACAACGTTCGAGTGTTCCTTAATTCCTGTGCTCATCGGGGTGCCCAGGTGTGTCGCGAGAGATCCGGAAACGCGCGGCGATTTTACTGCTTCTATCACGGTTGGACCTATGGTTGCGATGGACAATTAAAGACGGTACCTGCTGAAGAATCCTACCCCTCTAATTTCAATAAGAAACGATTTTCCCTGCGTGAGCCCCCTCGGGTGGAGGGGTATAAAGATTTTTGGTTTATTAGCTTTGATCCAGAGATAATTTCCTTGGGAGAGTATCTTGGAGATGCAAAAGACTATATTGACCTTGTTGTCGAGCAGTCTCCCTCTGGCTGTATGGAAATTATAGAGGGCACGCAAGAGTACGATATCAAGGCAAACTGGAAGCTACTAGTAGAGAACAGCTTTGATGACTACCATTTGGTGTCCACTCACAAAACTTGGCTTGATTATATGAAAGACTCTGGGGTTGAAATTCGGCCTCCAAAGGGACAAGGCTTGCTGTTACCTACGCATGGTGTCGGAAAAAATCTTGGGAACGGCTGCGCGGTGATAGACAATATCAACTTCAGGGGTCGCCCTGTAGCAAAATGGATTTCAATTTACGGTGAGTCAGCCAAAGAAGAAATAGAAAAAATAAGACAGGAACTTGTAGAACGGCTCGGAGAAGAACGGGCCGCTCGAGTGGCGGATACTAATAGAAATCTGGTGATTTTTCCTAACCTTGTGATAAATGATGGCTCTTCTGTCACGATCCGAGCTTTTTGGCCGTTGGCTGCAGATAAAATGAAGGTAACTGCCTGGGCCTTAGGTCCGAGTGAGGAGAGTAGAAACGCGAGGGCTCGACGTTTAGATAGTTTTTTGACATTTTATGGACCAGGCGGTTTCGCGACCCCTGATGATGTCGAGGCCTTGGAGTCAGTTCAGCTGGGTCTTCAAACCTGGCGAGAACTCGAGTGGTCTGAAATGACGCGCGGAATAGACAAGGAGGGGGAGCAGCTCAATACCGATGAACTGCATCTTAGAACATTTTGGCGTCAGTGGAACAAGCTTATGACTCTAGAGGCTTGATGATCACTTCCGATTCCATAACTCGCGCTGAAGTGGAGGATTTCCTTTACGAAGAAGCCGCCTTGCTTGACCGGTGGCGGTTGGAAGATTGGTTAGAACTTCTAACACATGATGCGGAATATGAGGTTCCATCGACTGATGCGCCACTCTCTAAAACTGGAGACGCACTTTTCCTTATAGCTGATGATTATAGTCGTATAAAGGCTCGGGTAAAAAGGCTCAATGATCCAGAGGCCCATGCCGAGTCCCCGCGTAGTCGTACAAGGCGAATGATTTCAAATGTGCGTATTACAAAACGCCAAGGAACCGAAATTCATGTTGCTGCCAATTTTTCGGTTTATAGATTTCGTTACGGCTATGATGTGCGCCACTTTGTTGGCCATTATCATTACACATTAATGGTCGAAGGGCCGGAGTTGAAAATTCGAAAACGCAGAGCAATTTTAGATAATACGGAACTTGGCGCCCAAGGGGCAGTCAGCTTTATTTTATAAAGAGATTTGTTAACTCTCGAGAATATTGGCAGCCACTTTCTCCCCAATCATAATTGTTGGAAAATTTGTGTTTGCGCATGGCACCGCGGGCATAATTGAGGCGTCTGCTACCCGCAGGCCACTAACGCCATGCACACGGGCTTGCGGGTCTGTAACGGCCATTCGATTGTCTGCGCTTCCCATACGACAAGTGCAAGAAGCGTGATAATGGCCCAGCACGGTTTTCTTGATCCACTCAACCATCACGGTTTCGTCATTTTCAATATCACTGATAGAGAGATTGTCAGAAATTAGCCGGTTTATCAGTATCCTCCGAATAGAACCAGAGAGATCCATAATTTGACCGCCTACGAACGTTTGGAATTGATTCCATCTAGAAAAAACCGCAAAACGCCTGGCTCTATCACTGTAACTTATGGGGAAAACTTCGGTAACCGATCTCTGAAGCGCATCGAGTCGACTGAGCTTGATCATCAGTCGTGTCCCAATTTTAAGGCGTTCAAGGTCTCTCTGGTCTGAGAGCATGTTGAAGTCTACCAGGGGTGTGGCCATGTGGTCTTTGGGATCCAGGATTACTTCCCCGGTCGAATAACTTTTATTCACCCACAGCATGATCAGGCCTATCCTCTCCCCAATCGCGTGCCAGAAACTCTTATTCATGGGTATCATGTACATATCTCCGGAAGGGCAACCCTCCACACCCGACGACCAGCGGAGCCCCGCGTACATAGGTAGCCTTAGTCCTTGAGGCAAACGGGAGCTAGGCTTCATGTAACAGCCAAAATTTACTCCTGGATGTTCCATTAAGTTTTTCCCAACTCCGGGACGGTCTGTCACAACTGAAATGCCATATTCCTTCAGTTCGGCCGCTGGTCCGATTCCGGATCTAAGCAGTAGGGCAGGTGAATGAAGTGCACCGGAGGAAACGATTACCTCTTTAGCCTTGATTGAAAATTCTTCCCCATCGCGAGTCACTCGAACACCAGTGACCGTTTTTCCGTCGAGTAAAACGCGCATCGCTCGCGTTTGGCCTATAATGGTTAAGTTTTGGCGTGACCGGGTATCATGAGTTAGATAAGCGGTAGCCGTTGAAGTTCTTTTCCCATCATTGTGAGCGACTGCTACTGGAAAAAAACCATCCCCAAAATTGGCGTTTTTGTCTTTTAGATCTTTCCAGCCATCTTCTCGAGCCGCATCAATGAAACCTTTTGTGAAACCGGGCCAACGTTCCTCAAACACTCGCTGTAGTCCCATTGGTCCCTCTTGGCCATGGAGAGGTCCATTGAAATCTCGATCGGTTTCTTGTTTTTTAAAATAAGGTAAGACTCCATCCCAGCCCCACCCCTTTGCACCAGCAGCCTCCCAGCCATCATAATCTGTGGGAACTCCCCTGATTGATATCATTCCATTTACGGAAGAGCCGCCTCCTATTACACGCCCCTGCGCATAACGAACTCGTTTTCTGTTATCGGGCGCATTACCAGGACGCGGCGGCCATGCTACCTCCTGACCTACCCAGGTGAACCTTGGACTTGAGTGGGCTGATCCCGCGAAGGTATCCCGAATTTCTTGAGGCTCAGTCCCTGGCTGAAAATCCTCCCCTGCCTCAATCAGCAGCACCTTGTTTGAGGTTTTTTCGGACAGCCGGGCAGCCACAACGCAACCTGCGGCGCCTCCTCCTATAATCACGTAGTCAAAGATTTGATTCTCAATTTCGTTCATGGATTAAAACAATACATCTTTGGGTAAAAAATCATGTAAATTGGTTGAGCTAAAGTTCTTTGGCATTGCACGGTCAAAATTAGCTCTTTTCTCAGGGTGGGACAGAGCTGGTTTTGTTGCATCGATAAACCACTTGGTTCCGACCCTCTCAAATTGTCCTCCACCCTCAGCAATCGGGGATATTTTATCCAGGGCAAAGGTTCGAGTGTTGTTTATCATGCCGATATCTCTCTCAGCATGGACACGGGTTGTCATGGACCACATGATCTGACGTAAATCACTTGCGTCAATATCATCGTCCACAGCTATTGCGAGTTTGGGGTGCAAATATGGTCCCGATAGAGCCGCCATTAATGCGGTTTTTGCCTGCCCCTCAACTTTTGGTGTCAGTTTTATTATTAGAAGCATCAGACCACCTGTTGGAAGGACCCTTACATCATGGATGTCCATCCCACCTTCAACTTTGGATAAGTGTTCCATAGTGGCAATTTCAATTCCAAATCCCGTCGTTGCCTGAGCGCAAGTGGTTGGTAATCCACTGTGCAGAGAATAGTAAATGGGATCCTTACGGTGCGTGATCGCGGTCACTCTGAATACCTCTGCATCCTCTGCCTCTGCGTATGTTCCCGGAACCTCACCATAAGGGCCTTCATACCTCTGCTCGCCAATCAGAATTTCTCCCTCTAGTATTAGCTCAGCATCTGCAGGAACTTCCACATCGACTGTTTCCGCCCTTACCATTCTCACTGGTTCCCCAAGAATACCCCCTGCGACGGATAACTCATCTACGCCGAAACTTGTTGTGTAAGCGGAACCAAAGAATATTGCGGGATGAGCGCCAACGACCACTGCAACCGGCGTATTTTCTCCTCGTTTAAGATATTTTTCATGAATGCGTCTTGCTTGCCGCGGTAACAATATGAATCCGGAGTGTTTGGCGTCAAACACCTGCATGCGATGAATTGAGACGTTTCGCAGGCCGGTGTCAGGATCTTTTAAAATCGCCATTCCTGCAGAGATAAACGCCCCACCGTCTCGCTCTGATTGTATGACGGCAGGAATATCCAGAAGTGATGCCTCATCGCCCGTCTTAATAACCTCCTTACAAGGTGAACCAGGACCGGAGGTAAGTTCAGGTTCTATAGGATTTTTCAGTTTTTTGCTCATGGCTTGGAGGATTTCTTCAGGGGTAAGGTTTAATCCTAAAGCCCATTTGTTTCGGTCTGTAAAAATTTGGCTGCAGGCTTGCCAAGAGGGAAAGCCCTTTATCTTTTTAAACCGTGTAGCTTTCCCGAGTTCATCATACGCTCGCCATTGTATGGCCCCCATATTTTCCTGAGGATCTACCTCTTTTTCTATGCAAACAATTTCTCCTGCCCGCTCCAACTTCGACAAATAACCCCTTATGGATTGATCTCGAGTGTTCCGGGTTAAAGAAGATTTTGGAGCGCCACGATTTTTTCGTTTGGAAAGATCACGGGTTTGGATCTCCCCAGATTTGTTCATTCCTCCGATGAAACCTCTCAAACCATCGCGCTTTGCCATTCTATTGTCCTTTAAATTTTGGTTTTCTTCGTTCTGCAAAGGCTTTGAGACCCTCGGGCCGATCCTCAGAAAAATTTAACATATGCGCCAAGTCGCCCTCGGCTAAAAATCCGTTGAAACGGCTCTGGTCTAACCCGCGATTTATAGCTTGCTTGCTCATCATAATGCCGAGTGGGCCATTTTGTTCCATCTCCCCGACAATTTCTCGGGCTTTCTTGAGGGCAGTACCCTTGGGTACTACATGATTTACGATACGATATTCCTTAGCTTCTTGCGCAGTGATACGGCGTCCGGTCCAGATCAATTCTTTTGCTAAACCGGGCCCAATAAGTCGTGGCAGGTTTTGTGTGCCACCACCACCAGGTATCAGACTGTGCCGGACTTCCGGCAAACCAAATTGAGCTTCTTCTCCAGCAACGATGAAGTCACCCCACATTGCGATTTCAAATCCTCCGCCAAGGCAGTAGCCTTCAACCGCTGAAATAACCGGTTTGGTGTAATAACAAAGGACCTGATAGAGAATTCTATTGGGCATATGATTGAAACGGGACCGATAAACGTCGAAAAGTTCATTCTTTTTCGATTTCATTCGAGAAAGATCAGCACCTGCGCAAAAAGCTTTCTCGTTTCCGCAAAGCACAACAGCAAGTATTTTGCGGTCCATTTCAACATCAATCAGTGTATCTGTAATTTCCTGGGCCATTTCTATGTTCATGGCATTGAGAAACTCAGGGCGGTCGAGCTGGATTTGACAAATTTTATTCCGTTTCAAAACCTTGATAAATTCATACTTGGATGTTTTGTTTTTTATCTCTTTTTTGGACATGGTTTGCTCGGCTTTGTATGCTGGCCGTTTTGCCGCCATTCGGGTTGCTCCCTGTTTACCTGCTCAGATATGGATCATGTTGTTGGATGCATTGGTCGTCAACCAGTGGCTTATCAACAGAGGTAAATGTATAGTTTTTTTTATAAATCGTTGGGGAGATCACTTTGAACGCACCTTCTGGAATATATGTAGGAAGCGAATTTTTCGAGGCCAATAGCGAACCCCAATTTGAATCATTTAACTCAGTTAATGAGGGGTAAAATGAAACTTCGAAAGATACAGCTCTCGGCTGGTCTGCCCTCGAACCCGAGGACCTGGCCGATACTGGACGGCTCTGTGGTGGTCGATGGCCTTGAGCTGTTGCCGAGTATTATTTTTCCATCCGAACTTTTCTGGCGCCAACTTAGATTTGGCGATTTTGATATTTCTGAAATGTCATTTTCTTCTCTTATAAAAACGATTGCGCGAGGTGATGACAGATGGGTCGGATTGCCAATTTTTATGACCCGAAGATTTTTTCATACCGAAATGATCGCGCGCACTGATCGAGGTATTCAGTCCCCAGTTGATTTAAAAGGAAAATTAGTGGGAGTTCCTGAGTATCAGCAAACCGCGGCGCTCTGGACCAGGGGGGCTCTTCAGCACGAATTTGGTGTTTCTCCCAAAGATATGGAATTTTGGATGGAAAGAGTGCCGGATCATAGCCATGCTGGGGCAACTGACTTTCGGCCGCCATCTGACGTCATTATCAACCAAATTCCTCTCGAAAAAAGTATAGGATCGATGATGGTCGATGGAGAGCTGGATGCGGCTGTTTACTATATTTGGGGAAAAGATAATTTAATTGATCGAAGCAAAGTCAATTTGCTGGCAAGAGATGATATGAAATCTATTTTCCCAGATCCGCACGCTGAAGGGGTCCGTTATTTTCAAAAAACAGGGATTTATCCGATTAATCATACGATGGTGATTAAAAGATCTTTGGTCGAGCAGCATCCGTGGCTTCCGCTTAACCTGCTAAAGTTATTTGAGGCAGCAAATGACTTGGCAAATACGAGGCGAATGCAATATGTCGATTATTATTTTAAGGCTGGTTTTATCAACGCAGAGGCAATGGATGGACTTAGGAAGCCGTTAGTTGAATACGGGATCAAGGCCAACAGATTGACCCTGGAGACCGCAGCGCAATATTCATTTGAACAAGGGCTCACAGATAGGTTGGTGGGTCTAGAAGAAGTGTTTGCAGAGTCGACCTTAGAACAGTGATGTCTGTTCAGCGCTGAATTACATCTATCAGGGTCCCGTCCGGATCGGCTAGCTGAAAAGATCCGTGCGGACAAGTTTTAAGGAGTTCTCGTCTCATTTTTGCTTCATCATTATAATTTATAGATCGGGCCGCAATTTGAGGGTTTGTCTGGGCTATTACAGCAATCTCTTCGATTAATTGATCGATGCTCTCTACACAAAAACCGATATGGTCCATTCCCGGTTGTTCGACCCCACCCCCATTAAAGAGTGAAATCTTCCACGGGAGCAAGCATAATGTCACTCTACCATCAGAAAGATATATGCCCGCGTCTTTTCCATCTGCGTTCGTCACGGCAAATCCGAAAATTTCTGAGTAAAAAGCTGCAAGAAGTTTGTGGTCTCGAGCACGGATCGCAAAGTGGTTGATAAATCGATTCTGAGACCAGTTTTTATGTTCATATATTTCTGCACGATTTTCATGACCTTTTTGAGAGAGGTCAAAATAATTGCCCGCAGGGTCATGCGCTGAATAGCTTGCGAAGGGCCGATTTCCCGGTCGTTTTACAATCTCGATATCCGGGAATTTTTTACCAATTGCGGTTTTTATCCTCTCTAGATCATCAACTTCAATGCCAAAATGATCTAGTCCTGCATAGCGCCCTGGTGGTCGGGGAATAAGAGTCATTCCAACGTAACCATCGCCCACTGACATTGCGAGCGTTTCTCGTTTTGTGTCTCCGGAGACCCTCATTCCAAAAAGGGCGCGATAAAACATTGCTAGACGGGTGTAATTATCCGAAACAATTGCTAGGTGGTTCAGTTTTGAGTTCATCAGTACGACTTCCCAAATTTTTAGTTACTTTGACGCTTCGAAGGCTTTGCTGCCACCCCAGAGTCCACTAAATTTGTAGAAATTTTTTCGGGGAGATTTATCGATGATCAATGCAGCAATAGTTGGACTGGGCCGCTGGGGTCAAAATCTGGTCGATTCTGTTCAAGGGTCGAGTAGCAATATTAATTTTGTGGCTGGTGTTACCAGAACCAAATCAAACGCCGTGGACTACTGTAAAAAAAATAATATCGACCTTAGGGATACCTACGAAGAAGTTATTGGAGATACCAATATTGACGCCGTTGTATTGGCTACCCCTCATAGTCAACATGCTGACCAAATTATGAAGGCTGCCAGTTTCGGAAAACATGTGTTTTCTGAAAAGCCGTTTACGCTGGATGCAAAATCAGCTCAAGCGGCGGTAGATGCCTGCATGAAAGCGGGCGTCGTTGTAGCCTTGGGACATAATCGCCGTTTCATGGAAAATATTATGGCACTGAAGGCACTTGTAGAAAGTGGAGAACTCGGGACCTTGTTGCATATTGATGGAAATCAGTCCTCAGATCTGAGCGGGACTGCTGCGACCTGGAGGGATTCCCGTGAGGAGAGCCCTGGGGGAGGAATGACTTCATTGGGAATACATGCTTTGGACTGTATGATCCATATGGGAGGTCGAATAGAAGAGGTTGATTGCTATAGTACTCGGCGGGCTATTCCGTTCGATATTGATGATGCGACAGCATCCGTAGTTCGATTTGAGCAGGGTATGACAGGCACGCTTGTCTCCCTTGCCTCCTCTCCAAGGATTTGGCAGATCCGCGTGGTGGGGAGTAAAGGTTGGGCTGAGGCTACCGATAATCGGTCTCTTGCAATATGTCGGGGGGGAGAAATAGAAACTCAGGTTTTCACAGATAGCCCGTATCCCCACATGCCCTCGATAACTGGTGAGTTGGAAGCTTTTGCGTCGGCGGCGCTTGGCCAAGAGCCCTATCCTATAACCCCAGCCGAGATGGTCCATGGGTCTGCGGTCTTGGAAGCGATTATAAAAAGTGCTTCTCTCGGAGAAAGGGTTCGTCCACAAGGTTGATTGCACCCTTTAAAAATATTGGGACCTTAGAGTTTATTTTTAAAATTTTAGATTTTTAAAAACGACAATAAATTTCTGTGGAAGATCACTCCATAACGACCTATCTTCTTGTTTAACCATGAGTGTGGATAAAACGCATCTGCCCGCGTCAGAATCGAACGGCGACGTCGAAGGCTTTCTTAAACAGCTGGCTGCAACGCCGTCGGTGTACGGAGGTGAGGGGCAGGGCAGGCTCATTTTTTCAATGGACGCGACTGCGAGCAGAGAAGCTACTTGGGATCAGGCGTGCCATATTCAGAGCGAAATGTTTTTCGCGACTGAAGCCCTAGGCGGCCTGAGTGTTCAGCTAGCGTTTTACCGGGGTTTTGGTGAATGCAAAACAAGCCCTTGGGTAAATTCTTCAGCTGCCCTTGTCCAAAAAATGACTGCAGTCACGTGTCTTGGGGGACGGACACAAATCCGCAAGATTTTAAATCATACAATTCGACAAAATGAAAAAAAACGCGTGAATGCGCTTATTTTTGTGGGTGATTGTATTGAAGAAGATATCGATGAACTATGTGAGTTGGCAGGGAAACTGGGTGTGCGGGGCGTTCCGATTTTTGTCTTTCAAGAGGGAAATGATCAAGCCGCAACTTTAGGTTTTAGGCAATTTGCTCGATTGACCGGAGGTGCTCATTGTCACTTTAATCTTAACTCTGCAGAAGAATTAAAGTCGCTCTTGGCGGCCGTGGCAGTTTTTGCGACCGGTGGGCGAAAGGCGTTGGAAAATTATGGTCGGCAGAACAATCCCGCGGTTGCTCGGTTAACGTCTCAGGTAAAATAAAATGTCTTGGCTGATTTTTGGTCTCGCTTTAATTGTTGGAGGATGCATTTTTTTTAGAGGTCTTATAAGGCTTGATCCTCGTAAGGCAGTCAAACTTTTATTGTACGTATTTGGCTTTGCTTTTATCGGGCTCCTGGGTTTGATCGCAATAAGAGGAGGTATAGGTTACGCTGCAGCCGCGGCGTCATTTATTCTGCCTATTTTTTTTCGTTGGCGACAGCTACGTCAATATTTTAGGAATCTTCAAGGGCCAACTGTTGGGGCTAACACAGACGTAAAAACGAAATATCTCAAAATGAGCCTAGATCATGATACTGGAAAGTTAGATGGTTTGGTTCTTAAGGGGAGGTTTGAAGGGAGCCGCCTAGGAGAATTGACGGAGGACCAACTCTGTGAGCTTCTGAAAGAATGTCGCCTTCAGGACCCGGAGTCCGAGGCTCTGATTGAGGCTTATCTGGATCGTGTGCACGGATCGGACTGGCGATCTGAAGATGAAAGGAGAAATGGTCCAACCAAAGCCTCATCCAACCTTATGAGCAGAGAAGACGCTCTAGAAATTCTGGGGCTGAAAGAGGGGGCGACGGCTTCTCAGGTAAAGCAAGCCCATAGAGAAAAGATGAAGCTGCACCACCCCGATCAAGGGGGGTCAAATTACTTTGCGACAAAGCTTAATGAAGCTAAAGAACTTTTGCTAAGGTCTTGATTAGATAACTTGCTCTGTTCACCTTTCTTATGTCAAAACTGACTATAGCAAGGAATTTGAAGTGTCTCAGAGAGCAATTAGTCAACTTCCCTTTTGATAATTTTTTGGTAACTCATGGTTAAACCAGTACGTAAGGCAGTCTTTCCAGTTGGAGGGTTAGGGACCCGTTTCCTTCCTGCAACCAAGGCAATGCCAAAAGAGATGCTCCCCGTAGTGGATAAGCCCTTAATTGAGTATGCGGTAGACGAGGCAAAAGCTGCCGGTATTGAAGAGTTTATTTTTGTCACTGGTCGTGGGAAAGCAGCAATTGAGGATCATTTTGATCTTTCGTTAGAGCTTGAGACTCAGATGCTGGATAAGGGCAAAAACCGAGAAGCGCTTATTTCCCATTCTGCTTTCAAACCAGGGCAGGTCGCTTTCACCAGACAACAACAAGCTTTGGGATTAGGGCACGCCGTTTGGTGTGCGCGAAACCTGGTAGGTAATGAACCCTTTGCAGTTCTGCTTGCTGATGATCTCGTAAAATCTCAGGTTCCATGCTTAGCTCAAATTTTACATCATTATCAGAAAGTTGGTGGAAATATTATTGCGGTCGAAGCAATTTCGCCTGAACATACAAATAGGTATGGCATTATTGAGCCCGGGATTTGGGATCATAACTTAGTCGATGTTAAGGGAATAATTGAAAAGCCCTCTCCGGCGACAGCCCCATCAAATATTGCAGTGATTGGAAGATATGTTTTACAGCCGGAGGTATTCGATTTCCTTGATAGCCAAACGGTTGGCGCCGGGGGAGAAATCCAGCTAACAGACTCGCTATCCAGTATGGTCGGTAGGTTCCCATTTCATGGTTTGCAGTTTGAGGGTCAACGCTTCGATTGCGGAGATAAGGTGGGTTTTCAAGAAGCAAATATAGCGTTTTCTTTGGATCGACCTGATATTGGTGAACAAATGAGAGAATTGATTGGGAAGTATTCTTCGGAGAAGAACGCCTAATGGAACTGCAAAGAGAGCATTGATTAGATGAAAATAGCGATAATCGGTGCTGGGTACGTCGGCCTTGTATCGGGAGCTTGTTTTTCCGAATTTGGTGTCCAGGTTACTTGCGTTGACAAGGACGCAGAAAAAATCAAGGGATTACTCGCTGGGATTTGCCCGATATATGAACCTGGTCTCGATAAGCTAATCCATTCTAATACCGTTTCGGGCAGGCTCCGTTTCTCTGTTGATCTAAAATCAGCCGTGGCAGAAGCGGATATTGTGTTTATAGCGGTGGGCACTCCCAGTCGAAGGGGGGATGGACATGCAGACCTAACATTTGTCTATTCAGCGGCGGCAGAAATTGCTGAAGCCATGGACGGGTACACCGTAGTCGTGACTAAATCCACAGTCCCGGTCGGAACAGGACGGCAAATTAAACGCATTGTTTCTGAGATTGCCGGGGAGCACACATTTGATGTGGTTTCTAACCCGGAATTCTTACGTGAAGGTGCAGCCATAAATGATTTCATGCACCCTGATAGGGTGGTGATCGGTGCAGAGACCGAGCGTGCTTTGATAATGCTTCGAGAGCTCTATAGACCCCTTTTTTTATTGGACACGCCCATTGTGGAGACAGACCTGGAAACGGCAGAGTTAATAAAATACGCCGCCAACACTTTTTTAGCGACAAAAATTACCTTCATAAACGAATTCGCCGATTTATGTGAACGAATAGGTGCTAATATACAGGATGTTTCCAAGGGTATAGGACTAGACGGTCGCATTGGAGGCAAATTTTTGCATGCGGGGCCAGGTTATGGGGGATCCTGTTTTCCGAAGGATACGTTGGCTCTCGTCAAAACAGCCGAGTCCGCAAATAGTCCGATCAGAATTGTTGAGACCGTCGTAGACATTAATGAAAAACGTAAAAAGAATATGGCCCATAAGATAATTGAGGCTTGCGGAGGTTCGGTTTCAGGAAAAACAATTGCTGTCCTTGGGCTGACATTCAAACCAAATACCGATGATATGCGCGATAGTCCTAGCCTTGTCATTATACCAGAGCTTCAAGCTAAAGGCGTGGCAAATATTCGCGCTTATGATCCTCAGGGTATTAAAGAAGCGGCGAATTTATTTCAAAACGTTGAATTTTGTTCTGGCGCCTACGAAGCGATGGATGATGCAGATGCTCTGGTTATCCTTACAGAATGGAATGAATTTAGAAGCTTGGACCTAGATCGCGTGCGTTCGTTGCTAAGTCATCCTGTTCTTGTTGACCTCAGAAATATATATGACCCGATAGAGATGAAGGGCGCGGGTTTTGTGTATTTCAGTATTGGGAGAGCGCCAATCCTTCAGCCGGGGTCGTGATGGCAGGACACATACTCCACCAATCCATTCTAAGAGAGTATGATATCCGCGGAATTGTTGGGGAAACGCTCTCTGCGGATGATGCGTATGCCATCGGTCGGTCTTTCGGGTCTATTGTTTCGCAAAATAGTGGACGAACGGTGGCAGTCGGATATGACGGACGTCACAGCAGTCCAGGTTTTGAAAAAATGGTGGTTGATGGGTTAACCGATTGTGGTCTGGAGGTTATCAGGATCGGTTTAGGTGGAACGCCAATGCTATACTTTGCGGTCCATGACTTGGCCGCCGATGCTGGAATCATGGTTTCGGGATCTCACAATCCGCCAAACTTTAACGGCTTTAAAATGGTCCTGTCCGATAGACCATTTTTCGGTCAAGACATTCTGAGATTAGGGGCTGTCGCGGCAAAAAATGAATGGGTTTCTGGGTCGGGTTACAGTCACAGTTGCGAGATCATTGAAAAGTATGTCGCCAGAATTCTCAGAGATTACACAAGTCCGAGGGGACTTAAAGTGGCTTGGGACTCAGGGAATGGTGCTGCCGGACCTGCAATGGAAAAGCTGATCGAAAGTTTGCCAGGAACTCACTACCCCTTAAACTCAGAGGTGAATGGTGACTTTCCTAATCATCATCCAGATCCCACTGTACCGGAGTGTCTTAAGCAGTTGCAAATGGAGGTGGCTGAACGCGGCTGCGATCTAGGAATTGCTTTTGATGGGGATGGCGATCGAATAGGGGTTGTAGACGACCAAGGGGAGATCCTTTGGGGTGATCAACTGATGGTCCTATTTGCTGCTGATGTGCTTGGTTCTAAACCTAATTCGACGATAATTGCCGATGTAAAAGCGAGCCAGGTCCTGTTTGATGAAATTTTGAAGATGGGCGGAAAGCCAGAGATGTGGCGAACTGGTCATTCACTTATCAAGTCTAGGATGATAGAGACTGGAGCTCCACTCGCTGGTGAAATGAGCGGTCATATTTTCTTTGCTGATAAGTGGTTTGGTTTCGATGATGGCCTTTATGCGGCAGTAAGATTATTAAGTTTTTTAGGGAAACAGAATAAGCCGCTCTCAGAATTCCGTGCAGAGCTGCCGAAGGTATACAATACCCCCGAGATAAGGATTGCCTGTGAAGATCTCCGAAAGTTCGACGTCGTCTCTAGGGTCTTGTCGTCTCTCAGAGATAGTAATGCTAAAATTATTGATGTGGACGGGATAAGAGTCCAAACCGATGATGGTTGGTGGTTGTTGCGCGCCTCCAATACCGAGCCTGTTTTGGTAGCCAGGTGCGAGTCCTACACTGCGAGTGGATTACAAAGGTTGCAAGATACACTAAGGGATCAGTTATCCGAAAACGGGGTTAAGATCTCCGAACTATAAATCTTTCCTTCAGTTATCTTTTTAAGGCTGGTCCTTGACCAGTTCACAACTAGTCCGCTTTTTGATTAGGATCTGACAGGTCTCAAAAGCTTTGTCTTTGCTCATACCTAGAAACCTTGTCCGGTAGAGCGTTGTATTTGCCCTTAAGACTTTTTCTACGAGCAGTGGCGTTTTAGCAAGTGATATTAAAACTTGTACAGCCTTGGTCCCTGCACTCGAGGCCTGGGAGAATGTCCTGTAGGCGCCTATTTGTATGCCCCAAGATTTTTCCGATGAATTTGAATTCTTACTCACGAGGGTTCGCAATCTAACCTTTTGATTAGGCTTGTGTTCAGGGTTGGATAACGCCAGCGCATTGTTTTTGACCATCTGATCGTGTCTGGACATCATTTTCATTGTCCGACGTAAAAGCCTTATCATTTTGTTGTCTCGTCTGGCTGTCGTTTTACCTCCGAATATGACACCAACCAGCCTGCGGCCATTGCGTTGTATGGAAACCGCAAGATTATAACCCGAGCTGTTTATAAACCCGGTTTTGATTCCATTTGTTCCTTTGTAACGCCGGAGAAGGTTATTGTGGTTTCGAAACTTTCTTCTGCCAAATTTGAATGTTTTCTGGGAGAATAGAGAAAAATATTGCGGGAAATCGCGCCAAATCGAAATCGAAAGCCGTGCCATATCTCTTGCTGTCGTCACCTGTTTCCGATGAGGTAAGCCAGATGCGTTTTTGAATGTTGTGGCGTTCATGCCCAACTCTCGAGCTCGTTTGGTCATCAAACTGGCAAATCGTGTTTCGGTCCCGCTGATTGCTTCAGCAACAACCGTAGCGACATCATTAGCAGATTTTGTGATAAGAGCATTAATCGCATCTTTAACTCTAATTTTTTGGCCTCTTTTAAGTCCTAGTTTTGATGGAGGACGCCTAGCTGCTCTCGCGGAAACCATTAACCTTTGGTTTAGTTCAAGTTCGCCACTACTCAATTTTTCAAAAACTAAATACAGGGTCATGATTTTTGCTAATGAGGCAGGATATGTCCTCATATCCGGGTTTTCTGCATGAAGGATCGCGCCATTAGTCTCATCGACAATGATTAACGCATATTGCCGAGCATCAACCTCAAATGCGGTAAGCAAAAAAACCAATAAAAAAAAAGAGGATATTCGCACTTTCATCCTGACCGTTAAGGCTCAGAGCATAATGGGAGCAGCAACAAAACACTAAAGTATTGGAGTACCAAAGAATCTTCAACACACGCTGGTTTTTTTCAGGGGAGGTGCCTAAATTATAGATATTGCTAATTTAATAGTCCTATTTTTTAGTCCGTCATCAAGGCTTGCAGTTTGACCTCATGTTTGGTTTCAATATCATTGAAATGTTGGATTTCCCTAGGTGACTGAAAGGAAAGAACTCTGTTTGTTAATCTGACTATGAGCGGTGAAGATCGTGACGGTAATCAAGGCAATGGTTCGGGGACGGGCGTGGTCCTTGAGTCAAAGCCCAGAACCAAAAAACCTTCGATGTATAGGGTTGTAATGCTCAACGACGACTATACGCCGATGGAATTTGTTGTGATGGTGCTTGAAAGAGTATTTTCGAAAGCTAACGAAGAGGCTATAAAAATTATGCTGCATGTCCATCAAAAAGGCGTTGGGATATGCGGTGTCTACACCTTTGAGGTAGCGGAAACAAAGGTTGGTCAGGTTATGGATTTGGCAAAAGAGCACCAGCACCCTCTCCAATGCACGTTAGAAAAGGAATGAGTTATGCTTTCTCGTAATTTGGAAAGAAGCCTCCATCAGGCCCTTGCCCTTGCTAAAGAGCGTAGTCACGAATTTGCAACGCTAGAGCACCTTCTTTTATCCCTTACGGATGACTCAGATTGTATAGCAGTATTGAAGGCTTGTGGGGTAGGGATCGGCAAGCTCAAAGAACAATTATCCGATTACTTGGATAATGAGCTTAACAACATGATGATTAACAGGCACGAGGACCCAAAGCCAACTTCTAGTTTCCAGAGAGTAATCCAAAGAGCAGCAATCCATGTTCAAACATCAGGCAGGCAAGAAGTGACTGGCGCTAATGTTCTGGTGGCCATGTTCTCCGAAAGGGAGTCGCACGCGGTGTTCTTTTTACAAGAGCAGGATATGTCTCGGTTTGACGCGGTGAATTATATATCTCACGGGATTGCCAAAGTGCCAGCTGGATCTGAAGAGAGGGTGGCTAAGGGAACGGACGAAGAAGGGGAGCAGCAAGTTGAAGACACAAACGATAAGCTTGAGGCTCTCAAAGCCTATTGCATTGATCTAAACCAAAAAGCAAGAGATGGAAAAATCGACCCCCTGATTGGTAGGTCTCATGAGATAGAGCGGACTATCCAGGTGCTGTGTCGGAGAACGAAAAATAACCCTTTATACGTTGGTGATGCTGGAGTGGGTAAGACTGCCTTGGCAGAGGGTTTGGCTTTTAGAATTGTAAAAGGTGAAGTCCCTGACGTTTTAGAGGATGCAATTATTTATTCTTTGGATATGGGAGCTCTGTTGGCTGGTACTCGTTATCGCGGAGATTTCGAAGAACGATTAAAAGCCGTGGTTAATGAGATCGACAGCTGTGAGAATGCAATCTTATTCATAGATGAGATCCATACAGTTATCGGGGCAGGAGCAACAAGTGGCGGTTCTATGGATGCCTCAAATTTACTGAAGCCTGCGTTGCAAAACGGATCACTCAAATGTATCGGGTCCACAACTTACAAGGAATATAGATCTTATTTCGAGAAAGACAGGGCTTTAGTTCGTCGTTTCCAAAAGATTGACGTTGATGAGCCATCGATAGATGATGCAGTAAAGATTCTGCGCGGACTTAAACCGTACTATGAGAAACACCATAGAGTTCGCTACACCGCGGAGGCCATTAGAACGGCCGTGGAATTAGCTGCTCGATATATAAATGATCGAAAATTACCAGACAAAGCAATCGATGTGATTGATGAGGTTGGAGCGGCCCAGAGATTATTACCTGAGAGTAAAAGAAAGAAGATGATCGGGGTAAAAGATGTAGAAGCGGTTGTGGCAAAAATCGCTCGCATTCCCCCCAAAAGTGTGTCTAGAGAAGATCAGAAAACATTGCTTAACCTTGAGCGCGACTTAAAAACGGTCGTATTTGGGCAGACAAAGGCGATAGAATCGATTTCCACAGCCATAAAGATGTCCCGGGCAGGTCTCAGAGAGCCTGAAAAACCGATTGGCTGCTATTTGTTTTCGGGTCCAACTGGGGTTGGAAAGACCGAAGTGGCCAAACAACTAGCGCTTACCATGGGAATCGAGTTGATTAGATTCGACATGTCTGAGTACATGGAGAGACATACTGTATCCCGGTTAATAGGGGCCCCTCCCGGTTATGTAGGGTTTGACCAAGGCGGTCTGCTCACCGATGCGATTGATCAACATCCTCACGCTGTGCTCTTGCTCGACGAAATTGAAAAAGCCCATCCAGACTTGTTCAATATTCTTCTTCAGGTAATGGATCACGGAAAACTGACTGACCATAACGGGAAGCACGTCGATTTTAGAAATGTTGTACTTATTATGACAACTAATGCTGGGGCCTCAGATTTGGCAAAAGAGGCCATAGGTATCGGTCGGGGAAAACGAGAGGGCGATGACCAAGAGGCTATTAAGAATCTGTTTACTCCAGAGTTTCGTAATCGGCTAGACGCGACTGTGAGTTTTTCTCCTCTGCCCCCAGATGTTGTTACTCTTGTGGTTGATAAATTTATTATACAGCTGGAGGCACAGCTCGAGGATCGAGGAGTGACTTTTGAACTTGATAACTCGGCAAGGGATTGGTTAGTCAGAGAGGGTTATGACGAACAGTTTGGCGCCAGACCTATGGCTCGTGTAATACAGGAGCATATTAAAAAGCCTCTGGCAGATGAGCTCTTATTCGGGAAACTGGAGAACGGGGGAATAGTAAAAATAAGCGTAAAGAATGGAAAGCTGCAGTTAAATATAAAAACCACCCATCTCGGCAAGAGTAACAGGAGAAAGACTGGAGGAAATCAGAAAGGAGAATCTGTCACCGCTTAAATTACCCCTGTTTATATGGCGATCGACTTTGTTCTAAGAAAAGCATCTCTGCCTCAGTTTCTTTTTTTTCTTGATCTAAAAATCTTGAAACAGCCTCTTTAAAACCGTCGTGTTTAATCCAATGAGCGCTGAATGTTTCGGAGGGAAGGTAACCTCGGCTTATTTTATGTGGTCCTTGAGCGCCTGCCTCTACCCTACCTAAATTTTCTTCGATAGCATAGTCAATCGCTCTGTAGAAGCACAATTCGAAATAAAGCATTGGCCACTGTACGCTGCAGCCCCAATTGCGACCATATAATGTTTCTTTCCCCCTCAAATTAAGTGCAGCGGCTATTGGCTCTTGGTCTTTAGTCGCAAAAAAAAGTACGACCTTATCGGCTAAACGTTCTCTCAATACGGAGAAAAACTCCCTGTTCAGGTAAGCGTGAGCCCATTTTTTGTCGACGGTGTTGAGATAAAAATTGTAAAAAGCATCCAAGTGACTTTCTTTCAGGTCCATACCGGATAGTGTTTCTATCTTTAGACCCTGGTTCGCAGCCTTTCGTTCTTTCCTGATTGCCTTACGTTTTCTTGAGGTTAAATTGTCGAGAAAATCATCAAAATTAGAGTATCCTTGGTTATACCAATGAAATTGTTTTCCAAGTCGTTTTAAAAATCCAGAGTCGGACAAGAAACTGTATTCTTGTTTATCGCAAAATGTGATGTGCAAGGAGGATACGCCCCTTGCTGAAATATAGTCTTTTAGTCCTGAAATGAGACTAGTTCGGGCATAGTCGAGATCTTCTCCATCGCGGACTAATAACCGAGGTCCGGTGACGGGAGTAAATGGGACCGCTACCTGGAGTTTGGGGTAGTAGGTGCCTCCAGCTCGTTCGAAGGCCTCCGCCCAGCCCCAGTCGAAAACATATTCCCCGTAGGAATGATTTTTAAGGTAACAAGGGGCGGCAGCTTGAAGCGCGCCGTCTTTGTTTTGTGCAATGATGTGCTGAGGTAGCCAGCCCGTTTCGGCACAAACCGAACCACTGTCTTCCAACGCTGAGAGAAATTCGTAGGACACGAAAGGGTTAGTTTCACCGGCACATGCGTTCCACTCTTGAGCAGAGATTGAAGCTAAGCCATTGATTGCTTTGAGGGTTAACGGATTTTTATTTTCGGTCATTTTCACCGGATTTCAAATATTCCATCCACCTCTACTGCAGCATTCCTGGGCAAACAGTGGGCGCACACCGCAAAACGCGCATGCTTTCCTTTATCTCCAAATATTTCAACGAATAGGTCTGAAGCACCATTGATCACTAGAGGTGCGTCAGCAAAGTCTGACGTTGAATTTACAAAGCCACCTAGTTTTACAACCTGTTCTAACCTCTCCAAAGACCCATTACATGCCTTCTGCAGGTGAGAGATTATGTTTAAAGCACAAACCTTGGCGGCAAGCTGTCCTTCTTCAATATCCAAATCCTGACCAAGTTTTCCGGAGATGAGATTGCCATTATCAATTGAGATCTGACCGGAGATAAACACAAGGTTTCCACTTTTCGTGTAGGGCACATAGTTCGCAGATGGCAGTGGGCTGTCTGGTATAGAAAGTCCCATATCCTGGAGGCGTTGTTCAACTGTTTTAGTCATTTCTCTTGCCAATACTCGAACGATTTGATTCAGGTGCTTACTTTGCAGTAAGTATGTGATTCATCACTAAACCATATAGGATTCTTTCGTCAAAAACACTGTTTCTGGACCGAGTTTTTTTGAAACTTTTGAAAATTTTTACATAACGACCGTGTCTCTTATTGTCCAGAAATGAAAAGGGTTTTGTCTAAGGCCTTTCAATTTTAAAAAACCCTGAAAGAGTTTGATGCGGTGTTGTCGGTTTTGTCATCAATTGAATGCATCTGCGAGTTAGGATTTTGGATGAAGTCTCGCACTGTGGGTACGCTAAAAGCTGTTAAAAGTTCACTTTGAACTAACCCTGTTTTAGATGAATAAGACAAAAAATGTGTTATACTAAGTCTAACTAATTATCCGAGGTTTGATATGTCTATTGGCACTCGCTTGTTAACATGGATTTCAGGGACTTTTGTGGGAGAGGATGAACTTGGTAATCGTTATTACAGAGACCCAAAACATTCCAGGAATGGGAGAGAAAAACGTTGGGTCATTTATAAAAATCAGGCGGATGGATCAGCGGTTCCGGCGGCATGGCATGGGTGGTTACATCATCGGACCGATTTAACCCCAAACGACATAGGGTTAAAGCCGCGAAAGTGGCAACGAAGGCACGAGGTCAATCCCACAGGCACAGATGCAGCCTATCGACAACCCGGCCACGTTCTTAGTAAGGGTGAACGTAACAAGGCGTCTGGCGATTACCAGGCGTGGCAGCCCAACGAATAGAACCGCCCGAAAGGACCTATAGGTAGCGCGATACATGTCAGATAAATTATTAGAAACAATTACAGGTGCAGCTGTTTTAGCGTTAGCAATTGGCTTCTGCATTTATGCTTATGTCGCTGGTGGACAAAGGACACCAGAGGGTTATAGGCTGATAGCAAAATTTGATCGGGTTGATGGCCTGAAAAGAGGAAGTGAAGTACGGATAGGTGGGGTCAAAGTTGGTGCCGTCACTGATCAAGCTCTTGACCCCCAGACTTTTTTGGCAGTCGTCACTTTCCATATTGCCGGTGAGGTGAAGTTGCCAAAAGATAGCTCTGCTCAGATTACTGCGTCAGGTTTGTTAGGAGATATGTATTTATCAATTCAGCCAGGAGCGGACGAGGAAATTTTGGCTGCTGGAGATGAATTGACGCACACCCAAGGAGCAGTGGATCTCGTGTCTCTTATCGGAAGGATGATATTCTCACAAACAAATCAAAACACGGATGCTTCTCGCGCTAAAACTATGAAATGAGTAAAAATCATACTCAGCAGCGTTGGATTGCTGAACGATATGCTTCTAATGCGGGGTTTGTTCCCCAGTTGGGTGAACCCCTTATATCATTGCTGGAACCGATGGCCGGTGAACGCATTTTAGATCTAGGCTGCGGTGATGGCGCTCTCACGCAGAAACTTCTTGGGTTTAATGTTGAGGTACTGGGTGTTGACTCGTCTACTGAACAAATTTCAGCGGCTAGGGCAAAGGGTTTAAACGCTATTGTTTGCGATGGGCACTGTCTAGGTTTCGATAATGAATTTGACGCTATAATGTCAAACGCAGCTCTGCATTGGATGTCCAGAGATCCCGATGCAGTTATTCGGTGTATGTTCAATGCTTTGAAGCCAGGGGGAAGATTAGTCGCAGAGATGGGAGGGAAAGGCAATATTGACCGTATCCTTGCTGCTTTAAGGATTACCCTCGATAAATTTGGTGTGGATTGGAGGGAATATTACTCTTGGTATTTTCCTGATCCAAAAGAATACTCTGAACGGCTCGCCAGAATCGGTTTTGTCGTAACGGAAATAGAGCTATTCCCTCGCCCTACAAAGTTGCCTGGCGATATCTCAAACTGGTTGGAGACGTTTGCAGAGCCATTCCTTTGTTCTGTGGCAGAGACCCATAGGGCGGATTTATTGGACGCAATTAAGAGAGAGTTGCGGCCTTTTCTGTTTAAGGGTGACAGTTGGATTATCGATTATATGAGGCTTCGCTTCATAGCGAAAAAACCCTGTTGAAAATAATCTCTATTATCTCAACCCTTCTTTTTTTTTGGGCAGTCTTTTTGGCCCAGGCTAAAGGGGTTCATGCGCCTCAAATGATGGCATCGGTGAAGCAAAGGGATCTGTCGGTGTTAAAAGGTGATGGAGCCGTCTTGCAGGGGTTAGATAAGGTGACTGCCCGAATTTTCAGACTTAAAGCCCCAGATAATACTGCCGTCGTTTTTGGTTCTCTAGTTGTAACGGTTCGTGCTTGCTATAAACGACCTCCAGAGGAAACTCCAGAAACCTCCGTCTTTTTGGAGATAGACGAAATCAGTAATGGGGTCGAGGTATCTCGAATATTTTCGGGTTGGATGTTTGCTTCAAGTCCAGCTTTATCGGCGTTAGAGCACCCAGTCTACGACGTTTGGGTATTGGATTGTATGAATGCTGCAAGCGCACCTTCCGGCAGATCCTTTTTGAACTCTCCCGAAACTTTGAGCGCTGCCGATAACAAGTGGCGGTAACCGCTACGATGAATTTCTACTACACCAAATTGCGCAAGGTGAGATGTCACAAATTGGGTGTCCAGTAGTTTAAATCCTCCTTGTTGCAGGCGAGCTACTAAATGCACCAGTGCTACTTTGCTGGCATCTCTCGCTTGACTGAACATACTCTCACCAAAAAAAGCCCCCCCAACTGCTACTCCATATAACCCACCAACAAGCAGATTATTCTGCCAAGTTTCTATGCTATGGGCTTTGCCATTTTTAAAAAGCTGAACGTAGAGTTTAATTATTTCGTCGTTGATCCATGTTTCCTCCCTACCAGGGCGCTTGTCAGCGCAAGCCCTTATAACCTCCTCGAAACATGTATCACAACGAATACTGTAAATGTTACTGCGAACAGTTTTCTTGAGTCTTCTCGGTATATGGAACGATTTAAGCGGAATAATTCCACGTTTCTCAGGGTCGACCCAGAAGAGTTTTGTATCGTCACGCCCCTCTGCCATTGGGAATAGACCCTCAGCATAAGCACGTAATAACATTTCTGGGTTTAGGCCCACCATGTATTTAGAGGATTGTGCGTCTCTCGACCATTTTTTCTAGCCAGTGAATATCATAATCACCGTCTGTAAATTCCGGTTGAGAAAGGATTTCTTGATGCAGGGGAATGGTCGTTGAAATTCCTGTAATGACATATTCGTCCAGGGCCCGTCTCAGCCTCATAACGCACTCATTACGATCTTCTCCATGAACAATTAGTTTGGACACAAGACTGTCATAATGAGGTTGGACGCGATAGCCGGCATATAATCCAGAATCTACTCGAACTCCGAAACCGCCTGGCGGGTGATAGTCCTTAACCAAACCGGGGGAAGGAGTGAAGTCTGTCGCATTCTCGGCATTTATTCTACATTCAATTGCATGGCCTCGATATGACACCTCTTCCTGGGAAAGACTTAGGGAAGAGCCCGCGGCAATCCGAAGTTGTTCCCTGACGATATCAAGACCAGTTACCATCTCAGTAACGGGATGTTCGACCTGTAACCTAGTGTTCATTTCTATAAAATAAAATTCCCCGTTTTCGTAGAGGAACTCGATGGTGCCGGCATTTTTGTATCCCAATTTTGATAATGCTTCACAGACCTTGCGTCCAATAGTGTTACGTTGTTCTGCGGCTAAAATTTTGGAACCAGCCTCTTCAAGGACCTTTTGATGACGGCGTTGCAAGGAGCAATCTCTCTCGCCCAGATGGATCACATTATTGTTGCTGTCTCCCAATACTTGGATCTCGATATGGCGGGGTCGCTCTAGAAACTTTTCTAGGTACACTGCGTCATCTCCAAATGCCGCTTTTGCTTCCGCGCGAGCTCGTGAGATGGAGCCTTCCAAATCGCTTTTTTCATAAACGACTTGCATTCCCCTACCTCCTCCTCCAGCAGAAGCTTTCACCAATACAGGATAGCCAAGGTCATCTGCAACTTTCAGGGCAGTTGTTAAGTCGGTGATTTCACCGTCTGATCCAGGGACAACTGGTATCCCTAATTCTTTTACTTTTGCTTTTGAAGCAATTTTATCGCCCATCAGCGCAATGTGGTCTGATGAAGGCCCAATAAAGTTAATGCCATGCTCCTCTACAATGGATGCAAAACGAGCACTTTCAGACAGAAATCCGTAGCCCGGGTGTATGGCATTGGCATTTGTAATCACCGCAGCTGTAATAATTCCTGGAATATTCAGATATGACTCTGAAGCGGTTGCTCCTCCTACGCAGACGCTCTCATCCGCTAACCGTACATGCATTGCGTCAGCGTCTACCGTAGAGTGCACGGCTACCGTGCTAATACCCATTTCATGGCAGGCCCTGTTAATCCGTAGGGCGATTTCACCCCGATTGGCTATTAAAACTTTTTCAAACATTTTTCGGGATTATTCAATCACTATTAACTCTTCGCCAAACTCCACTGGAGTTCTATCAGAAACCAAAATTTCAACTATTTTACCGGAGCGAGGCGCGCGCAATGGATTGAAGGTTTTCATAGCCTCTATCAGAAGCAAAGTATCTCCCTCTTTCACTAAATCGTTGGGTTTTATAAAATTTGCGGATCCAGGTTCTGGCGACAAATAAACGATTCCAACCATTGGAGATAGAACGGCCTCACCTGCTTGCCTAGTTACAGATGTTTCATCCTTGGTTATTTTGGGGTTCTCCAACGTCGGTACGATGTGACTGACCGAGTGGTTTCCATGCTGCAGTGATCTAGAAACCCTAATGGTTTTATTATCCTCTTTGATTTCTATCTCTGAGAGATCGTTTTCCTTCAGGAGTTCGGAAAGCTTTCTAATTGCCGTTTCTTCGATTTCAAATTTACCCATCTACAAATTTTCCATTTCTCAACAAATCATCAGCCGCATTTATAGCGAGAATATATCCGTACGCACCGAATCCACAGATTGTTCCTGTCACAATATCGGAAATAAGTGATTTATGTCTGAAAACCTCACGTTTCGAGATGTTAGAAATATGCACTTCTATGACTGGGCAGTCGCAAGAAATCAAAGCATCTCTAATCGCTATAGATGTATGTGTATAAGCCGCAGGGTTGATGATTATTGTGCCAATTCCAGAGAGACCCTGTATCCAATCAACGAGTTCTCCCTCGCTATTAGTTTGTCGAAAATCCAAACTATACCCAGTCTCGCTAGCATGTTTTTTACAAACAACCTCAATTTCATCGAGTGTTTGATGGCCGTATATTTCTTGCTCCCTGTTTCCAAGTAAGTTGAGGTTGGGTCCATTCAGAATTGCTATTGTTTTTTTTTGGCTCAATACACTTTTCCAAGGATCATTATTTTTATAGCAATACAGTAGCTGAGTATCGCGCGCAATATGGATGACGATAACACTTCAATTGTCTCTATCTCAGTACTATTTGCAATTAACGGAGTGCTCTTATGACTTTTTTCACATACTTTTCCTTAATATTCGGCTTGCAGAGAAGGTGTGGATTTTCATAAAAGTTCCTTGATCTCGATAACGACCCCGGTCATTTGATTTCTAACTGAACTGCTTTTGATGGATTAGATTGAAAAAAATGTCTTTGTTCTTGAGAATTTTTAGAATATTTCCCTAAAAATCGTATTTAAGGAATCTTGCTGATAAGAAAATAAAGCAAAACCCTATGAATAAAAAAATTATTGAATTTTTAGAAGAGCACAATCCTGATAGCCCCTGTCTGGTTGTTGATATTGATCTAGTGATTAAGCAATACGAAGATCTACGTCGATGTTTGCCGTCAGTAGAAATTTTTTATGCAATTAAGGCGAACCCGGCCAAGGAAATCCTCTTAAATTTACTCTCCCTTGGAAGCTGTTTTGATGCGGCTAGTATCTTTGAGATCCGTCAGTGTTTGGCGATTGGTGCACAGCCAAGCGAACTCTCATTTGGTAATACGATAAAAAAAGAATCCGCCATAGCTGAGGCCTTTCAGGCAGGTGTGAATCTTTTCGCCGCAGATTGTGATGCAGAAGTCGAAAAAATATCGCGTGTAGCCCCAGGTGCGGCAGTCTTCTGCCGCTTTCTGACCAATGGTGCCGGAGCCGACTGGCCCCTTTCGAATAAGTTCGGGATTGAACCGGATGGAGTAATTGACGTTTTAGCAAGAGCAAAACGCATTGGTTTACAACCTCAGGGTATTTCTTTTCATGTGGGTTCCCAACAACGCAATCCCAAGCAATGGGCTGGCGCGATTGCACAAGCGGCTCAATTATTTTTGAAGGCGAGCAAGTCAGGAATTAAACTTGAATTACTTAATATAGGTGGCGGTTTTCCGTCGCGATATAGAGAGGGTGTGCCTGACCTGAATGAGATATGTGATGAGATAACAAAGGCACTATATCTCCATTTTGGAAGTTCTGTGCCCCGGATTATTGCGGAACCAGGAAGATACATAGCCGGTGACGCGGGGGTCATAGAGGCGGAGGTAGTGCTAGTTTCTCAGAAAAGGCATGGTGGGCGCCGGTGGGTCTATGTGGATATTGGCAAGTTCGGTGGTCTGATAGAAACTATGGGGGAGGCCATCCGATACAAAATAGAGACCACAAGGGATGGAGGTGCCACAGGACCAGTAGTATTAGCGGGTCCGACTTGTGATGAAATGGACGTGCTCTATGATTTATCGGGTTACCAGCTTCCTTTGGACTTACAAGAAGGAGATAAAATAAGATTTTTGAGTGCTGGTGCCTACACAGCAAGTTATTCATCAACCGGGTTTAACGGCTTCCCGCCTCTCCGTGAGTATTATATTTGACAACCTTACCATTACCATCTGGGGGAAACTAAATGAAAATATATGGTTACTTTAGGTCTTCTGCAGCGTTTCGTCTCCGAATAGCTATGAATTTAAAAGGGCTGAGCTACGATCATAACCTTATAAATTTGCAAGCAGGAGACCATCTGAGTGATAGCTTTCGACTTATCAATCCTCAGGGGCGGGTACCGGCACTTGATATTGAAGGAGATATCCTAACTCAGTCATTGGCGATTATTGAGTACCTCGAGGAGGTCTATCCAGCTCCTGCACTCCTACCCCAAGATGCGCTTGGAAAGGCCAAGGTTCGTGGGGTAGCCGGGCTAATTGCTTGTGATATTCATCCCCTTAATAATTTGGCGGTTCTTAATTATTTGAGAGATCAACTTGAAGCTGACGAAGAGGCGCGGATAGCCTGGTATCGACATTGGGTTAAAGAGGGATTTGATGGTTTGGAGCAGATCCTCAGTTCCAATGTTGAAACCGGAAAATTTTGTTTCGGTGACTCTCCAACTGTTGCCGATATTTGTCTTGTGCCGCAGGTGGTAAATGCGCAACGGTTTAACTGTGATTTGGATTGCTATCCCACGATTAGTCGTATATTTGAGGAGTGCATAGGTTTGAAGGAATTTTCAGATGCGCATCCATCGAATCAACCAGAGGCAGCTCAGTTAGCGTGACTTAGATTTTTCTATTTCTTTCGTCGCTGTGAGGATATCAGATGCTCTTTTTGAACCTGGTTGGTTAATATCAATTAATCTGATGGCTCGTTTCGCCATTAAACGAGCGGTGCCTTTCCTTCCGAGTAAAAGATTATGTTCTGCAGAGGCCAAAGCCGCTAAACCTAGATTACCTGAACGATTGTATGCAGTTCCAAGTAAATGCCAGGCATATTGGTTTTTGGAATCTTTTTCGATTGCTCCTGTTAAAAGGTTTTTAACAGTGTTTAGAAGGTTTACATCCTTTAATTCCAGCATAGTGTGGGCGAGTTTTATCATTATAAGGGGGGCCTTCGGTAAAAGTTCGAGCGCCCTGTTGTAGGAATTTTTTGCCTCTGATATCCGGCCGTTTTCGAACAGTATTTGACCCTTAAGCTCATAAAAAAAGGGATTTTTGGGTCGGATATGAATTAGTTTGTTAATTAAATCTAAAGATTTTTTGATCTCTCCATTTTTAAAAAAAGCAATAGCCCTGGCATATTTAAAAGGAATCTTCTCGGAAGTCTCTTCATATGCAGCAAGCGTTACTGAAGGCGGATTGGTGAACGCAGCAATTTTTGCTACAAGTTTTGCGTGCAATAGATTTGCGGCTGGGGAAGACGTCCGCTCACCATGTCTAGAATGTTGAAGATGATTTTTTACAAAGAAAATCCGATCTCTAGTCAAAGGGTGTGTACTCTCATAATGTGGGGTATTTGACTCCATCAGAAGGGTCTGATTTTGAAGTTTTTCAAGGAATTGAAGCATCCCTCGACTGGAAACTCCTACCGCATCAAGGTACTGAGTGGCAGCTAGATCGGCAGCCTGCTCTTGAGTACGACTGAATTTAAGAAGGTTGCGTTTGGCGATATGTGACCCGCCAGCCCCAAGCGCATTTGCTATCGGCGCCTGTCCGCTGATCGCTCCGAGGGCCACGCCAAGAAATTGGGCGGCTTGTGAGGTTCTCCTGGCTTTGGAGAGAGAGTTATTTAATCTTGCCAGGTGACCACCTGCGATGTGTGCGACCTCATGAGCAATAACCCCCATTAATTGGCCTGGGGCTTCCGTGGCTTGGATTAAACCGGTCGTTATTGTGATCCTTTGACCACCCGAAACGAAGGCATTTATTTCGGGATCGAGAACTATTTGTATTTTAACGCTTTCTGGGAGAAGACCCGCTGCAGCAATGATTTCATCTGCAAAAAACCTTATGGTTTTTTCCGTCTCTGTGTCACGGATAAAAGACGCGCCATGGGTTAGGTTGGAACATTGGAGGATTAAGATTATTCCTGTAAAGAGTACTTTTCTGAGTGTCTTATGGAATGTCATAAACAGGTTGTCCTCCAAACCTACTTAAATTTACATTTAACACTTATACTTAGGATAAACATATTGATTTATAGCGCTGGTATTAAACCAGTATCTATCGTTACGTAGATAAAAGAAAAATACATTTTGTTTGGGTGATCCATGGCTCTTAAAGTATCGCAGCGAGGAAAAATCTCTCCTTTTATTGTTATGGATGTATTACGATCCGGTAATCAGCTTCAGGCCCAGGGTAAAGAAGTTTTTCATCTCGAGCTTGGACAACCTTCGACGCCCGCCCCTAAAAGTGTGATCAACGCTGCCGTAAAAGCTGCAAACGAAGATCCCCTAGGGTATACCGAAGCTCTCGGAAGATCCGACTTGCGAGAAAAAATTTCCGACTGGTATTTACAAAGATACCAAGTTCAAGTGCCTACAGAAAGGATAATAATTACTACAGGCTCTTCCGCGGGATTCGTATTAGCATTCTTGGCGGCATTTGATTGCGGAGACAGAATAGCGCTGGGAGATCCCAGCTATCCAGCTTACAGAAATATTCTGCGTGCCCTTGGCATAACGCCAGTCGGTTTGGAGACCAATTCCGATACGCGTTTTCAACCAACTCCTCAAATTTTAAATTCATTGCATAATCCAGTTGATGGTTTAATTGTCGCTAACCCCGCTAATCCAACCGGTTGTATGATAGATGACCATGGTCTGAGAAAATTATGCGCTGCCGTGAAAAACCGAGGAATTAGATTAGTATCAGATGAAATTTATCATGGAATTTGTTTTGATTTCGACGCAGAAACTGCACTTAAATATGACGAGAATGCCATTATTATTAGTAGCTTTTCAAAATATTTTTGTATGACCGGGTGGCGGGTCGGTTGGATGATTGTTCCGGAAGAACTTGTGCGGTCGGTAGAATGTCTTGCTCAGAATATTTATATCTCTGCTCCTTCAATATCCCAGATTGCGGCTAACGCCGCATTCGATAGTATCGACGAGCTAGAGAAAAATGTTTTCCGATATAGGCAAAACCGGGACATTTTATTGAGAGGGCTTGCGCGGATGGGTCTCACGGAGTCGGCACCTGTGGATGGTGCATTTTATATTTATATCGATGTATCAAATTTTACGGAGGATAGCGAAGCCTTCTGTAGAGATCTTTTGCTAGAAACTGGTGTCGCTGCAACGCCTGGAAAAGATTTTGATCCCCTTAGGGGAAACAAATCTATCCGATTATCATTTTCTGGAAATACAAATATGATAAGGAAGGCCGTTGAGAGATTAGGAAATTGGATTTCGAATTAAGATAGGTCCTACTCAAGAATTCTCTGCCACCACCCGCGTTTTGCGGGTTTGTCAGGGGCTTTGACGTCTGACCCCATTTCTGCAGAGACTTCTGACGGTTTTGTAGCCAATTCATCGCTTGCAGATACACTCTGTTCTTCAGTTTTGTTGGACGCTTCTTTGAGAGAGGAGTCATTGTTGAAGTTGTTTTCAAAGTTACTCTTGGTGTCTAGAGGTTTAACCGCAGTCTGGACCCTGCGTCTTCTACCTCCTCGTTTTCCTCTTCTTCGCCGTCCAGATTTTTCTTCGTCCGGTTTTTCAATATCGTTACTTGGTTCAGGCCCCCCCTCGGTATCGTCTGGCTTCAATTCAGTACTCGTTATATCCTCTTCCACGTCATTTTTTCGTCGACGGCGGCGGCGTGGGCGTTTTCTCTTTGGAAGCTTTTCCTCGGATTTTTCTCGAGTTTCTTCTTCTTTGTCTTGCTTCGGTGAATTAAGGTTGGAGTTTTTCGCCTTTGTGCGTTCTATTTCAATTTCATTTGGGTTTATCGAGTCATTGCCAAGGATCCGAATCCGGATCTGATATTTTGACTCGATCGCATCAAGCGCCTCCCGTTTTTCATTTAAAAGATACAGTGCTATTTGGTTGGGCAGGGTCAAGGAAACTTCACTGCTCCGCATTCTAGTGCCTTCTTCTTCAAGAATTCTGAGAGCGTGCAGCGTCATCGACTCTGTAGATCGTACATTACCCGTTCCGCCGCAATTGGGGCAGGTTTGGGTGCTGCTTTCGACTAAACTTGGTCTCATGCGCTGGCGCGATAGTTCGAGTAAACCAAAACTGCTAATTCTTCCTACCTGAATTCTAGCCCTATCCACCCTGACCGAGTCTTTGAACCTTTTTTCTACCGCTCTTTGATTACTTCGTTCTTCCATATCAATGAAATCAATAACAATCAGGCCAGCAAGATCTCTTAGCTTGATTTGATAGGCTATCTCCGAAGCCGCTTCCAAATTGGTTTTTGTTGCAGTTTCCTCAATGTTTCGTTCCTTGGTGGCACGGCCTGAGTTCACGTCGATAGCAACAAGTGCTTCCGTCGGATTTATTACAAGGTATCCACCAGATTTAAGCTGAACGATGGGGTTATGCATTGCCTCAATTTGATTTTCCACCTGGTAGCGATGGAACATTGGCATTGAGTTATCTTTATAGGGTTGAACTCTTTTTGCGTGACTGGGCATCATCATTCGCATAAGTTTTTTTGCTACCTGATAGGTTCCCTGACCTTCCACCCAAATTTCTTCTACTTCTCGGGTGTAAAGATCTCGAATAGCCCGTTTTACTAAGTCACCTTCTTCGTAAACAAGAGTTGGAGCGGAGGATTCCAGCGTCTTGTGACGAACGTCTTCCCAAAGGCGGATAAGGTAATCAAAGTCACGCTTTATCTCCGATTTGTTACGCTGCATGCCTGCAGTACGCATTATCACCCCCATCCCTTCCGGAACTTCTAAGGCCGTCAGCATTTCTCTCATCCGCCGTCTATCTGATGCATTGGTGATTTTCCTGGAAACACCTCCGTTTCCTCTGGTTACGTTTGGCATTAGCACGCAATAACGACCGGCGAGGGAGAGATAGCTGGTAAGAGCCGCTCCCTTGTTCCCTCTCTCTTCTTTCACCACCTGAATGAGGATAATCTGATTGCGTTTTATCACCTCCTGGATTTTATACCGACGTGGTATGAACCGATTCCCTATTCTAGAGGTTGCCTTCTGATCTTCTTTTTCTGGATCATCGACGGCTATCGTTTTTGATGGAAAAGTTGCAGGAACAGCTTCTTCATGTGAATTTTCGGTATTCGGGGATTCAATTGGATCCGTAACCTCTGTTTGTTCGTTTGCCCGCTCACTTTCTGCTTCCGGGCTCTTCTCAGCATCTATCTCAGCCCCATCATCGAGCACCAGTTCTCCGTCTCCATCAATATCTTCGAGATGCTCTTTGGCAGCGATAGCAGCTTCCTCAAACTCTGCAACATGCTCTTTAAGAGCCTCTCTATCCTCTACCGGTATCTGGTAATAATCAGGATGTATTTCGTTGAAAGCGAGAAACCCGTGTCTATTTCCGCCATAATCTACGAAAGCTGCTTGCAGAGAGGGCTCTACTCGCATCACCTTTGCCAGGTATATGTTTCCTTTATTTTGTGTCTTGGTCGAGGACTCAATATCGTAATCGAGAAGTTTTGTTCCTTCAGTGATCACAACGCGTATCTCCTCCGAGTGCGCGCCATCAATCAGCATTCTGCGTGTCATTTTTTAGCTCCGGGCCTCCAAATACCGGTGTTGAGTGCAGGATCTTAGAGGCCACTTATACCAGGATCAGGTGAGCGCCCAGCTTGCTTTCAGCGCGTTTAATTTTACTCGCCAGAAAAGAACTCTGAAAAACACTAACCCCCTGGAGGTTCAAAAAAAATTACCGTCATCCTGAAAGCAGTTTAGGGAGCTGTCTCTAGCTTCTCTTGTCGCCGCATTCTCTCAAATCAGTTTTACTGATCCAGAACGGAGCCGGTATGCTCAACGTAGGTAAGATAGTCTATATCTTTGTTGTTCTACAATGGGTTAAATCGTATTTTTAGCAAGAAATGATGCTGATAAATTAATCATGTTTTCGGGAAGAGAATTTTTAAAGATCGCGAAATAACGTATTGAATTCGAGTCTTTTTTAACTGTAAGAATGTATCTAGCAAGAGTGCCGGTCACAAAATGTCTAAAAATCTGGGTTTCTTAACTAAGCTAGCACTTTCTTTTTGCTTGGTTATGGGATTGTGCCTGCCGGCATCTGCATCGAACGAAATCCTTGGCATTCGGGTTGGAGATTATAAGGACTTTACTCGCGTAGTCCTCGATTTAAACCAAATGGTCAAGTTTAAGAGTTTCTCGCTCATAAATCCTTACCGAATCGTTATTGATTTGCCATCAATGCGCTGGCCAAAGATTAATAAAACGGTGAAAAAGGGGCGCCGGGTTCTTGGTTACCGGTTTGGCCAGCTTACGCCCCAGAGTTCCCGTCTTGTAATCGATTTTTCTGTTCCCACTGTGATCGGTCGCTCCTTCGTGTTGAAAGCCGTTTCGGGTAAACCTCATAGAATAGTAATCGAGGCTAAGCACTTTCAACGACAATCAGATTCAGACACTAAGACCAATGGCGATTTGGCGCAGGTTGGTAAGGGAATAACAAGAAATACCAGAAATATTTTAAGTTCCCCCGGAGTAAACACAACGATTTCCTCAACGAGACCTTTGATAGTGATTGATCCGGGGCACGGTGGCACAGATCCAGGGGCCCGCGGCATTTCAGGATTGCAAGAGAAACAGGTAGTTCTTAAACAAGCATTGATTTTAAAAAAATTCTTGATTGGGACCGGAAGGTATCGGGTTTCTCTTACAAGGGAGAAAGATATTTTCCTGAGATTAAGAGAAAGGGTAAAAAAGGCTCAAAACCAAAAGGCAGATCTGTTTCTGTCTATCCACGCTGACTCAATAAAACTCGATAAAATTCGTGGTGCGTCAATTTATACACTCTCTGAAAAAGCCTCAGATAAGGAAGCGCTTATTCTCGCTGAGAGAGAAAATAAGGCAGATATTATCGCTGGCATGGATCTTGACGAGACTGAAGATGCAGTAGCACGGGTCCTTATAGATTTACGACAACGTTTAACAAAAAATGACTCAGTCAGATTTGCAGAAATGTTGGTCGAGGAATTTAACGGAAAAATACGTTTACTCAGCAATCACAGGCGTTTTGCTGGTTTTGCTGTCTTAAAGGCGCCAGAAGTACCTTCAGTTTTGGTTGAAATGGGATACCTTTCCAATAGAAAGGATGAAATGCTCCTCAAAACTGACAATTATCACCGTTTATTCGCCTCTGCGATGGTTCAGGCGATAGATAATTATTTTAAGCGTCGTAAGGAGCTCTTAAGACCATGATGTGGTCACAATTGTGTGGCAAAAATTACCTTAAAGCCTCTAATGGCAGAGAATATTGAAGCCGTTTGCATGAAACAACTATTTAAAATTTTTTCCATTTTCTTCGGGTTTTGCTTCCTTTTTGCAGTTATTGGTTCTTTGGGAATAGGAGGCATCCTTTGGCACTACGGACGTTCTTTGCCAGACTATCAGCAATTAATTAATTACAAGCCTCCGACGGCCACCCGTTTGCATGCAGGTGACGGAAGACTTTTAATAGAATTTGCACGAGAAAATCGGATTTTTGTGCCTATTGGTTCCCTTCCGGCGCGTGTTGTAAATGCCTTTATCGCGGCAGAAGATAAAAATTTTTTTTCACACGCCGGGGTAGACTTTATTGGAGTAGTTCGGGCGATTATTACCAATATCCAAAACCTTGGTAGCGGACGCCGCCTTGTGGGTGCTTCCACAATTACGCAGCAAGTCGCTAAAAATTTTTTATTGACCAATGAAGTCTCTATGGAGCGGAAGCTCAAAGAGGCTATTTTGGCATTTAGAATAGATCATGCATTGTCTAAGAGAAGAATTTTAGAGCTTTACCTAAATGAAATTTACCTCGGTATGGGGTCTTATGGTGTAGCCGCTGCCGCTCTAAATTATTTTGATAAATCCCTGAATGATCTAACGATCGCTGAGTGTGCATTCCTTGCCGGGCTGCCAAAAGCGCCCAATAATTATCACCCCGTTCGAAAACCTAATGCCGCATTATTCCGCCGCAATTATGTAATTGGAAGAATGTTGGAGGATGGGTACATCACCTCACAAGCGGCAGCTGAGGCACGTTATACACCATTGCGCAGTCGGAAAAGATCCGAAACGCTCTCAGCGCGAGCAGAGTTTTTTGTTGAGGAGGTTAGGCGAGAGTTAAAGGCCCGATTTGGAGAAAAGAAACTTTATGGAGGAGGGTTGTCCGTTAGAAGCACCTTGGATCCCAATTTGCAGGCTCTCGCTGATATTGAGTTGCGTAGGGGATTGCGGAGCTATGATCAACGCCATGGGTATAGAGGGCCTGTCTCAAAGTTGAAAACTCTCGATGGATGGAAGAAGAATTTACTAAAGGTTCCTTTGCCAGCGGTATTGTCAGACTCGGCTGCAAGCTGGCGTTTGGCTGTAGTTCTGGAGGTGGGAGACGATGTTGCAAAGATCGGTCTCGATGATGGTTCATTTGGGATAATTCGGTTCTCTCAAGTAAAATGGCGCTTTAGACACCACTCATACATAAAACCGGGATCCAAGTTTAAAAAACTTACTGATGTTATAGAAAAATTAGATGTGATTTTGGTTGAAAAATCCGACATTGCGGGATTTGTCAAAAGCCAAGATAAAAAAGAGTGGGTCCTGCAACAGATACCCGAAATTGATGGAGCAATCATTGCCATGGACCCGCATACGGGGAGGGTATTAGCTGTGTCGGGGGGTTACAGTTTCGCGCGGAGCCAGTTTAATCGGGCGACTCAAGCACTTAGACAACCTGGATCTGCTTTTAAACCATTTGTATATTTGGCCGCAATGGAAAATGGCTTTGGACCCGCAAGCATTATTCTGGATGCCCCTTTCGTTGCCGATCAAGGAGCGGGGCAAAAACTCTGGAAACCCTCAAATTTCACAAGGAAATTCTACGGCCCAAGCACGTTAAGGTTGGGTGTAGAAAAGTCCCGAAATTTAATAACTGTTAGATTAGCGCAGCGTTTAGGTATGGATGTAGTCTCAGATTATGCTGAACGATTCGCAATTGGTAAGCCGTTTCCTAAAATATTATCAGCCTCTTTGGGAGCTTCTGAGACTACTTTGCTGAAACTTACAACAGCCTATGCAATGTTGGTTAATGGAGGAAAAAAAATTCAGCCAACTTTTATAGACAGAGTTCAAGATCGAAGTGGTAAAACGATTTTTAAACATGAGGCTCGTTCTTGCACGTTTTGTAGCAACATAAAGTGGAAAGACGATTTGCCACCTGTGATTCCAGATGACCGAGAGCAACTAGTTGATCCTCAAAGCGCGTATCAAGTGGTGTCAATGCTGGAAGGAGTAATAAAAAGAGGGACAGGGGCGCGAATAAAGGTATTGAATCGTTCCTTAGCTGGGAAAACAGGAACTACCAACCAAAGCAATGATGCTTGGTTTATTGGATTTTCGCCGGATCTCGCAGTAGGAATTTTTGTTGGGTTCGACCGGCCTAAAACCATGGGGCGCCGAGAAACCGGATCATCCGTAGCGGTACCTATTTTTCGAGATTTTATGGAAAAGGCTCTAAAAAACGTCAAATCAATACCCTTTAGAATTCCACCTGGAATAAAATTAATACGAATCAATAGTAAAACAGGAACTCGCGCCCAGGCCCGGGGAGAGGGAAGTATTATTGAGGCTTTTAAATTTCATCAAAATCCTAATGAATTGGATGAAGTTGGTTCAAGCCAATTCGAACGCCCGATCGGACCCAATGCTGAAAAACCTATTGGAGATATAGAGGGTTTGTATTAATCAAGTTGCTAGATGGTATCTAACAGGTCTGAGGTCTCAGTATGCGTGCTGATACAGAGTTATTTTTTCAGGAGATAAAACAGTCAATAGAGCTCCTAAGGAGGCATCTTTGACTGGGATAATGCGTTACTTCGTCTTGATGAATTGAATAGTATCGCGGAGGATCCAGAAATTTGGTCTAATCCGGAACGGGCACAGAGTTTAATGCAAGAGAGAACCGGGCTGGAGAATTCCATAAAAGATGTTAGATCACTTGAGCTCGAATTAGAGGATGCGATTACCCTTATTGAGCTGGGGGAAACAGAGTCCGACTCTGAGGTGATAGTCGAGGGTGAGCTGGCGCTCAAGAAACTAAAAGCGCGCGCGGCCAAAGCAGAACTAGAGTCATTGCTCTCAGGTGAAGCGGATGCGAATGATTGTTTTTTGGAGATACACGCCGGTGCTGGCGGTACAGAATCGCAGGATTGGGCCCAAATGCTATCGCGAATGTATATAAGGTGGGCGGAAGGGCGCGGCTATAAGGTAGAATATTTAGAAGAAAGCCCTGGTGATGAAGCTGGATTAAAATCGCTGACCTTAAAAATCTTGGGCCGTAATTCCTATGGTTGGCTCAAAACCGAAAGCGGGGTTCACAGGTTGGTTAGAATCTCTCCCTATGATGCCGCGTCAAGGCGTCACACGAGTTTCTCTAGCGTGTGGGTCTATCCTGTAATCGATGAAACGATCGAGGTAATGATTGAGGACAAGGATCTGAGAGTTGATACTTACAGAGCATCCGGGGCTGGAGGACAACATGTTAACAAAACTGATAGTGCAATTCGGATTACGCATTTGCCAACGGGAATAGTTGTCCAATGTCAGAATGATAGATCGCAGCATCGAAATCGCGCGGAAGCGATGTCCATGTTGAGAGCACGCTTATATGAGGCTGAACTAAAGAAACGTGAAGAGCAATTGCAAGCGGACCATGATGCCAAAACTGATATTGGTTGGGGACATCAAATTAGATCTTATGTATTGCAGCCTTATCAAATGGTAAAAGACCTTCGAACCGAGGTTGAAACTAGCAACACCCAAGCCGTTTTGGATGGTGACCTGGATTTATTTATGGAGGCTGCGCTGGCGTTGCGGGTTGAAGGTTCTGCAAAGAGTGATATGGGGTCTTAAGAGCAATGAATAGTGTTTCCCAAAATATAAAAAATAAATTGGGTGTTCTAAACCCTTTGCATTTGGAAGTAGTTAATGAAAGCCATAGGCACAGTGTGCCTGACAATGCCGAAACTCATTTTAAGGTTGTGATTGTTTCAGAGAATTTTGTTGAATTAGGCAGGGTGCCTCGACATCAACAGATAAACAAGTTGTTGGTAGAGGAGTTGGAGGGGCCCGTGCACGCGCTTTCGATTCATGCGTTTACTCCGGAGGAGTGGTACAGGCGTAATGGTCAAGTCCCAGATCCACCGAACTGTATTAGTAAATAATCCTTGAGCACTATGTTGCACATAGTCTCTCGTAAACCTTATCTTTGAATCCGGCGAGTATTCTCGCTTCATGGTTGAAAGGCTTTTTTAATTTTCCGGGAAAATATTCTTTTACAAGATGATACCAATGAGTTGTGGGATCCAGTTCTCTCCGTTGACACAAATAAGTAAACCATTTCCACCCTATCGACACATGATCAATTTCATCAGTGTAAATACGATCAAGAATAAGAAGTGTTTTCTTGTCAGCTACTTTTTTAAGAGAGTTCATAATCGCAGGAGCAACATCCAATCCCCTGGCCTCTAGAACCAAAGGCACAATCGCGAGGCGAAGCAAAAGGTCATCGCTTGTACTCTCTGCGGCTTCCCAAAGACCATCGTGTGCGGGTAAGTCTCCATAAACTGTACCTAATTGAGCTAGTCTCTCCGTAAGTAAAACGAAGTGTGTTGCCTCCTCGTTCGCAATCCTTACCCAGTCATCGTAAAATTCTCTAGGAAATAGGGGGTTAGCAAAACGCGATATTAGATCACAGGCTAAATCGATAGCATTCAATTCAATGTGAGCTAGTGCATGCAGCAAGGCTGCCTTATTTTTAGGCGAGTTACCCCTCCCCCTTTTGGGCATTTCAGCTGGCGGCTTTAATTCAGGTAAATTTGGTCTCCGGGGTCTACGGGGAGCATGAGCGATCCCGACAGAAAATTCGGGATCGTTATTCCATATTACTGCAAGGTCTTGCGTGAGTGCTGCTTTTTTTGCTGGATTTGCAGTCAGAAGAACGGACCGCGCAAGATCTGCAAGGGTCAGCATAGTTTTTTTACAGCTTTGACAACGGACTCAATATGGCCTTTGACCCTCACATTCTTCCAAACCTCAGCAACAGAACCTTCCGAGTTTATAAGAAATGTTGATCGAACGATCCCCATATATGATCGTCCGTAATTTTGTTTTTTCTGCCATACACCGTAATTTTCACATATTTTCCCGTCTTCATCTGAGATCAAAGGGAAATTGAGTTGATTTTTTTTACTGAAATTTATGTGACGTTTTAGACTATCCCTAGAAACTCCAACAATCGATGTGTTAAGGGTTTTAAGGGTTTCTAGATAATCCCGAAAGTCATTAGCTTCGCTAGTGCAGCCGGGGGTCCCGTCTTTTGGATAAAAATAGAGGATCAAGTTCTGTCCACGATAATCCTTGAGCGCGCTGTTTCCCCCTTTATCATTTGGGGCTGAAAAGTCTGGTGCCGCATCTCCTACTTCAACCATTTCCACTAATCCAATTTATACTGGCCATTTGAGAAATTCACTCTGATATTAAAGCCTCCCTCGTTTACCTCCCAGGCTTGAATACGATATTTCCTAAAGCCAGCTTTATGAAAGGGGTCGGCATCAGCGATCCGTTTTGCTTCTGTTCCATTTTTAGCTCGAATTACAATCATCCCCGGACCTTGGGGTTTTCCTTTACCGTCTACGAAGGGGCCTGCAGCAAATAAAATTCCCTTTTTCTCTATCTCTAGCTGATACGCGATATGTTTATGGAATATTTTTTTTCGATCACCAGTTTTTTCGGTGGGTTCAGAAAAAATAATATAAAGTCGTTTGTGGAGCATTTTTGCGTGCAGATCTTGAACATTGCTAGCATTGACAACCATTTTCTTGGATCCTTTCTGCATAAGTATTTTGTTCGGTAATATTCTGAGTTTCGGGTTAAACCTTCCTTATGAAATTCTAACTTTTTGGTATCGCATTTATAGATTACGGCTACGAATTTTTTCAACCGGGTCTTCAATGAGTTCGATGAAAATTGCGTGGCAAGCTCTCTGTAGGTCCAGGACCCTCTTTTTGAGGGATCCAAAATCTTGGCTTCCGCATGTTTTGTTAAGGAGAGCTCGTATTGGCCTTGAAAATCGATGTTCGTTATAGTTGTTTCCAACGGTCAGCCTTAAAATACCTTGAATCTGGGTCCAAAGTGCTAGCGCTTCAAGCAACTTCTCACTGTGAGAATGGTTAAGCAGTGCCGAATCAGATAATCGAATGATTGCTTCCGCTGTGTTGGTAGCGAGGACTTCCGAATTTGAGTGAGCATATTTTAACTGAAGATATTGAGTAATAAATTCGATATCTATAAGACCCCCACGGGCGTGTTTAACATCCCATAAACCCGCGGACTTTTTGTTTTTTTCTATCCGAGATCTCATATCTGCAACGTCTAAAAGTAGTTTTCGATGGTTCCGTTCTTGGGTAAGGAGCATTTTTATGTTTTGTTCTATTGTCTTTGAAAATTGTTTCTGGGCTGTAATTACGCGTGCTCTTGTCAACGCCATATGTTCCCAGGTCCAAGCCATCGAGCGGTAATAATCAATGAATGAGCGCATAGAGGATACTATCGGTCCGGCGTTTCCCGACGGTCTCAATCGGAGATCGACCTGGTAAAGCGTACCTTGACCAGTCGGGGCAGTCATCGCGCTTATAAACTTCTGAGCTAACCGAGTGAAGTAGGGTAGTTGAGAAACAGGTTCTATCCCATCGGAAAACTCTTCAATATTATCTGGATATATGAAGAGTAGGTCCAGATCAGAACTAATTGTTAGTTCATTTCCGCCAAGTTTTCCCAAGGCGATAACTGCGATGTCTCGATATTTGAACGTTCCGTGGCGTTCTGCGTGGTTGTCCGCGACCCGCTTATAAACACTTTTTAATGCGCTATCCGCAATGTTTGTTAAATGCTTCGAGGCATCGGTAGGTAAGACAACGCCTTTAAGCATTAATATGCCAATTTGGAATAGTCTATCATTGACATGTCGTCGGGTTATGTCGAGTACATCCTCAAAATCTTTTGCGAAGCTCAAGCTGTTTTCTAATTCTAGTGATAGCGACCGCTCATCCGGGGGCAGTTGAAAAAAGTCTGGTTCCAGAACGTGGTCTAAAAGTATCGGATATTTTTTTAGTCTATCTGCAAGGAAAGGAGCTCCCCCCATAACCTCGGATAAGAGCACCAACAAAGCGGGGTTTGCATTGATCATTGATAAAATTTGGATTCCGGCCGGCAAAACGCGGAGGAAATCATCAAAAATTAAGAGGGCAGAATCTGGCTCTATGGAGTTTGAAAATGCGTCCAGAATGTTAGGGATTAGCTCTGTAAGAAGTTCCCTTGCCCGGGCGCTCCTAAAGGCCCTGTAGCGGCCGTAATGCCAGTTTTTTATTATGGCACAAATTTTCTCGGGTTCCTTAAACCCCATATTAGATAAAGTCTGCAGTGTGTCGGGGTGGCTTTCAGCTCCTGTGAAAACCAGGGAACCATTTTCGGCTAAGTCTGAGGTTTGATCAAAAAGGTTTGAGTAATGCGCCGCAACTAATTCTAAGACATGTCCCAACTCATCAGAGAAGCTCTTTAGGGATTTGTATCCAGAAAAATTTGCTAATTTTTTGAGCTTAATTTCGTCAAAAGGAATTTCATGTGTTTGTTGATCATTGGTCATTTGAAGGCGGTGTTCGATTTTACGAAGTTTCGCATATGCCATAATTAGATCTTCTGCGACATGACTTGAAATGCGGCCTGAAGTCACCAACGCCCGAAGAGACTTGCATGTCGATTTTGATCGCAAGGATGGGTCTCGACCTCCCCATATCAGTTGTTGGGTTTGGACAAAAAATTCAATTTCACGTATTCCGCCCCGACCTAGTTTAATGTTATGGCCCGGTATTTTTCGCTGGTTGTTACCCTGAGTTGAGTTGATTTGACGTTTAATAGATTGAATGTCCTTTATCGCGGCAAAGTCTAAATTGCGGCGCCAAATAAATGGTTTAAGGCTGTTAATAAAATTGCGGCCAGCCTCTAGGTCTCCTGCCACTGGGCGAGCCTTGATCAATGCTGCACGCTCCCAATTTTGTCCGGCACTTTCGTAGTAAGTTTCAGCAGCAATGGTTGATAACGCAGGGGGAGTAGAACCGGGATCTGGCCTTAGCCTCAAATCAACTCGGAACACGTAACCATCCGAGGTACGCTCTTCAATTATTGTGACTAACTTCCGGGTGAACTGACTGAAAAATTCTTGTTTGCTTTTACGTCCAATATAATTTTTAGAATCGCTTTCGAAGAGAAGGATTAAATCAATGTCGCTTGAGAAATTTAGTTCTTTAGCGCCTAGTTTCCCCATGCCAAGGCAAATGAACCCACATTGCAATTCAGGGTCCTTGGTATCTTGAAGTATAAACTCCCCGCGCTTATGAGCGTTTAGTAATAAATGTTTGATCGCCACTGACAGCGCAGAGCCCGCAAAGTCTGATAAAGTTTGGGTTATCTTGGTTAATTCCCAAGCCGAATGGCAATCAGCAACAGCACAAGTCAACGCAACCTTCTTTCGCAGAACGCGCAAGGATTTCTTTATAGAGACTTCTGACGCCGTATATGGGTCTATTTTGGAGAGGTCAGATTTAATCGATGCTAGGGCTTCCTCCGGCCCAGCTGAATACAGAGTTCTTGAGAAGCGAGGTTCGGCAACGAGAATGTTGGCAAGAAAAGGACTATGACCCAGGACAAGATTGATTTCCTTTAACGAATTTTGATTTGAACAAAAGCGACCCCAATAATTCAACAATTCGGAATCTTCAGAAAATCTTATATTTTCAAGTAATTTTTCTACAAAACGGTCAGCGGCTTCTGTGTCCGGTCTAACGGGTTTACCAAATTTTTGTTTTGATAGATTGTTTGAAATTAATTGCAATCAAGTCCCTCTCTGGGCTAGGTAATTTGAACAGCTTGGTCGACGGACTTTTTTAGGTCAACCTCATACGTTCCAGATAAAGGTTCCTGGAAAAACGCCATTAAGGAACATAAGTATTAAGATTTTATATATAGCTTCTATCGTATTGTTAGCAGTTACCGGGGCTTTGGCCTGGAGGTTAACGCTTGCGCCTATTTATTTAAATTTTTTAAATCAACAGATTGAGTCCGCGTTGGATGACCTGGGTCTTGATTTGAAGTTCAAAGTTTCTCAGACATCAATTCTGTGGAGAAACGTGGATAGCGTGCCCGAAGTCAGGGTCCAAGGTATTTCCGCGGTTGATAAACAAGGTCGGACCCTCGGGGTAATTGAAGAAACCTCGATCGGAGTAAGTTTATCAGGACTAATGAGAGGAACACTGGCACCTCGCACTATAGATATTCTCGGTCCCTCATTTCGAATGCTACGAGATAAAGGCGGAGCATTTCAACTTGAATTGGGCAACAAAGCGCTTGGCCCAACCGATGCTTCCTCAGCTTTTCAAAGATTAATAACGGCATTTGAGGTCAAGAAAACGCCGAGTGGCCCACTAAGTTATCTACGCAGACTCAGTTTAGTGAATGCTGATTTAATAGTCGACGATTTCAATTTGACCCGGTTAATGGAGGCCCGAAATACTGATGTAATTCTTCTGATCGGGGATGAAAGTCCACAGGCGACTTTTTCGAGTCAAATTCTATTAGATAAAAACAAAACAGACGTTGAAGGCAGGATCCTAATTGATCGGCTCTCTAATGAGATTTCCTTGACCGCGAGAATATCAGGTTTTCCTCTAAAGAAAGCACTTCAACTCAAAGGCCTTGAAAGTCAAGTTGATAAATTGAATTTAGATGTAAGCGGATCAGTAACAGCACAACTCTCCATTGACGGTACACCGCGAAGTGCAAGTTTTACTCTAAAAACCGGCCAAGGAGAAATCATTAACAGCAAAATTTGGCCAAACCCCATTTCACTAAAATCTAGTTATGTCGAGGGGACGACTAACTTTGACAAAAATGAGGTGACGATAGAAAACTTCAAGATCAATTTGGGTGTCTCGGTCCTTAGCGGCGCAGCAAGAACAAAGATCATTGATGGCTCAAGCTCAAGTTTGATAAATGCTAAACTTACAAATTTGGATAAGGGATCGGTTTTGCAGTTCTGGCCGGTTGGGTACTTGAACGACACAAGAAACTGGATCTCGGAAAAAGTTGTTGAAGGTCAGATTCCTATGGCAAGCATATCTTTTCAGGCTATCTGGAATTCAAAAACAAAGCATCTAGAATTTAGCAGTTTGGAAGCGGAGGGTCGGATTGAACAAGCGTCAATACAGTTTGGGACAAGTAATCAAACAATTTCACAAATTCATGGAAATCTTAAAATAGGGTCAGATCGCATTTTATTTGGGTTAGAGAGGGGTACTATCGAGAAACTCTCTTTAAAGCAGGGTTCATTAGTCGTTACCGATTTATCTGAAAAACAGAAAATTGCAGAACTAAATTTGAACTTAGAAGGTTTGATAAGCGAACAAGTATCAATTTTTAGTGACCTCTTTTCTGTTGATCGGAGTCAGATAGGGTTTGACGTGAGTTCTATGGGAGGCGAAGCAAAGACTAACTTTTTGGTCAAAATGCCTTTAGGTGTTGAGGTAAAAACAGGGGAAACCGATTTTCAGCTAAAATCGGTTACCGAAAATGCTTCTTTTCGCGAATTTTTCGATGGTAAAACGCTGAGCGATGGTCGGTTTAGGGTAGAAATCGATCCAAAAGGAATAGAGCTTGATGGCAGCGGGGTGCTCGCCAGCACACCCATTAAACTGAGGTGGAGCGAGAGTTGGAGCCCCGATCGTCCGTATTCGAGAAGAGCTGAGATTCAGGGGGTTTTTCCCCAATCAGACTGGGAACAGTTTCCGCTTACTCAGCACTTCTCAGGACGTTTAGAAGGTCCTCTAGGGCTGGATATCGCACTATTAAAGACCGCAGGTCATGCTCCTTTGGAGGTTTTTGCTAAAGTTCAAATGCAAGGCTGTAAACTTAGTATTGCAGAACTTGGCTGGCTAAAAAAACCAGGAGAAGTGGCACTGGGATGGATGACTGCGCAGCAAGAAAATAATGGTAAATTCAGGATTAAGAATTTTAGCATGGCGTCGCAGGGTTTAAAGCTCTCTGCAGCTGCCGATTTTAGTTCGGAAGGAAAACTCGTTGTTGCTCATGTCAAGCGGCTGGTCTTCGGTCAGACCGACATGAGCCTAAGGCTGGTCTCTGATCCGAATGGCAATGAAGGAAGTCTGTCTATAGTTGGGCGTTCGTTTGACTTATCGAATTTGTGGTCATCTGATTTTTTATCTAAAAGCATTGATACCGCGGTTCCGATGCAAATAAATATAAATGTAGATAAATTAATACTGAGTCCGGAACTACAGTTTGAAGGGGTTAGGGGTATTGTGGCTCGAAATCAACAGGGCCGCAGATCTGTAGGTCTAAGTTCGGTTCTTTCAACCGGAAGTAAACTTTCTTTCGATTTTCAGGAGCGTCAGGACACCGAATATCTTCGAATTATGTCAGAGAATGCTGGCCATTTTGCGCGAGACTTTGGGATCTCTAACTCCTTTAGAGGGGGAGCTTTACAAATTCTAGCAAAGAGACCGAGGGGGGCGCACAGAGAAGGTTGGTCTGGGATTGCAAAAATCAGAGATTTTTCTCTTGTCAAAGCGCCTTTGTTAACCAGATTGCTCACTTTGTCGTCGTTTACCGGTATATTAAATACCTTACGAGGTCAGGGTATCGCCTTTGCAAGGCTATTTGTGGAGTTCGATTGGAGGAGGAGAGAGATCGTTTTTAAGAACGCTCGGGCGGTTGGATCTGATCTCGGTATAACAGGTGAAGGGAGTTATAATCGAAAAAGTCGTCTTATAGATTTTCGGGGAACGATTATCCCCGCATACACAATAAATAGCGCTCTTGGAAACATCCCTTTGCTTGGAAACCTTCTGGCTGGGAAAAAGGGTGAGGGCATGTTTGCAGCAACCTACCGCGTTTTAGGGGATTACGCTGATCCAGGTGTGAGGGTAAATCCGCTCTCGGCACTAGCGCCAGGTTTACTTCGAAATCTGGTAGAAATCTTGAGTAATCCGATTGCGGATCCCGCGGATTCTATTGTGGGAGAGGTGCCAAGCTCACCATAGGATAAGGTGGTTACTCTGCCCGGATTAGTACGTGCCTTTTTTTGCCCGCGGATAACTTGGCGGCGCCATCGAGAGTTAAGTCGCTATTTTTTATCAATTGCGTCTCATCGGAGACGATAACATCATTTACTCTGGCTCCCCCTCCTCGAATGAGCCTTCTGGCCTCACCATTTGTGGAGGCCAATTTAGCGGTTACAAATGCGGTGTAAGCCGGCACACCTTCCTTCAAAAGGGCGAGCGGTAAAAAGACGGTTGCAAGGTTAGAACTTGTGGTTCGCTTCTCAAACGTGGCAATCGCTATTTCCTCGGCTTCTTCGGCAGCTTTTTCACCATGGCAGAGCTTCGTCGCTTCGTATGCAAGTATTTTTTTGGCTTGATTTATCTCAATGTCTTTTTTTTCTTCTAAAAGTTCAATTTCTTTGAGGGGCAACTCTGTAAACAAACGCAGAAAACGGCCAACATCTTGATCATCAGTGTTACGCCAAAATTGATAATAATCGTAGGGAGATAAGCGAGATGAGTTAAGCCAAATAGCACCCTTTGCAGTTTTTCCCATCTTACCTCCTGATGCGGTGGTTATCAGGGGCGCGGTTAGGCCAAAAAGAGATGCTGATTGAGTTTTTCGGGCTAGTTCTATTCCGCTAACGATGTTTCCCCATTGGTCAGATCCTCCCATTTGTATTGAGCACTTCTCTCTCCTGAAAAGCTCAAGGAAGTCGTAGGCTTGCAAAATCATATAGTTGAATTCCAAAAAGCTAAGGGGTTGTTCTCTTTCAAGCCTTAATTTTACGGAGTCAAAACTCAGCATTCGGTTGACTGAAAAGTGGCGTCCGTAATCTCTCAGGAAAGAGATGTAGGAAAGATCAGATAGCCAATCATTGTTATTGATAATTTTTGCGTCGGTTGGTCCATCCCCGAAAGTCAGAAAATTCTCGAAAGTCTTTTCAATTGAGAACATGTTCTCGGCTATCTTATCTTCAGATAAAATTAGACGAGTTTCATCCTTGCCTGATGGGTCGCCGACTTTGGTTGTCCCGCCGCCTAGCACGATAATCGGCTTATGACCCGATTTTTGGAATAATCGTAATAGCATTATCGGGACAAGACTTCCGACATGCAAAGAATCCGCAGTGCAGTCGAAGCCAATATAGGCAGTACAGGGCCGGTTTTCGTCTAGTTCGACATCAAGCAGTCTGTCATCCGTACATTGATGCACGTACCCTCTTTGGTAAGCGTTCGTCATGAATTCAGATTTGAAGTCCATCATCTTATTAAAGCTTGCTTTCTATTAATTTACTGTTTGATGCGTTCTAGGTGTCGTTTACCATGTCTAAACGATGATTGGCGAGCCCTCTAAAACAGGTGAACGACGTTTGAAACCGGTATTAGCAATTGGATTAATGAGTGGGACGTCAGTAGATGGGGTTGATTTGGCCCTCATAAGAACAGACGGCCAAGCATTTATAGAAACGGAGGCCTTTCATACTGAGAGTTATGATCGGGGTCTAAGGAAAAAAATTTTTGATGTTTTGGGACGGGTAGGGAGCGCTTTCGAAGCAGAAATAGCGGTCACGAAAGCCCATGCGATTGCCATTCAGAGGTTTCTTGAAAAGATAAAAATAAAGAATGGTTATGATCAGCCAATAGACGTTATTGGCTTTCATGGACATACAATTTTGCATAGACCTGCTGAAGGAAAAACAATTCAAATTGGGGATGGACAGTATCTGGCAAATCTCACAGGTATCAATGTCGTCTGTAATTTTCGTGCAAATGACGTGGCGCATGGCGGAGAGGGGGCGCCTATAACTCCAATCTTTCATTCTGCGATCGCCCAAGGATTAGAGAAGCCTCTTGCTGTATTAAATATTGGCGGGGTCGCGAACGTTACGTGGATAGGCGAAGGAAAAAATAATTTTATTGCATTCGATACTGGTCCAGGGGGAGGGCAATTGGATGAGTGGACCGAGCTATTAACAGGAAAACGATTTGATCGGGATGGAGAGCTGGCACGATCAGGGAGAGTGGATCAAGATATTCTAAAAGCTCTGCTTCTAAACTCTTTTTTTGATCGCCATCCACCAAAATCTCTAGATCGCATTGAGTTTTCAATTGATCCATTAAGAAAATTAGATGCTGCAGGTGGGGCAGCAACCCTTCTAGAATTTACATGTGCAGCAATATCGCGGGCAGAGGAATATTTTCCGGCGCCCGTAAAGTCATGGCTAGTGACAGGAGGAGGGCGCAAGAATAGATTTCTTCTAGAAAGGCTAAGAACTTTATTAAAGAAGCCGGTTTTGTTGGCTGAGAACGCGGGTTGGAATGGTGATAGTATTGAGGCGGAGGCTTTTGCCTACCTTGCAGTGCGCAGCCTCCTGAAACTTCCCTTCACTTTTCCGGAGACAACTGGCGTTGATAGGCCTCGTTCTGGTGGCGAGCTTTTTAAACCAAATGTTACACGTTGATCTTTTAATCTTGGTTTATTTTTTCTTTGGCAATTTGTTTAAATTGCGTATCTAAGTATTTCGAGACAATTTGGCCCAGGTCGGCTTCCTTTTGATGAAAAAAGTGATTGGCACCTTTTATCACCTTGTAAGATATTTTAATTCTTTTCTGAGCCGACAATTTTTTGTTCAGCGCGTTTGTTGATTCCTCTGGGACCATGGCGTCGTCTGCGCCATGCACCAGCAATCCAGATGAAGGGCAGGGAGCTAGGAAGCTAAAATCATATTTATTTGTTGGAGGCGCGATTGAGATAAAACTATCAATCTCGGGTCTTCTCATTAGTAGTTGCATGCATATCCAGGCACCAAACGAAAATCCAGCGACCCAACATTGTTTGGCATCGGGGTTTGCCCCCTGCAACCAGTCCATTGCTGTAGCGGCATCGCTCAGTTCACCAACGCCCTCATCGTACTCACCCTGAGACCGGCCTACCCCTCTAAAATTAAACCGTAATGTAGCGAAGCCGCGTTTGGCAAATATGTTGAATAAATCATACACAATGCGGTTATTCATTGTCCCGCCTTGTTGCGGGTTAGGATGAAGTATTAGGGCAATGGGAGCATTTGGTTCCTTAGGGGGGTGATAACGACCCTCCATACGGCCCTCTGGTCCTGTTATAATCACTTCTGGCATTTTCTCTTGACTCTTTTATCTGCGTCCTGGGTCTTGCAGTAGAAAACATAAAACTTTTTGTGTTCCAAGTGAAAAGACAACATTTTTTCGGCGAATATACTGATATGCACTTAGTAAACACAAGTGCACAATTGAACGAACCCTGTTTATATTTTGTCTGGCGGGGCAGTGATGCTATGCCACAGTTGAAATTAACGCCGAAGGCCAAATAAATGCAGAATTCCTATTTTGATTTTAATGCGACCGCGCCTGTGCGTCCTGAAGTAATAGAGGCAATGAACCTTGCAATGGCGGATCCTGGAAACGCCTCCTCTGTTCATTCTTTCGGACGGGGAGCTCGAGCACTTGTTGAAGATGCTCGTGCAAAAGTGGCCAAGCTTGTAGGGGCTAAGCCTGAGTGGGTAATATTTTGTGGGAGCGGGACTGAAGCTGATAATCAGGTATTGAGATGTTGCCCGGCAGAGACTGTTCTTATCTCTGCGATTGAGCATGATGCGGTGAGGTTCGCTAGAAGTGACTCCCGCAAAATACAGGTTACCAAAAATGGATTGGTAGACCTTGGTGCGCTTGATGCAGCCCTTAATCAAGCGAGTGGGTTGACCTTAATCTCCGTGATGGCCGCAAATAATGAAACAGGTGTAATACAGCCTCTTGAAGAGATTAATAGACTAGCAAAACGTTATGGAGCATTAGTTCATACAGACGCGATCCAAGCCGCAGGTAAAATCGAAGTCGATATGACATCCTGGGATGTAGATTTCCTAAGCTTGTCTGCGCATAAAATTGGCGGTCCGCAGGGTGTCGGAGCTCTAATCGCTCGAGATAAAAGTCTTCTGGGTCGGTTTGTTCATGGTGGAGGACAAGAGTATGCGCTGCGGGCCGGTACAGAGAATGTACCGGGAATTGCAGGCTTTGGAGCGGCTGCGGTTTGCGCGCAAAATGAGCTTGATACATTTTCAAAATTAGCCGAATGGCGCAATGATTTGGAGGATCGCTTGTTAGCCATCGATAATTCAATTACGATTTTCGGCCGGTCGGAGGCACGATTGCCCAACACAAGCAAAATAGCGACGCCGGGCTTTTCTGCCGAAGTCCAGGTGTTGGGTATGGACCTTGCCGGGTACGCGATCAGTTCCGGATCTGCTTGCTCGGCGGGCAGGGTAGATTTACCATTTGTATTGACTGAAATGGGAGTAGCAGAAGAACTTGCGTCTTGTGCTATCAGGATTAGCCTTGGTTGGACAACGACAGAGGTACAAATTTCCGGTTTCGTAGATGCCTGGTCTAAACTTTACTCCAGGAATAGAGAGCGTATTTCCATAAATACTGCGTGAATGATGATTAGCGTCAATTTTATACTTCCCGACGGTCAGAAGATAACAACATCAGCCATGCCGGGACAGTCCTTGCTTGAGGTGGCCTGGCAAAATCAATTACCAATTGAAGGAACTTGCTCGGGGACCATGGCTTGCTCTACCTGTCATCTTTTCGTCGACTCGCAGTGGGGAAGTAGGCTCAAAAAGCCCCATGAGGAAGAGTTGGCAATGCTTGATTTAGCGGTTGGGGTAACAGAATGGTCGCGGCTCGGGTGCCAAATAAAGCTCACGGATGAGTTAGATGGAATTACTGTGGTCTTACCAGGAGATTGATGAAGGAAATTTTTATGTGGATTTTTTATAAATGTTGAGCAGTTTAGAGATATTTCCTGCAGGAGGGCTGCTTGAAAAACTTCGGGCCGAATCCTCAGAAATATGGAAACAGTACGTGAGTCATGAGTTTGTGAGAGGTCTTGAGAATGGAACACTGCCCGAGGAGTGTTTTCGATACTATCTCGCGCAAGACTACCTATTTCTAATACATTTTTCTCGCGCTTATGCACTTTCTGCATATAAGTCAGAGACGCTTTCAGAGCTCAAACAATCTATAAACGCATGCCAAACAATATTGGAAGTTGAAATGGGGCTGCATGTAGAGTTTTGTCGCGGGTGGGGTTTGTCTGAAGCCGAGATGGAAAATACTGAGGAACAGGCCGCAACTTTGGCCTACACGCGTTACGTTCTGGAATGTGGGTTATCCGGAGACATTTTAGACCTTCATGTGGCACTCTCTCCATGTTTGCTGGGTTATGCTGAGATTGGTTTGGCTTTGTCGAACACAAAGGTTTTAGGGAATCCATATCAACCTTGGATTGATATGTATGCAGGTGAAGAGTATCAGGCCGTTGCTGCTAATTTCGCGAAGTTCTTGGAAGAAATTGTTCGTAGGCGCGGGGGATTAGATAGGTTAAAGAGTTTAAAACGTATTTTTACTCAAGCAGTCAGATTGGAAATTGCTTTTTGGGAGCAAGGGCTCAGTCTGCAGAAAATTTGAGAGATTGAACTTGGTTACTATCAACTCACTTGGCCTCAACAAAGCGCCGTCAGATACGCGGGTGGTTGTGGCTATGTCTGGGGGAGTGGACAGCTCTGTTACCGCGGCTCTTCTCCGTGAGGAGGGCTATGAAGTCATAGGTATTACCATGCAGTTGTACGATCATGGTGCAGCAATTTCCAGAAAGGGCGCTTGCTGCGCGGGTCAGGACATTGCGGATGCTGGTGCTGTGGCTGCTGCTATTGGTATCCCTCATTATGTATTAAATTATGAGAAAAAGTTTGAGTCGGATGTGATAAAACCTTTCGCGGATTCTTATATCCGCGGGGAAACACCGATCCCATGCGTGCTATGTAATCAGACGGTAAAGTTTCGAGACCTGCTCGATGCCGCTCAAGATCTGGGGGCAGATGCCCTCGCTACAGGTCACTATATAAGGCGCAGTGAAGAACTTGGTGAAGTAAACCTCTATCGCGCTTACGATGAGACCAAAGACCAAAGCTACTTTTTGTTCGCAACAACTAGGGAACAACTTCGACTTTTGAGATTTCCGCTGGGCGACTTAAAGAAAGAAGAAACCAGAGATCTTGCCGATCGCTTTAAACTACCGGTTGCTCAAAAACCCGACAGTCAAGATATTTGTTTCGTCCCAAATGGACGATACGCTGATGTAGTTAAAAAACTTCGTCCTGAAGCAGATGAACCCGGGGAAATTGTTGACCTCGAGGGAACGAAGGTTGGGGTCCATGACGGAATTATAAATTTTACAATTGGTCAGCGCAGAGGTTTGAAGATTGGCGGAACTGCGAATCCCCTTTACGTCATAAAACTTGATCCCCAAAAACGGAGGGTAATTGTAGGTCCCTCCGATGCTCTGGAGTCTCGAACCATCGAACTAAGAGACGTTAATTGGTTATTCGATTTTCAGACATCCGTTCCAATTGAATGCGAGGTCAAGGTGCGATCAAGCTCCCAGCTGGTTGGGGCAAGGGTAACGCCCAAATCTGAAAATTCAGCATCCGTTAATTTATCAAAGGCTACAAAAGGGGTAGCACCCGGGCAAGCCTGCGTATTTTATTCGGGTGAGCGGCTATTGGGGGGCGGGTGGATTTTGCGCGATGATTAGACGTTAGCATTTATCTGCTTGACTGTGACGCTTTTAATAATTAATACCCTGCGGTTCCAGGCGGCGGGGTAGCTCAGCTGGTTAGAGCAGCGGAATCATAATCCGCGTGTCGGGGGTTCAAGTCCCTCCCCCGCTACCAAAAAGTCCTTAAAAGGGCAAAAATATTATCCAGGAAAATCAAGTATACTTTCATTCGCCGGCCAAGCGGTAGGTCCTAGTAGCCTCATCGACACTCGCACCTGGCGCAGCCGCTTTGTATCCATTCTGTCTGAGGACGGCCTCAAGCGCCGCGAGGCAGGTAAGAATACTTCTTTTCCTGCAGTTATACCCCATCGCCCCGATCCGCCAAATTTTACCATGAAGCGGCCCAAAAGACGTACCTATTTCAATCCCGAAATCATTCAGCAACTGGCTTCGGACCTGCTCCCCCGGAACTCCCTCGGGGATGTAAACACCTGTAACATTGGGCATTTTATTTTTTAGGTCTCCGAACAATTTAAGCCCCATTGCTTCAAGGCCGGCAACCATAGCCTCACTTGCAAGAGCATGTCTTTTAAAAGACTCATCTAATCCCTGTTGTAGGACAACGCGAGCACATTCTCTCGCCGCATATAACATCGAGGCAGCTTCTGTATGGTGGTTTAGCCGCGTTTCTCCCCAGTAATCCATAAGCATCGACAAGTCGAAGTAATTTGAAGGAATCCGTGAGCCGGAGGCGGCAGTGTAATCATCTGGCCGAATTCCAGCCTCGATATGTTTCCTTTTGGATACAATTTCTTCGATGCGATCGTTAAAAGTGATGGGAGCGCTGCCTGGAGGCCCCGCAAGGCATTTTTGGAGCCCAATGGACACAGCATCTATTTTCCAATCGTCCACCGGCAAATCCATTCCAACGATTGAGGCTGTCGCGTCTACATAAAGTAGGACGTCGTTATTGCGACAAATGGTTCCGATATCCTTTAGAGGCTGAGCCATGGTAGTGGATGTGTCTCCTTGATTTAGGGCCACCATTTTGGGCTCCTCTCGACGGACGGCTTCTTCAATTTGATTGGGATCAAACACGGAACCCCACTCCGTCTCAATCGTGACAACGTTGGCACCGCATCTTTGCGCTATCTCCACTAACAAGTGTCCAAACCTCCCAAACATAGGAACCAGGACCTTATCCCCGGGCTCTAAAATCGATACCATCATCGTCTCTATACCGGCCCGCGCGGTGCCATCGACCAAAAAAGTCCACTTATTATTTGTTTGAAAGATTTCTCGATATAAAGACATCGTTTCGTTCATATAGGCGGTGAATGCTGGGTCAAATTGTCCCAGCATTGGCATCGACATCGCTTTCAGGACCCTGGGGTCCACGTCCACTGGACCCGGTCCCATCAACAATCGGGGAGGGGGGTTTAGATCGTCTATCAACCTGATTGTTTCCATTTTAAACCGCCTTTTGACACGTTTGGTAAGGAAACTAGGTATTCGTCGAGCTGAAAGTCAATAATTCGCTCTAAGTTTTTTGTGGGGATAAATTTAATTGCTTCGTTGACTTCAGGGTTTCCGGAGGCTAACTCCTCACCTCGTTTAGAGAACTCTCCCGGAGGATTTATGCCTTTAAGAGCTTTTAATTTGCATGATCAGGTTGCCTTAATTACCGGGCCCGCGAAGGGCATGGGGCGGGCGGTTACGTTAACGCTTGCTGAGGCTGGAGCAGACCTCGTGCTCGTGGGGCGCGACACGGCGGAGATAGAAAAAGTAGCGGAAGAGGTTCAACAACTGGGACGAAAAACTCTGGTGATTAAGTGCGACGTAACTTCTCCAGAGGAAATTACGTCAATGATCAATAAAGCCGAAGAGGTATTCTCGCACATTGATATTTTGGTAAATATTGCCGGGGGTACGGGGCCTTTGGAGACCACCTCTTGGGAAACTACTCCTGAGGCTTTTGATCAGATTATTGATCTCAACATGAAGGGGTGTTTCTTGACTATGAAAGCAGTCATCCCTGGAATGATAGAAAGAAGGCGGGGCAAGATTGTTAATGTAGGGGGAACTTTTGGACTTCGTGGAAGGGCCCTACGTATGGCGTACAGCGCTTCGAAGTGGGGGCTGAGGGGAATCACAAAAAGCACTGCGTTGGAGGTTGGCGAGCATAACATTAATGTTAATTGCGTATGCCCCGGCATGGTTGATGGACCCCGTTTTCAGAAAGTTTGTAATGAGCGGGCTGCGAGGCTTGGAATTTCTGCTGCGGAGGCGCGCTCCCAACATGAGGAAGAGTATGCCTTGCGCAGAATCTCCACCGATCAAGATGTGGCGAATGCGATACTCTTTTTTGCCAGCGATGCCTCAAAAAACATCACAGGCCAAGACTTGGCCGTAGATGGTGGTTGGGTGATTTGAGTTAGTTCTGGAGGTTATGAAAGTGGATCAGGAAAAGGTGGATTTAGTTATTCGGGGCGGCACAGTCGTGTCACCTTCGTCTTCCATAAAAGCAGATGTTGCCATTTCTGGACAAAAAATTTCGGCTGTTTCATCTCCAGGGATTTTGCCTAAAGCTGAATATGAAATCGACGCGGAGGGGTTATATTTGCTTCCGGGTGCCATCGATAGTCATGTGCATTTTCGCGAGCCAGGCTATGCATACAAGGAAGACTGGGCGACTGGCACAGCCGCTGCTGCGTGCGGCGGCACTACTTCTGTGTTCGAAATGCCGAATACCAATCCTCCCACAGGAACATTGGAAGCTCTTGCGTTGAAGCAGGAATGTGCCAGCCGACAAGCTCATGTTGACTATGGAATTTACGGGCTCCTTGATGAGAATAACATCGAAAATCTTGAGGCTCTGATTGAGAACGGAGTTAGTGGTTTTAAATGCTTTATGGGTAACACCTTTGGGGATCTGCCTGCGCCTTCTGATGGCGCAATGCTTGAGGGCTTTGAAATTCTATCCCGGCATGGGTACCGATGCACAGTTCACGCAGAAAACCCATCAATTATGGCTCGGAGGCAGGCGAGAATGGAGGCAGCTGGGCGAACAGATACCCTGGCTCATTTGGCGGCTAGACCTGAGGTATGTGCCGTCGAGGCCGTAGGTCGAGCTGTCGCCTTTGCCGAATGGACGGGAGCCAGATTGCATATTGCGCACAAAAGTTCGAAGGATGCTCTTTATATTTTGAAGGATGCCAAGGCCCGAGGTGTTGATGTAACAGTGGAGACTTGTCCGCATTATCTTCTGATGTCGACTGATGATACAGATAGGTTAGGGGGACAGATGCGGGTTAATCCGCCGATTAGAGAGCCAGGACATGCAGAGGCCCTGTGGGAGGCACTTCATGATGGGACGATTGATATGATCGCGACAGACCATGCCCCGCACCAACCGGAAGAAAAAGATTCTAAAAATATTTGGGAATGTGATTGTGGTTTTCCGGGAGTGGAGACCCAAATGCCAATAATGCTCACACAGGTTAATCAGGGACGACTTACCCTGCAACAATATGTTCAATGGTCAGCCCACGCCCCTGCCCATGCTTGGGGGTGTTATCCCAATAAAGGCGTTATTCAGGCAGGGTCTGACGCGGATATCGCAATCGTTGACATGAAGTCAGGGAATATGATCGACAGAGAGATGTTGCACTCAAAGAGCAAGATGACTGTTTGGCATGGGTTTCAGACCTCTGCTTCGGTTGAGTGGACGCTTGTCCGAGGGGCTGTAGTTGTGGAAAAAGGGGTCTTGGTTGGTAAACAGGGACATGGAAAACCGATTCAACAAAAAATGCCTGACCCCAGCTCCCAGAAACCAAGAAAAAAGCATGGAAGAGATCGTTAAAATCCGCGATTGAGGCTCAAGTTCCAAGACCCAACAAATCGCTAACGACCGCAAGTTGTATCATAGCGGCGGGCTCTAGTTCATCTATAGGTACAAATTCATTGGCTTTATGCCCGTCCTTAGCATTTCCCGGGCCAAAAGTGAGCAAAACTATGCCATCGTCAGCGAAGTAGCGCGCATCGCTTGCGCCTACTGCTACAACCTCTCTGATCGGATTTTTCGTTACCTCAGCTATGGCTTTGTGGAAAGACTCTACTGCCGGGTCCGAGGTGGAGGAAGCAAACCCCTTTGTGCCGGTTAATTTTTTTATCCTCCAGCTACCATCGGGCTCTTGAGATGATGAGAGAATCTCAGAGAACTCTGTAACGGCTTGATCGATGTCCTCCTCTGGCATCAATCGTCGGTCAATTTCGACCCGACACAAATCCGGCACTGCATTTGTGTTTTTTCCTCCCTCAATAATACCGATATTCATGGTTGAATGGAGTGCACCGCGGCTTCGTGCTGAGAGTTTTGGTTTAAGTTCCTTCTCTAAAATGGCAATCATTCTTGCCATTCGTTCAATTGCATTATCGCCATTTTGAGGCTCCCCGGCATGGGCACTATGGCCAGTGGTTATCAACTCAATCCACAGAACCCCACGTTCCTCATTGATCGCCTGAAGTTGAGTTTGAGCACCACAGACAAGGATATCGGGTTTAATCGCCCCAATTTCTCTAATGTAGGAAAGGCCGTCTGGACCGAGGTTTTCTTCATCCCCTACAAAAGTGAAAACCACTTCTCCATGAGTGGGTCCCCCTCGTTTTGCTATTTCCTCTGCTAACCAAATTTGGACTGCCATCGAGCCTTTACAGTTGCCAGCCCCCAGGCCATAGGCGTTGCCTTCTAATGTTGTCATTTGAAATGGGTCTGTATTCCACGCATTTCTATCTGCTATCGCGACGGTATCCACATGAGCATTAAAGACGAGGGAAGGTGACCCTTCGCCAAGGCGAGCAATTACATTATCAACACCTGGTTGGCGCGATAGAATATCGACTTCGTATCCGGCTTTTTTTAGGCGGCTCGACGTGTAGGCGCAAATTTCGGCGGTTTCTCTGGGGGGATACCCGGAGTGTATAGCAATTAAGTCTTCTAAAATTTTTAGGATTTGCTTTGACGTGTCCATTATACGACCTTCACTAATGTAGTGACGTTTTTTTAACAGTTAGAGCAGGAAAGTACATGGATCAGAGGCTGAAAAAAAATAGGTTTTGTCTAACGGGTGGCACAGTTCTGACTTTTGATGATCAAAATTCTATTTTTGAGGATGGTGAGATCTGGTTCGAAGGCAATCAAATAATTTTTGTTGGTTCCAAAGGTGAATTTAAAAATGAAGGGCAAGCGGAAATAATTGACCAACGAGGTAAAATCATATGTCCCGGATTTATTAATGCGCACACTCATTCATATTCATCGTTATTAAAGGGTAGTGTTGAGTGTGATCCTTTGGATCTATACATGCTGAAGGTGATTGCTACTGGATCGGCAATGAGCCCCAGAGAAATCGAAATAGCTGCCACACTCGATGCGGCCTCGATGCTTTTGTCAGGGACGACAGGGGTCATTGATCATTTTTCAGAAAGACCAAATTTGTCCACGAAAGGGCTGAATGCCGTCAGAAGGGGTTTCGAGACCGCCGGTATTCGAGCGACCATAGCGACCATGTTCGCGGACAAACCCTACATAGATACAATTCCGCTCAATCGGAATGAATTACCCGATGAAATCTTGGCCCAATATGAGGCTCAGTCATCTCCTGATATTGAGAATTATTTTTCAATTATGGAAAAAATCGTTTTAGAGAATTCGGAAGATAGACTTACCCGTGTGATGCTAGGTGTGGATGGTCCTCAGAGGTGTACAGAAGAATTATTGCAAAGAACGGGGGAGTTTCAGCGCCGCCATCATTGTGGTTTGCATACACACATGTTGGAGACAAAGACTCAAGCAGTCATGGCTCCTAATGCTCAGAAAGGTTTCGTTAGTCATCTCCTAGATTTGGGTTTGTTAGATAACTTTTCTTCTTTGGTTCATTTTGTTTGGGCTAGTGAAAATGATATTTCAGCGGCGAAAGAAGCCGGAGTAACGGTTATTCATTGCCCGGCAAGCAATATGATGTTGGGTGCTGGAGTTAGCCCTATTTTGAAGCTCCGAGAAGCAAATATACCGGTTGCTTTCGGAACGGACGGATCGAATTGCGGTCCTCCCAGTCTTTTTGAGACTATGCGCCTTGGTTGTTTTTTGATGCGGTTAACCGATCCGAATTTTGAAAAATGGGTGAGGTCGGAAGATATTTTGAAGTCAAACCTCAGTGCGGGTTCGCGAGCGATGGGATGGGATGGAAAAGTAGGCGTACTCAAAAAAGGGGCGTTGGCCGATCTGATTTCCTTGGATCTGAGCGGGCATTGGCATGAACCCTATGGGGACATTACCAGTCACCTATTATATTATGAGACTGGCCAATCAGTGTCCGATGTCTGGGTCGATGGGCAACGAGTGGTGAACAACAGAAAATTAACCTCAATTGATATAAACAGTGTTTTGGAGGAAGCCGCTGAGATCAGGCGAAAGAGACAATTATCTCTCTCTGCCGACACCCTTCAGAGGATTGAGTTACAATATCCTGCTTTTAAGAAAATGATCGTTGACACATTAGAACATGATTTTCCGATTGAGCGGAGGATGCCTTTTTCTTAATGCAAACAATGCGGTGATTATTCCCGCGATCGCATCTTTCCCTGAGGAGTGACCGAAATTTTCGGCCCTAATCAGGGCTTGCTTAATGCTTTTTTTTCCCTGTAGGGCAAATAAAAGTTCGTGAAGCAGGCAGTTTGCCTGCGCTGAATCGGTCATGGCTGAGAGATGGGCGTTGCTTATTGAGGAGGTTTGAAGAGAAGCAAAGTTTTTTACTATCTTGGCGAGCTTTAGAAACAAATCTTTTTCTCCGACCGTATGTAGTACGAGCATCATCCCTATTAGAAAATCATCACCCGAAGGGGTTAAACCTGGGCCTAGCCCCAATAAAGACTTTATGGCGGGAACGGGTGCAGTTTTTTTGTCTCGTAAGAATAGACAGAGATCAATAAGGGCCGGTTGAGCAATTGTTTTAAAAAGAGGAGAAGAGAGGGATTTCGGCAGTAGGGATTTCGCCTCGATGAGATCCTTGCGATAGGTCTCAGGAAGATTTTCAAAAAGTCTATCTGCGTTGATTGGTCCAAATTTAATGGGTTCCCAAATTTTAGCCTTTGTTGAAGAAATTTCTATGCAAGTCCCTACATCCAAAATCCGGGGTATTTCATTTACGCATATGTTTATTGGTCCGTTTAAGAAGTCTTCGGCTAGCACGCAGATGAGTTGATCTCCGACTTCCGCATAAAAGCTCTTATCGAAGACATGGGTTATTCTGGCGTGTGAGGATCTCGATAGTATTCTTGCCGCCACAGCGCCTGCTATGCTGGCTTCTAGTTTGGTTTTTATATCCCGTGAGTGAGAGGCGATCATGCGGGGAGAATGGAAGAGATCGCCATTCTCGCTGCCTCGGCATTGCTACTTGCGACTGTGCAACCCGCGCTTTCTAGCAGCTTCATCTGTGAGTCACGTCCTTGGGGGTCTTGGTTTGTCCCTGTCACGGATACAAATATTGGGGGATGATCGAGATCAGACAAAAGAGAGATCAGTAATCCGGCCGGGTTGGCGTGTGCTCCATTGCCAATGACAATATCACATAATATTGCTCCAACGGTTGGATCATCGCAGGCCTTTAAAAAAGGCGCTGACCGAACTGAAGGTTCGATCATAGGATGCGGCCGGCCCTGGGTATACTCATCTGCCCCTAGATCAATAATCGTATGCTGCAGATTGCCGCTGCCGATGGGTAGAGCTCCAGGGACTGGGGCGTTCGAAGTGACCGAAAACCCATGGTCAATCAATATTATCTGGGCCTCTGCTGCTAATGTACCTCCGGCGTAAAGACCCAAAATTCTCTTTGCAGCACCCGTGTTTTTTGAAACCGAATTTATAGGTTTAATTTCTTGGTTAGCCGCTTGGAGTGCCGCTGATTCTAAAGTTGTCGCCTGGCGGGCGTTGGACGAAAGTTGGAGTAAAGGCGATCCCAAAAAACACACGGTGAATGTCTTTGAGCTCCTCTCTATCTTTGAAAGAATTTTGGAACAAACCTTTTCTGAGGGAGGTTTTGAAATGATTATGACGTGATCTGTTTGAGGGTCTTTTTCCAGCAGGTCAATAGCGGTAAGCGTTGAGATCCCGCCAACCTGTTCGGTTAAATCCCTGCCACCCACACCAATTGCATGTGATATGCCATGGCCCATATGAGCCAGCAGGCATGAGACCTCTTGGATCCCGGTCCCAGAAGCTCCCACTATTCCGATCTTTCCGTTTGGCACACTATTGGCAAAACCAAGCATTTTGCCTTGAATAATTGCAGTGCCGCAGTCGGGGCCCATCACGATGAGGTCGCGGCTTTTCGCCTCTTCTTTTATCGCACGTTCTTCATCAATTGCGACATTGTCGCTGAATATCAGAACATTGAGGTTACGCGTCAGAGCTTTCCTAGCTTCGGCAATGGCAAAGGGACCCGGCACAGAGATAATTGCCATAGAGGCATCCGACTGTTGCTCAAAGGCTCCACGAATTGTTTTTGGCCTCCATATTTCAGTTGCGGATAAACCCTCAGCTTTTTTATTGAGCTCAGATTCCCATCCAGCAATAACTCTATTCGCAGTATTTTGGTCTACCGCCCTAACAGCTAGTATTATATCTCCTGGTCCGGCTGATTGACCGTCGCCACCGAGTAGGTTTGCGTTTGCTAAAATTTCTTTATTTGCCGGAGTGCCAATCATAATTGCGGCTTCTTTGACACCTGGAGAACCGGATATTTTGTCCGACAGACGCATAAGCGCTACGGAGTCCGCATAACTATTGTGTTGTACTACATTTAGCAGAAACGTCATTTTACCCCCATTTGCTCGGCGAATGCCCGAAGAGCTTTTTGAAAACAAGCCATCGGGGCCTTAGCGACCCCGGCTCCAACTTGTCCAATCCCCGGTTCTTTATGGGCAATGCCGGTATTAATGGTAGGCGAAATATTCGTTTCTAAGACACGCCTGATATCGATTCCTGTTGGTACCCCAAGATAATCCATTGCAGGTATAGTCCAGGATTTATTCTCTCCCAACGTTATCTCAGCCATATTTTTGGTATACAGACCCGCTTGTGAGGCGGCTCCAGCTCCCACAAAACCGGCGACTGCTGGTGCGGCACCCATTGCGAAGCCCCCCAGACCAATAGTTTCTACTATGGCTGAGTCTCCCATATCTGGGTTCGCATCTGACTCAGAATATCCAGGAAAATAGAGACCTTGTGGCATTTCGACAGGTGCCGTAAACCACCTATCTCCTGTACTGCTTACACGTATTCCAAAATCAGTACCATTGCGACTCATGGCCGTTACCATGCTCGATCCTTTGATCCCATAGGCGGGGTCAGTAAGCGCTTTTCCGGCAGCCATTGCGATATTTAGAAAGAACTGATCATTGCTAGCGATGAAAGAATAAACCCGAGCCAGTGTCTCTGTATCTGACGCGACAGCGGCCATATGTGGAGCAAGTTCACGCAAGAGCAGGCTTGAGCATGCTATATTCCTTTGATGCATCTCATCGCCCATGGTGAGCCCTCGAGCAATCAGGGGTTTTAAGTTTATTCCGCCGGCCCGTCTCAAAGCTTGACCTAACAAGGGAGCCAGCTCGTTTTTTATCCAACTAAGTCTCTCTAAAACCGTTTGGTCGTTACCGCCAAAGCGCATAACCTTACCAAGACCTTCATTGATGGTGCAGTAGGCACGATTCCCGTAATGCTGGTTTTCAACAACAATCAGTGGCTGAGATGCGGTTGTCATACCAGTCATCGGACCTACGCATCCAAATTGATGATTGGGAGCGAACTCCAGAGATCCTTGGGAGGCTAATTTCTCTGCCTCATTAAGGTTGCTGGCCCATTCTTCGAAAACCGCGATACCGCAGATTGCGCCGCGCATTGGTCCACACATTTTGTTCCATTCGATCGGTGGACCTGCATGTAAAATGATTTTCTCTTTGAGCCCATCGATCACATCTGCCGCCAAGACAACGTCAACCAAGACAGGTTCCCCTGATAACAAAACACCCAAAGCTTGTTCATTTGCCTGATCAATAACTTTTCCTATTTCTTCCATCTACCTTAGGCCCCAAGTTTTGATAGCAAGTCACCTAGCACGGGATCGCCGCCTGCAGGAGGGGACCAATCAATATGCAGGGTTGCAACATTTTGGGATTTTAGGTCTTCTGAAAAACTCTCTAGACCGACATTAATTACTGATAGAGGTGTATCCAGCAGATGAGGAGTTTTTTGATTTTTTTTCATAATCCTACTTTTAAAAACTATACTGCCAATATACAGGGTTTTAAGATTTCCGCATGTTAGAAACAAGCTCTTCATATCGGGGAATGGTTGTCGCCCCTCATAGGTTGGCGGCGCAGGCGGGTCTTCGTGTTCTCCAGGACGGTGGCAACGCCATAGAAGCCATGGTAGCAGCCGCATCAGCGATATCAGTGGTTTACCCGCACATGAATTCCATCGGCGGCGATAATTTTTGGTTGATCTCCAAGGGCGGTAAAGTTTGGGGTGTGGAGTCGTGCGGAGCCGCTGGAGCGTACGTCACTATAAAGAATTATTCAGAACGTGGATTGCAGGAAATCCCGGCCAGGGGAGGTGACGCGGCTATCACGGTCGCTGGAGCTGTTGCAGGGTGGGAAGCAGCTCTCAAATTATCTCGCGAATTTGGGGGGCGTCTTCCGCTAACAAGGTTGTTAGAAGATGCGATTTGGTATGCGAAAGAAGGTTTTCCTGTCTCAAAAAATCTTTCCGAAACTATTAGTTCTAAGCGTTCAGAGTTGCTGAATATAGGGGGGTTTGAGGAACTTTTTCTTATCAACGGAGGGGTGCCTGAGGCAGGTTCAATGCTGCGGCTTCCGAAATTAGGGTCGACTTTAGAATTTTTGAGCCAGGCGGGGTTAAATGATTTTTACATTGGCGATGTTGGTTCAGAGATTGCTAAAGATTTAGAAAAGTTAGGCAGTCCTCTCAAAAAAGAAGATTTTATCGAGCATTGCGCAAAACTGGTGGAACCCTTATCTCTAAGGTTGTCCGGCGGACGGGTTTTTAACATGCCTCCTCCAACCCAAGGTTTAGCATCGCTGATTATTTTGGGGATTTTGGAACGACTTGATCCCGTGATGGACACTACCCCGGAGTTCGTTCATTCGATTGTTGAGGCTACAAAAAAAGCCTTTGAAGTTCGTGATGAGTTCATTACAGATCCGAGCTTTATGACGGTAAGTCCGAAAAAATATCTCAGTGAGGTGTTTTTAGATGAAATGGCGGAAGGGATTAGCTCGAAGTCTGCTGCGCCATGGCCGAACATTTCGGATGTTGGGGATACTGTCTGGCTCGGCGCCGCAGATTCAGATGGCTGCGTTGTAAGTTTTATTCAAAGTATTTACTGGGAATTCGGTTCTGGTGTTGTATTGCCCGGGACCGGCATTACTTGGCAGAACCGTGGAAAAAGCTTTTCTTTGGATGCAGAGAGCGTTAACGCCCTATTGCCAAGAAAAAAGCCTTTTCACACTATTCAGCCTGCTTTGGGCTTTACCAATGATGGAGACGTTCTCTCCTATGGTTGTATGGGGGGAGATGGGCAGCCTCAGACGCAAGCGATGCTGTATTCACGGATTGTGGGTATGGGCCAAGGAATTCAAGAGGCTATAACGGCTCCCCGGTGGTTGCTTGGTCGTACATGGGGAGACACCACAACTAAACTTCGCATTGAGGGAAGGTTCCCAGAGGAAACGATCCAAAGATTGTCTGAGTTGGGGCACGAGCTGGAGGTTCTGGATGAGTTTGACGAAATTACAGGACACGCAGGGGCCGTGAGGGTCAAATCGAATGGTTTGATAGAAGGGGGAGGAGACCCGAGGAGCGATGGCTTGGCTGCAGGCTTTTAGTTGAGAGGTCTAAATTTAGGCAAGTTGCCTAGTTTCTGGGCAGTTCTTTTGTCTAGCATGAGCTTTGTTTAATATTTTTTTGGCTTTGGGCGGTGTTTTTCTGGCAGATGATCAAGGGTCACACCTACCACTCGTATAAATGTTTTCCACAGGAAGTCTGGCATAGCGTTTGCTTACCAAGAGGGAGTCGGTCATAAATGTGTGTTTATGGTCGGTTAACTTGGGGACTAACAAAGGACGAGGATGAATATGGGACAAAAACCAAAATCTAACAAAGTTTCTAGACGGCAGTTTGTTAAAGGCACAGGTGTTGGTATTGCATCGATCTTAGCCTCTGGGGTCGCACCCATGGCTTTTGCCAAAACGACGAAACAAATTACTTTCACGCAGTCTTGGATCCCGAATGGCGGTAGTGCTTGGATTTACACTGCTGCAGCGAAGGGTTTCTTTAAAAAGCGTGGTATCGAAGCAAAAATTTCAAGAGGATTTGGTTCAACAGCCTCCGCCCAGGCGATCGGACAAGGCAAATTTGACTTCGGAATTTCTTCGGCTCCCACAGCGACATTGCAAACTGTCAGGGGTATGAAACTCTCTTACCTTGCCTGTTGCAGTTACAGTTCCGCCATGGGCGTAGTCTTTCTAAAAGACTCAGGCATCAAAACACCGAAAGATCTTGAAGGGAAAAAATGCGGATCCGTTGTTAAATCCGGGGAATATCCGTTCCTGCCGATCTTCGGTGAGAATGCGGGTTTTGATTGGTCGAAAGTCAACGTTGTTCAGGTCGATAACAAAATACGCACCGGTGTGATGTTGCAGAAGAAGGTCGACTTTATCTCATGTTTTGCCTCTTCCGTTGTTCCGGATGTTGTTAATAAAGGGTATGAAGTTGGAACATTCCTTTATAAAGATTTCAACATGCCCTTCTATGGCTACATGCTGATTACGCAGCCAGAGATGTATGCGAAAGAGAAGCAGCTCTGTAATGATGTCACAGAGGCCACCGTCGAGGGGATGCGTTATTACATGCAGAACCACGAAGAAGCAGCGGATATCTTCTTTAAAGCTGTTCCTGAAGCGGGTATGACCGCGTCAAAACGGAAACAATTTGAGATCGAAATTGATCTCTACACGCATATTATGACCACTCCGGAGATTTCCGCGACCGGACTTGGTAGCGTAGATCCGAAGAAATATCAGGGGATGGTTGACCTTGTTGTGAAGAACTTGGCCAAGCCCGGTGATCCCAAGCCAGATCTGAGCAAAATTATGCATTTGGATCAGATGATTGATAACAAATACAAAATCACTGGTTCAGAGTTAGCTACGATCAAAAAACTTGGTGCCCCAGGGGCAAAAGCGCTGGGTTAATTGAATAGTAGGCAGGCACATGGGTAGTTTGAAGCGTTGTAAGAGATTAGTTGAGGTTGAAAAGATAGTTTAATGACTGATCAGGAAATACTTCGAGCGGACGCCCATGTGCTCGCCGACAAAGTTCAGAAAATATTTAATCCCGGCAAAAAACAAACAATAGCTCTAGAGTCCATCGATTGCCGGGTCCGAGAAGGTGAGTTTGTCTCGTTGTTAGGACCGAGCGGTTGCGGCAAGAGCACCCTCTTAATGATGATTGCTGGCTTGGAGACGCCCACCGCGGGAGGGGTTTTTGTGGGTGGAAAACCCATGTCTAAGCCCAGGGAAGACATTGGCCTCATGTTTCAAGATCCAACCTTGCTGCCTTGGAAATCTTCTCTCGACAATGTGCTGTTCCCGATCAAGATTTTGAAAAGAGATCGCGATAAATACCAAAAGGCAGCAATAGATCTTTTATCCAGGGTGGGCCTTGAGCAGTTCCTTGACAAAAAACCAGCGCAATTATCTGGCGGAATGAGACAGCGTGTAGCAATTTGCAGAGCGCTCGTTTATGATCCGGAGGTTTTGCTCATGGATGAGCCATTCAGTGCCTTGGATGCAATAACTCGTGATGAAATGAATCAGGTGCTAATGGACCTTTGGCAAGACTTTAAGAAGACTGGTCTGTTCGTTACCCACAGTATACGTGAGGCAGTATTTTTGTCGGACAGGGTTTTGGTGATGAGTGCAAGGCCTGGAAGAATTATTGAGGATCTGAAAGTGCCGTTTGATAGGCCGCGAGATTTCTCAATTGTAGACTCTGCAGAATTTAACGAAATTTGTGGTTATCTTCGCAGTAAAATCGACTCTCAACATTAGAACATAACTGCCGTCTTCATGACTTCGATCGTTGCAACACAAACTAAATCTTCCTCTTTTGCTGCGGCGAGAGACGCTCTCCTGCCTGCTCTTTTGTTTTTCTCTGTACTTGGTGTTTGGGAATTCTTCACCTGGTATACCGATTATCCAAAATCGATACTGCCGCGCCCCAGTGCGATTGCATTAGCGATAGTTAATAATTGGTCGCTATTAACCAGTAATATTTTGCCCACTGCCTCTGTAGCTTTGGGTGGGTTTGTGATCGCATCAATCGTTGGATTAGGTCTGTCGCTTTTAATGACCTATTCAAAATGGACAAAAGAAGCGCTCTACCCAAATATCGTGGGATTTCAAATTGTTCCCAAAATTGCATGGGCCCCTCTTTTTGTTTTGTGGCTTGGTATAGAATTTCAGTCGAGGTTGGGCTTCGCGGTTTTTATTAGCATCTTTCCAATTATTATCAGCATGACAGCCGGTTTAAAAAACACAGACCCTACGCTAATAAGACTCTGTGACTCGTTAACTGCGAGTAAACTTCAGACACTTTTTTTGGTCAGGTTTCCGTTTGCGCTGCCTTATCTGATAAGTGCCATGAAAATGAGTATTACCCTCGCTATGATAGGGGTAATCGTTGGAGAGTTTATTACCTCACAACAGGGTCTAGGCTTTCTGATTTTGGTGGCTTTTGGGAAACTTGAGACAGATCTGATGTTGGCATCGGTGCTATTTTTATGTTTCGTGGGTTTGTTTTTCTACTCTTTGATTGCTTATGCCAGCTATCGGCTAGAGGTTTGGTTCGGCAACAAATAAAAGGGATGCGGTAAGTAAGAAAAAAATGCTTGAAGCAATATTAGATAAAATAAGGGCACGGGGAATAACAAGCGCCCGAGAAGTCCTGTTACCGATATCATTCTTCGTTTTTGTCATAATCATGTGGCAATATGCTGTTGATCAAAAATATGTGCCGACTGTGATTTTGCCGCCACCCGGAGATGTGGTGGCTGTGCTCCAAGCTAATCGAGATTTTATGGCGGGCCACGCAGTAAGCACTTTGTATGAGTGCTTTATCGCCTTTATATGTGCTTGCACACTAGGGCTATCCATCAGTTGTGTTATTACGCTGTCCTACTTTGCGCGGAGAGCGATATACCCAAATTTGGTGATCTTTCAGCTCATTCCTGCTATTGCCTTGGCCCCTTTGTTTATTCTTTGGTTTGGGATCGGTACTGAGGCGCGGGTTGCTTACGGGATCTGCTTAGCGATTTTTCCGATAGTAGTATCGTCGTCAACTGGTCTTTTAAATACAGGTAATAATTATTTAAGATTGTGCCAATCTCTGACGGCTGGCCGTTGGCAAACATTTCTTCGGGTTAGATTGCCATTCGCCTTGCCTCTGATTTTCACAGGATTGAGAATAGGACTGACGCTCACAATTATAGGGGTGGTTGTAGGAGAATTTGTGACTGCGCAGCAGGGAATTGGTTACCTGATCAGTTTCGCGGCGTCAGGACTTGAGACGGCTATAGCTCTCGCTGCGATCGTCTTCCTATTATTCGTTGGATTAATCTTGTTCGCAGCTTTGGTTTGCGTTGAGTTCTTTGCGTTCAAGATATTCTCTGGAGTGTCTGCCGAGTAGTTAGGGTTTTTGGTTAATGGTCGCTAGCGAATTGACGAATTTTGACGACATTCACAGCACAGAAAAAATGCTTTGGATGGGCCAAAATACCAATCATCTTCAGGCTCACCCCGCTGTAAAAGAGGTGTTGCTCAAAGCGGTTTCCGATCAGAGCTTCAATAATTATGCACCGCCGCAAGGGTATGAAGAACTTCGTGAATTAATCCTACGTGACGTTGTGGGAGATAGTTCTCGGTCTGATACTAAGGTTCTTATAACTGATGGGGCTATCAACGGGCTTTACCTCGTTTGCAAGAGGTACGGTGATGCTCCAACAACATTAATAACCAGTGATCCCACTTGGGTATGGCCACTTACCTTTGCGAAAAACCAGGGGGCTAACGTTCGATTGCTCCCGATATATGATGGTTCAAAAAACTATAAGATCCAGCTTTCAGATCTGAAAGAAGCTCTAAGGCAGAGTAGCAATCCCATATTATATTTAATTGATCCCCTAAACCCACTTGGCTCTAGCTACACGCTTGATGAGTTAAAAAAAATAGCAGAGGTTTTAGAAGAAACCGACGCGCTGGTCATACACGATTGCACTTATAGAGATTTCGCATTTGATCACCATTTAATGCGAGATATCTTACCAAAGAAGACCATTACGACTTACAGTTTTAGTAAATGGCTTGGGATCGCCGGGCTTCGGACGGGCGCAATTATCGCCGATACCCCTATCTTTGAGTTTTTATTGCAGGATCAATCAAATATTTTGGGTTCTAACGTTCTTGGACAGCAAGCTGCGATAGCTGCTTTTTCTGTCAAGGAAGAGTGGATAGATGAAGTTAATACTGTGCAGAGAGGCAATCAAAAGATGATTGCTGAGGCGCTGCGAATGGTAGGAGGTTTGTATCCTGTGGTTTATCCCTCGAACGGAAACTTTCTGGCTGTGGATTGCCAATCAACTGGTATCACAGCGAGTGCTATTGCGGCAGAGTTTCTAAAACGGGGAATTTTCATTCGGACATCTAATTACCATAGTGAAGCGCTCAAAGATCTCTTTCTCAAAATTTCTACCACTGTCCCAGTTTTATGGGTTGAGAGATTCTGTGAGGAATTGCCAAGTGTTTTGTCCACTTGCTCTTTAAAGGATCAAAAATAAAAAAGGATTTAGGATGGAACTTGGGCTCAAAAATAAGTCGGTTATCGTTACCGCTGCAAGTGGGGGGTTGGGTTTTTCTATAGCAAAATGTTTCGCGGCTGAGGGGGCAAATGTCACCGTATCAGGCAGGAATCCAGATAGGTTGGAGGAAGCCGTTTCGTTATTGGAGGGTTGTGGTCCCGGCACCGTCCAGGGCGTTATCTGTGACGTGACGTCACCTGAGCAGTCTGTCAATCTCGTCGAGCAGGTAGCTAGAGCGCGTGGCCTAGATGTTATCGTAGCGAATTCAGCCGGGGCGGATACGGCCCCATTTGTTGAGATGAGCGATGAAATGTGGCGGGCCGCAGCTGAGACAAAGGTGTTCGCCCAAATTCGCCTGGCAAGAGAGGCGTTTAAAATAATGAGGAACTCGGGGGCTGGTGGAAGAATCTTGTTTATGGCAGGAACTCATGGACGCCAACCCCACGCACATGCAATTACTGCAGGCTTCTCTAATGCCGCTTTGCAAAATGTAAGCAAGGCACTCGCGGAAGATGGTGGGCCCTACAATATTTTATGCAATGCCGTTAACCCCGGGCCATTTGCCACTGAGAGAATGGTTTACCTGGCGGAGGAGAAGGCGCGGGACGATAAGATTTCGGTGGAAGAAGCTACTGCTATTTTGACGCAAGAGACCGTACTCAAAAGATATGGAGATCCTGATGAACTTGCCGCATTTGTGGTTTTCTTAGCCTCAGATAAGGCCACATATATTACGGGTGCATCTTTCGATATTGATGGTGGTCAGGTGAAGGCCCTGTAACAAAATGCTTATTCAATCCGACGGAGCGAAACTATATTCTGAGTCAGCAGGTGATGGACCCGCAATTATTTTCGTTCATGAATTTGCTGATAACTTGCAGAGTTGGTCAAATCAAATTTCAGCTTTATCGCGGAGGTACAAGTGTATTGCGTTCAACGCAAGGGGTTACCCCCCATCAGACGTTCCGGAGGACCCAGAGCTCTACTCTCAAAGGATCGCTGCGGAGGATATCAAAGCAATAATTGAGGGTTATGAAATTGACAAAGCCCATATTGTAGGTTGTTCGATGGGTGCCTTTGCAGCACTTCATTTTGGATTAATGTATCCTGAAAAAGCCTCATCAATTACCATGATCTCTTGCGGTTATGGAGCTCCCAAGCATCTCCAAAAAGGGTATGCTGAAGACTCGCAAATGTTATCTGATAAGTACATGGAACTGGGTGCTGAGAGAATGGCTGAACTTTATGCGGAGGGAGCTTTTCGACAACAATTCAAAAATAAAGATTACCGGGGTTGGCTTGAATTTAAGGCGAGGCTCGCTAGTCACTCAACGCTAGGTGCTTCGCTCACTATGTTGGGCGTTCAAAGACTCCGCCCTTCACTTTATGACTTAGAGAAAGAGATAAAAGAGCTTTTGGTCCCAGCATTAATAATTGTTGGTGATGAGGATGACTGGTGTATCGAACCATCTATCTTCCTGAAGAGAACATTGCCCATGGCTGGCCTAAGTGTCTTTCCCAGAACAGCTCATACAGTTAATTTGGAGGAGCCTGATATGACCAATAGAGTCTTGATAGACTTCCTATCGATGGCCGAGTCCGGAAGGTGGGGATCTAAAGAAGATTATATGGGAAAGTCCGCATTGTTGTCCGGCTTCAAATAAAAAAGACTGGAGGTTTTTTTGCGCCCCTCTGATTATGTGAAGTCTGACCGGCTCTGGGCTAATTTAATGGAACTGGCCGAGATAGGCGCGATTGATGGCGGTGGGGTAAACCGACAAGCATTGACGCGAGAAGAATTTGATGCGCGGGAACTGTGCATCAAATGGGCTCTTAAATCTAATTTCCGGATATCCCAAGACAAAGCAGGTAATATTTTTTTTACACTAGAAGGACGCGACAAGAGTAAAGCGCCAATTATGACTGGTTCGCATTTGGACTCGCAACCGACGGGAGGCAAATTCGACGGTGCTTATGGGGTTGTTGCAGGTCTCGAGGCTTTGTCCGCTATTTTGGAGAGCGGTGTTTGTGTGGAGAGAGGGATAGAGGTCGTTGCTTGGATGAATGAGGAAGGTTCTCGTTTTGCTCCGGGTATGATGGGATCCGAGGCCTTTGTTGGCGTCCGTTCGATTGAAGAAATCGAAGCTGTTAAGGATAAAAATGACATTTCTGTAGCTCAAGAACTTCATAAACTTCACAATCGATTTTCCGAAATCAATTTTGTTCCTTTGGAAAGGGAAGTTTTTTGTTTTGTTGAGACGCACATAGAGCAGGGACCTATCTTGGAGAATTGCGCGACCCCAATAGGAGCAGTGACAGGCATTCAAGGGGTTCGTCGAATGAGAGTTAGGATCTCAGGAGAGGAAGCGCATGCTGGTACTACCCCATACTATTTGCGAAAAGATGCCATGGCGGAGGCAAGCATGGTGATTAGCAGCTTGTATAAGGTTTTTTCTTCAGACGAAGAAATGCGTTTTACAGTTGGTATGTCCAATCCATCACCGAATGTGCCGTCTGTAGTAGCAAGTGAAGTGCTGTTTTCGATAGATCTTCGTCATCCCAAAACTCAGATACTTGCTGCGGCTGAAGATCGTGTTGCAGACATCGTAAAAAACACTCTTCAAACATGTAAAGGTCAAGTTTGGACCATAGCATCTGCCGATACCATTTCATTTAGCCCGGATATTATAAAGGTTATTGAAGTGGCAGCAGAGAATCTTGGGCTACCATGCAGACGTATCTTTTCTGGTGCCGGACATGATGCTCGACAGATGAGCTATTATTGTCCCTCTGGAATGATTTTCGTACCCTCAAAGGACGGAATTAGTCACAATGTAAAAGAATATACCAGTAAAAGTGATCTTGTATCTGGTGCCAGAGTGTTGTGTGACACGTTAATGAATTTAGCAAATATGCAAGATCTGGGAACGAAATGATCGATCTGGTAATTAGAGCCGAGCGGGCTTGTGATCCTGGGAGTAACTATTTCGGGCCCGCTATTCTTGGAATAAAGAATGGACAAATTGTTCTCTTCCATAAAGGTTTCGATTTGGAGGTCGCGGCTCTAGAAACTATCAGTTATCACAATGAAATCGTCGCGCCCGGATTTATAGATCTCCACGTTCACGTTTACGAGTGGGTAACCAACTTTGGCGTATCTCCCGACAAAGCCGGAATTTTCTCTGGGGCGACTACGGTCGTAGATCAAGGAAGCGCGGGGCCTTGGACCGTGGGAGGCTTTGAAGCTTTTATAAGTAAACCTTCGGTAACAGATGTACGTTGTTTCATGTCCGCAAACCTAGCTGGCGCATTGATGGGAGGAATGGAAGGTACAACACTCCATGGACCCCAGATGACACGCATCGAGGAAATAAAAAAAGCTTATAAAAGATACCCTAAATTAATATGTGGAATTAAGTCTCATGGCGAGTCGGGTGGGATGTCTCACTGGGATACCGATGTTTTAAAACAAGCTGTTATGGCCGGAGAAGAGTGTGATTTGCCGCTATATGTCCATACCGGTGAATTGTTCCCGGTAGCCGATGAAAATCGGCCTGCCCCTGAAAGTGTGGTTGAAAAAACTATCGAGTTGCTACGCCCTGGCGATATTTTAGCCCATGTCTACAGCAATATGCCAGATGGCGTAATTGGTTCTTCTATTGAAGTCCCAAAATACGTCCATGCGGCGTTTAAAAAAGGTATTAATTTTGATATCGGCTATGGAATAAATTTCTCCTATCGCATCGCACGGATGATGATTGAAAGTAAATTGCCTCCTACGACGATTAGTAGTGATCTTCATGGGGATTTCAACGCCTACCATGATTTTTCAAAACTCGATTACAGTCTAGCTGGCGCTTTCAATAGATTAATCGGGCTTGGTTTACCGATTCATGATGCTATCAAATGTGTTACATACGCACCGGCATCGATACTTAAATCTTCCCATGAAATTGGAACTCTTGCAGAGGGGAGCACCGCAGATCTTACTATTCTAGATCAGAGGGATGAAACACTTGTGATGTCTGATGCAGAGGGACACAAGTTACAAATTCCAGGGGCTTTAGTTCCAATTTTTGTATATAAAAATGGGAAAAAATTCGAGACAGATCCAAATATGTTTCCTGATTTAAGCTGAAGCCTTTGTAAAATTTTGTCTGTCATCCAAAGCCTTAACCAAATCCATTATTCTTACCCGACTTTCATTCAACTCATAACCAAGCGGGCTGAGTGCATCAGATATGGCGTTAGCAATAGCCGCGGGCGGAGCAATGGCACCACCTTCTCCTAGGCCCTTTACCCCAAGTGTGTTTAAGGGGGAAGGAATTTCACTGTGAACAAGGGTTATATGAGGAATGATATCTGCGCGGGGCATCGTGTAGTCAGTAAAATTGGCTGTGATGTTTTGACCCGAAGGGTCATAAATAACCTCCTCACACAATATTGCGCCTATGCCTTGTACTGTGCCGCCAATCACTTGTCCTTCCGCTAAGGTCGGATTAATTAATCGTCCGGCATCGTGAGTTACCGCATAATCAACTAGTTCTACATGGCCAGTATCCGCGTCAATTTCGACGACCGCTCCGTGGCTTGCATAAGACCAGGTCACTGTTGGAGGGTAATATAGACTTGAAGCCTCGAGGGGCTCGGCAAAGTAATCATTATGTCTAGGTTTCCAACCTGGACGAATTTCTTCGATGAGATCCTGGAAATTTAGTCCGGACCCTGGGACCCCTTTTATTCTGACGGTCGATGATACGATCTCAAGATCACCCTCATCAGCTTCTAAAATTTCAGCGGACATGGAGAGGATCTTTTTTTTGAGCGCTTTTGATGCCTTTATCAAGCCATTGCCTGCGGTGACTGTGCTGCGGCTGGCAATAGTCCCATATCCATGCCGAACCCCTTCGGTATCGGAATGTGTTATTGAGATCCGCTCGATAGGAACTTCCCACTCGTCCGAGAGTACCTGAGCAAAAATTGTCTTATGGCCTTGGCCTTGTGCACAAGCGCCAATGTCAGCTCGTATATCCCCATGGGTATCTATTTTGATTTTGACCCCTTCAAAAGGCCCCACTCCGGTTCCTTCAACATAGGAAGCAAAACCAATTCCTAAAAACCGATTAAGTTTGAGTGCAGTGCTTTGCTGAACTCTAAACGGTTTTAAACCACCCAGGGTTTCTATCGTTTTTTTTAATGCAGATGGGTAATCGCCGCTATCATATACAATAGGCTCTCCATCTCTATAGGTGAGCCCTACTTCGAATGGCATGCTCTCTGGTGGGACCATGTTTTTTAGTCGAACTTCTGTTGGTTCCATATGAAGCTCGCGCGCCACGCAATCAATGGCGCGTTCAAGAGAAAAACAAACTTCTGGTCTACCTGCCCCTCTATAGGGCGCGTTTGGGGCCTTGTTTGTTAAAGACAAAACGCAATTGGCTTCGAAGTGATCGATTGCATATGGGCCAAGACTGTGGGCAATCGAATTGCTAATAACGCCAGCGCCTACCGGTGTGTAGGCTCCCGAGTCAATTAGAATTTCATTCTTTAAGGCAACTATTTTGCCTTCGTCATCAAAACCAATCTCAGTATCGATAATGCAGTCACGGGAATGAGCTGAATTAAGAATATGCTCCCCTCTATCCTCAATCCATTGAACAGGTCGGGCTAAAAATTTTGCAGCCCACGCCACTAAGATTTCTTCGGGATAGACGTGTCCTTTGCCTCCGAAGCCACCACCGACGTCTGGTGCTATACATCTTATCTTCTCTTCTGGTATTTGGAGAGCTATCGATAATTCTCTTTTTAACCAGTGGACGACTTGGGTCGAGCTCCAAACAGTCAAAAATTCTGTTTTTAGATCATAGTCTGCGAGGACAGAGCGGCATTCCATCGGCATTGCAGCGTATCGATGATGTTTAAATCTTCTTTTTATTTTGTTTTTTGCATTTGCGAGTGCTTGAGAGCAGTCACCCTTTCTATCGGACAATATGGCTGCTTTATTATTGGGTATAGAATCGTGAATTAGATTTTCTTTTTTTGTGACTGCCTTGACGGGGTCCGTTACAGGAGAGAGCTCTGAAATGGAATAGGTAATGTCTTCTAATGAGTCCTCAGCGACGTTTTTCGAAGTGGCTACGACCATCGCTAGAGCTTCACCGACGTAGCGGACTTTTTGATTAGCCATTAGTGGCTGCGAAGGTATATTTAAAAATTTTGCAACCCTATTCGCCCACTTTTCTGGCGCCTTTACCTGCATCCCATTAATTGGAGGTAAAGCACCTTCAATATCTCTACCAGTCACAGCGAGCAAAATGTTTGGGTTTTCAGTTAATTGAGAAGTCGTAATTTTATCAATATTGCCATGGGCGATATTGCTTCTTAAAAACGCTACATGTGCCGTGTTCTCGGGCGATATATCCGCTACGAATTGTCCTTTTCCGGTTAGAAGAGCCTGATCCTCCAAACGAGATATTGGGGATCCAACCAAAGTTTGCCTCTCTTTACTTGGCATTAAAGCTTCCGAATCTTTACTTAAAGTAGTTGTTGTTAATTTAGATAGGGCGATCTCAGTTAGATAGGAAGCAAAGGCGAGTTGGCAACGTGATGCTGGCCTGCCACATAGCAAGAGACTGGTTTAATCCGCTCTTCTACGGTCACGGAAACGCCACTATTGTCAGCGATTTTATGTTTTCCTTTGACAATTTCTAAGACAGAAATATCGGCGGAAGATCCTATGCTGAGTGTCCCGAGCTCACCGTTCATTCCCAACATTTTCGAGCAATTACTCGTTACCATCGGTATTATCTTCTCAAGACTTACTCCCATTGCCATCAGTTCAGTCATCGCACTGCAAAGGCTAAAACGTGTGTCGCCCGCAAAAAGATGCATTTCATCGTCAGGGTGTTCGTCTGGAGATCCTTGGGGCTTTGGCACACTAGTATTATATCCATGCATATCGGCGCCAAGTGTGTGAGGAAGGATACCCGCATTGATTACTTTCTCAGCCATATCGAAACTGAAATGAGATCCGTGGCCGATGTCGATCAAAACACCTTTGTTTAGGGCCTCCCAAATGATTGGGTGAACATCACCGTTTTTATTTACAAAACCACCTGGGTGACGGGTAAAGGGATGTGCCAAAATATCGCCTTCCTCCAGTAAATTTACGATTTCCGGAAGGTAGTCATCCATATCTGGATTTATTTCACCCTCGGGAGGCCAGAGTTCCCCCAAATGGACATATATTGGGAGTTCCGATGCTTTTCCTGCCTCCTTTGCTAATTTAAGTGTTTCAAGTCCCCATCTGGAAATTCCTCCACCTTCAGCATGAGCTTTTAGACCTTTTACTAAATCTTTGTTCGCTAAAGCCGCTCGTGCACAACCTTCAACGTCTATCCCACCTGGTCCATATAGATACGGGTAGTAGTGACCCTCAAGTCCACCTACCGTGTAGATAGACAGGAAGGCGAGAACCCTTGATTGGGCTGGTTCAACTATAAATTTGCGGAAACCAGGAAAAGTCATGCAACTTGGCCCACCCTGATCGATTAAAGTGACAACTCCCGATTGAACGCCGACCATATCGGGATTAAGTCCAAAGCGCCCGCTAACGTATTCGAACACGTGCGCGTGTGTATCGATCATTCCAGGGACTACAATTTTTCCCGTTACGTCATGAATTTCTTTGGCACCTCCAAGGTTCTCTCCGATGCCTGCTATTTTGTTGTTACTTACGGCTAAGTCGAGCATTCCATCGATTTTATTGTAGGGGTCAATCACCCTTGCTCCTTTGAGGACGAAATCGTAGCCATCGGTTCCATTGTGTTCACTCATTTTGATCCTGCTTTCCGAATTAACTTTTTAGCTGAATTTTGTACGTTCTATTTTATCTAATTTCTGATCTAGCCATTATCCAGTGCTTCTACAGCATTCTCGAAGATTTCTAATGGTGGTTTGAAAATACCAGCACCGAGGCCACCGTTTTCGCCATGTTTATCGATGCACCCGAGTTCTACAATCGGGACTGACCTAGTTGAGATCACTTTGTTAGCCGATAGACCGACGTTTAGATGTGAGTGGCCAAACTGCGGGTGGGATCCCATTAAAAGGAGTTCAGGCAGAGATAAATCTTCTTGTGCGTAGAATCCTTGGTGAAGTTCCCGCATTCTTTCTGAAAAAGAAAGCGCCATAGCGCCTGTCCCAAATGCTTCGCTGATCGCGCTATCACCGAGCGCTCCTAAAGTGGTTTCAATTGTAAATGGCTCACGAATATTTCCCATGGGCTGTGATGCTTGAGAACAAAACCAACGGTCGGGAAGACCTGCCACCTTTATACCGAAATTTGAGCCATTCCCACCCATATGTGTTATGAGCGAGGACTTGTGAAATCCTTCCGTGCTCATTAGAGCAAGCTTAGAGCAGGCCATCCAATAATTAAGGTGAATAAAAGGCCATTTTTCAAAAAATTCTCTTACTCCGGCGTTTATGTTTATATAATTTGGTGAGTTTGAAAACTTTCTGATTAAAATTGAATGTGCTGCGTTATGGCATAAATGTCCATCATCTCCTTTGGTTAAGGCCTCGTCTATAATTGGATACCATTCCAGAGGTTGTCGAAAGATAGTTTCAAGTCCAGAGGCTATTTCTCCGTTTAAGTGCCTGAGAAAAGAGAGGGCTGCCTCACTCTTCTTTCCATAACGAGGAACGGGATCTCCGCCAGTTCCACCTCCATTGATCGGAGTCCAAATTTTAGAGGCTTCATTATTTAGATCTGAGATTTCAATAAGGTTCATGGATGGTGTAATCACAGCTGCCATCGGTGTCACAACGCGTTTATCTTGTGCTGGAAAAAATTGAATTTTACCGGCTTGTATAAGTGTGGTTGCTTCCATTAAATTTTTTGCCCAACCTTCAAAAACAATCGCGACGGCAGCGGAATTTGCGATCGGGGCAGGAATTTCGGTTTCTCGAGAAAAAGGCGGGCCCGCATGCAATACAGACCTCTCAGCCAGTTCCAGAACGTCGGATGCTCGTCGCATTCCTGTCCACGCGGGGCATACTTTTAGCAGTGATTGAAAGGCTAACTGGTCTAATTCGCTCTCCAATTGTATTCGCTCCCTAAGGTTTAGAGATAATGGGTTCCACGAAGCTTAGCGCGGTGTCCCAAGGAAAAAAGATCCATGTATCTTGGCTGACTTCTGTGACATAGGTATCTACCATGGGGCGCCCTGCAGGTTTAACATAGACAGTCGCAAAGTGGGCTTCGGGGATATACTTGCGCACGGCTTTAGCTGTCCTGCCTGTGTCGACCAGGTCATCTATTAAAAGGACATTTTCTCCACCGTCTGAGGCGTGCTTAATAATTTTGACGTCTGATTGGGCTTGATGGTCATAAGAGCTAACGCAAATGGTATCAATTAGACGTATCTCGAGTTCACGGGCGACAATTGCTGCTGGCACAAGACCACCTCTGGTAATCGCAACGACTTTATTCCAAGACCCCATCTCGGACAGACGCCATGCCAAAGCTTTAGCATCTCTGTGCAATTGATCCCATGAAACCACGAATGATTTTTGGTACCGGTCGTCTTGTGCAGCCATGTTTAAAACCCCTTACTTCAATGATGCTTGTTTTGTACTTTTAATGGATGCGAACCAGAGGGCAATTAATTTTCGTTCTGAATTCTCCATGTAGGAAACATTACTCGGGGGCATCGCATTGCTTAAATAACTACTTATGTAAATTTGCTTTGCCTGCGCCTTCACCCTCTCTTCGGTGTCCAGCACAATTCCCTTTGGGGCGGCGACCAGTCCTTCCCAAAGAGGTTTTGAGGCGTGACACATTGAGCAACGCGTTGAAACGATCTCCATTACTTGCTGGTCTAGAGACACTATGGTTGTTGCCACCTTGGCGCTCACTGTTTTCTCACTGTCGGCTGGAGAAATAGAACTCAGCCACGCAGCTGCCGTGATGCCGATGATGGCTATAACCCAGCACCACCAGGCGTTCTTTTCCGAGCCATGCTTGAGGTTGAAATAGTGGCGGATAATACCGCCGACAATTAGGATGATTACAAAAATTACCCAATTCCATTCCGAAGCATAAGCGAGGGGATAATGGTTGCTTATCATAATAAAGAGCACCGGCAGCGTTAGGTAGTTGTTATGAGTAGACCGAAGTTTTGCCTCGGCACCTAAACGGGGGTCTGGTGTCCTACCAGCGATAAGGTCTTCAACCACAAGTTTTTGATTGGGAATAACGATGCGCCATACGTTAATGATCATAATGCTTCCTATGATCGCGCCCATTTGCATGAAAGCGCCTCTGGCGCTGAAAATCTGCGTGAAACCCCACATAGATACAGCTATCAGAGCAAAGCCAACTATACCAAGCGCCCATTCAAATTGTCCCAGCTTTGATTTGCATAGAGAGTTATAAACAAACCATGAAATTACAATGCTAGAGGCACTGATAGTAATCGCTATATCGGTAGACAACTCGAAAACGTTATTGTCTATCAAATATAGCTCTGCCCCGAGGTAATAGATGATAACAAGCAGCACTAAGCCAGATAAAAAGGTCGTGTATGCTTCCCATTTAAACCAAGTAAGGTTTTCCGGCATTTGACTAGGGGCAACAACGAACTTGACCATATGGTAGAAGCCGCCACTGTGCACTTGCCATGTTTCCCCGCCCGCTTCGCTTGGCAGGTTTTGAGAGCTTTTTAAGCTCGCATCTAAGTGCATGAAGTAAAATGAGGTTCCAATCCAAGCTATCCCAGCTATGACGTGCAGCCACCTAAACCCAAGCTCCAGCCACTCCCATATAATTACATCCATAACATTTCCTCAGTTAGCTGCCGCGATATGTCGTGTAGCCGTAGGGCGAGGCCAGTAAAGGCACATGATAGTGGGAGGATGGGTTACTTACGGTAAACCTCACCGGAACCTGATCTAAGAAAACAGAGGTATTTTCATTTGACTTGGTAGACTCAAAATATCTTCCGATAAAAAAGGTAATTTGATAGACACCTGCTTGCAGTTGATCACCGCTCACAAGAGGTTCAGCGCTTCTACCATCGTTATTAGTTTCCGAGCTTTTCAATAGCTCCAACGTTCCATCAAATTTGACCCGATAGATCTCGATCTTGACTCCAGCCGCAGGCATTCCTCTAGCTGTATCGAGTACGTGGGTGGTAATCATTTTTACAAAACTTTATCCGTTATATAAATATGCCTTGACGCAATAAAGGTAGGCTATCATGGGTTTCCTTTGGGAGCTATGCTCGGTTTTAGCAATTAAATCGATCATTGATAAAACTTGTGTCATGGGAGTTTCATGTGACTTGGGTGCAACCTAGAAATTTAACCGGGTATGGGGCGAATCCTCCGCAGGCAGATTGGCCAGGAGGAGCTCGATTGGCATTACAATTTGTTCTGAATTTTGAGGAAGGTGGTGAAAATAGCCTGCTGAACGGAGATCGTGCATCTGAGGCATTTTTATCCGAGATAATTGGAGCTGAGCCTTTAGAAGGAACTAGGCATATCTCCATGGAGTCAATTTATGATTATGGGTCAAGGGTAGGGGTTTGGAGACTGCTTAATTTATTCGACCGGAAACAAATACCGCTAACCGTTTTTGCAGTTGCGCGGGCAGCCGAACAAAACCCCGATGTGATCAAAGCGATGATAAACTCAGGCCACGAAATAGCCTCTCACGGGTATCGGTGGATCAATTACCAATTCATTGATGAGAGCCTTGAGAGGGAGCACATCCGAAAAGCGGTTTCCATCCTAAAAGAAATTACCGGCAAGAAACCTGTGGGTTGGTACACTGGTCGGACCAGTCCAAACACTCGAAGGCTCGTGGCGGAGGAGGGAGACTTTTTGTATGATTCTGATGCCTATGATGATGATTTGCCCTATTGGCAAGATGTTAATGGGAAGTCAGTTCTAATTGTTCCATATACGCTCGATGCAAATGATATGCGGTTTGCCACTCTTCAGGGGTTTAATTCTGGAACCCAGTTCTTTGATTATTTAAAGGATACTTTTGATGTCCTCTACGCTGAGGGAGAACGCACCCCTAGAATGATGTCAGTGGGTCTTCATTGCAGGTTAGCTGGGCGACCTGGTCGGATCGCCGCGCTTACCAAGTTTTTAGATTATATTTTGTCGTTTGATGATGTTTGGGTTTGCAGAAGAGAGGATATTGCTCGGCACTGGCGTGATGTCCATCCAAGTAAGTGAGACGTGAGGCAGTATTCGTATGGATAGGGAAGAGTTTATTTCGCGGTTTGGCGGGGTATTTGAAAAATCATCCTGGATTGCTGAGGTAGCTTGGGGGCAGGGAATAGAACCCCAGGATATTGATCTCGACACTATTTACCGAGCGATGGTTTCTACCTTTCGAGGAGCGGGGGCAGAACGTCAAATTTCTGTTTTGCGATCACATCCAGATCTCGCTGGTCGCCTCGCGCTTGCTGGCAACCTGACCCCCGATTCTCTCGCTGAACAGTCTTCCGCTGGACTAGATAAATGTTCAGAGGCAGAGTTGTCCGAATTTAAATGCTTGAACAATAAGTATGTCGAAAAATTTAAGTTTCCTTTCATAATAGCTGTCAGGGGACTTAACCGGCAGGAAATACTAAAAATCTTTCGGTCCAGGATAGATAACTCAAGAGAGAGTGAGTTTAAAGAAGCTACAAAGCAGGTAGAAAAGATTGCTTTTCTTCGACTTCAAGAGATTTTCTCCGATGACTAATTGGAAATTTCGTGCATCAGAAGTCCAAGTTAAGTTGGAAGAGCTTGCAAATTACTCAGAAGTCAAAGATGCGCTTGCTCGGCCAACACTCTCCAAGTCACATAAAAAAGCTTTGGAACAAATCCAAATTTGGATGCAGGAAGCAGGCATGGCCGTTGTTAATGACCATGCTGGAAACCTCATCGGGAGCTTAAAAAGTAAGATAGAAAACGCTCCAACGTTTTTAATGGGGTCGCATGTTGATACTGTTTCTAATGCGGGAATTTACGATGGTAATCTGGGTATAATAGCAGCGATTTCGGCTGTTGAGTTGGTTGGGTCCAGTTCCTCCGAAATTCCTTATAATATCGATGTAATCGCGTTTAGTGACGAGGAAGGAAACCGCTTCCCAGATACGCTTACTGGTTCTCAAGCCGTGGCTGGGACTTTGGACCCAAATGCCCTAACGGTCAGCGACTCAGAAGGGATTACAAGAGCAGAGGCTTTAACCAGTTTCGGTTGCGATCCTGCTTTGGCATGCAATTCGTCATACTTAGATGAACGGCCGTTGGGCTACTTAGAGATCCATATCGAGCAGGGGCCTGTGCTCGAGCGAGAAGATTTATCAGTCGGAATTGTAACCGCTATTAATGGTGCGCGGCGGTTTACTATTACGGTTGGGGGCAATGCTGGTCATGCCGGAACTGTGCCAATGAGTATGCGCGCTGATGCGCTAGCCGCGTCCGCAGAAATGCTGATGGCTATTGAAAGCATTGCCAAATCTGATCCAGGGATAGTTGCCACGGTCGGAATGCTTGAAGTTAGTCCTGGCGCACGTAACGTAATCCCTGGTCAGGTCAAATTTTCTTTGGATCTCAGGGGAGAGAATTCAGTTTCAATAGATACAGCGCAGGCCTCAATTTTCTCAGAAATTAACAATATAGCCTCTCCTCGGCAGGTAAAAATCGAGTGGAGTCAAGATTATAAAACTCCACCGACTTTTTGTGATCCAAGCCTCGGCGAGTTGCTCGAGGAAAGTATTAGAGAATCGGGTGTTATGCCATTTGAATTAACTTCGGGCGCTGGGCACGATGCAGTTGCCATTGCGGAGCTCTGCCCTGTATCAATGCTTTTTGTGAGGTGTGAAAAAGGGATAAGTCATCACCCGAGTGAAGCAGTGAAGCTAAATGACATAGCAAAGGCTCTTGAGGTTACTCATCGGTTTCTGATGAAGTTTGGCCAGACTTGTCTAAGGAATGGTTGAAACAAAACCATCCCTTTACATCTAGAGATTTAGACCTGTGCCTCTGTACTGGCCAAGAACCATGAACCTCGCTTGCCATCCAAAGCGTCTTCAAGGGTCTCTGCAGCAGTAATTAATACTTGTTCTCCACCGTTTGATAAAAATTCGATGGTCGCCTCAATCTTTGGTTTCATGCTACCTTCTGCAAAATGGCCTTGGAGGTTGTATTTTATCAGATCTTCTCGGGAACATTTTATTAATTTTTCTTCCCGATCAGTTCCAAAATGTAGGAAGACTTCAGGAATAGAAGTTAACAAAATGAGAGTTTTAGCTCCCAATTCTGAACCTAACAGCGCTGAGGTGTGGTCCTTGTCTATGACAGCGGGGATACCTTCGCAATTTCCATCGGTATCACGTACGACGGGGATGCCTCCGCCCCCTCCTGCCACAACAATTGACTCCTCATCCAACAAATTTTTAATCGTGTTAATTTCCAGCACCTTCATGGGGACCGGCGACGGAACAAAATACCGCCAGCCTCTTCCCGCATCTTCTTTCATACACCAGTTGTACTCGGTAGAGAGAATTTCTGCCTGATCTTTTGTATAAAAGACACCTATCGGCTTCGTTGGATTTGAAAAACTGGGGTCCATTTTTGAAACAAGCACTCTAGTCATTAGAGTTGCTATGTTTCTTTTGACTTCTAACTCTCTAAGCGCATTTTCAATTGCTTGGACAAGAAGAAAGGCTATTCCTCCCTGACTATGGGCAACACAGATGTCCAAAGGCATTGGCTCAAGGTGTTCTTTTGAAAGGACTTGACGAAGTAAAATTTTACCGACAACGGGACCGTTACCGTAGGTGATAATCAGACGTTTTTCTTTCCTGATTAGGGGAACAAGCTTTCTAGCAATGTCTTCCGAGATGCGCTTTTGTTCGTCGGCAGTTCCATCCGTTTCTTCAGGATGAGTGGCATTTCCTCCAATAGCGATAATGGTGATTTCACTCGACAACTTTCTTTCCGCCTTATCAGTAAATCGGAGGGATAGTTGAGTGAGCGAAGTTTAGTAAAAACATGTTCTAGTCGGATCGCAAAGTTTATGAATATTAATACTTAACCAAAACAAGTCTGATATCTATCTAAAAGTCTGATTTGCTCTAATAAAAAAGCGCTCTGTAGCCTAAATGGCTGCAGAGCGCTCTGTAAGAAGTTTGGGGCCTATCGTTTAGAAATCGCTAGATGAACCGCGGCACCTAAAAGCGCGCCGATTATCCAGGCATATCCGCCGCCGCCGCCCAGGTTGGCAAAAAACTCATCTAGCCCGGGGAATAGAATTTTAGGCCACACTGACCCCACAGCGATGTAGCCCGAGATAATCCAGGCGATAATTGCCTTTTGATTAAAACCTCCTTGATAGTGATAATCACCTTCTGGCCCTTCATCGAAAAGAGCCTCTACATTTAATTGTTGCTTTTTTATGAGGTAATAATCTGCGATCATTATCCCGAATACCGGGGCTAATATTGCCCCCAATGTGTTCACGAATGGGAACAGGCCCATCTGAGTGATAACAGCGACCCATAAACCTCCAATTATAAAACCGAAGCCCGCAGTTATGAGGCCACCCATCTTGAAATCTATTTTGCTGGGTAGCAGGTTTGCCAGATCATAGGCTGGGGGAATAAAATTCGCGACCATATTGATCCCAACAGTTGCCGCAAAGAAGGCAAAAGCTGCAATAATAGTCAGCCAAATGTTATCTACTTTCGCAACCATTGCGGTAGGTTCGGCAATATATTGACCGAAAATAGCGATTGTGCCGCCGGTGATCATCAGAGTTATGAAGGAAAAGAAGACGACATTGCCGACAAGGCCCCAAAGATTACCTTTTTTCATTTCTTTTTCATTTTTAACGAAGCGGGCGAAGTCGCCAAAATTGATTACGACAGCGGCGAAATAGCCAACCATGATAGAAAAGACGGCAACAAATGCACCTATTGAGCCGAGGCCCTCGAATTCTCCAGACCGTTTTCCACCAGAAAAAACGTTGCCGACTTCTGATAAAAGCCCAGGCCCTGCCTTTGCCCAAATCGCCACCATCAGAGCAATCATCACTAAGTAAACAGCGGGACCTGCGAAATTTAAGAATTTTTTGATCAGATCAATACCATTCCAAAATAAATAAATTTGGAAAGCAGAGACAAAAATAAATGAGACCCACATAACACCGGACATTCCAAGGAACACAGGCTCTCCTTTTATTCCTGTAAGGGCCGTTATAAGCAGCGCCACTGCCGTTGAGGCCGCATAGGTTTGTGCACCATACCAAAACATTGCGACCAGGCCTCTCGCCATGGCAGGGAAATTTGCTCCAAACACTCCCATGCTCACCCGTGCAAATACTGGGTAGGGAATACCATGCTCCACGCTGGGTTTACCTGATAGGTTCACTAACCAAGAGATAAAAAAGCCGGCTAAAATTAGGGCGGCAAAAACAGCCCAGCCATTCAGTCCAGAGTATAAGAAAAGCGAGGCCGCAAGGGTATAACCAAATAGGCTTTGTACGTCATTTGCCCAAACATTAAATATTTCAAACCAACCCCAATTCTTTTTCTCTTCCGATGTTGGAGCTAAGTCTTCATTATATAATCTGTCTGATTTATTCATCTGTCCTCCCACTAAATTGTTATTTTTTTCGATACCACGGTAGAAAATAGATTCGGGTCAACAAAAAAATATTTAGGAATGGAATGGTTTTTTATATAAATCAGAATAAAGTTTCTAAATCTTTTGTTGTTTTTCCTTAGGCGGTTCTAAGTCTCTAAACCTAACAGAGATAAAAATCGTTTCGATTTCGTCTGGCTTTTCGGAAATCAATAACTTAGTTCAATTATGCTTTAACTTAACTAAGTGCTTCTTCATATTTTACTTCCCGATATTGACCTGAGTGCACAGGTTTATATTTGGCTGGTCTCTCGGGTCCTAAACATGTCGGAATACACTCAATGAGAGCATCGTAGTTTGGTTGGAAAAAGAATCCTGCGGAGAATCTACCCCGGTCTACCAGCGAACCCGTTGGGGGATTAATCACGCGGTGTAAATTTGATAGCCAGGTATCATTAGTCCACCTCATCAGCAGATCACCAATATTTATCACGAAGTAGTCGGGCTTAGTTTCCACATCTATCCAGTGTCCCTCACGGGTTAAGATCTGCAATCCCCCGGGCTGGTTTTCTCCCATCAAGATGGTTATCATACCGTAATCTGTATGGGCTCCTGCGCGAATTTGTTTGGGTAACGGAGATTCAGAGAAAGCCGGATAATAATTTAATCTGATTGCTGTCGCGTGCTTGTTGATCTTGTCATCAAACCACGTCTCGGGAAGGTCTAAAGCAACGGCTATGATATGGGCTAAATTCATTGCTAAAGCCTCCATGGAGTCCCAATAAGCAAGGGCGGCTGCCTTAAATTCAAGGGGATGGTCTGGCCATAGGTTTGGGATGAAATATTTTTTTCCCTCGTCACTCGTGTAGTAAGGGTCGTCGAGGGGGATTTTTTCCCTCCCGATATGATAAAACTCTTTGAGATCCGGTTGCGCATCCGCTTGACCTGATGTCTTTCCGAGTGCTTCGCCTCTAAATGTTCGGAAACCACGGGGGGTACCTTTGATCGGATGAACATAATTATGTTTGATATCATCGGACTGGGAAAAAAAGGTATGGCTGGATTCTCGTAAATTACTTATTACGGTCTTTTCCACCCCATGCCCTGAAATAGCAAAAAAGCCAATATCCGTGCACGCCTGGGCCACTTGCGCTGCGATGGCTCTCTTTGCCTCGAAATTGCCAGATTGAAAATTTGAGATATCTATTAACGGTAGTGCATTTACCCCCATGTTTTTTTACCTTCGGTCATTTCGATTACTTATCCTATGTTAAGTGGGGTATCCTCGAAATAGCATAAACGGCAAATTCGAGGCCCAAGGACATTCTTAAGACTTAAACCGCTCCAATATTTCTTCGCTAATTTAACACATAGAAAAAAGGAAATTCCTTTAAATGAATCTTTTTGTGCTTAAGAAGCGGGCGATGAGGACATTGCATGTAATATTTAATCTCTAAATTGGTTCTGAGGCACCGCCGTGATTTTTAGACCATTCAAGTGGTTCCTCCAAAAATGATTGCAAGGCATCAATCGTTTTGGTTTCGAAGCAGTGTTCCTTTCTGGAAACATCTAAAATATCCCGACACGTCGCCAGCGAATGCAAGCGAATTTGATTCTCCGGCTCGTAATCTTTAATTGGAAACGTGTCGTGGTGAAATATTACAAATACATGATCAACTATGGCGCCAGCCTGCCTCAATCCATTGCAAAATTTAATTTTACTGCGTCCATCTGTAGTCGAATCTTCAACTAAAAGTACTCTCTCGCCTTCGCTAACCCGTCCTTCAATTTGGGCCTGACGGCCTAAACCCCTCGGGTTTTTACGGACGTAGTGCATGGGTAACATCATTTTCTCTGCCATCCACGCTGCAAAGGGGATCCCCGCGCTTTCACCTCCAGCAACAGAATCGAAAGCTTCGAACCCTAGCTCTCGTGAAATAATTGAAGCTCCAAAATCCGTAATTGTCTGGCGCAAGATTGGGAATGAAATTAACTTACGACAATCGACATAAATTGGGCTTGCCCAACCTGATGATAGAATAAAGGGAGTGTCTGGATTTATCGTGACGGCATTGATTGCCACCAGCATTTGTACGGTTTTGCTCGAAATGGTCCGTCTGTCTGCATATGCTGCGGTCACAGGCATTTTATTTTTATCTCTCCACTTCGAAAATCTCATAACTAAGAGAACTGCGGGCCCAATGAATGTAATTTTTTAGATTTTGAATGATAGGTTGCGAGGTCTTTAATAGGAAGTTTCGGCGCACCTCAAGAAATGATGGACTATACGAATCAATCCCAAAAAGGCAGGCATCATTTACCATCTGTAACATAGCCGGTGGCAAATTATTCTCTCTTTTGATGGTGTTGCTGACTTCGCCAAAACAATTGGCCCCTCGTGACTTTTGTGTTGGAGGAGAGAAGCTTCGCCGGCAACGGCTTCTAGTCTCACGTCTATATAATCTCATCGTGTTTCATGGAGGCGATAGTAAGGCGTGGTGAAGCACGTCAACCCCTTTTAGAAAGTCGTCAATCTCCATCGCTTCTTTGGGGTTATGGGAACCATGGTTATTTCTAATGAAAATCATGGCGGATGGTATGCCATTATTGGCAAAAACAGCGGCATCATGGCCTGCTCCACTCGGAAGAGTTTCATACTTTGTATTCAAGCTTTCGCAGGAGTTAGAAAGTCGTGAAATCCATTGGCTGTCCATAATCGCGGGTTTTGTTATGTCTCGAACTGGGAATTCAAAAGTGACTCCCCTTTCTTTTTCGATGCTTCTAACCTCAGCCCTAACCAGTTCATCAAAAGCTTCCAGGGTCTCTATGCTTTGGCTTCTAAATTCAAGGCTAAATTCGCACTCTCCTGGTATTCGTGTGAGGCCGTGCGTTTCTGGATTTGTTGATAAGGTTCCAGCGGTAAGAACAAGATCGAGACCGCGCTCAAGTAGAACCCGCCAATGCTCATCCATTCTGTTTAATAGGTCGGCGGTGGCCAATACAGCGTCATGTCTAAGCCAGCGCGGAACAGCCCCAGAGTGACCAGCCTCACCTTGGCAAAGAACTTTATTGTACCGGATGTTGCCTCGGAGGCCGGTTACAATGCCGACTGGGACATCCCGGGCTACCATCACGGGACCTTGTTCAATATGGAGTTCAACGTAGGCCGCTATGTCTTTGAAGTCTAAAAGTGTTTGTCCCTGCGATATTGCGGCAACATTTGCGCCAGCTTTAGACATATACTCTCGAAGAGTTCGGCCTGACGAACGGTGTTTCCGATCTAGGTCTTTCGCAGTCATCTGACCAAATAATGAATACGAACCGAGATAACAAAGCCCAAACCATGCGCTTTCCTCTCCTCTCAAAGCAATTAATTTTATCGGCACAACAGGGTCCAAACCGCTTCGATTTATTTGGATTAAGGCCATGAGACCAGCGATAACACCGGCGGCTCCATCAAAATTTCCTCCACGGGGAACCGAGTCAAGGTGGGAGCCACAAAGGATAGAGGGGTTAGTTTTTGCCTTGCCTGGAAGGCTAATAACCAGGTTCGCTGCACTGTCCCAATCTACCTCCAAGCCTTCTTCTTCGGCATATCGGGCAATTAACTCCATCGCCTCTTGTTCGCCAGGACCATAGGACTGCCTGCTCACGCCGACTGTGTCAGCTGACAGCTCTCTAAGCTCGTTAAAAATTTTCTCGGCGAACTTTGTGCGAGCTGCCGCGTCAAATTTTTGAGCTATCTTAAAGGGCTTAATCTTTGAATTCATTTTTTTTGATCCAACAGTCTTAGGTCCTACAAAACTAGTTCAGCACCTTTATTAAAGCATACTACCCTTTGGACCGGCACGTTTTTTTAATTGTTTTCAATTTATTGAGATTTGGAAAAAGGTTTTGAGCACCGCAGCCTCAAAAGCTTTTATTGTCAGACCATGTTTAGATCTTAGTCTGACCGAGATGTTTATTGAGAGAAAGTATAATTTCCCGTGTTAAATCACTGAAACTATCTTTGATCGGTTTTAGAGTTTTGATGCAAGAAATAGTTTGGTCGAGCCGTCTCTTTATAGAGTGAGTGTAAAGAGGGTCATAATAATCAGTTATTAAAAGGCTTACTAAGGAGCGCCAGTTTTTTTTCGCTATTAGTTGGTTCAATTCTTCAACATTTATATTGGGGTGTTTTCTCTTAATCACCGAGATCAATTTTGGGAGTTCTTCTTCCAATAAAAAGTCTGGATCATAATTCTCCAGGATATAATCAACTCGATTTTCTAGGGTGTTGTCGATGATTAGAGTAGGAGAGCGCTTCATCGAATGCCAGATTTCGGGAGGGATAAGAAGATTTCCGATTTTGCTACTCTCGGACTCCAAAAAGATCGGATCACACCTGCCAATGTTTATTATTTCCTCATAAATCGCAGATTCGAACAATTTCTGTTTAGGTTGCTTTCTGGTTCGCGGCGCACCCAGGAGGCTGCCTCTGTGATTGGCTAGTTTCTCAAGGTTTAGGACAGCATGCCCCTGAGATTTCATGAATTCTAGAACATCAGTTTTCCCAACGCCGGTTCTTCCGCCTACTATTACAAATTTCTTGCTGTCCGCGAATTTCTGAATGGTCGATAATACGTGTTTTCTGTATGCTTTGTAGCCTCCCTTGAGAACTAAGGGCTCCCATCCTACCATTTTACAGACGGTGGCAAAAGATTGTGACCTTTTGCCACCCCTTGCACAATAAAATACAATTTTGGATTCTTTTCTTTTATCAGAAAAGAATTTCTCGAGATGTCGAGCGATATTACTAGCGACCAAAGCCGAACCGACTTTAGATGCCTCAAAGGGAGAGGTTTGCTTATACAGTTTTCCAACTTGTTCGAATTCTGAATCGTTCAAAACCGGCAAATTGATGGCCCCGCATATGTGGTCTGCTTCGAATTCTTCTGGTGACCTGACGTCTACAAGGATTTCTTCTTTGCTGAATTTGAATGAGTCACGCGAATTAATAAGCATTTTGCTAACGGTCTTGTTAAGATAATATTTTACAGATCCAAAAAATTTTATTTCTGGAGAATTTAGTGCTCTCTTTAATCAGGAAATATATCACGCCAAAGCTGCGACCAACATTAATTTGCTTAGCAAAAATCTTGGCTCTGAAGTCATCATTCCGAAATTATTCAATCTTAAAATTCAATTAAGATAAAATCGATGTAAACATAGAAAAAACTGAGTTATTTGTGAAGGCTCAGGTTGAACTTGGTCTATTTTACCCTCCACGTGGGTGGGTAAAAGGTCTAAACTCTCGGTAACAATATGGATGGAGTTAAAAGTAATGTCGGACTCAGGTAAAAGCCAAGAAAACGCTAGTAATTCTAAAAAAGCGGGATATGTCGACCCCCGCTACCTTGATGAGAACGCCTCTCGAGATCAGAGGATAGCACTTGAGCTTCGTCGCCGTTATCCCAACGCCTTCGATCTTCGCAAAAAAGCGCGAAAAAGATTACCGAGATTTGCCTTCGAGTACATAGATGGAGGGGCAGGATCAGACGGTAATATAAAGCGAAACTGGGATTCCCTTGATCGGATAGAACTTATGCCAAGGTATGGCAATGTGGTTGCTCCTCCACCGACTAACACCGAACTTTTTGGCGTACCTTACAATGCGCCAATTGGTATTTCCCCGATTGGCGGCCCGGGTACAGGGTTTCCGGGGGCAGAGCGTTTTTTAGCTAGGGCAGCACAGGCAGCAGGGATCCCTTATACATTAGGAGTGCTATCCGCTATTACGATTGAAGAAGCAGCCGAGATCGCGCCGGACGTTTTGTGGCTTCAGATATATCGTTTTGCAAGGAATGACCACAAGATTGGTTTAGATCTGGCTCGTCGCGCAGAAACAGCTGGGGTAAAAGCACTTGTTTTAACATGGGACACCCCCGTTCGGACCACTCGACCTAGAGAAGTCAAGGCAGGGATCACTAATCCTTTCCGGCTAAATATGCGTCTCAAAATGGATGCTATGTCCTCACCTCCTTGGTTGATGTCTATGGTTAGAAATGGCATCCCCCGCTTTGTATCTATAAAGCCTTACATGGGTGGGGCCAGTAGTTTAGAAGAAGCAGCAAAATTCATGCGAACTGAAGGGGGAGGCGCATTCACCTGGGAGGAAGTAAAGCGATACCGAGATGTGTTTAAGGGTCGTTTGGTGGTGAAAGGTATTTTGCATCCGGAGGATGCAAAACGCGCTGTTGAAATAGGGCTCGATGGATTGTTCGTGAGTAATCACGGGGGACGACAAATAGAGGCTCTGCCCGCATCTATAGATGCAGTGCCTGCTATTGCTAGAGAAGTTGGTAACAAAGCGACCATCGTTCTGGATTCCGGGGTTCGTTCTGGTATTGATGCTGCACGGGCGCTTGCGGTTGGAGCGGATGCGGCTTTTGCCGGAAAAGCATTTTTGTGGAGCCTTGGAGCACTAGGAGAGCGAGGTCCAAAACATATGATTGATGTGCTTAAAGCTGAACTTAGCTCAACGCTCGGGCAATTAGGGTGTTTGTCGGTTGGCGAACTGCGCGATGTCGCACGGCGTCATAAGACCGCATGGTCCCCGGAGGATTTTGCAACAGGGAAATCAAATTGACCATGCAAAATGGAGCTCCTTCCTATCGGGTAAAGGGAAAAAGAGTATATAGGCAGTTTGGACAGCGAGAGCTTGATGCAGAATATGACGCTCGCGGATCTGCCCCAGATGGTCAAGCGTATCGAGATTTTCTCGTTGAACAGAGTAAAAAGGCTATTCGTGACCTCGATTGCATGCTTGACGTTCCCTATGGGGCATCAAGTGATGAGGTCGTTGATGTATTTCCGGCCGAGCAACCAAATTCTCCAATAGTCTATTTTATTCATGGCGGTTTTTGGAGGTCGTCCAGCCAGCGGGATTTGGACCTGTTTGCTCTGACGTTTGTCCCTCGAGGTTGTGCCTATGTAAGTGTGAATTATTCGCTTGCTCCACAGGCAACCATTGATGAAATCGTTTATCAATGCCGATCGGGGCTGGCATGGGTTTTTAATAACGCGACAAGTTTTAACGGAGATCCGAATAAAATTTATGTCAATGGACGATCTGCAGGCGGCCACCTAACGGGAATGATGCTCGCGACAGATTGGGAGACAGAATTTAAAGTTCCTATGAATGTTATTAAGGGGGCTACTGCTGTAAGTGGGCTTTTTGATCTCGAACCGGTTCGGCTTTCGTCAGTCAATGATTGGGCAAAAATGGACAAAGAGGCCGCTTACCGAAATAGTCCTGTCCATCACCTTCCAAAGATTCAATGTCCTTTACTGCTGGCATGGGGTGGTGATGAGTCATCTGAGTTTAAGCGCCAGTCGGATCTCATGGCAGTGGCATGGAGATCGAGGGGCTGGAGTTGCGAAACCTTAGAGCTGGCCGGTAAGCATCATTTTGCCACTATGCCGGATATTCTAGATACGGACTCAGAACTTTCAAAGGCGGTTTTTCGGCAAATGGGTTTGAGTCATTAAGTCGCCAAAGCGAAGATTTCAGAAATTCATTTTTAAGGCTCATTAAGGTATGATATAAATTGGGGCAAGTAACACGCGTTTTGAAGGCGTCAGCTTACAGAAATAGAAGAATTTAATGGGGAAAAACATGGCCGCGAACTTAAAGACTCTTGTTTTAGAAACTACTGCTCCGTTTCAGGGACTTTGTGAACTTGTTGCTGATAAAGAAGGACTTTTTGAGAAAGAAGGCCTGCTTATTGAATGGGCTGATAGAGATAAAGACGTTGATAAGTCTCTTAGAACAGACATTACGGATCCCAGAGGCCTTGATGCCCACTCCAGTCACGGCAAATTATTTGAACAAGGCGCTGCAGATATGTACAACGCTTGCGAATGGGGAAACTATTGCCGAGTGCAGGATACACAGGTTGATAGTGGTCGTCAGGTAGGTCGAAGAGCGATTGTTACTTTTGCCGGGATTGTGGTTAGGCCAGAATCCGATGTTTATACGGCGCAGCAGTTAGCGGGCAAACTCGTCGGTGTCCCATTTTTCTTCGGAACCCACTATCTTACCTTGCATATGCTAGAAGGATTTATGGCCCGGGATCAAATAAAGCTGTGCAAGGCGCCAAATGGGTCAAGATACCGTTATGAAGCTATGTTGTCTGGGGAAGTGGAGGCGACGACTTTGACCGAACCTTACTTGAGTCTTGCTGTTAAAAATGGATGCAGGGTGATTTGCTCCGCATTTTATCATGGAACAGAGGTCGCTTCGGATAGGGTCGATGCGGATACTTATTCTCGGTTTAATCGGGCTGTAAAAGAGGCTGTTAAACGTGTAAACGCCGACAAGTTAAAATATGCTCAATATTTCATAGATTACCACAAGGGTAAGGACCCTGAAATTGGCGAGCTTAAGGCCTCAGATATACCTTTGGGTCATATCGTGGTCGTCGATCCGGCCCCGATACCAGAGCATGAGCTGGCCGCGACAGCTCAATGGATTAAAAGTTGGGGAATGTTAGAAGATACCGAAAATCATCTAGATTTGGTGAATATGGAAGTGCAAATTGGAGGGCACGCGGCGGCAGAGTAATTCTGATGACTACCTTATGGTAAAGTACTAAGGGAAGAATTTCTTAATTCTTCCCTTATTGTTTTTGGCTATTCTCTGGGTATGAGAGGATCTTGTTGTTGCTGAGATGCCCAATCCACTATTGAATATGAAGAGACGGTTGAGTATCCCGGTTGATGTCGGTGGTGTTACTGTAGGAGGTGGTGCGCCGGTAGTTGTCCAGAGTATGACAAATACTGATACCGCCGATGTTGACTCCACCGTTAGACAGGTTGCTGAGTTGGCGCGGGCTGGCTCTGAAATTGTAAGAATTACGGTAGATCGAGAAGAGGCTGCTGCTGCAGTTCCCCATATTCGTGATCGCTTGATGGTTTTAGGAATTGAAGTTCCTCTCGTCGGTGATTTTCACTATATCGGCCATCAATTGCTTACGAAATTTCCTGAATGTGCTGAGGCCTTAGCCAAATATAGGATAAACCCCGGGAATGTTGGTTTTCGTGAGAAACGTGATCTTCAGTTTTCCACGATGATAGAAGTGGCCCTTAAATACGATCGTCCTGTAAGGATCGGCGTAAATTGGGGTTCCCTCGATCAGGAGATGCTAGCACATCTTATGGATCAAAATGCATCCCAAGAGAAACCAAAAGACCTTTCGGCAGTGACTCGGGAGGCAATGATTCAATCAGCACTGTTGTCTGCGAAGAGAGCTGAAGAAATTGGTATGCCTTCGGATAAAATTTTAATTTCTGTGAAGGTCTCAGACGTACAAGATTTAATTAAAGTCTACCAAGATATTGGGGCAAGATGCGATTACGCGTTGCATCTAGGCTTAACTGAAGCGGGCATGGGTTCAAAAGGTATTGTCGCTTCTACGGCCGCAATGGCTATTTTGCTTCAGGAGGGTATTGGCGATACAATTCGGGTGTCGCTTACGCCAGAACCAGGCGGGGATAGGACAAAAGAAGTAATTATTGCGCAAGAAATATTGCAAACATTGGGGCTTCGGTCCTTTGCCCCAATGGTAACCTCTTGCCCAGGATGTGGACGAACTACAAGCACAGTCTTTCAGGAATTAGCGGAGAGTATTCAAGAACATATTCGTAACAGGATGGTGGTTTGGCGAGAGAACTTTGAGGGGGTAGAAGATATGGTCGTAGCCGTTATGGGCTGTATCGTGAATGGTCCCGGCGAGAGTAAAAATGCCAATATTGGTATTAGTTTGCCCGGAACAGGTGAAGAACCAGCCGCGCCAGTCTTTATTGATGGTAAGAAATCGGTAACTTTACGGGGTGCAAAACTCGCTGATGATTTCCAAGAATTGGTAGAGGATTATGTTTCCACACATTATTCGCGCCGCGAAAAGATTTAACTTTTGTTTACTTGATTATCGGCCGCTTCTTTCTTTGTAAGGAGGAAAGATGATGAGATGATCACCGCCCCTCCAATCCAAACCCAGACCACCGGCCATTCATTGAACAAAATCAGACCGATTAAAGCGGCAATTGGTAGGCGTAAAAAATCTAGCACCGTCACGACCGTTGCGTCTGCGGCTGCAAAAGATCGTGCCAGTGTCCGTTGCGTCATTGCGCCAAAAAAGCCAAGCAATAAAAGCCAAAGAAACTGTTTAAGGTCGGGCGTTTCCCAAACAAATATCGCTCCTATCAGAGCCAATGGTGCCACGAAAAGTCCTTGGTAAAGCGCGATGGTATCTGGGTGTTCTGTTCGTGAAAGATATTTAATGAATATTGTATTGCAAACAGTGAGGCCCACTGCGGCAAAAGCGTAAAAGACGCCTTCATTAATTTCATTGAAACCAGGTCGAACAATAATTACAGCTCCCAAAAAACCAATACCCATAGCGACCCAGCGCCTTGTCCGTGCTAACTCTCCGAGAATAAGTATTGCTGCGATGCAGGCAAAAGCCGGTCGGGTAAAGCCAATAGCGGCGATGTCAGCTAACGGGATGTGTATTGCTGCAAAAAAGTAGAGTACAAGGCTTAAATAAGCAGATATTCCGCGTATCGCAAAAACTTTAGATTTTTTAGTTTCGAGAATTGAAAAACCACGCCTAAAAACAATGGGCGATAGGAAACAGAGGCCAAAGATTGATCTGAAAAATACTATTACAAATATGGAGAGCTCCGGAGAGAGATGCCTCGCTATAGACATCATGCCTGTGAATGTCGCACCCGTTAGGCTAATCCAAACACCGGCCCTAACCGGGCCAGGTAATCGCTCGAAGGCCAAGGAAAAGGAGGAGACTAAACTCATTCTATTTTTCTATTATTCAACCGTGAAAAGCTTGATTATCAAAAATTATTGTTTTTAAGCAAAGGTTACGCTTCATAAAAAAATGGCAAAAGAAAAGATCCAAGTTTCGGGAAACTTAGCGGTACCAGAGAGCCTGTTGAAGGAAAATTTTGTGAAGTCCTCCGGTCCTGGGGGGCAGAATATAAACAAGGTTGCTACCGCCATTCAGTTATTTTGCGACACTTCAAAAATTTCTTGGTTAAATTCTAAATCGCGTCAAAAACTAAAATCTCTGGCGGGCACTAATATGACAAAACAAGGGATCTTAGTCATTGAAGCAAACCGTTTTCGAACCCAAATTTTAAATAGAAAGGACGCGAGGCAACGACTTCTCCAACTTCTAAGAAAAGCGCTCGTCTCGGACAAAGTGCGTATTAAGACAAGAGCCCCTAAAGCAGAAAAACTTAAGCGCCTTGAAAATAAGAAAAGAAATTCAGAACTTAAGAGGAGAAGGAGCCAACGCATTGAGCTTTAGGAGTTGTAGGCCTTTAGTAGGTCTTGTTAAACCCACTATGCGTCCAGGTTCTTTCGAAGAATTAGTTCGTATAGTTCCCAGAGATATCGAATTTCTTCCTCTTCATCAGCATGTTGAGAAGGGGAGTGAAGACGAATTCAAAGGCGCAATTGATGCTTATTGGAAAGCCGCTGAATCACTCGCTCAACAAGAGGTAAATCTGATACACCTTGCTGGGACCCCGCCTTTTATGATGTTGGGTCCTGAGGAAGAAAGAAAATTAGCGGGTCGTTGGAAGCAAGAATTCAATACACAGATCTCAATTGCGCCAGAGCTTGATGCATCTGCTTTGCGAGCGCTCCGGGTCCAAAATCTGATTGGCGTCACCTACTCTGAATTCCAGAACAGTTTGTCGGAAGCTTATATGCGCGAGGCGGGCTTCAATGTTTTGGCGATGGAACCGATAAAAAGCTCTTTTGAAGGTGCGAGTGAAATCTCCTCGTCCCTTGTTTATGCTCATATTAGAAAAAACATGCTTAGGCATCCCCGAGCAGATGGAATTTACATTCAAGGGAATGCTTGGCGGGTGATAAATATCATCGATAAGGTAGAGTCCGACTTTGGTGTGCCAGTTGTACACGCGAACTGTGCCTTAAGCTGGCGTATCCAAAAAATTTTTGGAATGCATCGTCCAAAGGATGGTTTTGGTCAGCTAATAAGGCAACTCCCTTGATTGAAAAATCTCTCCAAGCCGGCCTCCGACCCGTGTCAAATTAGACCAAGGGTTAAATCGTATCTGGCTAAATGCTTGGCCTTTAATGCAGATTTTTTAGAAAACTAAACAGGGCGTTAGGGATCCGGTGCTTGGATCGACGGCGTTATTTTCTTTTCTAGTGTCGTTGCTGCTGATATCTAAATGGTTACGACAACCGGGGTATTGATTGTTCGTTCTTATTTACTCATCCGTTAACAGCTCAAAGATTAGTACATGTGTTGCCCACCATTGATTGATAGGGTCGCACCTGTGATAAAGTCTGCTTCATCCGCAACCAGAAACTTTACACCTCTGGAGATATCACTAGCAGTGCCCAAGCGTCCTGCAGGGATACGTTGGATGATCTTTTCCAATACATTTTCGGGTACGGCTCTAACCATATCAGTGTCAACATAACCGGGGGCAATGGCGTTGACTGTGATACCCAACGCGGCCCCTTCCTGGGCAAGGGCTTTTGTGAAACCGTGAATTCCAGATTTTGCTGCGGCATAATTGACTTGACCCGTATTGTCCTGCTTGGCCATTTATCGAGCCGATATTTACAATACGTCCAAATTTCCGCTCTCGCATTCCATCGATGACGCAACGCGCCATATTAAAACAACCCCCGAGATTAGTATCGATCACTGCCTGCCAGTTCTCTGGCTTCATTCGGTGCATGGTTCCATCTCGTGTAATCCCGGCATTGTTCACTAAGATGTCAACTGATCCAATCTCACTTTCTATTAGGTCCATCCCAACTTGGCATGCGTTGAAGTCACTGACATCTATTTTGTAAACGGGAATACCATGTTCCTTATTGAATTGAGTGGCTGCCTCTTCATTGCCAGCGAAAACGGCTGCTACCTTATATCCAGAATTGTTTAGCTCAATACTTATAGCGGCGCCTATTCCTCTGGTTCCGCCTGTTACAACTGCCACTCTGTTCATTGGTTTACCTTTCTTCTGGGGTGCTTAATCTCTTGCGAGACACATGGCTATTCCCATCCCACCGCCGATGCATAGGGTCACTAAACCCTTTTTAGCTTCTCGTTTTTCCATCTCGTGCAATAAAGTCACAAGCACTCTTGCTCCGGATGCTCCGATTGGGTGACCAATAGCAATTGCCCCACCATTCACATTTACAATATCTGGGTTGAGGCCAAGATCTCTGCAGACAGCAATAGCTTGTGCTGCAAAAGCTTCATTAGCTTCGATTAGATCTAACTCCTCTGCAGACCAACCCGCTTTTTTGAGAGCTTTTTGACTGGCAGGAATAGGGCCAGATCCCATAACGGCGGGCTCTACGCCGGCTTGTGCCCACGATACAATTCGGGCCATTGGAGTGAGGTTTCTTCTTAATGCCGAAGATGCGGACATAAGCGTCACTGCAGCTGCGCCGTCATTAATTCCTGACGCATTTCCGGCGGTGACGGTGCCATCTTTAGAAAAGGCCGGCCTCAGAGTTGCCAATGTATCAGCGGTAGTTCCATGCCGTGGGTACTCATCCTCGCCGAATGTTTGATCGCCTTTTCGCGTTTTTATGAGTAAGGGAATAATTTCCTCTTTGAATTTATTCGCTTTTTGGGCAGCTTCAGCGCGTTGTTGAGATTGCGCAGCAAACGCATCTTGTTCGTCTCTACTAATTTGCCATTGGGTCGCGATATTCTCCGCAGTACAGCCCATATGGTATCCATTAAAATAATCCCACAGACCATCTTGGATCATTGTGTCAATAAGGTTTGAATTACCCATTTTTACACCACCCCTCAGCTGCGCGCAGTGGGGGGATTGGCTCATGCTTTCTTGTCCGCCCGCGATTACGATTTGAGAATCGCCAGTTTTAATCGCTTGAGCACCGATAGCGACCGATCTTAACCCAGAGCCGCATACTTGATTAAGTCCCCAGGCTGATACTTCCACTGGAAGTCCTGCGTTTATTGCGGCCTGACGCGCAGGGTTTTGTCCTGCGCCCGCGGTGAGAACCTGCCCTAAGATTACCTCTGAGACTTCGTTTCCATCGAGGTGGCTACGTTCCAAATTTTCTTTAATGACGGCTTGTCCCAGATCGGATGCAGATAGGTCTTTCAACGATCCGTTGAAGCTCCCGACGGGAGTTCTAACTGCGCTGGTGATTACAATTTCTTCCATTTAAACCTCTCCTTTGGCCTATAACTTGATAATGAGATTTTCTTAGAAATTCAAAAACTAAATTGGAATGGCTGATTTGCTATTAATGCATAACAAGGTCAGTAATACTGACCTTGTTATGCATTGGATCCAAATTATCAAAGGAAAACGTTAGAATTTTTTTGTCTCAATTGGGTTTCTATATTTGCCGGTTTAATTTTGTATCGATATTCTCCCTAGAGTCTTTCAATTGGGAGTTTTCGCGATGGTAGATAGAGTTGAGAAGACAGATGCGGAATGGCGTGAAGAACTGACCGCGGAACAGTTTCATGTTTGCCGGCAGGCCGGCACAGAGAGGCCATTCACCGGAAAATACAACGATTTTAAGGGCGTAGGTCAGTTTCATTGCTCATGCTGTGGGAACCCATTATTTGAATCTGCAACGAAGTTTAACTCTGGCACAGGTTGGCCAAGTTTCTATCAGCCAATCAGTAAAGAGGCAGTCAACTACACCAAAGATTACGCCTTCCTTATGGAAAGGATAGAGGTTACCTGTGCGTCTTGTGATGCCCACCTTGGACATGTTTTTAACGATGGACCGCAGCCCACCGGCAAAAGGTATTGCATGAATTCGGTATCTCTTGATTTTGTTGGTGATAGCTCTGAAAGTGAAAAGTCTTGATAGGTGTCACTTGCGCCGGTGGTAAAACAGGAAAAGCCATCATATCGCATCTCGCTGGCCATGGAAAAAAAGTCCGGGCGATTGTGAGGCATCCGAAGTCTTTAGAAAATATAAGGGATTTTGGGGCGGTAGAGCTTGTTGCCTGTGACCTCTCCGATAGAGAAGGACTAGATAGAGCATTTCATGGTTTGGAGCAGCTCTATTACATAGCACCTAACATGGATCCGAACGAATATTCTTTTGGGCTGAATGTTTTAGCATCCTGCATTGAGGTGGGCATAAAAAAAATTGTATTTCATTCCATGCTGCACACTCAAATACAGGCTCTTCCTCACCATTTTGAACGAAGTCGTGTCGAAGAGGAAATTATTAACTCCGGTTTAAAGTTCGTTATTTTACAGTGCGGGTCTTACATGCAAAATATGCTTCCGAGTTGGTCAAAAATGCTCGAGACCGGTATTCATTCAATGCCATATGACGCAGATACATCGATGAGTTTGGTCGATTTAAAAGACGTGTGCGAAGTAGCAGAAGAAACCCTTCATTCGAACGAATACGATTTTGGAATGTTCGAAATCGCGGGCACTCCAATTACTATGATTGAAAAAGCGTCGATCCTATCGGAAATATTAGGTCAGGAAATCAAACCGAAGAAAACGGATCTAGAGGAAGTTTTAGCTCACGCAAGGTCCATGGGTTTCAGTGAATATGCTTTGAATTCTTTAAAGCAGATGTTTCCTTACTATGACCGGCATGGGCTGATTGCCTCTTCCAAGAGCCTTGAGAATATTTTAGGTCGCAAACCCACTGATTTCAGGACATTTGTTAAGAACATTTCTGATATTCAGTGACACGATTAATGGACAAAGAGGTTGATTGCTCCCCGGAGGCGGCGAGCCAAGGTAATTCTTATTTTTACAAGGAGGTCTTTTCTTTGGTCCCCTATCTCTCGTATATCGTAGCTTGAATAGGTTGCCCAAAATTCGGGGCAGCTAAGTCAGGGCAGGCGGAGGCTGCAACCGCTAGGTCCATTTCCGCTTGAAAATCGACATAAATCGGATCCGATGGCCTGTTTGGGCTGTGATTAATTTGCCCGGATTCGACATCGATGTCGACATGCTGAAAGATATTGAGAGGGCTCGGGATGAGCTCTGGAGGAATTTTCCATTCGCTAAATCCGTCAATAAGGTTTTCCCAGCAGCCATGATCGGGGATCGGAATATCATCGCCATGATGATACTGGTTTAAGCGTCCCTCCTCCTTGGCACGGGCATAGCGGGGGCCAGAGCAAGTGCCATATTGCAGATCATGGTACCCTTGCCCAGAAAACTGATCCTCAACGATCGTCATCATCGGGTTGTTAAGTTTGCTAAAAAGCTGATCCCCGGTCGAGATCCATATCTTCATGTTGTAGACCTTGGTTCTCGCCTGATCGAACCGTTCGTTGAGGTTGTGAAGGTTGATGCAGGCAAAATCTACGATTGTTTTCGCCTTTATCCTCAAAATTTGCCCTTTTTGCATTGAATGACCCCAACCTGTATTGGCAGGGACGAAGTCGTCTACAATGATTTTCATGAGGTTTCTCCGCTCGGAATTTATTCTTTTATAAGATGGTTACGATACAGTCGGCGCCAGATGCGGATAGTTCCGCAGAGGGACAATTGGTAAGAGCGCATACCAAATCTATTTCCGCTTTTAATTCGATATCGACGAGGTCCAAAGGGCCTTTCGGGCTTGGTTTTATTTGGCCGCTAGGAGAAATTTTCAAGTTCCTGAATAAACCCATGGGGTCAGGTAAGTCGGCTAAGGTCATGCTTTTAACTGTGCCCAGGGTTTTTAGCATTAGGTCAGGACATCCGTGGCTCGATTGCAAGTCATGCAAGCCAATCCCAGAGAACCCGTCCTTTATAAACTTCATCATGGGATTATTTTGTTTGCTAAAAAGTCGATGATTGACGGTTGGATACATATTTAAGTTGTAGATCCGTGTCCGGGCCGTATCAAAATATTCTTTAAAGTTGTCTTTCTCAAAACAATTAAAGTCGATCATGCTTTTTGCGGTAATTCTCAGAACTTGACCAGTTTTTACTTCGCCGGTCCAGCCCTCATGTGGTCGTAAAGTCGTCTGAGTTGTAGCGGACATCAACCATTTCTCCATATTGGCACTTAATCTGAAATCAAAACCCCAACCCCAAGACCACCGGTTTTGGAAGCCATGTCTGGGCAGGCACTAAATGCGACTAATAAATCTTTTTCAGCGCGTAAAACAATGTCTACTGGGGCGCTTGGCCTCACTTGAGTTCTCTTCATTCCACCATGGTCTTGGTCTATTTCCATGTTTTGGAAAAAGTTCACGGGACTGGGTATATTCTCATACTTGATACCCCAGTCCTCAAGAGCCCAGGTTAAATTTTCAGCACATCCGTGGTCGGGAAGTTTCATGGAATGACCATGAAGGTACTCATTCAGCCGGCCTTCTTCAGCAGCTCTTTTATGCCTTGCTCGACCGCACATTCCGAACTGTAGATCATGGGTTCCTAAGCCACGGAAGCCATCGGAAATCAATGTCATCAAAAGTTCATCTGATCGAGAATATAGTCCGTCGGTTTCTCTTAGGTATATGGATAGATTGTTTTCTTTAGTTATAGCTTGATCGAAAGCTGAGTTTGGATTGGCAGCGTTGAATGCTACAAAGTCAATAATTGTACGAGCAGAAAGCGTCAGGATTTGGCCCTCAGACATTTCGGCGGCCCAACCGGAATTCCGGTTAACAAGCTCTTGGCGTATAGTTGTCATATAGCAACTTTAACGAGGGTTTGGATAACCACCAACCCCAATTAGGCTTTGTGTATAATATGGGAGGGAAAATTGAAGATCTTAGTCTGGCCAGGTTCTTTGAGGGAACAATCGTTAAATCGTAAATTAGCGAGCCTGATATCTAAAAAGTTAATGGTGCTTAATGTTGACGTTGATCACATTGATTTCAAAGATTACTCCATGCCGCTCTATGATGGCGATATTGAAAAGACCTCCGGTGTGCCTGAGGCCACGACGAGGTTAGCAAAAAAGATAACGGAGTGTAACGGTTTCGTCTTAGTCATGCCGGAGTATAACTACGGTGTTCCGGGGCCGGTAAAAAACGCAATAGATTGGTTGTCGCGTATCCGTCCTTATCCGACGGCAGGTAAAGTGGGCTTTCTGAGTTCAGCGGCGCCGAGTTTGGTAGGTGGTGCTCGAGGTCTTATTGCGCTTCGTCCGACACTGTCATTTATGGGAGCATGGCTGACGCCTGAGGCGTTTTCTCTCGCAAATGCATCTCAGGCTTTTGATGATGATGGCTCGCTTAAAGATGGTGAGCTAGATGACATGCTTCTTGAGATGCTGAAAAAATTTGTGAATGCCGCGAGCAAACTTGCGGATTAATGAATTTAGGACAAATACCTATAGCCAACGCCGCGCGCTCTCCCGAGGCCTTAGCCTTTGTGGATGGCGACATCAGACGCAATTGGTTCGAATTTACTGAAGAAATACATCAAGTGGCAGCTGGGCTCAGAGAACTCGGTCTTTCAAAAGGCCAACACTGTGTTTGCATAATGCCCAATCGCTATGAAACAGCCTTAACTTTTTTCGCATGCCAGATGATAGGTGCCATATTTACACCCTTCAATTGGCGTGCAACAGCAACAGAGATCGAATTTATAATTAAAGATGCTGAAGCAGCATTGATAGTTCTTGATGAGAAGGTATCCCCCGCTGCGCGGCAAGCTGCCGAGATCTCCGGGGTCGAAAAAGTAGTAACATTGTCTGGCGGTGCCAACGAAATCTCCTTTCAATATTTATTATCTTGTGAAGCCTGCCGAGAAATTTCGGAGATTGGAGAACAAGATACTTGTTTAATGCTTTATACTTCGGGCACGACAGGCCGCCCCAAAGGAGTGCCTCGTTCGCAATCATCGGAGCTTTGCGCGGCAATGGCATGCATTTCGCAATTAAGGTTCCGAAGAAATGACAAATCCCTAGGCGTAATGCCGCTGTTTCATACGATGGGTATTCGGGTTTTACTCATGAGTGCTTTGCTAGGCGGCGGGTGGATTAATATGCGGCGTTTCGATCCTGCAGATGCTCTGCGATTGATTTCTGAGGAGGAAATAAACGCTCTTTTCCTAGTCCCGACAATGTACCATGACATAGTTAATGCTCCCTCTTTTTCTTCTGTAGATTGTTCATCAGTGAGGGTCTTGGCTTATGCAGGCATGAGCATGACAAGTAGCCTAGAGGGCAAGATTCGTGAAGAATTTTCACCGGATGTCTTTGCAAATTACTATGGTTCAAGCGAGATATTTACCTTCTCTTATTGTGATGATCTTGAGATTAAACCGGGGAGTGCGGGGTGGGCTGGGATGGGCCAAGTGCTCCGCGTTATCGATCTCGCGTCACATGAGGCAGATCATGAGATCACCGATGTGGGCATTGGTGAAGTAGGAGAAGTTATCGCAAGCATGCAGAGCCCGGAGGCCTTCTCTGGGTATTGGAAACGCCCTGATGCTGATAAAAAAGCTATCCGAGATGGCTGGTATTTCACCGGAGATCTGGGTTTTTTTGACACGGATGGCGCTTTATTTTTATGCGGTCGTATTGATGATATGATCATATCTGGGGGCGAAAATATTGATCCTGAGGAAGTCGAGGACGTTCTCTCTAAGCACGAATTGGTAAACTTGGTTGCGGTCGTTGGGGAAGCCGACGAACGTTGGGGGCAAAAAGTTGTGGCTTATATCGAGCCGAGTTCATCCAATCTAACCGCAAAAGAACTTGATATTTTTTGCAAAAAATCAAAATTAGCAGCATTTAAGCGTCCTAGGAAATATGTTTTCGTAGAGAAGATTCCTACATCGGCCTCCGGAAAATTATTAAGGCGACTTCTTCGTGAGGGTGACTTCATTCCTTTGGAAGGGTATGACAACGGTCCAAATTAATAGCTTAAAGCATAGGGTTTCTATGGAAAAGAATTACTCAGAAAAACGCGCCGAAATATTGAAAGAGCTCGACGGACTTCGAGTTGAGGTAGATGTAGAGAAAAAAATTGGTTTTATTTACTTGGATAGACCCCCGCTGAACATAGTTTCCTATAAAGGACGAGCTCAAATTCGGGCAATAATTGAGTGTATGGATGAGGATCCCGATGTGGGAGTAATAGTCATCCGCGGGGCCAATGGGCTTTATACCTCAGGGGGAGATGTTAAGGCATTCCCAGAGATACCTTTTGATGGGATGTCAGACCTTGCGTGGAATATTGCTGCCCCAGAGAGAGCCAGTAAACCAGTGATTGCGGCCCTTGAAAAATATGCTTTTGGAGTGGGATTTGAGCTCGCAATGGCGTGTGACTTCAGACTGGCCACTGAAGAAACTCTTCTAGCGCTACCCGAAATTAATCTAGGGGAAATGCCCGGTTCGGGTGGAAGCGTTAGGGTTGTCAAGATTGCAGGATTAACCCGGGCAAAGGATATGGTGATGCTTGGTAAAAGAATTTCTGCATCGGATGCAAAAGACTGGGGTCTTATTACCGAGGTAGTCAAAGATTCCAGGGCCTTGGATGCGCTGATTGAGGAATATGCAGACTCTCTGAATTCCAAGGCGCCGCTTGCACTTCGTGCTCTGAAAAGGGTTTTGAATTCCGTTTATGACACAAGCCTCAAGGTGGCGTTGGATATCGAGGGGCACTCATACGAGAAATTGCGATCGACGCAGGACTATGCTGAGGGGCTTGACGCTTTTTCCCAAAAAAGAAAACCAGTCTATAGAGGAAAATGAATCTGATTTCGGTTCAATAAAGTCGCTACAATTTTTTTTACTGAGCTGGATTAAAATTTTGAATTAGGATTTTTGTGAGCTTCTCCTGCTGTATTCAGGATGGCGTCAAGCGCGGCGGCATCTCTGAATGCATTTAGGGCTTTTGGGCAGGAAATTAGTAAATTCTCCGCATCGAGCCTGAGCGTTGTTGGCCATTTGCTTATATCCGCGCCCCACGTATCGAGTTGATCTTTGAATTCTTGGTAATTCATTGCCGTTGGGTTCCGAATTTATCTACCAATAAGATCTGGAAAGACGTTCGTTAAATCTTTTCTTATCCTTCTTCTTGCTCGCGCAAGTAACGACTCCGTAGCATCTATGGATACCCCCAATGCCTGTGCAGCTTCTGCACCGGTTAGACCCTCAAAATGGACCAAAATCAGAGCTGATTTTTGTCGTTCTGGGAGTTTGTTTAGGGATTTGTTTACTGAAGTTACGATGTCAATTGCTTTGTCTATGTCTAGAGAATCCAAGCCCGCAATAGCAGGTGCAGCGACATTTACGTACTCCTCTTTTCTCGTTCGTAGACGATCTATACATAGGTTTCGCGCTACGCGGAAAAGCCATGCCTTTACGGTGGTGGGGCCTGGTGTCCAAGTAGCCGCTTTCTTTGTGAGACGCAGAAAAGTCTCTTGGGTTATGTCTTCCGCTGCTGACTGATCTTTAAGAATCCAGGCTGCATATCTCGATACCGACGACGCGTATAGGCCGATCACAACATGCCAAGCATCTTTGTCATTCACGGAAATTCCCTGCATGAGTGAGGTATCGCTGTTAGATCGGTTAACCGGTTTCCTCTTGTCTTGGTAATCTATTAGCAAACTGTCCATGGGCCTAATCGGTTTAGGTTTCTATTGCTGTCTCGGAGCCCGTCTCCGATATTTTCGTTCGGGTAATTCTTTAAGCTCTAAATTGCCATCTTGGTTTTTGTCATAGCGGCTAAACCAGCGACGCGTGGGTTCCTGTAATTCGCTCAAAGATAACTCGCCATCGCCATTTATATCGAACATGTCAAAAATACTTGACGCTCTAAATATTTCCAGCGCTCGGCCTCGACGACGCATTTCTGTTGCTGAAAGAGTTTGGTCTCCGTCGATATCTATCGCGGAAAATAATAATTCGCGATCTTTGGCAATCTCAGCCAGAGTAACGTATCCATTTCCATCTAAATCGAATAAATGCATGAATCTATCTTGGTAACCCATCTCACGGTTTCTGTTTTGGGTCTTGTCTTCTGTCTGAAACTTGTTGGCTACAGTATTTGATTCATGAGCGCTAGGGAAGGATCCCCCCAGAAATAAGAGCCAGGTTATCGTGATCATAAAAGCAAGGAATCTAATAGACCTTTTGAGGTAAAACATTCCACACCTAAGATTATCTTGAGCAGTTAGAGCGGATTAAAATTGTCTTATAAAAGAAACACGAAATGATGGTTGTATTTCCGTCGAACGAAATATTGGGTGGACCGTAGAGAAATATTTTAAACAAAAATGTAAGAGGAAATAGGAATGTGGGAGTAAGGAACTTTGCAGCGCTTAATATGAAACAATAAATCAAGAAGATGGGAATAATGAGTTTTTTCGGTCTTTCTTGTTTCGTCTCTTGATAGGAAATTCAAAATTCGGTTGTAATCTGATAAACTCTTTAAGACAAACATGAACATTCTGAGAAGGAATAAAAAACTTTGTGGGTCTATTTTCTAAATCTCCTCTATTTCGGTTGAGAAAGGCATGAATGATCTCGATTGGCATTGGGCTGATGATGTGCACCAGCACTTCCGTCATGTTGGTATCGCGCAAGTTGCATACGTACCAGATGGGGGATTGGCCAAATTAATACAGCTTTGTAACAGCGATGAGACAATCCGTTCGGTCGCTCTGACCACAGAGGAAGAGGGAGTGGCGCAGATCGCAGGCGCATGGTTGGGAGGGCAACGAGGTGTCTTCTTAACTCAATCAGGCGGGGTCGGTAACTGTGTCAATATGTTGAGTATGGTCGCTGAGTGCCGAATACCCTTTTTTGCAATGGTATCTATGAGAGGACAATGGGCGGAGACTATACCTTGGCAGATCCCAATGGGGCAGGCGACCGCGGCGGCGTTAGAGGCTTCTGGTGTAATCGTTCATACGGCCTGGAGCCCTCAGGAGGTTCCAGAGATGGTCGCCGCTTGCATGGAACTTGCATTTGAAGGAGGGCGAGCAGTTGCTGTGGTCGTTTCCCAACGTATTACAGCCACCGGAGAGAGAGGATAAAGGGGGACTAATGCTTTTTCGTCGAGATGCTGTCCATAAAATCTTGGAAAAGCGGGAAAATTCGGCAGTCGTTACTGGAATTGGTAATGCCTCTCATGACGTAGCCTCAGCCGGAGATCATCCATTGAATATGTATCTTTTCGGGGTGATGGGAGGTGCGGTTATGACAGCTTTTGGCGTTGCCTTGGCACAACCCGAGCGTCGTGTGGTTGTGATTACTGGGGATGGTGAGGTGCTCGCAGGAATTGGATCTTTGGCAACGGTGGGTGTTGAGCGTCCGAGTAATCTCTCAATAATTGTGTTGGATAACCAAGTATATGGCGCAACCGGAGGGCAGTTGACACATACAGCTGCAGGAGTTGATTTAGTCGGGATAGCTAGAGCTTCCGGCATCGTAAATAGTGTTTTAATCCGAGATCAGAAGGGGTTGGAGCGGGCTTTGCCAGAAGTTTACGAAAAACCTGGTCCGTATCTGGCGGTCGTAAAGGTATCATCTCAGTCAGCTCCTCGAGTTGACGTGCCCAAAGATGGCACGTTTACAGCCCGCCGATTTAGATCCGCAATAAACCAAGAGATTAAAGATCATGGTTGAGAGTGTTAGTTGGTCAGATGAGGTCTTTAGAGTTCTCCGCGAAGCGGAGGTAAAACAAGTTGCTTACGTTCCGGATGCCGGCCATCAAAGACTCATAAAACTTTGTATTGATTATAACGAAATCAAGCATGTGCCGCTTACTTCTGAACAAGAGGGCATAGCACTTCTTGGAGGGGCTTGGCTTGGTGGAGAGCGGGGCGCATTGTTAATGCAATCGTCGGGCGTTGGAAATGTAATAAATATGCTGAGTGTTCCAAACGAATGTCGGTTTCCCTTGTTGATGATTGTAACAATGAGAGGCGAGTGGGCGGAGTTTAATCCCTGGCAGATTCCAATGGGACAGGCTGTGGAAACAACCTTTAAGGCAATGGGAGTCATTGTTTTAAGAGCCGCAGAGGAGTGCCTAATTAGTGAAACTGTCAGTTCAGCCTGTAAGCTCGCATTTGAAGGTGGACGGATGGTAGCCGTTTTAATTAGCCAACGGGCGCTGGGCCATAAAAATTGGAATAAATAGGTGATGTCAATAGCCATTCCAAAGATCACTCTCCAGCGGCGTCCAGTCGTGACTAAAATTTTGGAGCCTAGAAAAGATGAATTGTTAATTACTGGTCTGGGAGCGCCGACTTGGGATGTCGCATCCGTGTCAGACCATCCAAATAATTTTTATCTCTGGGGTGGGATGGGAGGAGCTGTTTCGACAGGTCTTGGTCTAGCATTGGCAAAGCCGGAACGGAGAGTTCTTGTGTTTACGGGAGACGGAGAGATGCTTATGGGGCTGGGAAGTTTAGCCACAGTCGCGGTCCAAAAGCCAAAAAACTTTGCCGTCATTGTTTTGGATAATGAGCGCTACGGAGAGACTGGAATGCAGAAAACCGCCACCGCATCTGGCGTTGACTTATCCTTGGTAGCGCGAGGGGTTGGCTTTCATATCGCTCGTACAATTTGGACAGAAGATGAATTATCCGAAGCTACTAACGAAATTTATTCGGCGCATGGCCCGGTGTTTTACAATATAAAAGTACAGCCATCAGATGATCCCATGGTGCTTCCCGAGAAAGATGGTTTAACTCTGAAACACCGTTTCAAGGAACAGTTGTTAGGGCGAAAAAACTATAAAGTCTGATCTAAGGGAAAATAATGAGCGACCTAAAAAAATATAAAATGGTAATCAACGGAAACTGGGTAGACTCCAAGAGCGGGGAGGCCTTTGAGAGTAACAACCCCTTTACAGCAAAGCCTTGGGCGTTGATTCCCAAAGGCAATCAGGAGGATGTTGACGCCGCAGTAGAGGCCGCTTGGGAAGCTGGACGCCCAGGGGGCGAATGGCGTTCAATGACAGCTTCCAGTCGTGGCGCACTAATCCAAAAACTTGGCAGTGCCCTTTTATCTGCCGCGGACCGGCTTGCCGAAATTGAGGTTCGTGATAACGGAAAGTTGATCGCGGAAATGTCGGTTCAATGCAAGTATCTAGCACAGTGGTACCAGTATTTTGGAGGGCTTGCTGACAAAATTGAGGGAGCAGTAATCCCTATAGATAAACCATCTACTTTTAATTATACCGTTTGGGAACCGCTTGGCGTTGTCGCTTGCATTGTCCCTTGGAACTCTCCCTTACTTTTATTAGCCTGGAAATTGGCACCGGCGCTAGCCGCTGGTAACACTGTGGTTATCAAGCCTTCGGAATATACTTCTGCTTCGACCCTGGAGTTCATGAGGGTCGTGGAGGAAGTAGGATTTCCGAGGGGAGTGATCAATGTTGTAACTGGATTCGGTGCAGAGGTAGGAATGCCACTTGTTGAGCATGAAAAAGTCTCAAAAGTTGCATTCACTGGATCAGATATCACCGGTTCTCTTATTTACCAAGCAGCTGCAAAACACATGAAACATGTCACTATGGAATTGGGTGGTAAGTCTCCCAATCTAGTATTCGATGACGCTGATTTAGACAATGCAGTGAAAGGTGTTGTTTCCGGAATATTCGCGGCCACGGGTCAGACGTGCATTGCTGGCTCTCGTCTGCTTGTGGATGAAAAGATCCATGACGAGTTCGTTGAAAGACTAGTTGCGCTCGCCTCTACAGCTAAAATGGGTGATCCAATGAGTTTCGACACGGAAGTCGGTCCTGTGACCAACGTGCCACAGTACAAAAAAATATTGGATTATATTGATATTGGCAAAAGAGAGGGCGCTGAAGCGGTTTTGGGTGGAGTAAAAGCCACTAGGCCTGAGTGCGGGGATGGTTGGTTTGTTGAACCAACGATATTCACCGGAGTTAAAAATAAAATGAGGATCGCTCAGGAAGAAATTTTTGGTCCAGTGCTTTCGATTATCCCATTTTCGGATGATGAGGAGGCTATACATATAGCAAATGACATCATTTACGGACTTGCTGCGGGCGTTTGGACAAAAGATTTGCGCCGGGCAATGGTGATGGCAGAGCGTCTTGAGGCTGGTACCGTTTGGATTAACACTTATCGGGCGGTAAGCTATATGTCTCCATTCGGAGGGTATAAAAAGTCGGGGATTGGCCGAGAGAGTGGTCAGGAGATGATAAAAGAGTACCTGCAACAAAAATGTGTATGGATTTCCACTGCTACTGAAGTCCCAAACCCCTTCGTTCTTAGGTGATGGGCCCTGTGGCTCCTTTGCTCGCCGCTTCTAGCAACGAGCCATCGAGATTACTCGGCCTCAAGCGGAGTATGATATCTGGTCTCAGCAGTCACTATTCCCCCGCGAACTCGTTCCGCTAGCACAGCTGGGAGAGGTCTCTCTCCATCGATGCACAGCCATAAACGTAATAAATGTCTCGCACGCTCTGGTTCTGGCCAGTCTTCAAAAGCTGTTCTACCGTGCACGGTTGTGTGATTTAAAAGAAATTGGATATCGCCAACCTCGAAAGTCATTTTTAGATGGAACTCAGATAGCAGTTGGTCGAACATATCTAAAGCTTCTTTTTGTTGAGTGGTGGTTCTCGGAACCTTTGCGAAACGTTGGGTGGAATCGATATATTGTCTTCCGTATCTGCAGCTAAACCAGCCGTCAACAAAATTAAAGACTGGAAGAATATACCAGGGGTCTTTGCCCTCTGGAACTTCGTTCCGTCTGTCCCAAAACATGGGCTCGTAAAGGACTTGGGTAAGGTCAGGGTGGCGCTCCAACATTTTATTATGGACGGTGACTGTGCTGGCTATGCTGCTTAATCCGCCTGCTTTCGGAGTTTGAAGAACCATTAAGCCAACGATATCGCAGCTGTCAGAGTGGAAGCGCTGGTTGACATTGGTACGGTAGCCTCTTTCCCGTGCATCTGAGTTGTAGTCGCTATCGGTTAACTTTTTAACATGCCCTAACATGTGTCCTTTCGAGTTTTGAGAAACCGCTCGGCCGATATAAGTACCCATTCCGAAAAAAGCTATTGCCAATTGGCGTCGATTATATTTCTGGGTGGGAAAGCCGCGGATCAGCGTAATTCCTAACCCTGACAAGAGCTGTTTTCTTATATTACTGAGAGTTTCGCCAAATACTGGAAGTGAGAAGTTTCTTTTCGAAATATTTATTATATCGGAGCCCGATAACTCGAACCTGTGAATAGCGTTTTCGACATCCAGAATTTCCTCCGAGCTCATTTCATGTATCCATGAATCTGAAATCAGAAGTTCCTCTCCACTCCAACCCGAGGGGTCGATGACTACTTTTCCCTGCTCTGCAGGTACTTTGTTGAGATTTGGTATTTTTATCGGCATTTAACCATTAACTCCCAATTAAAGATCAACCACTGAGCCTGAGGAGTTTCGCCCTTGGCGTCGATAATGGCCGATTTTTTCCAGCAAAGGGCGATCATTGATGCTGTACAAAATTGCGTTCTCGGAAACAGAATCATTTCCATGGTGATGCCACTGGTGATTAGGTATTACGAATATATCATTTTCTTCCCAATTGAGGATTTGGCCCGCGACCTCGGTATGGCCTGTTCCGCTCAGACAACAAAATAATGTGCTATTGGTTGACCGACTAGGCAATGTTTTCTCTCCTGGCCGAAGGAGGTGAGCACCATATCCCAGGGTTGTCATGGGCGCTTCACCATTTACAGGGTTTGTGAATTCAATTGAAGCCCCATCGTACGGGCTGCCTTCTTCGTTTGAAATTCCCAACAAAGTGGATTTTATATCTTCTCCCTTGTAGTGAAACATTGGGGAATTACGGACTCCTATGCCCCGCTGGTGGTCAGTTTGGCTGGGTAAAATACCGCCAGCTCCATAGTGTCTTACAGACCAATTATTCGAGGGTTTTGGTCGATTTTTGGTTTTCGATAAGTCCTCTTCCTCCAACCAAATACAATCAAGACGTTCCATTAGTGGCCAGTCCAAGACATCCATCCAAATGACCGGGGAGTCATCATCATTTCCGTGGCCATGCCAGGTTCCATTCGGTGTCAAAATGAGATCCCCGCGGCTCGCTTTGCAAAACTCTCCCTCAACGGTCGTGTAGCCCCCTGCTTCTGACAAGATAGTTCTGCTCGCATTTGGCGTATGTCTGTGCGTGATTGCTTGGTCGCCTGGCTTGTAAATTGAGACGGCTGCTCGAATTGTGTTAGTGACTTGGAGAGCTCCTCCGCAACCCGGGTTTACGAGCAAAAATTGCTGACGTTCGGTGAATTCAAGAGGTGCTATCGCAGCTATTTTATGCAGATACGGCTCTACCTCACGCCATTTCCAAATATGAGGTAGGGGTTTGTAGACCGGAGGAGGATACCTGATTGACTCTGTATCCTCAGGCGGCGTTGGAAGTGTGTCTACTTGACCAAAGTGCCATGGTTTTTTCTGGGGCTGATTAGCTCGGGTTCTTAACCATATATGAAGCCTGGCTGCCTCCTCATTAAGCTTTTCCATCTCTTCGAATAGATCAGGTGGCAAAGCAGGATCCGCGAGGGTAACTCCAGTGTTGACGGCCATTGAGAGACCTCCCTAGTTTTTCTTCATTTTACCCCTTGCGAGAAATTTGTCAGGCCCGTATTCATCGTAAAATTTAAAAATTGATCGAGGCTCTAATGACACTCCGAAAACCCGCAGTTGCGAGCATGCCCCTCAATAATCTTATACTGAACCGTTGGTCTCCACGGTCCTTTAGCGATCAATTGGTCGACAATGATACCTTAGTTGCGCTTTTTGAGGCAGCTCGGTGGGCTGCATCCTGCAATAATTTGCAACCTTGGCGGTATATTTTAGCTACCAAGTCAGATCCTGATGCGTGGGAAACAGCTCAAAACTGTACTCTTGATCGCAACCAGCGTTGGACCCGGACGGCGCCGGTCATTGGGTATGTGATGTCAGAACCGGTTCCGTTGCCCGGAGATAGAGAAAACCTTTGGCATCAGTTCGATGCTGGGATGGCCTCAGCACAATTAACACTTGAGGCAGAGTCCCGTGGTCTAGTAGTTCATCAGTTTGCAGGTATTGATTATGATGCGGTGCGTAAAACCTATAAGGTACCAGAGGATGTCGACATTATCTGCGGCATTGTTTTTGGCTATCAAGGTGAACCGGAAGACCTCACTGAAGACCTTCCAGGGAGAGAAATTGAGCCTCGGGTCAGAAAAAATCTAAGTGAATTTATTTATAAAGGTGCTTACGGGGAGAGCGCACCGGAGGTTATGTCTGGTGGATAGGTCAGGGGGGGCGTCTAACTGATGTAAGAGTTGTTGGTGTTTAAAATCAGCTTAGACACTTACCGGCGGAAAAACCAAAGATTTTATAACCACCGGGACAGCACCGGAAGCGTTAATCATTTCCCCAATATCGATGAAATCAAATTCACTTAAAGTGACACCATCGATAGATATGACTGGGCATGGAAGTTGAATTTCTTCTTTTAAATGGATGCCGATCAACCCTCCTATGTCACCGTCATTGACTAGAACAAGTGGAATATTTCGACTGATATTATCCTCCAAGGCTTGGGCAATTCCTTGACCGAACTGGTCAAGTCGCTGAAAGCTTGCCGAACCTTTCCATTTAAAGGATAAGGCCAGTGGGGAGTCAGGATCTGCGAGATCAAGTCTAGTCCTAGCCGTCCTCACGCAATGAGAAATTGCTTCGGGATCAATCTCTGATTGGGAGAAATCAAAATCGGCGGCTAGTACGGGTACGTTTCTTATTGGAATTGCTGAGGTAGGAGAAATGTAGATTGTTGTTCCAGATAGTTGAACGGTGTATTGGGATGCCCCTACAACCGTGGCGCGAATTTTCGCTACAGGTTGTTCGATAGAAATGTTGAGTTTCTCTACGCGGCTTCTGGCACTCCTGGCAAGTTGGGGGCCAAGATCCCCAAAGGACGATGATTCATTGCCATAAACAAACTCCGAAACACCTCCTGAAAAAGTGAGAGCTTTGACTGTATCGACCTCTGGAAGAGGCGGAAGTAAGAGCATTTTTGAAGTTTCATCAGACATCTTTGTAAGGCCTGCCGCCTCGATGATACGCATTGCCATCTTATCGGCCATCGCGTTTAGTGTCTCTTGACTGGGCTTGTCGCCGATTGACATCGGAACACCAACATCTTCTGCATGCATTTTGCCGGTCGGCTCTATCCGAACTATTGAACCTTCTTCATCAAGTACCAGTAACCTGGCTCCTGCATCCACGGCTGTTACTTGGAGCACTTTGCCCTGAGAGCAATGGGCAATCTTTGTGGTTCCTCCCCCTATATCTATGTTGATGACAAGACCGTTTTTATCTGCTGATCGAATTACTGCTCCAGATCCATGCGCTGCCATTGTCGCTTCTAGACCATCGCCAGCACTTACAGCGACAAACTTGCCAGCCTCGGAGGAAAATAAATCGCCTATGGCTCTTGCATTGGCTCGTCGAACCGCAACACCTGTCAGAATTAATGCCCCGGTATCAATTTCAGACCTTTGGAGGCCAGCGCTCCTATATGAATCTTCGATGAAGTCACCAAGTATATCAGCGTCAATCGTATCGCCAACGGCATAGGGAGTAAGTTGGATTGGAGCTTCATGCAAGGTTTCTCGTTGAGCGACGAAATAGCGTGCTCCAATTCTTTCCATTACTACTCGAGAGAAAACCAAATGAGACGTCGATGAACCGATATCAACCCCCACGCTGGTGAGTTCTATTTCTTCCTCTTCTTGGATATGACGGTCGGCGCTAGTAAACCGGCCTCCACTCGGGACATTGGCCAAGGTCAATCCTTTCAATTTTTTGGTGGGGCGTATTCTACGCCCCACTAATATTGTTTAGGGTCAGTTAACTTTGCGTTCGTAGAGTTCGGACTCCATACGCGTCTTAATCCCATAGGAATTGAGTCCTTCCTCAAACTCTTTTCTTAAGTAGGGATCTTCTATGTCGTAACCAATGGCTGTGCCGCCATCTCGTACATCTATAGCCCCATAATCAGTGGCATTCTCGCCGGGGCGCTTAATGGTTCGGCCTGGATGATGCGGCCCGAACCAGGCAGTCAATCTGAATGGGCCGTCGGACATCCCGAAGTGTTGATGGTACCAATCTCCAGACATGGGTGCTGCAGAGACCATTCCGACGGGCTCATAGTCTTGACGTAGAACCTTATCTTCATTGCCGTCCTTCCATGGGGTCTCTCCGTATTTCGCCGGCCATGTGTAAGTGTAGCCTTTGCCCTTGATACAAATAAGAATGGCTGCAGAGCCATGTGCATGACCCTTAGAATAACGTCCAGGTTCATGCTGACCGATCCAAAGATAAAAATTATTATCCGTCATGTGAGGTTCGATTCTTCGGTATCCTGGTGACCTTCTGTTGTCTAGCGGTAGCTCGCAATCAACAATATCTGGAACGATATTGGTTTGAGTCATGGCAAGGCCGCGAATCGGATCCGCGAGGATTTCGTCAGAGGGTTTGTAATAATCTTCTCTGTTTGGATCGAAACGATCTCGGAAATTATACGGGCAATTAAAAATGAATTCTGGGTTATCGAATTGGTTCATTACGTTTGGGGCGGTATTTCCCCCTAACAAGAGCGCTGGGCTGCTAGATGCATTAACAATGCGGTACTTTGCGTTCATAGGAATCGACCAGAGCGATCCTTTCTGCCATTCAAAGACATGGGCTTTATCTTCTTGTCCCTCTTCCCATACCTCTGTCGAACCCCGACCCTCCACAACAAAGTATTGTTGCTCGTAGATATGTTTCACAGGGATTGTAGCACCCGCACCAGGGACTTCCATTACATGACAACCCCACATACCTTCTGTGCCAAACAGTTGAACAAAGGTGGCATTGGCCCCCATCATTTTCCAGGGCTTTAGCGGTAGGTTCTGAACTTTGTCGATTCCAATGTGCCGATAAATCGGTATTTCTTGTTCCTCCATCCAAATATCGTAGGAACTTTTTGGCGCTTTGAATTCGCCGTAGCCAGATCTGGTTAGAAGGTCTTTGGGTTCTACCCAGTCATGTGTGTGTCCATCCGGTCCGTCGTGCGGGGCCATGTTCTTATCTCCAACTAAAGTCTCATTAATGCGGCGCATTCTAGCAGAAGCTTCCTCAACCGCCAGCCCTCGCCGCGTTCCGCTGAAAATTTTTAGAATATATTTTGGATCTTAGCTACCACAAGCAGGATAAATTTATAAAAACAACCGAATTCGATAGGATGAAATCATCATATTACGCACTCTCTGCAAGTCGTGCGGCGCATGTCCCTGACGTATTTTTGATCTGGAAAGGGCGTGGCTCTATGCATAGTTGCTAGATTATCCCAAATTAATACGTCACCAACACTCCACTGATATGAGAGGATATATTTCTTTTGAGTTGCAAATTCATTTAGTTCTTTTAGCAGTTGAGCTCCCTGTTTTTCTTCCATATCTTGGATTGATCGGATGTGTGAAGCTAGATACAAAGACTTCCGACCGGTTCTTTTGTTCTCGATCACTAAAGGGTGAATGGCTGGAGGACGACTAGCTTTTTCGTCAGATGACGGAGGAGGTCCTCCTCCCAAGGTTCTGGAATGCCAATAACAATGTTCTGCGGACACATTGACGAGCCGTTTTTTCATCGCTTCGGGAAGATCGTGGTAAACGGTTCGCATATCAATAAATTCCGTATTTCCTCCTTCGGGCGGGACAATGTGAGCAGAGAGAAGAGAATAAGTAGCCCGGATCTGGTAAAAAGACATATCTGTGTGCCACAGTCGATTGGCTCTCTTAAAAGCCAGGCGTCGATCACCGTCTTTATACATATTTCCTTTCGGACCTAAATTGCTTTGATCAATTATCTCGTCATAAGGGAGGCGTTTACCCGTCCCAGCTATCTTTTTTGCTGAACGCTCCATGGGTCCCATCATTTTAGAGAAATTGATGTGCTGCTCATTAGTCAGGGGGACTTTGTGTGGGACTGCGCAGACAGCGTACTTGTCCATGAGCTCCAAAAATTCCACTATTGCGTTGGGCTTTATCGCACGAAGATCTGTATTAAAAAGTTTTGCGCCAAATGACCGATGAAGCTTTTGATGCGGTGCCGACATTACTTCATCAACGGGGTCACTTGAAGGCCGTTCGCAGGAGATAGGTTGTTTCCGTCCCTGCCAGAATTCAGAGGAGACACGGAAAAAAAGACTTTGGAACCTCCAAGCTTTTGTCCAGTAATCTCCAAAGTGGCCGCTCGATTATCTCGTGTATAAATCAAAATATTTGTTCTTGACCTTAACACTGTGATTGGTTGCCACCCGAAGCGCGGCAATTCTGTTGTGAAGAAATCATAAGTATCAGAAGCTCCTAGTTCAGTGGAAAATACCAACCTCCCAGTCCATAGGTTTTTCTCTCCGAACACCAGTGTTCTATCCAAATCCATTTTAGCTCCTGCAGGTACAGGGATATCAGTAAATTGAGCGTAGGAGGCTGTGGGAGGAGCCGTCTGAGGGTTAGTGCGACTTGATAGGGATAGAGAAGGGTTTCCAGAACAAGCGGATAACAAAGACATAGATATTATGAGTGAGCCAAAAAGACTTATTCTAACGCTCTCGAGTTTTCTAAAACCAATCAAAAACACCTCAACCATAGTCCTCTTTTTGAAGATAGCCGTCTCAAGCGAGTCGGTGGGAGAGCTATATGCATAACTTTTCCTCTTTTTTCAGGGCTACCAGACGCCAAATAAAATTGATAGTCAAGTTTTATTATCCTCCTTAGGGATTGTTAACTATTTGTAATAAAAAGGAAAACGATAAAAAAATTCAACCCCAAATAAAAATCAAACCTATTCCGAAAAAAGAGATTTTTTTTCTTAAAAGCGTTTGACAGTCGCTGTCGCTCCCCGTATAACCTCGTCTCCTTGCAGATGTCCAAAAGGGTGTCTGCCCGAAAATATCTCAATAGGATTTTTTCGAGCTGTTTGAAAAGTGAAATGTTGGAAGGGATGCGCAGGCGGCAACGTGTAGTCGAGCACGCTTAGCCGTTTAAAGCTTGCGCATTCTGATTACTCAAAATGTGCATATGCTTTAAGCGAAGCGAGGCGAGCTCAATCTAGATTGCGAGCCTGTGAACATGTTCACAGGTAAACCGTAAATCTGAGAGTTTGATCCTGGCTCAGAACGAACGCTGGCGGCAGGCCTAACACATGCAAGTCGAACGAGAACCGGGGCTTCGGCCCCGCGGAAAGTGGCGGACGGGTGAGTAACACGTGGGAATCTGCCCAGCAGTACGGAATAACTTCGGGAAACCGGCGCTAATACCGTATACGCCCTTCGGGGGAAAGATTTATCGCTGTTGGATGAGCCCGCGCCCGATTAGCTAGTTGGTGGGGTAAAAGCCTACCAAGGCGACGATCGGTAGCTGGTCTGAGAGGATGATCAGCCACACTGGGACTGAGACACGGCCCAGACTCCTACGGGAGGCAGCAGTGGGGAATATTGGACAATGGGGGCAACCCTGATCCAGCCATGCCGCGTGAGTGAAGAAGGCCCTAGGGTTGTAAAGCTCTTTCACCAAGGACGATGATGACGGTACTTGGACAAGAAGCCCCGGCTAACTCCGTGCCAGCAGCCGCGGTAATACGGAGGGGGCTAGCGTTGTTCGGAATTACTGGGCGTAAAGCGCGCGTAGGCGGTAATCCAAGTCAGGCGTGAAAGCCCCGGGCTCAACCTGGGAACTGCGCTTGATACTGGATAACTAGAGGCCGGGAGAGGGTAGTGGAATTCCCAGTGTAGAGGTGAAATTCGTAGATATTGGGAAGAACACCGGTGGCGAAGGCGGCTACCTGGACCGGACCTGACGCTGAGGTGCGAAAGCGTGGGGAGCGAACAGGATTAGATACCCTGGTAGTCCACGCCGTAAACGATGAGTGCTAGATGTTGGGGGGCTTAGCCCTTCAGTGTCACAGCTAACGCGTTAAGCACTCCGCCTGGGGAGTACGGCCGCAAGGCTAAAACTCAAAGGAATTGACGGGGGCCCGCACAAGCGGTGGAGCATGTGGTTTAATTCGACGCAACGCGCAGAACCTTACCAGCCCTTGACATCCCGATCGCGGATTACAGAGATGTTTTCCTTCAGTTCGGCTGGATCGGTGACAGGTGCTGCATGGCTGTCGTCAGCTCGTGTCGTGAGATGTTGGGTTAAGTCCCGCAACGAGCGCAACCCTCATCCTTAGTTGCCATCGGTTCGGCCGGGCACTTTAAGGAGACTGCCGGTGATAAGCTGGAGGAAGGTGGGGATGACGTCAAGTCCTCATGGCCCTTACGGGCTGGGCTACACACGTGCTACAATGGCGGTGACAATGGGATGCGAAAGGGCGACCTGGAGCTAATCCCCAAAAGCCGTCTCAGTTCGGATTGCTCTCTGCAACTCGAGAGCATGAAGTTGGAATCGCTAGTAATCGTGGATCAGCACGCCACGGTGAATACGTTCCCGGGCCTTGTACACACCGCCCGTCACACCATGGGAGTTGTCTTTACCCGAAGCCGGTGCGCTAACTTTTGAGGCAGCCGACCACGGTAAGGTCAGCGACTGGGGTGAAGTCGTAACAAGGTAGCCGTAGGGGAACCTGCGGCTGGATCACCTCCTTTCTAAGGATGTTCTTGTTTGGAATACGTTCTAAACAAGGGCTTACTTACAAAATGCCATTTAATGGCAGAGACCGCGCGTTGCCGTCTCCGTATCCCTTCCAATACGAATACCGAACACAGGATGCCCGTATGCTTTTGAGCGCTGGCTTTGGAGCCGGGCAATTAAAGGGCCTGTAGCTCAGTCTGGTTAGAGCGCACGCCTGATAAGCGTGAGGTCGGTAGTTCAAGTCTACCCAGGCCCACCATTGCCTAGGCCGTTGGTTAATATAGCGCTGAAGCCGCGCCTGATCGAAAAAAGTCAGGTCACGGGGGTGTAGCTCAGTCGGGAGAGCGCCTGCTTTGCAAGCAGGAGGTCATCGGTTCGATTCCGTTCACCTCCACCAACCTGATTGGTTGTTGAGGAGGGGTTGTTGGAGTATTCGTAGGAAATAAGTTTCCCCGTGAGTTTTTATTCATTGGGAGTGCGCCTGCCGGCGTATTGCTGTTTTAAATTGTGAAGAAGATTAACTGTTCCTGGATTTTTGTTTTGATTCTTAAAGGATCAAAACATCCAAAAAAAATTCTGGATGATGCAGAAATGTCGTGTGTTTCGGGTTTGTCCCTGCGCATGACGTATTTTGCAATCAAGCGCAAAAGGGCATTTGGTGGATGCCTTGGCACTAAGAGGCGATGAAGGACGTAGCACGCTGCGAAAAGCTACGGGGAGGTGCGAGCAACCTTTGATCCGTAGATTTCCGAATGGGGAAACCCGACCCTTCTGGGTCATGGCTTGTTGAATACATAGGCAAGTCAAGCAAACCCGGCGAACTGAAACATCTAAGTAGCCGGAGGAAAGGACA
>JAYQSL010000007.1:762500-878870 GCA_038146865.1 Rhodospirillaceae bacterium
TAGCTCGATTGGCTTGATTGCTACGCCGTGCGTAGCGGCAAGCCCGATACAACAAACACCTCATTTCGACATCACCAGGGTTTTTTTAATATGAATAGTTAATCGTTTAGGTTTCGCGTGCTGGGTTGACCTGGTGGTTATGGCGAGGGGGAAACACCCGATCCCATCCCGAACTCGGCCGTTAAGACCCTCAGCGCCGATGGTACTGCATCTTAAGGTGTGGGAGAGTAGGACGTCGCCAGGTCTACCGAGCACGCGGAACCTAAACATTCTTCATGATTTTGAAGCCGATGTTCAGCTATAACTGCATAAATATTGACCGAGATTTTGGCTTTGTTGGCAGCGGTAAGGTTGACGCATTTGTCTTCATGGCGCGGGGTGGAGCAGCCCGGTAGCTCGTCAGGCTCATAACCTGAAGGTCGCAGGTTCAAATCCTGCCCCCGCAACCAACGACATCCGCTTAAATACAATGGGTTAATCCCTGATATCTCGGACCCGAAAGTTGACACTTTCTAGAATCGGAATGGGTGTACTCACCACGATTATTGAGGCCTTACGGAGCAACATTAAATAGAAAAAGCGTGCCAGACCTATTTATCTCCTTGGTATGAGGCAGGTTTGACTGCCAATAGATCGTGGCCGTTTTAGACCGTTATACTTTTCGTTTACAGACCTACCTTGATTTAGTTTTTGTATTGCTTTGCTGAGCGGTTCTTAGACTACTATACTTATGTTCATGAAGATAACGACTAAAATAATGCTGTTCATAAATCTTATGGTGGTATTCATTTTGGGTGTATTAGTATTCCTCACCTATTTTAAGTACCTAAACCTCGTAGAAGAATTTACGTCATCTCAAGCAGCGGCTTTTTCAGCTGACTTGAAACAAACAGCCCTTAAGGCAGAGACGCTAGGTTTGAAGCTGAAAATCTTGAACAATTCAAAGACGTTTTGGAGCGAATAGCTGATAAAGAGGATAGGATAGATACGATTTTAATTTTTAACAGCCGCGGCAAAATTATCTCTCAATTTGAAAGAAATCAGACGGGTCTTACCTATACAAAGGATATAGTAACCAGTTCATTAATGAAGTCTAAAGCTGGTAATACTTGGACTTTGTTTACAGAAAAAAATATCGCGTTTGGTCGTTATCTGTTCACGGATATTATTGGGACAAAAATATTTGGTTTATTTCTTTACGATAGAGAAGCATTTCAGTCTGAAAATAAGGATCATCAAGAGGGATTTATTAGCACTCTGTTTATTTGTTGTCGGCCCTAGTGTTTTTATTCTAGCCCTAATGATCTTCTTAATATTTAGGCCTATCCAATCAGCGTATAATCAAATCCGAGAGGAGACGAACAGCTATTTTGTTAATGGCATCGATGGTACCCCGTCTCAACGCTCTGAATATGGTGAATCAATGATTGAAATCCGGGATGCATTGCAAGGGCGTAAGAGCACCTCTCAGGATGAAGTCCGATGATAAATCCCCTGGAGGCTGCTAATTCAGAGCTCCCTAAACTGAAACGAGAGCTCTTTGGGGTCATTATGTTAGTTGTAGTCGCGGCAACACTGGTGGTTTCGTGGAAAACATTGGACCTTTTTGAGGAAAAGTTAAATCCGCTGATTACAAAAAAAGTTTCGTTGATTGGAGAGCAGATAGCGGATGATTTAGCGCTTGTAGCAATAAATGGGATACCATTCGCCAGAGTTCCCGATTTAAAAAAATATCTACAAACCGCTGCTCAACAGCATCCCGAAATTGACCACGTAGCACTCTATAGAAATGCTGATGACCTTTTGGCCTCGGGAAATCCGGAGAGAGATTTCGATCTAAGTTTTAATATTTCTGGTGCAGATCAATTCCGGCTTCAAATTTGGATAGATCAAAAATTTACTCAAAAAAGTATGGAGAACATCATATTCGATATTGGAGTTCTCATCTTCGTCGGATTTATTTTATGTATTGAGATAACGCTGTCGTTGGTTGCATTTAACATTACAAACCCACTCAGTCGATTTAGATTAGTTTTGCTTCGATACCAGGCAGGTGATTTTAGCAGAGTGCTCCTGCTGCGAGGAAAAGACGCAATCGCGTCTAGTAGCAGGGTCATCGCAAAAGCAGTAAACGATCGTGCTCGGCAAGAACAACGGGATAAAGTTGGTGGTCAGAATAAAAAGTTTGGCTCGGTAAAACCCCTCCAGCAAAGATCAGTCGCAGACGTAAGGATACCACTGTTTATCTTTGTCTTTGCAGATGAACTCCAGAAATCATTTATGCCGGTTTTTGTAAAGGAGGTGGGGACAAGTCTAACATTTTTGCCCCTTGATGTGCTTCTTGGGCTTCCTATCATGGCCTTTATGGCGATGATTGCTATTTTTACTCCTCTGGCTGGCCGTTGGTCCGATGCCTATGGAAGTAAAAAAATATACCTGTTTGGTTTAATTCCGGCGTTTTCAGGGCACCTTTTCTGCGGTTTTGCGAACGACGTTGTTTGGATCGTTTTTGGCAGGGCACTAACTGGTTTCGGTTACGCGATGATTGTTATTTGTTGTCAGGGTTACATTGCTGGGATTTCTGAATCTAAAGAGAGAGCATCTGGAATGGCAGCTTTCGTCGGCATATTGATGAGTGCGTCGATGGCAGGAATAGCAATTGGTGGCATATTAGTCGAACGTATTGGATACCAAAATATCTTCGCTTTATCGGCAGGTTTAACATTAATTGCTGGGTTAATTGCGTATAGCTTTTTTATCTCAGAGGATATGAAATCCAGAGAAGATGCTGCGCGTGAGAAAACAAGTTTCCTGAAGATCCTATCCAATACCAAATTTTTGGTCACTATTTTAATGTCCGCTATTCCAGCTAAGATAATACTGACGGGTTTTATATATTTTATTATTCCTTTGTACCTATTTAGCCTCGGTTCATCAGCTGCTGAGACCGCAAGGGTGATGATGATCTATCCTATTTTAGTAATTGCTCTTGGCCCTCTATCTGCTTGGGTAGCGGGCCACGGAGCGCGAACCTTTAAGGTTTTGGTTTTTGGGTGTTTTTTCTCCGGTGTAGGCTTGATCATATTCCATCAGAGTCAAACGGTTTTGGCAGTCATTTTAATGATCTTTCTAATGGGTGTGGCGCATGCCTTCATGAAGGCACCACAAATAAATTTTATAATGGAAATCGCTGAGACCGAAATGCCAGATCAAGGTCGAACAGCAATCTTGGGTTTGCTCAGAACACTTGAGAGAATTGGAAGTGTGATAGGTCCTCTGCTGGCCGGAGCATTGGTCGCTTTCTTTGGTTTCTCGAATGCCATTTTGGTGATCGGTTGCTTAATATCCGGCTCTGCAGTGGCTATGCTGTGTTATTTTGCCAAATTAAATTTAAATGCTTCAACCGTTGATAATGACTAAAGTAATCGTTGTTCTATTAGCTACTTTTTTTGTCTGGAGTCCAATAAACGCCATGAGCAAAGCTGTCTCAAAGCAGACAATTTACATGGCGGTTTGGAGGGGTTGTGAGGAGGCTTGCAAAAGTTTCATCGATTTTTTTGGCGACCGGAGACAGAAATTTAATTTCATTATCAGAGATGCCGGACGTGATAAAAGCAAACTGGAAGACTTTGTGGATGAAATAAAAACACTTCGACCAGATCTATTGGTGACTTGGGGAACTTCGGTTTCCAAGAGGCTTCTGGGGAAGTGGGATAGCGCAGACCCTAACAGACACATAACTAACATACCCACAGTATTTATGATTGTAGCAGATCCCGTTGGGGCCGGGATCTCAAAAACTAATCGATGGTCTGGAAGGGTCAATGTAACGGGTACTTTGAATAGAGCTCCGGCAAAAACCCAGCTCCAAACAATCAGAAGTTATAGGCCGATAAAATCTCTGGGAATGGTTTACAATGATAATGAGCTTAATGCGAGACTAAGTGTTGACGCGATGAGGAAGGCTGCTCAAGTTGAGGGGGTCTCATTTTTTGTTGAAAGATTAAAGAAGGATCAGAATGGAAGGCCACGGATAGACGATATAGAGACCGCAGTTGAGCGCATTGCTGCAAAAAATCCTGAATTTTTATATCTCGGTTCAAGCTCGTTCCTTACAAAATATAGGAAGCGAGTGACATCAGCCGCCCTTAAGCAGAAACTGCCCTTGGCGGCGGGCAGTGAGGTTCTGGTTAGAAAGGCGACAGCATTGCTCGGGGTTGCCGCAAAATATTCAAGTATAGGCCGCTTGGCCGCGATGCAGGCTCAGGATATTCTTTTTGGGAAAAAAATCCCAGGCGACCTTCCAATAAAAAAGTTGGATAGGTACTCTGTCTTGATTAATTTAAATACGGCCAAAGCGTTAGACCTCTATCCTCCGATTAGTCTTTTAAAAATATCTGAAATCATCCGTTAGAGTGGTTCATGAGAAAATTCATCTGTATTAGCTTGTTTGCCCTCATGTTGTTTGGAGGTTCAAGTGAGAGTTATGCTGGGAAGTTCTTTGCGCTTGGAACGGCTTCAAGCAAAGGAACGTATTTTCCTGTTGGCAAAGCATTTTGCCAACAGATCAATAAGTATAGTGATGCTCATCGGCTGCGATGTTTAGAGTATATTACGGGAGGCTCGGTATACAATATTCACGCTTTAATGACAGAAGAATTAGACCTGGCAATTACTCGTTCTGATTTGTCTTATTATGCTTATAAAGGACGGGGTCGGTTCAAGGGTTTAGAAAACCATAAGCAACTGAGGGCTGTCCTAAATTTATATACCCAGCCCTTATTGGTTACCGTAAAAACGGGCAGCGGTATATCTAAGTTTTCTGACTTCAAAAGCCGGTCAATAAATATTGGTAATAAGGGCTCAGGAAAACGAGATATTGCCCAGAAGATTTTCTCAATTATGAATTGGAATAATCGAGATTTCTCCGCAGTTACTGAGTACTCTACATCCCAGCAGGGCACTCCTTTTTGTCAGGAGGATGTTGATATACTGATAGAGTCTATCGGTCTCCCAAATCGGTTTTACAGTGGCCTTATAAAAACCTGTGGTGCCATGTTTATAGGTGTTTCTTCAAAAGTGATCTCTGGTTTAAAAAAACTCGGTCCATTTTTCTTCGAAACGGAAATCCCAAAGGCCTTTAATCCTGGAAACAAAGGGATAGCGAAGACCGTGGGTATAAAAGTTGTTTTAATCACAACAATCCGACAACCGGTAGCTCCAATAAAAATGCTAGCTAGTGTCATTCTACAAAATCTAGATGAGTTTAGAAATTCACATCCTTCGCTCAAAGGTCTTTCAAAAAGAAGTCTTTTTTCCGAGGGCATCAACATGCCTCTTCACCCGGGCGTTGCTGCTGCACTGAATGAAGTGAAAGGATAGCAAAGATGACTAAATGCAAAGCCTTTTTTATAGTTATTTACAGTTGTCTTTTGATTATACTTTCTGGCTGCGTGGATCATCAGTTTGTTCATGAGAACTTAAAGTCCGGCGCTGAAAGACTCGGTCAATCAAAACCACTCCAGCATGCATCAAAGGGTTTAGATTTTCTGGATAAAAGGGAGTACCGCCAGGCGAGTAAGTCATTTAACACTGCTCTGAGATTGAATCCGCGGAACAGTGGGCTTCAGTTTTTTAACTCTCACACTTACCACCTTATCGCGAAGAGGGAAGACTCTAGTCTGTTTGCATTGGCTGAAGCAGGCTACCGCGTATCACTAAGCTTGGATCCCACGAACTGGATTTCTAAGTTTTATTTAGGTCAGCTATATTTGGATCAACGAAAATTTTTTGAAGCGAAACGAATATTTTCCGAGCTAATTCTGTCACGGCCCTCGGATGCTGATGTTGCTTATAACTTGGCGGTTGCTGGTTACTACAGTGGGGATCCGTTAACAGCCGCCGCTGCAGCATTCAGGTTAGGAGAGTTGCGACCCAATCATCTTCGCACTCAAAAGCTGTCAGCTATAGTTTACGCATCTGTGAATGATACTCAGCAAAGCAAATATTGGTTTGCTAAAATGAGAGAAAATAGGGGTAGTGAAGCGCTTAAGGCGCGATTAGAAGATTGGAAAGGCTTTTATCGATATGTGAAGCTTCGAACACCTGAGAAGTTTCTTGATCGATCTGATGTCACATCAAACGGGGATACGGCCCCTCTTACCTTGGCGCAAGCGTTTGGACCTAGCCCCGATGGAGCGGATACTGCAGAAAATGCGTCTGGAGCGGATGAAATTGGGTCCAGCTCTGAACAAGAAGGAGAACAGAGCGATACAACCGAAGCGGAAGTTAAAGTAAAAAGGCTGCCGAACGAGAAAAAAATGATTATCGTCGATGTCGTAATCATAAGTTCTGTAGAGGATATAAAGACCGCGAGTGGCATTAATTTGCTTAAAAATTTGCAGCTGACATTTGGGTCTGCAGACTCAGCAGGTTTATCCTACACTAGGAGTATCAGTGAAGATTTTAAGGATCCGAGTAGTAGCACTGATACCCGAGCGATTGTGAGGGCTCTCACAATTCCAGCCATAACCTATAGTTTGAACATCGCAAACTCAGGAACTGACAGAAATGATGTCTTGGCGAGGCCTACAATTGTGGCCAGGGAGGGTGAAACTTCTGAATTTTTTTCAGGAGAAAACATTAAAGCTTCATCAGTCTCCACAACAGCACAGCAGGGTGCAACTGAAGTAGAGCAGGACATTGGTGTTTCTCTCAAAGTTAAACCTGAGCTGGTCTCAGATCAAATGGTGAAGTTGAACTTAGAGGTTGAAAGAACTTTCCTTCAAACGCCCAGCAGCAGCGTGACTTTTAATTTCCAGCTGCGCACAACGAAGACTAGAGTTAATGCTACAGTGGATCTTAGAAAAGGCGATACTCTCATATTAAGTGGACTTTCGGAGAAACAGACCGAGAATCTTCGTGATGGGGTTCCATTTCTCCAAGATGTACCGGGTCTTCAGTATTTTTTCTCGTCTAAAAAAACCAGAGATTACAATAAGTCAGTAATTCTTCTGATCACGCCACGGTTTCCAGAATATACTTACCGTCCAGCGACACCTTCGGGATCTAGTGTAAATGATAAGTACGCAACAATCGAAGATGGGGTTGGCGCCTCGGGTGCCGAAGACCGCGGGGACCCAAAAAACAGAGAGCCGCGCGCTAGCCCTGAAGTGACAGAATTGCAAGCGCGGTATACTGACTGGTTTAAACCATATCCGAATTGGGCTTCAGCATTTAAACACTTGCAGGGTAATAAATTGTATAGAGAATTTAGAACTGGTGACGTTTCCCTGGAAAAATGGGAAGCCCAAACCACGCACAAAGCCCGGCTAAAAAAAGCTCTCGACTTTCTTTATTTTTGATAACTAAGAGGTCCCTAATGTCTCGGATTTCACTCGTCGCGTTATTATTTTCTCAATTATTGTTTATCCCGGTTGGTTTCGCTGGTGAATTAAAATGTGAACTTTGTGATCTTAGATATGGAGAGTATCAAGGTAAGGACCTAAGAAGCTCTGTGTTAAAGGGGGCATATTTATTTGGGGCGGATTTTTCTCGCACCAACCTCACTAATTCAGACTTTGAAAGCGCGAATTTGATCTATTCTAAATTTGTGAGAAGCGATCTTAGCTTCGCTAATTTGAATAAGGCAGATTTGACCAATAGTAACCTGTTTGCAGCGACACTAAGAGGTGTTGATGCGAGATTTTCCAATTTTACTCGGGCTTATCTCGAGGGGGTGGAGCTGACTGACTCAGACCTAAGCGGGTCTACTCTTGTAGGGGCTAAGTTGGTCTCCGCCTTTATGAACAGAGGAAACTTAAAAAACGCCAAAATGCGAGGGGCGGTTCTAACCAATTGTAAATGTAAAAAGGTTAATTTTTCGGGAGCCGACTTACGAAATACAGACTTTAAAAATGCGGATTTGCGCATGGCTAATCTGGCAGGTGCGAATATAGAGCAAGCGGACTTTACTGGGGCAAAATTGGATTATGCGCGGTTATTGAGTGCCAGGGGGAAGGGCGTAAATTTCGAAGGCGCAAGCTTGGTTGGCGCTAATCTCAAGAATGCAGATTTCACCGAAGGTAATTTTACAGGAGCGAGATTGGATAGCACTCTCAAGCAAAACACGAATTTTTGTAAGGCAGCTCTCCCCTCAAAGAAAATAGGGAAATGTCCCAACTAAGAAATTTTTGTCGGCAAGGGGAAGAGAGTTAAGGTTCCAATCGCTGGTTAATACCTTTGAATAGCCTGTTGGTTCAGATATCTCTTTTGATGAGACCTCTAAAATTTATTTTGCGGCAGCGACCCGTTGTATCAAAGTTATAGTGCTTTGGTTCAGGCCTGCTATTTCAGCTAGTTTCTTCTGCATTTTTTCAACTGCTTTTTGTTTCTTTTTGTCTTTCATCTGCTCCAATTGAGCAATATAGCCAAAAGGGGCTGGGATCGTTTGGGGCCCGAAACCAATAGATTTCGTTCGTTTATTAAAACGGACCGAAGCCCACATATCCACTTTTACGGATGATGAATTTGCATCCAGGACCTTAAAACAGAAATTGGCTCGACCTGATAAAGGGATGCATCTTTCCTCTTTGCGAGTGCGACTGTTTGGAGGAGGGATTAGCTGTATTTTTTTTTCATCACTCCACTTGAACCAAACACCATATTCGAGCTTTTTGTTCGTTGGCAGGTATCGAAGATCCACCCATAATTGAGTTGTTCTTTTTCGTTTTTTGAATTTTAGTTGCTGCTTCTTGTACTGTTGAACGAGGGGAAAACCCTCCTGTTTCATGACTTGCCAGTCCGAATACATTTTTTTGAGCTTTGCCACAAAGACCGCTAACTGACAGGCCTTTTCCCTTTTTTTGAGATAGTTATTGATATTAATTTTTGCTTTTTTTGCAGCGGCTTTAAGTCTTTTTAAATCGCTGGAACATCGCATGCTCACTCTAGTGTAGGCATCAGCGTTTTTAAAATTTATCGCTTGGGATCGGAGCTTGTTACCCCTCGCCTTTAAATTGTCAAAACGGGCTGCATATTTTTTAAACTTACCCCTCTTTCGTTTGTAGGACTCGTGATATCTCACAAAGCGCTTAGGTACCTTTATTTTTGAGGTCTTATAAATTTTTTCTGCCTCTTTATAGAGGATTTCCATCCTCTGCGCATTTTTGTCTGTGCTGGCTTGCGGCGACTGAGCGGAAGCATCTGCCATTTTTAGAATTACGAATACGGAGATGATACTATAAAAAGAAATTTTGCTAGCTAGTTTTTTGGTGTTCATTAATCACCTTTTGGAAGCGCTTAGTGGGGTAACCGAGGATACTGGAACTGGATCTTTAGTTACGCACGTTAGCCGTTTCGATACAATCAAAAGTGTAAAAAAATTCGATAATTAAAAATTACAGGAATTCAGACGTGTTAGGATCATTCGCTATATTTTTACACAATCGGCATCTCTAGAGGGACTGTCGGCATCTTTAGAGGGACTATCGAAAAAAAAGAGTGACTTTGGTGTACCCGGAGAGACATCCAGTGATTTATGTTGTCGAAGACCTGTGAACGGGAGTGAACTTAACTAGGCTTGGAAACTCAGTGTCTCTAGTGCATTCAGGATACCTTCAGGCGTGGCCGAAGTCGTCAGCAGAGTAAGATTTTAACGAGCGGAGAGGGTCAAAAAACATAGAAGTTGACATATGAACCCTAGGTAGTCAGCATCACACCTTTTGATTGTTGATGATAGTAGGGCTGCAGGGACGAGACAGTTGCAAAGTTTTAGTAACATTGTTCTTAAGATCATTCGGGCGCTTCTTGGCGCGGTATTAATAGGCAGTGTTTTTCTCATTGTTGCCAATGCAATTGGCAGATATTTGCTTCTCACACCAATAATTTGGGCTGAGGAAATCCTTGGGTATGTTCTGGTGTGGATGGTTTATTTGGGTGCTGTTCTTGTGACCTGGGAGGCGGGTCACCTCCGAATGGATTTGTTAAGCCGAGGGCTGAGAGGACTATCAGGGATTTTTGTAAATGGGCTCGCTGCGATAGCATTTTTGGGCGTTGGAGCTGTCATTGTTTATCAAAGTTTACTGGCAATACCTGAATTCACTCATAGTAGCCAAGTTGCGGAATTACCCATGAATTTGGTGCATACTGTAGTGCCGATCGCGTTTGTTATTATTATTTTAATGATTTTACTTCGTATTAAGACCTATCTCGCCGGTGATAGTAAACCGGATCTATCTTCGCCCATTGAAAGTCCAAACGGAGATCGTAAATGATTTGGGCTATGGCAGTGTTGCCTATCTTGTTGTTATTGCTGGGGTTTCCTATCTTTGTAATTCTAATGGTGTCCTCGATTATCGCAATTGTGCTTATCATGGACCTCCCGATTGCTATGATCCAAACAGAACTGTTCGGTAGTGTGGACAATTATAAGTTGATAGCTGTGCCATTTTTTATTTATGCGGGTGCTATCATGGCTCAGGGCGGTATTTCAAAGCGATTGGTCGAATGGGTTTTGTCCATTTTAGGTGCTATACGGGGATCACTGGCTTTGACGACCGTTGGCGCTTGCACCGTATTTGGCGCGATTTCTGGCTCGAGCCCAGCTACTGTGGCTGCTATAGGTGGGATGATGTTCCCGTCCCTGAAGGAACGGGGCTATACCGAAAAATTCTCTGGGGGACTGCTTGCTAGCGCAGGTGCTATTGCCGGCATCATTCCACCTTCCATTGCTATGATACTTTATGGCGCTGCAGCTGAAGAGTCAGTTAGACACCTGTTTATCGCTGGAATTTTGCCCGGGTTGTTTATTGCATTTGTGATGGGTGTGTATATTTATTTTTACGCTAAGAGAAAGAACATCAAAGAAGGTGGTAAATTTGAGCTGAGGCGTTTTGGGCGCGCGACTAAGACTGGCGGCTGGGCTTTGGGGACCCCTGTGATAATTTTGGGTGGGATTTACGCCGGTATTTTTTCTCCAACAGAAGCCGCTGGTGTTGCGTGTTTATATGCAATGGGCGTGTCTCTGTTTATTTACAAAGATTTGACCCTACAAAGCCTGTGGAAGGTTACTGTCGATTCAATATACCTCACTGCACAAGTACTAGTCATCGTTGGAGCGGCTACCCTATTTTCACGGCTACTGACTATTGCAGGTGTACCTCAGGCCATGGTGGGTTGGATCAACGAACTAGCGCTTGAGCCATGGATGGTGCTTCTAATAATTAATGTTTTATTGCTTTTGGTCGGGTGTGTTCTAGATCCGGCCTCGGCTATCCTGGTGTTGGCACCCATTCTGAAACCGGTTGTTCTCGCTGCAGGAATAGATCCCGTCCATTTTGGTATCATAATGACCGTGAATGTAAGTATCGGAATGTTCACACCGCCGTTTGGTCTAAATATTTTTGTGACCCAAGCTTTATTTCGGGTTCCACTTAGTAGCTTATACCCAGGACTCGTGCCATTTATTTTAATCAATCTTTTTGCGCTGGCGGTGATTAGCTATTGGCCCGGGCTTTCATTGGCCCTTGTTAGAATTTTGGGATAATATTTTTTAACCATTACGGGGGAGAATTAAAATGAAGAAATTTATTGGTGCGACTGTTGCTTTAAGCGCTCTGCTCTATGCATCGGCATCATATGCAGCCTTTGAGATGCGGATAGGTATGGTAACCATAAATGATCCGCAATTCGTATTTGCCAAGAAATATGCGGAAGAGCTTGAGAAGCGGAGCAAGGGCCAAATTAAGGTTAAGGTGTTTCCTGCTGCCCAACTTGGAAAAATTCCTCGGCAGATTGAGAATCTAAAGCTCGGTGCCCAGGGTGGGTTCATGTCCCCTCCAGGATTTTTCTCCGGAATAAACCGAGCGTTTCAAGTTTTAGATGCACCAGGTCTTTTTAGAAGTTTTTGGCATGCTCACAATACGGCTACCGAGAAAGAATTTCGGTCAAAGTATTTAAACCTTGCCTCCAAGGCGGGGGTTGTTGGCGCCGCCATCTTTAATTATGGGGCGACTTCAATTGCATCTGTGAAACCTATCAGAAACCTCAACGATATGAAGGGTCTTAAAATACGCGTCTTGGCGACGAAAATGGAGAGTAAACTGGCATCTACTTTGGGTATGACAGGAGTACCAATGCCGTTTTCTGAGGTTTTGCCTGCACTTCAGCGGAAAACCATCGATGGTTGTCGAAGCTCGATGGTGGTTATGGGGGCGCTCAAGTTTTTCAGTACGACAAAATACATCACTCAGATTGAGTCTGGACATATCCCCACAGCGCTCTGGGTGAGTAAGCGCTGGATGTCAAAGTTACCTGAAAACCTGCAAAAGTTGGTGATGGATGTGGGGCGTGAACTTGAACCATGGGCCGCAAATATGGCTTGGGGCTTTAATCAAAAAGCAGTTGCTCTTTGGAAGAAGAATGGGGCAGAAGTCATTAAGCTGTCAGCCCCTGAGCAAGCCCGATTAACCTATGCGCTGGCCCCTCTTGGAGATGAGTTCCTCGGGAAAGACAAAACTACCAAGGATATGTATGCGTTACTCAAAAAGACTCTTGCAGTAACTAGCGATAAACAACGCTGAACATTGAAGGTATCGGAAAGAGCTCGGCTTTTTAAATGCTCCGGGCTCTTTTCCCCTATCCGAAATGGCGAAAGAGAATTTTGATTACATAATTGTTGGTGCGGGTTCTGCTGGCTGTACACTCGCGAACAGACTTACTGAAGATGAGCGAACAACAGTGCTACTTCTTGAGGCCGGCGGTAGAGACTGGGACCCTTTGATCCAAGTTCCCCTGGGTTGGGGGAAAATATTATCTGAACGTTTGCATGACTGGGGCTATTTTACGGAGCCTGAACCACATCTCGATCGAAGAAAAATCGAATGTGCTCGCGGTAAAGTTGTTGGTGGTTGCTCGTCGATAAATGCTATGGCGTATGTGAGATGTCACCCTGAAGATTTCAATAGGTGGGCTCGACAGGGGTGCGATGGCTGGGGCTATGATGATTTATTGCCTTATTTTAAACGGCAGGAAACATGGCAAGGAGGAGAGTCCAGACTAAGGGGGGGCGATGGACCACTCGCGACCACTCGAAATCGATATCCTGACCCTCTGGTAGATGCTTGGTTTGAGGCCGGAAGAGCTGCAGGTTACTCCTTTAACGAAGATTACAACGGGGAGGAAAACGAAGGTTTTTCGATGATGCAGTCAACCGTTGGGCGTGGTCGACGTTGCAGTGCGGCGGCCGGCTATTTGAAACCAGCTATGGGTCGAAAAGGGCTTTCGGTGCAAAGAAATTCACTTGCTGTGCGGGTCCAAATCGAAAACGGCCAGGCAGTTGGGCTGGATTATACCAAGGGGGGACGTCTATTATCCGCCCGCGCAAATCGGGAAGTGATCTTATCTGGGGGTGTCATTAATTCACCTCAGCTTCTTATGCTTTCCGGGGTGGGCCCATCCACTTCTTTATCTGAAAACGGAATTAAGACAAAAGTGGATTTGCCAGGCGTTGGACAAAATTTACAAGATCATCTTTCTGTCGGCATTGAGTATGAAAGGAGAGAAGAGGGGCCATTTGTAGGTCATCTCCGCTATGACAGGATCGCTTTGGCTATGTTAGAAGCCTATTTTTTAGGCACGGGATTTGCCACTGAAATGCCAGGGCCTGTTCTTGCGTTTTTGAAATCGGATAAAAACCTTGTGCAGCCAGATATCCAATTTCTAACCAGGTTTGTCCCGCCGGAGAGCCAGCCGTGGTTTCCAGGAATTAGAAAAAAACCTAATGATGCGTTCATGTGTCGGCCTGTACTTTTGCATCCAAAGAGCCGAGGCCAACTGAAATTGAGGTCTTCAGACCCGAGTGTGCCAATGGCGATCTATCAGAATTTTCTGTCTGAACCGGAAGATTGGGAGACTTTTCGTACGGGCTTCGAGATGGTTCGGGAAGTCGCTTCTCAAAAACCGTTGGATAAATTCCGGGGAAAAGAGCTCAGTCCGGGGTCTAATTGCAAAACTAAGTCCGAAATTGACGCTTTTATTCGTCGGACAGCCTGGACTGTTCATCACCCTTTGGGAACATGCAAGATGGGGGCTGACAATGATGAAATGGCCGTTGTAGATGCTCAACTAAGAGTTAGAGGCATAGAGGGGCTAAGGGTCGTTGATGCGTCAGTAATACCTGATATGCCGGGGGGGAATATTAACGCCCCAGTTATTGCTATGGCAGAGCTGGCCTCCGATTTAATTAGAGGCCTAGATCCGCTCACAGTTTAGAGCTCATCTTCCAGTCTGTCTTAGTGGCCTGGGCGATGTTGGACCGAAACCACAAAATAAAAATGCGAATTGAAATAGAGCTATCTTTTGCAGGATGTTGTTTCAAAGTAAGGTCATTTCCAGTGGGGTCGATACTTTGGTCCCCACGGGTAGTTTTATACCCGACATGTCTCTAGCGATTGAATGATGGACAGGCCGTTTTTGGTCAAGATTAATCCATAGTCTGAGGAGATGGCGTTTTCGGTCTGGTTCTGGCCAGTCTTCGTAAGCGGTCCGCGCATGAAGAGCCACATGGTTTAGCACGAAGGAGACGTCACCAGGTTGCCAGTCAATTTTTAGAGCTAATTCCCCGCACAATTGTTGGAAAAAATTAATAGCCTCCCACTGCTTTTCAGAGAGTTTAGGGACCTCAGGCAGATCCTGAGCACGATTGATCGTGCTGGAGGCCCCTCTGGACGAAAAATAGCCATCGGTTACACTAAATACGGGCTGACGGATATAGGGAACCTCACCGTCAGGTATCTCACCCCTTCGGGATCTGTAGAAGTTAAACTCAAGTTCTTTCGCAAGGTCCGGTCTTCTCTCAAGAATGGTATTATATAGAGTAACCGAACTTACTATGCTGTGTTCTCCTCCAGACTTACCATTTCGAAGACACATCAAAGAGAAGGCATCGGCAGAGTCTGAGTGGAAACCTAACTTATTTGCTGAGTTGTATCCCCTTCCATTTGGAGAATTAATATCGCCGCCAGCATCCTTCACATGCTCTAACAAATTTCCCTGTTTGTTTTGGGGCAACATAACCCCCAGGTATGATGCGAGGCCCCATTGTGTGACAGCGTTTTGAAGCACAGAACGGTCCTCAACGGGCAACCCCCTAATAAAAATGAAGCCACGTCCATTCAAGACTTCTTCGTGTATTATGTCCCTTAGCGTCTTTTCGAAATGGGGAAGGTGGAAACTAGTTTTCGTTAAATCTTTTAATTCAATCCCTGTTTTTTCAAATGCATCAGATGCATCGATGATCTCGTTTATCTCACCAGAGGACAAGTTATATAAATACTTTTGATTATCCTGAAAATCTTCTTTGGCCCAATTCGCCGGATCTACCACTGGCTGACCCAAAATAGCAGGTGCTCTTTTTTTATCTCCCGGTTCAAATGAATTCATCGTTTCGGTGCTCTCCAAGGGGCCATTGTATTTAAACTTTTAAAGCGTACTTTATCACAGCCCTATCCGTATCAAAATATCTCATTGACTCTTCTTTGGAGCAAAAAATCATTTTAACGGGCTCTTTGGTTACTATGATTTTTTATCGACTTAGGGTTGAAGGTTCCTGTCCTGAAGTCTGCAGCGCTTTGAACAATATTTGACGTTATCCCAATCTCTGGACCATTTTCGTCTCCAGTGGAACGCGAGTTTGCAAACAGGACACGTCTTTGAGGGGAAGTCTCTCTTTTTTTTTATCTTAGGCACAGCTCACCATTCCACTGATCTGCCCTGCCAATCAAAGAAACCACCGCTGTCCGTCGTTTTTAAATCTTTAATGACGCTCAATAAGTTTTTTGCAGCGGCAATGGGATCCGTTGGATTGTGGTTACCTTGTATATAAGGGGAAGAAAGTTTCGTTTTTACTGTTCCGGGGTGCAGGGCGATGCAAATGGCCTCTGGGTGAGTCCTTGCTAACTCTATTGCCGCAGTGTGAATTAATTGGTTTAACGCGGCTTTTGAGGCTCGATATCCGTACCAGCCACCAAGGCGGTTATCTCCTATGCTGCCGACCCTGGCCGATAGATGGGCAATCGTAGACCGACCCCTTCGAGGAAGAATTGGAATAAAATGTTTGAGAACTAAAGCCGGACCGATTGCATTTATCGCAAAAGATTTGGTTAGGGAAGTTGTATTTAATTCCCTTAAGCTCTTCTCGGGTTTTTGGTCTTCATTATGAAGGAGGCCTGTCGCATTAACAACAAGACGAACCGAATGCTCCTTTAATTTATAGGCGCTTTTTTGAATGCTCTCTTCGTCTTCAAGGTCGAGTTGAGACCGGGTATATGCGACTAATTCCTCGTAACCCCAATTTTTCGTCAGCTCTTCGCAAAGTGCACCTCCAATTCCACCCCCCGCACCTAATACAACCGCTGTTGATTTAGGCATTGCTTACGAGTCCTACAAGAAGAGCCAGGACTGCGCCGGCGGTCAATGGAAGCCGCAGAGATTTGTACCAAGCAGGCGCCGAAGAAAGCCTCAGGTCCGCAACATAAAGAGAGCTGAATGCGAGTGCCAGGATAAGTAATCCTATCCTGGGCTCTAGAAGAGCTGCGATCCAGCCTAGAAGAGAAGGGATAACGCTAAAAATTAGGGGGCGTGCTAAAGGAGAATTCGTTTTTGCAATCGCCAAACCCCATCTCACTCCACCCAAAAAGGAGAGAATGACTGCCCCGTAAAGGATTAGAGCTTTTAATGCGATATCCTGAAAAGGTAGTCCAGGCATTATCACCCAAACTGCTCCAGCCAGAAATGGTAACAAACCCATGTAACCGAGCCAAAGACCGCTTTGCGGAATAGTCAACGGTGAGGATCTCAAATTTAGCATTTCCGGTTTTCTCAGTTGGGCTATTAGTTAAGACTATTAGCAGAAGGTATTTTGTTTACGTCACCATGATGCTTTTGGTTCGCCATATATCTTCCTCCATCGCAGCATAAGAATGCTAGGAATGATCAGCTTGTCTTTTTATCGCAGAAAGATTTTGCCTGATTGACCAGGATCAATTCTCGAGTATTGAACCCATTTTCTTGAGCAATAGAAATAAGCTTTTTCTTAATTTTGGGTTTGAGTGATGCATTCCTTGCCAAGATCCAAAGATAGTCTCTAGAGGGCCCCGAGACGAGCGCATATTGGTAATCCTTTTTATCAAGTGCAATAACATGATAGCCCCCCGAGAAAGGCCAAAAGAAGGTTACCGAAAGACTTGCTATCGTTTTTGCCCCCAGAAATGTTGCGGTTCCCTTGGCTTCTTTCCATTTGCAACTCTCTTGATCTAAGCCACGGTTGACCACCTCGATACTGCCATTTTCTTGGGGCGTATAAGTGGCAGTGACATTGCTTAGCCCGCGTTCAAAACGATGATCCAGGCGCATGATTTCATACCATTTCCCCTGGTAGCGTTTAATATCAAACTGACTGATAGGAGTTATGCCCTTTGGAGGCTCGGTGCATCCCATCGATAATCCAGCTAGGAGAAAAGAAAGGGTTAAGATTTTTAATTTCATCTTTTTGCTTTTCTCCAACCAGCTCTTTGCGCCTGGGCTTCGCTACAGAACCAGCGCTCCCCGCGCCCTATACTGATTTTTGTTTGATCGTAATAATGCCCGCCAGGAATATGATATATTTTCCTGCCAGATCTACTAATGTTACCTTTAATTACGCATTCTCCTCGAGTGTTCAGAGAGTTGGTTTTTTTTGGTCGTCGTCGCCATTCCCAAGGTTTTTCAAATTGACCCTGCCATATTCCGACTTTTGCTTTACGAGCCAAATTTTCTTCATCTGTGTATTTGTCTGTGTACCTCCGATATGCTAACGCCCAACCGCTTCTTACCATCCAGGCGTTTAGGTCAATCTCATTCAATTTACAGATGGCTACCATTCGTCCATATCGATCTTTATCTTTTTTGAAACAATAAATTTTTGATCCGGAAATCTTTTTGGAGAGAGCTGATTTGGCTTGATTGCCGCACTTGTATTCTCCGTCGGGTTTACGACAAATTTGCCCTTTTTCTGGAGAGTCAATTCCGAATAACCGAATCCTTGTCCCAGAGACCTTGAGCGTATCACCATCGACAACCTTCGCTATCCCCGATAAAGGGCTCGCCGAAGCATTGGGGTCTTTAGGAATTACAACAAAAAAGACCGTGAATAGGGAAAACAACCAGAAATTTTTGGCGGCTTCAGAAAACAATTTAAGCTCGCCCAAATTTTGGGATAACTTTCCCTTGATCGAATAAATACTGAAGCAGGCCTGATGTTTCTCTCGGCACGCTTATGTCTTCTGGACCCTCATATCTTGGTTTCGTCTTCGAGGGGTAAACAAAAGCAAAAGTTTTATCAGGGAAAACTTGACCTATGCCTTCGAGGAGCCCTCCAGGAAGACCGCGATAAAGTTCCTCGTCAAATAAAGCTTCGAATTCATCAGTATCCGTTCCAATTCCCACGTATCCAGAAGTGTACCTTGATAGATATTGGCGGATACGGAAATAACGAAAAAATTCAGAAATAAGAACATAAAATCCTTTACCACATAAAATTGAGACGTCAGAGAGTATTTGATCTGTGTTGAGGGAAGTTTTGTCGTCTCTCTCGGAAATAGAAATTTCTGCTACCGGCAATATTTCGGTGACGTCTGAAGCAGAGTCTTTGAGAGACTTTTTTATATCTTCGATTCTGTCTATTTCATCGCGCTGAGCCCGATGAGATCCACACCGGATTGAAATTACGTTTTTTTTGTACAAAGCATCAGCCGGCATCACGATCTTACCTGCGGGATTGAACATAATTGCCCTCGTCAAACTCGCGTTTACAAGCTCAATGGCCATCTGCCGATTGTTGACCGTTCCCAACGTTGGTCCGTGTAATTCTACGAGGTCAATTTCGGCCCGGCCCCATCTCAAGTTATCCATTAAGCTCTTGAGCAATTTTTTTGGGTTGTCCCTGTAGTAATAACAGCCAAAAATTAAGTTTACTCCTAGGATACCTAGAGCTTCCTGTTGCTCTATGTTCGAGTCATCGAGAAGTCGAACATGAAGAATGACTTCGTCTGGGGTCTGATTTTGGGGCGTGTTGTAGTCGAATGCCCAACCATCCATGGCATTCTTTTCTTTTCTCAAAACCCAGGGTTGAAACTGTATTAGCAAACGCGAAAAAAGTTGATTGCTCAGGCCTGTGATTTTCCAGCCGGTTTAGTACGAGATCAAATTCCTGTCGAAGCATTGCTTCTAGTCTCGGGCGGGACACATATCTTCCCCCAGGGGCCATTCCGTATATTTCATCGCTAAAGTTCATGTCATATGCCGACATGGTTTTGGCGATTGTACCAGCCGCAGCACCCGCCTGAAAAAAACACCTGGCAACCTCTTGTCCCGCTCCTATCTCGGCGATGGTTCCATATTTTAGGGGGTCAAGATTAATAGCTAACGCCTTTTGAGTTGTTGTCGGTGCATTGTCTTGCATCCAGATGGCCTTTTGTAATTATCGAAGAATCTAGTTTAGTTAGTGGCATGTAAGTTTGTAAGTGATAAGATTTATCTTAGCTGAGATTTGTTACCATGAAATGAACACGGACCTTTAAAAAATCCACTAAGTATTTTTAGAGCACTGATTGAGGAGTTAATAACGGATGATGAGAGATGGCATAACAGTTAAACAAATTTCTCCTCACGTTGGAGCAGAGATAGAGAATGTTGACCTCACGCGCACACTCACAAATCACGAAGTTGATCAAATTCATGACGCGATAATTGCGCATGGGGTGATATTTTTTCGGGAGCAAAATATTACTCCAGCCGATCATGAGAGATTTATTAGATATTTTGGCGAGCCGCATGTCCATGTGGGGGGTAAAAATACCGCTTCACAAGCAGTTCCTGGCTTTCCTGCTCTCAACAAACAGGCATTCAATAAAGACTCGCCGAGGGTCTCAGGGGAACGGTGGCATTCCGATCAGAGTTGTGCAGCCGTCCCGCCTATGTATAGCGTGCTATACCAAGAGGTTGTTCCCCCGCACGGCGGGGGTGATACCATGTTTCTCTCGGCGGCTAAGGCTTATGAAGAGCTAAGTCCAGGAATAAAGCGGTATCTGGAAGGAAAAACGGCTACCCATACGGCGTCGAATGCGTTTGACAAAAAGAACACGGATCCTGAATTAGTCGTTACACATCCATTGGTCGTTCGACATCCCGAGAATGATCGGGCGGTGTTATTTGTAAATCCAAATTTCACCTCGCATATCAATGACGTCCCAGAAGATGAGAGCAGATATATGCTGGAGTTTTTGTATCAACATATGCAACGTCCTCATTGGACCTTGCGTTTTCATTGGACGAAGCATTCGATAGCGATGTGGGATAACCGGGCGGTTCAACATCAAGCAATCTGGGATTATTGGCCCCATGAGCGGGTAGGGTACAGAATGTTTGTTGGTGGGATTGAGCGTCCGAAAGCGGCTTAAAGAGGAACAGAGTGTGGTGCTCTGAGACAGAAATACAAGCTGATGCCTGCATTGAGATATTTTGGCCGCGAGCCTGCAGTTTTTGTGAAAAGTCTTGGTGTGTAAATCATCAATTAACAAGAGGTTGAGAAAGCCTTTAAATTGTAAAACCTGTTTTTTTGGGAGGCTTTGAATGCGAGCAGTAGGTTTTATGGAGTTTGGAGGGCCAGAGGTCCTTCAAGTGATAGATGTCCCGGAAGTTCATCCGGGGCAGGGTGAGATCCGCATCAAGAACCATGCGGCTACCGTCAATCCCACCGATCTATTGGCAAGAAATGGGTCCAGGGCCGAAACAATGAGAACTGATCCGCCGCCATATATACCCGGAATGGAAATTGCCGGGATCGTGGACGAAATTGGAGAGGGCACAGACTCAGAATTCTCAATTGGAGATAAAGTGCTGGGCATTGTTGTCACTAAGGGATCTCACGGAGGGTACAGAGAACAAATCGTCCTAAATACCAATTCGGTTGTTAGGATGCCCGAGGGTAAAACATTTGCCGAAGCATGCACCTTGCCCATGAATGCTCTTACGGCGCGTCAGGTGATTGATCGTTTAGATCTGAAGCCAGGCGAAGTCATCTGTGTAACCGGTGCGGCGGGTGCCTTTGGCGGTTACGTCATCCAGCTCGCGAAGTCCGATGGCTTGACCGTGGTTGCTGATGCTTCCGATAAAGACGTTGAGTTAGTAAAAAACTTGGGAGCAGATATCGTAGTTGGTCGCGGGCCCGAGTTTTCCGAGCATGTCAGGAAGTATTTCAGGGATGGCGTTGATGGCTTAGCTGACGGTGCTGTTTTAAGGGACGGGGCAGTGCCGGCGTTAAAGGATGGGGGAGCGTTTAGCTCTGTCCGTGGATGGCAAGGTAATGGTGATCGGAATATTCGCTTTGAGATAACCTCGGTTAGATCATACGCATTTGAGAAATCCAAACTTGAGAAACTTAGGGATCAGGTTGAAGAGGGTGTTCTAACTCTCCGGCTGGCTGAAGTTTTTTCTCCTGAGAATGCTTCGGAGGCTCATCGACGTCTGGAAAACGGCGGAATACGGGGTCGTTTGGTTATTCAATTCTAATTTTTAATCAAAAATACCAATTTTTTTGCCGATTGTAACCGCGAGTTCGTGGTCTTTGATGATGCCTGCCATGGCATCTGGTTCGAGACGACCGAAACCGCAATAAGCCGAAAGACCAAAATTGGGCAAATATTTTTGCGCAACTTTTAATCTCGCTTCGAGAGTTGCATTGTTGTGAATGGCACCAAGGAAGACCCGCGTTTCCCGATAATTTAAATCTGCAAGTGGTGCAAAGAAACTATCCTCCTCGACATCCAAGGTCGGTATATTGACCCAATCAAGGCGACGTCCAGCTGCATGTATTGCGGCATTTGCAAATGCGACGGTGGGAGCAAGTGTGGCGGGAGCAAATCTTGGCCATCCGCCAAAGGTTCCAAAACACAGATGCAAACCTAGAGAGACTGTCTCAGGAATTATAGAAGAAAGTCGTTTGATCTGTCCTGTGTTACGTTCAATTGCACCTTCTTTAGGTTCACCTGGAATGCCCCCGTTTACGTCGGTAATCTCATGAGAACAATCAAACTGGATGGCTAGATCCTGATTTGGGATATTAGAGATAATATTCTGCATTTCTGCTTTGAGTGCTTCCTCGTATCCCGGGCGTACTCGTTCCAAATCACCTTCAACGGTGAAAGTCGATTTTCTTATAACGCTATTTACGAGTGGTATAGATACTTGAAACCGAACCTCAGGGGGGAGTAGTCCCTGATCTCTCAGGGTTTTGAATACAAAATAAGAATTTATTGCATCAAAGGCGAAGCCCAATCTTGTTCCAGGGTCCCCAAATCGGACCTGTTCAACTCCGTCCCGTACTTTGAATGTCCACATGTCTGAGCGGTTACGCGGGGTAATGCGTTCAACGTCGCCATCTCTTGTCGGTCGTTTGAGGACTTCTATGTCAGGGTGGTTATTGAAAACCTGGAAAGAAAGTCGGACGACCCACCATCGTCTCGCGCCAATCTCTCCGTCCGGCATTGAATAGAGGTACTTCCCCAGCGGGGGGCCGAAGGTTGTGATTACCTTTTCAGCGGTCGGGAGGGGGATGCTGCCGACGAGCAAAAGTTCTTTATTCATTTTCTTCCTTTGACACTAAAAGATTGGCCAACCAAGTGCTTTCGCAATTAATCTTATCGATAAAATTGTTAGAATAGTCTGAAATAAAATACGAAAATACCTTTCCTCTATTTTGTCTAAAACAAGCCCTCCTAAAAATACGCCCACCCAAGACGTTGCAATCATAGAGATAATCAATGGCGCGTATGTACCAAATTCCACCCCTAGAACGCCGAATACGATCAATTTCGTAATATGGACAATTGACATAAGTCCGCCAAGGGTAGCGATGTGATTTCGTCTATCGGTTGCGGCTGCAGCTGTAAAAGCGGCAAGAAGAGAGCCTGTAGCGCTTATAAAAACTCCGAGGAACGTGGTTATGAAACCAACAAAAACAAAGCGTCCTTTTTCAGGTCCGAATCGAGCAATAGTCGGTATCCAGACCAGTATTAGCATGCCGATACCAAGTATTAACGAAATTGTCGTTTCTGAGAGCGTGATAAAAATTCTTCCCCCTAGGATGCCACCAAATGCGGTTCCAACACAGAAAGGAAGTAATGTTCCTCGGATGAAGTATTGCCATCTCGAGATCAGCATTGATGAGCTTGCACCAAGTTGGACAAGGGTATGCAGAGGAATAAGAAGTGAAGGCGGAAAAATGAAAGCCATTATGGCGATTAAGATCAATCCGCCAGCTGTTCCTGCTACAGCACCGACAAATGCCGTGACCATTGAGGCTATCGAGAGCCCTGAGAACAACCAAAAATTTATCCCCGGCATACCGAGGAAAGGTTCCTTTATGGTTTCAAGCATTGTTCCACGCTAACTGGCTGTAGAGTCGAAGAAATTATCAAAAGTAAATATGTTCGATGGAGAAGAGATCGTAACTATTAAATCCGAAGTTTGCACTGGACCTTGGCTTTGTTTTGCCTATCATGATGCCAAAATCGTGGCAATTATGAAAAAAATTTAGGGGGAGTTTGTTATGAAATTTAGAGGTTACTCAGGCTTGCTGGCAACGTTTGCATCAGCGATGTTGTTCTCGACCGTGTCAACATCAGTGACGATGGCCAACGGGTTTTATAAAGGTAAAACCATAAAAATGATTGTCCGCTCTGCTCCAGGGGGCGGTTATGATTTTTATGCTAGAATTATCGCGAGGCATTTATCAAAACATTTAGCTGGCAACCCCAAGGTTATTGTCATGAACATGCCGGGTGCGGGTGGCGTAGTGGCGGCTAACTATATGATGAGCCGCGCCAAGCAGGATGGGACTGAAATCGCGGCCCTGTCGCGTGAGGCGCAGATTGCGCAGCGATCTGGTGATGTGGGCGTCAAATATGATTTGACTAAATTGAACCCATTAGGAAGCGCTGCTTCTGCGACTTTCCTTGTTGCCATAGCTAAGGATCATCCGGTCAAAACTTACAAGCAACTCAAGGAGAGTAAAACCACGGTATTGTTTTCTGCTTCGGGTCCTGGGGCAGGCTCTTACACCTATGCCGCTCTGCTGAGGCAGGATGGTTTTCCTGTAAAAATTATTTCTGGGTTTCAGGGAGGCGCGTCCAGATTTCTTGCGATTGAAAGAGGGAATGTTCATGCAACCGCAAATTCCTACGAGAGTACCTCTAAAGCGATAAAAGAACTGGGGTTGGTTCCAGTGCTATGGACTGGTGCCAAAAGAAAAGAACTCGCGGGTGTTCCTCACATTAGTGAACAACTGTCATCCAAAGGGAAGCAATTCGCAGCCCTTATGGGCGCGCCATTGGCGGCAGGAAGACCTTTCTACACCACGCCAAATGTGCCTGCAGATCGGTTGAAGTCATTAAGAGCAGCCTTCAAAGCGACTATTGAGGACCCTGCGTTGCAATCTGAAGCAAAACGGGCAAAAAGAAACGTTCAATGGACGTCCGCTGAAGAAGTTGACCGTGTCAACAGAGAGGTTTTGGGTGCTTCCGATGAAGTTATCGCGATGTATAAAGCTTCGCAGAAGAAGCCAAAAATTGACTATAAAAAGCTTCCCAGCGTTTCTGGCGCAATCACCGAGGTAAAGAAAAAGGGAAAACAAATTTTTATAGCTGGAAAGAAATTTAAAATTTCTGGAAAACGGACCAAGATCCGCGTCGCAGGGAAAAAAGCAAAGCGCAAAGCCCTTAAAGCAGGCCTTGAATGCAAGGTCATGTATCAGAAGGGCAAAAAAGAAGCGGCAATGGTCGATTGTAAATAATGGAAACAAAAAGGCGGATCTTAAATAGGTCCGCCTTTTTTTGACCGTAAAACAAAAGTTTATTCATGATTGATGCGGCGATAGAGGGCCTTCTGGGGATTCTTCAGTGGAAGGCTTTTCTTCTGATGATGGTAGGGATCATTGTGAGCTCTACCCTGGTCGCGATGCCCGGAATAGGGAGTAAGACGGCGATTGCTTTGATGCTGCCTATAGCCTTCGTCTTAAATAAATTTGAGGCTATTTGTCTTATTATGAGCGTTTGGGCGGTAAGCAATACCGCAAATTCCATCACCTCTATTCTTTTTAGTGTCCCAGGCGGTGGCGGGTCTCAGGCAACGATTATGGATGGTTATCCTATGGCCAGGAAAGGTGAGGCAGCACGCGCGTTGGCGGCAGCTTTCACATCTTCAGCGATCGGCGGAATAATAGGAGCCATAGCGCTATTCCTCGCTATTCCAGTTTTGCGCCCGCTTGTTTTAATTCTTGGACCCCCAGAATTTTTTATGCTGGTCATGGTGGGTGTCGCGATGGTTGGGACGCTCAGCGGGAAGTCTCCGATCAAAGGAATAATTATTGGGGGGCTCGGTATTTTGGTCTCTTTGGTTGGTGTTCACGTGTCCACGGGTCTTCATCGGTTTACCTTCGATCAGCTCTACCTCGTCGACGGATTAAAACTTATTCCTGTTACAATCGGTCTATTTGCTATTCCTGAGTTGATTTACATGGCGGTGAAAGGGACGGGTATCGCTGATGTTCCGCTTGGAGATCTAACCAAGGGGCGTCGGCAGGGAATAAAAGATGCATTTACGCATTGGTGGTTAGTTATAAGAAGCAGTTTAATCGGTATCTGGGTTGGCATTATCCCGGGACTTGGTTCCTCGGTAGCGGACTGGTTTGCTTATGGGAGTGCAAAGCAAACATGTCCAGGAGCTTCAGAGACTTTTGGAAAAGGCGATGTGCGCGGGGTTATCGCCGTTGATGCGGCGACTAACGCCAAGGAAGGGGGGTCGCTGATACCCACATTGGCATTTGGAATCCCAGGCTCGAGTACATTGGCGTTGATCTTTGGCGGGTTGATCATTGTCGGTATTTCTCCTGGAAAAAATATGCTTACCACTGATTTGAGCCTTACATTTTCGATGATCTGGCTTCTCATTATTGGAAGCATTATTACCTCGATCCTCTGCCTCGCTTTCACAAGGCAACTGGCTCTGGCGACAACGGTACGGCCCACAATTTTAATTCCTATTGTCCTAGGAATGGCTGTCATCGGCAGCTTTGCTGCCTCAAGCCGGTTTGAAGACGTGATTATTATGGCAGTATTCGGGTTGATTGGATATTTTATGCGGTTTGCTGGATGGCCGCGTCCGCCATTCTTATTGGGATTAGTTTTGGGCCCAATTGCTGAGAGGTATTTGTGGACTTCAATACAGCTTTACGGGGGCGAATTCCTCTTAAGGCCCGGCGTAATAACCATTTTTATCCTCTTGGTTTTAGTGATTTTTTATCCGGTTCTCATGAGGAAACTATCAATCGGTAGATCAAATGCTGTTTCTGGCTAAAATATTTATGTACTTGCTGACGGCGGCGGCGCTCAGCGTGATTTTTGTTTACTCGCAGGATATGCCTTTGGCTGCCAGTATTTATCCTGAGATTGTAGCGATTATAGTTGGCGTTTTGTTGGTTATTGAGATAATTCGCTCTGTTCCCTCCGGTTCGGCAGCAGCTGATAGCTCAATGGGGGCGGACATAGATCTTGCTGAGGATGAAAAAACGCGTTCAGGGATGCGTAAGGCAGGCCTGGTGTTTGGATCTATATTTCTATTGCTGCTAGGTCTCTATTTATTTGGATTTTATATCACGATACCCTTGTTTATCCTTGGGTACATGCTGCTGGAGAAGGAGAGTATATTTCTCTCAGGAATTTTTGCTGCGGTCATTGGTTTTGTAAACTGGTACGTGTTCGGTGAACTTTTAAGTCTTCCTTTCCCCAGTGGTTTGCTAGTCGGCTGATACGAAGATTGAGTAATTTTGTCAGGAAGAAAGAGGAAAAATTGGATACGACACCGTTAAGCGAAGATGGCCAGGATATCTCAAAGAGATTTCTTGTTGATCCATATGAAAACTGGGCAAGAGGGGAGGGTATCCCCATACATCTTGATTTCGGGCATAACCTATTGGCGCTTGAGACGGGTCGTTGGGATCGTTGGGAGGCTACTGGTTGTTTCGCCCATACCCATGGGCGTGGAGATTTCATGGCAAACTATGTCCTTGAAATAGAGCCGGGTAAGAAAACTGCTGAAATTAGGCATATTTATGAGAGTTTTTTCTATATTCTTAAGGGAGTTGGATCAGCCACAGTGGAATATCCCAGTGGTGAAACTCGTACTTTTGAATTTGGACCCAAGGCGCTGTTTACAGTCCCTTTAAACTGTAAATATCGGATTTTTAACGGGTCCGGGCAAGAGCCCCTAAGGCTTTCCTGTACCAATGATGCCCCTCTTGTAATCAATTTATTTCATAATGAGAAATTTGTTTTCGAAAATGATTTTGATTTTCCCGAGCGACTGGGTGCAGATGGTCATTTTGAAGGAGAAGGTGAGCATTTGCGCGTTAATCGCGGGGACAATGTCGCTGAAGCAAATTTATGGGAAACAAACTTTGTAAATGATCTAACCAGTTTTAAATTGTATTCAATGGATGCGCGAGGAAAAGGCTCGCTAAATGTTTCATTCATTCTGGCTGATAGCACAATGCATGCGCATTCTTCAGAAATACCGGTCGGGAGGTACAAAAAGGCGCATCGGCATGCGGCAGGCACCCACGTACACGCGGTGAGTGGGGTTGGATATACCCTGCTTTGGTATGAGGGAGATGAGAAGTTTGTCGAAATTCCATGGGAGCATGGGTTTATGTACACGCCTCCTTTTTGGATGTTTCACCAACATTTTAATACAGGCCCAAGCCCTGCGCGTTACCTGGCATGTAGTATGGGAAGTCGCAGATACCCCTTTATTTCATTGAGACGAAAAAGTGCAGAGGGGAAAGGGGCCACCTCAATTCAAGAAGGGGGGCGACAGGTCGAATACGAAGATCAGGACGATAGAATACATCGTAAATGGTTGGAGGCGATTAAAGAGCGCGGCGTGAGCTCTAATATGGGCGACGTATTCAATGAACAAAAGATTTTAAGCATTCCCGAGAGCGAATTGACTGGTAGGATCAAGACGCCACCGTCAATCGGCCCCGCCGTGTAGATGTTTATTTAATTTTGATTAAGTTCCCAAACTTTGCGTAGCAAATGATAAAATCAGATCCCGAGCAAATAACCCGATCACCATTTTCGCCTTATGAGGAAGACGGAGGTGTCTTGTTTCATAAAACTGGTGGGATATTTAAGAAAATGGAATTCAAAAAAGGGGCTCTGGATGGACCATGGTTCCAATATCATCCCAATGGTCAAATTCAATATGAAGGTTTTTTCAAAAACGGAAAACCGGAAGGCCCTATAACCATGTATTATGACAATGGTCAGATATTTCGGAAAGGTGAATACAAAAATGGCTTGAAAGAGGGGCCTTGGTCCATTTATGACAAAAAGGGCAATATGCTTGATGAAGTACCTTTTAAGCGGGGAAAGGCTGTTTGACTCCTTTTTATTTCCAACATTGAAATAAGCGAATTGCGGTATTTCAATTAATCTCGACCTTTATCTCTCCCACAGTCTCATATTTGTTGTTGTTAGTTCTCTTTACTATGACGATGCCACCTGACTCCGGATAGGTGCCAGTTAAAGCCCCAATATTTACATAATGTGTGACTAAGATGAGAGGTCCGTCCTCTAGAGTCTGCCTATTAAGGAAATCATTAAGCGCTGTCATTTGCGGTTTTTCATTCTCTTCTCTTTCAAAAAATGAATTAAGAGCCTGAAGATCAATCACCTTTCCTAGCCTCAGCATTGATGCCGTTTCTCGACAGCGGCACCACTGACTGGAGTATATTTTTGCCTTTTTAAAACCTTTACTCTTAAAAAGTCTGCCAATTTTTAATGCTTGTTTGCGACCTTCATCATCCAAGTTGCGCTGGGTGCTGCAGTCTCCAATAACAAATTCTGGAGGATCGCCGAAACCTGGTGCAAGGGCGTGCCTAATCATAACAAAGTGCCCTTTAGACCCTGCTGCTGCCCACAGTCTATCGTTTGCAGTGCTCACATTGGAGAGGCCGAGCATCAAAATGGTAGAGAATAAAATTACAACTATGTCTTGGCGAAAAGATCTTTTTGTTATCAAAATTCGGACCTCCATCGGGTTAGAGCTACTCAGGTTTTTGGATCTGGTTGTTCTCGCTAGATTTAAAATAAATAAGAGCAAAATAAAGGGATACCATTCAATGATTACACAGCGTCAACCTCGGGTCATCGCCCTTGAGGAACATTATTGGGATTACGAGGTTGAAACACACTTTAAGGGAAGGGACTCATCCCGGCGGAATGCCTTAATGGATAGATTGCATGATTTGGGAGAATTGAGGCTTAAAGAAATGGATGAAGCAGGAATTGATGTCCAAGTCCTAAGCCATGGCGCACCTTCTCTTCAGAGGGTCGACGCCGAGTCGGCAGTAACACTCGCAAAGTCAGCCAATGATCGGCTCGCCGAAGCCTGTAGAGCCAATTCCGAGAGGCTCTTTGCTTTTGCTGCTTTGCCGACCGCGAGCCCTAAAGCCGCAGCGGATGAATTAGAGCGCGCCGTGGATCATTTGGGATTCCGAGGGGCAATGATCCATGGTCCAACTGGGGCGGATGGTTGGCTAGATAAAAAAGAATATTGGCCCATTTTTGAACGGGCCGAGGCTCTAGATGTCCCGATTTACCTGCATCCGTCGTGGCCTCATAAAAACTTTTTAGAAACGTATTTGTCTGACTATTTGGAAGAATACCCTGCTTTAGGTGGTCCTGCCTGGGGGTATACAATTGAAACAGCAACGCATGCGTTACGAATTATTCTATCTGGTGTCTTTGATAAATATCCAAATGCCAAAATGATTTTAGGTCATTTGGGAGAGAGTATTCCGTTTTCTCTCTGGAGAATTAATCAAGCTCTAAACCGAATAGAAAATACTGGTGGCGCGTCTTTTCGAGAAATCTTTAGCAAGCATTTTTGGATTACAACGAGTGGTAATTTCTCCAATCCCGCGTTGTTGTGCTGCATGATGGAGATTGGAATAGATCGAATAATGTTTTCTGTGGATTATCCCTTCGTGGAGAATAATGAAGCAACGTCCTGGATTCCAACGATTCCCCTTTGTGAAGAAGATATATCAAAGCTGCTACATAAGAATGCTGAGACTTTATTAAAACTTTGAGGATATTACTCGGTGGGGATGTTGAGTAACCTTGCCGCATTCCCCCCCAGAATCGCTATTCGATCGTCGTTAGAAAGTTCAGGAGTTTGAAGAACTAAATCGACCTCAGTGGTTGTCCAGCCAAACGGGTAATCCGTGCCAATCATTATTTTATCGGCGCCGGTTTGGCTAATTAAATACCTAAGCGCGGCTGGATCGAAGACAATTGAGTCGAAGTAGAGCTGACCGTTTTTTAGGTAATGAGTTGGCGGGTGTTTGCAACATGCTTGGACCCTCTGATGAGAAAAGGTTCGAATTACCGCATCTGAACGATGGGCATAGGAGGCGAAATAACCGCCTCCATGGACTGCGCAAATTTTGAGTCCGGGAAATCGATCCATCGTCCCTTCAAAAATAAGATGGGATAAGGCTAAAGTGGTTTCGAGAGGATTACCAATCGTGTTTGCCAGCGCTCCGCCCCCAGATAAACGGCCGCCGCTTACCATTTCATTAGTCCCTCGAGGATGCATAAAGACCAACAAGTCAAGTTCCTCGCATTTAGCCCAAACGGGGTGAAAGAATGGGTCTGAGAGCTCCCGGCCCTCAACGTAACAACCAATGTTGATGCCTCGGAGACCGAGGTTGTTAACACCGTACTCTATTTGGTCCACAGCCAAGTCTGGATGTTGCAGCGCGATTGATGCAAATGCGATAAAACGATCTGGATCGGAATGGCAAATTTCAGCAAGTCCTTCATTTTGGATCTTAATTACCGCTTCGGCAGCCTCATATTCTAAATGGTACCACCAAGGGTTCACGCTAAGTACTGCCATATCTAGGCCCTGGTTATCCATGGAAGCGAGCCTTGCTTCTTTATCTTCCATCGACAAATCCGACCGCTCAGGAGCTTTTTCGATCACATCGAGGGCCGCGGGAATTGCGCAATGCGCGTGAATATCTATAGTTCGGATCTTTTTCCCATCAATGAAGACCTCACGTCTTGTAGAGGGTTCAATTTTTGGGCTCCCGACAGCATGATCATGGGCAGCACGAAAGGGACTCCAATCGCAATTAACAAATCCTATAGACTGTGGTGCTATACTCACTGCATTCTCCAAAATGGTTTTTCGAGAGTGGAGGATTAACAAATATCATTAAACTCATTGCGCGAGATGTAAACTGTCAGCAACATGCAATCCAGGATTCGATGAGATTTATAATCGTGAACAGGTGATGAGAAACTCCTGTTGGTTTTGAAAAAATTATGTCGCTCTCATTTTTTTGAGAATTAAATTCGATGAAGCATTTTCGGTTTACACTTAATACGCTAACTTCTCATCGATATGACTATTGCTATACCAGACACTGATCCGGCCCTGCTAGCTGATCTTGCGGCAGCGAGCCGGATACTTGCGAAACGAGGGGTTGTAGATGCTTTTGGACATGTATCCTTGAGGCATCCAGAAAACCCCGAGTTATACCTGATGCCAAAATCACAGGCGCCTGCTCTTGCGACTCCGGGCGATATAATCACCTATAGCCTCGATTCTGAACCCCTTGATGCTGGCAGCCGGGGCAGCTTTATCGAAAGATTTATCCACGGAGAGATCTACAAGCTTCGGCCGGACATTAACTCGGTGGTCCATTCTCACTCACCCTCAGTCATTCCGTTTGGTCTTACACGGACGCCTATGGTTGGAACATTTCATAATGCTGCTTTTCTCGCTGGTGGTGCTCCCGTGTTTGATATCCGAGAGAAATTTGGTCAGACTGATATGCTAGTTTGTGATTGCGCCAAGGGAATCGCTTTGGCAGAAACTTTGGCAGATAAGCATGTAGCGCTTATGAGAGCTCATGGATCCGTCGCCTGTGGCAAAACTCTGCAACTTTCAGTATTTCGCGCGGTTTTCACGGAAGTAAGTGCCCGAATCCAGACTGCGGCGCTCTCATTGTCAGCGGGAGAACCCCTCGAGTCACTAGAGGAGGAGGAAGGTCGTCTCGCTGACGCTGTTAATGATATGGCTTGCTTGAGGGCCTGGCATTTGTGGCGCACAGAAATTTCCATGGAAACCGGATGGTAAGATTTATTTAAGGACAAAATATGACTGCCTTTATCCAAGAAAAAGAACGATTGGTCCGTTGTATACGGATGCTCGAGCAAAACAGCATCATGGATTATAATGGACACGCGAGCATGAAAATTGCACCTGATCAAATGTTGATCAATATTGGCAATTGTCAGCGCAGCCAACTGACAATTGATGACATCTGCCAGATTGATTTTGATGGCAATGTTATTGAAGGCCAGGGAAAGCCTCCGCTAGAGTTCCATCTTCATGCAGGGGTCTACAAAGCGCGTGAGGACGTTAGTGCCGCGATCCATTGCCATCCCAATTGGTCGACTGTGCTCTCGACTGCGGGCTTGGACTATCTGCCGGTATATGCTCAAGGCTCCTTGGTTTACCCGCTACCTGTTTTGGACTCTCCGGATTCGATTAACAATGTGAATATGGCAAAACGCCTGACTGATACCCTCGGTAATCGACCTGCGGCGCTAATGAAAGCGCATGGCGTCGTCACTACTGGAGCTTCAATCATCGATGCATTCGTACTTTTGAACTATTTGGAAGAAAATGCGGAACGCCAATATCGAGCCAACCTAATTGGAACTCCTTACGCGTTTACCAAGGAAGAGCTCGAGCTATGTTATGAAAAACTCTATAATCCAGGGCTATTTCTTAGAACTTGGAACCATTTCAGCGCAAAACTGGATGGAACTGTTTACGACGCTTAGAAAATTGATAAGAACTCGATGGAAAAACTAGAAAAGTTCGCGCTGGCGGGTGTGATTGGTTGGCCAGTAATGCACTCCCGGTCGCCCCTTATGCACAATTATTGGATGGAGCAGCAGGGCATAAAAGGGGCCTATTTACCCCTGGCAGTTGAACCGGGAAAAGTTCCGGAAGCCCTTCGGGCTCTTCCAAAGCTAGGGTTCGCGGGTTGTAACGTGACTATTCCACATAAGTTAGTGGCCAAGGAGACGGTTGATGAGGTCGATGAGGCGGCGGAGAAAATTGGCGCTATTAGCTGTGTAGTCGTTAGAGAGGATAAAAGCCTTTATGGGACTAATAACGACTGGATCGGCTTCTTAAGAAACCTAGAACAGGCGCATCCGCAGTTTAACCTTTCGGGGCGTCAAGCAACCGTTATTGGAGCTGGCGGTGGGGCCCGTGCCGTTTGTTACGGTCTTATTAAAGCCGGGATTAAAAAGATTTTGATTGTAAACCGCACAACCGCACACGCTGAAAGTATTAAACAGATCTTTGGAGATACCATTTCGGTAGAGGGTTGGGAACAACGCTCTAAGGCGTTAGAGGGAGCGGACATTGTTGTTAACGCAACCTGCCTTGGCATGGTTGGGATGGAGGACCATGATTTATCCATTGAAGCGTTAAATTCTGAAGCAGTTGTTTACGATATTATCTACACCCCAAGACAAACTAGTCTCGTAAGGAGCGCGTCGGAGCGTCAAAACCGTACCTGTACCGGTCTCGGGATGCTACTTCATCAGGGGCCAGTAGCGTGGAAATATTGGTTTGGTATAGAGCCTCAGGTTACTACCGAACTTCACGAATTACTCGCGCAGGACCTTGAGGCGGAGTACGGTAAATAATCCGGCGATATATACTTATTCGGAGCCCCGAGTCTTTTAGTTCTTCTAATTGTTCTGTTGGTTACTGCTTAGGTTCCAAACGGGCTTTCAGGTGCCTCTGATAATTCTTCCGATAGATTAATTTGGTAGTCCGCTACTTAATTTTAAAAGTCAAAGGTATTTCAACTTCGCTTGTTATCGGACGGCCATTGTTGGTGGCTGGAGTGAAACGCCAATCTCTGATAGCTCTGATGGCTGCGTTATCGAGAGTGCCTGAACCGCTGGATGTTTTGATTTTTGTTGAGCTTACAAGTCCGGAGGGGCTGATGCCCGCAATTATTACCACCGTACCCTGTATTCCTCGCCTCCGAGCGAGATTTGGATAAATAGGGGGCAGGTTGCTTGCGAAACCTGATGGTCGCGTTTTGATAACCGCCGCTGGTTGGGCTGAGACGATTCGCGACTTTGAAGGCGCAGATTCTGGCCGCATATCTTCCAATTGTTTAAGCCTTTGTTTTCCCGTTAGGGATTGCCTTTTTTGTCTTGTTTGACGCTGTTTTTCATGTGTCAGTTTTGCGTTTTTGGTTTTGGTTTTTTGAGATGGATCCTTAGGAAGAGACTCGAATTCTTCCCGCAAGAACCGGACTGGCTTTGAAGAATTTTTTGTAGCCACTGGAGATATTTTATTTATGTGTCTCACATGATTGGTCCTCTCTGAAAGATCGGAATTCTCTGGTCGCCGTTTTTCAGAGAGATCTTTGTCTAATGTTTTGCCTAAAGAAAAAAATTGGTTCGTTTGTTTTTTGAGTGGTGCCTCGAAGGAGAACAACTCGACGGTAAAAACCCTTGTTTCAGGAAGCGCATCCATGCGTTGCAAGGCATGTTGATTAAATAGCAAAAGCGCACTTGTATGAATTGCCATAGACAAAAAAAGTCCGGTTGTGACGTAGGCGTTCATCCTTTTTGCGGTTCCGATAAAGTTTTTATCGGGTAGGTGGGAACTACGTAAGGTATTCCATCGGTAACACAATATCGGGAATTAATTTTGAAGGCTTCGGCTAAATTTGTAGAATTTAAGACCGGAGCTGTTGGGCCCTCTACCAAGATGCAACCTTCCTTCAGTAATATAAGTCTGTTCGTGAATCGCGCAGCCAGGGATAAGTCGTGCAGAACCAAAAAGACTGTTAGCCCTTCAGATACTTTTTCCTGAAGCAAATGCATTATTTCTAGTTGGTGTAACGGATCTAGGCCAGCTATCGGTTCATCGAGTAGGAGTAAAGTTGGTTCTCCAGCGATAACTCTAGCAATCCTGGCGCGGGCAAGTTCCCCGCCGGATAATTGAGTAACTAACCGATCAGACAAGTCTGCCAAGTCACATTCGAAAATTGACTTTTCTAAAATCTTTTTGCCGCCGTTTTTATTTCTATCCTCGAAAGGAAGTCGTCCCAGAGCCACAAAATCTCTGACACTTAAAGACCAAGATGGTAGTCGAGATTGACCCAAGTATCCGATCGTTTTTGCCCGCGCTCTTGAAGGGAGTTTTTTTATTGGCTGTCCTCTCCAACATATTTGTCCTGAATAGGGGATCAGGTCGGCAATTGCTTTAAGAAGTGTCGATTTACCAGAGCCGTTGGCTCCCATTAACCCAATTATTTTGCCCTGCTGAAGTTCGAACGTTACAGAATTTAAAATTGGTGAGGAGCCAATTTTAACTGACAGTTCATCAATGGTGAGAAGGGTCATAAAACGCTCCTTCTGTGTTTTATAATTAGAAGTAGAAAAAAAGGCGCGCCTATTAGTGCGGTTATTACTCCTAACTTAAGTTCTTGTTTGAAGGGGAGAAGTCTCACCGCGATATCTGCAGCGAGGACCAAGGCGGCACCTCCAAGTGCACTGGCAGAAAGAAGTAGTTTAGGACGATTTCCGACAAAAGGTCGAAGAAGGTGAGGAACAACCAGCCCAACAAAACCAATTGTTCCGGCTATGGAGGTCGCGGAGCCAACAGCAAGCGCGGTCCCAAAAACAAGCTGTGCTCGAACACGACTGAGCTTGTAACCCAAAGAGGCCGCTTCTTCCTCCCCAAGAGTAAGGGCGTCTAAGGGGTTTCCCGACCATAACAGCAAGGCCCAGCCGACAGCCATGAAAGGTAATGCGATTGCGACTTGATCAAGCCCGCGGTCGGCAACGGAGCCCAATAGCCAGAAAACGATCTCGTAGGTTGCGAAGGGGTTGGCAGAAAAATTGAGGGCTAAAGATATCAGAGCGCCAGAGAAGCTGGAAATCGCAACGCCCGCCAAGACCACCGTGAGTGCACTTGCGTTTCGTCCAGCTAGAGATTGTAAAATTAGGACTGCACTGGTCGCGCCGAGGATACCTGCGAAAGGCATTAAAAGTGCAAAACCTGCGCTCAGACCTGAATAAAAAATGATGACAGTAAATAGAGAGGCTGAAGTGGAAACACCAATAATTCCTGGTTCTGCTAGAGGATTCCGGAGGTATCCTTGCAAAGCTGCACCAGCCAGGCCTAACGACATCCCGACCGCTAGCCCAAGTATCGCCCTTGGCAGTCGGATTTCAAAAAAGATAAGCCATGTAGTATCGTTCTTTTTTGTTTCTCCAAGAGACCAAAAATCAAAAATAGTAAGATCTGAAGGACCAAGCGAGAGCGAGAGCAAGAAAAATAGAAAAACTAACCCGCTCAGTACTGACAGGGTTTTTCGAAAATGATAGCTATTTTTTTTCACCTCTGTCTCTCCCTCCAGCCCTCACCAATTAACTCGAGGGCTTTATATGAGGCGGGAGTTCCGCATAACCAAATTTTGTCAGGTATTTTGAGTATTGTTTCGGAACCAAAAGCCTTTTTTAGAGCAGGATGCGAGAAGATCGCATTAGAGAGTGAAGGGGCGTTTTTATAATGAGATACCAATAATAAATTTGGTTTTTTCTCAATTAAGACTTCCAAGGGTAATGAGTAAAGACCAGTAACATTTAGCTTTTCGGATAGGTTCTGAAACCCTAGGAACGCGATAATCGAGTGTTGCAATGTTCCCTTTCCTGCCGAAATGTTATTAGCCCAAATTGTTGCGGCTACTGGTCGATAAGCTTTTTCTTTTCTTTTGTATTTTTTTAGAAGAGTGCGGATTGCAGCCTTTACTTGGTTGGCCCGTGTCGTTTGGCCAATTGCATTCGCGACTGTATCAATATTGGTCTCTATTTGACTTAGGTCTTTGACGGAGGGGACTGTTTGGACCTTAATCCCAAGGCGTCGCAGTAAGTTTATCGTTATTGGATTTGAGTGATTGCTTGCAAAAACCAAATCGGGATCCAAAGTCAATATTTCCTCCACCGTGCCCTGAATTAATGGGATACCTTTTACTCTTTCCGAATAGGGGGATGAATTGCTGTCACCGATCATGTGGCTCAGTGCTAATATCTGTTCTTTTGATGCGAGATCCAGGAGTAGTTGATCAGTACAAAGATTTATAGAAATGAAGCGTTTTGGTTTAGTGTCCAAAGCGAGGATGGGTCCGCTCTGAATTAATAGGTAGGCAATAGAAATAATGCCGACCCTGATGCTGCGCCAAAAAGACATTAGAGGTGGATCCTTGTCTTGATCCCCAAAGTACCTCTGATCCCAGGGGATCCAAAACTCAAGGCCTCCTCATAACGAGTATCGAGAATGTTTTCTATGCGGCCAAAAATCGAAAAATTATTCCAAAGCTCAAAGCTGGCCGCAACATTCATTAGTAAAAATGAACTCAAACGGACCCGGTTAGATTTAGCAAAATTATCTGAAAATTCTGTGTCAGTTTGCGTTCCGGAATAGTCTAATCCGATGTTTAAATTTCCTCGTTTTCTGGAGAACTGATAATTTAAGTTTAGGCTCGCTAGGTGTTTTGGTCTTCTCGTCAATTGTGTTTGGTTAGAGTCCTGAGCTAGCGTAAAGGTATATTGACCTCGTAAATTTAAGTTCTCGGATATTTTCTCTTCTATCGAGAGCTCAAGACCTTCAATAACCGATGTTCCGTCCATATTAATGGCCGTCGTTCCAGCCCCATTAATCAAATCGGTAATGAAATTTTTGAAATAAGTGGCACTAAATTTCGTTTGATTACTCGGGCTAGTTGTCTGGACCCCAAGATCCCACCCAAGGCTGGTCTCAGTTTTCAGGTCCGAATTAGGGGTAAAATTAGGCCCGTAGCCGTACAGCTCAAAAAGCGTCGGGTTTTTGGCTCCGGTACCAATGCTGCCAAGAAAACGCACGCCTTGATTGGGAAGGTTGTAAGAAGCGGAACTGCGAACGGTATACCGGCCCTGGAAAAGATCATTGTCATCGTACCTAGTCCCGAGCGAAACAGAGAAATCGTCTCTGATTGATGCCCGATATTCCGCTGAATATCCAATCGTGGTTGCGGAGAGTTTTGATTTGCCCCAATTGCTGCTGGTGTCTTGAAAATCTCGTTCTTTTTCAATCAAAAAGCTCAGTGACTGATTTGCCACTGAAAAATCAGGAAAGTCCCAAAAATAGTTTGTTTGATAACTAAAATTAGACCTTGAACCATTTGACTTAGAGGGGGATCCCCCAGTTATAGATTCTGAACGATCATCATTATAGGTGAATTTCCCAATATGTTCCCAGGCACCTTCCAAGGCAGCGTAATTGGTCGATAGGCCAATTGTGCGTTGTTGAGTTTGAGTCTGATCATCGGTGTCCACTGTTACAATCTTTCCCACAACAGCTGGTTGATCATCAGTTTCTTGAGTGGATTTATGAAAACGGCCGAATAAGTTGAATTTCAAATTTTTAGTGGGTTTAAAAACAACCTTAGCATTTAAATTTTGATATTTGTTTCCGTCTCTTTCGGATGCGCTGGAGTCGGTGTCGGCTACTGAAAACCCATCGGTGGAGCTGCCACTAAAGCCAAAGTAATAGTTTAATTTCTCGTCGGCTCCCTTTAGATAACCCGAGATTAGCCCAGTTCGTTGGCTCCCTAATTCTGCCAGGAAGCCAAGGCTTGGCGGTCCCTCTCCTTTTTTTGTGATGATATTGACGACGCCTCCCAACGCGTCACTCCCGTATAGGGCAGATTGAGGGCCCCTGAGAATTTCTATTCGGGATATATCGGATGCAGGCATGTTGCCAAAATCAAATTCAGAATTTCCGCTGGGGTCGTTGATTTCAACACCATCAATTATTACAAGCGCATGATTACCTTCGCTGCCTCTTATCCTGATTTGCGTATAGGCGCCAACCGGCCCGGGCCTGCTTACCGCGATACCAGGAATCTCGCGCAGTACATCCGCAAGGGCACGGGCCTGGGATCGGCTTAACTCTTCCTCGGACACTGTTGAAATACTGCTACCAATTTCATCAGACGGCACCGGTATTTTGGACGCGATTACAACGATCTCTGGTAGGGTAACCGTGCCGTCTCGCGTCTCTTTAGACTGCGCATGAACAACATTCCACAATAGTGCAAGAGCCAAGGGGTAAATGAACCAATTTTTTGCGTTTCTCATGTGTTTAAACCTAAAACAAGGGGTCACACGCGTTACGACGCATAGCCAGAGGTCTCCTTAATAAGAGGAGAAGACGCAAATACATGGAAAGTGTATTTGCAACGCTGCGTTTATTCGCACCGCCGCAAAAATATTTTGATTACACCTGCAAATCCCGGCGGGTGTGGGCGATACTTGCTGCGGCAGGTCTCCTGGCTCGTGGGTCTCTGCGATCCTCCTGCCTTCCCAGTTACACCAGTGGCATTGATGAAGGTTGTCCCTATCCACTCACAGTTGCGGGCTCAGCCGGGTTCACCCTAATATCTTGAGGGGCCCATGTTCCCTTTTCACCCCTTGCGGGGCACCGCTGCTTATTTAAAGCTATAAATATTGTGATATTTTCTCAACCCCCTGGGATGTTTGTTCTCACAAAAACATAAACTCAGGTATTAGAGTAAATACATAAGATGTTAGAACTGTTATTGGCTTGTGAACATTGGGCAGAATAGAGTTGTTTAAACCCGATTCTATAATCATACCGAGCCGGTTTTGCGGGCCGAAGAACTCAGGACATGGGGGATATACCGCGGGTACCTTGGCTCAATACTTGAGCGGACCGGTCGAAGTAACCATCAAAAGACCTATTCCAATGGACCAGAAAATGGCTCTCGTTTTTGGACTGGACGGGGTTCGGTTAGAAGAGGGGGCGCAAGAGGTGGCGCAAGCAATCCCCAGGGAAATACAACTAGACCGAATTGAGATACCAACGCCTTCAGAGGCAAAACATTCAAAAAAGTTCTCGTGTCCTGAAGATAAGCATCTCTACCCTTCGTGTTTTGTGTGTGGTCCAAAGCGAGAAAGGGGTGATGGTCTTAGGGTTTTTCCTGGTCTTGTTCCTTCGAAAAAATATGCTTGTGCGCTTTGGACCCCGTCAGCAGACCTGGGGGATGTCGATGGGCTGGTCAAAACCCCCTTCATTTGGTCACTCCTCGATTGTCCCGCTTTTTTTGGTTTGGGTTTGGCGAACACTTACATGCTAACAGGCAGAATTTCCGCTGAAATCATCGAACGACCCAAGACGGGAGTGCCTTATATCGTCTCGGGTTGGCGGGTTGGTCAGGATGGTCGAAAGCATTTCGCTGCCTCAGCGATTTTCGATATTGGGCAAAACTTAATCGCAAAATCAACCTCGACTTGGATTGAACCAAAGAAAAATTAAAATTTAACTATCAAGATCCCGAATTATCGGGTTCAAAAAAATTGATATTTAGGGCTTTGATAGGGAATGCATTTTATTAATGCATCGGGAGTTTGGGTGGTTAAAAAACAAAGGTTTCCGTTTAGGAGGCAGTTGTGACGCCACTTTTTTGTTGATTTGGAAACCGAGTTTCGTGAGACTTTGCTTAAGAACCAAAACAGGGGGGGCAAATGGGGCAAATTAACGCTTTTGATGGCGATGGGCACGTTGAGGAATGGGAAGAAACTTTCTCTGATAAATACCTTGATCCTGCATTTAGAGACCAAAGACCGGTTGTAGTTGAAACAGGTGAATATGAGCATGACTATAAGTGGAAGATTGGCGAAGACACTTTCCGAATAGGGGGGTCGCCCTCCAGTAAAAATGGAGTTGTATCCACTGAATATATAAAGATGGCTAAGTGGCGCGGACCGCATGAAAGCGGAGAATTTCATTCCGCGAAGGATCGCCTTGCGGTCATGGATTCCGAAGATACCTGGCTTTCCGTTAATTATCCCACCCTTTTTCTTTCATGGCCGATTGCGAAGGATCCTAAGTTAAATCAGGCTTTGACTAGGGCATATAATCGTTGGGTAGCGGATATTTCGAGTCAATCTCCAGACCGACTTAAGTGGGTTACCGCAATCTGCCCCTCCGACATTGATGAGGCAGTGAAGGAAATGGTTCGAACCCATGAGGAGGGTTCAGTTGGGTTGATGGTTTTTGGAGAATACAACGAAAAATCAATTGACCATGATTACTTCGCTCCGATATGGGCGTGCGCTAATGAAATTGGCATGCCAATTAATGTCCATCCGGGCACCGCCGCTCTCGGGGCTATGAAACAATATCCGTCACTGGCCGGCGACCAATTCCTGATGTCGGTGGTGCGGGGTTTCAAGGCAATATGTGGTTCGGGTATTCTGGATCGTTATCCAAACGTGAAGGTTTCTTTCCTAGAAACAGGATGCACATGGATAGACTTTGCCACAGAGGTAATGGACTTTACACTCGATAATATAGAACATCGATTAGAACTAGGGGCGCTTCGAGAAGAGCATCAATCGGTAATGGAACGCGGTTTACCGCAAATGAAACCAATAGAATACATCAAAGAAGGTAGGATTTTTCTAGGATTTGAGGTCGATGATGATCTTCTACCATACATGCTAGAAAAATATGGATATGACTGTTTTGTCTATGCAAGCGATATTCCTCACTCTCACCGTATTACAGACTCGCCGAAATATCTATTAAACCGAGATGATATCCCTCAAGAGGCAAAAGATACAATACTTTGGAGTGGAACAGCCGAGCTTTATGGCCTGCCTAAGCCATTTCAATCGATCGCCGCGGCAGAATAAAAAAGCGGGGCATTAGCCCCGCTTAAATTTTTTGTATTATTTTAGCTTAACCTAACCAATCTTGGCGAGATCAGAAAGAACCTGATCCGGGTGGTCGGCAGGTTTAACCTCATCATAGGCCACGGCAACAGACCCATTTGGGTCGAGAAGCACTGACTTACGGGGGCTCCGAGCACTATCAGAGTCAGACACGCCGTAGGCAATGGATACTTGCCCATTCTCATCTGATAGTAGGTCATAAGGGAACGAAAACTTATCCCTAAAAGCTTTATTTAACTCGGGGCTATCATAACTGATGCCTAAGATTACGGTATTTGCTTTTTCAAAATCCTGGATTCTATCACGGAACCCATTTCCTTCAGTTGTTCACCCAGGTGTATCGGCTTTTGGGTACCACCAGAGCAAGACATAACGACCTGCGAAGTCATCCTTCGATACAGTCTTTCCGTCCTGATTTGGCAGGCTGAAATCGGGGCCGATCGCTCCGGCTTCAATCAGTGCCATGTTAACTACTCCTAAATTAACTTTGCTAAGCATAATTACTTGCCCGAAGAGTGAATTCTAAAAAGGATCTGCTGTCAAATTGCATTGAGGGTTTTCAATTGGCTCGAGCTCTGGCAGCCTTTGAGTAGGAAAGGAGTACGCCTTTGGATATTTCTATTGAACCTCTCGGTAAAGATTTTTTTGCACGAGTTTGTGGCGTCAGTTTTAAGAGCCCCCCTTCGGGTGGTGTAAAGAAAACCATCGTTGAAGCAATTAATAAATATAGTGTTCTCGTTTTTCCAGATGCTGCGCCAACGGAAGAGGAGCACCTAGCGTTTGGGCGTGCCTTTGGAGAACTTCAGCTGACCTCTTCTTCTGTGAGTGGAAAACGTAAGAGACGAATTCGAGCCGAATTTGCTGATGTTTCCAATCTAGATTTGAACGGACGTGTTTTGCCAGCTGATAGTCGGCTTGCTCATAATAAACAGGCAAATCAACTCTGGCATTCTGATGCCTCTTTTCGGAAAACACCCTCAAAATTTTCGTTTTTGGCTGGTATTAGATTACCGCCTTCGGGGGGAGAAACCGAGTTTGTAGATTTGCGCGCGGTCTGGGATGCTTTGCCTGAGAAAACTAAGCAAGAATGTGAAGGTAAGATCGCTGTTCATTCATTGCTTGCGTCGCGCCGTCGAGTGGGTTTTCACGATTTTAATGAAGAAGAGAGAGCGGCGTATTCACATGCACCCCATCCGCTTGCACGGGTCCATCCGGGTAGTGGGAGAAAATGTCTATTCGTGGGTTCTCACGCAGACTTTATTGACGGGAACGATGAAGTTACGGGCCGTCAATTCCTTGATGAGTTGCTGGAATTTGCGACGCAGGAAAGATTTATTTACTCTCACAAATGGACGCCTGGTGAGGTCATCATGTGGGATAATCGATGTGTGATCCACCGAGGCCGACCCTGGGATATGTCCGTGATTAGAGAAATGCGTCGGGTAACAGTGGATGGTGATGGACCAACCGTAGTTGATGGATCGATCGTCCCAGGGATTTAACATGACGATTATTATTACAGATGAGGATGTGCAGCGCTTTCTGAGCATGGAAGAGTGCATTGAAGCAATGCGCGTCGCTTTCTCGGATTTTGCGGATGGAAAGGCGGCTAATTTACCTAGGATGCGTTATTCCGTTGATACCGAAACTCTAAATAAACGTTATCTTGCAAACATCCAGGCTGGAGCAGTCCCGAGTTATGGCGTTGCTGCAGTACGAGCGGGATCGAGGTTTGTAAAATTTGAAGAAGTCGATGGCAAGCAGCGTGTAGTACATAACCCAGATCCTAAAAATTGGACGGTGATCGTCCTTTACGATTTAGATACAGCCGAACCAATCGCTTTTTTGCACGAGAACTATATAAGCGGTATTAGGGTTGGAGCGACAGTTGGCGTTGCGGTACAAAATCTCGCGAGGGAAAACTCTGAAATTTTGGGGGTTTTTGGCTCGGGAGCACAAGCGGGGCCAATTGTCGAGGCGATTTGCTCCGTGCGAAATATTCGAGAGGTGAGAGTTTTCAGTCCAACCGAGAAAAACCGGGAAAAATTTGCGGAAAAATATAGAGAAAAAGGGCTTAATATTATCGCCCTTCCAAACCCCTCTATGATTGTGCCTGGGGCGGATATCATAGCCTGTGCCACTAATGCAGCTGAACCAGTTTTCGACAGTGAACAGTTGGAGCATGGCCAAACCTTGGTCACGATTGTTAATTCCGATGTTAATGGAAAAAGGGTCGAAGTTGACGATGGGGTATTTGAAAGGGCTTCCAGGGTGGTTATAAATGATTGGGAGAGTGTTCACGCGAATGTCCAGGTAGAATTGCTCGAGGCAATCAAACAAGGGGTCTTGCGGGAAGAAGCGGTTAATACGCTTGGTGATGTCGTAACAAAAAGAGCGCCGGGGCGAACTTCCTCTAAAGAAATTCTTTATTATAAAAATAATGTAGGGTTAGGGATGCAATTCGCTGCGGCGGGCGGGCTCATTTATAAAAAGATGCAAGGGGTGGCAGCTAAATTGGAGTTCCCAACAGATTGGCTGGGCAGCGACGCGAAAAGTTAGTATCTCGCCTTTTTCAAACCAAAGTTTACTAGTTTAACTCATCTATTGTTCATGTTACCAACTTTAGAGTTTCGTATTTGAATGGCAGGTATGTTTTATGAAAATTGATGTTTTTAATCATGTGTTCCCGATAGAATTTTTCGACGCCGCGGAGCCACTGATGCCTGGAAATGCGGTTGTAAGATGGAAAGCCATTGAAACAATTTGGGATATGGATGCCCGAATGAAAATGATGGATCAATTTGATAATTATTGTCAGATTATTTCAATGTCCCAGCCCCCATTCGACCTAATCGCAGGGCCGGAAGTCTCAGTGGAGCTTGCTCGAGTGGCAAATGATGGAATGGCTCGGATCTGTCGTAAATACCCTGATCGAATGCCGTCTTTCATCGCATCTTTACCCATGAACAACACAGAGGGAGCGATAAGAGAAATCGATAGAGTTCTCGATGAGCATAATGCGGCCGGTTTTCAAATACATACAAATGTGAGCGGAGTTGCTCTCGATCAGCCACAATTTCGAGATATTTTTGCTAAAATTGCCGAGCGCGGAAAGGCCATTTGGTTGCACCCCACGCGTCCTGCGTCTCACGCTGATTACGTAAATGAAGAGCAATCCTTTTACGAAATATTTTGGGGAATTGGTTGGGCCTACGAAACAACGTCAGCCATGCTGAGGATGGTTTGTTCTGGCATGATGGATGAAATTCCAAACCTCAATGTAATAGCTCATCATTGGGGTGCATATGTACCGCATGCCGAAGGCCGGTTCCCCCTTTGGGAGGTTCGAAATGCGACTATGGGTGATGGGACATCATTTGCCGACAATCTTAAAAAGCCCATGATTGATTACATGAAAGATTTTTGGGCTGACACGGCGATGTTTGGAGCTAAAGGTGCTAGCCAAGCAGGGCTCGATTTTTATGGTGCCGGTAATTCGTTCTTTGCGAGCGATTGTCCTTACGACTTAGTCGGGGGTTCCGAGCTTATCGCCTCTACGATTCGCGTGATTGAAGAGCTTGATTGCTCAGATGACGATAGAGATCAGATTTTTTATAAAAATTCTCAGACCTTACTCGGCCTTTGAGTTAGAATCTTTGGCCGTATTTAACTAGCCTCCAAGCAATATTTCTCTCTTAAAAAATATCGAAAAGGTAATAGAGATTAAGGAGAGGACTGAAATAACTAATGCGGCTAACTTCGGCCGCCTTCTTCAATTTTTTGAGCGGTTGAATTAGTAAATAGGGCTCGCGTGGCATCCATTGCCTCGATACACCTCTCGTCATAGTCCCGCGTTGGCCGAGGGTCCTCGCCCCAGTTTCCAGAAGTGTTCTCCCCTCTCAAGGTCATTGCGGTGAGACCGTCAAATCGAGTTTCTTTCACATGGGGAGCTACGTAATGTATGGCCAACCCTATGCGATCATGATTTGCGCCATTTGGACCAGAACCGTGAACGACACTCTCATGATGGAAAACCACCTGTCCCGCAGTAAGTATCGCTGGTATTGCAGAGTCATAATCAACGCCAATTGCCATTTGGCCTAGTTGGACGAGGTTATCTGGATGAGGCCGGATATCATGTTCAACTTCTTGTTTATGAGTTCCCGGAATATACTTTATGCATCCTGATTCTAAATTGGAGTCGTTAAACCCAAGCCATGCGGTGAGGGTTTCCGCCGGTTCAAAGCCGTAAAAGAAACTATCTGTGTGCCACGATACAAAACGAGGATCATTTGCTTTTTTTGTGAAAAACGATGCGCCCCAACAAAGAATATTTGGTCCAATAATATCTTCAACAGCATCTAACAATCTTGGGTTGCTGACTATATTACACAACCAGGGAAATGGTAGTTGAGCCTTTATTCGAAATCGTTTTTGTGGTTCGTGACCCAAATTTTTTTCCATTTCAAGAAATTTTCGATGAAACTCTGAAGCCTCCTCAGGAGTGTAAACGTCAAAAGGAAATAGGAAGCCGTTTTGATGGAAGTATTCGAGCTGACTTTCTGAGAGAGCTTTCATGTCTGATATCGTCCTTAGGGCGTTAAAATTATTTTTCCAATATGGCTGCTTGCTTCCATTATACGGTGTGCTTCTGCAGCTTCTGAAAATGGGAACACCTGATGCGTCTCAGGGATTATGTCACCGGATTCAAAGAGCGGCCAGATTTCCTTTTCAACCTGTCTACATATAGCTGCTTTTTCTTCGATAGTTCTGGGGCGGAGGCGAGATCCTGTGATTGTTAAATGTTTACCATGAATGTAGCTGAAGTCTATTTCAGCTTTTTTACCACCCTGTAAATTCAGGATTAATAAGCGGCCGCCATGAGCCAACAATTCCACCTCTTTGGGGAGATAATTACCGCCGATAATGTCGACGATGATATCGACGCCCTTTCCACCGGTTTCTGAGTGACAGACCTCCCAAAATTTTCTTCTGAATAATTTATGGCCCGATCTGCACCAAATCTTTTCATTGCAGCACATTTTTTAGTTGTACGAGCTGTCGAAAACACCCTGGCCCCTCTCAGCTTTGCTAGTCTAATCGCCGCAAAACCGATGCCACTGGTTCCCCCTTGTATAAGAACTGTATCATTCTTTTTTAACGAGCCCGCGATCTAACAGATTCGTCCAAACTGTACAGAAGACTTCCGGGAGGCCGGCTGCGTCAATCGGCGAGACTTTATTTGGGATGGGCATGCATTGTCCCTCTGGGACCACGGCATATTCTGCGTAGCCACCGCCGTTTAACAGTGAGCAGACCTTATCGCCAGTTTTAAAGCGACTGCAATCTGGTCCCAATTCTACAATGGTCCCTGAAATTTCAAGTCCCATTATGTCTGGCGCTCCATTTGGTACCGGGTATTTTCCCTCTCTCTGGCGCAAATCTGCTCCGTTCACACCTGCTCCAATCACTTTGATCAGGACTTCATGAGCTTTAGGTTGGGGTACTGACATCTCGGAGAGGCGTAAATTTTCTGGCGGACCAAAAGGAATTGCCTGAATAACCTTCATCTTTGTTAGAGTCTGTATTGGCATTAGTGACGCTCCACAGAATAGATTCTGGTTTGCCATGGTACGTGATTAGAGTCTAGGCTCGGAATAATTATGGGATTTTCTGTTTGGTTCGTTTGTGAGTAAAAACAAAGAAATAATTCTTGTTCATTCCTCCGACTTGCACGTCGATGATGGTTACACTGCACGCCAGTGGGGCGGGGATGCAAACGGTCCTTTGAGGGCTGTTCTTGAAACCGCATCAAACGTGGAAGCCGATGTTGTGGTTTTGGCGGGCGATATATTCGAGCACAATCGCTTGCCGGAGCCAGTTCTAAAAGAGACACGCGAAATACTTAAAAATTATGGACGCGAGGTTGTACTTTTACCAGGGAATCACGATCCCCTCACAAATGACTCTGTTTGGTTAAGAGGACGAATTTATGAGCCAAACAATGTCCATGTTATTGGGATTTCAAAGAAAAATTCTGTAAGTTTTCCCGAGTTAGACTTGCAGGTGTCGGGAAGGCCTCACCGAGATTACGAGGACATGTCGCCACTAGAAAAACCGCAAATCAAAAAATACCGTTGGAACATTATCTTGGCTCATGGTCACTATGAAGCCAAACCAAACCTGAATAACCCGCTCAGGCCTTCCTGGATAATTAGTGCTGAAGAAATTCGGCAAGTTAATGCAAGTTACTTGGCTCTCGGCCACTGGAACACTGCAAAAAGGGTGGGAGGACGAGTGGCGCACGCGTATTATTCGGGCTCACCAGATATAGCCGGCACAGTGAACCAGGTTTCATTGAGTTCAAAAGGGACTAAAGTGAAAAAAATCTCGGTAAACTTAGTTAATAAAATTGTGGAATAAGATATGGCGAGAATTGATCCCCCAGCACTTGATGATTTAAGTTCCGAGCAAAAAGCGCTGCGTGATCTAATAATGAAGCAAAGGAGCACCGGTGAAGCTCGTGGACCTTTTGGAGTTTTATTGCATGCGCCGGACCTCGGTAGTCGTGTGGCTGATTTCGTCAATTACTTGCTCTCAGATACGAGGCTTTCGCATCGCCTAAAAGAGCTGGCAATCATTACTGTGGCCCGGCGTTATACCGCTCAATATGAGTGGTGGATCCATGCAAGGAGAGCCGAAAGGCATGGACTAGAGGAAGAAATAATTGAAGCGATTTTTGAAGGATCCAAGCCAACCTTTGCTGATAAAGAAGGTGATGTAGTGCATGAGGTGGCCTCAGCACTGGCATCAGATGGTCAAATGGGGGACGAACTATACCAAAAAGCCGAAGGACTTTTTGGAAAGGCCGGCATGGTAGAACTCGTAACGATTATTGGGCTTTATATGATGATTGCGGTGTTTTTAAATGCATTTCAAGTAGATGTTCCTGACCCAAACGCGAAACTTTTGAAAGAAATTTAATCAATGACAGTTTCAGATTATAAACTTGCTGATGTAAGGCGAATCGTTACCGGACATAATGCTGCCAAAGAGGCAGAGGTGATTTTTGACGGAGTTTGCCCAACGATTGACGTGCGTGAGAGTGGGATTGTCTCAACATTAGTGTGGGGAACCGATAGCTGTCCCGCAGAGATTGGAGGCGCAGCTGATAGTGGTGATGCCGAAAATATTCTTCAGCCACCACCGTCTGGGTCATGGTTTAGGATCGTTGATTTTCCGCCTGGCGCCCCCGGTTTTATGCATAGGACTGATACCGTTGATTACGCCATCTGTATGGAAGGCGAAATAGAAATGGAATTAGATAATGGACGGATCATTCACATGGGTCCGCACGATATACTGGTTCAAAATGGGACCAACCACAGCTGGGTAAATCGAAGTGATAAAACCTGCAGGTTGGCTTTTGTGTTGATTGATGCAAAAAAAATTGGAGCGGGGCGGATTGGGCCTGGAGAACAAATGTTAAGCCCAGTAAGAGATTTGCCCGAGGGAAAGGTAGCTTTTATCCCTCCGGTGCGCCGTATCGTTACCACTCATAATGTGGATGGGGAAGCAGTACTAATGTCGGATGGATTAGCTCCTCAGAGAGTTTGGAGAGAGCCTAGGGGCAATATCTCGACGCTAATATGGGGAACCGATGAAACGCCTGCAGAAATTCTCTCATCGGAGGATTTTGGATTAAGAGAAAATGATATCGAGCCTCAAGCTGATGGTAGCTGGCTCCGTGTCATCGACTATCCTCCAAAAATGACGGGTCGCATGCATCGGACCAATTCTATCGACTATGCAATTTGCTTGAGTGGTGAGATGGATATGGAATTGGACAATGGCCGAATGGTGACATTCAGAGCAGGGGACGTAATGGTTCAAAGAGCAACAAACCATTCGTGGATTAACAAAAGTGACAGTCCTGCAAGGGTTGTGTTCGCTCTTTTGGGGTCTGAGGCACCTTTCTGATATTACCCTTCTTTAATCCGTGAGGTACAATTCTGTTACAAAAAACGTAAGCCTTATGCAGCAGTTTCACTCAAACTCCGATGTCGAACGTGCCAGTTTATTAGCTCCGTTTTTGATGGAAAATGCTTCTGAGACCGAGGCAATGCGCAAATTGCCCAACAAGGTTTTTCAAGAACTTTCAGAGGCAGGCTTTTTCAAATTAATGTTACCTCCTGGGTTAGGAGGCATTGGTCCAGACTTGCGGAACCATTTGGAAGTGGTAACCAAGCTGGGGGTAGGTTGCGGATCTGCGGCTTGGATTGTCGCTTTGATGGGATATCAAAATTACCTTCTGGGTTGGTATCCGCCTGATGTTCAAAGAGAAATCAGAAAAAAAAGCGACTTGATTTATACGGGATTGGTGATGGGTCCTCCTGTCTTTGCAAAAAGGGTTAAAGGGGGGTATTCGCTAAATGGAAGATGGCCCTACGTAAGCGGAGCGCATTATGCAAATTGGTTCTTGTTGAGTGCTAGGGATCCGGAGAATGAAAGCAGGGTGTTGACCTGCTTAGTCCCCGCAACTGACACCAACATCAATGACGATTGGCATGCTCTTGGTCTGAGGGGTTCGGGCAGTGTGTCAGTGGATTGTAGGGGTGTTTTCGTTCCTGAAGATCGTATTCTTTGTTTCAGGGAAGCGGAAAAGAATGGCGTTCCAGGAGCGGCTGTTAATGATAGCTTCTTGTTTCAGGGAATTCCGACTTCTACGATGTTTGCCTTGGTAGTGGCGGCGCCATCCCTTGGAATGGCGGAAAGTTCTATTACCCTGTTTTCTGAGAGGATAAGGACCCGAAAAAATGCACGAATGCCTAGTTTGCAAACGGATTGGCCTTCATCGCAAGCGCGTTTAGGACGAGCGCGAACTTTTTTAAAGAGGGCGCGGGTAGCATATTTTGATGCGGTTGATGCATTCACGGAAACAGCTTCTAAAGGGAAAAATTTTAGTCTGGATTTGAAGGCGAGCTTGCGGATGGATGCGGTTGAAACCGTCCGAACCTGTACTGAAATTGTCTACACGTTATTCTGTGACGCAGGGACAGGAGCCACTTTGGAGGGGAGTCATTTACAAAGAATTTTCAGAGATATCCATACGCTCCGAAGCCATTTTATGATAATGCCCGATGTTGCCTCTGAAAATTTCGGAAGGATCAGTTTAGGTCTGGAACCTAACCCACCATACCAGGGCGGATGATCAAGCATTGACTGGAATAAGCGTCGATATCCGTTTTTAAAATTTTTTTAGATCTTTTCCGTGTGCATTTTGCTGAGGAATTTTTTTGAAACAGTTCTTAACGAAAAAGTTCTGCTCAAAAAAATATTGATCTGGAATTAAAAACAGGTCGTAAAAACATTAATTAAAACAATTTCAGGAAAGCTTATGTCCCCTTTAGATAACGCACCCACTATTGACGCAGTCCAACTCAACGATAGAAATAGCCATCCTGGCGTTAGCCGTGCTGAGGCGGAAATGGCAGTGAGAACATTGCTCAAGTGGGCAGGGGATGATCCCGAGAGAGAAGGTTTAATTGATACGCCTGCTCGGGTTGCCAAAGCTTACGAAGAGTTTTTTAGCGGCTATGACGCAGACCCTCAGCAGATGTTGGCCAGAACTTTCGAGGAAGTCGAAGGCTATAATGATATCGTGCTTCTTCAAGACATCGCTTTCCAGTCTCACTGCGAGCATCACGTTGTCCCGATTAGTGGAACTGCTCATATCGCTTATCTTCCTGATAACAAGGTCGTGGGTATTAGCAAGTTGGCCAGGGTGTTGGATGCTTATGCGAGGCGGCTTCAAACACAGGAAACAATGACAGCGCAAATAGCATCGTGCATCAATGGTGCGCTTCGGCCCAAGGGCGTGGCAGTGATAGTTAAAGCTCAGCATCAATGCATGACATCAAGGGGCGTCAACAAGCCTGGTGTAGCAATGGTTACACGGACATTTACCGGGGTCTTTAAAGACGATCCTGCTATGGAAACGCGCTTGATGAATATGTTGAAAGCCTGACACTTTTTGGAAAAAAATTCATAGCATTATTCGTGCGGGCCTATGGTTTGGGATTTTTACTCTGATCGCAGCCGCAACAGCCAGCATGTTACCTGTACGTTATTCGGCAAAAATTGATTTTCAAAACTTTGAAGCCCCGCAAAGTAGCAATGCCATATTGGCTTGCCCCAGAGGCCGGTGTGGGGGATCTGGGTCCATCCAAACTCGGATATATGACATCTCGAAAGAAAAATTATTTTTTGAGGCCAAGGGTTTCCTTCAGGCATTGCCCAGGGTGAGTCTGCTGCACTCTGATGAGTCCCGCTTACAAATAGTCGCGGTTCAGAGATCTAGGTTGATGGGTTTTCCGGATACGATTTGGGTTCAGGTTGTTGACGTTGATGAAAAGGTAGGCCTAATCATTTTTAGCCGTTCAAATTATGGCTTGTGGGATGCCGGCGTTAATATTAAACGAGTTAAAAACATTTTAACGTCGCTCAATCTTAAACTCACAGCGGAGAATTAAGGAGGGGTTATCCGAGTATTAAACTCATTTTTCGCTCATTTTGGGCACTGAAATTTTGCCATTAGAGGATCCCCCTATTTTATATGCTTTAAGCCTGCTGATTTACTTTCCGCGATCGTCTTCTCAGCCTAATTTTGATCCTTTATAAGATACCTTCTATTTAAAGACTTCACTAGAAATATCGGAAAAATTGATGAGCAGTTTTGATGCGTCGGCTTTAGTACACCGGATCAAAGAACAAGGTTTTGCTTTTTGTCCTGGTGTGCAGATCGGAAAAGTTATTGATGCAGCGTGTTCAGGTGAGGCCACTTCTTTTTTTACCGAAAGCTGGAACCACCTTGGTGTGGATAAGTTTTTGGCAGATGGGGGTAGATATAGGCGACGGCGTTTTGGCGTTTTTCAGACGAGCTGTGAAGGGATTGTAACGAAACCACACCAACCTCATTTCCAGAGCAGAGATTATAATTCGGTGAACGGCGGTATTCAGCGTTATTTTGAGCCCCTAAAGGCTCAGATAGCCACCCATGAAGTTCTAAAACTCCTTCTAAATATTTGTGTTAATGTATTTAGCGTCTGTGCCAAGGATGGTCTTAGATTGATGCCGTGGCATACAGAAATTCACCAGTTTCGGGTAGAGACAAATGATAAAGAACGTGGGTTGCCGACACCCGAGGGAATGCATCGGGATGGGGTGGATTGGGTATGCGTGGTTTTGATAAAGAGAGTGAACGTTGATAGCGGCGTCACCGAGATTTTCGACACCGAGAGTAAAGAGCGCTCTTCCTTTATTCTCGAAGAGGCCTTTGACACGGTGTTTCTCGATGACCACAGGGCTTACCACGGTGTTACTCCTATAACACGAATTGAACAAGGCAAGCCGGCATATCGAGACATACTCGTTGTAACTTTCCGCAATGAGAGAAATCAAATACCTAATAAGACCTTCTGAGATGGCGCTTAAAAAAATTTAAAAAGTTTTGAGTAGCGTTGGTTTTTATCCATTCTTTAATCCCGTTTGGCTGGGTCAAAGATGAAATCCAAATAAGACTCCGGTTCGTAAATGAATAAAGGAGTTAGTCATGAAAGAACAAATTTCCCTTGTTATGGATGCAAACAAAAACCCGCTGCAATCGCTTCCAAAAACGCAAAGATTTCAGATTATGGTTCTCCTATCGGTTATGTGGAGTTCTGTGTTCTGTTTGGCTTTTGGATCTTGGTTCTGGTGGGGTGAACTTGTAGTTGGTCATGTTGCGGTAGCGGTAGCGATTGGCATTACCAGCTTGACCTTCAGTGAAGCAAGAAAAAAAAGCCATCGTGATATGTACCGTTCAAAGGATGGCACTTCTCGTTATGACGATATTTGGGGAGGCTAAAACGCTTCCCGAGAAACGGCTAGTGAATCAGTCGCTAGGGTGTCGGGATATGCAACCAGAACTCTTAGATTTTGATGTGAATATATATCCCGATTGTGTGGTGTTTAAAAACCAAAACACGACCCTTGGATTGGCACACTTCTCAAAAAATGATTGCACCTTGAATTATATTTTTGTTCACCCGTTCTTTAGGAGGAAAGGATTGGGAAGACAGCTCCTCAGGAAGAGTGAGGAAGTATGTGGTGCGAATTTAGTTCCCGTTGATCCTCTATCGCCATCAGGTGAAAAATTTTTTCAAGCGGCAGATCGGGTAGTATCAAGGCCCGTTTAGATCCCTGGTTTCTGCAAGGACGGGAAAGCACCTCTGTTAGTTATGCAATAGGGTGTGAGCTTAGTCACAGTTTCTTTCCTCAATTCGTTCACTGATTTCTATCCAGGCAGCTTCCTCTCGTTCAAGGGCAGCTAAAGTTTCTCCGTGTTCTCTCTGCAAACTAACAATTAATTGTGGATCTCCGGCGTAGAGTTCCGGATCAGACAGTCTTTCCGACAATTCTCTTTTTTTTGACGAAAGATTAGTTATTGTTTTTTCTGTGTCTCGCAGTTTTTTGTAGAGAGGAGACAGCTGTTGCCTTTTTATAGCATCCTCCTGCCTTTTCGATTTTCGGGTCTGGTTTTTTTTGCCGTGTTGACCGCCTACATCACGAGCGGTCTTGGACGGGCGTAAGACCTTTGATCGATAATCATTAAGGTCGCCGTCAAACTGGATAATTGAACCATCTTCTACAAGCCATAATCTGTCTGCGATCATCTCAATTACATAAGGATCATGGCTCACAATTATTACTGCACCCGAAAAATCATTGAGAGCTTGAATAAGAGCGTCACGAGAATCCATGTCGAGATGGTTTGTTGGTTCGTCAAGTAACAACACGTTAGGTGCATCGGCACTCATTAGGGCAAAAAGCAGACGGGCCTTTTCGCCACCCGACAAATCACTAATGTGTGTGTCGGCACGTTCTTGAGAAAATCCGAAACCACCTAAATGATTGCGAATTTTTTCTTCATTATCAGATCGGCGCCTGCGACTCATTTCTATCGCTGGGGTGGACGACGGGTCTAAACTATCCGACTGATGTTGCGCAAAGTAACCGACTTTTAGTTTTCGAGATTTTGAGAGGATTCCTTGTCCAATGGATAATTGGCCAGCTAAAAGTTTAATGAAGGTTGATTTTCCATTACCATTTGCGCCTAGTAAAGCAATTCGGTCATCAGCATCAATTCTCAAAGATAAGTTTTTCAGGATTACCTTATCCTCATAAGCCGCGCTGACCCGATCTAAACTAAAAAGAGGAGGCGGTAGGGGTTTCGGGTCCGGAAAGTTGAAGTTCCGATCCATTTCGCCCTGGATATCTGGCAACGGCTGCATTTTTTCGAGCAACTTTAGCCTAGATTGTGCTTGTTTTGCCTTCGTTGCCTTATACCGGAACCTCTCTACAAACCGGATAATCCGCTCTTTTTGGATTTCCTGCTTGCGTCTTTCCGATTCAATTTGGTTAAGTCTTTGACGGCGAACTAAATCAAATTGATCAAAGTTTCCTCCGTAATAAACAAGTTGACTATTCTCAAGATGGACTATCCCCTCAGCAACGTTGTTAAGTAGTTCTCTGTCGTGACTAACTACGATTATTGTGCCGGCGTAAGTTCGGAGAAACTCGGTCAACCAGACGGCGGACTCGATGTCTAGATGATTGGTTGGTTCATCCAGCAACAATATATCCGGGGAAGTAAACAAAAGTGCGGCAAGCCCTACCCTCATGCGCCAGCCACCGGATAAACTGTCACAGGTCTGATGTTGCGAAGTTTCTGAAAAACCAAGTCCTGCGAGTATTTTCGCCGCTCGGGTTTTAGCGCGACTGGCATCAATCTGATCAAGCCTGTCATGGATTTCCGCTATGCGAGCCGGGTCGTCTGCAGATCTGGCTTCCTGTTTAAGAGATAATAATTCTTTGTCGCTTTGGAGAACAAAGTTGATTATTGAATCTTGTCCCGCAGGGGCCTCTTGGCTGGTCATGCCGATCTTTGCTCCGCTTTGGATCAAGATACTTCCGGTTTCTGGCTCCAATTCTCCTTTTATTATTTTGAGTAAAGTGGTTTTACCGCTTCCGTTTTTGCCGAAGAGGCCTACGTGCTTGCCCTGATTAATTGTGGCGTTCACGTCATCAAGTAGGACTCTGGGTCCAACTCGATAAGTGAGCCGCTCTATGACCAGCACAATTAGTATCCCTTATGCGTTATGGTCTTTCTGGCGGCAGGATTTCTACGACGCATATCTGATCGATCAAATGATCTCGACCGATATCTTGAAGATGTAAGAGTTTTTGTTCGTTGTTTAGCGGGGCCCCAATTCCTTGGGTCATGGCGAGTACCAAGGATCGATCACTTAGGTCTAGCCAAAAACTTCGCCTGACTAATTTACCCTCGGCATCACGGGCAAATGGATTATTTGCATCCTTTCCTAGATCAGGAGAATAATATTGAGCCATGAGACTAACCTCTTGCGTTGAGTTGCGATGCCATCCAATCAGCAGTTTGGGGACGGACTTTATAGGGCCTGTTATGACAGACGTGATTGCCATCCTCAACAATAGATAACACTTTCGGGCCGGAAACTTCTGCGGCTATGCGCTCCGCAGACTCTACGGCAGTCAGCCTGTCCCTGCCTCCTGCAACAATATAGATGGGACAGGTGATTTTCTCTGCAACTCCCTCTAGAGATAGGGTTTTGGAATATTCTTTTGCCTCTTCCATGGAAGCGCAATGCGATCGAATCCGAAAGACTTCACGATTTAGATAGGATTTCTCGTCCCAATTTTCTCCCCAAGAGTAGGCCCCCGATATTGATACGCATGCTTTTATTCTTTTCTCCATGGCTGCCGCCCTGGGCGCATAATGGCCTCCCATGCTTACGCCAAAAATACCAATGCGATCACTATCGATGTCGGCTCTACCTTCTGCCCAATCTATAACGGCTCCTGCTACTGTTTCGTAATTTGGACGTATTGCAAAATCGTATTCTGCTTCTCCCTGACCAGGGCCATCGATCGCTATGGTAGCGAGACCTCTCTCTAAAAAGTTGGGCTCATATCCGAATATTTCTTCCTTCGTGGCCTCCAGTCCTGGGATAAGTATGACCAAACCACAGTTCGTTTTGCATTCTGGAATACGCAAGTTTCCAGCTAAAAATTTCCCTTCAAAAGGAATTTCTATACGCTCTCCGGGTGGCGTTAAATGAGGGAGGGCCATAGTTCGGCAAGATATCGCTTTTTGGTGCGCCTCTCGCATCTGGTCAGGAAATTCAACGGCCATAAATTTTCCGAAGTGATAAATCAAGCCCGCGGTGGTCCAGTGTTCTGCCGCGCTCTTTGAATTCCCAGAATTCATGGCTTGATTACCTAGTTCCTCATGAATACGAGCTCTTGCCGACCACCTCGGGCACCAGTCCTCCCACTTTTCCATTCCCTCAGTGGCATCTTGAAAATCAGCTAGTGGCACACCGCTTGTGATAAATCTTGGGGTGAATATTCCTATTACTGTTTCTATCCGAGGATCCCTGGGCATTGCGTTTCTCCTTTTATCTCTCTGGAATCATGCAGTGCTGTTTTTTTTTGCGCAAGTGTTTGACCTTTGCCTTGCCGCGACCCAGCTTTCTTGTACAAAGAGATAACAAACGGGATCAAGAGAGGAGTAGAGATGCACGGCCCAATAGGAGAGCGTGTCATTCGAAAGGAAGACTCGAGACTGTTAACGGGAAATGGTCAATTTAGCGATGATCATTCTATCGAAAAGCAAACCTGGGCAGTCATGGTTCGGTCACCCCATGCCCATGCAATTATTAAATCAATTAACGCAACAGCGGCTCTTTCCATAGATGGTGTTCTTGGGGTGCTTTCCGGCGAGGATTGTGTGAAGGATCGATTGGAACATATTCCCCACAGTCCTTTTCCTTCGACAAATTTCGATATGAAATTACATGCTCCTGGTAAAGAACTCGGGGAAGATGAGTTTACAGGGTCACACATGCCACTTCCATCCGATAAAGTGCGTTATGTAGGTGAAGCGGTCGCCATGGTAATCGCTGAGACCAGGGCGCTCGCTAACGAGGCTGCGGAGCTGGTTGAAGTTGACTATGAGGTTTTGAACTCCGTAACTCACGCTCTTGATGCGGAAAGAGATGATGCACCTCGAATTTGGGAAGACATCCCTAGTAATGTATTTATTGATACCTATTTTGGGGACCAGTTAGCGACAGAGCGAGCTTTTGCAGGAGCGGACCATGTCGTGAAAATGTCTTTTGACATCCCTCGGGTTACCGGAGTGCCGATGGAACCGAGATCGGCATTGGGGGTTTATGATCAAGAAAAAGATAAATACACCCTATTTGCGGGAAGCGGCGGGACTGTCCGACAGAAAAGAGAAATAGCCGAGGTGCTCGGGGTACCTTCAGAAAAGGTCAGAGTTTATGCCCTTGATGTTGGCGGGAATTTTGGCACACGCAATCGGACTTACGTGGAGTTTCCTTTGGTCGTTTGGGCCTCGAAAAAATTTGGTCGACCTGTGAAATGCACTGTGGAAAGGTCCGAGTCGATGGTCAGTGATTATCAGGGACGAGACCTTCAAGTCGATATGGAACTGGCGATTAATAAAGAAGGGAAGTTTCTTGCGCTCAGAGCCTCCAACTTGAGTAATGTGGGCGCGCGCTGTGTCTCTCTTTCCCCTTTGTCTAAGGGTTCGGGTATTATTACCGGTTCTTATAGAATTCCAGCAGCTTATCTTCGATCTCGGGCGGTTTTTACAAACACGGCGCCCACAAACGCGTACCGGTCATCCGGTCGCCCCGAGATAATCTACTGCATTGAGAGAATGGTTGAGGTGGCTGCAAAGGAGTGCGGTTTTGACCCACTGGAGCTTCGCAGAAAAAACCTGATTTCTGAGGTTGAAATGCCTTATCAAAATGCAGTTGGCATGATTTATGACAGCGGTAAGTACGAAAAGAGTTTAGACATGGCGATCGGCTTGGCTGATTTCTCTGATTTTGAAATTAGGCAGATAAAAGCCCGAGAACGCGGAAAACTGCTCGGTCGCGGTATTGCTCATTATGTAGAGTCGTCCATTGGGAGCCCAATAGAAGAGACGCAGCTGCACGTTCTCCCTGACGATGACCGAATAGACCTGGTAATTGGCACTCAACCAAGTGGTCAGGGGCACGAGACTAGTTTCGCCCAAGTTGCCGCAGCATGGCTGGGAGTTCCGGTGGATAAGATAAATGTGATTGTTGGTGATACAGACATCGTGCGGGTAGGTGGAGGTTCTCACTCTGGCCGTTCTATGCGGATGGCGGGAACGGTAATCGTCAAAGCAGCAGAGGTTTTAATTGAAAAAGGGAAACGGGTAGCAGCGGAAATATTTGAAGCTTCCGAGGCCGACATAGAGTTTAGCGACGGTATGTTTAGGGTCCGAGGAACCGACCGGGAAATTGGATTAATTGAGTTGGCTCGAGAGAGTTCAAAAAGAAAATTGCCAGAGGCTATGGCCGGCGGTCTATCGGTGACGGAACAGAATGAAATGCATACGCCCGTTTTCCCAAATGGTTGTCACATCTGTGAAATTGAGGTGGACCTGGAGACAGGGGTTCCTGAGATCGTTCTCTATGTCGCAATCGATGATGTGGGAAGGGCAATTAACCCTCTTATTGTTGATGGGCAAACCCACGGAGGTATCGTGCAAGGGGTTGGACAGGCGCTATGGGAAGAATGTGTTTTCTCCAATGGTCAGCCTTTGAGTGGATCATTTATGGATTACGGAATGCCTAGAGCAGATCAGTTTCCCGACTTTCGTACCGCGCTAAATGAGGTCCCCTCTCCAACTAACCCCCTGGGGGTCAAGGCCGGTGGAGAGGGTGGCACGACGCCGGCTCCCGGGGTAATTTCTAATGCGATTATGGATGCTCTCAAAGAATTCGGCGTTAGAGATATAAAGATGCCGTTAACCCCGTTAAAAATCTGGCAGGCTATGCAGGTAAAAGATAAAGCGGCCTAATCACAGGACAAGGAACACAGAATGAATGATCCGATCAAGCTGATTGGTTTCCCCAACACAGGACTACTCGTTTTTCATGCAGGGATCGAAAAGGGCTTTTTCGAAAAACATGGAGCTCCTGTCGAACTCGAAGTGACGCCGAGCTCTATTTATCAACTAGTTAATCTGATTGATGGTAAATTCGATATAGCATGTGGCGCGGTTGATAACTTTATTGCCTATCAAGAAAAAGCAGGGGAAGAAATACCGAAAAAGGAGCCGGACCTTTGTGTTTTTATGGGTGCTACTCAGATTGAACTATCATTTGTCGTCGCAAAAGAAATTCAGAGTTTTGAAGATATCCGCGGGACTAAATTAGCAATGGATGCTTTGACGACTGGGTTCGCCTTTGTGTTGTACCGTATGCTTGATGACGCAGGTCTCTCTTCAGATGATTATGAGATGGTATCTGTCGGGGCAACTCCTCATAGATGGGCAGGTGTCCAGAGTGGTGAATATTCAGGCACGCTCCTTATTGAACCCTTTACAGGCCAGGCACGTGCGAGCGGTTTCAAAATCCTTGCCTCAAGTCGTGAGACTTTTAAGAATTACCCTGGCCAAATGTTTGGTGCGATGAGAGGTTGGGCCGCGGAAAATAGGGAGAAGATGGTAAGTTTTATTAAGGGATATCTTGATGCTCTCGATTGGATACTCGATAACAGCAATACAGAGGAAGTAGAACAGCTTTTAGTCAAGCATATGCCTCAAATCAAACCCCAAGCGGTTGGTATCGCTCTATCAAAACTTCGCTCGCCAGACACAGGTTTGGTTCCGAGAGGTATCATTGACAGGGAGGGGCTAAAAACTGTTTTAGCGTTGAGGAGCCAATATGCGCCTCAAGGACAAAAGCTCACCGATATTGAAAAATATATCGATGAGACGTTCTATCGAGAAGCTTTAGGTTAAGTAATCCTCAATTTTTTGAAGACTACGCCGGCTTCGTTGCCGTATCTACTCTTATAGTTTGATGCAGATGTTCGTAAGCTCGGTATAAAATTCGAGAGAGTAGTCACCGCCTTCACGCCCGATACCAGATTGTTTGCTTCCACCAAACGGCGTTCGAAGGTCTCGAAGAAACCAGCTGTTTACCCAGGTAATGCCAGATTCAATTTGTGGAGCAACGCGATGAGCTCTGGTAAGATTTTCTGTCCAAATCGAGCAAGCGAGCCCGTAAGGGGTGTCGTTTGCCAGCGCAATAACCTCCTCCTCGCTGTCGAACGGGCGGATATGGCAGCATGGCCCAAAAATTTCTTCCTTGATTACCGGATGGTCGTCAGGCAAACCTGTCCATATGGTAGGTTCAACCCAGGCGCCCTTCGCAAGTGAGGAATCTAGGTTGGGCACCCCGCCACCTGTAACAACCGTTGCCCCACTTTCTGCAGCAAGTTTGTAATAATTAAGAACTTTATCCCTGTGTTCTTGGCTTATTAGGGGGCCGAGAGTTGTGGTTTTCTCATCTGGGCGACCACAAATCTGTTTTTCAGCAGCAGCTTTTAAACGGACAACGAATTCATCAAATATTGGTCGCTCAACAAATACTTTTTCAGTTCCGAGGCAGACTTGGCCGCAATTTGCGAATACCGATCGGTTGGTTCCCTCGATCGCTTTATCTAGATCGCAATCTGCAAAAACGATTGCAGGGTTTTTCCCCCCGAGTTCAAATGAGACATCGCGAATTCCTACAGCGGCTTTTTTCATGATAGCCTCACCTGTTACAGTTTCGCCAGTAAAGGTAATGGCATCAACATCTGGATGCTGTGTTAGGAATTCACCGGCTGAATTTGGGCCAAACCCGTGGATTACATTATAGACTCCAGGAGGTACACCAACTGAATTCATAACTTCACCAAGCATTGCGGTTGTAGATGGTGTTTCTTCAGAGGGTTTTACGACAACTGTGTTACCGCAAGCCAGAGCAGGTCCCACTTTCCAAGTCATAAGCAGGAGTGGCAGGTTCCAGGGGCTGATGACCCCGATTACACCCTTAGGGCGACTAACTGTATAATTCAGCGCTCCGGTACCGTCAGGTGTTGGCATTCGGAATGCAGCGTCATGATGATTTCGCATGATATCTGCAAAGATCTGAAAATTAGCCGCGCCGCGCGGTATGTCTAGGTGAGAAGCCAAGCTTATTGGTTTACCTGTATCAGCGACCTCGGCCTCTAGAAAATCATCAAAACGAGCCTGAATGCCCTCCACTATTCCAGAAACAATCTCTAATCTTTTCGCGAGGGGCATCTGTCCCCAGGGGCCCGTCAATGCAGCCTTGGCTGCTTTGACTGCTGCGTCTACATCTTCCAAAGAGGCCTCGTGAACTACGGAGATTAGTGAGCCATCGACTGGGCTGATATTTTGAAATGTTTTCCCAGAGGTTCCTTTGGTATAATTACCGTTTATAAAATTTTGGGCTCGGATTTCTTCCATTAGCTGATCTAGAGGCACGGATCTCTCCCTAATTTTTGAGTTGCGCTAACGTGAATAGGGTTCTTGTTTTAGTCAAGTCAAGAAACCTAAGATTGAATAATACACCTCAAGACCTTATCTTTAGGTTATAGTAAGAAAGGTTTATTTTATGTGGTTTAATTCAACCTCTAAAACCCAGATGCCAAGCGCGGATGATGCGTTGCCGGGTCGGGATCAAAAAATGCAGATTTCTGGTAAGCATTTTGTAACCGGACGGCCCATCACGCTGCCTAACCCTAAGGGAACAGAGACTGCGCTTTTTGGATTAGGGTGTTTTTGGGGAGCTGAAAGGCTATTTTGGGAGTTAGAAGGGGTTTTTGCTACTGCCGTCGGGTATTCAGCCGGTTATACAAAAAACCCTACCTATGAGGAGGTCTGTTCTGGAAAAACCGGTCATAATGAAGTTGTCTTGGTTATTTTTGATCCGGCTGTTTTAGAATATCAAACGTTGCTTGCTAAGTTTTTTGAGGGTCATGACCCTACGCAAGGTATGAGACAGGGCAACGATGTGGGCACTCAATACCGGTCAGGTGTCTATACCTACAACCAGGCCCAAAAGGTTTCAGCAGTTAAGACCAAGGATGCTTACGAGAATGTCCTCAAGGGACGTCGATATAGTGAAATAACCACCGAAATTATTGATGCTCCGGAGTTTTATTACGCAGAGGAGTATCATCAGCAGTATCTGGCAAAAAATCCCGGTGGATACTGCGGGTTGGGCGGAACGGGTGTGTCGTGTCCGACTGATCAAACTGGCGAGGTCTGACTAAATTTCCAGAACCTGCCAGATCAGCTTGATTTCCATAACCACGATAAAAAGGATTACAAGCTTGTTAAAAAGGGCGGCACTCATATATCGGGTGGTCCACATGCCGATCTGAGTAAAAATAATTGTGGGTATTATCGCCACAGCTCCTTGCACGAGCCTTTCAAAATCTAACAAGCCTAGGCCAGCGACTGCTGCCAGGTGGGTGGTAGCAATCACCAGAAATAAGATTGACACTCCAAATACATAAAGCTCTTTCTCCAATCTGTATGAATGGATCCAGGTCGCAACTACCGGGCCGGCGATGCCTGTAGCGCCTTGTGATATTCCGGCTATTGCGGCCAGAAATGGGGATGCTCTTCGCGCTGCTTCACCTTTTAGACGGAAATCTGGGTTGAAAATCATATTGAGCAGGTAGGCTCCAATCCAAACAATTAGAAGCCAAAGCAGTGCTATATCGGTGAGTTCTCGTAAGACGAATGTTCCGATTATTGTCCCGAGACATGCGGCAATAAGAGCGACTTTTAAGTATGGAATGTCTGCTTTCATTTTTCGATAACGCCAGCAGATCCAGACATTGCTAAAAAAAGTGGGCAATGTGATTACGACTACCGCGTGTTGGGCTCCAAGAAATGCCGCAAGGGTTGGGATAGCAATGATAGGAAGGCCTAACCCAATGGCTCCTTTCAAATAAGACCCAACAGCTATTGCCGCTAAAACTATAGCAAGTGACTCAAAACTTAGCGCACCCAAGAGAAACTCCTATTTAATAATTACAACGTGATTAGCTGGGTGTCGGAGTAACTGCAACCCGCATCAGATTATATTTAGCCTTTGAGGGTTGCTTTGTTCTATATGAAAAGAAAAAGGCCGGCTCAATGAAAGAACCGGCCTTATCCCAACTTTTATAGTGTTTTTTTTAGTTAGTTTTTTTGCCAAAAATCATTTCAGATGCAGCCGCTGCAACTTTTTTATCAACGTTGTTTATTGCGTTGTTGATAAACTTCTGTACGTCCGCGCCTTTGGTGGCAATCACGCGCAGCTTCCGCTTTTTTGCCTCCGCTTTGTATTTGTCGTCGGCCACCATCTTATCGAAGGCAGCTCGGAGACTCGGAACAATATCCTTCGGAGCTCCAGGAGGCAGTGCCAAGCCCCGGCCGATGATACCCAGAGTTGCCATAAAAGAGACTATCGGTTGGTATTTGTCTTCGACAACATCTTTTAGCATCGGAACATTTTTATCAAGATCAGGGTCTTTCCAGACACCCGTTTGAAGAATGGCTCTGGCGAAAGGTTTATCACCTTTGAACCAATGGGGTACTTTTGAAGACCAAGCCAACCAATTGAAGCCTGTGCCTTGGTGCTCGCCTTGTTCCATAGACATGATCGTTTTGCTGGATCCTTTATAGCCTGAAATTAGTTTAATTTTGAGGCCTAGCATTTCTTTCATCATTTTTGGGATTAGGAATGAGGTGGAACCGGGTCCTGTGTTACCGGTTATTACCTCAATTCTTTTCATATCATCCCATTTTCTTACACCGCTATCAGAGCGCAAAACGAAAATGGTATTCGTCTGATTGGTTGAACCCAGTGAAGTAAATTTTCTCATGTCGTATTTAGTTCTCTTGGGACGGAGTAACTGTGATACGACCGATGCGTCGGGGGGGACAATCCAATTGAGCCCATTGGGCGGCATTACATTGGCGGCATAATTAGTGGCTTTGATCCCACCGGCGCCTGACATGGATTGGACAACGATATTTGGCTTGCCTTTTATAAATCGCTGCATGTGTTTGGCCATTAACCTAGCGTATTTCCCGTAGGTACCACCAAATCCATACCCGATCACAATCGTAACTGTACGCCCTTTGTAATTGACGGATTGAGCCTTTGCAAAACTTGACATGCCGGCTAGTGCCAATGCCGCGGCCCCTATACCAGCATATTTGATTATTCGATTCATGGATTTCATTCCTTTTTATTCGATTTGAATCAAAGCTGTCGCATTCGGGTCATCCAAATGCTCAGCGTGGAAACTACTTAATAAGGTTAAATGCTTCAAGCACAAAACAAACTGCTTGGATTGGGGAGGTAATTTGCAAGACTGGGTATCCAGCCTTTGGAAATCAAATGGAGTTTCGATCTTTGAAGAAGTGGGTTTAGTATCGAAGAATTCTGAAACTGATTAATGGGTGCGTCATGACACTAATCCTCTCAAACGAAGATATAGAAAAAATTCTAAAAATGGATGACCTTGTTCCAGCGTTAGAGGATGCCTATCTCGAGTTGGTTGAGGGTAGGGGAGGAAATCGGCTGCGCTCTGACATTGTAACGCCGACCACTCAGAGAGAGGATGGTCTCTACGCTTTGAAATCCATGGATGGGGTCATTCCAAAGTTTGGGATTGGGGCCGTAAGACTGAATTCAGATATTTTAACCTTTCCCCAGACAGGCAACGAGATGAGGCGTGTCAAGATGCCGGCTGCTCCGGGAAATCGTTATGTAGGCCTGGTGCTGCTATTTAGCACCCATACCGGTGAGCCATTGGTGATTTGTCCTGACGGTGTCATGCAAAGGGCAAGGGTGGGTGCAACAAATGCGATTGCTTCCAAATATATGGCGAAAGAACAGGTTGAAGTGCTGGCTGTGCTGGGCTCGGGCTGGCAAGCCGGCGCCGCGGTGTCTGGTCATGCTTTCGTTCATGAACTCAAAGAAGTAAGAGTTTATAGTCCTAATAAAGAAAACCGGGAGGCGTTTGTCAGAGATTTATCCGAGCAAACCGATCTAATTGTCAGAGCATGTGAGAGTGGAGAAGAAGCATGTCGAGGTGCAGATACGGTTGCCTGTGCTACCAACGCAGTAAACTCAGTTTTTTTTAAAGAATGGATTGAGCCTGGAATGCACATTGGAACCATTCGCCCGGGAGCAACGGAGGTTGATAGGAGCGCTTGGGACAATATTGATGTTTTTGCTCTTCTGGATCACGATGACAATTGCAACCTGATTTACACGCATGGAGTTCAGGTTGGAGAAGATAAAGTCGGATCCTACCATGTCGAACATGATGATTGGCACGCGAATTTGCCCTCCTTGCCCCAAATTATTGGGAGAAAAAGAAAAGGTCGGACCGAAGAAAGTCAGGTCACTTGTTTTTTTAATAACTTAGGAATGGGTTATCAGTTCGCGGCTGCAGGTTATGTAGTCCATAAGCGTGCAGTGGAATTAGGTTTGGGTCATAAGCTGCCAACCGATTGGTTTACTGAAACAGTTCATCCTTAACTCTTACCGCCATACGGCAAAAGCCATACCGCAACCAGTGCCCGCCTCAGTCCGATAACATGGTTCGTAGACGCTCCAGTCGTATGCGAGGTGCTCCACGGTTCCGGCTACAGTAATCCAATTTCGAATTTCGGAGTTACCGGACTTGAGTTTATTCCGAGGAATGCTGGTCCAAAATTCTGGTTGATTTCCCTTGCAAGCTTCGATGATTTGCCGATCCAGGCACTCATCAATTGTAAAATGGCTCAATCCTCCTGAGGCGATGATACCGACGCGGTCAATATTATCGATTTTTCTGATCGCAGCCGATATTGAGCGACCCAATTCATAACAACGTTGAGGGCCAGGTTGATTGGGTGGGTAATAGGTATTGATGATAACGGGGACAACCGGGACATCTAAATCTTTGATTAATCTTTGATGAACAAATCCAAATGCGTGTCCCTCCCCAATCTCTTGGTCCATGCTGCAGCTATAGCTGATATCGAAATTGGCATTAATCAGTTCTGTGGTTAAACGTTTGGCAAGGTCCGAGTGAACGGGATAGTCGTAGGGTTGTTTTAATTCATGAAATTGTTGGCGAGCCTTTCGCCAATAGTCAGGCGCTTCTGGGCCTAGCCTTAATGGCACGTTATGCAAAAATTCTCCACCATAAATTAAAATGGAAGGCATGTTGTCGGAGAGATATTGTTCTTTTTGGTCGTCTCCGATGATGATCAAAGCATCAAGCGAAGCAGCCTTTATATTTTTTCTCATTTTTTCAATGGCTTTTTTACAATTCTTAATCCTTTTTGAGATTATTTCGGGGGCAATTTCGTTGGAAAAGGATCTGTTGGTTTTGTTGATTAGATCGTCAAACGTGCAACGGTTACCATTGATGTCTAGCTGCCAATCCCTTTCTCTGTCCCTGCAACCATGAAGTAGGTAGTCCTCTATTGTGCTGCCGAGGGCGGGGCTGTGAGACGTTCCCGCTGCGAAAACAATTTTGGCCATATATTACCTGAGCCAAAAAGGAGGCGTGGCTGGTATTTTTAACCCGCCACGGTCAATAGAAAAGCCGCCACTGTGGGATTTAAAGTCGGAAATGTTAACAAGGGCTATCGCATAATTTTCCGAAACAGAGATAATCTTCCCTACATCGCGATCTTTAACCTTAATCGCTTCCCCAATTTCAAATTCGTGTTGATCGGTTGTATCGATGATCGCGGGTATTTTTTTAACGAGGTTCCTCGTCTTCATTCGTGTGGTGACCTCTTGCCCCACGTAGCAGCCCTTAGAAAAACTGACACCGTTTATGAAATCGAGCCCCAGTTCGAGTGGGTATTGGGTCTCTGGAGCAATATCTCCCCCGAAATCAACAATTCCAAGGCCCAGGCATAGGTCATAATACCTCTCAGGCGCAATTTCAGTTCCGCCTAGATCAATTAGTGTTTTTTTGACAGATAGTTCTTCCGCTTTTGGATGGATTAGTCTTTGCCCCAGCGAGGGGTGTCGTGGGTCTGTGAATAATGGAGTGCTTTCAAAGTCTATTTCGCAATCAGAATCTAATTGTAAAATGCAGCACACTGACATGTGGTTCATTGGTGTGATTGCAACATCCGATCGAAGTTTATATCTGGATAGGCGCTGAACTAGTTCTTCTTGCCTAATGAGATGGCAGTCGAGCAGAACTCTATTGTGGTCCATTATCAGCGTGAAATCACAGATGATCTTTCCCTGAGGGGAGAGGATGGCCGAATAGCAGGGCTCCCCTGCCCGAAGAACGTCTATATCATTAGTGACGATTCCTTGAAGAAAGGAGAATGTGTCGTCGCCAGAAAGCGATATCAGGCTTCTATCTTTCAGGTGAACAAAACGCATAGGTGTTATAATTCATTAGTTTTGAATTTAAAAAAAGGTATTTTTGATATTGTTTAGACGAGAGGGTTGATGAAAAACCGCCCCAGTTTGTTCAAATAATAAGCAAAAAATACAGTTATAATGAGAGTTTTATTTATCACATCAACGCGGATCGGTGATGCAGTATTATCGACAGGCCTGTTAGATTATTTATGTAAGACATACCAGGGGATTGAGGTGACCGTGGCTTCCGGGGTCCTCTCTGCTCCCCTTTTTCGACAATTTCCTGGGGTGCGCCGGGTCATAGAAATAAAAAAAGGTTCTTTTAATTCTCATTGGATCAAGCTCTGGTCAAACACAATAGGAACAGCATGGGATTTGGTCGTTGATCTTCGGGGGTCGGCGCTGTCCTATATTCTTATCACTAAACGAAGAAAAATAATCGGCCGGCCGAGTTCTGGCGAGCACCGGGTCGAAACCCTCGGGAGATTATTCGAACTGTCCCCGCCGCCCTCTCCCAGATTGGAAATTGAAAATTACAAGAGGGACCGGGATTTGGAAGGAATTGCATCCCATGGCATCATCGGTCTAGGTGTTACAGCAAATTGGTTGCCAAAGATTTGGCCTGGTGCCCGATTTGTAGAGCTTGCAGATGCACTAACTAAAAAGAATGGAACTTTTGAAAATGCAAAAGTTGCTATCTTTGGAGGACCCGGGGAAGAAGCGTTGGCCAAGCCAATTCTTGATGCTCTTGGTGACCAAGCGGTGGATTTTGTGGGCAATTTAACCATTACTGAGACCGCAGCTTTTCTAAAAAAATGCAAGGTTTTCGTCGGAAATGACTCAGGCCTCATGCATATGTCAGCCGCCCTCGGAGTTCCCACGGTCGGATTATTTGGACCGAGTATGCCCGAGCACTACGGTCCTTGGGGCCCCCACGCTCGCTCTGTTAGGAGTGACATCTCTTTTAAGGAACTTGTTCAAACGCCTCAATTTGACCATCGAAAAACTGAAAATTTAATGCAAGGGTTATCTTCTAAAAAGGTCTTGAAGGCATTAGAGAAATTGGTTTCAGAACTATCGGAAAAGGGTCATCAGTGGTGACTGGGTGTAAACAAAAAATCTCTGCCCTTGTGGTTGTCCACAACGAAGAAAAAAGACTGAGTTCCTGTCTTGATACGTTAAGCTTTGCGGATGAACTGGTAATTGTTCTGGATAAATGTACGGACCGATCTCGCGAGATAGCATCGAAATATACAGAGCAATTGATTGAGGGGAAGTGGGACCTTGAAGGTGATCGAAGAAATCTTGGAATAGATTCTTGCAGCGGGCCTTGGGTGCTGGAAGTCGATGCGGATGAGCGTATTCCTGGAGAATTGGCCGCGGAGATTAGAGAGATAGTCAATACCTCCGACGCGGATCGGCACGACATTTCGGTGGATAATTACGTGGGCAACCGGCTTGTCCGGTACGGGTGGGGAGCTTCATTCGGGCGCGGGGCGCATACAGCTCTATTTAGAAAAGGTGCGAAGGTGTGGGGTTCAGAGAGAGTTCATCCGAAGCTTACGTTTGATGGGATGAAAGGAGATCTTTTAAAAAATAGGATCGAACATGATGTGGCAGAGAATATTTCAAGTTTAATTCATAAGCTCGATAGTTATTCCTCTGCGCATGCGGCAGACCTTCGGGATAAAGGGGATATTGGAAGTTTTGGACACAACCTCCGCCGAATATTCTCACGTTTCTATAAATGTTATTTTGCAAGAAAAGGTTATAGAGAGGGTGCTTGGGGTTTTCTCATCGCTTTGTTTGCGGGGTTGTACCCGATACTTTCTTATCTCAAAGCGAAACTCGAGGACTAATAATGGTTCTGATAGTGATGGCGGATGACGGGATCCCTTTTGATGGCGATACCCCCCATAACGGTCCACTTGGTGGCGCCGAAAGCGCGTTTGTAAGTCTTGCGGAGGCGTTTGCAAAGAGAGGTCATGAGGTTCTTGCTTACACAAAGGTTACGCGATCGAGGAACGTGAGAGGGGTTTCTTGGCGCCCGATTCAAGAAGGAATTATTGATAAGGCATCGCTTTATATCGCAAATCGAGGTGATAAATTACTCAAATTGGTACCAGGGGCAGACCAACGGATTTTTTGGATTCACAATCCTGCAGACTACCTTTTAAAATGGCGGTACCTATCAAAATTATTTGTTACTAGACCTATAATTGTTTTTTCTGGAGCATTTCACGCTCAATCTTGTCCAAAATGGGTTCCGTTGGGTGGACGAAAGATAATTCCCTACGGGATTTCGAAAACGTTTACTGGCGTCAGACGAAAAGGGATTGCGCCTCCGACCGCCATATTTACTTCAAATGTTCTTCGTGGCTTGGACTGGCTGCTTGAGCTTTGGGTGGACCGTATCCAACCGCAAGTAGAAGGCGCTCAATTACATATTTACTCGGGGCCAGCCACTTATGGTTCCTTTGGAGAAGCACGGGCCAATGCAATGAATGCAATTTTAGAAAAGGCTAAATCGTTGAATTTAAGTGGGGTGAAGGTGCTCAGGCCAGTACCAAAAAAGGAGTTAGCTGATGTCTATGCCAACGCCCGCGTGATGCTATATGGAGGAGACATTGGGGAGACCTTTTGCCTGGCCCTTGGTGAATCCCAGGCTTCTGGGGTTCCCTCTGTGGTAAAAGATATAGGATGTGTCTCGGAGAGGATAATTCCCGAAGAGACGGGTTATGTTGCCAGGGACGACACAGATTTCGTTGAGAAAGCAGTGACCCTATTGAGGGATGATACGCAATGGGCCGCATTTAGCGATAGGGCAGTGGAAATGCAGAGAGGCTGGACTTGGAATGAAGCAGCCGAGGCATTTGAAAGTCTATTGCCGAGTATAAATTGACATATATTTGGATCATTGGAGGAACCTGCAAAGTTTGAAAATGTCAAATGAAAGTGGATTTAAATCGCTGATCTTTATTCTCCAGCATCGGACTAAGTAATTAATGAGGGTTAAAAAGATTGTTGTGGCGCGGGAAAACTTTCGGCGCGAAAAGTATTCTGTCTTTTGGGGGGCGCTGGGATGTGCGGGATTGCCGGATTAATGCTTCCCTCCGGTGCTCTGCCGGATAAAAAAACCCTTGATTGCATGTCAAGCTCTCTCGAGCATCGAGGTCCGGATGGTGGCGGCGAATTTGTAGCGCCAGGCATCGGTTTGGTTCATCGTCGTTTATCGATAATTGATATCGAAAATGGTAACCAGCCGCTTTCGCATCCTCTTGGCCTTCATTTAGTGGCAAACGGTGAAATCTATAACTACATCGAACTAAGAGAGGAGTTTGCTGCGGAGGAATTTAAAACAAGGTCAGATTGTGAAATTCCTCTCCATTTATATGCGCGTTTAGGTGAACATTTTGCCTCGCGTTTAAGAGGAATGTATTCGATCGCAATTTATGACGAGCGTAGCAGAACACTTGTGCTCTCCAGAGACCCTTTTGGCATTAAACCGCTTTATTATTGTGAGGGCTCATTTGGTTTTGCATTTGCATCAGAACCGAGGGCGTTTTTTGATGCTGCTTTAGTCGAACCGTCGCTCCAAATGGACGCCGCGAGAGAGCTATTTCAACTTCAATATTCGTCTGCTGCTGAAACTGCATTTGAAGGCGTATATCGCGTCTTCCCCGGGGAGACATTGATTATTCAGTCAGGAAAGATTTTAAGACGAGAAAGAATCCATGCATTACCTATAGGCGGCCCTGTTCCGATCTCAGTTGATGATGCACTTGCTAATGTGGAAACAGCCCTAAATGACAGCGTGATGGTTCATCAAAGAAGTGATGTGCCCTACGGGCTATTTTTATCGGGTGGAATAGACTCCTCGGCATTGCTCGCACAGATGGCAAAGTCAAATCATGAGCCGATCAAATCATATACAATCGGATTTCCCGGGACCGGTGTGGCGGATGAGCGGGACCATGCTCGCAGTATCGCCGCAGCTTTTGGATCAGAACATGTTGAAATAGATTTTACCGAAAAGGATTTCTGGGACCTGTTACCGCAGGTTGTTGAAACGATTGATGACCCAATTGCAGATTACGCGATCCTTCCGACCTATAAACTCGCCTCCGTGGCCTCTAGGGATGTCAAAGTTATCTTGAGTGGAGAGGGCGGGGATGAGCTGTTCGGGGGATACGGTCGCTATCGGTCTCTTGCAGCCCCGTGGCGGTTTTTTCGGAGGCCAGGTCGACTAAAAGGAGCCTTAAATGGCCTTGGAATTTTAAGGTCAGAGAATGAAAAGTGGAGAAAAGGACGGGAGCAAGCAATGGAAATGGCCAGAGCCGATGGTAGATCTTCGCTCCAAGCTGAGCAAGCCGCTGATTGTAACGACTGGCTGGCAAATGATCTGTTAATAAAACTCGATCGATGTCTTATGGCTCATGGTCTAGAGGGGCGCACACCTATGCTGGATCCAGTCGTGGCTAGCGCAGTTTTCAGATTTCCCGACAAGCTCAAAGTCAAAGGAAAATATGGAAAATGGATACTAAGGAAATGGTTGGATAATCAACTGCCCAACGCTGACGCTTTTGCGCGCAAGAAGGGGTTCACTGTACCAGTTGATGAGTGGATACGAGGGCATGCTGAAAAGTTAGGCCTACTAGTCTCGCAACAACCGATTATTACAGAACTTTTTCATCCGGATGTTGTACGAAAAGTATTTTGTGCTCGAGATAAGCGATCAGGTTTTGCCGCTTGGATTTTGCTCTTCTTTGTGCTTTGGCACAAAGTACACATAGAAAGACAGGCGCTTTTTGGAAATGTTTTTGACGTGTTGGAATGTAGTTATAAAAACTAATAGAAATTTACCCAAAGATTTTAGATGAAATTTTTATCATTTGAAGATTAAATAAAAATCAAAACAAAACTTGCTAGGTTAAATATTTAATAAAAACGACCTAGGAAGTATTTAAAAAATACGTCAGAAAAATCAGAGTTATCGGAGGGATATAACTATGAGTGGACTAGGGGAAATGTCTTTTGGCCACATTGGTATAAATGTGACCCGAATGGAGCCTATGGTTGAATTCTATACTGAATTATTGGGATTCAAGATTACTGATAGGGGACATGGAGGCGGAGGAAAGGGACCTGAATTAGTTTTTCTCAGTCGTGATCCGGAAGAGCACCATCAGATTGTTTTAGCTTCAACCCGTCCTGCAGGAGTCCCGAGCACTATCAATCAAATATCATTTAGAGTTAAGGAATTCAGTATGGTGCGGGCAGCATATGATAAAGCTGTGGGTGCCGGAGTTGAAGGGATAGAGCCCGTTGATCATGGCAACGCCTTATCAGTGTACTTCCCTGACCCAGAAGGGAATAGAATTGAGGTATACATGTCACTTCCATGGTATGTGTCCCAGCCACATCGGGACCTTATTAATTTTGATTTGTCCGATGAAGAGGTTCTTGCCAATAACAAAGAAAAATGTTCGAGAGACCCAAGCTTTTTGCCAATTGAAGAATGGAAAGCAAAATTTTAGGCAGATTTGATTAAAGATAGAGCAAAACATTCAAGAGGGGCCGAATAGGCCCCTTTTTTTGTGCCAGTCTTCGATACTCTCATCAGGATATTGGTCATATTTAGGGTCATTTTCAGGAATGTTTACCCAGGAGGCCTTGTAGTTCGTCATCGTGTGTCTTACCTCTGGGGGCGTCGGAAGAGGTGTGTCGACAGATGATGCAAACAAATAAACCCAGTGCCCATGTCGGCTGTTGTGGTTCCACATCATAGTTCCGCAGTGCTTGCAAAAATGTCGGCGGGAGTATCCGAGCCCGTCTTTTTCATAAACACCTCTGTCGTTGAGATTGGACCGATAGACGGATAAGTGTTCTTCGCCGGACACCTTGAGCGTTAGATTGTTAGCCATGATATTTACAGCGGAGCCGGAACCACCGGCTAACTTGCGGCATATTGAACAGTAACATTTTGAAAACGGATAAGGCGTATCTGATTCGACACTGTATTTCACCCTGCCGCAATGACATGAACCCTCTAAAAGCATCGAGTCGCGCTCCCACCAATTTAGAAAATAATTCCTAAACTTAGGTCAAATAGAAAGCAAAGAACATCCCATATCGTTGGGATGGAAGGAGGCAGGCCTTTGACCCTTTAAAATCCTCAATTAACGCAGATGCGTTTTTAGAAGAACCTCTCTGACAAAGAAAACATTTGTTATTGCAAAAAAGAACAAAACATGAACATAATCCTTCAATTGATCGAATCCCGTGGTTATGAAATAAGGAGTTAGGATATGGCAGAACCTGCATTGAGACTTGTGGATAAGGGAATTATGGATAAATCCAAGGCATTAGACGCCGCGCTCCAACAGATAGAGAGGGCACACGGAAAAGGCTCCATTATGCGTTTGGGGGAGGGACAGGTTGTTGAAACAGAATCAGTTTCCACGGGCTCTCTAGGATTAGATATAGCCCTTGGTATTGGCGGCATTCCCAAGGGCCGAATTATAGAAGTATACGGCCCGGAAAGCTCCGGAAAAACCACTTTAGCTCTGCATTGCGTCGCGGAAGCACAAAAGAACGGGGGACAGTGCGCTTTTGTGGATGCGGAACATGCACTAGATCCGGTGTATGCCGGTAAACTTGGTGTGAATATTGATGACCTTCTTATTTCGCAACCCGATGCGGGTGAACAGGCTTTGGAGATTACAGACACGTTAGTGCGGTCTGGGGCGGTAGACCTAATTGTTGTTGATAGTGTGGCGGCCTCTAGTTCCAAGAGCCGAGCTAGAAGGAGAGATGGGTGATACCCATGTTGGATTGCAAGCGAGGTTAATGAGCCAGGCGTTAAGAAAACTCACGGGGTCAATCGCGCGGACAAATTGTACGATCATATTCATAAATCAAATCAGAATGAAGATTGGCGTGATGTTTGGAAACCCGGAGACGACAACAGGCGGTAATGCTCTAAAATTTTATTCTTCGGTTCGGCTTGATATCCGCCGTATTGGTGCGATTAAGGATCGTGATGAAGTGGTTGGCAATCAGACAAGAGTGAAAGTAGTTAAAAACAAGGTGGCCCCCCCATTTAAAACGGTCGAATTTGACATCATGTATGGGGAAGGAATTTCCAAAATGGGTGAGTTAATTGACTTGGGTGTCAAGGCAGGAATAGTAGAAAAATCGGGTGCCTGGTTCTCATACGATAGTCAGCGGATAGGGCAGGGACGAGAAAACTCAAAACAGTTTCTTCGGGAGAATACACATATATCGGATGCAATCGAATTGGGTATTCGTTCAAATGCGGGGCTTATAGCGGAGGCTGCTCTGATGGGAGACAATCTGGGTAATAATAACCCCTCCGATGAAGAAACTGACGAAGTCTAAAACATTTAGCCCTCAAAAAAATAATGCACATATGGAGGATACCTTCCTGCATCCTCCAATGTCTTTTCTAGACACCTGCAAATTCGATCATTATTAAAAAGAGAATATTTGATCGTTAATGTTCGAGAGTGCTGGGAATTTATGACATTAAGTACAAATGATATTCGGACGGCGTTTCTGAATTACTTTAAAAAAAATCAACATGAAGTGATCAACTCGTCACCGTTGGTGCCCCAAAATGACCCGACACTTTTGTTCACAAATGCTGGAATGGTGCAGTTTAAAAATATTTTTACGGGATTAGAAAAACGTGACTATGTCCGAGCAACAACTTCACAGAAATGCGTTAGAGCGGGCGGGAAACACAATGATCTTGAAAATGTTGGCTACACGGCGCGGCATCACACTTTTTTCGAAATGTTGGGGAATTTTTCCTTTGGAGATTACTTTAAAGATGTAGCAATAGAGCTCGCCTGGGAGTTGATCACCAAAGAGTTCCAAATACCTCAAAGTAAGCTTCTTGTTACAGTGTTTCATGAAGATGACGACGCTTACAACCTTTGGAAAAAGATCGCGGGATTGGGCGATAGCAGTATCATTCGGATTTCTTCCTCCGATAATTTTTGGTCTATGGGTGATACAGGGCCATGTGGTCCATGCTCTGAAATTTTTTATGATCACGGCGATAAATATCAGGGAGGTCCTCCAGGTTCTCCAGAAGAAGATGGAGATCGTTTTATTGAAATTTGGAATTTGGTCTTTATGCAGTACAACCAAATTTCGGTTGATCATCGAGAGGCACTTCCCCGCCCGTCGATTGATACAGGGATGGGCTTGGAGCGTATCTCTGCCATAATGCAGGGTGTTCACGACAATTACGACACTGATACCCTCCGAGTTTTGGTAGAGGCGTCAGCGGATATAGCGAATGTAGATTTGAACGGCGAACACCACAATTCTAATCGGGTGATCGCAGATCATATCAGATCTTCCGCCTTCTTGATTGCTGATGGGGTATTACCTTCAAATGAGGGTAGAGGATATGTTCTAAGACGTATTATGAGGAGAGCAATGCGTCACGCTCATATTATGGGTTGTCGAGACGCAATCCTACATAAGCTTATTCCTGTTCTGGTGAACCAGATGGGGTCGGCTTACCCTGAGCTCAGGAGAGCGGAGACCCTGATACAGGAGACATTAGAGCTCGAGGAAAATCGGTTTAAGCAAATGCTAGATCGGGGGCTTAGCTTATTGAGGGATGAAACAGATAAGCTAGGCGATGGCGAGGCCTTGGCCGGCGATATAGCATTTCGATTGTATGACACATACGGATTCCCGGTAGATCTGACCCAGGACGTGTTGAGGGGACAGGGTCGGGGTGTCGACCTAACGGGCTTCAACCGGGCTATGGAAAAGCAAAAAGCTGATGCACGGAAGGCCTGGGTTGGATCAGGTGAAAATGTCGAGGATACTCTGTGGTTTAAACTCCGCGAAGATATCGGATCAACCGAATTCTTAGGTTACGGCTTGGAACAAGCCGATGGGCAAGTGGTTGCCATTATATTAGGCGGAGAGGCGGTTAATACTGCCGAGGCTGATGACGAAGTTTTAATTTTAACGAATCAAACCCCTTTTTATGGGGAGTCTGGTGGCCAACAGGGTGACGCCGGGATTTTATCCAACGACCGCGTTGAAATAAAAATTGTTGATACACAAAAGGAACTTGGTGACCTTCATGTTCATGTTGGAAGGATAACTCAAGGCTGTGTATCAGTTGGTGAAACTGTTTTAATGACTGTAGATCCAGAACGCAGGTCAGGTCTCAGGTCGCACCATTCTGCGACGCATCTGCTTCATGCGGCATTGCGACGAAATTTAGGTGAGCATATAACCCAAAAAGGATCGTTAGTTTCGCCGGATCGGCTGAGGTTTGACATTAGCCATCCGAAAGCGATTACGGTCGATGAGATCAATAAGGTTTCAAAAGAAGTTAATCAACAGGTACGCAACAATAGCGCCGTGACGACGCGAGTTATGACACCCAGTGAAGCCAATGATTTAGGTGCGATGGCTTTGTTTGGGGAAAAATACGGAGATGAGGTTCGCGTTGTTGCGATGGGAGAGGGGGCAAAGCCTTTTTCATTAGAGTTGTGTGGAGGAACCCATGTATCTCGCACCGGTGATATAGGTTTTTTCAAGGTTGTCTCTGAAGGAGCAGTAGCTTCTGGCGTTCGAAGAATAGAAGCGGTCACCGGCCCTTCAGCTTTCGAATGGATGGAAAATAATGAGATAACTCTGAACGCGGCCGCTCGAGTGTTAAATGTACCGATTAATCAGTTAGTAGATCGGGTTAGTTCATTAATTGAAGAACGTCGAGATTTAGAAGTGGAGTTAACCAATTTGCGTCGGCGTTTGGCAATGGGTGGGGACGGGAAGACTGACGATCATGGTATCGAAAAAATCGGCTCCATTTCTTTTTTATCTAAAACTCTCACAGATACCCCAGCTAAAGAGTTGAAGTCATTTGTGGATACCTTCAAACAAAAAATAGGGTCTGGGGTAATTGTTATTTGCGGGGTATTTGATGGCAAGGCGTCATTAGTAGTGGGTGTTACAGAGGACCTAACAGAGAAATTTAATGCGGTTGATTTGGTCCGTTTGGGATCTCCCCTTATTGGTGGAAAGGGGGGAGGGGGTAGGCCAGATATGGCACAAGCCGGTGGTCCCGACGTAGAAAAGGTCGAGGATGCTATTGCCTCAATACGACAGGCTCTAGAATCGTAGGCGCACGGGCTCTTTACATAGCGTCTTCGCCGAGGCATACAACCGCTAAACGTGGCATTTGTAACTACCAAAGTCTGTATCGAGGGAAATTCTTATGATTGATTTATTATCCATTGCGCGTGCGGAAGCAGATGGGGGCGACCTATTTAGTATTTTTGATGGGATGTTTGAGAAATCGAGTATTAAACCAGACGGTTATCCCGATGCCGTAGTTTGGCAGGGGGGCAACTTTGATGCTGGAGTTCAACCTGTTTGTCACTCCTTGACCGATGCATTTGCCTTGTTGGGAACCCTTGAAGCGGTCGATGTCCTAGGTCTGCCATTTTACGCTGTTCCAATGTGGGCCCAATATCGTCACGATATGGACTTGGCCCCGTTGGGGTGGTTCGGAAAAATGCCTTGTATTTCGATCAAATGGTCAACGGCTGGCGATGCCTACGTAAATGATGGTAAGGGCAATAAAGTAGTCGTAAAAGGGAAATCGGCTAATGCTCCTTTGAGAACTATGTCAGGGGTTTATTGTAACGTTCGCCCTTACGGAAACATCACAGTTGTTCGATGTATGCCTTGTTTGCCGTATTCACAGGATCGGCCAAAATTTGGGGTTAATCCGGAAAACGGCATAGTCCATTCGGAAATGAATTCTCCCGGCATTCAAATGGCCTATGCTAACCGATTATTCCTCCGTCTGGTAAACGATACTGGTGCGATCGGTCGGGTGGCAATGAAGCCTACTCAGGCAATGGAAGACGGAATAAATGCCGGATTGCATGCGTGGCTCCTTGAAGGAACCAAGTTTGATATCGGCCGGCAGTATGCGGTCAATCCATATTACGAGCAGAAAGAAGAGATTGATAAAATCATTGCTCTGCTTCCCGATGATTTTAAGAAAGGCATGGAAAATTGGAGCGGACGTATCGAACAGCATATAGCTGATACAAATTATGGTTTGCTTCTTTGGGATTTAATAGAGAAACAAGATTGTATCGTTCTTGCAACGGACCTTGACGGGGACAGGCTCACTGATCTTCTCGCGGATGTTTCTGACCCGCTCCGTGCATACGGCGATAAGGTTCTAAAGCATGTTGGCTCAGATAAAAATATGAGTAGTTTATGGAACGAAATGGGTTACACGACAGGTAATGGCCGTGATATGACTTCGGTAATGCATCGGATGGAGGGTCCGGCTATCCACGAGCAAACTCTTGGATCGGCAGACGCCATGTTATTAAGAATTCTGGATGGTGATGAGACTGTTGGTGGGACGAAGAGACCATATGATCCTCGTATCCATTTTGTCTTGATCCGAGATGCCTACTTAGATGCTAACCCAGGGAATACCGCCCTAAAAGATTGGTTCGACGGTGTCCTTAACACTTTCGATCAAATATACGGTTCGGACAGACCTCTATTTTTAGATGGGTACAAACAGCTGAAGGAATCCATAGTGCCTTGGGGAGCATAAAAGTTATTTAAAACTCTCCGATCTTTATTTGTGGGCAATTAGATGAGGCAAATCAGTGCCTCTTCTACTGTTTTAACCAATCTATACATTTGTTGCGTGCTCGGATTTGCGAATTGATCGGTGATGGTAGCTTTTATGAGGGCGTCCAGTGGAGACCAGTAATTTTCTGTATTAATGATGATAATCGGTTTGTTGTGACGTTTTAATTGTTTCCAGGTAAGTACCTCAAATGCCTCCTCCAGAGTTCCGATCCCGCCAGGCAGAATAATAATAGCCTCCGCTAGATCGAACATCTTTTGTTTTCGTTCATGCATACTTGATACCACATGGAGGTCGGTAAGGCCCGGGTGGGCTAACTCTCGATCTCTTAGAAAATCCGGAATGACACCAATTACAGAACCCTTTGAAGACAAGGCGCTATCAGCAAGTATCCCCATTAGTCCAGAACGGCCCCCGCCGTATATAAGCTTTACACCCTTCGTGGCTAAATTTTCTCCAAGTGAACGAGCAGCATCAGAGAATGCGTTTTTGGAACCAGTTGATGAACCACAGAATACGGTTACGGCATTGATCCCAGTCGGCGAAATAGATTTTTCTATAATTTCATTCATCCTTTACTTCCGAAATTTGTGCTCCACTGGTCGTCTGCGTTCTGACTTGACGTGATCGATAATTTTTACAATTCTGGGTTAGAGGCTTTAGTCAGAAGAGATAAAAAACCTAAATGAAATTAAAGCGGGAGGATAGATTGCGAAAAATTTTTAATGTGATGCTTGTTGCACTGGTAGTTGCGGGTGCATCTATTACACTGAACTCCACTGGCGCAGATGCGAGTAGCAGTAAAGTCGAAAAAGCTTTTCTTAAGGAAATGGCGGGACATAGTAAGAAGATCAAAGCTTACTTAAAGGGTCACCCAAGTCTAAAAAGAGAGAAAAGGCTCGGGAACCATGAAACTGTGGAATTTTTAGCAATTGCTATTCAGGACTTGGCGAAAAGAGCGCCGCAAATGCTCAAAAGCGCGGCAAAAAAGAATAAGAAAAATTTAGTAAAACGCGCTAAAGCGGTTCAAAGGCATGCGAGAGACATAGAAGTGGCGTCCTTGACTGGCTCCAAAGAAAAAATTATGGCCGCTTATGAAGGATTTGAGGCAAAATTAAAGGCGCTTGGTAAATAGCCCTTGAACATTGGGATTAGGAAAGGGCGGCTTGTTCCGCCCTTTTTTTATAAAGTTTGGATAGTGAAAAGGATTTCAACTTTAATTTAATGGTTTGAGAGAACCGCGACATGTATAAACAAAGGGCGATGATACTTCGTAAAATGTTGGGTCAGTTTAGGTCTATCGAAGGGCTTTAGAATGATATTTAGAGCTTTCAAATAAATCGTGTGTAGGGCTAAAAAATAATCTGGTTGAGCCATGAATAAGATAATGCTTGTCGCCTTATTAGGTGGCTTTCTGATAGTAGGTGCAATATCCCTTACTTTTTTTATTGATCCCAAACTAAATTTTCCTGTACCCAACTTTATCGAGGAAACGAAAGACTACATCAATAAAACAGTTCCAGGTGTAGTTGAAGATTCTAGTGCATTGAAACAGAGAGAGTCATCCGCAGAGACCTCTCGAGCAGATCCCGAAAATTCTTCTGAAAAGAAACCCAATGACTCTGATCAAATCGACCAAATTGCTCTTAAAGCCAAGTTTTGACGTGGTTCGGGTTAATCCTTCTGGTGACCTGGTCGTGGCAGGCCGTGGTTCTCCAAATGGCCGAATAACTGTTTATGCAGGTCAAAAACTCATTGGAAGTGTCAAGGCGGATGGTCGGGGTGAATGGGTTTTAATACCGGAGGTCCCACTAAGTCCCGGGTCCAAAGAACTGCGGCTCGAGCTAGAAACCGAACAAGGCCTGAGGATTTCTGGGGATCGCAGGATCATCGTTTATCTACCGTATAGGGCTAAAAGCGTTAGTTCTGAAAAATCAGAGGATAAAGATGGGGTTCTGGCCCTCTCTGTCCCTCAAGAGGGGGGAGGCACGGAAGTACTGCAGCGTCCAAGGGCCCTCTCCAGTCAAAAATCATTCATGAATAAGGAGTTACGGGAGCAAAAAGGTGCAGTTGCTTCCGAGACAAAGTCAGTGCCCGTATCCATTGACGCTGTAGATTACGATCTCACTGGAGAAACCACCATCAATGGCTCTTCAGAACCTAATGCAAAACTCAATGTTTACTTAAACAACAAGCTGGTCGCCAAAGGCAATGCTAATTCGGAAGGTAAATGGCGAATAATAACGGGAGAGAGCTTTTCTGGAAGTCAGTCTGAGATCAGGGTCGATCAAGTTGATAAACAAAATAAAGTTTTGAAACGGGCTAAGATGAATTTTATCAGCGCGTCAGAACCCCTTGTATTGAAACCCCAAGTGTCGGTTAAAGTGGTCCGTGGGAACAGTTTGTGGAGAATCGCGCGGCGACAATACGGAAAAGGAGTTTTTTACTCAGTGATTTTTGACGCAAATCGGGACCAGATTGAAAATCCTGATCTCATATATCCTGGCCAGGTGTTTTTTGTTCCTCTCAAGGATCGTAACTAAGTAACGTATCCTAGTTTAGACTGAGCCAAAGTTCCTTTAATTTGTCTCGTAAGATTTTACCGCGATCTGATTTAGGCAAATCATTTAGTAGATAGGCTTTTTTGGGTGCCTTAAATTCAGGTAATAGATTGGCACAGTGGTTGAGAATTTCTGCTTCGGTTAATTGCTCACCAGGTTTTGGCACAACATAACAAATCACTTCTTCACCATATATCTTATCGGGAATACCAACCGCTGCGGCCTCACTCACCTTTTCCAAGCCCATAATGATGTTGTCTATTTCTAGAGGGGCAATATTTACGCCTCCTCGAATGATAAGGTCTTTGGTCCTACCGGTAACCGTCACAAAACCATCTTCATCTATGATTGCTAGATCGCCTGTGGGAATTCGAACGTTTTGCATGTCTTCCCATTCCCCTTCCGGAGAAATTGTGGCCATGCAAGTCTGGGGGCCTCCAATCGTCACTTCTCCCTCGATATTCGGAGGGCAACTTTCCCCATTAGGGTTAATAACCAGAAATTCTTGGTGCTTAGCGGGTGGGCCTACTGTGCCCATTCGTCTTTTATAATGCCTATTGCCACATATCCAGCCAGCTTCTGACATGCCGTAAAGTTGCAATAAGGTCACTCCATACATTTCCTCGAATTTCTTCCATTGTTCAGGAGAAAGAGGCGCGGTGGAACATGTCATCAGCCGGAGGCTAGGTATATCTGCAGCGGTGATGTTGGTTGGTTCATTGAGCAACATGTTAACCACAGTGGGGACACCTGCAGAAAAGGTAATCTGATGCTCCTTGATCCATTCAAAAAACCTTGATCTCGAAAAACGTTTTGCGATGTACATCGATAGACCAGTCTCGATCCAGGGCATTAAGCTGAGCACTTGGGCAGAATTCCAGCCAAATGAGCGATATTCCAAAGTTTTATCGTTGGCGTTCAATCCAAGAAAATCGATCGTATTTTGGCCATTCAACCAATAGGCCATATGATCATAGACCACGCATTTGGGGCGAGAAGTTGTTCCAGATGTACAGAATATGCAGGACATGTCGCTTGCATCGTTCACTGATGAAACTTCGGCTCCCTCCTGATATGCAGAGGCATTTGAAAAAAATTCTCCGGGGGAGTTAGACTTTTCAATCTCGTTGGACCAATCGGAAAAGATGATTTTTTGGCAGTCGATTTCTGCCGTCATTTTTTCTAGGCTAACTTCAGAGCTTCCTAAGACCAGTTGGGGTTTTATCGATTTAAGAAGCGATGAAATATGGGTGGCGTTGATTTCAACATTAAGAGGGCAGACCACAGCGCCTAAACGCCAGATACCCATCCAAATGATCATTTTTTCAATACCCTCATCGGACAATAATCCGATGCGGTCGCCTTTTTTTATTCCAAGAGACTCAAGGTATTTTGCTACCCTATTTGCCCAGTCCTTCAGTTGTCCCCAACTGATTGATTTTTCATTATCCAAATCATATAGGGCGATTTTGTCAGGGTGACGGCTATTGTAGGTGATCAAGATATCCTTGATGGATTGGAAAGGGGTCGTAAGGGGCGGTTGTTTAAATTTTGACGGGGATACCATAAGTCAAATCCTATATTTTCTGTGATTTCTATTCAGCGGTTTCGACCTGGTCAACCTTAAGTAAGCAATATGATAAAAAGATCCCAGTCGGGGGTCACTCTTCAACTGGCAGGGCAGGGCTTCTCTCTTTTGTACGCGGAGAAGAAGATCGATATAAATTTGACCCTATGCTAAACCTCAGAATTTTGCGTCGGTGGGTTTCTAATTTTCTGGATTAAGGATTACGATGATTGTGTAGAAAATAACCCGAGATTAGGCTCTTCCAATTGGTATAGAAAATATGACTGTCAACGCCAGCTTGAATGGGCGCATAGAAAAAAAACCTGGTTCCTCCAAACGCAGAAAAAAAAGGGTAGGTCTGCCTCGGACTGGTCTGCCGGTAATCGCAGCTTTGGATCTAGGGACCAATAATTGCCGTTTAATTATTGCCCAATCAAAATATCCCAGCTTTAAAGTTGTTGATGGGTATTCAAAGGCAGTCAGATTGGGAGAGGGACTAGTTTTCTCAGGTAGGTTATCCGACAAGGCGATGGCCCGAACCCTCTCAACCTTGAGGATTTGTAAACAAAAAATTATTCGTCAGGGGGTTTCCCTGGGGAGATACGTTGCCACTGAGGCCTGTCGGCAAGCGAGCAATGGTGAGGAGTTTTTATCGAGAGTAAAAGAAGAAATCGGTCTAAATTTGGAGACGATTTCTTCTGAGGAAGAGATTAAACTAACCTTAAATGGATGTGTTCCCTTGTTGCAGGAGTCTTCAGAGCCTTTTGCGCTTACTTTTGATGTGGGGGGTGGTAGTGCAGAGATAACCTTCGTTGATCTTCAAAGTGGGTCTCCAGTTATACATGATTGGGTTTCGGTGCCCCATGGTGTGGTTACACTCACCGAACGCTATCAGGCTTCCAATATTTCGGCGTTTGATTATCAAAAAATGGTTTGCGAAATACGAGACGCACTTTCGCCTTTTGAGAGGAAACACCAAATTGGAGAAAAAATCTCTAAGGGTTTGGTCCAGGTTCTTGGTACGGCAGGGACAGTGACCACTATTGCTGGCATCCATATGGAGTTGAAAAAATACAATAGGACCATTGTAGATGGCTCTTGGTTGGACTTATTGGTTATAAAAGAAATAAGCCAACAACTTGTTTCATCCTCATTTGAGGAAAGAGCTGCACTTGCCTGTGTCGGTCAGGGCAGAGCAGAGTTGGTGGTTGCTGGCTGCGCAGTTTTGCAGGCCATATGTGAGCTGTGGCCTGCCAAGAGGATAAGGGTTGCAGATCGGGGTATTCGCGAGGGGATTCTATTATCATTAGCGAGAGCGGGATTGAAAAAGGTCAAATTTTGAGAAATGGAAAAAAATAAGGATGCTTCCCCTAGGGCAGGCAGAAATCAAAAAACCAGAGTAAAGTCTGCCAAAGGGCGACGTTCTTCCTCTACTCGCTGGCTTCAGAGGCAGTTAAACGATCCCTATGTATCGAGCGCGCGCAGCGCTGGATTTCGCTCCAGAGCTGCTTGGAAATTAATACAACTCGATGAAAAAGCACATTTTCTCTCACACGGAGCAAGGATTGTCGATTTAGGAGCTGCTCCAGGAGGCTGGAGTCAGGTCCTTTCGAATCGTATAAAGTCTGGCAAAATTGTGGCGGTTGATCTTTTAGAAATTGAACCCATTGCTGGGGTGCATATTATTCAAGGCGATGTTTCTGAGAGAGGTATTTCGGGCATTATCGTCGAAACACTCGGAGGTGCCCCCGACATTGTTTTGAGTGACATGGCTGCTCCTACAACTGGGCACAGGCAAACTGACCATTTGCGGACTATGAATTTGTGTGAAATAGCACTCGACTTTGCAATAGAAAATTTGAATCATGGCGGAACGGTTGTTGCCAAAGTATTCCAAGGAGGCACGCAGTCCTCGCTTTTAGCGGGAATAAAGCCGCTTTTCGAGACTATTAAGCACGTGAAACCAGCTGCCAGCCGAAAGGAGTCACCGGAAACTTATCTGGTCGCAAAGGGGTTTAAAAAGAAATGCCGCTGATAGGGGGAGGATAATTTTTTGGCCGTTGGGATTCCATTTAGAGCGTTATATATTAGGTGTACAGAGGGTGAGTTAGGCATACTATGAAGATTCTCGAGGCTTTAACATTTGATGATGTTCTTCTTGTCCCCGCGCGGAGTGAAATTCTTCCCTCTCAGGCAGATACATCAACAAAGCTGACAAGGGAGCTGGAGCTTAAAATTCCTCTGATCTCTGCGGCTATGGATACAGTTACTGAGTCCAGGCTTGCCATTGCTATGGCGCAAGCAGGCGGGATCGGGGTCGTCCATAAGAACCTTTCCTTCACTCAACAAGCAGATGAAGTGAGGAAGGTAAAGAAGTTTGAATCGGGTATGGTGATAAATCCAGTCACTATTTTACCAGACCAAACGTTGGCCGATGCGCTTGACTTAATGCGTAAATATAAAATCTCGGGCATTCCCGTAGTCCAAGATAAATCGAATAAATTACTGGGAATCTTGACCAATCGGGACGTTCGTTTTGCGAGCGATTTGAAAGAAAACGTCCATCAACTTATGACCCGAGAGAACTTGGTCACAGTGACGGAAGGTATAGATACTAATGAAGCCAAAAGATTGCTGCACCAGCATAGAATTGAAAAACTGCTGGTCGTAGATAATGAATATCGCTGTGTCGGTCTAATCACTGTCAAGGATATCGAAAAAGCCCAAAAATTTCCCGACGCCAACAAGGATACAAAAGGCCGGTTACGCGTCGCGGCTGCGACAGGAGTTGGAGAAAAGGGGATTCAGCGAGCGAGAGCACTCGTTGATGCTGAAGCAGATGTGATCGTGGTAGATACTGCTCATGGACACTCTGCAGGGGTTCTTGCGTCGGTATCTGAAATAAAGCGTTTGTCAAATGAAACCCAAATAATCGCGGGGAACGTGGCAACTGCCGAAGGGGCAAAGGCTTTAGCAGATTCAGGAGCCGATGCGGTCAAGATAGGGATTGGTCCGGGCTCAATATGCACCACTAGGGTGGTCGCTGGTGTCGGTGTACCTCAATTCTCGGCTATTTTAGAGGCCGCCGAGGAATGCCACCGACAGGGAATACCGGCAATTGCTGATGGGGGTATCAAGTACCCTGGAGATTTAGCGAAGGCCATCGCAGCCGGGGCGGACTGTGCGATGATTGGCTCTTTGCTGGCAGGTACAGATGAGGCCCCTGGTGATTTAATTCTGTACCAAGGGAGGTCCTACAAGGCTTATCGAGGAATGGGATCTTTGGGGGCGATGGCTAGAGGTTCAGCTGATCGGTATTTCCAAGAAGAAATAACTGATGGGCTTAAACTCGTTCCGGAGGGTATTGAAGGGCAGGTGCCGTATAAAGGGTCTGCAGCAAGTGTACTGCATCAACTCGTTGGAGGCCTGAGAGCCGCAATGGGTTACACCGGTAATGCCACACTGTCCGATATGCAACATAAATGTCAGTTCCGGCGCTCAACAGAGGCCGGTTGGAGAGAAAGCCATGTGCATGATGTTACCATAACTAGAGAGGCTCCTAACTACAGAAAAGATGGATGAATTATTGTTCAGCCTCATTGAGTGAGACCTGTCTGTTCAGTAGGTTTTTCTTTGACAAAACATTTTGATATTCAAAGGACATTTTTTTTAGGTTCAACGTTTCTTATGCAAGCTGACTTTTATGAATGAAACTGTATTAATTCTGGATTTTGGCTCGCAGGTGACGCAGCTAATAGCTAGGAGGATTCGAGAAAGCGGTATTTACTGTGAAGTTCGTCCCTTTAATAGATCAACCGACGCAATAAGAGAGCTTGATCCTTGTGCAATAGTTCTTTCGGGAGGGCCAGCGTCAGTTACTTCAAGTGAAGGACCGTCTGTTCCACGATCAATATTTGATTATGGAGTCCCCATTCTTGGGATTTGCTATGGCCAGCAGGTCATGTGTTCTATCCTGGGCGGCGAGGTAGTATCCAGCGAGAACCGGGAGTTTGGTAGAGCTCTCCTTGAAGTAGTTAGAGGGTGTGAGTTATTTGACGGGATCTGGCGAATTGGAGAAAAGTACCAGGTCTGGATGAGTCACGGCGATCGGGTGGAGAGCCTTCCTGACGATTTTATTACCGTAGGCTCAAGTGAAAATGCTCCTTTTGCTGCGATAGCGAATGAAAAGAAGAATTTTTATGGGGTTCAATTTCATCCAGAAGTGGTTCATACCCCAGAAGGAGCTTCTTTATTAAGAAATTTTACTCATAAAATAGCCAATATCAGTCCGAATTGGACAATGGCGAGGTTCCGTGAAAAGGCAATTGGGAAAATACGTGAGCAAGTTGGCTCCAGCAAAATAATTTGCGGATTGTCCGGAGGAGTGGACTCCTCTGTAGCTGCAGTACTCATTCATGAAGCCGTTGGGGATCAGCTTAACTGTGTTTTTGTCGATCACGGACTTATGCGTAAGGGGGAAGCTGAACAGGTTATCAAAGTTTTTAGAGAATATTACAACATAACTTTGATTGATGTTGATGCTTCCCAACTATTTCTCGGGCGATTAAATGGGGTTAGTGATCCTGAAGAAAAAAGAAAAATCATTGGAGCTACTTTTATAGAAGTTTTTGAAGCAGAGGCTGACAAACTAGGAAAAGTAGACTTTCTAGCGCAAGGGACTCTTTATCCTGATGTAATTGAATCCGTCTCTTTCTCTGGTGGACCCAGTGTAACGATTAAATCCCATCATAATGTGGGTGGTCTCCCTGAGCGAATGAACTTACGGCTTTTAGAACCACTCCGAGATTTATTTAAGGATGAAGTGAGGGGGTTGGGAAGGGAACTTGGCCTGCCCGAGGAAATGGTCGGGCGTCATCCTTTTCCGGGCCCAGGGCTTGCGATACGGATTCCCGGAGAAGTGACGAGAGAAAAAGCTGAAATTCTAAGAGAAGCGGACGATATTTTTATCGAAGAAATTCGGAATGCAGGCTTATACGACCAGATCTGGCAGGCCTTTGCCGTACTTCTTCCTGTAAAGACGGTTGGGGTTATGGGTGATGCGCGATCTTATGACTATGCCTGCGCCTTAAGAGCCGTGACGGCAACTGATGGCATGACAGCTGACTATTACCCTTTTGAGCATGAATTTTTAGCGCGAATTTGTAACCGTATAATTAATGAGGTGCCGGGCATTAATAGGATTACATACGACATAACCTCGAAGCCCCCAGGAACAATTGAGTGGGAGTGATGATCGGGCGGAATTTTTTCAAAACATATGATTAGTATAAACGATTGAAATTAAACTCTATAGATTCACCGAACAATAGGCGTCATGTAAAAGGTGTTTTTGGATAATTTTTGTATTCATGCAGGCGTCAGCGGACTTAGAAAAATTAGAGGGTGACCGAAATGAAAAATAAGGTTGATGGCGGAGAAGCTATAGTTGAGGCGTTTCGTAAGCTTGGGGTGGACTATATCCTCTCCTCCCCGGGGACCGAATGGGCTCCGGTTTGGGAGGCTATGGCTGACCAAATTCAGCAGGGTAAGGCGGGGCCAAAACTACTTGATGTATGGCATGAGACGCTGGCCGTCGATATGGCCGCTGGGTATACCCTTGCCACAGGAAAGATGCAGGGAGTTCTTCTTCATGCAGGGTCAGGCTTACTTCAAGGGGCCATGGGGATTCACGCAGCTCATGTCGCATCCATACCCATGGTTGTAATTTCCGGTGAGTCCATGACATATGGCGAACAGCCCGATTTTGATCCTGGAGCTCAATGGATAAACAACTTAAGCATAGTCGGCGGAACCACACATTTGGTGGACTCAATTGTGAAGTTTGCCTCTATCGCCGGAAGTGCGGCGACGGTATTTGAGAGCATCACTAGAGCTGGAGAGATAGCCCAAAGAAATCCGAAAGGGCCGACTTACCTGGCGGTATCAACAGAAACTTTGATGGATAATTGGACGCCACCAGAAAGACCAAGGAAAATTCCGGCAGCTCCCAAGCTACTGTCGTCTCCTGATGCCGTCGATCAGTTGGGAAAGCTCCTAGAAAAAGCCAAGAATCCGGTGGTGCTTACGGAGAGCGCTGGGAGAGAGATTGAAACTTATAATGCGCTGGTGAAATTTTGTGAAAAATTTGCGGTTCCAGTGATTGAGAAACCCTCAGCTTTATTTGCCAATTTTCCTAGGGACCACTCGTTGCATCAAGGGACGGATTTTAAACCATTTTGGCAAACTGCAGATTTGGTGCTCGTAATTAGAAACAGAGTTCCTTGGTATCCACCCAGCGATTGCCCGCCAAATGCAACTATCGCGGTTATTGATGAAAATCCGCATAATTCAGCGATGGTATATCAGTCTCTTCAGGCCGATTTATATTTAGAGGGGGATGTCGAAGAAACTTTGTCCAGTTTAACTGATAGGGTTGTTCTAAATGAAGAGCTTACGTCAGAGAGAAAAAAGCGTTGTAAAGATGCGCACGCGGAACGGACGCAAAAGCGTATTGTGCTGCAAGGGGAAGCGAGTAAGGAAACCCCTATAAATCCTGTTTGGGTTTGCGCCTGTCTGAATGCAGTAATGCCCGAAGAAACGGTATACATCGATGAGGTAACTACTCACACAAGTTTACTCCGAGAACACCTAAATTTAAAACAGCCACAAACTCTTTTCACGAGACAAGGTGGCCTGGGCCAGGGCCTCGGGATTTCTCTCGGCGTAAAACTCGCGTTTCAGGATCGGCCAGTGGTAACTTTAATCGGAGATGGAGCGTTTCTTTATAATCCGGCACTTGGTAGCTTGGGTGCTTCAAGGGATTTTGAACTTCCAATCATGACAGTTGTCTTCAACAATAAAAAATATGCAGCGATGCAAGGCATGCATCATAAAATGTATCCCGATGGAACTGCCGTAGAGACAAAAATTTACCATGGCACGCATATTAACGCTCCCGATTTCGTGAAAGTTGCAGAATCTGTTGGGGGATATGGAGAGCAGGTTAGTGATCCCGAAGATTTGCAAAATGCGCTTAGTCGCGGTCTGCAAGCAACGTTGCAGGGAAAACCTGCGATTATAGATGTACTTGTTTCATAGTCCTTAATCAGAGGAGATGAGGGTACTCTTCTTAGATCTCATCAAATAGGTATGGAAACAAAGCTTAATATTTGCCTAATTGTGGAATAATCTTTCTTGAAGAGTTTATTGTTCTTGATGCAGTCAAATGTTCTAACCGCCTAAGCCTTGTTTAGGCTCAGAATATAGGGTACTCGCTGCGAATAAATTATTGAGGTCAACCAAAATTGAGTATTGAAGTTAGAAAAAGTGCTCACATAGACACCGTTCTTAGTGCTGATGTCTCCGCCAAAGGAGTTGACCCTGGTTTCGATCGTTTCTTTTTGATCATGTCGCTCTTCCAGAATTGGATATCTCCGAGGTTGAATTATCTAAGTCTTTGTTCAAAAGAAAATTATCTGCCCCGATACTTATCTCAAGTATGACTGGCGGAACAGAAAAGGCTAAGCAAATTAATTTAAATTTGGCGATGGCAGCAGAGGCTTGTGGAGTAGCGATGGGGCTCGGGTCGCAGAGGGCCGCCCTCGAGAATAAAAGTCTAATTGACACATATCGAGTAAGATCTGTTGCCCCAAACATACTTTTGTTTGCGAATTTTGGAGCTGTACAACTGAACTATGGTTTCGGAATAGATCAAGCACACCGTGCGGTGGAGATGATAGAGGCTGATGCTTTGTTTCTTCATCTTAATCCCCTTCAGGAGGCGGTTCAGCCTGAGGGTGATGGAAATTGGAAAGGCCTTTACAAGAAAATAGAAGATCTGGTCAGAGCTTTGTCAGTTCCCGTTGTTGTAAAAGAGGTGGGCAATGGTATCTCTGTCGATGTTGCTAAAAGACTGGCTTATTGTGGGGTCGCCGGCATTGATGTCGCAGGGGCGGGCGGTACCAGTTGGAGTGAGGTCGAAGCATTTAGGCAGACAGATCCTATTCGTAAAAAAATAGCTCACTGTTTCGCTGGTTGGGGAATACCAACTGCTCTCTGTCTGGTAGAAGTAAAATCTGCGCTTCCTGATCTAATGGTTTTCGCGAGTGGTGGCGTAAGGACTGGGTTGGATATAGCCAAGGCTATCAGGTTAGGGGCTGATCTTTGCGGAACAGCTACCCCCACATTGCAAAGTGCAATAGGTTCGGGGAACGACGTGGAACAGATCATTGGAAGGCTTGTTGAAGAGCTTCGCATTTCAGCTTTTTGCGCTGGTGCAAGTTGTCTTGAGGAACTGAAGGCAGCTAGACTAAGGCGCCATTCAGATTGGAACGAGGTGGGTCTCATTCCATTTTCCGCTGGGGAAACGACTTGATAGCTCCTGAGCCTTTAAGAAACACTGGGACACCGGCGCCACGGCCTCGCGATGCTGCTACCCTTATCATTTATCGGCCTCTAAAAAGTAGGGTTGAAATACTTATGGGATTGCGAAATACGTCGCATAAATTTTTACCTGACCGATATGTATTCCCTGGGGGCGGTGTGGAGAGAGGCGATAGTCGGGTTAGGGTGGCAAGCCCCATTAGTCAACAAACACAAAACTTATTAATCCGTAAAACAAAAATAGCTAGAGCTCGAGGTTTGGTCGCGGCAGCAATACGTGAAACTTTTGAGGAAACAGGTCTTATTGTTGGTGGGAAGGACCCAAATCCTGGAAAAAGTGTTCCTAAAAATTGGAGTAAATTCTTCCAAACAGGTTTTGCGCCCAATTTAGGAGACTTGAACTATATCGCTCGGGCAGTAACCACCCATTGGCGACCCATTCGTTTTAATGCGAGATTTTTATGGTGAATGCGGAGAAGTTGACCGGCGTTTTGCAAGGTAATGGAGAGCTTTTGAATTTGCAGTATTTTGATATAGAAAAAGCTATAGAATTAGAGCTTCCGATTATAACGAAGCGGGTTTTAGAACTTGTAGCCTTCCGCGCCACCAAGTCAGCTAATCATAAGGCTCCGGAGCCCGACCAAATAGTGTTATTTAAACACAATGGCAAATACCATGACATGATCAAGGAGTGATTAGATAAAACCCTAGCTCTTCACAAGAGTTAAACGCCTCTGCAAAAAAGAAATGGCGCCTCTTAAGCTTTGATCCTGTTTTATAAGTGAGCCATTAGAACCTACAGCAAATTTGACCGATTTATGACCTTTGTAAAATTTATATATCGTGAATGCCGGCAGTGCCCCAGCATCCTTAAACACTGAGAAAGCACTCATTCCCCGGTCACTATTTATAGCGTAGTCCTTCCACTCCCCAGAGATCACTCGGTGGCTGTAAAGTGTCAGAAGCTGATTTAGTTCTGATCGCGTAAAATTGATCGGTGGTGACTTTTGCTTTTGATAATTTGAAATTTGGATTAATTTAGACATCTAAAAAATTATGCAAGCTGATTAAAAACAGGGCCTGGGATACTTTGTTGCCCAAGCTTAGTGTAAAGTATATTCACGTTCCAAAACCAACGTCCAGCAGCCAAGAAAAAATTATTCCCGGCCCCATAGAAAATTTGCTTTGGAAAGTGACGAAAGTTAAAATGAAAAATGATAATATTTTGAGGCTTTTGGTTTGGTCGATATTTTCCAGGAAGTTGACGAAGAATTAAGGCAGGATAGACTCCAGAAGGTCTGGAAGTCATATGGCCGTTTTATCTTAGCAGCTGGTTTGTTGGTTATAGTGGCGGCAGCGGGGTGGAAAGGTTGGGACCACTATTCATTCACAAAACTAATTGATGCCAGCCATCAGTATGAAGTGGCGGAAAATTTATTGCTTGAGGGGAAACCTGATGACGCCCTCGCTCTATTCTCTAACTTATCAGAAAAAGGTTTTGGATCTTACCAGAAACTGGGAGAGATCAGACAAGCGGCACTTTTGAAAGAGTCGGGAAATATTGAGGAGGCATTAGATATCTATGCAAGGATTTCTAAAGATACATCTCAAGGTAAAATATTGAGGGATGCTGCTAGCTTGAATTTGGTTCTCACGAAGCTCGGACAGTCAGATCAAAAATCGGATAATTTGATATCTTATTTGCGTCCCCTTGCTGAACCGGGTAGACCTCTGCGTTTTTCGGCCATGGAGGTTCTTGGGTTATTGGAAATAAAGCGCGGTGATACAAAATCTGCTGAGTCGACTTTTAAGAAGCTAGCGGACAATTTAGAAGCGCCAGAATCCCTGAGAGCAAGGGCATTACGGCTGATAACAGTGTTAAATAGCCACTAATTTAGAACCACTATGAAGCCTATACTCCGTTTTTTTTTAATGGCTTTGATGCTCCCATTTTTTGCTGGATGCTCGGGATGGTGGGGAGAACGGCAGGCTCCAGGGTTGCCCGGTAATCGCATTTCAATTTTACCAGAACAGAGACCCCTGCCGATTGGCCGAATAGAAGAAGGTTTAATCCGTATCCCCAAACCGCATCGTAATCTAAGCTGGCCACAAGCCGGAGGTTTTGCGAATCATGCTATGCATCATTTAGCAGCACCTGGTTCTTTAACCGAAATTTGGTCGACTTCTCTTGGTGGAGGATCTAACAAATACCAACAGTTAGTTGGATCTCCAGTCATTATTGAGGAAAAAATTTACACGATTAACGCCGATGGGGTGATTAATGAATTGCAAGCTTTTACAGGTAAGAAGAGCTGGACGAGAAGACTCAAACCACTTGTCGGAACGGGGTTAGAGGGAACGATTGGAGGAGGTCTTGCTGCTTCGGGAAACTTGTTAGTCGCCACCACTGGTAATGGGGTTGTCGTTTGCATGGATCGTCGCAATGGTGAGGTGATATGGAAAAAAGATATTGGCATTCCGATTCGGTCGGGTCCCACAATTTTTGACAGTCAAGTGATTGTGTTAGGTATCACGAATGAGACCTACTCATTCGATAAAAATAACGGCACAATAATGTGGCGTCATTCAGGGGCCCCAGAAATGACAATATTCATGGGCGGATCCAGCCCGGCTGCAAGTGGTTCCATGGTGATTGTCTCGCATTCATCGGGAGAGCTGGTGGCTCTTGGATCTAAAAACGGAGAACAAGTTTGGACCGAATCGATGGTTGCTGCCAGAAAATCTGGCCCTGTCTCAAATATTTCTCACTCTAAGGGGAACCCTATAATTGACCGGAACTTGGTGATTGCATCGTCCAATAGTGGTCGCACAATTGCCTCCGACTTAGCTACTGGAACGAGATTTTGGGAAACAAATTTTGGCAGCTCCGAAAGCCTTTGGGTTGCAGGAGAGTACATTTACCTCGTTACGACAAATCGTCAATTAGTTTGCTTAGCCCGCAGGACTGGTAAGTTAGCATGGGCTACGCAATTGAAGACCTTTGAGAATAGCAGAGATAAGGAGAACCCGATCGAATGGACAGGCCCGGTTTTAGCGGGAGATCGGATATTGGTGGGAGGGAGTAATGGTGAGGTTTGGTCTGTATCACCATTTAATGGAAAACTTTTAGGAAAGATAAGGCTCTCGGGTGCTATATATCTTTCACCTGTCGTAGCGAATGGCATTGTTTATCTGCTGGCCGATAACTCCAGACTGTATGCTTTCCGCTAATGGATTTTAACATCGCGATTGTGGGTCGTCCGAATGTTGGAAAATCGACACTTTTTAACCGGCTATGTGGCCTAAAGGTCGCGATTGTCGATCCAACTCCCGGCGTTACCAGAGATCGGAGAGTAGGGCGTGGAGGAATATCGGATCTGAACTTCCAAGTAGTTGATACTGCGGGTGTTGATGAAGATGGCAGCACCCCGACAGAGAAGACCATGCAGGAACAGACCAGGCTCGCTCTCAAGGGTGCAAATTTGGTGCTTTTTCTTTTCGACTCAAGAGCTGGCATCACACCATTGGACAAACAAGTCGCAACACTTCTAAGAAAATCAAGTTGCGAAGTTGTATTGTTAGCAAATAAGGCTGAGGGAAGAATTGGTAAAATTGGTCTTTATGATGCTTTTGAACTTGGTTTGGGTGAGGCTATTCCAATATCGGCGGAGCACGGAGAGGGAATGCTAGACCTTTATGAGGCTATCCAACCTCACGTTGATCTGTTCGATAAAAAAAAGACAAATGAAGAAGTCTCCAATCCGCTTGTCGATTCCAGCAGTTCAAAAGAGGACCGAATAAAGTTAGCAATTGTCGGGAGGCCTAATGTCGGAAAATCGACATTATTCAATCATTTATTGGGAGAGGAAAGGGTAATAACAAGCCCACACGCCGGAACGACGAGGGATTCAATAAGTGTCGAATGGCAATGGAGAAAGTTCAAGTTCGAACTTTTTGATACTGCGGGAATGCGTCGCAGAGCTAAAATATCTGAAAAAATAGAGAAGCTCTCTGTGGCTGATACTCTGCGAGCGATACGTTTTGCGGAGGTAGTTATTTTGGTGATGGAACCAGGAAAACTAGGCGAACGCCAGGACTTTTCTATAGCCAGCCACGTCGTTTCGGAAGGTCGGTCAATGGTGATTGCTGTGAACAAGTGGGATCTCGTTGCTGATCAGAGAGACCCGATGGAAAAACTCAAAGACAGAATTCAAAAGTCATTACCTCAACTTAAGGGTGTACCAATTGTACCGGTGTCCGCTATTGAGGGGAGTGGAACGGACCTTCTTATCCAGACCTCCACAAAGGTATTTGATATTTGGCAAAAGAGAATTCCGACAGGCCCACTTAATAGGTGGCTCGAAAATATGCTTCAGTCCCATCCTCCACCGATTTCCGGAGGTAGAAGGCTGAAGCTAAGATTTATTACTCAAGTCAAGGCGAGGCCTCCGAGCTTCGTATTGTTTACAACACGACCTGGGGCCCTGCCTGAAAGTTATAGTAGATATCTGATTAATGGTCTGCGAGAGAGATTTGATTTATGGGGTGTGCCTATCAGATTGACGCTACGGCAGGGCCAAAACCCCTATGTGGATTGACTGTAGAATGGTCAAAGAAGCCTATTGGGCCAAGTGCGTTTCGCCATTACCTTTAAAATCAGATGATCCTAATTTCACAAAGAGGTCGGTTATCTGACTAGGGGCTAAAACAGTTGAGGGATCTTCACCGGGATATGCCTCTGCCCGCATAGATGTTCTGACAGCACCCGGATTAATAAGGTTGATACGAAGATTTGTATGAGATACTTCATCAGCCCATGTACGCGCGAGGGCCTCTAAAGCTGTTTTAGATACGGCATAAGGACCCCAATATCCACGACCCCCGCTAACCCCAGATCTCAAAAAGATCGCTCTGCCGGCAGGGGATGAGAGCAGCGGTATTTCTAAAGTACGTATCATCCGCCATTGGGCACTGAGGTTAATCTCGATTGTTTTATCCCAAATCTCAGGTGCAACTTGCGTTACGGGGTTAACTCGCCTAGTTGGGCAGCATTCGCAACAAAAATATCCAGACGACCAAACCTTTGACTTATTGCAGATCCCAATTGATCAACTTCATCTCTATTTCCTAGATCCATCGGCAGTATCGTCGCTGAGGTGCTTGTTCCTAAAGCTAAGATTTCATCATAAACTTCCTCTAGGGCTGCGGTGGTCCTCGCGGTTAGGATCACGTGGGCCCCCTCAGCTGCGTACCGTTTTGAAATGGCGGCTCCTATCCCACGAGAGGCGCCAGTAATTAGAGCGATGCGCCCTTCAAGAGATCGACTTTGGGTCATTTTATCTCAGGCTCGTTAAAAAAGATAATTGCTTCGAGATCTTTGGATTCTTTTGGTCGATGAGGGAGATTGGATAATCACCAGTGAAGCAAGCATCGCAGTACTCAGGCTGCTCGTTTGTTCTTCTCTTGAGCCCCATAGCCCGGTAAAGGCCATCAATCGATATAAATGCTAAGCTATCGACTTTTATATAACTGGTCATTTCTTCTACAGAGAGATTGGCTGCAAGTAACTTATTTCTTTCTGGGGTATCCACCCCATAAAAACATGAATTAGTGGTGGGAGGACTGGAAATCCTCATATGAACTTCTTTCGCGCCGGCGGCTCTCATCATTTCTACTATTTTGATCGAAGTGGTACCGCGTACAATGCTGTCATCGACCAGTATGACGCGTTTTCCTTCAATTACAGAGCGACTGACATTGTGCTTTAATTTTACCCCCAGATGTCTAATTTGATCGGTGGGTTCGATAAAAGTTCGCCCCACGTAATGATTTCTTATTATGCCAAGTTCATATGGAAGTCCGGCTTCAGCAGCAAAACCCATAGCGCCTGGTACTCCTGAGTCCGGAACGGGTATTACGACATCTGCCTCTACATTGCTCTCCCGTGCTAGTTCCTGGCCTATTTTTTTTCTCGCGGCATATACGCTTTGGCCATCCACTACGCTATCTGGCCTGGCAAAATAAATATATTCGAATACACATAAACGAGACTGTTTTGGTTTGTATGGGTTCACTGATTTTACGCCAGTTTTATCTACGATAACTATCTCTCCTGGCAGGATATCCCGTAGAAACTTTGCTCCAATGATGTCGAGTGCACAGGTTTCTGATGCAATACAATAGCTTCCATCCAGCTCACCTAAAACAAGGGGCCTGACCCCAAGAGGGTCTCTTGCGCCAATCATGCTATCGTTACTCATCGCGACCAGCGAATATGCGCCGACAATTTGGGACATTGAATCGATCAGTCTGTCAACAATTGTACTCCGATTACTAATAGCTATTAAATGAATTATGACTTCCGTATCGGTGGTGGATTGGAATAGACATCCCTTTTCTACCAGTATGCGTCGCAGAGCGGCGGCGTTTGTCAAATTTCCATTATGTGCGAGAGTGAAACCTCCTGATGATAAGTCGGCAAAAAGAGGCTGAATATTGCGTTGCGCAGTCTCTCCCGTGGTTGAGTAACGGTTGTGACCAATAGCGGCGGGGCCTGGAAGTCGTGACATGACCTCTGGATCACCGAAGATGTCACCAACATGGCCGGCTGCTCGATGGCTATGAAATTGCTCTCCGTCTCGCGACACTATCCCAGCGGCTTCTTGACCTCTGTGTTGAAGGGAATGGAGCCCGAGTGCGGTTAGGGCAGCCGCCTCTTTGTGTCCGAAGATACCGAAAACCCCGCATTCCTCATGCAATTTATCAAATCCAATATCTTTATTGTAATCTGGCATTATTTATTTTGACCTTGGATAAGACGATCCATTTCTCTACGCTCTTTGTCTGAGTATCCAGATCTTTTTTCTTTTTTTAATATTTTTGTTTTTGGTGCTAAAAGTTTCTCAAAACTATTATCAGGTTGGGTTTTTTCTGAAAATAGAAAATCGAGATCCTTTTTAAGATTTTTAGGGAGTAGAAGGAAAACCTCTCGGGACCCCCAATCAAGAATTGGAAAAATTTTAGAGTTTTCTATCCAGTCAGGTTTTTTACTAGGTTCTAGAGAGGGTTTTATAGCCCAGACAGCTCCAATAAATCCAATTATTGATATCAGCATACTTAGGATTATACCTGCAAGCAGTCCAAGTGATCGGTCAAGAAAACTAAGAGAGCTGCCACGGACTTTACGGCTTATTGCCTGACTTATAATAGTAAAAATTATTAACGAGCCTACAAAAAGAAGACCACCAGCAGCCATATTAGCGAGGAAGTCAGACTCTATAAAATCTCTTGCTATTGGTCGGACTTGGTCGAAACCATAAAAAGTGAGAAGAGTGGCACCAATCCATCCGCTCAGCCAAAGAGATAATCTTACAAGACCGCAAGAGAACCCTATTAGGGATATTAAAAGAGTTGAAATGAGAACAAAAATGTCCAGCATTATGTTTCGTCCGCCGTCGTGTTTTTAAGTCCCTTAAGATTTGCGGTGTCTCCTGTGACGCATAACACAAACTCGTTAAGATGTGAGAAGGTTCTGAAACTTATCGATCCTGCTTCTGAGTCTAGGGATTGCTCCTCCTCAAATGGTTGCATAACCATATCAAAGCCAAGTTTATTGGCTTCTTTAATTCTCAAATGGGATTGGCGTACAGGTCGTACTTCACCTGATAAACCTACTTCGCCAAAAATCACCGCATTTGAGGAGACTGGTTTATCACAAGCCGCTGATACAAGAGCTGCTGCTACAGCTAAATCTGCAGCGGGTTCATTGATTTTTAGTCCTCCGGCAACATTTAAATATACCTCATGGCCGGCTAGAGATAACCCGCAGCGTGCCTCCAATACAGCTAGTATCATTGCTAGTCTTCCGGAGTCCCAACCCACAACCGAACGTCTGGGATTTGCGTGAGTCGAAGCAGAAACAAGGGCTTGTATTTCAACGAGTAATGGACGACTTCCCTCAACGCCTGCGAAAACCGCTACGCCATTAATGTCTAATCTTCGTTGGGAGAGAAACAGAGCGGACGGATTTTCAATTTCTATTAGACCGTTGCCAGCCATACGAAACACACCTATTTCGTCGGTCGGTCCGAAGCGGTTCTTAATTGATCTTAAGATCCTAAAGTTATGGCCACGGTCTCCCTCAAAATACATCACTGTATCTACCATATGTTCGAGGATTCGAGGGCCTGCAATTGAGCCATCCTTTGTGACGTGGCCGACAAGCAACAGGACAAATCCCCTGGTTTTTGCAACATGAATTAGTTCTTGAGCGCATGCGCGGACTTGTGAGACGCTCCCCGGACCTGAATCGATTGAGTCAAGATACATGGTTTGAATTGAGTCGATTACTACCACATTGGGGGGCGTCTCAACATTTAATGAAGTGATGAGATCCCTTATGCTACTAGCCGCAGCCAATAAGACATTGGCTTTGGATAGACCCATTCTATTGGCGCGCAAGCGAACTTGATCTGTGGATTCCTCGCCAGTCACGTATAAGCAACTGGCCCTCTCGGAGAGTTTCCCTAAAACCTGAAGTAGTAATGTGGACTTCCCTATTCCAGGATCTCCGCCGATTAAAATAGCGGAGCCTGGAACCAGGCCCCCACCGCAGCTACGATCAAATTCTGAAAGTCCTGACTCCCAACGAGGTCTCTCGATAACTCTCTCTTCTAGGGATTGGAATTCGATCCGGTTCCCATTCCTCCCATCGAACCCGTTTGGGGATCTTTGAGGAGACGAATAAGAGGTTACCGAATTCCACTCACCACACTTGTCACAATGTCCTACCCATTTTCTGTGGGTAGCCTCACAATTTTGGCAAATAAAAATTGGCGTGTCTTTTGCCACCTGTTGAACCCTCAAAGCTGGAGCATGGAGCCAGCGCACAACTATTAAATTTTACGAAATTCCATCTTAATAGGTCCGTTAGCCCTACCATTTATAAACTGTTCTACGTACTCATTTCCACTATTCCTGATATCCTTAGCGTTCCCTACCCAAATAATTTTACCTTGATAAAGCATTGCAATTCGATCAGCTATTTTAAAGGCACTAGCCATATCGTGTGTAATAGATAGGGCTGTCGCTCCCAGTGTTTTTACACAAGACACAATTAAATCATTGATTATGTCTCCCATAATTGGATCCAAACCTGTTGTTGGTTCGTCAAAAATAAAATTTCTGGTTCAGTAACAATCGCCCGAGCTAAACCAACTCTTTTCTTCATGCCACCAGAGATTTCGACAGGGTAAAGTTCTGCTACTTCTTCAGTAAGGCCGACAGCTTTTAATTTTTCGAAAGCGGCTACCTTCGCGGTCTCTTTAGAAGCTTTTTACCCTGCACTAGAGGGAATGCGACGTTTTCCCATACCGTGAGGCTGTCAAATAATGCCGCATTTTGAAATAGCATGCCAATTTTAGATAGAGTCTTTTCTCTTTCTTTGCTGTTTATTCCTACAACCTCTGATCCGTCTACCTCAATGCTTCCGCTGTCCGGTTCAAGTAACCCGAGTATATTTTTAAGCATTACGGATTTGCCTGTGCCAGATCCCCCTATGACGACTAATGACTCCCCTGCAAATAGATCAAGGTTTAAACCGTTTAATACTGTTTTTGAGCCAAAAGATTTTTTGACATTTTTGATCGAAATTTTAGGTACTTGCTGGGTCATTGGATATTGGAGAAAAATACTTCGGTTAATATATAATTGGCGGCTAAAATTAAAATGGATGCTCCGACAACGGCATTAGTCGTTGCCCGGCCAACTCCCTGGGCGCCTCCATCTGAGTTGTAACCGTGGTAACAACCCAAAAGCGATATGAGAAAACCGAAAAATGATGCTTTTACCAGTCCCGAAATTATATCTATCGGCTGAACAAACTCCCAAGTCTTTTGGAGATAAATAGTAGGGTTGAACCCGAGCTTATAGACGCTCACTAAGTACCCACCCATCACACCGATTACATCCGCCACAATTACCAGAAATGGCAGCGCAATCGTCCCAGATATTATTCGCGGCACAACGAGGTAGTTGAATGGATTGGTCGAAAGAGTAGATAAGGCGTCAATTTGTTCAGTGACCCTCATCGTGCCAATCTCTGCTGCCATTGCTGCGCCTATACGGCCAGCAACCATCAACCCCGCTAGAACGGGAGCTAATTCTCGCGTGATTGATAGCACTACGACATTTGCGATAGCGCCTTCAGCGTTAAAGCGGGCAAAGCCCGTGTAGCTTTGAAGTGCTAAAACCATGCCCGTAAAGATTGCAGTCAGTCCGACGACAGGCAAAGAATAGAAACCAATTTCAATAATTTGACGGGCTACTAGGCGGGGGTAGAAAGGCGGGACAAAACATCTTGTGATGGCGGTAAATGTGAATATTGATACGCGTCCAATAGCGTAACACAAACTTAGCGAGTTCTTTCCTAGAAAGATAAAGAATTTCAAGAGATAGTCCCCACGTAGCCTTTGCGATATCGATTACCAAGTGCAGTTAAAATTTCGTATCCTATTGTTCCAGCAGAAACGGCAAGATCATCAGGGGATTGGTGTTTCCCGATAAACTCTACCCAATCTCCCTTTTTGCAGAGTGTCTCCGGAACATCGGTTACGTCAAGCGTCACGAGGTCCATCGAAACTCTGCCTATAACAGGAACTGCTCGACCAGAAATAAAACCCATTCCAGAATTTCCTAGATGGCGGAATAACCCGTCACCATAACCCAAAGCCACTGTCGCTAACCGACTTGGCCTATCGACGCGTCCATCGGATCCGTAACCTATTGTTTCATCGGTTGTAACCGACCGAGTTTGTATAATTTCTGACTTTAATTCTACGACTTGAGAGAGTTTCTTACGGTCCTTGGAATTACATCCTATACCGTACAGTGCAGCCCCTGGCCGAACCATGTCAAAATGAAAACCACTGCCAAGAAAAACTCCGGGAGAATTGGCAAGAGAATATTTAAATCGATTTCCAACTACGTTGATCAGGTTTGAGAATCTATCAAGTTGATCTTTGTTTTTTTTGTGGGCGGGGTCATCCGCACAGGCCAGGTGGGACATGATTATATTAACGTATTTGGGGGAAATGGTGATCGCGTTAGCTAATACTTGCTCCGTTTCATCTCGGCCTAGACCCAAACGGTTCATTCCCGTGTCAAAATTGACAATTGCGGGCAAACCAGAGCCCACCTGTTCTCTAAAAGTTTGCCATAGTTTAATTTCTTCTAGGGAATTAAGAACCGGGGCAATTGAATCATCGCAAATATCTCTAAAATCGTCATTCATCCCGTTGAGGATATAAATTGAATGCGTGCGTCGAAGCGACTTAAGACTGTCTCGCAAACTAATCGCTTCTTGAGGTAGGGCAACAAAGAAGTTAGTGCACCCCTCTTCAGACAAACGACGTGCCACCGGACCTAGACCTAGACCATAAGCATCACATTTTACTACCGCAGCGCAGGTTGCTGGAGCAGAAATAGATCTCATAAATCTGTAGTTTTTTGCTATTGCTTCCAAGTTGATGGAAAGCTGTAGTCCGTGGTTTTTTGGCAGAGTAATCCCCTTTCTCTAATAACCCGCCTCATCATATTCATGTCTTGCGAGATTACTAAATTTCGTAAGAAGAGCGTTGAAATGGACGAGTACTCGGCCAATTGGCCCATGGCGTTGCTTGGCTATTATGACCTCTGCCTTGCCGTGCACTTGTTCCATTTCAAGTTGCCAATGTTCATGCTCCGGTGTCCCCTCCGAGGGCTCCTGTCTGGCCTTATAATATTCTTCTCTGTAGATAAACATAACAACATCAGCATCCTGCTCGATTGACCCTGATTCACGTAAATCCGAAAGTTGTGGTCTTTTGTCCTCTCGCTGTTCCACTTGCCGAGATAATTGAGATAGTGCCATCACGGGAACATCTAATTCTTTCGCGAGCGTTTTAAGGCCGCGCGTTATTTCAGAGATTTCTTGGACCCGGTTGTCATTTCGGGAACCCGATGAGGAAATGAGTTGTAAATAGTCGACTACAATCAAGCCAAGGCCTTGTTGTCTTTTAAGCCTCCTCGCCCGCGTTCTTAGTGCCGAAACAGTAAGTGCGGGTGTGTCATCTATAAAAATCTTTGTGCTCTGAAGTTTATGTGTTGCATCGACCAGGGCTTCCCATTGTTCACTGCTCATTGTTCCTCTGCGGATCGCCTCCGAGCCAATGCTTGATTTTTCGGCTAAGATTCTGGTGGCGAGTTGCTCAGCCGACATTTCCAGCGAAAAAAAGGCCACGATACCACCATCAATTACTTGTTTCGAACCGTGGCTATCAACTTCTTCCCGAAGGGACTCTGCTATATGAAAAGCAATATTGGTCGCTAATGCAGTTTTCCCCATTGATGGTCTACCGGCCAAAATAATTAGATCAGATTTATGTAAGCCACCAAGTAACTTGTCTAAGTCCACCAATCCTGTGCTTACTCCTGTGAGGTGGCCGTCCCGTTTATAAGCGGCGTCGGCAGACTCAATGGCTATTTTTAATGCCATCTGGAAATCTTGGAATCCGCCCTGGTAGTCCCCTGCGGTGGCTAAGTCGTAAAGTCGTTGCTCCGCAGTTTCAATTTGATTTGTAGCTGTTTTGTCGAGGTCCGCATCATAGGCATCATTGACGGTATCTTCCCCTAAATTAATCAATTGGCGCCTTATATACATCTCGTAGATGCTATATGCATAATCCCGAGCGTTGATCACACTGAGGGCATTCTCTGCAAGCCAAACAAGATAATTGTCTTGGTTAGGATTCGCTAATTCAATTTCCTGATTGAAATAAAATTTGAGGGTCGTGGGGTTGGCTTCCTGTCCACGGTCAATTTGTTTGCACGCGGCTTCATATATCTTTCCATGCAACAGGTCCGAAAAATGTTCTGACTTTAAAAAGTCAGCCACTTGTTCGACCGCCCGATTATTTATCAAAATTGCGCCCAGCAGGGCTTGCTCTGCTTCTAAATTTACCGGCAGTTGTCGATATCCGACTTCATTTTCGTTGAGCACTGGAATAGAAGCTATATTCTGAGGGGTTCTAAAATTCTCCATATGTCTAGTTACACTAAATTTTTTAAAACAACTCCTCCTCAAATGAAAGAATAGCGGGGAAAACTCACTTTTCTAAGGCGAGATTGTGAATAACTATTATGTGAGTCCGGCATGGGGCGTCAGGCTAAGGTTTTTGAAAGGCTATGAGTCTAAAAATTTGAGAATTATTTCTGAGAAAGAACCAATAAGTTTTGTGGCAAATGGAATTTTCTGACTTCGAACTTCAAAAATTGGAACTTCGCGAATAATGTGTCTGACCTCGGCACTAAATATTATGCCGCGGCATTCTAGGTCTACTCAACGAGATTTTTGAAAATTGTCTCTGTTTTGTAATCTAGACATGTTATTGTAGATCATGATTATCGGGACCTGAATTTAATTTCCGACCAGGAGAAAGTAATGAAAATTGCGAAATTGATTGTAGTTAGTTGCCTTCCTATCTTTTTTGCGGTGGGTTGTGAAACCCCTGGACAAAACACTGCAGGGCTTGACTCTGCGGCTATTAAGGCTGCCCAAGACGCAGCAAAAGCTGCTCAATTGACAGCAAACCAAGCTTTGCAAGCGGCCCAGAAAGCCGCCTCTGAGGCTTTGAGAGCAGCGAGTGCTGCTGAGACTGCCGCTGCTGAAGCAAAAGCAGCAGGAGATAAGGCGGATAGGGTATTCAGAAAAGGCATAAGAAAGTAAGCGATCTAGGTGAGGCGGCGGCTGATTAGCTGCCGTTTTTTCGTTTGAGGATGGGGACGGGAATTCCGGTCCGTTCGAGCTCTGTCTTTCGGATAAGCTGCCAATCAACGTTTTTGAAATATTTACCAGAAATTTCTTTTATTCTGTAAGGAAGTTCGGGAACTTTTGCTAGGGTAAAGTGGCCTCGCTCCTCTAGTTCAAGATTTTGTGTGTGATTTGGGTGAATTTCCAAAAATACCTGCGAATCCAACCAAGTCAGTTTCGCTTCTTGGTCAGTTATAGAGACGTTTGTTCCTGGTTTAATTTCATCGAACATTTCGGCTATGTCTTCGGGGTACATTCTAATGCAACCGTGGCTGACCCTGCGCCCCACACCCCAGGGTATATTAGTCCCATGGATTAAATATGACGGCCAGCCAAGATAAAAGGCGTGTTGACCGAGAGGGTTTTGAGGGCCAGGTGGCATGAACTTTGGGAGGTCTGGGTCTTCATCACGAACAGATTTTGGAACAAACCATATTGGGTTTTTCTGTTTTCTTACGATCTTAGTTGATCCTACGGGGGTTTCCCAAGCTTCCTTTCCTGTGCCAATGGGATATGATTTTGTGTCTCCATTTTCTCTGAACCAATATAAACGTTGGTCTGCGATATTTATCAGAAAACCCTTCCGTGGTCCTTCTGGGATTATGTGGGCCCCGGGTATCTGAATTTTTTTTCCTCGACCCGGAATCCATGGATCTACCCCTTTGTTAGCTGCCACGGTCTCAACGAAACCTAGCCCGAAAAGCCTAGCTATATCCAACAAGGTATCTTCATGTTTTGCGAAATAAACGCTCGTTTTGCCAATAATATTTTGCCTGGCAGAACTCGTGTTGTCTCCCGAGGCAACTTTAGCTGTAAGAGATATGTATCCAGCGATTCCGCTAGATCCGACTGATAGTAAAAAAGCTCTCCGTGTCTGGGGGTGGGTTTGCATGGATTAGAGTGATCGGTTAGGACTGTAAAATCGTAAGTAAAAGCAAAGATCAACATAAGCGAGGATCAGGGTGGACATTAAACCAGTTGTGGTGTGTTTACGAATCTGACCCGGAAAAAGAGGATTGTTAGTATGAAGCGTTTAATAATTGGTGTCACTGGAGCGACAGGAACGATCTATGGATGGCGCCTCATGGAAATGCTTCGTAGCGAAGGCGATACCGAAATACACCTAGTTATGAGCCAGTCCGCTAAACTTACTCTAAAAATGGAATGCGATGTGGATCCCGATTATATTTACTCTCTCGCGCATGAAGTACATCAGCCGGGGAACATTGGAGCATCGATATCTTCGGGTTCTTTCCACAGTGAAGGAATGGTTGTAGCCCCTTGCTCTATAAAAACTATGTCTAATATAGCGATGGGGAATACCGGAGACTTAATCAGTCGCGCAGCCGATGTGGTCATGAAAGAGGGTCGAAAACTGGTCGTTGCGATTCGTGAGACACCCCTGCATTTGGGGCATTTGGAAAACCTGACCCGGCTGGCTCGAATTGGAGCAGTCATATTTCCTCCTGTCCCTGCGTTCTACAACCGGCCTAAGACTTTAGAGGATATTGTGGATCAGAGTTGTATGAGAATGCTGGACCAATTTGGTATTACTGTTGATACCGCACCTCGCTGGGGTGAACGTGATGGTGTACCGGCGGTAGGGCAAAAAGTGGAGAGTAGTAAAGGCAAGGCCTGATATTGGCTAGTAACCCGTTCTGTATTGAAGGTTTTCGTTTTAAAAGGTAGAGTTTGGTAAACCAAGTGCAGCATCAACTTTAGCTCTAGCGTCTTCATCGTAGACACTCAGGGGATAGTATTCCTGAAAGTCCCTAGACACTTTCTCGAATGGGAAATCTGACCATACACCGTGGTGACGCACGTATTCTATATGGAGCTGATTGCGAGCATCGAATTGTTGAAATAATGCGTCGCTTTCTCCGTCGAACTCTGTGGGTATCACTCCAAACTTTTCACATAACTCTATATTGAAAGCCGGGGCCGCCTTTACCCACTTATCTTCGATGTAGAGTAACGCATAGCCATGATGGAGAAACAGCTCTTTTCCTCCCATCATTCGTCTCAGTCGAGGAGTGCACAAATGATTTTTAACATCGGATAGCCCAATGCATGATGGAATATTTACGGCCCGAGCTGTGGCCGCTAATAAATTGGCTTTAGGTAAACAGAAACCTTGGCCCGCTCGAATAAGGCTACTTGCTTTGTAGGTTTTTTTATCCATTGAAATTGAATAGGGATCATATCTTATGTTGTCCCGGACGGCGTAAAAAAGTCTGGTGGCTTTGGTTCGAGTATCTTTAGCAGAGCCGATGGCATTAATTGCAAAGTTATGCACCTCAGCGACATCAAAGTCTAAAAAATATGTCGCCGAAGTGTAAAGTGGCCTGACTTCTGGATAGCCTTCAGGGAGATGTTCCATGGCCTGCTCCTAACTAAGCTTGACTACTTTCTCTATGGCCTGGCCAATGCCTAAAAGTTCTCTATCACCCATCGTCTCTCCAACTATCATAAGACCACAAGGAGCAGACCCAGGCGCATGAATCGGTATAGAAAGCGCGCATCGATCGAGAAAATTGAAGCAAAAACAATTTCTAAGCATTCTGCCATTCATTTCGATGTAAGCTTCGCTATCATTCTCGAGGTCGATAATTTTTGGAGCGGAACTGGGAGTGGTCGGCAGGAGCAGGGCATCGAAGTCGCTTGTGATCCTATTTGCCTTAGAAATAAGTGTCTTTCTAGCGCGTAATACCGCTTCATATTCCTCCGAGCTGATATTCTGAGTTTTCTCAATTCTTGCCGCCACTCTCGGGTCATAAAAATGCCGCGATTCATTGAATTGCTCTTTGTGAACGGCCCATGCCTCGGCATAAATCCCCCCATTTGCATTGATTCTAGGGATGTCATCTAAGGGCTTGAATGGTATGTCGGTAATTCTCGCGCCAGCCATCGAGAGTTTTTTGACGGCTGTTTCAAATGCTGAAGCAACGTTAGAATCTAGGTTATTCAAAACCAGAGTTTGAGGTATAGCTAATTGCAGAGTTGAAACCGTGGGCGAATTGATAGGTTTGGGAGAAGCTCCGCTCAGAATATCATCGAGCAGGGCACAGCAGTTGACGGTGGTAGCAAGGGGGCCGATGGAGTCCAGCGACGGGCAAAGTGGGTAGACACCGTCTGTGGGAATTCTTCGCGCGGTTGGTTTAAAGCCTACTAATCCACATAAAGCTGAGGGGATTCTGACTGAACCTCCAGTGTCTGTTCCAATTGCAGCAGCAGCCATTCCATCGGTAACAGAAACCGCGGCGCCCGAGGAGGAACCTCCTGGAATTCTACCAATTTTGCGGTCGAAAGGATTTCGCGGAGTGCCATAGTGAGCGTTTAGACCAAGACCCGAGTATGCAAATTCGGTCATATTGGTTCGACCGATTAAAATCAAACCCGCATCGCGTAGACGTTTTATTGATGGAGCGTCGACTTTGGCGGGTTGAGATTTTTTGAGAAAAATTGAACCAGCGGTGGTTATCTCTCCGGTAACATCAAATAAATCTTTTACCGAAATGGGTATTCCGGCCAATGGGGGTACAAACTTTTCCGACTTCCTGAGTTGGTCTATTTTTTTAGCAGTAAATCTCGCCTTCTCTGGGTCACAAAAAAGGATCGTGCGAGGGCCCTCTCCTTGCTCATCTTCTATACGGCTGAGGCAATGTTCGACAAGTTCCAGGCTAGTCACCTGTTGTTGATGCAATTGATCGGCTAGGTCGGCTATGGGCAGCATTCCATTAGGGTGATAGGTTCGAGTGTGCCCGTCAATGGTTTTGCCAATAGTTGATTGCTCTCAGCTATTGAATCGACCAGGTTCCGGTTCGGTGGAAATTTTTTTTGCGCAATTTTTATTCGAGTATTTAGCTATATTTTATACGTGGACATATGTTTTTAATCGAGGAAGGATGACAGATGAGCGGAACTTCGCCTTCTAGAGTTTTTCTGACGGTTGTAGGTCCATTTGGCCTTGGTTACTACATTTCTTACCTCTATCGAACAGTGAATATTGTCATCTCTGGTCCTATGGCTGAGGATCTATCGCTCTCTCCATCTGAGCTTGGGCTTCTCACGAGTGTCTATTTTATTGTTTTTGCGGCTTTCCAAACTCCATTAGGTATGATTCTTGATAGGTTTGGGCCTCGTTTGACCCAATTATACCTGTTATTAATCGCTGTTTTTGGAAGTGTTTTATTCGCCACTAGCCAAGATTTCGTGGCATTATTGATTGCGAGAGGTCTAATCGGGCTCGGAGTATCCGGCTGCCTCATGGCTGCAATCAAGGCCAACGCGACATGGTTCCCCGCAGAGCGTTTGCCTTTGATAAATGGGGTAACAGTAGCATTCGGAAGTTTTGGCGCTTTATCTGCAACAGTGCCGGTGGAATGGTTGTTTCAATCTTTGGGTTGGCGCCCCATATTTTATCTTTTAGCTCTTGCTAGTTCAATTTTAGTGATTGTCACTTGGTGGTTTGTACCCCAAAAAAAAGCTGTCGATCAACATAATGTTGTTGGTTGGAAAGAACAAATTAAGCAATTAGCTCTTGTTTATGGCAATCCATTTTTCTGGAGAGTAAGTGTCGTCACCTTTGTCCACAATGCTGCATTTCTTGCTTATCAAACTCTCTGGATGGGGCCTTGGTTGAGAGACGTCGGAGGGCTGGAGCCAGGGCCAATTGCATTTACACTTCTTCTTTTCAATATTGGTATGTTTGTGGGGGTTTTGAGCATTGGTGCTCTTGCTGAAAGGTTGCAATCTCTGGGAGTTAAACCTGAGGTGGTTTTGGGCTTAGGGATCTTTGGGTCTATTTGTGTTCAATTATTTTTTGTATTCGAATTTTCGCTAGGTGGAGATATTTTATGTTTTTTATTTGGCTTTTTGGGTTCAGCAAGTCTTTTGTGCTACTCGGTACTTACCCAAAACTTCCCCAAACACCTTACAGGGAGAGTAAACACTGCAATGAATATGCTCACTTTTATTGGAGCGTTCGTGGCTCAGTGGGGGATAGGAATGATTATCAATCAATGGGATGTCGCGGCAAACGGTAATTATGATCCTCAGGGACATCAAGTTGCCTTCAGGTTGATAGTAGGTTGTGAAATATTTGCCTTTTTATTTTTTGTATTTCCGCGGTTTAATCGGGCTGGAAGGCAGTAGTGAGTAATTTTTCTAAATTTAAAAATCAAGACCGAGGGCTTATCCATCTAGACCATTTGTTGGGGTTGGGGTTGTAATATTTAAGGGAGATAAAATTCTTCTTGCTGAACGAGATAGAAGACCCAACGGAAAAATGTGGAGTATTCCTGGGGGTGCGCAAGAGTTAGGTGAAACTGCAGAGGAAGCGGCACTAAGAGAAATTCGCGAGGAAACTGATCTAGAGATCAACATATTGGGCCTGGTGGACGTGGTGGATGTGATCAGAAGGGATATTGAAGGGAAGGTGGAGTACCATTATACATTGGTTGATTTTTATGCGGAGTGGCTATCTGGTGAAGCTGTTGCAAATGATGACGTCTCCGATGTCAAATGGATAAGGCTTGGTGAAATTTCCGATGAAATTCTTCAACCAATTACAAAAAGCATAATAATGAAAGCTACCACTATGATGTATAGGGATTTGGGAACCGTTTAAATGCGAACATCGTTATTGTGACGGTAGGTGATGTAAGCCTGAGTTTTTGACCTGGTGAGCCGTTTTTTAAAAATTTTTCACGAATGGAATTCTGTGGAGTTTTATTTTCTGAATACCGAAATATGGGATTTGTAAAATGTTGAAAACAGGAGCCGAACACCTGGAGTCACTTCGGGATGGAAGGCAGGTTTATATTGGGGGCGAAAAAGTATTGGATGTTACTGAACATCCTGCCTTTAGAAATGCTGCACGTTCCTTTGCAATGCTTTATGACAAAAAGTCATTGCCTGAAAATCGGGATATTATGTCCTTTGAAGAGGACGGAGACGTTTACAGCAGCTGGTTTCTAATGCCGCGCTCCGCGGAGGATCTCCAAAAGAGGTTTGAAACGCACAGGAGGATTGCGGAGTGGACGCATGGCCTGTGGACGTTCTCCTGATCATGTCGCTAGTTTGTTACCGGATTAGCGATGAGGCCCGATATGTTTGAGAACATAAAAAGGGCTTTGGCGAAAATATTAGAGCCTATTATCATTACATGCGAAAAAACGATATCTTCGCATGTTACACTGTTCTACCTCCGCAAGGTGCAAGAAAGCCGGAGTTATATCAGCGAGAGGGCATGAAGGTTCCAACCTTACGGGTTGTTGATGAGGATGATGCAGGTGTGATCTTGTCGGGCATGAAAATGCTTGGGACTTCAGCAATTTTCAGTAATGAGACCTGGGTAGGAAACTTATTGCCCTTGGCGCCCAACCAACTCAAAGAGTCGATTACATGTGCTGTCCCCCTAAATTCGGAAGGCATCTCGATATGGAGCCGAAAACCGCTCGAGAGATTCGCAAAAAACCAATTTGATGCCCCGCTAACGTGGTGTTTCGATGAGAGCGACGCGATGGTTATCTTTGATAATGTTCGAGTTCCTTGGGAAAAGGTTTTCGTTCACGATGAAGCGGAAATGTCTCGGGCTATTTACGTGGAGTCTCCATCTCACTCTATGGGAAATCATCAATCAAATATTCGTTTTTTGGAGAAACTTAAATTTATCGTTGGCTTGGCCCATAAAATAGTTCAAACCAATGGTGCAGGTCATATTCAACCGGTTCAAGGTATTCTGGGCCAGCTGGCTGCCTGGGAGGGCGGACTTGAGGGGATGATACAGGGACAATTGCATTGTCCAGAAGAGCTTGTGCCCGGCTATCTTAATATCAATCGACGTTATATGTATGCTGCGTTGCATTGGTGTACCACACAATACAATTCCATTTGCGACACGGTCAGAGATTTGATGGGAGGTGGCCCTTTTCAGATGCCAGCTGATATATCTGTGATTGATGATCCTGATCTTAAAAAGACTTTTGAGGAATATTGGTCAGTGCCTGGCGAAGATGCAATTGATCGAATGAAATTGTTCAAGCTAGCCTGGGATTTATTAGGTTCGGAATTCGCTGGACGTCATGCTCAGTATGAAAAATTTTACGCAGGACCCGGTTTTATTGTCTCGGGTTACAATTATTTAAATGCACCTTGGCAAGACTGGAGTGCCTTAGTTGACATGAGAATGGCTGAGTATACCGCGAACGCACAGTAACTCTCGATCAATTAATTTGCTCTAATCCAAACGCTTGTGTCGTGAAACGGCGCTCCACCAGAGGGTTGCGATGCCTCGGCACTTGTCAGTAGATTAATCCCCATATTTTCGATGAAAGCCTGATTCGGCCAGACACTTTCCACGACAATCGTGCCTGTTCTAGTTTCTGCTGAAACTTCGGCATGGATCGCGATGCTACCCTTGTCATTGCCGACACGGATTATATCCCCATTTCTCATACTTAGTTTATCCGCATCATTTGGGTTAATTTTTGCCGTCGGCCTTTTCTGTAATTTTTTTGAAGTCTCCGTTTCCGAAAAAGTAGAGTTAAGGAAATGTCTAGATGGACCTGTTATCAGCCTAAAAGGCCTGTCGATAGTGGTTTTGTCCATTAAGTCAGAAAAATCCGGGAGGTCCGGTAGCGGTGTTTGTGTGTTGTTTGTTGATTTCCATCCTGCGTGAAAGTGAAATTTTTGATCATCCTGAGGGAAACCGTTCAGGAAGTGGGCTTCCTCAAAATTGGCACCAGTGTCATAGAGACGATTTCTCTCGAGGGTTGCCAAATCTGGATACTGAGAATTTCTGAGAGTTCGATCTAAAATTTCTCGATCATCCAATCTAAACCCAAGATGATCGGCGCCTAGTTTTTTTGCAAGTGCACATATTAGGTCATGATTGCTTCTACATTGGCCGATTGGTTCAATTATCTTAGGACCAAATTGAAGGTAGGTATGGCCGTAGGATGTGTATAAGTCATTGTGTTCAAGAAAGGTTGTCGCAGGGAAAATGACATCAGCCAGCCTTGCCGTATCAGTAAAAAATTGTTCGTGCACAGCAGTAAACAAATCATCTCTCAATAACCCACTGCGAACGCGGCCTGAATCGGGTGCCACCACCGCTGGGTTGCTGCTTTGGATAAGCATCGCTGTTACGGGGGGGCCTCCATTTAACACGTCCATATCACCATCGAGAATTGGACCGATTTGAGACATATCCAGCACACGGGCATCTGACGAAGGGCCAATGATCAGAGAAGTGTCTATTTTGAATTGGCCGCCGGTCCCAGCGTAAATACCTCCGCCTTGGTGTTGCCATGCTCCACTAACTGCCGCAATTGAAAAAACCGAATGCAACGTTGCTGCGCCATTTCGAGAGCGTGATAATCCATATCCAACTCGAATTATAGAACGTTTTGACCTTCCATAGTCGGCAGCAAGTTCTTCTATTTCTTCTTCGCTAACGCCTGTTATCCGAGAGGCCCATTGCGGCGAGCGTGTTTTGAGATGTGCCTCCAGACCACTTGGGTCATCGGTATATTTTTCTAAATAACCCCTGTCAGCCCATCCGTCTCTAAATAACACATGCATTATAGCACAAGCTAGCGCCGAGTCGGTTCCTGGCATCGGCGACAAATGGATATCAGCCGCTTTCGCCGTTGCCGAACAATAAGGGTCGATTACAACCAATTTTGTACCACGCAGTTTCCTTGCTCGGTTGATATGTTTCATAAGATTTATTTGGGTATAAACAGGGTTTGAACCCCATATGATTATGAGATCAGACTCTTCGAATTCCATCGGGTTAATCGAGAGACGGGCGCCGATGCCTGCCTTGGACGCAACGCTCATCACCCAAGAACAAATAGTGTTTTTTTGTTGCGAAAATCCCATTGTAGATCGCAGCCGTTGGATTCCATCGCGCTGCAAAAGACCCATTGTCCCGGCGTAATTATAAAGCCAAATAGTCTCTGGACCGTGTTTCCTCTGCGCCACTTCGAAAGAGTTTGCGGTGATATCAAGGGCGTCTTCACTCAATTACTTCGAAGTCGGACAGGTTAGCTGTTGGTGATTTTGGGGTTTTCGTTTTAGTGGTTTTGTTAATCGGTCAGGGTGGTACACCCCGGTCTTCATATCGGGCCACTTTTGAACAAATCACACCAGCAGTGAATGGATTTTGATGAGATCCGTATATTCTACCAACACGATTATTTTCAGAAATTTCGATATCTAATGTACAGGCGCTGGCACAATCATGCGGGCAAACAGAAGAGGCTAACTTACGTTTCATTTTTTACCTTTAAACAATTTTTGTAATCGGAAAAAATTATTTATTATATTGGACTTAAAAGACTTTTGGGATTTAAGCAAAACAATCTGCTATTCCGAAAACTGATAGGTGATCCGAGAAACAAATAAACAAGTATTTGATATAAAAAATGGAGCGTAAAATGAAATATCTTGTTCTTGTCTTTGCATTACTCACTTTTCCTCTATCGACCAATGTTTTGGCTGGTAATTGTGGTGGCGACCATACTCATTCGGAAGACACAAAGAAAGATAAACGCGTAGGCGCATAATTCTTCTGCTTATCAATTAGTTGTGCTCAGTAAATCGTTTTTTGACTGAAGGGTTTTTGCCAGGGAAATACTCCTCTTTGATCTCAAGCATGACCTTTGGTTTGTTGCGATCGGAGGTTAAGAGAGGTTTTTTTACAATGCTCCACTCAATGTTGCTAGTCTCGATTACCCTAGATCAAGTTATGTCTGCTTGCTTTTGATCGTAGGGTGAGAGAGCCTTCTCCTTAATTGAGAAAAAAGGATGGTTGAAAGCTTCAATTAAAATAATGGGACGACTGCGGATCGATAGAGTAAAAGCAGATTCGATCTCACGATGCGGAGCGTGAAAGTCTATTCATGCCCC